>CAWHLZ010000004.1:0-2175898 GCA_963830345.1 uncultured Solirubrobacteraceae bacterium | reverse complement strand
CCTCCAGGGTGCCGAACGAGTCGGAGCGGAAGCGCCGGGGGAGGAAGCACAGCGGGAAAAAGAAGCCTTCCTTGCTGCGATGGCCGCCACCTCCGATCCAGTCCGGCACTGGAGGGCCTGGGAAGCAAAGGAAGTTGGCGAGGAGCTGGCGAAGCTGCTAGTGATTCATAATCTCGTAGAAGAGCTTGGAGCGATATTCGGAAGCCATCTCGCTGGTGATATTCTAAAGGCATTGGTGATTTGGGAACTCACAGGTGCCAAGGTCGAAGAATGGATAGAAGATTTCTCGGAAAAGCTCACATATTGCGCTAGCCAACTTCATAGCAATCACGACTCGCACGGTGGATGCTGGACGAAATACAACGACTTCCTCTGGGAAGGTGATCCGATTCCGGAATTCCTTCAGATGCCGTGGGCCGCATGGTGTGAACACATGAGTTCGAATACCGTGTCGATTTCGGGATGCAACGAAGAGCTGGATCAAGAAGAATACGAACAACGACGAAAATACATGGCGTGAGAATTGAGGCCCGTGATGGAAATTCCCAGCCGTTGGAGAGAGGAACGCCGAGTGCGTAGCGCGGTTGTTGCGGCGGTGACCATAGTTTTCGTGTTGGTTGGAGTCGCAGGATACGAGATTGTTGGAGTCGTTGGTGTTCTTCGTTCACATTCGCGTGTCGCGACGGGAGCCGGACGTGTGGCCGGTTACGGACGTGTGGCCGGTTATGGAGCCGCGCGTCAGGCGCATCTTGTGGGTGATGTGCTCCTATGTCGCGTTGGAGGTGCGGCGTGCTCGGCGCTTACAGCAAATGTGACCCTGGTTCGCATGGAGGATGGAGTAGCTCACGTGGTGGCGCTCCAGTATGCGCGAGACGGGCACTTCAGTTTTCTGGTTGCGCCGGGGCAGTACGTTCCTACAGCAAAGGTCGTTGGCGCTCGGGCTGTCCGGGTGCAGTGCCTCACGAGCCGCGTCGTCTTGCGCCCGGGTGAGTATGTCCGAGTTGACGTGCGATGTCATCCGCGACCATGATGTGCGATGCGAGGCGATATCAGAGGATCCTGCCTTGGGTGGCGACCACGGCGGGTGTGCTCGTGGTCATCGCGTGCGCCGGGTGCGCTTCTGGGGCCTCGCAAGATCCAGCGACGCACGCTCAGATAGCTGACCGTGGCGCAACGGGCGAATACCTTCGCGCGCGCGAAGCGCTTATACGGTCATCGATGGCCGACCTCTCTGCGGGGCGCCGTCCGATGGCCGCGTTTGAGGCGCACGTTCGCGCCGAATGCCCAAGCGCACTACGTGGGACGCCTGTAGGTCATATAGCACCGCTTCCGAAGGGTGCATCCGTTGGGCAGGAACGGACACAGTTCCAAGATGCAAGACTTGCGGTGGAAGTCGAACAGAGCCTCGAAGCCGCTCAGCGACAGCGTCTAGAAACAGCGGTACAACGGTTTGCGAAGACCGTGGCCTCGATTCGCTGGAGTAACCCGCTGGTTGCGTATCTCGTCAAGACGTTTATCGAAATAGAACTGGAACGTCGTCATATGTCGCAGCTGGATGTATGCCGAGCGATCAGGGGATGGGTGGCCAGCGGCTATCGGAAGGTTCCTATGCTCACACCGACCGAACCCCGTGGAGCCATCGGACGTAGGTGGGAACGCGCCGTGGCTGCGCTGGGATGCGGAAAGTTTTCACCAGCGGACCCGAGGGAAGTGCTGAGGGCGCTTAGGCCCTATCAGCAGCCGGGCGGTCATCCCACGACACGGGATGTCGAAGTGATGGAAATACAACTCTCGTTGGAAGAATCGCGAGCTAGAAAAGGCGCCACACGATCGCTCAGGCAGGCGCTGGGGATGTCAGCGACTCCGAGCAAACGCTCAAAGCGTCGGCGTCCCCTCGCCGCCCTAAACGCTCCCCCCGAACCGATCGGCTGTAGCGGAAAACCAGACTATCTTTCCGAACCACCGGCCGGTGAAAATATCATGTATGTTAATCCGGGAATAGCGGCCTGTGTACGTAGCCACGGGTTGACGGTTCTGAATAATGATGAATTGGTGTCAAAGACATTGACAGCGGCTAAGCTTGAAGCGGCGGCAAAAAGATGCGGCTTCGAAGTAAAAAAGGGAGCGCAGCCTGCCAGAAAGGCGGCGGCGAAACGTCCGGTGCGAAAACCCCCGGCTGCGGCGAGACAACCCTCGGCGATAAAGGCGCAATCCTTTCGCAGCCGAGCAGTCGCAAAGGTCGTTGCATGTCTGCACAAGGCTGGGGTAAATATACCTCCCTCCGACCCTGACTTGTTGTCCAGCACCAGCGGAATCAAAACACGTAGTCCGCAGGTCAGGTCAGCCATTGGCAACTGTCGAAGCAAATCTCTAGCCACAGCTTCCCGATAGGAGGAGCGGCGCCGGACTTTCGCGGCCTTCGGATTGACTGTCGAGGTTGAGCTTGCGCGAACCCGCAGGCCGGTGAGCGACTGGATACGGGCTTGATTTGAGTAGGAGAGGCCCGGGTGAGAAGCCCACTGTGGGTGCCGCAAAGTCGATTGACCTGTGTCTGGCGGCCAGCAGCCGTGGGCGACGATCTCGCCGTCGGGCATCGCGAGTCCGGAGAATCTCCCCGCTGGGGTGTGGGTGCCGGAAAGTGGATGGCTGTCGGCAGTCTGTTCGCTCTAGATGAAAACGACGGCACCGTGTCGATCTGGGCGAGAACCAGTACTGAATATACACAGCTGCTTTCAGCCAGCGACACAACATACATCGGCGGGTACACAGGCATCGAGGGCTCAGGCGCCATTATGTGCCTGAAGGAATTCAGAAGCGGGCCACTGCCGCCAACATGACCCGGCGAAGCGATGCGCGATGTCCGTTCCGTGTGGAACGGACATCGAGGCGGCGCCAGACGTGCGTGTGTGCTTGCGAGCGTAGTCGAGACATTCGGCTGGTCCCACGAACAGTGCAATGAGAGCATCGCGTCAGCGCCCTGCTGCTCATGCCGATCGACTGGAGGCCAGCGGACGACTACGCCGGCCAACAAGACGAGCGTACGAACGCATCACCGCATGTGACCCTCGCGCTCAAAGCTCGACCTGCCCGTGCGATCTCCGGACAAGGACTCGGCTGATGCGGGTATCGCGGTCCTGGCCGCCGGTGATCTTGACGCGATTCGAGATGTCGATGGCTAAAACCGTATTTCGATCCCGGGGTCACAAACGAGGGTTCGACCCTCGTCGTTTGCCTTGGCTGGGCGCGGCGGCTCTGGAAGAACGGCAGGAATGAGGGCTTTGGCTGGACGGCGACGATGCGGTTTTGGTCGAGCCAGACGCTCTCGAAGATGAGGCTTAGGAACTGTCGCTTGGCGGTGGGGTCGGCCTCGCCGGTCCAGAAGATCGTGAAGTCTTCGAGCACTTGGCGGGCCTGGTCGAGGTCAGGGATCGCGGTGAGACGGTAGTCGCACTGGGTAGGCAGAGGTCGCCGGCGAGCGAGTCCTGCGCGTCGCTGGATCGGCGATGCTGCGCGTCGGGATTCGATGGAGGCCCACGATCCAAAGGAGCAGCGATGAGCAGACCATCGTCCCTTAAGGGTCCTTGGCGGCTGTTGGCGTACCGGCCGGAAGTCGCGGATGCCGAGGAAGAGCGCCGGCTCGCTGGACGGCGGGCCGTGCGGTGGCGTAGGCGAGGAACAGCGACACGAGGCCCGGATGGTCGGGATGATGCGCTGGCGTCCCGTCCGCGCCCGCCAGCTGCCTGGGGAGCGATGTCAATGGAGACTCCATGGGAAGTTCGCAGTTTGCGAGAGGAACGTGACAGCGCTCGACACTGGAGGGAGTATGGTATGCATACAACCGTCCGCCATCTAGTTAGATTCCACCGAGAAGACTGCCACTGATCGCACCGTCAGACGGAGTCGGTACCGCCGCCTAGATGTAGACGGTGCTACGAGCGAGATGACAGAGTCGAGCGATGAACGACGCAATGGACAGATACAAGGCAGAGCTCACCCGCTACCTCCAGGGTTTCGGCGAGAACGTGCGCCGCTTGCGGGTGGCCAACGGTATCTCTCAGGAAGCGCTTGCCTTCCGGATCCGCCTGCACCGCACCGAGGTCGGCAAAATCGAGCAGGGGCTGGTGGAGCCGCGGCTCACGACATTAGCCATCCTTGCCGACGGCCTCGGAGTGTCGGTGGCGGACTTCATGTCTGACCTGGAGGTGCCTGAGGAGCGCCGGCCCGCTCCATATAACCGTTACGCGGGGCCGGCGGGCTAGAGCAAAGGGAGCATTGCGGTGGAGTCCTCGCACCAACAGCAGGCGTCCATCAAGAAGCGCAGAGCCGAGCGAGAGCTGTTCTTCTGGACTGCCTTCAAAGCGCTCGATCTGATAGTCGCAACTACCCTGGTGGTCTGCATCCTCGTTTCCCTGATCGAGGGCGACTGGCCAATCCGGGACCTACTGCTCCGCTTACTCGGGAGCGACTAAGCAGCCGCGTATCTCCTGGCCGTCGCCTGCCTACGGTCAGCGCACGGGGCCGGTTGCAGGTCCAGGCCGGCCAATAGGGCCGCGATTACAAACAGAGTCTCCCATGCTGACGTAGCGAGGCTACGAATCCTCACTCCACGGTGGCTTGCGCCAGACTTCGATGCCCTCGCGGAGAGGGGGCGTAAGTCCGGGGTCGAGTCCCGTCGCTCCCGCGACCTCGGCTTGTCCTCTCGGCCGAGGCTTGCACGGCGCGCGTCTGCCATCGAGGCTCCCGCCTCGGCTTGCTCTCTTCTCGCAGCGTGCGCCCGTCCGAGGCGGGCGCCTGCGCCTAGAAGCTCTATGTGACTCTGAGCGCCCGCAACGGGCTCCACAGGGCGCCGGACCCACGGTCAGCACGGACGTCGGCCACATTGCGAGCAGCTGTCGCCGTGACTACAGTCCGGTTCCGCCGCTCATAGCCAGCGGCGCCCACCGCGAGCGATGAACCGAACCTGCCGCGATCCTTGCGGCTCAGACAGGCAGATTGCCGCGCTCCGAAGCCAAATCTCCTGCAACCATGGCACTTCTCGACCAACCGGCCAAGTCTCCTCGATGCGATACGCAACGGCTGGTAGGCTCGATCTGCAGTGAGCGAGGTCGGTCGCAGGATAGCGTCCTTGATCCCGCCCCCGCTATGAACCCGCGACCGCTAGTGTCGGAGTGGGTTTGTGCCTCACGTGCGCTGGCCCCGTCCCGCCTTCAGCGCGCCCAGACTCCCGAGGCCTGTCGGGGGCGGAGTTCTGCCCCCGGGACCAGCGGCGGGCACAGGCGCTAGGATCGTGGGTCCGTCACGGCGAGATAGCTCAGTTGGTAGAGCATACGACTGAAAATCGTAGTGTCCTCGGTTCGATTCCGAGTCTCGCCATCAGCCGCTCGGGGTTTGGGCCGGAGGAACCCGCCCCCCGGCCCAAACCCCCAGGAATCCCCAGGAAACCAACGGCATGTCTGGGGCACCTTCTCTGGCGAAATGCCTGCAAATCGGTGCGTTTTCAGGTCCAGGAGCACTAGACTGAAAATCGTGGTGTCCCGGGTTCGAATCCCGGTCTCGCCATCTGCTGTTTTGCCTGCTAATCGGCAGGTTCTGACCACGCTCGGCCGGGGTTGGCGGGGGCGCGGGGGCTGCTTTTGGGGGAGCCCCGGCTTCACGACGTCGCCTCAGCGGCGTGCGAGGCGGCGTCCGCTCTCGAGGTTCGGCGGCGTGTAGTTGAGCTCAAAATGGTGGTACAGGCTTGACTCGTCTGCCTGGGAGAGCTCGCCGTGCTGCTCAATGTTGGGGGCGTCTTCGACCTGCGCCTTGGAAACCGCCGCCGTGAGGCTGTCGGGCCCGACCTTGATTCCACCGAGCGGCACAAAAGTCAAGTGGCGACCGATGAAGCCCTCCTTGACGGTCGCGAACTGCGGCTCGTCCGTCTCGACGTCGACATAAATGTCTTGGAGCTTGCCGATCTTCTCGCCGTTACGGTCTACCAGCATCCTGCCGTGCCACTCGGCGACGCTCCACTTAGCATCCTCTTGGTGCTCGGAGACATCCAGTTCAGCGTCTCGCTCGTGCTCGGCGGCATCGAGCTCGGGATCTTGCTGGTTCTCGGTCATCGTCTTACGCCTCCTGGTTTCCTGTCGGCGGTTGGCTTTCCCTCTACAGAAGCAGAAGCGCGGCCCTTGACCGGTCGCGCTGTTTCTGTTCGTCCGGAGCAGCTATCTGCCGCTGCGCCTTGGCGCGCACTCGCTCTTGGATCGAAGCGGCAGCGTTGCGCTGACGCTCGCATCCCACCAGAGCGGAACGGGGTATTCGCCACGGCGCTGACATTCATGTTTGGGATTAGTCGCGGATAGTTTGCTTCGAGCGCAATACTCGGCGGGTGTTTCCTATGCACTGGATTTCGGTTGCGGCGACATTGTGCCTGGGGGCTGCGGTGGTGGTCGGCTGCGGCGCAACCGCGAAGTCTGTGGTGTCGGTTGCGCAGTCGTGGAGCGCGCCAAAGGCGCTGGCGACGGGCTACGCGTTCGACCCCCAGCTCGCCGTCGCCGAAAGCGGCGAGTCGCTCGCTGGCTGGTTTAGCGGGATGCCTGCTCCTCGGCTCAAAGCGGGTGGGAGAGCCGGCGCTCGTGGCGCTCGGCTCGCTGCCGAGAGCGCTGCCTGGACGGGCTCGACGGTTGTCGTGGATCGCGGTACGACGATCGGTGAGTTCGGTACGCCCATCGTCCTGAGCACTCACGGGTCGGACAGCTCAAGCGGATTGCACATCGTGCTGTCGGGATCCGGGGTGGCCTACGCGGCGTGGACCGACCGTCACGGGGGCTCCTGGATGATCGCGACAGCCGCTCCCGGTGGAGCCTTCTCTACGCCGCGTGCGTTGCTGCCGAAGAGCGCGAACCTGCTCGAGCTCCTCGCAAGCCGCAAGGGGCCGGTGGCCGCGGTCTGGTCCACCTTCGGGTCGCCGTCATCGTCATCGTGGGTACTCCACTATGCGCTGCTGCGTGCCGACGGGAGCCTCGGGCCAACCGTCACCGTCGGGTCGTGGCGTCCGGCGACGGGCGAAGAATCGCCCTTTGCGCTCAACGATCACGGCGCATTCGCAGCCGTGGGGATCGCGGGTGAACAGGAGGGCTCCCGGGCACCGCGTCCCCTTGTGAGCGTGTGTGACACCACGGGACGCTGCTCGCCCCCGCAGTTGCTGAAGCTCAGCCGGATCCCTGATGTCTCCGCTGAGGAGCAAAACGCTGTGTCTTTGTCCGACGACGGGACGGTGACTGTGCTCGCTGGCTATGACAAGCCCCCCAATAACCACGGCTACGCCGCGCCACTCGGGCTATGGGACGCAGTACGACGGCCCAACGGACGCTGGGGTGCAGCACAAGAGCTATCGCCCATCGGCAATGCCCCGCTCGCGACCGCGGACGGGCCTCACGGTGCCCTAACAGTGTTCCAGGACGAGCCAGGCGGGGTCACAGCCGGGCTGGGCTGGTCGCTGCTGCCGGCAACCGGTGATCACTATGCCAAGCCCACTGTAGTCAGGGGCTCCAACTCGCCTTACCCGCCGGTGCTCGCAGTCAACAACGCCGGCAGCTTTGTCACCGCCTGGTATGACGAGCCCGATACAGAAGTCACCGCCGCCGACTCGAGCCTTGGCGCAGCCACGGGCAATAACGACAGCCCTAGCCGCGCACAGATAGTCGCTTCAGGCAACGTCGAGGCCAAAACGATCCAGACCGGCGTCGACAGTGCCGGCGACGCGCTCGTCATCTGGATCAGCAGTGAAACACCTAGCGCCAAACAGGCAGAGGTCATGACCGCCGTTCACCACCCGTAGGCGCCCAGGTCGCCGCGTATGCCGGTCCTCAGCAGTGCGCTCGGAAGCCTGCTGGCTCGTGCCGAAACCTAGTTCGACGAGCGTGGCCGTCTGAGCATGCTCGCGCCAGACGTGCTCTCTTCGGTGGCTCATGGGCCGGAAGCGATGGTGGCGATCCTAGTGCTCGCCGGCTCGGGTGAGCTGAAGTTCTCGCTGCCGATCGGGGCGGCCCTCGCGGTGTTGATGCTGTCTGTCGGCCTCGGCTACCGTCAGGTGATCCGAGCCTACCCGCATGGCGGGGGCTCCTACATTGTTGCGAGCGACAGCCTGGGGCGGCAGTGGGTCTGCTCGCGGGTGCGGGGTTGATCGTGGATTACATCCTCACGGTCGCGGTGTCAGCCTCGCTGTCGTCCTGAAAATCGTAGTGTCTCCGGTTCGATCGGGCTCATCGCTGAACTGATCCGCATCGACGAAACCCCTACCGTCTACGCAGCTCGCTGGCGTACCGCGGGAAGATGGTGGGAAGGGCGTCGCTAGCGCAGTAGCTACGCAGCTATGCGCGTGTACCACGTCTTGGTCAGACGGGGGTCACTGCCTTGTGCGAGGGTCTCGACGGTCGCCCCGATGAGCCTGGCGCGGAGGGTCTCGGTTTGCCCGCCAGCGCCCGTGGCTATACGTCTTGGGCGTGCGCGCTGGGTGTCATGAGAGGACCCAAGGGTCCACCTGATCTGGGTCTTGTCGTCCATGATGCCCACGCTACTTCCCTCCATCATCCCTTCCCCTCGCCTGCATACGCAGGTCCGCATGTGGGAAGAATGAGAACATATCCAGACAAATTTGTCAAGGCACCAGCCCGGCACTAGCCCACTCTCCAGCTCCAGGTGCCCAGTCAAGGCCTTTGCGCGCCCCTGATGCCTGACGGTCGCGCGGCGCACAAGGCAGTGACCCCCGTCTGACCAAGACTGTGGCCGCGAGTGCGGGTGTGTCGGAGAGTGCGTTCTACGCGATTTTCCAGCGTGCTGAGGACTGTCTCTTGGCGGCATTTGAGGAGGGCCTGGAGCGACTTTCTGCGGTGGTGTTGGAGGCGGCTGGACGTGAGGAGTACTGGCTGGGGAGGGTGCGCGCGGGTCTGGTGGCGTTGCTCGGGTTTCTCGATGACGATCCGCAGTGGGGTCGTTTGCTGATCGTCGAGGCGTGTGGGGCGCAGATGGCAGCACGCGGGTGCGAACGGCGTGTGCAAGACGTGCTGGCCGGGCTTTTGAACGACGGGCGGGGGAGGCCTGGCAGGGGAATCGCGGGCGGTAATCTCACACTGTCTACGACGCTGGTTGGTGAGCTTGTCGTTGGCGGTGTGTTCTCTGTGATCCGTGCGCGGATGCTTGAGGATGGTGGCGGATCGTTGGTGGAGTTGGCGCCGTCGTTGATGTCGTTCATCGTGGTGCCGTATTTGGGGCAGGCTGCCGCGGGTGTGGGGCCTGTGGGGCGGCCTGCGGCGGGGGAGTGGGTGTCTGGGTCGGCTGATGGGCTTGGGGTGGTTGCTCCGGTGCCGTTTACCTATCGGGCGACGCTGGTGTTGCGTGTGGTTGCTTGTGCGCCGCGTTCGAGTAATCGTGAGATTGCTGAGGCGGCGGGGCTTGCGGATGAGGGGCAGACTTCGCATTTGCTACGCCGGTTGGCGCGGAGGGGGTTGATTGAGAAGGTGACGCCTCGCAATGGCTCGCGTCGGGAGAACGCGTGGTTGTTGACGCAGTGCGGGCGGCGGGTACTCGAGTTGCTCGATTCGGGTGGCACTGCGGTCGGCGCGCGCGCCTCAGCGAGCGCGGGTGTCAGGGAGGCTGTGTGATGAGCTGGAGGCTGACAGATTTGTGCGGCGAGCAGGTGGAGCGCGGTGGTTGGTACGGGCGTGGCGTTGCGCCGTGTGCTCTCTGTGAGCTTGTCGTTTTACAAGTGTCCGTCGGGGTGGACACCGTGGGTGTCTGTGTCGGTGGCAAGTGCGCATTCGTGCGGGGGCCGTTGGTCTCGGCGGGGTGTGCTGTTTGAAACGGCGGCGTCGGGGTGTCTCTAGGAGGAGAGCTCGGGCGTCGATCGATTATTTCCCGAAAGAAAAAGGAGTGATGGAGACGTGAGACATGTAAGGATACTTGGCCTCTGCTTGGTCGCCGCTTTCGCGGTGAGCGCGGTGGCCGCGATGCCGGCGCTAGCGAAGAAGAGTGGGTATACCGTTGAAACATTCGGTCAGTACAAGGGATGTCCTTATGAAAACCCAGAAGTAGTTGACTGTTACGCTGGGATTACCTCCGGTGGCAGCAAGGGTGGCTTTTTTCAGCTGGGTAACGTGACGGTAAAGCTCAACAAGCCGATCATACTTCAGGGCGGATTTTATGGTGCAGGTGAAAGTGTACAGCTCGTCCCAGCTATCCGTGGCTATCAGACGTTGGAAAGTCCCGAACTTAAGGTTCAGGGGGGATTGGGTTTGATCACTACTAGGGACCAGGAAGAAGCGGGATGGCCCGAATCCTTGAAGCAAAGCTTCAAGGAAGCTAAGAAAAACAAAGAAACCACCCTGAACGTCAAAATCGAACAGGCGGGCGGTAATCTGCTTTATGAAACACTCGGCGCGCTGAATAGTGAAAATCTCCTATACGAAACAGGCCCCGCGTTCAAGCTGCCCCTGAAGGTCAGAATGATAAACTCATGGATGGAAAAACTAGGCGGCGGCCCGTGTGAGATAGGATCCGATGCAAGCCCAATATGGCAGTATCTCACAACTGAAGGCGAGGGCGCAGCGGGCAAATTTGTGGAGGCCTATGACTTTGGCTCCATAGGGCTCCTAGGAAGCAGGCTGGTCGCCCTCGGCTGGCCCGTCACAGAAGGAGCGAATGGGTGTGGCAGCGGGGAAGACGAAGCATATGTCGACGCTGCGATCAACAAAGTGCTCGAACTAGAAAATCACCGGCGCGGGATCACCGTGCTTCAGGGTGACCTCTATGTGACGAACACGTACACCATCAACGAAAAGATCGAACACGGCGAAGAAAACGGTGAACTCTAAAACGATTACCCTGACCAACTAGATGCACTGCAAGTGTTGGTCTAGGGTAGCTTCTTAGAAGCCGCTCGTGGCGGGATCCCGTGTCTTGGTTTGAGCGCGGGATCCCGTCGTCGCAGAAACCCTCGACGGGAGACGGGGCGAAGCGGGTGGCTCAGTGGAATGGTTGGTGGTTGAGCTGATTGAAGGCTAATCTATATCTGAGGGTTGAGAAGGGAAAGCTTTGAGATGAAATATTTGAGACTTTTGGGTGCGTGTCTTGCCGCGGGATTTGTGATTGGTGCGGTCGGGGCGGTGAGTGCGTCGGCGCAGGCACCGGAATATGGCCGGTGTGAAAAGGCGCCTAAGGTCGGTAAAGTTTATAGCGGAGAATTCACGAATTCGGGCTGTACGGCGAAAAGTGAAACCAAAACCGGTAAATATGAATGGCATCCCGGCGTGGTGAAGAAGTTCCAGACGAGCTCGGGTGGTAAAGCCGTTCTGGAAGAAGTCGGTAAATATCAAGTTGGCTGTGAAACGGAGAGCAGCACCGGAGAATATGTCGGCACGAAAGAAGTAGCGAACGTGCGTGTCACGTTCAAAGGGTGCAAAGTCACGCCCTTTATCTGCACGACGGTGGGGTTGAAAGAAGGCGAATTGGAAACTGTGCCGCTTGAAGGCCGTGTTGTATGGGAAAAGGAAAAAGAACACAAGGCAGCGCTGGATCTATATCCAAGCGGCGGCGCCGAAAAGTTCATTGAATTCACATGTGGTGCCACACTGACGGTGGCTGTGCGTGGTTCTATTCTAGTAAACGTCCCCGTGGATAAAATGAGCGAAACGGTGACGTTGAAGTACAAGGGCAAACATGGCTTCCAGGGGCTGGAATACTATGAAGAAAACGGGAAAAAAGTAAAGGACGTCCTCGAAGCGGATTTCGCTGGTAAAGGATTTGATCAGGCTGATCAGATTATTACCTCGACTGTGAAAAGTGAAGAAAAGCTGGAGTTGAATGCGTACGTTTGATGCGTGAGGGTTGTTGTGGTGTGTGGGGCCGTGTGGTCCCACACACCACGTGTCTGCTAAGCAAGCTGAGTGAGTGGGTGTGGGTGTGTGATGGGCAACAGCAACAGCGTTAGGGTGGCTTCTGGGCTTGCGGGGTCGCGTTTGGGTGCTCGTGTGGGTTCGGGTTGTGTGGGTGGTTGGCGTGTGTTGTTGGTTGTGTTGTGTGTGTTGGTGGGGGTGTTGGTGTTGTGGTGTGGTTCGGCGTTGGGGTTGGGGGTGCGGGGGCATGTGTTTGGGTCTGTGTTTGGTGGGGTGGGTGTTGGGGATGGGGAGTTTGAGGGTGCGTCGGGGGTTGCGGTTGATGAAGCGACGGGTATGGTGTATGTGGTGGATGCTGGTGGGGAACGGGTCGAGATCTTCAAGCCTGTTGGTGGGGGTTTTGAATATGTGTCGGAGTTTGGTGTGCGGTCGCCGGGGGCGATAGCGGTCGATAACTCTGTGAGCTCCTCGGATCCTTCGCGTGGTGATGTGTATGTGGTTGGTGCGGAAGAAAAGGAAGCGGGTGTGGGGGAACGGGATGTTGTGTATGAGTACAGCCCGTCCGCGGGGGCAGTGATCCATAAATGGAAAAGGTTCAAGGTCAAAGAAGAAGAACTTGAATTTGAAGATGTTTCGGGTGTCGCGGTGGACGCGGCTGGGGTGTTGTGGGTGTATTGGGATGAAGAAGGCGTAATCGACGGGTTCAGTAAACAGTCCACGAAAAGCGAAGGCGTACGGCTGGTCTGGGAGCCCGCGCTACGCCGAACCCCCGAAATCGAAGAGAAATTCGAGTGTGCAGCCAAACCCGGGTTCGCGGTCGCCGCGGAAGACGAAGCTTTCTATGTTGGCTATGAACACGCGGATAGCAGCGAAGAATGCCCCGGGCAGAGCGGCGAACCCCCCGACCCGCTGCTGATCGCTGAGCTCAACGGGTCCGCGCCGGAACCCAGGGTCCTGACGGGCGCGCTGGAGCACGAAAACACCACCGGGGTAGCGGTCGATGAGGCCAGCAGCGAAGGCTCCCCGTTGGGGAAGGCAGGCCGGGGCGTGGTGTATCTCGATGAGGGGGGTAGCGTCGCGGCGTTCACGCCGGCGGGTGTATTAATCCAGCGGTTCGGTAGCGAACATTTGATCGGGGGTGCGGGTATCGCGGTGGATGCTGCGACGGGTGATGTGTTCGTCCCCGAGTTAGCAGCGGGTATGGTCAATGTGTTCGTCCCGGAATCCCAGCCAGCGCCACCGATCGTGGACGGGGTCTCAGCGGTCAGCTTGAGCGCGACAGCGGAGCGGTTGAGTGCGCAGATCGACCCGCGGGGTGGGGAAACCGAATATTATTTCCAGTACGGCACCACGGATTGTGCGCTTAGTCCGGCGTCGTGTACGGATGTGGGGTTGGGGAAGCTCCCGGCGGGCTTCGGTGACCAGGATGTGAGCGTCGAAGTGACGGGTCTTTTGCCGGCGAGCGCGTATTTCTATAGGGTGTTGGCGAGTAACGCGTTGGGTGGTGTTGAAGGTGTCCCGTCGGTGGATACGTTTACGACGTTGCCTTCGGCTGGGGTGTTGCCGGATGGGCGTGCGTGGGAAATGGTTTCCCCTCCGGATAAGCATGGTGCGGCGGTGGAAATGGTCTCCCGGTCCAAGGGCGCGAGTATCCAGGCGGCGGCGGCTGGGGGTGGGTTGGTGTGGGCGGCCTCGGGGCCGGTCGTGAGCGAACCGTTGGGGAACCGCAGCTTCGAACTAGCGCAGCTGATCTCCAGACGCGGCCCGGGGGGTTGGGAAACGTCGAGTCTTGAAACACCCCACGATCGGGGGCGAGGCCTGTTGCTACCGGCGCCCTCGGAGTACCATTATTTCTCCCCGGAACTCTCGACGAGTCTGGTCGCGCCGACGGAACCGGCGTATGGTGTTGGTGGGGTCGTGGAAGACCCGCCACTCTCTGGGGAAGCGACGGAAAAGACGTTGTATTTACGCAGCGAAAACCCGCCGGCGGCCCCGGGTTATGTGCCGTTGGTGACCGCGGCGAATGATACGGCGGGTACGAGGTTTGGTGGTGGTCTTGAATTCCTGGATGCCACGAGCGACCTATCGCATGTGATCTTTGAATCGAAGGTTGGTTTGACTGCGGCGGCGCCTTCGGCGGCGGGGTTGTATGAGTGGGAAGCAGGGGAGCCGTTGCAGCTGGTGAGTGTCCTGCCGGATGGGTTGCCCGCGTCGGATGAAACGCAGTCGCAGCTCCAGCCGGTGTTGGGGGATGGTGGTGGCCTGAACACCCGGGACGCGATCTCCAGTGATGGTGGCCGGGTGTTTTGGAGTGAGGAAGTGCATCAGGTCCCCGAACGCCTGTATCTGCGGGATACCGGTACGGGGGAAACGGTGCAGGTCAACGCGGCGCAAGGGCAGGGGTCAACCGAACCCGGCGAAGGGGGTGGGGTGCTCCCGGAACCCGGCGAAGGCGAGCAGGCAGTGCATTTCCAGAGCGCCTCAAGCGACGGGTCCAGAGTGTTCTTCACCGACACCGCCCGGCTAACCGAAGAATCCGGGCAGGAACCCGTCGGCGAAGAAGCCCCAGCCGACCTATACGAGTTTGAAATCGTTAGTGGTGCGGGCGAAGCGTTGCGGGGCCGGCTAAGCGATCTAACCCCGGACCCGGTCACGGGTAGCGGGGATGTCCTGAACCTGATCCCCGGGACGGGGGTGGATGGCTCACGGGTGTTTTTCGTCGCGAATGGGGTGCTCGTGGCGGGTGCGAGGCCGGGGGAATGTGTGCGTGACCCCGAAGCCGAAGCACCCCTCCCCCCGCCGGGAGCGACGTGCAACCTGTATGTCTCAGAACCTGACCCGCAAGACCCCGGGGTGCGTCAGACGCGGTTTATCGCGGCGCTCTCTGACGAAGATGCAGCAGACTGGGGCGCGGGGTTGACGTCGAACCTGCCGCCCTCGCAGGGGAACACTGCGGCTGTGACCTCCAGCGTCTCCCCCAACGGCCAGTACCTTGCGTTTATGTCCCAGGAGAGCCTGACGGGCTATGACAACCGTAACGCCACTGGTGGGGAGCCTGATGAGGAGGTGTTTTTGTATGAAGCGCAGACCGGCCGGCTCATATGTGCGTCGTGTAACCCGGCCAGCGAAAACGGTGGTTTCAAACGCCCGGAAGGCGTGTTCGATACCGAACTCGCCGGTGAAGGGCTGGGGTTGCTCGTGGATCGCCCGGAAGTCTGGCGTAACCGGTGGCTAGCAGCATCGATCCCTGGGTGGACGTTCAATATCTTCTACGGTGCCCCCGCCGCGCTCTACCAACCACGATACCTCTCAGACACGGGCCGGCTGTTCTTCAACAGCCCCGATGCGCTCGTCCCCGCGGATAAGAATGGCAAGGAGGATGTGTATGAGTATGAGCCTGAAGATGTGGGTAGCTGTGGTTTTTCTAGTGGTTGTATTGGGTTGATTTCTTCGGGGACTTCGGGTAAGGAATCGGCGTTCCTGGATGCCAGCGAAAACGGGGATGACGTGTTCTTCCTCACCGCCGCACAGCTCGTCGCCCAAGACACCGACAACGCCTACGACATTTATGACGCACGGGTCTGCACCGTAGCTTCCCCGTGTTTGGCGTCGAACGGCTCATCTGTGCGGGAATGCGAAACGACTGGTAGCTGCCGGTCTGCTTCAGGCACGTCGTCGCTGGTGGCGGCGGCGGCGAGCGCGACGTTCTCCGGACCGGGGAATATCGCGACGGGTGTGCTGCCCTCCAAAACGCTCACGGCACCCAAACCGAAACCGTTGACGCGTAAGCAGAAGCTCGCAACCGCGCTGAAGGCCTGCCGGAAACTCAAAACCCGGCACAAGCGGACTGTCTGTGAACGGCAAGCCCGAAGGCGCTACGCCACCAAGCCCAAGGGCAAGAGCAAGCCTAAAGCCAAAAAGACCCAGGCCACCCCGGTATCGAGCGTGAGGAGGGGCTGGTGAGCATGCACGCCAGGCGGCGTATCCAAGGGAGTGCGAGTGCATGCCGGCGGGTGGGGGCTCCGCGGCCGCGGCCGCGTGTGCGGGCCCGGGTGCGGGTGTTGGTGGTGTTGGTGGGTGTGCTTGTGGGTGTGTTGGTGTGTGTGCCGTCGGCGTTTGCGGGTGCGTGGTGGGGGCTCTCAGCACGGGCCGCACCGACGTTTTTGGCGCCGGGTGGGGAAGGCGTGATCGATGTCGCCGCGGATGATATGGGCGATACGGGCATCACGGGGGCGGTGAGCGAAGTCACGATCAAGGACGTGCTACCCACAGGACTCACGGTGACCGAGGCGGGTGCGGTGAACCCGCATCGGGCGCGTGTGGGGCAGGGCAATGCTCAGGAAAGAGCAGCGGACTGGAAATGCTCGGTGGTGGGGCAGGAAGTGAGCTGTAGTACGTTGCTAGCGATCCCGCCGTTTGAACGGTTGGAAATGGAAATCCCGATCCGGGTGGGAGAGCCCACCGGCACCGTCACGGCGCTGTCGGATCAGGCAAGCGTTACGGGCGGGGAAGCCGAAGACGGGGGGAGTGTTCCGGGCCAGTCGCTGAGGAGGATGGTGCGGGTTAGTGGGGCGGCGGTGCCGTTTGGGGTCGAAGAAGGTGGCTATCGGATCGTCCCGGAAGATGAAGGGGGTGGGGTTGATGGGCAGGCGGGTTCGCATCCGTTTCAGTTGACGAGCACGGTTGATTTCAACGAGATCCTCGAAGAAGTCCAGGAGCCAGGGGAACCCCCCGAGCTCGAGCCCGCCTCCCCCGCACAGACGAAGGATCTGAGCTTCAGCCTGCCACCGGGCTTGTTGGGGAACGTGCAGGCGGTGGAAGAGTGCTCTGCCTCTGATTTCTCGGCGTTCGATGTGGGGAACTTGTGCCCTGAGGGCTCGGCGGTCGGGGTCGCGGTTGTGAGTTTGTTGGAACCGAGTAGGGCGGGGCATATCACGTTGGCTGTCCCGGTGTTCAACCTGGAACCGGCGCAGGGTGAGCCCGCGAGCTTCGGGTTCGTCGCAGACGCCGTCCCAGTGATCCTCGATACCGCTGTGCGCTCCGGCGGGGACTACGGCGTGACGGTCAGCACGAGCGATACGACCGCGGCGGCGCAGATCCTCGCGGCGCAGATCACGTTCTGGGGGCAACCCGATAGCGCGAGTCATGATGCTTCGCGTGGCTGGGCGTGTCTGCGGGGCGGTATTGAAAGGAACCCGGGGGAAACGTGCGAAACCCTCAAACAGCGTTCCGGGATCCCGTTTTTGACGCTCCCGACTGCCTGCACCGGCCGGCTGGGCACGAGTATGGAAGGGGATTCGTGGACTGGGGATCAGCTGCAGAGCCAGTTCACGCTTGAAAACCAGACGGGGGAACCCTTGGAAACTCTCGAAGGTTGTGGGGCGCTGCCGTTCTCCCCGTCGTTGACGGTGGCGCCCGAACAGCCACCCGAACAGCCCTCTGAAGCAGGGCATGCGGGGGAACGGGTGGAGGAGGCGAGTACTCCGACGGGGCTGGGTGTTGATGTGCGGGTCGCTCAGCAGGGCACCCTCAGCGAAGGCGCGTTGGGAGACGCAGACGTCCGCAGTACGACGGTGACGCTACCCGAAGGGCTGTTGTTGAACCCGTCTGCTGCGAACGGGTTGCAGGCCTGCTCCCAAGCACAGATCGGGTATCTCGGCAACCCGGGGGTAGACCCCCTGGCCCCGGGGGCGCCGCAGCCCCTGCGGTTCTCGACCGAAAAAGCGGAATGTCCGGAAGCGTCGAAGCTCGGGTCTGTGCGGATCAAGACGCCGCTGTTGGGGGAAGAACTGCAGGGTTGGGTGTATCTGGCGACCCCCGCTGCGAATGGGGAACCGGGGGCGAACCCGTTCAACTCGCTGGTAGCGGTGTATGTCGTGGCGGAGAGTTCGCGGCTGGGTGTGCGTGTCAAGCTCGCCGGCGAAGGACGCCTGAACGAACAGACAGGCCAGCTCACCACGAGCTTCCTGGATACGCCGCAGGTCCCCTTCGAAGAACTAAAGCTGCAGTTCTTCGGTGGCCCCCGCGGGGCGCTGAGTACCCCCCCGGCGTGTGGGAGCTACACCACGACAAGCTCATTCACGGCCTGGACAAACACCACGAGTGATCCCACTTCTGAACCGCCGTTTCAGATCACTACCGGTGCGGGCGGCGGGCCCTGTCCGCCCAGCCCGTTGAGCTTCGCGCCGTCTTTCCTGGCGGGTTCTACGAGTCTGCAGGCCGGGGGTTTCACGTCGTTTACGTTGATGATCAACCGGCCTGATGGCCAACAGCCCCTGAAGTCCCTGGCGATGCATTTGCCTGATGGTGTCGCGGCGGTGTTGGCGGGTTTGACGCCGTGCCCGGAACCCCCCGCAGGCGGGGAATGGGCGTGTGGTCCGGAAAGCCTGGTTGGGCAGTCCACCGCGACCGCCGGGCTGGGCGGAGAACCCGTCACGCTACCCGGCCAGGCCTACCTGACGGTGGGGTATGACGGTGCGCCGTTTGGGCTGCTCGTGATCACCCCCGCGGTCGCGGGACCCTTCAACCTCGGCAACGTGGACGTCCGCTCCAGGATCAACGTGAACCCCGCGACGGCCGCGGTCACGATCGAAAGTGACCCGTTCCCCACGTTCGTGAAGGGTGTCCCCGCCCAGCTCAAACAGGTCAATGTGTTGGTCGATCGGCCGCAGTTCACGTTCAACCCGACGAACTGCAGTCCGATGAGTATCACCGGTACCCTCACCGGCGGCCAGGGCACCAGTATCCCGGTGTCCTCGCCGTTCCAGGTCACGAATTGCCAGGGTCTGCCGTTCGCGCCGAAGCTCACAGCCTCAGCCGTGGGGCAGGGCAGTAAAGCCAACGGTACGAACCTGGATATCAAGGTCACCTCGGCCGGGATCGGGCAGGCGAACATCGCGAAGCTCGCGATCCAGATCCCCAAAGCCCTCTCCTCACGGCTCAGTACGCTGCAGAAGGCCTGCACCGAACGGGCATTCAACACGAACCCCGCCTCCTGTGACCCAGCCTCCGTGATCGGCCACGCAATCGTGCATACCCCCGTCCTAAAGAACCCGCTGATCGGCCCGGCCTATCTCGTCTCTCATGGTGGCGCGGAATTCCCCGACCTGGAGTTTGTGCTCCAGGGTGAAGGGATCACGATCGTCGTGGATGCTAAGACGAACATCAAGAACGGGATCACCTACTCGCATCTGGAAACGGTGCCTGACGCATCATTTACGAGTTTTGAAACGGAACTCCCGGCCGGCCCGGACTCTGTGTTTACCCCGAACGTCCCGGAAAAAGAAGACTTCAGTCTCTGCAAAACCAGTCTTCAGCTCCCGGTTAGCATCACCGCCCAAAACGGCGATACGCTCCAGCAAACCACGAACGTCGCTATCACCGGCTGCCATACCCACGCCAGCACCAGGCTCACCAACACACAACGCCTCGCTAAAGCCCTCAAAGCCTGCCGCAAAGACAAGAACAAGCGCAAGCGCATCGTCTGCGAACATCAAGCCCACAAAAAATACCCCGTCAAAAAAACAGCCCACACAACCACAAAGAACAGACGATAAAGACCCAACGGCTCAGGCGGAGAAGCGGTCGCACAGTCATTCCTGCTGTTGAGAGCAGCAGCCGCAGGCACCAGCCGGGCAACGGTGATGTCGGAAAGTCGATTAGCATGTTCAAGGGTGCTGTATTGCGCCATCTAGCTTGCGTACTTCGTTGCCAGGTGACCCGGTCGGAGCTGTGGTCGGCCGATCTGGCTTTGCCGGCAGGTCTCTCGCGGGTCCTGCCGAGAGGGCGCTGGCCGGTGTTCTCCGTGCGGCGGGAGACGCTGCTTGTCTGGCATGGTCAGCCCGGCACGCGATGGACTTATCGCGCGAAGCGGGCGGCCCTGTAGGCACGGGTTGCGGGTTGGTCAAGCCGCTCGCTGTTCGGATGGTCTGGACCGATCCACGTTGCGTTCGCAGCGTCTGATCAAGACGAGTCTCGAGCTACGGAGCTGGGCGGCCGAGAGTGGCGTTTAGAGTCGATCCGCTCGCCGCAGGTAGCACCGTTATCGCATTTTTATACAGGATTCAACTAGCAGGAACTTTGTCGCGGCACCGCCAGGATATTGCAGATTGCAGCAACGCGTGGGTGCAAGAGGGATGGCGCGTGATCGGCGGGCGGGTCGTGCCGAAGATCACACACGGCCGGCCAGTGATCGGGTACGATATCGCGACCGTCCCACAGACTGGGGATGGAATCAAAGGAATCAGAAAGGCGGGGAAATGAAGGCAAGGAGAATGGTCCTCGCGCTCGCTGCATGTGCAGCGGGCGTCTTCGCGTTCGGGACCACAGCCGCGCAGGCAGCCAGGCCAGGGTTGGAGTTCCGGCATGTGAGCGGGCACTCGAACGCTGCACAGGCGAAAAAAGGGCCTAAGCCGAAGGAATACACGCTCTGTACGGAATATTTCGACAGCTGCGGCCCGATGTACGTCTACAAAAAAGCCCGCACGTGGGAAACGCCGACTATCTGCTGGCTCTACGAAGGCGAAGAATGCCCAGGGCTTGGGAACCTGCAAGGCCCGTACGTTAAAGAAGTGAAAGGCAAAATCACGTACGACATCGACGGCCCGTTCGGTGAACCAGAAGCCGGTGCCTTTGAGGTGACCAAAATCAAAGGATCGCACCCAGCCGTCTACAAGGGGCCCTGGTACACATACGGTACATACTACGGTGAAGTAACCATCGAAACCTGAGACCTAGCCGCAGCTAGTACCGCATAGTTTCCGGCGCGCACGGTCTCCGAAGATGGGGGCCGTGCGCGCCGTGCGTTTGGATCAGCGGCTATCGACGTCCGGCTTGCCGAGGAGCGTTATATCGGTGATGCTTACCCCTTGCGCCTTCGCGATCGCCCAGAAAACTGTCTGACCAACTATCACCTTCACAGTTGTCGGGGCGGCCTCATTGTCGCTGACGTGGACAATCGTTCCCCTTGAGAGGGCTTGCAGCCAGTCGCCTGGCTTCCCGTCGTCGGGTGTAGCCACGAGCACCTCTCCACCCAGGCCGCTCCCGTGCGCGTCGCACCATTGGTAGTGCCCAGGAAGTCCGAAGGCGTGGGTGTAAAGGGAGTTACTCCTCAGCGAGGCGCTATCGAAGGCTTGGCCGTTCGTTCCCCTGACGCAGAAGCCAGTCTTGACGGTCTTCTCCGCGACCCACAGGACGGTATCCCCGTGCGATATCTCAAGGTGGGCGGGCTCTGCGTGCAACGCGCCATCGAGTTCGCTCACAGCAACATTGTGCTGATGTGTTTCTGAGTGTTTGCCGGAAGCCTCGAGAACTGTGATCGCCAGGTTAGAGTCTCGCCCGACACGGACGCCTAGCGGGAGGGGGAGGTGCGATAGCTCGTAGGGGGTCGTGCCGGCGTGTGTAAACCGACGACCGTAGCAATCGCCGACGTTTAGAAAGCGACTGTCCAAAGAGTTCATTTGTGCCCCTTCATCCCTAGATGTCGACTGATACAGCGAGCTCGGGCTTGCCCGCGTCTTGCACTTCGGCCTTGAGGTCCTGAAGGTTTATGAACACGGCGGGATCGAGTGGGCCGCTAGCTGGGATCGCTTCGAAGTGCTGTGGCTGCTTGTAGAGGTTGAACTTGAGGCCCGACACGAAGGGCGTTAGGATGTCCCCTAGTAGGCCCGTCACCTCGGCGATTCCAAACGCCGCACCAATCGCTGCCGTGGCCAGCGCCAAGACCGGGCCGATGAAGGGGACAGTCTCGAGGGCTGCGGCGATCGCTAGCGTGATCGCCTCCAGCAGCGCTGTCGCGGCAGGACCTAGGTCCAGTGTCGGAACGCCCAAGATGACGATGTCTATTTCCCAATTGCCACCAACTAGTGCCGCTTCGAGTTCGAAGTCGGCGGAGAATGTCGCCGAGCTTGAGAATGAGACCGGAAACGAGATGGGCTGGAATGTCAGGCAGATTTGGGGTGTGCAGATGTTGCCCACGCACGGAATCGGCACACACACCTGGGGCAGGCAGAAGTCCAGGAAGCTGAGATCGATGCCAAGGTCCGCGCTGAGCTGATAGTTGATTGTGCAGTTGTCGATCGCGATGACATCGGGGGGCGTAAACGCCACGGTTCCTCCCGAGAAAGAGGCTGAGGCACTCCATTGGAGGATCAGCGGGCCGTAGCTCGTGCCTCCCGCCGGCGCCTGGATCGTTCCGAGCGCGCTCTCCGCGTCGTGGAGCAGTGCGTTAGCGGCAGTTTCGTCGATCGCTGCGATCACGTCGGGCATGACTAAACGACATCCCCCCTGATCTCTATCTGGTTGGCGGTGACCAGCGGTCCTTCTTCGAGGATGAGCTTGAAGAAGTCAACGCTGATGACTTTGAACGGCAGCTGCAGGCTGGACAAGACACCATTCAGGATCATGCGCAGCAGGCAGTCAAGGACGGCATCAAGTGATTCCGGGGTGACATTCACGACCTTGACTTCGTCGATTTGGAAGTAAACGTCTCCGACTCCGGGGCTGAATGTCTGCGACACCGGGTGTCCTGTCGCCCACACTTCGAGATCGGTTGAGACGGGCGTGAGGGTTCCGCGCTTGTCAGACGTTGCTTCGCCTCGCCAGCATCCCAGCGTGATGCGAGCGTCCGTCTTGATGCTGAGCTGATTAGCTGCCAGCACCAGTGGCGGTGGGAGCGGTCCGTCGGGGGGGTAAAGGTCGATCTGGGGGATCGACAGCTCAATCATGTAGCTGATCCCCCCGGGGATCCCCGGAAATCCGATCGTGGAGACGTTGGTCTCGCTGATCGTCGTGCTCGCCACGAACGGGGTCGTGCCGTAATGGAGGTATCTCGGTCGGGCGCTGAAGAACGCATGCACAATCTTGTTGACGCCGTCCTCGCTGACGCTGGCGAAAGCATGATGTGCACCCGTAAGGCTCAAAGAGAGGCCCCTATTCAGAGATCAGCATTTTAGAAACTGTGCCACAGTATGCACGGCGGCCGAATCGCGGTCAAGCGATCCGCGTTTAGCGGTTGCGACCCCAACGGAGGCTGCGGCCCTCAAGGGTCGACGCGCTGCCAACCCGACACGGATCCGCGTTTTTGATGCGTCAGTGATCCGTCTCTGGCCCTCGTCCGTAGCAACCGTCGAGTACGCGGCTTGTATCTGCACTTGGACGAGCCTTTCCCATACGACAGAGACGGAGATAGTGATGCACGACACGCACGACAACGGTCTAGCGGAGTTGCAGGCGACTGTGGACCCGTGGTCAGCAGCCTCCACACGCAAGGGCTTCCTGAAGGGCGCGGCCGTCGCCGGCGCCGGAGCGACCGGTTTGGGTGCACTGGCCCCTGCCGCTGCGCTTGCGTTGGGGGGCCTGACCCACACTGACCTCGCGATCTTGAAAGCCGCACAGATCGCCGAGGCGCTGGCGGTCACGACGTACACGAACATTATCAACACGGCGCCGTTCTTCCAAAACATCCCCGTGGACGATCAGGGCTATCTGAAGGCGGCGGTGCAGGAGGAGATGTCCCACTACCTGCTGGAGGAAAGCCTCACGAAGCAGTCCACCCAGTTCACGACGTTCTACTACCCGCACAACATGTTCACCGAAGCGCAGACGACGCTTAACGTCCTGACATCGCTGGAGGATGCGTTCATCGCTGCGTATCTGGTCGGGGTGCGCCACTTCAGCAACGCCAACCTGAAGGTGACGGCCGCGCGGATCATGGGCATCGAGTCTGACCACCGCACGCTCGCACGTGTCATCGGGCCCGACGTAGCACCTCAGGATGGGGGTCCGATCCGGCAGATCACTGGCATTCAGAAGGTCGCCGAAGCGACCGAACCGCCGAACAACAACGGCTATGAGCGCACGTTGGATCTGAAAAATATCGGTGAAGCGGTCGACGCGCTGCTGCCGTTTGCAAGCAAAGAAGTCGCCGAAAAGGAAGGTTTCGACACCACGAAACCGTTCCAATTCGTGCCATTCACACCCACATTGCCGGTCCCTCTCGGTGAATTCCACTCGTTCAAAGGTTGATCCAACCAGCCTGGAGACGATCTTTGCGGCGATCCGCGGTCACCATGCACCGCGGATCGCCACAGCAGATACGACGCAGATCGCTGAGTCTGTAAACCCTATGGGGCGTCGAGGAACGGGAACAGCTCAAGCCAGTCGTGGCGCTGGTCGAGGTCGAGATCCGCCACCAGCACTGCCGGCTCGTCGCGAGGAGCCTGCACGAGCTTGCGCCCGTATGGGTCGCAGATGAACGATGAGCCGTAGAAGCGTAGTGGCGGCTCCTCGCCGATCCTGTTCACCGCGACCATGAATACTCCGTTGGCAATCGCGTTGCCGACGATCACCTTCTCCCAGAGGGGCTGCGTGTCGAAGTCCGGATGGTCCGGCTCGGAGCCGATCGCGGTCGGATACACGAGCACGTCGGCTCCCTCCAGGCTGTAGGCTCGGGCGACCTCCGGAAACCACTGGTCCCAGCAGGTCGGCAGGCCGAGATGCGCCTCCTCCAGCGTGACGAGCGGAAAGGCCTCCGAGTCACCCGGCCCCGGTCGGAAGTAGCGATCCTCGTGGTATCCCGCCGTCACTGGGATGTGTAGCTTCCGCGTCCGAGCGATCAACTCGCCGTCCGGCGTGACAACGATCGCGGTGTTGTAGCCGAGCCCGTCGCTGCCCTCCGCGCGCTCGTACAGGGAGGCGTGTACGTGAACGCCGGTCTCGCCCGCCAAGCGTGCGGCGAAACGGTGCGTGGGACCGCCCGGAAGCTCCTCCGGCTGGATCCCGGCCGCCTCGGGGCCGGCCGGGTCGACGGCGAAATACCGGTCGAGCGTCAGCTCCTGCAGGCACACGAGTCGCGCGCCCTCACCGGCAGCGAGCCTGATCCCGGCCTCCAAGGCGGCCTCATGCTCGTCGGGATCGGCGTGCCAGCGCTCCTGCACGGCGGCGATCCGGAAGGGTGCTCGCCGCGGCGGGCGTGTGCGAGCCGGAGATGGGAGCGGGGTCGGCGCGGCGATCAGGCGAATCTCCTCCATCGCGCTGACTCTAGGCTGTCTGCCGTGAGTGCGATCATCGCCTCCACGCCGGCCGCCGACGGCTACCGGATGCCCGCAGAGTATGAGCCGCACTGCGGCTGCTGGATGGCCTGGCCTGAGCGCCCGGACAACTGGCGTCGGGGGGCAAAGCCCGCTCAGGGCGCCTACGCGGCTGTGGCGGAGGCCATCAGCGTCGCAGAGCCGGTCAGCATGGCCGTCTCAGACGCCCAGTTCGAGCATTGCCAGGAGGTGCTCTCCCCATCGATACGGGTGGTCGAGATCTCGACCGACGACGCTTGGATCCGCGACATGGGCCCCACCTTCCTCGTCGACGACAGCGGCGGGCGCCGTGGCGTCGATTGGCGCTTCAACGCGTGGGGCGGACTCCAGGGTGGCCTGTACTTCCCGTGGGATCGCGACGATCGCGTTGCCCAGAAGGTCCTCGAGATCGAATGCGCCGATCGCTATCGCGCCCCAATCGTGCTCGAGGGTGGCTCGATCCATGTCGATGGCGAGGGGACCGTGATGGCGACCGAAGAATGCCTGCTGAACCCCAACCGCAATCCCCAGCTCTCGCGTCAGCAGATCGAGCAGACGCTGTTCGACTACCTCGGCGCCGAGAAGATGATCTGGCTAGGAAGGGGCGTCTGCAACGACGAGACCGACGGGCATGTTGACAACCTCGCCTGCTTCGCACGACCCGGTGTCGTCCTGCTCACCTGGGCCGATGATCAGTCTGATCCGCAGCACGCGATCTCACACGATGCACAAGAGCGCCTCGAACGTGCGACCGACGCTCGAGGCCGCTCGCTCGAGGTGATTCGCCTGCCATCGCCGGGATCCATCACGATCAGCGAGGACGAGGCGAAGGAGGTGGATGCACTGCCCGGAAGCCTGCTGCGCCGCGGTGGCGACCGCCTGGCTGCCTCTTATGTCAACTTCTACATCGCCACAAAGCGGATTGTCTTCCCGTTGCTCGACGAGCGCTTCGACGATGCAGCCGAGTACGTGCTGCGCAGCTGCTTTCCAGATTGTGAGATCGTCGGAATCCCGGCCCGCGAGATACTCCTCGGAGGTGGCAACATCCACTGCATCACGCAACAGGTCCCACGCGCTGGAGATGCGCGCGGATCGCCCCGTTGACGAGCTCCGGGCGCTCCTCAGGCAGCCAGTGCGTCGCGTCGTCCACCTCCACGAACGTGAGATCCGGCACGTAGCGCTCGAGCCCCGCGTGGGACGCCGGGCGGATCCACCTGTCGGCGGTCGGGTACATAACGAGCGTCGGCACTGTCACCGTCAGCGGCGAGATGTGCCTGACGATGTTGCCGTTGGCGGGCGTCCCGTCGGGCGACGGCGGTCCTTGGCCCTCGGCGTGAAACCAGCGCAGCGCAGCGGCCATCGCCCCGGGCTCCCGCCAGCTATTGGCATAGTAGCCGAGGGCCTCCTCGTTGATGAATGGCTCATTCAGTGAATCGCGCAGCACACGGAAGTCATCCGCCGAGAACAGCGCCGTCGCATCCGGGCGCCGCGCCGTCAACATGTACGCACTCGCCTGCTGCTGTTCGGGGTTGTTGTGCAGCGCGTCATCGAACAGCGCAGGATGCGGCGTGTCGAGTACCACGAGCGCGCTGAGCATCTGTGGATGGTGCAGCGCAAACGACCACGCGACCGCTCCGCCGACGTCGTGTCCAACGAGCACGAACCGCTCGTGGCCGAGGTGCTCCACGAGCTGACGGATGTCCTCGACCAACAAGCAGGTCGAGTACGCGTGCACATCGTCGGGCTTTGAGGACAGGTTGTAGCCGCGGAGGTCGGGCGCGACGGCGAGATGGTCGCACGAGAACTCCGCGAGCTGGTAGCGGTACTGGTACCAGCACTGTGGAAATCCGTGCAGGAATAGGATCAGCGGCCCTTCTCCCACGCGCGCATAGTGGAGCTCTACGCCGTTCACCTGTGCGGATTCATGTGCCGGTTGCTCGGATCGAGCCTTCTGTTGTGAGTCGGCCATCGCGATCTCCTTATATTAATTTTAATTTATTAGAATCGGCAGATACGCAGTGAAGATCGCACAGCCGAGCCGCAGGATCTCGCGGTTTTCGGCCCTCTATAAGCAATCGCCATCAAGGTCCGATTCCCGCTAGACACGCGTGCCGGGGTGTGTCACGGTGTGGCCGTGGACTTCGACTCAGATCGTGTGTGGCAGGCCATCGAGGCCTGCGACCCGCGCTTCGACGGTTGGGTCTTCTGTGGTGTCAAGACCACCGGCATCTACTGCCGTCCGAGTTGTCCCGCGCGTACGCCCAAACGTGAGAACGTGTGCTTGTTCGCGTCCGCCGCCGCCGCGCAGTCGGCTGGCTTTCGTGCCTGCAAGCGCTGCCGCCCAGACGCCACGCCGGGATCGCCCGAGTGGGACCTTCGCGCTGATCTGGTCGGACGCGCTATGCGGCTGATCGCCGACGGCGTCGTCGACCGCGAGGGGGTCGGTGGCCTCGCGTGCCGGCTTGGCTACACCGAGCGCCACGTGCACCGCCAGCTCGTTGCCGTCGTGGGGGCAGGTCCGCTTGCACTGGCTCGCGCTCAACGCGCACAGACCGCCCGCATCCTGCTCGAGACGACCTCCCTGTCGATCACCGACGTTACGTTCGCGGCCGGCTTTCAAAGCGTCCGGCAGTTCAACGCCACGATTCAGGAGATCTTCGCGCTAACGCCCAGCGCCTTGCGCACGCGGGCACGCAAATATGGGCGGCCGGAGGACAGTGGTGCGCTGTCGCTGCGCCTGCCCTACCGCGCGCCCCTGGATGCCGACGGACTGGTCGCGTTCCTCGGGCTGCGCGCCATCGCCGGCGTCGAGGAGATGTTCGACGGCGCCTACCGGCGCAGCCTACGCCTGCCGCATGGGACGGGTGTCGTCGAGCTGCGGCCCGCCGACGGGCACGTTCACGCTCGCTACTGGCTTGCCGATCTACGCGATCTCGGCGCTGCCATGCAGCGCTCTCGCACGCTGCTCGACCTCGACTCCGACCCGCATAGCGTCGCCGCGGTCCTCGGCAAGGAGCCGCTGCTCGGCGCGCTCGTGCGCGTGACCCCAGGGCGGCGAGTGCCCGGCGCTATCGACGGGCACGAGCTCTCCGTTCGCGCTGTGCTGGGTCAGCAGGTCTCCGTGCGAGGCGCTTCGACGCTCGCAGGCCGTCTGGTGGCCGAACACGGCGAGCAGCTCGAGCGTCCGCTCGGTACCGTCACACACGTCTTTCCCTCCGCCGACGCCCTGGCCAACGCAGACCCTGCGAAGCTCGCAATGCCCGCCGCGCGCCGGCGCGCTCTGCTCGCGCTGGTCGGCGCGCTCGCGAACGACGAGCTAGTGATCGACGCCGGTGCGGATCGCATGCAAGCACGCCACCGTTTGCTGGCGCTTCCGGGGATTGGGCCGTGGACGGCTGAATACATAGCGATGCGGGCGTTGCGCGACCCCGACGCATTCCTGCCCAGCGACCTCGGTGTCCGTCACGCGCTCGAGCAGCTCGGGCAGAGCGGCGAGCCCGCGACTGCCACCATGCTCGCCGAGCGCTGGCGGCCGTATCGCGCCTACGCGGTGCAACATCTGTGGGCATCGCTGCCATCCGTGCGAGCGAAACCGGAAGCCTGCGCCGCGAGCGATCCCGATCGGCTCGCCGCATGACATTCACATACACCCATTCACAAACACCCCCAGGACAATTCCACTCACACCCACACAGGAGGCCCCGAGATGAACCCGCACGCTGACAAGGCGGCCCGCTTTCTGGCGTTCCACCAGCAGGAGCGCCCGCTGCTGCTGGCCAACGCATGGGACGCTGGCTCGGCGAAGCTGCTCGCAGCGCTCGGCTTCCAAGCGTTGGCCACAACCAGCAGCGGCTACGCGGCGAGTCTGGGGCGACTCGACTACTCAGTCAGTCGCGAGGAGGCGCTTGCGCACGCCGCTGCGCTCGTTGCCGCGACCGACGTCCCCGTGTCAGCCGACTTCGAGGACGGCTTTGCAAATGACCCGGCCGGTGTCGCTGAGACCGTGCGCCTCGCACTCGACGCCGGCCTCGCCGGCTGCTCGGTCGAGGACTGGAGTGCTGCGGATGGTCGGCTGTACGACGTTGAGGTTGCCGCCGAGCGCGTGGCGGCAGCAGCACAGGCCGCACACGCCGGCCCCGTGCGCCTCGTGCTCACGGCGCGCGCGGAGAACTACCTGCGCGGCAACCCCGACCTGCGCGACACAATCACGCGTCTGCAGGCCTACCAAGCAGCCGGCGCCGATGTGCTGTATGCGCCGGCACTCGATCAGCCGCAGGACATCCGCGAGCTCCTCGCTGCAGTCGAGCTGCCGGTCAACGTGCTCGCACGCTCCGGCGTCGCGTCGGTCGCAGAGCTGGGCGCATTGGGTGTAAAGCGCATCTCCGTCGGCGGCGCATTCGCATTTGCCGCATATGGGGCCGCAATCGACGCGGCGAGCGAGCTACTGAGCGAGGGGACCTACGGCTTCATGGAGCTGTCCGCCACCGGCTCGCGGGCTGCACGCGCGGCGTTCGCCGATTGAGCAAACGCCATATGCGTGGAAGAGAGCAGAATGCCGGCGATGCCCACGCGGAGCGCCGCCGACGGACAGTCGCGGAACCTGATCCTGGCGGCGATGATCTTCGCCGTCGCGATGACGTTCATCGACCAGACGATCGTGTCGATCGCCGCGCCCGACATCCGCAAGGAGCTCGGTCTGAGCAGCACCGGCGTGCAGTGGGCGGTCAACGCCTACCTGCTCTCGCTCGCCGCGCTGTTCGCCTTTGGCGGCAGGCTCGCCGACACGGTCGGTCACCGCAAGATGGTGACACTCGGCGTGATCGTGTTCGCCGGATCCTCGGCGATGTGCGGGCTCACCCCCAAGGGAAGCTTGGCCGAGGCGTGGATCGTGACGTTCCGGGTCATCCAGGGGGTGGGCGGGGCGATCATGTTCCCGGCCGCGCTGGCGATCGTCGTACAGACGTTCGCCCTACGCGAACGCGGGAGGGCCTTGGCGATCTTCTTCGGCATCGCCGGCGGCCTGACCGCGATCGGCCCGATCCTCGGGGGCTTTCTCACGCAGTGGACCTGGCGGGCGATCTTCTGGGTGAACATCCCAGTGGCGATCGTCGCTCTGGTATTGATCGTCATCTCCAGGCCAGCCACCATACACCGGCCCGCGCGCATGGACTACCGGGGGTTGGGCCTGATCGCCGCCGGCGTGGCCCTCAGCGTGTTCGGATTTCAACAGTCGGCGATCTGGGGATGGAGCGACCCTGCCACCGGGGTCTGCATCGCCGCCGGCGCGGGGCTCCTGGTCGTGTTCTGCCTCGTCGAGCGGCGCACCTCCTCACCGCTCATCGAGGTGAGCATCTTTCGCATCCGAGCTTTCCTGGTCGAGAACCTCGTGCTCGGCATTGCCATGCTCGTGTTCGTCCCCGTGTTCTTCTTCGCCAGCGAGTACGCCCAGATCGCGCTGGGGAAGACACCCTCAGAAGCCGGTCTCGTCCTGCTGTACTTCTTCATCGGATTCGTCATCGCAGCGCAGGTCGGTGGGCGGATGCTCGACCGGGCTGGGGCGAGCGCCCGGTGGTGCTCGGTTGCGCCCTCGGTGCCGTGGGGTTCTGGTTGTGGGCCGGAAAGGTCACCGGCCTCGACTTCGGCTCCCAGCGGTGGGACATCATCCTCGCCGGAGCCGGCATGGGGTTGATGGTCGGGCCGGCTAGCACGGATGCCGTCAATCGAGCCTCAGAGCTCTCTTACGGCGAGGCGACCGGCATCACGCAGACGGTCCGCAACTACGCTGCCAGCCTGGGGCTCGCGATCCTCGGGACCGTCCTCGTCTCGCAGGCGCGCTCGCGGATCTCCACGTCGCTGCTCGCGCAGGGCGTCGCAAGCGGGCGGGCACACGCTGAGGCGTCCAGCATCTCCCAGTCTCAGGGTGGAAACGGGAGCGTCGCATCGATTCCCCATTTCGTGCGCCTCGACACATGACCAGCGAGGCGGGCCCGGCCGGCTGCTCACCGGATTTCGGTCGCACGGCGTCTGACTACGCCCGCCATCGCGCCGGTTTCCCAGCGGAGTTGCTCGATCGTCTCGCCGCACGCGGCATCGCACGGCCGGGCGCGCGCGTGGTCGATCTCGGCACAGGCACAGGGAGTCTCGCGCGCCTGTTCGCCGAGCACGGGTGCGTTGTCACTGGCGTTGACATTGCCGCAGCGTTGCTCGAGCAAGCTCGGCGGCTGGACCGCGAGGCCGGCGTAGAGGTCACCTATGTTGAGGCGCCCGCCGAGGCGACCGGCCTGCCGGGCGGCGGGTTCGACGTGGTCAGCGCGGGGCAGTGCTGGCACTGGTTCGATCGACCCGCTGCCGCGCGCGAGGTGGCGCGCCTGCTCGTAGGCGGCGGCGCCGTTGTGATCCCCCACTTCGACTGGCTCCCGATCAAGGGTAACGTCGTTGCCGCCACCGAGCAGATCATTCTGCGCTACACACCTACGTGGCCGTTCGCAGATCGGGCTGGGCTGTATCCGCAGTGGCTTGTGGACCTGCAGAGCGCCGGCTTCACCGGGATCGAGACGTTCTCGTTCGACGTGGCTGTGCCCTATTCGCACGAGGCGTGGGTCGGGCGTGTGCGCGCGAGTGCGCCGGTCTCCGGCACGCTGGACGAGGATGGCGTCACGGCGTGTTCGCACGAGCTGATCGCGATGCTGCGCGAGCGCTTCGCCGAGGACCCACTCGCCGTGCCCCATCGTCTGTGGGCGGTCACGGCAAACGCGCCCGCGTGACTCAGCGGTGGCTTGGCAGGCCGAGCACGTGCTGGGCGATGAAGTTGAGCGCAAGCTCCTGGGAGATCGGCGCCGAACGCGCGGCGCGCGCGTCGAGGTAAAGGTCGATCATCCCCTCGCGCTCGTCCCAAGCGGCAGCGCCGAGCGTCTGCATCGCGTGATCGGCAGCGTCGAACAGCAGATCGGCGCTCAGTAGCTTGGCCATGTTCGCCTCGCCCGCGACGGCCATCGTGTCGGCGCCGGCGTCGAACTGCTGGGCCGCCCGGTAGACGAGCAGCCGCGTCGCCTCCAGACGCGCGTGCAGCGAGGCCAGCGGATGCTGGATCGCCTGCTCGGCACCGATCGGTCGCTCGCCGAAGATCGTGCGCTCGCAGGCGCGCGACAGTGCGCGCGAGACGCAGTAGCGGGTATTGCCGATCGCCAAAGCCGATGTCAACAGTCGCTCGATGTGGGTGAACGGCCACAGCGCCAGTAGGCCCTGGCCCTCGACTCCGACGAGCTCGTCGAGTCCGACCTCGACGTCGGTGAAGGTGAGTTGGAACTGGCGCGCGCCCTCGCGCCAGCGCATCGGCAGCTCGACCCGCTCGATGCCGGGAGAGTCGGGATCGACGAGCACGGTCGTGAACTGCGGCGGCGTGCCCTGCTCGCGGGGCACGCGACCGAAGACGAGCACGCGCTCGGCGAGATCGATGCCCGAGGTGACCGCCTTGAGGCCGTTGACCACGAAACGGTCGTCCTCGCGGCGCACCGTGGTCCTACTGCGAAACACGTTGTGGCCGCACTGCGGCTCGGTCACGGCGAGCGCCAGGAACGTCTCCCCGGAGGCGATCCGTGCCAGCCAGCGCTCGCGCGCAGACTCGGGGCCAACCTCAGCGATCGCATGGCCGATCGCCGCGGTGAGGACCGGCATCCACAGGATCAAATTTGACGCAGCGAGCGCCTCCATCATGACGACATACGCGAGCAGTCCGCCCTCGCTGCCGCCGTGTGCGGGTGGGACGAGCAGGGCGGCCCAGCCGCGATTGCAGATCTCCTGCCACAACTCCGGGTGCAGTTCGCCGTGCTCGAACGGATGCAGGCGCACCTCGCGATGGCGAGCGGCGAAGCGCGCCGCGAGCTCCTCGGCATCGGCGCGGACGTCTGCAAGTGGTCCATGCACGGTTGTGGGAGAGTACCACTCCAGAGTGGTACTCTGTTCGGCAGGGGTTCATCAGAAGCCAAACGAGTGAGGGAGTGAGCATTGGACACGCGCAGCCGGATCCTCACTGCCGCGCTCGCCTGTTTCATCGAGTCTGGTTACGAACAGACAACGATCACGCGGATCCGGGAGCGAAGCGGCGTCTCCAACGGAGCGCTGTTTCATCACTTTCCCAGCAAGGAGGCAATCGTCGACGCGCTCTACGTCGACGCAATCGAATCCTTCCAGCAGGGTCTGTGGGAGCTGCTGCAGCATCGCTCGCACTCGCTTCGCACCGCGCTCGGCGCGGCGATCTCACACCAGCTCCACTGGATCGAAGCGAATCAGGACCGCGCCCGCTTCCTCTACATGCGCGGTCACCTCGACTGGGACTCTCCCGCCAGTGCCCAGCTGCAGGAGCTCAACCGTAGCCTCGCCCAGGCCTATCGCGAGTGGATGGCGCCGCTCGTCGAGAGCGGGAAGATCCGACCGATGTCGATGCTGATGCTTAATGCGATCGTGACGGGTCCCGTTCACGCGATCGCGCGGCGCTGGCTCGGTGGGCAGCTGCGCTCCCCACTCCACGACTACCTCGACGAGCTCGCGGACGCTGCCAGTGCCGCGCTCAGCGGCACGCCCGCGAGCTCTAGGCGCCATCCGCGCTCGCTCGCACGTGAGGGCCGCATCCGGCTCGAGCTGATATCCGACGACGGCAGTGTCATCGCCGACGGCGAAGCCACCGCAGAGCTCCTGCCTGCGCGGGCGGGGAGGGCGGCATGAGCGCCGAGGTGTGTGTGGAGCATGCGGGCGAGGTCACGATCGTGCGCTTGAGCGCCGGCGAGAACCGCTTCAACCCGGCGATGCTCGGAGCGATCGAGGCGGCACTCGACGAACTCGAGGGCAACGACGGTGCTGGCGCGCTGGTCATCACCGGAGATGGCAAGTTCTTCTCCAACGGCCTCGACCTCGACTGGATGGGCTCGGCACCGCCAGGGGGCGCCGAGGAGGTGCTGCGGCGCGTGCATGCGCTGCTCGCTCGCCTGCTCGTCTTCCCGACCGCGACCGTCGTCGCGATCAATGGCCATGCGTTTGCGGCCGGTGCAATGCTCGCGCTCGCGTGTGACATGCGCGTGATGCGCGAGGACCGCGGCTACATATGCCTGCCCGAGGTGGACATTGGGTTCGCCTTTACTACCGGTATGACCGCGTTGCTGAAGGCGCGACTGACGGCCGCCACTGCCCACGAGGCGATGATCACCGGTCGTAGATACGGCGCTCCCGAGGCGCTTGTCGCGGGCATCATCGAGCTCGTTGCGCCCTCAGACGCGGTCCTCGACGCGGCGGTCGAGCGGGCCGCCGCGCTCGCAAGGAAGCCGCGTGTGAGCGTCGCCGCGATCAAGCGTGGGCTCTACGCTGACGCTGTCGCCGCGCTCGTGGCTGGTGTCGACATCGATCCGCTCGTCTAGGCCAGTAGCGTTACGGTTGCGCAGCATCCACCCAGCGGGCAAGGAGCGGGTCTCCCGCCGCGGCAGCCTGCAGGCGCACGGTGGCTGCGCCGCGTAGTTCTCGCTTGGTGCGCGCGTAGACATCGGAAGGGAACGCCGCCAAGCCGGCCGCAAAGCTCGAGTGCGCGCGTGGCCACCAGATCGGGCTCGACGACCTTGTCGAACACGCCGAGGCGCAGGCATTCGCTGGCGTCGATCAACTCATTGCCAAGCGCGAGGACCCGCGCGGCATGCGGTGCCAGCTCCGCCGCTACCACGCCGATCGCCGCCTGTGGGTAGGGGACGCCGACCTTGACCTCAGTCAGCCCGTAGCGGCCCGCGCTGGAGGCGACCCGGATGTCGGTGCACAGCGCGAGCACGAGGCCGCCCGCGATCGCGTGGCCTGTGATCGCCCCAATGACCGGGCACGGCAGCCCGTAGACACCAAGTGCCATCGCGTTGATGCTCGCGACCATCTGGCGCTGCTCCTCCAGACCGTAGCCGGGGACCAGCTTAAGGTCAGCGCCCGCGGAGAAGAACCCGGGGCGCCCCGCGAGCACGAGCGCACGGGGCGGATCGCTTGCCACCTGCTCGACAGCGGCGAGGAGGTCGCGCAGTAGAGCAACGTCCATCGCGTTCGCCGGTGGCCGGTCCACGGTCAGCGCGACCACACCGTCGTCGTGGTCGCACAGGCTGACGTACTCCATGAGCCCGGAGCCTATTGCGCACCGCGAGATCATGAGATCGCCAACAGCGGAGCGCTTGAGTGGCGCGGGCGCAAATCGCTGCCCGACGCTCCTCGAGTGCTCGTGCTAGATCGCGGTCCTCCGTGGAAACCACGATCCAGCAGGCGATTCGTCGATGGAGCTAGGGGGACTCGAACCCCCGACCTCCTGGGTGCGATCCAGGCGCTCTCCCAGCTGAGCTATAGCCCCGTGCGCGAGGCCACGGCGACGCGAACGGCGTGAGAAGTGTAGTCGCAGAACGGGGCGCGGCGGGCGCAGTATGGTTTGGAGGCGTGATGGGACTGCTCGACGAAGCCATACGCGAACACCTCGAGCTCAAGCGCCGCAGCGGCGCCGATCCGAGCGCGATAGCGCACGAGGAGCGCGAGGCGCTGGCACCGGTCTTTCCGGACGAGCCCGCAGGCTCGGGCGGCAACGGCGGCCAGTCGGCACACGACGAGTCGGAGGCCTCCGCGATTGCCCCAGATGGAGCCGTGCCCGTTGCGGATCATCGCGATGGAGGCGACCGACTCATGGATCTCTCGCCCGTGGGCCAGGAGACCGTCGAGCTGGACATGCAGGCCGTGATGGAGGAAGCCATCGACGTGGCCGACACTGGGTTTCCTGCTGGTCCGACCCCCGAAGGAGCTGCGCCCGTCGCCTACGCCGAAGGGACACCCGCCGAGGACTTGTTGGAGCGGGAGGCCCCGAGCGAGCGAGACGGCGAGTCAGTGCCGGAGAACGTTCCCGAGCAGGAACGGCTGTCGTTCGAGTAGTCCGGCCGCATCTGCATCGTCGGAAGCGGCTTTTCGAGCGGGCGGCGTTCCCCTAAACTCGGGACGCTAGGGGCCATAGCTCAGCTGGGAGAGCGCCTGCTTTGCAAGCAGGAGGTCGCCGGTTCGATCCCGGCTGGCTCCACTTCAGAAATGCCTGCTAATTGGCCGTTTTTGGGACTGGCGACGGCGCCTGGTCACGCCAGAGATCAAGCAGAGGTCAAGCATTGCTTTTAGGAGCGGCGGGCGACCGACTCTTACGGCATGTGCCGACGGACGCGAGCTTCGCCTTCGACCTGTTGCCGGCGCTCGTTTTCCGTCGCGACCTCGTAGAGGATCTGGTCGATACGAGGCTTGCTTAGTCCGGCGGCCCGAGCCATATCGACGCGGCTCAGGCTCTGGCTCAGGGCAAGTGCGGCGAGGAGCTGGTCCCGTTGACGATGCGCCGTGGCAATGCTGTTCGACAGCTCACGGATTTCGCGCATCGCCTGGACCTGGCGGTCGTAGTCGTGGCTTCGCGTGGTCCAGCTAGGAAGGAGATCGCTGTCGTTGACGATGGACGTTGAGTACCGGTGTGCTCTGGACATACTCGCATAATAATATATGCGAGTCGTCTCTCAGCGTGAGGTGCTTACGCGACCATTCCGCCGGAGGCAGCTTGATCTTTCTCAGTATGACGTGGACAGCTCCTGACTTGAACACACGCGAGACAGCAGCGCTCGTGTGGGTAGTCCTCGCGCTTGGGATCGCAGTCACAATCCCGAGCCTGCGCGTGATCGTGATAGAGGGCGTAAAGATCGCGACAAAACCCTTCGTTGCCATCATGCTCGCTGCGACCACGCTGCTCACAGCGGCGATAACGCTATGCCTCGCCTGGTTCGGATACTGGCGGGCCTCGATGATCCCGGCGACAGTTGCATGGTTCGTCGGCACTGCGATCGTCGGCACATTCAGCATGGGCGGCGTTGGCGAGCTGCGACGCCTGGCCACGAGGACGGTCGCTTTTGCCGCCGTCGTTGAGTTCGTCTCGAACGCCTACACCTTCCCGCTGCCGGTCGAACTGCTTCTCGTGCCGAGCGTAGTCATTCTCGTGACGCTGACCAGCTTCGCGGACCGCAGACCAGAGTTCGCAATAACACGAGCGCCGCTCAAGGTGCTTTGTGCTGCTTTGTTCGTGGGGACGCTCACGCCTACCATTGTCTATCTCGTGCAGCATGCAGGGCAGCTCGCCAGTGCCGACCGGGCGCGAGAGTTCCTACTTCCGCTGATACTCACTGTCGCGTTCCTTCCGTACTTTTATCTCGTCCAGATGGTTGTGGCGTGGCAGACAGCCCTCTCGATGCTCAAGAGCCAGATGCAGGATCGTCCTTCACTTCTCAAAGCCGCGAGGCGGGCCTTGATTCGCTCGTGCCACGCCAGCTTGCCTCGGATTCAGCTGTTTGAGCCCGAGTTTCGGTGGAGATTGGCCGCCGCAACCTCAGAAGAGGACATCGAACGCACGATGAGAGACTTCAACGACGCCGCCGTCGAGCGCCCGTGGCGGAAGCGGCGCGGCGCAGACGAGAAGTCGAGGATCCGAGACTTGCTGCCAGGCGCCAGCGGCAGCAACATCTTTGTTCGGTCGATCGACTTGGCGGATAGCGTCCAGACCGAGCTCGCTTCAGCCGCGACGGCCAGGGGTTGCGCACAAGAGGAGATGAGCGAGCTTCTCGACCGCCTTAACGCGCTCAACGAGCTGAGCGCCGTAAACGCGGTTTCGCGCGCAGAAGTGATCCGGGTACTCGCTGAGGATCGCTCAATCAGAGAAATCGAAGCGATAGCACCAGAGCTGGGCAAGCTTTCAACCATGCACGCTTCCGACATCGTCCAGTTGGCCGGTGATTTCGATTGGCTTCTCCACTTGGCTGGTTTGCCAGCGACCGAGTCTCAAAGGATCGCAGCCGAACTGCATACGATGTCTGCGGTTGCGGGACTGCCGCTCTCTGATACGGTCCAGGCCTTCGTGGCTCTCCTCGGCGGCGCCGCTGCCGACAAGGATCAAGAGTCCGCAGAGGCATGAAGGCAACTTATCGGACGCCGTCAGTGCTGAGCTTCGGACGATCCGCTAGGTCTACTTCTGCGGCAAGGGTGGGCCCGCCCCGCTTGGCAGAGCGAAGTTTCCTGGTAGTACCTGTCTAATACGGGATAGCGTCCACGGCTCATCCTTGTCGTGTTGCACGATTCGGAAATAAGCCACTGTGAGTTGGTCGCCGGCGAAGTCGCGGTAGGGCACGAGGAACTCCAAGGTGTGCGGAAAACTCGACTGCTGCGTGTGGTTGTAGTGTGAGGTACAAAGGATGCGTGATGACTCACCGGGAGGCACCCGTTGACGCAAGACGTCACACACTGCGAGCTGTTCGAGCCCAGGGCCAAACAGTCGGATGTCATCTGGGTCAATTGTCGCTAGCCCTCGTCCAACATTCCGAAGCGGAACGCCAACGTACGCCCAGCCCGAGGCGATATCTACATATACGCGGTGGGGATCAAAGTTGACGTTGTGACCATTGGGAAAGTTCATCTGCACGTAAGGCTGTCCTTGCGTCACCTCTCCGGTGGCAAAGCGCGTCGGAGGCAGGAGAACGTCTGACACAGCACTGCCAGGTGCGACATCGATGAGTAGTGGTTGTTGCTCCATGCGCATTTGACGGTCGGCGTTGGCTTGCGCTGCCCTTGTCGCATCTCGACTGGCATCCAAGTCTTCGGCGGCTGTACGAAGGGCTCGTTTGGCGAGCAAAGCGGCCCATGTAGCAGCCACCGCGAGCATGGCGGTCAGGAGCGCGAGTGCGCCAGTCGCGATCCCCGTGACCTCGACCCAGTTGATGCTCGCCGCAAACATGCCAAGTAGCATGGCCAGTAGGGCGGATGCACCCTACGTCTATGCAAGGGGTGCGCTCGTACTCTTGGGGGTCGTGTCCCGGATAGAGCCCGCGTCGAAGTTTCCGCCGCAGGCTCTGCTCTGATCGCCAGCGAGCCCAAAAACCGATGTGGCCGGGCAGGTGTTGACGCACCCGCCCGGCCTGTAGCACCGAGTGCGACACGAGGTCGCATGTTGACGAGAGGACGATGCGGATTGGAGGGTCGGCTGATGTCGAGCGCATAGTTCCAGGCCCGTGCTCTGTGGCCTGTCCCTGCCCCTGACGTGCGTCGCCGGTAACGGCGGGGTGCGAAGCTCGGGGGAAAGCCCAAGGGCACCCGACTCATCCGGGTGCGGTGGGCGAGGGGAAGACCGGACGGGTGAATTGCTTGAAGCTCCGTTGATGCCTCGTCATAAGGAGCCCTGCGTGGATGGGAGTTGCAGCGGGGTGGTAGGGACTGGCCGCTGGAAGGGGCGGCGGGTGCCGGCTGGTGATCGGTGTCCGGTCGGGTGAGCACCACCTGGTCTTCGGGGTATAGGAGCCACCCTCCCCGGTCGCAGCTCGTGCGTGCGGAACGTGATAACCCCGTCTGGGTCCGGGCAGCTTGCCCGGTAAGCCGACCGTAAGGGACGCCCAATCCCTCGGCGGGAATCGGATGACCGAGAAGCGAACGCCGGCGGCCGAAAGGCAGCGGGCAACCAAGGCATGATGGTTGGCGCCTCCAGCTCGCCGTCTTGGATAACCGGCCGGATACCCGGGCGTGTGCCCGGGCTCGAAAGGGTGCTGACGCGGTCAGGTGAGCCTGTGGAGAAGAAGAGGACGATGACACCAGAACCGAAGGACAAGTTGGGCGCCGCAGGGGAGCCTGCGGCGAACGGACCGGAGGGCGCGAGCCTTGGCTGGGACGCTGTTGATTGGCGTGCCTGCGAGGCGAGCGTACGGCGTCTGCGTCAACGGATCTTCACGGCGTCGCAGGCGGGGGACCTGAAAAGGGTCCGCAACCTGCAGAAGTTGATGCTCCGCTCGCGCGCGAACACGCTCTTGAGCGTGCGGCGGGTGAGCGAGCGCAATGCCGGCCGCGAGACCGCGGGCATCGACGGCGAGGTCGCGCTGACCCCCAAGGCCAAGATGAACCTGGCCGAACGGGTGCACCGCGACCGCGAGCCGTCTCTCGCTCGTCCGGTCAAGCGGGTGTACATCCCGAAGAAGCACGGCAGCGCGAAGCAGCGTCCGCTCGGTATCCCCGTGATCGTCGATCGCGTGCATCAAGCGCGCGTCGTCAACGCGCTGGAGCCCGAGTGGGAGGCGCGGTTTGAGCCGAGGTCCTACGGGTTTCGGCCTGGCCGTGGCTGCCATGACGCGATCGAGGCCATCTACCATGTCGCCAACGGCAAAAACCCGAAGCGGCGATGGGTGCTCGACGCAGACTTGGCGGCAGCGTTCGACCGGATCGACCATTCCCACATCCTCCGCCAGCTCGGCTCGTTCCCCGCTCGGGGGATGGTCAAGCAATGGTTGAGGGCAGGGGTGGTCGAGCACGGGAGGTTTACCCCGACCAGGGAGGGAACTCCCCAGGGCGGTGTGGCCAGCCCGTTGTTGTTGAACGTCGCGCTGCACGGGATGGAAAAGGCCGCCGGGGTCCGCTACTACACGGCCGGTGTTGAAGCCGGTAAGACGGTGCGCGACTCCCCGGTTTTGATTAGGTACGCAGATGATCTGATCGCCCTGTGCCATTCACAGGAGCAGGCGCTTCAGGTCAAGGCACGGCTCGCCGAGTGGCTGGCGCCGAGGGGCCTGGCGTTCAACGAGGACAAGACGCGGATCGTCACCCTCGATGAGGGCTTTGACTTCCTCGGGATAAACGCCCGCCGCTATCACGGCAAGCTCCTAATCAAACCGAGCAAGGCGGCCGTGAGACGAATCCGGGAACGGTTGCGCACCGAGATGCAAGCCCTGCGTGGAGCTAACGCAGCAGCGGTGCTCAAACGCCTCGCCCCGATCATCAGGGGCTGGGCCGCCTACTACCGGAGCGTGGTCTCCAGTGAGACGTTCAAGGCGCTGGATGACTACATGTGGAGACTCACCTACAAGTGGGCCATCTACAGCCACGCGAACAAGCCGAAACGCTGGGTCATCACCCGGTACTTCAGCATGTTCAACCCCTCCAGACGTGATCGATGGGTGTTCGGCGACCGTGACAGTGGCCGCTACCTACCGAAGTTCGCCTGGATGAGGATCGTCCGACACCAGATGGTCACGGGTGGCGCGTCCCCGGACGACCCCGCCCTCACCGACTACTGGGCCGAACGGCGAGCAAAGACGCCACCCCCAACGATCGGCAGAGCCGGCTGGCGCCTCTACGAGGCCCAACACGGACGCTGCCCGCTCTGCGGGGACTGGCTCCTGCCCGTCGAGGACATGCCACAAACCCCGCGCGAGTGGGAGCAGTGGCAGGCCACCACCCGCAAGACGATCACTCAAATCGCCACGCGGAAGGACGGCACGCCAGACGAACCCAAACCCCGTCTCCTACACACCGACTGCCATCGCCAGCACACCGGCGACCGCAGCCACCCGGCACTTCTGCCCGCACGCGACCCCACCGGGCTTGCTTGAGCCGGATGCGGTGAAAGCCGCTCGTCCGGTTCTGAGGGGGGCCGAGCGCAGCAATGCGCTCGGCCTACCCGACAGTACCGACCTTCGATGCCACGCCCCCCACCGTAGAGCTGTCTGCGGATGATCCGGTGTGCTCGCTGGTGCGCGTCTTCGGTACCGAAAGGAGGCTGAATGAGCGCGATACCTGTCGAGCCCGTCATAACGCGGGCCGGCGTCACCGAGCACCCCGTGCAGCACTCGCTCGATGCTCTGAGTGGGTGTTTGACTATGAGCCGGGCTGTGCTGCTCCTGTACGGCGAGGAGCACGTGAACTTGGCGCTAGCCGATGAGTTGGCGCTTGATGGCTATGACGTTCGCCGCGCCAGCGACCCTGCGAAGCTGCGGGCGCTGTGCGAGACCGGCGAGGTGGACCTCGTGGTCTTTGGGCGGGCTCCACGTCGGGGTGCCGGGCTCGATGTGCTGCGCCAACTGCGAGCGGGTGCGTTCGTGCCCGAGGTCAGGCCCGGTCTACGCACGCTATGGATGAGCCCGAACGGCGAGCTGGGCGACGTGCTGCGTGGGTTCGAGGCCGGAGCAGACGACGTGCTCCGCGCCCCTTTCGCCTACACCGAGCTTCGCGCCCGTGTGCAGGCGCTCGTGCGCCGGGAACCGGCGGACATGCCTGGCGTGATCGAGTACCGGGAGCTTCGGATCGACACCGCAGCGCACGAGGTCACGGTCGGAGTGATGCGTGTTGGCTTGCGCCGGCTGGAGTACGCGCTGCTTGTGCATCTTGCGCGGGAGCCCGAGCGCGTTCACACCAAGGACGCGCTACTGCGAGAAGTGTGGGGCTTTCGCTCCGCTGGCACGACGAGGACCCTTGACTCGCACGCCTGCCGGCTGCGACAAGCACTTGCTCGCGCGGGCGCCGAGGATTGGGTGCCTGCGACCCGTGGCATCGGCTATCGCCTCGCTCCGAACTCCCCCGGCCGGCTACTGGCGGTATAGGCCGATGCCGGGTGCGTTACATGATCGTGACGGCCTCGTGTCGGAGTCGTTCATCGCGCGCACGGAGCCCGAAAAGCACTGTAGATGTAGACACGTCCTAACGAATATGGCCCCGGCGCGAGGCGGCAACCCCGCCCGGGACCGTGACACAGGAGGTAACGACTCCCATGCACGATCAACGTAGCTCAGTTGAATCCGAAGCGAACGCCTGCCTCGACAAAGCCGTCCTCGAACTCATGCTCGACAGCGACCGGCAGCGGCCGTGGTCAGAAGCCGAGATCGCCCGCACGATCAGCACCCCAGGCAACGTCCCCGCCAGCCTCAAGCGCCTGCGCATAGCGGGCCTCGTCCACCGCTGGAATGACCTGGCGACCGCCTCGCACCCGGCCGTGCGTTTCCACGAGATCACGCAGTCTCCCAAGGACCCGGCCTCGGAGCGCGAGCGCCACTGGGACAAAGCCGTCCTCGAATCCCTGTTGGTACGCGACAGCGACGGTCAGGGCCCGCTCTCTGAGCAGGACCTCCGCTACGCCTTCGGCGCAAAGAAAAAGAAGCAGAAGCTCGCGATCACCGACGCGCTGGGTCGTCTGGATGGCGCGGGGCTTATCGAACGCCGTGGCGACCGGGCGATCGTCTCTGAGGTCGCCAAGAGCTTCGACCAGATAATGACGCTCTAGCGTCGCCCCGCGAAGCCATGCACGTTACCGAGCTTGACCTCAGCCCGGCCGCTCTCTCCTGCCTGAAAGCGGCCGACATTCACTTGGTTGACCAGCTACTTGAACATGGGACTGGCGACCTGATCCAGCACCCCAAGTTCTGCAAGGGACTGGAGCTGTACGAGATTATCTGCGAGCTACACCGCCACGGCCTCACATTCGCCCGATACGGACAGCATGCGCAAACCGAGCGCGAGCGCGAAATGTTCCGTCTGCGCGCGGTCACGGGCCTTACGCTTGATGAGATCGGCGAGCGATTCAACCTCAGCCGTGGGCGCATCCACCAGCTACTACGCCTGCACTTCCGGCTGGACGTAGTACCCGCCGCCGCGAAAGCGCGCAGACCGCCGCCGCCAAGTCTCCGCAAGCACACGCTCATTGAACGTCGCCGGCTGTATCTGCTGGCGTGCGTGGCGATCAAGCGTCACTACCGCAAACCCTTGACGGTCGAGATGGTCGCCAAGGCGCTTGCGACTTCCCCTCGCCAGATACAGCGCGCCTTCGCTCAGTTCAGCGATAGCACCTTCCATGACGATCTAGTCGCCAGACGGATGAGCGCCGCCGCCGAGTTGCTTTCCCAGCCCGCGATCCCGGTGCGCGACGTGGCGCTAGAGGTCGGCTACCGCCAGCCTCCCCACTTCGCCCGCGCGTTCCGGGGATGCTTCGGAGTCTCACCGACCGCCTTTCGCACCGCCTGTTAGATCGCCGTTCGGTCACGGCGCGGGGATACTGCCGTGCGTTCCACAAAACCGTGCTCGCCGATGTCGTACCAGCGGTCTAGAGGCCCGTCGAAGATGTTTGGAGGGAGCGGTGTGCCACCGAACCCTGCGCCGAGGCCGGCGAGGTCGAACACCTCCACCCACTCATACTCGCCGTCTGGAACTCGCCCCTCGCGCTCGGCGGCATTGATTGCTTCGAGGATCGATGTCGCGTGCGCGTGGCGAGCGGCAGGCGACTTCAACGGCTCGGGTGGCCGGCGTGCGGCAACCTCACGGTCGATGAAGTCCCTCGCATTTTCGCGGGCGTGAACCACCACGACTGCGGAGAGGTATGGGTGAGGGTTGGTGAGGTTGCCCGAGCCGTCCACCACGACGAGCGCCCCAGTGCCCGTGGCTACGCGGCGAAGAATGGCCGGTCCATGTCTCGGTGTCTGGAGCATGTCGGTCGTCCCGAACAGCGACTTTGCCATGTCGTCGGCGCTCAGCGGGACGAAACGGTGATGCGGGTTCGATAGAACCGCGATCAGCGGCAGACCTACGTCGGCGAACGGCCGAAGCTGCTCACGCGCGGCTGCCTGTACCGCGTCCGCAGCCGTGCCGAACATTTCCTCGCTGCTGAATGACGCCGAGCGCTGTCCGGCCGGGATTCGATCGAGCGGCGATGAGGTCCACTCCTTGACCTCGCAGATCGCCAACAGCTCACCGGCACGACTCACGAGCCGGTCGGGGTTCTTTACGGTGTCCACTGTAAAGCGCTCGCGCCAGTCGATGTCGCCCTCGCCGATGTAGCCGTGAACGGCTAGGTAGGAGTCGAAGCGCTTCTCGGAGTCGGTCGGTGGGTTCGCCATGTCGAAAGTCAGGATCGCATAGGCCACCGAGGCTACCCGTAGACCTGCTGAAGGATGGGTTGCGCGCCTACAGCACTAGTCCGGCCTGCCGAATAGTCCTTGAAAGGGGACGTGATCGCGTATGCGCTGGAACAGCCGTCGCTCCGGTACGGGGCCGTCGTCGGCGACGGCTTCCCTGCCCCTGGACGAAACTTCTTGTCGCGCGGAGGCGCCAGCCCGCATTAACGGGGTGATGGCTCCTTCTGCTCAATCCGCCGTGATCCCCCGGCCCGCCGGGCTGCCGCTGGTGCGGCGTGGTCACGCGCGCTGGCTGGTGCGGGCTCCAGGCCAGCGTGGTGCGCTGTCCCCGGAGGAGGTTGCGCACGCCTTGAAGGCCAAGCGCGCGGAGCTGCGCAAGCGCCTTGACTGGCGGCGCGACGTGGCGGGGATGCCCGCGCATGTCCGCGATGAGATCGTGGACGAGGCGATCGGCCTAGTCGTGATGTCCAGCAAGCCGATCCGTAGCGAGGAGCATCTACAGGGGGCGTTCTGGGCCTCGATCGGCTATCTGCTGGTCGAGTACCGCTCCGGCCGCCGGGATCTGCACGTCGGCTCCCGCCGCCGGGTGGACTTCGAGCCCGTCGCGGACGTGCTCAGCGACGACAGCGAGCCCTTCGACTTGGTTGCTGCGCGTGAGCGGATCGCCACGGCCGCCGACCTCATGGCGCAGCTCGATCCGTTCGAGCAGCGGGTAGTCGCGGTGATGGCGACGCACAACCTGGGCGTCAAGCGTGCCGCGAAGGCTTTGGGCGAGCCGATCAAGACCGTGCTCGCCGCGTCGCGTAGTGCGCAGCGCAAGCTCGATCAGGTCGCGGCGATCACGGCCGCTGGGCGTTTGTGCGACTACCGCGAGCAGGCTATCCACGCGCACGCTCACGGGACCGCAGAGGCCGAGCAAGAGAAGATCGCGCGGGCTCACCTCGCCGCGTGTGCTGGCTGTCGGTCCTCCTACACCACCCTTTTGCGGGAGATGAGCGGCCGTGAGTTCCAGCGCGCCGCGAGCGCAGCTTTCCTGCCGCCGCCGATGCTCGCCGCCCAGCTACACGGCGGCTGGATCGAGCGACTGACCTCTTTGCTCTCGACGGGCCGCACCCCGAGCGGAACCGCGACGGCAGAGCGTACGGCGGGGGTGCTTGGCGGCGGCGGGCTGGTCAAGGCAGCCGCCGCGACCTCCGCCATCGTGATCGCGGGTGCCGGTGTCGGCGCGCGAGTCGTCCACTCCCTCGAAGCGCCTGCGCACGTCCACCACCATCGTAAAGTCGCCAGACGCCCGGCTGCGAGCGCATCCGCAGCGAGCATCAGGCCGACTACCGTTGCCGGCGGACTGACCTCCACGCGGACGCCAACCGCTCCACACACCGCCGCCCCGGCCCGTGCCAAACACCATTCGACGCCGCCGCCGAGTCAGGACCTCGAATATCTCGCGATCGGCGGAGGTACAGGCGGAGGCAGCGCCCCACAAAAGCCTGTCGCGGTAACAGCGAACACCCACCCATCCGGGGATGTCGAAGAATCGCCACCACCGTCGCGTAGCGGCGGCGGTAGCAATCTGAACTACCTGGGCAAGTGAGCGCAAGCCACGTTGGAAAGGAATCCAAACAATGACTCTCAAACCCACACGTAGCGCTTTCCCATCTGTGGTTGCGCTCATGTTCGCCCTTGCACTAGCGACACCGTGCATCGAGTCGCAGGTCGCGCTTGCGTCAGTTGCCCGCGATGTTCAGCCGACGAGCGAACCTGCCCCTTCCGGGCACCCCGGTTACTGGGCGCAAACCTCTTGCTCTGAAGGTAACGAAATCGCCTTTACGGAAGGATGGCGGACTGAATCGGCTGGCGGATACCCCAACCCGACCGTGAATGGGGACATCGACACATGCCTGGAGCTCGGTGGCGCGATGGAAATGCGCGATGAAGGCTACAGCGACTCGACCCCTGAAAGTGGGCCGATGTTCATCTACGAAACGCCGCCGGTTTCCTACATCGCTGGTGGTGTACTCAAGGTCCGTCTGAAAGCGCCACACGGCAAGGTCTATATCACCACGCCAGCAGACGAACTGAGCTTTGAGAACGAACTACTCAACTGCAGCACCCTATGCGCGAACACCGAAGAACGGACAATCAACATCACCCATGCCGGCGGCTGGCAGCTATTCGCGGGCGCAACGTGCCTTCCCGAATCCGGCGATAGCGCCTGCCCAAAAGCCAGGGACGCCGAACTGGCAATCATTAGCGCCACGATCATGCTCAAGAACGAATCGACGCCGACAGCGAGCGGATTCGCCGGCAGCCTCGCGGGCAGCGCTCCTGTGAGCGGCAGCGCAAGCCTCGCGTTCAACGCGCAAGACACGCAGGGTCCGGGCGTCTACCGCGTCGTAGCCCAGATCGACGAACAGACTGTGTGGTCCGGTACGCCCAACCTCAACGAAGGCAAGTGCGTCGCGAACGGCACCTACTACAAAGCACTGAACTTCCGTTGGCGTCAGCCCTGTCCGCAGGAAACGGGCGTAAGCCTCGAAGTTTCCACATCCAGCATCTCCAATGGTCAACATCATCTGGCCGTCGATGTCGAAGACGCCGCCGGCCATGTAAGCACCGTCTACCAAAAGACGATCACGGTCACAAACCAGCTCGCCTCGACTACCGGCCCACCCATTACATCCAGCGTGCCCTCCGCTGCCGCCACAGTGGTCCCGGAAAGGGGCCCGTGCAACGGCAGTCCGTGTGATGAAGCCGCGAAGCTCGCGACGACGGCACACGAGGCCAGCGCGCTCACACGGGCTCTCGGCCACTCGGCGGTCACTCTCTCAGGCCGTCTTACGAGTCCAACGGGCGTCCCAGTCAAGGACGCGCAGGTGAAGCTCCTACAGCAGATCAACGGCTCGTCCACCGTGACCCAAGCCGCGAGCACTACCACCGGCGCCGATGGCTCATGGTCGATCAAGGCTCCAGCAGGACCATCGCGGCTACTACAGGTCGCGTTCTACTCGCACTCCCTGGACACCATGCCGGCTTCGACCCTCGACTTTCACGAGAACGTCCAAGGCGCGGTGTCGATGCACGCACCGCGCCTAGCCCGGCTCGGGCGGACGGTTGTGTTCACCGGCCAGCTCGCAGGTGGCTATGTGCCCGCTGGCGGTGAGTCGGTGCAAATTGAGATTTTCTACGGCGGCCGGTGGCGCACCATCGAAGTACTGCCGACAAATAGCAAAGGGCGATGGGCGTACAAATACGTGTTCTCCCTCGGGGTTGGCGTGTCCTACCTCTTTAGGGCAGCAACGGTCCCGAACGCCGGCTACCCGTTCCTCAGCACTCACAGCAAGCCGGTACGAGTGACCGTGCAGCGCTGACACTGTTTGCCAGCCGCACTGGCGCGGCCCGGATTCAGACTACGCCCGCCGTCATCACGGTGGGCGTAGGTGTGTAACCCCAATGGCTGCGTATTCGTTGTCTCTCCGGCCACCATGCTCGCATTAACAAGCATGGACCCGTTTTCTGAGAGCGAGTGGTTTGACGATGATCCTCTTGCTGGTCCACCGCCAAGTGAGTCACCGTCAAGCGTAGGGGAGCAGGCGAACCCGTCGGGACCCTCAGCACCCGCGACTGCGGTGAACAATGCCGGATGGTTGGCGACCCGATGGCCGGTGTGCTTGGCAGGGGTGCTGATCGTGCTCTTGCTCGCCGTGGTCGTCATCGGGCGGAACTATCCCCATCCACAACCGCCAACCCACATGCCACGAGCGCACCATCCCCATGCAGGACCGCAGCGTCGGCATCAACAGCACACTGCATATGCGGCTCGGGTTGGTACTGAAGCGCTGCCCACTGTCGTAAAGCGGCCCAGTCAGCCGGTGGAGCGTCCCAGTGGGACACCGCCCGTCGGTTTCGACCGTCCCGTCCCACCGCGACAGGTCGGTAATACAGAACAGTTCGCTTATCTAGGTCGTTAGGGGTCTTAGGATGAGTCCGGCTTGGTCAGAGTCCGTGGTCGATTTGGTTACAAGTCGCTTGGCACTTCTCGCTGACCCTACTCGTGTGCAGCTCCTGGTGCTGCTCGAACAGCACGAGAGCACCGTGCAGGACTTGTCTAGCAAGGTGCCTAGTACGCCACAGAATGTTTCACGCCACCTCAGCATCCTGCATCGGGCGGGTATCGTCGCGCGGAGGCGCGACGGGACTTCGGTGTACTACTCGCTAGCGGACTTCTCGACCTGTCGTCTTCTCGACCAAGCTCTCGCAAGCATCACCGGCCAGATTGACGAGCTGGCCGACGTTGTAAAGCTCGCCGCATAGACGCCACGCACCAGCGTGGTTGTAAGCCCGGTCCGCATCAGAGCGATGCGCGCCGGGCTGTCGCAGGCTGCTTATGAAAGCGCTTGCTTTCATATTTGATGTAAGCAATTGCTTTCACATGATGTGCGCTTGTGGTTGTTAGGGCATGTGCCGTCTACCGTCGCCCTATGACTGTTTTCCGTAGGACGACAACTAGTGAAAGCCAGGCCGAAAGTGCTAATCGGCTGGCGCGTTTCGCGGGTCGTGTGCTGCTGTGGGGATGTGTGCTGCTGCTGCTGGTTCGCGGCATCGCCTCCTACTTCGACACCGCTTCCCGCGTGCCCACCACGACAAGCGGTGTGACGGTTACACAGCCGATCAGCACCGGAACCTCGCGAGCGCAGAGGAAGTGATTTGCATGTCACACATACGGCGTATCGGTCTGTGCTGTTTGCTGGCGATCTACACAGTGGCTTTGCTCCCGGCCGCCGCTCTCGCGGCGGGTAACGATGTTGGTGCGAACGTCGGTGGCCTTCTCAAGCATTACGCGGGAGAGCTTTACGGCGGGATCGTCGGCGTCATCAGCTTGATGTTTCTCCTAAACCGGCGTTACACCGAGCTAGCGGTGTTCTTGTTCGCGGCGATCGTGGTCGCGTGGATGGTGTTCGCGCCGTCTGATATCGCCAAAGCCGCTGAAGGCATCGGCAAACAGGTCTTCGGGTGAGCCAGGGGACTGATGGCGATGAGTGATTCTCGACACACGATCCGCTCATACCAGCGGATATTCAGGCCCGACCGGCGTATCTATCAGATCGACGGTCGGCGCCTGCCTGTCCCAGGCGGCGTACCCCTTGAGTGGCTTGGCTGGGCGTTCGCCGCACTTGTGGCGATCCTTGTCCTCAGCCAGCGCTCGATCGTGCTGGCGGTCGTGCTTGGCGCGATCGGTGGCCTGCTGGGCGCAAGCTCGCACGGCTGGCCCGGTGCGCTCATGGGTGCGCTCGCGGGATTCGTAGCGACGCTGCTCGCCGGGGTGGTGTTGGGGTGGCTTGACTGGCCGCTGCGGTTGCTGGTCGCGCCCGGCATGGTCGCCAGTCTTGCCGGGCAGGCCTCTCCTGACGGGCGGCCCGCACACCGTTATCTGACCTCGCTGCTTTCGCTGCGGGCGCGCGCTGCTCGCCGCTCGCTTGACCGCGCTATCTCCGTGGATGGCGAGGCGCAGGTGTGGGCGCCGCAGGTCTGGGTCGCCCCGGATGAGCACGCGCCCGTGCTTCACCACGGGAAGGTGCGAGGCCCGGCGCGGCTCGTGTTTGCCCGCCCGGTCGCCGTGATCCCTGGTCGTGGCCGGCTGATCGTCAGGCACGCCGAGGGACACCGGCTGCGCAAGGGCGAGCGGCTTGCCGAAGTGATCGAGCTCGCAGACGGCCAGGTCGCGGAGGTCCGGCGATGAGCTTCCCGCTGCGCTACGCGCACGGCAACGTGCTCCTCGGGCGTGGTGGCGAGCCCGCCGGTCTGTACCGGCTGGCGATGACCTCCTACCCGTATCTCCCCACCGGGGAGAAGTGGTCGCTACAGCGCCGCCTACAACGACTTGCGCATACGATCGCCGCCGACTTCTCACTGTGGCGCGTCAACCGCGCCTACCCGGCCGAGCGGTACGTCGCTCACACCGAACGGCTGCTCGATGACCGCCACCAGAGCGCCGATGCGTGGCGGGCGTTCCTCGCCGGGCACGAGCGGCGGCTACATGAACTTGGCTCGCACACCCCGGAGGTGTACCTCGCTGTCTCGCTCGCCGGCAACCGACCTACAGGTGTCGGGTCGGGGCTCGTGCGCAGCGTCGATCGTGTCCGCCGCCGTGTCGAGGAGCTGGCCGGGATCGGGTCGGCCTCGCCAATCCCGGCCGGCGAGCTCGCGGAACTCGCCACCCGCGAGCAGCGCGTGTATGAGCGAGTGAATGGTGTGATCGGAGCGCGGCGCGCGAGGACCGCCGAGCTTCAATGGCTGCTGCGCCGCGCCGCGTGTCGCGGGGTGAGCGAGCCGGAGCTTGACCGCCATTGGCAGCCCGACGCGCTCATTGTCTCGGCTCCCGGCGGCGGCGCGGCGTTTCAACCGCTGGGCCACGATCTCCAGCGCTGCGCGAACGCCGCGATCACTGAGCAAAAGCAGATGCTCGTGGTGGATGGTGAGCAAGGGCGTTGCTATCAGGCGATGCTCGCGCTCGGCGCGCTCGCTGATGCACCGGAGTTTCCCGGCGCTACCGCCGAGGCCCTGTTCGCCCCATTGGAGGCTGTTGGGTTTCCCGTCGATGCGTGCCTTCACGCGCAGTGGCTTGGTAACAGGCAGGCGCTCGCGCAGGTCCGCAAGCGAATCGCTGACGTTGAGCACGCCTATAACGAGCAGGTCGAGGGTGCCGCGCACGGCCCGAGCCTCATGGCCGGCGCCGACCGAGTTCTGGCACGCGAGTACGAGGCTCAGCTACAGGCAGGCGGGCACCCGCCAATGCTCTACACGCAGATCGGGCTCGCGCTCGGCGCAGTCACGGAGGAGGAGCTAGAGCGCAGGGTTGCCGTCCTCAAAGAGCAGTACGGCGACATCACCCTGCACCGCCCCGCCGGATTGCAGCACCAGTTCTGGCTCGACCATTTGCCACGACCGGACGGGTGGGTGTGATGCGCGACTACACCCAACAGCTCACCGTCGAGCAGTTCGGAGCGCTGATCCCGACCGGGAGCCGGATGGTCGGCTCCCAACGCGGCCCGTACCTCGGGTACACCCCGACCGGCGCACCCTTGCCGGTCAGGTTCGATCCGACGCAGGCACCCCGCGAAGACCGCGCCTCAGCAGTCCTCTTGATCGGCACCTTGGGATCCGGGAAGACGGTTGCGGCGGAGACGATCGAGTACGCCGCCGAGCGTCGCGGGTCGCTCGTGGTGGACTTCGACCCGAAGCCCGACCATGCGCTTCACCTGCTGCCCGAGCTTGAGGGGCGCGTGCAGGTGCTTGAGCTTTCCGGCGACCCGGCGCAGCAGGGCAAGCTCGACCCGCTGGCGATCGGCCTCGAGGACTTGCGCGAGGAACTTGCCTGCTCGTATCTGCTTGAGCTTTTGCCCGGCAACACGGCGGCGTGGGAGAACGCCGTTTCGCTTGCGGTCAAGGACACCGTGCGTGAGGGCTCACGAAGTCTCCTGCGTGTAGTCGAGCTACTGGGAGCGAGCGAGCGCGCCACCGCACGCGAGGCCGGCGAAGCGCTGGAAGTGATCCGCGACTTCGGCCTCGCACGGCTCGGGTTCGGCGGCGGTGAGAGCGCAGACATTCAGGTTGACCGCCCGGTCACGACGATCCGTATGCCCGGCCTTTCGCTCCCCGAACCATCGGCAGCGCGTGACACCTACACCCGCGCCGAGCGGGTGTCCGTCGCCACGCTTTCACTGGTCGCGGCTTATGCCCTCCAGTTGATCTCACAAGATCGCTCGCGGCACAAGGTCGTCGGCCTTGACGAGATTTGGTTCCTGCTCGCCTCCCCGCAAGGGCGGCAGATCATCAACCGCTTGGTTAGGTTGGGCCGCGCGTTCAACGCGACCCTCCTGCTCGGCACTCACCGCATCGGTGACCTCGGAGACCTCTCGGACCTGATCGGTGTCGTGTTCGTCTTCGGCCAGGACTCCGACGACGCAGCGAGCGCCGCTCTGCGGTTCATCGGCCTTGAGCCCACCCGCGAGCTAGTCGGCCGGGTCCGTGAGTTCCGTGCCGGGCGCTGCCTCATGCGCGACCTGCATGGCCGCGTAGGCGAGGTGCAGATCGACCTCGTTTACCCGCACCTGTTGCAAACGCTCGCGACCACCCCACAACAACCCGGAAAGAGCGAGGCATGAAGCCCACCATTCTCCACGCCCTACGTCGTCTCACCTCAACGCGGCGGCGCCGGCTCGCGCTCCTACTCGCTCTGACGGTAGGACTCGTGCTGCTCGCGGGCCCGCCCGCCGGGGCGAATGACGTTTACAGCAACATCGGCCCCGCACCGCAGCTCCCATCGGGTGGGTTGGTAGGCCGTTACCCGCTTGCTAACTATCAGCTCGACCAATACTTCCCCGGAGTCAGCGTCGGGGTGTTCAGCGGCGTTGACGTGTCCGGTGTGCCACCGCTGATCGCGTTCTTTATCGCGCAGGTCATCTGGCTCATTACCTCGTTCTTGGCGAACGCGGTGATCATCCTTTTCGCGTTTGCGTTTAACCTAGATTTGGTTAACGGGAACGGCACCCCCGGCTCCGGTGCGCTCACACCCGTTGCGAGCGCGATCCACAATCTCTACACCAACACGTTCGGTGCGCCGTGGCTCGTCGCCGCGATCGTGCTCGCCGGGTGCTGGGCGATGTGGAAGGCCCTTGTGCAGCGCCGCTACACCGAGACGGCCGGCGCGCTCGCTGTCTCCCTTTTGTATTGCGTGCTGGCGATCGGGATAGTCACACAGCCGCAGCGGACAATCGCCCCAGCGAGCAGGTTGTCAAACCAGCTTTCAACGTCGCTGCTGTCACTCACTAGCCAAGGCAGTATCGGCAACGAACAGCAGGCCAAGACCGCCGCGAGTAACCAGCTCTTTTCGCTGCTGGTGCTGGACCCGTGGACCGTCCTTGAGTTTGGAGGGATCGAGCACTGCACCAGCGGATCGAAGTCGGTCGCTGTTCGCCCATTGAGCGGGAACGCCGGGCAGGACGCTCAGCTTGCCTCCCAGCTTGAAGCAGGCAGCGAAGTCCACGCGCAGGGGAAGACGTGCATAAACAACCGCAACAAGTACGCCTCACACTTTCTCGCCTACCCGTTCCAGTCGAAGGCGCGTAACAGCGAGCACGAAGCGCTCGAAAAGGGCGACACCGGGGACCTCCCGTCGTCTGACCCCGGCAAGGGCAACGGCAGCTACACGCTCGGGAAGGCGGATGAGCCCGCCGCCGAAGCGATGGGCAAGGGCGGCCAGTACCAGCGCCTGCTGCTCTCGATCGTGATTCTGCTCGGTGAGGTCGGCGCGTTTCTGCTCTTGGGTGCGCTCGCGCTCGGGGTGATACTCGCGCAGCTCCTACTACTCCTGCTGCTCTCGTTCGCGCCGGTCGCGTTGCTGATTGGGATATTCCCCGGGCGCGGTCACGACTTTTTCCGCGCGTGGCTGGGCAAGCTCGCAGGCTACCTCGCGCGGAAGGTGATCTACAGCCTGATCCTTGCGGTAACGCTCGCGGTCAGTCAAGCCCTCGCGGATGCCACCTCAAACCTCGGATGGCTGCTTGCGTTCGTGCTCCAGGCCACGTTCCTGTGGATGGTGTTCATCCAGCGCGAGCGGCTAACAAGCGACTTGCTGACGGCGACCGCCGGCCCCCACGCAGGGCGCGATGGCAACAGCCGCCTACAGACCCTCTACTACGCCACGCGCCTCACACAAATGGCGCGGCGTCGCAAGCCACCAAAACCACCTGAACCGCCGCAGCCGCCCCACGTCGAGATTCATTTCAACGGTCTAGGCGGATCGCCTGATCCCGACTCAACACCACCCGACACACCGGAGGAGCCCGCATGAGCTTCCGCATTGAACAGACAGACCCGCTCACTCTCCTGAGTGAGCTACCCGACCAGTGGGCGCAAACCTGTGTCACCAGCCCCAGGCGAGACGCCCCAGTCCCCTATCTACTCGCGGTGCTCGATGAGGTTCACCGGGTACTCCGCGCCGACGGGACGCTCTGGCTCGCGCTCACCAGGGGAGGCAACTCCCATCACCTGAAGGATGCTCTCAAGGCCACCCGTTGGGTTCAGCCGCGCCCCGCGAGCACGATCCCAAGAGGGGTCCTGCTGCTCACCAAGCAACCCGATTTTCTCTTTCACCCACCCGCCCCAGCGGGAGCCGGCTCACCTCAAAGCCCTCTGTGCGCTCGGTATCCCGTCGCGCAGCGACCAGGGCGAGGCTGCCAGGCCTGCCCAAGGCCCCGCCGCGCGTGGTGCGTTCCTTCGCCCGGCGCCGCCGGAATACCGCCAGGAGAGGTGATCGAGTGGTGCATTGTTGCGAGCACCGTCCCGTGTGCGTGCGGGGTGTGCGGAGCGCCGTTCAAGCACACCGAACGGTGTAAGCGCTGGCAGGCGACCTGCACCCACAAAGACGGGCGGGGGCGCTGTCTTGTGATTGACCCGTTCTGCTCCACCGGGGAGACCGGGATCGTCGCGGTTCGCCGTGGCCGCCAATACCTCGGGATCGACCCCAACCCGAAGCACGCCGACGCCGCCCGCAATCGACTCGCCGCGCTACTGGAGCACCGGCGATGAGCACGGCCGCGTGGATGCGCCGGCAGCGCGACCGGCCGATCGCCGAGCACGAGCGCCGTACCGCGATGGCCGCTGTCGTCGTGATCCTCGGAGCGGTCACGGTGCTGCTGGCGCTCACGCAGCCCGCCAGTCAAGCCCGCTACCCAGCCCCGAGCACGCCGCTCAGCCGACCACCTGCCGCCGCCGAGAGTCTCACGAGCGCGTCTGCGACCGAAGCGAAGCTGACAGCCGAGCGTTTCCTCGCGGGCTACCTCGGCTACGTGTACGGGCGCACCTCGGCGCGACAGATCGAGGACGCCACCCCGGCGCTGATCCGTTCCCTTCAGGCGCACCCGCCGCGTGTCCCGCCAGCAGCGCGAGCGCGCCGCCCACGAGTCCTATCGCTGCACCTCGCCGCCGCCTCGGCCGGTGAGGTCGCGGTGAGCGCGGTGGTCAACGACGGTGGTCTGGTCGACTACTCGGTCGGGCTCGTCCTCGCATCTGAAGGCGGGCGGCTGCTCGTCACGGGACTGGAAGGCGCGTGATGCGCAAGCCGTCCGGCAAGGTGCTTTGGTGGCTCGCGGCCGGGGCAGGCAGCACGGGCCTCGCGCTGCTCGCGATCTTCGGCATCGCCGTCGCCGTGCTCGGAGCGAGCTTCACCGGCTGTGAGCCCACTAGCGAACCGGCGCTCACGTCCACCGGACCCATCCCTTCCGCTTACGCGCTTCAGAACATCCCGCCCGAACGGCTGCGCCTCTACCAAGAGGCCGGGAGCAAGTTCGATATCGACTGGTCATTCCTCGCGTCGATCGGGGCGCAGGAGTGCAACAACGAAACCTGCGCCGGCGTTAACAGCTCAGGGTGCGCCGGGCCTATGCAGATCGCCTACGTCCGGGGGAGCGCTTGCAGTCCCGGCGCCGGCCCGACGTTGTGGGAACGCTACGGCGTCTCTGCTCACCCCAGCCACGCACCAAACATCAACGATCCAGCGGACGCGATCTACACCGCCGCCAGGATTCTCCGCGAAGACATGGGCGCCCCCGCGACCGGCGGCAGCTATGCCGAATACCGGCAGGCCGCCTGTCACTACTACGGGGCGTGCGCCGACAGCACCGTGGGCTACGCGGACGAGGTGATGGCCCGCGCGGTGCAATATGGGTTCACCGGCACCGGCTCCCCAACTCCGACGAGCCCACCGCTCTCACAGCCGGTATCGACCAGCGGATGCAGCGCGAGCACGTTCACCCCCGAAGCGGCCTCCAGCTCGCAGATCGTCCGGGTCGCTGAAAGCCAGATCGGCCAAGGCGAGCACCCCGAAGGATCGCAGTGCACTATCTACGGGCCGTGCGAGGAGTGGTGCTCGCTGTTCGCAGCGTGGGTCTGGCAGCACGCCGGGGTGCCGCTCCCCGGAGCGACCGCCACCTACGGCTACTCGGGATCGCTCTACACCTGGGCGCGAGAACATGGCGGCAGGGTCCTCCCGCCGAGCGCGAGACCCGCGCCGGGTGATGCCGTCTTCTACGGCGCCGGGCCGAGTGAAAGCGCGCACGTTGGGATCGTGCAGCGCGTCTACCCCGACGGGCAGATCACGACCATCGAGGGCAACTACGCAAACCATGTCGCTGTCGTCGGCCCCTTCCAGCCCGCCCGTGCGACCGGCGCGGGTGAGGCCGCCCCTATCTACGGGTACGCACAGCCGCCCAGCGCGCCCGGCAAGCGAGCGGAATGACTGTTCACCACGAGTTCCTCCTGTGGTTCCGGGTGTGGTTCCAACTGCCGTTCCGGCTGCGGTTCACCCCGCGCCGCGAGTGGATCGCGGGTTTCCCGCTTGGTTATGCGGGATCGCGCGGCTTCGCGTTTTTCGAGATATCTATCTGTACTGGTAACTCCCTGTGACTCGCCGCCCCTCACAGGACGCTCGGCCGCTGGTGGCTGTCGTGGGAGTGCTGACCCTGCTCGCATTGCTGCGTAACCGTGCGCTGCCCGCATGGGTCGTCCAGCACGCCGAAGCGCTCACTGCGTATGTAGCTGTCCCAGTAGGCGTGGCGTTGCTAGCGGCGCTCACGTGTCGTGTCGTCGTGACTCGTCGTTCGCTTGCCCGGCGTGTGCGGCTCGTCGTGCTCGCCCCCGACTCGTTCGCACCGACACTTGACGGCGTGCTTCGCTGTGCCGCTCAACTGTCCCGCGTGCGACGGCTCGTCGGCGGCTGGCTTGACCCTCGCGCGAGCGCCGTGCGGGTGCTGCTCGATGGCAGCCGCGACGGGGCGATGCGCTACTCGCTCGTGGTGCCCGAGCGCGCCCTGCCGGCGATCCGCTCGGCGCTCAGCAACTACGACCGGGTACAGGTCCGCCGCGCCGACCCCGAGCCCCGAATCAGAGAGGGAGGGTGTGTGATGCGCGCCGAGCTTCGCCTCGCGCAGTCAAGCAGCGAGCCGCTGGCGCACCTCGCGCTCGACCCCGATCCGCTTCAGAGCTTCGCGCGGGCACTCGCGGGCCTTGACCCTTCGCGTGAGCGGGCGCAGGTCGCGGTCGATCTTCTGCCATGCACTGCCGGGGCGCGGCGACGGCTGCGGCGCCGGCTACTCCGACAGGCCCGCCACGAGAACCCGACTGTCCCCTACGCCAGCGGCGGGGTGCTGGATGTACTCGGCGGGGGCCGGCAGGCCGGGCGTCAGCCGGCGGCCGATGTTGTGGAGCAGAGAGCGCAGCGCGAGCAGATCGCAGCGAAGGTGCTCCAAAACGAGCCGCTGTTTCACCTACAGGTCCTCGTGCGCTGCCAAGCCCCGGTGAAGGGCATCGCCGCCGAACGCCTGCAAGGGCTACTCGGATGCTTCGATGCCTGGGCCGCCGCCAACTCGTTCCGTGTCGTCGGTGTCCGGCTGCTTGGTCTCGCGTTCCTCGGCGCCGACCTTCCCGGCCGCCGGGCGTGGTTTGACCGGCGGATCGACACCGGGCTATTCCGCCCGGCACGTCAAGGCGTTGTGAGCGCTCGTGAGGTCGCGGGGTTCTTGAAGCCTCCCACGATCAACTGCGCCGCACCGGACGTGCTGCGCCTCGGCGCCGCGGTCTACCCGCCACCACGCAACCTGCCCGAGTACACCGGGCAGCGCGACGTGCTCCCGCTCGGCCGCGTGATAGGCGAGCAGGGGCACCGGATCGTCGGACTTAGACTCGCGGACACGTTCTTCACCTACACCGCTGGGCGTAGCCGGTGGGGGAAGACCGAGCTTGCGATCACCCAGTTCCTGAGCCTGGTTCGCTCCGGGCACGGCGGCATGTTCTTGGACCCGCACGAGGACGCAATCCGGCGGATCAAGAGCTGCCTCACCGAGCCCGAGCTAGCCGGCCGGATCATCGAGCTTGATTTGGTCGGCACCCGCTCGCGCGAGGGGCAACCCGGCTGGAACCTGCTCGCCGCATGTGGCCTATCCGACGACGGCAGGGAGCGGCGGGTCGAGGCGATCGTTGACTCGTTCGCCTCCGCGCTCCAATGGGGCGAGCGCAACAACCGCGCCCTCACCCTCACGACACAGGCCACGGCCGCACTGATCGAGCTATCGACAGCCCTGCCAGCCGACCTGCAGCCGACGATCTTCCAAATCCCGACGCTGCTCGGCAACCCCGAGTGGCTAGCCGCCGTCCTGCCGTACCTCTCCGTTCCGCGCCGCCAGTTTTTCTCAGAGCGGTTCCCACGGATGGCCGAGGAGGCGATCACCCCTGTCACGAACCTGATCGACCGGCTGCGCTCATCCACGCAGCTCGCCGCGCTGCTCGGCTCCCAGCACACGACCTATGACATCGCCAAGGCGATGAACGAAGGACGGATCGTGCTCGCGTGCCCCGGCGCCGGAGGCGCCCGCGACCGGCTCTTGGCGAACCTCCTCGTGTTCGACCTCTTGCACGCCGCGAAGGGCCGCGCGCACATACCACCTGAGCGCCGCCGCGAGTTCTACGTCTTCCTCGATGAGGTCCAGACCTACGACGGTGCATCGTCGGGGAACCTCGCCGCGCTGTTGGAGCAGACAGCGAAGTACGGAGTCCGCGCGACCCTCCTGAACCAGAATCCCGAGCGGCTGACGAGCGCGACGCTGAACGCGCTGACTACCAACCGCTCGCACCTGATCGCGACGGCGCTGAACGCGCACGCCGCCGCGCTCATCGCCCGCGAGTGGGCCTCTGATCCGCCAGCGAACGCGATCACCGGACTACCACGCTGGACATTCATCGCACAGGCCACCCACCACGGCGAGCTAACCCGACCGTTCCAGTTCGAGAACCTGGCCGTCACGGACCTGTTCGCCGACGCCCATCACCCCGGGCAAGTCCCACACATACAACCCACGATCGACCAAGCATCCGGCCGCGCCAACGCGCAAGAGACAATCCGGGCGCTAGACACGCTCGACGAGCGCATCCGCGCGCACCTCACGACCAAGGCCAGCAGCACCGAGAAGGCGAGCGAGCCGGAACGCTCCGCGATGCCAAGGCTCCCCGACCCCGAGAGCATGGCATGAGTATCCGGCAAGCACCGCCCGAGCTTCGGGCGCTCCCCACGGTCGCGGTCGAAGTGCTTGAGAGCCTTCACCAACACAGGCTGCTCACCGCGCGTCAAGTCCACGCGCTGCACACCCCAAGCTCGACGGTACGGTGGACACGCCTCGTCCTTGCGCAACTCACCGGAGGTGGGCTCGCGGAACGGGTGAATGGGCCACGCGGTAGCGGGCTGTGGTTCCTCACACGACAAGGCGTAGACACGATCCACGCGGCCGGCACGCTCGCGGAGCCCCGGCGGCGAGTCACCACACCCGCCCAAGCGGCAGGCCCGTTGCGCGCGCATACCCTCGCGGTCAACGACACCGGGATCGCGTTCGTGAAGGCCGCCCGCGAACGTGCGGGGGACGACTGCGGCCCGCTTTCCTGGCGGCACGAGATCGCACACCCCTACATCGCTGGACGTGGCCGTAACGGGACGCACCTGTTGATCGCTGACGCGCTCCTCTCTTACCTGCAAGCCACGCCAGATGAATCGCTGATCCTGAACCAGCGGTTCATCGAGCTCGACCGAGGCACGATCCCGCACGAGCAGCTAGCGACCAAGCTCGCGCGCTACGCCCAGCTCAACCACTACAGCATCGCCAAGGACACCCCGGATGGGCCGCTGTGGCGGACCTACTACCGCACCTTTCCCGCTGTGCTGGTCGTGCTCGCCGACCAAACCCCGGCAGCGGCGCGAAGGCGCGTGCAGAAGACGATCGCGCTGTACCGCTCCGACCCCTCACAAGGCCGCTACGGGACCGTCCCCATCGCCTTCACCACGCTCCCCGAGCTAACCGCACGCGGCCCATTCGCGCCGATCTTCATCCCAGCCGACAAGCCAGACCACTTCACGAACTGGCTCGACAACACACCCACCCAAACCACTGAAAGGTGAACCACAGATGCACCCGCAGAGGACAACCACACGCCCACTCTCAACCCGCCGCGCGCCCGACCAAGGCTGCCCGGCGACACCGCAACACCCGCGACGCCACGCACGGGCACGAACCCGTGCGCCCTATCGCACCGCCGATCTTCCGCTCGCCATCTGGCCGTGCGCACAGACGACGAGCCAGTGGCAGCGCCACGGCCGCTACCTCCCCGAGTCAAACCGTCACCCCGGCAAGATGCTCCCCGCACTCGCCCGTCAAGCGATCGAGGCATACACCGACCCCGGCGACCTCGTCCTTGACCCGATGTGCGGGATCGGCACAACACTCGTGGAGGCAATCCACACCGGCCGCCGAGCGCTCGGGACCGAGCTAGAGCCCAGATGGGCGACGCTCGCTCGCGCGAACATCGAACACGCCCAACACCAGGGCGCGAGTTCGCCCGTGCAGGTCATCGAAGGCGACGCACGCCACCTCCCCCGACTCCTCGCCACCCACGTACCCACAGCGTACGGCCGCGTTGACCTGATACTCACCTCGCCGCCCTACGCCTGCGAGGTCGCGGACGTATCCACCGCGAACCTCGTCAGCGGCGTCGGGCCGATCCGCCGCGTCGATACGACCAACTACAGCACCGACAAGACCAACCTCGGACACGCTCGCGGACGCGCCTACATCGCCGCGATGGCAGAGGTGTACGAAGCGTGCGCGACGGTACTGAAGCCCGGCGGGTTCCTCGTGCTCGTGACCAAGGACATGCGCTCCGGCGGCACGCTGCACAACCTGAGCGGCGACACGATCACGCTCTGCGAGAACCTCGGCCTGAGCTACTGGCAGCGCATCATCGGCATGCTCGCCACCGTCCGCGACAGCGAGATCGTGATGCGCCCGTCGTTCTGGCAGACGCTGCACGCCCGCCGGATGCGCGCACGAGGCGAACGCGCCCACGTCGTAGCGCACGAGGACGTGCTCGTCTTCCGCAAGCCCACGGGCTCAGCATGAATCTTCAACCCACGGAAGGCCCGTTGAAAATGGCCTCTGCACGCCAGATTGGGCAGACCAAGAAAGCCCGTCGGCCCTGCAATCAGGCGACCCGGCCGCGTCCTGCTGCCAGACCCTTGAGATCACCGCCCGGGTCTGGTCTGATCGAACACGATGACGCACGACCGATCGAGATCCCCGGCGCCCTCCTCGACGCCCTGGCGTGTAGCCTCGCTGCGCGGCTTGCCGAGCAGATCGCCGACCAGCTTGCAGCCCTGTATGAGGGTTCGCCGTGGATGACCTTCGAGGAAGCCGTCGAGTACACGAGAGTGCCCGCAGGCACGTTTCGCAAGCTGAGCGCCGACGGCACGTTCACCGCGCACGGCGGCAAGCGAAAGATCTACCACCGCCAAGAGCTGGACGCGGTGCTGCTGAGCCTCTCCGCACGCACACGTCGCTGAGGCAGGCGAACTGATGGCGCGTAGCGAGCGGATACGCATAGAGCGAGGCCTCTACCGAATCGACAAGACGTACATCGCTTGCGCAACATCGCCAGGCGCGCGCAAGGCGAAGTGGAAGACGATAGGCGAGGTCGGCCTCATGGAGGCCCGCCGCGAGCGCGACGCCTGGGCCGTGGAAGTCCGCTCCGGCGGTGTCCCGGAGACAGGCGGCAAAGAGAAGGTCGAGGAGGTAGCGCTCGCATGGTTGCGATACATCGAAGGCCTTGTCGAGATCGGTGAGCTACGCCCGCGCACGCTTGAGGCATACAAAATCGGCGTGATGCTGCACCTCATCCCCGAGTACGGACACCGACGCATCCGGTCCATGACGACCGACGACCTTGTCGATTGGCACCGCAAGCAGCGCAAGCTCAAAGCATCGACATGGACAATCCGCGCACGCTGGATGGCTGTAAGAGGCGTCTTCGGATATGCGGCGCGTCACAACATCATCGCCGCCAGTCCAGCCGACAAGCTGCTGCCCCGCGAGCGCCCAGGCGCCGGAGAACCCCGCCAACGGTTCCTTTCCCGCGACGAGATGGACAGACTGCTTGAGCACGCCGGGCCGGCACTCGCGATCATCGCAACCGCACTATTCACAGGCATGAGAGTGATGGAAGTCCTCGCCCTCCAATGGGGTGACATCGACTTCACCGAGGGAGTGATCCATGTGCGGTTCCAGCTCAGCCGTCAGGGCAAGCGAGTTCCCCTCAAGACGAAGGCAGCCAAACGCGACATCGTGCTGATGGAAACTCTTGGAAAGCTCCTGCGCCGACGCCGCCTCGCCGAAGAGTTCTCGACAGACACCGATTTCGTCTTCCAGAGTTCCGTGCCGCGCCGGCCGATGACCTACAGGGGCGCCCTGCTCGACCTTTTCCACGACGCCCGCAAAAGCGCGAACCTGGAAGACGTGACATTCCACTGCCTACGACACACCTTCGCCTCAATCCTGATCGCCCAGGGTCGCGATGTGCAATTCGTCTCCCGCCAGCTCGGGCACACGAAGACCTCGACTACCTGGGACACCTACGTCCACTTGTTTGAAGCTCACCGTCACGCCCACGACGCGCGAGAGCAGCTAGAGGCAGAGTACGGCGAGATGCTGGGAGCAGCCGACGCATGAATCAGCGCGTACTCGTCGGCGCCGCTTACGCTTCGCCAGGACGAAAACAGCAGGCTCAGCGGTCGAGGACTGCGAGCGGTTGCGATCTTCATCATTAGCCGGCGTGAGCCTCAGCGGCGCAACCGGCAGCCGCGAAGCGAACTATCGTTGTCGCGGTGACCGAGGCGACGCTTTCAAGCCTGGCGGAAGCTGCAGAGACCGAGCTGCCCGAGGCAGCCTTCGCGTGGGCACAGGCGTGCGCCCGCGAGGTCGCACGTCCTCGGCGTGCGGTCGTTCAGGGCGGACCGCGCGGTGAACATCTGGTCCAGTACCGCGTAGTAGTGGTGCAGTGGTGTCACTGGCAGACTGGCGCGCAGCTCGGTCGTCCCGACTTGCACCTCACCAGAACGTTCCTCGCTCGCGGTCAGCCCGTAGCGCGCGATGAGCGACTAGTCGGCACACATCCTGATGATGCGCGTGGAATCGTGACGGGTCCTGAGCCGACAGGCCCGATGGGCTGCACGAGCGACTCGTGCCACTTTGCTCAGATAGCCCGCGAGGCGCCGCAGGTTGCGCAGACTACATTCTGCTGAATGCCACCGCCGCCCATCCTGAAACCTGGTGATCGAGTTGCCGACTACACGGTCGAGTCGGTCCTCGGACTGGGTGGCAATTGCGAGGTTTGGGTGGCCCGCCGTGATGACGATGCCCCCGTTGCGCTGAAGGTGCTGCGCTCTCGCAGAGTCGAGTCCGAGCCATACGCACGCTTCCGGCAAGAGGTCGCGTTTCATCACAAGCTTCGCGACGATCCGGGGGTACTCCCGATCCTCGCGTCGGACGTTCCCGACCAGCTTGCTCGCGGTCAACGCGCGTGGCTTTCTATGCCGATAGCAACCCCCGTACGCGACGCCCTGAGCGGCGCGGTACTTGAGCGCACCGTCGAGGCCATAGCCAACTATGCCGAGACCCTGGCGCGCTTGCACGCCGAGCACGCTGTCGCCCACCGCGACATCAAGCCAGGGAATCTCATGTACCACGGGGACCGATGGCTGCTCGCCGACTTCGGCCTCGTCCACCTACCCGATGGGGCTCAGTTGACGGCTACCTCTCACCAGGTCGGCCCACTGCATTTCCTGGCGCCCGAGGTGTTGGCCTCCACCGCGCAGGACTATGCCCCGGCAGACGTTTGGTCGCTCGCCAAGACGCTATGGGTACTGGCCTGTGACCAGCGTTGGCCACCACCTGGCCCACATCGGCAGGACGAGCCGGCCACCCGACTCGATGCTTATGTCCAACACCCCCGTGACGCCGATCTCGATCGCGTCCTTGCGGCAGCCACCACATTTGACCCACGCGCACGCGTATCGATGGCAGCCTTCGCCGAGGAGTTGCGATCATGGCTCGCAGTGCCCCCGCCACCACCAGATCGCCTCGACTTGTCTGAGCAGGGGGCACGTCTACGCCAACTCCTCGGACGCGAGTCATCCACGAGGGACACCGTCGAGCGTCAGAAGGAACGAACCTACGATGCTCGTGACGAGCTAGCACGACTTCTTGAGCCGTTGTGGGCCGAGCTCACCCGCGCCTGGCCGGACGTGGCTATCGAAGAACCCGATACTTATACCGCGAACGTACTCGGCTCAATCAACGCAGCCGGCACGCCCGAGATCCACCTACAGGACGCCGCCGCTACGAAGATCGTCGCCGGCCCCGATTTCAACCCCTTCGTGTTCCGCGTCGGTCGCTTGGTGGAGCTGCTGGAGCCCTCAACCTTGCGCATCGCGGCGATGTTCGACGTCGGCTGGGAGGAGACAACGGGCAATGAGTTCGAACAAGTCTTCGATCAGTCAGTGCCGCTGGGATCGCTACAGGCATCCACCGCAATCGTCGAAGCGGCCGACGCGCTCTCGAAAGCAACCCCCGCGTGGCTCGACCGCTTCATCGCACGGCTTCCCGGCGCCACGTAGCCCGTCCGCCTTTGCAAGCACCGACGCCGCATCGTCGAGGCTCCGTGATAAAGTGCTGCATGTTAGGGGATAGATTTCTATGGCATCCACATCCGTACTACTGACTCGCCGTGAGGCCGCTGAGATCGGCCGCGTTCCGCTGAACGCGATCGACAAGGCGATCGAGCAGGGCGTCGTGAAGCCCAAGCGCAAGCAAGGCAAGCCACTGCTTCCCGCGCACGAAGTCGCGCTGCTCGTTCTGCTGCGCCAGATCGATGTCGCGCTCCCGACTAAGGCGAAGCAGCACCTGCGCAAGTGGCTGGCAGGAGCGCAGTCGCAGGCCGTTGGCTCTGAGCTGGCGCTGTCCGAGGCGCTGCGCGTGGCGATGACTGAGGATGTCGCGCAGACGATCGAGCGCGCCGAGTCCTACGCGCGTCTGCGCGACCGCTACGTGGAGCGCAATCCGGCCGTGATGGGAGGCGAGCCAGTCATCACGGGAACCCGCGTGCCCGTACGAACGATCGCGAGCCTGATCGAGATGGGCGAGACACACGAGGTACTGCGCGAGGACTACCCGCACGTCCCGGAGGAGGCCTACCCAGTTGCGGTGCTGTGGGCGCACGCCAACCCGCGTCGCGGCCGTCCCGCACGCCCCTGGGACACGGCTGCGAGCCGACCCGTGCCCAAGCTCCGCACCGCGCGAGGCGCGTGAAGTTCTGGATCGACGAGTGCCTGACGCCGACGCTGGTCGGCCACGCGCACTCCCACGGCTACGAGGCGACATGCACACGCGACCGAGGCCTGCTCGGCATGCGAGACGATGAGCTGCTGGCACTCGCGGTCAGCGAGGAGTTCGTGTTCGTCACGAACAACCACGCCGATTTCGTAGGACTCTGCACGAACGCCGAACTACATACAGGGCTCGTCGTCCTGCCACAGCGCCCACGCGACGCTCAGCTCCCGCTCTTTAGCGATGCCATCGCTCACATCGAGCACCACGCCGCACAGGCCACCGAAGCCCCAGCCGACTGGATGCTCAATCGCGTCGTGGAAGTCGATGACGAATCTGGAGCATGCAGAGACATACCGCTTCCCAACCGCTGAGCACCGACAGGCACTACCGTCGAACTCGACTTAAGAGCGGAATCACCGTCGTGATCTACCCCGGTTAGCCAACTAGGCCGGTGCTCCCTCGCCAACCCGCACCCAGCGCATCTTGCTCGCTGGTGTTTGCTCGTTGACCATCCTGAGGACGAGATCCTCAGCAGCAAGCCGGCGCTTAGACGCAGCGGCACTGCCTACGCTGTAACCCGGCAGCAGCTCGATCGAGATCGGATATATACGTTCTTCGGCCAGTGGTGGTGAGAGAAACGGTGGGGTCGAGCCTGCACGGCAGAACCATTCCTGGAGGGTCTGTGCTCTCAGCGCGCAGTTGATACTGCATGCTTGCGCATACGTGCCGGCGAGGGTGGCTTCCTCCGTCTCGCGCCAAGTGAGCAGGAGAGCATGGCGCGGATCGAGCGTGAAGCGCCCCTCCAGAGTGGCCGCAAGCCCCTGGGGTGTGATCGCTGACGCAGGAGTGATCGGAGAGGGGGAGTACGGCAGCAGAACGACTGGCTGATCGCATGAAATGAGCCAGTCCTCGGGAAACTCGACCAAGCTCCAGTGCATGCTGCAGAAGAAGCTGGCGATCCGCGACAGCTGCCTTACAAGAGAATTGACGTGCACGCTCTCGTCACGCAGAGCCTCGGCGTACACTGCGGCCTCCTCTGGATCCATCTGGTACTCCACGACCCCGTCAGCGATCGTCTGCCGCGCCGCATACTCGCCCAGCATACGCGTGAACCCTCCGTAAGCTGGCAACCGAACTATGTGCAGGGCTAGGAACCGTCCCAAGGCAGCGCGCTGATCACCCGTCAGCGGCCAACGGCCCTGGATGTCGTCGATCACATTCAGGGCAAAGGACTCCAGCTTGCAGAACGCGGCCTCGATCCAGCTCGCAAGCTCGGGTGATCCCCAGAAGTCGCGTTGGTAACCCACGCCGGCCGGACCTTCGTCATACACCCGCCCATCCTGCCGGTGAACCGTGACGACGTCGTCCTGCGTAAAGCGCCTCACATAGCCCGCCGTAACGATGTGGTGCTTCCTAGGCTGGCTCATGCGCGCGAAGTTTATCAGGATAGACGAACAGGTGTTCGCATACCCGAGCCGCTTCTCGTGCCCGGCCGGCTATGTAAGGGGGGTGCGCTCGCTTGAGACAGTTCGATCCCGACCCGGCCGCATAGAACGTAGGCGATGATGTCGTCCAGCACCTCGGCTCGCCGGTGGCTGATGACTCTCGGTGTGGGCTCTAGAAGGGGGGCGTGGGGATGCCGAACATCGTTGCCACGGTATCGGGAACGGGCCGCCCGTACGCGGTCGTGACCTCGGCGGCTAGGCGCACAAGAACCAGATGCGCTAGGGCGCGGGAAGGGACGGTGAGCTGGTGCCAGCTCACGTCGCTGGAGTGCGGCTGATCGAACCAGACGAGGGCTGCCTCTCGCCTCCCTCCCTCGTTGATTGTGTCGGACCAATAGCCGAGAAGCTCCATATTCACGAGGTCTGTGAGCCAGCGCTCGGCCCCTTTAGTGTCCACGTGCGCGCCGCCGTAGCGGTTCGCCCACTCGGTTACAAGGCGCTCTCGGGAGATGCTGAGGCGTCCAGCCTGCCAGCCGGTCGAGGAATCGGCCGGCAGACACAACGCATTCGACTTCCACCACTCTCGCCACGGCGACAGGCCCACGTTCTCGTGCTCGATGGGGGAGGTGACCTTAGCGTTCACGATCTGAGGCCAGCGGAAGTGGAACGTCACACCGAACCCCATCGCGGTGCCGGGGCTGGCGTCGGGAAACTCAGGTACGACGGCGCCGTGAGCCTCGACCTGCGCGAGGAGAGGCGTCTGCCATCTGGTCGCGTGACATAGCTTGCGGATTGTCGTGGCGGCTGGCGCGATCAGGACAACTTCGCCGCGCTCGTGGTAGCCCGTGACCGCGGCCTCAAGTAGCGCAAGCGATTCGTCGAGCAGCTCTTGGAGGACTGCCGGCGAGGGTGGTTCTCGCGTCGTGTCGAGTGCCACTCGATCAGCGTACAGGGGTTCAGATCGGCGCCGTGGAGCCACTTCTGCGGGAGTGATCGCCTCTCGATCCATGCCGCCGGCTCGACCAAGCCAAGGGACACCTCAGGCCTCAAGGCTGCGCTGGCCGCTGGGGTGAGCGTCACGTTCGACACTGAGCCGGTCCGGACGGACAGGCGGCTAGACTGCCGAGCGTGGGGAAGCTCAAGGTGTCGCGCGCGGAGGCGGAGGACATTCTCGGCAAGCACTTCAACGAGGGTGAATCGCTGCGCTCGGAGGCGGCAAACGACAGCACCGTCCTCATTCGCGAGGAGGAGCGGTATAAAAAGTGGCGGCAAGACCAGAAGCGCTGGAACGAGCGCACAAGGGCCGCGCTCCGCCACGTCTACGGCGACAGCGAGGCGGCCGAGGAGTTCTATGGTGCCGCCGAACCTCCGAGCTACGTGGGTGGCTTCTCCGCCTGGCAGCAGAACTTTGAGAGCGACTACGAGGATGCTGGCAACGGCATGAATGTCCTCGTGTCGTTGATCGAGCGACTGCAATACGACGAAGAGCCCACTTCATCGACGCCACCAGCGGCGGCTTCCGCTGCTGGCAGCAAGGATCCGGTCGTCTTCATCGTTCACGGTCACGACACCGGGTTCCGGGAAACCGTAGCCCGCTGGCTCGAAAAAGAAGGGTCAGATCATCTTGAGGTGGTGATCCTTGACGAGCAGCCAGATAAGGGGCGGACTGTCCTTGAGAAGCTTGAGGATCACGCCGCCGGCAGCGCGTATGCGGTGGTGTTGTTCACGGGCGATGATGTTGGTGCCGTGAAGGACTCGACGGCCGTGAAGCCCCGTGCCCGCCAGAACGTGGTCTTCGAGTTCGGCTGGTTCTGCGGACTGATTGGACGAGAGAACGTCGGCGTGATCTATCAGCCTGACGTCGAGCTGCCGTCCGACCTCAGCGGCCTCGTCTACATCCCACAGAGCGAATGGGAAATAAAGCTAAGACGCGAGCTCAAGGCCTCCGGTCTCCAGTTCTGACGCACCGACCTGGAGACAGGCGCCGCCACACAGTGCGCCGACACGACCACAAAGGCCGAGCCGCAATAGCCTGAGTTGGACTCGGGCCTCTGAGGCTTCTGCGTGGCACTACGAGTCGCGCCCGGACCGATCGCCATAGTTTGAGCTGTGCGCTACGACTCGACATATGCGGCGACCGTTGCCACTGTTATCCCTCTCGTCTTCGTGGCTATCGTCATTGACCTCGGGCTCGCGAAGAAGATCGGCCACCCCACTGGCCGCAGGGATCCTGCTCTCTCTGGTCATCGTGTTGCTGGCCGCCGAGCTGCTGTGCCTGAATGCCCTCTCCGACCGGCGAGAACTCCGGCAGGGGGAGGGCATCTTGGTTGCCGGAGCCGTGCTGTTCTCGGGAACGACGGTGCTGTATCGGCTCGGTGAGCCTCTTCTCAAGACCATCGTTAAGCACTCGGTTGGTAAGTCGATGGTCCGCGCCTTTGTCGCCGGGTTCGTTGTACTGGCGATCCTGCATTCGGCTCGACTTGTCAGCGGCAGTACGGCAATTGTCATCTTCGCTATGTGCGCTCTGGTTCTGGGCGTGATCGTGCCGGGCTTCGTGAGTGGGATCACACGCATTCCTTTCGGAAGTGGGCAAACGGACGACTCCACGCCCGGCGACGGAGACTGAGGGGAGGGGAACCCGGCGCTGGTAGGGCAGGTCGTCGTCTAGTCCCAGAGATCAAGCAAAGATCAAGCAAACGCGGAGAACAGTCGCCACCAGCGATCACCAACGAACGCGCAAGCCCTTATTTCATCGGCATTCGCGCCCTGCCGACACCATCCGCCGAGCCCCAGACCGCCTTTGCAAGCAGGAGGTCACCGGTTCGATCCCGGTTGGCTCCACTGAACTGTTCGGCGCGCAAACCACGGGTGCGCCGACGCGTAGGTGGGCAGGATCTCGTTGCGACTGTTGACGCGTAGCTCGGCGATAAGGATGGCGAGGAGTGCCTTGGCTTGCTCGGGCTCGCCGTGTTCGATGACGTGATCGAGCTGATCAGCGACGGCACGGAGTTCGGCTGTATCGGGAGCGGCTGGCGTGTCTGTGACTAGTTCGTGGGTGGGCACGCTAAGCCTCGAGTCTTGCGTGCGCGACCTGTGCGTCGAACCCGTCCACTAGCTCGAGGCGTTACGAGTCAACCAACGGCGCCGGCTCGGCACCATCTACGTTCGGCTTGGCGTGCCCCTCATCCTGCGCCAGCAACCCTCTGCCTTTGAGCCGAGATCGAGCGGCCAACTTATCGAGTCGCATCTGGATCATGCGTGCTTCGTTAGGGTTGGGTCTAGATGCGAGGGCCTCCTTGTAGTACAGCGCGGCCCGCTGGTCATCCGCCATCTTCCCCGATAGGTCCCCCAGGAGCCTGAGAAGTCCCGATGAGTCGGGATCGCCGCCCAGTGCCCCTTCGAGAACGGCTGCGGCGCGGTCGAATTGCCTCTCTTCCATCAAAAACACTGCATAAGGTCGTGCCGTATTGGAACGCTCATGGTCGTCGCCTTTTGCATCGGAGATTTCGTAGGCACGTCTGTATGCCTCCTCACCTTCGCTGGTACGCCCAAGGTGAACAAGCGCTACCGCCCGATTTCTCCACAGGAGAGCAAGCTCGGAATTAAGAGCGAGCAGCTCGTCCACAAGTATGAGCAGTCCCGCGTAATCGCCGTAGGTAGTGAAGACATTAAACGCCTCGCTAACCGCATTCCTGTTCGTGGAGTTGTCCTTCGCGAGGGTGGAAAGCCCAATCTTGCCCTCGGCGAGCGGGATGAGGCCTGCGTGTGTTTGTAGGAGAAGTAGCGAGGCTTGTGCTGTGACGAGCGCGGGGTTCGTTGCGGTGGCCCGTTTGTACAACGCGAGGGCCAGGGCGTCAGCACCAAAGCGCTCGCGAGCCAAATCCGCCGCGGCCTCGAGGTCATCAGCGGTTGCATCCTTTGCGTCGAGCAACGCCGATAGGAGACCTAGCGCATCATCTGGCGACTCTGCTCTTGCCGCCTCCGCGAGCAGCATCGCTGGAATGGCGTGTCGCGATGTCTCAAGACGCGGGACGACATCGGCAGCCCGCTCCAGAAGTTCAGCGAGCCGCTTCGAGTGCTCCTCGGATCCTTCTAGGCGCTCTCGGAGTTGATGCTCGATGCCAGCCGCACTTTTCGCGGCAGCATCAAGGGACGTTCGCACGTCGGCCTCGAACTCACGATAGTCGAGAAGAGTACGGCCGATGCCTGCATTTACTGCGTTAGCGACCTTCTGGTCGAGATTTTCGCGTTTTGTCTGTCGTTCACGCAGAACCAACGTCACGATGGCGATGACCGCCGTAGCACCGGCCGCGATCAGACCCCAGAGTGTGCCAGAGATATTAGTTCCAGTGGTCCCAATCATTAGCATATGCATGACGCTATCAGAGCTGAGAAACTGGCGCTCGCGAAACGAAGCTCTGGAGTGGACCCGGCTTGTGGACAGTTTGATCTGCCCACATGCCTCCATAAAACCCGTCCACCCCAGACTGCACTTCAGTAAACACGCGGTCGCCCTAGAGCGAGCGTCTCATCGGCTGCCCGCAGCTCGCTCCCGCGCATCGAGAGGTCGGCCCCGGGGCGCATCGGATGACGGTGCCCGCCTAGCGGGAGGGTCGGCAGCACGCAGCGACCGTCAGAGCGCAGCTCAGCGAAGGCGTGACGCCAGAGCGATCCATCCATCATCAGCCCGTGGTTGAACACGATCACCGGCCCGTCGCCGCCGGTGTCCTCGTACTCGATCCTTCCCGCCGACAACTCCACCTCGGACACGTCTTAGCGACTCGCTGCTAGCGCCCGCAGCAAAGCCTCAACCCGCGACTTACGGTTTAGTCTTGGTCCGCCAGCGTCCATAGGAGAATGAGCCGCAAATCGGCGGGTTGTAGGCTTTACGTCAAGCCGTCCGAGACGCTCTCCGGAGGCCCTTTTGGCCCCTTTGGTCCTATTGCCGGTCCTAAACCCCCCTCCTGAGGCGGTCTGGACGTCGGCGCTGGCCTGCTCGCGCGCGCCGCGAATGAGCTGGTCAACTTCGCGCCGTTGTCGCGCTTGGCCCGCTGTTGCATCTGGGCGTAGACGTTGAGGGTCATCTTGGAGTCGGCGTGGCCGACCCGGTCCATGACGCACTTAACGTCCCATTCGTAGGCGACCAGCGCGATCAAGATGTAGGTATGTCTCAGGGTGTGGCCTCGGCGAAGAGGGCCTCGACCCCGAAGCGATCGAGCGCCTCGCCCAGCTCATGCAACAAAGCCACGCACAAGACGCCAGCATCACCCGCGAACTCGCCCAGCCCATCACCGAGCGCTCTCCTCTTTCGTCCCAGGCGCGCGTCTACGGAGGGTTGATGGAGACGCGCGCTTTGCTCACGGGAAGTGGCAGCGCGGACCTGTCCTGAGGCGTTGGCGTGCGACTGTCGCGGCCGGGGTCGGCTCGCTCTGATATGGCTTAATCCACCGCCATGAGCGCTCGCTTGTCGGCTGCCCATTCCACACGGCGAACAGATCGCCCTCCGTATCAAAGCCGGCGAGCCCGTAAAGTCTTCTAGCTGCGCCCAATCGTAAGCTGGACCGTGGGCGTGCCTGCTCCGCTGAAGACATCGTTTCCGGTCCACTGAGCGATGAAGTCGGTGGTGCCCGTGATCGCCGGCACCGTGAGACCGAACGAACCGCTGGAAGTCGACAGAACGTTCTTGAAATGCCACGCCCCTTCGCCCGTGACCCACTGTACCTCGACCGGTTCACCACCCAAAGCGGGCTGATGTGGCCGCTCAGTTGAACCCGTCCTTTTCTCCTGTACAGTTCGCGCTCAGTCAACCTGTGTTGTCCCGCAATCGAGAGGGTGATGCTGGATGGTTGGGGACTCAGCCCGCCGTTGTCCGTCTCGAACAGGCTCGTGGTTGGTGCTCCCTCACCGTAGTCCACGGCGCCTCCGGCCGTGACCGAGCTGAGGGCGTAAGAGGCGACCTCGGGCGTCCAGGTGCGACCGCCGTTTTCTGTTCGTTGGACGCTGACTTCGTGCCCATTGAACTCACCGACGATATAGCCGGTCGACGGACTGCTGAATGAAATCCGGCCGATCGAGTTCACGCCAGTAGCGTTTACCGATTTGATTTCATGCCAGCGGCGGCCAGCGGTGCCGGTGAAGAAGAGACGATTGTCGGAGGCGACATAGTCTGTTGTCGCGTTTACGAATGCGATAGCTGTGACCTTATGCCGGGGTAGCGGACGCTGGATGAGCTTCCAGGTGCGGCCGCCATCGGTGGACTCCAGCACGTCTTCGCCGAACGCAATGACGGCTCCGTCAGCGAGCTCTCCGCCGCGCGAGAGATCAAAACCGGCGAGCTGATAGCCGCGGCGTCCATGGTGGTGGCTTGCATCGGCGACCTGTCCGCGAACCTGTTGGAAACTCTGTCCCCCATCGGTCGAGCGCTGTATCCTTCGTGGCCCGATCAACAGCACCGTTTCGATGTTAGGTGCTAGCAGCGAGACTGCTGGGATGCCACTCGCGCTCAGGATCGACCAGCTCAGTCCGCCGTCCGTCGTGCCGAAGACGTCGCCGCCGCTGTCCAGGGCGTAGCCAACACTGGTGGTCGGAAACGCAACATCCTCGATGTTCTCGCCAGTCGGCACGCGTAGCAGGCTCCATGTGTCGCCGCCGTTGGTGGTGGCGGCGATCTGGCCTGCGGGCCACGGCACGTACGCGTCGAACGGGGATTCACCCAACCGGATCACGCCCAGCAGCCCCCGGCCCAGGTTGTGAGATATGACGGTAGGGAACGTCGCCCCTCCATTTGACGACAGCACGGTGGCGCCATATTCGCCCACCGCCACCACGTTCGAGGCGGTGGAGAACGCAACTGACAGCAGGCTAGCTTCCGACGCCGAAACGAGCGATCCAGTCATGCCGCCGTCCGTTGTGCGTACCAACACGTTGCTGAGCCCGAGTGGCGCGCGTGGCGTGGTCATAAGACAGTGCAGCGCGTCGCCGCATGTGATGTGGGTCAGGGCCAGCGGCGAAGTGCCAGACGGCAAAGTCAGCGGAAGTGCCGTCCAGCTTATGCCTTCATCCGTGCTCTCGAGCAGGGTGCCGTTTTCGCCGACCGCGTAGGCGGTCGTCGGCGTCACGAATGTGAGTTCCGACAGCGACGCCGAAGCCGAAGCCACCTGCGTCCACGAGTTTGCGCCGTCGGTTGTACGGTAGATCCGGCCTCCTCCTCCTCCTCCTCCTCCTCCTCCTCCTCCGACAGCGAAGCCGGTCGTCGGCGACAGGAACATCAGCTGCTCCGGGGTCCCGCCGCCAAGGGGGACGGGCGTCTTGCTCCTCACCATTTGGCCCTCTTCGCTCGTGAGTAGGACGGTCCCGTCCTTGAGCTCGACAAAGCCCGCCGTTGCTTCGAAGAACGACATCGCAGCAACTTCGGATGGGCACTTGCTTTCCGAGCCGATGATCGGGATGGGCGTAGAAGGCGCGGTCCACGGCTCGTCTCGTCTGACCCATATCGGCTGGGCGAGCTAGATCATTAGCGCCAAGCACCCCTCGGCGGCACTTTTCGCCGGATGGGCGCCGACGCGCTTCGCGTACTCGACGAGACCCGTCGGCGACTCGGCGACCAGCGCTGAGATCCGAGCGACGGCGAGCACTCGCGCGCAACGCCATGCCGCTCGCGTAGACGCCCGATGTAGAAGTCCTGCTCCATCGTGTACGCCGTCGCGAGGAGTCCTACTGTGGAGATCCCCGCCTCGGCGATCGCGTCGGCTGTCGCATCAGCGATGTGCAGGAAGGGGATCTCGACGGCCGCGACGATCGCCGCAGCGACCTTGTGCATGGTGTTCGTGCAAAGCACGAGCAGCTCGGCACCGGCGGCGACCAGCGAGCGAGCTTCAGCAGCGAGACGCTCGCCCGCATCCCCCCAGGAGCCCGCGCTCTGCATCTCCTCAATGTCAGCAAAGTCCACCGAGCGCAGCACACAGTCGGCTGAGTGCAACCCACCAAGGCGGTCGCGGGTCGCTTCGTTGATCAATCGGTAAGACTCGGCTGAGGACTCCCAGCTCATGCCGCCCAACAGCCCGATGCGCTTCATGGCAGACAGCATGCCATCAAAAGCGGCTCGGCCGACCGCCAGAGCCAGAGCTTCCTCGTTGCTAGCGCCCTAGCACTGGCCCTTTTGCGCCGAAGCGACACGCGCTTTCCTACGGCTAGGGACGGCTCTGGACAGAGTTCGCGTCGGAGCGGTTGTCACAACTTCGAGGTTCGTTCGTCTTAATAGGTGTCGATGGCTTTTGAGATTGATCGTGAGGGGCTCGGGGTTCTGTACGGCAGCGAGGCGGAGCGATTGTTGGGGTTCTTCGTTCGCCGGACCTACGATTCCCAACTTGCGATGGATCTGATTGGCGAGACCTTCGCTCGGGGGTTTGAGCGCGGCAGCCGATTTCACGGGGATACCGCGGAGGAGGCGACGGCGTGGCTATGGGCGATCGCGCGCAACGTGCTCGCGGACGCGCTCCGCCGAGGGCATGCCGAGCGGCGTGCGATCCAACGGCTCGGCGTGCAGACGCCGGTGCTGAACGCCGATGAGCAGGCCGAGGTCGAGCGCAATGTCGGCTTGAAGGATCTGCGGATCATGGTGCTCGCGGCGTTGGATACGCTCGTGCCCGAGCAGCGCGAGGCGTTGCGCTTGCGGGTCGTGATGGAACTTGATTACCCGGCGGTCGCGAAGAGGCTGGGTATCTCGCAGGCCACGGCGAGAGCGCGCGTCTCACGTGGGTTGCGGGCGCTCGCGGTGTCGTTGGACGCGGTCGAGGGAACGACGTGAGCGCAACGGACACTAGTTCTGCAGCGCAGGCCGAGAAGCAGGGCGCCCAGGCGCCAGCGGAAGCTGCGCCCACATCTGGGCGGGCAGTCAGCCAGCTACTGGACGAGCTTGGTAGCGCGCTTGACGTGACGTTTGCTGAGCGGCGGCGGCCCTTTAGGCTTGCCCACGCGTGCGCGGTTGCGGCCGTGCTGCTCGCCGTCGCGGTTGGTGTGGTGGCGTTCGTGCTCGCGCGCCCGACAGCACGGGGGGCGCCGAGCGCGATCGCGGCTGTGAAGGGCCTCGTCGCGCGCGGCACGACCGATGGTGTCGCGTGGGCGCTCGCAGTGAACTCTTGCACGGCGCCCAACGGCGGATACGCGGTGTCGCTGGTGACTAGTAACGGATCGACCACAACGCCATGCGCGGGAGTGGCGCGGCCGGCGAGCACGCTCTATGACCAGGCGGCGAATGTCGCGCTGGTGTTCGGCACGGCTCCGGCGGGCACGGCTAGGATCGAGGTTGCCGGCAGCGGCGGCGACCCGAGCACCGACATGATCGTGCGACAGACCTCGCCTGTGGCTGGCGGGGGCGTGTTCTTCATTGGCGAGATTCCCTTCGCGCAGACCGCCACGGCGATCACGGCGTATGGGTCGGGATCGCGTTTGCTCGAGGCGTGCAGCGAACAGCAGTGCGTCGCACCATGAAACAGCCCCGAACACGACTAGCGTCGGGAATTGTGCTGCTCGTGCTGCTCGTCGCTGGTGTGGTCGTGTGGGCAGCGACCGACAGTGGCGTGTCGCCAGCCTCGGTCACGACCTCTGCCGGTGCCTGTGCCAGCCGGCCATCAGTGTCAAACGCACCGGTGCCTGCGGTGCTGGCGGCCGCGCTGCCGGTCCTTGCCCGTCCACACACTGCCCAGGATGCCGCTCCGCACGAGGCGATCTCGATGCTCAGCTCACTCGCGACCGGGATCGAGCTCGATCACGCACAGCTGATCAGAACAAGCGCGCAGGGCGGACGGTCCTGGATGATCCCGGTGCTGCACGAGTCACCCCACCTCGCTCCGACCGCATGCCTGAAACGGGAACTCAGGACCCTCGAGCAGCACGCCCATCAGGGCCTACACCCACAGCTGCTGGCAAGAGAGCGCCGCTACATCGCCTTCACAGAACACTACCTGCATACACACACCGCCAGCCCGCCGCCGGGGGTGATTGTGTTCACCCAGGGGCAGATCGTGCAGGGAGCCGACGGCACGCTCACGGCGATCCAACGCGGGTCAGCGTTCACGACCGGCGAGTGTGCCGGGCCCGGGCACAACCTGCTGACCGTCAGCGGACTGGCACCGGCCGGTACCAGCACAATCCAGCTGCGCTCCCCCGACGGGACCACACAGACCGAGCCGGTCGGCGACGGCGCCTACTCATTCCTATTAGCACCAAGCCCCAACCCAGCCGGACTGCCCGACCGGCTCGTGCTGCTCAACGGCCAGCACCGGATCGCCACGGTCACAATCCCCGGCGGGAGCTTCTCTACCCACCCACAATGCACAACCGGCGCTACGCACGGCCCATCATCAGAACCATCGAAGGTAATACCAGCAGGATTCACGGTCATCGCTGCCAACCCGCACGGGCCGGAGGGCGTTGGCTACACGATTGGTGTTGCCTCCGGCGGATCCGCGGCGTGCGACCCCGAGCTCAACGTCGAGACAATTGACGGCTCTCTCGGCGGCGGGACCCGCCTGTGCAACCTTTCCCCGACCGCCTACTCGCCGGTCCCGACATTCAACTCCGGCGGCTGCGGCACAAAGACAGTCCAACTGAACGGGTCGGTGTCCTCAACCGTCAAGCGCCTGCGCTTTATCGCAGCAGACGGGCAGTCCGCGACCACCCCTGTGTTCGCGGTCCCACCCGCCATCGCTAGCGGTTACGGCGTGATCCTCGCAATCGGTCCAGCCGACGTCCTGGCGACCAACCCAACGATCGAATCGCTGGGTGCCAATGGACGGGTGCTCGCCACCTCCCACGCGCTGCAACAGTTCACCAACTGCGGCAAGAACTACCCCGTGCGGCAGCTCTCCCCCGGTACCGTGACACTCGCGCACGCCAGCACACCGCAGGGACTGGTCGCGATCCTGCTGCACCGCATCCGCTTCATGGGCCACGTCTCGCTCTGCATCACCCAACAGCCCCAAGGCAACGAGCAGTGCGCGAACTATCCGATCGGGCCGGACAGCAACCAGGAAATCGGCAATGCCCCGATCTGGCTGATGGCCGGCGGACGTGGATCATGCACGGCACCCCGCTACCAGGTCATCACAGGAATCATCCTCCGCAAAGGCCTCACACCATGGCTACGCACACCCGAAGGCCGGTCGCGCATGCCGACCGTGCCGCTACCCCAAGGCTTCGACGAGCCCGGGCCGCTCTTCTACGCAGTACTGACCAAGACACCGGACACGATCGTGATCCAAGACGCCGCAGGCAAAACCGTGTACAGCACGCCAGCCGTCACGCCCACCCCGTCCGGCTCATGCGGCGGACTCAACCCCGACACCTCGAACTGAAGACCGGGGCTATCCGGACCGGCACCGGCGCCGTACCCGCTTGCGGTGCCCCCAACCTGAACAGCCCTCAAATGGCGACTGACACACCATACATCTCCAGCACGACGCTCTGATCGAGAGACTTTACTCCGACAATCGGCACAGATGTCTACGCTCGTCACTGGGAGTCGAGCTAGCGGTCTGCATCGCGGAGCGATATCTGCCTACCGCGTACCCTCGCCGAGCGTTCGACTTGAGGCCGGTCTTACTCCACCGGACCTGTCTGTAGGAAACCCACCAGACTGCACCGATACGGCAGGTCCAGTTAGGACTAGCTCACGAAATGCGGAAGGGCTGAGAGGTCGTGATAGTCGACCATCATCCGCCCCGCCATCGTCGCATGGGTATTCGGCAACACCCGCTCGCGTATGTGGCTCCAAGGCACGAGCGGAAAGATCCAGACCTCGCCGGCGGTGCGTGTCTCGCCATCCCACTCCCAAACGACAACCAAAGGGGCGACAGCTTGCCTGCGAGGCGCAAGCCTGCGAGTGGCCTAGCGCTGGCGCCACGGATGCGGCCGCGCGGCGGAGTCTCGACGCTCTTTACTTGGGCTCGAAACTCGCAGCGTTGACACAATCCTGGAACGGTCCTTGGGCGGTACCACACCGCCGAGGTTTCGTTCTTCCCGGCTCGACGATGCTACTTGCCTTCGTCAAGTGACATCCGTCCGCCGAGCAGCCCGCGCGAAGCGGTTCGACTTGAGGTCGGTTGGCTCCATGCATCGAAGCCAATCCGAGCCGCCACCCCACAGAGCGTCAGGTGTATCTGGCGGATTCCTCTGTCGCACGCATCTATAAGCGCGTGCGTGCGATAGCGTCAGCTCATGCGGGAGTCCGACAAGAACCCCGTTCTGATTCTCACCGGAGCTCCCGGCTCGGGCAAGACCACAGTGGCTCAGCTTCTCGTCGCCGAATCGCAGTGCGCCGTCCATCTCGAGGCCGATCAGTTCTTCCATTTCATTCAAGCCGGCTATATCGAGCCGTGGAAGCCCGAGTCACACGAGCAGAACACGATTGTCATGGGTATTGTCGCCCAGGCTGCAGCAAGCTACGCCGGAGCCGGTTATTTCACGATCATTGACGGGATCGTAAGTCCGCGATGGTTCTTCGAGCCGCTGTGCGATTCCCTGCGTGCCACAGGTCATTCGGTCACCTACGCGGTACTGCGGGCACCGCTTGCTGTCTGTCTGGCGAGGGTTGGGGTTCGCGCATCAAACAGGCTCTCAAATGCCGTCATCGAGCGCCTGTGGCAGGACTTCGCAGATCTCGGTCCACTCGAGACCCACGTCATCGACAGCGGAACACGAACCGCCGACGCGACAGCCGTTGTGCTAGCTGAACGACTGCAGACCGGTCTGTTGCTCGTCTGAGCTATCGAGGTTGGCGGCGTGGAACCTCGGGCCCGTCGGACAGAGTCTCGCCGGTCTCGAGCAGGGTCTTGAGGCTCGCGAGGATTAGGGGCCAGCCGTTGCTGATGCTCTCCAGCATCGCGCTTCCCGTGTCGAAGTCGTCATGGATGACGGTCAGCTTGACGCCTTGTCCAATCGGTTCAATGTTGAAGCTCACCCTGGATCGACGCTCGGCGGCGACCTTGGCGAAATACCGGACTCCCTAAATCGGCACACCGACGCGCGCTAGTTTCGCGAGCCGACCGAGTATTGAAGGTGGTGCGGTGCTTTAAGAGCGGCGACAAGCTCGTCGCGCGAGTGGATCCCAAGCTTGCGATAGACGTGTCCAAGATGGTATTCGACGGTCTTCGGACTCAGGAAGATGGCTGCCGCTGTCTCGCGCGTGGTTTTTCCCTCGGCAAGTAGGCGCGCTATCTGCAGCTCCTGGGGCGTGAGCTCGTCGAGTGTGCTCACATCACGCCGCCGTGCCGTCTCGCCGGTGGCCGCGAGCTCTGCGTCTGCCTGGTCGGCCCAGGGCAGCGCGCCGAGATGCTCGAAGATCTCGACCGCCGCGCGTAGCTGCTCACGTGCCCGTATGCGCTTGCGGGCACGACGAAGGCGCGCTCCGTATGCCAGCTGGGTGCGGGCGGTCTCGAAGGCGTCTGGTGTCCGTTCGTGGAAACGCAGTGCTTCCTCGAAACAGGGTTCCAGCTCGGCGGTGCCCGCGAGGAGCCCGCGGCAGCGAGCGGCGCGGGCGAGTGCCCACGGTTGACCCTTGGCTGTTGCCCGGGCCACGAAATCGCCCGCGAGCGTGACGGCGTCGTCGTCGCGCCCGAGGCGCAGGAACGCGTCGATGAGCTCCGGCGTCGGCGAGAGGTCGACATCGGCGATGCCGCGCGAGCGCAGGGCGTCCGCCTGGGCCTGGTAATGCTCGATCGCCGCGGCCGGTCGGCCGAGCCCGAGCTCGAGATCGCCGAGTGCCTGGATTGCCCAAATGCGGTAGAGGTCCACGCCGAGCTCCTCGCACAGCTTGATCGCGTCGGCGGCGTGCTCGCGGCAGGTTGCCTCGCGTCCCTGGCGTGCTTCCAGCCAGGCGAGACCGGCCAGCAGCGCGGCCAGCTCGACCCGCTGGCCGGTCTCCCGCGCCAGCCGGATCGCTTCGTCGTAGCTCGTCTCGGCAGCCGCCCATTGGTCGGTCGTCGCCTGATCGCGCGCGAGCAGGTTGAGGAGGTTGGGCAGGGCTCCGACGGCCGCGTGCGCGCGCACCTGCTCGAATGCTCGATCGATCAGCCCGCGTCCCGCGTCAGTTTCGCGGAGCCACAGCGGCCCGAGCGCTGCCCAGCAGAGCAGCGCCGGGTCATCGCGCAGCTCGTCTGACTCCTCGAGGATCTCGACCGCCTGTCGTGCCGAGGCGGCGCCGGCCTCGCCTTGGCCGTCCACCACCAAGGCCATGCCCTGTGCCATGGCTGCAAAGAACGTCGCGCGACGGGAGTCTTGACCGTTCGCCAGTGCGACAGCACGCTCAGCGGCCGCGATCATTGCTTGCGTGTCGCCCACGTAGAAGCAGCCGTGGACCGCCTGGGCGAGCATCACGACAGCCAGCTCCGGATCGGTGTCGGCGATCTGTCCGGCCGCGCCGACGATCAGCTGATACCCGTCCATCACCGGCCCGCGGCGCATCGCCACCTGGCCACGGAGATGATCGATGCGTGCTGCGACGGGGGGAGCGGCTACGTGCAGCTGCGCAGCGTCGAGGAGCGCGAGTGTGCGCTGTGCATCGCCAGCCAGCCATGTCGCTTCGGCCGCCGCGTACAGCAGGCGGTCTCTCCTGTCGTCAATCGACGCCAGGCCAGCGGCCCGCTCGAAGGCTGCCGCGGCGACCGCGTAGGCACTGCGCTCGCGTGCTCGAGCACCGGCCTGCTCGAGCGCACCGGACGCTTGGTCGTCAGGGCCGACGCTCGCTGCTGCCAGATGCCATGCGCGCCGGTCGACGTCTCGGTCCGGGAGCGCCGCCGCCAGTGCAGCGTGTACCTCGCGGCGCTCCTGCCCACCTGCATCGGCGTAGATGGCCGCACGCGCGAGCGGATGTGTGAACTCGATCTCGCCAGGACCAACAGCGACGAGGCCCGTTTCCTCTGCCGCCACGAGGTCGTCGATGTTCAGTCCTATGGACGAGGCGGCACGTGCGAGCACAGTGAGAGTGCACGCATCGCTCGCCGCAACGACCACGAGCATGCGGCGCGTCGGCTCGGGCAGCTGCCCGATGCGGCGCAGGAATGCCGTTGCGATGCTCGTCGAGATTGGGATCGGCGCGGCGCCTGGCATCGGGGCAAGTCGAGCAGCCTCGGGCGCGAGCTCGCGCAGCGCGAGCGGGTTGCCGGCGGTGGTGCGGTACAAACGCTCCACAACGTCGCCTGAAATCTCCATCCGGGAGAGCAGCTCCGCCGCGTCTGCACGGTCGAGCCCGGCCACTCGCAGCGTCCGCAGGTCGGCACCGTCGAGCAGCGAAGGCTCGCCCTCGCGCACGGCGAGAACGAGCGCAATCGGATCCGCGAGCAGCCGCCGCGCGGCGAACAGGAGCGTCTCCGCGCTCGAGTGATCGAGCCAGTGCGCGTCGTCGATGAGCAGGGCGAGGGGTCCCTCCTCTGCACTCGCCGACAGCAAGCTGAGCGTCGCGGCCCCAATCGCGAAGCGGTCCTGGGCGCGTGCTGGTCCGAGCGCGAGAGCGCCGGCGAGCGCGGTCGCCTGTGGCGTCGGGATTCGGTCCAACATGCCCAGCGCTGGACGGAGCAACTCGGCGAGCCCTGCAAACGGGATCACCGCCTCGGACTCGATCCCGCGTGCTCGCAGTATCCGCATGCCCTTCGCGCTCTCGGCGGCATATTCGAGGAGGGCGGTCTTCCCGATCCCCGGCTCGCCGACGATCGCCAGCACACCGCTGCGGCCGTCTCGTGCCTGCGCAAATAGGCGATCGAACGCCAGCCGCTCGTCTTTGCGGCCAAGCAACATCAGTTGAGTCTGACGACTCGCCACGCCCGATGAGAGTTAGCCGACCTTCTGTGACTAGGTGGTCCCCTGATGCGATCCCAGCGTCGCCGAGTTACGGTCGCGGCAATCGATCTAAGGAGGCTCACCATGGCAACCGTCGAAGAGCCCGTCGAGGTAGACGGCCAGAAGCTCGAGCAGTTCGTGTTCCGCGCCGTCGACGAGGTCGGCGCGACCCTCAACGCGGCACTGGTCGTGATGGGTGACAAGCTGGGGCTGTATCGCGCCCTGGCAGGCGCAGGAGGGCTGACGCCCGTGGAGCTCGCGCGGCGAACCACCGTGAGCGAGCGCTACGTCCGCGAGTGGCTGAACGCACAGGCCGCGGGCGGCTACGTGGAGTACGACCCGGCGGGCGGTACCTACACGCTTCCGCCCGAGCAGACGGTCGCCCTCACCGACGAGGGGAGTCCCGCCTTTCTCCCAGGCTTCTTTCAGATTGCACTCGGCACAGTGATCGACTCGCCGCGGATCACCGAGGCAGCGCGCGGCGGCGAGGGTGTCGGTTGGCATGAGCACAACCACGATGTGTTCGAGGGCTGTGAGCGCTTCTTCCGGCCCGGCTACAACGCGAGCCTGATCCCAGCGTGGCTGCCGGCTCTCGACGGAGTTCTCGAAAAGCTCGAGTCCGGGGCCAAGGTCGCGGATATCGGTTGCGGGCACGGATCGTCGACGATTTTGATGGCGCAGGCGTTTCCGTCCTCGACGTTCGTCGGCTCTGACTACCACGATGGCTCGATCGAGACAGCCCGCCGCCGGGCGCAGGACGCGGGCGTCGCGGATCGCGTGCGCTTCGAGACCACCATGGCCTCCTCGGCTCCAGGTGACGGCTACGACCTGGTGACGATGTTCGACTGCCTGCACGACATGGGCGATCCGGTCGGCGCGTCGCGGCAGGTCCACCGCATGCTCGCAGCGGACGGGACATGGATGATCGTCGAGCCGATGGCCGGAGACCGTGTCGAGGACAACCTGAACCCGGTCGGGCGTGCGTTCTATGGCTTCTCCACGTTCCTCTGCACGCCGGCGTCGCTGTCGCAAGAGGTGGGGCTCGCGCTCGGCGCACAGGCGGGCGAAGCCAGAATCGGCGACGTCGTTACGGGGGGCGGGTTCACCCACTTCCGCCGCGCGGCCGAAACCCCTTTCAACCTCGTGTTTGAAGCACGGCCATGAGCACTACGATCGAGCTCGCATGGCTAGTAGAGGAAGGAACGATGTGAGCACGATCGCGGAGACCACCGTTGCATCGGGGCCTGACGACGGGTCGATCGGTCGCGATGGTGGGCGGAGCCGCGCCCGTTGCCCCGACGATGAGGGCTACATCGAGCGCGACGGCGTGCGCGTGTTCTACGAGGTCTATGGCAAGGGCGAGCCGACCGTGCTGCTGCTGCCGACATGGTCGATCGTCCACTCCCGCTTCTGGAAGGCCCAGATCCCGTACCTGGCACGCCACTGCCGGGTAATCACATTCGATGGGCGCGGCAATGGTCGCTCGGATCGCCCGGCCGGCGCTGCGGCCTATCACCCCGACGAGTTCGCATTGGACACGCTTGCTGTGATGGACGTCACTGGAACCGAGCACGCGAGTCTCGTGGCCCTGTCTTGCGGTGCCCGGTGGGCCACGATCCTTGCCGCGGAGCACCCCGAGCGTGTCGACGCGGCCGTCTTCATCGGGCCCGCGCTTGCGCTTGCGCCCAGCTATCCGGAGCGTGAGGCGTACGCGTTTGACGAGCCGCTCGACACCGAGGAGGGGTGGGCGAAGTACAACAGCTACTACTGGCGCAAGGACTACCGCGACTTCCTCGAGTTCTTCTTCGAGCAGTGCTGCAACGAGCCGCACTCGAGCAAGCAGATCGAGGACGCCGTCGCCTGGGCGCTCGATACCGACCCGCAGGTGCTGGCGGACACCACGCGAGGGCTCGGACTTCCCACGCGCGAGCGGATCCGCGACACGTGCATGCGAATCACCTGCCCGACACTCGTGATCCACGGCGATCTGGACCTGGTGCGGCCGCACGCGCAGGGCCAGGCGTTGGCGGAGACGACGCGCGGCGAACTGGTGACGCTCCAGGACGCCGGGCACATGCCGACTGGGCGCGATCCGGTCAAGGTGAACCTGCTGCTGCGGGACTTCCTGTGCCCGCCCGCCCCGTCGCGCCAATGGCGGCGCAGCGCCTCGCGAGCCAAACGGGCGCTGTACATATCCTCGCCGATCGGCCTTGGCCACGCCCGCCGGGACGTTGCGATCGCCGACGAGCTACGCAAGCTGCACCCGGGTCTCGAGATCGATTGGCTCGCCCAGCATCCGGTTACCGCGGTGCTGGACGCGCGTGGTGAGCGGATTCATCCAGCCAGCGCGCAACTCGCCAGCGAGTCTGCGCACATGCAGTCCGAAGCCAGCGGGCACGAGCTGCCCTGCTTCCAGGCATTCCGACAGATGGACGAGATCCTGCTCGCGAACTTCATGGTCTTCCACGACGTCGTGCGTGAGCAGCAGTACGACCTGTGGATCGGCGACGAGGCGTGGGAGCTCGACTATTTCCTGCACGAGAACCCGGAGCTGAAGTCGGCCGCCTATGCGTGGCTGACCGACTTCGTCGGGTGGCTGCCGATGCCTGACGGCGGCGCGCGCGAGGTGGGCCTGACCGCTGACTACAACGCTGAGATGATCGAGCAGATCGCGCGCTACCCCCGCGTGCGCGACTGCTCGATCTTTGTCGGCAACCCCGACGACATCGTCCCCGACACGTTCGGGCCTTCGCTGCCGTCGATCCGCGAGTGGACCGAGCAGCACTACGGCTTCTGTGGCTACGTCACCGGGTTCGATCCGGCGGGTCTCAGCGACCGAGGCGCGCTGCGAGCCGAGCTCGGATATGAGTCGGACGAGCAGGTGTGCATCGTGACGGTCGGCGGCTCGGGCATCGGCGCGCCGCTGCTGCGGCGCGTGATCGCGAGCTTCCCAGAGGCGAGGCGGCTTGTTCCGGGGCTGCGGATGATCGTCGTCGCCGGCCCGCGGATCGACCCCGCGACACTCCCGGCGCAGGACGGGCTTGTGGTCCGGCCGTTCGTGGCAGACCTATACAGGCACCTGGCCGCGTGCGACCTCGCGATCGTGCAGGGCGGGCTCACGACGACGATGGAGCTGACCGCTAACCGCAGGCCATTCATCTACTTCCCCCTGGGCAATCACTTCGAGCAGAACCTCCATGTGCACCACCGCCTGCAGCACTACGGCGCCGGCCGGCGGATGGAGTTCGCCGACTCGCCGCCTGAGGCGATCGCCGCGGCGATCGCGCAAGAGATCGGTCGCCAGGTGAGCTACCGCGACGTGGAGGTCGACGGCGCCGCCAATGCCGCGCGGCGCATCGCCGAGCTGCTCTAGGAGTGGATCGGGGCCAAGGCTGGTCATGGAGCCTCGTTCGATAGCGAAACGAGATCTGTGAGGGGAGGGAGGGAGACATGACAACCGATACGACAGGACTGCCGCCGCTCGACGTGGATGCACGCCGTGGTCCGCCGGAGGCGACCCGCGCCCGCTACCCCGACGTCGAGGGCTTCGTCGAGCGCGACGGCCAGCGACTGTTCTTCGAGGTTTACGGCGACGGAAAGGAGACGATCTTCCTGACCCCGACCTGGCTGATTCACTCTCGCCATTGGAAGATGCAGATTCCCTACCTCGCGCGGCACTTCCGCGTACTGGTGATGGACGGTCTCGGCAATGGCGGATCCGATCGCTGCCGGAACCCTCGCCGCTATGGGGCTTCGGAGTTCGCGCGCGACTGTCTGGCTGTGATGGACGCGACCGCTACCGAGCGGGCGGTGATGGTGAGCCTCTCGCGCGGCGCCCAATACGTGCTGGAGCTCGCCCGGCTCGTCCCCGAGCGGGTGGCCGGCGCCGCCTTCATCGGTCCGTTGTTTCCGTATACGTGGTCGCACTGGTCGATACTGACCCACCCGCTGACCCTCTCACTCTCACGTTCCTCGCAGTTGCCCACGCCCGTCTGGTGGGGGCACATGAACCCGGCCCATTGGCGCCGGGACTTCCCGGTTTTCGCGAGCTGGTTCATCTCGCGGTGCTTTCCGGAGCCACATTCGACCAAGGGCATCGAGGACGGGGTGGGATGGGCGCTTGACAGCGATCCCGAGACGCTAACCGCGACGGCGTACGGCAAGATCAACCGCAATCGGAGCACTCTGCGCGGGCTCGCGCGGAACCTGCGCTGCCCGGTGCTGGTCGTCCACGGCGATCAGGACAAGATCGCACCGCTCCGCGACGGTCGAGCGCTGGCCCGGCTCGCTGGCGGGCGACTCGAGGTGGTCCGCGGTGCTGGCCACCTCCCGCATGTCCGCAAGCCGATGCAGGTCAACCTCGCCCTACGCGACTTCGCCGAGGACACCTTCGGGCGGACTCGCACGCCGCGCGACCCCACCGTCCACCGTCCCGACGGTCGTCCCCGCGCCCTGTTTATTTCCTCGCCGATCGGACTCGGCCACGCGCAACGTGACGCGGCGATTGCCCGCGAGCTGCGCCGGCTGCACCCCGACCTGCAGATCGACTGGCTCGCGCAGGACCCGGTCACGCACGTGCTGGAAGCGGAGGGCGAGAGCATCCACTCCGCCAGCGCCCACCTGGCCAGCGAGTCACGCCACATCGAGTCGGAGTCCGCCGAGCACGACCTGCACTGCTTCCATGCGCTGCGTCGCATGGACGAGATTCTCGCCGCCAACTTCATGCTGTTCCATGACGTCGTACGCGAGGACCGTTACGACCTCTGGATCGGGGACGAGGCGTGGGAGCTCGACTACTACCTGCATGAGAACCCGCGCGAGAAGCGCGTACCGTTTGCGTGGCTGACCGACTTCGTTGGCTTTCTGCCGCTGGACGACGGCGATGAGCGGGAATGCTCCCTGACCGCCGACTACAACGCCGACATGGTCGACCACATCGCCCACCACCCAGAGGTCCGCGACCTGGCGCTGTTCGTGGGCAACCCCGAGGACATCATCCCCGAGCGGCTCGGGCCGGGGCTGCCGATGATCCGCGACTGGACCGAGCGCAACTTCGACTTCACCGGCTATGTGACCGGCTTTGACCCCGCCGGCATCGGTGAGCGCACGAAGCTGCGCGCCGAGTTGGGCTACGGTGATGATGAGCGTGTTTGCATTGTCACCGTCGGCGGGTCGGGCGTGGGCGCCGTCCTACTGCGGCGTGTCATCGCCGCTTTCCCACAGGCCAAAGAGCGCGTCCCCGATCTGCGCATGATCGTCGTCGCCGGCCCCCGCATCGACCCTCAGTCGCTGCCCGTCCACGCTGGGCTCGAGGTCGTTCCCTACGTGCATAATCTCTACCGGCACCTGGCCGCCTGTGACCTGGCTGTCGTGCAGGGCGGTCTGACCACGTCAATGGAGCTGACGGCACAGAAGCGGCCGTTCCTCTACTTCCCGCTACGCCACCATTTCGAGCAGAACTTCCACGTCCGCCATCGGCTCGAACGCTACGGTGCCGGCCGGCACATGGACTTCGAGGACTCTCCACCGCAGCGGATCGCGGCGGCGATCGCGGAGGAGATCGGCCGCGAGGTGAGCTACCGCGAGGTGGAGGTCGACGGAGCTGCCACCGTGGCTCGGCGGCTCGCGGCACTGCTGTAGCAGCGAACGGACCGAGGCGTATGCTCAGGCGCTCGCGCGCTGGCGGCGGCGGCCGAGACTGGCAAGCGGTGAGAAGATCAGTGGCTGTAGCCCTGGCGGCGGGAAGGGCGGCGGAAATAGGAGGACGCAGGTCTGCCTGTAGCGCTCGATGAAGACTGCGCCATCGAGCAGTGCGCTGAAGCTGGTGGGCAGGCCGAAGCTTGTCACCTTGCCGGCTCTGTTCAGGGCCGCGGCTTCGATCAGAAAAGGCTCGAGGTCGAGCGCGGGGTCCGCCGTGAACTGCAGCCGAGCGGTCGCGTCACCGACGTTGCGGAGGGCGTGTCGCATGCCAGCGGGTACCGTCACCTTCTCCTCGATTGCCGGGATCAGCTTGCGGCGTGCGAGGCGGAACTGGACGCGACCGTCGAAAACGGTCCAGCGCTCCTCCTGGCCTGGGTGAAAGTGCTTACCGATGCCACCGCCGGGCTCGATCTCGACGTCGCCCACCAAGGCGCCATGCTGGCGCCAGAGACGCATGCGGAGCTTGAGCACGGGGTCTTCGATCCAATCGTTCATCAGAACCTCCCTTTCCGCGGGCCTAATTCCTAGATAGATCGCTCTAGTGAGATTTATACCACCGCCTGAGGGGAAACGTCAGCGAGGAGGAGCGCACGATGAGCGGCTCGCCGCAGTCAACGCATGATGTCAAAATATTGCATACATGCTATTAGTTCAGTAATGTCTGAAATACATGAAGCAGCCTGCGATCGAGAGATTCGTCGAAGAGTTGGGCATCCTGCTCGAACTCGAAGCCGGAACGCCGCGCATGGTTGGTCGAACGCTCGGTTGGCTCTTGGTGTGTGACCCCCCCGAGCAGAGCGCGGCCGAGCTCGCGGAGATGCTGCAGGCAAGCAGGGGCTCGATCAGCACGGCAACCCGCGTACTGCTGCGCATGGGCTTTATCGAGCGGGTTAGGTTTCGCGGAGATCGCTTTGACCGTTTCCTGGCTCAGCCGGCGGCATGGGACGAGTTCTTTTGGCGAGACGAGCAGTTCAAGACCCCTCGCCGAGTGCTCCGGCTCGGCCTCGACGCGCTCACAGATGAGCCGCCCGCACGCCGCACGCGACTGGAGGAGCTTGACGCGATCTACGGCTGGTGGGAGGAGCGTATGCCGAAGTTGCGCGAGGAGTACTTGGCCGATCGCCGTCGAGCGGCCCGAGGCGCCGAGGATGCAAGGCGATGACTGACGGTCCGGCGATCGAGGTGTGTGGGCTGGTGAAGTGCTTTGGCGAGGTGCGCGCGCTGGATGGCATCGATCTCACCGCCCGGCAAGGCCAGGTAGTCGGGCTGCTGGGACCGAACGGGGCGGGCAAGACCACGTTGGTGCGTGTCCTGGCGACACTCCTAAAGGCGGACGCCGGCACCGCGCACGTCCTCGGCCTGGACGTACGACGCGACGCGTCCGCGCTGCGCGAGCAGATCGGACTGGCAGGCCAGTATGCGGCAGTCGACGAAAACCTCACCGGCCTGGAGAACCTGACGATGGTTGGTCGGCTGTACGGGGCCAGTCGCAAGTCGGCCAAGGCACGTGGTCGGGAGCTGCTCGACCGCTTTGATCTGGTTGAGGCCGCCGGCCGGCCGACCAAGACCTACTCGGGCGGGATGCGTCGCCGCCTCGATCTCGCGGCAGCGCTTGTGGCCGAACCACCGGTGCTGTTCCTGGACGAGCCCACCACCGGCCTTGACCCGCGTAGCCGCCTGAGCCTATGGGCGGTGCTCGAAGGCCTGGTCGCCGAAGGCACCACCGCGCTTCTGACCACTCAGTATCTGGACGAGGCCGACCGGCTGGCCGACACGATCGCGGTCATCGATCACGGCCGCCTGATCGCTGAGGGTACCTCTGACCAGCTCAAGGATCGTCTCGGCGGCGAGCGTCTGGAGGTCCGTCTGGAGGACGGCGCAGATCCCGACGCGGCGGTGCGAGCGCTTACGCCGATGTCGGACGATCTCCCCACCGCCGAGGCCGGCCTCGTCACGGCGAGCGTGCGCGAGCGTGGCGGTGCCATCGTCGAGGCGGTCCGCCGGCTCAGCGAGGCTGAGGTTGGCGTCGACGATCTCACGCTGCGACGCCCGACGCTCGACGACGTGTTCCTCGCGCTGACCGGCCACGCCGCCGAAGCGGCCTCCGACGAGCAGGAGCAGGAGCGCGCCGCATGAAACGCCTCGTCTCCGACACGCTGATCATCGCCGAGCGGAACCTGATTCGGCTGCCGCGTGCGCCCGAACTGCTGATCGGGTTCACGCTGCAGCCGATCATGTTCGTGCTGCTTTTTCGCTACGTGTTTGGCGGTGCAATCAGCACCCCGGGTTACAGCTATGTCGACTTCCTGATCCCCGGGATCATCGTCCAGAACACCGCCTTTGGCGGCTTCGCCACTGCACTCGGACTCAATGAGGATGTGCGCAAGGGGCTGATCGACCGCTTCCGCTCGCTGCCGATGTCGCGCGCCGCGGTGCTCGGTGGGCGCACCCTGTCGGATGTGGCCACCAACTCACTGTCGATCACGATCCTGCTGGTTACCGGCGTGATCATTGGCTTCACCTTCCAGACGAGCTTCCTGCACGTGGTCGCGGGCATTGCGCTGCTGCTGCTCTTCGGTTACGGCTTCTCCTGGTTTCTCGCCTTCCTCGGCCTGCTCGTATCCTCGCCGGAATCGGTCAACTCGGTTGGCTTCATCGCCGTCTTTCCGCTGACCTTCATCTCCTCGGCGTTCGTGCCCGTGGCGTCAATGCCCTCGGGCCTGCGCGACTTCGCGGAAGTGAATCCGTTCACGATCATCGTTGATGCCATGCGCCACCTTTGGCTCGGCGCGCCAGCTCACAACAGCGTCTGGGGTGCGGTCGTCTGGTCGCTGGTGATCGTCGCCGTGTTCGCTCCGCTGGCGGTGGCGCGCTACCGACGGGCGGCGGGACAGTAGCCGAGCAAGGCGCAGGCGCCGCCGCAAGGATCAGGCTTGGCGCACAAAGCGCTCAGCGCAAGCGCGCGAGCTCGGCCATCCCTTCGAACGCGGCGAGCGGGTTGATCGGCTCCTGATCGCCAGAGAGCTCGGCGTAGATGTTGGCGACGTTGACAACCAGGCGCTCGCCCTCGCCCCAGTTCGCCCATCGCTCGAGCGCGATCGACCGCGCTGCCTGCAGCGCCGTCATCCCTTCCGCATGGCATGCGCGCGCCTGCGTATACAGATATTCGAAGTACGCCTTCAGCTCACGCACCGCGTCGAGTCCCGCCAGCGGCCCATGTCCGGGCACAATCACCGCGACATCCATTATGAGGATGCGATCGCATGCAGCGATCCAGTTGGACACGGGTCCCGCCCATGCGATCGGGTGAGCTTCGGAGAACAGGATGTCCCCGGAGAACAGCACGCGCTCGGCGGGCACGTGCACGAGCGTGTCGCCGCGCGTGTGCGCCGGGCCGACCTCGATCAGCTGGAGCTCCCGCTCGCCCACCCGCATGCTCAGCTCGCCGCTGAAAGTCTCCTCGGGGAGCGCCAGCTCGATCCCCTTGAAGTCGAACGCGCCGAAGCACTCCAGAAAGAACCTGCCGAGCTCACCCATCGCCGGCGCCTGCTCGATCAGGGCGGCCATCGCCGCCGGCGGCAGCTCGCTCATCTCGGCGGCGGTGCGCTCAGAGGCAAGCATCCGGGCGCCAGCAACGAGCTGGTTGCCGTAGCAGTGGTCGCCGTTGGCGTGGGTGTTGACGAGCGTGTCGATGCGCGCTGCCGCCGGCACCGCACGGCGCATCGTCTGCAGCATCTGCTCGGTCAGTGCAAGGTCATACAGGGTGTCGACGAGCAGCGTGCTCTCGTCGTCGACCACCAGCCCGGCATTGCTCCAGCCCCAGCCTCCGTCGGGCTGCAGGTAGGCATACAGGCCGTCCCCGACCTCTTGCAGACCCTTGACGTAGCTCATCTCGCGATCACGCGCACCTCCACGCCGCGCTCACCCCTCCTCCGAGCGCCAGCGCCGATAGAGATCTGTGAACTCCTCACGCATTGCTGGCGTCAGGTCGTCAGCGCGCAGGTGTCCGGTGAGCCTGATCGTTTCACGCATCTGCTCGAGGTACTCGGCGCAGTGCTCACAGGCCGCCAGGTGCGCCTCGAAGCGCCGGCGCTGCGAGCGTGTGAGCGCGTCTTCCAGGTAGTCGGTGATCAGCTCGACCAGCTCCTGGCACACCAGCTCGTTGCTCGACCAGAACATCCTCACGTGCCCCCCAGCTCGTCTGCCAAGACCTCGCGCAGGTAACTGCGCCCCCGATGCAGCAGCACCCTCTGGTTGGCCTCGCTGATCTCGAGTACCTCGCACACCTCTTGGCCGCTCAGGCCGTCGACGTCTCGCAGCATCACCACCTCGCGCTGGCGCGCGGGCAGCTCGTCGAGGGCTGCCTGGATCTGGTCCGTCAGCCCCTGCGCGAGCAGCCGATCATCGCTGTCTTCGATCCAGTGTGTCGGTGGCGACATCCACGCCCCCGACGCGTCGAAGCGAGCTCTGTCAACGGCCGGCCCGGCGTCCCCGATGGCGACGCTTCGGCGCTCACGCATGCCGGTGCTCGTGGCGCGGTTGACGAGGATCCGCAACAGCCACGTCCGAAATGACGAGCGCCCGGCGAAACCGTCGATCCCGCGCAGCACGCCCAGCCAGGTGTCCTGCACGACCTCCTCGGCCACGGCCGTGCTCGACACGAGCGAGCTGGCGAGACGCACCATCGCAGCGTGATGACGCGCGACGAGCAGCACAAACGCCTGCTCGTCGCCAGCGCGCAGCCGCAACACCAACTCGCCGTCCTCGTCGACCGCTGGCGATTCGCGGCTCCTGCGACGCGGCGCGCCGATCGCGGCGATCAACCCCACGTGCACGCCGGGGGATCGGATACAGGGTCCCAAGCACAGTCCATGCCGTTCATTCGCCGCCGTGCAGGCTACGGCGCCCGCGTGGGCGCCGCAACCCGCGTGGTGTGGCCTCGTTAGCCGGCAACGATGCCCTCGCCGCCGATTGCACCTGAGACGGTGACCGAGCCGATCTCGCTCAGTGCCCCCTGTGCTCCGACGGCGAACTCATCCACGATTCCTTCCGCGCCCGTCTGCACGTACAGGAAGTGTCCGTCGTCGGTGGCTGTCGCGTCGACCGTGCCGCCGTTGGTCGTGGTGTCGCCCAGCAGCGTCAGCAGCTGCCCGCCGGCGCTCGGCTGAAACGTGCTCAGCGAGGCGCTGCCGGGGTTGGAGGTGTAGAAGTGCCCGCGAGCCTCCACGACCCAGCACGTCGCGATCTGTTCCGACGCGACGACGTCAAGCTGCTCGATGATCCCGCTTTCCTTCAGCTGGAAGCTCGCAAGTGAGCCCGCGCTCTCGGCGAGGATCAGGTGTCCCTGCTTGTCGAACGTCACCGCAAACGGAACCGTGCCAGGCAGGGAGTTCACTACCGGCGTCGCCGAGAGGCTGCCCCCCGGCGCGACCGCGAACACGTCGACATCGTCGCCGTTGGCCTTGGTCGTGACGATCAGCTGCGAGCCATCCGGCGAGAAGACGACCGTGCCCGGCGTGTGGGTGAACTGGGGGCCTTCCGAGTCGAGGCCAAGCGCGCGGCTGGATCCGGGGATCGGGACCAGACGGCCCGCCGCCACCGCGAAGCCCTGCACCGATCCGCCTTCCAGACCGTTGAGCACGTACACGACACCCTCGCGGACGGCGATGCTGACGGGAAACGTCCCGCCCGAGCCGATCACCTGGCGCAGCGCGAGCTTGTCGCCGATAACCGCGAACACGGAAACCGTGTTACTGCCAGCGTTGACGGCGTAGAGTAGGCTGTTCTCGCTGTCGTACACAAGCGAGCCTTGTGAAGCGAGATGGTCGACAACCGATCCTTCAAGCGCACCGCCGAGCCCGCCGGTGTTGTAGACACCGGCCTGGGTGAGGGTGCCTTCCGCAGAGCGGTCATAGACCACGATCTGGTTACCTTTGACGTTGTCCGTTTGAACGAATACCGCGTGGCTGGTGCCAGCTGCGAATGCGGGCGTGGATCCGCCGATGGCAGCCAGTACGGCCGCCGCGACAACCACTGCCACGCCGAGACGAGTCATTGCTTTCATTGCAGATGCTCCTCGGGTTGGGGGTGAACATGCAACGTTCAGTCCCGTCGAGTGGGCGATGCGTTACACGGCCACGAGGCTCGACTGCAGGTCGATCCGTTGAAGGGCGATTGCCCCTCGTGGCCACTCAGAACAGGTGAACGTGCCCAGAGACATGCTGAAACCGTGCCCGCCGGAGTTCGCACACCGGATCGATGCCGCGTGCACCGCGCACGCGATGCCGTAGCGCGTCCACGTGCTCCCCGCCGCGAGCTCCACGAACGTTGCGCTCGAGATCAGGTCGTCCTGGCTCTCGTCCACGAGCCGGGCGCGTCCAGCTCGACCCTGGCCGAGCTGGACGAATGGGTCGCCGACGCAGAAGCGTAGGGCGTACAGGCGCAGGGGAGTATCGTCGTGTGGGTGGATGATCGCGCGGGCGCATTCGCGACTATCGACCGCGTCGCAAACGTGGTGGTGACCGCTGTGCCGGTCGGACTCGTCGGCTTGGCGGCTTGGCTGGCCTGGGGTGGAGCCCTGCGCTGGCCCGATCTGATGGTGCTCGCCGTCACATACTTGCTCACCGGCGTGGGCGTCACGGTCGGCTTTCACCGTCTGCTCACTCATCGCAGCTTCAAGACCAGTCCGGCGATGCGCGCGCTGCTGGCCGCACTGGGCTCGGCGGCGGTCGAGGGGCCCGTGATCGAGTGGGTCGCCAACCACCGTAAGCATCATCAGTTTTCCGATCAGCCGGGGGATCCGCACAGCCCTCATGTCAACCACACCGGCGGCTGGCGCAGCGCGCTGGGCGGGCTGTTCCACGCACACATGGGATGGCTTTTCAACGGTGAGGAGATGGCTGACGAGGAGCGCTACGCAAAGGACCTGCTCGCCGATCCGGTCATTCGTTTCATCGATCGCACATTCCTGCTTTGGGTGCTCGCCGGACTCGCGTTCCCCTTTGGCCTGGGCGTTGTGCTGACGGGCACGATCGTCGGAGGCCTGACCGGTCTGCTGTGGGGAGGGGCGGTGCGGATGTTCTTCCTGCATCACTCCACGTTCTCGATCAACTCACTGTGTCACTTCTTCGGGCGCCGCAGCTTTGCGACCAGCGACGAGTCGCGCAACCTGCTCTGGCTGGCGCTGCCGACGCTGGGCGAGGCGTGGCACAACAACCACCACGCCTTCCCGACCTCCGCGCGCCACGGTCTGCGCTGGTGGCAGCTCGATCCGTCCGCATGGTTGATCGCCGGCCTAGAGCGCCTGGGCCTAGTGTGGGACGTCGTCTCCGTCACGCCCGAGCGTGAACTGGCGAAGATCGCCGGCGAGAGCTAGGAAACATCGCTGTGCGAGCGGATTCGCGCACCCAGCATGTCCGGTATCGTGAGCCGCGAGCAGGACAAGCCGCGAAGGAGGGATACACGACATGTACGACTACGTGATCGTTGGAGCAGGGTCGGCGGGCTGCGTGCTCGCCAACCGCCTCAGTGAGGACCCCGACGTACGGGTCCTGCTGCTCGAGGCCGGACCGCCGGACACCAACGAGAACATCCACGTCCCGCTCGGCTATCTCAAGCTTGGCGCAACGGAGGTCGACTGGGACTACCACTCGGCGCCCGAGCAGGAGTGCAATGGGCGGCGGATCACCTTGCCCCGCGGCAGAGTGCTGGGCGGGTCCTCTTCGATCAACGCCATGGTCTACATCCGCGGCAACCGGCGCGACTACGACCAATGGGGCGTGCCCGGGTGGTCCTGGGCTGAGTTGATGCCGTACTTCCTGAAGGCCGAGGACAATGAGCGCGGCGCCTCGCGCTGGCACGGCGCCGGCGGCCCGCTGCCGGTCAGCGAGGAGCGCTCGGGCAACCTAATCTCGCATGCCTTCGTCGACGCCGGAGTGCAGGCTGGTCTTGCTCGCAACGAGGACTTCAACGGCGACGAGCAGGATGGGGTGGGGATGTATCAGGTGACCCAGCGTGGCGGTATGCGCGCGAGCGCCGCCGTCGCCTACCTGCATCCAGCGATGGAGCGGGCGAACCTCACGGTGATGCCGTACATGCACGTCCAGCGGGTGCTGTTCGAGGGTACGCGCGCGGTCGGCGTGCAGGCGAGCCAGCTCGGCCAGGCGCAGGAGCTGAGAGCAGAGCGCGAAGTAATCCTGTGCGCCGGCGCCTACAACTCACCGCAGCTGCTGATGCTCTCGGGGATCGGCCCAGCCGAACACCTGACAATGCGTGAAATCGAGGTGCTGCTCGACCAACCAGCCGTCGGTGAGAACTTGTCAGATCACCCAGCTGCGCAGCTCGTGTGGACCACCCCCGAGCCGCAGAGCCTACTGCTCGCGCTCGAGCCCGCCGCGCTGGAGCAGTACGAAGCGACGCAAACCGGGCCGTTTGCCTCCAATCTGGCCGAGGCCGGCGGCTTTGCCCGCGTCGCACCAGATGCGCCCGCGCCTGACATCCAGTTCCACGTCGCACCCGTGCACATCGTCGACGAGGGCATGAGCGATCCCCAAGGTCACGGCGTGTGGGCGTCGCCGTGCCTGCTCACAGAGCACAGCAGAGGCTCGGTGCGGCTCGCCTCGAACGACCCTTCAGCCAAGCCGATCGTGCACAACGCCTTCTACTCAACCGGCGACGATCTGCAGAGGATGATCGCCGGGCTGCGACTGACTCTAGAGATCTGCGCCCAGCCGGCGATGAAGCCCTACTGCGCCGAACCGTTCACGACCCCTGACGGCGACAGCGATGATGCCCTACGCGCGCACATTGCGCGTACGACCTTCGCCGTCTACCACCCAGTGGGTACCTGCCGCATGGGCCAGGACGCAGACGCGGTCGTCGATGAGCAGTTGCGGGTGAACGGCCTCGACGGCCTGCGCGTCGTCGACGCGTCGGTGATGCCCGTAGTTCCACGCGGGAACACCAACGCTCCGACGATCGCCATAGCCGAGCGTGCCGCGGACCTGATCCGCCACGGCCGCGCGCTCGCCGAGCCCAACGCAGCGCTCAGCGCGGCGTGACGTCGAGCAGCGCTCCGCGCGCGATCCACCACCTCAACTGCGGCACCATGTGTCCCCGCGGCGGACGCCTGCCGAGCTGCCGTTCGTCTGCCATTGCCTGCTGATCGAGGGCGCCGACGGCCTGATCCTGGTAGACACCGGCTTTGGCTTGGACGACGTCCGCAACCCGCGCCAGCTCGGACGGCTGTTTGTCACGGTCCTGCGCCCACGCGTCAACGCCGCCGAAACAGCCATCTCGCAGATCCGTGAGCTCGGCTTCGAGCCGAACGACGTACGCCACATCATCACTACTCATCTCGACCTCGATCACGCCGGCGGCCTGCCTGACTTCCCCGACGCCGAGGTGCACCTGCTCGGTCGCGAGCTCGAGGCCGCCATCAGCCCGAGTTGGCGTGAGCGCCCACGCTATGTCGCCGCGCACTGGGCCCACGGTCCCCGCTGGGTCCAACATGACGACACCGGCGGCGATCAGTGGCTCGGCTTTGACAGCGTGCGCATCTTGCCCGGCAGCGACGCCGAGATCCTGCTGATCCCGCTGCTCGGGCACTCGCGCGGGCACACGGGCGTCGCGGTCAGGCAGTCCGATCGCTGGCTACTGCACTGCGGCGACGCCTACTTCTACCACGGCGAGGTGCAGACACCGCCGCACTGCCCGCGAGGGATCGGCGCCTTCGCAGCCTTCGACCAAGTCGACGGCGCCGCCCGCCACAGCAACGTCGAGCGTCTGCGCGAGCTGGCCCAGCGCCACGGCGGGGAGGTCGAGCTGATCTGCTCGCACGATGGCACGTATCTGGACGTCCGCTAGCCGTTCGGGGTTAGCGCGGTTGGCGGCCGTCCGGCGCTGAGCGCCCGCTAACCGTCGGGGCCTGACGTTCGCTAGCAGCTAGCCGTCCTGCGGTGAGCGCGCCTCGCGCACCAAACGCCGCATGCCCTTGATCCAGCGTTCCGGATCCGAGCCCTTGCGCGCCATGAACTTCGCCACGTTCTCGTGGGGCAGGATCAGGAAGCGCTCGTCGCGGATCCCAGCCACGACCGCGTCCGCCACGTCCTCCGGTTCGATCAACCCACCGGACGTCAGCGCGGCTGCCGCCGCGGCCTCCTCCATGCCGCGTTCGAGCATCGGCGTGCGCACGCCCTGCGGACAGATGCACGACACCCGCACGCCCTCGTCGTGGTGTTCGATCGCCAGCCACTCCGCCAGCGACACCGCCGCGTGCTTGGTGACGCTGTAGATCAACGAGGAGACCTGCGTCAAGAGGCCGGCGGCCGACGCAGTGTTGATCAGGTAGCCCTCGCCGCGCTCGCGCATCGCCGGCAGCAGCGCACGCGCGGCCCACACGTGCGCCATCACGTTCACCCGCCATGCCTCATCCCAGGCCTCATCGGCGGCCTCTGGGCCGCCCCTGGCCCCCCCGACGCCGGCGTTGGAGAGGAAGATATCGATCTCTCCATGGGCATCGATCGCCGCGGCGATCAGCGCGCGCACGCTGTCCTCGCGGCCGGCATCGAGCTCCACGGCGAGCGCGTCGACTTCCGCCGCCACTGTGCGCGCACCCTCCAGATCGCGGTCGGCGACCACGAGCGCGCGAGCCCCCTCAGCGGCGAAGCGACGGATCAGCGCCCGGCCGATGCCCCCCGCTGCGCCGGTGACCACGATGTGCCTGCCCGCGAGCTCCATCGGGCTTACTCTAGTCTCACCCGCGCATATGCCCCACGCAGATGAGATGCTCGCGGTCGCGGCTTCCCGCACGGAGGAGCTCGCCGCGCCCGGGCTCAGCCCCCGCCCGCGTCGCAAGGTGGCCGTGCTCGCATGCATGGACACGCGCATCGACCTGTTTGGAATGCTCGGCCTGGAGCGCGGCGACGCGCACATCATCCGCAACGCCGGCGGGCTGGTCACCGACGATGCGATCCGCTCGCTCAGTGCCTCGCAGCGGCTGCTCGGGACCGAGGAGATCGTCGTGGTCATGCACGACGGCTGCGGCCTGCGGGGGGCGTCCGAGGACGACTTTGCCCGGGCGCTCGCCGCCGACGGGGTTATGCCGACCTGGCGACTCGGCGCCTTCGAGCACGTCGAGGACACGCTCCGGCACAGCCTCGTCCGGCTGCGCTCCAGCCGTGAGCTGCCAGCCCGCGAACACATCAGCGGCTTCGTCTTCGACCCAGAGACGGGCGCGTTGCGCGAGGTGCGCGCGGACGCCGACGCGGTCCAGACAACCCCCGTTCAGGTGCCCACGCCGGGGGCGGATCGATAGGCTGGCGTCCGCCCATGCGCGCCGTCACCTTCCAGGCCCCAGGCATCGTCAGCGTCGAGGAGCGCCCCGAGCCGGAGCTGATCGACCCCGAAGACGCGATCGTGCGGATCGATGCCACCGGCGTGTGTGGCTCGGACCTGCACATCTTCCACGGACGCGTGCAGATCGAACCGGGCTTCACGATCGGCCACGAGTACGTCGGCACGGTCCTCGCTGCAGGCGATGCGGTCACGCGCGTCGCCGTCGGCGACCGTGTGCTCGGCTGCTTTCAGACGGCGTGCGGAGGCTGTTTCTTCTGCCGCCGCGGCCTGTTTCATCGCTGCCAGGAGTCGCGCACGTTCGGGCACGGCGCGACACTCGGCTCGCTGCAGGGCACGCAGGCGGAGATGGCGCTCGTGCCGCGCGCCAACCTCGTGCTGCGGCGCGTTCCCGAGGGCATGAGCAACGACGTTGCACTGTTCGCAGGAGACGTGATGGGGACGGGCTTTCACGCCGTCGACGCAAGCGGGCTGCGACCTGGAGACGTCGCCGTTGTGTTGGGGCTCGGTCCCGTAGGGCTGTGCGCGGTGCAGGCCGCGAAGGCCGCCGGCGCCGCGCACGTGTTCGCGATCGACACAGTCCCCGCGCGCTTGAGCGTCGCCGAGTCCTTCGGCGCGCAGCCGCTGCACCTGGTCGAGCAGGACGTCCGTGCAGCCGTCCGTGAGGCCACCGAAGGCCGCGGTGTCGACGTGTGCATTGACGCCGTCGGCGACCCCAAGGTGCTCGAGAGCGCCATCCGCCTGACGCGCGCGTGCGGAAGCATCCAGTGCATCGGCGTCTACGCCGAGCGCGCCGAGGTCCATCTCGGCCTGCTGTGGCTGAAGGCGCTGACGCTGCGCGGCGGCCACGCCAACGTGCTCGGCCACATCGACCGCGTGCTCGCGATGCTGTCCGCCGGCGTACTCGACCCGACCGCGCTCGTCACGCACCATATGAAGCTCGAGGACGCGCCCGAGGCCTACGCCGTCTACGACAGACGCGAGGCCCTGAAGATCGTCCTTACGCCCTAAACGACCCAGTCGAGCGAGCGGACGACAGCCTTCTTCCACTGGGCGAACTCGCGCTCGCGCACGTGCTCATCCATCTGCGGCTCCCAGCGTCGCTCTTGTGACCAGCGCTCGCGTAGCTCGGCCTGGTCGGGCCAGAAGCCCGCTGCCAGGCCGGCGGCGAACGCCGCGCCGAGCGCGGTGGTCTCGGTCACCTTCGGCCGTATCACCGGAACCCCGAGCACGTCCGCCTGGAACTGCATCAGCAGCTCGTTCGCGGTCATGCCGCCGTCGACCCGCAGCTCGGACAGCGGCACCCCGGTGACGGCGTTGGCCGCGTCGAGGACCTCGCGGGTCTGCCACGCCGCCGCCTCCAGGACCGCCCGGGCGATGTGCCCGGCGCGCGCGTACGCGGTCAATCCCACAATCACGCCGCGGGCGTCGTCGCGCCAGTGGGGGGCGAACAGCCCGGAGAAGGCGGGCACGAAATACACCCCGCCGTTGTCCTGCACGCTGTGCGCCAGCTCCTCGACCTCCGCCGCCGTCCTGATCAGCCCGAGCTGGTCGCGCAGCCACTGCACGGCCGCGCCGGTGACGGCGATCGAGCCCTCGAGCACGTAGCACGGTGGCCCCTGCCCCACCTTCGCCGCGACGCTCGTGAGCAGTGCCTGCGAGCGCACGATCTGCTCGCCGGTGTTCAGGAGCAGGAATGAGCCCGTGCCGTAGGTGTTCTTGGCCTCGCCTCGCGCGAAGCAGGTCTGACCGAACAGCGCCGCCTGCTGGTCGCCGATGATGCCCGCCACGGGAAGGCCGCGCAGAGCGCTTGCGCGTGCCTCGCCGTAGACCTCGCTGGAGGAGCGGATCGCCGGGAGCAGCGCCCGCGGGATGCCCATCAGCTCGAGGCTCGGCTCGTGCCAGTCGAGTGTTCGCAGATCCATCAGCATCGTGCGGCTCGCGTTGGTCACGTCGGTGGCGTGCACTCCACCTGCAGTCCCGCCGGTCAGGTTCCACAGGAGCCACGCGTCCATGTTTCCGAAGGCCAATTCCCCGTTCTCGGCCCGCTCGCGCACGTCCTGCACGTTGTCCAGGATCCACGTGATCTTCGGGCCGGAGAAGTAGGTCGACAGCGGCAATCCGACGCGCTCGCGCAGGCGGTCGGGTCCTTGTGTCCCAGCGAGCTCGCGCACGAGTGCGGCGGTGCGCGTGTCCTGCCAGACGATCGCGTTGTGCACCGGCTCGCCGGTCTGACGGTCCCACACGACGGTCGTCTCGCGCTGATTGGCGATGCCGATCGCCACTACGTCTTCGGCCTGCGCATCCGCGCATGCGAGCGCACCGTCGATCGCCTCGCGCGTGCGCTGCCACACCTCGCGGGCGTCGTGCTCGACCCACCCCGCGCGGGGGTGGATCTGCTCGTGCTCGCGCTGGTCGAGTGCTGTGATCCGACCGTCGGCGTCGAACAGGATCGCGCGGGTGCTGGTGGTGCCCTGGTCGATCGCCGCCACGTAGCTGGCCATCGCCTCACCCTACGCCCGGCGTGCGTAGAATAGGCTGCTCGTCGCACAGCGCGCCCGTAGCTCAGTGGTCAACGGTTCTCTTCGGGGAGCCAAAGAGCAGCGGTCTTTCAAGCCGCAGGCCGCGGGTTCGATTCCCGCCGGGCGCACTCCTCGCCTCTATCTCGCCTCCGCCATTCCCGGCTCCCGCGGCGCCGGTCCGCAGGCGTGTGTGTGTTTCCACAGCCGCGCCGTGCGTCGGCGCGAACTCGTGGTCCTGGTTCTCAACCATAGGTCCAAATATCAATCGACCTGGTTAAGGTTGACAAGCTGCGTAAAACCTGATTTATATGTCTGACGGGAGGCACTCCCAATCGATGGAAGGGATTGGACGATGGGCTTGGGGTTGAGCATGAGGCGAGACCGAACGCAGGAGGGGATCTGATGGAGATGAGGCTGTTCACTTGCCACGAGCACCGGATGCTCCGCGCGCTGCACGGCCGGTGGCCATACCGGCGCTCGCATTGTCGACACGATCTGCACTGGCTGGTGCGGGTGCAATCGCAGAGCTGTTGGTGTACGAGCGGACGTACGCACTCGACACTCGGCCTGCGCGCTTGCAGCCGCCGACCGCACGGCGGCTGAGGGGGGAGACCGGGGGAGACCTGCCCCTACCTACCGGCCCGCATTGGGGGGCGGGCCGGTAGGGGCAGGTGCTCGTTGGTGCGGCCATCGGCCCGCAGCGCGTGCGCGGCGATCCCGTCGATCAGTCGCGGCCACGCTGCGCGAGGCAGGTCGTGGCCCATACCCTCGATGCTCATCAATTCGGCCCCAGGGATCGCCCGCGCCGTGGCCCGCCCGCCGGAGGGCGCCACGAGCGGGTCGGCGGTGCCGTGGACGACCAGCGTTGGCGCGACGATGTGCCGCAGCTCCGCCGTGCGATCCCCCGAGGCGATGATCGCGGCGAGTTGACGCCCCGCTCCCTCGGGGTCGTGGTCGCGGTCGTAGCTCGCAGCCGCGATCGCCCGCACACCCTCCAGGTCTTGAGGCAGGCCGGTCGAGCCGATCGCTGCGAACAGGCGCTCCATGTGCGCGATAAACGCCTCGCGTCCCCGCGCGGGGCGGCGTAGGAAGACCGGGTAGACCCGCAACGAGGGTTGCCCACTGCGCAGGCTGCCGGTACTGGACATGATCGAAACCAGCGAGCGCACCATCTCGCGGTGGCGCGCCGCGAGAGTCTGGGCGATCATGCCGCCCATCGAGGCCCCGATCACGTGCGCGGGGGCGAGATCCAGCTTGCTCAGCAACCCGGCGGCGTCGTCGGCCATGTCGCCGAGCGTGTAGCGGGCGGCTCGCCTGGACCGCCGCAGCAGCTGGGGAATGCTCGGCGGGCGGCCCGACAGGTGGGTCGAGCGACCGACGTCGCGGTTGTCGAAGCGGACCACGTGAAAGCCCCGCCCAGCGAGCTCGCAGCAGAAGTCCTCCTGCCAAGCAACCATCTGTGTGCCAAGCCCCATGATCAGCAGCGCTGTTGGATCTGAGCGCTCGCCGAAGGTTTCGTAGCAGAGCGTGATCCCCCTGCCGACATCGCAGAACTGTTCGGACACGATCTCTACGACTCTACTAGCGCCCAGCGTGGTTCGCCCTGCGTGGTTAGTAGGATCGAAGGGGATGGCGGTCACACCTGGATCGAGCGGCTCCGGTGCTCAGGCGGCCGTACTCGACGAGGTCGAGGTCCGCAGGCTGTCGATCGACACGATCCGCGGCCTGTCGATGGATGCCGTGCAGAAGGCCGACTCGGGCCATCCGGGGACCGCGATGGCACTCGCGCCACTCGCCTACACGCTGTTCAAGCGCTTCCTGCGCGTGAACCCCCGCGACACGGCATGGCCGGACCGCGACCGCTTCGTGCTGAGCTCCGGCCACGCGTGCGTGCTGCAGTACTCGTTGCTGCATCTCTGTGGCTATGACCTGAGCCTCGAGGATCTCCAGCAGTTTCGCCAGTGGGGATCGCGCACGCCCGGGCATCCCGAGCGCGGCCACACCGCGGGCATTGAGGTCACGACCGGACCGCTGGGGCAGGGGTTCGCCAACGCGGTTGGGATGGCAATAGCCGAGCGTTTCCTCGCCGACCGCTTCAATCGCCCCGGGCGGGAGCTGGTCGACCACCATGTCTACGCGATCTGCTCGGACGGGGACCTGATGGAGGGTGTCAGCCAGGAAGCGGCGTCGATCGCCGGGCACTTTGGGCTGGGCAAGCTGATCGTCTGCTACGACGACAACCGCATCACAATCGACGGCACCACCTCGATCTCCTTCGACGGCGAGAACCACACGGCGCGGCTGGCAGCCGACGGCTGGCATGTTCAGCGCGTTGAGGACTCGGAGGACCTCGATGCCCTGGAGGCGGCGATCAGCGTCGCGCGCGCGGAAGCAGAGCGCCCGTCGTTCATCGCGATCCGTTCGCACATCGCCTTCCCCGCCCCCCATGCGATCGACACCGCCAAGGCCCACGGCTCGGCGCTGGGCGAGGACGAGGTGCGGGCGACCAAGCAGGTGATGGGATTTGACCCCGACCGCAGCTTCTGGGTGGATGAGCGCGTCTACGAGCACATGTCGTTGTGTGAGTGTGGCGCCTCCCTTCAAGCCGAGTGGCAAGAGCGCTTCGACAGGTGGCGCGAGGCCTTCCCGGAGATGGCCGAGGATTGGGACAGGGCGTGGACCGGGCGGCTGCGTGAGGGCTGGCGGGAGTCGCTCCCCGAGTTCAAGGCAGGCGAAGAGATCGCCACGCGCTCGGCCGGCCAGAAGGCGATGGCTGCGTTCGCCGAATTCGCGCCGACGATGATCGGCGGCGCAGCCGACCTAGTGGAGTCGACCAAGACGCTGTTCGACGGCGGCGGCGAGTTCTCCAAGGTGCACGCCGGGCGCAACGTCCCGTTCGGCATCCGCGAGCACGCGATGGGCGCGATCGTCAACGGCGCGGCCGCGCACGGCGGGATCGTCAAGCCGTACGGCTCGACGTTCCTGATGTTCTCCGACTACATGCGCGGTGCGGTGCGGCTGTCTGCGCTGATGAGCCTGCCGGTCGTGTGGGTGTGGACGCACGACTCCGTCGGTCTCGGCCAGGACGGTCCGACCCACCAGCCGGTCGAGCACTACGCGTCGCTGCGCGCGATCCCTCGCCTGTGGGTGATCCGCCCAGGCGATGCCAATGAGACGGCCGAGGCCTGGCGGGTGGCGCTCGAGCGAGAAGACGGGCCGGTGGCGCTGCTGCTCTCTCGCCAGAACGTGCTCGTGCTCGACCGCAACGAGGTCGCCAAGGCCAGCGGACTGCGACGTGGCGGCTACGTGCTGTGGGACTCTCCCGCCGGCGACGAGGCAGATGGCGCTCAGACGCAGGGCGAGCCCGAGATCGTTCTGATCGCCACCGGCGCCGAGGTGCCGCCGACACTCGAGGCGGGCCGCGCGCTGGCCGCGCGCGGCACCCGCGTACGCGTTGTGTCGATGCCATGCATGGATCTGTTCGAGGAGCAGCCGCACGAGTACCGCGACGAGGTGCTTCCCCCACGGACGAGAGTCCGCCTGGCGGTCGAGCCGGGGGCCAGCATGAGCTGGTGGAAGTGGGTCGGAATCGACGGCGACGTCCTCGGCCTGGACAGGTTCGGCGCGTCCGCGCCTGGTACTACGGTGCTCAAGGAGCTGGGCTTCACCGCCGAGAACATCCTCGCACGCGCGAGCGCTCTGCTTGAATCGAAACACTGAAGCGCTACCGACAGGAGCCATCATGTCCTCCGACACACCTTCTCCCCTCGAGCGTCTCTCGAACCTCGGTCAGAGCGTGTGGGTGGACTTCCTCTCGCGCGAGTCGATCCGCGGCGGCCACCTGCAGGAGCTGATCGACCGTTACTCGGTCGTCGGCGCCACGTCTAACCCGACGATCTTCCAGAAGGCGATGAGCGAAGGCAGCGCCTACGACGAGCAGCTGCACGAACTCGTTGAGCAGGAGCCCACCTGCCCCGCGGACGTCGAGCGGGCCTTCTGGGCGCTCGCCGAACAGGACATCAAGGACGCCTGCGATCTGTTCCGTCCGGTATGGGACGCCGGCGGCGGACGCGACGGTTATGTCTCGCTGGAGGTCGACCCGCGTCTGGCCTACGACACGCTGCAGACCTTCCGCGAGGCGATTCGCATTCACAAGAGCGTCGAGCGCCCCAACCTGATGGTCAAGATCCCCGCGACCAAGCCTGGGCTCGCGGCGATCGAGGACGTGATCGCCAAGGGCCACTCGATCAACGTCACGCTGATCTTCTCGCTGCAGCGCTACGCGGAGGTCGCCGAGTCTTACATCCGAGGCCTCGAGCGGCTCGTCGCCGAGGGCGGAAACCCACGCGCGGTGGCATCGGTCGCGAGCTTCTTCGTCTCGCGGATCGACACGGAGGCTGACAGGCGCCTGCAGGAGGTAAGCGCCGCCGAGGAGCTGCAAGGGAAGTTGGCGATCGCCAACGCGAAGCTCGCCTACGCCCACTATCTGGATGCGTTCAGCGGTCCGCGTTGGGAGTACCTCGCGGGCAAGGGTGCCTCGCCCCAGCGCGTGCTGTGGGCGTCGACCTCCACCAAGAACCCCGCCTACCCGGACACGCTGTACGTGGAGGAGCTGATCGGGCCGGACACGGTCAACACGATGCCCGAGGAGACGATCAAGGCCTACCAGGATCACGGTAGCCCACAGGCACGTCTGCAGAGCGACCTCCAGGACGCACACGCGCTGTTGGCGCAGCTGGAGCAGGTGGGTGTCGACTACGGCGATGTCACCGACACACTCGAGCGCGAGGGGGTCGAGAAATTCTCTGACTCCTTCGATCAGCTGCTGCAGGCGCTACGCGAGAAGCAGGAGTCGCTGACGCCCGCCTGATCCGCGCCGGTCCGATGGGCCCAGAGCTCCTCCATGCCCGTTACGGATAGGGGATCGGAGCCAGCACGCGGATTGTCAGTGGCCCTGACGGGAACGCCTCGGCGTGGACCGTGAACACGCGGAACGCCCGTCCTGCATAGCGGAAGGCGCCGTTGGCGGGGACTGCCGCCAATGGCGGCCCGGGCGCCGGGCCGAGGCTGTTCTTGACGAGCTGCGGGTGGGTGGAACCCATATAGATGAGCACGTCGAGCCCCGCCAGGCGCCTGGCGAGTCGCAGGTAGCCTTCGTCGTCCTGGATCGAGAGCACGAAGCTGCCGATCGTGCGCCCGTCCATGCGCAGCGGGGCGCTCACTGGTCCCAGTACATAGGGTCCGCCGACGTCCGACAGCAGCTGCCCGCCGGCGCTCACTCGCAGGCGCACCACGTGCTCGTTGAGCAGGGCGTCGATTGCCAGCTTCGTAGCCGCCGGGTCACGGTGGGCGACGGCTTCTAGCAGAGCCCTGTTGTGCTGGACGCGCTGGACCTGTTTCTGCGCGCTATTGCCGATCTCGGCGGCATAGATCAGGTTTGCCACGCGGCTGAGTGTGTTGACGGTCGTGTCCTGGCTCGTGCGCCCACAGAGAGCGATGGTCGAGCTGATCGGGATCAGCAGGTAAATCCGCAGGGGACCCGACGGATAGGCCTCGGCCGGGAGCGAGGTATACCGGTAGAGGATGTGATCGCGTATGAGCGTGCCTTCGTTCGCGAGCACTCCCGTCCCGAGCGCCGGCGAGCCGTCGGTGCCGTTTCCACCGATCCATGTTCGGCCGGCACGCAGCGCGACGAGGCCCTGGGTGATGCCTCCGGCCTCGGCGAGGAAACCGCTGTCAGCCCACACGCTCGCGACATAGCCGGCGATCGGGGCTCCGTTCGCGCCGACCAGCGTCCCCCGCAGCGGTGTCAGGGCGGGGCCTCCCACGCTGACGAACGTCTGCGTGCCGCGCGTCACGCGCAGGTTGGTCATGTGTCCGGTCGCCAGCAGCGCGTTGGCGGCCGCGCGCGCAGCGGCCTTGTTACCGCTTTCCACGGCCTCGCGCAGCGCCGCCGAGTGCGTGATCAGGTATTGGGCGCTCCCGGTGCGTTCGCTGGAGACACCCTCGTGGTAGACATGTGCCAGCACGTTGCCGAGCACACCAAGCACCGTCGCCGGGCAGCTTGTCGCCGTGATCGACGACATCGGGTCGAGCGTCGCGAGCGCGGGTGCTGCCGAGCTGTCCCTGAGCGTCGACCCGCAGCCGGCGAGGACGGCGATGAGCATCACGGCGATCGTTGCGCGGCCGATCCGCGATCGGCCGGCGAGCGAAGACATCTCCACAGGCGAAACCATGGTCCCGGATCTTAAGCCCACACTAATTGCGCCGTGAGCCCCTTCACACTCGGAGCATCGAGTAAACATTGGACGTGGGGCTTCCAGTAACGTCGGATGCGTGTCGCTTGCACTGATCACCGGTGCGTCCACCGGAATCGGCCGCGCGAGCGCGCTGCGCCTGGTGGCGAGCGGCTGGACGGTGCTGGCGGGAGTGCGGGCCCCGGCGGATGGTGAACGGCTGGTCGCAGAGGCCGGTCCGCGCACGCGGCTGATCCCGCTGATCCTGGACGTGACCGACACCGTCCAGGTCGCTGCGGCGGTGGCACGGGTCGAGCAGGAGGCTGTCGATGCCGGCGTGTCGCCGCGGGGCGGGCTCGATGCCCTCGTAAACAACGCGGGCATCGGCCTCGGCGGCCCGCTGGAGCTGGTCTCGGCGGATGACCTGCGCAGGCAGTTCGACGTCAACGTGTTCGCACAGGTGGCGGTGACGCGGGCGCTGTTGCCGGCGCTGCGCCGCGCGCGCGGGCGGATCGTGTTCTTGTCCTCGATCGGCGGGCGTGTGGCGGTGGCGTTTAACGGTCCCTACGCTGCCTCCAAGCATGCGATTGAGGCGTTCGGTGACGCGCTGCGCATGGAGCTGCACAGCTCGGGCGTGCAAGTCGCGCTCGTCGAGCCAGGCTCGGTGGCGACGCCGATCTGGGACAAGACTCGCGCGGAGGCCAAGCGCATTGTCATCCCCCCCGAGCTCCAGGAGGCTTACGGTCACGTGCCGGCGGCGATGGACAAGGTGCTCCAGGACACCGCGCGTCGCGGCGTCGCCCCCGAGCGGGTGGCGGAGACGATCGAACGGGCGCTCACCGCGCGGCAAATGCGCGCTCGCTATGTCGTTGGCAGAGACGCGAAGGCGATGCTGCTCGTCAAGCACCTGCTACCTGATCTAGCCTTCGACAGAGTCGTGCGGCGGGCGCTCGGCAGGTGAGCTGCGCTCACGGCGGTGGCGCGTACACCGCCAGCCAGGCGAACAGGCTGGTGGTGGCGGCCTGTGTCTGCAGCATCCCCGGTTCGGCATCGATTGTCGGCAGGGTTTCACCGTTCCAGGAGAGTAGGTACAGGCCTTCACCGTTGGCCGCGCGCGTCTGCGCGTCGCGCGCGTTCCCGGCAGCGAGCAGGTACAGCGTGGGGTCCTCGTCGAGCGCGTACAGCGCGAGCATCCACTGCAGGTAGATGGCGTCGTACTGGGGTGAGAAGTCGAGCAGGTAGCCGAAGCGTTTGAGCGAGGTGTCCTCGAGCTGTTCGGCCCGCTGGCAGTCCGCGGCGACGCCGGTGAGCCGGCAAAGCAGCGCCTGCGCGTAGATCAGCGGCGACTCGATGTAGTCGATCGGCGTCGGGTTGAGGTTGCTGGCGGCGTACAGCCCGTTGGCTGCGCTGAAGCCGCTCGTGTTACCCCACGCCAGGAACCTGTACGCCTGGGCGAGGGCGAAGCTCGAGTGTGTCTGTTCGTAGAGCAGCATCGCCAGCAGCGTGCCCGAGGCCAGCGCCTCGCCAGCCTTGTATGGATGGTGGGTGTTCCACCAGATCCCGCCCGCGCTCGGGTCCCAGCCGACGGTCGCGATGTAGCGCAGCGCGCGCTGCGCGTCGGCGAGGTAGCGGCGCGTGCCGGTCGCACGATAGGCCTCGACGAACGCCAGCCCCCACCAGCCGTTGTCGTCGAACCAGGTCTCGGTGTCCGCTTCGCGATCCCCCGGATAGGGGGAGTAGCCGGGGACGGGACGCAGTCCCTGATTCAGGTAGCGCTCGGCTCCCGCCGCGAAGCGCGCGAGCGCCCGCCGGTTGGCTGGGGTCGGCTGGGCGATGGCGATCGCGTCGAGCGACTCGAACAGCGGCACGATGTCCCAGATTGTGGCCAGCGGATAGCGCTCGCGGTCGTTCAGCCGTGAGTCATACCAGCCGCGCCGCGGATCCCACCAGCGTTTCTCGGCCTCCGCGACGCCGGCCTGTGCAAGCGCCAGGTAGCGCTGCTGGGCAGGGCTCAGAGCGGGAGCGGGAGCGTGTGGCGACGCCCCGGGCGCCGGCGACGGCGTGGCGGCTTGCACGGGCGTGGTCACTAGCGCAGAGCCCGCGAAACAGATCGAGACCGCAAGCGTGAGGAGTAGGAGCGTTGGCGTGCGCATATGGGTTCTAACCGGACACCTGCATGATCGGCGCGGTGGCTGGTTAGGATGAGACGTTGTGTCCGCGCCTGGATTCGCGTCCCCGCCGGCGCCGCCGTCGGAACGGGGTGCCTGGCTGCTCGCCTGCTCGATCGGGGCGCTTGGGCTGGCTGTGCTGATCGCGGTGCTCACGGGTACGGTCGGGCGCACGAGCGCACCCACGGCGCCGCCGCCGGTCCTGGTCGCGGCCGCGACCCCCGCGCCGGCGCCCGCCTCAGCCACTGCCGCTGGCGGGAGCGCGAACGCACGTGCGGCGATTGTCGCGCGACCGTCGCTCGCACAACAGCGCGTGGACGCGAGGGCTTTCCTCGACGCGACCCAGACGCACATCTCTAAGCGCTGGATGGAAGGCTTCTACCCGATCTACGCGGTTGCGCAGAGCACGTTCGGCGTCAACTGGCTGCTACTCGCCTCGATCCACCGACAGGAGAGCGCGTTCTCGACGGCGGCGGGCATCTATCACGGCCTGAACTTCGCCGGCTGCTGCGGCGGGCCGATGCAGTTCAACGTCACCAACGGGGGGGCGGGCATCCCATCCACGTGGGATCTCGTCAGCGACTCCTACAAGTATGGCAAGCGCCCCGCCCGCTACGACCACATGACCACGACGCACCCGTCGATCTACGACGACTTCGATGCGATCATGGCCGCCGCCCACCTGCTGTCGGCGGACGGCGCCGAATACGCGCTGAACGACTCGGCGTGGGACGCCGCGTATGACTACTACGGCCACGACGCCACCGGTGTTACGTACGCCGACCAGGTGCTCGCCCGTGCGATCGACTGGTCCCAGCACGGCTTCTGCATCAACTGCGGGGTCGAACCGGCGATGGTCGAAGCGGTCCAGGCCGCCTACGGGGCGCCGGTGCTCGCGGCGCTCGAAGCTGAAGCCAAGCCGAAGGCACTGGCGGCGACGCGGCCCGTCCCGACGCGGCTCGCCAGGCCCCGAGCTGCCCGCCGACGCTAGGCGGCGTCGGCCTGTGCGAGCAGCTCGCCGGCGACACGGTCGGTCGCCTGGCCGGTGCCGCCGAGCAACCTTCTCGAGAGCTGCGCACGGCGGAAGTACAGTGGCGCGTCGTGCTCCCAGGTAGCGCCAATACCGCCGTGGACGGAGATCATCGTGCGCGCGGCCGTATCGAGCGCACGCCCGCCAACGGAGCGCGCGGCGCTGGCCGCCAGCGGGAACTCGGCTGGCGCGCCGGCGCGTGCCCAGCCCGCGTAGTAGAGCAGCGAGCGTCCGTTCTCCAGCTGGCGCAGCACCTCGGTCAAGGAATGCTTGACCGCCTGGTAGGAGCCGATGGCTCGACCAAACGTAAAGCGCTCCTTGGCGTAGGCGACGGACACGTCGAGGGCTGTCTCGACGCTGCCGAGAGACTCGGCAGCGATTAGCGCCTGTGCGAGGTACCAGGCGGCGGCGAGCGACTCCTCGGACACATCGAGCACGACGGCCGGGGCTCGCTCGAGCGTGACGTGGCCGAGCGAGCGAGTGGCGTCATAGCGGCTGACAGGCTCGATCGTTACACCGGGCGCGTCGGCGAGGATCGCCACGCCGACGGGCTTGCCTGCCTGCGCCCCTAACGGGGGTGTGCCCCCTTGCGGGGTGTCGTCGAGCAGCACAGCGCCGACAAGCGTGTCGGCGCCAGGCGCGTCGGGGACGAACGCGAAGCTGCCCGTAATCGAAACCCGCCCGCCCGCGCTGTCATCGCCGGTCGCAACGGCGCTCGCCAGCGGCGCGCGTGCGGCCCCGCTGGCGGGGTCGCTGCTCCAGCGCTCGTCGAGCTCACTCGGGGGCTGCGCGGGCAGGTAGGCGGCGCGTCGCTCGCCGGTGGCCAGGGCGGGCATGAACTCGGCGGCGCTGGGCGCGTCGCTGAGGATCGCGGTCGCGGGCAGATGGCCGAGCAGGGGGATGCCGGCGAGCACGCGGCCGCACTCGCCGAGCACGAGCATCGCATCGAACGCGTCGAGGCCGGCGCCGCCGTGGGCTTCGTCGATCAACAGGCCGGGCCAGCCGGCCTCCCTGGCAGTTGGCCACAGGTCGGGCAGGGCGTCCTGGTCGCCGTCGAGCGCCTCGCGTGCGGCTTGTAGTGTCTTGAAGCGCGACAGCGCGCCGCGGGCGGCCTCGCGCAGGAACACCTGCTCGTCGGAGAGTGCGAGGTTCATGCTGCTGCTCCTTCCTTGGAGCGCAGCTCCGAGAATGGGATGCCCTTGTCGAGACGCGGCTCGGGGGGCAGACCGAGGACGCGCTCGCCGACGGTGTTCTTGAGGATCTCTTCAGTCCCGCCGGCGGACTTCAGGCCGGGCAGGAACGAGATCATGTAAGCCCACTGGCTGTCCTCGGACAGCGCGTCGGGGCCGAGTACGTCGGCGATCAGATCGCCGGCCTTGATCGCACCGCTGACGATCGTGACCTTCGCGAGACCCGCCTCAGGGCCGGGGATCTGGCCTTTCTGCAGCGCTGTGAGCGTCCTGTAGCCGGTGAACCTGACGGCGAGCAGTTCGCTTGCGACCTCGCCGAGCTGGTGGCGTATCTCTGGGTCACGGCGGGCGTGCTTGTCGGCGGCGATCGCGCCGGCGAAGCGGGTTGAGTTGTAGCCCATGCCCTCGCTGCCGAGCCCGATGGTGACGCGCTCGAACATCAGCGTCGTCAGGCCGGTGCCCCAGCCGTTGCTGAGACCGCCGACGACGGCGCTCTCGTCGAGGGAGACGTCGTCGAAGAACACCTCATTGAACTCGGCCTCGCCGGAGATTTGGCGCAGGCCCCGCACGGTGACGCCTTCGGCGTCTATCGGCACGATGAACATGGTCATGCCCTTGTGCTTGGGTACGTCGGCGTCGGTGCGGGCGAGCAGCAGCCCGTAGGAGGCGAACTGGGCGTTGGTGGTCCACACCTTCTGACCGGTCAGTCGCCAGCTACCGTCATCCTGCTGGCGCGCGCGCGTCTGCACGGCAGCGAGATCGGAGCCGGCGGCTGGCTCGGAGAATAGCTGGCACCAGACCTCATCACCGTGGAGCATCGGCCCTAGGTAGCGCGACTTCTGCTCCTCACTGCCGTGGGCGATGATCGTAGGCCCAAGCATGCCGACGCCGATCGCATCGAGGATGCCGGGAACTTTTGCCCGCGAGATCTCCTGGTTGCAGATGACTTGCTCGATCGGGCCGAGACCCTGCCCGCCGTACTCCTTCGGCCAGGTCACGCCGGCGAGCCCACCCTCGGCGAGCTTGCCCTGCCACGCGCGGCGCGCGGCGATGATCTCGTCCTCGTCCTCGATCGCGCCGGGGCCTTGCAAGATGGGGGCTTCGCCCTTGTGCTCGTCGAGCCAGCTGCGCACCTGGGCGCGGTAAGCGGCCTGCTCCGGTGTGTCGTCGAGATCCACTTCGCCTCCTTTGGCTGACTGACCAGTCAATCTGCTTGCTTGACACGGTACCCCACAATGGGCAACCGCGTCGCACGGCAGGCGTGCGCCTGCGGGCGAGGTACGCGCGGCCGGCCGGCACGGGACGGCGCGACGTGCTCAGACGCCTGGCGGGAACGGCGCCTCGGGCACGATCGGCTGGTGGTAGACGTCCTCGAAGCCGAGGTCGAGCAGCTGACGAGCCTGGGTGCCGGGGTCTTCGGAGTTGAGCACGATCGCGCCCAGGCGCACCCCGTGGCGCTCAGCGGTTGCCACCAGGCAGCGCCCGGCGGCTTCGGTTTGGCCGGTCTTCATGCCCGTGACGCCGGGGTATTTGTAGATCAGCAGGGGGTTGTTGTTGTAGAGGTAGAGCTTGCCGCCCTTAATCGGGAAGGGCAGAACGGCGGAGTAAGTCTTGACGACGCTGGCGATGCGTGGCTGGCGCATGTCGACGTGTGCGAGCACCGCGAGGTCGGCGGCGCAGGAGAAGTTGCCCCCGTTGTAGTAGCCGGACGGCGAGGAGTAGCGCGTGCAGCCCAGCCCCAGCTCGGCGGCCTCTTCGTTCATGCGCACGACGAATTTGTTGACGGTGCCAGCGACGTGCTGGGCGAGCGCGACGGCGGCGTCGTTGCCCGACGGCAGCAGCAGGCCGTAGAGCATGCTCTCCAGCGGCACGTGCCGGCCGAGCGGCAGCACGCCGACCTTCGACCCGGGCATGTCGACCGCCTGGCGGGTGACGAGCACGGGCGCGTTGGGCGGCGCCGACTGCACGGTCAGCAGCGCGGTCATCATCTTCGTCAGGCTCGCGATCGGCAGGCGCACGTACGGGTTGCGCTGCCACAGGACCTGCCCGTTTGAAAGGTTGAACAGCAACCCGGCGCGCGGCGGATGGCTGAAGGAGACCTGCACGGGGTCCTTCAACGGCGTCGAGATGCCGGCGAGCGCGAGCGCCGGCTTGGCGAGCGCGAAACCGTAGGGCGAGCGCGCCGGCGCGCCGCTCGATGCCGGGCGCCGGGCGCCGCTTGTGCGGGCGGGGGCGTGTGCGGAGGCTTCCCTCGAGGCGCGTGGGCGTTTGCTCGATCCGCTGGCAAGGCTCATCTCCACGAGCACGGCAAGCACGGCCAGGCCGAGCGCGCCGAGGGTCGCCAGGCGCCTGCGCCGCCTGCGCCTGGCGGCGAGCGCCCGCCGGTTGCGGCTGTGGCCGGGGGTGAGGAACGGCGAGGAGCTCATTCCCGGGGAGGATTGCGCAGCGCCCCGACGATGCCAACTGCGAGCAGTACGACGATGAAGACCGAGAGCACGGTCGCGACGTTCAAGCCCTCCTTGAGCACGGCGGCGAAGGTGAGGAAGGCAAAGCCGGCGATGAAGGCGAGCGCCGCGCCGAGCACGAGCAGGCGGTTCACGCGGAGCTCCTCGCGGGCGGGCACATGGGCATTAGTACACAGGGAACGCCGGTTGGCGGGTGGCGTGCCTGACGAACGCCCATGCCGCGCGAGCAGGATGTCGTCTTCGAGCGCGAAGATCGAGCGAGGTTAAGCGCTCGCCGCCAACGCTCGGACGCCTGCAGCGGCCAGCGGTCCGACGCCAGGACGCGCCTGCGCGACGTGCTGGTCGGCATGGTAGGAGGAGCGCACGAGTGGGCCGGCGGCGACGTGGTCGAAGCCGAGCTCATACGCTGCGCGCTCAAGCGCAGCGAACTCGTCGGGGTGCCAATAGCGCACAATTGGCAGATGGCGCTCGGAGGGGCGCAGGTACTGCCCGATGGTGAGCACCTGCACGCCGTGCTTGCGCAGGGCGGCGAATGCGTCGAGGAGCTCGTCGTGCGTCTCGCCGAGTCCGACCATCAGCCCCGACTTGGTCACGACCTCGCCCTCACCGAGCTCGCGCGCGAGGCGCAGCACGCGGCATGAGCGCGTGAACTCAGAGCCGCGGCGCGCGATCGGATACAGGCGCGGGACGACCTCGACGTTATGGTTGAACACGTCGGGTCGCTCGGCGATGACCTTTGCCAGCGGCATCTCCTGACCCTGGAAGTCGGGCGTGAGCACCTCGATCTGGCAGCCGGGCGCCTGGCGGCGGACCTGGCGGATGACGCCGACGAACGCGGAGGCACCCTTATCGGGCAGGTCGTCGCGGTCGACGGAGGTGATGACGGCGTGGCGCAGCCCCATGCGTGCGATCGAGCGCGCGACGCGGGCGGGCTCGAGCGGGTCGTTCCAGGTGGGCTTGCCGGTCTTGACGTTGCAGAAGCCGCAGCGGCGCGTGCAGGTGTCGCCGAGGATCATGAACGTGGCGGTGCCGCGCTCCCAGCACTCGCCGACGTTCGGGCAGGCGGCCTCCTGGCAGACGGTGTGCAGGTTCTCCGAGCGGATCAGCTCGGTCAGCTCGCGGTAGCGCTGGCCGCCGGGCGGGGGCACCTTGAACCACGGCGGCTTGCGCTCGCGCAGCGGCCGCACGTCGGGGCCGAGCACGCTGAGCACGTCCATGCCGCCGGGGTTGGCGCGCGAGCGCGTGGCGCGGGTAGCGCTGTCGGTGGCGCTCACGCGGGAATGCCCTGAAGGGTGCAGGTCGCCTCGACGGGTGCGGGCCGGTCGAAGAGTGCGAGTGAGTGAACCAGTGCGGGTGGGGGGAGCGGAGCGGGCTGATCTGGATTGATGGGGGCTCGCTCTGCTCGCCTGGCGGCGTTCGCAGTGTCGATGCCGAGTCGCCGTGGCGAGACCAGGCGCTGGCGCCGGTCGTTCGCTTGACAGAAGCTGTGGGCGATGCTGACACGAAAGCGCGCGAGCGTGGAGCGATCGGAGCCTGGCGGGCAGTGGAGCTCCGACGTGGCGATGGACAGCGACGTGGCGCTGGGCGGCGACGCGGCACCGGGTGCTGGTGCAGCGCAGGGCACCGTCGCCGGCGCACCGTCGGCGGCCAGCTCGCGAGCCAGCGACGTCATGGCCACGTCGGGCAGCCCGCAGGCGACGACCCACGAGAAGGGATCGAGGTCGTTGTGGACGTTGACGGCGAAGCCGTGCGTGGTGACGCCGCGCGAGACGTGCACGCCGATTGAGGCGATCTTTCTATCGTGCACCCACACGCCGGTGTAGTCGATGCCCTCGTCGTGGCGCGAGCGTGCGTGCACCCCCGCCTCGGCGAGCGCGGCGATGATCGCGTCTTCGACCGTACGGAGGTAGCGGTTCACGTCGTCGATGCGCATGATCGGATAGCCCACGAGCTGTCCAGGGCCGTGGTAGGTGAGCCGCCCGCCGCGATCGGTGTCGACGATGTCGATGCTTTTGGCGCGGTAGAAGGCCTCGCCGTGTGGCAGGTCCTCGGCGCCGGTGCGCCGCCCGCGTGTGTACACGGGCGAGTGCTCGAGCAGCAACAGCGTGTCGGGCAGCTCCCCAGTCTGGCGCCGCGCGCGGATCTGCTCCTGGATGGACAGCCCGTCGCGGTATGGCACGGTGCCCAGGTGGCACACCCAGAGCGCTTCAGGCGATACATCGGCGACGTTCATCTATCCACCTCAGCCTAGCGCCCCGACGATGATACATCATGATGCCTTACATGCTGATGCTATGATGCCGACATGAGAACCACGGTGACGCTGGACCCGGACGTGGAGGCGAAGCTGCGCGCCGTGATGCGCGAGCGGGGCTTGTCGTTCAAGGCGGCGCTCAACGACTCTGTGCGCGCTGGGCTGGCGGCAGGTTCCCACCCGAGCAAGCGCTTCCGCGTGCACGCGCGAGGAATGGGCGTTCGCCCGGGGGTCAATCTCGACAAGGCGCTCACGCTCGCTGGCGAAATGGAGGACGCAGAGATTCTGCGCAAGCTCGAACTGCGCAAGTGAAGCTGCCTGACGTCAACCTTCTGCTGTACGCGTACGACTCGGACTCTCCACGACAAACTGCCGCGCGCGAGTGGCTGGAGGAAACACTGTCGGGCACGGAGACAGTCGCATTTGCCTGGGCTGTCATGGTCGGATTCATTCGCATTGCTACGCATCCAGCGATCTTCGCCCGACCGTGGGATGCAGGCGACGCGCTCGATGTGGTTGACGACTGGCTGGCCCAGCCAGCTGTCACGGTCGTCCATCCCACCGACCGGCACGCGGCGGTGCTGCGCGATCTGCTGGCGCCGCTCGGCGCCGCCGGCAACCTGACGAGCGACGCCCACCTAGCCGCGTTGGCGATCGAGCACGGCGCAACGCTGTGCTCGTCCGACAACGACTTCTCCCGCTTCGCGGGCCTGCGCTGGGACGATCCGCTGCGCTGAGCCGGGAGGTGGGCCTGCCCGGCGGGCGGCCCACCTCCCGTGCGACTAGCGCGAGGCCTTACGATTCACCGTGAGTGTAGGTGATCCTGTCTGCGATGAGCTTCGCTGGCTCTCAGCTTCCATTCCCGCGAATCAGAAGATAGGATAGAATTCCCACCCGTGTGGGAGGCGTGCCGGTTCCATCGGTCCAAATTTGCATGTCCACCAGCTGTAGAAAAATGCGTTTGAGGCAGGCAGGCAGAGACCAACCTCGACTTTGGTCGTCAGCTTGACGGCCTCCGTCGATTCCAGCGACGCTGCTTCACCGGCGAGTTCGAGGCTTGGGCTTTCTTCCTTGGCCGTATAGATTTTTTTGATCTTCATACTACTTCCAGATAGTGTGAATGTGACGTTGCCTTCTTCGCTCGTTTCACTGACCAATTCCACTTCTCCCGCGACGGTGCCCACGAGTGTGACTTTGGTTTTTTCGCATTCAAACGAGGCGAGCGTCGTGCCTTCCTTTGGTTTGAAGAGGAGCCCGACTTCAGTAGCGGATTCACTTGCGGCGACGCTTCCGAGTTCGCCGGTCAGTTCTTTGGCAGTGATCGTCGCTGGGCATTTACTGCCGCTAACGGTCCCGCTACATTCTTCGTAGGTGATATCACCCGTATGTACCGACGACGCGCCCGATATTTCACCTTCGCCTTTGTCTTTTTGGCACGTGATCGTCGCGCTGGCGTTTTTGAACACGCTTTTACCGCTTTTGAATGTGAACGCACGTCCCGTTTCAGAGAATTGCAGTTGCGCGATACCGAAACCCCATTCTTCTCCGGTGGTTTCATGTTTGCTGTTTGCCAGTGAGACTAATACGGTGCCTTGAGGAGTCGCAGACGTCCCGAAGGCTGACAGTTCGAGACTCGTTTCTTCACCTTTCCCACCTTTGACTAACCAGACTCGTTCGATCGTTTTTTCCGGAAATCTGATCAACCATGATTTGGCCGAACCTGGTGATTTCGGAAATTCGACGGCTTCTTCTTTTTCGTCGAGCGCTTCCCCGGCGACACTGCCTGTTAGTTTGGTTTCCGTTATTGTGCATTTACCGCCCGTTTCGGCACTGAATTTCAGCGTTGCGATCGCTGTACCTTTACTTGGTTTGAACTCCACCAACACATCCGTCTTAGCACTGTTCTCCACAAGCTCTGATTTCAGCGGTTCCGTCACAGTTGGTTCAGTAACGGCACATTTCGTGCCGTTACCTTCGATTTTGCATTTCGACAGTTCGATGACCTCGCCGTTGGTTCCGGGTTCGCCCGCATTCGAGCCTAAGAGCACGCCTTCGTTGAGTTTCAGCGCCGTGCACGTGAGTTTTATGGCGCCAGCGCTGGCACTCAGCACGAAATTCTGTGCTTTGGCTTCGCCTTCTTTGTTTATTTTGCCCGCAATGAAGCGGGTCTTACCACCAGCGAGCCTAACCACGAATCGTGAACCTGGGACGGACCAGAACGGCGCTTCTTCGGCCTGCGCCGTTGATGCGAGCGCAGCCCCCAGCGCGGATATCGCGATCAGCGCTGCTACCATTGATTTCAAGCGTTCCATCTTTGCACCTGCTCCTTGTGATCGTGGAGCATGCGGCGATCGAAGTCCCCCTTGGGAGCGTCGTGCGCATCGCCCGTCTGCTCCTTGGGAGCGTGGGTCTACCAAGCTGACTCCCACATTGCAAGACCGTGCACGTGCGTCCGTGCCCGGCGCGAAAGTCCATAATTGGAACTTTGTATAGGTAGGGCGTTGGCGGTTACGCGACGCCCAAGCAAAGAGAGACAAACCGCAGCAATTCGCCGAGACGGAAGCGCTTGCGCATCGTCACGCGTGCGTCAGAGCGTGAGCGAAGCAGGCGACTCGAGCAGCTCACGTATGCGTGCGAGGAAATTGGCCGCGTCGGCTCCGTAGAGGATGCGGTGGTCGCAGGCGAGCGTTACCGACATCGTGTGGCGCGCGACGATCTCACCGTCGGCGACCACCGGCCGTATCGCCACAGAGCCCACCGACACGATCGCCGCCTGCGGCGGATTGATGATCGCCGTGAACCTGGTCACGCCGAACATGCCAAGGTTTGAGACCGTGAACGTGCCCCCACCCAGCTCGGGAGGCGTGATCGAGCCGTCTCGCACACGGGTCGCCAGCGTGCGCGTCTCGCGGGCGATCTCGCCGAGGGACTTCTCGTCGGCGTCGAACACCGTCGGCACCACCAGTGCCTCCTCTGCCGCCACTGCCACGCCCACATTCACGCGCGCGTGTAGCTGTAGCCCCCCGTCGCGATAACTGCCGTTGGCCTTCGGATACTCGTGCAGCGCCAGTGCGCAGGCCTTCACCACCATGTCGTTGTAGGTAGGGATTGCGCCGGCGGGCGGAGCCCCATGCGGGGTTGCTGCCTCGGGGTGGGAGAGGCGCTTCAGCTCCGCCCGGAGCTTTACGCACTCCTCCATGTCGACGTCGATCTGCAGCGTGAAGTCAGGGATCGTCGCCTTCGACTCCGCCATCCGCCGCGCGATCGTCTGCTGCGTGCGCGACAGCTCGACGTCAGTCGTCTGGCCCTTGGCTGTTATCACGCCCCTCACGGTCGCCCCCGAGCTCGCCGCGTAGTCCGACGGAGACGCCCCGGAGCTGGCAACGGCGCCCGATAGGCCACTGGCGCCCGCTGAGGCGGGATCTCCCTCGCCAGCGGTCGAAGGCGCTAGCACGTCGGCCTTCACGATCCGCCCGCCCGGGCCGCTGCCGGTGAGCTCGCGCAGGTCGACCCCGCTCTCGCGGGCGATTCGCCGGGCCAGCGGCGAGGCCTTGACCCGCCCGTCTGCCCCCCGACGCTCGCCGCGCGCACGCTCAGACGAAGCCGTGGCCGCATGAGAACCGCTCGCCGGCGCGGTGTCACTGCGCGCGCCCCCGCTCGCCGGCCCCTCAGAGGCCGGCTCATCATCCGTATCGACCGATGAGACGCCGCTGTTCGGCTCCTTGGCGCCGCCCACGCGCGCGATCGTCTCGCCGACTGCCAACGTCGAGCCCTCGGCAGCGATGATCTCGAGGACGCCCACCTGGTCTGACTCGTAGATCATCGTCGCCTTGTCCGTCTCGATCTCCACCAGCTCCTCGCCGCGGACGAGTTGCTCGCCGTCGCGCTTCAGCCAGCGCAGGACCGTCCCCTCCTCCATCGTGTCCGACAGGCGCGGCATCACGATGTCCGCCATCAGGCGCCCCCGGCGGTCGCGGATTGGGCGGCGGCGGTGGGCGCGGAGATGGCGGTGGGCGTGCGGTTGAGCGTCGCTAGCACCGCCGCCACGATCTGCGGCTCGTGCGGGTAGGCGATGTCCTCCAGTGGCTTGGAGTACGGCATCGGCACGTCCGCTCCCGTCACGCGCTGGACGGGCGCGTCGAGGTCGTCGAAGGCCTGTTCGCCGATCAGCGCCGCCAGATTCGCACCCACGCCGCCGTGCGGCCAACCCTCCTCGACGATCACACAGTGGTTGGTCTTTCCCACCGACGCCAGGATCGTGTCCAGGTCCAGCGGGCGCAGCGTGCGCGGGTCGATCACCTCCGCCTGCACCCCGTGCTCGCTCGCCAGCGTCTCCGCCGCGCGCTCGGCTGTCAGCGCCATCCGCGAGACGCCCACCACCGTCACGTCCGAGCCCTCGCGCGCCACACGTGCCTGGCCGAAGTGCACCAGGTGCTCATCGTCATCGGGCACCTCGCCGCGGACGCCGTACAGCGACTCGTGCTCGATGAAGATCACCGGGTTCTCGTCGCGGATCGCGCTCTTGAGCAGGCCCTTTGCGTCCGCCGCCGTCGCCGGCACAGCCACCAGCAGGCCCGGGATGTGTAGGAATAGCGCCTCCAGGCAGTGTGAGTGCGTCGGCCCCAGCTGGTGGCCGGCGCCTTGGGGCATGCGCACCACCAGTGGCACCCGCGCCTGGCCGGCAAACATGTAGTGGATGTGCGCCGCATGATTAACGATCTGGTCGAACGCCAGCAGCGCGAAGTTGATCGTCATCAGCTCCACCACCGGGCGCAGACCCGTCATCGCCGCGCCCACGCCCACGCCCACGATCGTGTTCTCCGAGATCGGCGTGTCGCGCACGCGGCGCTCACCGAACTCCTCCAGCAAGCCGTCCGTCACCTTGAACGCGCCGCCGAACACGCCGATGTCCTCACCCATCAGGATCACGCGCTCGTCGCGCGTCAGCTCCTCGCGTAGGGCCGCGTTCAACGCCTCGCGGTAGCGCATCTGCGCCATCAGGTTGTCCGCACCGAGTACACGCCGCGCACCTCCGAACCGAGCACGTACACGTCCTTGTACAGCGACTCCGGCGTCGGGAACGGTGACGCCTCGGCGAACGCCACCGCCACGTCCACTCGCGCCACCGCGTCCGCGTCGATCCGCTCGCGCTCGCCCTCGTCGATCACGCCCTCGCGCACCAGCAGCTCCGCAAACGCCGGCAGCGGGTCGCGCTCGCGCCACTGTGCCACCTCGTCCTTCGTGCGGTACTGCTCCGGGTCGGCCATCGAGTGCCCACGGAAGCGATACGTCACCGCCTCCACCAGCACCGGGCGGCGCTCCTCGCGCACGCGCCGCACCGCCTCCGCCACAACCGTGTGGGTGTCCAGCACGTCCATGCCGTCGCAGCGCATGCCCGGCACGCCCAAGCTCTCGCCCTTGCGCTGCAGGTCCGTGACCGCCGAGTGGCGGCGCAGCGCCGTGCCCATGCCGAACTGGTTGTTCGTGACCATGAACACCACCGGCAGCCGCCACAGCGCCGCGATGTTCAGCGTCTCTCCGAACGTGCCCTGGTTGGACGCACCGTCTCCGAACACACACAGCGTCACGTCCTCCGTGCCCTGGTAGTCGCTCGCCAGCGCAATGCCCGCCGCAATCGGCAGGTTGCCGCCGACAATCCCGTAGCCGCCCAGGAAGCGGCGCGCCAGGTCGAACATGTGCATCGAGCCGCCGCGCCCGCCCGAGCAGCCGTCCGTGCGGCCGAACAGCTCCGCCATCACATTCTCCGGCGGCGTCCCGCGCACCAGTGCGTGACCGTGCGAGCGGTACGTCGAGATCAGGTAGTCGCTCTCGCGCAGCGCCCGCGCACTGCCCACGATCGTCGCCTCCTCGCCGATCGACAGGTGCAGGAAGCCGCCGACTTTCGCCCGTGCGTACATCTCCCCCGCCCGCTCCTCAAAGCGGCGGATCAGCGTCATCGTCGCCAGCCACTCGCGCGCGCGCTCTGGCTCCGGCAGGCTCGGTGCGGGCGGGCTTGGCGCGGGCGGGCTCGGCATCAGTGCTCCACGGTACTCCAGCGTGCCATGAACTCCTCGGCCTCCAGCCGTGTCAGATCCGCGCGCAGCGCCCGCGCAAGCTTCGATGCCGCCTGCGGTGGGCGGTCCCAGAACAACACCACCTCGCCGCCGTCGATCTCCACCACCTCGATGTGATCCACGCGCGCCGTGTCCGCCAGCAGCGCCGGCGCGAGCCCGCCGCGCGTCACGATCAAGCGGTACGCATGGCCGGCCCTCATGTCGAGCGCGATCCCGTCTGCTCGTCCGTCGGCCCGGCCGAGCGCCCCCGCGCAAGCGTACGCATATGTGCGGCCGCACCCTCGAGCGCGCGCTCGCCCACGAACACGTCCTCGCCGACGACGATAGCGGGGACGTCCGTCACGCCCGCGCGGGTCGCCGCCGCGGTGGTTTCCGCGAGCCGCGTCGACACGGAGCTCAGCTCGGCGCCGCGCAGCACCGCCGCCGGGTGCATCTCACAGGCGGCCGCCGCGATCACCACGAAATCCGGGTCCTCCAGCGGGCGCCCGCCCGCGAACGCCTGGCGAAAGGCCGCCAGCGCGAACGGGACCGCACGGCCGATCGACGCCGCGTACGTGGCCACGCGCATCGCCAGCGAGCTGTCGAACGGGAACGGCTCGGGCCAGCGCAGCGGTTGCAGGCCGAGCTCCCGCGCGCGGCGTTCGATCTCCAAGCGGAACACGTCCTGCTCCTCGCGGCAGCGGAACGCGTCGAACATGTCGGCGCCCGCGAGCTCGCGCGCGAGCACCGGGCGCCATTCGGCATTGATCGCAGGTCGCCCACCCGAGAAAACCTGCAGAACGCGCTCTGCCGCCAGGTACGCCAGCGGGCTGGCGAGGTCGAAGTAAAAGGCGGCCGGCGTGGGCATCTCGCCGAGGTTAAGTGACCCGCGGAACGGTCGCCCTCAGCCGTGGATCAGCCAGCCGTCGGCGGCGCGTCCAGCTTCCATCACGGCCTCCGACAGCGTCGGGTGCCCGTGGATGATGCGCGCCAGCTCGGGGAAGCCGCCCTCGAGTGCGCGCACGTTGACGAGCTCCTGGATCAGCTCCGTGGCGCGCGAGCCGACGATGTGCCCGCCCAGCAGCTCGCCGTAGCGGCGCTCGCCGACCACCTTCACCAGGCCGGTGCGGTCACCGTACACCGCCCCCCCGCCGACCGCCCCGTACGGAACCTTGCCGACGACCACGTCGTAGCCCTGCTCGCGCGCCTGCTCCTCGGTCAGCCCGAACGAGCCCACGTTGGGCGTGCAGAACGTCGCGCGCGGGATGTCGTTGTAGGCGATCGGGTGGGTGGCGCGTCCGGCGATCGTCTCGGCGGCGATGATTCCCTCGTCGGAGGCCTTGTGCGCGAGCGCTGGGCCCGCGACCAGGTCGCCGATCGCATACACGCCCGCCCGCGTCGTGCGCAGAGCGCCGTCCACCTGCACGAGGCCGCGGTCGGCGAGCTCCACGCCCGCCTCGGCCAGGCCCAGCCCCTCGACGTCCGCGCCGCGCCCCGCGGCGATCACCAGGTAGTCGACCTCCGCCGACTCTGAGCCGTAGGTGAACGTCACGCTCGCCTCGCCCGCGCTCACGTCCGTCGCCGGCGTGTTCGTGTGCACGGCGATGCCCTGGCGCTTGAGCCCGCGCTCGACCAGGCGCGAGATGTCCGCGTCCTCGGTCGGGAGTACGCGCTCGAGCGCCTCCAGCAGCAGCACCTCGCTGCCCAGGCGGGCGAACGCAGATGCGATCTCCGCACCGGATGCGCCCGCGCCGACGACCGCCAGGCGGGCAGGCACCTCGGGCAGCGCCCACGCCTCCTCGGTGCCGATCACGCGCCCGCCGAACTGCGTGCCCGGGATTGGCCGCGGCACTGAGCCGGTGGCTAGGATCACGCTGCCCGCGGCTATCGTCTGTTGGCCGATCTTCGATCGGTCCGCGTCGAACACGTCCGCCAGCACGTCACCGTCGGCGGTTAGCCTCGCGCTACCTGCCACCACGTCGATCCCGCCTTTCTTGAACAGCCCGTCCACTCCCGACGTGAGCGTGTTCACGACTTTCTCGCGGCGCGCCTGGATAGCGGCGTAGTCGATCTCGACGCCGCTCACCTTCAAGCCGAACTCCTCGCCGTCGCGAATCTCCGACAGCAGGTCGGCCGAGCGCAGCACCGCCTTCGCAGGGATGCACGCATAGTTCAGGCAGCGCCCGCCGAGCTTGTCGCGCTCGACCACTGCCGTCTTCAGACCCAGCTGCGCGGCGCGGATCGCGGCCACATAGCCCCCCGGTCCGGAGCCGATGACGATGCAGTCGTAGGAGCTGTCGGCCATCCGGTCTGAGCCTATCGAAGCGGTGGGGCTGCGGCCCGCCCGCCACTGACACGGCCGGCCCCGCTATCCGGGGGTCTCGCGACCGTCACGTTCACCCGCCTGGATGCGACCCATCACGCGCACGAGCTTCCAGAACAGCCACCCGCCAAGGCCGACCGCGAGCAGGCATCCGCCAGCGGCCGCGAGCGTCGATGCGACCACCAGCGCGAGCGACGTGACGATGATCTGAAAGGTCAGCAGCGCCTCGAAGCCAAGGACTGCGAGGTAGCGGCGGCGGTACATGCCGAGCGCCAGCAGTGCCAGGATCGCCGCCAGGAAGATCGCGCCCGGGAGCGAACCGCCGTGGCGGGCGAGGTCGTGGATCGTCAGTCCGCCTATGAGCACAGCGGCTGCCAGGAGCGCGCTGACCGCCACAGCGACCAGCAGCGCCGGGGGGCGCTCGTCCGGTGCGAGGGGCTGCAAAGTGGCGCGGGCCTGCTCGTCGCGCTGGCCGCGGGTGCTATCCGCCAAGGTGGGCTCTCTCGGGCATCGCGAGTGGCAGGGTAGCGTCCATCATGACCTCGCGGTACCGGCATACGGTGAGCGGCACGACTGCAGGAGGTGTGTGGGGCACGATACGCATGGGGTCCAGGCCAGAGCCTGGACCCCATTCATCCCCATACTTCACACCACGCCAGCTACGGTAACGGACTCCATTCTGTTTCTTCGGCTTCAAGTTTACCGTTTGCTAGGGAGACTAATGCGGTGCCTTCCTCGACCGATGTGTCCCCAAAGGCAGTCAATTCGACTTTTACAGCCGAACCTGTGCCAGCTTTTACTAACCAAACTTCTTTGACAGGCGATGCAGGGAACTTAAAGAGCCACGATTTGGCCTGTTTTGCTGACTGCCCTAATTCGATGGCTTCTTCACCCGGGTCGGTGAGAGCTTCGGCGGCCACCTTGCCCGTCACTTTCGTTTCTTTGATTTTGCATTCACCACTGAACACCAGGGTAGCGAAATTGGTGCCGCTCGTCGGGAAGAACTCCACTAAGAGTTTTTTACCGACTTTTTTGCTTTCAACATTCTCAACCAGCTCCGACTCGAGCTGGTTCGTCGTGATGGGTTCGCTTACTTTACAGGTTGTGCCGTTGCCAGTCACGCTGCATTCCGAGAATTCGACGATCTCGGTGCTGGTGCCGGGGTTTTCTCCATTCGAGCCCCAGAGCAAGCCTTCCTTAGCTTTTAGTTTGGTGCATTTAACCACGATTCCGGCTTCTGGTGTGCTCAGCTCGAGGCTGGCGGAAAACGCTTTTGCGGTGATGTTGTGCGCTTCGCTCTCCTTGAGCCTCGTGCCCTTTACAGACCAAGACGGCGATGTTCCGGTTCCTTCGGCTTCTTCTTCGACTTCTGGTTTCCCACCTCCTTCGAGTTCATATTTATCACTGCCGGAGATGGTTACCTTGTCGCCTTCGCTTGTCAAGTCGCTGTCTTCAAGTGCGGTTTCGGGAAAGTCTGTTTCCCCAGTCGAGTTTTTCCATTCTCCCCCTAGCGCGCCTTCGATGGTGCTTTCTTTACCGCCAACCGTAACTGTAATTCTCGCGGTGAAGACATCTACGATCTGACCACCCGGCAGTCGCACCAGCACAGAGGGCCACGGCAGCCCCACTGCGGTGACAGCTGCCGCAGCTGCTGCGGGAAATATTTGTTCACATTCTTCATACGTCATAGCAGTTATTTCATCCCGCCCTCTGGGGAGGAGTACGTCTTTATCGGTAAATTTCTTGCATTCCACTTCTTTCACGATTACGTTCATCGCGTTGCGCCATACGAACACGATTTTGCCACCCGCGGTGTTGGCTTTGCCTTCGACCTTCCACTTCAATCCTCCAGCCAGTGCTGTCTGTGATATCAGTCCACTGACTGCGAGGGCGACCATCAAACCCAAAAGTAGAGCTTTACGCAGATCGCTCATAGCTAGTCATCTCCTGTGTCTCGGCATGTAACGCACCGTGGCGGAGGGGTCTACGCTGCGAGGGCACTCCACTTGTGCGGTCCCGATGAGACCACGGGCGGTGGCCGACGATGGTCCGCGCGGCTGTGAAGCCGTCGGACCATCCATCCAATATTTCCCCCGGTCACGGCGGGGCCGAGACCCCGCGGGGCCCCGGCCCGACATGTGTGTACTTATACGGCAGGTAGTTCGCTATCTGATATAGCGCGCGTCAGGGCCCAAATCAAGGAAAAGTTCCAATTGTCTCTCATTGGTTGAGTGCGAGCCGCAATGTGCGGGCAGCCCGCTCCGGCTCCGCCGCGCCGGCGATCGCCCGCAGCACGCACACGCGTGTCGCGCCCGCATCGAGCGCCTGTGCGAGGTTGGCCGTGTCCAGCCCGCCGATCGCGAAGAACGGCAGCGGCGCGTGGGCTGCCGCGTAGCGAATCAGCTCTGCGCCCACCGCCGGTCGGCCCGGCTTGGTGGGCGTCTCGTGGATCGGTCCCACGCCGATGTAGTCGACCACGCGCGCATCGACCGCGTCGATCTGCGCGGGCGAGTGGGTGGACAGGCCGATCAGCATGTCGGGGCCGACCAGCTCGCGGACCTCGGCCGCGGGAATGTCGTCCTGTCCCACGTGGACGCCGTCGGCGCCAGCCTCGCGCGCCACCCACGGACGGTCGTTGACGATCAGCAGCGCTCCCAGCTGCTCACACAACACACGCGCAGCGCGCGCCACCGATGCGAGCTCCTCGTCGGGCATGTGCTTCTCGCGCAGCTGCACGATGTCGACCCCCCCGGTGATTGCTTCTCGCAGCAGCGTCGGCAGCTCGCGCGATTCGGGATGTGCGTCGCACACGAGATACAGGCGCGCCGCCGCAAGACGAGTGCGGCGGTTGGCGCGGGGCTCGTCGTTGGCACGGGGGGCGGGGTCGGCGCGGGGGGCAGGGTCGGCAGGACCGTGAGTTGACATGGGCCGGGAGTCTGGCAGGAGCCGCTCCGGCACATCGCGATCGCGACGATCGCGCGCCTGGCCGAATCGCGCCTGGCCGAACGGTTGACTGGCCGAATGGTTGACTGGCGTCGAGAAGCCGGCCGTCCGCCTGGTAGCGTCGTTCCGGTGGGTGCATCATCGCGCTTTTGGCGTGTCGCGTTGCTTGCGGCCGCGTGTTGCACCGGCGGGCTGCTCGTGGCGGCGAACGCCGACTCCTCCACGGCCAGCGCATCCGCCGCCAGCCACTCCACGGCGGAAGTGGCGGAGCTCACGCGTGACGATCGAGGCCTGTACGTGGCGTTCTGTCCCGGAGGCCTGGAAGCAGCCAGCATCGCGGCCTACCGACCGCAGGTCGGCCCGCGGGCCAGGGTGGCGATGGCCAGCCACGTAGGCTGGCCATCGGATGAATGCCTGAAGATGGACAAGGGGTCCGCCGGGCGCAGCCACACACTCGTCGGCCTCAAGGATGTCCACAACTACCTGCTCGGCGGATACGGCAACGACACGATCTTCGGCGGCGATGACGGGGACGTGATCTGGGGGGACTATCAGCCTGAAGGACAGCCCGAAAGCCAGCGCGACTACATCCACGGCGGTTCCGGCAACGACTGGATCTACTCCAGCCACGGATACAACGAAATCTGGACCGGAGCCGGCAACGACCATCTCGCGCTCGTGTACGGCCATGGAATCGTGTATTGCAACGGCTCAGGTCTGAAGACCTTCGTGATGCGCTATCTGCCACAGAACCGTCCGTGGACGCTGATGGGCTGTACGCACAAAGTAATCGTGCGCTACCGAGCCTGAAGGCCGGTCCGCTGACAGTCGCTCGGCCGACCGTCGTCGGGCACCAGGCGCGGGCTAGCATCAACGCATGTCCGAGAGCCAGCGAGTCGACGTGGTCGTCGTGGGTGGCGGCATCATCGGCATGGCGATCGCCTGGCGCGTGCGCCAGCGGGGTATGTCGGTGACCCTGCTCGAGCGCGACGCCGCCGGACAGGGGACCTCGCGCGTGGCCGCCGGCATGCTCGCGCCGGTGGTGGAGGTCGAGTTCGGCGTGGCGGGGCGCCGTCTGCTGGAGTTGGGATTGCGCTCGGCGCGGATGTGGCCCGCGTTCGCGTCCGACCTGGAGGCGTCCACCGGAGCGTCCGTGGGCCTGTTGGCGAGCGGTACGCTGCTCGTCGCCCGCGACGAGGACGACGCGCGCGAGCTCGAGCGCCAACTCGCCTTCCGCGAATCGCTCGGGCTGGCGGTGGCGCGCCTGCGCCCGAGCGAAGCGCGCGAGCGCGAGCCGGCTCTGGCTCCGACCGTACGGCTCGCACTGGAGGCGCCCGACGATCACTCGGTCGACCCGCGGCTGGTCCTCGCCGCGCTCACGCGGGCGTGCGAGTCGGCCGGTGTGCACTTGCGCGAGCGCTCGCCCGTGGCGCGCGTGGAGCTGGACGGCACTGGCGAACGAGTCACGGGCGTGACGCTCGAAGACGGGGAGCATGTGGCCGCTGAGCAGGTCGTGCTCGCCGCCGGTCCGTGGAGCGAGCGGATTGACGGCTTGCCCCTGGTTCGCGTGCCCGTGCGTCCGGTCAAGGGGCAGATCCTGCGCCTGCGCGACCCCGCCGGACCCGGGTTGCTGCGGCGGGTTGTGCGCTTTCGTGGCGGCTACGTCGTCCCGCGCGAGGACGGCCGCTACGTTCTCGGCGCGACCGTCGAGGAGCGCGGCTTCGAGTTGACGCCGACGGCCGGCGGCGTGTACGAGCTGCTGCGCGACGCCCACGAGCTCGTACCCGGCATCAGCGAGCTAGAGATCGAGGAGCTGTCGGTCGGTCTGCGTCCGGGCACTCCCGACAACGCCCCCGCGATTGGTCGCGGCGCGGTGCAGGGCTTGGTCTGGGCGACCGGTCACTACCGCAACGGCATCCTCCTCGCGCCGCTCACAGCCGAGCTCGTCGCGGGTGTGCTCGCCGGCGATGGAGCGCTACCGGATGGGTACAAGGGCGAGCGGGCGGACGATTTGCTCCTGTCCGCGTGCGCCCCAGAGCGATTCACGGGCGCATCCGCGTCCTGCGGCTCGGCGACCGCCGCCGTCTCGTGATCGTCCTCAACGGTCAGCGCTCCGACGTGCGCGCCGGCGAGACCGTCGCCGCGGCGCTCGTCCGCCTCGGGCTCGAGCGCGATGCGCGCGGGGTCGCCGTTGCCGTCGACGGCGAGGTGGTGCCACGCGAGGAGTGGCAGTCATTTGCCCTGAGGGAGGACGCGCGCGTGGAGGTGCTGACGGCCATGCAGGGAGGATGATGTGGGTATGGCAGATTCGCTGAGCACGCCGCTGGCTGCGGTGCACGATGGCGCCGCTCACGCCGAGGACGTCCTGACGATCGCCGGTCGGCGCATTCGCTCGCGGCTGCTGCTCGGCACCGGCGGCTTCCCCTCGCTGGAGCTGCTGGCCGAGGCGATCGCCGCCAGCGGCAGTGAGCTCGTGACGGTGGCGCTGCGCCGGATCGATCCTGCCGGCCAGCTCGCCGGTCGCGGATCGCTGCTCGACGTGCTCGCAGACGCCGGTGTGCAGCTGCTGCCGAACACCGCTGGCTGTCGCACCGCGCGCGACGCGGTCATCACCGCACGTCTGGCGCGCGAGGCGTTCGCCACCGACTGGATCAAGCTCGAGGTGATCGGCGACGAGGACACGCTCCTGCCGGACGCGCCCGAGCTGCTGCGCGCCGCCGAGGAGCTCCTCGACGAGGGCTTCGTGGTGCTCCCATACACGACCGACGACCCCGTACTCGCGCGCCGCCTCGCCGACCTTGGCTGCGCGGCGGTGATGCCGCTTGGCTCGCCGATCGGCAGTGGTATGGGGATCCGCAACCCTTACAACATCGCCTTGATCCGCGAGGCGGTGGACGTGCCGGTGGTACTGGACGCGGGCATCGGCACGGCCTCTGACGCTGCTCTGGCGATGGAGCTGGGCTGCGACGCGGTGATGGCTGCCTCGGCCATCACGCGGGCGCAGGACCCCGTATCGATGGCTCGCGCGATGCGCGCCGCGGTGCAGGCCGGTCGCCTGGCACGCGGGGCGGGGCGGATTCCCCGCCGCCTCTACGCGACGCCGTCCACGCCGGAGGAGGGCCTCCCGGACTTTGGCCAGAGTGCCCCGCGCGTCTCTTAGGTCGGGGCGTTAAGTCGGGGCGCCCTGCGCGTCACTTGACCACTTCGATCGTGCCGTTCATCGTCACTGGCTGGAGTGTGTTCTCGTAGTGGATCACGCCGGGCTTGCTCACTTTGATTTCAAATGTGCCGCCTTCGCCGAAGTTCTTGGAGGCGAACTGCTGCGGGCCGCCCTCGCTGGTGACGTTGTGCACGATCCGGTCGTAGTTGGTCCACTTGATCGTGCTGCCGACCTTCACCCTGACTGTGTCTGGCGCGATCGTGATGTTGCGGTAAGCGATCTGCACGAGCCCGCTTTGTGTGGGCGCAGACGGCGGGGGGGCGGCGTACTTGGGCGTCGTGTCGCCTTTCAGTGTCGCGCCGGGCGAGCTCGACGTCTTCACGGCGGTCGTCTTGATGGTGGTGGTGGCTGCGGTGGTAGTGGTCGAGTTGCCGCTCGAGCTGCTCGACGATCCACAGCCGGCCGTCAGCACCAGCGCGCAGCAGGCGATCACGGCGGCGATGCCTGTTTTCATCGGTTGCGATCCTTTCTCGACGAGTTCGTGTAACCGGACCATCGCATACGGCGGCCCCGTCGCGTAGCGCCTACACTGGCCGATTCGATGACCCCACGCCACTTCCTCACCGGGGCGGAGCTGAGCGCGGCCGAGCTGGGCGCGCTGCTGGACCGTGCGCTGGAGCTCAAGCGCACGCCGCTTTCCTCCCAGGCCCTGGCCGGTCGCAGCGTGGCGCTGATCTTCGAGAAGCCCTCGACCCGCACGCGCGTGTCCTTCGAGGTGGGCATCCACGAGCTGGGCGGCCACGCGGTGGTGCTGCGCTCGGACGAGCTGCAGCTCTCGCGCGGGGAGACGCCACGCGACACGGCGCTCGTGCTCTCCAGGCACGTGGCTGCGGTGGGGTTACGCACGGGGCCCGACGCGATCCTCGAAGAGCTCGCTGCTTACAGCGCGGTGCCGATCGTGAACATGCTCAGCGCCCGCCACCATCCCTGCCAGGCGCTCGCCGACCTGCTCACGCTGCGCGAGGCGTGCGGCTCGCTCGACGGTCTGCGCGTGGCGTACGTCGGCGACGGCAACAACGTCGCTCGCTCGCTCGCCCTATTGGGAGCGCTCGCGGGGATGCACGTGGCGCTCGCCTCGCCCGCGGGCTACTCGCTGCAGAGCGAGCTCGACCTGCCCGCCGCTGCGTCTGGCTCGGTGGTGCATTATTCCGACCCGCACGAGGCAGTGCAGGACGCGGCCGCCGTCTACACCGACGTGTGGGTGAGCATGGGCGATGAGAGCACCGCCGCGCAGCGCCGGCGGGACCTGGCCGACTACCGCGTGGACGACGCGCTGTTGGACGCGGCGGCGCCGGGTGCGTTCGCCATGCACGACCTGCCCGCCCACCCGGGCGAGGAGATCTCCGCCGAGGTCCTGTATGGCTCCCGCCAGCATATCTGGGATCAGGCCGAGAACCGCCGGCACGCCCAGAAGGCTCTGCTGGAGCTGCTGGTAGCGCCCGCGTGAACGTCGAGGCCCGCGCTCCGCTTGAAGGCTCGCCGCGTCCGCAGCGGGGCGATGAGCTCGATCTGCGGATCGACTCATTGGCGTTCGGCGGAGAGGGCGTGGCGCGGCTAGGAGACGGCGGGTATGTGGTGTTCGTGGCGGGCGCCATACCAGGCGACCGCGTGCGTGCGATCGTGCACAAGCGCAAGCGCAGCTACGCCCACGCGCGCACGCTCGAGGTGCTCGAGCCGAGTCCCGAGCGGATCGCACCGACGGCAGACCACCCGGGCGTGCCCTGGCAGGTGATCCCGTACGAGCGCCAGCTGGAGATCAAGCGCAGTCAGGTCGACGAGGCGCTGCGGCGGATCGGGCACCTCGACGGCTTCGAGCTGCAGGAGATTGTGCCAGCGCTGCAGCCATGGCGCTACCGCAACAAGCTCGAGTACTCCTTCGGTGGTGGCGGCGAGAGCAGCGGCGGGGAGTTGGTGTGTGGCTTCCACGCCCCCGCCGGCGGCAATCGGGTGGCGCCAATCGAGGACTGTCTGCTGGCGTCCGAGCGCGGGAACCTCGCCCGCGTGGCGGCGCTGCGCTGGTGCCGCGCGCAGGGTCTGAGCGCGTGGGAGCGCAGTCGTGGCGTGCGCGGCAAGGCGGACGCGGGTCACGACGTAGCGGCGGGGCAGGAGGGGCGTACAGACCGGGGCGTACGCAGGAGCCGCGACGAGCGGACTGGTCCTGCGCCCGACGGGCGCGCCCGTCTGCGCAACCTGGTCGTGCGCGAAGGCCGGCACGCGGGCAAGCTGCAGGTGCGGATCGTGACCACCGAGGGAGAGCTGGACGCTGGCTCGCTGGCGGCCGCGCTCAGCGAGGCGCTTGGCGAGAGTCTGTCGGGAATGCTTTGGACACGCTCGCGCAGTCTCGCGGAGACGACCGCCGGTGGCGAGACCGAGCTCGTGTGGGGCGAGGCGGAGCTGCCTGAGCGGCTGGGCGAGCTCGATCTGCGGATCTCCGCTGAGGCGTTCTTCCAGACCAACACCGAGATGGCCGAGCTGCTCTACGGCATCGTCGCCGAGTACGCCGCGCTCGAGGGCTGGGAGCGCGTATACGACCTGTACTCAGGCATCGGCACGATCGCGCTCACGCTTGCCCCACGTGCGGGCGAGCTGTGGGGGATCGAGCTCGTCGAGCAGGCCGTGGCGGACGCGATCGCGGGCGCGCGGCGCAACGAGATCACCAACACCCACTTCTTCGCCGGCGACAGCCGCACGGCCCTGCCCGAGCTGCTCGAGCGGGCCGGCCGCCCCGACGTCCTCGTCGTCGACCCGCCCCGCGCCGGTCTGTCAAAGAAGGTCGTGCACCGCATCATCGATGCTTCGCCTAAGCGCATCGTCTACGTCTCCTGCAACCCCACCACGCTTGCCCCCAACGCCGCCGAACTGGTCGAGGCCGGGTGGGTGCTGCGCAAGGTTCGTCCGGTGGACATGTTTCCGCAGACGCACCACATCGAGTGCGTCGCCCTCCTGGAGCGGGCGTAGACACCTGTCTTAGCCGGCTGCGAATATTTATGTGTTCGGCCCGGCGGGCTGCGCGAGCCGGGATGACTCCGTACACGGGAGGAATCTGATGGCTAAGGACTTCAAGGAGTTCCTGCTCAGGGGAAACGTCGTCGATCTAGCAGTGGGCATCGTGATCGGGGTGGCGTTCGGAGCGGTGGTGACGGCCCTCGTGCGTGATCTACTGACGCCGATCGTGGCGGCGATCATCGGCAAGCCCAGCTTCTCGACGCTGACTTTCACGATCAACCACAGCACTTTCGCCTACGGCGACTTCATTAACTCGCTGATCGCGTTCATCTCGATTGCGGCGGCGGTCTTCTTCTTTGTGGTCAAGCCCATCAACGCGTTGCTGGCGCGTCGCAAGACGGGCCTGGACACCGAGTCCGAAACGAGACCGTGTAGTGAGTGTCTGAGCGAGATTCCCCGCCAGGCGCACAAGTGCGCGTTCTGCACATCACCGCAGGAGGCAGGCGTCTAGAGCTCATCGTCCGACGCTCTGTCTGTGACGCCGGGTATCGGCGGCGACTTGATCAGCCTGCTGGCGGCCGTTGCCGGCTGCGGGTAGGCTCCAGGCGTGCGAGCCGCCACCATCCGCGAGCAGGAGATCGTGATCGAGGAGCACCCCGATCCGGTGCCGCAGGCTGGTGAGGTGCTTGTCCGTGTCCACGCGGCGGGTTTGAATGGAGCCGACATGATGCAGCGGCGTGGCCTCTATCCGGCGCCGCTGGGCTCGCCGCAGGACATCCCCGGTATGGAGCTCGCGGGCGAGGTTGCCGCCCGCGGGCCGGGGGCCGAGCGCTTCGCGGTCGGCGAGCGCGTGATGGCGATCGTCGGCGGTGGCGGACAGGCTGAGCTTGCGACAGTGCACGAGCGCCAGCTGATGCCGGTCCCCGATGCGTTGGACTGGCCGGCCGCGGGCGGGCTGCCGGAGGTCTTCATCACGGCGCACGACGCCCTGTTTGCCCAGGCCGAGCTGCGCTCCGGCGAGCGCTTGCTCGTGCATGGCGGCGCCGGAGGCGTGGGCACCGCGGCAGTCCAGCTCGCGAAGGCCGTGGGCGCACGGGTGACCGCAACCGTGCGCAACGAGGAGCTGCGCGCGCAGGTGGCGGCACTGGGCGCTGAGGCGATCCCGTCGGAGGGCTTTGCCGAACACGGCCCGTTTGACGTGATCCTTGAGCTGGTAGGTGGGCCGAACTTGGCAGAGAACCTGCAGGCGCTCGCCACCGGCGGACGTATCGCGGTCATAGGCGTCTCCGCCGGAGCCAAGGGCGAGCTGAACCTGCTCGCGCTGATGGGCAAGCGCGCGCGCATCCACGGCTCCACTCTGCGCGCGCGTCCACTTGAGGAGAAAGCTCTCGTCGCGCGCCGTCTCGAGCACGAAGTGCTGCCGCTGTTCGAAACCCACCCACCTGCGCTGCGTGTGCCGATCGCCGACACTTTTCCGCTGGAGCAGGCGGCGGCCGCCTACGAGCGCTTCGCCGCCGGTGGCAAGCTCGGCAAGATCGTGCTAACCGTCTGAGCGCTCAGTACGGCGGCTGCGCTGCGTACCAGTCGCCGAGCACGCGAAACGCCGCCCAGAACTCGCGCTTGGCGTCATGCTCGTCGAGCGAGTCGTCGATGCTGGGCACGTGCAACGCGTCGATCGTTGGGGTCAGTTGCTGGATCTCTCCCGCGGTGTTGTGCAGCTCCCGTGCCAGCGGGATGTCCATCTCGCCCAGCGCGCTCAGTGCGTCGGCCCCCATCACGACGATGATCTTCGGTTGCACGATCGCAATCTCCTCGACGACCCGCGAGACGCAGGCGAAGTCGGCCAGCGAGGCGTCGCTCAGCGGGCACTTTACGCACAGCGTGCCGTACACCGCCAGCGGATCGATCGACAGCCGCTTGAGCGACTTCATCAGCGCGCCGCCGGCGCGTCCGTAGAAAGCCACGCCCTCCTCGATCTCTGACGGCAGCGCCGAGTACTTCAACAGCATGATGTCCGCCTGCGGATGTCCGGACCCGAGCACCGGCATAAGGTTCCCGCGCGGACAGTGCGGGCAGGACTGCAGCTCGCGCGTGAGGGTGTTCAGCTCGCGGATGGCGCGCTCTAGATACTTCTCGCGGATCTCGTCATCGGTCACTGGCATCGACCCCGAGGGATTTGACGAGGCGTCGTCTTGTCCTTGACAGTGCACCAGTACTTGCGAAGCGGTCCCTTACCTCCGCCCGCCACCGTGCGCGCGGTTCAACCGCTTCAGGCGCCGCGCCTTGCTCGCACGCCGGGCCGAGCGCGGCGTGGCGCGCGTCTGCAGAAACTTCAGTGCCTGCACATACAGCAGTGAGGATGGGCGCGTGATGATCTCGGCATCGCGCAGCGACTGCAGGAACTCCTTCGGCCCGTCGAAGTCACGCATCCTGATCCGCACCGAGCCGAGTCCCTGGGCCACGTGCGAGTCCGAGCCGGCCCCCGCCGGGATGCGGTACTTGGCGGCGAAACGCGCTGCCTCTTCGTTGAACGCGCTGATCGCAACACGTGGGTTGAATACCTCGATCGCATCGACCTCGTCGAGGATCTTCAGCAGGTGCTCGTAGTCGGGCACCGAGTGCATGCGGTCGAACGGGTGCGGCACGTACACGAGCCCGCCCTGACGCCTGATCTCGGTGATGGTCTCCTGCAGGCTCAGCCCGCGGGGGATCCTCTCCTTGATAAACAGCCCGATCACCTCGCCCTCGCCGGCCGTCTTGACCTCCTCGCCGACAATCACTTTCACGCCCGCGCTTGCCGCCTGTGCGCGCGCCTCGAGCGCACCGGAGATCTCGTTGTGGTCGGTCACCGCGATCGCCCCCAGTCCCTGCTCGCGCGCGCTCGCCAGCAGGACCTCCACGGGTGTCGCGCAGTCATAGGAATGGTCGGTATGCATGTGCAGGTCAACCTCGATCAGCGGACGCGTGGACAGTCGCTGTGACAGCGCCGGGTCCCTGTCAGCCGAGTGCCGTCGCGCGGCCAGGCTGCGGTAGATCGCCTCGAGCCCATCCGCGGCGCCGTCCTCGTCGCGCACCAGACGGTAGTCCCCGGGGAAGTGATGGGTCATCAGCTCGGCTGTCGCGGGCAGGCTCGCGGTGCGCGCGTCCAGGCGCCCGAAGAAGCTCTCGACAAAGCGGCGGGCCACGAGCGTGGAGAGTAGACGCTCGGTGGAGGAGTGGAACGAGCCGACGTTGAGCGCGCGCGAGTGGCGCAGCGCGGCGTTGGAGGTGCTCGGCGCGAACGGCTCGTGCACGTGGACGAAGTCGAGCTCGACGGTGGTGAGCAGTTCCTCGATTGTTCGCGCTACGTCGATCGGTAGCGCCGACGCTCGCCGGCTGGTATCGCCGGCCCGCCCTGGGCCCCGAAAATCGAGTACCTCGCCGACGGCGATCACCCGCGGCGTTCCCCGATCGGTCCCCTCGAGCAGCGATTGGGGATTGTGCCTGGCGGCGCGCAGCTCCTTGCGTGACGCGCGCACCCGCTCCTGCGAGCGTGAGGGCGCGAGCACAAGCACACGGTGGCCGCGTCGCGAGAGCTCCGCCGCGATCCGCTCTACGTGGGCGTTAACCTCGTTGTTCTCCGCCTCCCACGGATACGGCGTCACGTGGGCTATCGAGAACGAAGCGGCCATCGTGGCCATTATCCTGCGGGCTGGGCCACCTTTCGAGGCTTCGACCCGGGATGGCTGCTGTACTTGGCGATGAAGGCCTCTGTGTCCCTGCGCGCCTGGTCGTCGGGGCGCTGATTGTGCGGCGACTTCATCAGATAGGAGGATGGGCCGTCGAGCTGGCCGCCGATGCCGTGGTTGAGCGCGAGCTTGCAGCAACGCACGGCGTCGATCACGATACCCGCCGAGTTTGGCGAGTCCCACACCTCGAGCTTCAGCTCCACGTTCAGCGGTACGTCGCCAAACGCCTGACCCTCAACGCGGATGTGCGCCCACTTGCGATCGGTCAGCCACGGGACGTAGTCCGACGGTCCGATATAGACGTCCTGCGCGGGCAGCTTCTCGTCCATGATCGAGGTGACCGCGTTGGTCTTGGAGATCTTCTTGGACTCCAGGCGCTCACGCTCGAGCATGTTGTAGAAGTCCATGTTTCCGCCGACATTCAGCTGCGAGGTCCGCAGCATCTTTACGCCGCGATCGGCGAACAGGCGCGCGAGCGTGCGGTGCACGATCGTGGCGCCGACCTGGGACTTGATGTCGTCGCCGACGATTGGTAGGCGCGCCTGCTTGAAGCGCTTGCCCCAGTAGGGCTCGCGGGCGATGAACACGGGAATGCAGTTGACGAAGCCGCAGCCGGCCTCGAGCACCTGCTCGACATACCACTTGGTCGCCTGCTCAGAGCCAACCGGCAGGTAGGAGACAACTACGTCGGTGTGCGTGTCCTTGAGGATCTTCACGATGTCGGCGGTCTCGCCCGGGGCCTTGGTGATCTTCTCTTTCAGGTACTTGCCGAGGCCGTCGTGGGTCATGCCGCGGTGAACCGGCACGCCGAGCTTCTTCGGCACCTTGGCGAACTTCATGGTGTTGTTCTGCCCGGCCCAGATCGCTTCGCCCAGGTCCTTGCCGACCTTGGTAGCGTCGATGTCGAAGGCGGCGGTGAACTCGATGTCGCGCACGTGGTAGCCGCCGAGGTCGACGTGCATCAGGCCGGGGACGCGCTCGTTGGGGTCGGCGTCGCGGTAGTAGTTGATGCCCTGCACGAACGCCGAAGCGCAGTTGCCGACGCCGACGATCGCGACGCGCACCTTCTCGGACTGGTAGCGCCCGGCGCCGTTCTTGGAGGCCGCACCGTTGGTTGTGGTGTGGCCGTTGCTGGCATTGCTGTGTGTGCTCACTTGGAGAGATTCCTTCCTAGAAGTTCGAGCTAACTACTCCGCTGAGCGCATCCGGTCACACCGAGAGCTCGCTGCGCACGTGCCAGATGCGCTGGGCGACGGTAATCACGCTTAGCGCCGCCAGCACATACACAGCTGGCTGCAGCAGCTCGAAGTCGCCCAGCGAGGCACCTCTGGCGAAGATCAGCCCGATCGACAGGATCACGACGCGCACCGGTCGTGTGGCGATACCCACCTTGCACTCCACGCCCAGCGCCTCGGCGCGGGCGCGCGTGTAGCTCACCATCAGCGACGCCAGCACCGCGACGACCACGGCGGCGGCTGCCGCACGGTTGTCGTGCAGCGCGAAGTAGCCGGCGACGGCTGTCAGCACGATCCCCTCCTCGATGCGGTCGAGCGTCGAGTCCAAGAACGCTCCGAACGGCGTGCCCTTGCCCGACATGCGCGAGTAGCGTCCGTCGAGCGTGTCCATGATCGAGCCGACGATAAACGCGACGCCGCCGAGGAAGAACAGTCGCTCCCACACGAGCACCGCCGCGAGCACGTTCAGGACGAAGCCGGTGAGGGAGATCGCGTTGGGGGTCAGGCGCGACTCGATCAGTCGGTTGCGTACGAGCTCGCGCCGTTCGCCAGCTCCGATCGGCGCGAGCCCGCGCGGCCGGCTCGAGCGGTAAGCACCGCGGCGCACGCGTCGGGAGGGGGTGTGCTGCCTGGGTGCCATCCGTCGCCCGCCAGCTACCCGCTCGCGGTCAGCCGGGTGGCAGAGACGGTCGAGAAGCGCCAGACGTTCGGCCGTGCGCGCGCAAGCCAGCTCGCAGCGTAGGCGGAGATGCCGGCTGTGAGAGCGCCAAGGACCGCGTCGAAGATGAAGTGGTTGGCGGTCACCACGATCACGAACGCCATCAGGAAGGGGTACAGCAGCCACAGGACGCGCAGCAACCGCCAACGCACCAGGCACGCGAGCGGCCAGCCGATCATCAGGGCGAACGCGACGTGCATCGAGGGCACGGCGGCATAGGGGTTGACCAGTGCGGTCATCGTCGTACTAACGTGCGAAACGTGGACGCCGGTGAAGTCCGAGACGCTGTCGATGAAGCCCCATTCGGGCAGGAAGCGCGGCGGGGCTGTCGGGAAGACCGTGTAGCCGACGAGCGCGATCGCCATCGCGATCATGAACATGTTGCGTACAAAGTAGAAGTTGCGGTTGTGGCGCAGGTACAGGTACACGAGTGCCGCCACCGTCACGGTGGTCTGCGCGTTGACGTACAGCCAGCTGGAGAGGACCATCACGAAGTGACTGCCTGAGGCCCACGCCTGGATCGAGGGCTCGACGAACACGTGCAGCGTGCGCTCGAGCGTGATCAGGTCGCGCGCGTGGGCGAACGCAGCGTTGGCATCTCCCTCGACAAGGCCCCGCACGAATCGATAGGCGAGGTAGGCGGCAGCGAAGAGGATACCTGCCGCAGCACGTCCAGCCATCCTTGTGGCAGGACGCGCGCTTGCAGGAGACGAGCGCGGGCGACCATCAACCGAGAAAGCCTAGACGATGCTCAGCGGCAGCGAGCAGCCTGGCTGAACACGCGGGCGAGCGAGAAGCTGATGACCACGTGGAAGCTGCCCGCGCGGCGCGCCTGCACCTCGGTCCAGTCTCCGGGCGCGCTGGCCACGCATCCGCTGCCGCTCGCCAGCGCCCAGTAGGGTGTGTAGTGCACCCGTACCGTGTAGACGCCCGGGCGCGGCGCGTACAAAGTGAGCGAGTCGCTGTCCACGCTCCGCAGGACGCCCGGCGGGCTGGCCAGCGGTGTGGCGCCGAGCACCACGAACAGACGCCAGTGTCGCGAATGCCAGATTTCGCGGAGGTATCGAAGCCCACCCCCTCGCCCGGTCGCCTCCCCTGCGCCGGCATTGAAGCCGCGGACCAGCCGTGCCTCGGAATGCGCCGAGTAGTCGAGCGGGGCGCCGGGCAGTGCGACGTAGGAGATCGCGTTCTGGGAGAGCCAGGCCCGATAGCCGGCCGCGGTGAGCGGCTTGGCTTCGTCGTAGAAGAGGCCGTCGCGGTAGACGTCGAGCTGGCGCTCCCAGCCGCGCGCGATCATCACATGGGGAGCGAGGAACCGCGCCTCCCAGTGGTCGGCCGTCGCGACCACCTCGATACGCGCTGGGCGCGCGCCGTAGCCAACGCCGAGGGTGTGCAGCTCGCCGAGCAGGGGGGCGTAGTAGGAGGCGTCGACTGACGGGTCCGAGGCGGCCGCCGCGAAGTCGGCGACGGGCGCATTGGCCTGCCAGTAGAGCAGGAAGGGGGCGAGCACGATCAGCAGGCGCCCGCGCTCACGTGATGCGCCGGCGAGTAGGCATGCGGCGACCGGCCCCGCCACGAGTGCACCCAGCCGGTCGGCGTTCCCCCCGACTGCCGTCGGCAGCAGGTAGGAGCCGGTGAGCGCGAACGCATACAGCAGCGCGCCGATCCTCAACACGTGTTGGCACATCACCACCTTCGGCGGCGTTGTCGCCGCGCGGTCGGAGGGGACCAGCATGCCGACCACGAGCACCCCCGCCAGCGCCGGGTAGAAGGCCGAGGCGACGAACGGCTGGGAGCCGCCTTCCGGGAACGCGAGCGTGAGCAACGCGATCGGCGCGAGCGCGGCGACGGTGAGTCCCAGCGGCCACGCACGGGCCGGGCCGGCCACCGTCCAGGCAAGGAAGGCGAGCGCCAAGAAGGCGCCGGCAACCGGACTGGCCAGCGCGCACAGCACTGCCAGCGTGAGCGCCCAGCGCAGCCGGCCGCGCTGGGCCGCCAGCGCCGAACCGAGGCCGATCGCGAGACCAAGGTCGAACGGTACGCGACTGGACAGCAGCGCGATCGACGCACCGAGCGCGAACCACGCGGCGGCGATGCGCGTGGCGCTCGCCGGGAAGCGACCGTCGATCAGGCGGGCGAACAGCACGGTGGCGATGACCATCGAGATCGCCGCCAGCGGCTGCGGCCCAATCAGCGCGCCCAGCGCTGGTGCAAGCACTGAGTAGGCGAGCAGGTGGTGGCCGCCGTACCAGGAGTTGTCCCACAGCGTGAACCCCGAGCTCGAGAACAGGCTGCTGCGGTAGCTGGCCGCGGCGAGGTCGGGACTCGGGGGTGCGAGGATCAGATACACGATGCCGAGTGCCGCCGTGATCATCCAGGCGGAGAGCAGGCGGGTTGCTTTCGTAGCTGGCTGTGAGCCGGTGCTCCCGTCCGTTTGCGCCACGCTGGGTCGAGGAGTGGCCGCGCTCACCCGGCGCTCAGGAAGTCCACCAACCGCTCGATCACGTCGGGACGGTCGAGCCACGGCCAGTGTCCGGCGTCGGGGAGCTCGACCAGCTCGGCGTGCGGCAGCGCCTGCGCATACTCGCGCCCAAAACGGGCCGGTATGTAGGGGTCACGCATACCCCACACGACCAGCGCTGGCATGTCGAGCGTCTCCAGTCGTGCGCCAGTCGCCGCCAGCACCTCGGAGGGAGAGCTCCGGTACAGGCGCAGGATCGCGCGCTGCGTGCCCGCGTCGAAGTGCGCCAACACGCTGTCATGCCAAGCGCCGGACATCGGCCCCTGCGTTGCGTTTGACTCCCTCGAGAGCAGACTCAGGACGAAGCGATTGGTTGTACCCATTGCCAGCTCGCCGAGCCCAAGCGTGCGCCACAGGCGCGCGGTGCGATGCCAGCGATATCCCGGCAGGAACGGCACCACGTTGACGATCGCCAGGCGCTCGACGCGCGTGGGCATGCGTTGGGCGAACGCGAGCCCGACGGCGCCCCAGTCGTGCATCACGAGCTGTACGCGCTCCACCTCGTTCTCATCCAAGAACCGCTCGATGAAGTGGTCGTACTCGTCGATCGTGTACTGCAGATAACCAGGCTTGCCCGAGCGCCCAAAGCCCGGCAGGTCGACCGCCAGCCCGCCGCTGCGTTCCAGGAATCCCAGCTCGTAAGCCGGGGGCTCCACCCATTCGTCGGCGTCGCGTTTCGACCTCCACCAGCGCTGCCACCACGGCCGACTCCCGTGGTGCTCGCGCGGCGCCACCCAGTCATCCGAGCTGGTTGGTACGCCGTGCAGGTACAGCGGCACCGCGGCCCCTGTGCGACCGGCCGGCAATGGCGCGCTGCGCCAGAAGATCGGCCGCCCGTCGATCTCGCCGGTGTGGTCGCTCACCTCGGGCACCGGCCGAGGATATACCGGCGGCGCTCGCCGAATGCGATGACCCGGCGTATCGGCACGGCGCCAGGCGGATACCGTGATGCGGTGCGCAGCAAGCCCCCAGCCTGGACGCCGCCAACGCGCGCGCGTGTCGTGAGGATCCGCGAACGCCTGCGGGCGGTATACGGCGTTCCGCTGATGCGCCCCCACGGCGATCCGCTCGCAGAGCTCGTGCTGACGGTGCTGTCGCAGTCGACCAACGACCGCAACCGGGACGTGGCCTATCTGCGGCTGCGCGAGCGGCTGCCGACGTGGGCGCAGGTTCGCGATGCGCCGCTGGCGGAGGTCGAGGAAGCGATCCGCCCAGGCGGGATCTCGAAGGTCAAGTCAGCCCGCATCCAGGCGATCCTGCGCGCGATCTCCGACGATCCTCCCGGGTCCGGGCCGAGCGCCGCTCACTCACGCGATGAGCTTTTGCTCGACATCCCGCCTGCCCCCCGTGGCGGGGGGTTCGAGGCACTGCGCTGGCTTGCGCGCGCGCCGATCGAGCAGGCCCGCGACTATCTCGTTTCGCTGCCGGGCGTAGGGCGCAAGACCGCCGCGTGCGTGCTGCTGTTCGCCTACGGGCGGCGCGACGTGCCAGTGGACACCCACGTCTCGCGGGTTGGCACGCGCCTACGCTTGCTGCGGGCGGGGGCGCCGTTCGAGGAGCTGCATGACCAGATGCTCGCCCTGACACCGCCCGGTCAGGAGCTTGAGCTGCACGTCAACTTGCTGCGCCACGGCCGGCGCACGTGCCATGCGCGCTCGCCAGCCTGCGGCGAATGCGCGCTCGCGCGCATGTGCCCGAGCCGGGGCGAGTTCGTCGGCTGATGCGTGCCGCCGCTGCGACCAGGCGGGCTCCTCAGCCGCGGGGGAGAACTGCGAACGCGATCACCGCATACTGCAGCGCCGCCGCTACCAGCACCAGCGTGTGGAAGACCTCGTGGTAGCCGAACACCTTCGGCCACGGGTTCGGCCGGCCGCTGGCGTACACGACCGCGCCGAGGAGGTACAGCACGCCGCCGCTCGCCAGGCCGGCTACGCCGAGCCATCCGATCGTCGCCGGCAGCTCGCCGAAGACCGCTGCGGTCACCAGGCCGAGCGCGACATACACCGCCGCAAACAGCCACTTGGGGGCGTCGATCCATAGCAGCTTGAACACGACCCCGCCCAGCGCTCCGGCCCACAGCACGATCAGGATCGTGTTCGCCAGCGATCCCTTCAGCGCGAGCAGCGCCACTGGTGTGTAGGTGCCGGCGATCAGCACGAAGATCATCGAGTGATCGAGTCGCCTCATCCAGCGACGCGTTGCCGGCCGCCACGTCACCCGGTGATACAGCGCACTGGTGCCCAGCAGACCGGATACTGCCACGGCGTAGATCGTGGCCGCCAGACGCGCGCGCCCGTCAGATGCCGCGATGATCAGCGCCACGCCGCAGGCGAGCGACACAAAGAACCCGTACTCATGCAGCACGCCGCGCAGCCGAGGCTTCAGAGGCCCCGACGGGACCATGTCCATACGTAGACGGTAGCGCTCCTATGCTCGGGCCGACGTTCGGACCCCGAGGCCACTTGACGTTCGGCAGAAAATCTGCCACACTGCCACTAAGATTTATAAAGCGTCTTAGAAGGAGCATTTTCCATGGCCAAGACCATAGGCATCGACCTCGGCACGACGAACTCGTGCATGGCCGTGCTCGAGGGCGGCGAGCCGACTGTCGTCGAGAACGCTGAGGGTGGCCGCACGACGCCCTCTGTCGTCGCGTTCACGGCCTCGGGCGAGCGCCTCGTTGGCACCGTCGCCAAGCGCCAGGCCGTCACCAACCCGCAGAACACCGTCTTCTCGATCAAGCGCTTCATGGGCCGCAAGGAGGCCGAGGTGCGCGAGGAGGAGTCGATCGTCCCTTACAAGGTCGTCTCCGGCCCCAACGGCGACGCCCGCGTGGAGGCCGGCGGCGAGCAACACTCCCCACCGGAGATCTCGGCGATGATCCTGCAGAAGCTCAAGTCAGACGCCGAAGCCTACCTCGGCGAGAGCGTCGATTCGGCGGTCATCACCGTCCCGGCGTACTTCAACGACGACCAGCGCCAGGCGACCAAGGATGCCGGCAAGATCGCCGGGCTGGACGTCAAGCGCATCATCAACGAGCCGACCGCCGCGTCGCTGGCGTACGGATTGGACAAGGAGTCAGACCAGACGATCCTCGTGTTCGACCTCGGCGGCGGCACGTTCGACGTGTCTGTACTGGAGATTGGCGACGGCGTGTTCGAGGTCAAGTCCACCGCCGGTGATAACCATCTCGGCGGCGACAACTTCGACAAGGCGATCGTCGACTGGCTGGTGTCCGAGTTCAAGAAGTCCCAGGGCATCGACCTGAGCGCCGACCCGATGGCGCTGCAGCGTCTGTACGAGGCGTCGGAGAAGGCCAAGATCGAGCTCTCGACGACACAGGAGACACAGATCAATCTGCCGTTCATTACCGCCGACTCCTCTGGGCCCAAGCACCTCGACACGCGCCTCACGCGCGCCAAGCTCGCCGAGCTCACCTCCGAGCTACTGGACCGCGTTGTCGCGCCAGTGCGACAGGCTATGGACGACGCGAAAAACAAGGGCGTCAAGGAGATCGACCACATCGTGCTCGTCGGCGGCATGACGCGCTCGCCGGCGGTGCAGGAGAAGGTCAAAGAGCTGACGGGTAAAGAGCCTCATCGCGGGGTCAACCCCGACGAGGTGGTCGCCGTCGGCGCGGCGATCCAAGCGGGCGTGCTCGCCGGCGACGTCAAGGACGTGCTGCTGCTGGACGTCACGCCGCTGACCCTCGGCATCGAGACCAAGGGCGGCGTGATGACCAAGCTGATCGAGCGCAACACGACGATCCCCACCCGCAAGGGCGAGGTCTTCTCGACGGCCGAGGACAACCAGCCGTCGGTCGAGATTCACGTGCTGCAGGGCGAGCGCGAGATGGCCCAGTACAACAAGTCGCTGGGCAAGTTCCAGCTGACCGGCATCCCGCCGGCGCCGCGCGGCATCCCGCAGATCGAGGTCGCGTTCGACATCGACGCCAACGGCATCCTCAACGTCTCCGCCAAGGATCTCGGCACGGGTAAGGAGCAGAAGATCGAGATCAAGGCCGGCTCTGGGCTCTCGGATGAGGAGATCAAGAACATGGTCTCCGACGCCGAGTCCCACGCGGAGGAGGACCGCCGTGCACGCGAGATCGCGGAGGCACGCAACAACGGCGAGAACGCCGCCTATCAGGCCGAGCGCCAGCTGGCCGATCTGGGCGACCAGGTTGACGCGGACTCCAAGTCGCGGATCGAGGAGGCCATCAAGGAGCTCCGCGAGGTGCTCGAGTCCGAGGACCCGGCGACGATCAATGCCAAGGCGGAGACGCTGCAGACCGCCTTCCACGCGGTCTCCGAGGCGATGTACCAGCGTGCGCAGGAGCAGGCAGCGGCGGCTGGCAACGGCGCGTCGGCGGATGGCAACTCGTCGACATCCTCAGATGAGGAGGACGTGGTTGATGCAGAGGTCGTCGACGAGCCGAAGGCGTAGCCCGAGATGACCGATAGCGAGCAGACGATCGACGAGCAGGAGCAGGTCGAGGCTCTGGAGCCCGCGGTCGAGGCTGTGAAGCCCGCGGTCGAGGTCCCGGAGCATGAGGTCGAGGCTCTGGGGCATGAGGTCGTCGATGAGACCGCGCTCGGTGGCGACGTGGACGAGCTGGTCCGCGTCGCCACCGAGCGCGACGAGTACCTTGCGCTCGCCCAGCGCACGCAGGCGGACTTCGAGAATTACCGCAAGCGGGTCGCACGCGAGGCGAGCGCGGCGCGTGAGCGCGGCGTGAGCGCGCTGGCCAAGGAGTTGCTGCCGGCGCTCGACAACCTCGACCGGGCGCTTGAGGCGGCGGCGGAGGATGACCCGCTGCTGCAGGGTGTACGCCTCGTGCGCACGGAGCTGAAGGCCGCGCTTGCGCGTGCGGGCATCGAATCCTTCTGTCCGCTCGGCGAGCCGTTCGATCCGGCCGTGCATGAGGCTATGGCCACCGCCGAGCAGGCGCCTGACGGCAAGCCGAGCGGAACGGTCGTCGAGGTCTACCAGGACGGCTACCGGCTGGGCGAGGGCATCCTGCGCCCGGCGCGTGTGGTCGTGGCCGCATAGGACAGGCTCCAGATGGCAACACGACCCGACTACTACAAGACGCTTGGGGTCGATAAGAAAGCGACCCCCGAGCAGATCAAGAAGGCCTACCGCAAGCTCGCCCGCCAATATCACCCCGATCGCAACCCGGGCGACAAGCAGGCGGAGGCGCGCTTCAAGGAGATCTCCCAGGCGCACGACGTGCTGGGCGATCCGGAGAAGCGCAAGCAGTACGACAGCGGCTCGGGTCCGTTCGCCACGGGAGCCGGCCCCGGAGGCGGCTTTGGCGGGTTCGGCAACTTTGACTTCGACGGTTCCTCGATGGGGGACATCCTGTCCAACCTGTTCGGCGGTTCGACAAGCGGTAGGCGCGTGCGCACGAAACCGCGGGCTGAAAAAGGTGCCGACCTGGAGGCGCAGGTCTCGATCACCTTCGACCAGGCGGTCGCTGGCGCGCAGGTTCCTCTGCAGGTGCCGATGCACGCGACGTGCCCCACCTGTCACGGCACCGGCGCCAAGCCGGGCACGGCACCCTCGGTGTGCCCCCGCTGCGAGGGGCGCGGCATCGAGACCCAGGGGCAGGGCATGTTCTCGATCTCTCAGCCGTGCTCGCGCTGCGGCGGCACGGGTACTGTGATTGAAGATCCCTGCCCAACCTGCCAGGGAGCGGGCGCTGTGCGCACGGTCAAGCGCTTGCGTGTGAACATCCCTGCGGGCGTGCGCGACGGCAGTCGCATCCGCCTGGCAGGCAAGGGCGAGCCTGGGCGTAACGGGGGGCCTGCCGGCGACCTGTACCTGATCACCAATGTGGCGCCCTCGTCGCTGTTCACGCGCAAGGGAGACAATCTCGAGGTCGAGGTCCCGCTGAGCATCCCCGAGGCACTGCGTGGTGCCGAGGTGCAGGTACCGACGCTCAGCGGGACCAAGACCCTGCGTGTGCGTCCGGGGACGGCGCACGGGACCGTGCAACGTCTACGCGGCGAGGGGCCACCCAAGCTCGGTGGGCCCTCGGCGGATCGCGGCGACATCCACTACCGCTTCGTGATCGACGTCCCGCAGAATCTGAGCAAGGAGCAGGAGAGCGCGGTCGAGCAGCTCTCCAAGACGCTCGACGGCGACCCCCGCGCGGGGTTGTTCGGCAACGGCTCCCCGTCCCGGGACGATGCGGCGCCGGTGGATGGCGCTAGCAAGGAGGCCGGCGATGGCTCGTAAGGTGACCCGCGTTCAGGTGGAGACGAACCGCGGCGTGTTCATGATCTCGGTCGCGGCGGAGCTTGCGAAGATGCACCCGCAGACGCTGCGCATGTATGAGACACGCGGCCTGATCGAGCCGCAGCGTTCGCCAAAGGGCACGCGTCTGTACTCGCAGGAGGACGTGGAGAAGCTGAGGCGCATCCAGGAGATGACGGCGGAGCTCGGTCTCAACCTCGCGGGCGTCGAGCGTGTGCTGCGCCTGGAGCAGGAGATCGAGGGCATGCAGGCGCGCATCGAGGAGATCGAGCTGGAAGCGCTGCAGGCGCAGGTGCGCCTGGCGAATGAGCTCGAGGAGGTACGTCGCTCCTTCCGCGCCGAGCTGACGGTGCCCTACCGCGGCGGCCTGGAGCTCGTGCGCGCCGCCGACGCCCGCTCGCCGTTCCGCCGCGTCCCTCCACCGAGGAGCAGCGATGGCACCGCCTGATGGAGTTCCCCCCACCGCCCAGGGCGCGTCCCCGGAGCAGGAGCAGAGCCCGCTGGAGCGCTTCGGCCGCGACCTGACGGAGATGGCTGAGCAGGGCAAGCTCGACCCGGTGATCGGGCGCGACGAGGAGATCCGCCGCGTGATCCAGGTGCTCTCCAGGCGCACGAAGAACAACCCGGTGCTGATCGGCGAGCCAGGAGTGGGCAAGACGGCAATCGTCGAGGGCCTGGCGCGGCGGATCGTCTCCGGCGACGTGCCGGAGTCGCTGCGCGAACGGCGCGTGATCGCGCTGGACATGGGTGCGCTGGTCGCGGGCGCAGCCTATCGCGGAGAGTTCGAGGAGCGCCTGAAGGGCGTGCTCAAGGAGGTCTCCGACGCGCAGGGCACAATCATCCTGTTCTTGGACGAGCTGCACACGATCGTCGGCGCGGGCGCGGCCCAGGGGTCGGTCGACGCGTCGAACCTGCTCAAGCCGATGCTCGCGCGTGGAGAACTGCGCGCGGTCGGCGCGACGACGCTCGACGAGTACCGCAAGTACATCGAGAAGGACGCGGCGCTGGAGCGGCGCTTCCAGCCGGTGATGGTGGGCGAGCCGACGGTGGCGGACACGATCGCGATCCTGCGCGGGCTGAAGGAGCGCTACGAGGTGCACCACAAAGTGCGTATCCAGGACAGCGCGCTGATCGCGGCGGCGACGCTGTCCCAGCGCTACATCGCTGACCGCTTCCTGCCGGACAAGGCGATCGACCTGATCGACGAGGCGGCGTCGAAGATCCGTATCGAGATCGACTCGCTGCCGACGGAGATCGACGAGGTGGACCGCCGCGTGATGCAGCTGGAGATCGAGCTGACGTCGTTGCGCAAGGAGAAGGACGCGGGCTCGAAGGAGCGGCGTGAGGCGATCGAGCGCGAGCTGGCCGAGCTGAAGGAGCGTTCGCAGACGATGAAGGCGCAGTGGCAGAAGGAGAAGGACGCGATCAAGGGCGCGTCCGATCTGAAGGAGCGCCTGGAGCAGGCCAACAGCGAGATGGAGCGCGCGGAACGCGAAGCGAACCTGCAGCGTGCGGCGGAGCTGCGCTACGGGGAGATCCCGGAGATCGAAAAAGAGTTGGCCGCCTTGGAGGGCGGCCCGGCGGACCGATCGGAGATCGGCCAACGTAGTGAGGGTGACGGCGGCGGTGGCGAGCTGGGCGCGAGTGAGGCCGGCGGCGATGGCGCCCAGCCGGCAGACGACGACGCTCCGATGTTCTTGAAAGAGGAGGTGGACGCGGACGATGTGGCTGAGGTGGTGGCCCGCTGGACGGGCATCCCGGTGAGCCGCCTGCTGGAGGGCGAAACGGAGAAGCTGATCCACATGGAGGAGCGCCTGCACGAACGCGTGGTCGGCCAGGACGAGGCGATCGAGGCGGTGGCGACGGCGCTGCGCCGCTCGCGCGCGGGCCTGCAGGACCCCGACCGTCCGATCGGCTCGTTCCTGTTCCTCGGCCCGACGGGCGTCGGCAAGACGGAGCTCGCACGCGCGCTGGCGGAGTTCATGTTCGACTCGCAGGACGCGATGATCCGCATCGACATGTCGGAGTACATGGAGAAACACTCGGTCTCGCGGCTGGTGGGCGCGCCGCCAGGCTATGTCGGCTACGAAGAGGGCGGTCAGCTGACGGAGGCGGTGCGCCGCCGCCCGTACTCGGTGGTGCTGCTGGACGAGATCGAGAAGGCGCACACGGACGTGTTCAACACGCTGCTGCAGGTGATGGATGACGGCCGCCTGACGGACGGGCAGGGGCGCACGGTCGACTTCAAGAACACGGTCCTGATCATGACCTCGAACCTGAGGGTGGGTGACGGCACTGGATCGCCGAGCGCCCGCGACGCGGAGCTGCGCACGTCGCTGCTGGAGCACTTCAAGCCGGAGTTCATCAACCGCCTGGATGACATTGTGCGCTTCGAGTCACTCACCCGCGAGCAGATCTCCGAGATCGTCGACCTGCAGGTGGCGCGCGTGATCGAGCGCGTGGCCGAGCGCGGTGTGCAGGTGACGCTGACCGACAGGGCGCGCGAGCTGATCGGCAACCTGGGTTATGACCCGACGTACGGTGCGCGCCCGCTGCGGCGCGTGATCCAAAAGCAGCTCACCGACCGCCTCGCGCTGGCGTTGCTCGCCGGCGAGATCCGCACGGGCGACGCGGTGAAGGTGGACACGCGCGAAGGGGAGCTGGCGCTGGAGAAGCTCGGCGCCGACGCGTCGGTCGCGGCCTGATCCGCGGGCGCGCGGGTCAGGCGATCGCTAGCTCGCCGCGTGGCGCGAGCGCCGACTGGATGTCGAGGAGCGGAACACTGGACCCGCCGACAACGCACGATCCGGTGTAGCCGCGGGGATGCCGTGGGGTCCGACACGGTTGCGAGGATGTCGCCAACTCCCGAACGGGGACCGATCCAACGCCGCTACATACGCGCGGTCGAGAGAGCGTGTCGTGTGTAGCGGCCAACCCACACACACTGGAGGAATGACCCATGTCCATGCTAACCACCCGCCGAGGGACGGCCGTGCTTACCGTGGCGGGAGCGCTGCTACTCGCCGCGTTCGCTGCGGCTCCGCAGGCCGAGGCGTCGACTCTTTACGCCTGCGTAAAGAAGAACGGCGCGGCCCACATCTCCGCGAGCAAGCCGAAATGTAAGGCGGGCGAAAAAAAACTCTCGTGGAATACGGAAGGCCCGGCCGGGAAAAACGGGACTAATGGTACGAATGGGACGAATGGCACCAGCGGGACGAATGGCACCAACGGGACCAATGGCACCAACGGGCAGGATCTAACCAGCCACACCCCGCTGCCCAGCGGTCAGTCCGAGTCGGGGTGGTTCGCCATCGGCAGCGGCAGCAGCACCTCTGGTGAAGCGGGAGAGGGTATCTCCTTCAGCCAACCGCTCGCCGCGGGGCTCCCAGGAGGACACGCCGTGTACAACGGACCTGGAGAAACGTCTACCCATTGTCCGGGCTTCGGACAGGCCGCTGCCGGCTTTCTCTGTCTTTACGCAGCAGAGCAACAGAACGTGACTTTCTGGAACATCTTCAACTTCACATTCGAAGAAGGAGCCACGGGTCCGTACGGCTTCGCGCTTTACTTCAAAGTTGTGGGCAGTGGCGGCTTTGTGGACGGATCGTGGACGGTCACTGCTTCTTAGGCGGGACACGACTGTGCAGATGAGTTCCATGGTCCCTGCCTCGGAGGAGGTAGGGACCATGGAGTGCAAAGGACCGCGTTGGCGTTGGAGAGGGGCCCGGTGCGGCCAGCCGGCGTGTGGCATCACGATCAGGTACAACGGCACACAGTGGCTGTCTGTCCAGGCGCCCACGACCAGCCCCAGCGACCGAGGAGACCACCATGCCCACCTACATCATGCTCACGACCCTCACCCCCGAGGGCGTGCAGACGGTCAAGAACAACCCCCAGCGGATCAGGGAGGTCAACAAGGAGGTCGAACAGCTCGGTGCGTCGGTCAAGTCGCAGTGGGCGACGCTCGGCCACGTCGACTTCATCTCCGTCGTCGAGGCGCCCGACGACGGGACGATGGCGCGTGTGTCGCTCGAGCTCGGCTCGCGCGGTACCGCCCGCTACGAGACGCTGTCGGCGATCCCGATCGATGACTTCATCGCGTCTCTATAACGCGTCTCTGTAACCTGACTGGTATCGCTGCCAAGCACACAGAGGGTCCCTCCGGGCAGGAGGGCCGACCTACAAGCGTCCCGGGTATATCGCTGGTGCCCGAGCCGATGGGCGAGGCGGAAGTGCAGGCGCAGCTCGACGACATCGACGTCGACGCCCCGCGCGTGGGCATCGTGATGGGCTCCAAGAGCGACATGGAGATCATGGAGAAGGCAGCGCGCGAGTTGGAGGAGCGAGGCATCATGCACGAGGTCCGCGTGATGTCCGCCCACCGCGAACCCGACGTCGTCGCCGAATACGCCAAGAACGCGCGCATGCGCGGCCTGCGGGCGATCATCGCCGGCGCCGGCATCTCCGCGGCGCTCCCCGGCGCGGTGGCCGCCCACACCGACCTGCCGGTGATCGGCGTGCCACTGTCAGGGCGACTCACCGCCGCCGGCGGCCTCGACGCGATCCTGTCGATTGTGCAGATGCCGCCGGGTGTGCCCGTCGCGTGCGTCGGCCTGGACAACCCACGCAACGCCGCGATCCTCGCAGCGCAGATCCTCGACGCGTGAGGACGCCGCTAATGGCTTTCTCGCCCGCCCGGCGATAATCAATAGACGTGATCGCCCGCTACACCCGCCCCGAGCTCGGCGCCCTGTGGATCGACGAGGCGCGTATGGAGGCCTGGCGGCGGGTCGAGCTTGCGGCCTGCGAGGAGCTGCCCGGCCTGCTCGGACAGGACGGTCCCACGGCTGCCGAGCTGCAGGCGATCCGCGGGGCGAGCTTCACCGTCGCGGAGGTCGACGAGCGCGAGCTCGTGACCGAGCACGACATGGCGGCGTTCGTGGACGTGCTGGCCGCGTCGGTCGGCGAGGCCGGGCGCTGGATCCACTTCGGCCTGACCTCCTCGGACGTGCTCGACACCGCCCTCGCGCTGCAACTGCGCGCGGCCGGCGAGGTGCTCGTGGCGGGCGCGCGCGCGCTCGTGGCCGCGCTCGTCGCGCGCGCGAGAGAGCACGCGGACACGCTGTGCGTCGGACGGACCCACGGCGTGCACGCGGAGCCGACGACGTTCGGGGTCAAGCTCGCGGGCTTCGCGTTTGAGGCCGATCGCAACGCGGCGCGCCTGCAGCGCGCGTTCGCCCAAGTGGCCGTCGGCGCCGTGTCGGGCGCGGTCGGCACGTACGCCGCCACCAGCCCCGAGTTCGAGGAGCGCGTCCTGCGCCGCCTGGGACTGGCACGCGAGGATGTCTCCACACAGGTCGTTGCCCGCGACCGCCACGCCGAGCTACTGGGAGCGATCGCGCTCGCCGGCGCCGGCCTCGAGCGCTTCGCCACCGAGGTTCGCCATCTGCAGCGCACGGAGGTGCGCGAGGTTCAGGAGCCGTTCCGCGCCGGCCAGAAGGGCTCATCGGCGATGCCGCACAAGCGCAACCCGATCAAGAGCGAGCAGATCTCGGGTCTCGCGCGCGTCCTGCGCGGCAACGCTCAGGCGGCGCTCGAGAACGTTGCCCTGTGGCACGAGCGCGACATCTCCCACTCCTCCGTCGAGCGCGTGATCCTGCCGGACTCGACGATCCTGCTCGACTACCTCCAGCACCGCACGATCGCGCTGGTCAAGAGCATGACCGTCGACACCGAGCGCATGCGCGCCAACCTCGAGCTGACCCACGGCGCCCTGTTCTCCCAGCGGGTGCTGCTTGCGCTGGTCGAGGCCGGGTCCGCCCGTGACGATGCCTATCGCACCGTCCAGGAGCTAGCCCAGCGCGCCTGGGACGACGGCGTCCCGCTGCGTGAGCTGCTCGCTGCCGACGAGCGCGCCAACGAGCTCGACCTCGACGCGATCTTCGACTACTCCCACTACGTTCGGCACGCCGACGAGATCCTCACGCGGCTCGATCGGATCACCTGAACGGCGGCCGATCCCACTGCTAGCATCGCGCCACGTGACCACCACGCTCGACGATCTGCCCCTCATCGCCAGCGGGAAGGTCCGCGAGATGTACGACCTGGCGGGGGTACGGAACGCAGCGGACGATGCCGCGACGGACACGCCGCCGGCGCTACTGATGGTCGCCAGCGACAGGATCTCCACCTACGACGTCGTTCACCCGACGCCGATCCCCGACAAGGGCAACGTGTTGACAGGGCTGTCGGTGTTCTGGTTCGCAAAGACCGCCGGCATCGTCGCCAATCACCTGATCTCGGCGACCGACGGCATGCCCGCAGAGGTGCGCGGGCGCGCGCTGGTGGTGCGCCGACTGCAGATGCTCCCGGTCGAGTGTGTCGTACGCGGCTACATCACCGGCTCCGGCTGGAAGGACTACCAGGCCACCGGCTCCGTGTCCGGGATCGCGCTGCCGCAGGGACTGCGTGAGTCAGAGCGCCTGCCCGAGCCGATCTTCACACCGAGCACCAAGGCCGACGTCGGCCACGATGAGGCGATCGACTTCGAGGGTGCCGTCGCGCTGGTCGGTGATCGCGCGTTGATGGAGCGCGTCAGGGACGCCTCGGTCGAGCTGTACTCATTCGCCGCCGAGCACGCGCGCGCCAACGGCGTGATCCTCGCCGACACTAAGTTCGAGTTTGGCCTCGACCACAGCGATCTCGCCGGCGGCGCACCGACGCTGGTGCTCGGCGACGAGGTCCTGACCCCCGACTCCTCCCGCTACTGGCCGGCCGACGGCTTCGAGGTCGGCCACGGACAGCCGAGCTTCGACAAGCAGTATGTGCGCGACTGGGCTGCGGGCAGCGGCTGGGACAAGAAGCCGCCCGCGCCGGCGATCCCAGATGACGTCGTGGCGGGTACACGCGCCCGTTATGTGGAGGCCTACGAGCGCATCGCCGGCGAGCCGTTCCAGGCGTGGCTCGATCGCACTGGCGCCAGCAGCGAGACCCTTGGCCCGGATGAGACCTCCGGTGCAGCGGCGTGAACGCGCGGGCGGCGATCGCTTGAGAGCGCGTGTGCTGATCCGCCCGAAAGCCGGCATCCTCGACCCCCAGGGCGAGGCCGTCGAGCGCGCGCTGCCGGCGCTCGGGTTCGCGGGCGTGGGCAACGTCCATGTCGGGCGTCTGATCGAGCTCGACGTCGAGGACCCGGCCCAGCTGCAGCCGATGTGCGAGAAGCTGCTCGCGAACCCGCTTGTGGAGGACTACGAGATCGTCCTCGAGGGGAGCAGCCACTAGGCACATGTCGTATCCGACGGTATCTCCGATGTCCAGCGCATCGACCCAGCGGACATCGAGGGCGTGGCGGCGCTGAGATGAAGTTCGGCGTCCTCCAGTTCCCCGGATCGTGCGATGAGGTGGATGCTCTGCAGGCCGCGCGGCGGGTGGGCGACGCGGAGCTGATCTGGCACGCCGAGCGCGACCTGCGCGACGCCGATGCGATCGTCGTGCCTGGTGGCTTCTCCTACGGCGACTACCTGCGCGCGGGCGCCATCGCGCGCTTCTCGCCGGCGATGGAGGCAGTGATCGAGTTTGCGCACGACGGTGGCCTCGTGCTGGGGATCTGCAACGGCTTCCAGGTGCTGTGCGAGGCGCGCCTGCTCCCGGGGGCGCTGCTCGCCAACGCCAACCTGCGCTTCACCTCCAGGCAGCTCGTGCTCGAGGTCGTCCGCGCCGACACCGCGTTCACGCGTGCCTGTGGATCGGATGCCCGTGGGCGGTCCTCGCATCAGCTGAGCATTCCCGCCAAGCACTCCTGGGGGCGCTATCACGCCGACGAGCACACGCTCGCCGCGATCGAGCACGCCGGTCAGGTCGTCCTGCGCTACGCGTCCGATCAGAACTTCAACGGCTCCGTTCATGACATCGCGGGCGTGTGCAATGAGGCCGGCAACGTGTTCGGCCTGATGCCCCACCCCGAGCACGCCGTCGACGAGCTGGTCGGCGGCTCGGCCGACGGGCTGAAGATCTTTGAATCGATGCGGCTGACCGTCGAGGGCGTCACTGCGTGACCACGCCTCCGACGGTCGACGACGCGCTTGCGCTGGGGCTCACCCAGGCGGAGTACGAGCTCGTGTGCGAGAAGCAGGGCGGCCCCCCCAACCAGGTGGAGCTGGCGATGTACTCGCTGCTGTGGAGCGAGCACTGCGCATACAAGCACTCCAAGAAGCTGCTACGCACGCTGCCCACTGACGGCGAGCATGTGGTCATGGGCCCCGGCGAGAACGCCGGCGCGGTCGACGTCGGCGGCGGCCTGGTGTGCGCGTTCAAGGTCGAGTCCCACAATCATCCAAGCGCGGTCGAGCCCTTTCAGGGGGCGGCCACCGGTGTGGGGGGCATACTGCGCGACATCTTCGCGATCGGCGCCCGCCCAATCGCGGTGCTGGACTCGCTGCGCTTTGGCGAGCCGGGCAGCGCCGCCGGCAGCGAAGCCAGCGCAGGGGAGGCCTCCGGTGCGCCCGGCGGGCAGGGCATTCGGGCTCGCTACCTGCTCGACGGCGCCGTGTCGGGGATCGGTCACTACGGCAACTCGATCGGCGTGCCAACCGTCGGCGGCGAGGTGTACTTCGAGGCTCCGTACGAGCACAACTGCCTGGTCAATGCGATGGCCCTCGGGCTGGCTCCGCGCGAGCGACTGGTGCGCAGCGCGGCGACGGGGCCGGGCAACCTCGTGATTCTGTTCGGCGCCTCGACCGGGCGCGACGGCATCGGCGGGGCCTCGGTGCTGGCATCGGCCGAGCTCGGCGTCGACGGCGGCGACGGCGCGCCGGACAAGCGCCCGACCGTCCAGGTGGGCGACCCGTTCGAGGAGAAGAAGCTGCTCGAGTGCTCGCTGGAGCTGCTCGAGCGGGGGCTAATCGTCTCGCTACAGGATCTCGGCGCCGCGGGTCTGACCTCCTCCGCCTCGGAGATGGCCGCCAAGGGCGGTGTGGGAATCGACGTCGACGTCGCCAAGGTGCCACTGCGCGAGCCTGACATGGAGCCGTTCGAGGTGATGGTCAGCGAGTCCCAGGAGCGGATGCTGTGCGTGGTCGAGTCGGCGAACGTGGACGCCGTGATGGGCTTGTGCGCGAAGTGGGAGGTCAATGGCGCGGCCATCGGCACAGTCACCGACACGGGTCGGATGCGCGTGCTGCGCGACGGCGAGCTCGTCGGTGACATGCCCGTGGCAGCGCTGGTGGACGATTGCCCGCTGTATGACCTGCAGCCGCGCAAGCCCACCGAGCCGATCTACGCGGCACCGGTGCCCACGGCCGGTCTCACGCTGGCGTCAGCGCCACGGGAGATCCTGCTCGCCATCCTCTCCTCTCCAAATCTTTCCTCGCGACGACCGCTGTTCGAGCAGTACGACTCGATCGTGCAGTCGCGCACTGTGCGCCGCCCGGAGCAGGCCGACGCCGCTGTGCTCGCGCTTGCAGATGGCAGCGCGCTGGCAGTGAGCATCGACTGCAACGGCCGGCGCGTCGCCGCCGACCCCTACACCGGGACTGTGGAGGCGGTGCTCGAGTGTGCGGCCAACCTCGCCTGCGTGGGCGCCGAGCCGCTCGGCACGACCAACAATCTCAACTTCGGCAACCCCGAGAAGCCGCATATTGCCTGGCAGCTGAGCGAGTCCGTACGCGGCCTCGGCGCTGCGTGCCGCGCGCTGCGCGCGCCGATCGTCGGCGGCAACGTGTCCCTCTACAACGAGGGCGCCACCGGCCCGATCTACCCGACGCCCGTGATCGGCATGGTCGGTCGCCTGCCCGATGCTCGCCGCGCCGGACGGCTCGGCTTTGTGCGCGCGGGCGATGAGATTGCGCTCGTCGGCGCACTGTGTCCGTCGCTGGCCGCGAGCGAGTTCGCCAAGCTGCTCGGGCAGCCGCTTCCCGACGGGCTCCCAGTGATCGACATCGACGCCGTGGCCGCCACGCACGCCGCCGTACGCCACGCCATGCGCGCGGGTGCGCTGTCGAGCGCCCACGACGTCGCCGAGGGCGGGCTCGCGGTCGCGCTCGCCGAGTGCTGCCTGGCGGGCGGCCTCGGCGCGCAAGTCGAGCTCGCGGATGATCTGTGGGAGGCGATGCCGCATCCCGCGCCAGTCGCACCGGGTCCGTGGTCGGTGGAGTCCGCCCCGGCGCTCCTGGCCACCGCTCTGTTCGGCGAGGGCCCCGGCCGCTTCGTCGTCAGTGGTGCGGCCAATGCCCTGCGCGAGCTGGGCGAGCGCGTGCCGGTTGTCCCGATCGGCAGGGTCGGCGAGGACGTGCTCAGCATCGTCGAGGCGGGCGCCACCGCTGGCGCGATGCTCACGCTCACGCTCGAGGAGCTCGGCCGTGCGCACGCAGCGCTAGGGAAGCTGTTCTCCTAACTGGGAGTTCGGTAGCACTTTCGTATGTACTAAAAGCCATGCAACAAATCGTGCAAGTTTGGCTGAAATGCTGAGCTGAGCCGGCAGTTATCAAGCCTTCGCCCGTACGGTCCGATGGTCGTTCGGATATGTCGTATTCGCCAGTCTCCACGTCCGCACGTCCGGCCGTGCCGTTGCGTTCACGCGGGCGCTGGGTCGATCATTGGCTCGACACCGTCCACGACATCGAGACCCTGCGCGCCTCCCATCCGATGATGGATGCGGTCATCGATGAGATCGACGGCCGCATGATCCGCGTCGGCAATCAGTGGCTGGCTGACTTCGCCTCCTGCAACTACCTCGGCTTCGACCTCGACCCCGAGATCATCGCTGCGATACCCGCGTTCCTGGAGGAGTGGGGCACCCACCCAAGCTGGTCGCGGCTGCTCGGCAGCCCAGTCCTGTACGAGCAGATCGAGACGCGGCTGACCGCGCTGCTCGGCTGCGAAGACTCGCTCGTGCTGCCGACAATCACGCACATCCATAACTCTGTGATCCCGGTCCTGGCTGCCTCCGGCACGATCTTCCTCGACGCGCGCGCACACAAGACCATCTACGACGGCTGCCAGGTCGCGCGCTCGCGCGGCGCCGCCGTGCGGCGCTTCCGCTTCGAGGACCCCGATCACCTCGACGAGCTGCTCGCGGCCGAGCGCGACCGCGCCCGGCTGGTGTGCATGGATGGCGTCAACAGCATGACCGGCAACGCCCCCGACCTGCGGGCGTTCGCCGAGGTCGCGCGCCGCCATGGCGCGCTGATGTACGTCGACGACGCCCACGGTTTCGGGGTCGTCGGCGAACGTGCGCCCGACGAGCCGTGTCCGTACGGCGTGCGCGGCAACAGCGTCGTGCGCCACTTCGGCGAGAGCTACGACGACCTCATCCTGGTTGGCGGCTTCTCCAAGGCGTACTCCTCATTGCTCGCCTTCATCGCCTGTCCCACCGAGGTCAAGAACCTACTCAAGGTGGCCGCACCACCCTATCTGTACTCGGGCCCCTCGCCGGTCGCCTCACTGGCCACGGTGCTCGCCGGCTTCGACGTCAACGAGCAGCGCGGCGAGCAGCTGCGCGGAACTCTGCACCGGCACAGCGCGCGCGTCGTACACGCGCTGGCCGAGCTCGACGTCCACACCCCCAATCGCTCGGAGCTGCCGATCATCGAGATCCCACTGCGCGACCACGAACGTATCGACGAGGTCGGGCGGCTGTTGTTCGCGCGCGGCGTCTACGTCACACTCGCCGCTTACCCGCTAGTTCCCAAGCCCGAGGTTGGCTTCCGGGTTCAGCTCACGGCGGCCAACACGGACGCCGAGATCGACCTCCTCGTCGGCGTGCTGAGCGAGCTCGCCGAGCGGGGCGAGCTCCAATCCGCGTCCGCGAAGCGAGCATCGGAGCCGGTGTGATGAGCCGGCGCGCCCTCACCCGTCCGCCGCTGTGGCAGGCCTACCTCGCGTTCGGTGCGGTGGGCATGTGCATGTATCTGCTGGACACGCCGCTGAAAGGCAACGCGGCGCTGTTCAACACGCTCGGCCTGACTAGCTGGATCGCCGTCGTCGTCGGGATCCGCCGCAACAAACCGCGCTACGCGCTGCCGTGGTGGCTGTTCGCGTTCGGGTTCCTCCTGTACTGGATGGGCGACGTCTACACATACAGCTACCCCAAGTACATCCTCCACCACGAAGTGCCGTTCCCGTCGATCGGCGACGCGATCTACCTGACTGTCTATCCGGCGCAGATGCTGGGACTGCTGTTGCTCGTGCGCAGGCGCAACCCGCAGCGCAACCGCAACACGCTGATCGACGCCGCGATCCTGACGCTCGGGCTGTCGGTGCTGTCGTGGATCCTGCAGATCGCGCCCTATATCCACGAAAGCTCGATGGGCCTGCTACCCAAGCTCGTGTCGGTCGCCTACCCGATGGGCGACATCATCCTGCTCGCCGCCGCGATCCGTCTCGTGCTCGACGGCGGCCGGCGCCAGCCGGCCTTCTACCTGATGGGCGCGAGCATCGTCTCGCTGCTGGCGACCGACTTCGTCTACGGGGTGATGACGCTCAACGGCACCTTCCACCACCAGCTGTTGCTCGACCTCGGCTGGTTCTCCTACCAGCTGCTGTGGGGCACCGCCGCGCTGCACCCCTCGATGGCCGCCATGGACGAGCCGGTCACCGATCGCGAGGCCAAGGATCGCGAGGCCAAGCTGACGCCGCTGCGTCTGAGCCTGCTGACTGGCGCCTCGCTGATCGCGCCTGTGTGCATCTTCCTCCGGGAGCTGCACCGCGGCGACCTCGACCTGATGGTGACCGTCTCCGCGTCCGTCGTGCTGTTCGGCCTGGTCGTGATGCGCATGGTCGACCTCGTCCGCCAGCAGGAGCGCTCCGCCGCCCGCGAGCGACTGCTCGGCCGCTTCGGTGCCGCGCTCGTGGCCTGCGCGACGCGGGAGGAGATGCAGCAGTCCGCGCTGAAGGTGATCGTCCCGCTGCTCGAGGGTCCCGGCGTGGGGGTGCTGTGCCTGCACGACGACGGCGCGCTCACCGCTGTCGCCCGCAACGACGATCTGCACTGGCCAGCGCGTACGCTGCCAGAGCAAGTGGGCGCAGAGCTGCTCGAGCTCGCCGGGCAAGGCGCCGCGCGGGGCGTGACGCTGGGGCCGGATGTGCTCGCCGCGATGGAGCTGGACGCGCAGTCCTCCAGCGGGCTCGTGCTAGCGCTGCCAGTCCGCGAAGGGATCCTCGGGCTGCTGGTGCTCGCGTGTCCCAAAGAACCCTCGCGCCAGGCGCGCGGTGCGCTGGAGGCGCTCGCCACCCAGCTCGCGCTGGCGCTCGAGGGCGCCCGGCTGACCGAGGAGATCCACGCCCAGCGCAGCGAGGCGCGCTTCGCCTCGCTCGTGCAGAACTCCAGCGACCTGATCACCGTCGTCGGGCCGGACGCCATGATCACCTACCAGAGCCCCTCCTCCGAACACATCCTCGGCTATCCGCCGCACGAGCTAATAGGCACCCGCTTTGACCGCCTCGTGGCGCAGGAGGATGCCGGGCACCTGCTGCAGCTGCTCGCCGACGGGCCGGCGTACGCACGCGGCGACGAGCAGGTCATCGAGTGCACGCTGCGCCACCGAGACGGTGAGCTACGCCAGTTCGAGATCCTGCACACCAACCTGCTCGACGACGAGCACGTGCGCGGCATCGTCCTCAATGCCCGCGACATCAGCGAGCGCAAGGTATTCGAGGACCAGCTCGCCCACCAAGCGTTTCACGACCCCGTGACCAACCTGGCCAACCGGGCGCTGTTCGTCGAGCGAGTGCGCCACGCGATCGGACGTGCGCGGCGGGAGGAGCGCGAGCTCGGGGTGATTTTCCTCGACATCGACGACTTCAAGACGATCAACGACAGTCTCGGCCACGGCGCCGGCGACGCGGCGCTGATCGACGTCGCCAAGCGCCTGTCCAACAGCATCCGCTCCAGCGACACCGCCGCGCGCTTCGGTGGCGATGAGTTCGTCGTGCTGCTGGAGGACCTCGAGAGCACCGACGTCGCCACCGACGTCGCCGAGCGAATCCTTGAGGATCTACGCCAGCCGCTGGTGGTCGCGGGCAAGGAGCTGGCGGTGCGCGGCAGCATCGGCATCTCGATCCTGGCGGGATCCTCGACCGTCGGCGCCGACGAGCTGATCCGCGACGCCGACGCCGCGATGTACATAGCCAAGCGCGATGGCAAGGGCAGCTACCGGATGTTCGAGCCGGAGATGCACGCCGGTGTGCTCGCTCGCCTGGAGCTGCGCGCCGACCTCCAGCGAGCCCTGGAGAATGGCCAGTTCGAGCTGCACTACCAGCCGATCATCCGGCTGGCCGACGGTCATGTCGCCGGGATGGAGGCGCTGCTGCGCTGGCACCATCCCGAGCGCGGGCTCGTCCTCCCCGGCGACTTCATCCCATTCGCCGAGGAGACCGGGCTGATCGTCCCGATCGGCCGCTGGGTCCTGCGCGAGGCGTGCCTGCAGGCGGCGGCCGTGCAGCAGCTATGGACCGATGATCCTCCGCTCTACATGTGCGTGAACCTGTCCGTCAGGCAGTTGCAGCACAGCGATGTGATCTCCGACGTCCAGGATGCGCTCGAGGGGTCCAACCTGGATCCGGGCCTGCTGATGCTCGAGATCACCGAGTCGATGTTGATCGAGGATCCCGAGGTCGCGATCGTCAAGCTCAAGGAACTGCGTGCGCTCGGCGTGCGCGTCGCGATGGATGATTTCGGCACCGGCTACTCATCGCTCAGCTACCTCAGTCGCTTCCCCGTCGACGTCATCAAGATGGATCGCTCCTTCCTCGGGCCCGAGTCATCGCGGGAGGCCGCCGATCTGTCAAGCGCCGTCGTCGCGCTCGGCAGCTCGCTCGCTCTGGACGTCGTCGCCGAGGGCATCGAATTCGACGAGCAGCTCAACCGCCTGCGCGACCTCGGTTGCGAGCTCGGTCAGGGCTTCCACTTTGCGCACCCGATGGAGTCGGCACATCTGATCAACTACCTGTCGGAGAGGCCCGAGCGCGACGGGATGCAGTCCGGCGAGCCCGACGGGGTGCAGTCCGGCGAGCGCCGCGGGGAGCAGTCCGGCGAGTCGGGCGAGCCGGTGTCAGCCCCGCACGATGGCGCCTAGCAGCGTCCTTGCAAATCGCGACTTCCGGCTGCTGTTCGCCGGTCGCTGCGTGTCGCTGCTCGGAGATGGAGCATTCCTGGTGGCAATGGCCTGGGAGGCCTATACGCTCTCGAACGCCCCGACCGCACTGTCGCTGCTCGGGATCGCGATGACCGTGCCGCTGATCGCGTTGCTGCTGTTCGGGGGCGTGGTCAGCGACCGTTACGGTCGCCGGCAGGTGATGCTGCTGGCAGACCTCGTGCGTGCGGCGCTGCTCGCGCTGCTCGCGGCGCTGGCTGCAAGCGGGACGTTACGCCTGTGGCAGATGATGGTGATCGTCGCGATCTACGGTGGCGCCCAGGCCTTCTTCGATCCGGCCAGCGATGCGATCCTGCCCGAGCTCGTGCCGGAATCCCAGCTGGGTGAGGCCAACGCGCTGGAGCAGGTCGTCCGACCGCTGGCCCTGCGTCTCGCTGGGCCAGCGGTCGGGGGCGTGCTCGTGGGTGTACTCGGCCTGGGCGCAGCCTTTCTGGCCGATGCCGCAACATTCATGGTGTCCGCGGCCACCCTGTGGTCGATGTCGAGGCGCGCGTCGGTGACGCCCGCGGACGCGGGCGTGCAGCTCGAGCGCGCAACCGGCCAGGTGCGCGAAGGCTGGGCGTACGTGCGCCGCCACGTGTGGCTGTGGGGGACGTTCGTGAGCGCGGGCGTCGCCTACCTGCTGTTCATGGGTCCCGCCGAGGTGCTGGTGCCGTTCATGGTCAAGCACGAGCTGCACGGGAGTGGCGAGCAGCTCGGGCTTGTGTTCGGCGCGGGCGGGCTGGGCTCAGTGGCGGCCGCGCTGGCGATGATGCGCAGTGGGCTCCCCCAGCGGAGCATCGGCTTCATCTATGCGGTCTGGACGCTCGGCACGCTCGCGGTCGCCGGCTACGGGCTGGCCACCGCCATTTGGGAGCTGATGCTCGCCAGCGTCGCGTTCAACCTGCTGGAGACCGCCGGCACGATCGTGTGGGCGACGATGAAGCAGCGCCACGTGCCGGGCCAGATGCTCGGGCGTGTCTCGAGCCTCGACTGGCTGATCTCGATCGGGCTGCTGCCCATCTCCTTTGCGCTGACCGCCCCGCTCAGCGCCGCGTTTGGCGTTCGTACCACGCTGATCGTCGCTGGCGTCGCAGGCGCCGCGGCGACGCTCGGCGGGCTGCTGCTTCCGGGGATGCGGGCGGTGGACCGCCGCATGGCATCGAGTGCACGGGGCGGGATCTCCTCGCCGACATCAGCGGCGCAAGTCTCCTGAGCCACCCTGCTAGCTTGTGAACGTGATGCGTCCGTCTAGGTCGCCCGGAGGGCGACCCTCGCCATCGGAGGGGCCAGCCGGAGGCTGGCCCGAGGATCACGTCCGCGACGAGTGCGGCGTGTTCGGACTGTATGCGCCCGGTCACGAGGTGTCCAGGCTGTCGTACTTCGCGCTGTACGCGCTCCAGCACCGCGGGCAAGAGTCGGCGGGCATCGCCGCCGCCGACCGCGGCGGGCACATCATCACGCGTCGCGAGCTCGGCCTGGTCAACCAGGTGTTCACCGAGAACGACCTACGCACGCTCGCCGGCGAGCTCGCGATTGGGCATGTGCGCTATTCGACCACCGGATCGAACGCGTGGGAGAACTCGCAGCCGGTGCAGCGCTCGGAGGGGACCAACGGCTCGCGCCGCGAGGTCGCGCTCGCGCACAACGGCAACCTGATCAACGCGCTCGAGCTGCACGAGGAGCTGCTCGAGCGGGGCGTCACGTTCAGCTCGACGTCGGACTCGGAGATCATCGCCGCGATGATCGCCACGCACCCCGCCGAGCTCGTCGAGGACGCGATCGCCGACGTGCTGCCGCGCCTGCGCGGGGCGTTCTCGATCGTGGCCATGACCAAGGACCGTGTGGTCGCCTTCCGCGACCCCCACGGCCTGCGACCGCTCGCGCTCGGCGTGCTCGAGCCCGGCCCCGAGGGGGATGCGGGTCCGCCCATCCGCTCCGATCAGGCACGCTACTGCGTGGCCAGCGAGTCGTGCGCGTTCGACATCATCGGCGCGAAGTTCGTGCGCGATGTCGAGCCCGGCGAGCTCGTGACACTCGGTGCGGACGGCCTGCAGAGCCGCATGGTCGTGCCGGGCAGCAGGCGCGCGTTCTGCGTGTTCGAGTACATCTACTTTGCGCGCCCGGACTCGCGCATGAACGACCAGGTGCTGCAGGTGGCGCGCGGGCGTATGGGCGAGATTCTGTGGCGCGAGGCGCCCGTCGAGGCGGACCTCGTGATCGCGGTGCCCGACTCCGGGAATCCGGCCGCCCGCGGCCTCGCGCGCGCGGCCGGCCTTCCCCAGGACGACGGCTTCGTCAAGAACCGCTACGTCGCACGCACGTTCATTCAGCCCGGCCAGGAGCTGCGCAAGCACGGGCTGCGGCTCAAGTTCAATCCGCTGCCAGAGGTGATCGCCGGCAAGCGCCTGGTGGTCGTCGACGACTCGATCGTGCGCGGCAACACCACCCGTCAGATCGTGCAGATGCTGCGTGATGCCGGTGCCGCGGAGATCCACATGCGCATCTCCGCGCCGCCGATCAAGCACCCCTGCCACTACGGCATCGACATGTCCACGCGCGAGGAGATGATCGCGCACGGGCGCAGCACCGAAGAGGTCGCCGCCGAGCTGGGCTGCGACTCACTGCACTACCTGTCGCTGACGGGCGTCTACGAGGCGGTCCGCGCCACCCGCGCGACCCACTGCGACGCGTGCTTCACCGGCGAGTACCCGCTCGCGGGCAGCGATGGCGCCGCGGGCAAGTACTCACTGGAGGAGGAGCCGCTAGCCGAGGTGGTCCTCCCGCGCGCCTGACGCGTCGTTGTAGCGGTTGTTGTAGGGCCGGTGGACGATCAGCTCGCCCGTGCGCCCCGAGCGCAGCGCGTAGCCGAGCACCGCGACGATCGTAAGGGTGACGATGATGGATGAAAGCATGGGCCTGTCCTGTCGATCGGTGTACGAGGCCTCTCCACCCTCCGCTCCATTGAAGGCCATCGGGCGGGCGTGCTCTGTGAGGTTGCTCACAGCTATCGTGAGCTGCGCGTGAGCGAGCGACTTCCCATCGCAGTGCTGGTGTCCGGAACGGGCACCAACCTGCAGGCGCTGCTCGACACCGTGCACGGACGTGAGGTCGACGTGGTGGCGGTGGCCGCGAGCGTCGCCGGCGCTCCGGCGCTGGAGCGCGCCAGCGCCAGCGGGGTGCCCACGGCAGTGTTCGCCCGCGCCTCCTACGCCAACCGCGGCGGGCGCGACGACGCGCTGGCCGCCTGGCTGGCAGCGCGTGGCACGCGGCTGGTGGTGCTGGCCGGCTACATGGAGCTGCTCGGCGAGCCCTTCCTTGCGCGCTTCCCCGGCGCCGTCATCAACGTGCACCCCTCGCTGCTGCCAGCCTTCCCCGGATTGGGGGCGATCGAGCAGGCGCTCGCGTACGGGGTGAAGGTCTTCGGCGTGACCGTCCACTTCGTCGACGCCGGGGTGGACTCGGGGCCGGTGATCCTCCAGCGCGCGGTTGAGCTGCCGCACGCGCGCGAGCCGCGCGAGGTCCTGGCGGCGCTGCGCCCGCTCGAGCACGAGCTGCTGGCGCGCGCGGTGGCGCTGTTCGCGCGCGGCGCGCTCGCCGCGGACCCCGAGAACCCGCGCAGGACGATCGTGGATCTGGGGGCGATGCCAGCGGGTGAGGCAATATGGGCTGGTGAGGCTATGCCGGCTGGTGAGGCTATGCACGCGGGCGAGGGATAGGCTCTCGTTATGGCCCCTGAAGGCGACGTCATGACCGCATCGTCCCCGGAGGGGGATCGCGCGACCGGCGTCGAGCGCGCGGCGCCCGGCGAGGTGCGGGTGCGCAGGGCGCTGCTGTCGGTCTCCGACAAGCAGGGGATCGTCGAGTTCGCACAGGGCTTGGCAGAGCTGGGCGTGGAGCTCGTCTCCACAGGCGGGACCTCGCGCGAGCTCGCCGGGGCGGGGATTGTGGTGCGGGCGATCGAGGACTTCACCGGCTTCCCGGAGATCATGGACGGGCGCGTGAAGACATTGCATCCACGGCTGTACGCCGGGCTGCTGGCGCGCCGCGACGAGCAGGAGCACCTGCGCGCGGCGGCCGAGCAGGAGATCGAGCAGGTTGACCTGGTGTGCGTGAACCTATACCCATTCGAGCAGACCGTCGCGCGCGGCGACGCCTCCGAGGAGGAGGTCGTCGAGAACATCGACATCGGCGGCCCGACGATGATCAGGGCGGCAGCCAAGAACAGCGCGTTCGCGGCGGTCGTCGTGGACCCGGGCGACTACGGAGGCGTGCTGGAGGAGCTGCGCGCGTCGGCCGGCAGGCTGTCGCTGCAGACGCGCAAGGGGCTGGCGGCTAAGGCGTTCGCGTGCACCGCCCGCTACGACGCGTCGATCTCGACGTGGTTCGCGCTGCGTACCGGCGAGGGCTTTCCGCCGAGCTGGCGCGACGCCTACGAGAAGGTCAGCGACCTGCGCTACGGCGAGAACCCGCACCAGCAGGCGGCCTTCTACGCGCGCGTGGGCTCGCCCACGCACTTGCTCGCCGGGGTGGAGCAGCTGCACGGCAAGGAGCTGTCATTCAACAATCTGCTCGATCTCAGCGCAGCGCGCGAGTTGGTGGAGGAGTTCGTTGAGCCGGCGTGCGCGATTGTCAAGCACAACAACCCGTGCGGCTGCGCGGTCGGCGCCTGCGGCCAGGAGGCCTACGAACGCGCCTTCGCGTGCGATCCGCAGAGTGCGTACGGCGGGGTAATCGCGGTCAACCGCCCGGTCGACCGCGCCTTCGCCGAGGAGCTCGGCAAGCAGTTCATCGAGGTGCTGCTCGCGCCCGGCTACGACGCCGCCGCGCTGGAGGTGCTGCAGGTCAAGAAAAATGTGCGCCTGCTCGAGCTCAGTGACTGGCCGGCACCGCTGCGCGAGGTCGAAGCCAAGCCGGTGCTCGGCGGCCAGCTGGTGCAGACGCGCGACGTGGTCGCAGAGACGCGCGAGCAGATGAGCACGACGAGCGCGCGCCAGTCCAGCGAGTCAGAGTGGCGCGACATGCTCTTCGCGTGGACCGTCTGCCGCCACGTGCGCTCCAACGCGATCGTGATCGCCGCTGGCGGTGCCACGATCGGCATCGGCGCCGGACAGATGAGCCGCGTGGACGCCGTGCGAATAGCGATCGAGAAGGCACAGGCGTTCCGGCCAGAGCAGCTAGCCGGCGCTGCGCTCGCCTCCGACGCGTTCTTCCCGTTCGCCGACGGCCCGCAGCTGGCGCTCGACGCGGGTGTCACCGCGATCATCCAGCCGGGCGGGTCGGTGCGCGACGAGGAGGTGATCGCCGCGATCGACGCGGCGGGCGCGGCGATGGTTGCCACCGGCGTGCGCCACTTCAGGCACTGACCTTCGAGCCGAGCCGAGCCGAGCCGGCCGGTCGCCCAAGTGCGCCCCCAGCCGGCGGAGATCGTAAGCGACTCGTCTTGCCCGGCGCCGTAGGCGCCCGCAAGACGATCGATTACGATCGGAGCATGATCTTGTACACCTGCCCCGCTGGCACGCACGGAGCCAACGTGCCGCTGATCTCGCACCCGTGCGGAGTCGCCGCACAGGCGCTCGAGCGCGCAGGTCACGACTACACGGTCGAGACGGTGGGGGGATTCAAGAACATCCCGCTGAGCCGCCGCGGCAAGCGCGAGGAGATCATCGCGCTCACAGGCCAGCAGGACGTCCCCGTGCTGCTGCTCGGCGACGGCAGCACGGTTCAGGGCTCGGATGCGATCGTCGCGTGGGCCGCCGATCACAGCGCCGCGGCGCCCTGAGGTCCCGCTCTCGATGCTGTGCAGCCGGCGCATGCGCCGGCTGTCGGCGGGCGCATGCGCCCGCCGCGGGGCCGCACATGTGCGGCCCCGGACCAGGCCGCATGCGGCCTGGTCGTCAGGACTTAGAAAAGATCCAGATCGCGGGTGTACGATCGCAGGATGTGTCGAAACATCCGCAACCTCCACAACTTCGAGCCGCCCGCCACCGACGAGGAGATCCGTGCGTCGGCGCTGCAGTACGTGCGCAAGATCAGCGGCTTCACCAAGCCATCGCAGGCCAACACAGAGGCCTTCGAGCGCGCGGTGGACGCCGTGACGGAGATCTCCACGCGCCTGCTCGGCGAGCTGGTCACCAACGCGCCGCCCAAGGATCGCGAGGTCGAGGCCACCAAGGCCCGCGCTCGCGCCGCGCAGCGCTACGCCGCGTAGGCCTGCGCAGGCAAGCGGTCGTTCGCGCGCGGGTGGGGACTTGACATCCCTACTGTCACGATATATCGTGACAGTACTGTGATAGCTCACGATAGGAAATAGATATGTTTGGAAATGCGATTTATTCAACAGGCGCCAAGCCCGGCTGCAGGTCGGCACGCCATGGCGGCGAGCGCGGCCGCGGCGGTCGTGGCTCCGGGTACGGCCCGCGCGGTGAGTTCGGGGATGGCCCGTTCGGCTTCTCCCGCGGCGGAGGCGGCGGCCCGCGCGGCCGTGGCCGCAGGGCGCGTCGCGGGGACATCCGCACGGCGGCGCTGCTGCTGCTCGCGGAGGAGCCGCGCAACGGTTACCAGATCATGCAGGAGGTGCAGGAGCGCAGCGGCGGCATGTGGAGTCCCAGTCCGGGCTCGGTGTACCCGGCCCTGGCGCAACTCGAGGACGAGGCCCTGATCCGTACGCAGGAGGGCGACGGGCGCAAGCTGTTTGCGATCACCGACGAGGGGCGCGCGCTGCTGGCCGAGCGTGGTGCCGAGCGGCCGGCCCCGTGGGAGCAGACGGGCGACGGCGCCGGTGGAGTGCACGAGCTCGGAAGGCTCATGCGCGAGGTCGCCTCCGCGTTTATGCAGGTGATGCGAACCGGGAGCGAGGGTCAGATCGCCAAGGCCGCCAGCGTGCTCGCCGGGACTCGCCGCGAGCTGTACCGCATCCTCGCCGACGGTGACACCGAGGGTGACACCGGCGGCGACACGGACGCAGGCGCGGATGCCGGTACGGTAGACACGAACAGGTGAACGAGACCGCGACGACAGTAGCCAGCCCCGCCTCCGAGACGACGGCGTCCAGCTCCGCCGTCTCGGTCAACGGCCTGGTCAAGCGCTATGACCAGGTCGAGGCGGTGCGCGGCATCGATTTCGAGGTCTCCAGTGGCGAGATCTTCGGCTTCCTCGGCCCGAACGGGGCGGGCAAGTCGACGACGATCAACATGCTGTGCACGCTCGTGCGTCCGAGCGGCGGCTCGGCGCTGGTCGCCGGCCACGACGTGGTCTCAGAACGTGACGACGTGCGTCGCAACATCGGCCTGGTCTTCCAGGACACGACGCTCGACGGCTACCTCAGCGCCGAGCAGAACCTGCAGCTGCACGCCGAGCTGTACGGTGTGCCGCGCGAGCTGGTGGGCGAGCGCATGCGCCAGGTGATGGAGATGGTCGGGCTGTGGGAGCGACGGGACAGTTGGGTAAACACGTTCTCCGGCGGGATGAAGCGGCGCCTGGAGATCGCGCGCGGTCTGCTGCACTCGCCGCGCGTACTGTTCCTAGATGAGCCGACCGTCGGCCTGGACCCGCAGACGCGCAGCTCGATCTGGCGCTACATCCGCGAGCTGAAGGCGCGCGAGGACATCACGATCTTCCTGACGACTCACTACATGGACGAGGCCGAGTACTGCGATCGCATCGCGATCATGGACCAGGGCCGCATCATCGTGCTCGACACCCCCGAAGCGCTGAAGGCCAAAGTGGGCAAGGACCGCGTGCAGATACAGACAGACGACGACCAGGCGGCGATCGCGGCGCTACGCGAGCGCTTCGCGATCGAGGCGACGGTGGCAGAGGGCGCGGTCACGTTCGGCGTCCCCGAGGGCGAGCAGTTCGTACCGCGACTGTTCGCCGAGCTCGGTCTGCCGATCCGCTCGGTGAGCGTCGCGCGCCCGTCGCTCGACGACGTGTTCATGTCCCACACGGGCACCACGATCCGCGACGCGGAGTCCGGCCAGACCGACACGCGGCGCAACTTCGCGCGGATGATGAGCCGCTGATGGCGACGGAGGCGAATTGCTGATGGCAACCAAGACGACAGCCGCGCCCGCGGGCGCCTCGAGCCCGGACGGTTCGCCTGGCAAGCGGGCGCCCATGCCGCACGAGATCGCGCGCGTGCGTGTGCCCACGCGCAGCCTGCGTAGCGAGCTGCGCGCGATCAAGGTCGTTTGGAAGCGCGAGCTGATCCGCTTCAGTCGCGACCGGCTGCGCATCCTCACGTCGCTGATGCAGCCATTCCTGTTCCTGTTCGTGCTCGGCACAGGACTCTCGCGCCTGGCCTCGGCGGGCACGCACGGCGTCAACCTGCGCACGTTTGTGTACCCCGGGGTGCTGTGCATGGCGGTGATGTTCACCGCGATGTTCTCCGCGGCGTCGCTGGTGTGGGACCGCGAGTTCGGCTTCCTGCGCGAGATGATGGTCGCGCCCGTGCGGCGCAGCTCGCTGGTGCTCGGCAAGTGCTTCGGCGGTGCCACCGTGGCCGGCTTTCAGGGTGTGATCGTGCTGTGCCTTGCTGGCCTCGTCGGCGTGCCGTACGCCGCAGGGCTAATCCTTGAGGTGTTCGCGCTGCAGCTGCTGCTCGCCTTCGCGATCACCGCCTTCGGCGTGATGGTCGCCGCGCGTATCACCCAGATGCAGTCGTTCATGGCGCTGATGCAGATGGCGATCATGCCGATGTACTTCCTATCGGGCGCGCTGTTCCCGGTGGCGGGCCTGCCGCAGTGGCTGGAGATCCTCAACCGCATCGACCCGCTGACCTACGCGGTCGACCCGATGCGCCGGGCGGTGTTCGCACACCTGAAGATCAGCGCCGCGGCGCGACACGCGCTCGACCCGGGCATCACGTGGTGGAGCTGGCACGTGCCGGGTCTGGTGGAGGCGGCGGTCGTCGCGCTGCTGGGACTGGTGATGCTGACGATCGCGATCGTGGAGTTCAGTCGCGCGGAGTAGCGCCTGGGGCGCTCAGGGAGTGAGCGCGGGCGCCAAGTCGCTCGAGCGAGTCACGGGCGTGTGTCGCGGGCGGAGTTCGAAGTCCTCAGACTCGAAGCGTCGCAGGCGCCGGCGGTAGGGCCACGTCGAGCCCGGCCAGATCGTCGTGTTCCTGCCGTGCTCGTCCAGGTACCAGCTGACACAGCCACCCGATGTCCAGACGGTGCCACGCAAGCGGCGCTGCAGCTGCTCGTTGTAGCGCCGTTGGACCGGCTCGCGCACCTCGACGACGTCGAGGCCGCGGCTGCTCATGAAACGCAGGCATTCCATCAGGTAATGCAACTGGGACTCGATCATAAAGATGATCGAGTTGTGCCCGAGGCCGGTGTTCGGGCCGACGAGCAGGAACAGGTTAGGAAAGCCCGCTACAGCGGAGCCGAGGTAGGCCTGAGCGCTCCCGTTCCAGGTCTCCGCGAGCGAGCGACCGTCACCGCCATATATCCAGTGGGCAACGGGCATGTCCGTCACGTAGAAGCCGGTGCCCAGGATGATCGTGTCGAGCTCGCGCTCGACACCGTCAGCGGTCACGATCCCGCGCGGTGTGATCGCGGTGATCGAGTCGGTCACGACCTCCACGTTCGACCGTACGAGCGCCGGGTAGTACTCATCGGAGATCAGGATCCGCTTGCAGCCGATGCGGTAGTTCGGCGTCAGGCGCGCACGCAGCGCGGGGTCCTGCACCTGCTCACGCAGATGCTTGCGCGCCATTCGCTCTGGTAGGGAGTCTGCGCGGGGGCGCATCAGCGGTAGCACGAACAGCTCGCGCGCACAGTAGACGGCTCCGCGCACGAGTCGCTGCACGGCCGGGACGGCGCGGTAGACCAGTCGCTCCCAGCGCGTGGTCGGTCTGTTGTGATGGGGCACCACCCACGGTGGAGTGCGCTGGAAGACATGTAGCTTTCCGACTCTTGGCTGGATTCGTGGCACAAGCTGGATCGAGGATGCTCCGGTGCCGATCACGGCGACGCGCTCGTCGTCGAGCACATGCTCGCTGTCCCAGCGCGCGGAGTGGAAGATCGCGCCTTCGAAGCTGTCGATCCCGTCGATGTCCGGCAGCTTGGGATCGCTCAGTGGTCCCGCGGCCGCGACCAGCATGTCAGCCGTCAGGTCCCCGCCGGCGGTCTCGATCCGCCACAGCTCGGCCGCTGCGTCCCAGCGCGCGGCGGTGACCTCATGGCCGTAACGGATGTGCGGATCGATGCCCTGCTCGCTCGAGACCCGCCGCAGGTACTCCCAGATCTCCGATTGGGGGGAGAACGTCTGGCTCCAGTCGGGGTTGGGCGCGAACGAGAACGAGTACAGATTCGAGGGCACATCGCAGGCGCAGCCGGGGTAGGTGTTATCGCGCCAGGTCCCCCCGAGGTCCTGCGCACGCTCGAGCACCACGAAGTCGTGGATACCCTCCTGCTTGAGCCGGACCGCCATGCCCAGGCCCGAGAAGCCCGAGCCGACGATCGCGACGCGCTGGTGTTGGATCGTGGACACGAGCGAAGCCTACCCTGGTAAGGTCGCCCCGATGGCTTCGCTCGGTCCGTCCTCACCGGCGTGCGAGCTCGCCGACGCGCTGCGTCGCCGGGAGCTTTCCTCTGCGGAGCTGCTCGATGCGTGCATTGCTGCGGTCGATGAGCGCAACCCCGAGCTGAACGCGGTGATCTGGCGCAACGATGAGGATGCCCGCACGGCGGCGGCCGAGGCCGATCGTCGCCTGGCCGCCGGCGGTCACTCGGACGAGCACAAGCAGGCGCCGTTCCTGGGTGTGCCGCTGCCAATCAAGGACCTCACGCCGGTGGCCGGATGGCCGGTGAGCTACGGCTCGCGCGGCGCCCCAGCGGGCGTCAGCGAGGACAGCGAGCTGGTTGTCGAGGCGCTCGAGCGCGCCGGGTTCGTGCTATGCGGGCGCACCAACACACCTGAGTTCGGGGTGATCACGGTGGCTGAGAACAGCCGCTATGGGATCAGCCGCAACCCGTGGGACCCGACGCGCTCGCCTGGTGGCTCCAGCGGCGGAGCTGCGGCGGCGGTCGCCGGCGGAATGTTTCCGATCGCCCACGCCAACGACGGCGGCGGCTCGATTCGCATCCCTGCGTCTTACTGCGGGCTGGTCGGCTTCAAGCCCAGCCGCGGTCGCGTCCCGCGCCTGGCGCAGAGCTGGCTCGGCGCGGTGGTGGAGGGCGTCATCGCGCGCACGGTCGCTGACTCGGCGGCGGTGCTCGACGCGATCGCCGGGCCGGACCCACTCGCCTGGTACAACGCCCCGGCGCCGGCTCGTCCGTTTGCGCAGGAGCCGGCCGCGCCTCCGGGCCCTCTGCGTATCGGGCTGATGGCGCAAGCGCCGCTGGGCATACCGACCGACGAGTCGTGCACGGCGGCCGCTCGGGCGGCCGCGGCGCTGCTGGACGAGCTCGGCCACGCGGTAGAGGAGGTCGAGGTTCCGACGATCTCCGAAGAGCTCGTGCCGCCGTTCATAGCGCTGACCCAGGGTGGTCTCGCCGACTACGAGGGCGTCGACTGGTCGGCCGTGGAGCCGCACATCGCCCACCAGCGCCAGGCCAGCAGCGAGCTTGGCGCTTACGACTACGTGCTGGCCGCCCGCACGCTCGAGCTGCTCAGCCGCCGTGAGATCGCGCGTTGGGGGCGTGACTTCGACGTGCTGCTCACGCCGACCTCTGCGATCCTGCCCCCGCGCGCGGGTGCTGTGCTCGAGGCCCAGCACGCGGCGCCCGATCAGCCGGTGCCGGACGTGGTCGCGAGCGTATCGTTCACCGCGTTCGGCAACGTCACCGGCCTACCGGCGGTGAGCCTGCCGCTGCACTGGAGCGAGGATGGCCTGCCCGTGGGCGTCCAGCTCGTGGCCGGGCCGTGGCAGGACGCCGGCCTAATTGCGCTCGCCGCCCAGCTCGAGCAGGCGCGGCCGTGGGCCGCCCGGCATCCGCAGCTCGCGCTGAGCTGAGGCGCGGTGTCATAGCTGAGGCGCTGTCTGAGCTAAGAAGGCGCGGTTTCCCAGTGGCCGTGCTCGTGCCGATCCGCTTCGTTGGTGCGGTGTCGAGCGGAGCATGTCGGGCATGAGCCGACGATCGGGAAATGGGTGAAGCGCGCCTCGTATCCGAATCGCGCCTTGATGCTTTCGCGTATGGGATCGAGCTCCTCGGGGGGCAGTGCGCGGACTGAATCGCAGCTCGACGGCGCTCGCTCGGCGTGAGCGTCCGCGTCACTTCAACGACGTAAGTCAGCACCAGCTCGGCAAGCTAGCGCGAGCCGATCGCAATTGCAACCTATTCGTGTTATGCCGGCTCGCGCGGTCGATAGCCGCTGGTTAGCTGCTCGCCGCGCCGTTGATTGGCGACGGCGGGATCTCCTATGGCCAGGCGGCGGTCGCCGCGCGGCGAATAGCTGTGGCCTAGCGTGGTGTGGCGAGTATGACCGAGCTCAACGAGCGCGAGCAGATCCTCAAGCGCCAGATCTTCATCCGCGGCGCGAACCGGGAGTTCGGCGAGCTCACGCTCGAGGATGCGCGCACGCGAGCGGACGAGCTGCGCGCGGCGACCGGGTGGGGGCCGACGGTGCGGGTGGCCCCTGTCGCGCATGCGTGGCGCGAGCTCGCGATGGCGATGGAGTCCGCTGGGGCTGCCACCGTCAGCGAGCTCGGCTCGGAGTTGGTGGTGGAGCTTGCGCCGCGGCTGTGGGTAGTGCTCCCTAGCGGCATACCGACCATTTCCAGGCACTCTGCCATGCCCCGTGCGGGACTCGAACCCGCCCCACCGGATTAAAAGTCCGGCGCTCTACCAGATGAGCTAACGGGGCTTGCGGGCGAACAGTCTGGCAGACGGGCTGCCCGTCGGGGGGATGGGGGCCGCAAAGCGCGTCGGGTGTTTCTTATGGCTCTTGCGCGGCAGCCGCGCGCAGGAGCTCCTCGATCCGGGTGAGCTTGACGCGCGGCCGGCCGGCCGGCTCACCGAGGGCACGCTCGTGTCGGTCGATCGCCTCCCAGCCGGCGTATGTCACGAGCTCCGGCTGGCGCGAGCGCAGGAGCGCCTCGACGGAGCTAGCGTCGGGCGTGCTCGGAAGGTGCGCTGGGTTGTGCTCGGGCGCGGGAACATCCCTGTCGCTCGGCGGCGAGAGATCGGCGAGCATCGCGTCGACGGTCTCCTGGGCGTCCTTCTTGTTCGTGCCGATGACCCCGGAGGGGCCGCGCTTGATCCAACCGACGACGTACTCGCCGGGAAGTGGGGCGCCGCTGTCGGGGTCCAGGACACGGCCCGCGCGGTTGGGAATGACCGCGGAGCGCTCGTCGAAGGGCACACCCGGGAGCGGGATGCCGCGATAGCCGATCGCGCGGAATGCGAGCCCCGCTGGGATCGTCTCGCGTCCATCCGTGGGCGCGGCGCGCAGGCCCCCTCCGGGCTTCGGGACGAGCTCGTTGCGAATCAGCTCGACGGCACCGAGGTGGCCGTGCTCGTCAGGCAGGAATGCCGCTGGGGAGAGCAGGAAGCGCAGCACGATGCGCTTGTCATGGCCCGCTGGAGGCTGCGACGCGTAGGCGCGCAGGATCTCGACGTTGCGCCGGCACGTGATGTCGTCCTCCGCGTCAGGGTCAGCGACTGCGAGCGCCCGCTCAAGCTCGGCCTCCTCGACGATCACGTCTGCGCCCGCGAGCTCGCCGAGCTCGAGCAGCTCTGGGTTCGTGAAGGCCGCCTGCGCCGGACCGCGTCGGCCGATAATCACCACCTCGCAGATGCGGCTACGGGCGAGCACGTCGAGGGCGTGGTCGGCGGTGTCGGTCGGCGCGAGCTCTCCGGGTGCCAATACGAGCATGCGGGCGACGTCGAGCGCGACGTTGCCGTTGCCGATGACTACCGCACGCTCGGTCGACAGGAGATCGAACTCGAGCTCGGTGTGGTCGGGATGGCCGTTGTACCAGCCGACGAACTCGGTGGCCGCGTGCGAGCCCCGGAGCCCTTCGCCGTGTATTCCCAGGGGGCGGTCAGACGGCGACCCGGTTGCGTAGACGATCGCGTGATAGTGGGCCAGCAGATCCTCACGCGAGACGTGCACGCCGAAGGTGACGTTGCCGAAGTAGCGAAAGCGCTGGTTGGCGGCGGTCTTCTCGTAGACACGGGTGACCGACTTGATCTTGGGGTGATCGGGGGCGACGCCCGAGCGGACCAGCCCCCACGGGGTGGGAAGCCGCTCGAGCATATCGACCTCGAAGCGCCCGCCGGAGTCCTTCAGGAGGTGCCCGGCGGCGTAGAAGCCGGCGGGACCGGAGCCGACAACTGCGATGCGGATGGGGGACTCGTCGGTCATCGGCCGGGCTGAAGGTCAGGTGTGGACTGCTGTACAGGAGAGGATGGGCGCGGCCCGACTCGAACGGGCGACCCCCTCGGTGTAAGCGAGGTGCTCTAGCCAACTGAGCTACGCGCCCTCGTGGGACTTTGTAAGGCTAGCGGGCATCGGCTGGCGATATCTGCAACGCTTACGGTTGTGGGGAGAGGCAGGCGGATCTTCGCAGGCTTGGTGGGCGCGATAGTCCTGGTGTTGGTTCTTGCGCAGGTGTTCCTGCCGCGAATCGCCGCGAGCGTAATCTCTTCCCGGATGGGCCGCTATGGGAAGGTTCAGAGCGTGAGCGTGAAGGCCTGGCCCGCGGTGGAGTTGCTGTGGGGGAAGGCCGAATCCGTGCAGGTGAAGGCGAAGAGCATCACGGTGAGCTCGGCGCAGGCGACCAAGTTGCTATGGGAAGCACGGGGGATGGCAAACATGGACCTGAGCGCCGAAGCCATGCGGATCGGCGCGCTGCGTATGGGCAACGCGAGCCTAAGCAAGCATGGCAGTGCGCTAGCGATTGCGGCGACTACAACCAATGCGGATATAGAGGCCGCACTGCCAGGAGGGGTAGGTGTGCATCTGCTGCGCAGCGAAGGCGGCGAGGTCGAAGTTCAGGCGACCGGCTCACTTTTCGGCACATCCGCATCTGTGGATGCAGTGGCGGACGCGAGCGAAGGCAAGCTGGTCGCGCACCCGCGGGGATTCCTCCTAGAAGGGCTGAGTTTGACGCTGCTCTCCGACCCGCACATCTACGTGGAAGGCGTGGGTGCGAGCGTGCAGAGTCAGCAGCCGTTGAGCTATCGGTTGACGCTGAGCGCGCGGCTACTCTGAGCGACGGGGCCGTCGACAGACATCCGTGGGTGGGCGTCGGGTGCCCTCATGCCGCCGCCGAGAGGCTCGCCGCTGTGGCGGTGCTCCTGCGCTGAACGACCATCGGGAGCCCATCCCTGGGGCTGATGGTCGGCATCTGGCGGATGCGCAGCTGGAAGCCGTCGGGGAGGGAAAGGGTGCAGCGGGAGAGGATGAGCGTGGCGATCGTGCGCACCTCCAGCTGGCCGAAGCGCATGCCTATGCATGTGCGTGAGCCTCCGCCGAAGGGGACGTAGGCGCCCTTGGGCAGTGCTGCGCTGGCCTCGGCGGTGAAGCGCTCCGGACGGAACTCCTCTGGCTCCGAGAAGACGTCGGGGAGATGGTGGGAGGCCCACGAGCTGTAATTGACGAACGCGCGCGCCGGTACGGTGTGGCCTTCGAACTCGAACGGCTCGATCGAACGCCGTGGCCCGACCCACGCCGGCGGGTACTTGCGCAGAGTCTCGTCGAGGACCATCTCGAGCTCGGCCAGCTCACCGTGGAGGACCGATCGTAGATCGGCCGCCGAGAGCGCTGCAGGCCCGCCGGAAAGCTGGGCGTCCTGCTCGGCGAGCAGGCGGGCGAGGATGTTGGGGTGTCGGGCTAGCTCGTAGAACATGAACGACACGGTCGAAGTGGTGGTGTCATGGCCGGCGAACAGAAGGGTCATGACCTCGTCGCGGATCTGCAAATCGGTGAGCGTGTTCTCGTCCTCGTCGTGCGCATCCAGGAGCAAGCTGAGGATGTCCTGCCCGCGCTCTCCGGTGGCGCGGCGGCGCGAGATCTCCGAGTAGATCAGCGTGTCGAGCTTGCGCGCGGCTTGCTGGAGACGGGCCCACGGTGAGAAGGGGCCGCGGAGGATGCGCAGGAAGTATTCGCTCGCATAGAAGGACAGGGCCTCCTCGAACAGCCCGGCGGCATCGATCGAGCGGGCCTGCTCGCCGTCCGGGTCGACGCCGAACAGCGCGCGCATGGCTACGCGCACCGCCAGACGCCGGGTCCAGGTGTAGAGGTCGATGGTCACACCGGGTGTGAACTCGTCCAGTGCGCGTGTCGTCTCATGCGCAATCGCTTCGACCGAAGCGGCGATGTGGTCGCGATGGAAGGCCGGCAGCATGATTAGGCGCGAGCGGCGGTGGAACTCGCCGTCGATCGTAAGCAGGCCGTCGCCCATCAGGCCGATGAGATCGCGAAAGTGCGATTCGCGCCACGTGAAGTTGGATGCATGGGAGACGGTGATGTAGTGGTTGGCGGCCGGCCCGAGCATGAACACGACGTTGCCGTGGAACAGCCTGAGCGTGAAGACCGGGCCAAATCGCTCGTAGGCATCGAGTAGCAGCGACAGCGGATCATCGGCGAAGCGGCGCGTGCGGGCAAGCGAGAAGCGGGTTTCTCCAGGCGGGAACGGAACGGCGGCCGAGCGCTCAGCGCGGAGGTCGCTAAGGAGCACGGACAGCGGTCTCGAGTTCAGCAGAGGTGGAGGCCCGACAAGCGCCACGCCCCAAGCCTAGTAGAAACTGGCCGGCCGGCCAGTTTCACGGGCGAGAGGACAAGGGGCCGAGCCTTGGCATACTGGAGGGTGCACGGACCGTCGCTAGACGTTCCGAGTATCGCGGGGGCGTAGCTCAGCAGGTTAGAGCGCTGCCCTGTCACGGCAGAGGTCGCGGGTTCGAGTCCCGTCGCTCCCGCTCAGTAAACACGGCGATTCTGCGTGCGCATGCGCCGAGAGCCAGGCGGCCGAACGTACTCAGGACGTACATAGGCGCCACTCACGCCGGGAATGTCGAAGCGGATGACGCGCGCCGCGTGTGTCAACTTGCTTGCTCCCGCGCGTGATCTATCTCGCGCTCGGGGTCAACCTGTCGGCGGTCGGCGTACTCGGCGAACAGGTGGGCGTAGGTGTTGTGCAGGACGGCGGGGCTATGCCCGAGCTGCTCCGCGACGTAGAGAGGCTGCCGTCCGTCGGCCAGTAGCAACGAGGCGAAGCTGTGTCGCAGGTCATACGGGCGCGGAATCGTCCCGAGCCCTGCACGCCGGCAGGCTGGCACCCATTGGCGGTTGCACCAGTTCTCCCAGTCAGTCTTCGTCCAGGGGTCGCCCTTGATGCTGGGGATGACCAGCGCGTCCTCACCGGGTCGCCCGCTGGCGAACCGCCACTCGCGCAGATCCTGCGCGAGCTGGCGCAAGAGCCGCACGGGCCTGCGGCGCCGACTCTTGGTCGCCTTGATTGTTCCGTCAGGTGCGGCTGCGCGCTCGACAAGCAGCGTGTTCTCGCCGACGTCGTGCCAGCGGAGCGCCCGCAGCTCGCCTGGCCTGATCCCCGAGTAGGCAAGCAGCGAGACGATCATGGCATCGCGTCGGCGGTCATTTGCGGTGCGGCCAGCGAGCGTGTAGGCGCGGCGGGGGCGTTGTCCGGCCGATGAGGCTGGGACTTCGCGTGGCTGGGCCACGAGCATGCTGCGCCGGATGGTCTCGATCGTTGTCGGCGTGAGCGGCCGCACCGCGTCGCGCTGCGGCGCCTTCGGCGCCCGCACGAGTAGCAGCGGATTGTTCGGGATGACTTCGGCCTCCGCCGCATGGCGCAGAACGCTCGAAAGGAAAGTACGCGCCTTGTGGATCGTCGCCGGGGAAGCGCCCTGCTCGAGCAGGTCTGCTTGCCAGGCCCGAAGCCGGCCAACTGTCAGCTCGGATAGCGGGATCTCTGCCAGTGAAGAAGCGATGTGACATTCCCAAGCGCTGAGGTAGCGCAGCATGGTCGCCTGCTCGAGGTTGGCGCCGTGCTCTGGCATCCAGTGCTGCTCGATCCACTCGTCCAGCGTCGGCGTCACGGCCGTCAGTCGCCCGACCGCGAGCGGGCCGAGCTGCTTTGCGCGTCTGATCTCGCCGTCGAGGATTTCTGCATCTCGCTTGCGATCCAATAGGCGCGAGCGATTGCGACCGTGTTCGCGCCAGCGAACCTCGTAGCGTCGGCGACCACCACTTGTTACGGGACGGACGCTCATCGTGCAGGAGGCCGATAGCGGCGGCTTGCGCTGCCCTTGTCGATACCGAGCGCCTCGGCAACACCGCGGACTCCAATCTCGCCTGTAGCGAGAGCTTCGCGCGCGAGCTGATCGCGTCGCTGCTCCGCGCGCTCGACCACCCGCCGCGCTCGCACGAGCTTGCCGTACCAACGCCGACCCGCTGGCATCTTGTGCGAGGCCGTCCTCATCGTCGTTCCCCAAAGCGTTGCATGACACGGACGATAACGCATCTTCTAAGCGTATGTCAAGCGCAACGCTTCGAGGCCGCATTCCGCATCGCCGCTGAGGCAGCATGCCCCGCGGCCCGCCGCGCGCGCGGGAGCGGCAGTGCTAGCTTGGCGGCACCGGAGTGGCGAGCGGGGCAAGGGAACGCGTCGGCACGGAATCGGAGCCTGCGGCCTACCGACTCTGCGTCGATCCTCCCTTCACGGCGCATCCGTGTCAAGACATCACGGTTGAGCCCTAGCTGTCGCGCCTTCTCAGTCGAGTCGAGCAGCCGCGCGGGGTCGTCCTCCCATAGATAGGGACGCAGCAGTTCGGCGAGTTCTCGCCTCAGCGACTCGTCAGCGTCCGAGAGCGCCGCTAGGAAAGCCTCGGCGAGTCCCGCGCCCATTGCTTCACGCCGTCCCGCTGGAGGCTCGGGCCGCCCCGCGGCCAATCGTGGCCCAGTGCTTGATGCGTGCCCGGGCGATGCGGACGTATTCTCTGTCCTGCTCGATCCCGAGGAAGCGAGCGCCCTCGAGTCGCGCCGCGGCGCCGGTGGAGTTGCTGCCGGCGAAGGGGTCGAGCACGATTAGCTCATAGGCGGGCTCGAGGCCGGTGCTCCACCCACCGGGGAGCGGGTGCGAGACTGGGTAGCCCTGGCCTTGCAGCCACATCAGCGTGTCGCGGAGTTCGATGTAGTCCGCTGCGCGCTTAAGGAAGCGAGTGTGCTCGAGCGTGGCGGTGGGATGTCGGATGGTCGCCATTAGCTCTCTCTGTGTTGTGGTTGGCCGAGCCAGTTCACGGGTTTGGTGTGTGCGGGGTTGGTGAAGATTGGCGCGAATGGGCCGTGTTTGGTGAGGTCGGAGAGCGTGACGAAGGAGAGTGGGATCGCTCGTCGGTTGCCCTTTGCGGGCTCGGATTCGTATAGTGCGAGGACTCGTGCGATGCGTCTTCTGACGCGGGTGGGCGACTGGCCCGCGAGCACGATCAGTAGGTGCGGCCAGGCGCGGTAGTAGTTGCGCCATAGCGGCTCGTCGGTTTGATTGGCTGATGCGGGCGTGTATGTGCGAAGTCTTGTGTAGCGGGCGAGCTTGCTCGCGAGCTGGTCTGCTGGTCTCTCGGTTCCCCTGTCGACCTCGATGAATCGCTGGTGCAGGACTAGTGTCCTGATGCATTAATTGGTCAGCATTTGGGTAGGCAGTATGTATGCCTATTCCTGTTGCTGTTTCCATCGAGTTGTCAGAGGGGGAGCGCGCTCAGCTTGAGTCTTGGGCGCGTCGTCATACGAGTGCTCAGGCGCTCGCGCAACGCTCCCGGATCGTGCTGGCTGCGGCCGCGGGGCTGAAGAACACCGAGATCGCTGGGCGCTTGGGTGTGGATCGGAGCAGCGTAACCAAGTGGCGCTCGCGCTTTTCAGAGCATCGTCTCGACGGGCTGCTAGACGAGCCCCGACCGGGGAAACCGCGAACGATCACCGACGAGCAGGTCGAGGAGGTGATCGTAAAGACGCTGGAGTCCACGCCGAAGGATGCGACGCACTGGTCGACGCGCTCGATGGCCAGAGAGGTCGGCCTCACGCAGTCAGCGGTGCTGCGGATTTGGCACGCGTTCGGCCTTCAGCCTCACCGCAGCGAAACCTGGAAGCTCTCCAAGGACCCGCAGTTCGTGGCCAAGGTCCGCGATGTTGTCGGGCTCTACCTGAACCCGCCGGAGCGAGCTGTCGTGCTGTGTGTGGATGAGAAGTCCCAGATCCAGGCACTGGACAGGACAGCACCGATCCTGCCGAGTTGCCCGGAACCCCGCAGCGCGCGACGCACGACTACAAGCGTGCCGGCACCTCGAGCCTCTACGCCGCATTGGACATCACGACGGGAAAGGTGATCGGGTCGCTGCACGCCCGCCACCGCGCGATCGAGTTCAAGAAGTTCCTGCAGACCCTTGATCGCGAGGTCCCCGCCGACTTGGACGTGCATGTGATCCTCGACAACAGCTCCACCCACAAGACGCCCGCCGTCAAGAAATGGCTGCTCGCCCATCCGCGGTTCGTATTGCACTTCACCCCGACCAGCAGCTCGTGGCTGAACCTCGTCGAGCGCTGGTTCTCAGAGCTCACCAGCAAGAAGCTCCGCTGCGGCACGCACCGCTCAGTGCGCGAGCTCAACAGCGACATCCGCACCTGGATAAACGACTGGAACGACGATCCACGCCCCTACATCTGGACCAAGACAGCCGACCAGATCCTCGAATCCATCAGCCGCTACTGCAACCGAACTACCGCATCAAGACACTAGCTCTCCGTCGTCTGCGGCCTGGAGGTATGTGAGAAGCGCGTCGGCGATGACGAACTGCGGCTGGTGGCGGACGCTTGCGGTTGAGATCGGGTGAGCGATCTCTTGTCGCCAGTCGCACTCGTCGCGGCGTGTGCGGGCCGCGAGTACGAACGCGGTGCCGACGTCGTTGACGGCGATCGTGTGTTGTTTGAGTAGCCCTTCGGCTTGTGCTCTGGTCGCTATTCGACGGCGTTGCTCAGCGCGCGGGCCAGCGGCCTCGACCGCGTCTGCGCCGGCGTCGGTGAGAAACCAGCATGAGAGGGTGCCGGGGCCTCTGGCTCGGTCTACGAGCTCCCGGTGTTTGAGGAGGTCGAGAACCTTCCTCGTCCATCTCTGTCCTGCTCGTGGTGTGTATAGGGCGTGAATTTGGGTGGTCGTGAGCAGCCGGTGTTGGTAGAGCCCGGCGAGCACTGCGGGCGCCACACCGGGAAGGGGGCGGTCGATCTCCGGGGTCATAGCTGACTATCCCGCAGGCGCACAGATTCACTCGGCGTTGAGTGCTGCCGCCCTTGCTGCTTGCTATTGGTCTTCGTGCTCGCGCTGGTGGCCTTCGGGCACTCGGGCATGGGCATGCGGCGTGCGGGCGCGGTCCACGGCTGGTCGGTGTCCTTGACCGATCGTGACCGCTTGCGCCCACGACTGCTTTCGAGGTGTTCGGCAATCCGAGCATCGAGTGTGTCGAGGGCTGCAGTGTGCGCTCACTCAGCTCAGCGAGCCGGTTCGACCCTCGATGTCTGTGTATGCCGCATCTCATCATCTCCCGTATCTCATAAGACAACAAATGAACGGATCGAGCGCTCCGTCGGCAGGTTGTAGGCTGGCAGATGTGTCTGGCTTGTTGGTGGTGCGGGATGTGCGTAAGGGGTTTTCTCGCGGCGGGCGAGAGTGGGTGCCGGTGCTGGAGGGTGTGTCGTTCGACGTCTGTGCAGGCGAGGTCGCTGCGATCGTTGGGCGTCGGCTTGCGGGTAAGACGACTCTGTTGCAGCTTGTCTTCGGGGTCGAGCTACCGGATGCTGGAAGCCTTCTCGTGGCCGGGCGCGAGCTAACGTCGTTGTCGGGCCGTAGCCGCTCGCGGCTGCTTGGCGACGAGTTGGTTTGGCTCGACCGTGGCGGCCCGGCGCTTGAGCATGTGAAGGCGTGGCGGTTCGTAGGCTGGCCGTTGGCATCGCAGCGCGGCTGCAAGCGTGCTGAACAACGGGCGGTGCAGATGCTTGAGCGTGTCGGTGCGCGAGAGTGCGCAGACCGCTGTTGGGGAGAGCTGTCGAACTGGCAACGGCTGCTTGTGGGTCTTGCGCGTGCGTTCGTCGGCTGCCCAAGGATCGTCGTGATCGATGACTTGCTCGACGCGCTCGGAAGCCGCGGGACCGAGGAAGCATCCGATCTGCTGCGCTCGCTGATCGACGAAGCAGACCCTGCATGTGGAGTGCTGATGAGCGCCTCGGACATTGACTCGGCGATTTTTGCCGACCGCGTGTGGTCACTGCGCAAGGGCAAGCTCGTGCCCATCGCCGGCCACCAAACACACGACGCCCACGTCATCCAACTGCGTGCAGATGAGCGCCAGGCGCGTAGAGCGTAGGCTGCTCGTTGTGCTGGAGCTACACGATCTCGTCAAGCACTACCATGTCGGTAGCGGCGGGTCGATTGCAGCCGTCGATGGTGTCTCGATGACGGTTGCCGCTGGCGAGTTCGTTGCGCTTTATGGTCCGTCTGGTTCGGGTAAGACGACGCTCATCGAACTGATCGCAGGCTTGAAGGCGCCCGATAGCGGCAGCATTATTGTTGGAGGCCGCGACGTTGTGAAGATGTCTCGCCGCGAAGCCGCCGACTACAGGCTCCGCGAACTTGGGATGATAATGCACCCACAGACATTGATTCCAGGCGCGCGTGCGATTCAGAACGCCTCTATCAAGCTCCTAATGACCAGCGTGCGCGACGCGAGGCGCACAGTTGAACCGTTGCTCGCGCAGCTCGGGCTTGGTGATCGCCTCCAGCATCGCACCGAGCAGCTTTCGATGGGCGAGCGGCAGCGTGTGCTTATCGCGCTCGCGCTTTCGCTGAGTCCCAAACTTGTGCTGGCGGACGAGCCGACCGCGAGCCTGGATACACAAAGCACACGTAAGGTTCTTGGCCTGCTCCGAGACCTATGCCGGGAGCGCCACATGGTGCTGCTGCTCGCCACCCATGATCCCGAGGCCGCAGCCTTCGCTGATGATGTGCACGAACTGAGAGACGGCCGGCTTTACAACTATCAGCCCGAGCCAGCGCGCGCACCACTTGAGTCGCCCCTGGCGGGCGCCTGACTGGGAAGTGCTGGGATGCGCTTCTCAGGCGTCCGCTATATCTACGCGGCTCGACTGGAAGCGCGAGCTGTCCTTGTGCAAGAAGTCTTTGCGATTCTCGGTATCGCCGTCGGTGTCGCGCTGCTGTTCGCCTCACAGGTGTCAAGTGCCAGCCTCACCCGGGCAGTCGCCCTGCTCAATAGTCAGCTAGTCGGTAGCACGCAACTACAGCTCCAAGCACGCGGCCCTGAAGGCGTCTCGGAGCGATTGCTACGCGAAGTGCGGGGCGTGCGGGGCGTTGAAGTGGCACTCCCTGTTCTCGAACAACAGGTGAATATCATCGGACCTAGCGGCCAGCGCGCAGTCACCCTATTCGGCGTCGAACCGCAGGCCGTGCACGCGAGTGGGCCGCTCTTGCGGCGTTTCTCTGCGCGTCAGCTTGCGGCTCAGCGCGCCATCGCACTGCCAGCCCCAGTCGCACGTGAAGTCGGCGCCGGGCCTCTCGTCACCGTCAAGCTCCAACTTGGCGGAACTTTCGTAGAAACACTGGTGGGCGCAACGCTCTACGAAGCGGATATCGGCGGCCTGGTGCACAGCCCTGTTGCTCTCGCCTCACTGGGATACGCGCAACGGCTTGTGGGGGCACCCGGGCAGCTTACCCGCATCTTCATACGTTACGAACCTCGCCGTGCAGCGCAGATCCGTGCGGCACTCACGGGATTTGCCACCAGATGGAACGTCAATCTCCAGCCAGGTACGTTCGATACGCGCCTGTTTGCAGACGCCGTTGCGCCGCAGAGCCAAAGTGAGTCGCTGTTCTCCGGCATAAGCGCACTGGTGGGCTTCATGTTTGCATTGAACGCCATGCTTATCACGGTACCCTCACGGCGCCGACTCATTCACGATCTACGTCCACATGGCGCGACCGAACTGATAACCGTCGAGATTCTGCTATTTGACGCCCTCATTATCGGGGTGCTCGCGTGCGTTATCGGACTCGCACTCGGCGACGTTCTCTCGATCGCCGTCTTTCACGCCACTCCAGGGTATCTGACCTTCGCGTTTCCTGTAGGCAATAACCGCATCATTACGTGGCAGAGTGTCGTTCTGGCGATTAGCGCTGGGCTGGCCGCCGCTCTCGTGGGTGTCTTCTGGCCATTGTTTGAGACGACCTCCGCCAGCCGGCCACGATCGCGTCCGAGATTTCCTAGCAGTGGATCGGCTTGGACAAAGAGCCGCCTCATCGCTGGCGCAGCATGCCTGGCAGTCACCACGATCACCCTTTTTGCCGACACCAAGGCTGCGATCATAGGCAATGTCACACTCGTGATCGCGCTTATGCTACTGCTTCCGTTTCTATTCGATCTAGCAGTGGCACTGTTTGGACGTCTCTCGACGCTGCTCGACGGGATTGGCGCTGCGCTTGCAGTTACTGAGCTAAGTACGCCACACACGCGAGTCCGGTCACTCTCCATAGTTGCCACGGCAGCTATCGCGGTGCTTGGCATCGTAGAGTTCCAAGGCACCCAGGCCAACCTCAGAGCCGGGCTCTACGCCTCAACACGCGACCTCGATGGCGGGGCCGCTGTTTGGGTGACACCCCGCGGCTACTTTAGCCTTCTCAACACAATACAATTCAATGCTGGGTCCGCCAGCAGGATACGCCGACTACCTGGCGTTACCGAAGTCGGACTCTATCGAGGTAGCTTGTTGGACTGGGGAGATCGACGCCTTGAGGTCCGCGGACAACCGACCGGCGTGCAGCATCCTGTCCCGCCGAGCCAATACCTGGGCCATGAACTAGCCCGCGCAACTGAACGAGTCCGGCGGGGCGGATGGGCAGTGCTCTCTCAAGCGCTTGCGGCCGAATACCATCTACACGTGGGACAGTCGTTGATCTTGCCCTCACCGCGGCCGATCACGCTGAGACTTGCAGGTTTGACCACAAACCTCGGGTGGCCGCCAGGAGCCGTGATCCTCAACTCCGAAGACTACGCACGCGCATGGTTTGCGACCGAGCCGAGCGCATACGAGATACAGACGGCTGCCGGTTCTTCTGCGACGAAGGTCCGCGAGCAGGTGCGTAGCGCCCTCGGCTCGGAATCTGGCCTCGCAGTCGAAACCGCTGGCGAACGCGAGCAGCGCCATTACGCGCTTGCTGACCAAGGACTCTCACGGCTTACGCAGATAAGGATGCTCGTGCTCATTGCGGCGATCCTCGCCATCATCGGTGCAATGGGGTCAATGATCTGGCAACGCAAGGATCGCATTGCAGCTTGGAAGTGCCACGGATACCGGGAGCCCGTTTTGTGGCGATGGCTGATCTGTGAGAGTGCAGTGTTGCTCGTGACAGGATGTTCTATCGGGGCCGTCTTTGGACTCTACGGCCAACTACTCGGCAGTCACTTTCTCGGCTCAGTCACGGGATTTCCGGTTGTCTTCCATGTCGAAGGCGTCGCGGCAATTTCGAGCTTTGGGCTGGTGAGCGCGATCGCAGTAGTGATCCTCTCCATACCGGGCTATCTCGTAGTGCGTGTGCCGCCGAGAACCGTCAGTCCGGCGTACTAGCCAACGCTTCCGCTCCGGCACGCTAGACCCCGCGCCGCTTACGGCGCGACAGATCGAGGTGCTGCTCACCAGTGCGTCGCGGGCGCTCGCGTGGGGACTGCCGACCGTCGCGCGTGAGGTTAGTCGCTGGCGAGCGCTAGCCGCTACGGCTCCCGACGTCCCACTTCGCGCGGCGGCCCTAGATGCCCTGCGCCGCAAGCGCGGCCAGACTGATGGGGCCGCCCTATTTTCGATACTTCCGCAATCACGCAACGTGAGTCTTATTCGGGTCTTGGTCGCCTACCAGGTTCTTTGGGACTATCTCGACAGCATTGGAGAGCAGGCGCCAAATGAGCAGAATGGCCGCCAGCTCAACAACGCTCTGATTCACGCACTCGATCCGACTGCTCCACGGTGCTACGACTATTACCGGCATCACCCTTGGCAGAGCGATGGCGGCTATCTGGCGACCCTCGTGAATCGTTGCCGGGAATGGTGCGCGCAGCTTCCGTCCTATCCGCGTGTACATGAGACGGTACTTCGAGAAGCACGTCGCGCGGGTGTGCTTACCATTAACCACGAGCTTGATCCGAAGCGTCGCATGACTAAGCTCAAGAGCTGGGCGCAACGCGAGTTTCCGTCGGACCAAGGAGCAAGCTGGTTTGAGCTAAGCGGTGCCGCCAGCGCTGGTTTGACAATTTTTGCGTTGCTTGCGCTCGCTGCGGAACCGATATGCAGCGAAGCTGATGTAACGAGGACTGCGGAAGCATACTTTCCCTGGCCTGGGGCACTAGCGACGATGCTGGACAGCTATGTAGATCGGCATGAGGATAGAGTCAACGGCGACCACGTGTACATCGCCTATTACAATGCGGACGCGGTGGCCGTCCGTCGCACTGGCGAACTTGTCTGGTGTAGTCTGAGCAGCCTTAGAGCACTTCCCCAGGCCCAGATGCATTTCGTGCTTATCGCGAGCATGGTTGCCATGTATCTATCCAAGGACAGCGCGCGCTCATCCGACATGCGTGACTCCACCGAGCACATCGCCAATGCGGGCGGCTCGCTCACCCGCTCACTGTTGCCGGTCCTGCGGGTCTGGCGGACAATCTACGGCCTGCGCTCCGCATAGCCGCCACCACCGCGTTCGTTGACGAACAAGCCAGTTCGTGCACGACCGTTTATATTAGCTGACTCACCTATTTCGACCTATTTCGATGCTAAGAACGCACCGTAGTGGCAAGATGTATGCCACGAATGACTAAGACGCAAGCAACGGGCTGGACAGACAAACAAACTAGAGGCGCAGAGCGCGCGACGCGACCTCTCACTTTTGCGAGGCCGGAGTTAATTGCAGTCGCTTGCCCTCCAACTCACTACGCGTCAACTACGACATCCTATTCGACGTTTCGTACAGAGCGCAAAGAAGACCCGACTAAACTCGCATTGCTGCCCGACAGCCGAAGTGGTCGCAGGCCGTCCGGCTGCGGCAGTCGCACCCTGATGCCTCCCATGTCACTTGCCAGTAGGAGCACACGTGGAGGAGCACGTGGCGTGCTGGGTGGCCGGTGGTTGTCATGACCCTCGGACCAGTAACGAACGACGCTGGGCGTCCTGCGGGGCGCCCAGCAGCGGTCAGCCGACACAGGTCGGGCGAGGAGCCGGTGCGCATCGTGCTGTCGGCGGCGCAGGTTGAGCAGGTGGCGCGTGCGGCCTCGGATGGCGGCCGCATGTCGGTGCTGCTGTCCGGGCTTGGAGATCTGCGGGCGATGTTTGCGGCTGGGGGGAGCTGTTGGAGAACGACCGGCTGTCACGCTCGCTGCTGTGTGGCTTGCTGATACTGGCGTCCCTGTCAGAGGGCGGGAGTCAGGTGCGCGTTACGGAGTTCGCGCGGATGCTCGGCATGAACCCAAGCACCGCGTACCGTTATTTCTCGACGCTCGTGGCGGTCGGGCTGGTGCAGCAGGACCCGCGCACACGCCTATACAGGCTGGCAGATGCGGGCTGAGCACGGGCATGGATCGCTGCTGGGCGCCTGCTCTGACCTTGCGTCTGGGGGAGGAAGCGCGACTGGTGAGGGTGCGTTGACGGTAGGTCACGGCGAGGGCGGGCTGGTTGTGGTGCGTGAGGATGGGGATTTGCGGAGCATGGCCGCGTATCTGCTCTCGGGGGAGCGCTACCACCCGGTGGTGGCACTGACGCAGGCGTTGAGTACGGATGCGCCGGTACTCACGTATGCGCAAGTCCGGGGGATCGTGGGAGCAGGCCCACGGATCTACCTCATCCAGCGGGACCACCTGCTGCGTCCGTTTCAGCAGATGCTCGGTCGGGGGCTGGCGCTGGCGGCCGGTGGCGCCCGGATCTGGTGGCCGGGGCTCGCGGCTGACAGTGACCCTGGTGAGCATCCGCTAGTGCTGTATCTCGCTGATGAGTCCGAGCGCGCCATGCTCGACGAGTTCACACGCCAGTTCCACCTCAGTCATCCCATTGTGCGCCGGGAGCTCAAGCTGCTCGATGAGCTACGGACGCTTGCCGAGCACGAGCTCGCGCAGGCGCGTGAGCAGAACCGAAGCATGAAAGCGCTGAAAGTCGCCACTGGACAGTCCAGCTCACCAGTTGTGGGGGACCACGACGAGCCCGAAACGAAATGAGCCCTAAAACGTCGCGTACGACGAGCAAGAATAACGGACGGGAGCCTGCGTGGTCGATTCCTAGCCTGCGTGAGCCGCGCTACTCCCAATCCCTAGAGCGGGGCCTTGCGATCCTCGGCTGCTTCACACCCAAACGCCCCGTCCTCGGGATCGCCGACATCGCTGATGAGCTCGGCATGAGCCGCTCCACCACCCACCGCTACGTCATCACCCTCGTCGCACTCGGCTACCTCGAGCAAGGCGCCTCACGCAAGTACCGCCTCGGGCTACGCGTCACCGACCTCGGCATGTCGGCCCTGAACTCCACCGGGCTACGCGAGCACGCCTACCCCTACCTCGAGGAGCTGCGCCAACGCAGCTCCTACACCACCAGCCTCGGCGTCCTGGACACCACCGACGTGCTCTACGTCGACCGCGTACGCAGCTACCGCCGCGGACAGAACAAAATCGACCTCGACCTCCACGCCGGCTCCCGCCTACCCCTCTACTGCACCGCCATCGGCAAGCTCCTGCTCGCGCACCTCCCCGACCCCGAGCAACGCGACCTAATCACCCAAATCAAACTCACCAAACACGCCCCCAACACCATCACCAACAAGAAAGCCCTCCGCGAAGAGCTCGAAGACATTCAAACAGCCGGGTTCGCCGTCAACGACCAAGAGCTCACCCCCGAGCTCTACGCGATCGCCGCCCCCATCCGCAACGAGGCACGCGAAACCGTCGCCGCTATCAACCTCTCAGCACACAGCACCATGATCTCCCTCGAGGAGCTCGTCGACGCACTCAGCCCCCACCTCCTCGCCACCGCCGAGGGCATCTCCGCCCGCCTCGGCTACCGACGCCACGACGAGATCGCACGATGAGCAAGCCAGCCGCGGTGGTGAAGACGGGCGAGTTCGCCGAGGCCCGCGATCAGGGTGAGCTGGAGGCCCTATGAGCCCCGCGGCGAGACGGACGCGTCCCGAAGTGGTGACGGCTGAGAGTCGTCTGCGTGCAGCGAGCGAGCGGATGACACTGATGCGCGCCTTCGGTCAGAGGTTGCGTGAGCTACGCCTCGCGGCCGGGCTGACCCGCCGCCAGCTCGCCCGCAAAGGCTGTATCTCGCAGTCCACGATCAGCAAAGCCGAGCTGGGGCGCAGCGAGCCGAGCCTCTCGCTGATCCTGATCCTAGGCGCCGCACTCAGCATCACACCCGGGACGCTGATCGGCGGGCTACCCGCACCCCAGCAGCGCAGAACATGAGCGCAAACGCACAGCCTGCGAGTTCGTGCTGCTTAGTAGCCGGGGTCAGGTAAATGCGAGCCCCCGACACTCGTGCACGGCAGACCCGGCTGGTCGCGCTCGGTCCCGATAAGCCCGAGTGGGACTGCATTCTGCTGGCGTTTGGTCAGCGCCTGAAGGCGGTGCGTGCCGCGGCTGGCTTGTCTCAGAGCCAGTTGGCGGCACGCTGCTTTCTGCCCAAGGATCACATCTCCGGTCTTGAGTGTGGCCGCAGGACAGCGAGCCTCACCGTGCTACTGATGCTCGCGCACGCGATGGGCATATCGGCGGGGGAGCCAACCGACGGCCTGGCCGCACCGACTCGCCAGGCCGGGAGAGAGCAGACGCTTGCTGTGATCGCGCGGGAGCCCGGGATCAGCACGGACGCACTCGCGCAGTCGCTGGGACTCCCGTCAGAGTATGTCGCCCAGATCGTTCGCTGTCTGGCATCCGTTGGAGAGATAGCCCCGGAGCCAATCGGCTGGCAGCGAGGATGGAAGAAGGCGCCGAGCGTCGACGGCGAACGATGACCAGTGCGAGAGACTCGGGTCTCGCTGGGTGATCGCGCGACGCGGACATCGGTGGGCGCGTGTCTGAGAGCGACGCGGTCACGGTCACGGTCGTGGTCGGTGGCTTTGATTCTGTGACGGGGCGTGGTCTGGCACACGTCCTGCGCGAGGATCGCCGACTTGAGATTCTTGATAGCGATCTGGAGTACGCGGTGCTTGAGCGTGTCGTCGCGCGTCACGCACCGCGGGTCGCGATCGTGGGCGAGGCGGTCGATCATTCCCAGCTGATGCGGCTGAAATCGCGTCAACCGGGGACTGCGGTGCTCGTTTTCACGCACGACCCATCCGTCCTGTATCGGTCTATGTTGCTCGCCGCGGGCGCGACGTGCCTCGCCCATAGCGCGTCAACCGAGGAGCTCATAACGGCGATACGGCTCGCCGCTCACGGTAGACGTAGGTCCTCGTCGGAGAACGGACAAGGACAAAGCACCCCCGGCAAGACACGTGTGCTGACGCAACGCGAGCTTGAGAGCTTGACTGCGAGCGAGATCGACACCCTTAAGCATCTAAGTCGTGGCCTGTCCAATGCCCAGATAGCGCTCAAGATGCAGCGCGGTGAGGCGACCATCAAGACGCACTCCGAACGAATTTGACGCAAGCTGGGTGTCAAGCACAAGCATGAGCTGATCGATATCCAGATCCCCACGCCGCGTGGAAGCCAAACAGCTTAGACAGCATTTAACCTCTCTGGCTTCTTGCTCTCATCCCCCCAGTCATCCTTTTTGGCGTATAGACAAGACGCTAGCGATCTGCTAAGAGCCGCAAAAACGCACATAATGCTCTCCACGGAAGCAGCGGCTTTGGCTAGGGCTTAGACACGGGTATCCCACTGTGGGGTTCTTATTTTCATCCGCTGCAGTTCAGCCTTTTAAGGGGATATACAAACCGGCCGTTGCGAGTTAGCGTCTGGGTCGATTGTTCTGTGAATCGGCTCGGCCGGAGGCCTGGGCATTCTCTCTCACTGGGGGGCGAACATGCGGCTTGCTGTGCGACGACTCGTGCTGTGTTTGCTGTGCTGTGTCGGGCTGGGATGCTGGTCGGCGGCCGCGTCGGAAGCATCTTCTATGCTCGGTGGGTCCGGCATGGGTCCGGCCGGAGGTCTGCTCGTGGACTCGGAACTGTCGATGTCGCTGGGTTCTCCGTTTCCGAAGGCTGCCGTTCTTACCCCTGAGCAGGTGCGCGCGGATGTAGTATCGCGTACTGCGTTTGAGGGGCTTCGCCGGGAAGCTGCGGTGTCGTTGGCGAAGCGCGACTTCCGTGTCGGTGAGCCGGCGTGGATACCGCCCGGCTCACAGGAGGTGGGGGCTAAGCTTGAACGGTACATCGGGGAAGACAGTGTGGCTGAGAAGTTGCCTGGTGGGGGGCACGCGCTGCTCAGCTCGACGATCCCATTGCGTGTCAACGATGGGTCGGGGCTGGCGCCGGTGTCGTTGACGTTGCGTGATGATGGCGAGGCGTATGTCCCGGCGAATCCGCTTGCCTCGGTTGCGATCTCAACGCACGCCGCGGATGGGATTGCGTTTGCGGATGGTCTGAGTGTGGCTGCCGTGTCGGCGGCTGGTGCGGAAGCCCCCGTGGTGGTTGGTAACCGGGTGCTCTTTGCTAACGCGGCGCGGGATAGCGATCTGCTGGAGGAACCGCGGCCGAGTGGCGCGGCGATTTCGTGGCAGCTGCGCTCTCAGGATAGTCCGAGCGATGAGGGGCTAGCGTTTCGTCTGCCGGCGGGGGCGGTGTTGCAACGCAGCTCCTCGCTGCCGGGTGCTGTCGAAGTGCTCGTCGAAGGCAAGACACAGTTGCGTGTGCGGCCCGCGGCGGCGGAAACCGCAGATGGGGTATCAGTGCCGGTGTCTTATTCGATCAGCGGGGATGTTCTTACGACGCGCGTCGACTTGAGCGGGACCGTCGATTTCCCTGTGCTGGTAGATCCTGAAATCGAAGTGTATACGTTCGCTGGTTTCTACGGTACCGCGAACTCTGCGCACGTGTGGTCTAACTGGCACGAGTGTAACAGTGCAGGAAGGTGCAAACCGGAATCCTGTAATAACTATGCGGAATTTTGCGGGGAAGAATATAGCAACTTGATTCAAACCGGGATGAATCCTTCTGGGTCGGCTGGGACTTATGGTAAGTGGTATATAGATGCGCCGGGTCCTCAGGGCAAAGCAGGCTCGGCTGGTATCACGCGCGTTGATCTGACTGGGGTGACACACAGGGCCGCGGGCCAGTCCGAATTCGTCTCGGAAATAGGTGAAAGCAATGGCAGTGACCCAGTATATAGCTGGGATGGGTATGAAGGCGCGTCCGGTCCCTCGCCGTTGGTGGAAACCGGGAATCTAACTGAACGACCGATCGCGTTTTGTGCTCAGGCGGGTGGCGGTCACGATGGTAGCTATCCGCCATTGTGTGATGAGGAACTAAACCAGGGTAAGTATTTCGCGTTTAGTGATCGACTCACCGGCTCATCGCAGACGGAATTCAACTATGCGCGGGTGGAAGGCGCGACAGTGACCTATCGCGAACCGGCACCGCCGAATAGGGTAGTCCTAAACCATCCGGGCTATGAAGGGCAGTGGCTGAAAGCTGGTCCTACAAACTGGGCGATTGAAGCTGAATCCGAAGGGCTTGGCATAGGCAAATTTGAACTGGAAATACCTGCTGGTAATTCTGAAGGCGCTTATTTCAAGCAGTCTGTCTCGTGCGATACTCAGAACGGTTTCGCGGGATGTCCAAGCGTTGCTACCTCCGAAGCCATCAATCTCAGCGAACTAAAACAGACCGGCGTTTATTCGCTGGCGCCGGTCGCGATCGGCGCTGGTGGCTTTGCTGCGCGTAAAGCATCATCGTATGTTTCGCTTTATCTCGATAAAGAACCGCCGGTGATCGGCGAACTGACGGGGTCGTTGGCGCAGGCCGCTGGTGGCGTGATCGGTGATGGTAACTACATCCTTGACTTTGATCCTGACGACGGTTCGACAGGAAGTCCTCAGTCGGGTGTGCACACGGTCGAAATCAGTGTGGACGGTCAACACGCCTACACCGATACGACAACTTGTCCCACATCGAAAGGGGTGCCTGCTGAAGGCTGCTTTGGGCTGAGTGGCAGCTGGACGATGAACGGTCAGGCCTACGGTGCAGGTCCGCACACGATCACTGTGGTCGCGAAGGATTGGGTCGGCAATGAATCCTCCAAGTCGTTCGTCGTTACTGTCAACGAAGCGGCGTACGAGCCGCTCGGGCCAGGTGCGGTGAACATCGAGACCGGCGACTATAAGCTCAGCCCGACCGACGTCTCGCTGTCCGGCGGGGACACGACCCTCTCGGTCAGCAGAACCTATGACTCGCGTAAACCAACGCAGGGCTCGACAGGACCTCTTGGACCGCTGTGGAGCCTCAGTTTGCCCGCCTCGGCCGCAGAGGAAGAATGGCAGAGTCTCACCCCGCTACCACAGGGCTCGGTCGCGGTTTACAACGCGCACGGTGAGGAGCTCATCTTCACGGCCAAGGAAGGCGGCGGCTACAACGCGCCGGCTGGGTATCAGAGCGAGACGCTTACCGAGCCCTCGACGAGCCCGGCGACCTACCAGATCACCGACACCTCGGGGGATTACACCAAGTTCACGCAGCCCTCCAGTGGAGCGCCTTTCGTCCCGAGCAGCGTGGTGCAGGCGAGCGTGGCAGGCGAACTGAACAAGGTCAAATACACGTTCACGAAAACGACCGAAGGGATCACCGAGCCCACGGAGGTCCTAGCGCCTGAACCAACTGAAGGCGCCTGCACATCCGCGCTCGTGAAGGGCTGTCGTGCGCTGACGTTCAACTACGCCACGAGCACCACGGCAAGCGGCGAAGGCCCAAGCGAATGGGGCGAATACAAAGGTCGCCTGATGAAGGTGTACTTCATGGCCTGGGAACCCTCCAAAGCCGAAATGGCCACGATCGCGGTCGCCCAGTACGCCTACGATACACAGGGCAGGCTGCGCGCCGAGTGGGACCCACGCACCTCACCAGCACTCAAGACGACCTACGGCTACGACGAAGCGCTCATCACAGCGGTCAGCGCACCAGGCCAGCAGCCCTGGCTGCTGCACTACGGTACTCTCACTAGCGACTCGAACCCCAGCCGGCTACTGTCGCTATCGCGGCCGCCCGCGGAAACGGCACTGTGGAACGGCGAAACGGTGAAAAATACCGCCGCCCCGGTCATATCCGGTTCCGCAGACACGGGCATCAAAATGAGCGCCACGAAGGGCACATGGAGCGGCGGCGCGTTGGCTTACAGCTACCAGTGGGAGGACTGCAACGCCTCCGGCGGGGAACGCACAACGATCCCCGGCGCGATAAACCCGGCCTACACGCCGACACCGAGCGACCAAGGACACCATCTCGTTGCGCAGGTCACCGCGACGAACGCCGCCGGCTCCGTTACAGCCGCCAGCGCACCGAGCGCCGCCATTGGTGAATCGAAACCCACTTATGTCAGCCAGTTTGGGTCTGCTGGGACGGGTAATGGTGAGCTTAACGCCCCGCGGGATATTGAGGTGGACAGCAAAGGGGATCTATGGATAGCCGAAGAAGGCAACGAGCGTGTGGAGGAGTTCACCGAAGCTGGGGAATATGTCAAACAGTTCGGGTCGGCCGGCTCGGGAAATGGGCAGTTTAAAAATCCGGCTGCGCTCGCGATTGACGCGAAAGGCAATGTTTGGGTTGCGGATAGCGGTAATGACCGTGTCGAGGAGTTCAACGAAAAAGGCGAATTCCTGAAAACGTTCGGGTCGAAAGGGACCGGCAACGGGCAGTTTAAAGAAGACAACGCTATCGCGATCGACTCTAAAGGCGATCTCTGGATCACCGATGGCGGCAACGATCGTGTCGAGGAGTTCAACGAAAAAGGCGAATTTATCAAAGCGTTCGGGTCGAAAGGCAGCGGTCCGGGCGAAATGAAGTTCCCCACCGGAATTGCGATTGACGCGCATGGGAACCTCTGGGTGACCGATGATGAGAATAATCGCGTCGACGTGTTCAACGAAAAAGGGGAATACCTGAAAGAGTTCGGCAGCGAAGGGTCCGGGAACGGGCAGTTCCATAGCTTGTCGGCGATCGATATTGATAGCAATGGCGATGTGTGGGTGGGTGACGCCGGCAACGCGCGGGTTGAGGAGTTCACCGAAGCCGGCGAATACCTCAGCACGTTCGGGTCAAAAGGTACCGGCAACGGCCAGTTCGGAATCAGCATGTATATCGCGACCGACACCAAACACGACCTCTGGACCACCGACGCACAAAACGACCGTGTCGAGCGCTGGAACGTACCGACGAAGCCCACCGAAGGAGAAACGCCCCCCGCACCCGAACCGCGGTGGACACTCGACTATCACGTCCCGGTATCAGGCCCAGAAGCGCCGCAAGCCCTTGGCCCCAAAGAAGTCGAAGCATGGGCGCAGAAAGACGACGCTACCGACGCGACCGCGATCTTTCCACCCGACGAGCCACAGAGCTGGCCCGCCAGCGACTACAAACGCGCCAACATCTTCTACCTCGACAACGCAAACCGCACGGTAAACACAGCCTCACCCAGCGGCGCGATCTCCACCACCGAATACAGCAACCTAAACAACGTCGAACGGACGCTCAGCGCAGATAACCGAGAAGCCGCGCTCAAAGAAGCCAGCAAATCGGCCGAAGCGGCGAAGCTACTCTCAACCGAAGATACATACAGCTCGGAAGGGACAGAGCTCACGAGCACACTCGGCCCGCAGCACACGGTCAAGCTCGTCAGCGGCACACAGGTCGCCGCGCGCAAGCACACCCAATTCTTCTACGAAGAAGGCGCGCCGTCCGGTGGACCCTACGATCTAGTGACCAAGACCGTCGAAGGCGCCGAGATCGCCGGTGAGGAAGAACAAGAAAAGCGAACCGTCACGACCTCTTATAGCGGCCAAGAAAACCTCGGCTGGAAGCTGCACGCCCCCACGTCAACGACGACAAGCACGGGCACCGAGAACCTCACCTCAACCACTGCTTACGAACCGAGTAACGGCGAGGTCAAAGAAACACGCACGCCTACAGCATCAGGCAGCACCACTTATGTCAGCCAGTTTGGGTCTGCTGGGACGGGTAATGGTGAGCTTAACGCCCCGCGGGATATTGAGGTGGACAGCAAAGGGGATCTATGGATAGCCGAAGAAGGCAACGAGCGTGTGGAGGAGTTCACCGAAGCTGGGGAATATGTCAAACAGTTCGGGTCGGCCGGCTCGGGAAATGGGCAGTTTAAAAATCCGGCTGCGCTCGCGATTGACGCGAAAGGCAATGTTTGGGTTGCGGATAGCGGTAATGACCGTGTCGAGGAGTTCAACGAAAAAGGTGAATTCCTGAAAACGTTCGGGTCGAAAGGGACCGGCAACGGGCAGTTTAAAGAAGACAACGCTATCGCGATCGACTCTAAAGGCGATCTCTGGATCACCGATGGCGGCAACGATCGTGTCGAGGAGTTCAACGAAAAAGGCGAATTTATCAAAGCGTTCGGGTCGAAAGGCAGCGGTCCGGGCGAAATGAAGTTCCCCACCGGAATTGCGATTGACGCGCATGGGAACCTCTGGGTGACCGATGATGAGAATAATCGCGTAGACGTGTTCAACGAAAAAGGGGAATACCTGAAAGAGTTCGGCAGCGAAGGGTCCGGGAACGGGCAGTTCCATAGCTTGTCGGCGATCGATATTGATAGCAATGGCGATGTGTGGGTGGGTGACGCCGGCAACGCGCGGGTTGAGGAGTTCACCGAAGCCGGCGAATACCTCAGCACGTTCGGGTCAAAAGGTACCGGCAACGGCCAGTTCGGAATCAGCATGTATATCGCGACCGACACCAAACACGACCTCTGGACCACCGACGCACAAAACGACCGTGTCGAGCGCTGGAGAACACTAACCACCTTCATCGGCAACCCGGGCGCCCACACCACCCAGACGATCTACTACACCTCGGCCGCCAACTCGACGTACCCGGCGTGCGGAAGCCACCCCGAATGGGCCAACCTACGCTGCCAAGGCCAACACGCCGCCCAGCCGGAAAGCGGACTACCGGCGCTCCCGGTAACCAGTTACACCTACAACATCTGGGACGAGCCGCTAACCACCACCGACACCGTCGGCTCAACGACACGCACCACGACGCTCACCTACGACGCGGCCGGGAGACCACTGACGAGCACGATCAGCTCAAGCGTGGACAAAGCGCTACCGACTGTCACCGACGAATACAGCCCCGAAACGGGAGCACTAGTCAAACAGACCGCAAGCAAATCAGGCAATCCCGCGAAATCAGTGCTCACGAGCGAATTCAACAAGCTTGGACAGCTGACGTCCTACACCGACGCAAGCGGAAACGTCACCAAATACGAATACGAAAACGAAAAGGAATACCGGCTCACACACGTCATCGATGGCGAAGGCACCCCGATCGCCAGCACCCAGACCTACGAATACAACACCACGACCGGCGAGCTCACGACGCTAAAAGACTCCGCCGCGGGCACATTCACGGCGAGCTACGACGTTGAAGGCAACATGACCACCGAGGGCTACCCCAACGGCATGAACGCCAACTACACCTACAACCCGGTCGGAGAACCCATCGCCCTGGAATACGTCAAGACCACGCATTGCACCAGCAACTGCACCTGGTATACCGACAACGTGAACCCCTCCGTCCACGGACAGTGGCTCTCTCAAACCAGCAGCTCCTCCAAAGAGAACTACACCTACGACGAACTCGGGCGGCTCACCGAAGCACAAGAAACCCCAACCGGCGAAGACTGCACCGCACGGCTCTACGCCTATGACGAAGACGGCAACCGCACTAGCGAGATCACCCGCGCATCCCGCAGCGAAACATGCGCCACCGAAGGTGGCACCAGCCAAAACTACGCCTACGACACCGCCGACCGACTCGACGAAACCGGCGTCAGTTACGAAACATTCGGAAACATCACAAGCCTACCTGCCGCAGACGCCGGCGGATCCACACTCACCAACACCTACTACATCAACGACACGCTCGCCAGCCAAGAACAAAACGGCGAGAAGATCAGCTACACACTCGACCCCGCCGGGCGCACCCTCGAAGCCATCTCCAGCGGCACGACCAGCTCGACCGTGACATCCCACTACCAAGGCCCGGGAGACTCCCCCACATCGACGATCACCAGCACCGGCAGCTGGACACGCAACATCACCGGCATCAACGGCACGCTCGCAGCCATCCAAACCAACGGCGCGACACCCATCCTGCAACTAGCCGACCTCCACGGCGACATCATCGCCACGGCATCCACAAGCGAAACAGAATCCAAACTAATCCCAGCCAACGAAACCAGCGAATACGGCGTACCACGCACAAGCATCACCGCCAAATACTCCTGGCTCGGCGCTGAGCAGCGCCCCACCGAACTGCCAACCGGCATCATCAACATGGGCGCCAGAACCTACATCCCCCAACTAGGCCGCTTCGAGCAAACTGACCCCCAACCAGGCGGCTCCATCAACGCCTACACCTACACCGACGACGACCCCGTCAACGAATCCGACCCCAACGGCGAAGCGACCTACAACTACCAAGCCGCCGAAACCGGATCGGCCGAAGAGGGACTCCCCGAAGCATACGGAGCTCCCGGCGCCATCAAACCACCACCAGCCGACCTCCAAGCCGAGGCAGAATTCGCCGCACACTCATCATGGGACGCAGCTAGCCTGAGCCAGGCGTTCGGGTCATCTGGAAACGGTGCGTATGCTGCCAAGGGCTTTTACCATGAGTGGACGGTTGCCCCGTGGGTCGCAAGTGCATTGGGATGGTCGATCTTTACGTACCATAACGTCGGACAATCGGTTGCGGGCCTCATATCAATCCCAACATGGCTTATACAAATAGTGGATAGCGCCGCACATGACCGACTGTGGGGCGGTCTTGATGGTCTAGCAGGAAACCTATCTATTGCGGGGTCCGAAGCAATCGACAAGGTGGAAATTATCGCCTTCGGCTCACTGACGGGGAAGTTTTGGGTCGTAGTCCAATATGAAAGACTAGTTTATGACGACGAGTGAGGTCAAAGGTACGATAATAACAATCGTATTGTAATAGATCGTGCAGGCACCTGACGGGGTGCGGTGGACGGCCCACTATTGGCGCAGAAGCGAAGTCACGGAGGACCCCCTGAGTCACTTGCTAGTAGGAGCACGCGTGGAGGAGCACATGACGGGCGGCGCAAACCCCGATCGTTGATATGATACTCCCAGCGTGGGACAGGAACGGAGAACGAGGGCAGAGCGCCGCATCAGTCGACTAGCTCAGCCGTCGGTATTCGTGGCTCTATGGGCGTTCAGACGGGTCAAAGGAGGCGCGGATCGTGACAGGCCACAGATCGTTGGCTCGAATGCAGCATCCTCAGCGGTACTTGCTCGCGCCAGTCAGCTTGCGGCGGCCGGTCGTGAAGATGCGCAGGCGGTCGAGGAGCTGAAAGCACTCGCGAACAACAGGGGCCGCACTCTGCATAAAGCGGAGAGGGCGAGCCGCTTTCTCGGCTACCACCATGAGCTTTGGCAAGCGAATCTGACGAATCGCCTCCTCGGGGCAGCACTCCGTCAACAAGCTGTGCAGATAGTTGCCCCTCGGGACGAGGCCCGGATTAACATTATTGAGATATTTAGTCGTCTACCGCGATCCGAGCAGTGGACACGTCTGACGCATCTCCAGCCGGCGTTGCTCAAGCTAGAGCGTGAGGTGCGTGAAGGATACTACGGCAAGATACCGAGTCGTCACGATGGCGCTCGTCCAGCCGGTGGCGGTAAACGTAAAACTGCGTCCGCGGGAGTCTCTACGTCCTTCGCCCCGACTCTGAGTGACATAGAGATCCAGCGGCTTCGCGAGAGTGCCCGCACGCAGAAGCAACTGATGAGACGGCTTGAAATTGTTGGTTGGGCCATACTGCGGGCACGAGGATCTGCTGCTGACATCACAGAAGGCTCTTGATGTCGCTCGCGTCTATCTTCTACATCCGTCGGCTTGAGCGGTATTTTTCACCCGTATCCGGGCTATCTCGGTAAGACAGGCTCGGAACTGTCTTATGGAGAATATTGTTACGAAGGCGATGAATACCAAGCGTGGGTGTTCGGCCGGACGTGGAGCCCGTGGACCAACAAAACGAACTGGAGTGCGACTGCGTTGGATGGACATACCGAAACCTGCTCTTTCGCTTCGGAAGACCCGACCGGTGGCCCGGGGCAGGGCGGCTACCAGTAGCGTGTCGCGATAGGTAGAGCAGATGCGAGTCGCTAGGTATAGACGGAGGTGGCAGCACAGGGTGCGGCTGTGCGCGCTCACCATATTGATCGCCGTCGCACCGCTGGGTGCGACAGCGTGCGCCAACACGACTACTCCGGCTGTGATCGCAAGAAATGAACTGGTCCTGTTGCTGCCGCCGCTAAGCGCCGGTGAGGTAGGCTGGTGTGTTCTAACGCAGGGGGCGGCGTCGGAAAGAGGCGGTTGCGGTGCTACTCGCGCTAGATTTTCGATCATCGCACAGAAGCTGCATGCGAGTAGTCAGCCACGCCAAGCAGGGGGCCTCATTTTGACGACGAGCGAAGTGGCAGCGGTGTCAGTTGGTGGGAGCGCCCCGCTGGCAACGCACGCAGAGTCGGTCTTGCCAGATGGTCTACGCGCAGTGGTTTGGGAGATCCCGGACGAGAGTGAATATAGTCCTGCGTTCCCGCCGACCATCACACCGCTAGACTCACACGGTGCCGCGATTTCGGAGCCGGAACGGCACGGCCGCAGCTCATAACGGAAGCGCCAAGCAGAAGCTTGCGGGACCCCGCTAATCCGCCGGCCGGTGCCTGTGCCATCAGGGCGAGAGGACTCCCAGGACTCACGGCGCAGGCCGGGAGTATGGTCACCGAACTGAGAGCCTACACTGGGTTGATCGGCGAAGCTTTTATGACGTGCGCAAAGACCGAATACCTGCTCAATAACTGGCCCATCAGTGCGAGCGTTCTGATGGATGCGGCACGCCCGGGGAGGGCACCGGCATCACTGCCCGCCATGAGGGCCGTAGCTGGACATGGTGGGACATTCAACGCCCCGGGGGAGGAAGGACCGCAAGTGGCGCGGCGCGTGCGGGGCGCGTGGCTCGTTGTGTCGAACGGCGAGGACCAAAATCAACGGCTGACGCTGCTTGCTCACCTACATGTGGGTGGACAGTAACCGAGGTGTATAGGCAGCGCATACGTAGATGGGGCAGGCTATCGGGCTCGGCGTGTAGCAGCTACGAGCCGCGATGCCGATGGCTGGGGTACGGCCGGATGGTGCGGCGGTTTGACTGACTATGCTCGTGGCGAAGTCTCGCGGTCGCGAAGATCGTGGCATGTCTGCACAAGGCTGGAGTCCAGATACCTCCCTCCGACTCTGACCTGTTGTCCAGCACCAGCGCGATCAAGACGCGCAGTCCGCAGGTCAAGGCAGCCGTTGGCAGGTGCCGAAGCGAATCTCTGACGACTGCTTCGCGATAGGAGACGAAAGGTTGCCCTCACTCGACACCACACGCACAGCCTATGTGGGGCGATCAAATGCTACGACCGCGAGCATGTGTCGCAGGCTGGCTGGAGTCTTGGGTGCGGTGTTCCTGTTCAGCTTGCTGACGGTTCCTTCCGCGGACGCTGCGCCGGGGTGGCTTGCTCCCGCTAACTTTGTTGAAGAGGCGGGCAGTGTCGGCCATCTCCGGATAGCGGTCGATGGGCAGGGTGACGCGATAGCGGTGTGGCAGAGCGAAGACGGCAAGCTAGAAGGCGGCGTCTCGAGCTATGAAGCGCGAACTGCCTTTAGGCCAGCGGGCGGCGCCTGGCAGACCCCCGAACGGCTCTCTCCGTATGGTCAGAGTGCGGAAGAAGCGAATGTCGCGTTCGATGCGCACGGAGATGCATTCGCGGTGTGGGAAGCCTATAGCAGCAATGTTCCCGAAGGCGATGCTCATTTCAGCATTCAGGCCGCATTCAGGCCGGCCGGCGGTACGTGGCAGGCTCCGGTCGACCTCTCGCCGGTTGAAGCTCCGGGATCGGTGCATCCATCGCTCGCTGTCGATGCGCAGGGCGACGCGATCGTGACCTGGAACCGAGCGGAAGGTCCCGGTGGTGGCCCCGTACAGGAGGCGTTCAGGCCGGCTGGGGGTACGTGGCAGGCTCCGGTCGACGTGACTCCGGGCAACGAATGGGGAGATTTTTCGCAGGTTGCGTTCGACAAGCACGGGAATGCGCTGGCGATGTGGCAAGGCGACGGCTTGCAGTCGGCGTTCATGCCGGCTGGTGGCACATGGCAGCCACCTTCGATCGTTGGCTCTGAGCTTGTAGCAGGGTCGAATTTCGCCGTCGATGGACGGGGCGACGCGGTCGCCGTGTGGGATAGTTGGACGGAAGGGTTTCTGTCGCATCGCGTTGTGCAGGCGGCGTTCAGGCCGGCTGGTGGCGAATGGCAGACACCGGTCGATCTCTCTGAAGAACCCCACGGGGAAGACTGGCGGTGGGAACCGTATGAACCGCAGGTCGCCATCGATGAACAGGGTGACGCGGTCGTCGTGTGGACTCGCGGAGAAGGGGAAACGCAGTCGGCGTTCAAGCCGAGCGGTGGCGCTTGGCAGGCGCCCGTTGATCTCTCGTCCCCCGGCAGTTCCGATGGAGACCCACGGGTTGCCTTCGACGGGCTGGGTGACGCGATCGCCGTGTGGGGCGGGCAGCCCAGTCCTCATGGCGGTGCTGGCTACACCGTTCAGTCTGCGCTCAAGCCGGCTGGTGGAAGCTGGCAGTCCCCGGTCGATCTAGCCAGTGAAGAAGGCTCGTATAACGATCCGCAGGTTGCCTTCGACGGGCTGGGTGACGCGCTCGTCGTTTGGGGTAACGAAAGCGCAACGGGGATCGAAAACGGGACGCGCACGATCATCCGAGGCTCGACCTACGTCGTAGCTGGACCGACCCTGAACAACGTCTCGATCCCCACGGAAGGCACCACGGGTCAACCGCTCACGTTCTCGGTCTCGCCGTTTGATGTGTGGTCGATCGCTGGGGAAACGAGCTGGAGCTTTGGCGACGGCGCTTCCGCGAGCGGCACCAGCGTCACCCATACGTATACGGCCGCCGGCAGCTACGAAGTGACGCTCCACAACGCCGATACGCTTGGCAACGTCACGAGCACGACAGGCAAGGTCACGATCGCGCCTGCGCCACCGACGACCACACCGTCTCCCTCTGCGCCGACGTCTGGTCTGCCCGCACTCGAACCGCCGACGATCGGCACAGCCAGTCAGTCGGTTTCGGCCTGGCGCGAGAGTGGAAGGGAGCCCGTCGGGACCACCTTCAGTCTGTCACTGAACGAGCAAGCCACGGTGAGCATTAGCTTCCTCCAAGGCGTGAGTGGGCGCATGGTCAGCCACAGATGTGTTGGCAAGCCTTCAAAGGGCGTCAAGCGCGGGGGATGCGTACGTACCGTTGTCGCGAGTACCCTCTCCTTCATGGGGCATCCTGGCAGGAACAACGTCGCCTTCCAGGGTCGCATCTCGCGCTCGGATGTGCTCAAGCCCGGCCGTTACAAGTTTGTCGTCACCACCACCAACTCAGCCGGCAGTTCTACGCCGAGGATTCTCTACTTCACAATCATAAAGTAGGCGTTGCCCCGACAACTTCGAGTCGGCCGACGGGTGTAGGCCGACAATGCCTCTGGCGGATCGACGCGACGGCGCGGCGTCCGTCCGGGTGGATCGCTCGCAAGACCTATGGCGGCACGCTCGGAGCACCCAAGGGGCACGGTTGCGCGCGGGCTGGAACAACCCCTTTCGCGGCCCGAATCGCTGCGCAGCGCCCGCCAGGCTCGACGTACCCACGACGTACAGCCCATGCTCCTTCAGCCCCTACCGGGGTCGCCGAGACATGACGTTTTCCCCGCAACTACGCTACCGTCGGTGATATTAGGGGACGCTGGTGCGCCCTGTCACGGCAGAGGTCGCGGGTTCGAGTCCCGTCGCTCCCGTATCCCCCGTCTTTCCCAGCAAATACGGTGTTTCGCCAGGCGACGAGGAGGTTTGCGTGCTCTCTCTTCCTCATTTTCCCTGCAAACCGGCATCTTTTGAAGGGTCGCGGGTTTGAGGCTCAATCCCGCGACCTCCGCTTGATTCCTCGGTGAGGTGACCGGGATCACTTCGCTCGGGGTCGGTTAGGTAGCGCCCTCGACGCAACCACCAGTCTGCGAATCATTGAGCGAATGCCTCTATATCTCCGCTCGGACGGGCTGGCAGTGAGTCGTCGCCGCCATCGGAATCGCGCAGCCGAATAGTGTGCTGCTCAGTCCTCATCGGCGAGGATCTCGCGGCTGGATCGGGGGCCGCTCGATTACGATCGCTGGGTTGACGTCCGGGCATGTTGGGATGGCTCGGTACTTCGAGGTGGTGCCGTCCAAGGCTCGTAGCCGATGTCGCGTATGTGCGAGTCGGCGCGAAGGCGGTCGAAGAACACAGCGAGCACAGTCCCTTGGCCTGCCGCTGAGGGAGCGAGGATGCCCTCCAGCCCGAGGTAGTGGGCGGACTCCCCAATCTCCCGACATTTCAAAGCGTCGTTTGCCGTCATCTCGGCGTCGTTGAGGCTCAAAGTTGCGCGTGCGCTCGGAACACGGAGGTCCAGTACCGCGCTCAAGGCGACTTCGTATCGGTACATGCGCCGGGGCAAGAAGTCCTCCGGCGCACGACCCTGGCGGGCGGCGAGACGATAGAACTCGTTGACCGTGGTTTTGCGCTCAAGTGCGAGGTACAGGGTCGAAAAGCTTTCGGGCGGGTTCCAGCGTCCGCCGTGAAGCCGTGCCCCTGAGCCTGATAGAAGATGGCGATCATGGGCGACATGTCGAAATGCCTCTGTCGTGACGGCGACCGGGTCGAGTGCGTCGACACGCGCGAGGAGATGATGATCGACCACGCGGTCTAGACGAAGACGCCCTCAGCCATCGCGTCGATCGCGCCGAGTACCTGCCGGAAGTCGCCTGTGCGCAGCAGATCTACCGGCTTGTGGTGTTCGAGAGACGGATTGGGCGTGAACAGCCAGTCGTGGGCGGCTTGGGGACGCAGCACGCCTGACAGTTGCTCCAGGACGGCGACCAGCTCAAGCAGACGCTCCCGGGCGTCGGGTCGCGGCGATGTCTCTCGCGAGAGCCACCGCGACACGGTACGTGGATTGGTCTGGAGCATACGCGCCAGGTCAGCCTGGTCGAGCTCTACCTGCCCACTTACCATTCCAAGCCTTGTCGCTAGATCCGCCAATGTTATGCTCCATTTCTGTCGTCTGTTCTGTCCTCTATTATGGCAGCTCAATGATGGACTAGGGCACGCTTCGGACCCCTTTCCCGCATCACTAGCCCTATCAGGAGTCAGTAATACCTCCGGCTTCCTCGGTGATCGAACAAACCTCCCAGGGACCGTCGGATGGGCATGATGGTCCGGCGAGTCGGTTAGATTCACGCTAATAGGACAGTACGACCTGGCCGGGGCAGGTGCACCTGTGTTTGGCTGCCGCTGTGATGAGGCCGGAGGGCGACATGAGCGAGGATGGCGGCGGCTTGGAACGCAAGCCTAGAGACGCCATGGAGGTCCAGCGGCCGCCAGGCGTGGCCGATCCGATCGACCGAGATGCGCTCGCACGGCTGTGCTCGCCGCCAGCGCGGTGGGGCTATGAGCGCGTCGAACCACGACCACCTGCGCCGTCGCGGGAGCGTCAGAGCCCGCCCAAGCGCAAACAGGTACGGCTGATGCGCGCACGCGCGCATCAGGTTTGTGGGAGGCAACGGCGCTAGCTGCCGTCGGTGGGGTGCTCGCGATCGCACTGGACGCCAACTTTGGCCTCTTCTCAGGCGGCGCTCACGGGGCGGCGTGGGAAGGAGTGTTGGCAACCCACTCGATCGCGGCGGTGATTGCCTTCTTCGCGGCACGGGCGTGGTATCGCTGCCCGCAGGAGAACAGAGTGCTGACGGCTCTCCCCGCGCAAGCGGGTAGGCGCTTGGTGGCACCCCTGGTAAACGCCGGCTTCGCTTTCCTCGCTCCCTATCTGGTGCTTCCGGCCGAGGCGATCCGCGGCTGGCGGCGCATCCGTCGCGACAGTGGTGAGCTTGTCCCGCATCCTGGCGAGGCTCGTTGCGCCGAGGCTGACTACGCCGCCGCCGTTGCGGCCTGGCAGAAGCGTGTCGATCAGTTCGAGGAAGCCGAGCGCCAGCGCGTCGCGACCACCCCTCTCTGGCGCCCGGTCTGCTTTGACTCGAATGGAAGTGTCGCCTGCATGTTCGGCGGCGCCGCGCTGGGATGGACGGCGGCACTCACCACGCTTGGTGTGTCGTTGCTCGGCGCGGGTGCCCGGCTGACCGTGTGCGACTTGTCGCGCCGCCTAACCGTGGACGTGCTCGTCGGCCTCGCGCGTGCTGCGGGCGTGACGAGCAGCGAGACGATCCTCCCAGGCTCGCACGTCGAGTGCGAACTCCTCGGCGACATCAACTGGTCCGAGCTCGCGACCGTGCTGGTCGAGGCGCTTCATTCCAACCAGCGTGACCCGACGTCTCCCGTCGCGAGCGCCAGAATGATCGCTCGGTCATCCGCGAGGTCGCCGGCTGCTTGGACCCCGGCGGCCCTGTGTCGATCGCGCGATTGCGTTCGGCGCTGCTGACCGTCCAGGGTGCCGCAAACGGCACCGTACCGATCGACCCGGGCGAGCGCGAGCGGCTGTCGGGGTTGTTCAACGAAGTTCAGCGCACCCACGGCGACGTGTTTGAGCGGGTGATCCGCATTGAGCGAGCGCTGCGCGATTTCGAGCTGCTCGATCCTGCCTCTCCCCCCGGCGCCGCAGAGCCAAACACGGCGGATCGGGGCGACCTGGGCGTGGCGGGGGCTGCGGCGCGCGGCTGCAGGTGGTTGGGGTCGACAAGCGCGCCGAGGAGCTCGAGAACGACTTCCTGGTCGACCTGCTCTTCCAGCTGCTCGTGCGCCGCGTGCGTTCGGGTTCGGCGTCGGCGGGTACGGTGATTGTGCTCGGAGCCGACCGTATCCGCCGCGAGGCACTGGAGACGTTGATCGACCATGCCGCTCACACGCGCACTGCGGTTGTGCTGATGTTCGAGCATCTGCGCCAGGACGCGATTGAGATGGTGGGCGCAGGCGGCACGGCGGTGTTCATGGCGCTCGCCAACCACCGTGAAGCGGCGGAGGCGAGCGAGTTCATCGGCTCCGAGCATCGATGGGTCGAATCAAGTCACACGGCGTCCGTCGGCCGCTCGCTCACGCGCACCATCAGCGGAAGCATGGACATGTCGGGTGGCGTATCGCTTGGTCTCCCGCACAGCCTCTCGCTCACCGGATCGCTCACGCGCTCGCGCACCTACGCGCAGGCGCTTGGCGACGGTGCGCAGTACTCGGTCGCCGAGACGCGCGAGCGCGAAGCTATCGTCGATTCCGCCACGCTCACTTCGCTCCCCGTCACCGGCATGATCCAGGTCTCGGTTCTGCCCGGCGGGGGTCGCAAGATCACGGGCCTTGACTGTCATCCGAGCATCGCGCTCGGACAGCGAGTTGCGTGGTGATCGCGTGGGCTCTTCGTACGCCTGGCTGTCGGCAGCTTGGTCATGTTCGCATTGTCCGTCGGCGCAGGCTACTCGACGAATATTCGTATCCAGGCAGCGCTTGAAGTAATATCAGACGGCTTCAAATGAGCGCCGACCCTTCCCCACCCGAACGCCGCCCGCCGCCTCCGCCCGTGCCTCCCGCACGCACGGTGGGGCCGGTAGTGACAGATGTGTGGACACCACCGAAAACCAACCTGATGGCGGTCGTCTCACTTGTCCTGAGCCTTCTCTGGCTGGGGGGCATCGGATCGGTGGGAGCCGTGGTGCTTGGGTACATGTCGAAACGCGAAATAGCGTGCTCGGAAGGGCGCGAGACGGGAGCCAACTTGGCCACGGCCGGGCTGGTGATCGGTTACATCGGCGTCGCGATCATGGTTGTCTACCTACTCATTTACGTCGCGGCCTTGGCGAATGGATAAGACGGACGCCGTTCGCCGGTTGACGCTGTTTAGGTTTTTGGCTTGCGCTTACGCCCTGTTCGCCGCTGTCGCCCCTGTCACGCGGCTTCCGTCATTGTGCCCATTCAGGCGAGTGACGGGATTCCGCTGCCCGCTTTGCGGGCTCACCCGCGCTACGCGCGCACTAACGCGCGGCGACATGGGCAATGCGATGGCGCTACACCCGTTTGCGCCGTTGCTGTGGGCCGTTGCAGCACTGGCGCTCACACGCCGGCAGGAAACCTCTTTGATATAGCCCACGAGGAAGGAGGGGAAGTGGCCGCACACGTCCAGCAGATAAGCGTCGCCTCCCAGGAGGAACTGGAGAGCACGATCATGAGCTACATCGCTCAGGGCTTCTCCGTCTCCAATCGGTCCGCCGAGTCAGTGACGCTGTTCAAGAAGAAGGAATTCAACGTTCTCTGGGCGGTGATTGGTTTCTTTCTGTGCCTGCTGCCACTGCTGGTCTACTGCATCATCTATGCCACCCAGAACGACCAGATGATCGTGATCAAGGTCGCCTCGACCCCCCCTGGGTTGGGCGCCGCCTCCGGCGTCACCTGGTCGGACGATCGGCAGTGGTGGTGGGATGGCTCGCGCTGGCGCGACACACAGCTGGAACTGCCGCCGGACTCGATCCTCGCCGAGGACGGGCACACGTGGTGGGACGGCGTGGAATGGCGCGCGGTGCCGGCCCAGGACGCCGAGGCGGCGGAGCCGCGTGCGGAGGCTCCGGCCGCAGCCCCGACGCCTCCTCCTGCGCCGGGCATCCGAGATTAGGCGGCGAGTGTAGGCGTTTATCGCGCGCGGTCGCGTCGTTGGGCGAGCTTGGTTAACGGTGGCGATAAGGTATTCACCGGTCATCGTGACCGACCACCGCTGGCGATCCACGCGATGGGCATGAGGGCTAACTACCAGCGGCTGCTACCAGGAGGCTAAGGATAGTCAGCAAAGCGCAAGGCGAGACGGCAGGCGGTACACCGATCACCGACGAGCTCATCGACAAGCTTGCGGCTAAGGCAGAGGCCGGCTACGACATCGAACAGCAACGCCCACGCGGCGGCCACCACCGTAGAGGTTAAGCCCGAGCTGCGCCAAGCTGTGCCCCAGTGCGTCGAGCACGATGATGAGACGATCTCGTCGGTGATTCGCAAGGCGCTGCGCGAGTACCTCAAGGTCGCCTAGCCGCAGGCTTTACGATCGTATCTCGAGCCCGGGGTGACAACGCGGGTTTGACCCCCGTCGCTCCCGCTTTTGTTGCCTCGCTGTTTGTCGGTTCTCTTGGGCGTGACGCTCGCGCCTCCGACGCGGCGCTGAAGTAGGCGGCGAAGGCGTGGTTGGGTTTGACGGCGACGATCCGGCCGTCCTTCTGCCAGACCTGCTCGAACAGGGAGAGGATGAGCTTGCGGCGCTCGGCCGGCTCGGGCTCGGCGTCCCAGAAGCGCGCGAAGTCTTCGAGGATCGCTGCCGCGCGGTCGAGGTCAGGATTGGTCGGTGGCTTGGTGCGTTGTAGCTCCTCCTCCAGTGCCTGGCGGCGCATGACGTATTCGGGCTTGGTGAGGTCGCTCATCACGTAGAGGTCGCGCAGCCGTTCAAGCTGGCCGGTCATCTCGCGGCGGCGCTCGGCGTCACCGCCGGGGCGTCCGTCGAATAGCTCGTCGGTCACGATCGGCTCGTGTAGTCCGCGGATGCTGCGGCTCTTGTCGCGCAGCCCGGAGACGTAGCCGGCGTAAGCGAGGTTGGACAGCATCTCGCGCACGGTGTCCTTGCTGAATAGCCGGCCGCGGGCGGAGCGGGCGCCCTTCGCGTTCAGCCACGCGGCGAGCGTGCGATCGGACTCCTGGCCGGTGCGCTCGAACATTGCGAGCACGAGCGGAGCGCGCTCTGGGTCTGGTGCGGCGAGCTTGGTGGCAGGGTCGCGCACGTAGCCCCACGGCAGCGAGCCGACGAGATGTCCTTGGCGTGCCTTCTCGCGCAGCCCGCTGCGTGTCCAGAAGGACAGCGAGACGGAGTAGTACTCGTCGAACATCTCGTGGATCGACTCCGCGAGGAACGCGGACGGGTCGGTGTGGTCTTCGCCCATCGGCTGCGTGACCGACACGACGCGGATGCCAAGCCGCTCGCGGAGCAGTTGCTTGTAGCGGCGCGCCTCGACCTGGTTTCGCGCGAAGCGGGAGGTGTGGTAGAGGAGCACCACATCGAATCTGCCGTCGGCGGCATCGGCCATCAGCCGCTGGAACTCAGGGCGAGCCTCCGACTTGCGCCAGCCGGAGTGAAAGTCGCAGTACTCGCCGATCAGCTCCAGCGCGTTCTCGGCCGCGAAACTGGCGATGGCCTGACGCTGCGCGTCGGGCGAGAAGCCCTGACCCTGCTCCTCGGTTGACTCGCGGACGTAGGCGGCGGCGCGGGTCGGGCTATCGGTCATGCTGGGCGGGGTCGGTGAGGTCGCGTCCGCGGCGCAGCCACCAGTCTGCGAACCAGCGTGCGTCAAGATCGCAGTCTCATGCAACGCGCCCGTCCGATGACCCTAATCGCCCTGCAACGCCGGACCGCGCGGCTGATGATCGACGAGATGACCGAGGGGATGCACGATGCCGGCTACTCCTGGGCGCCTGCCCGCAACTACCCGGTCTTCGAGAACATCGACCCCACCGGCACCCGCCTGACCGTGCTTGCGGGCCGTGCCGGGATCACACATCAGGCGATGGCCCAGCTCGTATGCGAGCTCGAGGAGCGAGGCATCGTGGAGCGTGTTGCGGACCCCTCCGACGGCAGGGCGAGGCTTGTTCGCCGGACGGACGAGGGTCGCATGCGCGTGGGGGTTGCGCTGCGCCTCATAGCCGCGATCGAAGAGAAGTGGACGCAAAGCTGGCGACGCGCCGGCCTGCGAGGTGATCCTCGCGCTGCACTGGAAGCAGCGCTACACGATCTGGAGGAGTCCTGAGAACGGTCAGATGCGGATCTCGATCGTGGCGATCGAACGCTCCTATCTCTATGGCTCGGTCAACCGCGGCTATGTAGCGGCCACCTGAGGGTCAGCTCGCACAACCACGGTGTCGGCGACCGGGATGATCTCGTCGGCTGCCAACTGCGCGCGCGAGGCGTGCTCGCGAATTGCCTGGGGGCTGCTCGCCTGATAGATGCAGACGGTGCCGACGCGACCGTCGGGCTCGCTGAGGACGTAGCTACGTATCCAGCGGATGTCCTCGGACATCTCCTCATCGCCAACCTTGCTCGAACGGCCTGCGGCCTCCTCGAGCTCCTGTGTGGAGCTCCAGGCACCGCGCCTGAAGATGACGTACGTATCCATGAAATCCTCCTAGCGCCCAGCGGGCTGATGGCTAGTGTAAAACAGACCGATTGTCGGTCTAGAGAAGATAGCATGGGTGTCAATGGCACACGCGGAGACTACGGACCGAAATTCAGCACGCGCCGGGGCGACCCGCGAGAGGATCGTCCAGGCTGCGCGAGAGCTGGTCATCGAGCATGGCTACGACGGCGTCAGTACAGGACAGGTCCTGCAGCTGGCCGGCGTCAGCCGCGGCAGTCTCTACCATCACTTCAACGGCAAGAACGACCTGATGGCAGCTGTGCTCGAGGCCGTCGAGCGCGACTTCACCCAACGGCTAATCGCGGCCGTGGCTGGCGCGCCCGACCCGTTCGCTGCGCTCGAGACAGGCGTTCAGTGGTACCTCGACGAGTGCCTTCGCTCTAAGGAGCTGCAGCGCGCCGGCCTGTACGAGGGCCGCAAGGCACTCGGCTGGGAAGCGTGGCGTGAGACCATCGCCTCATACGGCCTGGAGATCCTCGCGGACGGGCTGGATGCCGCGATCAAAGCCGGCCAGCTCGAGCACGCCGACCCCCATGCTCTCGCCCACATGATCCTCGCACTATTGCACGAGGCCGCAACGATGAACCTCACGGCACCAGACCCAGTCGCCGAACGCGCACGAACCGGCCAAGCCGTGGCCACCATCATCGCAGGACTGCACAAGACCTAGCGCTCGGTGGCCCGTTGTGTTGACGGCACGCTCAATCGCCCCGCCCTCCTTCGAGCCTTTCAGGTTTCGACCGTGACGAGCGTGCCGATCGGTGTGTACGGCCAGACCTCCGCGGCGGCCGCGAGTGGGAGCTCGACGCAGCCGAGGCTTTGCGGCGTGCCGAACGACGCGCGATCGAAGTTGTGGAGCGCGTCGCCACCGTTGAAGTAGCTGACCCATTTGATCCCGGGATCTTCATAGTGTGAGCCGTCAGGGTTCGTGCCGCTCATCGTTGTTTCGGGAAGGTGCTCGAACACGGGGAACGTCCCGAGTTCGGTTTCCGCTCCGGAGATGCCCGTGTTCGCGGGCGAAGTCACGATCGTCTCGCCGTCGTGCCAGAGCGTCATCGTCTCGGGAACTTCACGGTGCACGTACACGTAGCTGTAGCCGCTGCTCAGGTGCTTGCCGGCGATCACGTAGCTCAGCAGCATGTGCCAGACGGACGGCCCAGCAAGGCCGTCGACGGTGAGCCCATTGGTGTTCTCGAACTTCATCACCGCGCCTCGCGTGATCTCGCTCGCCTGGCCCGGGCTCCACATCGCCTGTAGTTGGTGCGGTGTGTTTGGATAGCGCCAGCTGAAGCTGCCGCTCGGCGGATCGACCGCGGCTTTTGCCTCTGCGCTAGGTGTGCGCGCCACCGCGGCACCCGATGGCTGCCAGTCCACCGGCAGGTAGTCCGCTTCGGCTAGGAGCTGCTGCAGGCGCAGTGTCGAGCCGGGTGGCACCGTCCATTCGATCTGGTTGGCGGTGCGCAGCCCGTGCGCGCCCGCCGTCACCGCGACCGCCCGTGGGAGCTGGACGTGCAGTTGGGAGTCAAGCGCCGCTCCAAACCCTGACGGGGTGAATACGAGTGTGTGGCTGTTAGCTTCGCGCCAATGCCCCGACGTGCTCGGTGAGAGCCGCGGACGACTCGAGCCCAACACTTCGCTCACCGGCTCCGAGAACGTCAGACGGATAGGCGTGGCGGGGGATATTCGCGTGCCCGCGGCGGGGATGCTGACCATCACCGGCATGCTGGATGGCGGGAACCAGCTCACCTGCGTGGGAACACCTGTTGTCTCCCAGGGACGCGCCGCGGCAGCGATCTCGACGGTGCCCGTAGCCGGCTGCCTCCCGAGCGAGATCGAGCTCGCGGCGTGCCCCAGCGTGCGATGGGTGATGCCGCCCGCACTTCCGTAAGACACCACCGTCACCGGCTGGTCGAAGCTCACATGCACCTGCGAGCCGGTCGAGACCGTCATCCAGCGTTCGGTCACCTGTGCTATCGGCGCGTGCAGCGTCAGCCGCTCGCTGCGCTGAGCGCCCAATGCCCAGCCGAGCCATCCCGGCCGGCGAACCTCAACATCCACCGACACCGGCTCTCCAGGAGTAAGGCGCTCCAGTGGAGTCAAGCGCCCATCGTGCAGCGCTAGCGGCACCCTGTGACCGCCCGGCCCGAATGCCTTGACGCGCTCAATCGTCCCGCCCAACGGCTGCACCGTCACACGCGCGAGCGCCGTCGAGTCGCCCGCCAGCGTCACGCCCGACCACGCCAGCGCTGCCACCGCCAACGCGATGATCACGACTATCGCGCTCGTCCCCATGCCGAGCAGGACACGCTTGCGCCCAGGCCCGGCCGACACAGCGTCACGATGGGCCGACACGATCGCCATTCACAAGATCGTACGACCGTGGCGCGCAGTGGGCCTAGCTCACGGCCTTCTGCAAACCTTCGCGAATGACCGCAGTCGTGATCGTCGATGTTCCCGAGGAGCGCTTAGACGACCTCGCGCCGCTCTGGCATGTGCTGTACGACCACCACAACGAAGTCACCCCGCACCTGCGCGATCGGGTGCGTCCATTCGAGCAGTCCTGGGAGTCTCGCCGCCGGTCAGAGCGGAGATGGCTCGACTCGGAGCCCGACTCCTTCGTGGTTGCAGCGCAGGATCGCGGTCGCTACGTCGGCTACGCCTTCGTGCGGGTCCGTTCGGGTGCGGGCTTCGCCGAGTCCTGGAGCATCTCAGACCGCCTGGCAGACCTTGTCACCCTCGTGGTTCTGCCCGAGTTTCGAGGCCAGGGGGTCGGATCTGCCTTGATGGACGCCGTGGAAGCGAGGTTACGGGAGGCGGGGATCGCCGATCTGGCCATCGCGGTCATTGCGACGAACACCAAGGCGATGCCATTCTACGAACGACGAGGCGCCGTGCCGTTCGTAACTGAGTTCATCCAACGGGTCCAACCGATCGACGGCGCTTAAGCTGGTTGCTCACCCGCGCGTCGCCTCGGCTGCGACTTCGACCGTCTGCTCCGCAGAAGGCGTGTCGATCGGCGATCGCACCGTGCGTGTCTTCGGGACCAGCACGCTGGCGAGTAGGCACACCAGCAGGAAGCCGGTGGCCATCAGGAAGGTCTCGGTGAAGCCGGTGACTGTCGGCTCTCCATGGGCGACGTGTGCGGCGATAAACGTCGCCGAGAGCTGTCCGCCGAGCGCGCCGCCCAGCGTTCGCATGACGGTGTTCATCCCACTCGCGACACCCGTCTGGTGGTTGGAGACTGCCTGCACGATCAGGTTGCCGAGCGCCGCGAACGCTAGCCCGATCCCCACGCCGAGCAGGGCGGCCGCGATCAGCAGGTCGTACGGATGGCTGTGTGCGAGTGCAAGCAGCGCGAACGATGTGGTTGTGAACGCGGTTCCCGCGAGCAGCGCGCTGCGCGAGCCGAAGCGCGCGGAGATGCGCCCGGCGTACATGCCCAAGATTGTCATCCCCACCGTCGAGGGCAGCAGATACAGACCAGAGACGACCACTGAGGCGCCGAACCCGAAGCCGGTGCTCTTCGGCAACTGCGCGAACTGTGGAAACACGATGAACGACGCGTACATGCCGGCCCCCAGTAGGAACGCAGCGAGATTGGTCGTCCACACGCCGCGGATGCGCATCATCGTCATGTCAACGAGCGGAGTCTCGCTGCGCACCTCCACCGTGATCCACAGGGCCGAGACCGCGAGCCCGGCGAGGATCAAGCCGAGCGTCCTAACCGATCCCCAGCCCCACGCCGTCGTCTCGCTGACCGCGATCAGCACCGTCGAGAGCCCAACGGTCATCAGTGCCGCGGCGAGCCAGTTGATGCGCCCCGGAACCCGGATCGGTGATTCGGGGATAAAGCGCCATGTTGCGACTGCTGCCAGCACGATCGCGATCAGCGGGATCCAGAAGAGCCAGTGGTAATTGAGGTGCTCGACGATCACGCCCGAGAGCACAATGCCGATGCCCGCGCCCACGCCCAGGATCGCCGACAGCAGGCCGATGCTTCCGGCGACCTTCTCGTGCGGGAACTCATCGCGGACGATGCCGAACGCGAGCGGGAAGATCCCGCCGCTGGCGCCCTGGATGAAACGGGCGACAACGATTACCGCCAACGAGCTCGAAACCGCCGCGAGCAGCGTGCCGGCGGCGAGGATCACGAGCGTCACCAGTAGCAGGCGCTCCTTGCCATACATGTCGCCCAGGCGGCCGAGGATCGCCGTCCCCACAGATGCGGACAACAGGTAGGAAGTCAGCAGCCACGCGATCCCCGTCTCGCTGGTATGTAGCGCGTGCTGCATCGTCGGCAGCGCCGGTACCACCGACGAGCTCAACATCGCGTATGCCACCCCGCCGAGGGACAGCACCGCCAGAATCAGCGTCGGATGGGTACGGTCTGTGCTCGTTGAAGTCATTGTGCGGTAGCCGCGCCGGTCGCGGAAATGCGGCTCCGCAGACGCCGACCACCACAGTAGCTACGCCGACACGCCCCACCCCGAGATAGCCGAACCCGGCAGGACTACAGTCGAAGATCCAATCGTCGGGCTTGTGCAGACAGCTCGTGTAAGCATGTTGTGCGGTGCTACGCTGACCGCGTGGGTAAGGCCCGGCATGTGGAGCGCCGGCGTCCAACTTGTGGGCGGGCGAGCTGAGGCTATGCGGCCCGGCTGCTACATGGCAGCTGCGCTTGGCGGGCGATCAGCGCCCGATCGATCGCTGCGCCGAGCTCGTGCACGGTGAAGGGCCTGACCAGGCAGGCCGCGAACACGACTCCTAGCTCCGTGAGCTCGGACGGCGCGGCGGTGACGCTGGTGCAGATCAGCGGCAGCGAAGGATTGGCGATGCAGGCAGCCTGGGCGAGCACCACGCCGACGGGCGATGCCGGCTCCACTAGCAGGACATCGGCACTCGTCAGGTGTTGGGGAGTCGGCACCATGACCGCGATCGGTTTGTGGCCTAGGCGGGTGAGCATCTGCTCCAGCAGCTCTCGGACGTCATCGTGGGGCTCGCTGATCAATATCTGTGCCATGTCTCAATGATCGGCGAGGCGCGCGAGATTTTGGGGGCACGAGCGGTATGAAGCGCGTATGAGTCATGCGCTGATCCTCGTGGTGGATGACGATGCGATCACGCGGGAGTTGCTGCGCAGCATGCTCGAGCGCGCCGGGCATGAGATACGTGAGGCCGTCGACGGTCGCGCCGGACTGCGCGACCTGTACGCGGTCGCGCCCGACCTCGTGATCCTGGACGTCGAGATGCCCGATCTGGACGGGTGGGCGACGCTGGAGCGCATCCGCGACCTCAGCGACGTACCGGTGCTGATGCTGACCGCGCGCCAGACCGAGCTCGAGCGCGTCCGCGGCCTGCAAGGCGGAGCTGACGACTACGTAGTCAAGCCCTTCGGCCGTCAGGAGCTCGTCGCGCGCGTGCAGGCGCTGCTCCGTCGCACGGCCGGCCGGGCCGGGGAGCAGCAGACCTATGCCGACTCGCTCATCGCGATCGACTTCGCCCAGCGTGAGGTGCGCTACCGCGAGCGCGACGTGCGACTGACGCCGCTGGAGTTCAAGCTGCTCGCGACGTTCGTGCGCAATCCCAACCAGGTGCTCAGCCGCAATCAGCTGCTGGAACTGGTCTGGGGCGATCCGCTGGGGGTCTCACCAGAGCAAGTGAAGCTGTACGTGGGCTACCTGCGCCGCAAGCTCGAACCCGCAGTGCCGCGGACGACACCAATCGAGACGGTGCGCGGCTTTGGCTACCGCTACCGGCCGCCGTCCTGAGCCGGCCGCCGTCCTGGCCGGCGGGTGACCGCGCGGGTCGCCGCCGTCGCGGCAGCGCCAAGCGCGTGGCGAGCACGCGGGCGAACGCCACCGGGGTGTCGCTGCGCTGAACAGCTCCTAGTCAGAACTCCAGCAGGTGGGCCCCCACGCCGGGGTGCACCTCGCGCGCGTCGCGGGGCGGGTCCACGTCGGGCGCGAACAGGCCCAGCACGCTGCCGCCGAAGCCGCCGCCCACCACGCGCGCGCCGGTAGCGCCCGCCGCGCGCAGGCGCTCGGCCGCCGCCTCGACGGCGGGGGTGGACACCTCGTAGCAATCGCGCAGGCTCGCGTGGGCGGCGTTGAGCAGGCGGCCGACGGCCGCCAGATCGTCAGCGCGCAATGCCGCAACGGCCTGGCGCACCCGTTCGTTTTCACCGAGCACGTGGCTCACGCGGCGCCGCAGCGGTTCGGTTAGCCGCGCGGCCGCGGTGTCGCTGGCCTCGCGCAGCGACTCCACGCCCAGCAACTGGCACGCCCGCGCACACTCGGCGCGGCGCTCGTTGTAGCCGGAGCTCGCGTGTAGGTGAGGTTCGCCGGAGTCGAGCACGACCAGTCGCCAGCCACCGAGTCCCAGCGGGACGGGTTCGACGTGCAGCGTTCGGAAGTCGATACACAGTGCGGTGTCAGGCGCGCCGTAGAGCGAGGCGAGCTGGTCGAGCAGGCCCGTGTGCGCCCCGACCCAGTCATTCTCCACACGCGCGCACAGCCGGGCGATCTCGGTTAGCTGCATGACCTTGGCCGCGCCGGGCGAAGCGCGCGCTCCGAGCTCGGCGAGAGCGAGACACAGCGCAACCTCGAGTGCCGCCGAGGAGGACAGCCCCGCACCGGGCGGCAGCTCGCCGCTGATCTCCAGGCGCGTGCCCACGAGCGGGAATCCGGCACGGGTGAGCTCGGCGACTGTCCCACGCACAAACGCGCGCCACCCCTCCGCGCGCGGCGGGTCGCAGAGCGCGAACTCGTCCTCCTCGCCAAGGTCCAGCGCATGCGCCTCGATCCGTGGCTCGCCAGGAGACCGGGCGGACCCCGCTTTTCCAACGGCCAACGCACGCTGGCGGAGGCCTCCGGCCGGAGCCCCATCAAACATCTCCGCGCGCACCGTGACGCCTGCGGCGATCGCGAACGGCAGCGCGAGTCCCTGGTTGTAGTCGGTGTGCTCGCCGATCAGGTTGACGCGTCCCGGCGCAAACGCACCGCTGCGCTCACCCGGCACGGGCGATCGCCTCGCGCAACTTGGCGGCGGACTCCTCGGGCAGCGTGTCGGAGATGAACGTGCCGGCACCCTGCTCGGAGCCGGCGAGGTACTTGAGCTTGTCGGCCGTGCGCAGCGGCGGGTAGAACTCGACGTGTAGGTGTCCCTGTCCGCCCGCCGACGCACCGGCCGTGGTAGCCCCGGTAGCGGGACGCGAGGCAGCGGGACGCGAGGTGGAGGGATCCGAGACAGGGAGACCCGGGACAAAGGTGGGCGCCTGGTGCACGGCCATGACGTACGGGAACGACCGGTCAAACAGCGCGTCGTATCCGCGCGCGAGCGCCTGCAGCGCACCGGCCAGCAGACGCAGCTCGTCCGGCTCGCAGTCGAGCAGGCTCGGCCGGTGCTCGCGCATGACCACGTGAGCTTCGTAGGCCCAGCGGGCCGCGTACGGGACATATGCGACCACGCCGTCGTTCTCGTGCACAACCCGGCGCCCGTCCACGAGCTCCCGCCTGAGCAGCTCGCATGGTGCGCAGCCCCCCAGGCGGGCGTCGGCGGCGAGCTCGAGCTTGGGTACCGGGGGCAGGAACGGGTAGGCGTAGATCTGGCCGTGAGGGTGGTGCAGCGTCACGCCCACCTCCACGCCGCGGTTCTCGAAGATGAACACGTACTCGACGTCTTCGCGCGCGCTGAGCTCCATGTAGCGGTGGCGCCAGACCCACATCAACGCTTCCGCGCGCTCGGGTGTGAGCGTCCCGAAGGACGCGTCGTGGTCGTCGGTGTAGACGACTACCTCGGCCGCGCCGTGGGGCGCCTGGAAGGCGGGAAAGCGGTTGTCGAAAACGGCAATCTCGAATGCGGGGAAGGGGATCTCAGTTGCGGATCGCGCTCGCCCCCCTGCCACTTGCATGGGGCACAACGGGCAGTGGTCGCGTGAGGGCAGGAACGTACGCTCCTGGCGATGGATCGCATAGACGACCTCCTCGCCCCGCAGCTCCTCGAAGCGCTGGCCGATCTTTGATCGGTCGCTCACGGTTGCCTGTGCGCGTCGCGGGTGTAGAGGATCAGTGCGCGGCCATCGTCTTTGCGCAGGCGCGCAAGCGACAGCTCGCCGAACGTCTCTCCGCGCTCGCCTGCTTCTGTGGGCTGCTCCCGCCCGTCTCGCCCGCCGCGTTCAGCGTGCCGTTCCGATCTCTCGGCTGGGCCGACGCCGGAGGGGCCGCGCACTGATCGTTCGGGGCGACGGGCAGAGGACGAAGCCATCCTTCGAGGGTATACATTTAGTTTGAATCGATTTGAAGCGAGTCCATGGGGGTGGACTAGAGCGCGAGATTCACGGGTAATACAGAGAGCAAGTGCAGCGCCGGACGGGCGCGACGTCAGTGCCGCGCCTACTGGCGCGACCGTCTAACCGAGGAGGATGATCCATATGGAGGACACCGACCAGGCCCACGAAGCGGTGGAGCATCTCGACTACCTCGACCGACCAGACGTCGGACCACCTGGATTCGATCGGCGGGCGTTCCTGCGGCGCACAGCTCTGACCGGCATGGCCGCCGGCTCCGTGAGCACCCTCCTGAGCGCGTGCGGGTCAAGCGCGTCGAGTGGCAGCGGCGGATCCTCGAGCGCGTTCGGGTCACACTCGACCTACAAATTCGTGGTCGTTAACCACGTGACGACGAACCCGTTCTTCGTGCCTACGCAATACGGCATCGCGGACGCGTGCAAACTACTGGGCTGCTCGTATGAGTGGACGGGCTCAGAAAGCAGCAACGTTGCCCAGATGGTCAACGCCGTCAACACGGCCGTCACGAGCGGCGCAGACGGGATCGCCGTCGCGCTGATCGACCTGCACGCGTTCAACGCTCCCGTCGAAGCGGCGCTGAAGGCGGGGATCCCGGTCGTCTCATACAACGCCGATGCGCCAACGAACGCGCGCCTGGCCTATATCGGGCAAGACCTGAAAAAGGCCGGTGAAGACATGGGCGAACGGATCGTCGCCGCCGTCGGGTCGGGCGACGTGGCCCTGTTCATCGCCACGCCGGGCTCGGCAAACCTACAGCCGCGCATCGAAGGCGCGATCACGGCGATCAAGGCCTCGGGCAAGCCCATCACGGTGCACGAAGTCGCCACCGGTGCGGCGGTGCCGGGAGAGCTCTCGACGATCGACGCCTACTGGGTTGGCCACCAGAGCACGAAGGGCATGTACGCGGTCGACGGCGGCAGTACTGAAAGCCTCGCGAAAGTGATGCAGAAGTACGGTCTCGCCGCCAAGGGCATCAAAGCGGGCGGCTTCGACCTCACCGAAGAGACCCAGAAGCTGCTTCAGGAAGGCAACATCGAATTCACGATCGACCAGCAGCCTTATCAGCAGGGCTTCCTGCCGATCCTGCAGTTGTTCTTCTGGCACGTCTCCGGTTCGTTGAGCGGTCCCGCGGAAGTCGACACGGGCCTGAAGTTCCTCAACAAAGAAACCGTCGCGCCGTACGTTGAATCCAAGTCCCGCTATGAGGGCACCTCCTCGGCGGTCAAAGTGATCCCGATCAAGGCGGGCGCGGCCGCCTAGCCGTGGCAGGCGAGGCAAGGGAGTCGGACTCCCCCGAGCAGCCCCCGTCAGCGGAGGGTCCGGCGCACTCGCGCCGGGCCTTGCTGCCGGAGCCACGCGAGCTGCTCCACCGCGTGCTCGCGTTGCGCGAGGGGAGCATCATCGTCGTCACGGTGATCGTCGCGATCTACTTCGCGCTGAACACGGAAAGCTTCTTTACCTCGGCGAACTTCAAGACGCTGCTGCCGTACTTCGCCCCGTTCGCGATCCTTGGGGCGGGCGAGGTGTTCGTGATGGTCCTGGGCGAGATCGACCTGTCGATCGGGGGCACCTACCTGCTCGCCCCGTTCCTCTTCTACAAGCTCTCCACCGCGGGGCTGCCGCTGATTCCAGCGGTGATCGTCGCGCTGCTCGCGTGCATGGCTGTGGGTCTGGTAAACGGTTTCTTCACGGCGATCGTCGGGATCAGCTCGTTCGTGACCACGCTCGGGATGCTGTTCGGGCTGGAGGGGCTGACGCTGATCATCTCCCACGGAGAGGAGGTCGAGACGCCGGGCTCGCAGGTGCACGCGACCGAGGTGAAGGTGGCCCACGTGGTCAACGGACACCACATCTTCCTCACCGAAACGGTCAACCACATCGGGTCGTTCGCAAAAGTGTTTGGTGGGGGCACCTACTCGGAGCTGATCTGGGCGATCGTGATCGTGATCGTGCTGCAGACGGTGCTTACGTTCACCCGCTGGGGCCTGTACACGGTGGCACTCGGCTCGAACAAGCTTGGCGCGGCGGAGGCCGGAGTGAGGGTCAGGCTGGTGATGGTGCGCAACTTCATCCTGTGCAGCGCGACCGGTGGCCTCGTCGGGATACTCGAGGCGGTGCGCTCGGCTTCAGTGCAGCCTGACACCGCCGGGGCCAACGAAATCCTGTTTCTGGGCATCGCCTCGGCGGTGATCGGCGGCACGCTGCTGGCGGGCGGCTCGGGCACCGTCGTTGGCGCCCTGATCGGCGCGCTGTTCTTGGGCATCCTCCACGACGGCCTGGTCTTGCAGGGTGTCAACGCCGACTACCTGCTGTTCTACCTGGGCCTGGCGATCATCCTGGCGATGACGATCAACATTTATGTCCAGCGCGCCCGCAGGGGTCACACCAGTGCCTGATTCGACGTTACCCGCGGAAAACGTCGTGCCGCCGTCCTCGGCGCCCGACGACGTGCTGCGCGTCGAACACATCGCCAAGCGCTTCGGCCCGGTGACGGCGCTGCGCGACGTCAACCTGCACCTGCGCAAGGGCGAGGTGCTCGGCCTGCTGGGCGACAACGGGGCGGGAAAGTCGACGCTGATCAAGATCATCTGCGGCTTCCAGAAGCAGGACTCCGGGAGTATGTTCCTGCACGAGCGGCCGTATGAGCCCAAAAGCGTGGACGATGCGCGTGCGCAAGGTATCGAGACCGTCTACCAGGACCTGGCGCTGATCGACGAACTGTCGGTGTTCCACAACCTGTTCTTGCGCCGCGAGAAGGTGCACCGCCCGCTGCCGTTCCTGGCCAACCGCGAGATGAAGCTCCAAGCGCGCCGGGCGCTGGATGAGATCGGGATCAACATCCCGCGGATCGACGTCGCCGTGGCGCGCCTGTCGGGCGGCCAGCGCCAGGCGATCGCGGTCGCCCGCACGGTCAACTCCGACGCGGACATCATCCTGCTGGACGAGCCGCTGGCGGCGATGGGCGCGAAGGAGGGCTCGATGATCCTCGACCTGGTGGCGCGCCTGAAGGCCGAGGGGAGGGTCTCGATCATCATGATCCTGCACAACTATGTGCATGTTCTGGAGGCATGCGACCGCGTGAGCATGATCCAGGATGGCGTGATCGCGCTGGACAAGCCGACGGCTGAGACCTCAGTGGAGGAGCTGACGGACATCGTCGTCAACGAGTACCGTCGCGCGCGGGCCGCGGCCCACGAAGCCTCGTAGGCAGCTCAGCGCGTGAAGCGCCGGTGCACGGCGCTACGGCGACGTGCGAAGGTGCTCGGCGAAGAAGCTAAGGATGCGCCGCCACGCGTCCTCGGCCGAGGGGTGGTGGTAGCCGACACCGGCGACGTGGAGCAGCGGTGTGAGCAGCAGGCCCGCGTTGAAGCGGTTGAGGAAGCTGTGTCCCGCGTCGGGGTACTCCTTGACGTCGTGCGCGACGCCGGCGCTGCTCAGCGCCTGCTCGAGGCGCCCAGCGCGCCCGCGCAGGCCCGGGTCGCGAGCGCCGTAGCTGGCGACGATCGGGCATGCGCCCGCGAGTCGCTCAGCCGCATCGGCGGGGACCTCGCCGTAGTTGACCGACGCCGCCCCGAACCCGCCGCTGGGCGCGCACAACAGCGCGAAGCCGCCGCCCATGCAGAAGCCGATGATCCCGATCCGCCCGGTGCAGTCCTCGCGCGCCGTGAGCAACATGCGCGCCGCCTCGATGTCCTCGTAGGCGGGTCCGCTGCCAGAGCGCGACGCGCGCATCGTCGCCACGACGCAGCGGATGCCGCGACCCGAGTACAGGTCCGGCGCAAACGCCAGGTAGCCGGCGGCCGCCAGCCGATCGGCCTGCTCGCGGATATCGTCGGAGAGGCCGAGCACATCCTGGATCACGATCACGCCCGGATGCGGGCCCTCGCCGACGGGCAACGCGAGGTAGCCGCCAAGCTCCCCGGAGGGTGCACTGAAGCGCAGATCGGGCATCGCGCGTAAATCTACGCGACCCGTGCCAGTGAGTCGGCGACCTTCTATAATGCTTGCCGGCAAGCAACTTAAAGGAGCGGAGTAGATCCGATGGCGGCCCCCAGCGCCAAGGCAACCCCAGAGCTCGATCTCCACCCCTCGCACGCCGAGGCGAACGAACGCCTGCGCGCGGTGATCGGAAGGCTCTCGCGGCGTCTGCGTCCGACCGTCGCCGGTTCGGGATTGACCCCCTCCCAGATCTCGGTACTCTTCACCGTCGTTCGGCTCGGTCCGGTCAGACTATCCGAGCTGGCCGAGATCGAGAGCCTGAATCCGACGATGCTCTCGCGGATTGCCGCGCACCTGTGCGACTCCGGCCTGATCGTGCGCGCGGCCGATCCCGGCGACCGGCGCTCCGCATTCGTCCACGCCACCGCCGCCGGCAGGCGCATCCGCGAGCGGATCCATCGCGAGCGCACGCGGGCGCTGAGTGCTCACGTCGACAAGCTCGATGAGCGCCAGCGCGAGGCCCTGTGGAATGCCCTGCCGGTGCTCGAGGAGCTCGCCGACCGACTCCCGGGCGAGCGTCGATGACGCGCCTGATGGGCGTCGGGCGGATCACCTTCGCCGCGCTCGCCATCCCCAACTACCGGCGCTACATCGCCGGCCAATCGGTGTCACTGATCGGCACGTGGATGCAGATGGCCGCGCAGTCCTGGCTGGTACTGACCCTGACCGGCTCCGCCACCACGCTCGGGGTGATCGTGGCATTGCAGACCCTGCCCGTGCTGCTGCTCGGACCCTACGGCGGCGTGATCGCCGACCGCGTCGACAAGCGCCGACTGATGGTCATCCTGCAGATCGCCATGGGACTGCAGGCGCTCGTCCTTGGCGTGCTCACCGTGACAGGCGCCGTGCGCCTGTGGGAGATCGGTGCGCTGGCGGTGCTGCTGGGTCTCAACAACGCCTTCGAGAACCCCGCGCGGCAGTCGTTCATGCTCGAGCTGGTGGGCGCCGGGAGCTTGCGCAACGCCGTCAGCCTCAACTCCGTGCTCGTCAACGTCGCGCGCGTCATCGGCCCGGCCGTCGCCGGCGTGCTGATCGCTACTGTCGGCGAGGGCGTGTGCTTCCTCGTCAACGCTGCCAGCTTTGTCGCGGTGGTCGCCTCGCTGAGCACCCTCGATCGCAGCGCGATCTTCCCCAGCCCACCAAGCGGTCGCCAGCCCGAACAGCTCCGAGAGGGCTTGCGTTATGTAAGGCGCACCCCGGAGCTGGGTGTGCCGCTACTGATGATGGCCCTCGCCGGCGCTTTGGCATACGAGTTTCAGGTCACGCTGCCCGTCATGGCTCGTCAGGGGCTGCACGTCGGCGCCACCGGCTTCGGCTTCATGACCGCCGCCATGGGCGTCGGTGCGGTCGCGGGCGGCCTGGTTGTGGCCGCAAAGGGCAGGACTGGCCTCCCCACGCTCGTGATGGCCGCGACTGCGTTCGGCGTGGTGCTGCTGTTCGCCGGTCTTGCCCCGAACCTCCCCGTCGAGCTGATCGCGCTCGCGCTCGCCGGCGGAGCCAGCATCTCGTTCATGTCCACCGGCAACTCCACCCTGCAGCTAGGCGCTGCCCCCAGCATGCGCGGGCGTGTGATGTCGCTGTGGTTCGTCGCCTTCCAGGGCTCCACGCCGATCGGGGGCCCGATCGTCGGCTGGGTGATGGTGCAGGCGGGCGCGCGCGCGGGACTCGGCATCGGAGGAGTTACGTGTCTCGCTCGTGGCCCTCCTGGGCCTGCTGGCGCTGCGTCGCCTCACCCCGGGCCCCGTGAGGGCGACGTTCGCAACTAGTGCAAGGTAGCCCGATGGGCGACCCCGAGATCCACATTCGCTGGGCCAGCAGCTGCCGAGGACGTGCACGGTGCGTTTGCCGTCAGAGAGCGGGTGTTCTGCGAGGAGCAGGGTGTGCGCCCGGAGGACGAGCTCGACGGGCGCGATGCGCAGGCGCTGCACCTGGTGGCGCTCGAGCCGGACGGCCAGCGGGTGATCGGCACGCTGCGGCTGCTCGTCGACGCAGACCGAGCGAAAGTCGGCCGCGTTGCCGTTGAACGCGAGTGGCGTCGCCGCGGCATCGCGTTGCGATGCTGGACCTCGCCCTCGCGAAGGCGAGGGAGCGGGGGTGCGTACGGGTGCGCCTAGCCGCGCAGCTGGTTGCCACCGAGGTCTACCGGCGGGCCGGCTTCGCCGTCGAGTCCGACCCGTTCGAGCAGGCCGGCATCCTCCATGTATGGATGGGCCTGCGGCTGGTGCAGCGGGGACTGACTGCAGCGTCAAATGATCCAATATGCCGCCCGTGTGGCTATAGGCAGCGATCGCCTCGGCGTGTCGCTCGCGGCGATGAGTTGCGCAAACGGTCGTCGCGCAGACGAGGCCGAGATGAGTCAGGTCGCACTAGCCAAGGCGCACCGTGAGCCAAGGCGCACCAGCATGGAGCGCCGCCACAGCCGGGACATCCCAGCCGGCGCTCGCCCCCTGGCGTGAGACCCTCGCTCCCTACGCACGGCCGCGTCTCGGCCGCAGCCTACTCGACCTGGCGACCTCGGTCGTGCCGTACCTGGCGCTGTCGGTGCTGATGTACCTGATGCTCGGCGTCTCCTACCTGCTGGTGCTGGCGATCGCGATCCCCGCCTCGGGATTCCTAGTGCGAACGTTCATCCTCTTTCACGACTGCTCGCACGGCTCGTTTCTGAGCTCCAGGAAGGCGAACCTATGGCTTGGCACCGTGCTGGGGCTGCTGGTGTACTCGCCGTTTCTGCGCTGGCGTCACGATCACGCGATCCACCACGCCACCTCCGGCGATCTCGATCGGCGCGGTGGCGGCGATGTCCGCACGCTAACCGTCGCGAATACCTCGCGCTGCCCGCGCACGGGCGGCTCGGGTATCGCCTGTTTCGCAACCCGCTCGTGATGTTCGGCATCGGCCCGATCGTCGCGCTATTGGTGGGGCCGCGCCTGGTGTCGCGCTCGGCGCGCCCGCGCATGCGCCGCAGCGTGATCGGCACGAACGTCGCTCTCGCTGTGCTCGTGGGGGTGCTCTGCTGGCTGATCGGCTGGCGTGACTACCTGCTCGTGCAGGCACCCACCGTGCTCCTGGCCGGCTCCGCCGGTATCTGGCTGTTCTACGTCCAGCACCAGTTCGAGGACGCCTACTGGGAGAGCGCCGATGACTGGAGCTATGCGGACGCCGCGCTGCGGGGCAGCTCCTACCTCAAGCTACCGAAGCTGCTCCAGTTCTTCTCGGGCAACATCGGCCTGCACCACGTACACCATCTGAGTGCCCGCATCCCCAACTACAACCTGCAGCGGGCGCACGACGAGAATCCGATCTTCCACGATGTGCCGATACTCTCGCTCCGAGACGGCCTGCACGCGGTGCGCTTGAAGCTGTGGGATGAGGATCGCAGGCGGTTGGTGACCTTCGCCGAGGCAGGCGACGGGCGTCCCTCGCCCGCGCAGTGATTGCTCGCTGCTGCCGCAGCTCGGGGCGACGCCTGCGGCATGGTCGGCAACTGCGGCGCGCTAATCTTGATACATGCTCACCCAGGCAGATCGGGCGGCAGAGAAGCGCCGTGTGAAGCTGGAGGATGTCCAGCGGCAGGTCGAGGACGGATCGCTCACGATCCGCAAGATGACTGCGGAGGAGCGCAAGCGCTTTCCTCCCAAGCCCGCCGAGCCGCGGCGCAAGCGCGGCGCGCGCTAGCGCTCGCGCGGCCTCAACTCAGGGATGCTCTCGCGCTCAAGCTGGGGCGGGAGCCGGCTGCGGCTCAGTAAGCGCCACGCTGGCTGCCGCGTACGCGTCGGGTGCGTCGAGCGTCTCGGCCTTGAGCAGCGCCTGGGCGAGGTTCTCGAGCTGGTCGCGATGATCTTCGAGCAGCTGCGTGACCTCCCGGTGGGCGCCTTCGACGAGCGTGCGCACCTCCGCGTCCACCACGCGCTGGGTCTCCTGGGAGGTTTCGCTGACGCCTGGCAGGAACATTCCCTGCCCCTCCTCGGGGAGCACCGCGATCGGACCGATCGCCGTGCTCATCCCCCAGCGCCCGACCATCTGGCGCGCGATTTGCGTGAGCTGCTGGATGTCGGACTCGGCACCGGTAGTGATTGTCCCGTACACGACCTCCTCGGCCACGCGGCCGCCGAGCGCCACTCGGATCTTGGCCTGCAGGTCCTCCAGCGAGTAGGACACCCGGTCTGAGTCGGGCGTCGACAGGGTCACTCCCAACGCCATTCCTCTGGGGATGATCGACACCTTGCGCACGGGGTCGGCGCCGGGCGTGAGCATCCCCACGAGCGCGTGGCCGGACTCGTGGTAGGCGGTGCGCTCGCGATCGGCGGGCGAGAGCAGGATGCCGCGCGGGGAGCCGAGCATGATCTTCTCCAGCGAGTCGGTGAGGTCGCCCATCTTCACCTGCTTGTGCCCGCGGCGAGCGGCGAGCAGCGCTGCCTCGTTGGCGAGGTTGGCGATGTCCGCCCCGACCATGCCGGGCATGCTGGAGGCCAGCGCTTCGAGGTCGACATCGTCGTCCAGTGGGATCGAGCGCGTGTGGACCTTGAGGATTTCGACGCGCCCCTTGCGGTCGGGGGCCTGTACAGTGACGCGCCGGTCGAAGCGCCCGGCGCGCAGCAGCGCGGGGTCGAGGACGTCGGGCCGGTTGGTCGCGGCGAGCACAATCACCGCCTGCGAGGACTCGAAGCCGTCGATCTCGGTGAGGATCTGGTCGAGCGTCTGCTCACGCTCGTCGTTGGCGCCGGTCACCGATACCGAGCCCTGGCGCGAGCGCCCGATCGCGTCGAGCTCGTCGATGAAGATGATCGAAGGGGCGGCCTCCTTGGCCTTGGCGAACAGGTCGCGCACGCGCGAGGCGCCGACGCCGACGATCGCCTCAATGAACTCCGAGGCGGAGATCGAGAAGAAGGCGGCGTGTGCCTCGCCAGCGACCGCGCGCGCCAGCAGCGTCTTGCCTGTGCCGGGTGCGCCCGACAGCAGCACGCCGTGCGGCATGCGCCCGCCGAGGCTGCCGTAGCGATCGGGATTGCGCAGGAAGTCGACGATCTCCGAGAGCTCGGACTTGGCCTCGTCGATCCCCGCGACGTCGTTGAAGGTCACGCGGATCTTTTCCGGGTCCACCCGTCGCGCCTGCGAGCGCCCGAAGCTGCCAAGGGCGCCCATGCCGCCAGCGCCCTTGGCGGCGCGTTTGGCGACCAGCACGAACAGGCCAACGATCAGCAGGGTCGGGCCGAAGCCGAGCAGGATCTCGGCCAGCAGCGACTCGCTTGTGCTCGTCGATTCGGCGTTGATCTTCACGCCCTTTTCCTGCAGCAGCGCCGATAGCTGGCTGCCGTTCCAGAAGCTCGGCACCTGCGTGGCAAACAGCTTCGTGGGCGTCGCCTTCTTGTCGGTCGCGGGGTAGCGCAGCTTGGCCTTGAACTTGCCCTGGATCGTGTCGCCCTTGGAGGCAATCGTGCTGACCGTGCCCCCCTTGACCTGTTCCAGGAAGTACGGACTAAACGGCACGGTCACCCGCTGTTCGCCCGATGAGGGCTGAAAGAACAGGACCGACAGCCAGTTGAGCGCGATCAGCGCCAGCACGAACCACCAGAAGCCGCGCATGCGGTGCGGCGGCGGGCCCGTGGGGGCGTGCTCGGGCATGCCCCGGCCGTCGGGGGCCGGCGAAACCTGCCAGCCGCGCTTGTCGCGCGGCAGCGGCGGATGAGCTTCCGAGCGCTCGCCGCTCACACGCTCGGGCCCGGTGGGGCCTTCTTCTGGCACGACGTCAATGCTACCCGGCGCTCGTCGCCGTCATCGAGACCTAGCTCCACGCCGGCCTTCACCGGCAGACCGAGTAACAGGACGCGGACCCGGAGCGCCACGCGCACTGTTCGCTGCTCGTGCTGCCCCGCGCGGCGGCCACCGGGGCGGCCTGACTAGGCTGCTGGCAGTGCGTACCCTGCCGACAGCCCCGCTCGCCGCTGGCTCGCTGATCGCGGGCTATGCGGTCGTGGCGGCGACCGGCTCGCGGCCGCTCGGCGGGGTCGTGCTGGCGATCGGCGGCCTCTGCTGCATTCGGATCTGGATGCGCCGCCACGGCGCGCGCACGGCCGCGAGGCTCGCGGGCCTCGGATTTGCCGCGTTCGTCGTCTCGCACCTGCTCGCGCTGGCCGTCGGGGCGTGGCCCTCGGTGCTGATCGTCGCGGCTGTCACCGCCGCCGCGACATGGGCGCTCGCCGACAGCCGCATTCCTCGCGCCGGGCCGAGGACTGGCATTCCGTCCGCCTGCGCGCTAGATTCACACGATGGCACACGTCGCTGTCTCCGCACCGGGGGCCGCACTGGGGGACGGGCCTTCCGCGGCGCTCGAGCGTCCGGACTTCCAGATCGTGCCCCGTGCCGGGTTGCCAATCGTCGCGGTCATCCTGGGCCTGCTGATCGCTGGCATCGCCGCCAACGAACTGTGGCCACTGATGTTCCTGCACGTGGTCGGCGGCGCCGCGTGGACGGTCATCGACCTATTCCTCGGCTTCGTCCTCGGCCCGATCATGGGCAAGCTCTCGATCCCTGCGCGCGTCGAGTTCACCACGCGGCTGATGCCCAAGATGGTGCTGATCATGCCGACCGTAGTGACCGTCACGCTCGCGGCGGGATGGCAGCTCTCCACCCATCTCGGGACCAACCTAACGGTGAACCCGCTGCACGGCTGGGTGGTCGCGAGCTTCATCGTGGTCGGCGTGATGGCGGTGATCGCCCTTGGCCTGCTCGAGCCGGCGAACATCGCAGTGCTGACGGAGCTGAAGAAGCCTCAACCGAACCCGGCGGTAATCGAGCGGCTGATGAAACGGTTCATCTACACGGCTGGGGCCACCGGGCTGATGCAGGTCGCCACGCTCGTGATCATGACGAAGCTCACAGCCGGATGAGTGAGCGCCGCCTGCCCCCGGTGACGGCGCTCGGCATGCTCTCGCTTGGGCTGGTGCTCGTCGCCGGTATCTACCTCTCCGCCCATCTCCCCGAGCATGTCTCGCTCGGCCCCGCAGTGGCGCTGCTGGGCGCCTCGGTGCTGGTGCTCGCCGGCAATCTGCTCGCGCTCTCCCGCGTCGATGGATTTCCGTGGCGACGTTTCTTCGAGGTCGCCAGGTGGGCGCTGCTGGCCTACGCGATCATTGCGGGGATGATCGAGTACGTGTTCCTGCGCAACCACACCAGCGGCAGCCCGCTGGTGGTGCTCACGCTTTCGCTGATCGTGTTCGCCGTGAACGTGCCCGTGCTGATTGGTTTCACGGTCGCGCGCTACGATCAGTGAAGCGCCGACGCGCCGGCCATGTAGCCGGCGCGTACCGGCCGTCTTGCCGGCTGCTCGGGGTGCCGGTTGACCCTCAGCTGCGCTTGAACCGCGCCGCCTCCTCTGAGCCGCCGGTGGCATTGCCCTCGCTGTAGGAGTGCGCTCCGGCGCCGGCGAGCCTGCCGCCGTCGACAATCAGGTACTCCTCGCGGATCGGGCGCCCGTCAAAGAAGCACTCGAGGATCTCGCGCGTACCCGCCGCGTAGCGTGCCTGGGCGGACAGGCTGGTGCCTGAAGTGTGCGGGGTCATGCCGTGGTGTGGCATCGAGCGCCAAGGGTGATCCCCTGGGGGCGGCTGGGGAAACCACACATCACCGGCATAGCCGGCGAGCTGACCGCTCGCGCACGCCGCGGCGACGGCGTCGCGGTCGCAGATCTTGCCGCGCGCTGTGTTGATCAGATACGAGCCCCGCTTCATCCTCGCGAGCAGCTGCGCGTCGAACAGGTTCTCCGTCTCGGGATGCAGCGGCGCGTTGATAGTGACCACGTCGCACACTTCCACGAGCGACTCTGCGGTGGGGTGGAAGGTGACGCCGAGCTCGCGCTCCACCTCCTCAGGCAGCCGGTGGCGATCTGTGTAGTGCAGGCCGACCTCGAACGGGGCGAGCCGTCGCAGCACCGCCGAGCCGATGCGTCCGGCGGCGACGGTGCCGACCTGCATGCCCTCCAGGTCATAGGAGCGCGAGACGCAGTCGGCGATGTTCCAGCCGCCGTCGATCACCCATTGGTAGGAGGGGATGTAGTTGCGCACGAGCGCCAGGATCATCATCACCACGTGCTCGGCCACGCTGATGCTGTTGGAGTAGGTCACCTCGGCAACCGTCAGACCGTGCTCGATCGCCGCCTGGAGGTCGACGTGGTCCGAGCCGATGCCGGCCGTCAGCGCGAGCTTCAGCTTCGGCGCGCGCGCGATCCGCTCGGCGGTCAGGTAGGCGGGCCAGAACGGTTGCGAGATCACGATCTCCGCGTCGCCGAGCTCGCGCTCGAACACGGAGTCCGGGCCATCCTTATCAGAGGTGACGATCAGCCGGTGACCGCGTCCCTCAAGGAACTCGCGCAGCCCCAGCTCGCCCGAGACACACCCGAGCAGCTCGCCGGGCTCGAAGCCGATCCCCTCCGGCGTGGGCGTGCTCTGGCCGTCGTGGTAGCGCGCGATCCGCGGAACCGCATCGCGCGCATAGGTCGGCGGGTAGCCGCCGACCGGATCGTCGTAGAGCACGCACAGCACATTTGCCATCGCCTGATCCCTTCTTCGATGTTTGCCCGTCCGGCCTGTTGCAGGCTCCGAACGCGATCAGGCGATTATGAGCCAGCGCGGGGCGGCCCGCCTCCAGCGTCTCGCCGACGCCACCTTCTGGCCGCGCGTCGCCGGTGGCTGCCATCTGACGCGCGACACGCACGCGGGGATCGAGCGGGCCGGGTTCGAGATCGAGCGCTGCAAGCGCTTTGCCTTCAGTCCCGCTCCGTATCTGCCGCCCCGCACATTCTGGGCGTGGCCCGGCGACCCTGAGCCGTGAACCTCTGCGGCCGACCGCGACTGCGGATTGCGGCCGCCGCGCTGCGCGACGGCCTCGGACATAATCCCGGCGATGAGGGCCGTCCAGATCGTCGCGGAGTCCGGTCCCGACAGCGCGCTCGCGCTGGTCGAGGTGCCCGAGCCCGAGCCCTCGCACATGCTCACGCCCGGGGCGGGCGTCGTCGTCGACGTGCACGCGGCTGGCGTCTCCTTCCCGGAGCTGCTGCAGACTCGCGGCCTCTACCAAATGAAACTGCCGCTTCCGTTCGTGCCCGGTAGCGAGGTCGCGGGGATCGTGCGCAGTGCCCCCGAGGGTGCGCGGGTGAAGCCCGGCGAGCGTGTGGCTGCGTTCTGCGCACTCGGCGGCTTCGCCGAGACGGCTGTGGCTCCCGAGTTCTTCACGTTTGCGCTCTCGCCCAAGCTGGACTTCGCGCAGGGCGCGGGGCTGATCCTCAACTACCACACCGCGTACTTCGCGCTCGTGCTGCGCGGACGCCTGAAGCGGGGCGAGACGGTGCTGGTCCACGGCGCAGCCGGCGGCGTGGGCACCGCCGCGCTACAAGTCGCCAGGGGCATGGGGGCGCGGACGATCGCGCTGGTCTCGAATATCGCCAAGCGGGCGGTTGCCGAACGGGCGGGCGCGGATCAGACGCTGCTGCTCGGTGACGGCTGGAAGGACGACGTGCTCGAGCGCTCCGGCGGCGGCGTGGACGTGGTGCTCGACCCGGTGGGCGGGGACCGGTTCACCGACAGTCTGCGCTCACTGCGCGAGGACGGGCGTCTCGTCGTGGTCGGCTTCACCGGCGGGTCGATCCCGGAGGTGCGCGTCAATCGGCTGCTGCTCGGAAACACCGACGTCGTGGGGGCCGGCTGGGGCGCCTACGCGATGGGCAAGCCCGACCTGAACCGCGAGATCGGGACTGCGATCAACCGCATGGTGGAGGAGGGCAGTGTCGCGCCGGTTGTCGGTGAGCGCTTCCCGCTGGAGCGCGCCGCGGATGCGCTGAAGACACTCGACGAGCGCCGCGCGACCGGCAAGGTCGTGCTGGACGTGCGCGCGGGTTGAGAGGTGCCCACTCACCTCGCGCGCACAGCTGAGAGGCGCCCAATCAGCACGGCGCGGAGCTGTGGCTATCCCCACCTTTCGCCGGGGGACAGCCACCGTCGGGCCGGTGGCCGACCGTATCGACAACGGCGCGCGTCCGTCTCATGATGGGTGCGGCATGCGCGTCGTTGCGGGAAGTCTCGCCGAGCCCCAGTCCGTAGGCGATCTGGAGGGTGCCCTCCCGATGTCGCCCGTGCCCCCGACGTCGCCCGCGCCCGGCGACGGTCCGACGCCAGAGGAGATCCAGGAGCCGGTGCTCGAGAACCTCGATCGTGCGGTCACTGGTGTGATTACGGGTGTCCCGCCGCTGCTGCTGGTGCTCGCCGGCTGGCAGCTGTGGAATCACGAGCTGCGCTGGCGCGACATCGCGATCTTCCTGATGATGTACGTCCCGACAGGACTCGGCGTCACAGTCGGCTTCCACCGGCTGCTCACGCATCGCAGCTTCAAGACCTCGGCGGCGCTGCGGGGGGTGCTGGCGGTGCTGGGCACGATGGCGGTCGAGGGCCCCGTGATCTCGTGGGTGGCCGACCACCGCAAGCACCACGCCTACTCCGACCGTTTCGGCGATCCGCACAGCCCACACGTTGATCGCGGCGGCGGCACCCTGAAGGGCACAGGCTGGCGCGGAGCACTGCGCGGACTGGCCCACGCGCACGTAGGCTGGCTGTTCGACCACACCCAGCGCGGGTCGCGCGAACGCTTCGCGCCCGATCTGCTGGCGGACCCGGTGGTGGCATTCGTGGACAGGACGTTCGTGTTGTGGTCGCTGGTCGGGCTGGCGATCCCGTTCGGTCTCGGCGTGCTGATCGGTGGCACGGTGTCGGCGGGTCTGGAGGGGATGTTGTGGGGCGGGGCGGTGCGCATCCTGGTACTGCACCATGTGACCTACAGCATCAACTCGCTGTGTCACTTCTTCGGCCGGCGGCGGTTCGCCACCGAGGACCATTCGCGCAACCTGCTGTGGCTGGCGCCGTTCTCGTTCGGGGAGGCGTGGCACAACAACCATCACGCCTTCCCCACCTCGGCGTTCCATGGGATGGGCCGCCGCGAGCTCGATATATCGGGTTTTGTGATTGCGGCCCTGGAGCGTTGTGGCCTCGTCTGGGACGTGCAACGGATCGGTGCGGGCAGGCAGGCGGCCAAGGCGCTCTGATCGGCCCGCTCGGGCGCCAGCAGCTTCGGCACGAGCCAGCCGACTCCCCCGGCTGCTTGCTTGCCCCCGGGGGGGTCGGCTGGCTCGTGCTTCGGTATGACTGTGTCAGCCGTGAGACGATTCCGGGATGACTGGGCGCGCTCGCATCCCGATCGATCTCACTCTCGCCCACGTCGCGGGCCCGCGACGGTGGATGCCGGCGCTCGCCGCCGGCCTGTCGATCGGTGAATACGCCCGTTCGCTGGTGCACCGCCTGGCGTTCCTGAGCGCGGTCCTCGTCGCCGCGATCTGGGCGCTTGGCGGGCAGGGCTATTTCTGGCCGGCGTGGGCGTGGCTCGGTCTGGGCGACCTCGTGCTACTCGACTTCACCGCCGGCTGGGCCTGGCGGCATCCCCCGGGGGCGGTCCGGCGCGTGGCCTGCGTGTGGGCGGTGGTCGGCGTGGCGGCGGTGATCCTGATGTTCACGTGGCTGCTGACGTGGCTGCTCGCCGGCGTGGAAACGTTCTGGCCGGCGTGGGCGCTGCTTGGATTGGCGACGGCTGGCAGCGCGTACTCGCTGATCGCACTGCACGACCGCGTGCTGGTCGCCCACGGTCGGCGCGCTTTGCGCGCAAGGATCGACATGCTGATCCGTACGCGCCGTCAGGCCGTCGACGCGCAGGCGGCGGAGCTGCGGCGGATCGAGCGCGACCTGCATGACGGCGCGCAGGCGCGGCTGGTCGCGCTGACGCTCCAGCTCGGGCGCGCGGAGCTGCGCGTCCACGACCAGCCCGAGATCCGCGGACTGATCCTCGACGCCCAGCGCGAGGCCCATCACGCGATCGCCGAGCTGCGCGATCTAGCTCGCGGCATTGTGCCGCCGCTGCTCGCCGACCGTGGCCTGGTGCCGGCGGTGCAATCGCTTGCCGCCCGTTACGGTCTCGGAACCTCGATCGAGACCGACACCCATCGCGGGCTCGCGCCGGCTGTCGAGAGCGCCGCCTACTTCGTAATCGCCGAGGCGCTGACGAACACTGCCAAGCACGCATGTGCGCAGCGCAGCTGGGTCCGGCTGAAACACGAGCACCGAGCACTGGCGGTCGTCGTCGGCGACGACGGCCGGGGCGGAGCCGACCCGCGAGGGTCGGGGCTGGCCGGACTTCGCGCCCGGGTGGAGGCGCTCGACGGTAGCCTGCGCGTGGAGAGCCCCGACGCCGGCGGCACCGTGCTCGAGGTGAGGCTTCCTTGCGGGTAGTGATTGCTGAGGACCTCGCGCTGCTGCGGGAGGGGTTGGTTGCGCTGCTACGGGAGAACCGGATCGATGTCGTGGCTCAAGTGCAAGACGGCCCCGCATTGCTGCGGGCGATCGCCGGCCACAAACCGGACCTCGCGATCGTCGACGTGCGCCTGCCTCCTACCTACGGCGACGAGGGCTTGCGGGCGGCGATCGAGGCGCGCCGCCGCCAGCCGGCGCTGAGCGTGCTCGTTCTCTCTCAGTACGTCGAGACCGCCTACGCGAGCGAGTTGATCGGCGAGCACACGGCCGGGATCGGCTATCTGCTCAAGGAGCGGGTGGGGGATGTACGAGCGTTCCTCGACGCCATGCGGCGCGTGGTCGAGGGCGGTACCGTGCTCGACAGACAGGTCGTGGCCGAGTTGCTGGCTCCGCGCAACGGCGCAATGGAGGCACTGTCGGGACTGACCGCGCGTGAACGCGAGGTGCTGGCGCTGATGGCCGAGGGGCGATCCAACACGGCGATCGCCGAGAGTCTGATCGTCACGCCTGGCGCGGTGGAGAAGCACATCACCAACATCTTCGCCAAGCTGGATCTCCCGGTCTGCGATGACGATCACAGGCGCGTGCTGGCCGTGCTCGCGTACCTGCGTGTCGCACGGCAGACCTCGCGTGACGACCTTAGGACATGATAAAAGGGGGTCGCGATGGTCACTGATCTCCTGGCGCGGGTGTGCGTCGAAATCGATGCCCGGCTGGCCGAGCTGCGGCCGGTGCTGGCCGAGCACGAGCGGCTGCTGGGTGCCGCTGACGCCCTCGAGGCCGAGGCCAAAGCTCAGGCGGCCAAGACCCAGTCCCCGGCTAAGGCCCGGTCTGCGGCTAAGGCTCGGCCGGCGGCTAAGGCCCGGTCGGCGGCCAAGACCTCGACGACAGCCAAGACTCCGACGGCCACGGCTAAGACCGCGACGGCCAAGACACGGGCGACGGCGAGGGGCCCGGCGGGGGCGAAGGGCGCCGCGCGCTCACGCGTGCGCGGGCAAGCTCGGATGGGTGCGGCTGAGCAGGCGATAGTTGCCGCGCTCGAGCATGGCTCGCACACGGTCGGCGAGCTGGGGATCGTTACGGCGATGCCCGGCCCGGAGATTCGGGAGAGTCTGCGGCGCCTGCAGCGTGGCGGTAAGATCGCGCCTACCAGGCGCGAGGGCAGGGCAGCCTACGCACTGTCGAGCACCGCTGCCGGCTGACGAGCGATCTCGGCCGCCTCGACTGGCCCGATGAACGGCGTGAGCGCGAAGTAGACCAGCTGCGGCGCCGCGTCGCGGAGCTCGGCGATGCAGTCGTTCTCGATGTAGTGGTGCAGGACCTGCCAAACGCCTCCGGCGATGGCCTCGGCGGCGACCGCAGGTACCTCGCCGCCGCCGCGGGCGAGCTCGTAGCCCGGGCCGAGGTAGGCGGCGAATGCCTGGATGGTGGAGTTGCGAATCTCGATCGCCTCCGGGCTCGCGGCGAACGTGTCGACGAGGCTTAGGTGGGCGTGGGCGGGCTCGGAGACGAGATAGTCGATCAGCGCGCGTGCGCCTGCGTCGACAGCCCGGGGCCAGTCAGGGTGGTGCGCTTGGTAGGCCTCAGCGGTGATGCGCAGCGCCTGGTGCATGCCGACCTTCTGTGCGCCGAGGAACGCGTCGTGCTTGGAGGCGTAGATGGCGTAGAAAGTCTGGTGGGAGACGTTGGCGCGGCGGGCTATCTCGGGGATCGTGAGGGCTGCGAGTCCTTTTTCGGCGACGATCGTGGCGGTGGCGTCGACGATCCGCTCGCGCTGGCTTTTGACGATGAACTGGCGCGGCAGGTCACTGCGCCCGCTCGGCAGCCGCCCCTCGGCGCGGCGCGCCCGCTCGGAGGCGGGCGCGGCGGCCCTGGCGGTGGGGCATCTGGCAGGAGGGGCGTCCAACCCCGCCGGCAGACGTCGCGGGTAGCTCGCGGCCCACACCGTCAGCTCGTCTGCCAGCCCGGGCAGCTCGTTTGCGCGGCCTTCGCGCAGGCGAGCGGCGGTCACCTCGCGGATGCCTCCGAGGATCGCCTTGATGGTCAGGTCCGCTGTCTCGGCGACGGGGGCTCGATCGCGGCTTGCGTAGATGCTCTGCTCGAGCAGCTCGAGTGTGCTTCTGCGTCGCTCGAGCACCCTGCCGCCCGCGCCGAAGGCGCCGAGCACGAACAGCGACATTGCCTCGGGCTTGGCGGCCGCCATCCCGGTGAACGCGCGTATCGCCACGAGCAGGCGCTCGTTCTGGGAGCCGTCTACGTCGTAGGCCTCCAAGATCGTCCTGGCGGCCAGTCCGGCGACCTCGTCGTAGGCGCTGAGAAATAGGTCTTCCTTGTCGGCGTACAGGCTGTAGAAGGTCGGCTGGGAGACGTGTGCGAGCTTGGCGAGATCAACGATGCGTACGGCCGGATATCCCTTGTCGGCGATGAGCTCGATCATCGCCTTCTGTAGGCGCTCGCGCTGGTCGCCTTTGACCAGCTCAGGATCGAGGCCATGCGTGCCGGTAGGCAGCGGCCGGTAGCGATCGTCCTGCTCGTCACTCGCCGCCGCAGCGTCGTTGCCCGTGCTCGACGATGGTCCGTCGCTTTTCGGCGGCCTATGTCTGACATTGCGAGCCGCCATCCAGAGCAACCCTCCACTTGACCCCAGGTCAAATCGAGACTATCAAACTGTGCGCACAGGTCAACCCGATTGCGCGAGCTGCTAACGCTCTCAGCCGGCGATCGTGCGCGAGGTGCCGAGCACTTCGCCTGCGGGGCCGAGCGCCTGCACGGCGACGTATGCCTCGGCGATGGGTGCGGCGATTGCCGTCTCGAACCCGTCGCGGGCGGCGCCGGCCACGGCTGTGAGCTGCTGGGTTCTCGGTCCGGCGAGCACGCGCCAGCTGGCCGTGCGTGTGTCGCCGTTCCAGCTCGCATACACGGTCACCTGGCCGCCGGCGCTGACGGCGGCGATCGCGGGTGGTTCGCTCGGCGAGCCCGTCCACGGGAAGCGGTAGCTGCGGTAGGACTGATAGGAGCCATGCATGTGGGCGTCGTACAGGAGCTGGCCGCTGGCGCTGAATTCCGAGAAGTAGGGCTCGGCGCCCCAGCCGATGAACACGCCACCATCTTCCAGCGGCTGCACGTTTCCCTGGCTGCCCGACAGCAGTGGTGGGGCGGAGTGGCGGTATTCGGCGACGACGCTGTCGGTCTCGGCCTGCGGGTTGACTGACAGGATCAGCGCGCGCGACTGCGTATGGACCTTTGGGACCCCCCCGTTGTCAAAGACGCTGATCGTTCCGTTGGCGAGTGCGGTGGCGTCGTGCTGGTAGGCGGTGGCCGCCCCAGGAGATAGCTTGACGGTCGAGTGCCTGCCGCCAATCCGCGTGATCACCTGACCGGTGAGCGTGTTCAGTTCGTATAGCGTCGAGGTATTGCGGGCTGAGATTAGGGTCCTCCCGTCGGCCAGCTGGTCGATCGAGTTGAGGTGGAAGTAGTCGAACGGCCAGACAGTGTTCGCGCTGATCGCCGAACTGTAGGAGTCGCTGAGGGCAACGTGGTCGAGGCTGTCCCATTCGCGGCGCACCAGACCTGTCTTGAGGTCGATTTCCTGGAAGATACTGTCGGTCACCGCTCCGCCGCCGGGACCGCCCAGCGAGGAGAGGTTGCAGTAGATCGGGTCGAACACGGTCAGCAGCGCGGTCCCCTGAGGGGTGATGTGGAATTCGTGCAGGTCGGCCAGCTAGCCATTGCCAGCGTGCACGCTGCCGATTTGCTGGTAGGAGGTGTTGTCGATGATCTCTTCGCCCTGACCGAAGCCCTGCGGCGGGATGCGGCCCTGCCACCAGGTCAGCACCGGCTGTCCGTCGAGCTGCTGCACCTGCAGGTTGGTGGCTTCGGTGCCCCTTGGCAGCGGGTGAAACCACACGAGGTTGCCCGACTGTTCGAAGATCATCGGTCCGCTCGGGCCGGGACCCCCGTAGGGCGCGGCGAACAGGTCGCCGGGGGCGGTCCCCGCTGAGTCCGTGGTCACGTCCATCAAGGGCGGCTCCAGTTCCGGGCGTGAGTGGAAATGCTGCATCTCGTTGAAGTCCCGCGGCGGGGTGGCGGCGGCCGCGGCCGCGTAGTCCACCGGGTCCTCGTGGGCGACGACGAAGTGGTATGCGAACGGCTGCGTGCTTGAGCTGGCCTTCACTCGCCCGCGCACGGTTACTGTCTCGCCCGGGTCAAACGGCTTGGAGGGCACGAAGCTGGCGCCGTCCCCCTGCGAGTAGGCCAGCAGGTGGCCGCGATGCGAACCGCTGTGCGACCCGCTCACGTGGACGTCGCTGATGGCGCTTGCCGGCGCGCCAAGCAGGCTGATCTGCGTGCGCGCGGAGGCGTCGAAGGAGTCCGGCAGCGGCGACACGGCGAGGGTCGTTCCGTTCAGTACTGCGGAACGGTTGAGCGTCGAGGGTGTGCAACGCCCCGCGCTCGGCGCGCTGTACGCGGCCTGCTCGGCGGTGATCCGCCTGGAGGCGAGCGCGAGCGTGGTGGCACTGGAGAGGACCACCAGCAACGCGCCGCAGAGCAGGACTCTACGCAGCCGCATGTGCCTATCGTGGTTCATCGGGACTCTCGGACTCACGGACTCCCCTTGGGCGTAGCCGGAGGTTGGGCGCGCGAAGATCCTAGGTCCTGGATGTGACAGCGCGCTAAGAAGTTGCGAAGAGGGAGGTCGGCCGTCCGGCTCAGAATACGGGCGTCTCGGCGTAGTCGCCGAAGACCTGCTGCAGCGACTCGATGATCTCCCCCTCGCTGGCGTGAGCGCGGGCACAGTCGAGCAGCGGCTCCATCAAGTTACGGTCGGCATGGGCGGCGTCCTCGCGTAGGGCGGCGAGCGTGCGCTCGACGGCGGCGCCGTCGCGCGCGGCGCGCGCGGCCTGCAGGCGCCCGATCTGCTTGCGCTCGAGCGCAGGGTCGACCCGCAACGTGGGGATCGGCACCTCGTCGGTGGCCACGTAGCTGTTGACGCCGACGACGATCCGCTCGCCGGCGTCGATCTCCTGCTGCAACGCAAATGCAGCGTCGGCGATCTCGCGCTGGGGATAGTTGAGCTTGACCGCTTCGACCATCCCGCCGAGCTCGTCGATCTTGTTGAAGTACTCGTACGCTCGTGCCTCCATCGCGTCCGTGAGGGACTCGATGAAGTAGGAGCCGCCGAGCGGATCGACGGTGTTGGTGACGCCGGTCTCGTGCGCGAGCATCTGCTGTGTGCGCAGCGCGATCGTGACGGCCTCCTCGGTGGGCAGCGCGAGCGCCTCGTCGTAGGAGTTGGTGTGCAGCGACTGCGTGCCGCCGAGCACGGCCGCGAGCGCCTCGACGGTGGTGCGGACGATGTTGTTGAGCGGCTGCTGGGCGGTCAGCGAGACGCCTGCCGTCTGGGCGTGGAAACGCATCTGCCACGAGCGCGGGTCCTTGGCGCCGAAGCTCTCGCGCATCTCCCGTGCCCAGATGCGCCGCGCGGCGCGGTACTTGGCGATCTCCTCGAAGAAGTCGATCTGTGCGTTGAAGAAGAACGACAGGCGCGGGGCGAAGTCGTCGACGTCGAGGCCGCGCGCGACCGCCTGCTCGACATAGGTGATGCCGTCCTTGAGCGTGAACGCGAGCTCCTGCTGCGCGGTCGAGCCGGCCTCGCGGATGTGGTAGCCCGAGATCGAGATCGGGTGCCAGCGGGGCATCCGCCGCGTGCACCACTCGATCATGTCCCCACACAGGCGCATGGCGGGGTCGATCGGGAAGCACCACTCCTTCTGCGCGATGTACTCCTTGAGGATGTCCGCCTGGATCGTGCCGGACAGGCGCTCCGGCGGAGCCTCGGCGGCGGCGACGTAGAAGGCGAGCATGATCGCTGCGGGTGCGTTGATGGTCATCGACACGGACACCTCGCCGAGGTCGATGCCCGAGAACAGCGTCTGCATGTCATCGAGCGTGTCCACCGCCACGCCCTCGCGGCCGACCTCGCCCAGCGAGCGCGCGTGGTCAGAGTCGTGGCCCATCAGCGAGGGCATGTCAAAGGCGGTCGACAGGCCAGTCTGGCCGTGCTCGAGCAGGTAGTGGAAGCGCGCGTTGGTCTCCTCGCTAGTGCCGAAGCCAGCGAACTGGCGCATCGTCCACAGGCGCTGTCGGTACATGGACGGGTGGATGCCGCGCGTGAAGGGATACCGGCCGGGTTCTCCGATCGTGTCATCCGGGCCACCCGCGCCGGCGCCGGCGGGCAGGTCGGCGGCGGTGTAAAGCTCGCGCACGGGTTCGTTCGAGAGTGTGCGGAAGCTGCGCTCGGCAGGTTCTCGCATCGGTGTGCTCGCGCGCGGCGGCTCACCGGCTTGCGCCGGTTCTTCAGGCTGCGCGCGAGGCTTGGGGCTCACTGCCATGATCGCCGCCAATGCTACCCGCCGTGCGCATAGACTCTGTGTAGTGCACTACACTACACACAACTACATGAATCGTCCGACAGTCCCAAAGCCGTTCTCTATCCGCATGAGCCCACAGACGCTCGCCCGTCTCGACGTGGGCGCACGGCGCCGTGGTGAGGCCAAAGCGCGGACAGCGGAGCGGCTCATCGACGAGGGCCTGCGCATGGAGGACCACCCGGGCGTTGTGTTCAGGGACGGCCCGGCGGGACGTCGCGCGGCGCTCGCCGGCGGCCCGGACGTGTGGGAGATCGTGGAGACGCTCAAGGGCACCGGGCTCGCGGGTGAGCAGGCGATTGCCGCCACCGCCGAGTGGGGTGCCCTGACACACGCGCAGGTGCGTACTGCCGTGCGCTACTACGCGGACTTTCGCGAGGAGGTCGACGCCCGAATCGCTCACAACAGTCAGGAGGCTGACCGCCAGCACGCAGCATGGGTTAGAGCGCGGGAAGCGCTCGCTTGAAGCTCCTCATCGACGAGATGTATCCGTCCGCGATCGCCGAGCAGCTGCGTGAGCGCGGAGGAGATGTCGAGGCGGTGACCGAGCGCCCAGAGCTACGTGCGCTCGCGGACGCCGACATCTTCGCGCTGGCCCAGCAGGAGCGGCGCGCCGTCCTCACTGAGAACGCCGCCGACTTCAGCGTCATCGCTGACAGCTACGACCAGCGCAGTCAGGCGCACCATGGTCTCGTCCTGGTTCCACCAGGCAGCTACCCGCGCGGTCGCCCGGGGACGATCGGACGGATGGTCACCAAGCTCGACTGGCTGCTGGGCGAGCATCCGGAGACGACGCCGACGAGTGCGCGCCACTGGCTTTGACGAGTGCAGGGACAGCGATCGAGATCGCGGTGAAGCGGTCGATCGGCAAGCTGCCGATCGATGCAGCGCGGCTTGCCACGTAGCGCGTGGTTTTCCGGCTTGCAGGATCGGCCCTAGACGCGACGTCCATTAGCCTCGCTCTCAGCGATGTCCACGACCCCGGCGATCGTAAGCGAGCTGAGCCGCGTGATTGGCGCGGAGCACGTTGCGAATGCTTCGCCCACGTCCCCGTACAACCGCGATTGCTCCAACCGCCGCGGCATCAACGGCCGCGCCGACGCGGTGGTCCTGCCGGGCAGCGCCGAGGAGGTGGCGATGGTGGTGGCGTGGTGTTACGCGCACGACGTGCCGATCGTCCCGCGTGGCGGCGGCACGGGGCTGGTAGGCGGCGCGGTGCCGGTACAAGGCGGTGTGGTGCTGTCACTGGAGCGCTTGCGCGGCGTGCGCGAGCTCGAGCCGGGACTATGGCGACTGTTCGTCGACGCGGGCGTAAGCACCAGCAACGTGCAGCGCCTGGCGCGCGAGAATGGCCTGATGTTCGCCCCCGACCCGGGCGCGGCGGAGCAGTCGCAGATCGGCGGCAACGTGGCGACGAACGCGGGCGGCCCGCACGCGCTGAAGTACGGCGTGACGGGCGCGTGGGTGGCGGGCGTGGAGGCGGTGCTGGCGCCGGGCGAGCTGGTGCGGGTGGGCGGCTGGGCGGGCAAGGATGTGGCGGGGTATGACTTGAAGGGTCTGCTGATTGGCTCAGAGGGCACGCTGGGGGTGATCACGGCGGTGCGCCTGCGCCTGCTGCCGGCACCGGAGGCGGCGATTGCGCTGGTGGTGTTCCTGCCGACACGCGCGGAGGGCTGCGCGGCGATCTGTGCGGTGTTTGCAGCGGGGCTGCGACTGTCGGTGCTGGACTTCATGGACGGCGAGACGCTGCGCATTCTCGCGGCCGCATACCCAGGCGGAGGCCCCGACGTGGGCACAGACGCGAGCATGGGCGCGGCCGCGGTCCTGCAGGCGGACCAGGCGGGCGTTCCCGCGGAGGCTGGCTTTGCGCTGATCTGCGAGGTGGACGGCTCGCGTGCAGAAGCGTGGGCGCAGCGCGGGGCATTGGTGGAGTTGCTGGGTGAGACGGCGGTGGCGGTGCACGAGCCAACGGACGCGCGGGCGCTGTGGCGCTGGCGCGATGGGGCGAATCCGGCGGTGACGGCAGTGCGGGGGGCGAAGGTAAGTGAGGATGTGGTGTTCCCGGTGGAGCGTCTGGCGGAGGGCTTGGAACGCTTCGAGCAGATCGCCTCAGCGCATCGACTGTGCTCGTGCGCATGGGGGCACGGGGGCGATGGAAATGTGCACGCGACGGTGCTGGTGGACCCGTCGGTGGAGGCAGAGCTGGACGCGGCGGACGCGGTGGGCGAGGAGTTGTTTGCGCTGGTGGTGGAGCTGGGTGGATCGATCGCTGGCGAGCACGGAGTGGGGTGGTGTAAGCGTGGGCGAGTGGAGCTCCAGTGGGACGCGAGGGCGTTGGAACTGCACGAGCAGATCAAGCGTGCGTTCGACCCGAAGGGCCTGCTCAACCCGGGAAAGAAGCTGGCGCGGTACCCTGCGCGCTCGCGGGGCACTTCTATTTGAAAGGAACACCAGATGAACAAGTCGCAACTGATTGAGGCGATCGCGGCGGACAGCGGCCTGACGAAGGCTGACTCGTCGCGTGCGGTGGAGTCGCTGCTGGACACGGTTACGAAGTCGCTGAAAAAAGGCGACGAGGTGAGCATCACGGGCTTCGGCAAGTTCTCGGTCGTGAAAAGGGCGGCTCGCCAGGGCGTGAACCCGCGCACGGGCGAGCGGGTGAAGATCAAAGCGTCGAAGGCGCCGAAGTTCTCGGCGGGTGCTGGGCTGAAGCAGGCGGTGAGCCCGAAGAAATAGAGCCAGCCCACACGACTGCCCCACGCGAGCACGCGCACCGGCGATGGCGCTCGTCAGCGAGCTGGAGCTCCCCGCGTTCGACTACACCGATCCGTCGCTGCGCGGGGCGCACTTCCACGCGGCGATGGGGAAGTTGTGCCGCGAAGGCTGGCTGGCAGAGGGGCCGTTCGGGTACATGGTGCTCGACCGCGAGTCGGGGGAGTTTTTCCTGCGCACGCGCTCGGCGACGTTCCCGGGGATGAAGATTGCGGAGATCTTCGGCGTGAGTGAGGGGCCGCTGTACGAGCAGATGAAGCGCAACATCTTGCACGTGAACGGCCCCGACCACGCGCGCCTACGCAGCCTGGTCAACCCCGCGCTGTCGCCGCGGGCGGTGGAGCGCTATAGGCCGGCGATGCGGGGGTTCCTGGAGGGGCTGCTGGAGGACGCTGTTGCGGGCTCCGCGTCCTCGTCGACGGTAGCCGGCGAGCGCGATGCGCTCGTGCGATGCGAGTTCGTGGAAGCGTTCGCGAAGCCGTTCCCGTCGCAGACGATCGCGACGGTGATGGGCGCGCCGCTGACCGACGCGCCGAAGTTGCATCACTGGTCGAATTGGATCCAGCGGCAGTTCGACGCGGCGAGCATGGCGAGCGAACGCGAGGGGATTGAGCAGGCGGTGGAGGAGTTCTACGCGTACGCAGAAGGGCTGCTGGAGGCGCGCAGGCAAGACCCGGGCGACGACCTAGTTTCGACGCTGATCGCAGCAGCAGACCCGGCCCACCAACCCGAGCGGCTGTCGGACGTGGAGTGCATCAACCTCGTGTTCAACGTGCTGGCGGGTGGGGTGGACACGACGCAGAGCCAGCTGGCGCACACGGTGCGGCTGCTGGCGGAGCACCCGCAGCAGTGGGCGGCGCTGGTGGAGGATCCGTCGCTGGCCCAGGCGGCGGTAGACGAGGCGCTGCGGTTCGAGCCGATCACACCATTCACAGCGCGGATCACGACGGAGGAGCTTGTGTTCCGCGACGTGACGTTCCCGAAGGGGACGATCGTGATGGTGTGCGCGTTCACGGGCAACCGCGACCTGGCGGAGGATGAGCGCGGGGCGGGAGGGCCTGACAGCTTTGACATCACGGCGCAACGCGGCGGCGCGCGCGAGCTGACATTCGGCGCGGGCGTGCACTACTGCGTGGGCGCGAACCTCGCGCGCTTGGAGCTGCTCGAGGCGCTGTCCTTCCTGGCGCAGCACGTGCACAGCCTGGAACTCGACGGCGAGCCTGCGTTCGAGAGCATCATGGGCATCTACGGCTTGGCGGAGTTGCCGATCAAGTTCGCGGTCTGACGCTCGCTCTCGCAAAGCCCCAAAAGCGCCCGTTTGGTGGAACAATTTCGGGAGGGGGCCATTGAGGGCCTCCGAGCGACATGAGGTTGAATGGTGGCTGTATTCGGACGGATGTCGAAGCGGGGGCGGCGCGCAGCACGGCTCGTGGCGGTCGCGATTGCCATCACGGCTGCGATGGCGGTGGCGAGCGCAAGCGCGCTAGCTGGCGAGTACGACGTGTACTCGTGCCGAACGCCGTCGGGCGCAAGTGCTCCAGTAGATGGGTGGAGCGGGTCGGAGGCGGGCGCGGAATCCTTTGCCGAAGACACCTGCGCGCAGCCGGGCGGAGCGCTGATCGCGGCGCTGCGCGCCAAGACGCCGCGTACGGCAAACGCTGATGTTGCGACTTGGGCATTTGACGCGCCGACGGGCGAGACGATCGCAGGTGCGACGTTGTGGCGTGCGGGTGACGCGGATGGCGGCGCGGCCGTCGACGCAAGTTACGAGTTCTGGCTTGCGGGTCCGACTGAAACAGAACCCTTTGACGAGTGCTCAGCCCTGTCGGGTTGTCCCCCCGAAATAGGCGCGATCGGCCAGCCAATGTCGTCGGCAAATCGCGTTGTAGAGCCGAGTACCAACTTGGGGTCGCATCTTTATGTGAGGGTCTCTTGCGGCGGTGTATCTGGGTACAACTGCCCAGATGACAGCGGCGACGCAAACGACTACGCGGCGGTGGTGTACCTGTACGCGGCGGACCTGACGCTTGAACAGAGCTCGGGTCCGAGCGTGTCGGACGTGAGCGGTGAACTGACGAGCGCGCCGACGGTGAGCGGCACGAGCGATGTGGCGTTCAGCGCGAGCGACCCTGGCTCGGGTGTGTACGAGGCGGTGTTCAGTGTGGACGGTCAGGTGGTGCAGAGCACTGTGGTGGACGAAAACGGTGGGCGGTGCAGGAACGTGGGTCAGACGACAGACGGACTGGCGGCGTTCCTGTATGTGCAGCCGTGCGCTGCGTCGGTGAGTGCTGACGTGGGGTTCGACACGACGGCGGTGGCCAACGGCGAGCACCATCTGGTGGTGACGGTGACCGACGCGGCGGGCAACGCGGCGACGGTGCTGGACAGGAACGTGACGATCGACAACCCGCTGGCGCCGGGCGGTCCGAACGGGACGAACGCGTCGCCGCGGGCGGCGCTGGCGGTGGCGTGGACGGCGACACGCGGCGAGCACCTGGCGAGCGGGTATGGCCACGCGGAGACGATCGTCGGCCGGCTGATGAGCGCCGACGGCGCGCCGATCGGTGCGGCGCAGGTGAACGTGCTGTCCACCCCGGATTATGCGGGGGCGAGGACGGCAGCGATGGCGGGCGTGCGCACGGACGCGGATGGGCGCTTCGCGCTGCGCCTCCCACCGGGCGGCTCCTCGCGCACGCTGCGTTTCGAGTACAGCGACGATGTCGACTCGCCTCCGGTTGTGACGAAGACGCTGACGCTGAGCGTGCGTGCGGGAGTGAGCCTGGACATCGTGCCGCGTACGGCGAGCGTGGGCAGCAGCATTCGCTTCTCCGGTCGTCTGCGTGGTGGGCCGATTCCCAAAGGCGGCAAGCTGCTGGTGCTAGAGGCGCGCTCGCCGGGTGGCGGGTGGCTGGAGTTTGACGTGATTCGCAGCGACGCTCGCGGCCGCTACCATGCGCGCTACCGCTTCAAGTTTCCCGGTCCAGCGGATTACCAATTCCGGGTGCTGTGCGAAGCGGAGGCCGACTATCCGTTCGCGACAGGGTCGTCGAACGTTGTGGGCGTGATCGAGCGTTGAGGCGAGCGAGATGACCAGAGTGACGCGCGCAAATCTCGTTGGATGTGTCGCCATGCTGGGCCTGGTGGCCGCAGCCTGCGGGAAGAGCGACGATCCGAACGCGAGGATGGCGCAGGCGGTGCCGTCCGCGCCGCTCTACAGCGAAGGGGCTGCTGGCTCTGTGGCCGACAGCCTGCTCGCGGCGGTGCCGTTGCCTGCAAAGACGAGCCGGGTCGCTCAACTGCCGCTAGCTGCCGCGCAGCGCCTGGGACGTCCCAGGAACAGTGAATTCTTCGCCAAATCTGCTGATCGCCATGCGTACTGGATCTCGACTGACAGTCCGCCGGCGATCCTGGCCCTGCTGGCGGCGGATGGGCCTGCACCGAAGCTCGAGTACAGCGGCTATGGCGGGGTGAGAGGGAGAACCGAAGGATGGTCAGAGACGCTCGGGGTTCCAACGGCGACGCCACTCGCCGGTCCCCGCGAACTCTTCGTTTCGATCACGCTCGCCGGAGGAGGCCGATACGCGGTCCGCATCGACGTGGTCGTCGCTTGGCATCGCCGTCGGCCTGCGAGTTCGCTGGTTCCAGCCACCGCGCGGTGGCTGGAGGTGACCGTGGTGGAACCGGCGTTTCACGGTCTGCAGGGGGAACCCCCGCGACGCCGGCGAACGCGAAGCCTCACCACCGCTGCGGTGCAGGCCGTGCAGGTCATCGCACACGCCGTAAACGAATTGCCCTTGGCGGAACCCAACGGCTCGTCTCCCAGCTGTCCCGCGATGAGCCTCGCCAATACCGTATTCAGCCCAAGAGTCATTCTGACATTCCGGAGAATGCCTTCGGGAAGCAACCTCGCCCGAGTGGTCACGAGCAGCGGCTACGTCTGCAGTCGTGCAGGAGAAGCCACTGCGAAGATCACGACTCCCGAGCAGCGGGGTCTGCTGCTAACCGATCACCTGACCGGCGTCACGGTGGCAGAAGGAGCTTCGCTTGCCGATCACATCGAAGCGACACTCGACCACAGGCTGCACCTGCGGTCTTAGATCGAGGCTCGCGAGGACTCCTTACCCGTTGCTCATGCTTCCTGCCAGGGGCGCTGTGTCTAGCCTCCGATGGGTTTCCGTGGGCGTGGGCCGAGGCAGGAGATCATCCCGAGAGCCCTTTCGTCGGCGTAGACCTTGACCTCAAGCTTGTAGGACTTTTCCAGGAGCGAGAAGGCGTTAGCCTCGTTGCCTTCTTTCCTGGAGAGCTTGCGCATCGCGGCCTGCACTCTCTGCCGCGCGGCGAGGTCTGAGATCAACGTCGCGACACGAGGTAGCTTGCGGTCCGAGTGGATCAGGGCGCGAAGCCTTGCAAGGTCCGTACTCAGGAACCCAGGGTGCTCTCCCAGGGTCTCGGATTTGGTGCATACAGCATTGGCGACCGCAGCGAGATGTGCTTCGGCCCGCGATGACGCGCTGCCACCACAGCACGCCAGAGCAGTCACGACACAGATGGGCACCGTGGCTAGTAGACGGCGACATGCGCTCACCAGCGCTCGCGTCCTGCTCGATCTCCACTCACAGTCGCCGCATCGTAGTTGCTTCAAGCATCTAAGCCGAGGCGAGATGGCAGTCTTCAACCAGAGCTTCGGACGACTGGCCTTCGACGGCGGGTGCGCCCGCCGAAGGGATGGCCTCTGTGGCATGCGTCACGACCGCAGCTGGGATACTGAGTGCCCTCGACAGGAGGGGCATCGCCATGGCACCAGTCATCGACAAGCGCGTGACGGCACAGATCGAGGGCGATTTCGTCGTCTTCCTCATCGGCATGCGGATCAACAGGCCGTGGAAGGCGTCGAAGTGGCTGCCCATCTTCTTGGCGATGCCGAAGATGGTGCGCGAGCTCGAACGAAACCCCGAATCCGGGTTCCTCGGCGCGAACCTGTATCTCGGTGGCCTGCGGCGGCCGATGCTTGTTCAGTACTGGCGCTCGTTCGAGCACCTGGAGGGATATGCGCGTAACCGGGACAACGCGCATTGGCCGGCGTGGGTCGCGTTCAACAAACGCGTCGGATCCAACGGCGACGTTGGCATCTGGCATGAGACCTACCTCGTACCCGCCGGCAGCTACGAGTGCGTCTACAACAACATGCCGGCCACCGGCCTTGGCGCGGCGACGAGACTGGTCCCGGCCGCCGGTCGCAAGGCCACGGCCGCCGGCCGGGCGGGGGTACGTGACGAGGCCTATCCCGACGGCGCCCCCACCGAGGGCATCGAGGTCTGAGCGCGAGCGTGCTTGACGGGCCCGGCTCCGTACCGCGGTCCACTACCCTGCGCTCCTATGAAGGCCGTGATCCTGGCGGGCGGCTTCGGCTCGCGACTCAGCGAGGAGACCGCCGTTCGCCCCAAGCCGATGGTCGAGATCGGCGGCAAGCCGGTGCTGTGGCACATCATGAAGATCTACGCCGCGCACGGGATCGAGGACTTCGTGATCTGCCTCGGCTACAAGGGCTATCTGATCAAGGAGTACTTCGCCAACTACTACCTGCACACGTGCGACGTGTCCTTCGACCTGGCCGACGGCGGCATGGAGGTCCATCGCTCGGAAACCGAGCCCTGGCGGGTGACGCTGGTGGACACTGGCGAACGCACGATGACCGGTGGGCGCCTGAAGCGCGTGCTGCCGTACGTGGGCGCGGAGGACTTCTGCTTCACGTACGGCGACGGGGTCGCCGACGTCGACATCACGGCGCTGCTGGCGTTCCACCGCGAGCACGGCACCAGCGCGACCGTGACCGCCGTGCAGCCGCCCGGACGCTTTGGAGCGCTCGACGTCGACGGCGAGCTGGTGCGCGAGTTCGAGGAGAAACCCCGCGGCGATGGCGGCTGGACCAACGGCGGCTTCTTTGTACTTTCGCCCGAGGTCGGCCGCTACCTGCACGGCGATGACACCGTCTGGGAGCAGGAGCCGATGCGCACGCTCGCGGCCGAAGGACAGCTCGCCTGCTATCGCCACGACGGCTTCTGGCAGGCAATGGACACGCTGCGCGACCGTCACCACCTCGAGCAGCTATGGAGCTCCGGCACAGCTCCTTGGCGGACGTGGTCCTAGCACGTGGCCCCAGCACGCCCGTGAGCGCAGCCGGCCAGGCGCGTCCCGGCACGCCCGCGCACACCGCCGCTCCTGCGCCTGCCGGCATGGTCGACCCCGACTTCTGGCGCGATCGGCGCGTGCTGCTGACCGGGCACACCGGTTTTAAGGGTTCTTGGCTGGCGCTGTGGCTGCAGTCGCTCGGCGCCAGCGTCACGGGCTTCTCGGTGGACGTACCGACACAGCCGTCGCTGTACGAGCTGGCGCGCGTCGCAGACGGCATGCACAGCGTCACCGGCGACGTGCGCGACCACGACGCGATCGCCGTCGCCGTGGTCGCCGCCGCGCCCGAGATCGTCATCCACATGGCCGCGCAGTCGCTCGTGCGGCGCTCGTTTGCCGCGCCGCGCGAGACGTACGAGACAAACGTGATGGGTACCGTCAACGTGCTCGACGCCGTGCGCCTGAAGGGCGAGCACGTGCGTGCGATCGTCAATGTCACCTCCGACAAGTGCTACGAGAACCGCGAGTGGGAGTGGGGCTACCGCGAGGACGAGCCGATGGGCGGCCACGACCCGTACTCGAGCTCCAAGGGCTGCGCCGAGCTGGTCACGGACGCCTTCCGCCGCTCGTTCTTCGCAGGCGGGCACGGCGCGCGCCTGGCGTCGGCGCGCGCGGGCAACGTGATCGGCGGCGGCGACTGGGGGGAGGACCGGCTGCTGCCCGACGTCATGCGCGCGGCGCTCGCCGGCGAGCAGGTGCGCGTGCGCAACCCCAACTCGATCCGCCCGTGGCAGCATGTGCTCAACCCGCTCGGCGGCTACCTCGTGCTCGCACAGGCGTTGTGGGGTTCGCCCGAGCACGCGTGCGGCTGGAACTTCGGGCCGCCGGAAGAGGATGCGCGTCCGGTCGGCTGGATCGTCGAGCGCGTCGGCGAGTTGTGGCCGGATGAGCTGCGCTGGACGCTCGACGACGGCCCCCATCCGCACGAGGCGCGCTACCTGAAGCTCGACTCCTCGCTTGCCCGCGCGCGGCTGGGGTGGCGGCCGCTGCTGGGGCTCGAGCAGGCGTTGGAGGTGACCGTCGGGTGGTACCGGCAGCTCGCGGACGGCGCCGACATGCGTGCCGCGACGATGGCGCAGATCGACCAGCTCGGGTATCGCGACTGACCTCGATTCTCGGCCACAAGCGCGTCGCGGATAACGACTAAAGGGTCGAACGTGGCGGGTCGATGAACCCGCATGAGCGTATCGGTCGAGCGCCGCGTATCGGTCGAGCGCCCGGCGAGCGCTCGCCCGCGCGAGCTGCCAGGCGCACCGCGCGTGAGCGCCTGCCCGTTCTGTGGCGCCTATGCCGCCCCTGCGCTGGAGGCCTGGGATCGCAACCGCGAGACCACCGACGAGCGCTTCGTCTATGACCGCTGTCCGGCCTGCGCCACCGCCTTTCTCGCCAACGTGCCCGCTGATCTGGGCGTCTACTATGGCGCCGGTTATCACGGCTTCGATGCCGACGGCGAGCCCGACTGGCGCGTCGAGCCGTTCCTGCGCGAGGTCGAGGCCTATCGTGTGGCGCTGCTGCGCCGCCACGTAGAGCCTGGGGCGCTGATCGAGATCGGCGCCGGCGCCGGTGGCTTCGCGGCGGCGGCCAGGGACGCCGGCTTCGACGTCACGGCGATCGAGATGGACAGCCGCTGCTGCGAGTACCTCGACCGCTCAGTGGGGGTCAACGCCGTGTGCAGCGATCGGCCGCTCGATGTGCTCGCCTCGCTGCCCGCTGCGCGGGTGGTGGCGATGTGGCACGTGCTCGAGCACCTGCCCAATCCGGCCGAGGCGCTCGCAGCCGCCGCCGAGCGTCTGGAGCCGGGCGGCATCCTCGCCATCGGCGTGCCCAACCCGCGGTCGCTGCAGTTTCGCCTGCTCGGCTCGCGCTGGGCGCACCTGGACGCGCCACGCCATCTGTGCCTGGTCCCCATCGCGGCGTTGATTGAGCGAGCCGGCACGCTCGGTCTACACCCGGTGGTACAGACCACCGACGACCCGTTCGGTCGTCATTGCAACATCCACGGCTGGAGTTACGCGCTGCGTCGTCGTCCGGGCGTGGGCCCCGCCTCGGCTTGCAGCATCCCCGGATTGGCACTCACCAGGCTGCTACGCCCGCTTGAGCGTCGCGCTCAGAACGGCAGCGCCACGCTGATACTGCTGCGCAAGGACGGCCCCCTGCCGGCGGCCGGCGACGAGCTGCCTGGTCTGGAGGCGATGCTCCACGAGCTGCGTGATGCGCCGGAGATCTTTCGCTCGTCGAGGTTCTGGGAGCACCACGCAGAGCTCCAATACCGTGAGCTCGCCGAGCAGGGTGGGTTTGCCGCGTTCAAGCGCACGGTCAACCGCCACTTCTTCCAATTCATGGTCACCAGCCCGCGCGACCCGCAGTTCCGCGCGGTTGTCCGCCACTGGGCGCGTCGCCCTAACGTCGGCGCGGTGCGCGCTCGGCTGCGGGAGCCGTTGGCGGCGCCGGCTCGCTCGGGGGAGTCGTTGACGGCGCAGCCGGGACGCCGCGCGACGCTACGCGCGCGCATCTCCGGGCGCGCGTACGCCGTCTACGTCGCGATGCTCGCCGCGTACACGCAACGACGCGACCGGCGTGGCGTCTTCGATGCCCTCGCGGAGCCCGCGCTCGGCCAGCCCACGTGCGTGCGCTACCAGGGCCGCGCGGTGAGCGAGGATCTCTGCAACTCGGTGCTCGAGTACACAAGCATCCTCGACGCTATGCCCTCACCGCCCCGCCTCGTCGTCGAGCTCGGTTCGGGATATGGCAGGCTCGCGTGGGTGTTCCTGCGCGCGCAGCAGAACGTCCGATATGTGCTCGTCGACATTCCGCCGGGATTGGCGATCGCGCAGCGTTACCTGACCGAGCTGCTGCCCGAGCGCAGGGCGTTCCGCTTCAGGCGCTTCGGCAGCTACGCCGAGGTCGCGGACGAGTTCGAGTCGGCGCAGATCGCATTTCTGACGCCGAATCAGCTGGAGCTGATGCCGTCGCTGCACGCCGATCTGTTCGTCAACGTGAGCTCTCTGCACGAGATGCGCCGCGAGCAGATTCAACGCTACTTTCAGCTGCTCGCCACGCACTGCGACGGCTTCTTCTACACGAAGCAGTGGCTGCGCTCGATCAACCCGTTCGACGATCTCGTCGTGCGGCGTGAGGACTATCCGGTGCCCGCCGAGTGGAGGGCTGTATTCGACCGCGTGCATCCAGTCCAGACGCACTTCTTCGAGGCGCTCTACGCGCTGGGATCCCACGAGACGCAATAGGCTGGCGGCTCGTCATGAGTCAGACCGCCCGTCCCTGCCCGTGAGTCAGACCGCCTGCCGCTTCTGCGGCGCCACCGTCGACGGCGTGTTCGCCGACCTAGGCTCGTCCCCGTTAGCGAACTCCTACCTGCCGCCGGAGCGCGTCAACGGCATGGAGCCCTTCTACCCGCTGCGTGCGCTCGTCTGCGGCAAGTGCTTCCTCGTGCAGCTCGAGGAGTTCGAGACGCCCGCGGCGATCTTCTCCGACTACGCCTACTTCTCCTCGTACTCCTCCAGCTGGCTGGAGCACAGCCGCGCCTACGCCGCGCAGATGATCGCGCGGCTCGGCCTGGGCAGCGACAGCCACGTCGTGGAGATCGCCTCCAACGACGGCTACCTGCTGCAGTTCTTCCACGAGCGCCAGATCCCCGTGCTCGGGATCGAGCCGGCCGCCAACGTCGCCAAGGTGGCGCTCCAGAAGGGCATCCCCACGCTAGTTGAGTTCTTTGGCGTGCAAACCGCGCGCTCACTGGCCGGCGAGTCCTCCGCGGACTTGCTGCTTGGCAACAACGTGCTCGCGCACGTCCCCGACCTCAACGACTTCGTCGCCGGCATGAAGATCCTGCTGGCGCCCGGCGGTGTGATCACGATGGAGTTCCCGCACCTGATGTGCCTGATCGAGGACAACCAGTGGGACACGATCTACCACGAGCATTTCTCCTACTTCTCCTTCCTGACCGTCAGCCGCGTCTTCCAGGCGCACGGCCTGCGCCTGTTCGACGTCGAGCAGCTGCCCACGCACGGCGGCTCACTGCGCATCTACGGTGTCCACGCCGACGATCCCGAGAAGCTCGAAAGCGAGGCGGCACGCGCGCTGGCCGAGCGCGAGCGCGCGGCCGGCTACGAGCGCCTGGAGACCTACCTCGGCTACGGTCGCCGCGTCGAGGCCGACAAGCGCCAGATCCTCAGCTTCTTAATTGATCTCAAGCAGCAGGGCCGGCGCGTCGTCGGCTACGGCGCGCCCGCCAAGGGCAACACGCTGCTCAACTACTGCGGCGTGCGCCGGGACTTCATCGACTACACCTGTGACCTGAACCCGCACAAGCAGGGACACTTCCTGCCGGGTAGTCACATACCGATCCGCTCGCCGGAGGCGATCCTAGAAGATAAACCCGACGTGGTGCTGATTCTGCCCTGGAACCTCAAGGACGAGATCGTTGCGCAGCTGAGCTTTGTCCGCGAGTGGGGCGGGCGCTTCGCCGCGCGCACGCCCGAGCTGACGCTGCTCTCGTGAGCGCCGCTGTCGCTCAGTGTGCGCGCGAGGCCGTGATCGCGGGCGGGGGCGGTTGAATGCGCTTTCTGCCGACGCCGCTGCCCGGGGTGTGGGTGATCGAGCCCGAGCAGCTCGGCGACGAGCGCGGCTGGTTCGCGCGGACGTTCGACAGCGAGGAGTTCGAGGCGCGTGGCCTGAACCCCATGATCGTGCAGTGCAACGCGTCGTTTAACGCCCAGCGCGGCACACTGCGCGGTATGCACTACCAGGCCGCGCCTCACGGCGAGTCCAAGCTCGTGCGCTGCGCGCGCGGTGCGATCTTCGACGTCGCCGTCGACCTGCGCGCCGACTCGCCCACCCGCGGGCGCTGGCACGGCGTCGAGCTCAGCGACGAGAACCATCACGCCTACTACATCCCCGCCGGGCTCGCACACGGCTTCCAGACGCTCACCGACGGCTGCGAGGTGCTCTACCAGATGGGGCACCGCTACGTGCCGCAGGCCGCGCGCGGCGTGCGCTTCGACGATCCCGCGTTCGCAATCGAATGGCCGGACCCGCACCGCGAGCGGATCGTCAGCGAGCGGGACCTTGGCTACGAGGACTTCCGCCCTTGACCGGCTCGGCGCGCATGGACCCGTCGGGATCGCGCTGGAGTTAGCGTGGGCAGGCGCGCGATCACGCTGCTCGACGCCTACGGCCTGTGGCGCGAGCTGCAGGCACGGACGTTCTCACGCATGGTCGCTCGCTCGTTCCTTAGCTACGGCGCCGGCACACGCCTGGTCCCGCCGATCGAGATCTACGGTCCGCAGCGCATCTCCATCGGCGAGCACGTGCACGTGGGGCCCGGATCGTGGCTCTACACCGCCAACGAGCACGCGCGCCTGGAGATCGGCGAGCGCACGCGCATGTCCGGTCTGTGCGTGCTCTCGGCGGCGCAGCGGGTCCGCCTGGGCCGCGCGGTTCTGCTCGGGCGCAACGTCTACATCGCCGATCACACCCACGGCGTCGCCCGCGCCGGCGTGCCGGTATTCGAGCAGGAGCTCGAAAAGGTGATGCCCGTGGAGATCGGCGACGGCGCCTGGCTGGGGCAGAACGTCGTGATCCTGCCGGGTGTCACCGTCGGCGCCGGCGCTGTTGTGGGAGCCAACAGCGTGGTCGGCTCCGATGTCGCGCCGCGTACGGTCGTCGTCGGCGCTCCCGCCCGCATCGTGCGCGAGCTGCCATCGTGAGCCACAGCTCGCACCCTCGCCCGTAGGACCCCCTACGATGCCCGCGATGGTGTCGGCGCCAATGACCCCGGCCCCGGATCTCCTGGACACATCGGCGGCCGGTCCGAAGGCAATCCGCGGCGGTGCGCTGCGCGTCGGTTCGTACGTGGTGGGCACGCTCGCCGGCGTGGGCTCGGCCGCGCTCCTGTTCCGTCACCTCCACGACGTGGACGCCGGGCGCTATTCGGTCGCGATCGCGCTCGTATCGATCGTCGCCGGCGTCTCCGACCTGGGTCTCACCGCGGTCGGAGTGCGCGAACTGTCGGTGTTGAGGGGCGAGGCGCGCAACGCGGTCGCGCGCAATCTGCTAGGGCTCCGGTTCGCCCTCAGCGTCGCGGGAACCGTACTCATCACGGCCTTCGCTGCCGCCGCCGGATATGGAGCGACGCTCACCTTCGGCGTGGCGCTGGCCGGTGTCGGCCTGGTGCTCCAGGGTCTGCAGTCGGCGCTCGCAATGTCGCTGATCAGCGACCTGCGACTCGCGTGGGTCGCACTGTTTGAAGGCATGCGGGCAGTGCTCGGCGCCGCACTAATCGTCGTGCTCGTGCTCGCTGGTGCGCATCTGCTGGCGTTCTTGACGGTCACGATTCCGGTGGGAATCGTCGTGCTCGCGCTCAACGCCTGGACGGTGCGCGGACGGATCCCGCTGCGGCCGGCCTTCAGTGGATCGGCGTGGTGGGGGTTGCTGCGCAACGTGCTGCCGTACTCTGCCGCGGTCGCCGCCGGGACGCTCTACATCTACATGGCTGTGGTGATCGTCTCGCTGCTCGCCAACAAACACGCGATCGGCTACTTCGGCGTCTCCTCGCGCGTCATCCAAGTGCTGCTTGCCCTGCCGCAGATACTGATTGGCGCCGCATTTCCGATCTTCGCTCGCGCCGCACGCGACGATCGCGTGCGCCTCGCCTACGCGGTCGGGCGCGTGTTCGAAGCCAGCCTGCTGTTCGGCGTCCTGATCTCATTGAACCTCGCGATCGGCGCCTCGATTGTGATCGATGTGGTCGGAGGTTCCGAATACGCACCTGCCGCCGGGATTCTCGCGATCCAGGGCGTTGGCGTGGCCGCGAGCTTTGCCGGCGCCGTCTGGTCCAACGGTCTGCTCAGTCTCGGGCGTTACCGCGACATCCTCGTCATCAACGTGCTCGCGCTGCTCGTCGGTGGGGTGCTGATTGCGGTGCTGGTGTCGATCGACGGCGCGCACGGAGCCGCAATCGCAACAGCGGCCGACGAGCTGATGCTGGCATTGCTGAGCGGCTACGCGCTCGCCCGTGCTGACCGCTCGCTGACCCCATCGCTGCGCATCCTGCCCCCCGTCGTGCTGGCGGCCGGGCTGGCGGCCGCCTCGACGCTGCTTGCGCTGCCGGTACTTGTCAGTGTCACCCTTGCCAGTGTTGTCTATCTGGTCACGCTGCTGGTCACCGGCGCGATTCCCCAGGAGCTGCGCGAGCAGCTGCGTAGGCGCCCGCATGTGCAGAGCTGAGGGCTCACGCGTCAGTTGACGCAGAATGGTCGCTGAATCGGGGTCCCGGCGGCCAGGCTTGTTTCCCTCTCGGCCGCGCCCGACGTTTACATAAACGCCCAGCATTTGGCCGTTTCTCATTTTTTGGAGTTTCAGCTGCGATGGGCGCACGCTTGAAGTGGCGTTGCGCCACAGGTACGGAGTCTGTTAGACAGGTTGCTCCCAAAAGAACAGGAGCGGATAGGCAATGTGCAGGAAGCTCTCAGAGGTTGGTGGCGTTTCGGCGGCGTCAGTCCCACTGGTCTCGGTTGTTTCGGTGCTAGGCCGCCGGCGATTATCGCGGCAGTCAGAAACACCAGTTGTGAGAATGGATTGTGCCGTTACGATCCCCAGTTATAGAGAGTCTTCGGCTGCCTGTGATGCTCCATTACGAAAAGGAGCAGGTAGCGGAATGAAACGGTTGAGATTGATAGGAGTGGCGCTGCTCGCGGTGTTCGCGCTGAGTGTCGTGGCGGCGTCGGTGGCGCAGGCCGAAGAAGCACCGTTCTGGACCGTCGAAGGCACGAGGCTCGCGGCGGGTAAGACACATTTCATCACCACAAAAATATATAAAGAAGGAGAAGCGGGACAGACACTCAAACTCGAAACGCCCGGCGCAGGCGTGGTGGTCACATGCACGGGTCTGAACTTCCCGTTCGAGACAGGTGTGATCTTAGGTTCTAACGCAGGAGAACCGGGCACAGACAACGAGGTCGCTCACTTCACAGGTTGTACCGTATCCGGCAACGGCACTAAATGCGCCGTCGAAGGTAAAGAAGTAACGACAAACCCGATCAAATCGGAGCTGGTGGAGAACGTAGAAAACGGTAAAGCTGGGAAAAAACTCTTGACAGAGTTCTCCCCGCTCACCGGCACATCATTCGTGACACTGAAATTCAAAGCCGAAACGGGCGGGAAATGTACATTTACAACAACTCCCGTGGAAGGTTCGGCAGCTGCAGAAGTCCTAAATGAAAAAGAAGTACCAGTTGAATTACCGAACAAATCAGAAGAATTCAAATCAGGACTGACCAGGTTCCCGACCACGGCAATCTCTGAAGTATGGTTAGTGAAAGCGGGAGTAGGCTCAGCAGTATCAGTTGGGCTGAAGGCCTTCGGGCTGCTGGCATCAAGAGAGGTAGGTACCGCGTTAGTCTTACTGGCGAAAGTTACAGGTACTACGTTAGAAACTGAAGAAAACACAAAATGGAGTGCGTTACCGTAGTTAGTGTAACTTGACGCAGCGATGCTTGCGGTGGGACCCAAGCATAATGCTTGGGTCCCACCGTGTATTTGCTGGGTTGGGTCGGGTTTTCGAGTGGTAGAGAGGGGTTCGCTGGTTATGTGGACGGATTCAAGGGTGTTGTGCAGGTATGCTCGGCTGTGTGCCGGGGTGGCACTCGGTGTTCTGATGCCGTTGCTGGCATCGGCTACGGCCGCGGCGGGGGATGCGAACATGGCGGGCTGCCCCAACGAAGCTTTGCCGGGTTTCAGACCCTATCTTCCTGACTGCCGAGCGTATGAGATGGTCTCTCCTCCATTCAAGGACGGCGACGGACTGAGCGCGGACGCGCTGTCGGATAACGGCACGAGTGTGCTTGTACATTCGTTGGGGATCTTCGGGGAAACAGAAAGCGGCTCCGGCGGGGCTCCGGGCCAGTACTATGAGTTTTCGCGTTCGGGGTCGGGATGGGTCACCTCGGCGATCAATCCGCCGCAGTCGCTATTTCCATCCCAGAAATTTATCGCCGTGAGCCCCAATCTCGGGTCGACGTTGTGGCTGTTGCGTACCGGCTCACAGTCGATTTTCGCCGAGGATCTGTATGTGCGCGAAGCGGACGGGTCACTGGTAGAGATCGGGTCGCTGCTACCGCCAGCGGCAGAAAAGGGACCGCCCGCCGGTGGATATCAGGGATTCCCCGACTACGGCATTGATCTCTACTATGCGGACGCGTCGGCCGATCTGTCTCATGTCCTCTTTACGGTGTCCGGCGGTACCGGCCTGACGTGGCCCGGCGATACGACGCACCTCGAACCGGACGATACTTCGTTGTATGAGTATGTCGGTCGAGGTCAGGCGCGACCGACACTGGTTGGGGTCAGCGACGGCAGCACGATCGTGAATGGAGAGCCACGGCCGGCGGGACAGCTCATCAGCGATTGTGGAACGTATCTCGGCTCACTGCGTGATGACTATAACGCCGTTTCTGCGGACGGTGCGACGGTGTTCTTCACTGCGACGAGCCGGAGCAGGTGCCCGCTAGACGAACCGTCGGCGGAAGCGCCGGAAGCCAACGAATTGTTTGCGCGGCTTGACCAAGTGCAGACAGTGCCAATCTCTGAGCCGTCATCGCGGGCGTGCGCGCAATGCAAAACTCCAGCGACCGTCGCGGACGGAAGAAGGGAAGGGACATTCGCCGGGGCCTCCGAAGATGGCTCGAAGGTGTTCTTCCTAACCGAACAAGAATTGCTCTCGGGGGCTGAAGGGATGAACCTGTATGAGTATGACTTCGATAATCCCGAAAGCAACGAAGGCACGGGTAGGATCGTGCGTGTCTCGACGGGCTCGGCTGAACCGGAGGTGCAGGGTGTCGCGCGCGTCTCGGAGGACGGCTCACATGTGTATTTCGTAGCGCGGGGCCTTCTGACTAAAGGCCCGCGCGAAGGAGTCCAAGGAAAATGCCTCGCAGGCCTCGGCTCAGCTGAAAAACTCGAAGAAACGGGGGCCGAAGAACAGGAAGCCAAAGCGGAACCGGTAACGAAGGGCTCGCTATGCCGCCCGAAACAGGGTCGCGATAACCTGTATGTGTTTGAGCGCGACGCAGCATATCCTGGCGGGCGGGTGGCGTTCATAGCGACCCTGGCGGAAGGCGATAGCGAAGACTGGGGCGCCGAAGATCTACGGCCGGTGCAGGCGACGCCCGATGGTCGTTTTCTCGTGTTTGACAGCATTGCCGATCTGATGGGAGGGGACCCAATCGAACAGTCGCAGGTGTTTGAGTACGACGCGGAAAGCGAACAGCTCGCACGGGTCTCGATCGGAGAAGGCGAAGAACCGGAGATGAAAAGCGCGAACGAAAACGGGTCGGTTATCGAGGCGCCGTTCTATGAGGAAGGTGACGGGCCCTCGGCCACGGAAGCACAGACAGGGCGCGCGGTCTCCGATGACGGCTCGACGGTGATGTTTATCAGTGGTGGTGCGTTGACGTCGAAAGTGGAAACAGCGGAAGGCGTGACGAGCGTGTATGAGTATCACAGCGGCGGCTCGATCGACGATGGGGCAGTGTATTTGCTATCCGATGGTGTGAACACGCGGAATGCGCTCTCGAACGGACTGGACGCATCGGGGCAGGACGCGTTCTTCGCGACGGCTGATTCCCTGCTGCTGCAGGACGTCGATACGCAATACGATATCTATGATGCGCGGATCGATGGTGGGTTCCCGACGCCAGACCCGCCGGCCGGATGTGTCGGTGAAGCGTGTGTCAATTCGCAGCTGGGGCAGCAGTCGCTCCCGCCGTCCGCGGGTGAGTCGTTTGAAGACGTGGGAAGTTCGCCGCCGCTGTCGCCGTTGGGTTCCGTGTTGGCTGGGAAAGCCGTGCGGCCCTTGACGCGCGCGCAACGGCTCACGGCCGCGCTGAAGGCGTGCAAGCGAGAGCCCAGGCACAGGCGAGCCGCGTGTGAGTCGGCGGCGAGGAGGCGCTACGGCGCGAGAACAGCGGGCGCCAGGAAGTCAAGCCGGAGGGGCAAATAATGATGAGAGTTAGAGCGGGAGCGGTTGACGGAAGCCGGGTGGGTGCGCCGGCGATATGCCTATCGGCGATCATGCTTGTGATGATGGTTTTCACCGCGTCGGCTGGCGCGGACGGCACGGTCGCCTGGGCGGCCCATGTAATCGCTGAGCCGACTGTTTTCTCCGCGAGCGATGCGTTGGCTTGCGAAGAAGAAGGGAAGTGCGATCGCTACCAGCTGCTGGTGCAGAACGTCGGCGAAGACGAATCGGTGGGGACAATCACGGTCAAAGATGAACTGCCTGCGGGGCTCGTGACACAGCGTGTCCCTGAAAGCGAAGGGGCGTGGAGTTGTCTGCCCGCAGTGCCTGACAGTACGTCCGCAACGTGCACGCTCAGCGAACCCGTCGCCGCGGGTCATTATGCGCAGTTTCTCGATATTATCGTTTCGACGCCTTTGGCTGCGGTACCCGCAGGTATGGTGAGGAACAAGGTGACGATCGAAGGCGGCGGTGCCGTAGCGCCTATCTCTACGGTCCTAGAAACACCTGTGAACACCACGACGCCCGGATTTGGTGTAAACGAATTCGCTTTCGAACCCGCCGGGCCGCAAGGATCCCCCAAGAGTGAAGCGGGCGAGCACCCGTGGACAATGACGGAGAATCTCGGGATCCCGGTCGTCACGACCCCGCCGAGCAGTGAAGGATTTCAGAAACTCTTTAGGCCGGTGGAAAACGTAAAGAGCGTTAGCGTGGAACTGCCGTTGGGTCTGATCGCGGACGCGCAGGCCACAGAAAAGTGTGAACAGCCAGCGCTAGAAGAAGGCGAGGAAGGTAGCTGTCCGCGCGGGAGCGAGGTTGGCGTGTTCGGTGTCACCGCAGGTGCCTTCGACCCTGGAGAATGGGGTTTCAGCGGCCGCCGAGGCTCGTGTTGCGCGGCGGTGTATAACATGGTGCCCGAGGGGGGCTATCCCGCGGTGTTTGGGTTTGCGTTCTCGAACGTAGCCGTCTATGTGTATGCGAGTGTCGTGCATACCCCTGAGGGCTACCGCGTGCGCGCGATCATCCCAGGGATACCCTCAGTGCTCGAAACGACGCACTCGACGCTGACGTTGTTTGGCGATCCGGGGGCGGTGAATGGCGACACCTCGGATGAAACGGCGTTCTTGAGTGACCCTTCGGATTGCTCGGCAGATACAGCTCCGCCAGCGGAAGCTACTGAGGATCTCTCGAGCCACATCGCACTTGAATCGTGGGAAAACCTTAACCCAGACAAGCCGCAGCAAGAAGAACGAGAACGACAGGCGCCGGTGTACTCGCAGTTGACGGGGTGCGGTGCGTTGCGGTTCGACCCCTCATTCGAATTGGCGCCTAGCCCGGCGGGGTCGGGATCGACGCAGGAAGGCTCTTCCCAGACCGATACACCCTCGGCGTATAGCGGAGGTGTGCACATCCCGCAGGCGGAATCCTTCAGCGAACCGGCGACACCCGCGTTGAAGGACGCGACGATAACGCTGCCGCCGGGCGTCACGATCTCCCCGTCGGCCGCGAACGGCCTAGAAGGCTGCCAGGAAAAGGGGCCGAATGGGATCAATATCGGTAGCGACGATATTGGCCCACGCGGCCAGGATCTCGGGGACCCCGAAGCCACAGAACGCGGCGATGGGCGTGGGGGTGGCGTTGGAGGCCGCTATGGCGATGGCTTTTATCACACCGCGCCGGGGCATTGTCCAGCCGCCTCCATCCTCGGGTCGGTAGAAGCGTGCACGCCGCTTTTGGCAAATCGCGCGAACAGCGAAGGGGAGATAGAAGAAGGCGAGAAAGCCTGTGAAGAACACCCTGGGATCGCGCCGCTGCAGGGACGCGTGTTCGTGGCGCAGCCGAAGTGTGGCGGGGCGGGCCAGAACGAATGCACCCCCGCAAGTGCTGGTAACGGCGAACTGTACGGGCTGTATGTGGAATTGGAAGGCGACGGGGTGATCGTCAAGCTCGCGGGCACCGGCTCAGCGAACCTCGCGACGGGGCAGTTGACGGGCACGTTCGTCGAAAGCCCGCAGTTCCCGTTCGGTGATCTACGGGTGCATGTCCACGGCGGCGAAAGGGCACCGTTGGCGAACCCGCAGAGCTGTGGCAGCTTCACCGCTGCCGCCGTGCTCGAACCGTGGTCGCATACCCCCGCACCCGGCGAACCGTCTGGGACACCCAACGCGACACTGACGTCCGCGCCGTTCGCAATCGGTGGCTGCGAAAGCAGGTTCTCGCCGGGTTTCACAGCGGGGACCGCGAGCTCGCAGGCCGGCGGGTACCCACTGTTTAGGCTGTCGTTCTCCCGCGAAGACGGCGAACAGGACCTCGCAAAACTAGGCGTGAAGCTGCCACTCGGGCTGGAGGGCAAGATCGCCGACATCCCCCTCTGTGAAGAACCCCAGGCAGCCGCGGGGCAGTGCGGCCCTGAAAGCCAGGTGGGTATCGCGAGTGTCCTCGCGGGACCGGGCACGGAACCCCTATCGGTCACGGGCGGACGGGTATACCTCACGGGGCCTTACGGCGGCGGGCCGTTTGGCCTGTCGATCGTGGTGCCCGCGGTTGCGGGGCCGTTCAACCTCGGCAACGAAGTCGTGCGTGCCGCGATCGACATCAACGAAAGCACGGGGCAGGTCACGGTCGAAAACGCGATCCCACAGTCCCGGGATGGCGTGCCATTCCGGCTGCGCCGTGCGAACGTCGAAATCAATCACGAAGGCTTCATGCGCAACCCCACCAACTGCAGCCCGCAGCAGATCACCGGCCAGATCACTGGCGCACAGGGTGCCGAGGCGGCGGTCGCCAGTGCGTTCCAGGCCACGGGCTGCCAGAGCCTGCCGTTCAAGCCGTTCCTTGCGTTCTCCACCCAGGGCAAGCCCAGCAAAGCCGGCGGGGCGAGCCTGACCGTCAAAGAGACCCAGCAAGAAGGCGAAGCGGACCTCGCGAAGGTCGACCTACAGTTGCCGGTCTCGCTGCCGTCCAGGCTGACGACGCTACAACAGGCATGCACTCAAGCACAGTTCGCCGCGAACCCGGCGGGATGCCCGGAAGGCTCGGACGTTGGCATGGCGACCGCGGTCACGCCGCTGCTGAAGGTCCCGCTGACCGGACCCGCATACCTCGTTGCTCGCGGCGGCGAATTCCCCGATCTTGAGTTCGTGCTACAGGGCGAGGGCGTCAAGATCGTCCTGGATGGCAAGACCGACATCAAACACGGGATCACCTACTCCAACTTCGAAACGATCCCAGATGCGCCCGTCACCAGCTTCGAAGCGAGTTTTCCGAAAGGGCCGCACTCCGTACTCTCAGCAAACGGGAGCCTGTGCGAACCCATGGAAACGATCACGGTACGCAAGCGCGTCACCAAGCGCGTCCACGGGCGTCTGCGGCACGTGGTGGTGAAGGTCAAGAAGACGGTACGGCGGGCGCTGGTGATCCCCACGAAGCTGGTTGGGCAGAACGGTGTGACGATCACTCAGACCACCCCGATCACCGTCACAGAATGCCCCGTCAAGCTCAAACCGAAACACAAACACGCCAAAACGAAAGGGAAGAAGAAAAAGAGGTAAGGCTCCATCGGGAGAAAAGGCGCATAGTCTCTGAGCCGGAGAGTGAGCATACGGTTCCACTCATTTCGTCTGCCAGCCCTCGAACACGTCGAGCACGTCGCCATGGCGCCCCTCCTCCCGAGTCTGCTCCCACGCTGGATACTGTCCGAGCGCGCGCCGAGAGATCGTGTCCCAAAGGCGCTTGGGCAGCAGTCGCGCCAGGGTCTTCGCGGCGGCGTTGGCGCTCTTGAAGAAGAGGCGCTCGCCGACGTTCAAGCTGGCGTTGAGATCGGCCAGCTCCTCCTTCGAGCCGACGCCGCGAAACTGGCGCGTATAAACATGGCCGGCCTGCACCAGGCGATAGCGTCGCCTGCTCACACGCAGGCCGAACTCGTTGCCAAAGTTGACCTCGACCGTTTCCATTGCTCGCAGCCACCCCTCGTTGATGTTGGTGCCCGGCAGCTGCGTGGGCCCGTTGCCGTCGGCATTGAGAAATTCACGGCCCTCGCGCTCGCGTTCGTTGAGGTGAAAGAATCCGTAGGACTTGGGGGTGACGCCGATCACCACCTGCGGGCGCGGATCGACGACGATTCGCTCACCCTTAAGCAGCGCTACACACGTTGCGTAGAAATCCGGGAAAGGTGACTGAAAGAACTCTCCGTGCGGTCGCAGCTCGTCGATCAACCTGCGGCTGACGAGCGACAGCTGCATGTTGAAGTTGAACACATGGCGAAACTCCATGGATCTGCGCACGGCGGCGAGGGCATGCTCGTGCGTGAGCAGGAACGGGACCGACCCGTCGCCGAAGAACTCCGCGTATGAGTTGGCCGTTAGAAACCCGTTTGGGTGGCTCGGATCGACGCTCGGATAGGTGAACAGCAGCGATCCCACGTAGATAAGATCAGGACGCTCGAAGCGCTTGACGTGCTGGCGCATCGCAGTCAGATAACCGGGTAGCAGGGCGTCGTCGTCACCCATCATCACGACGTAGTCGCCGCTGCTCATCGCGAGCGCCGCGTTCCAGTTCTCGGTCACCGGTATGAACCCCGACGTTCGCGCGTAGCGTATGCGCTCGTCCTTGAGCGATGCTACGTGACCCGCGATGTCCTCGCTGGAGTCATTGTCCGACACCACTATCTCCCAATCGAGATCGTCCTGGCGGCGGACTGTCTCAATCGCGAGCTTGAGGTAGTCGAGCCTGTTGCGTGTCGGCAATAGGACGGAGATCTTCATCGGCGAGCGACGGACAGAATAGTGTCCTCGCTATCGTGGGCGCGCGATGGCGAAACTAAGCCACGTGAGCACGCCGTGAGCCGGCGCGTGCTCGTCACCGGCGCACGTGGCTTCATCGGCCGTCACCTGCTGGCGCTGCTCGCGGCTCGTGGCGACGACGTTCACGCCGTCGCCACGACGCCCGCGTCGCATGCGAGCGCCGAGGCGGTCACATGGCACGTCGCGGACCTGCTGTCTCAGGGGACGGCGACGCGCCTGCTCGGCGACGTGCGTCCCGAGTGCCTCGTGCATCTGGCCTGGTACACCGAGCACGGCTCCTATTGGGAGGCGAGCACGAATCTGAGCTGGGTCGGCGCCACGCTCGAGCTGCTGCGTGGCTTTGCCGACGGCGGCGGCGAGCGCGCTGTGTGCGCGGGCACTTGCGCCGAATACGCGTGGACGCAGTCGCCGTGCGTCGAGGGTACGACGCCGCTCGAGCCGACGACGCTCTATGGGCTGGCCAAGGACGCGACGCGGCGGGTGGCCGGCGGACTCGCCGAGCGCATCCCGTTCGAGCTCGCGTGGGGCCGGCCGTTTCTGCTCTACGGGCCGGGTGAGGACGAGCGTCGCCTGATTGCGTACGTCGCGCGCGCGCTACTCGAGGGTCGCCCGGCTGACGTTGGCGATGGCGCGCTCGTACGCGACTTCCTGCATGTCGAGGATGTCGCCGGCGCGTTCGCCGCAATACTCGACAGCGATGTGTGCGGGCCCGTGAACGTCGCCTCCGGTGTGGGTGTCACGCTGCGCGATGCGATCGAGCTCGTGGCACAGGCCGCCGGCACTCCCGAGCTGGTCCGGTTTGGCAGCGTGCCGGCGCGTCCCGGAGATCCCAGGGAGCTCGTCGGCAGCGTCGCTCGCCTGCGCGAAGGCACGCAGTTCGTGCCGCGTATCCCGCTCGAGTCAGGGATCGCGGCGACGGTCGACTGGTGGCGCAGTCAGCTTCGCGAAGGCCGCAGCCAGTCTCGCGGAAGCTAACGTTCCGCGCCGTGCCCGAGTCCTCCACAGTGACCGCCGTGGTGCTCAACTACGACGGTCGAGAGCTACTCCAGGGGATCCTCTCCTCGCTGTTCGCCCAGCGCCATACGCCGAGCGAGATCGTCGTGGTCGACAACGGATCCCACGACGACTCACTCGCATATCTAAGCCGGCACTGGCCGACCGTGCGAGTGCTCGCGCTCGCGGAGAACGTTGGCGTCGCCGGCGGGCTCAACGCGGGTCTCGCCGCAGCGCACTCGGAGTTCGTGTGCCTGCTCAACAACGACATGGAGCTCGATCCCGACTTCCTCGGGGAGCTCGTGGCAACATTGCGCGCGTATCCGACAGCCGGCTCAGCCTGTCCCAAGCTGCTCTCTTTCCACAAGCGCGAGGTGCTCGACGGTGCTGGAGACACCTTTCACTGGGCTGGAGTGGGCTGGCGCCGTGGGCACGGTGAGCGCGACATCGGTCAGTACGAGCAGCCGCAGCCGATCTTCGGTGCCTGCGCTGGCGCCGCCGTCTACCGGCGCACGGCGCTCGACGTCGTCGGCCCGTTGGACGAGGACTTCTTCGCCTTCAATGAGGACGTCGACTGGTCCTTTCGCGCACAGCTGGCTGGCTTCCCATGTCGCTACGTGCCAAGCGCTATCGCCTATCACCTCGGCAGCGCGACGCTCGGCGCGGGACAGACGGACTTCACGCGATACCAGATCTGGCGCAACGGGATCTGGCTGGTCCTGAAGAACTACCCACTGGGCTTGCTGCTGGTGCATCTGCCCCGGCTGTTGCTGCGACAGGCGGAGATCTTCGTGCTGGCTGTGCGCGAGCGCAAGCTCGCGCTGCTGCTGGGCGCCTGGCGCGATGCGATCCGCGGCGTTCCCGCCACGCTGAGAAAGCGCGCGCTGGTGCAGCGCACGCGCACGGTCACCGCCGCCCAGCTCACAGCCGCCGTGCGCGAAGGCCGCTGAGGGATGCCGCTGGAAATGCATGTGGAGAGTCCGGAGATCGCGGTCGTGCATCTCGTGTGGGCACCGCTCGGGCCAGAGCCGCTGGCGCGCTTCATTGAGTCCTACCGTCGTCACCCGGCGGGTGTCGCGCACCGTCTGCTCGTGCTGTTCAACGGCTTTCCCGCCGGGAAGGATCTCGGCGCCTGGCAGCGCGCCCTGGAGCCGGTCGATCACGAGCAGTTGCGTCTCCCCGACCGCGTGCTGGACCTCGCCGCGTATCGGCAGGCGGTCGAGTTTGCGCCCACGGAGCGCTACTGCTTCGTGAACTCCCACAGCGCGATCCTGCACGAGAGCTGGCTGAGGCTGCTGGACGCTCCACTGCACGCGCCGGGCGTCGGTATGGTGGGCACGGCGGGCTCCCTGGAGAGCGCCTACTCTGCGGCTCCGCGGCCACTGCGGCCCTTCCGGCGCGACTTCGATCCCTTCCCCAACCCTCACATTCGCACGAACGGCTTTGCGATGACGCGCGAGCTGCTGAGATCGCTCGACTGGCCTGCGCCGCGCACCAAGCTGCAGGCCTGGCGGCTGGAGAGCGGGCGCGAGGGCATATCCCGCCAGCTGCGCGACCGTGATCTGCAGTTGCTCGTCGTCGGCCGCGATGCGCTCGCCTATCCTCCCGAGCGCTGGCGGGAAAGCGCCACGTTCCGCAGCGGCGGGCAGGCAAACCAGCTGATCGCCGACAATCGCACCCGGGAATACGATCGCGCGGACGCCCGGCGGCGGGTGCAGCTCGAACACATGACCTGGGGCGTGCCCGCGGCCGCTGCACCCACTTCAGCGGCGGCCGCCGGCAGCGCCGAGGATCGTCGATGAGCGACCCGCAGCCACGGGTCACCGTCGCGGTGCTCAACTACAATGGACGCGAGCTGCTCGACATCGTGCTCCCCTCGTTACTCGCGCTGCGCGGCGTCGAGCAGGCGCGCGCGATCGTGATCGACAACGGCTCGAGCGATGGCTCACCCGAGTACGTTCGCGCCCGCTGGCCGACGGTCGAGGTGCTCGAGATCGCCGACAACGTGGGCGTGGCTGCTGCGCTCAACCGTGCGGTCGCAGCGACCAACACCGAGCTCCTGGCGCTGCTGAACAACGACGTCGAACTCGAGCCAGACTGGCTGATCGAGCTGACGCGGGCGCTCGATGCCCACCCGGAGGCAGTCTCCGCCACCGGCAAGCTGCTGCGCTTCGACGACCGCTCGACAATCGATGCCGCCGGCGATCTCATGCTGTGGTCAGGCGCCGTCATCAACCGCGGCCACGGGATGCCCGACGACGGTCGCTTCGACGCGGCGCAGGCGGTGTTCGCCGCGAGCGCAGGCGCAGCGCTCTACCGTCGCAGCGCCTTCGACGTGGTCGGTCCGTTCGATGAGTCGTTCTTCGCCTATCTGGAGGACGTCGACTGGGGCGTGCGCGCGCAGCTCGCCGGGTTCGCCTCGCGCTATGTGCCCACGGCCGTCGGATACCACATGGGTGGCGCGACCACCGGCCGGCGCAAGGGCTTCTACGGGCGGCTGCAGCGTCGCAACGCGCTGCTGCTGATCGCCAAGGACTTCCCGCTGGAGGCGCTCCTGCGTCACGGTTGGAAGATCGCGATCAACCAGTTGCTGGGGCTCGCCGCCAGCGCGCGCGACGGGATGCTCAGCGAGCACCTGCGCGCCTGGGTCGAGCTGCTGGCGAGGCTGCCCGACGCTCTGCGCGCGCGCCGGGTGATCCAGGGCTCGCGCGTGGTCGGCACACGCGAGCTGGATGCCGCGATCGAGAGCTCGCTGCCGTGGCACGGCTCGCGCGCCGAGCATCTTCTGTTCGAGCTGGCGCCGCTGCGCGCGAGTCGCCGAGCGGGCGCGCGCGTCTGAGCCCAGCGGCGCGCACAGGCTCGCCACGCGCGCGGGTCACACGTGCTGTACCCGCAGTATGCGTAGGTTCAGCGGCGCGCGTACACGCTCGTGCGCAGCGCGAATGAGTCGCGCATCCCGATCTCCGTGTCGAGCGCATCGGCCGGCGCGCTGCGGTGCTCCAGACCGTCCGCAGCGCACCAGCCTTGCAGTCGCCCCGCCAGCGCCGCGAGGTCGCGTGAGAGCACCGCGTCGCCGAGAACGACCGCTGCCTCGGTGGTGAGCGCGCGCATTGCCTGGCGGCTTTTCAGCACGCCGTAGCGACGCAGCAGGTAGCCGCGCGCGAAGCCCGCGTGGCGTCGCTGCCAGGCCGTCCGATGCCCGTGCGTGGCCGAGCCCAGGTGCATCCCCACAGCAGCGGTCACCGCGGAAGCGCTCCAGCCGGCGCTGCGCAGGCGCAGCGCCAGGTCGAGGTCCTCCGCGTAGGCGAAGATCGCCTCGTCGAGTCCTTCGACCTGAGTCCACGCAGTGCGCCGGTATGCGCCCGCTGCGCCCGCCGGTCCCACGAGCGCAGGCCGCGCGTCGCCGGCGCTAGCGACCGGCAGGCCCGCCAGGCGCGGAAAGCCCGCGAGTGTGCTGTCGGCACACAGCCCGACGCTGTCGATCACGCGCTCGCCGGGGGCCACCAGCAGGCACGCGACAGAGCCTGTCCGCGGCTCGGCCTCCAGCGGCGCCACCAGACGCTCGAGCCAGTCGGGACGGCAGTACACATCGTTGTTGAGCAGCACCACCACATCGCTGTCGCCGGCGCTTACACCGCGATTGCATGCGGCGGCGAAGCTCAACGCGTCCGCCGATCGGATCAGCCGGACTGCCGGCCACTCGCGGCGAACGCGCTCGGCGGCCTCACCGTCGCCACCGTTGTCGGAGACGATCACCGTGTGCGCACGGGTCTGTCGCGCAAGGTGCGAAAGACAGTTTCCCGTCAGGTCATAGCGCCCCGACGTCGGGATCACGATGTCAATTGTGAGCGGCAGGGTGGCCCATCCTAGTCTCTGGTCGCAGATCTGGGCCGCTGACGGCGCGAATTATATATACCCGATCTGGTATATTAAAGTCGCCATGAGCCCCGGTACGCTGATCCGCTCGACGCGTGAGCGTCATGGTCTCACCCAGGCGCAGCTCGCCCTGCGAGCCGGCACCTCACAGAACGCGGTCAGTCGGGTGGAGCGCGACGAGACCTCGTCCTCGATCGACACGATTCAGCGCCTGCTAGCCGCGATGGGCGAGCGGCTGGAGTTGAGCGTGCGACGAATCGACGGCGACTTCGACCCAGATCATCTGGCGGACTCGATGGCACAGACGATGAGCGAGCGGCTCGAGCGCTCGTTGGCATGGAATCGCTTCGCTGGACGACTGACAGGTGTCGCGAACTCGGGCAGGCAATGAGCCCGCCGCGGCGTCCGCACCTGCCGGTTGAGCCGAGTGGGCCGCCGCTGCGGTCGAGCGGGCCGCCGATTGAGCCGAGTGGGCCGGCGGATGACACCCCGAGCGATCCCGTCGAGATCTTCCGTGCGCTCAACAGCCACGGGGTCGACTACCTGATCATCGGCGGCGTCGCCGTACAGGCGTATGGACACGTCCGCACCACCCAGGACGTCGACGTGATCGTCGCGCCCGACGCCGGCAACCTCGAACGTCTGGCCGCGGCACTCAAGCAGCTGCATGCCCGGCTGAAGGGCGTGGACGCACACCTGCTCGGCATCGATCCGACCGATGCTGCACAGCTGCACGACGGGGCCAACTTCGGCCTCGCCACGCGAGCCGGCGGCCTCGACGTATGGACCGACACAGCCCAGCTGAAGGGCGCACGCTCATGGGCGCAGATGTGCGAACAGGCTGTCACTGCAGAGGTCGGTGAGCAGTCGCTCCGCTTCGTCGGTCGCGACGACCTGATCCGCATGAAGCTGGCCGCGGGGCGCGAGCAGGACCTGCGGGACATCGCTGCGCTTACCAGCCGGGAGGACGGCGATCTGACATCGTCGTAGCTCCGTTAGCCTCCTGTCGGCGCAATGCACGTCGGTTTGAATCTGATTTTCCTGGTGCCCGGCGAGACCGGCGGCATGGAGGTCGTAGCGCGCGAGCTGGTCCCAATGCTGGTCGCCACCGCGCCCGAAACGCGTTTCACCGCATTCATCAATCGCGAGGCGGCCGCCGCCGGCGACGGGCCGTGGGGTGAGCTGCTGCCGGCTGTGACCGTGCCCGTGAACGCCCGCAACCGCGTGCAGTGGGTGTTGGGCGAGCAGGCGCTGTTGCCGCGGCTGGCTGCCCGAGCGGGTGTCGATCTCGTGCACAGCCTGGCGAGTACCGCTCCGGTGTGGGGGCGCTTTCGCCGCGTGGTGACCGTGCACGATCTGATCTACGCGCGCTTCCCGGATGCGCACGCGGGACTGCGCGACAAGGGCATGCGGGTGCTCGTGCCGGGCGCGGTTCGTCGCTCGCATCGGGTGATCGCCGATTCGCAGAGCACGCGCGACGACCTCGTGGAGCTGCTGGGGGTTCTCTCGCGGCGCATCGACGTGGTGCCACTCGGCCTGGGGACCGTTCAGCGTGAGCAGCCGCCACCTGAGCGCGATGTACGCGCGCGCTTCGAGCTCGGCGAGCGCAGCGTCCTGCTGAGCCTGTCGGCGAAGCGACCGCACAAGAACCTGCACGCACTGATCGGGGCGCTCGCCCAGCTCGACCGCAAGGACCGTCCCGTGCTCGTCCTTCCCGGCTATCCGACCGCGCATGAGCTCGAGCTGCGCAGGCGTGCCGACGCACTCGGTGTCGCCGACGATGTGCGCTTTCCCGCCTGGGTGTCAAGTGCGGAGCTGGAGGGCCTGTGGTCGATCGCCGACGCCTTCATCTTCCCGTCGCTGTACGAGGGCTTCGGGCTGCCCGTGCTCGAGGCGATGGCGCGCGGCGTGCCGGTGGCCTGCTCGAACGCCTCCTCGCTGCCGGAGGTCGCGGGCGACGCGGCGCTGCTGTTCGATCCCCGCGATGAGGGGGCCATCGGAGCGGCAATGCAGCGCCTGCTGAGCGATCCCGTGCTCGCCGAGACCCTGCGCGCTCGTGGCTTGGAGCGCGCGCGCGAGTTCACCTGGGAGCGCACTGCGCGCCTAACGCTCGCCAGTTACGCGCGCACGCTCGGATCGGAGGTTCCGAGCGAGTCTCGCGGCCCGGGGGGAGCGCCGAAGGATGCACCCGCGGCATAGGAGTCGAGGACCTTGCGCAGCGAGGACTCCAGCGACAGCCATTGGGCGTTCTCGGCGAACCAGCGCGCGGTGCTCTCGCGCAGCGTGCCCCCGGCCTCGTGGACGCGCACGATCGCGTCGGCAATCTGCGCGGGCTCTGCGCTCGCCGCTACGAAGCCGTTGACGCCCTCCTCGATCAGCTCGGTGGCGGCGTTGTCCTCACCGGCCGCGACGATGCTCGGCGTGCCCCTGGCGGCGGCCTCCACGACGACCAGGCCGTAGCCCTCGCGACGCGAGGTCACCAGCATGCATGTCGCGCGGCGCATCTCCGCATCGACGGTCGCAGTCTCGGCGAAGCCACGCGCCGTGACAACCCCCTGCAGCCCATGTGCGGCGATCGCAGCGTCGAGCGCCACACGCTCGGGCCCGTCGCCGAGGAACTCGCCCCGCAACCCCGCGATCCGCGCGGCGGCGAGCGCCATCGCGGCGACCGCCAGCGTCACCTGCTTCTCGGGGATCAGCCGCGCGGCGAACAGGACCACGGGCGCGGCGGGGCGCGGCGTCGGCGGCTCGGTGCTCCCGGCGTAGAGCCCGCGCAGCACCGTCACCGGGCCGCGCAGTCCCGCTTTGCGCAGGCGTTCGGCGTGGAGCTCGGAGAAGCAGAACGCGCGCTGTGGAACGAGCGCACACAGGCGCTGCACGAGCTCGCCGACGCGGCCGCCGGCCACGCCGAGATATTCGCGCCAATAGGCGCGGCTCCACACCTCGAACCAGTCGACCACGAGGTCGAAGCCCATCAGCGGGCGCACAGCCGCGGCCGCGAGCAGCGAGAAGTAGGGAAAGGCGCAGGTGTGAATCACCTCGTAGCGACGTCCGCGTCCCAGCAAGTGCACGAACACCCCCAGCCCGAACACGAGCGGCGGCAGGATGCGCCGCCGTCCGCTCGCCGTGTACAGCGCCATGCGCGGGCCTGCCCTCACCACCCGCACCCGCTCGTCGATCTGCGCGCACTCGTTGCGCTGCCACTGGCGCAGCGTCAGGTATGTGACCTCGTGACCCTCGACCGCGAGGCGCTCGGCCAGGTCCCGATACCAGCGCTCGGCGCCCCCGACTGTGTGGGGGAAGAGACAGTCGTAGACGATGCAGACGCGCATCCCGCTAGCATCTCATCTCGTCGGTGCACCTACCGCCCTGCGCCACTTGAGCACACTCGCTCCGATAAGCACCCCTCCTTCCACGGCCGATCTCCAGGACGCTGGTGCGCCACTGGTGTCGGTGGTGATCCCGTGCCTAAACGAGGCGGAGAACATCGAGGCGTGCGTGACTGCGGCCCTGGAGGCGATTGTGGGCATGGGGGTGCACGGCGAGGTCGTGGTCGCCGACAACAACTCCGAGGATGACTCCGCACACCTGGCCGAGCGGGCGGGCGCGCGTGTGGTGGTCGAGCGTAGGCGCGGCTACGGCAGCGCCTACCTGGCAGGGTTCGAGGCGTCGCGGGGTCGCTACATCGTGATGGCCGACGCCGACCTGACATACGACTTCGACGAGATCCCCCGCTTCGTCGCGGCGCTGGAGGAGGGCGCGGAGATGGTGATCGGCGACCGCATGGACAACATCCAGCCGGGCGCCATGCCGTGGCTGCATCGCTACATCGGCAACCCGATCCTCACCGGCCTGCTCAACCTGTTCTTCCGCACGGGCATCAGCGACGCCCACTGCGGCATGCGCGCGCTGCGCCGTGAAGTGCTGCCGCGCCTGGACCTGCGCACGACCGGCATGGAGTTCGCCTCGGAGATGGTCATCCGGGCATCCAAGGAGAACCTGCGGATCGCCGAGTTCCCGATCGAATACCACCCACGCGGCGGCGAAAGCAAGCTGTCGAGCTTCCGCGACGGCTGGCGTCATCTGCGCTTCCTGCTCGTGCACAGTCCCAACCACCTGTTCATCGTGCCCGGCGCGGCGCTCGCCGGTCTGGGCACGCTGATCGTTGTGCTCGTGGGCGCGGGTCTCGACTTCTTCGGGCGCGCGTGGGGGGTGCACGCGTTGATCGGCGGCGCGCTGCTGATGATCGTCGGGACCCAGGTGCTCGCGCTTGGGCTGTGCGCGCACGCGTACGGCACCTATCTGATGGGCGAGCAGGATCCATGGTTCGACCGCATGCGCGCGCGCTTCCGCCTCGAGCACGGCCTGCTCCTGGGCGGCTTGTTCATGCTCGTCGGGTTGGTCATGGGTGCTTTGATCGTGGCCACGTGGATCGCGCACGGCTTCGGCTCGCTCGCTGACGAACACCTGGCGGTGATCGCCGCCACGCTCGTGATCGTCGGGATCCAGATCTTTTTCTCGGCGTTCCTGCTGAGCATCCTCGGGTTGCGCCGGCGCTGAGCGTGGAGTCCGTCCGCGGGATGCTGGCGGCGGTGTTCGCCGGCGATCGTCGCGTGTGGCAGGTGGCGGCGATCGCGGCTGTGCCATTTGTGGCACTGAGCGCCTTCTACTGCCTGCGACCTCGCTTCTACAACACCGGCACCGACAACGTCGAGGACGTGGCTTACCTCGCGCCCACGCCAGCCCAGGTTCCGCTGTGCGTCTCCGATCTCGAAGTGCCCGCCCAGACCGCCATCGTGCGCCTGCGTGTCATCTCTCCCAGACGCGCGCGCCCGTCGCTGCAGCTCGTGTTAAGCATGGCAGGACACTCGCTTCACTCCGAGCTGGCTCCCCTGCGGGCACCGGCGAACCGCATCAGCAACGTGGACTTTCCGATTCCGCGGATGCCCGCCCGCCCGGCGGCGAGACCCGCGTCGCTGTGCGTGCGCGCGGACGGTCCAGTGGCGTGGGGAGGCACTCCGCTGTCTACGCCCGGAGCCTCGCCGCCCACACTGGGCGGAGCGCCGCTGTCTGCGCGGATCGCAATTTGGTATCTACCGCCGGCAGGATCGAGGCAGAGCTATCTCCAGCAGGCGGGTGCGATCTTCACGCGCGCGGCCCTGTTTCGCCCGGGGATCGTCGGCGCTTGGACCTACCCGCTGCTGCTGTTCCTGGTGCTTCCGGCGATGGCGCTGCTGGCCGTGCGCTGCCTCGCGCTCGCGGTCACAGGCAGAGGGCGCCGTCTCGGGGCCCTGCTGTTCGTGATCGCGGCGGTCAACGCCTGCTGTTGGGCGTTGATCACGCCGGTCTTCCAGGGGCCCGACGAGGTCGACCACTTCGCCTACGTGCAGTCGCTCGTCGAACGCGGGCAGGGGCCCAGCAGCGACTCCGCCTCGCCGCTGCAGCGCTGGTCGGGCGCGGAGGGCCTTGCGCTGGAAGACACGAGCTTCCTGACCGACCATCAGGTTGGGGACAGCACGGCGCCGTGGTTAGCCTCCCAACAGCGCCGCTATGACGAACAGGCGGTTGCACTGCATCCACCCGCCGCCGACGGCGGTGGATATACGACCTCGGCCGCCCACGGGCCGCTCTACTACCTCGCCCTGTCCCCCGCATATCTGCTCACTCGCCACGACTCGATCTTCTCGCAGCTGACGCTCATGCGCCTGAGCTCGGCGCTGATTGGCGCGTTGGCCGTACTGTTCACATTCCTGCTCGCGCGAGAGCTGGCGCCTGGCCGCCCGTGGCTGGCGGTCCTGGCCGCCCTGCTCGTCGCCTACGAGCCGATGTACGGGTTCATCTCGGGGATCGTCAACAACGATGTCGGCGTAAACGCCGCGGCGGCGGCGCTCGAGCTGCTGCTGATCCGCATGCTCCGCCGCGGGATCACGATCCCCTGGGGGGCGCTCACAGGCGCGCTGTTGATCGCGCTGCCGATCGTCAAGGGCACCGGGCTATCGCTGTATCCGGTGGCCGGGCTGGTGTTCCTCGCGACGCTGTGGCGCCACCACAGCCGTAGTGCGCTGCTCGCATGGGTCGCGCTGGCGCTCGGTGCGGTGTTCGTCGGAGAGTTCTCGGCCCACGTGCTCAGCGGCCTGCAGCCCACCACCTCGGCGACGGGATCGGCGGTGATCAGCTCCAATGCAAACGCCGCCACCGAAGCGTTTCACCACATCCCCAGCTTCCTGGCCTACCTCTGGCAGGCGCTACTGCCGAGGCTGCCGTTCATGCCCCGCTACTTCCCACCCCCGTCGGGCTTTGTGCTCACCACCGATCCCGGCTTCGTGATCTTTGTCGAGCGCGGCTGGGCGGCCTTCGGCTGGTACGACGTGTTCTTCCCCCTCTGGGTGTATATCGTGATCCTCCTCGCGATGGTCTTCACGGTTCCCCTCGCCGTCTGGGCGGCTCGCCGCGAGTGGGGCTGGCTGCGGCGCCACTGGCTCGAAGCGCTCGTGCTAGTCGCGATGCCGGTCGCGGTGGTCACTGGCTTTGAGGCCGCCTACTACACCACGCAGCCCAGACCGCTGATCGCCGAATTCGGCCGTTACGCCTTCCCCGCGATTGGGCCGCTCGCCGCGCTCGTCGTGGGAGCGCTCCACGCCTTCGGACGCCGGCGCATGCTGATCGCTGGCGTCGCGCTGCTGGTCGCGATGGTCGCCTTCAGCTACGCCTCCCAGCTGCTGACGCTGACCGCCTTCTATGCCTGACGTGAGCGTCGCCATCCCGGTACGCAACGGCGGCGAGCTGTTCGCCGGCGTGCTCGAGGCGCTGGCGGCTCAGACCGTCGAGCACGAGCTGCTGGTGTGCGACTCGGGCTCGACCGACGGGTCGCTCGCGCTCGCACGCGCGCACGGGGCGCGCGTGCTCGAGATCGCGCCGGAGCGCTTCACCCACGGCGGGGCGCGCAACCGGCTGATGGACGCCGCGGCGGGTGCGCACGTGGCGTTGCTCACCCAGGACTCCCAGCCGGCCGACGAACGCTGGCTGGCGCACCTGCTGGGAGGCTTCGAGCTGGCGGCCGACGTGGCGATCGTCTACGGGCCCTATCGCCCGCGCGCGCATGCGCCGGCGCCGGTGCGCATCGAGCTCGAACGATGGTTCGCCTCGCTCTCCCCGGACGGGAGCCCGCAGGTGGAGCGGCTGCACGAGCACGAACGATCGCTGCCGGCGATCGCGCTCGTCGGCCGGCGTGGCTTCTTCGCCGACGCCAATGCGTGCCTGGCGCGGGCGGCATGGGAGCAGGTACCGTTCCGCGAGGTTCCCTACGCCGAGGACAGGGTGCTCGCAATCGACATGCTGCGTGCCGGCTACGCCAAGGCATTCGTGCCGCGTGCCGCGGTCATTCACTCCCACACCTACACGACAAGCGAGCAGCTGCGCCGCTGCTTCGATGAGTGGCGGGGGCTGCGCGAGGTATACGGCTGGCGCGAGCCGGCCTCGCCCGCGCATCTGCTCGCCCAGCTACGGGGGGAGCTCGGGCAGGCACGTGCGGAGCTGATCCGGCAGGGCGTCTCGCGCGCACGCCGCTGCGCGACGCTCGCCGCGGTCGGCCGCCATCACCTTGTCGCTCGCGCGGGGGCGCTGCTCGGCTCCCGCGCCGATCGCCTGCCCGCACGAGCGAGGCGCCGGCTGTCACTCGAGCGTCGCGCGGGCTTCGCGCCGCTGGATCTAGACCACCGTTTTCCCGATGAGCAGTAACCCGATCGAGGGACGCCCGCAGGGCGCCTTCGCGAACCTGAGACGGCGGATCTACCTGACGTATAGGTACTTCGGCCTGCGCACGCTGCTGTTCCGGGCGATCACCCTGCCGCTGCGTTTCACCCCACTGCAGCGCCGCCTGCGGCTGCGCACGCACGCACGCGACCAGGAACTGCGCAGTGCCATCGCCTGGTATCGCACGCACGGCCGGCCGGTGGATATCGTGATCCCCAGTTACCGCGACGCCGAGCGCGTGCGGGCGCTCGTGCGCAGCATCAAGAAGACGGTCCGGCCGGGTATGGCCCGCGTGATCGTCGCCGACGACTGCAGCGGCGCTGAGCACGTCGCCGCGCTGCGCGCGATCGACGGCATCGACGTGCTGATCGAGGGTGAGCGCAATACGGGCTTTGCCGCCAACGTCAACCGCGGCCTGCACGTCAGCGACCCCGAGCGTGACGTGGTTGTGCTGAACTCCGACGTCGAAGCGCTGCCCAGCTGGCTCGAGTGCCTGCAGTACGCGACCGACCGCTACGCCGACGTCGGCATCGTCGGCGCGCAGCTGCAGTACCCCGACGGGCGCATCCAGTTCGGCGGCACCGTGCGCAACCGCGACGCACCCGAGTGGTTCGACCACCGCTACCGCTTCAAGCCGTCCGACTGGGGCCCCGCAGGGCGGGCCAGTCCCGCGCTCGCGATCACCGGCGCCTGCATGTACGTGCGTAGAGAGGTGATCGAGCGCGTCGGTCTGCTCGACGAGCGCTACCCGATGGCCTACGAGGACGTCGACTGGTGCCTACGCGCGTGGCAGGCCGGCTTCGGCGTGCTCTACTTCCCCGCCGCGCGGCTCGTGCACCACGAGTCCGTCACCCGCGGCACCGACGTCGGCGAGCGCGAGCGCGAGTCCCAGCGGCTGTTCTGGGAGCGCTGGTCGGAGCTGTTCGATGCGCGCTCGGTAATCGCCGGCCCACCCGCGGACGCCGACGGCGGCGGGCCGGGGACTAGCGTCGACGTCGGTACGGGCGCCGTCGCACCGAGCGCGAACGCGCGCCTCGGTCGCCTACGAATCGTCTACGCGACCGAGGGCACAGGCGTAGGCGGCGGGCACCGCGACATCTTCGAGCATCTCAACCGTCTGGCCGCGCGCGGCCACGAGGTGTCGCTGTACACGCTCGATGACCCGCCCGACTGGTTCCCGCTGTGCGTCCCCGTGCACAGCTTCGTCGACTACGACGAGCTCGCCCGCGCGCTCGCCGAGCTCGATGCGATCAAGGTGGCGACGTGGTGGATGACCGCCGCGCCGGTGTGGCGCGCGAGCGTCGTACGCGGCATCCCCGTGTACTTCGTCCAGGACATCGAGACCTCCTACTACCCCGACCACGAGCACGCCCGCCACGCCGTGCTCGACTCCTACCGGCCAGAGTTTCGCTACATGACGATCTCCGCCTGGAATCGCGAGCGCCTGCGCGAGCTCGGACTCGACGCCGAGCTGATCCCGCCGGGAATAGACCTCGACACCTTCTGCCCGCGGGCGGACGTGGTGCGCCGTGAAGACATGGTGCTCGCGCTCGGCCGCGCCAACCCGCTGAAGAACCTGCCGCTGACCGTGGCTGCGTGGAGGGCGCTCGATCGGGGCGCGAGGAGAGGCGCGCGCCCGGAGCTGTGCCTGTTCGGGGTCGAGCCGGAGCTTGCGCACGGGAAGGGGATCGCGGCCGCCGATGGCGTGCGCTACGTCGTCTCGCCCGACGACGAGCACGTCAACGAGCTGTTCAACCAGGCGACCGTGTTCATCCAGACCTCCGTCCACGAGGGCTTCGCGCTGCCGCCGCTGGAGGCGATGGCCACCGGCGCCGCGGTCGTGTGCACCGACGCGCACGGCAATCGCGACTTCTGTGTCGACGGCGTCAACTGCCTGATGCCCGAGCCGAACGCCACTGCGGTCAGCGCCGCGCTTGCACGCTTGCTCGCCGACCCCGAGCTGCGCGCGCAGCTCGGGCGCGCGGGCATCGAGACGGCGCAGGAGTACGCGTGGGAGCGGCGCATCGACGCGCTCGAGGGGTTACTGCAGCGGGTGGCGGCTTCGCGGCGGATGGCGTTGGCGGGGGAGGTTTTGCCGTGAGTCCCCGTGCGCGCCCCGTCGAGGAGTACACGCTGGTGGTGACGGCCTGGAATGCGGGGTTCTTCTCCCACGTCAACCGCGTCGTCAACCACCTGCACCACTCGCTCGGGCGCGACGGCTGTGCCGCCGTGCGGGTCGATTGGCATGTAGGCGAGCACATCCCGCTGTTCGTGTACGGCACGGCACAGGACGGCGAGCTGTGGCGGCGCTTCTTCGAGCCGCTCGCGTTTCCCGACGCTCCGGTGCAGGAGCGGAGTAGCCACGAATACGCCGACCTGTCGATGACCGGGCTGCACGCCTACCGCATGTACAAGCGCGGCGCGGGATGGCGGACGGACTACGGGCGTGCGTTCGCCGAGCACGTGCACGTACGCGAGGAGCTGCGCAACCGCGTGCAGGAGCTGTGGCATGACGGCGGCGTCGGCAGTCGCAGCATCGGCGTGCACTATCGCCACGCGGAACACAGCCACGAGTGCCCGCGCGAGATGCCGTCGATGGACACGTTCATCGACTGGACCCGAAGGCTGCTCGCACGATCGAAGGGCGCGTCGGTCGTGCTTGCCACCGATGTGCGCGAGGCGGTCGAGCGCTTCCGGGACGCATTCGGGGAGCGCCTGCTCGTGCAGCCGGACGTCGCGCGTGCGCCTGCCGGCGAGACGCAGTACGACTGGGGCCTGCCACCGTGCCTCGCGCTCGGGGAACAGGCGCTGATCGACGCGCTGCTGCTCGCCCGCTGCGACGCGCTGCTGCACGCCACCAGCAACATCGCCACCGCGGTCGGCTACATGAACCCGCGGCTGCGGATGATCTACTGCGAGCCGCGACTCGTCGCGGTGCGCGAGACGCTGCGCGCGTGGCTCAGCCCGCAGCCCGAGGCGACGCTCGCGAGGGTGTCACGGCGCACGCTGGCCGGGGGTGGCTGAGCGCACCCCAGGGGTCCACGACGGGCGGGCGGCGCTCGCGGCTATCGAGCTCCTCGTGCAGCCGGGCTACGGTGTGCTCGTCGGCGGCGGCGAGGAACACGACCGCACACGAGTCGAGCAGCTCGCCGAGTGAGATCACCGCGTCGGAGTTCGCCCCGAGGGCCAGCGGATCGTGAATCAGCACCTCGCGTCCGGCCGCCCGCCAGCGTCGTGCGAGCTCGAGCGCGGGCGAGCCCTCTAGCTCGTCTGTGCCCAGCTTGAAGCCCGCTCCCAGGATTCCGATCGGTCCGGGCGCGGCCGCCAGCACCGCCCGTTCGAGCTCTGCGAAGCGCTGCTCGTTGGCCGCTTCGACGGCCGCGGGCAGCGGTGCCGGCACGCCGAGCGCCGCGGCGGCCACGCGCAGTGCGGGGTTGTCGCGCGGATAGCAAGGACCGCCAAACGGCAGGCCGGGGCCGAGGTAGCCGCGGCCGATGTGCGGGTCGGCTCCGACAGCTGCGCAAACGGTGTGGGGGTCGCTGCCGTACGCCGCGCAGAGCTCGGCCAGCGAGTTCGCAAACGCGATCTTCATGGTCCGAAACGAGTTGCTCGCGAGCTTGGCAAGCTCGGCGCCGGCCGCGTCGAGCCGCGCGATTGGGACGCGCTCCTCGGTGAGTGACCGATACAGGGCCTCCGCACGCGACAGCGCCCACTCCTCGCTGCCGCCGAGGATCACCTGATAGGGATGGGTGATGTCATGCACGATCGAGCCGATGGCATGGAACTCCGGGGCGTGGACTAGTCCCGGTGCGTCCGCTGCGTTGGGCCCGCTCGCGGCCGTGAGCGCCGCGCGAACCGCCCCGTCGGTCGCGCCCGGCGAGACCGTCGACTTCAGGACCACAACATGGTGGGGGGCGAGCCGCTGTGTGTTGGCGCCGATCGCCTCCACTGCAGCGAGCACGGCGAGCAGACCAAAGCTGCCGTCGGCCTGGCTTTGAGTTGGCACCGTTACCACGCTGACCTCGGCGTCGGCCAATGCCTCGGCCGGGTCGGTGGTCGCGGCGAGACCGCAGCGTGGGTCGCCGAGCAGCGCCGCGACTCCTGGCTCGCGCGTGTCGACGCTGCGGCCGTTGATCGCAGCCACGCGCGCGCCATCCAGGTCCAACCCGCGAACCTGATGACCGGCGGCGTCGGCGACCAGCGCCCAGGGCAGCCCGAGCCGCCCGAGTCCGACAACGCAGAGTTTCATCCCAGTGCGATCCTAAACCCCTCGCCCGCAGCTACAATCGCCGCGCACCGAGATGGAGATGACACACAAGACGGCGCTCGTCGCGGGCGCCGGGGGATTCATCGGAGGCCATCTGGTGGCCGACCTGCTCCGCGAAGGGGCCACCGCCGTGCGCGCGGTCGACATTCGGCCCCTCGGAGAGTGGCATCAATACTTTGCGCAGGCCGAGAACCTGCAGCTCGACCTCAGCGACCGCGATGCCTGTCTCACCGCCGTCGACGGCATGGACGATGTCTACAACCTCGCGGCCGACATGGGCGGTGTCGGCTACCTCACCAGCCACAAGGCCCTCTGCATGCTCTCGGTGCTGATCAACACGAACCTGTTGCGCGCCGCCCACGAGCGCACCGTGCAACGCTACTTCTACGCTTCCTCGGCGTGCGTGTATCCGACGTCGCGTCAGGGCACCCCGGCGGTGAGCCCGCTGCGGGAGGACGAGGCACTGCCCGCCCTGCCGGACGGCAGCTACGGCTGGGAGAAGCTGTTTGGCGAGTTGATGTGCCAGGAGTTCAGCGACGAAATGGGGCTCCCCACACGGATTGCGCGCCTGCACAACGTGTACGGCCCATGGGGGACATACGACGGCGGCCGTGAGAAGGCCCCCGCGGCGATCTGTCGCAAGATCGCCGAAGCCGAGCGCTCGGGGTGCCACGAGATCGAGATCTGGGGCGACGGCGAGCAGACGCGCAGCTTCACCTACATCGAGGACTGCATCGAGGGCATCCGACGGATCATGCGCAGCGAGGTCGCCCGCCCGCTGAACCTCGGCAGCAGCGAGCTCGTGACGATCAGCCAGCTCGTCGATCTCGTCGAGGAGGCTGCGAGTATCAGGGTGCGTCGGCGCCACGACCTGTCAGCACCGATGGGTGTGCGCGGGCGTAACAGCGACAACACGCTGATCCGCGAGCAGTTGGGCTGGGAGCCGAGCACGCCGCTGCGCGAGGGGATCGCGCACACCTACGCGTGGGTGCGTGAGCGCGTCGAGGTCAAGGCCGCGTGAGTCGCGCTACGCGGCCGGAGGCGCGCCGGCGCGGCCATCCAGAAGAGGCAGTAGGGGGCACTCTGCAGAGTCAACGGGATTGGCATCGGAGTGGAAGATGACGAAACGCATCAGCAGGAAGCCGGTGGTGGTCACCACGGCCATCGTCGCCAAGTAGACGACCTCTGTGGGAAGACCGATCGTGCTGGGAAGCACAACGGTCGAGGCCGCGGTACAGCCGTACTGCGCCGTGGCCATCAGGAGATAGCGACCGACCTGGTGGTGGAAGGGGAGCGCAAATCCCTCGTAATGAGTCCACACGAAGAGCCGCTGAAGCGTGAAGTGCAGCAGCAGGGCCGAGACGAAGCCGATCGCCAGGGCAGCCTCGAAGGGGAGCCCGACCAGCTGCGATAACACGGTCGTGATGGTCAAGTAGACCAGCGTCACGAGTCCTCCGGCGAGGCCGAAGCGGACAAGCTGCCCGAGGAGACCGGATCCTGGTGAGCGTATATGCCTGATGAAAGTTCGAGGACGGGCCAGGCCGCGCGTGCGCGGCGGCGGTGATCCGGGCTCCGGATGGCCGGTCATGTCTTGCGGATTGTCCTGTGGAGGAGATGGTTTGGGATGATCGCTCATCGCGGCCCGATTGAAGCTGAACCAACGAAACGGTAGCGTCCTGACACCGCCCAGACGATCTATCAGTCGTCAACCGACCACTACGATACGGATGTGATGGACGATCGAACCCCTGGGCTGCACAGGTCGATAGTGCCTTTTGCATGACCACCGAGCTTCCCATCCTCGCCCACCGCATACGTAGAAGCATCATCGAGGAGTCCTACCGTGCTCGCGTGGGGCACATCGGCTCGGCGCTGTGCATCGCCGACATCCTGGCGGTACTGCTCGGTGAGGCCATGCGACTGGAAGGTGGAGAGGATCGTGATCGGCTGATCCTCTCCAAGGGCCACGCCGCCCTGGGGCTCTATGCGGCACTCGCCGCCACCGGCCGCATGTCGGCCGAGATGCTGGCGAGCTTCTGCTCGGAGGGCACGGCGCTCGGGGCTCATCCTGAGCACGTGGTGCCCGGGATCGACTTCTCCACCGGCTCCTTAGGTCATGGGCTTTCGCTGGGTGCCGGAGCGGCGCTCGCAGCACGCCTTCAGGGATCGGGTCGTCGCGCGTTCGTGGTGATCAGCGACGCCGAGCTCAACGAGGGTTCGGTATGGGAGGCGGTCATGTTCGCCGCGCACCACCAGCTCGGCCGCCTCGTTGCCATCCTCGATCTCAATGGGCAGCAGGCGCTCGGCTACACGCGCGACGTGCTCGATCTCGACCCCGTCGCCGAGCGCTTCATCCAATTCGGCTGGAGCGTCGAGGAGGTCGACGGTCACGATCTCGATCAGCTCAGCCGAAGCCTCGACGCGAGCGGCGACGCTGACGCGCCGCCCCGTCTGGTGATCGCTCGGACCACTTTCGGCAAGGGTGTCTCCTATATGCAGAGCCGTATCGAGTGGCACTACCTGCCGCTGTCGGATGAGCACTTCGCCCAGGCCATGGAGGAGCTCGACGTCGAGCCGGTCAGCGCCGAGGGGGCACGGTCGTGAGGGCCGAGTTCGCCGCCGAGCTGGTCGCCGTCGCGCGCGAGGACCCGCGCGTGGTGTTGCTCACCGGCGATCTCGGCTTCGCGGTGCTGGAGCCCTTTGCGCGCGAGTTTCCCGATCGCTTCTTCAATGTCGGCGTAGCCGAGCAGAACATGCTCGGCTTGGCCGCCGGCCTGGCCGACGCCGGTTTACTGCCGTTCGCCTACTCGATCGCCACCTTCGCCTCGATGCGCCCGTATGAATTTCTGCGCAACGGCGCCGCCCTGCACGAGCTCCCGGTGCGGATCGTGGGCATGGGTGCGGGCTTTGACTACGGTCACAACGGTGTGACCCACTACGCGCTGGAGGACGTCGGCATCATGCGTGTCCAGCCGTCGGTGAGCACGATCGCGCCGGCGGACGCCGACCAGGCGCGCGCCGCGCTGCGGGCCACGCTCGACCGGCGCGGCCCGGTGTACTTTCGCCTGTGCAAGGAGGGCTCGCCCGTGCCTGGTCTCGAGGGTCGGTTCGAGCTTGGACGCGCCGATCTGATTCGCGAGGGAGAGGATATTGCCCTTATCGCCCTTGGCAACATGGCCACGACGGCTTTCTGGGCCGCGGAGCAGCTGGCGCGCACCGGCATCTCGGCCACAGTGGCAGTCGTCTCCAGCTTCAACCCTTCTCCAATCGACGACCTGGTCGAGCTGCTTGGCGAGGTACCGCTGGCGATGACGATCGAGGCCCACTATCTGACGGGAGCCCTGGGATCTTTTGTGGCTGAGGTGATCGCCGAGCGCGGACTGGAATGTCGTTTAGTTCGAAGGGGAGTGGCTGAGATGCCCCGCGGGATGACTGGCTCACCCGCCTACCTCTATGAGCAGGTGGGCTTGTCGGCCAACAAGCTCGCCCAGGCCGCCGCCGAGACCCTGGATCTCGTCCAGCGCTGAGCGCGGATCCTTTCGAGCACCTACGACACGTTGGCCGATCGCCTCGCCTCCATCGTCCTGCCGGTGCACAACCAGGCCGACCATCTCGAAGGCCTCGTACGCGGCTATCGAGAGGTGTTGGTTCATCTGCCAATGCCTCACCAAATCGTGTTGGTTCCCAACGCATGTCGCGACGAGACCCCGGAGATGTGCCAGCGGTTGGCCGCCACGGATGAGACGATTCGCGTAGTCGAGCTCGAACGGGGCGGCTGGGGTCGAGCGGTGCGTGCCGGCTTGGCGGAGGCTGAGGGCGACGTGCTCTGCTACACCAACTCAGCTCGCACTTCTCCGCAGTTGCTCTCACTCGCGCTGCTCTACGCGAGCACATATCCCGACGTGGTGGTCAAGGCGCAGCGGAGGATCCGCGACAATTGGCGGCGCCAGCTCGGGTCGCTGCTCTACAACCTGGAGTGCCGCGTGCTGTTTGGGCTGGCCTCTTGGGATATCAACGGCACCCCCAAGGTGTTTCCGCGCGCGTTCGAGGAGCTGCTCCACCTCACACGCGACGACGACCTGATCGACGCCGAGTTTGTCGTCACCTGCCAGCGTGAGAGTTATCCGATCGTGGAGGTGCCGAGCACGATCACCGTACGCCATGGCGGTGTATCCACTACCAACTACGGGTCCGCGTTGCGCATGTACCGTGGCGCCTATGAGCTGCGACAGCAGCTCAAGCGTTGATGGGTTGATGGGCACCCCGTCGACCCATGAGCTCGACGCGCTGTGGCAAAGCCACGGCGAGCAGTGGCGCGACCCCGCGCTTGTCCTCAACCCATGGACGGGCGCGGAGGTCGATCCACGCCTACTGCGCTTGCGAGCGTCGGGCGCCTGGTGGGACACACTCGATCGGCTGGACATCACGCTGCTGGTGACCCGCGAGTACGAGCACTTGGTGATGGCCGTCACGGTGACGAACGGCCGTCCTCAAGTCAGCCATCTACCGCTGCCCCATCCCTCAGGTCTGGCGGTGGACCGCGCGCGAGGCACCGTCAGCATCGCGAGTACGCGTAACCCTAACCAGGTGTACGAGCTCGAGGCCGTGACCGCGACGCTCGCGCGCGGCGATGCCGAGCCGCCTGACGTGGGACGCCGGCCGCTCGTCCCGGTGCGCTCGACGATCCAGCCGGGAGCGCTCTACATTCACGACCTGGCGTACATCGGCGGGGAGCTCCACGCCAACTCGGTCGGACAGAACGCGGTCGTCCGCCTGCCGGCGCGCGGGGGCCATGAGCGGGTGTGGTGGCCGCGCGCCATCGAGCGAGACCATCGACCCGACTTCTCGCGCAACTGGATCCAGCTCAACTCGATCGCCGCCGGAACAGACCTGTCGTCGTCCTACTTCTCAGCCTCGGCCGAGGTTATCTCGGCGCGCAGGCCGGGACACCGCAACTTCCCAGTGGACCGGCGGGGAGTGATCTTCTCCGGAGCCACGCGCGAGCCGATGGCCCGCGGGCTAACCCGACCGCACTCGGCACGCCTGCACCGCCGCCGTGTGTGGGTGGACAACAGCGGCTACGGCGAGCTGGGCATCGCCCAGGACGGCGCCTTCGAGCCGATCCGCCGCCTGCCGGGTTGGACGCGAGGTCTGTGCTTCTGTCGGGACGTGGCATTCGTGGGCACTTCACGTGTGATTCCCCGCTTTCGCCAGTACGCGCCCGGATTGGACGTCGAGCGCAGCCGCTGCGCGCTGCACGCGGTCGACTCGTCCTCGGGCGTGGTTCTGGGTAGCCTCACCTGGCCTTACGGCAACCAGATCTTCGGGGTCGAGTGGATCGCTCGCTCCCAATCCACCGGCCTGCCCGTGCCGAGCGGCGCCCGTGGCGCCGGTCAACTGAAGCGCCTGTTCTACAGCTTTGACAACCAAGGAGAAGAACCATAGATGAGCAATGACTTCAAGCTGCTGATGATCGGTGCGATGTACGAGAATGGTGGCAATACCACCCACCGCTTTCTCGATGGCCATCCGGAACTGTTCGTGTATCCCTTCGAGTCTCAGCCCGGCACGCACCTGGTCGATGACATGCTCTCCTCGACTTTCCCCGTCAAGTACCGCTGGCCGGTGTTCGCCCTCGATGCCACTCCGGCCCAGGACTACAAGGCGATCATCGACGAGGAGTGCAAGGTGCGCGCTCGCACGCCTGATGTGAGCAAGTTCCGTCACCGCGACTTCGACTTCTCTGACGATGAGCGCCGCGATATCTACTGCCGCAACATGTCCGAAACTGAACGCTCTCGAGCGAACAACATGGCCGCCTTCTACAGATCCACCTTCGAGGCGTGGAAGGATTACAACAGGAGCGGCCGGGAGTCTTTCTACGTCGGCTACAGCCCGATCATCGGAGTGGACGGCGACAAGATCCTGACCGATCTCCCCCAGGCGCATGTGCTCCACGTGGTGCGCAATCCCTGGTCGGCTTACGCGGACACGAAGAAGCGCCCGGTTCCGCTGTCGCTAGAGGGATATCTGCTTGGCTGGACGCTGAACCAGTACTACGCCCTGCTGTTCGCGCGGAAGTTCTCCGACCGCTTTCACATCGTGCGAGCCGAGGATGTCATGAATGATTCCACGCGCACGCTGGGCGGGCTATGTCAGAAGCTCGGCCTCGAGGTGGCCGACACCCTCGCCACGCCGAGCTGGAACGGAACGCCGCTCGAGGAAGTGTATCCGTGGGGGACGATCCGCACCCCCACCCCCGCAGCAAATCACGCTACCGCTCAAGAGCTGTCCCCGGAGGAGCAGTCCGAGGTGGCCGCACGCGCCTGGCAGTACTTGGAGGTGCTGGGATATACAAACTTCCTGCGCGACGGCGTTCCCGAGCCGATGGCCGGATGAGCGGCCGGCGGGCGCTCTTGACGGGTGGCGCCGGCTTCGTCGGCGCCGCTCTCGTCCGTCGTCTGCTTGCAGAGGGTCATCGCGTCGAGTTGCTCCTGCGCCCGGGATCTGACACCTGGCGCCTGGAGGACATCTGGGGATCGCTCGCGGTTCGGGAGGCGGACCTGCGCGATGTGCAGGCGGTGCGGGGCGCCGTCAAGGCCGCTGCGCCCGACTGGATATTCCACCTCGCGGCCCACGGCGCCTACTCGTGGCAGACCGACGCGCAGGGCATCCTCGAGAGCAACGTGCTCGGCACCCTGCATCTCGTTCAGGCCTGCGTGGAGCAGGGCTTTGAGGCCTTCGTACACGCCGGCTCGTCGTCTGAGTACGGGCTGAAGGATCACCCACCCTCCGAGGATGAGGCGCCCGAGCCCAACAGCGACTACGCCGTGGCCAAGGTGGCAGCCACCCTACTCTGCCGCCAGCGGGCGACCCAGGACGGTCTGCACCTGACCACACTGCGGCTCTACTCGGTCTACGGGGCCTGGGAGGACCCGCGCCGCCTGATGCCCGTGCTTGCCGCCCACGGGCTGCGGGGTGAGTTGCCTGCGTTGGTCAACCCCGAGACGGCGCGCGACTTCGTGCACGTCGAGGACGTATGCGACGCCTTCCTGCTCGCCGCCCGCACACCGGTGCCCGACTCCAGCGGCATCTACAACGTGGGCAGCGGCACCCAGACCACACTGCATAGCCTCGTTGAAATCGCGCGTCGCGTGCTCGGCGTCTCAGCCGAGCCACAGTGGGGCTCGCACGAACCCAGACCATGGGACACCGGCGTGTGGGTGGCCAACCCTGCGAAGATCGCGCGCGAGCTGGGCTGGCGGGCCCAGCGGGACTTAGAGAGCGGACTGGTGGAGCTGGCCAACTGGCTGAGGGAACACCCAGCGCTGTGGGAGCGCTACGAGGTACGCAAAGTCGGGACACCCATATACATTCGCAGAGCTGCCCGGTAGTCCGGTCGCGCACGCGACCCTGATAACAAGTCAGCATCGACTGGAATCTCGACCACCGGATACCCCTCACGCTCGCACACCAGAGAGAACTCAGCATCGAACAGATCATCGGTACGCGTGAGCTCCAGCAGCTTGTCAAAAGCTCGCGGAAATACCTTGGGAGTTCCATTGATATCCCATGCGGGTACCCCCAGCAGCGCTCGACACTCCAGGTTAAACAGCAGCGAGCCGAGCCGCTGGATGCCAGTGTCGCGTGTTCTACGGTTGGCGCGCAACACAAGCTCGCGATTGCGCAGCGCAAAGTTCAGCATTAGTCCCAACACCTTTGCCGAAGTACGCTCGTAGTTCGTATAGCACAGCAACTCACCCTCGCTCATCCGCAGTCCTGTGCGCACTGCGGCACCCCAGCCATCGGCGGAGGAACACACGTGTACTCCGCTGCCCCGAGAGGCGATCTGCCCACAGACATCCCGGACTTGGTCGCACGCCACGCCACGCGCGGCGGGCACGAGCAGGATCTCCCACGGCTCGCCGATGTCATCGAGGGACGCGATATACGCATCAACCGAGCGGCGCAGAGCCGTCGCCCCGACACCAGCGACCTCCTGGCCCCCGCGAGCTGGCAGCACCAATGAGATGACACTGCTCCGCGGGCCCCGTGATGGAGCGCCCTGCGGACGCATATCGGAGGATCCCGAGGTGGACATGGCTATCTACGGTATTAGACGCTTGCTCGTCACGCTTTCGAGGCCCCTCAGAGCGGGGACGTCCTTGGACATGACTCCTTCACCCGTGCGACGGTGCTTCCAGGCCGAGGAAGCTCAGACGTGCAGCAGCCGGCCGAAGATCGGGTGCCGGTAGTTTTATCATCGCCGCGAAACGCAGTTCCACACGTCTGGGAGCAGCCGACGCGGGCACGGGTACGCGCACGTTCAGCGCTCCCGGAGCGATCGCCGTCGAGAACACGGGCCGACCGTTCACGAGGATCGTCAAGCGCTTACCCGCGCCAGGCGGCACTTCGCCACGGACCACCAGGTCAGCTGCCGCCCCCCCGGCGAGCACCACGTAGGCGTCCGCCCCCATCCAGCCATCCTCATACAGGCCGGAGTACTGAAGATTCGGGTTGGCGAGATTGGAGGGGAACTGACTCAGCGCGGTCGGCGGCTGCAGCTCGCGATACTGCTGGGCGCTGACCAGCGAAACGTCCCTCACGTAGGACGTCAGGAAGCGTATGTCACGGGGCACGCTACGCCCGTATAGAGCCTGCACACCGGTAGGTGACGATGATCGCGGCTCTTGGGGTGCGACTCCCATATCGAGCAGCACATAGGGCTGGCCGTCGATCATCTGCGGGTGCAGGGGAGCAGAAAAGACGCGCACTGAGCCATGACCCTCCACCGGAAGCGCGACGCGCGAGGCACCCACGACGGCCACCGGTGGAATCTCGTTGGAGCCGTCATGGTTCAGCGTGGTGGTGAAGTTGAACTCCAGCCGCATCCCCGGAGTGGGGCCCAGAATCCTGAACAGCGCATAGCGTCCGAATCCAGCCATCGTCTGCCCAGGCAGATACGGATCGGCTTGCAGCTCGGAGAAGCTCACCAGGCTCTGATTGGCCGGAACATAGAAACTTTCACCAAGTCGGGATTGAGTAAAGACGAGAAGGTCGCGCGCCGTCGAGCAGGACATGTCAACGAGGGCCGGCATCGACACCGGCAGCGCCAGACGATTGATAGCGAGTGTCTTTCCTGACGGAATCACCAGATTGCAGCGGCCGCTCTCAAGGCTCTGCGAAGCCAGCCGGTCTTCACCGAATTCGTCGCTGGACGCGTTGGCGGTCCCTGGGTCCAGTTTGAAGGAGCGCGCCGTCCACGGGTAGGCGTTTAGCTCTGCCTCGACCTGCCGGTGTCTCGCCCCTGTCGTATTGGCGGCGTAGATCGAGAGATAGCTATTGAAGATATCGCGACTGAGAAAGGACACCTGTCTTCCATATGCGGCCGCACTCTCCAGCAGGATCAGGAACGGGTTCTCGGTGACCGACACAACTGGCCCGGAGTGAGAGGAGATCATCTTCGAGAAGGCGGGTATCAATTGGGTTGAAGACGCATCGGCGACCTCACCGGGGTTGCGACTCGCCCTCACGTAGGCCAGCTGGGTCGAGAGCTGGAAGACGATCAGCAGAGCCAGTGCGCCGCCCACCAAGACCTGCACCGAGCGGCGCCTTGCGCTCGCTGCCCATACGGCGATCATCGCGGCCAGGAATGGCTGGATATACATGCTGAGCTTGAACAGGCCGAAATCGCTGCCTTTCGCGACAAGCAGGCCGGCCAGGCCGGCGTCCACGACCAGCGCCACGGCCGGCGCGGAAGGCCGCCGCAGGCCGGCCAGGCATCCGGCAAGTCCCGTCAGCAAAAGGATGCCAGCGGCGATAATGGACAGATCGAGCAGCGGTGCTTCGGCGCCTGGTGGCAGAGTCTGCAGGCCGAGCAGGCTCGGCAATGCGCTGGGTACGACGAGGTAGCCAAAGAGAGGTGGATGTTCGGAGCGCACACCACGTGTGACTGCATTCAGCAGAAATCCCACCTCGCGAATCAGGTAGGCGTTCAGCAGGACGACGGCGAGTCCGAGCACCGGGATCCACAGGCGCGCTAACGCGCGCAGGGTCACTTCCCTGCGTAGGGCGATGAGCACGACGTACAAGCCGTAGGCAGCCGCGACCTCGGGGACGATCTCCACGTAGACGAGCAGCAGGGCGGTCGCCAGCAGACCGATTGGCAACAGGTCTGCGAGCCGGGCCCCCGGGTCGCGATGCGGCTCGACGCGCATCAGAAGCGCAAGCAGTGCCACGGAGACGGCGAGCCCCCAAGTCTGCGGAAGGAGCTGCTGCACGATCCCAAAGGTGAACAGGGGAGACACCAAGACCAGGGCGACCGCGACGATCGCTGCCCACGACCGGCGGGTTGCGGTCAGCGTCAGTGCACCGGCACCGCAGGCGGTGACCAGACCGAGTACCAGCGCCAGCGGCATGTAGACCTGATAGGCGGTTCTACCGCTCAGACGTGCCAGGAGCGCGAGCACCACCTCGCTTCCAGGGCGTTCGCCCCATAGATTCGCGCCGACCGACGTCGTCACGTAGTCCGAGCCCCGGTTGAGTCCAGCGCTGTCCAGCGGTGCCAGCAGGCCGTGATGAATGAGTTGCACGGCCCTCACCACGTAATCGCCCATGTCAGCGTTGCCGTTGGCCAGCCAGTCGAAGCCGAGCGAGATCATCGGCCAGCCGGCGAGCAGCAATCCCGCTAGACAAAAGACCAGGACCGGCGCCACAGCGCGGGGTAAAGATGGACGGCGTAGAAAGAGCATCAGCGCTGAAACCGCGAGCAGCACGACGATCAGGGGCACCGCGACGGCGCCCATGGACAGCCCGGCAAAGCTGAGGATGAAGCCGGTTATCACCGTGACCGCGCTTCCGAGCGCTGGAGCGATGAGGACCACGCGCAGATCTGAGGTATCGGCCCTGGTCAGAGCGAGCGTTGCCAGACCGATCGCGCACCACGCGAGAAAGACCCCGAGAGCAAGGAACACGGCTGTCACTGGTCAGCGATCACGATGTGGACAGCCCGCAGGACACGCAGCGCGGAAGCTTACCCGCGGGCCCCAAGCCGGGCTTGTCTGTCCCGCCTATCCAACCTTGAAACCTCCTCCCGAACAACTACAGTCTGCGCCATGAACAGCGACGAACAGCGGCACATCGTCGGTGTGCTGCGCGACTACAGGGAGCGTCTGGGGAGCGCCCGCGAGGATCTAGGCGCCGATCTCGACGAGCACGCAGCCGATCCGATCGCAGCACAGATGCGCGCGGTCGAGGCGCGCATCCTCGATGTCGAGAGCTTCCTGATCGAGGATCTCAAGCTGGTCGAACGCCGTGAGCTGCGCAATCCCATCCGCCGGATACACCTCCTGACGAGGCCTCGGTTAGGGCGACTGCGCCAACACGTTCCCGCTCCGCTGTGCGTCCCGACCAGGTATTTCAGGACCGATGCGCCGCAGCCCGCGCCGACCATCGCGATCGTGACACCGTCGTTCGGCCAGGGGCACTTTCTGGAGCGCACGCTGCACAGCGTCATCGATCAGCGCTACCCGGCACTCGAATACGTTGTCCAGGACGGTGGCTCGACCGACGAGACCGTCGAGGTCCTGCGCCGTTACGAGGACTCACTGACGCACTGGGCCTCGGAGCCCGACGGCGGCCAGGGCGATGCGATCAACCGGGGCTTCGCGCACACCGACTCCTTCGGGGAGATCATGGCCTACCTGAACTCCGACGACCTGCTCCTACCGGGAGCCCTGGCCTATGTCGCCGGCTACTTCGCAGCCCACCCCGAGGTCGACGTCGTCTACGGACATCGTGTGATCATCGACGAACACGACCGCCAGATCGGCATCTGGGTGCTGCCCCGCCACGACGATGAGGTGCTGGCCCTGCTGGATTTTGTGCCCCAGGAGACCCTGTTCTGGCGGCGCCGCGCCTGGGAGGCGGCCGGTGGGCAGATCGATCCGAGCCTGAGCTTCGCGATCGACTGGGATCTCCTGCTGCGCCTGCGCGACAGCGGCGCCAAGATCGTGCGCCTGCCGCGCTTCCTGGGCGCGTTCCGCGCGCACGACGAGCAGAAGACGGCGACATCCTTCGAGCAGGGCCTGGCCGAGTGCGAGGCTCTCAGGCTACGGGTCCACGGTCGCGCGGTCTCCCACGATGAAGCGCTGGCCCGCGTCACCCCCTATCTGCGGCGCCACGTCGCGCATCATCTGTGGCACCGCCTGAAGGCGCGCCTGCCGTCGCGGTATCAGTCCGTACCCACACAGCCTGGGCAGCGGCGGGTCCCTACGCCCGAGCGCCCCCAGCCACAGGCCGAGTCCGCCGGCGTCAGCGGTTCTTGACGTCGCCGAAGACCCGCTCCAACCCAAGCGCGGCGCCCCGGTCGCTGACCTCCTGGGCGAGTGACTGGACATCGACGCGCGGGCGGGGAACCCGCGCGATGAACCGCTCTGCGGTTTGACAGACGACGAGCTCGGCGCCGACGCGATCGAGATAGTCCGGATCCCACCCGAACGGAACCCACACGAAGTGGACCTCCCGAAACGCCTGTGCCAGGAACCACGACAGTCCCATGTATGCGTCATCGCCGAAGCCGTAGGAGTCGCCGAAGACGACGACGGTGCGAGCGTCCGGGGCGTCGTCGCGACAGAAGACGCGCCGCGTTCCGATGTGACCCCCCTGTCGCAGGACCTCGGGCCAGTTGTCGAAGACGATCGTGGACGCGGAGGCCGCGGACAGGCGCTGGCACACCTCCACGATGTGCGGTAGGAAGTGCTGGCCGAGATCGCCGCTCGCGAGCTGCTGCTCCTGCGCGGTCGATACGTCGTCGAGCAGTTCAGGCCTGGCGCCCAGCGCCGCGATCGTTGCCTGCGCCAGCAGGCGGTTGCCGCGAGCTGTCAGATGACTGTCGGTCAGCATGTACGTGTCGTCCTCGCTGCGCGCGTCGCGCAGCAGCTCGCACGGATACAGCAACGGCAGCGAAGCCTCCTCGAGCAGTCGGATCACAGGTCGCGCCCCGCCGGATTCGAGGTCTTGCGGGAACAGGTCTGCGTACACGCTCAGCTTGTCCGGCACGACCAGGCAGCACAGCATTCGGTTGGCGGCGCGCGCGTGCGCGAGCCGCCGCTCCACGAGCTCGCGCCACTGCGCCGACCAGTCCGGCGCCATCTCGATCTCGCCGCGAAACACGGCGAGGTTGTCGTTGCTGCCGCCGTAGAGGAACAGGTGTCCGTCCTTGCCGACGATCGCGACGCCGTCGGGCGAGATGCTGCCGACCGGGCGGCTGAAGCGCTCGAAGCCCGGGATCCAGCAGTTCAGCAGCGGCCCGGCGGACTGATCGCCATCGCTGAGCGCGCGCTGGGCCAGACGCGCGGCGTACTCCTCAGATGCGAGCACGCCGTCGACCAGCGCCCGCAGTGAGCCGACGCCCATCCAGGAGTCCACTTCCTCTCGTGCGGGCCGTCGTCCCAGGAACTCGAGGAACATCGCTTCGACGTGCTCGGGGAGCAGCGCATCGGGGTCGACGAGCCCGGCGGCCGCATCCGCGTCAGCTTGGGGCATGCCCGCCAGCGTAGCGATCGCTGTGCACGCGCTCTATAGGTTCTCGGCGATCGCGCGCGCATCGCGATTGAACACGAAGAACCCGAGCGCGAAGATCACAGTCACGAGCGCGATCGGCTCCAGCAGCGCCGTCCAGCTGCCGAGCGTCTGGCCTGCGCTCAGCGTCGCGGGGTTGATCATCGCGTGGCGGAACTGCTGGAAGACAGTCACGAGCGGGTTCAGCGTGTACACGTGATAGAGGAAGTGGTACAGCGCCACGTGCTTGTAGGTGATTTGTGTGACGCCGTCGCGTATCACTACGTGCCTCTGGCCGTAGAGGAGCGCTTCGCGCACTTTTTCGACGGGAATGATCACTGGCGAGGAGTAGAAGAGGATCTGCGCGAACACTTCCCAGATCGGCTGAATGTCGCGGAAGCGCACGAACAGCGCCGAGAGCAGCATCGACACGCCGGTCACGAACACGGCCACCAACGCGATGATCAGTGGGAGCTCGAGCCAGCTGAGCATCGGCCGCACGCCCGAGGCCACCGCGAAGATCATCACCACGAACAGGTTCAAACCCAGGTTGAAGCAGGCGAGGAGCACGACCGAGATCGGGATCGCCAGGCGCGGGAACTGGATCTTGCGCACGATGTTCTCGCGTTCGACGACGCTGCGCACCGCGCCCGTGGTCGCTTCGCTGAAAAACGTGAACAGCACGATCGAGCCGAGCAGCTGCGCGCCGTAGAAGTGGCCCCGCGCGCCGATCGCCTTGTCCACCTTGAAGATCTTCACGAAGAACACGTACAGCACGCCGAACAGCAGCAGCGGCCGCATCACTTGCCACAGGTAGCCGAGGGCCGAGCCGAAGAACTTCAGCTTAAATTCGCTGCGGGCGATCGTGAACGACAGCGCCCAGAAGCGCCGCCAGTCGCCGGCGAGCGCCGAAGGGCCCCTGATCTCATACGCGGGGGCGCGGATGTCGGCCGGTGTGCGGGCCTGTGCGGGGACGCTGAGGAGCAGGCCCCCGTCCCCGGAGCCCCTGCGCAGCTTCAACGGGCTCACACGCTCGCCCGCTCTTCGACCTGGGGATCGTGGGCGCGGCGAACGGTTTGAAAGGACGTGTGGAAGGGAACGTCCACCAGCCCTCCGACCGCGCGCGAGCCGGTGACGATGAACGAGTACTCGCGCACGAAGCGGTCGATCACGTCGACGCCGCTGCCGCGGTGGGTGATCGCGATCGTCGCGAAGTAGCGGTTGGGGGCGAGGACGTTGTGAAACCAGAAGGCGAACACGGCCTCCTCGCCGGCCCTGTACAGGCCCGTGCGCTCGTGCTCGTTCATCGTCGTGACCACCACGACAGCGTTGTGGTCTGAGTCCTCGATCGTCAGCGTCACCGCTGGGTCCTCGACGTCGCGCTCGAAGCGCACCAGGCATCTCAACGCCAGCTTCGCTCCCTGCTGCACCGAGTCGCTGGGCTGGCCGAGCTCGTCCTCCAGCCACGCCGAGTCGACGCGCGCGCAGCCGTCGCCGGGACGCTCCGAGCGGCGCTGCTCGGCGAGCTGCTGGGCGATCGGCGACAGCCCAGGGGCGGCCTCTCGCTCGAAGTTCAGCTCCAGGTAGCGGTCGGCGACCGCTTCGGGGTCACCCAGCGCGACGGTCTCGCCGCGCTCGAGCAGCATCGCGCGGTGGCAGAGGCGATTGACCGCGCTCATGTCGTGCGTGACGAACACGATCGTGCGGCCGGCGTCGCGCATGTCGTTGAACACGTCGAAGCACTTCTGCTGGAAGGACGCATCGCCGACGGCCAGCACCTCGTCGATCAGCAGAATGTCGGCGTCGACCTGGATCGCCACCGAGAACGCCAGGCGCACGTGCATGCCGGAGGAGTAGTTCTTGAGCTTCAGATCCTGGAAGTCCTCGAGTTCGGCGAACTCGATCACCCGCTCGTAGCGGGCACGCGCTTCGCGCGGGCTGAGCCCGAGCATGATCCCGTTCAGCACGACGTTGTCGCGCGCGGCGAGGTCGGGGTTGAAGCCGACGCCCAGCTCGATGAACGTCGACAGGCGTCCGCGGCACCAGATGCGCCCGTGATCCACGCAGTAGATGCCCGCCATGCACTTCAGCAGGGTGCTCTTGCCGCTGCCGTTGCGCCCGACGATCCCGAAGAACTCGCCCTGACGTACCTCCAGCTCGACGTTCGCGAGCGCCGTGAAGGAGTGATGGCGCGAGCGACGGAACGGGTGCAGCGCGTGCTCCTTGAGCGTGTGTGCGGCCTCCTCGGGTACGCGAAAGCTCTTGCTCACCCCGTCGACGGCCAGGACTGTGTCACGCGGACCCGTGAGGGTTGACGGCATGGTCCCAAGGGTACCGGGCGCGGGCGCGCCTTCAGGCTTGGTGCGTGCAGGCGCCTCTATGCTGAGGCGATCGTGGGCGTGCGGACGCTGAACGTCTCAGATGCGCTGCCCGTCGGGTGGGCGCGTCCCGTCGTGTGTCTGCTGTACGCGGGTGGCGCGGGTGAGGCAGCGCAGGCGAACGCGATCCTCGCCGCCGCCGAGCGGGCCGACGTGGTGCTGCTGCGCGAGGGTGCGCGCGTCGGCCCGCAGTGGCTCGAGCGCATGTGCGCAGCCGCCGCTTGCGACACGACGGTCGTCAGTGCCAGTGCGCTCTCAGACAGCGGCGGCGCGCTCGCGGTCGTGCCGTCGGCGGTTCTCCCGTCCGCGCTTCCCGCCGGAGCGCCGGCGCGCAGGGCGGACCCGGTGGTTGCCGCCGCAGCGGTGGCCGCAGCGGCCAGGCGCGCGTATCCGCGCATCGAGCGCCCCGCAGGCCCATGCGTATACCTGCGCCGCGAGCTGCTGGAGCTGCTCGGCGGCCTCGACGGCGAGGTCGACACGGTGGCGGCGGCGCTCGCCCGCCTGGGCGCGCGCACGCTCGCGCGCGGCATGCTGCATGTGGCTGCCGACGATGTGTACGTGACGCTCGCGCCGGACGGGGCCGCGCCGGCGGCCGGCGCCGCGGTGAGGGATGGCGTGGCCGGCGCCCCGGCCGGCGACAGTGCGGCCGGTGCCGCGGTGAGCGCCGGCGCGCCGGCGGATCCGTCAGAGCTGGACTGGAGCGAAGGGCACGGGGTGCTGCGCCGCTGTCTGGACACCGCCCAGGTCGCGCTCGACGGCCTGTCGGTGACGATCGATGCGCGCGCGCTGAGGTCGGTGTTCGCCGGGACCCAGGTCTACACGGTTGAGCTTGTGCTCGCGCTCGCCCGACTCGACGACATCGCGCTGCGCGTGGTCGTGCCCCCAGACATCGCGCCGGAGGCGGTGCAGGCGCTGGCGGGCGTTCCCGCAGTCGAGCTCGTCTCCTACGAGCAGGCGGCGCGCGGCGAGCTGGCGCTGTCGCACATCGTGCACCGCCCGCAGCAGGTGTTCACCGAAGAAGACCTCGCGCTGCTGCGACTACTCGGCAGACGCGTCGTCATCGGCCAGCAGGACCTGATCGCGTATCGCGACCCCGCCTACCACGCCGATCCGCGGACGTGGCAGCGCTACCGGCACGTGACACGGCTCGCGCTCGCGGTCGCCGATCGTGCGGTCTTCTTCTCGCACCACGCGCTGGCGGATGCGGTGGGCGAGGATCTGATCGACGGCGCCCGCGCGGTCGAGAGCGGCATCGGCGGCGACGAGCTGTGGGCGCGCAGCCCGCCGCGACCGGAGCCGCCCGCGGACGCCGTCCCCGACGGTCCGTTCCTGCTCTGCCTGGGCACCGACTATCAGCACAAGAACAGGCCGTTCGCGATCGCGCTGCTGGCGGCGCTACGCGAGCTGGGCGACTGGAACGGGAGCCTCGTGTTCGCCGGCGCGCACGCCGCGCACGGCTCCTCCGCCGAGGACGAGCGCGCGCAGCTGGCGGCGCATCCGCAGCTGGCGGGCGCCGTGCTCGACATGGGGGCGGTGGACGAGTCGCGCAGGAGCTGGCTGCTGGAGCACGCGCGCGCAGTGCTGTACCCAAGCCTGTACGAGGGCTTCGGGCTGCTGCCGTACGAGGCGGCACGCGCTGGCATTCCCTGCCTGTACGCGCCGCAGGCCTCGCTCGCGGAGGGCGGTCGCGCGGCGGCGGCGACGCTGGTGGCATGGGACGCGCGCGCGAGCGCGTCCGCCGTCGCAGCGCTGCTGAGCGACGGCCCAGCGCGCGAACGTCACGTGGCGCTGCTGCGCGACGCCGCCGCGGCGAGGAGCTGGGCGCAGGTGGCGAGCGAGCTGCGCGGCGTCTACGAAGACGTGGTCGCCTCGCCGCGCCCGGCGAGCGCGTCGCTGCAGTGGCAGGAATACGAGTCTCACATCCGCGAGATCGATCGGCAGCTGCGCGGCCTGCGCCACAGCGTCGGCGCGCTCGCCACGCCCACCGACGGCGGCGTGCTCAGCGAGGCTCAGGGGCGGGGCCTGGTGCGCATCGCCGCGCGCCCGCTGCTGCGTCGCGTGCTGCTCGGCCCGGTTGGGCTGCTCGGACGCCGCTGGTAGCGTGCCGTCCCTTGGACGCCTGCACGATCATCGCCAAGAACTACGTCGCCCAAGCGCGGGTGCTGGCGCGCTCGTTCGCCGAACATCATCCCGACGGGCGCTTCTGGACGCTCGTGATCGACGACTTCACCGATCACATCGATCCAGCGAGCGAGCCGTTCGAGCTGCTCACCCCGCAGGACATCGGCTGCGAGCCGTTCGCGGACATGGCGATCCGCTACAGCGTGCTCGAGCTCTCGACCGCGGTCAAGCCGTGGCTGCTGCGCCATCTGATGCAGGAGCTGACGGGTCCGATCACCTACCTGGACCCCGACATCCAGGTGTTCGGGTCGCTCGCGCAGCTCGACGAGCTCGCCCGCGCTCACGGCGTGGTGCTGATCCCGCACAACAGCCAGCCGATCCCCGCCGACGGCAAGCGGCCCAGCCAGATCGACATCATGATCGCCGGCGTCTACAACCTCGGCTACATATCGCTGGCGCCGGGCGAGGAGATCGACGAGCTGCTGGACTGGTGGTCTGAGCGCCTGCGCCGCGACTGTCGCGTGGACCCGGTGTACGGCTACTTCGTCGACCAGCGCTGGTTCGACCTGGCGCCGGGCTTCGTCAGCGACTACGCGATCGTGCGCGACCCGCAGTACAACCTCGCCTACTGGAACCTCCACAGCCGCGAGCTCGCCCACGACGGCGAGCGCTACACCGTCGACGGGCGCCCGCTGGCGTTCTTCCACTTCAGCGGCTTCGACCCAGGTGAGCCCGCGATCCTCAGCCGCCACCAGGACCGCATCGATGTCGCCCACGCTCCGCTCCTGCGGCAGCTCCTCGACGAGTACGCGGCTGCGACCAAGCGCGAGGGCTTCCTCGAGGCGCACCGCTGGCCGTACACGTTCGACGCGCTGGCGGACGGCACGCGCCTGGATCCGGTCGTGCGCAAGCTGTTCATCCAGGCCCATGCCAGCGGCGAGCTGTCGGATTCGCCGTTCAGCGCCGCGGGAGCACAGGCGTTCCGCGACTGGCTGGGCGCGCCCGCGCCGGGAGCGCCCCCCGGCGTGCACAGGCTGCTCGCGCACCTGTACGGCACGCGCGCGGACCTGCAGAACGCGTTCCCCGACCTGTCCGGGCCCGACCTGGGACGGTTGCTGAGCTGGGCGCGCAACGACGGACGCCAGGAGGTCCCGGCGCTCGCGAGCCTGGCGCTGCCGGAAGGCGGCGCGCAGGCGATCGAGGCAGCGCCGCCGCTGCCCCACTCGGAGGTATGGGGCGTCAACGTGGTCGGCTACTTCAGCGCGGAGCTCGGCGTCGGAGAGGCCGCCAGGCAGGTGGTCTCAGCGCTGGACGCGTGCGACGTGCCGACGCTGCCGGTGCACAGCGCCTCACCGTCGCTCAGTCGCCAGGGCCACGCGTTCACCCAGTTCGGCGATCGCGACGCGCAGTTCCCCGTGAACCTGATCTGCGTCAACGCCGACATGCTGCCCGACTTCGCCAGCCGGGTGGGCGAGCGCTTCTTCGCCGGGCGCTACTCGATCGGACTGTGGTTCTGGGAGGTGTCGCGCTTCCGCAGGGAGTGGCAGTCCTCGTTCGAGCTGATCGACGAGCTGTGGGCGCCGACCGCGCACGTGGCCGCGGCGCTGACCCCGATATCACCGATCCCGGTCATACCGATGCGCATCCCCGTGCAAGTGCAAGCGATCGCGTCGCGCTCACGCGCCGAGCTCGGCGTGCCGGAGGGCTTCCTGTTCCTGTTTTCGTTCGACTATCTCAGCGTGTTCGAGCGCAAGAACCCGCTGGCGGTGATCGAGGCGTTCGCGCGCGCGTTCGCGCCCGGCGAGGGGCCGAGCCTGGTACTCAAGTGCATCAACGGCGAGCACGACCCCGTCAGCCACGAGCGTCTGCTGGCGGCCGCCGCCGAGCGCGCGGACATCCACATCCTCGACCGCTACCTGAGCCCGGGCGAGAAGGATGCGCTGAGCGCCGCGTGCGACTGCTATGTCTCGCTGCATCGCTCCGAGGGCCTTGGCCTGGGGATGGCCGAGGCGATGTACCTGGGCAAGCCGGTGATCGCCACCGGCTACTCCGGCAACCTCGACTTCATGACTGACGAGAACAGTCTGCTCGTCGACTACCGGCTTGTGCCGATCGGCCCAGGGGCGCCTCCCTATCCGGCCGACGGCGAGTGGGCGCAGCCGGACGTGGAGCATGCCTCCGCGCTGATGAGGCTCGTGTTCGAGGACCGCGACGCGGCGGCGGCCCTCGGGGCGCGTGCCGCCGAGGACATCCGGCGCACGCACTCCGCAGCGGCCGTTGGGGAGCTGATGAACGAACGTCTCGAGCACCTGCGCGCGAACCCGGTGCTACGACACGCGGGCGGCGGCGCCAGCGGCTGGGGGCCGCTGGTGGTGAGCACGCTGGCCGGCCGCGTGCAGCGCGGCCCGGTACGTGGTGGATCCGCGACAGCGGGGCCAGTCGCGCGCACGGCGCGGCGCGGAGTGCTGCGCGCGATGCGGCCGTTCACCGCCTATCAGGAGACGGTCAACGGCGAGGTGGTGCGCTCGCTGGGATCGATTGGCGACGAAGTCGAAGGGCTGCGCGAACGTCTCGTGCGAAGCAACGCCAGGATCCTGGCGGAGCTGCGCTCGCGCGACGCCCACGGCGGCATGATCGACGAGCTCAAGCTGACCCTCACCGGTCTGGGTGGACGGGTCGACCGTCTCGATCAGGGTCTGCAGACAGACCGCGCTGTGTACATGGCGCTCGGCGAGCTGGATCGACGTCATCGCGCGATCGCGCCAGCGCCGAGCGCCGATGTCGCAGGACCGCTCGCCCCGTTCGAGTTACGCGTCTTCAGCCAGAACGGCGAGGATGGCGTGCTCGCGGAGATTTTCAGGCGCATCGGGGTCGGCGCGCAACCGTTCTTCGTGGAGTTCGGAGTCGAGTCGGGTCGCGAGGGCAACTGCGTGTACATGGCGGACATCGCCGGTTGGCATGGGCTGTTCATGGACGGCGACGAACGCTTCTTCACAGCGCTTGCGCGCAAGTACCGCGCGGCAGCACGAGTGCACACCGCGTTCGCGCTGGTCACGCCCGAGAACGTCGAGGAGCTGTTCGCCGCGGCCGGCGTCCCGTCCGAGCCGGACGTACTATCGATCGACGTCGACGGCGCCGACTACTGGATCTGGGAGGCGCTCGAGGACTATCGCCCGCGCGTGGTGGTGGTCGAGTACAACAGCGCGCTGGATCCCCGTCGGCGACTGGTGCAGCCGGCCGATCACGCCGGTGGCTGGGACGGCACCGATTACTTCGGCGCCTCGCTGGGGGCGATGCGTGCCCTGGGTGAGCGCAAGGGCTATCGCCTGGCACACGCCGAGCTCTCGGGCGTGAACGCGTTCTTCGTGCGCGATGACCTCGCCAGCGGCTGCATGCCGGACGCAGCGGATGTCCCGTTGCGCGGCACACCGAACTACTTCCAGCGCGGGATCAGCCATCCGCCAGACCCGAGCGGACGACGCTATCTGGATCTCGATTCCGGCGAGCTCGTGAGCGTCGGCTCGGGGTCATAGCTCTGAGTACACCGGACGGGGGACACGGCGACGGGTTCGCGGTGAGGAGCGTATAAGCTGGGGACGAACGATGAGTGAGCCGAGCGAGCAGTTCTGGGACGGGCGTCGGGTGGTCGTGACCGGCGGCGCGGGATTCGTCGGCGGCGCGCTCGTGCGCGATCTCCAGGCCGTCGGCGCGGACGTCGCCGTCGTACGCTCCGCCCAGTATGACCTGCGCGATCCAGCCGCTGCCCGCGCCGCGGTGGATGGGGCGCAGATCGTGATCCATCTTGCCGCGAACGTCGGCGGCATCGGCTTCAACAGGCGCAACCCGGCGCCACTCGTGTACGACAACATGATGATGGCGGGCAACATCTTCGAGCAATCCCGACAGGCGGGAGTGAAGAAGCTCGTCTCGGCGTGCACGGTGTGCGCGTATCCCAAGTTCACGCCCACTCCGTTCTCAGAGGACGAGCTGTGGAACGGCTATCCGGAGGAGACGAATGCGCCGTACGGGCTGGCGAAGAAGATGATGCTCGTCCTCTCCGACACCTACCGGCGCCAGTATGGCTTCGATTCGTGCGTGCCGATGGTCGTCAACCTCTACGGTCCGGGCGATCACTTCTCGCTGGAGGACTCGCACGTGATCCCGGCGATGATCCGCAAGTTCCACGAGGCGCGCGAGAGCCGCGCGCCGCAGGTGGTCATGTGGGGCAGTGGCAGCCCGTCGCGCGAGTTCCTGTACGTCGAGGACGCCGCCCGCGCGCTGCTACTGGCGGCCGAGCGTCTGGACACCTCGGCGCCCGTCAACATTGGCATCGGCGTGGAGACGCGCATCCGCGATCTCGCTGACACAATCGCGCGGCTCAGTGACTACGAAGGGGAGATCGTGTGGGATGCGTCCAAGCCGGACGGTCAGCCCACGCGCTGCCTGGACGTCTCGCGTGCGCGCGAGCTGATGGGCTTTGAGGCGCGCGTCGAACTGGAGGAGGGGCTAGCGCAGACCGTGCGGTGGTTTCGGGAGCGGATGGCCGTGGACGACGCCTCTCAAGTGCAGCCGGCCGGCCGGTCCGCGGGTCGGCCGGCCTGAGGTTCTAAGCGATCGGCTGTCCGTCACGAGGAACGGCGCCGGTCAGGTGAGCGGCGTATTACTGTCAGCCTGCTGTATCTGCGCACAGCGCGTCGAACTGCGATCTCCAACGGGCGAACAGCTGCTCCTCCGACGGAGCCTCGCCGTTCATCGACTGTCGCAGGATGAGCAGGGCGTTGTCCATCTGCATCTCGCGGGCCTGCTCGCCCTCGGTCGGCCGGGTTGGCTTTGACGACGACGTTCGGAAGCAGACCTCGTGTATCGGAGAGCGTGCTGGAGGTCGAGATCCTTGTAAACCCGAGCGCGCCGAGGACATGGCAAAACCGCTTTGGCGACCATCCATCTCTGTGCTGAGCCCATGAGGCCTCCTGAGACCCGAAGATGTGGCGCAGGATCACGCCCTGATCGGCGGCTGGTCGCTCGCTGAAGCCCGCAATGCATGCCTCGAAGTCCGGCGTCTCGATCGTCAGCTGACCGCCCGGCGTAAGCCAGCGGTACCAGCGCACGAGGAGCGCCAGCGCCTGCGTCCGCTCGAAGTGCTCGAACAGGTGGTGGAGTCGGATCTCGGCGAGCGTGTCGGCAGGACAGCGGACGCTCATCACGTCGCTTTCGACATCCGGCCGGCTGGTGCCGCTAGCAACGCCGTCCGCGGGAGGAAAGTCTACGTTGAGATAGCCGCGAAGGTACACGTCGCCGCACCCGAGATGGACACGGCCACGTCTGGGAGGGGGGAGCAGGTGGACATGCCCCTGCATCACGCGCGCCGGCGGCGAGGGCCATGAGCGGCCGAGCAGGCGGTCGCCTATACGGATTTTCATCGGCGAGAGGCTAGCTGCCGAGAGTGGCGGGTGCCCGCAGCGTCTCTTCGAACACCGACTCGTAGCGCGCGACGATGTGCTCCCAGCGGTGCTCGCTGTCCCACGCCGCGTGGCCCTGGGATCCAAGCTCTGGATGAGAGCCGTCAAGTATCTGACCGGCGTTGCCGAGAAGCTCCGCGAAGTCGCCGGCTACCAACCCGCCGGGAAGCTCTGAGACGTTGCCGACGTCGTAGCTGACCCAGGGGGTGCTGGCAGCCATCGCCTCCAGGATGACGAGCGGCGCGCACTCGACGCGCGAGGTGAACAGGAACAGATCGGCAGCGGCGAGCGCATCGGCCACAACCCCTGGGGCGGTGCCGTCAAGTGCGCGCAGGCCGTCTCCGCCCAGCTGTGTCCGCGTCCGGCAAGCGAGCTGGCAGCCGCGCAGCGCATCCAGGCCGTGGCGCTCGGGCGCCACGATCACCCCCGTAAGGAGGCGTCGGCGGCCCAGGGCGCGGATGGCGCGCGCGAAATCGCGGTGGCCCTTGCTGTAAACGTGGCTGCCGACGGTGACCGCGAGCGACCCATTGGAGATTTGGGCGCGCAACGTTGCCCCGCTCGTCGGGGGGTCGGCCCCATTGGGCACGACGAACATCCGCTCGACACCGGCCCCGGCGGCGAAGCCCCAGTCCTGGTAGACGGTCGAGTGCAGGATCAGGCCGTCATAGCGACGCAGGCGTGCGGGCATGTCAGCGAAGTAGCTCGCATAGCGGCGCTTGTGCAGCCCCGAGAAGCCACATGGCGCCAGGACCATGCGCGGTCGCGCATCCCGCTCCAGGAGTGCGCGGCAACAGTCGGTCGCCCAGGTCTGGGCGGCATAGTTGAACACGAGATCGGGCTGCAGGCGGTCGATCGTCGCCACCACCGCTCCGCCATCACCGTGAATGCCGCGCACGTCGTTGCCGGCGATCGATAGGCGGTGGACATGGACATCATTCAGCTCGTTGGGACCGGGCGTCGCGCCCGTGAGCACGTGCACCTCGTGGCCGCGTGCGACCATGCCCTCGCTGACTCGCTGTGCGACTCGCTCGGCTCCGCCGATCGCCGGGGCGTAGCGCTCGACGGTGACCACTATTCGCAAAGACTTCTCCTCACAATTGGCGCAGCAGATCGGCCACAGGCTGATCCCTGCCCTCCACTGGCATCCAGCCTGACGCATTGATGGTGTGGAGCCAGTCGTCGATCACCTCGTAGAGGTGATCCTGCGGGACGTCGCCGCCTTCACGCAGGTCGCCGTAGGACATCGCCGGCCACGCCAGGCTCTCCGGCGACAGCAAAGGATGCAGCAGGTCGTATAGCCGTCCGCCGACATCGAAGCCGGGGCCGGGCATGAAGTCGAGCTCTTGCCGGCCGAGCCATCCAGCATCGAACACGCACAAGCCCGGCCAAAGGTACCAGCGGCTCCCCCGGGTCTGCAGATGACCCCACACTGGCTGGTCTCGAAGGTGGTGCAGAAGGCTGGTCGGGCGCATCGGAAACACGTCGTGATCCAGGAAGCCAAAATAGTTTGCCGAGCGGGGTAGGACGTAGTTGGTCCATGCCCAGTTGAGGGCGCGCCCGTGCGAGGAGCTCGGGTCGTAGGCGGAGGAATAGGTACGCGGCAGGCGGACGTACGGGATCTCCTGTCGGCCGCAGAGCAACTCGATCTCCCTGCCTTGCGATCGGTCGGATGAGTTGTCGATCACGGTGTATGAGAACGAATCGCGGAGGTTCGCGCGCATCAGTCGGATTTGCTCCGACACAACATGACTGTTGTTGCAAGCGATTGCCACGAGGTCCAGCTCCAGAGCATCCGAGGAACGGTCGGCGCTCCCGACTGAATACACGTCGTCGAAGCCCATCCGTGCTAGTCGCCATCCATCGATGTGTCGCAGCGGCTTGCCGATCGACCAATGCAAGTGCCCCAGGCTACAAGGGTGCCATCGGAGAGGGCCGTCACACAGGGCATCCGACGATCAGGCTCTAAGCTGCGGGGCACGATGGGCCAGCGGATCGTCCACTTCCACGTGGGACGCTCCGCGCATGCGTTCTTCCGCGAGCAGGTCCAGGCGGTGCCCGATGGCTTCGTGTATCGCACGCCACACCGTGAGCTGGAGGCAGGTGGCGCGGCCACCCGCAGGCTAGCCGCCCACGGACAGCGCTTGGGGCGGCTTCGCGCGCGAGCCGAATGGGCGAGCATCCGCTCGCTCTCCTATGCGGGGTTTGTTCGTCGCGCGCGGGTCACGCCGCTGCCAGGCGCCGCGCTGGTGCACAGCGCGCAGTTCCTTCTTCGCGGCTGCGAGCTGCCGTACGTCGTCGACTTCGAGTGCGTCGAAGCTTTTCTTCTCTATCAGCGCGTCGCGCTGCGCCGGCCCTGGGCACGCGCTCAGCTGACACGCGCGTTGACCGATCCGCGCCTGCGCTTCCTGCTGCCGTGGAGCGAGGCGTCCAGGCGCGGCCTGCAATCTGTGCTGGGTCCCGCGTCAGCCGCTGCACTGGCCGACCGGACGGTGACGGTCCTGCCGGCCATCCGTCCCGTCGCGGAGCGGCCACGCGTACGGGAGGGCGGCCCGTTGCAGGTGCTATTCGTAGGCACTTCGTTCCTCGGAAAGGGTGGGGTTGAGGCGGTCCGCGCCGTCGAGCGTGTACGCGCCACGCACGACGTGTGTCTCGACATGGTCAGCGACGTCCCAGATCCCTGGCGCGAGGAGTTGGCGCGCTCGGGGGGCGTAACACTGCACAGTTGGCCGGCCGGCGAGGAGGTAGTGCGGGGCTTGTTCGAGCGGTCCCACGTGCTGCTGTTTCCCTCCCACATGGACACGCTCGGTTTCGTCATGCTCGAGGCCATGGCCCACGGCATGCCCGTGCTCGCCGCGCGGCACTTCGCCACTTCCGAGATAGTGGAGCACGATGTCAGCGGCATTGTGGTCGCCGGCGAGAACCCCCTCTACGGCGAAGACGGGCTGTGCCGCTTCGGGCGTACGTTGCCGCCGCCGCGTTCGTTCCGCAGAGCGCTGGCCGCGCCCTCAGACGCCTATGTCGAAAGGCTCGCCAGCTCGCTTGCGCGGCTGGCCGAGGACCGGGATCTGCACGCGCGCCTGGCGGGCGGCGCATTGGAGCGCGTGTGTACCGGGCCGCTTTCAGTCGGCCGACGTCGCGACGCGCTCGGGCAGCTGTACCGGCAAGCGCTGTCGAGCTGAGCTGAGGCTATGCGCCGCCGCTGATGCGCCGCAGCAGCAGGCGCAGACCGCGGCGATGAGTCAGATGGCAAGCGGCGCCGGCAAGTAGGCGTCGCCGGTTGGCGTCGATCGGTAGCGCGAAGATCGCCGGCAGCGCCAACCTCAACGTGAAGGGAGCGTGCGAGCGTCGCCATGAGTGCCGTCGGCCGGCGAACAGCTGTGGATGTCGGCTGCGCAACAGCGCATAGAGCTCGCCGTGACGCGCCGCCGACTCGCCGAGCATGCGCACACCGTGCTGGCGGTATTCATATGCGACGATCGGCACTCGGCGCCCGCGCTCGCCCCGTTCGGCCAGCGCCATCAACAGGTCCCAGTCCTCGTATCCGCCTCGCAGCTGCCACCCTCCGGCGGCGAGCAGCACCGATCTGCGGATCAGCATCGACGCCGGCGTGTCGTTCTGGTAGCTGATCTGCCACGGATCGAGTGAGGATGCCGTGAGCTGACGCCGCTCGCGGTCGCCGAACAGCCGGTAGTCCCCCCATACGAGCGCCAGCCCGGGATCGCCGTCGAGCGTCGCAGCGAGCGCCGACAGCGTGCCCGGCAGCAGCCGGTCGTCGGCATCCAAGCAGAAGATGTAGTCGGCGTTGGAGGCCAGCACCCCGGTCATGCGCGCGGCGCCGAGGCCGCCGTTGGAGCGGTGGACGACCCCAACCGCTTCGCGCTCCAGCAAGCTGAAGAGCTCAATGGTATGCGGGTCCGTGGACCCGTCGTCGACCACCACGAGCTCGTCGATGCGATCCTGCGCCTGCGCCGAGCGAACGGCGTCCATGAGCGTCGCACCGTCGTTGAAACAGGGAATGATCACCGCGATCGTCGAGGCGGTGGCATCGGCCGGCGGCACGAGCGCGATGCTCGCAGATCGGAGCGCCATATCATGCCGCGGATGCTCGAGACCTACGGGGGCGCAGCGCTGCTCTTTGGCGCTTCCGCGATCATCGGCCAGGCGGTATTTGTCCTCGCCGGCCGCACCCGCTGGTCCTGGTCGGCCGCCGCCGTCGGTCTTGCGGTGCTGGTCGTTCTCAGCTCGATCGCCATTCGCCTGCCAGGTCGCGGCGTCACGTCGAGCGTCTTATGCGCGGTCGCGCTCCTGCTTGCGGCGGCCGTCGTGTGGCGGCGCGCGGAGATCGGCTGGCCGTGGCGAGCAGTGGTAGTGGTGGCCCTGCCCGTGTTTGGCGCCTCGGTGCCCTTTCTCGCTAACGGCCGCGTCGGCGTCCTGGGCGTCGGACTCGACAACGACATGTCCGTGCATCTGCTGTGGGCGGAAGGCCTGCGCTCGGCGTCGGTGGCGTCGCTTTACGCCCTCCAGAACGGCTATCCCGTCGGTCCCCACAGCCTGGCGGCAACGCTCGCCTCCTCCGCCGGCATTCGTCTGGATTATGCGTTCACCGCGCTGACCCTCGTCGTCGTTCCGATCACCGCGCTGAGCGCCGCCGGCGCCATTCCGCGTGCGGCGACGTGGCGCAAGGCGCTGATCGGGCTGCTCGCCTCGCTCGCCTACCTGGCGGCGGCGTACTACGGTCAGGGCTCGTTCAAGGAGACGATGATGGCGCTATTCCTGCTCGCGTTCGTGCTCGTCCTTCGCGAGTTGCGTAGCGATGCGGCGCGCTCCCGCTCGCCGGGGGGTTGGGCGCGCGCGGGCATTCCGGCGGGCTTGCTGGCTGCGGCTTCGTTCTACACCTACAGCTATCTGGCGCTCGCCTGGCTCGGGGGATTTCTCGCCGTGTGGCTGGTCGCGGAGCTGTTGATCCCACCGTCGCCGATCCTGAGCAGGACGCTGCGAGGAAGCTGGCTGAAGCGGGTCGCGCCCGTCGCGTGTGGGGGAGCCGCGACGTGCGTGCTGGTGACTTTGCCGGGGATCGATCGGCTGCTCAATTACCTGCAGGCGGTCGGCTCGAGCGCGGGCGGCGCCGGCATCCCGACGTCCAATCTCGGCAACCTCGCCGGGCCGCTGTCGCCCTACGAGGGTCTTGGTGCGTGGCTTTCGCCCAGCTTTCTTTCGCGCCAACGCAGACGTTCCACGCCGGAGAGCTGGGTGCGCTGGCGCTGGTGGTCCTAATCTTCGGATTGCTGTGGGCGCTTCGTCGCCGGGATCTCGCGTTTCCGGCCGCGATTCTCATCTGTGCAGCCATCTATGAGTACTCGCGGGCGCACCAGTCCCCCTACGTGACCGCTAAGGCGCTTGTGATAGCGGCGCCCCTGGTGATGGTGGTCGGTGGGAGGGCGCTGCTCAGCGGTCGCGAGGATGCCTGGGCCGGCAGCTCCGGCTCGATCGTAAGAGTCTTCGCCGGTTTTGCCTTCGCATTCGTGGCGCTGCATTCCAGCCTATTGGCGCTGCGCGGCGAGCCCGTCGGTTCCACGGTGCAGACCGTCGAGCTCGGTGAGCTGCGTCCGATCGTTGGTCGTGAACCAACACTGTTCCTCGGCAATGACGACTTCGCCGGCTGGGAGTTGCGTGGCGTACGTCTCGCCTATCCATCGATCACGGCCTTCCCCTCGCCACTCCACGCCTCGTTGTCGGCCAAGCCCTACTCGTACGGGGATCCCTTCGACTTCGACTCAATCGGCAGCGCGCAGCTCAACGACTTCACTTATGTGATCACCACCAACACCACTTATGCCAGCCAGCCGCCTGGTAACTTCCGGCTGGTCAAGAAGCTGGCCCTCTATGAGCTCTGGAGGCGCTCAGGCCCGACGCCCCCTCGGCTGAGCATCGACCCGGGCGAAAGCCCGGGTGCGGTGCTCGACTGCCGTACTCCGTTAGGCCGTCGCTTGAGCCGCAGTCAAGGGGTGGCTGCGATCATGGAAACGCCGGTCCTGTCCGGGAACGTCGGTGCGCTGGGGCCGGACTCCAGCGCGACTGCGCTTCTGCATCTGCCTCGTGGGGCATGGGACCTATCGCTCGAGTACACCAGCGCGGAGAATCTGAAGCTGGCCGCCGACGGGGATCGGTGGGCGCTGCCTGCCAACACCGCTCGTCCCGGGCCGTACTTCTACTTTGGAACCCTCTACAGCAATGGCAAGCGGCCCGTCCAAGTGCAGATTTACGAGACGCACCCGTCACGCTTCACCTCGCCGCTCGACACGGCCAGCATCAGCAACCTTGCCGCCACACGGCATCCAGACACGCGCACCCTGGTGCCGCTCGCGGGCGCCTGCGGGCGATACGTCGACTGGTATCGGCTGGGCCGAGGCTAGCGACAGCCTCACGGTGAGAGTCCTCGTCTTCAGCCCCTACTTCTCCCCGCACGTCGGGGGGCTGGAGGGCTACGTACGCGATCTCAACGACGAGCTCATCCGCCTCGGGCTGGTCGAGTCGATCACGGTCCTCACGCCGCGCCTGCCGCCTGCGGGGCTTGCGTTCGAACAGCGCGCTCCCGGCTATCGCGTGGTGCGCCACCCGGCATTTGAGCTGATTCCAAACTTCCCCTGCCCCAGTCTCTGGCGAGTCGCCTTCTGGCGATCCCTGCGTGCGGCGCTGCGTTGCAGCCAACACGATGTGGTCGTGTCGCATACCCGCTTCTTCCTCAGCTCGGCGGGTGCTCTGGCCTACAGCCGTACGACAGGCATCCCCTTGATCCACATCGAGCACGGTTCGGATTACGTCCATCTCGGATCTCCCCTGCACAGCCGCGCCGCACGCACATACGACCTGACCCTGGGTAGGCTGGTGCTGCGCCACGCGCAGGCGGTCGTGGCCATCTCCCAGGCCGCTGCGGACTTCGTGCGGGAGCTGGCGGGGCGGGAGGCCCAGGTGATCTACCGGGGTGTCGATCACGAGCGCTATGAATGCGTGGAGCCCTCCGCCGAGCTGTTGGCAATCGCGGCGGGCCGCCCAGTGGTCACATTTGTAGGCCGCCTGATCGACGGCAAGGGGGTGGCTGACCTGATCGAGGCGTTCGCCCGCCTGCAGGGCCCCGACGCGCTGCTGTGCATCGTCGGCGACGGGCCTAAGCGCGCGGAGTTGGAGGTGCTCGCTCGCCGTCGCGGACTCGGCGATCGCTATGTGTTCCTCGGCTACCAGGAGGAAGCCAAGGCGCTGGCGCTGGTTCGGGCATCCGACATCGTCGTCAATCCCAGCTACACCGAGGGTCTGCCGACCTCCGTGCTCGAGGCGGCGCTACTCGGCCGCGCCGTTCTGGCAAGCGATGTCGGAGGCACGCCCGAGGTGGTGCGTGACCGTGAGAGTGCCTTGCTCGTCCCGGCTGGCGACATCGAGGCACTGCAGCAAGGGTTGCGCGCGCTGTTGAACGATTCCAAACTGAGGGCGCGTTTGGGCGCGGGTGCGCACACAGATGTGGTGCGTCGCTTCGATCGCAGCGTCAGCGCGCGTCGTTTCGCCGAACTTGCTCGTCAGCTAACGGATTGATGCACGCGCTCGACCTCGGCGCTCGACGGTGGATCTGACGGCGGGACCCGGGTTCCCGCGTGGAGCTGCTCGTCCAGGCGTTGCTGTAGAAGCCCGATGCGCTGGGCGAGCACCTTGTTCTGGTCCGACAGGCGGGATACCGCCAGAGAAAAGTGGACCAGCAGGACGAGCACGACGCCGAACGCCACCGCGAACAGCGCTGACGGGGGATAGGAGATCCCGAACACCGAGGCCAGCGAGTTGAGCAGACCGCTCCACACCGACAGTACGAGCAGCACGAGCGTGGAAAACAGCCACAGCAGCGCGTAGCGCTCCATCAGGCGCTTGCGGCGCACCAGCTCTAGGATCAGCAGCAGCAGGCCGCCGCTGACGAGGATCGCAATTACGCGCTGGGTGGCCACGCTGCTCAGATCGTGTGCTCGGCGCTGATCGGGGTGTCGCCCGGTTCCACGGTGGGATGGGATCGGAAGAGGCCGATGAACACGGCCAGCAGCACCTTGATCATGTAGTAGATGGGCTGAGTCGAGGAGATCGCCGATACGCCGCTCGTACGCGGACGCATCACGACTGGGATCTCGCAGCTCTCCAGGCGATGCGCGTGCATCATCAGGATCGCCTCGACCTCGGGATAGTCGTGGGGGTAATCGCGGGCGAACAGCTCTATACCAACGCGGTTGGTCATGCGCAGGCCGGACGTCGGATCGGTGACGCGCCGTCCGGTGATCATTGACACCAGGCGGGCAAATATGACGATGCCGACGCGACGCGGAGCGGATGAGCGGTGGCCCTGGTTGTCGGTCTCCAGGAAGCGCGAACCGGTGACCATGTTGAGGTCTGGGCCTGCCTGCAGGCAGTGCAGCAGATCGTGGATGTAACGCGGGTCGTGCTGCCCGTCCCCGTCGATCTGCACGGCCACCTTGTAGCAATGCTCCTGGGCATACAGGTACCCGGTCTGCATCGCCCCGCCGATCCCCAGATTGAACGGCAGGCGCACGACTTTCGCGCCGGCGGCCTCGGCGGTTATCGCGGTGATGTCCGTCGAGCCGTCATCTACGACGAGGACGTCGAAGTCGGGCGCGAAGCGGTGGATCTCCTCAACGGTCGAGGCGATCGCGCTTGCCTCATTGTGGGCGGGAACGATTGCAAGATGGCGGCTCATGGGGATCGGCGATCATCGTCGGGGTCGAGACCCAGTACTTGGAGGAACGGCTCCCGGGCGGCACAGTTGCGGTGAGTCAACGCTGAGATGGCCTAAAACGGTAGCGGCTCGCCCGGGTGTCGGATACGTGTACGTGATACTGATGGCCGTCGATGGGGAGACTAGCTCGCTGCGCCAGTCGGCGGCCAGGATAATGGTCGGACCAGTGTCGGAGCCAGTCAACGAGTTGCCCGCCGACGTTCTCGACACCGGGCGGGCTGGCGGGCTGGTAATGCGCGGCGCGGTGCTTCGGCTCGCCGGGTTCGGGATGGGTGGGCTCCTCACCGCAGCATCGGCGATCCTGTTGACCCGACACCTCGGGGTCGTTCGATTCGGCCAGTACGCGACGATCGTCGCGCTCGCGACGCTGGTGGCACAACTCACCGAGGGCGGACTGACGAGTCTCGCCACGCGCGACTTCGCGCTGGCCACCGCTGAGCGCAAGGCGAAGCTGATCGGCGACCGTCTGGGTCTGCAGCTCGTGACGACGCTCGTGGCCATCGTCATCTGCGGCATCTTCGCTGTCTGTGCCGGTTACGGCACGGTTCGCACCTGGGGAGCGCTCGCGGCGGCGCTTGGGCTCGGCCTCGCGATGCTCCAGGGCACGGTTGCCGTGCCGCTCGTGGCGAGCCTGCGGCTCGGCGCGACGAGCGGATTGGAACTCGCGCGCCAAGCGATACTGGTCGGTCTCACGGTGACCCTGGTGCTCGTCGGCGCGGGACTGCTTCCACTGCTCGCGGCGCTCATACCCTCGAGTCTTGCCGCGCTCGCGGCGACGTGGGCGCTCGCGCGCCGAGAGGTCCGCGTGCGCCCCGCATTCAACCCGCGGGCTTGGGCCGCGCTGGTACGGCCCGCCATCGTCCTATCGCTCTCGAGCGGTGTGGCCACGATCTATGTCTTCACGGCACAGATTCTCACATCGCTGTCGGCAAACCCAGCACAGACCGGTCTGTTTGCGGCGTCTCTGAGGGTATTCGCCGTGATCGCCTCGATTCCCGGCCTGATGGTCACATCGGCGCTGCCTCTGCTCGCGCGCGCCGCTCGCGACGACAAGGACCGCCTCGAGTTCGCACTCCAGGGCCTCTTCGAGGTGGCCTTGATCGCCGGGGTCGGCGTGGGCGTAATGCTGGTGGTGGGCGCCACGCCGATCATCGAGGTGATCGGCGGACACCGCTACTCAGGGGCCGTCGGACCACTGCGCATAGAGGGTGCTGCCGTGTTGGGGACGTGTCTCACGCCGGTTTGGAGTACGGGCCTGCTCGCGCTGCATCGCCACGCCGCACAGCTGATCTGCAACCTCATCAGTCTGGCGGTGATCGTCGGCGTCACCCTGGGACTGGCTCCGGTAATCGGTGCTCGCGGCGCCGCTGTGGCCACCGTTGCCGGAGAGTGGACCGTCGCAATCAGCCTCCTGGTCGCGCTGATGCTCGCCAATCGGCAGCTGGTGCCCAAGGCGCGGACAGCTACGCCGCGTGTCGCGCTCGCCGGCGGGGCCGCTTTTGCGGTCATGCTGCTCCCCATATCCGCGATCGACCAGCTTGTGCTGGCAGTCGCCGTGTACACGGCGATGATTGTCTTCCTTCGGGCACTGCCGCGAGAGCTCTTGGAGCTGGTTCCGGGGCGCTCAACTTGATACGCCGTGCCTAGGCGCGGCGTAGGTGTACTGAAGCGTTGGAGGATCCCGACACATAGAGTGCGCACCTGATGGACATCCTTTACATCGCTATGCGTCACGAATACGGCGATCCGAGCCGCGGTCTGTCATTTGAAGAGAACAACTTCCGCAGCTCGCTCGAAGGTATGGGGCACAGGCTCAGCGCGTTCGACTTGGTGGAGCGAGGCAAGCGTGATGGCGTGACGCGTATGCGCAGCGACCTGATCGAGCTGGCCGGCGAGACCAGGCCCGAGCTCGCTTTCTTTGCTCTCTTCACCGATCAGCTCGATCCCCGGACAATTGAAGCGGTCGGCCAGGTGGGCGGCTGTCCCACCGTCAACTGGTTCGCCGACGACCATTGGCGCTTTGAGAGCTTCACCCGACACCTGGCGCCAGCCTTCGATCTCGCTGTGACCACCGACCCCGATTCGCTGCCAAAGTATCGGCTGTTAGCGGATACACGTGTGCATCTCTCGCAGTGGGCGTGCAACCACTATGCCTACGGAAGGGTCACGACTGATCTCAAGCATGATGTTACGTTCGTGGGTCAGCCGCACGGTGATCGCAAGCAGACAGTGGCTGAGCTTGGGGATGCCGGGTTTCCGGTTGAGTGCTGGGGATTTGGCTGGCCCTCGGGATCGATCGAACATGCCGAGATGGTCGATGTTTTCGCCTCCAGTCGGATAAATCTGAATCTCTCCAACTCCGCGGAGGTGCCAGGATTGAGGGCGCGGCTGCGGCGGCTGCTGAATTTCCATCCGCCCCTACCGCGCCCGCCCCAGATCAAGGGACGCAACTTCGAGGTCCCCGGCTGCGGCGGCTTTCTCTTGACCGAGCGCGTGCCTCACCTCGAGCGCTACTTCGAGCTCGACCGAGAGGTTGCGGTGTTTGACGGAACCGAGGATCTGGTGGATAAGGTGCGCTACTGGCTGGAGCACGAAGAGGAGCGTCAGCAGATCGCAGAGGCCGGGTACCGCCGCGTGATCGCAGAGCACACCTATGACCATAGGTTCGCCGCAATCTTCGAAGAGCTGGGGCTCCGGGGCACGTAGTGCGAATGCCGCCCAGTCGTGGATAGCCCTGTGGGCCCATTTGAGCCCGACCTGGCTAGCGCAGGCGCTTGAGATCGCGCATTTCGATGTAGGGAAAGCCCGGCTTTATGCTCACCTGATGTCCGACGGTCACGAAGACCTTCAGGTTGGTGGCACTCACTCGCCCAGCCTGTCTGGCGGCGAGCCAAGTGAGAGAGGGGTCGGCCCAGGTGGATGCAGACGTGGGTACGCCAAACTCGTCGCGAACCCCATAGCGGGTGGTGATGGGTCCTTCTTCAAAGGTGGGGGCGAGGAAGTCGACGGCGCTGGTGTGGGCCGGCAGTTGGGCGGCTTGGCTGAGAACGAGGTGCCACTCCCGGCTCTGGGGAAGTGCGATCAGTGTCCTCAGATGGTTGAACCCCAACACAACGCTCACAGCCGTGATGGCAAATAGGCCACCGCGTCCGATCGCTCGCTGCCACGCGCGAGCGCCGTCTCGTTCGATTGAGACGAAGATGAGCGCCGTTAGCAGCGCGAAGGTAGCAGTGAGGGGGCCGACTATCCGGAAGGTCGCGTAATCTTCTGGAGCGAGCAGGTTGGGGGCAAAGCTCAGTGGAACTGCTAGGACGGCGAGCAGCAGAAGTGTCGTCCGTAGGCGACCCTTGCAGTCGCGGAAGAACAGCAGCGGTCCGGCGAGGACCGCACATGCGATCACCGCTGCGACCGCCGTAGATTGAGGCATGTTGAAGAGGTTCAGAGCCAGTCCGAGCGGCTCGGGAATCCAACGGAGCTTGGCGGGGATATTGGTGAGCAGCCCAGCGCGCTGAGCGCTCGCGGCGCCGAGTGTCCAAACGCCAACCTTGAGCATCAAGTATGCGCCCAGCATCGCCGGGATCCCCACAAGTGCTACATGCCTTACGAATCTTGTGAGCGACTCGGGCGAATGTCGACGGCCGAGTACGACGATGAACGCAACGAGCCAGAAGGCCATGGCTGTCGGCTGGTACATGGCAAGGGCGAGCAGCAGCAGCACGTTGCCCAATACCACCCACCGCAGGCGCTCGCCGACGGTCGCGTCACTTGCCCGGGCAGCGACCAGTGCGGCGAGGGCACCGAGAGCCGCAGAATAGGGCGCGCAGAAGAGGGTCGCCCACCCTGCATACACCTGGAAAGGTGGCATGCTGCAGATCAGCAGGACGATCAGGACGGCGCCCGTGCGTGTACGGATGACCGGCGTGAGCGCGCGGTAGAGCACGATGCCAAAGAGCGCCAGGCCCGCGATCGAAAGCGCCCGCGCCACCCACAGAGAGCTCACGCCGGGGAGCACCGCGTAGAGGCCGCTGATGAGCACTCCGAACAGTGGGCGACCAAAGCGGACGCTCAGTGCTGGCTCTCTCGCCCCGGCGTAGATATATCCATGTGCTCCCGCGAGAAGGGTGTAGTCGTCCTTGAGCCCGTAGGTGAGAACCAGTGCTGGCAGGTACATCAGCAGTAGTGACAGACCGATGACCAACTCCGGCCACCATCGCCCCGCCGAGACCTTGAGGTTGCGGCTGTCGTTTGACGAGGACGGGCTCACGTGACGCGCAGGGTACTGACGTGAGCAAGGGCCTACGAGCGGGGAACGGCACGTCGTCGGTGGGCTCTAACCGCCGCAAGGCCGTCGCCGGCTGCAACGTAGATCGCGCCCGCCGTCCGTCTCAGGGCCGCCTTGAGCCCCGCGGGTTCGATCGGCCGCTGCATCATGCGCTGCCACGCCAGGCGGGCGACCGCGATCTCGCGCTGCGCATGCGCAGCGCTCAGCCGATCGGGAGAGTTGTCTTGGTAGGACACCAGCGGCTCGCCGAGCACTAGAAAGCGTGCCCCGCGGTCGGCCAAAGTCAGCCATGCGGCATAGTCCTCGATGCCCCTCATCCACAGGGCGGTAGGGAAACCGGCGAACGACTGTCGAACCACTGCCGATGAGGTGATTACCGGGTTGACTTTGAGCACATCGTCCCGCGTCGGCCTCAGTGTGGGCGGAGCGTCGGGGAAATACACGCTGCCGTCGCTGCGCAGCGCGTTGGTGGCGATCACGTCCACGTTCTCCGTAGCGAAGACCGCCCGCTGGGCCTCCAGCTTGCCGGGAAGCCATTCGTCGTCGTCGTCCAGAAATGCGATCCAGTCTCCGCGTGCGTGCGCGATTCCTAGATTGCGCGCCGACGCCGGGGTTCCCGTGTTGCTCGGGATGCGCAGATAGCGGACCGTCTCGCACCGTCGCTCCCATTCCTGCAGGCGGGCCGGCGTGTCGTCACAGGAGCCGTCGTCGCAGACTAGGACCTCGAGCGGCTCGACGGTCTGGTCCAGCACCGATCTCAGTGCCCGCTCGCAGGCGTCCGGGCGCTGGTAGGTGGAGATGACGACGCTGATCGCGTCCCTGTCGGGTGGGGTCAAGGAGCCGAGTGTAGGTGTGTGTGAGTCCGGAGGCCCCGACGAGCGCACGCGATATGCCGTCGGCCTGCTCTCACGTTGGTGCTCGGTGCCCCGGCGAGTACGCAATGCGCTGATTCAAGGCGCAAATGCTCAAACCCATGACCCGATCTTCCGATCCTTAGGCCGATGGTTTCCGTTGTGGATCCCCGAGCTTCTCGTCGTCGCGTTCAGCCGCCCTCCAGGCTGCGCTTGGGCCTTGGTGTTCTGCTAACCGGACTCGCCGGTTTCCTGCCGGCGGTCCTCGCGCCTGCGGGTGCAAACGCCGCGATCCAGGTCATCGGCAGCCCGCTGTCGGTGCCAGCGACCTTGAACACAGCTGAAAACCTCAGCTATCAGGGCACCAACACGGTGGTGCCGCCGAGCCCAGAAGCACCGAATGGCGTCTTCCACACCTTCCATTTCGGGGCGGACACAGCGCTCTGGAACGTTGCGCAGGCAAGTGGCGCGGCTAGCATGCCGGCCACCGGACAGGCGCTGAAGGTCGACCTTGAGGGCTGTGCCAGGCCCGCTGCGGGTGGACCCCCGCCGCTGACCCAGATCCACTTCCAGGACGTCTCGCCCCTGCCGGGCGGTGGCGCCACGGTCAACCTGACCTCTCAGGGGTTTGAAATCCCGGTGTGTGGGCAGGGCGGCGCGAGTGGCTCCACAGTCACGACCTACGAACCCGTCAATCTGTGTGTGAGTCGCGGCGACTACGTCGCATTCAACGACGAGGGCGGGTACGTTGAAAACATCTACCGCGCCGGGGTTCCCTACGAGGTGCTGGGTACGGTGCCGGGATCGACCGCCGACTCGTTCATGCGCAACGACGGCACCGGCGACGGAGCGACCATGTCGGCCTCTGATCTTGCCGCGATGGAAGGCTTCGCCTCCAACGAGAACGAGGAACTCATGATGCAGGTAACGCTCGGCACGGGGTCCGACGCCACGCACATCTGCGCCGGCGGCACGGCCGGCCTGCCGCCGGTCCTGTCGCCCATCAGAGTCAGTCCCCAGACCGACGGCATCAACCACCTGCGGATCGTCGCGGTCGCCGTCTACTGCAGGCTCACGCCCGAATGCAAGGGCAACGTCACGCTGACCCTCGCTGGCAAGCGAGTCAGCGTCGGCCAAACCGACTTCAGCGTCCAGGGCGATAAGACAACGCACCTGCCGATCCGCCTAGCCTCAAGTCTGATGGGGCTGATCCGCAGGCACGACGGGGTCACGACGACGCTGACGGCGGTTGTGGGTGGCAAGACCGTCACGCAGACGATCGACGTCAAGATCCTATAGCGCGCGATACTACGCGCCGCCCCGCTGAGATCGCTGGGAACTGCTCTAATTCCACGCTGTGTCCCGGACGACGGCATGGCGCTGAGGAGTGACACCGAGGGCTGGCTCGACACGCTCGTTGGGCAGGCGCACGAGCGTCCACGCCCGGCGCCGTTGATCGGAACGATTGCGGGAGAGGGCGTCGGGCCTGAGGTCGTGGCGGCGGCCCTATCGGTCCTCGAAGGACTCGAAGGTGCTGGCGGCGAGACGGTTGTCATCGAGGAGTTGGGCGGACCGGTCGGCCATGAAGCTGAACGGGAGCTCGGGGTGGCGCTGCCAGAGGATGTGACCCCGTTTTGCGAGGACGTCTTCGGACGCGGCGGCGCCATCCTCAACGGTCCCGGCGGCGGGCGCTACGTGTACGACCTGCGCCGGCGCCTCTCGCTATTCCTGAAGCTGAACCCGATCGACGGTCGAAACGGCTTGGCCGGCGCGTCCTCGCTGCGCCCCGAGTGGCCGGAGAGCATAGATCTGCTGCTAGTCCGCGAGAACCTCGGCGGGGTGTATCAGGGGGAGACCATCGAGCGGGAGACGGTCGACACGCATGGCCTCGACCGACCCCGCGTAGTCCGGCACTGCTTCTCCTGCGTCGCTGCCGACGTACAACGGTTTCTGGATGCTGCAGCGCGCCTGGCCTCATCGCGGCGCGGCGCGCTCACGGTCGTCATCAAGCAGGCCGGCCTGCCGGTGCTCAGCGATCTCTGGCGCGCCTGTGCGCTAGAGGCGTCTGATGCGTGCGGGGTCAGATGCTCGTTTGTGGACATCGATCTGATGGCCTATCAGCTTGTCACACAGCCGGGGGAGTTCGACGTAATCGCAGCCCCGAATATGTGCGGAGATATCCTCGGCGACCTCGCCGGCGTCCTGGTCGGATCTCGTGCGCTGCTGTTCTCGGGCAACTTCAGTCCCCGCGGCGAGGCCGTCTACCAGACAAATCACGGTGCCGCCTATGACATTGCCGGCGGCGATCGCGCCAATCCTGTCGGGCAGATCCTGTCGCTGGCGATGCTGCTGCGAGAGAGCCTTGGCTTGCGCGCGGAGGCGTGTGCGATTGAAGACGGCGTGCGTCGGGTCTGGGCCGCGGGCTGGCGGACGGCCGACGTGGCGCGCGGCGGTGGCCGCGTCGTCGGCACTTCGGAGATGGCCGAGCTGGTGGCGGTCGCTGCCGCCGATGCATTCACAGTAGCCCTGGAGACGCCTTGAGCGAGGAGCCGCGGATCCGACCGGACAGGACGCTGCTGCTACTGGTCGACCTGCAACGCGACTACCTCTCAGATCCGCGACTGGAGCCGTCCGCCAGTGATGTCGTGCGGCAGAGCACCGCGCTGCTGAGTGGGGCCCGCGAACGGGGTGTAGCTGTGGCGCACGTCTGGACGACGGTCTCGCGCGACGACGACCGCCGCATGCAACATTGGCGGCGGGAGGACCGCTGGCTGTGCGAGCGGGGAACCGCGGGCCATGCCCCGCCCCCGGAGCTCGAGCCACGCGAGGGTGATGAGATCGTCGAGAAGACGGGGTTCAGCCCGTTCGCCTCCGCGGAGCTGGGCCGACTGCTCGCCGCCAGACAGATCGGCCTCGTGATCGTGGCCGGCGTTCATCTTCACGCCTGCGTGCGAGAGACGGTGCTCGGCACCTACGAGCTCGACGGCCCCGAGATCTGGGTGGCGGAGGATGCGACCGCAAGCAACGATCCCCTGCACGCTGCCGCCACGCGACGATACCTCGAGGCGCGCGCCGCCCGCTTCCTCAACGTGGCCGGGATCCTGGCTGCGCTGAGCAACCCCCCGGTGCGTGAGCCCGCGAACGCCGTCGTCGATGACCTCCACGCCACAGCGCGCGCCTGCCGCGCGACGCTTGCAGGATGGCAGCGCACGCCCATTCGTGAGCGCGCGCGGCCGATCGAGCGGCTGGCCGAGCGGCTCGAAGGCGAGACCGAGTACCTGGCACGGGAGATGGCAGGCACGATCGGAAAGCCCGTCCGCTACGGCGTCGGCGAGGTGCGAAGGACGGCGGAGATGCTTCGTCTCGTGGCGCGCCGTGCGGTTTCGAGCGTGGACGTGGAGACCGCGGGCTCCGCCGAGCTGCGGCGATGCCCGCTTGGGATAGTGGTGAGCATCACGCCGTGGAACAACCCGGTGTTCATCCCACTGGGCAAGCTCGCTCCAGCCCTGCTGTATGGCAACGGCGTGCTATGGAAGCCGGCCCCGGCCGTGCACGCGATCGCAGAGCGGCTGGTCGGCATGATCGGCGAGGCAGGACTCCCAGCCGGGCTGGTTGGGCTTCTTGCCGGGGGCAGGAAGGCGGCGGAGGTAGCGATGAGCGACCCGGCCGTCGACGCCGTGACGCTGACCGGGTCCTCACTCGCGGGCTTCAGCGCACAGGAGATCTGTGCACGGCGACGCATCCCGCTGCAGGCGGAGCTGGGTGGTAACAACGCCGCGCTCGTATGGCCGGACGCGCAACTCGACACCGCAGCCCGGCAGATCGCCGAGGGCGCGTTTGCGCTCGCGGGCCAGCGCTGCACAGCAAACCGTCGCGTGGTCATTCATCACGAATGCAGGGAGGAGTTTCTCGGACTGCTTTCGCGGCGGACCGCCGAGTTATCGTGGGGCGATCCGCGCCAACACAGCACCCGCATCGGTCCACTGGTGAGCAGCGACGCGCGCGCACGCATCGCCGATGTGCTGGCCCGCTGCGAGCGGCGCGGCACAGCCGTCACCCGGCCACACTACGGTCCGGCTCCATGCGTGGACGGGTTTCACGGGAGGTGGCACGCGCCGACGATCGTCCACTGTGAACAGCCCAGCGATGAGGTCGTTCAGCAGGAGACGTTCGGGCCCGTGCTCGTCGTCCAGACCGCGCAGAATTGGGATCACGCGATAGAGCTCGTCAACGGTGTCCCGCAGGGGCTTTCGGCGGCGCTGTTTAGCTCCTCGCCCGAGCTGGCCGAGCGCTTCCCTGACGAGGCGGTTGCGGGGATCGTGAAGATCAACGACTCGACTGCGGACGCAGGCATCGACGTGCCATTCGGGGGCTGGAAGACCTCCGGTATCGGGCCGCCCGAGCATGGCAGCTGCGACCGCGACTTCTACACTCGTCCGCAAGCTGTATACCGCTCGTAACGGTGTGGTCGGCGGGCGCCGCACGATGACCTTGACCGTCGCCGACACCGATCGATCGATCCCCGCGTGCTTCGAGCAGCGCAGCCGCGAGCGGGCAGGCGAGAAGGCCGTCGGCGGTACGGTCTGGCAGCCGACGTTCGCCGAGCTGGACGCTGCGGCCAACCGGCTCGCGCACGTCCTGCTCGAACGAACCGGGGTTGACAGCGGACGGATCGCGATGCTCCTGCGCCACGACACGCCGTTGATCGCAGCCGTCCTCGCCGTCCTGAAGGCGGGAAGGACCGCCGTCGTACTGCACCCGGGCGACCCACCCGCGCGACTGGCTCAGATCCGCCGGGACGCCGAGCCCCAACTGCTGCTCACCGAAGAGTCGCTTCGCGGCCTCGCACGCACGGCCGGATTTGCAGCCACGGATCTCGTGAGCGTCGAGGCGCGGCCGGACTGCTCGGCACACCCAGCGCCGGGCGTGACCGTGGGAGCGGACGATCTCGCGTTCCTGATCTACACCTCCGGCTCGACAGGCGAGCCAAAGGCCGTCATGCAAACCCATCGCAACATGCTGCACAACGTCCTACGACAGAGCAGGTGCCTCGATTTGCGAGCCGACGATCGATACGCGCTGCTCGCCTCGATCGGCGGAGGACAGGGCATCGGGGTTGTGTGGGCTGCACTCCTGAACGGCGCGACCGTGTGTCCGTTTGCGGTGAGCGAGCGCGGCGTGGCGGAGCTTCCGGCGTGGTTCGACAGGCACGGAGTTAACGTCCTCGCCTGCTCCAGCACGCTGTTCCGGAATTTCGTACGGACCCTCAGTGGCAGGCGACTGTCAGGGATCAGACTCGTTCGCCTGGCCTCCGAGCCGGCGCTACGTGGCGATCTCGAGGCTCATTGCCGCCACTTTGCTGAGGACTGCGTGCTCGTCAACACCCTGTCCTCGTCGGAGACGGGCAATATCACGTGCGCTCGCATCGCCCCCGACCTCGACGTCGCCGATGGCCTGCTGCCCGTCGGGCGGCCAAGCGAAGGCATGGATGTCACGCTGATCGATCGGGAGGGCGCTGAGGTTCCCCCTGGACAGGTGGGAGAGATCGTCGTCCGCAGCAAGTACCTGTCGCCGGGCTACTGGCAGGACGAGACCCAGACGGCTATCCGTTTCAGCTCGGAGTCGCGAGATCCAGCAACGAGGATCTTCCGCACCGGCGATCTGGGTCGTCTACGGCCGGACGGCCTGCTCACCGTCGTCGGGCGCACGGACCTGCAGGTCAAGGTTCGCGGCAACCGTGTCGGGGTGGAGGAGGTCGAGCGTGCAATCGCTGCGCTTGCAGAGGTCACGGCCGTGGCTGTGGGCGCGCGCACCGCCGCGCGTGGAGACACACACCTGACCGGCTATGTCGTCGCGCGCGAGGGCAGCGCCACCACCGTCAGCGCGCTGCGCGAGGAGCTCCGAACGACGCTTCCCGAGCACGCGATCCCAACGGCCTTCGTGTTCCTCGACAGCCTCCCGGTCACGCCGCACGGGAAGGTGGACCGGGCGCGGCTGGCGAGCCTCGCGCCGCGCCCGCCGGCTGCTGTGGGCACGACGGTCGGCGGGCACGGCACGATCGGCGAGGACGAGGAGATGCTCGCTGCGATGTGGGCGGATGCACTTGAGCTCGACTTCGTGGGTCGCGACCAGCGCTTCCTGGACTTGGGGGGCGAGTCGCTGATGGGGGCGGTCATAGCGGCAAAGGTCTTCGAGGCCTTCGCGGTGAGGCTTGGCCTCCACGTCTTCGCTGATAACCCCACGGTCGCGAGCATGGCTCGGCTGTTGCGCGAAACCCGCTCGAGCGCGGTCATCGCGCAGCGCCCACAGCTCGTGCGGGCCCCCCGGGCGCAGGCGTTGCCGCTGTCATTTGCACAGGAGCAGACCTGGCTCGCTGGCCGCGCTGCGACTGACCCGATTGCCTACAACGTCGCCGTACCCGTTTGCATTCGCGGTCCGCTGGACGTTGACGCGCTGCGTCGCGGCGTCAACGCGATCGTCGCTCGCCACGAGATCCTGCGAACGACGTTCGAGGAGACGGACAGGCGCCCTGTGCAGGTCGTGCATCCCGTCGCCGAGCTGGAGCTCCAGCTCGTCGATCTTCGTCACAGCGCGGAGCCGTTGGCACGAGCGGACGAGATCCTGCAGCGAGAGGCGTGCATCCCGTTCGATCTGGAGCGAGCACCGCTGCTGCGCCTGTCGCTGCTGCGCATCGGCGAGGCCGAGCACCGGCTGCTGCGCGTCAACCACCACATCATCTCGGATGCGTGGTCGTGGAAGGTGTTCTTCGACGAGCTCGCGGTGCTCTACACGGCCCACTTGGCGGGACGGTCTGCAGCGCTCCCTGAGCTGCCTGTCCAGTACGGCGACTTCGCGGCCTGGGAGCGCAGCTGCCTGGACCCATCGTCTAGCCGCCACCGCGAGGAGGTGACATGGTGGACGCGGACGCTTGCCTCATCGACAGCCACGCCGATGAGGCTGCCGTTCGAGCGCCCGGTGCCGGCGCAAGACATGACGCCCGCCGATGGCACAATCTGGTGGGGCATCGAGCCCGAGGCGTCGAGGCGACTGGACCAGCTCGGGCGCGAGTCCGGAGCGACGTACTTCATGGTCCGCTTGGCGGTGTTCGCCGCTCAGCTCGCGCTCGAGACAGGGCGCGAGGACGTAGTGCTGGGCACGATGGTCAACCTGCGCAGCCTCCCTCAGCTGTACTCCCTGTTCGGCTTCTTCAGCGACCTCGCGACGATCCGTTTCAGGGGCGCCAACGACTGGAGCTTCCGTCAATGGTTGCACTGCGTCCGAGCCGCGATAATCGCGACGACCGCACACACCCAGTTGCCATATCCGGAGCTCACGCGAGAGCTGCGGCTCCGGGGGACAACGATCCCGACGATCGAGACCCTGTTCGCGTCGGTCGAGGTGAACCCGGCGATGCGCTTTGCGGGACTAGAGATCCGTCGCATGAACCGCTGCTATGGCTCAATGCCATGGGAGTTCACGTTCGTCGTGGATCGCTGGCGCGAGCACGATGGCTGCCTCGCGACCTTCAACGCCTGCAAGCACGATCCAGACGGTGTGCGCTCTTTCATCGAGCGCTACAAGCGCCTGGCGCTCGCGGTCTGCGCCGAGCCTGACACGTCCGTGTGCGAGCTGCTGCGCACCCCAACCGTCTGAGGTCACTGCTCGTACTCACCCTCGCCAATCCCAGCAGCGCAACTCGCGCGGGCGGACCTCGACCGCCACGGCCGCTGCCGCGCTTGGCCCCATCTCGAGCTGCGCGATCCACGGTCTGGGTCGCTCGACATCGGTGTCTGCTCCGCCAATGCCGACCCCCAGGCACTTCAGCTCGGCCTCGTAGCGAACCCACGCCCGCCGGAACTCCAGTTCGCGGGTCGCGGCGTCGAGCTTCTCCAAGCGCTGTGCCTCGGCCGAACCGAACGTGCGCGCGGCAACGGCGAGTACATTGCTCGCCCGGCGGGCGAGCTCGACGTCGACGCCGATCGCTGCCGTTGAGGTAAACGCGTACAGGGCGAGCTTGTCGGAGTGGGACAGGTTGAAGGAGATCCGCGTCGAGGACGCCGGCGTGGACTCCGCTGCGGCGCGCGAGCCCGACGCGTCGTCGATCAGCACGGGCTTGCCGTGCGCACCGGCGCCGAAGTGCAGCGTGCGGGCGTCCACATGCAGGTAGCGCTCCAGCAACGCTCTTAGCACGCCCCGCGAGCGCGTCCACAGCTTCCGATCGCGCTCGTGCGGAAAGCGCTCGGCGCGGGCGCACTCCTCGCGGCACATCAGCTCGCTGAGGTCGTCGCTGACGGCCTCCAGATCGGCTCGCCACACATGCACGGCTCCATCGGCGAGCAGCGGGCGGTCGGGCCCCGGCGCCCAGACGTCCGCTGCGGCGCCAGCAGAGGGATGTCTTGATGACGGGACGTTTATTGTGGAAACCATACGGCGATGACGGGCCCCACGCCGCGCGCGCCGCTCCGCGACGGCTACCCTCTTGCGCCTATGCGCGCCCTCTCGGTCCACCTCGACGGCCTCGTGATCATCGAACCGACGGTCCTGCCCGACGAGCGGGGCTTCTTTTGCGAGACGTATAGGCGCCAATGGCACACCGACGTGGGAATCCCGGAGGATGAGCTGTTCATCCAGGACAACCACTCGCGCTCCACCCGCGGTGTACTGCGGGGGCTGCACTTCCAGGTGGGCGACGGTGCCGCCAAGCTCGTGCGTTGCGTGCGCGGGCATATTCTGGACATCGCCGTGGACCTGCGCCGGGGCTCGCCCACCTATGGGCGCTGGGAGTCGGTGGAATTGGACGAGCAGAGCATGCGCCAGCTGTACGTGCCGGTCGGTTTCGCCCATGGCTTCTGCGTACTCAGCGACGTGGCCGACGTCCTGTACAAGCAGAGCGCCTACTACGACCCGGAGCTCGAACGGACGATCGCCTGGGACGATCCCGAGCTCGGCATCGCATGGCCGCTGCCGGAGGCGGAGCTGACGGTCTCCGAGCGCGACGCCGCCGCGCCGCGGCTGAGCGAGATCGCCGCCGAACTGCCGTTCGAGTGGCATCCTTAACGACGATGTCCGCCCGTCTGCAGCGCCTGCACGACCGCACCAACGGCTACACTGTCACCCCCGAGCAGTATCTGCGCTTCGCCTACGTCGCGCTCGGCGCGCTCACACTGATCGTCCTCACTGGTGCCGCCGTGCGGCTGACGGGATCCGGCCTCGGCTGCCCTACCTGGCCGAAGTGCTACGGGAACATCTATCCGCCGCTGAAGACGCACGCGCTGATCGAGTTCTCCAATAGGCTGATCACCGCGCCCGTGTCAATCGCTGCCGGCGCCGCCTGGTTGGCGGCCGTCCGCCGGCGCCCCTATCGGCGCGATCTAGTGTGGCTGGGGGCGCTACTGCCCTTGGGCGTGGTCGCTCAGGCGGTGCTCGGCGGCCTCACCGTCAAAGGCCAGCTCGACTACGGCTGGGTGATGGGCCATTTCGCGCTGTCGATGCTGATCCTGCTCGCCGCCGTAGTGCTCCTTTGGCGGGCCTCAAACGAGCCGCGCGAGATCCGCCGGCAGGGGGGGGCGCAGCGCACGGCCGTAGTGCTGGGATCGGCTGCTGCGCAGCGTGCGGATGCGGCGCCGGGCCCCTCGGCGCGCACGGCCGCTGATCCTGCGACCGCCCGCGCGCTGCGCTGGCTCGTGGCGCTCGGCGCGCTGACGATCTTCGCTGGGACCGCCGCCACCGCCGCCGGTCCGCACGCGGGTGGCGCGCCAGGCCAAAAGATCAATCGCCTGAACTTCGACGGACGCGGCACGATGGACTTCGTCATCCATCGCCACGCCGAGATCGCCCTCGTGTTCAGTCTGGCTGCCGTGTTCGTGTGGTGGCTCGCGCGCCGTCGCGAGGCAGGGCCGGCGGTACAGCGGCCGCTGACGGTGCTGTGCGTGCTGCTCGCGCTGCAGGGGGCGGTCGGGCTGGATCAGTATGAGACGCATCTGCCGACCGAGCTGGTGTGGGTGCACGTGGCGCTCGCCTGCGGCGTCTGGCTGGGCGTTCTGTGGGCAGCCTGCGCCGCCGGCGCGCTTGCGCCGTTTAGAGCCAACAGGACCGCCGAGCGGCCGGTGGAGGGGCAGCTGAGGACGGTTGCGCCACTCGAGTTCCCCGGAAATTAGGGCTTCCTGGCGCCCTCTGTGGGCGACTTGTCCGTCCGAACGTCCTCACAAGCGGTTAGCCTGCTCGCAGCTAAGACACTCGAGAAGGGAGTGGCATGACCAAGAACGAGCTGGGCGAGCAGGTCGCGGAGCGCACTGGGCTGTCCGCCAGCCAAGCACGGCAGGTGGTGGAGGCGGCGATCGAGGTGGTCTCCGACGAGCTGGCCGCCGGAGGTGAGGTCGCGCTTGCCGGCTTCGGCAAGTTCAGCGTCAGCCACCGGGCCGCTCGCCAGGGGCGTAACCCCTCGACGGGCGAGACGATCAATATCGCCGCCTCGAAGGCCGCCAAGTTCTCCGCGGCGAGCGCCCTAAAGAAACGCCTCAACGGCTGATCCGCCACAGCAGTACGCCGGTGTCACCGGCCCGCCCGGGCCGGTGACGTCTGGCTGCCGGTAACTCTGCCGCCGAGCGAGCCGCGCTCAGAGTCCATGCGAGCGCGGGTGGTGCACCAGCCCGTCCTCGTCAACCGGCTCCCAGGGTGCGGCCGACTCGACGAACTGTCGGTACTGCGGCCGTATGCCCGGATCATGGTCAAGCGTCCCCAGTCGCACCGCGACCTCCAGGTCGGCGAACGGGTCGCCGCTGAACAGCGCCGAGCCGCACGTCGCGCAGAACAGCTTGGGCACGCCCACCGGAGGCTCGAAGGAACGTAGCTGCTCTGCGCCCGCCAGCAGCCGGAAGCCCTCTTGCGGCACGCGGCCATTGGCCGAGGAGCCGGTGCCGGTGCGCCGCTGGCAGTGCGTGCAGTGGCAGTAGCCGGCCGACACGAATGGGGCTGTGATCTCGAACCGCACGGCTCCGCACAAGCAGCCACCCTGTAGCGGCTGCTGGGGCGAGGGGAGGCTATCGGTGGTGGGGGCGATCACGAAACCATAGAACGGGAGGATCGATAGGATCCCACCAAGCATGACCGGCGCTCCACAGGCCCATCCCCGCACCACCCGAGCTAACGGATACGGAAGGTGCGGATGACCTCCTATCCGGGCTGGGGCTCGTGGACCTTCCAGCCGGTCGTGATCATCGCACTGCTGGCTGCCGCGATGGTCTACGCGCGCGTGTACCGCCGCGCCGCCGCGCGTTCCTCAACTTCCTCGCCCAACGCTGGACACTGGGTGCCCTATGCAGCTGGGCTGCTGACGATCGCGGTGGCACTGCTCTCGCCGCTCGACCCGATCGGCGATCGCTACCTGCTGTCGGCGCACATGATGCAGCACGTGCTCCTGTCCGACATCGCGCCCGCGCTGCTCGTGCTCGGCCTCCGCTCCCCGATTCTGCCGCTCGGCCTGTCACGCGAGGCACTACTGGCGGTCGCGCCGGCAGGGGGCAAATCCGGTCGCGTGCTCGCACGCCTGACCTCGCCGTGGTTGGCGGTTCCGCTGTGGGCGCTAGCCACCTGGGTGTGGGCGATCCCGAGCGTGTTCGACTACGCCGCCCAGCACCAGGTCGTGCACGCGCTCGAGCACGCCACGCTCTTCTACACGGGCCTTGCCATGTGGTGGCTGATCATTGACCCGCTGCCGCGCGCGCGTCTTCGCCCCAACAGCCAGCGGCTGGCGCTACTGGGCTTCACGCGTCTGGCCAGCGCGTGCGTATGCCTGCCGCTGACGTGGATCACGACCACCGAGTATCCGCTCTATGCCAGCGCCGCCCGCGGCTATGGGCTGTCGGCCATCAACGACCAGCACCTCGCCGGTGCGAGCATGTGCTTCATCGAGGCGCTCGTCTTCGGCATCGCCTTCGCCGCGGTCTTCATCAGCATCCTGGGGCGCTCTGACTCGCGCGTGACGCTCGGCGAACACGCCGCCGCCGGTTCGCGCGGCGAGCGCCTGCAGACGTAGCCCCTCACGGGCGAGTTAGGGCGTAGTCGCCTTGTGTCGCACGCTAAGCACATGGAGCCCTGACGTCAGCCGCAGCCAGTGTTGTTGCCGCAGCTGCTGCACGTGTAGCAAGAGCCGGTCCGCTGCATCATGCCTCCGCACTGGCTACACGCCGGTCCGAGGTCGAGTCCCTGTAAACGCGCGGGGACGACCGGTGGAGAATCCGTAAGCGAGGCCGTGGCGGGCATGCCGTGGCCGCCGTTTCCGACAGACGCCTGCGGGCCGGCGCTGGGAGAGCCGTTGCCGTTGCCGGGGCTGGCCGCGTCGAACGCGGGGCCGGCGGTGTCGGATGCGCTCACCGACTGTGCGGTCTCCTGCGCGATTTTGCGGGCGCGTACCGCTGGCGTGAGGATTCCAAGTTCCTCTTGGGCGTCAGCGTCCAGGAAGCGCGAGGCCAGCCAGCGCATGATGTAGTCGGGCATCGACTTAGCGAACGGGATCTCTGGGTTGCCGGTGACGCCCTCGGGCTCGAAGCGCATGTAACTGAACTTCTGTACGAGCGTTTCCAGGGGCACGCCGTACTGCAGGGCGATCGAGATGGCGGTCGCGAACGAGTTCATCATGCCGCGCAGCGTCGAGCCCTCCTTACCGATGTCGGTCAGGAAGATCTCCCCGACGGAGCCGTCCTCGTACATGCCCGCGGTGATGTAGCCCTCGTGGCCGGCGATCGAGAACTTGTGCGTGATCGACTGGCGCTCGACTGGCATCCGCTTGCGCCGCGGACCAACCTCGGCCAGCGCCTTGCTGACGGCTTGCTCGACGATCGCATCGACGTCGACCGTCTCCCTGGCGCCCTCACCCAGCCCTTCGGGCTGACCCAGCCCTTCGGGCCGTGTGCCCCCCGCGTCGGTGCGCAGCGCCTGCGCCGTCTTGGAGCCGTCGCGGTAGATCGCCAGCGCCTTGATCCCGAGCCGCCACGCCTGCGTGTAGGCGTCGGCGATGTCCTCGACCGTCGCCTCCTGAGGCAGGTTGACCGTCTTCGAGATCGCGCCCGAGATGAACGGCTGCACGGCGCCCATCATCTGCAGATGGCCCATGTGCGAGATCGCGCGCTCGCCCACCGCCACGTCGAACACGGGCAGGTGCTCCTCGTTCAGGCCGGGCGCGCCGACGATCGTGCCGTGCTCGGCCAGGTGAGCCTCGATTTGCTCGACCTGCTGCTCGGAGTAGCCGAGCGTCTGCAGGGCCAGCGGCACCGTTTTGTTGACGATCGTCATCTGCCCACCGCCGACGAGCTCCTTGAACTTGACCAGCGAGAAGTCCGGCTCCACGCCCGTGGTGTCGCAGTCCATCAGGAACGAGATCGTGCCCGTCGGCGCAAGCACCGTGGCCTGCGCGTTGCGGTAGCCGAAGCGCTCACCAAGCTCCACCGCCTCGTCCCACGAGCGCCGTGCGGCCGCCAGCAGCTCCCCGTCCTGACAGGCCGCGTCCGGGATTGCGTAGGAGGCGTCACGGTGCATGCGCATGACGCCGTTGTGCGGCTCGCGGTTATCGGCGTAGTGATCGTAAGGACCCAGTGCGGCTGCCGCCTCGGCCGAGCGGCGGTAGGCCCTGCCGGTCATCAGTGCGGTAATCGCCGCCGCCGCACCCCGTCCGTGGTCGGAGTCGTAGGGTATGCCGTTGCTCATCAGATACGCGCCAAGGTTGGCGTAGCCGAGGCCTAGCTGGCGGAAGGCGCGCGCGTTGGTGGCGATCTCCTCGGTCGGGTAGCTGGACGGGCCGACGACGATCTCTTGGGCCAGCAGCATGATGTCGACGGTGTGCTCGAAGGATGCGACATCCAGCGTGCCATCCGGGCGGCGGAACTGCATCAGGTTCAGCGACGCGAGGTTGCAGGCCGAATTGTCGACGTGCATGTACTCAGAGCACGGGTTGGAGGCGTTGATTCGGCCGCTGTTGGGCGAGGTGTGCCACTGGTTAATCGTGGTGTCGTACTGCACGCCCGGGTCCGCACAGCGCCACGCCGCCTCGGCGATCTCGCGCATCAGCTCGCGCGCCCGGATCGGCTCGCCGATCGGCTCGCCGGTTGTGCGGGCGGTCAGCCGCCACTCGCCGTCCTCTTCGACCGCACGCATGAACTCGTCGGTGATCCGCACCGAGTTGTTTGCGTTCTGGTACTGGATCGAGAAGAAACCGTCGCCGTCGATCGACATGTCAAAGCCCGCGTCGCGCAGCGCAGCGGCCTTGTCCTCCTCCTTGGCCTTGCACTGGATGAACTGGAGAATGTCCGGATGGTCGACGTCGAGCACGACCATCTTGGCGGCGCGGCGGGTCTTGCCGCCGGACTTGATCGTGCCCGCCCACGAGTCGGCGCCGCGCATGAACGACACCGGGCCGGACGCCGTCCCGCCCTTGGCCAGCGGCTCCATCGAGCCGCGGATGTTCGACAGGTTGATGCCGGAGCCGGAGCCGCCGCGGAAGATGTTCCCCTCCTTGGTGTTCCAGTCGAGGATCGACTCCATCGTGTCGTCCACGCTGAGGATGAAGCACGCGCTGCACTGCGGGCTCTCCTCGAAGCCAACGTTGAACCACACGGGCGAGTTGAACGCGGCCATCTGGTGCAACAGGATGTGCGTCAGCTCGTGGTTGAAGGCTCTGGCGTCATCTTCGCTGGCGAAGTAGCCGCGCGCGCGTCCCCACCCGGTAATCGTGCCGGCGACGCGGCTGATCATCTCCTTGACCGAGCTCTCCCGTTCAGGCGCGCCGATCTGCCCCCTGAAATACTTCTGGGCGACGATGTTGGTCGCGTTCTGCGACCAGCTCTTGGGGAACTCAACGTTGCGCTGCTCGAAGGCGACGCGGTCGCCGTGGCCGATGCGCGCGTCGCGCAACTCCCACTCGACGGTGTCGAACGGGTGTACCCCCGCGGTCGTGAAGCGGCGCTCGATCGACAGCGCCTGGCCGGGCGTCGTGTCCTGGGAGATGGTCGTCTGCGGGGCTGGATTCATCGATCTTCCTCTCTGCTGCGCCGGCGTCGGGACGCTCACTTGAAACTGCTTGTCGGGTCGACCATCGTCCCGCTCCGACCGGACGGAAGCGGGATGTCCAGTGGCTCCTAGCGCACCATCAATTTTAGGGGCCCGAGAGCCCCGCCAAGGCTTAGTGTCCGAGCCGAGCCCAGTCGCTGAATTCGGCCCACGTAGCTGATGCGCGGAAGCCGGCCTCGGCGATGGCATGACGCAGGGACAGCGTCCAGTGGGGCTCGAAGGTGCGCATCCGGGCGACGCCCCAGAGCAGGCAGCCAAGAGCAATCAGCGCGGCGAGCGCGGCGGCGGCGATGGCCGTGTTCGAGAGCTTGCCGGTCGCGGTGGGGTGTCCGGACGCGCGAGCGCGTGGACGCAAGCTGGCGGTCGGGGGCACGAAGATCGGGGTGGTTGTCGTTGTGGTCGTGGTTGCGGGTGCCGTCGAGGCCGGCTTGACCGCTGGTGTGATGACGGGTACAACCGCTGGCCTGACGCCTGGTGTGATCGCGGGTTTGGCGCCTGGCGTGATCGCGGGCCTGGCGCCTGGCGTGATGGCGGGCCTGGCGCCTGGCGTGATGGCGGGCCTGGCGCCTGGCGTGATGGCGGATTTGAGCGTTGGCTTGACGGTTGGCGTAACCGTCGCCTTGGGTTCTGATTTGGCGCCCGATTTGCCGATCGGGACCCCGGGTGGCAGGCCAAAGATGGCGTCAGCAGGCGTCGCCGATCCGAGCCCCAGCAGTGCAATCGCGAAGATGAGCGTGAGGCAGCGGTTGCGCAGGTGAGCCATCACGGTGATGCCATGCTAATGGGCGGGTGCAGCGGGCAGCGATAGGCCGTCGAGCGCCGCGAGCGCGTCGTGGAGCACCTGCTCTGGCGGCTGGCTGGCGTCGATCACGCGGATCCGCTCGGGCTCGGCGCGCGCGAGCTCATCGTAGGCGCAGGCAATCCGTGCGAAGAAATCCTCGCTCTCGCGCTCCAAACGGTCGGGCTCGAGTGCGCGCTCGAGCTGACGTGCGCGTCCGGCAGCGGGTGAGATGCGCAGCAGTAGCGTGCGGTCGGCCACAAGTCCACCGGTGGCGAACAGGTTGATCGTGCGTACCTGCTCTATGCCCAGCGAGCGCCCGGCGCCCTGGTAGGCGAGCGAGGAGTCGACGAAGCGGTCGAGCAGCACGACCGCGTCGTCGTGCAGCAACGGCTGCAGGCGCTCCTCGACGAGCTGGGCGCGGGCGGCGGCATACAGCAGTGCCTCCGTGCGCGGCAGGACGGCCAGCGCGGGATCCTTGACGAGCGCGCGAATCCGCTCGGAGATCTCGACGCCCCCAGGCTCGCGCAGCAGCTCGACCGGATACCCACCCGCCCCACGTGCCGTGAGCTCGTAGTGCAGCCCGTCCGCGAGCGTCGACTTGCCGGCGCCGTCGAGCCCCTCGATCGTGATCAGTGTGCCGCGTGCCACGCGCGGCACGGTACATGCGCATGCGCGGTCGGTGCGGCACGACATGGCACGGCACCGGGTCTAGGATGACCGGCGATGTCCTCGACGGCCCCATCCGCCGATCCGACGGCTCTCGACGCCGCGCGGGCGTTGCCGGGCCTCGAGGCGCACGCGCACGCACGCGCCGTGCTGCTGCCGGCGCTGGCGCCCGACGGCAGCCCCTCGCACGCGTATCTGTTCCACGGCCCGGCGGGGACCGGCAAGCGCACCGTCGCGCGCGCGTTCGCGGCGGCGCTGCTGGCCGACGGTGCGCGCAACCCGGAGACGGTGGCCGAGCGGGTGGCGCGGGACTGCCACCCGGACCTCACGTGGGTGACGCCGTCGGGCGCCGCGGAGATGCTGGTGGCGGACATCGAGCAGCCGGTGGTCGCGGCGGCGACGCGCACACCGTTCGAGTCCGCGCGGCGCGTGTTCGTGATCGAGCGCGCGGAGACGATGAACGATCAGGCCGCCAACCGCATGCTCAAGACGCTGGAGGAACCGCCGGCGTTCACGCACCTGCTGCTGCTGGCGGATCGCCGCGAGGACGTGCTGGCGACGATCGCCTCGCGCTGCCAGCCGGTGCGCTTCGATCCGCTGCCATCGACGCTGATTGCTCAGCGCCTGACTGGCACCGACGGCGCGGCCGGCGTGGAGGGACTCGCCGGCGTCGAGGGTGTCGCGGGCGTGGATGGACTCGCGGGCGTGGAGGCCGAGCGCGCGCACGCGTGCGCGCGACTGGCGTTGGGCGACGCGGGCCTGGCGGCGCGGCTGGCGAGCGAGGAGGGGGAGGCGCTGCGGGCGAGGGCGGAGGACTATGTGCGCTCGGCGCTGGCGGGCGCAACCGACAGGCGCCTGTGGCTGGGGCTGCTGGAGGTGGCGAAGGCGGCGGGCACAGCTGCCGGCGAGCGGACGCAGGAGCGAATGGAGCGCGAGCTGGAGCTGGTGCCGAGCAAGGAGCGCAAGCGCTACGAGCGCGAAGGCGCGGAGGCACGTCGCCGCGGAGAACGACGCACGCGCACGCGCACGCTCGATCTGGGGCTGCGCCTGGGGGAGCTGTGGCTGCGCGACGTGCTCTGCATGTGTGAGGGCGCGTCGGAGCTCGTGTACGCGGTGGACCGCCGCGCGCAGCTCGACCAGGATGCCGGCGGCCGAGACGGGCGCGATTCAGTGGCCCTGCGACGAGGCGTTGAGCTGGTGGCGGACACACGCCTGAGCCTGTCGGTAAACGTCTCCGAGGAGCTTGCGCTAGAGGCGCTGGCCTATAGGTTGCAGGCGCTGTTTGCCGATGAGGGCGCGCCGGCTCGCGCGGGCGCGGTGGTTTCCTGAAAGGGCGACGGCGCGAACCGCCCGCACGCCGCCTGGCCGCCGGAGGCGGCCCCTAGAAATAAATGTTTTCAGGCGATCGGCCCGAGATTGGGCTCGATGCCGAAGGTGTCGAACGCCATGAACTTGGAGAACTGGCGGTTGTCGGGTCCGTGGAAGTCGGCGGAGCCGGTGGTGAGCAGGTCGAGCTCGGCGCAGCGGCTGGCGAGCAGCTCGGTGTTCTCGCGCGTGTGCGTGATGTAGAAGGCCTCGACGCCGTCCATGCCGAGCGCGTGGAAGCGGTCGATCGTGGCGAGCACTTCGTCGGGGTCGGAGATGTCCCAGAAGGGGTGCGCCCACACAGCCACGCCGCCAGCCTCGTGGATCGCGGCGACGGCCTGGGCGACCGTGGGCGTCTCGCGCAAGCGAAAGCCGGGCTTGCCCTCGATCAGGTAGCCGCGGATAAGCGAGCCGATGTCGTCGATGTTCTCGTCTTTCAGGCGCTGGGCGTTGCCGGGAGCGGCGAGCACCGCTTCAGCGAGGTGCGGGCGACCGATCGGTTTGCCGGCAGCGATGCGCGCGTCGAGCTCGGCTTCGTCGAGCTCGAAGCCGACCTCGCGCAGGGCGGCGGCCATGCGCAGCGTGCGGTGCTCGCGGTCGGCGAGGAACTCGGCGAGCTTCGCGGTGAGGAGCGGCGCCGGTGTGGTCGATGTTGTAGCCGAGGATGTGCAGTTCGCGGGGGACCGACGAGCCGTCGTCCACGGCAGAGATCTCCACGGCCGGGACGATGCGCACGCCGTAGCGCTCGCCCGCGGCGATCGCCTCGGAGACGCCGCTGACGGTGTCGTGGTCGGACAGCGCGAGCAGCTCCACGCCGGCGGCGGCGGCGCGCTGCACGACCTCGGCGGCAGGCAGGGCGCCGTCGGAGTGGGTGGAGTGCGACTGCAGGTCGAAGCGGGGCGCCACGGCCGGCAGCGTACGCGATCGCTTCAGGAGTTGGCGTGCGTCCGATGCGCGGGCGCCTCGTTGCGCAGACCAATGAGCGCGGCCACACGGCGACGGACCGCCTCGCGCAGCCGGCGCACGGCGGCGTGGTAGCGGCGGGCCTTGTCATAGAGGACCCGATCGCAATCGGCGCTGGTGCGGTCGAGCTGTGGCGCGTGCGGCGTCGGTCTCGGCTGCGCGCTCGGCAGGCGTCGAGCCAGAGGACCTCCAGATAGGCGAGCGCGGCGCCCGACCTGGTCCTCGGGGATCAGCGTCGGGCTGCTCGAGCTGGCGCACGATCGGCACCACCTCTGAGACCAGCCAGCGCTGCTCGCCGTGGGCGCGCAGGATCAGGCAGATGTCGGGAGGATGAGAGGTGATGGGATGGTTTGTCATGGCATGCCATTCAAGCTGGCGAGGGATCGAGCGGCGTCTTTGCTGAGGCGATCGAGAAGTCGTTTGCGCTCTGTTTTTTGGCTTCGACGCGCCGATATCGCTGCTTTAGGGCCAAGGCCGCGGTCTCCACGCTTCTCCGTGCTTTTCACGTGATTTGTGAGCGCTCAAGGACGGGGCGAGATTGGGCCGATGCATACAGTGGGAAAAGCCGACCGGAAAGAGAGATGTTCGTAGTCGACACCGACCCGACCGGCCGCACGGCCGGGCAGTACGCGCGCGCGACGGTCAAGCGTCTGCGCATGCGCACGCTGGTGACGCTGGGCGCGCTGGCGGTGGCCACGGCGCTGCTTGGCAGGACGTTCGGGCTGCACAGCCTGTTGTTCCTGGCGTCGGAGATCGCGCTGCTGGCGAGCATGTTCGTGATCTCGCGCTACGTGCTGCCGCTTGTCGAGCGTCGCGACCGCGGGGCAACGGGCGAGGAGCAGGTGGGCGGCCTGCTCGAGGAGATGGCCGACCGCGGCTGGCGCATGATCCACGACGCGAGCTTGGGGAGGGGAAACGTGGACCACATCCTGATCGGGCCGCCTGGGATATTCACGATCGAGACGAAGAGCCACCCAGGGCCGGTGCGGGTGGCGCGGGTGCACGGTGAGACGCTGAGGCAGGCGCAGGCGCAGCGGAAGGCAATCGAGCGGGTGACGGGGGTCGAGGTGGAGCCGCTGATCGTGTTCAGCCGCGCTTGGGTCGACAGGCCGATGGCGCGCAGGAAGGGCGTGCGCGTGGTTCCCGCGCGGATGCTCGTGCGCTACCTGGCAAAGCTCCCGGCGCGGCTGTCGGCGCGAGGAGATCGAGCACGCACGCGGGCTGGTGGCGCGGGCGCTGCTCGAGCACCACGCACATAGTCGGGCGGCTGGCGGACGCAGGTATGCGGGGCCGTGTTTACCGGCTGCCGACTGTGCGCGGGCGCGGGGGGCGCTAGGTTGCTTTCGAGCATGTCGATCTCACCTTTCAGTGTGCGGCCGGCCTCTCCGGAGGGTGAGCGGCGACGCGCGCGGATGGCCCTGGCGATCGCTGCGGTGGGGATCGCAGCGACGCTGCTGGCGTACGCGATCTCCCCGAGCGTGAGGCATGCGGTGAGCCATGCGGAGCACAGCGTGAAACACGCCGTCAGTCACGTCTTCAACCATCACAATGCTCCCGTCCGACCGAAGCAGCCGTCGCACCCGGCACCTGCCAAGCACGCCACGCGCCAGGCGCGAGTGGGGACACGGGCCCCGTAGGGGCACAGAGCGGCGGGCAGGGGTAGCGTGTAGGAGATGGCTGCCGTGACCCCCGCCACATCGCCGAGACCGCTGCAGACCGCGGACGCTCCGAAGACGCCCGACAGCGGATGCCTGCCGCCTCGCCCGAGGTTGCCGGCGTTGGTGCAGACGCTGGCATGGGCGGTAGCGCCGACGTGGGTACTGGACCGCTGCGCGAAGACAGCTTGGGGAGGCGTTCACGCTGACGTTCGCGCCGAGCGGACTGCAGCTGGTGATGTTCAGCGACCCAGAGGCGGTCAAGACGGTGTTCACGGCGCCGCCGGAGGTGGCGCCGTCCGCGGCGCGCAACTCGCCGGTGGCGCCGGTGATGGGCGCCAGCTCGGTGCTGGTGCTGACGGGGCCGGAGCACATGCGCCAGCGCAAGCTGCTGCTGCCGCCGTTTCACGGCGAGCGGATGCGCGAGTACGAGGACGTGATCGTGGAGGCGACCAGGCGCGACATGGCGGGCTGGCCGCTGGGCAAGCCGATGTGCTTGCAGCAGCACACGCGGCTGATCACGCTCGAGGTGATCCTGCGGGCGGTGTTCGGCGTGGAGGCCGAGCGGATGGAGCCGCTGAAGGCGGCGATCACGGAGCTGTTCGAGCCGGTGCGCGTGCTGACGGTGCTGCGGGCGCTGATGAGCCGCCCAAGCGGCGAGCGCCCGACGGGGGCGTTCGGGCGGGCGCTGGATCGCCTGGACGCGCTGATCTACGAGGAGATCGCGCGCCGGCGCGGGCCAGAGCGACGCTGGAGCAGCGCACGGACATCCTGTCGCTGCTGCTGCTGGCGCGCGACGAGGACGGCGAGGCGATGACCGACGGGGAGCTGCGCGACGAGCTGGTGACGCTGCTGCTGGCGGGGCACGAGACGACGGCGACGTCGGTGGCGTGGGCGGTCGAGCGGCTGGTGCGCCATCCGGACAAGCTGGCGCGGCTGATGGCGGAGATCGACGGCGGCGCGCGACGGCGGCGGCGGCGATGAGTACATGACCGCGGTGGTTAACGAGACGCTGCGGGTCAGGCCGGTGGTGCCGCTGGTGGTGCGGATGCTCACGCAGGAGCTGCAGGTGGGCGCGCTACCGCCTGCCGGCGGGCACGCGCGTGGTGCCGTCGATCTACCTGACCAACCGCAACCCGCGCGTGTACGAGGACCCGTGAGGAGTTCCGGCCGGAGCGCTTCCTGCAGGCGCGCCGGAGACGTTCTCGTGGATCCCGTTCGGCGGTGGCATCCGCCGCTGCATCGGCGCGTCGTTCGCGCTGCTGGAGATGAAGGTGATGCTGAGGACGATGCTCGAGCGAGCTGGAGCCGCGGCCACCAAGCAGCCGCAGAGCGCTGGGCGCATGGACTGGACGACTGCCGGGCGAGCGGATCGCGCGGCGAGCGATCACGCTAGTGCCGGCGCGCGGGTGCGAGCGTGGTATGGGAGCGCAGGCATCCCAGCCGAGGCGAGGGGTAACTTCTCGTCGATGCAGACGATGACACCGACGCTGGCGCGGACGGGCGACGAGCGCCGGACGTGCCGACGCCGGAGGAGCTGCTGGGGCGGTTCGGCCTGGAGGAGTTCAGGCCAGGTCAGCGCGAGGCGGTGCAGGCAGCGCTAGACGGGCGCGACAGCCTGGTGGTGATGCCGACAGGTGGCGGCAAGTCGCTGTGCTACCAGCTGCCGGCGCTGGCAAGTGACTTGGAACCCGCCCGTCCTGCCCGCGGGCTGGTGGTCGTGGTGAGCCCGCTGATTGCGCTGATGGCGGATCAGTGGCGCAGACTGGAGGCGGCAGGCGTGCAGGGCGGCGATGCTGGCGTCGGGGATGGAGGACGGTCACAACGCGCAGGCGCTGCGGGAGATCGAAGCGGGAGCGACGCAGCTGGTGCTGGCGGCGCCGGAGCGGTTCGCGTCCGGCGCGTTCAGGGAGGCGCTGGCGCGCAGGCGGGTGGCGCTGTTCGTGGTGGACGAGGCGCACTGCGTGGCCGAGTGGGGCCACGACTTCAGGCCGGACTACCTGCGGCTGCACGACGCGATCGCGTCGCTTGGGTCGTCCGGCGGTGATGGCCGCGACGGCGACCGCGACGCCGCGAGTGGCGGAGGAGATCGCGGCGCGGCTGGGACTGCGCGAGTGGGTATCGATTCGCTCTGGCTTTGACCGTCCGAATCTGACATTCGATGTGGTGAGCGTGGAGGGCAAGGGAGCTGTGGCGCGCAAGCGGGCGGCGCTGATGCACGTGCTGAGCGATCCGACGGCCCTGCCAGCGATCGTGTACTGCGGAACGCGCAAGGACACGGACGAGGTTGCCGCAGGACATCGCTGCAGCGGGGCATCGCAACGGTGTCCTATCACGCGGGCATGAGCCCAGAGAGCAGGCGGGAGAGTCAGGCGGCGTTCATGGAGGGGCGCGCGGAGGTGGTGGTGGCGACGAACGCGTTCGGCATGGGCGTGGACAAGGCGGACGTGCGCACGGTGGCGCACTGGGCGCTGCCGACGAGCCTGGAGGCGTACTACCAGGAGGCGGGCAGGGGCGGGCGCGACGGCAGGCCGGCGCGGGCGCTGCTGCTGGCGTCGCGGATGGACCTGGGGCGGCTGATCAGGTTCATCAAGGATCGAGAGACGAGCGTCGAGGATGTCAGAGCGCTACGTGGCGCGCTTGCGCGCGGGCGCCGCACGATGGGGTGGCGAGGATCGGACACGGAGAGCTGGACGAGCGGGAGCGAGTGCTGTTGTCGATCGCTGAGCGGGCGGGCGCAGTGGAGCTGAGTCCGGGCGGTCGGGATGGGCTGCTGGTGACGCTGACGGGCAGGGGCAGCCCGCGGAAGGCGTACACGGCGATCAAGGCGGCGCAGGAACCGCGGCTGGGAGTCGTACAAGTCGATCGAGCGCTTCAGTGCCGACGGGCAGACGTGCCGCAGGCGCCAGATCCTGGATCACTTCGGTGACCGCGCCGCCGGTGCGCCAACGGGCAGATGCTGCGACGTGTGCGACCCGGATCGCGTACTAGAGCAGGCGTTAGCGCGCGCCGCCGGCGAGCGTGCGGCGTAGCGGCGCGCGGTGGGACCGGCGCACGCGCTGGCGCGCCGCCGGAAGACACTGGAGCGCCGGTGGACGAGCGCGAGTTCGAGCATCTGCGGGTGTGGCGGATGGAGCGAGCAGAAGGCAAGCCGGCGTACACGGTGGCGACAGACGCGGCGCTGCGGGCGCTGCTGCGCGGGCGACCGCGGGGCATGGGAGAGCTGCTCGAGGTCAGGGGCATCGGACCGGCGTTCTGCGAGAAGCACGGAGAGTCGCTGCTGGCGGTGCTGGCGACGTTGGCCGGAGAGGAGCGGGCGGCGATCGAGCCGGCAGCGGCAGGCCGGGGCGCTTCGCTGCAGGCGAGCGCGGCGCTAGCATGAGGGCCCGCCCGCCCGCGCCGACGTAGCTCAGCTGGTAGAGCACTTCACTCGTAACCGCAAGGTCCGAGTGCCGCGAAAACCGGGAGTCAGAGCCGTTTTTGGCTTACTAACTCGGGTTTCGCTTCCTCCAATGTGATGACAAATCCGGACAGGACCGGACTAAGAATACATCCTTCTCCGGGTATCCCAGCGGTAGAAGCCGACGGCCGGGATCGAACCGGCGACCTCATCTTTACGAGAGATGCGCTCTACCAACTGAGCTACGTCGGCCTGCCGAGCTATCCTACCGGCGCAGCGTCAGAGATCGCGAGAAAGCCGCTGAGACGAGCGTTGGTGGCAGGTCTGAGGGCATTCCGGATCTGCCGGGTATGCATGCGGGCCGTGTAAACGTCGGCATACCGAGGCATCCGAACCACCGCCACCTCCTAGATCGCGGCAGAACGAGTTTGCCGCTACTCAAGCGCGCGTGCTGCTGACGGTGACGTACTCCATCGACCGTCGGCGCAAGGTCCGATTGGGCGTCTGAAGTCGGCGAGCTGATCAGTCGCGACGGCCTGACGCGCGCCGACGGGACGGTTCGGGGCCGAACAGCGTGTCGTGGCCGCGCATAAAGAAAGGCCACAGATGCTGCTACGCTTTCACGAATGATCGTTACAGCATTTCGACCAAAGGACTCCAAGTCGATCATCGCAACCGGTTCGGACGCGATTCAGGCATTGGAGTCGGGGGCTCCATGACGGGGTCGCCACGGCAGTTGCGAGCAGTCGACGCGACCATGCTCGATGTCGAGGGCGTGCTTGACATGCGCTCGCTGCCTGACTCAGGGCTGCGATCCGAGTGGGATTCAATCCATATCCCGGACACGCAAAAGAAGCGGCTGCTGTCGATGGCGGTGCTCGCCGCAACGGTGCGGCCGCATGTGGAGCGTGCGCGCGTCCCACTACATGGATTGATTTTGCTCGTGGGAAGGCCAGGTACAGGTAAGACGACGTTGGCCCGCGGGCTGGCGACGCGTGTCGCGGAGAGTCTTCCGCAGGCTGGTAACTGGCGATTTCTCGAAGTCGAGCCGCATGCCCTTGTGAGCGCTGGTCTTGGTGGCAGCCAGAAGAAGGTGCGGCGTTTGCTCCAGGAGACGATCGGCGAGCACGCAAGCAATGGCCCACTTGTTGTTCTGCTCGATGAGGTTGAGACGCTCGCCGCCGATCGCTACAAGTTGAGTCTTGAGGCTAATCCTGTCGATGTGCATAGGGCAACAGACGCGGTCCTTGCAAGCCTCGACGATCTGGCGCGGCGCTTCCCGAGTCTGCTGGTTCTGGCAACCAGCAACTTCGTCGACGCGATCGATGCGGCGCTGCTCTCGCGGGCCGATCTCGTCGAAACGATCGAGCCACCCGATCGTGCTGGTGTTGAGCTCATTTTGCGTGACACGCTCGAGGAGCTCGGCAAGACGTGGCCTGCACTAAGGCGCATCTCAGACTCGCCCGAGTTCAAGGCGGCAATCGATCGTGCAGCCGGTCTCGATGGGCGCCAATTGCGCAAGGCCGTCGTCGCAGCGTGTGCAGCCGAACCGGCAACGGCGCTTGACCCGGGCAAGCTGAAGGCAAGTGCGCTCATCGAGGCGATCGAACAGGCTCAGGTCGCGCAGAAGGTCAAGGAGGCACGGTGACGGTCACACGTGTACGGAGGTCGTTTGCCGCATCGCCGGTGCGGCGTGCCGCGATCACCTGGGAGGCAATCGTCGACGTTGTAGCGCCAGAAGGGTCGTCCGGGAGAGCGGAGCTGGTCGCCCTGAGTGGGATCGCGACGTCATTGATCGCCGCCGAAGCATGGCGGGCGACGCCTCTCATTGTCTCTCAGGTAGGGCCGCAGCTACGTGTCTACACGCTGCACGACGAGGATGCGATCGTTGGCGACGACATCAACGAAGACAGTCTTGCCTGGTCGCCGACCGACGGCGACTGGGCCTTGGAGATGCCATGTCCGCCCGAGGATGTCGAGTGGGTCACCGCCGCCGCGGCAGAGGTCTCAGCGCGCGTGACGATCGCTGATGCGACTGCGACGAGTGCTGCCGCCATGACCACCAAGGTGGCTGCAGGCGCAACGGTCGGCGAGATCGACACGGAGGCGTTTCTACGCGGATGAGCACGTTCGCCTTTGTCAATACCTACGCGTACAGCGTCACCCATCTGAGCGACAACATGCTCCGTGGATTGCAAGAACTCGTCCGCGAGCTTGGGCTCAGCCCCAAGAAGTTCGCTGACGATTGGAAGTCGAGCGATCTAGCGATCTCCACTTGGCTTTCCAGCCGCCACCTAGAGAAGCTCGCCCTCGAGATCTACGACCCGAGCAAGCCGTCAAAGGCGATCCTTGTTCCCGAGTTCGACATCGTCTATGGCTCCGATGCTGACGACGACGGCTCGTTCTGGGTGGACTCCGATGCTCTGCGCTACGAGATCCTGAAGGCCGGAGTGCTGCCGAGCCAGTGCACGTACAGCCTGGTCTGCTTCAACAAGCCCGGTCGGCCCGAAGTCGCTGGTTGGGGAGCCGTTGACTCCCGCTCGCGTGAGGGCATGACGCGCTACGTTGCCGGCCGGACCATCGGAGCACCGGGCCTAGCAGCAAACTCGGCCTACTGGGCTAGAGCATGATCTCGCTTGAGGAAGCCTTCAAGAAGTTTCTGAGCCGGCTCGAGCTCAAACCGGCAGAGCAGGCCGATGTCAAAGATCGTCACACTCGGGTACGGGAGATTGTGAAAGCAGGCATCGGTGTCGAGCGCGACATCCTCTCTGGTTCCTACAAGCGCAGAACGAAGACGAAGCCGCTTAAGGACGTAGACATCTTCTTCATTCTTCGGCCGGGCGAGATGGGTTGGCTCGACCGGCATGCCCAGGATCTTCTGGTGGAGATGAGGAGGCTGCTCGCGCCCACCTACGGCGAGGGCAGCGTGAGCCTTGGACGTCGTTCGGTCAAGGTCGACTTTGGCGTAGCGGTCAGTGACGATCAGACAGAGGAGAAGGTGATGAGCATCGATGTAGTGCCGGCCTTCGCGAGCGACGGGCACTATGTGATCCCTGACCGCCAGCTCGACGAGTGGGTGTCGACTGACCCTGAGATTCACGAACGGCTCGCGATTGAAGCCAATGCCGCATATGGCGAACGCTGGAAGCCGCTTGTGCGCATGATCAAGAAGTGGAACGACTACCACGAGCGGCCCGTAAAGCCGTCGTTTCTGCTTGAGGTGATGGCGCTCGGAATCCTCGACCGGGGTTTCGGCGGTCACTACTCGCTCGAGCTGCAGACGTTCTTCGCCACGGCGGCGGAGCGCATCTCAGAGAATTGGGAGGACCCTGCGAAACTCGGGCCGCCGGTCAGCGATCGACTCGCCTCTGAACCGGGGCAAATCCAGGTCGCGGCGAACCAGCTCGCGACAGCGGCCGAGAATGTCTCCCGCGCTCGGCGACTCGCGCAGCAGGGCAAGAACGGCGAGGCGCTGCACGTCTGGCGCGATGACATATTTGGTCCACTGTTCCCCTTGTCCTGACGTGGCTGGGCCAGTCTTCCTGAGCTACGCCTGGGACGACGGCGCTGAGGTCGACGAGCTCGACACGCTGCTACGGCTGCGTGGGGTACCTCTGTGGCGCGACCGGCGTGACATGCAGTTCGGCGGCTACAACGAGGAGCTCGTCTGTCGCGCAATCGAGAAGGACACTTCGGGCTTCGCCCTATATCTGACTCCTGCCGCAGTCGAGGGCTCCTGGTTCATACCGAAGGTCGAGTTGCGTGCGATGGATCGGCGCCGCAACCGTGATGACACGTTCTTCTGCGGGGCCATCTTCCGTGGATACAGCGTGCAGAGCGGCAAGCAGGCTGTATTCGAGCAAACCGGCATCGACATCGGCGCGACGCTCGGCGCGCCGGTCGATGAGGCACAGCTACTCGATGGCCTGCGCGGCGCCGCCAACGCGATCCTTCGTGCCTACATCGCAAGCAACTGGAGGGACGGGCCAGCACGGATTCATATCGAGACCCGTGATCCGATCGCGGTCCTGGACGAGTCGCTCGTGCACCTCGCGTTTGCCCCGCCGCTTGAACATGATCCCGAGCCCTACGACGTCGCGGTGTGGGACGAGAAGATCCAGCCGGCGCTCGCGGATCTTCAGCAGGCGCTGCACACGGTCCATGGAGGACGGCCCGCATGTGAACGAGTGCTCGAAGTCACCGGTGCCGCACATCTGTCGGCGGCGCTCGCACTCGGTTACCAGTTCCGTGAGCCAACTCGCTGGCAGCTACGACTCAATCATTTCGGCGATGTCTGGAAGACCGGTCGCGAGCCAGCGAGCCTTGAGGGGTGGGAGACACCGTCGCCACGCCCAGGATCAGACCCGAAGGGTGATCTCGTCGTGATGGTGCACGCGAGCGCCGACGTGACCGACGCTGCGCGAGCCGCAGCCGGTGGCCCGGCTCGGGCGGAGCTTCACTTCCGGCCACCCGGTGGGCCCGGCCGCCACGCGGTTGACCCTAGTGCCGCCAACGCCGTGGCCCGCGGGATCGCCGACGCGATTCGCGGCGCGCGCGCTAGATACGCGCCCGCGCAAACGCGCCTGTACATTGCCTGTCCCTGGCCGTTTGCGACCCTGCTCGGATGGCACCTCGCGAGCGTCGGCGCGGTCGTTATGCACGAGGCGACGATCGAGCGCGACTCCTATCGCGTTTCCTGCGTTCTACGTTAGCGCCAAAGGGTCACGGCGGGCGCCTGAGTTCTATGTCCTCGATGCTCTCAAGCGTCGAGAGCACTTGGCGAAGCGGTTCGATTAGCGGGTGGTCCTGCACAAGGCGGTAGGACAGGCCATCCTCGCTCAGCACGCCCAGCTGGACAAGGGCCTTGACATGGACATCCACGCTGCCCTTGGCGTGAAGACCGGCTGAGCTCGCTAGCTCGGACTCGCTCCATGTGCGATCTGCGTCGGTGAGCAGCGCGTCAATCAAGCGCCGCTTCCCACCGGCGCCAAATAGCCAATCTCTGAGGCGCAGCTTCGGCTTCGACATACCGTCCGAACGGTAGGACATAATCCTACCTCATGGAAATCACGAACGTTGGTGAAAGCGGGCATACTGTTGGTGTCGTGAAGATTGAGATGGATCAGTTCGGCAAGGATGCGGTCCTGATAGGTGCCGATGCTGGTGCGCGCGCGCGTATCGAGATCGAGCGCTCGATTGAGAAGCTCGTCGATGACCAAGCCGTTCTCTTGGACTTCAGACACGTGCTGGCAGTGTCTGTGCCATTCGTCGACGCATCCATCGGCCGCCTTCTCGGGGGTCGCGTAGCTGGCTACTACGACACCCACCCGATCGTCATCTACAGGGCCAGCATCGACGTGGTGCAGACGATCGACGCGATGCTCCGTCTGCACCACCTATACGCGCTCGCGCTTGGTGGGGAGACGGGTGCTGAGCTCCTTGGTGCCGACGATGTGCTCACAAGCACCCTCCAAGAGGCGGTGCGTCTGCGGACCTTCAACGTGCATCAGCTGGCCGAGCGCCTTGGTTTGACGCCGCAGGCGGCCAATAACCGGCTCCGACTACTGCTGCGAAGCGGTGCCGTACAGCGCGAGCGGGCCAAGCCCGAGCGGGGCCACGGCGGGCGGGAGTTCCGTTACACCGTGCCGGCGACAGCCTAGCCGCCCTATATGCCGATCTGGGGCCCTGGTAGGGATCAAGTCGCAGCCCGAGAGTGAGGAGCGCCCGAACCGGCGCTCCTGTTCCTCGGACGGAGTGGAAAGAGTATCGACGTTGCTACGGATGATTCCCGGAGTTCTCCGGCATTTAATCGGAGAACGGCGGAGAAGTTCTTAGAACCGTGGGAACGCAATTGCAGGTGACCTGGTCCGTCTACCACAATGGTTCCTATGCGACGAGAGCTCGTAGACATGGGGGTCAAGGCGATGGATTCGGTGGCGTTCGAGAATCTGGTGTTCTCGCTGGTTCGCTACGACGAGCCGACGGCGATGCAGCTCCGGTCCCTGACGCCAGCAGTCTCTGGGCAACCGCGACTGTTGATCGCCACGACCGGCGCGTCCAGCCGGGCCGTTGCGAGAGCAGGCGCCGGCGGACACAGCCGCTGGATCGGCCGCGAGTGGCGTTGCGGCCCAGCTCGTTCGATACATACCGGCGGAGGTCGTGGCCGTATATGCGACCGTCGTTGGGATCCTCCCGATTTCCGATAGCACGGCGGTATGTCGCGGCGATTCCACACCGCGCTGGCTAGCGTTGGCGGTCTTCGTCGTCCTGACACCACTGACGCTGCAGGTCCCTCTATGTGGTCAAGCGGCGACAAGCCAGCGGCGTAGGACCCCGGATTCCGTGGCTCGATCACCTCGCGGCACTCGTTGCCTTCTTGGCCTGGGCTTTAGTCCTGTCGCTCTCCCCGGCAGATTCGTGGTGCGACTGGCACCCACAGTATGGTGTGGCTATCGCCGCTATGGTCGTGCTAGGTTTCGGGCTGGCCACCCTGCTTGCCGACACTCGACGGTAAGCACAGTCGCAATTCCAGGCTCAAAGTTACCAACGGCGACGCAGTGACCTGGCGGGGTGGTAACGTCGAAGCCTAATGACCCCCATCTCTTACCAGGCGGGTGCCACGCTGGACCCGACCGAACAGGCGATCATTGATCTTGTTCGTATCGGCCTGCGCGGTGACGCTGCCTCCGTTCGCCAGCTCGCCCGCCGAATGCTCCGTCGCCAGATGGCATCGGTCTACAGCCAGGCTTTGCGCGAGCAGCTCAGCTCGGTGATCATCACCCAGGACCAGGCCGTGCTGCGTAGCTCTCGCCCGGCGATGCCGGTCCAGAGCGATGGTCAGCTCGCGCTTGCCACCGTCGACGAAGATCCGCTCGACGATCCGCCGATCCTCACCCCGGAGGCGCAGGCGGCGATCAATACCCTGATCAACCAGCGTATGCAGGCAGGTCGGCTGGTCGACCTTGGCCTGGAGCCGCCGAAAAGTCTTCTCCTACAGGGGCCGCCCGGCGTCGGCAAGACGCTGACCGCGCGGTACCTGGCGCGCGAGTTGTCGCTCCCACTCGTCACGGTTGAGCTCGCTGCGCTCATGTCGAGCCTGCTCGGCCAGACCGGGCAGAACCTGCGCCATCTGCTCGATCATGCCCGGAGCTTTCCGTGCGTGCTGTTGCTCGACGAGTTTGATGCGGTCGCCAAGCGCCGTGACGATCAGTCGGACATAGGCGAGCTCAAGCGTTTGGTCAACGTCCTGCTCGTCGAGCTCGAACGCTGGCCAGCCACTGGACTGCTGATCGCTGCGACTAATCACCCGCAGCTGCTTGATGCGGCAGTCGAGCGCCGGTTCGACTTGATTGTCACCCTCACTCTGCCCGGTCAGAGCGAGCGCTTGGCTATCCTCGCCCGGGCGCTTGAGCGCGTCGGCTTGGACGTCCCCGGGGACGTCCTGTCCGCTTGGGCGCTGGCTTACGAGGGGGTTAGCGGCGCCGATATTGAGCGGGAGGCAGCTGCCATTGCCCGCGCGACGGTCCTGAGTGACGGCGATTCCCCAACAGTGATCGCCGACCTCGCGATCGGGAGGTTGCGCGACACGCTGGGGGACGACGCCGACCGTCGCGCCGCGTTCTGCGCTGTGGCGACTGAGCATCTTGGACTCAGCCATCGCGCGGTCGCCAAGATCCTCGGCATCACCCACCCCACCGTCGCAAAGCTGGCCCGCCAGTGGCAGCCGCGCGGTGCTAATACGACCCGGCCTGCCAGGGCGGCGCCGTAGATGGCCTCGCGCGATACGACCCAACCCGATCGGCCGATCCTCGCAGGCGGTGAGGCCCTGCGCCAGGACGCCGAGCGGGCGAGCGGTGGCGGGCCCAAGTATCACCCCCGCAGCTTCGAGGAGGCCCGCGCGCGATTGCGTCCTCAGATCGATGCACTTCAGGAGGCGGTCGCCCGGACCCCTGCCACGTTGCGCGGCGCGCGGGTCATCTTCCAGGCGACGGTGTTGCCCAACTATCTGGCCAACAGCTACTTTCCCGTCGACCTGTTCCGTGAGGCTGACCTTGTTCCGGTCGGCACGCGCGCGGCAACAGGGCCGTATCAGACCCGCGCGCGTGTCCAGGAGGATCAGCCAACCAAGAGCTACCTGCTGGCCGGTGATGAGCGATCGATCGCGCGCGTGTCCGAGCTGCTGGCGGGCGATGCGGTCAGCGGTGCTGCGCGGGACCGCCTGCGCCAGTTCGACGTCTTCCGCCTTCCCGACGTCGACGAGGTGCTCCGGGCTCGTCCCGACCTGCCGACCGAGGAGCTGCTCACCTGGGAGGCGGTACTGCACCCCACTGTCGCCGCGTCGGGTGAGGTGACGGCTGCCGAACGCCAAGCTGTGCTCACCAAGTGGGCGGCGTGGGTCGATCAGCTCGGCGGCGAGATCAATGCTGATTACCAGCGCGTCGTGCGCGGGATGACGTTCATGCCGGTCCGGCTCCCCGCCGGAGCTGCGGAGCAGGCGACACGCTTCAACCCGCTGCGAGCGCTGCGCCCGATGCCCAAGGTACGCCCGACCCCGGTAGGGCCTCTTCGGGTGGTGGGTAGGGCCGACAGCTTCCGGCGCCCCCGCCCGGGCAACGGCCGCAGTCAGATCTCCGGGTTGCTGTGTTCGACGGTGGCGTGTCGGCCGGCATTCCGCACCTTGAACCCTTCGTCGATGCGATCGAGGTCACCCCAGAGCCGGAGGACCCCGACTCGGTCGCACATGGAACCATGGTCACCGGCGCGCTGTTGTACGGCTCGCTCCCCGACGACGAGCCACTGCGGATCCCCGACGCCGGGGTCGACCACTTCCGTGTCGTTCCGGCTCCATCGCCCGAGCACTGGGACATCGACCTCTACTGGATCCTCGACCGCATCGTTGAGCTGGTCCGTGCCCGCGGATACCCGATCGTCAACCTCTCGCTGGGCCCTAACCTGGCGGTCGACGATCAGACTGAGCCGCATCGCTGGACGGCGGAGCTCGACGAGCTCACCGATGAACTCGGCGTCCTCTTCGTCACCGCGGTCGGCAACAATGGTGAACTAGATGCTCCGACCGGGCTCAACCGAGTGCAGGTCCCGTCCGACATGGTCAACTCACTCTCGGTCGGCGCGTGTGACCGCCTCGCTCCTGACGCAGCTTGGACGCGGGCTCCCTACAGCGCAGTCGGACCCGGCCGCTCAGGCGCAAGGCTTAAGCCCTGCGGCGTCGCGTTCGGGGGCGAGCCGCAGACACCGTTTCGCGGTATCTTCGCCGGCGCCCAAGTCGGAGAGAGCTGGGGGACCAGCTTCGCCACGCCGTTGGCGATGCACGGCATCGTCGGTCTCGCCGTTCGCCTTGGCCCGCAGCTCACCTCCCCCGATCTGCTTCGCGCATTCGCGCTGCACTTCGCTGAGACACCCAACGGTCAGCCCGTCGAGGAGGTCGGCTTCGGCCGACTGCTTGAGCGATATGACGAGCGGTGGAATTGCCAGGCCAACGAGGCGACGATCATCTACCGCGACACCATCGAACGAGACCAAGTCATCTCCTTGCCGTTCCCGCTCGTCGGCGATGTGGTCGCGGGTCGCATGGTGAACCTCGCATGGACCCTTGTGTTCACCGCCCCGACCGACCCCACCGACGCCGTCGACTACACCCAGGCCGGACTCGAGGTCGCATTTCGTCCCCACGCACGACGCTTCTCCTTCCGCGACTCGGTTACCAATAAGAGTATCGAGCTCGACATCCAGGAAAACCGGCAAGCAGCACTCGACCAACTCAGCGCCGGCGCGAGCCTTAGCGCACTGCCAGCCACCAAGTCAAGCGACCGTCACCGCAACGAGGCACTCCAGCGCGAGGAGGGCAAGTGGGAGACCGCGCTCCACTACTCCAAGCGCATGCGTGCCAACAGCCTCTTCGAACCACAGGTCACCGTCAACTATCTCGCCCGCGAGGACGGTCATCTTGCCGCTGCTCCTGCGCTGCCGTTCACAATGCTCGTGAGTATGCGCGGACCGCAGGGCGTCGACCTCTACGACGCGGTCCTCCAGCACTACCCGGTTCTCGTTCCGCTCACGACGCGGCTCCCTCTGCGGCTCCGCACTTGACCGGGTCGCTCTCCGCCGGCGCCGCTACCCAACCTTTGACGTCCGTGAGTAGGTCGTGGGACCACCCTGAGGATATTCGTCAGGGGTAAGCGACATGGCCCGAAGCGAACCGACAGTGGCTCGGTCAACCTCTTCATACAATCGGCGCCGTGCAACCGGTCGTTCTCGACACCACCGCCTTCTATCCGTGGGAAGTCCAACGCCCGCCGGCACTAGAAAGGCTCTTCTTGGGCGGGCGGCGCTACGAGCTTCGCCTCTGTGTCCCCGAGGTCGTTATCCGAGAGACGACGAGGCATTTCAGCCGAAGGGTCAACCCAGCCTACAACTCGTTCAAGGACGGGTACCGGGCTGCAAAGGCAGCCGGAACCCTTCCTCCCGAGCTCGATATCGACTTCAAACGCCCTACTAAGGCCGATGTAGTCAGTGCGTACGAACGCTCGCTGCGTAACGACATTGGCGACGCGGATGGTCGCGTCCTCCCGGTCCCTGAGGTCGACCACGATTGGGTGCTTGGCCGCATATTCGGGCCACTCAAGCCATCAAAGCCAGACGATGACTCCTACCGCGACATCCTCATCTGGAAGACGGTCGTCGCGCTCGTCTCTGAGGACCCGACGAAAGACGTCATATTCATCACGAAGAACACGACAGACTTCGCGAGAAAGGGATCGACAGAGCTTCACCCCGAGCTCGGAGACGACCTCCAAGCACAAGGGCTTCGCCCGGAGTCGGTTGTCATCGTGCGTACACCGGAGGATTACGTACAAGCCAATCTCGCAGCCGGCGATGAGCTGCGAGCAGAGCTCGAACGTCTCACGATCGAGTCAGGTGAAACCCGCGACGAGCTTGTAGCGACGATTGTCCAAGGACTGGATGGGCTCCCGTTGACGGATGTGCGACTTCAGCTACCGGCAGAGGGCGACCTCGACGATATTCACGTGGAGTCCGTCAATGCGGTCGAGAACATAGCGCTCGTTGATGTGTACGAGGTTGGCGACGAGGAGCTAGTCGCGACCCTAAAGGTGCGCGCGAACGTGGACGTCTACTACGCAGTGACAGCACCAACAGGCCACGACCTAGAGTACGCGCCGCGGTGGGCCGTCGACGGAGAGGAGGCTGGAGCTCCGTTTCTCATGAACACGGAGATGAGAGACTTGGAGCTCGATGTCGACGTCGAGTGGAACGCTGACACGAAGGCGTGGGGCGAGGTGAGCATTCTGTCTGGACGTCAACCCGAAACCTCATGACCTATCAGGCCAACCGATGGTGCGAGGACAAGTAGCGACCGAGAGTGCGACGCTATCGGAATGTATCCGGCGGTTCCGAGAAAACCGATACCTGCGTATAGCTCCGGATATCTAGCGTGGAGGCGGTGTTAGAGGCCATTCTTACTTGCGGTCCATCGTGTCCCGCGAAGCGACTTACATCCTCCGTGTCCGTCGCTTGTGGGCGTCGAGCCAGCTTAGGAACTTGCCGAGAGGGCGCGCTCCGTTGCTGGTGACGAGTGCGCCTGACGGGCTCGCTCGCAGTTGACTTTGGGCTTGTTCGGCGCGTGCGGCGCGCCACTCTGTGTCAGCAGGGCGTGGGCCGTTGCGGCGGAGGTCCTCGATCGCGTAGGCGTAGTGGTCGGTGAGCATCCGCAGGCTGGTGCCGCACTCGCTGGCGACGGTCTGTGGATCCTCGGCGCGTAGGCGTAGGGAGATGCCGCCGCGGCGCAGCGAGTAGGGGGTCGCGCCGAGAATGGCGAACATCTCTGGCTGCTCAGCGGCCTTCTCGACGGCCGGGGTGAAGAAGCGTTGGCCCCAGGCGCGGGCCTGGCTTTCGCTGAAGTGGCAGGCGCCGCTGCGCGGGTCGCGGGTGCCATGCTCGCGGCCTGCGAGGTCGCCGGGGATGATGAAGTCGAGCGCGCGGGTTGGGTGCCCGGCGGCGCTCAGGGTCTGGCGCCACATGGTGAGGTCTTCTTGCAAGATCGCGGGGACGGCAGTGCGCCGTTGCGTGCTGTGCGCGGTCTTGCCCCATTCATCAAGCCGCCCGTTTGAGAGGACCTCGAGCACCCAAGCGAACTCACCCTGAAGCGAAGACCAGCGCAATCCCCAAACCTCCTGGTTACGCGCGCACAGGCCGTACTGGAGGCTGAGCACCATCGCGTCGCGCTGGGCGAGGATCTCCTTGCGTTTCTCGGCCTTGTGGAGCATCTGCGCGCGGATCGCTTCGACCGCCTGGGGCGAGAGCGCCCAAGCTGGCACTAGCGGCCCTTGGCGGCGAGGCCCGGGCTCATAGCCGGTGCCGCCGGAGCGAAGCGAGCGTCGTATGTTGCCTCGTGGTTCGGGCGCGAAGGTACAGCCATTGGCGTTTATCTCGGGCACGAGCTGCGATGAGGCGGCCCAGCCGAGGGCCGCTGAGAGGACCCGCCAAGCTTGTTTTCGTGTTGCCTTGGGGATGCCTTCGCGCAGCATCTGCTCACGCCACGCGGCGGGTGCACGTGGCTGGTTGAAGTGCACCGCCGGCACCGAGCAGAGCGCCACCGCATAGGGTCGCGGCGGCTGTAGGCGCCCCGAGCCGCGACGACGGGGCTCATCCAGCATGTGCAGCCCCACGAGCGACTCGTAGCGCTCGTATGTCGAGGGCGCGAGGCCACCTGGATTGCTGGGATGCGCGTTGACCTTCAGATAGAGCTCAAGCACCTGGCCGATCGTGCGCGCCTCGACCTCGTTGGCTTCCTTCGCATCGAGGTCGAGCAGGAACCGTCGCAGGCTGTCGCGGCCACGGCGCTCGGCCGTGATGTAGTCGTCCATCCACGCGCGGGCGTGACGCACCGACGGGAACGTGCGACAGCGCTCGACCCTATCGTGGTCGTAGAAGCCAACCACGTAGGAGCGGCGCCCGCTCTTGCCGACGTACGGCCATTTCTTCCGCCAGGGCCTAGCCATCCGCCCCTCGCGGACGCAAGGCTGCCCCGGCACGCACTGCACACATGCGTTCTCCTTCGGCTCTTGATCATCTCACTTGGGCTCCGTAGAACACTCCCGGCAATTGCGGTATCGCCACGGAGACGACACTCCACAAACCTGTCTCCGCGACACCAAAACCGGGCGATTTACAGGAAAAATGGCCTGGGGGGGCCAACATTCTCGTAATGAAGGGGTCCGGGGTTCGAGTCCCCGCGTCGGCTTGCTGTCATTCCTCCTCGACGGAGCTCCGTCTGGATCGGGAAGGTTGGCTGGAGCGGCGGCGTCATGGTCTTTCGAGGGTCGGTACGGCCTTCCCGGCCTGGGACGCAGCGCATCCCGGGCGGACCGCAATCGAGAGGAACCATCATGAAGTCGAGCCGCATGTTGTTTGCAGGCGCCCTGATTGCTGCGATGAGCTGCGTGCCCATCGCGAACGCGAGCGCCCACCCGCCAGTGGCGCACCGCGCTCAAACCGCCACAGTCGATCTGCGCGAAACGAGCCTCGGGGAAATCCTGGTCACCGCGTCGGGTTTCACGTTGTTCGAGTTCACCAAGGACCGCAAGGACCAGGATAACTGTGTGAAGATCAGCGGGTGTCCTGAAGTGTGGCCCCCTCTCCTGGTCACTGGCGCGCCCACCGCCGGCGCTGGCCTTCGCGCGTCGCGACTGTCCACAATCACACTGTCGAGCGGCGCCAGCCAGGTGACCTACTACGGTCATCCGCTCTACATGTACGTCGGTGACCACGGTCCGGGAGAAACCTCATATGTGGGAGCACATGAGTTTGGTGGCAACTGGTATGCCCTCAACGCAAAGGGCCATAAAGTGAAGTAGAAGCGGCTGTCGCCGTGCGGTCCGCGGGAAGCAGCGCGAGACCGCGAGGTCTGTTGGGAGGAGGTGGGCACGGGGCCCGCCTCCTCCCAACAGAGGAAATCCGTTTTTTGGCCGCCTGCAGGGCACCAGCCGCGCTATCGTCTGCCGCCGATGGTGACGAACATGCGATCGAGGCACAGCACGGCAGTAGCTGCGCTTGCGGCGGGTCTGCTCACGCTTGTGGCGGCGGCCTCGGCCAGTACCGCCGCGGCCTCGCCTACTACGGTGTACCGCATGCGCAGGCCAACGCGTATCCCAAGTCGGTGCCGCGCTGCGACGGCTGACGCGTAGCCATGATGCTCCTCTCAGTTATCGTCATCCCTGCCGGTCCACCAAAGCAGCACAAGCAGTGACAATTGTCCGCTCTGCCAAAGGAGACCCATGTCCCGCTTCGCCACCGTGAACCTGCTTGAAGTCGAGGACTCCGTCGGCGATCGAGCTCCTGGGATCGAGGGCCGGTTCGGCCGTAAGCATCTGGACTCGCGTGACCTGGGGATTAGCCACTTTCGCTATGCGGCGAACCTGCGCAGTCCGATGGCTCATAGTCACCGTGAGCAGGAGGAGGCCTACATAATCGTCGCCGGGTCCGGGCGGGTGCTTCTCGATGACGAGGTCCACGATCTCCGCCAGTGGGACGTCCTGCGCGTAGCACCCGAGGTCGTGCGTGCGTTCGAGGCGGGCCCCGATGGACTGGAGATCATCGCCGTGGGTGGTCCCAAGCCCGAGGAGGGCGACGGTGTCATGGGCACAGCCGCTTGGCCCGACGCGTAGTAGCCGCACACGACGCGCAATCCCGATACGCGGCGAGCTGCCTCGCGCACAGGCCCGCGTATGCATCGTGGCGTTGCCCTAGCGGGCGAGCGTGTTGCCGTGTGCCGCGTGTTCCTCAACGAATGCTGCGATTAGCTCGGCGAGCCGCTCGGGCTGATCCTGGGGGACGAACGCGCGACTGTCGGCGATTTGCTGTAGGCGCGCGCCGGGGATCATTGCGGCGAGGCGCGTGGCGAAGCGCAGCGGGAACATCAGGTCGTCGGGCGCCCAGGCGAGGAGCGTCGGCAGTGGCTGCTCGTGCAGGCGCTCCGCTGCGCCCAGCGTGTCGCGCTTGTCGATCGCCTTGAGAGTCGCGATCATGTCGGCGCGCACACCGCGCTGTTCGAGCGGCGCGACCCATGCCGCGGTGAGCTCATCGGGAAGCGGCCGGTGGCTGAGCATGCCGAAGCCGAGTCGTGAGCGGCGTATCCGCGCTGAACGCAATTGGCGGGCGATCAGCCAGTAGGCGCCAGGCACGTGCGCGAGCCACTGCAGCGGGCGCAGCACTGGCGGCAAGAAGTTCTCGAGGCAGTCGCAGTTAGTGAGCACGAGCCCGCGTAGACGCTCGGGGCGCTCGCTCGCGAGGATCTGCGAGATCGCACCGCCGGTGTCGTTGGCGACGATTGTCACGCGCTCGAGCTCGAGCGCGTCGAGGAAGTCGGCGATCAGGTGCGCCACGCCCCGCGGCGAACGATCGGCGCCGGGTGCCAGCGCCGTGCGGTGTGAGCCGAGCGGCCAGTCGGGAACGATGCAGCGGTGCGCCGCCACCAATGGCGGCGTGACGTTGCGCCACAGGCGCCCGTCGACGAGCAAGCCGTGGACGAACACCAGCGGATCGCCTTCGCCGTCGTCACGGTAGTGAATCGTGCCCTGATCGAGCGTGATGCTCGTGTTCATCGTCCTCGGCCTCCTCTATCGTCAACGTGTTACGTACATGCTGCATGCAAGTTACATACAGACTGCATGAATGTCAATCGCCAGGCGGCACGATCGGCATCGACGCGCGCGAAGCTGATCCGAGCGGCGCGGGCGCTGTTCGCGCGCAACGGCTACGCAGGTGTCGCCACCGAGGAGATCGTGCGCCGCGCGGGTGTCACGCGCGGCGCGCTCTATCACCAATTCCCAGCGAAGGAGGATCTCTTCCTCGCGGTCTATGAGCAGGTCGAGCAGGAGCTGACCGAGCACGTGGCTGGCATGCTCAGCGAGTTCGCGAGCCCGTTCGCGGCGATGCGCGCTGGAATCCGTGCCTTCCTCGAGGCGTGCCGTGCGCCAGAGGTGCAGAGGATCGTGTTGATCGACGGCCCTGCCGTGTTGGGATGGGAGCGCTGGCGCGAGGTCGCTGAGCGTAATGGGCTCGGACTCATGCAAGCCGTGATCCGCGCCGCGATCGAGGCCGGCGAGATCGCCCCGCTCGCCGTCGAGCCGCTCGCGCACCTGCTGATGGGCGCGCTCGACGAGGCTGCACTGCTCGTCGTGCGCGATCCCGCTGCAACCGACTCCGTGGCGAGGACGTTCGAGCGTCTCGTGGATGGGCTGCTGATCGCAGCGCCGGCACGGGACGACGATCCGTGAATGCGCTCCGCTATCGACGGGTCATTGATTCTGGGCCCACAGGCTCCCCCACGCCGCGCATAGGAGCTCGCACAGCAGGGCATCGCGCTGATCTTCACTGCTCTGGTCGATGTCGTCGATCACGCGCACCACGAGCGCGGCGGTGGACACTGAATCGAGCGGCCAATCGTTTGGTTCCATCACTACCTGAGAAACCAAGCCGAGCAGCCGCGTTTCGCTGCCCGGCTGGTCACCTACGTCCAAAGTGCGCGAAGCGGGTTCGCCATTGTGGAGCATGGACATGAAGCGCCCATAGCGGTGAGACGCCTCGGGGGTCTCAGGCAGCCGATCCCGAGGTCTGCGCATAGCGCAGCGAGCCGGGCGTCGTGAGCGACTCTCCGGTCTCCAGTAGCGTCTTCAGGCCGGAGAGGATCATCGGCCAGCCACCATAGAGTTCGCTGTTGGCTCCCTCATGCAACTGGTCGTGGGTGACGGTCAGCTGGCACGAATCGCCGACGGGCTCGATCTCCCAGGTGACCCGCGAGGTGCCTTCGCCCTTCACCGCATCGCTCCAGAGGGCCCTGAAGCTCTGCACGAGCCGGCGCGGCGGATCGACCTCCAGGTTCTCGCCGTCGCTGATCGCGGTGTCCGCTCCGGGATGGACGGCTTCGACACGCGAGCCTGGCGTCCAGTCCGATATCACGCCCATTCCGAACGAGTACTTGCGCCTTAGCTCGCTGTCGGTGATGGCCTCCCAGAGACGCTCGGGCGTCGTCTTGATGTAGATCTCGAACACCTTCTCCATGACTTCCTCCTCGATGTTGTGCTTGAGGTCGCTCAACGCGGCGGCCCACGGCTCGGCGTACTTGCTCACCCACCGATCGTGGACGAGCCTGATGGGGACGGAGTTCAGAAAGTGGAGCTTCTCGCGCCCGCGCTTCTTGGTGACCACGAGGCCTGCCTCCTCGAGCACCCGCAGGTGCTTCATCACGCCAAAGCGCGTCATCGGCAGACGCCGCTCGAGCGCGCTGAGTGTCTGCCCGTCCTGCGTGAACAGCTCGTCGAGCAGACTCCGGCGCGTCGGGTCGGCGAGGGCTCTGAATACCGCGTCCATGTCTCCATTATACGTGACCTTTTAGTCACCTGTCAAGGGGCCCCGAGTCAGCGTGCGAGCGACGGTGTCGGACTCACGCAAATCGTGAGCGCTCGGGGCACGCGCACCGAACAGTGGCTCAGGGCACGCGTACGGAGAAGTGGCCGACAACGTGCTCGACAGTCCCGGGGCCTTCTTCCAGATTGCCCGGCCCGGTTGCGTCCATGAAGATGACCTCGCCATTGATGAGGCCAGGTCGCAGTGGGCGCCCGAACCCGCCGATGCGCGCGCTCACGGTCTGTCCAACGGTGGGTGAGCTCGGCGTCAGCGGCCCGCCGCCGTAAGCACCCGGGGGCATCCCCGGTTCACGCCACATGGTCTTGTACGTGACGCGCGCGTCGGCGATAGCCACGCGCGAGGTGAAGCTGAGCGCGATTTCGTAGCCACCGCGACGGTTGCGTAGCAGCCGTGTGTGCACGGGCGCGGCGACCTCGGCCGCCGTCGGCGTGGGCATCTTCGGCGGCGCCCATCCGACGGGCACTTGCAGCTCGGGCGTGCACGCGTCCTTGCCGCCGATCCAGCTGCGCGCCGTGAGGTGGCAAGTGGCGCCGTCGCGGTAGTGCAGTTCGGTGATCGGCCCGTCGACCGGTACGACGTCCTGGGTGCCACCGGCGTTGAAATTGAACAGCTGGGTGGGCGAGGCCGTTGTGACAAGCAGGTATGCGCCCTCCGGTCCTACGGTCGCCTGCGTGTGGGTCTGGCCGTCCAGTTTGTAAGTGATGCTCCTGGCATCCGGGCCCAGCAGTCCGTAGTAGAGGTTGCGCTCGTCCGCCTGGGGGCAGAGCGCGAGCGGCTTACCGTGTTCGTTGATGCGTTCCGCGTGTGTCGCCGTGCTCGGTACGCAGCCGCCGCCGTGGCCCACCCAGGCGCTCGCCGGCATGTCGCCGACGGTTGCGTTGAGGAAGATCCGATCGTTGCCGTCGAGCAGCGCGCACGCGCTCTTTGCGAACGTGCTGTCCTCGGCGAATTCATGGAACAGCCCGTCGTCGTGAAAGGCGTTGTCCTGCCCGATCGCCCCGAGCCTGCCGTCGAGCAAACGGCCGACCTGGACGCAGCCTTCGCCGGATTTGGTGCTGAGCACGCGCATGCCCCACGGCGGGCCACCACCGGGGTCGGCCGCTGTGATCGGCAGCAGCCGCAGGGTTCCCTTGACAACGCCGCCGCCACGCAGGGGAGCGGAGAAGCCCTTGATGGGTTCCGCGGGCGCCCCGATGCGAATCACGCCGCTGGCCGCAAGTGCGCCCGCAGTCAGCAAGAGCAGCGCCGGGATCACGAGCGCCAGCCGGAGCAGTCGCGCGCGCGGCCGGACGGGCACGGATCTCCCGCCTGGCGTTGCGGCGATCAGCTGCCATAGCTGGGTGCGCTCGGCTTCGTCGATCGGTGTATCCCGCGCCGGGTCGACGGCGCTGAGTCTGGCCATCACGTCGGTTGCATGCGGCTTCATGGCAGCGACTTCGCCTCCTGGATAACGTCGATCGGGTTGGTCTCCTCGCCCGCGAGCGCGCGTTCGAGCCTGCGCCGCGCGCGGTGCACTCGAACCGTGAAGGCCCCCGTGCTGCAGCCCATCACCGTGGCCGCGACGCGGTGCTCGAGTCCGTCCCACGCGACCAACGTCAATGCTTCGCGGTCGCGCTCGGTGAGCGTCGCCAGCGCTGCAGCAATGTGCGGATCGCCGTCGCCGAGCTCCCGTGGGGCGGAGGCTGGCCGCTCGCTGTTGAGACGCGTGCGCAGAGCATCCCGTCGAGTGCCGCCACGCCGGTGGTTTGCCGCTGTGCGTCGTGCGATCCCGAGCAGCCACGGCAGCGGCTCGCCCTTGAGCTCCCCATGGCGCCGCCACGCCGTCAGAAAAGTATCCGAGACGACGTCCTGCACCGCCTCGGGCGCCACACGCCGCGCCGCATAACGGTAGACCGCCCCATAGCAGTCCAGGTACACGTGCTCGAACTGCTCGCTGGAGACGCTCACACGATCCTATTGTCCGGCTATGCGCCCGACATTACATCGGATTCATTGAACATCCCGGCCTGCGATCCGCGGGTCCTCGGCGGCGGCGAGCGCGGCGAGGGGCGCTCACTTTTGCGAGTTATCGTCCTGCGCTCGGCGGCGAGACTCGTTCGCTTCTGCCTGGCTGCGTGCTTCGCTGTCGGACGCCCGGCGCCTGGCCTCGTTGACGACGGCCTGCTCGCGCGCTTCGTTTTCGGAGGCCAGGCGGCGAGCCTCGTTCACGTCCGCCTGGCTGTCAGCCTCGCTCTCGGAGGCCTTGCGGCGGGCCTCGTTCGCTGCCGCCCGGTCCGACTCCTCGCCGCCAAGCTCAGCGCCCCGGCGCGAGCCCGCGGGGACCGTCGGTGTGTCGCGCCCGAACAGCCTGAATATCTTTGGCATTACCTCCCCAGTCTAGAGCGGCGCCGCGCGTGCGAGTTCTACTCCGACGTCGACGAGCTACGCAAACGCAAAGTTGTGATGGATCCGGGGCACGGGCGTAGTTAAGGTGATGAGCCGGCTCGTGTCCTCGTCTGATGCGCATCCCCCGCAGCCAATCGCGGCTGTGCCCCGCAACGTCCTCGACGCGCAGACCTTCGACGCGCTTTTCCGGGAGTGTGCGGCGGACGTTCACGCGTACGCGATCTCGCTGCTCGGCGATCGCTCGGCCGCCGAAGATGTGACGGCGTTGGCGTTTGAGCGTCTCTACCGTTCGCGCTCGCGTCTGGATCATCGCCGAGGAACGCCTCGCGCGTGGCTGTTCTCGATCGCACGCAACGCCGCGCTGGACGAGCTGCGCCGACGCCGGCGCAGGCCCCACTATGAGCTGGTGGACGAGCTGTCCGGCGAGTCCGCTTCGGGAGACTCGCTTGAGTGCCTCGCGCGTCGTGCGACCGTGCGCGATGCGCTTGCCGCACTGCCGGTGCGTGAGCGGGAGGTCGTGCTACTGAAGTTCCACGGGCAGCTCTCCAATGGCGAGCTCGCGCGTGCGCTGGGCATCAGCGAGTCCAACGCCGGGACCCGTCTATACCGCGCGCTCACGCGCTTGCGCGAGCGTTGCCTCGAGCTCGATCATGAGGAGGTCGCATGAGGATCGTCACCTTCCCGAGCGGCGACGCCGCCAACCCCGAGGAGGCCTGGATTGCCGAGCTCGAGTCGGCGCTGAGCGGCGAGTCTCAGGGGGCGGCGGCCGATTCCTGGCGCGAGCTGCGCGAGGACGTGCGTACGTTGGCAGCGCCGATGGCTCCCGAGTTCTTGCAACATTTGGAGCGGGAGCTACTGTTGGCGCCCGACGCCCCCGGGCGCCCGTCTCCTCCCCCGGCCTGGCTGAGGCCGCTCACACGTACCCGTCCGGTCGCGGCCGTGGGGGGACGTTCCCGTCTGCTTACGACCGAAGGGAGGCGTTCCCGTCTGGTCGCGGCCGCTAGGGGACGCATCCGTCTGGTCGTAGTCATGGGGGCGACCGGAGCGCTCGCCGCCGCCGCGGTCATTGCCGCTGGCTCGCCGTCCGGTGCGCCCCGCCACGCCGTTTCCGCGACCCCGAGCCGGCCCCCCGGGGTCAGCTCCCCAAGCGCGGGCGCGGGCGCCTCGACGACCACGGTCGTTCCATCCACCTCAGCGGCCACGGTCGCTCCCTCCAATATACGTGCGGGCAGCGAGCCCGCATCCGAAGGCGCCGCGGGAGTCTCCACTCCCCAAACATCCGCGAGTGCGGCGCCGGGGCGCGTGCAACAGTTGGCGGCGTCGGTCAGCCTCGGCACGAGCCCCGCCAATGTGCAGGCGATCTCTGACGGTGTGGCTCGGCTTGCGGTGCGCAACGAAGGCTTCGTGCAGAGCTCTCACGTACAGGTGCAGCAGCACGGCCCCAGCGAAGCCACCCTCACCCTCAACCTGCCGAGCGCTCGGCTCAGCGCCACTCTGGCCGCGATCGGGCAACTCGCACCGGTGCGCGCCGAGAGCCAGTCACTGCAGGACATCACCGACACCTACGACGCGGCGCGCCAGCGACTCGCCGATGCGACCGCCGAACGCCAGGCGCTGCTAAGGGCGCTCGCCCGAGCCACGACAGAAGGACAGATCGACAGCCTGCGCGAACGACTCTCACAGGCCCGCAGCACGATCGCCGAGGCTCAGTCGGCCTTCCGGGCGGTCTCGCAACGCGCGAGTGCCGCCGAAGTCGAAGTGACTGTTCTCGGCGATGCGCGCTCCGAAAATGAAGGGCTCACCCTCCAGCGAGGACTGCACGATGCCGGTCGGGTGCTCACCGTCGCCCTCGTGGTGCTCCTGATCGCAGCCGCCGTACTGGTGCCGCTGGCGCTCTTGATCCTCGCGCTCGCGGGCGCCGCCAGGGTGTGGCGTCGGCAGCGGCGCGAGCACGCGCTCGACTCTCGCTGACACGCGGCGTCGGCTTCCAGCCAGCCAGCTGGTCGATCGTCGCGGACGCCTGTCCGAGGGCCGACCTTGATCGCGCTTTCGCACGATGGTACTGTTCGCCGCGCGGATCGGGTCGCTCGGGGAGCGCGCGCGAGCGAGGACACGTCTCTGAAGGCCACGGAGGGAGTCGGGATGGCAAGGACGACCAAGCGAGCCCGATCGGTAAGCCGGCTGCTCCCCGGCCTGTTTGCGATCGTCCTGTTCGCGCTCGGCCTGCTGAGCGCCGCCGCCGGGGCTCGTGTAGCGACCAGAGTGACCCCTGCGGCCAGCGAAGACAAGGCTCCCCGGATGACCAAGCAGCCGGCCAGCGTGACTGTCGAAGAAGGCCAGAGCGCGGTCTTTGAAGCGGCGGCGTCGGGAGTCCCGACACCGACTGTGCAGTGGGAGCTATCGACGAACGGTGGCAGCACGTGGAGCGCGGTCGAAGGAGCCACCTCGGATCAGCTCACGATTGCAAGCGCGAAGACATCGGAAAGCGGCGAGGAGTACCGCGCCGTGTTCAGCAACGTGGCTGGTAGCGCAACCAGCAAAGTGGCTACGTTGACAGTGCAGCTTGCTCCTGCGGTGACCAAGCAGCCGGCCGGCGTGACTGTCGAAGAAGGTCAGAGCGCGGTCTTTGAAGCGGTGGCGTCGGGGTTCCCAACACCGACCGTGCAGTGGGAAATATCGAGCAACGGCGGCAGTACTTGGAGCAAGGTCGCAGGAGCCGTCGCAAACCAGCTCACGGTCACGGACGCGAAGACGTCCGACAGCGGCCATGAGTACCGCGCGACGTTCAAAAATGTAGCTGGCAGCGCGACCAGCAATGCGGCTACGTTGACAGTGCAGCTTGCTCCTGCGGTGACCAAGCAGCCGGCCGGCGTGACTGTCGAAGAAGGCCAGAGCGCGGTCTTTGAAGCGGTGGCGTCGGGGTTCCCAACACCGACCGTGCAGTGGGAAATATCGAGCAACGGTGGCAGCACGTGGAGCCCGGTCGCGGGAGCCACCGCGGACCGGCTTACGCTCGCGAGTGCCGAGACCTCGGAAAACGGCGACGAATACCGCGCCGTGTTCGAAAACGTGGCGGGCCAGGCGACGAGCAAGACGGCCACGTTGACCGTGCACAACCCACCACTGGTGAGCGAGCAGCCCGTCGGTGCGACCGTCGAAGCGGGCCAGAGCGTGGTCTTTGAAGCGGTGGCGTCGGGGTTCCCAACACCGACCGTGCAGTGGGAGCTATCGACGAACGGTGGCATCACGTGGAGCCCGGTCGCGGGAGCCACCGCCGACCAGCTCACGGTCGGAAATGTGCAGACTTCGCAAAGCGGTGACGAGTATCGCGCGGTGTTCACCAACGTGGCGGGTAGCGCGACGAGCGACGTGGCCACGCTGACGGTCGCGACACACCACTACCGCGTCCTGGGCTGGGGGCAGAACACATTTGGGCAGCTCGGTGATGGCAACTTCACTCAAAGCGATGTGCCGGTGACGGTGAGCGATCTGGACTTCGTCACCTCGGTTGCAGCCGGCAAGCACCACAGCCTGGCGCTGCTGAGTGACGGCACCGTGATGGCCTGGGGTTATAACGCGTCCGGGCAGCTGGGCAACGGCGGCACGACGACGAGCGATGTTCCCGTAGTTGTAGCGGGACTAACCGGCGTCAAGGCGATCGCCGCCGGTGCAAACCACAGCCTGGCGCTGCTGGGCAACGGCACCGTGATGGCTTGGGGCGGAAACGAATCGGGTCAGCTAGGCGACGGCAACACCAACGACAGTGAAGTGCCTGTGGCCGTGAAGGGACTGACGGGGGTCACCGCGATAGCCGCGGGCGGCGAATATAGCCTTGCCCTGCTGAGCAAAGGCACGGTCATGGCCTGGGGTGAGAACGAACACGGGCAGCTCGGCGACGGCAACACTAGGAACAGTGAAGTGCCTGTGGCCGTGAAGGGACTGACGGGGGTCACCGCGATAGCCGCGGGCGGCGAACACGGCCTGGCCCTGCTGAGCAGAGGCACGGTCATGGCATGGGGTGAGAATGAATACGGGCAGCTCGGAAACAGCGCTGTTACCGAAGAGGAACAGGAAGAAGACTTCAGCGACGTGCCCGTGACGGTCAACGGGGTGAGCGGTGTCAAGGCAATCACTGCAGGCGCACACCACAGCCTGGCGTTGCTCGGCAACGGCGGGGTCATGGCGTGGGGAGAAGACAAATATGGGGAGCTCGGCGACGGCAGCATCGTCCGCAGCGACGAAGTACCGGTGGCCGTGAGCGGGCTCTCCGGGGTCGCAGCGGTCTCAGCCGGAGGTGAGCACAGCCTGGCGTTGCTCGGCAACGGCGGGGTCATGGCGTGGGGAGAAGACAAATATGGGGAGCTCGGAAACGGCAGCGCTGGTGAACCCAGCGATATCCCGCTGGCGGTGACTGGCCTGGGCGAGGTCGCCGGTATCTCAGCCGGCGGAACGCACGACCTCGCCTACAGCGAACCAATCCCAACCGTCACGAGCGTCAGTCCACACAGCGGCGGGTTGGCGGGTGAAACCGAAGTGACGATCACCGGCTCGGACTTTGAAGAAGTCACGTCTGTCAGCTTTGGCGCGAACAGCGCCAAGAGCTTCACCATCGACTCGCCGACCGCGATCACCGCCGTGTCCCCGGCGGGGGCTGCCGGAACGGTGGACGTGACGGTAAGCACGCCCGCGGGCAGGAGTCCGATCGGCTCGGCCGACCGCTTCAGCTACTTGTCCCCGCCGACGGTCAAGAAGCTCTCGACCAAGCGCGGCCCGGGCGCCGGTGGCACCGAAGTGACGATCACCGGCTCGGACTTTGAAGAAGTCACGTCTGTCAGCTTTGGCGCGAACGGCGCTAAAAGCTTCACCGTCAACTCGCCGACCTCGATCACTGCCATCTCTCCAGCGGGTGCGGCAGCGGTGGACGTGACCGTCACGACCCCGGGCGGGACGAGCGCGATCTCGAAGGGCGACCAGTTTGAGTTCACGCCGGCGGTCGAAAGCGTCGCTCCGGACAGCGGTCCCACGTCTGGCGGCACGAGCGTTACGATCACCGGCGTCGGGTTCCTGCCGGGCGCGAGCACAACCACGTTCAAGTTCGGCTCCAAGCAGGCCACCGACGTCGAATGCTCCTCCAGCACGAGCTGCACGGCGCTGACGCCCGCTGCCAAAGAGGCCGGGAGCGTGGAAGTGACCGCGACGACGGACAAACTTAAGAGCCAGGACGACCCCCCGGCCGATCGGTTCACTTACAATTGAGCGGGCACCGCCGAGCGTGGCACAGAGGTTAGCTAGGCGCGGGGACGATTTGATAGATCGTCCCCGTGGCCCAGTCGCCGACTAGCAGCGACCGATCGGGAGCGAGCGTAAGTGCCAGTGGATTGCCGATACCCGTCAGCAACGGCGTGACCGAGCCCGCGTACTCGGAGCCAGATCTTCTGAGTGCGACGCGCTGCACCTTCCCCAGCGCCCACTCAGGGACGATGGCCGAGGTCCCGACGCTCGCGCCGAGCTGCCCGGTCACGATCGCCACACCCCCCACAGCCGCGTGCCGATCGAGCACAGCTGTCGGCTTTGGCACACCCGTGCAGGCTGTGCCACCCTGCCCGTAGCAGTCCGGGAAACGCCAATCCTGACCTTCGCGGACGATTGCAAGCCAATCGCCGGGAGTTCGCACGCCCAGGTTGTCCTGCTGGTTCATGGTGACGAACAAGTCGCTCGTGCCGGGAAAGTAAGTGAGCCCGAACGGTGCCCGGATGCGACTGGCGTAGAGGCGCAGATCGCTGCCGTTGGGACGGAACGAGACGATCGATCCCGAGAACTTCGAGCTTGGAGTGCAGTGGTCGCACGTGGCGGAGATGCCCATCAGGAAGCGGCCATCGGCCGCCATCACAAGGAGATTGTTCTCACCACCCGAAACCGGGCCAGTGAGGATCTTCGTGTGCTCTGTGAACCGGTCTCCGTTGAAGCCGCCGAAGGCATCGACGCGCCCGACCGAGGCGACATACAGCCTGCCCCGATACCACGCAAGACCCAACGGGTCCTTCAGCCCCGATACCACCTTCAGCGCCCGTCCGCCAGGCTTGGCGATCATGTACACGCCGTCCTCAGTGTGGGTTTCCAAGCCTGCGGCCGTCAGCCACAGCCGCCCCCGCGCATCGAAGGCGAACGCCGCCGTCGTGGGCGGTCCCTGCGCGTAGACAGTGGCCCTCAGCCCGGCAGGGCCCTTCAGCCCCGCACCGATCGCCACCAGCGCAGACGTCCGACTGCTGCTGGCGGTCGAGCCGCAGCCCGCGAGCGCAACGCACGAGGCCGCCAGTACGATCGTCAGCAGACACCCGCGGGCGCTGGACTTGCGGGCACGAGCGACCCTATCCGCTGCTTGCAAGCCCCCCGGCGCGGGCGACTGCGGGTCGATCACACCCCCATCACTGGTAGGTCACGCCCGGACCGGGACCAACGTATCCGGCAGCCGAGCCCGAACTTGGCCCAGGGCCGCTGTATGAGCCTCCGCTAGAGCCAGAGCCCATGTTCGGGCATGGTTCTTTGGTCGGCGTGCCCGACTTCTGTGCGGGTGCCGGTGTGGCAGGTTTCTGCGCGGGCGGCGGTGTCGTCGATTTGGTGGGCGTAGAGGTCGTCGGCGCTGCTGCGGCGCCCGCGATGCCGACCGCCGCGCCGCCGGCGGCGAGCGTGCCCGCGATCAACGTGGCTCTGAGCAGCTTGGAGATGTGCATTGGGTAGAGCCTCCCGGTGGTGGATGCAAGGGGTGCTGCCCACCATTATTGCGCGTGGCGGCTAAGCGCAGGCGCGGGTTGCGTGTAGGAGTTGTGTAAGAGCGGGGACGCGACGATCGGCCGAGCCTGCGTAAGCTGTTGGACGTGCGAGCTCATCACGTTCACGTCGAGCACGACTTCGTCAAGCCTCCGGAGCGGATCTTCGCCCACTTGGCCGAGCACGAGAACCTCGCCGAGGTCTTCGGCTCCAAGGTCACTCGCGTGCGCGATGGCGAGGACGGGGAGCGCAACGGCGTGGGATCGGTCAGGCAGCTGCAGATCGGACCGCTGCCCCCGTTCGAGGAGACCATCACTGAGTTCGTCCCCTCAGAGCGGATCGTCTACCGCATCACCAAGGGCAGTCCGCTGCGCGGTCACGTCGGCGTAATGAGCTTCGCGCACGCGTCCGGCGGAACCCGCTTCGTATACGACATCCGTCTTGCCTCGCCCGTACCCGGATTGGCGCTGCTCGTGCGGGCGGCGCTCACGCGCTCGATCACACAGGCGCTGGCCAAAGTCGAGCGCGACGCCTGATCGTCGCTACCAGCCGCCGCCCACGGCCCGCCTGCCGGACGCCCTCGCGGCCCTCTATGTGACGCTGCCGCGGCGCCCGCGCGAGCGCCGAACCCAAACGCATCCCCACGGGCGCCTATCGTCCAGTGCCCGTGTCCCACGTTCCCTTCTCAGCGTCGCTGGCTCGTGACGAGGCCGTGCTGCGCTTCCCATACGACGAGCGCCTGCGCCAGCTTCTGCGCGCGATTCCCGGGCGGCGCTGGGACCCTGTCGAGCGGACGTGGTGCATCCCACTCGGTCCCGACCAGGCTGAGGCGCTTGCGCGCCTGCTGGCCGGGCTGCCGGACTGTCCGGAGGTGAGCGAGGCGCTCGCCCGCGCGATCCGCCGCCGCCGCGCGCGCCGCCGCCTGGAGGAGTGCTTCGTCGAGCTCGCGCGTCCCGACGAGGACTGGTGGCTGAGCTTCGCCACGGACGCCGCATCGGAGCTTGTCGCGGCGCTGCTGGAGCACCCAGGTGCCTACAGCCTGCCGGCAATCGGCCGTGCGCTCGTTCCGCTCGATGACCGTTCCGTCGAGCTTGTGCAGACGCTCGCACAGAAGACTGGGAGCCTGCGTCTTAGCGACGCCGCGCGCCGTGCGCTGGCCGGTCTTCGATCGGTCGCCGGCGACGAGCGTGAACGCCACGAGCTAGGAGGCGCCGGCAGGCGGCCAGCCCGGGAGGCGCTCGCTTGCCGATACGACATCGAGTTCGTTCGCGACCGTCGTGACGAGCACTGGATCCTGATCACGCCCGAGCGCGCGAGCTTGGCCCGCGCGCTCGCCGCCCGGGCCGGGCTACGTGCGCTCGAGGGTCCCGCCGGGACGCTCGGCCTGGCGGCGGTGGAGCACGACGCCGAGCTCCTGGCGGAGCTGCTCGAGCACATTGAGGACGTGAGCGTTGACCCGCGCGTGAGCACCTGGCTAACACGCGCTACCACATGGCGCGGCAACGTCGAGGTTCAGGGGCCGAGCGATTCACCCACGTTTATGCTGCTCGGCGAGGACAGGCGCCTGCCGCAGGCACTGCGCGAGCTGGCAACGAGCGCGCCCGGTGGGGTGACGGTGCCGCTCACGCTTCCCGCCTGGCGGCTGATGAAGGGGCTCGACGCCTGGATCAGCCCCGCGGCGAGACGCTGCGTGGCGGCGCTCGAGGACGGTCGGCCGGCGCCGCCGGCGGTGCTCGAACGCTCGAGCGTTCACGAGGAGGAGACGTTCGTGCTGGCCGACGGCCACGACCCAGCCCGCGTGCGGGAGTTCACGGCGCTGCGCGGCGTACTGGAGCCGGCGGGCCGCCGCGGCGGCGCTCACGAGCACGCCCAGCTTCCAGCGCTCCGCGCGGACCCTTTCTGCGTGCCGCAGCTCGACGAATTCCTGGCCGACGGCGAGGTCTGGATCGACCCGGAGGCGCTCGCGCTATTGCAGGAGATCCGCGAGGAGCATGCGCGCGCAGCCGGCCTGGTGGCGCTGTCGAGCGCCACCGACGCGCCGCTGCACATCGCCGGCCTGGGCGGCGAGCTCAAGCCGTTTCAGCGGGCCGGGGTCAGCTACCTGCTGGCTCGCCGGCGCGCGTTCCTCGCGGACGAGCAGGGTCTGGGCAAGACGATCGAGGCGCTAGCGGCGGTCGAGGCCGCCGGTGCATATCCGGCGGTGGTGGTGTGTCCGGCGAGCCTTAAGCTCAACTGGCTGCGCGAGCTCGAACGCTGGCTGCCGCAGCGCAGCGCCAGTGCGCTCGCGGGCCACGGCACCCGCCCCGGTGCGCTCTCGGGCGCCAGCGCCCGTGCGCTTACGGGCAACGGTGCCAGCGACGTAACAGCCGACATAACGGTGGTCAACTACGACATCGTGGCCGCGCGCCTGGATGAGCTGTGCGCCCTGCGCCCGCGCGCACTCGTGCTCGACGAGTCCCACTACTGTAAGAACGCTGCCGCCAAGCGCACACAGGCCGTTCAGCGGCTGTCGGCGGTTGTGCCTCGCGATGGCTTCGTGCTCGCGCTGAGCGGCACGCCCGTCACCAACCGGCCGGCCGAGCTGATCTCTCAGCTGCGCATCCTTGGGCGGCTGGAGGACTTCGGCTCGGGCGCGCGCTTCGGGCAGCGCTTCCGCGGTGCGGATGCCCATTTGCGTCTGCACTGGCATCTACGCGCGCGCTGCTTCGTGCGCCGCCTGAAGGTTGACGTGCTCCCGCAGCTGCCGGCCAAGACGCGCGCGATCGTGCCGGTCGAGCTGGACAACGAGGCCGAATACCGGCTCGCCGAGCGCGACCTCATGGCCTGGCTACGCAGTCAGCCGCTCGACCTGCGCGAGCTCGACGCGAAGGTGGCAGCCGCGTTGCGCGCTGAGCGCCTAGTTCGCTGCAACGCGCTCAAGCTGCTGGCCGCGCGCGGTAAGCTCCACGCTGCCCTTGCATGGATCCACGACTTCTGCTCCTCCGGCGAGCGGCTGGTCGTGTTCGCCCGCCATCGCGAGGTCCAGCGGGGCGTGCTCGCCCGCTTTCCGAGCGCCCTACACATCCTCGGCGAGGACAGCGCGGCAGCCAGAGACGCAGCCCTGCAGGCCTTCCAAGCGCCGCGCGACACCGACGCCAACCAGCTGATCGTCTGCTCGATCGAGATCGCCGGTCACGGCCTCACGCTGACGCGTGCCTCGAGTGTCGCCTTCCTTGAGCTCGACTGGACGCCCGCTAAGCACGACCAGGCCGAGGATCGCTGTCACCGCATCGGCCAGCAGGACGCGGTAAACGCCTACTACCTGCTCGCGGCGGACACGATCGACGAGACGATCTCGATGCTGCTCGAGCGCAAGCGAGCGGTGATCGGCGCGGTCACCGACGGCCGCGAGGAGGACGAGGGGGGAGTGCTCGACGCGCTCGTGCGCGAGCTGCGCGGAAACCCCTACAGGCATCTGCGGGCGGTCGCCTGAGCCCGCTCAGGGGTTGAGCACGAGCGCGTTCATGATGTCGCCCCAGTGGGGCACCGCCCTGGCTTCGCCTTCGGTGAGCTGCTGTTCGAGCTGGCCGGCGCGGCTAGCGAGGGCCTTGACCCCGGAGCTCTCGTACCGGGTGAGCTGCGCGGGCATGTACCCCAGCGCGACCCATGCCGGCATGAACTTGCTGACGAATGCGACCGTACTAGTCGGCAGCGCGTGAAATTCGCTAGCGGCCCACGCTTTCACGTCGCCGCACAGATTGGGAGCGGACAGGCTTGCAAGCGTCTTCAGGTCGCCCACGTACGCTCGCACGGCCCTCGTCAGCCTGCGGTTGCTCCAGCTCAGGCCCGCGACCGTCCGGATGAACGTCTTGACCGCCGGTCGATCGGGGCGACCGGCGCCGATCACCATCGCGCCGATCACCTCGTCGCTCAGCTGCGTAGATTCGGGATCCTGTGGCGATTCCGCAGCCGCCCGCGGGCATTCCCGCCGCACCTGCGAGAGGAGCGTCAGCGGCACCGCTTCGGAGATCGCGAGATGGGCTCCGGCCACGCGCACGAGCGCGTAGTCGGCCTGCAGATAGGCCTGTGTCGCAGCCACGTCAGCCGAGTCCGCCAGCGCCACGGTAGGTGCTGCCGCGAGTCCCGCCACGGCTGCCAGGACGACCAGGAGCGGTCTCTTGCTCATCAACCAGAGGGTACGTCATCAAGGCCCGCCGGGCGCCACGAAGAACTTGGTAAGGATGCACGCTTCCACAGCATCCCGGCGGAGGCCGTACGTGTTGCCCAGTATTGTCGCGTCGGGCCTGCAAGCGCAACATGAAACGCAACGGCTACATCGTCCTGCTGGTCGCGGTCCTCGGATGGATCGTGGCCGCGATCGTGAGCGGCTCTCCGGGTCTCGGCCTGTCGGGCGCGAGCCACGCGTCGAACCGGATCTCGCCCTCATGCTTGCCAGCGACGCTTGAACACAGCGCGAGCCTGCCCGGCACCGACGTTGACGTCTCGCCTGAGCCGGGAACCGACACAGCCAACCCGGACACCCAGATCAGCTTCCTCGGCACAAGCGTCACGAACATCCAGGACGTGTCGGTCGTCGGCTCTAAATCCGGCTACCACCAGGGCCACGTATATGGGTACTTTCAGGGCGACGGCGGCAGCTTCGTGCCCGACAAGCCGCTCGACCCCGGCGAGCGCGTGGTCGTGCGGGCCGTGATTGGCGCTGGCCGATCACGGACGTTCGGCAAAGGCGGCAAGCGAATCGTCTTCGGCTTTCGCGTTGACACGCCATATCCGACGGCAACCGTCCCAGAGTTCCACAACCCGCCGGCGGCGCCCGCCGACTATCAGAGCTTCGACACCATGCCCGGCATCCAGGCCCCGATCCTGAGCGTCACCGTGCCCGATCGCGATCCCACGGCGGGCGACATCCTCACGACTAACGGGCCCGGTCCAGGTCAGTATGGGCCACTGATCTACACGCCGCAGGGGCGGCTCGTCTGGTTCGAAAGGCTGCCGGGGGGCGAAACGGCGGAGGACCTGAGCGAGCAGACATACGAAGGTCAGCGCGACCTGACGTGGTGGAAGGGGCGTGTGCTCTCGCTGGGCTTCGGCCAGGGCGAAGATATCGTCATGAACTCCAGCTACCAGACGGTTGCGAGGGTCATCGGAGGCAACGGCCTGAAGGCGGACCTGCACGACTTCCAGATCGTCCCCCACGACGTCGCCTACATCACCGCGTTCAACCCGATCCGCTGCAACCTCAGGGCGGTGAAAGGAGCAACCGGCGGGGCGATCGTCGACACGGCGATTCAGGAGATAGACATGAAGACGGGCCTCGTGCGCTGGGAATGGCACAGTCTCGACCACGTCGGCGCCTCAGAGTCCGAGACCGAAGCGCCGACGACGAAGGCGCCGTGGGATTGGTTTCATCTCAACTCGATCGATCCCGAGCCCGACGGGAACATCTTCATCTCGGCGCGCAGCACCTGGGCCGGCTATCAGCTGGAAGGCGGTAGCGGCAAGATCCTCTGGCGCCTCGGCGGCCTCAAGAGCTCCTTCAAGATGGGGCCTGGCACGGAAACGGCGTGGCAACATGACGGGCGCGTGCTCGCGGACGGCGAGGTCACGTTCTTCGACGATGGCTCGAACCCGCCGATCCACCGCCAGTCGCGCGCCGTACGAATCGCGCTCGACTTCAAGACCCACGAAGCGCGCCTCGTCTCCGTCTACACACACACAAACCCGCCGCTGCTCGCCGCAAGTCAGGGCAACATGCAGACGCTGGCGGACGGGAACACCGTCGTGGGCTACGGCGGGGTGCCCGCGATCAGCGAGTACGCCAAAGGCGGCTCGCTGCTGTTCGACGCCAACCTGCCGTTCGACATGTCCTTCTACCGGGCCTTCCGCTTCCCCTGGCACGGGCGCCCCGCGAACCCGCCGGCAGTGCTCGCCAGCCTGAATGACACGGGCGAAGAGACGATTGTGCACGCGAGCTGGAACGGCGCGACCGAAGTGGCGTCCTGGCGCGTGCTCGCAGGTAGGCACGACGGATCGCTGGCAGTGCAGACCACGATCCCGGCCGGTGGCTTTGAAAGCTCGACGACCCTGCCTGAGAAGTACCCCAGCGTGGCGGTGCAGGCGCTCGACTCAGCCGGCCATGTGCTTGGCACCTCACAGACGGTCAAGGTGATCAGCTATGCAGCCTCGCTCCCGAGCTCTCGGCGGTCGGGATGAGGCTCAGTAAGCCGGTTTGGTCTTGTGCTTGTGCGTCGTAGTCGTAGGCGTTCTCGAGGTGGGGCTGCTCGTCGTCGGCGTGGTGGAGGAGCTTCCCCCTTTGCCGCCGCACCCCGCCAGCGCGACAGTGGCAGTCAGAGTGGCCGCTAGCGTTAGCATGGCGGTCAGTGGCGTTCTTCTCATGGCCGGGCTCCAATTGTCATTGTCGTGCGATGGTTCGGGCGCTCACCTTAACAGGCGTTTGCGGCGCTGGCCGACCCCGAAGGATCGGTCGCGGGTGAGTAGGCCATCATGAGCGTCGAGGCGGCGGCGAGCCCGGGGGCCATGCAGACCCCTCCGGCCGAGAGCGAGCGGGGCTCAGGTTCGACGTGGCTGCTGGCTGTCTGCTGCGTGGCTCAATTCATGGTCATCCTCGACCTGAGCATCGTCAACGTCGCGCTGCCCTCGATCCAATCGAGCCTCGGCTTTTCCTCGCCAGACCTGCAGTGGGTCGTCGACGCATATGCGATCACGTTCGCGGGCTTCCTGATGATGGGCGGTCGCGCGGCCGATCACTTCGGGCAGCGCCGGACGTTCGTCGTGGCGCTGATCCTGTTCGCGCTCACCTCGCTGGCTGGCGGCGCCGCACCGGACCAGGTGGTGCTCGTCGGCGCTCGCGCGGTGCAGGGACTCGCCGGCGCCCTAATGGCGGCGTGCTCGCTGGCGATCATCACCGCGTCATTTGCGCCGGGTCCGAAGCTTCACCGGGCGATCGCCACATGGGCGGCGATGAACGGGCTGGGCGGCGCAGCTGGAGTGCTGTTCGGAGGGATCATCACCGAAGCGCTCAGCTGGCGCTGGGTTCTGCTGATCAACCCGCCGATCGCAATCGTGACCGCGCTGGTGGCGTACGTGGTAGTGAGCGAGCGCCGCAGGGCACGGGATCGCGACAGCTTCGACCTCGCCGGTGCGCTGACGCTGACGATCGGTCAGATGGTGCTGGTGTACGGGGTCGTGGAAGCGGGCCTCAAGGGCTGGGACGCGTTTGCCGCGCTCGGCCCGATCATCGGTGGCCTGGTCCTGCTCGGGGTGTTCGGCGTGATCGAGGCGCGCGTGGCGTCCGCGCCACTGATCCCCTTCAAGGAGTTGACCAGGCCGCTGCGGACCGCCAACACGATCGTCCTGCTGTTCAGCGCGGCGCTTTTCCCGATGTGGGTCGTGAGCTCTCTGTACCTGCAGCAAGTGCTCGGCCTCTCGCCGCTTGACACCGGTCTGATCTTCCTGCCAATGACGCTGACGATCATGCTGGTCGCCTCGCGCGCGGGCAAGCTCGTGAGTCACTTCGGAGTGCGTCCGGTGCTCGGTAGCGGGCTGGTCCTGTTGACGGGCGGGATGCTGCTGCTCGCGAAAGTCGGATCCAGCGGCAGTGGGATCGTGTACGTGATGATCCCCGGGATACTCACCGCGGCGGGGATCGCGATGTCGATCGTCCCCTCGACGATCGCCGCCACGCAGGGCGCCAAGGAGGGGCAGGCCGGGCTCGCGTCAGGCCTTGTGAACACCTCACGTCAGGTGGGCGGCGGGCTCGGGCTGGCGGTCCTGATCACGCTCGCGACCCAGCACAGCACCCATCTGATCGGCTCGGGCCAACAGGTGCCGCAGGCGCTGACGGATGGCTTTCGACTTGCTTACCTGATCGGCGCCGGCCTGGCGGCGACGGCGGCGGCTATGACGTTCACCTCGCTGCCCAAGCCCGCCATCGAGCTAGCACCCGCAGCGCGACGTCTCGCAGTTGCGATTGGGGTGGTCCTCGCGGGTTTCGTTGCGCTCAGCATTGCGTTCGCGGGCTCTCATGGCGCTCCGATCGGCGCGTACACCACCCGTGGCACCTACAGCTTCGTGACTGCGCCCTCGCTGCACCCGCCCAAGATTCGCAGCAACAAGCCTGCGGCCGCCGGCGAGCTGGCGCCGGGCTACATCTTCACCGCGAACTTCTATGACCTGAACGAACCGCCGATCGTCGGACAGAGCGGGCCGCTGATCCTCGACCACAACCTGCAGCCGGTCTGGTTTGAGCCGGTGCCCGAACGCGTTGCTGCCGCCAACCTCAGTCTCCAGAGGTATGACGGCAAGCCGGCGTTGGCCTGGTGGCAGGGGGTTGTCACGAACACCGGCTCAACCGAGAGCGGCGAAGACGTGGTGGTTAACCAGCACTATCAGGTGGTTGCGAGGCTGAAAGGCGCGGACGGCTGGGTCCTCACGCTCCATGCGCTCGCGATCAGCGGAGACGACGCATGGGTGACCGCAAACAAGAACATTCCCCTGGATCTCTCGAAATACGGCGGCGCTTACAATGGCGCGCTGATCGACTCGGCGGTACAGGAGTACAACCTCAAGACCGGCAAGCTGCTTCGCACCTGGGATGCGCTCGATCACATCCCGCTGAGCTACTCCTACGCCTCGCTGCCGACTAACGGGTTCCCCTGGGACGCCTACCATGTCAATGCGGTCGAACTGACCGGGGATGGAACCTTTCTCGTCTCGATGCGCAACACATGGGCCGCCTACATGGTCAGCATCGACACCGGCACGGTCGAGTGGACCCTCGGCGGCAAGCACTCGAGCTTCAAGTTCGGCCCGGGTGCCGCCTTCCAGTGGCAGCATGATGTGGCGCTGGCGCCCGGCTCGATGGTCACCATGTTCGACGACCACTGTTGCCAGCTCACCGGTGGTGGCACCTCCGTCCACGCGACGGGGCCATCTCGCGGGCTGGTGCTCAAGTTGGACCAGAGTACGCGCACGGCGACGCTCGTGGCCCAGTACGGCGCCGGCGGCAAGTTCGAATCCGAATACATGGGTGACACGGAGCCGCTGCCGAACGGCAACGCGTTCGTCGGCTGGGGATCGGAACCGTACTTCTCCGAGTACAGCCGCTCCGGCCGGCTGCTGCTCGAAGGGGAATTCCCGGGCCCCGACCTCACCTACCGAGCGACGTTGGAGCAGTGGGTCGGCCTGCCGCTGTCCTCGCCCGTGGGCGTCGCCCGCGAAACGGATGGCAAGACCACCGTGTACGTGAGTTGGAACGGCGCCACGCAAGTCGTCTCCTGGAGAGTCCTGGCCGTATCCAGCGCCGGTACGCTGGCCGCCGTGACAACCACCGCCAAGTCCGGGTTCGAGACGGCCATCCCTGTGCCACAGGGGTACAGGAGCTTCGAGGTGCAGGCGCTGGGCGCGGGCGGCCGCGTGATCGGAGCCTCCAAGTCGTTCTCGGAGACGCTGCAGTGACGATCCGTGCGACGGTGTCGCTCGTAGCGCTGGCGATATGCGTCGGCCTGTGCGCGTGCGGATCGACCTCCTCGGCCAGTCCGGCGGTGGTCACGGCCGATCCCCCGGCGGCCGCCGCGGCTGCCAACCCGGTTGCCGTCTCGCCTGAGCCGGGCACTCCGGATGCCTCGCCGAGCACCCAGATCAGCTTTCTCGGCACAGCCGCCACGACGGTGTCCGACGTGCGCGTGACGGGCTCGCGCAGTGGCGCGCACGCGGGCGTCCTGCGCGCGTATTCGACGGGGACCGGCGAGAGCTTCCTGCCGGCGCACCCGTTCGTCGCGGGCGAGCGCGTGACGGTGACGGCGCAGGTGCAGACGGGCGGCGCGACACACGCGGCGAGCACGATCTTCACGATCGCCCACCAAGCGCCGGTCAGCCAGACGGAGTTCCCGATCAACCCAGGCAACTCGCACGACGTCCAGCACTACAGCACGGCGCCGTCGCTGACGCCCTCGACGGTCAATATCACGACGCCCGCCAAGCCGGGTGCCGCGCCCGGCGACCTGCTGATGGCGCCCTATCAGGGCGAGGGCTCGCCGGGGCCGATGATCGCCGAACAGAACGGCAACCTCGTGTGGTTTCACCCATTGCCGGCCGGCGATGAGGCCACCAGCCTGAGGGTTCAGCAGTTCGACGGCAAACCCGTGCTGACATGGTGGCAGGGACGCATCCTGGAGGTGGGCTTCGGGCAGGGCGAAGACGTGATCTACAACACCTCCTACCAGCGGGTTGGAGCCGTGCACGCCGGCAACGGCTACCACGCCGATCTGCACGAATTTCGGTTGACGCCAGAAGGCACGGCGTGGATCGACATGTTCGACCCGATTGACATGAACCTGTCCTCCTACCACGGCCTAAGTGACGGCGTGATCACCGACTCGGTGATCCAGGAGATCGACGTGAAGACCGGCCTGGTGATGTGGGAGTGGCACGCGCTCGGGCACATCCCGATCAGCGAATCGCACAACCCGGCCCCCAAGTCAGCCTATCCCTGGGACTACGTGCACATCAACTCGATCTCCCCTGGGGTGGCGGGCTCTAATCTCCAGGTGGGGGGGGTGGGCTCCAATCAACCGGGAAATGTGCTGTTGTCCTCGCGCAATACGTGGACGCTGTATGACGTGGATCTGCGCAGTGGCAACGTGCGCTGGCGCCTGGGCGGCGATCACAGCAGCTTCAAGCTCGGTCCCGGCACGCGCACGTACTGGCAGCACGATGCCGAATGGCAGCCTGGGGGGCTGATCTCGGTGTTCGACAACGGCTCGGACCCGCCGATGGAGAGGGAGTCGCGCGGTCTGCTGCTCGACCCCAACATCGGTTCGCATACGGTTTCGCTGGTCAAGCAGTTCGTCAACCCGACGAAGACGCTGCTCGCGTCCAGCCAGGGCGACATGCTCACGCTGCCCGGCGGCAACTGGCTGATGGGCTATGGCGGCCTGCCCAACTTCACCGAGTACGACTCCTCCGGCCACGTGCTGCTCGACGGCACGCTCGGCAAGAACGTCCAGGACTTCAGGACATACCTGTCACCGTGGAGCGGGCAGCCGCCGGGGGTGCCGTCGGTGCTGGCGACAGCGGGCGCCGGTGGCACGATCGCCGTCTCGGTGAGCTGGAACGGTGCGACCGAAGTCGCCTCGTGGCGGGTGCTCGCGGGCGCCTCCGCCAGCGCGCTTACCCCGGTGGCAAGCGCCGCCAAGACGGGCTTTCAGACGAGCGTCGCGGTGTCCGCCGCCGGACCATATGTGGCGGTGCAGGCGCTCAACTCTGCGGGCGCGGTGATTGGCACGTCGGCCACGGTCAAGGATTAGTGGCGCACCCGCCCATCCGCTTCCTCCTCGCTGGACTGGCTTCGCTGGTGGTGCTCGCGGGGATCGTTGGACTGGTGGTGCTTCCCTCGGCTCACTCAGCGTCCGTCCCGGCGCCTACTTCGCCCAGCTGCGTGCCGGCGAGCCTGAACGTGTCCGCGGCGCTGGCGGGCGAACGGGTGACCGTGTCTCCGGGGCCGGGCACGAGGGACGCCTCCGCGACCACTCAGATCAGCATGCTTGGCGTGCCGGCGGGCGAGCTGGCGGATGTAACGGTCAAGGGCTCGCGTACGGGGCTGCACCCCGGTCGCCTGGCTGCCTATTCCCAAGGCGATGGTGCGAGCTTCCTGCCCTCGCGGCCGTTCGACGACGGCGAGCTCGTGAGTGTCCACGCGGAGGTGCTCGAAGGCGGCAGGGCGATCCCGTTCGCGTGGAGCTTCACCGTGGCCGTGCGCGACGATCCGGGGACCGCGAGCGCGACGAACACCGCCAACGGTACGAGCTCTGCACCGCTGCCCGCTCCAAAGGAATACCAGAGCTTTCACTCGCGCCCAGAGCTGCGCCCGCCGGACGTGACGGTGTCCTCCGAAGACCGCGCGGCGACGGGCGATCTGTTCCTCGCTCCGTACTCTGGGATCGGCCAGTACGGGCCGATGATCCTCGACGAACACGGGGGCCTGATCTGGTTCAAGCCGCTGTACCCTGCAGGTGCGCGCGCGGCGGACTTTCGCGTGCAGCAGTACGAAGGCAAGCCCGTGCTTACCTGGTGGCAGGACCCGCTGATCGCCGACGCCAGCAAGACGGCGGGCGAGGTGATCGCGAACAGCTCCTACCAAGATATCGCGATCGTCCGTGCTGGCAACGGCTATCAGCCGGACCTGCACGAATTCCAGATCACCCCGCAAGGCACAGCCTTGATCACCGTCTATGACGCGATCGACTGCAATTTGTCGGCGGTCGGCGGTCCGCGCGACGGAGCGGTCGCGGACACGTTGCTGCAGGAGTTGGACCTGAAGACGGGACTAGTTATGTACGAGTGGCACAGCCTCGACCACGTGCCCCTGCAGAACTCCTACGCTTCGGCTGCGCCCACGAGCCGGACGGAACCATTCGACTACTTCCACATCAACTCGATCGACGTCGAGCAGGACGGCGACCTGCTGGTCGACTCGCGCAACACGTGGGCGGCATACGACGTCGATCCGAAGACCGGCCAGGTCCGCTGGGAGCTGGGTGGCAGGCGTAGCAGCTTCAAGATGGGGCCGGGTACCGCCACGGCGTGGCAGCATGATGCGGTTCAGCAGCCAAACGGCGCGATCACGTTCTTCGACAACGGTGCGTTCCCGCAGGTACATCCGCAGTCGCGTGCGATCGAAGTGACGCTCGACATGGCGAACATGACGGCCACGCTCGCGCGCAGCTACGAACACAGGAATCCGCTCGTGGCCGGCAGCCAGGGCAACCTGCAGGTGCTGCCCGATGGCGACTGGATGGTGGGCTGGGGTCAGGCCGGCTACCTGTCAGAGATCGGCCCCGCCGGTCAGGTGCTCTTCAACGCTCACCTGCCACCCGACTGGGAGTCCTACCGCACCTACGTGCAGCCCTGGAGCGGGCAGCCCGTACAGCCGCCGGCGGTGGCCGCCGTGCGCGCCCTGGGCGCCAGTGGCGGGACGGTGGTGTACGCCAGCTGGAACGGGGCGAGCGAAGTCGCCTCCTGGAGGGTTCTCGCGGGAGCATCGCCCACGACTCTGGCGGCCGTGAGTAGCGCACCCAGGGCGGGCTTCGAGACGGCGATCTCGCTGCCGGCGGCGGCCGCCAGCCCCTACGTGGCTGTCCAGGCGCTCAACGCTGCGGGCACCGTCATCGGTGTCTCCTCTGCGGTGAAGGTGTCGGGTTCTCCCTGAGCGGATTCGCACCGGGGATTTCCTGCTGCAGCTGTCCGCCTTCGCGTTCGGCGCGGCGTTTGCGCCGGGCGGCGGCGCTCGTCGCGGCGTGCCTGGCGGTCGAGAAGTAGTCGGCGAAGCCGCGGGCGTGGGCTTCGACCAGGCGTGGGGGCAGCGGCCCCCGTAGCTCGTCGTTGAGCGCAAGCTCCAGTTGCGTGCGCAGCTGCGCCTCCAGTCGGCTCCGGCCGGCGCTGTTGTGCAGCTCCAGCCGCCCGCTGTGCGTGCGGTAGTCATACAGCTCGACTTCCTGCCCGTTGGTGAGCGGCGTTATGCCCGTTTCGGGCCAGTTGGAGTAGATCGCGTACTTGGCTTGCGGCGTGCGCATCGCGACGATGTGCAGCGGCGCGTCGGCAGCGTACGGTTCGATCGCGAACTCGGTGACCGTCTCGTCGGTTGCGTGCAGCACGTAGGAGCGGCCTGGCGCAGCGGGGTCGGCGAGGATGCCCGCCAGGTCAAGCCGGCCGGCGAGGTGCGAGTAGTGCGGCCCGCGCCGCCACTCGTCCGAGCCGGTGGCGATCGTGAGCAGCAGCGGAGTGACATCGACGCTGGAGGTCAGCTGGGTGCGTGGGAGTTCGGGCAAGGCGGTGAGCTGCCCGCGGGGGTCCTTGACGAGCAAAGGCACGCGGATAGCCTCTTCGTAGGCGCTCGCGCCCTTGCCCCGCAGGCCATGTGAGGCGCCATACTCGCCGTGGTCGGAGGTGAACAGAATCACGGTGTTTGCCGCCACATCCGGCCGGCTTTCCAGGGTGCGCATGACGTGGCCGATGTGACGGTCCACCTCGAGCTGGACCTTGACGTAGAGGTCGAGGAATTCCAGCCACGTGCCCGCCGCTTCGGGGCCGGTAAAGGGCACCGGTCCGAACGAGGATGCCGCGGTTTCCTGGAAGGAGCGCTGCAGACGCGGCTTGTGGCGCTCGAGCAGCAGTTCGGGCGTCTCGAAGTTGGGCGGCAGTCGGTGCACGGTGTGCCTGGCGCTGGCCTCGGGCGCGACGCGATCGGTCCACTTGTACCACCAGGCGATGTCGTGCGGGTTGACGAACGAGACGGTCGTGCACCACGGCTCGGCGCCGCCCTCCTCGGCGAACCACTCGGAGAACTTGGCCGTGATGTGCGGATCCACGCGCCAACCCTGGCCGGGGGCGCCGTCCGGCGACGGGAAGATGCCGCCGTCGAAGCCGTAACGCTCGAGCGCCTGTTCGCCGGTGAGTGCGTTCCAGCGATTGTCGCCGTGGGTGAGGTGCCACTTGCCGAGCCAGCGTGTGCGATAGCCCTGCTCGCGCAGCATTGTTCCCCACGTGGGAAAGCCGGGGTCGAGGGTGCTTCCGCCGGTGATCATGCAGCCGGTCTGATGCGTGTATAGGCCGGTCAGCAGCGTCGAGCGCGAGGGGCTGCAGTCATTTGAGGCGGTGTAGTGCCTGGCGAAGGAGACGGCCCCCTGGCGCAGTCGCTGGAGGTTGGGCGGCAGGCCAACGCCGGCCGGGGCAGGCGAGAACCACTGAGGGAAGCGCAGCTGGTCGACGATGATCACGAGGATGTTCGGCTTCTCCTGCCTGGCGCTGGGCTTCGTGCGCGCGGCCGAGGGGACGGGAGAGGTGCTCGGCGGGGGGCTCGAGCTGCCGTCCGTGTCTGCGGCCGCACGGATCGCCAGCCCAGCGCCCGCGATGGTGCCACCGGCGATGAGCCCGCCCTTCAGAAATGTGCGTCGATCGACTCTCCTATGCTCTGTCGGGTCGATGCCGTCCATGCGCGCTCTCATCCTAGGGCCTGCGGTGGCTGTGGGTGTGGGGTTCGCCACGCAGCCCGCTGTTGCCGGACAGACCGGCCCGGCCTGCGCTCCGACGACGCTGGATAACTCCGCGCTGCAGGATGGATCCGTGACGGTCTCGCCGCTTGCGGGCAGCCGTGTCGCCTCGCCGCAGACGCAGATCAGCTTCCTCGGTGTTCCCGCCGGGGAGCTGAGCGCGATCAGCGTCGTCGGCTCGCAGACGGGCGCCCATCGCGGGCGCCTGGCCGTCTACTCGCAGGGCGACGGCGCGAGCTTCCTGCCGTCGCGACCGTTCGCCGAAGGCGAGCGAGTGACGGTGCGCGCGCAGCTGCGCACGGGCCGGTCCGTGAAACTGCTCAGCGATGAGTTCGCGATCGCACACGAGGATAGGATCACCACCACGCCGGCGCCCAGCTTCTCGGGGAGCTCCGCGGAAATCCAGAGCTTCCACTCGCGCCCGGACCTGCACCCGCCGGTGGTCACGGTCACCACCGGATCCCCGGCGGTGGCTCCCGGAGACGAGTTCGCCGCCCCGTACGCGGGGCCCGGTCAGGCGGGCCCGATGATCCTCGACCCGAGCGGAGGGTTGCTGTGGTTCAAGCCACTGCCGGCCAACACGTCGGCAACTAACCTGCAGGTCCAGGAATACCAGGGCAAGCCGGTGCTGACGTGGTGGCAGGGGGACATCAGCGTGCACGGGTTCGGGCTGGGTGAAGATGTGATCGCCGACAGCACATACACGGATATCGCACACGTGAGGGCCGGCAACGGGCTCGAGGCCGACCTGCACGAGTTCCAGCTCACCCCCCAGGGCACGGCGCTGATCACCGCCTACGATCCGATCCTCTGCAACCTCGCGTCGGTGGGCGGTCCCGCGTACGGGGGGGTCACGGATGGCGTGTTCCAAGAGATCGACGTGAAGACCGGCCTGGTGATGTATGAATGGACGAGCGTAGACCATGTCGGGTTCGGTGAATCCTACGAACACGCGAGTCGCTCGACGGCGCCCGAGCCGTTCGATTTCTTCCACCTCAATTCGATCGAGCTCGACCGCGACGGCAGTCTGCTGATCTCGGGGCGCAACACCTGGACGGTCTACAAGATCAACGCGCAAAGCGGCCAGATCGTCTGGCGTCTGGGGGGCATGCACAGCAGCTTCGAGATGGGGCCCGGCACCGGCACCGCCTGGCAGCACGACCCGATCGAACTCCCGGACGGCTCGATCAGCATCTTCGACAACGGCGCCGCTCCCGAGGTGCACAGTCAGTCGCGCGGCGTCATCGTGAGCCTCAACCGGCAGAGTGGCACGGCGACGCTGGTCGGCCGCTTCACGCACGCGCCGCCGCTGATCGCGGAAAGCGAGGGCAACATGCAGGCGCTCGGCAACGGCGACTGGTTCATCGGCTGGGGGCAGGAACCGTACTTCTCCGAGCTCAACGCCGAAGGCAACGTCCTGTTTGAAGCGCACTTCCCCGTGCACGAGCGCTCCTACCGTGACTTTCGCTTCGTGTGGACCGGCACGCCGGCACACCCCCCCGCGTTCGTGTTCCAGCCGGGTAGCACAGGAGCGGGTGTCGTCTACGCGAGCTGGAACGGCGCGACGCTCGTGTCCTCGTGGAGGGTCCTCGCGGGCCCCAGCTCCTCCAGCCTGCAGACGGTCGCCGAAGCCGCTCGCAGCGGCTTTGAGACTGCCATCGCGATACCCGCCGCAACGGTTGGCCCGTACGTGGCCGTTCAGGCACTCAACGCCGCCGGGCAGGTGCTGGGCGCCTCGGCGGCAGTCGCACAGCCTGGGCTGCAGTAGGGCTTCCTAGACGGAGCCTCGCGATCCGCGAGGCGAGCGGCGTGGTGTGTCGTGCCGCCCGACCGGCGCCACCGGGAGATTGCGTCTCTCTGTCAGGTCCCGGGGGGTCCGGCGGGTCTATTTCTATGACACGCGGCGAGGCGCAAATGTGACCGATGAACCACCAGGAATGAGCTGGCCGAGCGCTTCAGGAGCAACGACCCCGTACGCGGGCCGTAAAGGTTCGCGGTCGAGGCGGTGGCCGCGTTGTCGGGGGAGGTATCTGTAGCCTCATCCGACTCAACTGTCTCGGTCGACGGCAGCACACACGAAAGGGAGTGAGATTTAATGAAGACAATGACATGTAAACAGCTAGGTGGACCATGTGATTTCCCGCACCACGGAAAAACCGCAGATGAGGTCATAAAGGCACAGGACAAACATCTAAAGGATGCGGTTGCAAAAGGTGATGCAACGCACGAAAGTGCCTTGAAGGAGATGAAGGGCAGGTGGAAGCATCCCCTTTCAGGTATGGGGTGGTACAGGAACGCCAAGCGTGATTTTGCTGATCTTCCCGAAGACTGATGTGTGCCGGTCCCCGCTCCAGCGCTGAGCGTCGTCGCGACACCGAGCATCGGCTCAGCCACGACATCGATGCTGGCTGGCCAGTGCCTCGGCAGACGAACGAGCCTGACGAGGACATCGACGTGACCGGGGTTCGATAACGCAGAACCGATTCGCGACATCGCTGCCGCTCATGCTGGCGTGGTTCCGGCTTGACGAAGTCGGTCGAGGCCGTCGAGGATGAGATCGAGCCCCCACGCGAACTCGACGGCGTTGTCGTACCCGGACTCAGGAAGCTTCGTAGCGATCTCGACTAGGTACGGGTAGTTCTCAAGCGCGCCGATCGTCTTCGCTCTCCTGTGCGCGGCTTCTCCGGCACTGTCGGGGGTCTCGAACCCTGTATCCCTTTCCTGCAGGGCGAAGCCGTAGATATAGGCGTCCTGAACCGAATAGGCGTGGACCGCCATCTCGAACGGGAAGCCCGCCTTCCGTAGGCAGCCCATCACCGCGTTGTGGTTGCGCAGGTTCGCCGGCCCCGGGTGTCGCGACTCCATCATCCCTATCGCCCAGCTGTGGCGCTTCAGCGCCTCGCGTGTCGAGATCGCCCGGCGCCGCATGGCGGACCGCCAGTCGAGGTTCTCGGAAGGGATCTCGATCTCGCTGAAGACTGTGTCGACCATGCCATCGAGGAGCTGCTCCTTGTTCGCGACGTGCTTGTAGAGCGCCATCGGCACGACGCCGAGCTCCTGTGCGAGCCCGCGCATGCTGAACGCTTCGAGCCCGGCCTCATCCGCGAGGGCGACGGCCGCCTGCAGCACACGAGCGCTGCTCAGCGGTTTGCGGGTCGCGATCTTCTGGTTTGTCATTGGTCTTGACAAGTGTACACCGTACACCTATAGTTCCACAGATGAGTGTACGCCGTACACCTAATAGAAAGGCACCTTATGAACCCCGACGCCCCGTATCCCGTCCAGTACTCGGTTGACTACCCGGACCGGCCGCTCAACCGCCTGACGACTTTCTTTCGCCTGTTCATGGTCATCCCGATCGCGATCGTGGCAGCCCTCATCGAGGGCGGCGGCTACGCCTACGGTGGCGGGAGGGCCGCCGGGACTGTCGGCGCTGTCGGCCTGGTCGTGCTGCCGACGCTGCTGTTGATCATCTTCCGACAGAAGTACCCGCGCTGGTGGTTCGAGTGGAACCTCGAGCTGATGCGGTTCTCCGCCCGGGTCGGCGTCTACCTGGCACTGATGGAGGACCGCTATCCCTCCACGGACGAGCACCAGGCGGTGCATCTCGAGTTCCCCTACCCGGACGCGCGCAACGACCTCAACCGCTGGCTACCACTGGTCAAGTGGCTGCTGGCGATCCCGCACTACGTGGTGCTGTTCTTCCTCTACATCGCCGCGTTCTTCGTCGTGATCGTCGCCTGGTTCGTGATCCTGTTCACCGGTCGCTTCCCGCGCGGGATGTTCGACTTCCTGGTCGGCGTTGGCCGCTGGACCAACCGGGTGATCGCCTACGCCCACGTGCTGGTGACCGATCGCTACCCGCCGTTCCGCCTCGCCCCGTAGCTTCCGCGGGGGTACGGGGAGGCGAGCATTTTCCGCCTTGCCTCGCGCGGGCGGGCATGTGCCGATCATCCAGCGCGCTCGCGGATCGTAACGAGCGAGAGCCAAACTGGCCCAGTCGTGGCGGGGTCGTTGGAGCCGTAGGCTGGTGGGAAGCGGCCCACCATCCCACACTCGTCGAACGACATGCACGCGCTCAAGACCGCCATCGACATCGCCTGGATCATCTTCTGGGTTTACTGGCTCGCGTCCGCCTTCGGCGTGAAGAAGGGCAGAGGTAGCAGACGTCGGATTCCGTTGAATGACCTGACTGCCCTGTCGGTCGTCCTCCTCGTCCGCGTCTTCCACGGCGGGAGCCTGGCTGTCCACAGTCCCGTCCTCGGAGCGATCGGGGCAGTCGTGTTCGCTGGCGGAATTGCGCTGGCGATCTGGTCTCGCGTCCAGCTCGGGCGCAACTGGGGGATGCCGATGACCCAGAAGGCCGAGCCGGAACTCGTTACCTCCGGCCCCTACCGATTCGTCCGCCACCCGATCTACTCGGGACTCCTCGCCGGGCTGCTCGGAACCGCCCTCGTGACCAACCTGATCGGCTTGATCATCGTCGCGATCCTGGGTGCGTACTTCTACTACTGCGCATACGTGGAGGAAAAGAACCTCATCGCAACATTCTCCACGAGGTATCCCGCGTACCGAACGAGCACAAAGATGCTCATTCCCTTCGTCCTCTAGCCGGCAGTTGTGCTGCGGCCCCAACCAGCTCGCGGGCATCCGCCGCGCCCGCTACGCGATCAACATGATTCTCGCCATGCGGATCGTGCTGTGGCTCGACAGTGCCGGCTGCAGGCTTCGTCACCGCTGCGGAATGGTAGGGCCGAGCGCTTCACGTACGGACTGCTAGTCCTTGAGGACCGTGAGGTCGAGTTCGCGCAGGCGCGCCGGGAGGATGATCCCGGCGACGAACGATAGGACGCCGAGCAGGTGAAAGAAGATGTGCCAGTTCAACCATTGTGCGATCGGTCAGTTGGACGTGTGTGTGACCTGTCCGAGGGTGTCCGCGAGGGTCTCGATGCGGGGCAGGTGCTGGCGGGTCAGGCTCTCCAGTCGCGCGCTGCCATCGTCGGTGAGCGTCAGGTGTAGCCGACGGTGGTCGACGGTGTCGCGGACGCGTGTGAGCAGCCCGGCGTCCTCTGCTCGCACGGTCAGCTCGACAGCGCTGTGATGACGTATGTGCAGCTCCTTGGCCGCGTCGCTGATGGTCGGTCCGCGCTGGCCGGGGTGTCCGCGGATCACGAGCAGTAGCTGGTGCAGGGCCGGGGTCAGACCGGCGTGGTGGGCTGTCTGTTCGCTCCAGCGCAGGAAGTCACGCAGCTCGGAGCGGAACGCGAGCAGCCGCTGGTAGTCCTCGGCGCGCAACCGCCGGCTCGTCGTGGGGTTCATCGTGCCGGCTCCTGATCGGGGTGCAACCAGCGCGGCCTTTGGGCGACGCGGCGAGGGTCGAGTGGGCGCTCGCGGTGGCGCTCCTCGATCTTGTCCGACGTCCAGACGGAGCGGGCGGCGACAATGAGTGACCATGGCCCCTGGAAAGCGCACGGATACGATCATGTCCTCTGGAGCGCTTCATGACTGACGAGGGAGGCGTGGGGCTGGTACTGGCGGGCGGTGGCGCGCGCGGGGCGTATGAGCTCGGTGTGCTGTCGGTGCTACTGCCTTTCCTGGAGGAGCGAGGCGAGCGCCCTAGCGTGCTCGTGGGCACGAGCGTCGGTGCGATCAACGCCGCGGGTATCGCGGCGACCAGCCACTTGCCCGCCAGTCAGGCGGTCTCGCAGGAGCTCGCGCGCTGGCGCGAGGTCGACCGCGGCGCTGTGATCCGGCCAGTCCTCACCCGCCTGCCAATCAAGCTGGCACGCTACGCGGGCGAGGTGCTCTCGCTACCGGGAGTACGCTTGACGGGCCTGCTCGACCCCTCGCCGCTGCGGCGAAATCTCAATCGCTGGATCGACTGGTCCCAGCTGCATGAGAACCTGATCGACGGGCAGGTGCACCGCCTAGCGGTGGTCGCCACCGCCGCCCACACGGGTCGCGCGGTCGCGTTCGTCGAGGGCAAGAATGGCCCGGCGTTGCCGAGCTCCCATGTCATTGACTACGTGCCGGCGAGAATCGAACAGGAGCATGTACGCGCCTCGGCAGCGATCCCGATCCTGTTCCCGCCCGTGCGCCTGGACGAGCCGGTGGAAGCGCGCGGCTGGTACATCGACGGCGCGACCCGCCTGAACACGCCGATCAAGCCGGCGCTCGACCTCGGCGCCACGCAACTCGTCGTGATCGGCACCGGATCGATCGTCGCCGAGCCCAAGGATTCCGGCCGTCACGACGCGCCCGCCCCTGACCTCGGCTCGAGCGCGATGCACCTGCTGCAGGGTGCGCTTGCCGATCCGTTGATTGAGGACCTGCGCAAGCTCGCCGAGATCAACATCTTTTACACCGATCAGGAGAGCTCACCGGCGGCCGAGCGCCGCCGCCGCGCACACGGCAAGCCCCCCTACCGCTGTGTCCCCTACATGTTCATAGCTCCGCGCATCCCGGGCGCGATCGCGAAGCTCGCTAACGACGTGTTCCATTCCCGCTACAGCGGGATCAAGGGCGCGCGCTCCCCCGACCTAGCGGTCCTCGGGCGTCTGCTCGGTGGCCAAAACCACGCCCACGGCGAGCTGCTCAGCTACCTGCTGTTCGACCACCAGTTCATCGACGGCCTGATCAGAATGGGCAAACGCGACGCGAACGCCTGGCTGAGCGCCGCCCCTGGCCCGGACGAACCATGGCAGACTGAACCGCTCGACGCCTTCACTCAAACCGGACGGCAAGGCTGACCCTATGAGCTGGCCCTCTGCACCAACACGCCTGTCCAGCAACAGCACGTGAGGACATCTGGAGCCTCGCCCCATGCCCTACGCGCGTGTGGAGAGATCGCTCGTGCTCTTCGGACGATCATCGCCAGCGGTCAGCATTCCCGCGACGTCACCCATGCCACGTTCTGCCAGGGGCCGTACGAGGGAGCATCCGCTACCGCGATAGGTTCCCACTCGCGTAACCCGGCCGGTGAGCGTCTGCGCTGAGCAGTGGCTGGGCAACGGCGCGTCCTGACGGTGTGTGCCTTCCCGAGGTCTTCCTGTGTGCGCAGGGGCAGAGTGACGATTGGCTCAAGCTGCAAATGACCGCGATGGCTGGTGCGCGTGTCGGCCTGCAAGCCCGCTCACAGGCAGCCGGACAAAGCGGGTGGGGCGACCGAAACCATCCCACCCGCAATCCGTTCATCGTGGCGACGCGCCGCCGACCCCAGCTGCTGCGACGACCGTCAAATTCGGATCAGTTCTTCCGGCAGCGGTTCCTGGCCCGCGAAGTAGAAGAACCCGGTGTAGTTCTTGTGGACTTTTTTGAACCTTATTTCGGCGTCGTTTTCGACGTAGTACTGCGGGTCTTCGTAGGTGAACACGTATTCTTTGCCGACCTTCGCGTATTTGCCATGGAATTCGGCTTCGTTGCCCTTCTCAGCCCAGGACTTCGTTTTCGGGTAGATGAGCATGTAGTATCCGCAGTCAGGCGGCGCGGGCAGGTACGGGTTGCACCATTCGTATTCGAGCGGTTTCGCGCTTTTCGCCGGGATGGCTGGCGATGCTTGCGCCGCGTGGTAGCCACTCCCGGCCCCACTCAGCGCGAACGCTGGACCCGTGAGAAGCGCCATGCTTGCGACTGCTGCCGTCGCGGTGATGACCGCCACGGACAGTGCTTTCCTCATCGTGGAAACCCCCTTCTGTAGTATGAGGCTCGCCGTGCCGAGCCTTTGATCGCGTTCGAGTTTACACGGCGAGGCGAGGCGCGTGGGCGCGTGAATCAGGTGACGGACAGAGGCGTGCTAGGCGGGGCGGGCCGTGCCTCGAGCGGCGCCCATTTGCAGGCGGTCCCGGCGACCGAGGACCGCTCCCAGGGCACAACTCGCATGGAAGCCGGCCCCGTTCGCAGGCCCGACATGACGTACCGTTCGAGTCGTTGTCGGCGCGGCGGCTTACGTAACATGCCGCCGTCAAACCCGCGGCGGCCGTTTGGCCCCTGCCTGGGGATCATCTTCACTCCGCGCCAGCCGGCTGACCATTTCGATCGAGTCCTCCTCACCAGCCACGCCGGCCAGCGCTCGTCCAGCTCGCGGCGAAACCTCTCGCTCGGGGCTACCTTCTCCATGGGAGCATACCTCCATCTTCGACTTCTTCAGGGTCAAAGCGGGGGTTACGCCTGCCACATCAAATCCCCGGCACATGAGACGCGACCCTGTCACAAGCAGCGTGCCGAGAAGCGGCTCCATTCTGAGATTTCGGATACCCTTACTTGCTCGGCTCGTTGCTGGGAGCGCGATCGACGTGAGGGGGGACGTCAATTATGATCAGTTGCATTTCAGTTGCTACCATCTGGACCGGGGAGCCATGAGATGGCTGTGAACGGGGGGAGCTCGAGCGAGGCGGGCGAGGCGAGTACGCCCCAGGAGACAGGTGCCCAGCCACAGGTCCCCAGCCGGGAAGACCAAGGCATCCTGCGGGTCAACGCGACCGAACGTCGGGAAGGCTCGCAACTACACGGTCAACGCCGCGAATACACGCTCTGGGGAAGGCGCACGCCGCCAATCCCTTCTTTCACCGGTCTCGTAGAGCCCGCGGTAGCGGGAAAGATCGGGGTCGCCTGCTCTGGCGGGGGGATCCGCTCGGCGGCCTTTAGTCTAGGAGCTCTGCAGGTGCTCCAAGAGGAGAGCAAGCTGCAGGAAGCGAGCTACTTGGCTGGCGTCTCGGGCGGCTCCTACATCGCAGCGGCCTTCAGTATGGTCAGGAGGACATGGCGGCTTGGAGAAGAGCGCCCGCGTGACTCCGATGACTCCGACCCAGAGCAGGTCACCCCGCGACACCCGCCGTTCTTCCCGGGTTCACCTGAGGAGCAGCACTTGCGTAACCGTAGTTCCTATATGGCTCCGGGTGCCTTCGGCAAGATCCAGTTCGGCCATCGGCTGCTGCTGGGAATGGGCGTCAACTTTCTGTTCATAGCCGTTGCTGTGATCACGCTCGCCGTGCCCCTGGGGCTGCTCTACGGAGCGATCTACCCGCACCTCACCGCTCACGTGGATTCCAAGGGGCTGTGTGGTCACCCCCCGCCAGGCAGCCCGCCAACGGGCGTCCTGTGCCACTTCGTCCCGCTGCATATACCCACCTTGCTTTGGCTGGTCCCGGCGGTAGTCGCCGCTGGGGCGATCGTGGTTGCCGCGACCTCGATTGTCGCCTACGGCTGGAGGGGCCAGATCGCCGAAGCCGTCCAGATCTGGTCACTGCGGCTGCTCCTGCTAAGTGGGATCTTCGCCTGCCTGCTGATCGGCATACCGATACTGCTCTCACTGATCCGCGACCTCGGAGCAGCCACCAGCCTGCCCGTCTCGAAGCAGCCATCTGGCACCCACGAGGCGGCTCCCGTGGCGGTCGCCGCGACCGCAGGGGGCGGTGCGACGCTGGCCGCTGCCGTGCTGCTTCAGCTGCGGGCCGACTGGAGCGAGGCGAAGGTCCTAGCCGGCGAAGTGAGCAAAGCACGGGAATGGCTGGCCAAGCTCAGCCAGCGACTACGTTTGCTGCTCGCATACGCGATCGCGGCGATCGTGGGGCCGGCGCTGACGCTGCTCGTCGCGCTGGCCGCGATGACCATCATCCTGAATCTACAGCAAGCCTGGGAGCCTTGGGCGATCGCGGCAGCATTCGCGCTCGTTTTCTCCGTTGCCTACTACTTCGCCGACATGACCACATGGTCCCTGCATTCCTTCTACCGCCGGCGACTGTGCACAGCATTCGCGCTGAAGCGTGTGGCGCGCCTAGCCGAGTATCCCCCGATCGCATCCCAGGACGCGGGCGTCGCCGTCGAACGCGAATATCACCATCGCGTGCCGCTCCCACAGACAGCTATCCCCGAAGAAGCAGGCTGTGAGCGATGGCCAACGCTGCTGGTGTGCGCCGCGGCGAATATCTCCGACACCGCAGCCACGCCTCCCGGGCGGGCGATCACAAGCTTCACCTTCAGCCCGTATGCCATTGGCGGCCCGCTTGTAGGTGCCGTACCGACAGAGGCACTCGAACGTTGCTGCGATGACACCCGGCTGTCTTACTTCACGCTGCCAGCCGCCGTGGCGATGTCAGGCGCCGCGATCTCGCCGTCTATGGGCAAGATGACACGCTGGCCACTGCGCTTCCTAATGGGGCTCGCCAACATTCGCCTCGGGGTGTGGGTGCCCAACCCGCGTCGAATGGCGCTATTCCGCGAGAGCCACACAGAGGTCGATCTTCGTCGATTTAAAGGCGCAAAGCTGCACTCGCCATACCCCTTGCCCAGGGCTTCCTACCTACTGCGGGAGCTGCTCGGGAAAAACTCGATTGACTCGCCATATCTGTACGTGACCGACGGCGGTCACTACGAGAACCTGGGATTGGTCGAGCTGCTGCGGCGCGGATGTACAGAGATCTACGTTTTCGATGCCAGCAACGACGATTTCGGGGCAATAGGCGACGCGGTGGCGCTGGCCCGCAGCGAGCTCAACGTCGAGGTCAGAGTGAACTATCGTGCCCTAGAACCAAACGAAAAGACTGGGCGCTCGGCGACCGACTGCGTGGAAGCAAAAATCGAATTCCCGGCCGCAGACCCTGACGGTGAAGCCATCGCGGGGACGCTCTACTACGCCCGTCTGACGATGACGTCGGCCTCGCCTGCCGATGTGCAGGCCTACGCCGCCCAAGACCCCCACTTCCCGCACGACCCGACCACTGACCAGCTGTACACTGATCAGCGCTTTGAGCCCTACCGCAGCCTCGGAGCACAGGCGGCACGTACTGCGCTCAAACTCCAAGAACAAACCGCGCTGACAACTTAGAAGCGATCTCCTCACGCCCAGGCCGGCGTTTTCCCTTACCAGCTAACCAGTTGGATCGACAGGTGGGGTAGACGGTAGTAAGCTCGACTGAAATGTCGCCGCGCTCTTCAGGACCCCGGCGCTCGGAATCCGTCGAGTCCTACCTCCGTCAAACTCGCGCAGGCGCTGCACTGGCGCTGCTCGCCCTGGCGGCGGCGATAGCGTCCGAACAGTTCGCCGAGCATCTCTGGGTGCGTCACCCACTCCTCGCTGGTCTCGTGTCCAGCGCGATCGTTGTGATGCTGTCGGTGGCAGTAGTGAATGAGGCACTCGAGATTCGCAAGCGCCGACGCTGGAGGGTGCTGGCGCAGTACGTGATGCTCGAGCTGGTCCGCGATGCGCGCATGGTCTGGACGGCGGTGGTGGAACTGGCGGGCCTGATGCCGGCCGACGCGAATACGCCGACTGCAATCGACGCAGCCGCCGGCGTGGTGCGCGACACGCCGCGCATTACTGAGGTGGTTTACGACTTGATCACCGACACCGATCGGCGCCGAGTTCTGCGCAACCAGGTTGCGCAGGTAGTGGTTCACAACGATGAAGTACTGGGACGGTGGGCCGCCGTGATGCTCAATGCCGACGCCTACGCCGAGGTGGTCGACCGTCACGTAGAGCTCGCCAGCGGTCTCGCCTGGCTAGGAAGTCTGCTCGACCAGTCCGAGCCAAGCGATGGGGACCAGCTGCGCCGGCACAGGGCTCGAAGCAACCCTGCTGTCCAGATCACGGGTGACATGGACGATGACCGCCTCGCCCAGAGGATCGTCGCGATCACCCAGCTCGCAGAGCAGCTAGACAGGGGGACACTTGACCTCGCCGTGAAGATCGTGCCGGTCGCATGGTGGGAAGCGCGTCTCGGCACGACAGCACACGTAGGCGATGATGTCGCTAAAGCGAACGGTCGCGGGCCAGTCGGCCCCACGCAGGGTCGCGTGTAGGCGCGGTGCGCTCCATGGCGAGGGGGCCGTTAGGAGCGGATCATTCCCTGTCGTGGCTCGGCTTTGCTCAGGCGGCTACGAGGCTCGGCGCGGTGCCGCCGCTGTCTCTGTCCGGCGTGCGTGCCACCAGGCACTTCCTCGTGTGTGTATGAGAAACCCCTCGAGGCGGTTCTGCCTACCCCACAGCTTCGCTTCGATGCTATCCAGCTGCCGGCGCCGCCCGCGCGTGAGCTCCAGCTGGCGTTCGACGTGCTCGAGCGCCTCCGCCGCGAGCTCTCCCTGCTCCTTTGGGTCCACGGTCTGCTCGAATCGCTGACGCACGAGGTGGAGCGCGTCCTCGGCCTCGAGCATGCCGCGGGCTGTCTCCTCTGCCGGGCCGAGCACCTCCCTCAGCTGCGGGGTTGTCTCCCCGAGGGCCGCTTCAGCTGCGCCTTCGTCCGCAGGCGCAGTCGGGGCGAGGGGAGGCTCTACCTCATGCGCTTGCATGGACGGGCCCCTGATCTCTTGCCGGTTGATCCCGCGAGAGCGTGTCGTGCAGTCCTCGCTCGGGATCGGCGTGCACGATCAGCACGGGGATGGGGCTATGGTGCAGCACGTAGTGGCTCACACTGCCGAGCAGCACTGAGCGCACCGCGCCGCGCCCGCGGGAGCCCATCACTACGACATCATGCGCCCCCTCCTTGATCTGGTGGATGAGCGCGTGCCTCACCGGCTCGCTGCTCAGCACAGTGCTGAGCGATACCTGATCGGGGACCTGCCGGGCGGCCGTCCGCAGGATCGTCTCGGTCTCGGTCTCGGCGTCGCGCGCGAGTGTCGCCGCCACTCCACCGCCTGCTCCGATGTAGGCGCTGGCGGGAGGCATCACGACGGCACTGAAGAGCGTCAATCGGCTGTGCTCTGACTCAGCCAGGTCGATCGCTTGCGTGAGCGCCTGATCTGAATCCGGTGAGCCGTCGATCGCGACGAGGATGTTGCGAAACATGGTGTGCCCCTTTCTCGACGTGGAGCCTGTTGCGTCTCCCTTGATACCCATAGCAGAAAACTATATAGTTTTCAATATGTCCTCGCAGGCAGAGCGGGTAGAGCAGGTCGATTACGTAGCCGAGCACCTGCTCTCGCGGGCCGCCGTCCTAGTGCGACTGCTCATCAAGCAGGTGCGCAGCAGGGAGATCTCCCGAACAGAAATGGAGGTCTTGAGCATCCTTAGGGAAGGGCCGCGAAAGATCACAGAACTCACCGAGCTCGAGGGGATCGCGCAGCCCACGATGACGCTGCTCGTCAAACGCCTCCAGCAGAAAGGATGGGTCCGGCGAGAAGGACTGCCAGAGGACGGACGCGTGGTCATGATCAGCCTAACCAGGGCGGGAAGCACGGCACAAGAGAAGTTCCGCGCACAGTTCCTCGCTGCTTTGAGAGCTGACCTGCAGGAGCTATCAGATCAACAGCTCGAAGAGTTGTCAGCCGCGACAGAGACCCTCAGCTCGTTCGTGGATGACCTACAGCAGCAGGCCGGAAGATGACAAACTCGATCGACGGAGGTGAGAATCATGGCACGCCCATCGCACATGCATACGCGCTGAGCGCGCTAGGGAGGCTGTCCTTCCGTGCGTGTCCAGATCGACGGCGCGTCGACCGAGGCGGCTGAGCACAAGCCGAAGGGGGGCGCCCGCAAGCCCGCCAAGAACGACAGCACAGCCAGCCGCGGCCGTCAGTACGCCAAGGCGGATGCCGCCAAGCCAACGAGCGGGCCGCGGGACGAGGTTCTCCCAGTGGTGATGCCCGCTTGCCGACAGAAGCAGGGATGCTTGCTACGGGCCTCCGTTCTTGGTCCGCCCACTACAACGGCAGTGTCACCGTGAGGTGGCGCAGCAGCCGGACCCGTGTTTCCTCGGCGTTTCTGCCTCCGCCGGCGGCGACTACCCACATGTCGCCCTGGCGCTTGGCGGTCATCGGTTCGAAGCGCTGCCCGATGCTGCTGTTGTAGAAGCCGGACAGGTGCGGGATGGGGACCATCCCCGGTATCGGTGAGGGCGCTGTCTTGCCGGGATTTGCAGCGTCGAGCAGGACGCTGGCACGTATTCCGCGTCCCGCCCGGGCCAAGTAGTACTCCGTGTCCATGCAGGAGAGGAATCCGTGTCCGACGATCCGAGCTGGGTAGGGACGCAGAGCGGTGGCGACCTGTCCCCACTCGGCGGTGACCCCTTCGAGCCCGGAGACGTGCAGTTCGCATGGACCTTTCAGTGGGGCGGCGGGGGGATTCCAATCACGAAACCAGGATGCTCCGTAGTCGCGGGATTCTGCGATGGGCTTGCCCCGGGCGTCTAGGGGGACGACGGTCGGTGACTGGGCGGCGAGCGCACGGTTGACCGATCTGGGGATGGGGGTGTGGATGATGGCGACACGCAGACCGTAGGGAAGCCCTGGCAGACTCTTGGTTGCGACGCGCCGGCTGCCGTTTACCAGGAAGTAGGCGACGCGTGGCGCGGTGACCTCAGTCGTCGTCATGTCGCTATCGCCCTGTGTCCAGCCCGAGCTGCCTACCAGGAGGGGGTGACCGACGGTCGGAAGCGGACCGCAGGTGCCGCTCCCGCCGCTCCTTTCGAGGATGGTCACACACCAGCCGGCCTGACCGCCTTCGAGGTTTGGGGATAGCCGCACGCTGATCGACCCTGCGGGGAGGCGCCGGGCTGACAGAGGCGGTTCTGCCGGCAGGTGCAGGGGCGCTTCGCGTGGTGTGCCCCCTCCGCTCATCGCGACCAGGACTCCGGCCGCGGCGGCGATCACGATTGTGGCGGCGGTGACCGCTCGGATACGCCGTGCGCGCTGACGGCGGCGGGCCTCTTCGATGACGCCCTGATCGGGGCCGGTCGGATTCGCGGCGGGCGGAGCGGGAACGGGGTCGTGGATGAGCAGCTGCGACATCGCTCAGCGGAGACCCTGGATGATCGAGATCAGCTCCTCCGGCGGATAGCCCTGCTGACGCGCGAAGCGGACGAGCTCGCGCGCTCGCGCGATCACGGCGCCGCGCTGTGGGGTTCCACTGACGCGCACGCCCATTCCTCTGCGGAACTCCAGTAGGCCCTCGTCTCTCAGTACGTGTAGCGCTCGAAGTACCGTGTTCGTGTTGACGCCCGTCACGGTTGCGAGGTCCTTGGCTGGAGGCAAACGGTCACCGGGGCTGGCGTCGCCTTCGGCGATCGATCGTCGGATCTGCGCCGCTACCTGATCGTGCAGCGGCATCTGGTCGCGTGGGTCGACGCACGAGAACATGGTGCTATGTATATTAGCGTCATTCGATTCAAATCCGAGGTTCTGCCATGGCTATTGCCGCACCACCACCGCTCGAGCCCAATGACGGCGTGATCAAGGAAGCGCGCCGCCGCCAATATCTGCGGCGGACCGCTGGAGCTGGTCTGGTGATCGTTGGCGGCTTTGGTATCGCTGCGTGGGCACTGCTTAGTGGTGGAGGTGCGGCCCACAGTGCCGGGAGTCGAAATCCCAGCATCCCCATTGAACGGTCAGGGACGGCGAGCAGCCTTCAGGTACGTCTATCGCCATCCCTGAACGGCGGTACATACGGATGGTGCATAGCCGTTGTGAAGGTCGACGTCGCCGGGGGTGGCTGCTCGGCAATCCCGGTCGCCTCGACACCGCTCGCCTTCACCATGAGCGAATCCAACGCCAAGGCACGGAAACAAACCATCGTTGTGCTGACTGACCCGCAGGTAGCGGCGATCCTGGTCGGCGGCAATAGGCGAGTTTCAACGCTTGCGCTCAGGGCGCTGCCCTACGGCCTGCGAGTGGCGAGAATCGTGATCCCGCTTACAGCAAGGAGGTCTCCCGCCGGCAGGCTCACCGTTCTTACCCCGGCCCATCCAAGCCTCGTGGCCCTGGATGCGCAAGGCCGCACGCTCCCGAGTCCTCTCGGGTTCAAGCGTGGGGCACCCGTTCATCTCTCAGCGCATGGTCCGTGTGCGCTGCGCGCCGTCGGACTGCCTGGCCTTACGCCAGAGTGGAGTCACGTCGCCAGCGCGATCACTCCGTTCGCAGGCACGATCGTCGGGCGCGCCTTCTTCTCCTGCATCGACACCGAGTACTACCTGCACAACTGGCCATTGGATGCCGCGATCCTGCTTGACGCGTCCCACCCCGGCACAGCGCCGGTGTCTATCCCCGGCCTCACAGCCGTGACGGGAGAGCCCGGCTACTTCAACGGGCCGGGCGACTTCAAAGGCGAACTCACCGCTGTGAGGCGCGGCGACGGTTGGCTGGTGGTTGCGGGAGGGAAGGGCCTTGAGCAGCGCCTCGAAGTGTTGCGCCATCTGACCGCGAGCGTGTGGCTATGAGTAGAAGGAGATCGCTATGGCGGTGAGCGCCCCGACACTGACCTCGCTGGTCGATCATTCCGATAGGAGGACCGATGGGATGACTTCGAAAGAGCAGAGCAACACTGCCGGCAGGTGCTCTGGGCCATCGCCGGCCGCTAGCGCACCGGTTTTCCGCACCGCTGTGTCGCTTGCTCGCCCCGTCGCGTTTGCTGCAGCCGCCTCACTCGCCGTCGCGCTGGGGCTCTCCGTGGCACCGGGCACGGCCGCCGCGAAGGGCACCGAAAAAAGACCGCAACGCGAAAGGCGCAACGGTCGTCTGGTCGAAGGTCGCCACCGTGGCGGGAGCGCGCGGTGGCGAGGTCGCCTTCCAATGCGGAAAGAAGATCCAAGCGAGGACAATCGTCGTGGAACTTCGTTTCCCGAAGGAGCTGCCGAGCGCGAGCCTATCGGAGGGTGTCGTCTTTGTCTCGCGCTTCAAGAGCGGCTACCAGGTCTGGGAGGTAGCCCACTAGCTGCAGTTGGACCGGCAGCGTCGGTGCCGAGGAAACGCTCGCCGAAATAACATCACACACAAGCGGAGCTACGCTCAGGCGATTCCACCCGGATGCTGGGACACGACCGTCCATAGCCATGACAATGGTGCGGTCACAAACAGGCTCGCTTGATCGTTATGAATGACGTGGCGCTCGGCGCGGACGCATCGACCGATGGAGAGCTGCTGGAGCGCACCCGCGCGGGGGATCGTGAGGCGTTTGGTGTGCTCTATGAGCGCCGTCACGAGCTCGTGCTGGCGTTTCTGCTCAAGCGCACCCGTGATCCGGAGGTGGCGATGGACCTGATGGCCGAGACTTTCGCTGCGGCGCTCATCGCGCTCGCGGACAGGCCGCCCGCGATCGCCGGCTCAGCAGCGCCCTGGCTGTTGACGATCGCGCGAAACAGCCTGATCGACAGCTACCGGCGTGGTCGCGTGGAGAGCGCGGCGCGTCTGCGGCTCGCGTTCGAGCCGGTGCAGATCGCCGAGAGCGATATCGAACGCGTGCTACGTATCACCGCCGAGGCCGACCTCCTAGCGGGCCTGGCGGCCGAGCTGCCGGCCGATCAATACGAGGCACTGCGGGCTCGGGTGCTCGATGAGCGCGGCTATGAGGAGATCGCGCGAGAGCTCGCCTGCTCGCCCGCGGTCGTACGTAAGCGTGTCAGCCGCGCCATCTCCAATCTGCGCCAAGCCCTGGGGGTCATCACATGAGTAACTTCAACGATGACTACAAGACCCAGCTGCTCGTGGCAGCCCAGGCTTTGTTCGCTCCTGCTGCGGTCGAGGATCGGCGCAGACTTCGTCGCTCTCGGCGGGTTTCGCTGCTCGCTGCAATCGCCGTGGGGGCCTTGCTGCTAGCCGCCGCGGCGTTCGCTGCCACGCAGCTCATCGGCGTTGGTGCACCCGTGAGAGCATCGCGCCAACAGCATCGAGCTTCCTCGACCGGAATCGGTGTGCCCGTCCCGGGCGTACGAAGCCCACACGGCCCCGCACGACGGCTGAACATCTCTGTCCCAGATCCGGCCGGCGGCCTGCCCTGGGGGATGCGGATCGTCCGCACCACCCGCGGTCTCGTGTGCATACAGATCGGGCGTCTGCTCGACGGGAAACTCGGGATCCTCGGCGAGGACGGCGAGTTCGGCGATGATGGGCTGTTCCACGAACTACCGATCTCGGTCCTCGATCCTGACACCTGCAGCGAGCCGAGCCACTACGTCCTGTATGACGCCGCCGCGCTGCCTGCCGCGGCGGCGATGCCCGGCCCTCACTTGTCGTGCTGGTACCCGGGCACGATCCGGCCCGTGGGCGCCGATCAGCCGTTCTGCCCCGCACGCGATGAGCGCGATGTCGTATTCGGCGTACTCGGCCCCAACGCCGTGAGCGTGACCTACAGGACACACGGTGGGCTGCACACGGTGCCGGTTAGCGGCGCTCACGGCGCCTACTTGATCGTCTCGCCACAGACGACCCTGTCCACGCCGCAGAACGGGAGCCTCGCGTCATCCTCGTCTCCACTGGGTCACTTCCCGATCGATTACCAGCCTTCCGTCATCACGGCGCTGGTGTTCCGCAGAGACGGTCGCCTGTGCCAGTCCGGCACGGCACCGCTGGCGGAAGGTCCGCCCGCCTGCACGATGTCTAAGCACGGGAGGCCTCTGCCTGCCGGCCCCGTGCCGCATACGAGGGTCGCGCTCGCGGCGCACAAGGTAGCCGGCGGTTATGACCTCGATCTCGAGTTCGCGGCGCCCGTAGCGGTCCGCAACGCCGACACCGCCTACGCCGTCGAATACACGCTGCCGCAGAACAACGGCTGTGGCGCCAAAGGGACCGCTGGGCTGCCGATCGAGCGTGATCTCGCCCGCGGCCAGCTCGTTCGCATGACGATCTTTATCGGCCAGCAACCGGGATGCCACGGCACGATTCATGGCCATGTGATCTTCGGAAGCCAGCCCGATGCACTCTCGGGGCCGGTCTCCGGAGAGACGATCGGGCGCTTCTCCTTCGCGCTGCCGTAGCTGTCACAAGCGAGCGTGTCGTGCAAGGTATTGGTAGTGGGCTCATACGACGATCCCCGAGACGACGACGAGTTGCTGCTCGCGCCGGCGTTGGCGTGGCTGCTCGGGATAGCACGCAACAAGCTGCGTGCGAGCGCGAGACGCGGAAGCGTCGAGATCGAAGCCCGCCAGCGCCTGGGAATCCCCGCGATAGCGTTCGAGGACGAGGACATCCTGCGTGTGCAGGAGTTGGCGAGTGCGGGCGACACGCGAGTGCGGGCGACACGGCACTGGAATTGCTCGATCAGCTCCCTCGTGCGCAACGGGACGCGGTTCGCGCGCGAGTCCTCGAGGAGCTGGACTACGAGCGGCTCGCGCTGGAGCTCGGGCATTCCCAGCAAGTTGTCCGCCAGCACGTGAGTCGAGGACTTCGGCGATTGCGAACACTGATGGAGGAGGAGCAATGAACGATCATCTCGGCCAACTGCAGCAGGCGTTGAGTGACGCCGCCACGCGCGAGTACGGCGCTCGTGCCCGCAACCGCGGGCGACGGTGGGAGACGATGCTCCCGGGAGACGACGATGGTTCCAAGGCGCGCCGCACCTGGGTACAGTCGTTGCGTCACTGGCCTCCGTTCGCATTGGCCGCCCTAGTGCTGGCGATCTGCGCGACCGCTGGCGCGGCGATCGCGGTGCTCGTCGATCGCGGCTCGGCACCTTTGAGCGGCACTATGCCCAGCCTGCGCGCGCTTCACTACGACGTGCCCCTGACGCCGGACCTAGAGGCCGGCGACGCCGGCTGGTGCAGCGACCCGCGCTTCTCGATCACCAGCGTTCGCTCGCCCTACTCAGGTGGCGGGGCGTGCGCGTCTTCATATCGGCCAGGCACGCTGATCGTGTTGGCGGGCGGGGAGCCGATCAGCAACGCGGAGAACCTCTTGAAGTCCTCGCACACGCCCGTGACGACGCAGCAGGACCACACGAACCTGTTCTGGGCGATCGTCACCCCACGCGTGGCGGCCGTACGTCTGAGCCCGGGACATGTCATCTCGGCGCGACGCGATGACCGTCTGCCCTCCGGGTGGAAGGCGGTGGTCGCGTTTGTGTCCGGGCAGATCGACCCGGTGGCGTTGGACAGCGCCGGCCGCGTGATCCCCGCCTCACCGAACGGCCGGCTGCCGACGATCGCGCGAGCACCGACACGCTCCGTCGAGCCCGACAGCCCCGCCGCGTCGAACCCGTGCTCGATCCATGCACCGCGCCTACCCGACGTAGTGGCCTCCTGGGGGGTTCTCGCGACACGTGTGCCGACGCTGGGCTCCAGCGTGACGGGAAACGTGATCTTCAGCTGCGCGCGCAGCTGGTACTCGATCAAGGGCTTCACCGAAGCGCCCTCCGCGGCGATCCTCCTCAGCGCGCAAGACCCGCGCCGCGCGGCGCCCGCGCTGCCCGGTCTCACACCGACCGGGCGCCCCGGGATCTTCGCCGAGGACGGCGGAGCAGATGGACCGTTGCTGGCCACACGCGTCGGACGCGGGTGGCTGGTGGTGCAAGGGCCGTCCACCTCGATTGACGCAATGCTGCTCGGCGCGTTGCGCGCCGAAGGCACGGCTGTTGGCTCTACCGGTCAAAGATGAAGTCGGGGCCGCCTCGGTGCGCGCCGGTCTGTCTCACACACCAATCATGGACCCAGGCGGGCCCACAACGCCCATTGCGCGCATCCTTTGACGCGGTTTTCGGGCTCTCGCTGACTATGTCGGGGACGCCTCCTTTCCGCGTATACCGGGTACCGCTCGACCATCGGTTGCGCGGTGGTCGTGCGGTCAGCCAATGCTATTCAGCTCGGCAAGCTCATTCTCGGAGAGGGCGAGCGCAGCGCCCTTGATGTTGTCGCGCAGGTGCGCGACGGATGAGGTGCCGGGGATGAGCAGGATGTTCGGGGAGCGTTGCAGCAGCCATGCGAGCGCGACGGCCATCGGTGTGGCCTCCAGGCGGGTGGCGATCGATTGCAGCGTGCCCGACTGCAACGGGGTGAAGCCGCCGAGCGGGAAGTAAGGGACGTAGGCGATGCCCTGTGCGGCGAGGGAGTCGATCAGGGCGTCGTCGGCCCGGTTGGCGATGTTGTAGAAGTTCTGCACGCACACGATCGGCGTGATCGATTGTGCCTCCGCGACCTGCTCGGCGGAGACGGTGCTGACGCCGAGATGCTTGATCAGGCCCTCCTGCTGTAGCTGCGCGAGCGCACCGAACGGCTCAGCGAGCGAGCCGGGCTCGGGGCTGTCGAATCCGCCGACGCGCAGGTTGACGACGTCGAGGGCCTCGAGGCCGAGTCGGTCCAGATTGTCATGCACGGCCTGGCGCAGCTGCTCGGGAGACCGCGCGTGGGGCCAGCCGCCCTCGGCGTCTCGAAACGCTCCGACCTTGGTCGCGATGCGCAGCTCGTCCGGGTAGGGGTGCAGTGCCTCCCTGATGATCTGGTTTGTGATATACGGCCCGTAGTAGTCGCTGGTGTCGATGTGAGTGATGCCTAGTTCCACCGCCTCGCGCAGCACGGCGATCGCGGCGTCACGGTCCTTCGGCGGCCCGAAGACGCCGGGGCCGGCGAGCTGCATCGCGCCGTAGCCCATGCGGGTGACTGTGAGACCCTCGGCCATGGTGAACGTTCCGCCGGGAAGTGTCTTCGCTGTCATGAGTGATCCTCGTTTCGTAGTCGTAGTCGTAGTCGTAGTCGTAGGTCGACGGGCGTCCGGGTCATCGACCCCGACCGGCCGCTCCAGTGGTAGACGCATCATGAGTGCCGTCGGCGCGTGCGAGAAGATCCGAGAGTGCTCTGGCGAGACCTCGACCTGATCACCGGCAACAACGCACTTCTGATCAGATAGCCAGCGAGCCGGGTGGGCCGCGCCCGGCCAATGGCTTATCCCGTCCTGCCGAGCCGCATGCCGTCTGCGGTCTATTTGCGTCAACAGACCAGCGCGACGCCAAGGTGCGCCATTTTGGCCCCGATCCTCGGGTTGGTTTCGGGCTAGGCAGGTTGCGGTCTGGCTATCCGTCTGTTGCGTAGTGCTGCCCATCCTCGGCCGAGTGTGTAGGAGACGGCGCTGGCGCTGCCGACGAAGAATCCGACGGGGTAGTTAGTTTCGTAGGAGGCGGCGATCGCGAACCATACGATCAGCAGCGCGAACGCCACCGACAGGGCCATCGCCACGAGTGGGCGGTCGGTGAACGAGCGGGCTGCCGCCGGTGCGCCAATCATCAGGCTGAAGATCAGCAACGTGCCGACGACTGGCACGGTCATGGCTGTTGCCAGTGCGAGGACGGTGAGGAACAGCATCTCCATGCGGAAGCTGCTCACTCCTTGGGCCTCGCCTACCTCGGGGAGGATCGAGGAGAGCATTAGGGGACGGTATAGGACGGCGATGGCGAGGATGCACAGGAGACCGAGGATCACGGTCGGCGCGATCTCGTTGGGGCTGATCCCGAGAACCTCTCCGAACAGAAGCGAGTAGACGGCGGGTGCGTACTCTTCGCTGAAGCTGAGGAACAGCGCGCCGAGACCGAGCATCATCACGAGCGCGAGCGCGGTCACGACGTCGTGGCGGCCCCGGCGTCCGAGCACTCCAATCCCGAGGGCTCCGGCGAGGGAGAACACCCCAAGCCCGAGGAGGGTGCTGACTCCGATCAGAGTCGCGCCGGCGGCCCCCGCGAAGGACCCGTTGGGGATCGCATGCGCCGCGAACGCCGAGCCCCGCAGGACGGTGAAGAAACCGACGACACCCGCCACGACCGCGACGATGCTCGCGACCTCCCAAGCGTTGACCATGAAACCGGAAAACACGATCTATCGGCTCTCCGGGACAGCCTGCAGAGTTGGACTGGGGTATTCAGGATTTTCGCCTCGGCGTCGGCGGCGTCGCTCGGGCAGCCCAGAGACCAGATAGATAATGAAAACGAGGGCGACGACGAAGAAGCTGATCGGCCACCCGTGCCCTGCGGGTGGCCATTCAAAGCTGTCGTAGGCGAGGATGATGCCGAGCCACATGGCGCTGATGCCGATGCCGGCGGCGGTGAGCATCGCGATCAGCGGACGCTTGGTCAGGCGCAGCGCGCTCGCGGCCGGCCCGACGAGCAGCGCGGTCCCGAGGATCGACCCGATCGTGATGGCCGCGAGCGCAGCCGCCAGCGCCAGCGCGAGCAGGTAGAGAATCCCGATGGCGCGGACGGGTATTCCGCGTGCGGCTGCCATCTCCGGGCTCACCGTGGCAAGTAGGAGTGGTCGATAGAGCGTGATCGTGATGGCGAGAGCCAGGAGGCTGAGCAGAGCGATCAGCGGGAAGGTCGAGTTCGAGATCGCGAACGCCGAGCCGAACAGGATCGTTACGGTCTCGCCGGTTGTGCTGTGGCTGGCGGTGTAGAGGTAGATGAACAGAGCGGCGAGACCGATCGACGCGCCGAGCACTATCCCGGTGGCCAGGTCTCGTCCGCGGGTGCGCTGGATGCCGATCGTCTCCATCGCGCCAGCCGCTAGGAGGTTTCCAATTACGAATCCCCACAAGGGGCCGACGCCGACGAGGAACGCCCCGGAGCCGCCGGTGGTGCCGATGTCCCCGAACGCCTCGCCTGCGAAGGCTTGCCCCCGCATGACCGTGAAGACTCCGACCGTCCCGGTCACGATTGCGACGAGCGCTCCGACGGCGAGCGCGATGTGGACCGCTTCGCTCTGAAAGAACCCGTGGGCGAACACCGGTGTCAGGAAGTGGCTCACGAGACAAGCTCGGTGTCTGGGAAGGAGACCTCGTGTCCGGCTAGGTCTGTTTCCTCTCCGGCCCCGGCCACGATCAACACGCGCCCGTGGACGTTTAGGACATCGACGTGGTGGCCGTAGAGCTTGCTGAGCACATCGGCGCGCACGACCTCATCGGTCCTGCCGCTGACGGCGCGGCCTGAGGCGAGGTAGACGATGCGGTCCATGACCCCCAGCAGCGGGTTGATCTCGTGTGCTGAGATCAGAACGGCGATCTGTTGCTCGCGTGCGATTCTGGCGAGCAGCGCGACGACCTCGTGCGCGCTGCGCAAATCCAGGTTCGCCAATGGCTCGTCCAGCAGCAGCAGACGGGGTCGGGCGATCAGCGCATGCGCGATCAAGACACGCTGCTGCTCCCCGCCGGAGAGCCGCCCGACACGGGTATCGGCAAAATGCTTCGCGTCGACCGCCGCGAGCATCTCATCGACCAGTGCACGGCGGGAGCGGGACGGGCGCGGCATCCCGAGGCGGTGCGCGTCCAGGCCAAGTCCTACGAGGTCCCGTGCGCGCAGCGGCAGGTCGGGGTCGAGGAGGAACTTCTGCGGGACGAAGCCGATCAGTTGGTGTCCTCGAGCGCGGAAGCGAGGGTGGGTGGGCCCACCGACAAGGACGTTTCCCGCGCTTGCGGCTTGTAGGCCGAGGATCGTGCGGAACAGGGTCGTCTTTCCCGCTCCGTTTGATCCGATCAGCCCTGTGAACTCGCCGGGCGCGATGTTGAAGCTCACCCGATCGAGGATCGTGCGGCCGGAGAGCCGTACGTCCACCTCCTGCACCTCGAGGATGTTCTCGCTCACCGATGCGCCCGCTGAGTTCACAGTTTTTCGGTTGAGACGTGTTCGACGACCGCCTTTTCGAGGGCCTTGACCTCGGCGAGCATCCACGACTGATAGTCATAGCCAGGGGTCGGCATCGTCTCGTACACCCCGACCACCGGAATCCCGGCACGCTTGGCGGCCTGCACAAACGATTCGGTGAGCGAGTCCGTGACCTGCTGATTGTGGACGAACACCTTGACCTTGTGCCCGGAGAGCAGGCCGTTCTGGAGGGTCACGTTCTGGGGCGCTGGGTCCGTGCCGTTCATGATGTCGGCCTGCAGGCTGAACGGCGTCAGGTTCTTCGTGCCGGCGGCTTCGAGCATGTAGTTGCCGACTGGCTCGGTTGTCGCGACCGGCGTGTTCGGGTAGGTAGCCTTGAACTGCGCGATCGCCGCGTACCACGGCTTTAGCGATTCATCGAATTTCGTGGCGTTGGCCTGGAAGTACGCAGCGTGTGCGGGCTGGAGCGCCGAGAGGTCGCTGACCAGCGCCTTTGCGACCGCCGGCATCGTTTCCGGCTTGTACCAGAGGTGCGGGTTCGGGGCCGATTCCCGCAAGCCGAGCAGCTTCTGGACGTTGATGACCTTCCGCGAGGAGTTCGGGGTGGCCGACTCGATCTTTTCCATGTAGGTGTCATAGCCAACGCCGTTTTCGATCAGCAGGCTCGCGGCGCTGACCGCCTGGGCGACGCTCGGGCTCGCCTCGAAGGTGTGCGGATCGGTGTTGGGGTTGCTCTCGATCGCGGTGACCTTCACGTACTTGCCGCCAATCTGTTCGATCACGTTCGCGTACTCGTTCTCCGCGCCGACCGCGTTGATCGTGGCGTTCGAGGAGCCCCCGCCGGACAACGCCGATCCCGCGGAGGAGCTACTGCCGCATCCGGCCGCGAGCAGCGCGAGCAAAACGCTAGCCGCAGGCACGGCCAAGAGGATGCGTAGGTGCGCCACGCGCCGTGGGGCGATCTTCATGGGCGACCTCAATCTGATGGTGGAAAGCACAGTGGCAGCGGCCCATCCGGGCCGCGCCGCGAACCATAACATAGTATTGAGTCTGATTCTTATTCTTGTACGGTCAGCCCTGGCAGGCCGAGCACTCGCCACGCAGGATGACCTCGTGCTCGTGCGTATCGAATCCCAGGCGCCGCGAGAGCCTGTCGATCGAGCGCTCCAAGTCCCCATCGTCAAACGGCACAAGATGCCCGCAGGTATCGCACAAAAGATGATGATGGTGAGCCCCGGCTGGGTCGATCAGCTCGTAGCGGGTCATGGCGTCACCCAACTCCAAGCGCGCTACCAGCCCGCGATCCTGAAGCAGCTCAAGGATGCGATAGATGCTCGCCCGCGCGACACTACGCTTGCTTGCCCGTAGCTGATCTTCGATCTCAAAGGCACTAAGAGCGCAAGGCTGCTCAGCCAACAGGTCGATCATCGCGTTTCGTGCCCCGCCCTTGCGATGCCCAGCCTGGCCGAGCACCGCACGGGCGTGCTCGGCCCACTCCGATGTGCTTGTCGTTGACATGGCCTCGGATTCTAGCCAGCCAAGAGGCGATAGTAAGACTATTTCTCGCTAGCGTGCGATGCGGCTCACTCCAGCTCAGCGACTCGCAGCAGACTGACCGCCCTCACCACGAGGACAGGGGTGAAAGGGCCACGTCGGACCGGCTAGCCTTCGTCGCTAGCCTGGAAGGGTGGCAGAGCGGTTGAATGCAGCGGCCTTGAAAGCCGCCAGGCGGGCAATCCGTCTCGGGGGTTCGAATCCCCCCCCTTCCGTTTTGTTATGTCTTAGGACATGCTGGACACGTGTCTCGGGAGATCGTGGACAGCTTAAGCGTGTGTGCGGGGCTGGTAGTCGAGGGTGGGCTCGCCGAGGCCGATGTGGTGGAGCTTGCTCATGCAGCGCACGGTGACCTTGCCGTAGGCCTGGAAGCGGATCAGCGAGGAGCGCGAGCTTGTTCGAGCGCGATAAGCAATAGATCCGCGTGGTACGGGCCTCAAGGGCCACAAACCAACGACGGCCTCGAGCGTTTAGCGTGGATATGTCCGACAGGGTCTACACTGGCGTGCTGATCCCAGGGAGAGGTGGCCGAGTGGCTGAAGGCACTCGCCTGCTAAGCGAGTATGGGCATCATGTTCCATCGCGGGTTCGAATCCCGCCCTCTCCGCTATCGACCCAGATGCTTGCGTCGAGGCCCAGGCTCATCCAGCTGCTACGCCGACGCTGACGCGAGCGCGTCCACTTCGCTTGGCCTGATAAAGCGAGCTGTCCGCTTTGTTGATCAAGTCATTCGATGTGGCTCCGATGTCGGATGCACAGCCGACGCTGAGGGTGATCGGGTCGGAGAGGCCATACTCGGCGACGTCAATTTCGGCGACGACGTCACATAGGCGTTGACCTGCGGCGAGCGCGCCTTCGCTGTCCGTTTTTGGGAGCACAGCGAGAAACTCATCGCCGCCCCAACGGCCGAAGATGTCGCTATCGCGGAAGATCAGCCGCATCGCATCGGCAACCGCGCATAGCGCCACGTCGCCCGCTTCGTGCCCATGGGTGTCATTCACCAGCTTGAAATAGTCGAGATCGATTACTAGGACGGACAAGACCTCGTTGTAGCGCTTCGCGTATGCGCTCGCTTGGGCGAGCCGCTGCTGGAGCGAACGGCGGTTCGCGAGACCGGTCAGGGCATCGGTGCTGGCAGCCTCTGCCAGCCGGATGGACATGCTTGCCAGGCGGGCACGTTCCGCGTGCGATCTGAGGAGCAGCATCAGAACGACTAGGCCAAGGAGCGCGATCAGTGCGACCACGATCCATGGGAGCCACTTGGCCCATCCGCCAATTGACGCGAACAGCTTGTCGTTCGGAACTACCATGACCATGCGCCACGGAGTTCCCGCAACTGAAGCGACCACAAACGTGCTGGGGGTGCCCGCCAGCGTCACCTGACCGGCGGCCGTGCGTTTGATGGCTTGCACAAGAGCGGGCTCGGCGTCCGGGAGGGTCAACGCATGAGTACTCGGGCTGCTGGCGATGACGTTGTCGTCGGCGTCCACCAGCATTACTTGGTGCTGCTTGACTGAGCTGGCATGTTCCACAAAGATCGACAGGACACTCCCCGTCACCGGGTACGCCACGCTGAGCACACGGCGGCCCTGGGCAGTGGGGTAAGGAACAGCGACTGCAACCACCGGCTTTCTCTCTACGGCGGAGCGCACCACGCCAGACACGGCCACGGCGCCGGACTCGGCCTTGGTCAGGTAGGCGTAGTGTGGCGCTATGTCTGAACCCAGGAGGGCTCCATCGGAGGGAACCACGGCAAGGAGCCGGCCAAACCGGTCGAGGAGGACGGCGGCACCGCTGCCCAGGCTGGTGACAACCAGCTGGAACTCCGCGCTGGATACCTTGCGAGTCGCGAGGACCCGCTCACCCGTTTCGCGCTCACGTGCCGCCTGCTGAGCAACGAATGCGGCCAGAGACCCAGCCGATGTGACCCCGCGAGCTTTGAGGTTCGTGAGGATCTGAGTCTTAGACTCGTTTCGCGACAGCACGATGCCTATCGACATCGCAGCGACCGCAACCGCGAGCGCGAAGGCGGCGAGCATCGCAGACCTGCGCCCATTGCCGCCTTTGGCAACGATCGACAGCCAGCCCATGAGCTCTTGACGCCGGCTTTCCGATCGTGGGTACAGGCTCGTCAATGCGCCACGAGAGTGCACATCGTTTCCATCGGCGGGAGCGAGGGCACACTTGAGTGCCACGCTCGCGATCAGTGGCAGAGCTGGGCCGCTTGTGCGTTTAGGCTCCTGGCCGTCCCGCCGAAGCATGACCCGTAGGTCCGCGAGCGTTGATGTGATCTCAGGCCGTGGAGTGGCTCGCGTTACGCCGACGTGCCGGCCGTCTCGCGGACGAAAACGGGCTTGAATCCAGCAGTTGGGATTGCCTCGGCGGCCGTATCAAAGGGGAGTACCTCAGTCGTTATCAGCTGCGGCGTTATGCGCCCACTGGAAAGCAGCTCGAGCACGGCAGGCATGTGTGGCCGCACGTTGGCGAGCGCCGAGCGGAAGTGGATGCATCTCAGATGCATGGCGAGAAGCGGCATCTCGACGTCGCGGAAATGAAAGGCCATATTCTCGCAATGCCCTCCGGGCGCCGTGGATAGCACCGCGTTGCGCAGCGCGGTCCTCGAGTCGCTGCAGTTGACTGTGATCGAGTACTCGTGCTGAGTTGCCGAGAACTCTTCCATCGTGCCCGTCTCCGCGCCGAGGCGTGCCGCCAACTCCAGTCGTGCGGGGTTGCGGTCGATGTAGCGAACGCGACTAGCTCCGCACGCGCGGGCGATGTCTGCTGCGTACAGTCCGGCCGAACCGCTGCTGAGGATCAGCACATCCGCGCCCGGGCGCCGGTGCAGGTGGGGCGCGATTGCGCGCCAGGCGTCGGTCAGATTATCACCGACGGACACTGCTTGGAGCGGCGACACATTGGGAGGCAGCCTGACCAGTGAATAGTCGGCGAACGGTACGCGGACCAACTCCGAGAACAAGCCGCCGTAGTCGCGCCCCATGGGGATGCCGAACACAGCAAGCGCGTCGGCCGCACTCGCTCGGCAGAACAGGGGCAACTCATCTGCGCAGCGATCGCAGCGTCCGCACGAGATGTGGTAGGCGATGGCGACGATGTCGCCGCGCCGCACGGTGGTGACCGCTGCTCCGACATCGACGACCTCTCCGACGCCCTCGTGACCAATCGCGAATGGCTGCTCGGAGCCGGGTATGGGCTTGGGGCTGCGGATGATCGCTTGGTCGAGATCGCAGGTCGAGACGGCGATGGGCCGCACGAGTGCATCGGACGCATCTACGAGGGTCGGTGTTGGGTCGTCGTGCCACTCGAGGCCGCCTGATCCGTCGTAGTAGAGGGCCTGCATGTCGGAAGAATCTACTCAGGCGTGGGCGATGACGCGTTAACCTCCCGACCTTGAACGTTGTGGGCGACCCGGGTCAGGACGCGCCGGAGGATGATGTGATCGCCGGCGGGGTTTGGGGGTGCTCTAGCGGCGGCGTGATCCGCGAGATCCTCCCCAAGCGTCGCGGGATCGGAGGTATCGTCGCGCACGCCGATGGCGGCTGGGTGGTGAGCGGGCGAAGCGTGGTTCACCTCCTGCTCGGCGGTGAGCAGCGCGAGATTCTCTCAGGCGATGAGGTCTGCGGCTTCAACAATCTGGGCGCCACCCACGATGGCGAACTGCTCGCAGGTGTGCTGCGCTACAGGCCGCTGGCCGGAGAGGATCCGCGGCCCGGGCAGCTGCTTGCAGTCGACCGTGACGTGCTCATCACCACCGCCAACAACAACATCCAACCGGAGCTCGGCGGCACGCTACTTCGAGCGCGCAGTGAGATCGCCGTGCTCGCGGTTGGATCAGTCGCGGTCTGAAGCTATCTCTTCTTTGTTGCCGCCTTCGCACGGCCCCGAGGGCATGGCGCCTTGTAGGTCGCGGGCACGGTCACCGGCTTGGACAGTTCTCCGTTTTCCGCGAAGATCACTTCCGTCTTGATCGGGAAGCCACCCTTCGGGCACTTCAACGGGACCCGGCCGTAGTAGATCGTTTCCCTGTGCTTGCCCTTGCCCTTCCTGTACGCCGAGCCGGCCTTGACCTTGATCGTCTTGACCGACGCGTACGGCGCTCCCGGCAGACTCGCGACGAGCGGCACTTCGACCTCGAGCTTCGGACCGTAGCCGCCGCCGCCGCCCAGATTGACGTAATGGCCGTTGGAGAGAATTTCGAGGGACACCGGCGTGTGACCGTCGGCGAAGAACTCAAAGCCACCACCCGGCGCATAGAACGAAGATATTTCGATCGTCTCTTCGACGCGTTCGCCGCCGAGCGTGACGAAACCTTCAGCCTTGCCGACCGGCCCAGCCGCCGAGCCTTTCGGGCACTTGATCGGCCCAAACTGTTCGAGCGTCGGCTTCGAGCACGTCGGGAAACCACTCGGATGCAGCTTCGTGCCGCTAGGCAAATAGAAGTTCACGCCGATAATCGGCGGCGGGGAGCCCTGGTATTCAGTCCCCGAGATCGTGTATTCAGCCTGCACAGCCGTACCAGCACCGTAGATGTTACCGGTGCCCGGGAAGCCCGGGATCGGAACGGCCTCGGCTTTGAACGTGACTTTCGGTGCGGCCGCGGCAACGCACGGCAGTGCCAGCAGGGCCAAGCCGAGGACGGCAAGACAGGTGGATGCTCTACGCATCAGATTCTCCTCCTTCGACGGCAGGCTCGCCTCGATCCGGACGGCTCCGGCGCAGTCGTCAGCCTGATTCCATCTTAGTGAACACGTCGATACCTCATAAGTTGCGCCCGGCAACCGATGGCCGTCGCGGTCACGCTCCTTGAGGCTCAGACCGTGGCGAGCGCGTGTGCGGGCAGAGCGGCGATCCGCGTGCACACGCCGCTGCGCTAGCGTCCGCCGGCATGTCAGCGCGAGCTCTGGCGACAATCTGGCGCGAGGGTGGCCTGCGGGGCTCCGCCCGCAAGCTCTCCGCAGCGACGAGGATGATGGCGCCGCTGATGATCCGCGGGCGGCGCACCGCGGCGGGCGTAGGCGCGTACTTCGACCTCGTGACCGACGACAGCCGACGCTTCTATGGAGACAACTTCCACTTCGGCTACTTCGCTAACGGCGACGAGACACTCGCCGAAGCTCACGACGCTCACACCGATCTGGTGGCCGCGCTCGCGCAACTGCGGGCCGGACAGCGGGTGCTGGACATCGGCTGCGGGCTGGGGGCGCCGGGCGTGCGCATGGCGCGACTGTATGGCTGCGAGATCATCGGCATCAACATCAGTCGCGAGCAGGTTCGCCAGGGTCGCGAGATGATCGCTCGGCAGGGCATGAGCCACCGTGTCGAGATCGGGTGTGGCGACGCGCGGAAGCTGTGCTTCGCTGACGCTTCCTTCGATGCGATCGTGTGCGTGGAGGTGGCGGGCGACATCTGTGTGAGGGAGGTCGACAAGCGGACGCTCGTCGACGGGATGTTCCGCGTACTGAGACCCGGTGGGCGTGTGGGCTTCTCCGATCTCGCGCTGCATAGCCCCCCGCTGCGGGCAGACCGGCGCGTGCTGCGCTCGATCTTCTACGACGACGGATCGAATCTGGTGACCGACTGGTCGGCGGTCTTCTCCGAGCAGGGCTTCACCGTGTCGGGCTATCGTTGCGTCCTCGAGCAGACGATGCCCACTTGGGAGCATGTCCGAAGTATCTACGCCGGGCGCGACAGCGAGCTGGCGAGACGCTACGGCAGGAGCATTGCGCGGCGCACATGCGCGCAGATCGAGCGTCTCCCGGAGGTTCTGAGTCGGCTGGGGACGTTCCCCGTGCTCGCAGCTCGCAAGCCCCTGGACGCCCGGGGTGGCTCACCGGTTGGGGAGTAGCATGGCTCGCCACGATGCTCTTGAAGATGGCTCCACAACGATGCTCTCGAAAGGCAAACATGGGACTCGCAGACAGACTCAAGGATCTGAGAACGAAGGCCACGGATGCGACCGTTGAGCACAGCGACAAGATCCATGAAGCGGTGGAGAAGGTTGCGGCCACAGCAGACCAGCGGACAGGTGGCAAGTATCGCGAGCGTATACAGAAGGCCGGCGCCAAGGCCGACAGCCTCGTCGAGGGTCTGAAGGGGGCCGAGCGCCAGGCGGGGGCCGAGGACGGAGATGACGCGGCGAGTGAGGACGGCGTCGACGCACCAACCCAGTAGGCCGCTCGGATTGGCTCAAGTTCAGGTTGAGCCCAAAGGCCCGTGGCCGTACCCACCTGTCGTCTTGTCCAGGCTGAATCGGTACGATTGGAGTCATGGGGACACCCGCTCGGCCTAGGGAGGGGCAGCTAACGGCGTGTCGGTCAGCGCTGGTCGCAGCGGCTCTGCTCGTTACCTGCGCTCTGACAATCTGCGTCAGCGCGAGCGCGCTCGCTGCATCTGCTCCGTCGGCCTATCGAGTGCACCGCGCGTGTGGTGTGCCCCGTCCGGGCGCTGCTACGTGCCTGGGCATGAAGCTCGTGCCCGCATCGATGACGCAGGCGGACCTTCGCGCAGACGCCGTCATCCGGGCGCAGGAAGCGGCCACCGGCGCGACGCCCACGGTGACCTACAGGAAACCCTTCCCGGGCTACCTGACCGCTGAAAGCCTGCACGCCGCCTACTCGCTGCCTACCGAAACGGCTGCGTCTTCCCTACAAACGATCGCCGTCATCGACGCCTTCGACGATCCGACGGCGGAAGCGGACCTGGGCGTATACGACAAGGAGTTTGGCCTGCCCGAATGCACGAGCGCGAATGGCTGCTTCCGCAAGATCAACCAGGAAGGACACGCCAGTCCGCTCCCACGCGAGAACGGTGAATGGGCAAGTGAGATCTCGATCGACGTGCAGATGGCTCATGCCGTCTGCCAGGGCTGTCACGTGCTGCTCGTTGAGGCCAGCAGCGAAGAATTCTCCGACCTCGGTGCCGCCGTCAATGCCGCCGTGAGCGCGGGCGCCACCGAGATCAGCAACTCCTATGGCGGTCCCGAGGAACCTACGTTTGCGAGTGTCTTCTCCAAATACAACGCCGACTACTACGACCATCCTGGAATCGTCATCACCGCCAGCTCCGGTGACTGCGGCTATCTCAACACTGCGTGCCATAAGGAAGTCAGCGCCGCCAACTTCCCGGCATCCTCACCGGACGTGGTCGCCGTAGGTGGCACGGCTCTCACCGAGACGGAAGAAACCTGGAGTAGTACGGTCTGGGGCGACGGCGGCAGCGGGTGTAGTCAGATCTTCACGGCTCCGCTCTGGCAGAGCGACGTGGCCGACTTCTCGGCGACCGGGTGCGGCCAGAACCGCTCGGTCGCGGATGTGGCGGCGATCGGCGATCCGAATACCGGGGTGGATGTTTACGACAGCACTCCCGAAAAAGGTTCCCCCACCGGCTGGGGCGTATGGGGAGGCACGTCGGTGGCGTCGCCAATCGTCGCCGCGGAGTTCGCCCTTGCGGGCGGCTCGCACGGTGTTGCCTATCCCGCGGCCACGCTCTACTCGCACCTCGGCGAAGGCGACGCTCTCTACGATGTTGTCTCAGGGAGCAACGGCTCGTGTGCCGCTGGCGACAGCGCCTGTCACGCGGCCGTTGGCTATGACGGCCCGTCCGGGGTCGGCAGCCCGATTGGTCTGAACGCGTTCTCAATAGTGGGGAGCCCGGTGAGCGTCTCTCGGCCCACCATCTCGGGCATCGCCGAACTAGGCCAGATGCTGACCGAGACCCGAGGGACGTGGACCAACAGCCCCGCGTCGCTCGCCGACCAGTGGGAGGATTGCAACTCCTCCGGTACGGGCTGCTCGGCGATCGCGGGCGCGATTGGGCAGACGTACACGCTCACGGCGAGCGACGTCGGCTCGACGATCCGTGTTCAGGAAACCGCGAGCAACGCCGCCGGCAGCGGGTCGCCGGCCGATTCGACGCAGACCGCGATCGTGGCGGCGAACGCTCCGATGATCGCGAGCTTCACGCCCGCCTCTGGGATCACCGGCAGCATGGTGACGATCGACGGTACGGCCCTCGGCGGGGTCAGCGAAGTCGAGTTCGGCGCGCTCGCGGCGAAGTTCAAGATCCTGTCGGCCACGCAGATCGAAGCGACCGTGCCCAACGGGGCGGTCGCGGGAACGATTTCGGTGACCGCACCCGGTAGCAGCGCAACGAGCAATGCCAAGTTCACGCCCACGCTGTCCGTGACAGCCTTCAAACCGCAGAGTCAAGCGCCGGGCAAGGTCGTGACGATCAAAGGGGTTGGCTTCAACAGCAGCTCGACTGTGAGCTTTGACGGTCGCGCCGCGAGCGTCACGTACGTCTCCTCGAAGAAGCTCAAGGCCACGGTGCCCGCCGGAGCAGAAGCTGGTCTCATCGCCGTGACCAACGCGCTGGCGCCGGTCGGCACCGTCTACAGCGCGAGCAGCTTCACCCCCTGATCCGCGGCGCGAGGCTCATCCACATCGTCAACCTGGACCAGGTCGCGCGCATTGCCTACGTCCGCGAGTGACTGCTAAGACGGGATATCCGCCGCGGCGACTGCGAACACGATGTGTCGGCGAGCGAGGCTCAGGTAGGGATGTAGCTCGATCGGGCCTCCATCCAGTGGTGCGACGGTGACGTCGGTGAGCGTGATGAAGTCGCGCTCGGAGGCGTTCAACACGTCGGAGACGCGGCTGCGGTAGCCGTCGCGGGCCAGCGTGAGCACGCCCTCGATACGGTGGCGCTCGGTCTCGATCCTGATCCGCTCCGTGCGGTGATCGATGCCCGGGGCATCACCCTCGCCTGAAAGCTCGTCGCCACTCATGCGCTCATTATCGACGCTCGGCGGCTTCGAGGCTTGGCGCATAGGATGCTCAGCGGCGGACTACGTAGCTCCGGGTCACAGTCGTGCGCAGGCCGGTGGGCCCCACGGCGACGATCGTGACGTGCGCTGTCATCGCCCTACGGCTGCCAAGCTCCCTGCGTAGATGACGCAACGCGGTCGGCCCGACTGGCAGTCGCACGTGGCCCGCGATTGCCGCCGGAAGTCCGCGCGCGTCCGCGATCAGCGAGATGGGATGGTGGCGGCCGAGCGGGGACAGCGTCGCCGTGACGAGGATCTTGCAGCTGCGCTGGCAGCTCACGGCGAGGGCCAGCCCGCGCCGGGCCAGCACTCCGGCGGCTCGTGGTAGGCTCACATGCAGCACCGGTGGGACGTTCAGCGCAGGCGGCCAGGCGCCCGGAGCCAGGCAGCCCGTGGCCGCCGGATAGGCAAGGTCGAAGCGCTCGACGCGGTTGTTATTGGTGTCAGCTACGTACACGTCGCCGTTGCAGTCCACCGCGATTGCCGTCGGCTGGGAGAATTCGCCCGGGCCGATCCCTCGCTCGCCCCACTTCGCCAGGAAGCGCCCGCTGGCGTCGAACACCTGCACACGGTCGTTTTCGCTATCGAGGACGTATACGTTCCCGGCCGCGTCCACGGCGATGCCGGTTGGCGTGTGGAAGTGCCCGTTGCCCGCGCCTTTGGAGCCCCATTCATTGAGGACGTTCCCTGCGGGTGAGAGCTCGACGATCCGGTCGTTGGCGGTGTCGGCCACGTATACGTTCCCGGCCGCGCCGACGGCGACCGCGTCGGGATGGTCGAACGCTCCGGGGCCGCTGCCGGCTGCCCCGTCACCTTCGCCGGCTCCTAACCTTGCCCGCAGCGATCCTTCGGGGCCATACACGAGTACGCGGTTGTGACCAGTGTCCGCCACGTAGGTCTCCCCTGACTCGGGAGACACTGCCACCGAGCCGGCGCCCGCCAGCTGCGCTCCGCCGAGCTCGGCCGGACCCCCAATTTCGGTCAGGTATGTGCCTTCCCCCCACAGCCGCACTAGCCGTTCGTTGCCCTCGTCGGCAACGTACACCGACCCACTCGGGTCGATCCCGATGCCCTCCGGATAGTAAAAGCTGGAGGAGTGTCCGCCGGCGAGCGTCCACTGGCGGGCGTATGTGTAGCTGCCCGGTGCGAACTCCTCGATGCGGTTGCCGTCCGTGTCGGACACGAGCAACTGGCCGGTCGGGTCGATTGCCAGGCCGCGCGGGGCAGTTAGCAGTCCGGGGCTGTGCGCAGAGATGCCGAGCGTGCGCAGATAGTCGCCTTCCGGGTTGAACACCTCAATGCGGTCGTTCGCGGTGTCGGCCACGTAGGTGTCGCCGGCGGGGTCGCTCGCCAGGGCGCGGGGGAACGCCAACTGGCCGGGCTTGGAGCCGTAACCACCCCACGCTCCGGCGAACTTCAGCTGTGGGGTGAGCTTGACAATGCGGTCGTTGCTGTCGTCCGCAACGTACACGTTGCCGGCGGCGTCCAGCGCGACGCCGTACGGGAAGGCGAACTGGGTCGGTCCGTCGCCCGGCGAGCCGACTTCGGCTTCAAAGGCGCCTTCGGCGTTGAATTTCTCGATGCGGTGGTTGTCGTCGTCACTGACGATCACCTCGCTTTCGTTGGCGGCCACCGCGCGGGGGTAGGAGAACTGACCGGGCTGGCTCCCGTGGGTGCCCCACGCCATCGGTTCCCCGCCTTCGAGGTTGAAGCGCTCGATGCGGTTGTTGCCGGAGTCCGCTACGTACACGTGGTCACCTGCCACCGCTATGCCCCCACCGGGCGGCTGCGTGTAGTTCTGGGAGGAGCCGAAGTCGAACTCCCCGAGTTCGCTGCCGCGATGCCCCCAGGCGGTGATGAAGGTCCCGTCGGATGAGAACTTCTCGATGCGGTTGTGGCTGGAGTCGACCACGTACACGTTCCCGACAGCGTCGGTCGCCAGCCCGCCGATCGGCCCAAACTGACCCTCGCCGGCGCCGTAGGAGCCCCACTGCGTCTCGAATGTGCCACCGGCGGTGAACTTCTGCACGACGTAGCTGAGCTGGTCGGCGACGTATACGTTGCCCTGGCCGCCACTTGCGGCGACGGTGTCTTCCACGGCGACCGCCTCGGGGAAGCGTAGGACGCCTTCGCCGCGCTGTCCGATCATCTGCACCGCCGTGTATGGACACGGAGCGGTGCCCGCTCCGGGGCAGCCTTCAGCACCACGGGCGACTGTGACGCTCGTCCCGAGCCAGGGCAGAGCGACGGCTACCACAGCCGACATGAGTCGGCCGCCTGTAGGCCAACGCCGAGGACATCTCATCGGCGGATCACAACACGTGTGATACCTCGGAGGAGCGGTATTGGCGCTGCATCACGGCCTGGTAACGGGCACAATCGCCCACCGCGATCCGCCGTCGGCCGGCTACACCACCTGCTCGGGCGTACGGGCAGCCAGCCCCGCGCGGGTGGCGGGCGCCGCTGCGATCCGCCCAGACCCGCTAGGGCGGTTGCGCTCCTCGCGCACGATGTACAACGGCCGGTGCTTGACCTCGTCGTAGATACGCCCGACATACTCGCCGATTACGCCGAGCGCGATCAGCTGGATGCCGCCCAACAGGAGGATGGCGATCGTGATCGAGCCGAAGCCGGGCAGGTAGGAGCCGGCGATGCGTAGCGCGATCACGACCGGAATCGCGATGAACGCTACGCCTGCCGAGAGTAGTCCCACGTAGGTGGCCAGCTGGAGCGGCAGGTGCGAGAAGGAGGCGATCGCGTCGAGTGAGAAGCGCAGCATCTTGCGCAGCGTGTACTTCGTCTCGCCAGCGTGGCGGGCGTCGCGCTGGTAGGAGACCGCGGTCTGGTTGAACCCGACCCACACGGTCATGCCGCGCAAGAAGCGTGAGCGCTCGGTCATCGCCAGCAACGCGTTGAGGGCCCGGCGGTCGAGCAGGCGGAAGTCGCCGGAGTTCGGCTCGAGGTCGACTTGGGCGAGCTTGTCGAACAGCTTGTAGAACCACGACGCGGTGGCGAGCTTGAAGGCGGTCTCGCCCTCGCGCTGCTTGCGCACTGCGTAGACGACGTCGGCGCCCTGACTCCACTGGGCGATCATGTCGGGGATCAGCTCCGGGGGGTCCTGTAGATCGGCGTCGATCATCGCCACGACGTCGCCGGCGGCGTGCTCCAGGCCGGCGGTGAGCGCAGCCTGGTGGCCGAAGTTGCGCGAGAGGTGCACGACGCGCACCCGCGGGTCGTCCGCGGCGATGCGGTCGAGCAGCTCGGGGGTGCGATCGGAGCTGCCGTCATTGACGAGGACCAGCTCGAACTCGTAGTCGGCCACCGCTGCGCTCGCGCGCGCTACGAACTTCTCGATGAGCTCCTCCTCGTCGTAGACCGGTGCGACCACGCTGAGCAAGGTGGGTGTGCGAAGTTGTGTATCCGACATGATCGTTGCCCTCCGGGCGACGCTACCGAAACCGCCGCCTTGTGCTCATCTTCGACGAGCGCACTAAGCCGACGCTCAATTTATCGTTCATCCTGTCTATGGATGTCTTCCGAGCGCCCTGAGACGCAGCAATCGCCAACCAGCGTAGCGCGACGGCCACGCCGTCTGAGCGCGCCGGTGCTCGTGCAGTTCGTCAAGTTTGGCATTGTCGGCGTCTCCAACACGCTGCTCACGCTCGCCGTGTACACGGTGCTGCTGAAGGTAGTCGGCGTCTGGTACCTGGCGGCGTCGGCCATCGGGTTCGTGGTGGGCGCGGTCAACGGCTTCCTGCTCAACCGCCGCTGGACGTTCCGTGAGCATGTCGGCGACGCGCTCACGCCGGTCCGCTGGGGGATCGTGCAGAGCTGTGGCCTGGGCGTCAACGAGGGTCTGCTGTACGTGTTCGTGCACCACGCACATCTCGACAAGCTCCTTGCTCAGGTGTGCGCCACCGCCGTGGTTACGCTCACAACGTTCTTCGTCAACCGCGCCTGGACCTTCCGCGTACACGCGCCCGTGGCGACGGCCGACGGCGAGGCATAGCGGGCCTAGCGGAAGACGGCGAGCAGCGAGAGCCCCGCGGGTATGCGCCCGCCACGGGCGATCAGTGCCGCCTCGAGCGTGAGCGGGCGCTCGAGCAGCCAGTTGACCGGCTGCGGGGGTACCCACAGATCGAGGCTCGACTCGGTCGTCTTGGTGTTCACGCGGTCGAGCACACGCAGGAGGATTGCCGCAGGCAACAGCAGCGAATTGAAGTAGGTCGTGCGCAGCTGACTCCAGCCGGCTTGCTCGGCGACGCGCTGGAGCGAACGGCGGGTGTAGCGGCGGTGGTGGTGGTTGATCTCATCGTGGCCGCTCCACAGCCATTGGTAGGCGGGCACGGTGAGCAGCAGCACGCCCCCCGGGGCGACCGTGCGACGGAGCTCGCGCAAGGCGGCGAGGTCGTCCTCGAGGTGCTCGATCACGTCCAGGCTGACGGCCAGGTCGAAGCTGTCATCAGCGAACGGCATCGCCAGCACCGACCCCGCGACCACCTTCCCCACCGCTCGTTCGCGCGCAAGCGCGACGCTCGTATCGGAGAGCTCGACGCCGATGACGGTTCCGTGGCGGGCGAGCTCGACCATGTTGCGTCCGCTGCCACATCCGGCGTCAAGGACGCGCGCGTGCGCGGGCAGCCCGAGTCCAGCGATCACGCCGTCGAGCACTGTACGTCGCCCCCGATACCACCAGTGGCGATCCTCCGCCCGGTGCGTCTGACGCTCGTAGTCCCTGTCCATCTGTACGCATCCTTTCCTATAGGCCTCCGCGGCGCTGTGCGCTCGCTCGGCGAGCGTGACTCATGGGCCCTGAGCGTTACCGCGGATCGAGTACTCGATCGTGGCGGCTTGGCCCTGCCAGACGGCCACCGCGCGGTCGCTATCCGGGTCGAACGCGACGGTCGCGCCACTGACAGGCATCGGCGGTGCCACCTGTTCTGGTTCGCCGAACACGGTGTGCCTCGGATAGGCGTTGAACCCACGTGCAGCGAAGATCGCCTGGCGCTCCATATCGGGCGGGCCGGCCGCGGTGGGCAGTGGCTCGGTCCACAGCACGAGTGCATCGCCCACCGGCCCCGCCGTAAGGTCCGCGAGCAGTGCGTCCCCGCCGGGCGCAGCGATCGTGCCTACCGCCTGTACCCCGTTCAGGTCGACCGGGGCGGTGTGCACAACCCAGTGGCCTGCGGCCGAGCCGGCCCAAGCCAGGATCACGCTCTCAGAGCTCAGACGCACGAGGCTGGGCGATGCAGCGGGAGAGGAGAGCCCGTCGGGGTCTTGGAAGCGTTCGAGCAGCTCGGGCGAGCCGAAGTGCACGCCGGTGGCCGAGCGGTCGATGTAGATGCTGGTCTGCGTCCCGCGCTGGTCGGCCCAGGCAACGATCGCGCGGTGATCGTCGCTGAGCACGGCGGTGATCCGCGGGTGGGGCCCGACTGGTGCGAGTCGCTGGAGCGGATGCTCTGCCCTGCCCCTGTTGGATACGAGGCGGGCGTAGAGCGCCCCCGCCTGGGACCACACGGCCAGCGCTTCGCTGCGGTAATCGAGGGCGAGCGTGAGCGCCTGCACGGATCCGCCGCCGCCGGCGGCGCGCGCGGTGACGTTGCGAGTGAAGTCGTGGGAGTAGAAGCGCTCGATGTGAACGTTCAGCCCTCCACTGGTGCGACTGTCGGCGGGCGGGGAGGCGAGCGCGACGTCGCCCAGGTAAGCGGTGGCGAGAGTCATCGGCGCCGCCGAGCCTTCGACGGGCTGGAGTGTCGAGAACGGCCCACCGGCGGTCCCCTGGATCAGCAGTCCGTCCGCTGGCGCCTCTGGCGAGGTCCCTGCGATCACGATCTGCCCGCGGGGAGCACCGCTCGCCAGCAATGATCCGCGCGGCACGATCGGCTGACCTGCCACGGTTCGCGGGATGACGCCCGCACCCGGAACGTCGCCGGCGCCGATCGCCGCCACGCGCGCCCCTTCGCCCCCGGGGCAACCGGCCGAAGCGCTCCACACGATTGCGCCCGGGCCGGTGGCGTGGCTGGGACTGTCGCTCGGGAACACCACCCGCGCTGCCGGAGCGGCCGGGCAGGCGTTCAGGGTGGCGGGCGGCGACCACTGCGTCGCGAGCTGTTGCGAGCTCACGACGTCGGCGGTGCGCGCCGTGCGCGCCGGAGGCCCGGCGAACACGGCCGCGACGGCGAGCGTGGCTGCTGCGAGGAGCGTGGAGGCGAGCCTCGACAAGCTGGATGGCCGGCTGGAGGGTGGCGCCCCCGAGCTCAGGAGGTGAGCGCCGAGCGCAGGAAGCTCACGGTGCGCTCCCAGGAGGTCTGGGCGAGCTCCGCATCGTAAGTGCCCAGGCGGTTGGTGTCGTTGAAGAACGCGTGTCCGGCGCCCGTCGTAGTGGTGGAAGGTCGTCTCGACGCCCGCGTCGCGCAGCTCTGACTCGAGCTTGTCGGCGTCCTCGACGGGGATGAATTCGTCGGCGGTCCCGAAGTGGCCGAGCAAGGGGCAGTCGATCTGCGTGAAGTCGGGCTTGCCGTGGGGCATCACGTAGTAGTAGGTGACGGCGGCCGCGATGTTCGGGCAGGTGGCGGCAGCCCACACGGCCAGTCCGCCTCCGAGGCAGAAGCCGAGGGCGCCCACGCCCGGGCCCTCGAAGCCCGCCTGGGAGGCGAGGAAGTCGGCTGCGCTGCACATGTCCTTCTCGGCCTGATCCATCGACAGCGCCATCATCTTCTGTTGGGCCTCGCTGGGCTGGGTGGTTGTCTCGCCGCGGTAGAGGTCTGGGGCGAGGGCGTAGAAGCCCTCGGCGGCGAGGCGGTCGCAGAGCGAACGGATGTGCTCGTCCACGCCCCACCACTCCTGCAGGACGATCGTGGCAGGGCCGTGCTCGCCGGCAGGCGTCGCGAGGTAGCCGGGGGCACTGCCGGCGCCGGCGCCGCCGGAGCTGATGGGGAACTCGATATCGGGCATGTGCGGCTCCTTGTGTCCGGACGGTGGGATGGGGCGGCGCAATACTCTCACGAGAACGTGTCCGCAGGAAGAGGAAAGGCAGCGCCATGGATGCTGTAAACCACCAATTCCGACTCGCCGCTCGCCCGGTCGGCCTACCAAAGCCGAGCGACTGGAGCTACGTCGAGGAGCCGGTCCCCGAGCCCGGAGACGGCGAGGTGCTGGTCAAGGTTCAGTACGTGTCCCTCGACCCTGCGATGCGCGGCTGGATGAACGCGGGGCGCTCCTACATTGCGCCTGTGGGCATCGGCGAGGTGATGCGGGCGTTCGCGGCGGGCGAGGTGATCGCCTCCAATGACCCGAACGTTGCGGTGGGCGATCACGTCAGCGGGTTGCTGGGCGTGCAGGAGTATGCGCTCGTGAGCGGCAAAGGTGTCTTCAAGGCAGACACGAGCCTGGCGCCGCTGCCGGTGTACATCGGCGCACTCGGCATGCCCGGTGTGACCGCGTACTTCGGCCTGCTCGATATCGGGCGACCTGAGGAGGGCAACACGGTTGTCATATCGGGTGCGGCGGGAGCTGTGGGAGGGCTGGTCGGTCAGATCGCCAAGATTCGGGCCCGCCCGCCCTGCCGCGTGATCGGGATTGCGGGCGGCCCTGAGAAGTGTCGCCACGTGGTCGAGGACCTCGGCTTCGACGCAGCCATCGATTACAAGGGGCAGGATGTCGACGGTGCGCTGGGCGAACACTGCCCGGACGGCATCGACGTGTACTTCGACAACGTCGGCGGAGACATCCTCGACGCGGCTCTTGCGCACCTCGCTCGCCACGCGCGGGTGGTCATCTGTGGGGCGATTTCCCAGTACAACGCGACCGGCGCGATGCGGGGTCCGTCCAACTACCTCTCGCTGCTGGTCAACCATGCGAGCATGACCGGCTTCGTCATGTCGGACTACCTCGACCGCTACGCGGAGGCTGTACGCGAGATGGCCGGCTGGTTGGCTTCCGGCGAGCTCGTCTCGCGCGAGGACATCGCGGAGGGATTGGAGAGCTTTCCCGACACGCTGCTGCGGCTGTTCAACGGTGAGACCATGGGCAAGCTCGTGCTGAAGGTCTAAAGCGAGAGCACATGCGCCTTGGCGGGGTCGATGCGTCCGTCGAGGAGGTCGAGGTACGCGCGCTCTAGCGCCTGCGCTCCCTGTCCGTGTAGTACCTCCAGCCAGCCGGCCGTCCACGCGACGTATGGTCGCCATGCCTCGGCCAGCCGCTGCTCGAGGCCGTCCCGTCCCCAGTCGGCGGTGCGCTTGGTGACCCTGTCGGGTGCGAAGAAGAACGTCGGTCCGGGGCCTGGGAGGGAGTTCGGACCCCCGCCCATCCGGTCGTGGTGGGTTGCTCCGACGACGGCCGAGTGCGCGAGCTGCTCGCGGTAGTTGTGGTGCACGGCGCTGCGTACGTCGGCGTCGCCGGCGATGTCGACATACACCGCTCGTCCCTGCGGGAGCGAGTCGAGCTCGTCGTAGGCGAGCACGTGGCCATACACACCGATCCGGCGTGCGAACTCGGCGCTTCGCCTGGAGGTGAGGCCGACGACGTCGATGCCATCGCGCTGCGACAGCAGGAAGGCGAGCGCGCTGGCGGTCTTGCTCGACGCGCTCGACAGGACGATCGTGCTCGCGCCGAAGAAGTCGCCGTCCTGCAGGAAGTCGTCGATCAGATAGGAGGTGAAGAACAGCGGGCGCAGCAGCATCTGCTGGTCCTCGTGCTCGGCGTCGTAGGAGCGGTCGGACTCCACGCGCTGGTATCCGTTGTAGGCCGGCGGGAGCGCGGCACGATGCGCTGAGGCGTCGACGAACCCGTGGGCACCGGCGCGAGCGGGAGACACGACCAGCCCGCTCGAGGGCGGTAGGTAGCCATACACGCGCGTGCCCGGCTCGAGCGCATCGACCGTGCTGGCGGACACCTCCGCAAAGCCCCACACGGGCACACGCCCCCAGCCTGCCTCGGCGGGGAAGAAGTTCCAGTAGGACATCGCCTGGCCGAACATCGCGTAGGTGATGTTGTTGGAGGTGAGGCCGAACGAGGCGACCTTCAGCAGGGCCTGGCCGGGCTCGAGCTCAGGCGGGGGATGGTCCTCGAAGCGACAGCGGTGTAGATCGTCTCTGGCTACGAGGAAGTCCATGTGAGCGCAGCTTACGGGTTGTTAGGGCAGCCAGCTCGACGCAGGCGGCAAGCCGCAGGCGTACTCTGCACGGTGTGAGCAGCGCGGTCACCCAACCGTCGACACGCGAGGGTCTCGCACTGGATGCGGCGACGTTGTGCGAGGCTTTCCAGCGGACTGCCGCGTGTCACGCCGAGCGGGTCGCGCTGCGCACGCTCGGGGGTGGCGTCGAGATCACCTGGCGCGAGTACGCCGAGCGCGTGCGACGGCTTGCGGGCGGACTGGCCGCGGTAGGGATCGCACATGGTGAGACCGTGGCGATCATGCTCGCCAACTGTCCCGAGGCGGTGATCATCGACACCGCCTCGATGCACCTCGGCGCGGTTCCCTTCTCGATCTACAACACCTCCTCGGCCGAGCAGGCCGAGTACCTGTTTGCCCACGCGGAGTGCCGGGTGGTGGTGACCGAGGTGCAGTTCGTCGAGCTCGTGCTTGGGGTCGCCGAGCGGCTGCCTGGGCTCGAGCACGTGTTCCTGATCGACGGTGAGGCGACTGGTGCGCGCCCGCTCGCCGATCTCGAAGACGGCGGGCTCGACGACTTCGACTTCGACTCCGCGTGGCGCGACGTCAGGGGCGATGACATCGCCACGCTGATCTACACATCGGGTACGACCGGGCCGCCGAAGGCGGTCGAGCTCACACACGAGAACCTTCTATGGGACGTGCGTCTACTCGATCAGATGTTCCCCGCAGAGGCGGCTGGGCGCGTGATCTCCTATCTACCGATGGCGCACCTGGCCGATCGCGGTACCGCGCACTACGGCAGTCTCGTCTCAGGAGCGTCGGTGACGTTCGTGCGCGAGCTCCCGCAGGTGATGGCGGCCGTGGCCGATGCTCGCCCGACGGTCTGGGGTGCGGTACCGCGGGTCTGGGAGAAGCTCAAGGCGGCGCTGGAAGCTGGCTTCGCGGCCGAGCCCGACGAGCAGCGGCGCGCGGCCGTGGCGCGCTCGCTCGAGCAGGCGCTGGCGCTCGTGCGCGCCGAGCAGGCCGGCGAGCCGGTAGCGGCGGAGCTGCGCGCGGCGTGCGCGCAGGCCGACGCGGAGATCTTCTCGAAGCTGCGTGTGCAGCTGGGCCTCGATCAGGTCCGCTATCTGGCCTCGGGGGCCGCACCGATCGCGCCGGAGGTGCTCGAGTTCTTCACCGCGCTGGGGCTGCCGATCTGCGAGCTGTGGGGCATGACGGAGACCTCGCTGATCGCGACGATCAATCCCCTCGATGCGATCCGTATCGGCACCGTCGGGCTGCCGCTCCCGGGCGTGGAGCTGTCGCTGGCGGACGACGGTGAGCTGCTAGTGCGCGGCCCGACGATCATGCGCGGCTACCGCAAGGATCCTGAGCGTACCGCCGAGGCGATCGACGCCGAGGGCTGGCTGCACACAGGCGACATCGCCGAGATCGACGGCGACGGGTACGTGCGCATCGTTGACCGCAAGAAGGAGCTAATCATCAACTCGGCCGGCAAGAACATGTCACCGGCGAACATCGAGAACAAGATCAAGGCGGGCTGCGCGTTGATCGGAAGTGCGATCGCAATCGGCGACCGCCGCCCTTACAACACCGCGTTGATCGTGCTCGACCCCCTCGCCGTCGCGAGCTTCGCCGCCGCCCACGGCCTGACCGCCGCCAGTCCGTCGGAGCTCATCGCCGAGCCGTCGATCCAGGCTGAGATCCAGGCCGGCATCGAGCGCGCGAACGCCAGCCTCAGCCGCGTCGAGCAGATCAAGCGACACACGCTCCTGTCCGAGGAGTGGCAGCCGGGCGGCGAGGAGCTGACGCCCACGATGAAGCTCCGACGCAAGCCGATCGCCGCGAAGTACGCGGCGGCGATCGACGCGATGTACGCGGCCTGACGCTGCGCTCCGTCGCCACCCGGCTGCACTCCGCTCAGGCCGCGACCGGGGCGCCGCGGCGCGCGGCGAGCCGCTCCTCGGCGTAGCGCCGGCCCCGCTCGGGATCGCCCGTGGCGAGCGTGGCGATGTCGGCGAGCGTGGCGATCCGACCGAAGCCTCCCCAGGTGCCGTCGGGGACCTCCGGCGTGAACACCCACACGCGTCCGGGGTCGCGCTCGTACGCTCCCTGCTCGGCGTCGAGCACGGCCTCGGTGATGTCGTGCACCATTGCCTGGCGGCGCTCGGCGTCGTACTGGCCCTCGGGCACGGAGGCGATGAAGCGATAGTGCGGCGCGCGTGCAGGCGCGCCAGCAACGTAAATGGCCTCGGGACGGTGCACGAACAGCCAGGCGATCGAGCGCACCTGGGGGTTGGACGGGTCGGCGCCCTCGTTGGTGATGAGCACGTCTGTCAGGTCCGCGAGCAGCCGCTCCTCGGCTGCGGGCGAAAGGGCGTCGTTGGGAATGTAGGCGTCGAGCATCGGCATAGGTCAGACCTCCTCGCGACCAGCGGTCGCGTATGTCGGATTGAGATGGCACTCTCTTTATAGGAGTGACGGTTATTGCCGCGACCATACACAAGTCGCTCTCCTTATGCAAGCGATACACTCCAGCGATGAAGCGCACGTCGCTGAGCGACCACCCGTGCTCGATCGCAAGGGCGTTGGACGTGGCAGGTGAGTGGTGGACGCCACTGATCCTGCGTGATGTCGCCTACGGCGTGAGGCGCTTCGGTGAGATTCAGGAGGATCTGGGGATCTCGGCGAACGTCCTGTCCGACCGCCTCGACGGTCTCCTTGCCGAGGGCATTCTCGAGCGGCGCCTCTACCGCCAGCGCCCCGAGCGTCACGAGTACCGCCTGACCGAGAAGGGCGCCGAGCTGATCCCCGCACTGCTTGCGCTGATGCAGTGGGGCGACCGTTGGACGTGGTCGGGTGCACGTGGCCCGGTGCGCGTCGTGCATGAACACTGCGGACATGAAGTGCGCGTGGAGGTGCGCTGTGCGCACTGCGAGCGTGAGGTCGACGCGGATGAGTTGCGGGCACAGGCGCGGGGCGGTGTCGTGCGCGCGCCCCGCGAGCACGAGCCCGGGAGCGTCTCCGCGGGGCGCCTGCTCTCGGGAAGCGCGGGTGTGTCGCTCCAGTCCTGACTCGTGGGCAGGTGGTTGAGCACCGCTCGTTCTTCGAGGAGGCGCGGATGTTCACCGAGGCCGGCATTGCCGGTCGAAGCGTGCGGGCGAGAGCAACGGTGCTCGCCTCGCGCTGCCTGGCGGTCGCTCATAGGATGCCGAGTCTATGCTCGTGTAAGACAACTGCTTCTGAGGAGACTTCATGCCTGGACCGGTGCTGTTCTGTTACGACGGGTCGGAGGGGTCGCGCGCGGCGATGACCGCGGCGGCGGAGCTCGTTGCTCATCCGGCGCCTGCGGTCGTGCTGACGATCTGGCAGCCCGCGGCGGTGCTGCTGGCGCGGGCCGGGGGCTTTGGCGGCGGCTACCTTAGCGACGAGGATAAGGTCGACGGAGAGCAGGCGCAGTTGGCCGGTGAAGCTGCTGAGGAGGGGGTGGAGCGCGCGCGTGAGCACGGCTATGACGCTAGCTCTCGCGTGGAGGAGGCCACGGAAGGCGCGGGGCGCAGGATCATCGAGATCGCTGACGAGCTCGACGCGCGTCTGGTCGTGTGCGGTCGGCGCGGACTCGGCGCGGTCGCCTCGGCGCTGCTCGGCAGCGTCTCGCATGTGGTGCTCGCCCACGCCGGGCGCCCTGTTCTGATCGCGCCGGAGCACTGAGGAGGGTCAATGGCCGCACTGAAACGAGAGGCCACGATCAGATGACTGGGCCATCCTCCCGATAGCACGCCGCGACTGATTGTGGGAAGCCATTCGAGCGACGTGCGTCGGTTCTAGTTCGATGGCCGCACTTCGAAGCACCGGCGTCGAGGCCGTTGTTGACTCCGCTAGGCGGGTTCGTACTCGGCGGTTTCGATCAGTTGGCGTTGGCTGCCGGAGATCGGGCCGCGCACCCAAATCGCCGTGACTTGTCCGTTGGCGGCAAGCGCTAGGCTTGAGGCATCTTCGGAGGTGTTTTCGGGTGAGATCGTCTGGTGTGGTTGCCAGATGCCCCTGGCGGGTTGAGTCGAGACATCGATGACCCGATGGCGCTCGGGGGGCTCGCCGGACAACGGGAGGTTGACTTCCCATAGGGCCACGAGTTCGCCGTAGGGGCCGCAAGTCATAGCTTGCGGGATGCCTTCACGGGAGATAATTCGAGGCTTGCTCCAGGCACCGTCAACGGGATGGGTCACGGCTTCCAGCGATCCGTCTTCTTCCCGTTCTGGACCCCTGGAAGGAATGGAGCGCCCAAACAGCACCGTAGCTGTCCCCTGATGGTTCATCGCGGTAACTGCCGGGAAGCTCTTGCGCACTAGGGTCACGGGCTTGGTAGTGAAGCGCCCTCCGGCCGGGCGGGTAGCGGCTTCTACCGGCCCAAGGCCCTCGCCCTCAGGGAGTTCCTGGCTCCAGGTGAGGACCGCGGCGCCGCGCGAGTTAGCGGCAAGATCCAGTTCACCGGCAGTCTTCGACTTGGCCGAGAGTAGCTCGGGGAGTCCGTCGGGCGTGTCGTTGCCAGCGATCACCAGGGCTTCCACCCACGCCTCGCGGCTGCCCGACGGACCCCATGCTCCCAGGCAACGATCGCCTCGCCACGCCCATCAAGGGCGAGCCGCGTCTCAGGGTCGTTGACGGTGTGCGCGACCACAACTGGCCCACGCCAGCGCTTATCTCGATGTCTGAAGAGCAAGATGTCTTCCTCACCATTGACCGGCGCGGCGCTGCGCCCCCTGATGTTGAACGCGACCACGACACCACTGCGGGCGTCGACAGCGACTTGCGGGTCGGGCGCGTGTTCTTCGACTTCCTGCGGCGGCACCTGGCTGGAGGCGAGTAAGACTGTGCGCCCCCAGCCGCCCTGCGCGCGATGGCTGCGGGCCTCGACCAGGAAACGCACGTTCCTTCGCTTGGTTCCCGGCTTGCCGGCGACCGTGGATTGCTCCCACACCACCGTCGCTTCGCCGCGGGGATCCATGGCGACTCTTGGGTCGCCGATGCCGATACTCCCCAAGCTCAAACGCACCGGCGCAGACCACATACCTCCGGCCCTCTTAGTGGCCGCTTCGACAGCACCCGCCTCGCCGTTGAGAAACGTATAGCGGTCCAGACCGCGACCGCGTCCCCGGCTGCATCCCGGGCCACGCTTGGCGCCTGCACGAAGCTCGTGAGACTCCCACGCCCAGGCAAAGAAGAAGCGCTCGCGGCGTGCCCACTTAGGCGTCGGCGAACTTCGCGATCTCCTCGGCGAGTCGGTCGGGCTGGTCCTCAGGGGTGAAGCTGTAGGCGTCCTCGATGAGGATCATCTGTCCGTTGCTTAGGGCCTCGGAGTAGCGCCTAGCGTCGGCGGGTGCGAACACCTGGTCTTCGGGACTCCAGACGAACAGGACAGGGCGTTTGAACTCGGCGATGAGTCGTCTTCCCGCCACTTGCACTGGCGATGAGGTTGCGCTCGACATCACCTTGCAGGTGTCGCGCAGGATCATGGGGTCGCTGATGCACGGCAGCGCGTAGGAGTCGGAGACTATGTCCTCCAGAGGGTGCTTGATGAGCAGGCCGAAAGCGGGCGGGGTCGATCGGATCGCCCGGTCGCGTAGCGCCCCGAACAGCTGCCCCAACGTTGCGGGGTCCTTGGCCGCTGCGGGCAGTCCGTCAAACGGCACAGGCGGGAACTCGCTGTAGGGTGTCTCGCAGGAGTTCAGGACTAGCCGCGCGACACGTTGGGGTTCAGACGCCACCGCTATTTGTGAGTACGCGCCACCGGAGTCGTTGCCCACGAGCGTCACGTCGAGGAGTCCAAGCGCTGCCAAGGTCGCGGCGATCAGGTTTCCGCAGCCGGCGGGGCTGAGGTCGTCATCAGGGTTCATCGCGAGGCGGTGGGCGCCGAACGGGAGATCAAGAGCTATGCAGGTGAATCGATCAGCAAGTCGGTCGATCACCTTGCGCCAGAGATTCGCGTTGGCAAGCCACCCGTGAGCAAACACGACCGCAGGACCCTCGCCACGTCGAAAGTACCGCAGCCGGCCCTTTGACAGCGACACCTCTTCCTCAATGCCTAGCGCCTCAGCGCGCCATTGATAAGCAGGTGTGTTGGTGGTGGGCTCGGTGCTCATGGTGCTCCCTATTCGTTGGTATGCGATTAAGGGCAAGCTAGCATATTTATGACTATGTAGTCAGTTTTTCATGACCACATGGTCATCTATAGTGGTCTTAATGCCATCACGTGCAATCTCCGGTGCGCGCGCCGACGCCATCCCGGCGACGCCCAAGGGGCGCCGGACACGGGATGCCCTTCTCAGGGCGGGCGAGATCGTTGCCGAGCGCGACGGCCTATCAGGACTGAGCGTGGCCGCCGTTGCAGATCAGGCCAGTGTTGCAAAGGGCACCTTCTATCTCTATTTCGATGATCGCGAGTCGTTCATTGATGCGCTCCACCGGCGCTTCTACGACCAGGTGACTGAGGCCGTCTCGCATGCTGTGGCCGGGCTCCCCGCGGGACGCGAGCTGCTACTCGTAGCGATCGAGGCTTATCTCGACGTCTGTCTGGCAAATGATGCGGTCAAGGCACTCATCTTTGAGACCCGCGCCCAAAGCACGCTCACGACTACGATGGAGGATCGCGAGGCACTGTTCGCGCAGCTTGCTGAGCCAAGCATGCGCGCAATCGGCATGATGCCCACGCGCATCTCTGCTCGCCTGATCGTCGCACTGACTTCAGAGGTCGCATTGATCGAGATGGAGGCCGGACGCAAAGTCCCGGGTGCCCGCAAATCCATCCGCACCTTGCTCGGCGCGTCACCGTCCTAGGGTCGACAGGCCCACGCTGTCGGACCGGCGTCTGCCTTGCAAGGCGGCTAGCAGCGTCGCTGATGGGCCAATACGATGACGCGGTGCCGAGGATCGATCAGCGCGAGTCGGGAGCTGCCCGTCGGGGACCATTTTGGGATGTGCTGGAAGGGCGGCGTGATCCCCCGCCTGCTGCAGTTCTCCTTGGCTGGAAGTTGGCAAGCGTGGATCCGGACGCGGAAACCATAGAGGTGTCGTTTACGGCAACCGAGCAGTTCCTGAACCCCGCAGGCGATGTCCAAGGCGGCTTTCTAGCTGCGATGCTTGACGACACCCTGGGTCCAGCTCTCGTTGCAACTCTCGGTGACGGTCAGTGGGCGCCTACTATCGATCTTCAGGTTCAGTTTCTTAGACCGGCGAAGCCGGGCGAGCTTCATGGTTTGGGCCGCGTGGTGCGGCGGGGGAGGGAGGTCGCGTTCTTGGCGGGCGAGCTGCGCAGCGCGGACGGTGCCATCGTCGCGACCGCGACCGCCTCCGCCATTATTCGCGCGCAGTGAGCAGAGGGACACTCGAGACCGCGACAGTGACCGCGCAGCACTCGTCGGGGCTCTCGCCGGCTACTCGAAGCAGGTCGGCACGCTCCTCGTCGCTGAGGTCGTCGAGACTCACGCGAGCTGCGGGCGGTGCAGCCAGCGCCGGCGGCTACGTCGCCGCTGAATGAGTTGCTCATATGATGCGGAGCATGAAACGAGCGGTGAGGCACGGGGAGTGCTGGTTCGTGTCGCGGTGGACGCCATGAGATCGAACGACCGCGCGGTGTGACATGGCTCTTGGTGAGCGTGGGCGTAATCCGCTCACTCCGCGAAGTACCGCCGAGGGCGCGTGTGCGGTGCGTGCTGCTGGTGCACTCGAGGATGATCCGGCGGTGCGATGCCCGGATCACATGGCTGCAGGTTTCCTCGGCGGCCTGAACGTCACGACGCTCGCTAAGTATCGCGTGACGCGGGGGCTGGTGTTGCGCGCAGTCAACCGGCGGACCCCCGGTGCCTACACGTATGAGATCGTGCGCGCGAAGTTCATCGATGAGATTGTGCTTGGCGAGGTGGCCTCCGGGCTGGATGAGCTGATCCTTCTAGGTGCCGGGCTCGACTCGCGCCCGTACCGGCTGGCCGAGCAGTTGCGTGGTGTGCGTTTGATCGAGGTTGATCATCCCGCGAGCCAGGCGTCCAAGCGTACTCGTGTGCGCCGGCTGTTCGGCCGTGAGCCCGACCATGTGACCTTCGTGGAGGTCGACTTCACGCGCGATGATCTCGGCGGTGCGCTCGCTGCCGCCGGGCACGAGCGCTCCGCGAGGACCTTGTTTGTCTGGTCAGGTGTGAGTCCCTATCTGTCAGCGCAGGCGGTTGCGGACGTGCTCTCGTGGGTCGGTGCGCACGCTAGTCCTAGCGTGTCGATCGTTTTCGATGCCTGTTGGGCAGAGGCGGTCGACGGCTCACGGAATTACTACGGTGCGGCCGAGCTGCGTAAGTTCACCGCGGAAACCGGCGAGCCACTGCGTTGGGGGATACCAGAGGGTTGTGTCGATGAGACGCTGTCGCGCTTCGGATTGCGGGCCGCGCGAACACTGGACAGCGAGGAAGGACGTGCCGTCTACCTCAAGCGTTCAGACGGCACTCTCCACGACCGACCGTATGGTTTCGGAGTGCTGCTGCACGCTCGCGCCACCTGACAGGTGAGCGCGGGCCGCAAGATGCTATGACTGCGATCATGCGACCAGTGGACATCGGTGCTGACACCAAGGCCGTGCTGCTTGCGGCCGCCGTGATGTTCCTTTGGGCACTACTGCTCGGGGTCTGGAAGTACCGCGAGATAGTGACGTCTGACACCCACAGCGCCCATCCATACGTGGACATCGCCCACCGAGCCGCGCTTCTCTATAGCTTTGCGCTCCTGTTGGTCGCGACGTTCGTCCAGCTGAGCGGCTGGAGCGAGCTCGTGAACCTACTGGCGGCGGGCGCGATGGCGCTTTACTTCTACTCTGCGGTGGCCGGCTATGTCCTGCACGGCTGGCGGCGCGATACCGACAATCAGTTCCGCGATCCCGTGCCGGGAACGCACGCCTTCATGATCACCCTGATTGTGGCTGAGATCGGCGGGTGGCTTGTCTTGATCGCTGGCTTCCTGGACCGACAGGTCTTCTGAGAAGCCTTTGGAGTGCCGTCGGTCAACGCCGGCGGCGACACGCTCGCGGGCTGGGCGATTGACCAGGACATCGGCAAGCTTTACCGCTTCCACGTCTAGGCTCTGTCACAGATTGTGTGGTGCTCTCAAGAGAGAGGCAATGGATGCGATCGCAGGGTGCCCTCGGGACGCTGATCTTCTTGCTGGGAATGCTGAGGCGTTCGGGGTGTTCTACGAGCGGCACGAGGATTTCGTTTTCTCGTTGTTTGTGCGGTGGGGCGCCGCGGGCGAGCTGGCCGCCGATTTGGCCGCGGAGACTTTCGCTCGGGCGCTGGCGGGACGGCGGTCCTTCGATGAGGAGCGGGGGGAGCCTCGTGGATGGCTGTGTGGGATCGCGCGTCACGTTCTGTCGGAGAGTCGTGCGCGTGGACGAGTGCAGGACCGCGTTCGTCGGCGATTGGGATGCGATTGCCTCGTCCTAGACGACGAGGCAATCGCCCGAATCGACAGGCTGACGGGCGGTGAGGCGCTCGCGGCTCTGGATGAGCTCCCGGAAGATCAGCGTCGCGCGGTTTGCGGTCGAATTCTTGCCGAGACGGGCTACGAGGATCTTGCCCTTGCGCTGCAGTGCTCACCAAGTGTCGCGCGCCAGCGGGTTAGCCGCGGGTTGCGAGCGCTACGCCAACGACTGGAGGGAACAACGTGAGAGTCCCCGAGCTACAGCGAATCCTGGTCCAGGCTGCACGCCACGAGGATGCGCTCGCCGATGACGCCGCTGGTGGTCAACGGGAGGCCGCAGCCGGCCGGATCGGCGAGTCGGACGGAGCGCGGGCCAGTGCGCTCCGACACTGGTCAGGGCTGCGGGGATCGCGCTGGCGGGCGGTGCCGGTGGTGCTGCTTTTGGTGCTCGGTGGGGCCGCGGTGGCGTTCGCGAGCGGGCTCATCTCTTTCGGGGCACCGGTCGCGTCGGTGCCAGTATTTGCCGACCCTCGGGCGGGACTGGGCGAGATCGCGCCGGGAACCGTTGATCTCCTGCCGATCTCTGTGCCGGATCCGCGGGGCGGGCCGCCATGGGGAATGCGGGTGCTTAGCACGACGCGCGGCGCCGGCTGCCTCCAGGTTGGTCGTCTTCTCGACGGCAAGCTCGTTGCGCTGGGCCAGGACGGAGCCTTTGGCGACGATGGTCGCGCACACGAACTCCCTCTGAGCACGAACGTCGAACGGCTCAACTGCTCACTCTTGGATGGCCGGGGTCGGATCTTCGACAGCGTCACACTCAAGAGCGAAGCGGCAAGCGCAGCCCAGGGCGTGCACTGCGAGCCTCCCGGCACGTACGCGCCGTCTCGCGGCCCGGCCCCCCAGATGTGTCCGCTCGCGGATGAGCGGAACCTCTACTACGGGATGCTTGGCCCTTACGCCAGGAGCCTCACCTACTCGGCGGGCGGCCAGATTCGCACGCTCGCGACCGTCGGACCCGACGGCGCCTATCTCATAGTCACCACCGGAACGACGCACCTGTACACTGGCGCGCGCGGACGTCTGGATCGAGCTGGGCTCGCTGCCTTCGATGACGTCCCGGTGTACAGTCCGATCACCGCGATCCACTATCAGGGAGGAGTCACCTGCCATCTGGTGACTGCAGAGCGGTGGATCTATGGCCCACGGGCCTGCGCTCCGTCCCTGCCCGAGCCGTTCGGCTACGTCCAAGCCGGCACGCCAACGCGAGCACAGTTGGCCACACCGATTCACGCCAAGCTCATCCGTGGTGCCGGGGGCCGGTGGGAGATCCTCATCCGTTTTACCTCGCGGGTGGCGATCTCCAGCCTGCGCGGCGAATATGAGCTGGAGTGGCATGACCCGGGGATGGCCGGCCAGGCGGACAGCTTTCAGCCGCTGGATCAGGGCGTCAGCTCCCGCTACAGCGGCATGATCCCTCAGGGCCCGAACATCGCCGCCGGGCAGGCCATCACGGCGACGATCGACCGCTTCCCCTTCGGCCCTGCTCTGGCTCCTGGGGTTACCAGTGGCAGCGTGACCCTGTACTACGCCAACGGTCCCCTTATGCAGGCGGCCGAAGACACCGTCAAGATCTCGGTGGGGAGCTTCAAGATCAGGGTCCCGTAGGGGACCCTCGACGCCCCGGCTCCCGCCCGACGCGCTCAGGCGATGTCGAGACTCGACTTAGGCCTCCGACACACCATTGAATGCGCCAAATCTAGGCGCAACGAGCAAGGAGAAGCGAAGATGAGGTTCATGTTGCTGCAGAACTATGCAGGCGGAGAGAATTGCGACGTGCCGATGACGCAGTGGGCCCCGGAGGACGTCGAAGCGCACATCGACTACCAACGAGCCCTGAACAAGGAGCTCGGCGAGCACGGCGAGCTGGTTGACGCGCAGGCTCTCACCGGCCCGGGGCTGGCGAAGTTCGTCACCGACGATGGTCTCGGAGCCTCCGTCGTCACCGACGGTCCCTTCCCGGAGTCCAAGGAGCTGCTCGCGGGCTATCGGATCGTGGACGTCGAGTCGCCCGCGCGCGCGATCGAGATCGCCGCCAAGATCTCGGCGGCGCCGGGCCCCGATGGCGTGCCGATCAAGCAGCCGATCGAGGTGCGCGAGGTGATGGGGGCTCCGAGCTCAGAGGTGTGAGATGAGCCGACCGCCGAGTGTCGAGGGCCTGCTGCGCGAGGCCCGCGCCGCGGGTCCTCGGTGCGGTCGTGCGTCGCTTCAGTGATTTCAGTGACCCAGAACGTCTCGCCCGGCTCACGCTTGATCCTCGCGCCGGCGGCGCGGGCCTGCTCGGTGACGGCATCGACTTCCTCGCGCGAGCCGAGGCACAATGCCAGCGTCACGCCACCCCACCCTGGAGTGTCCTTGACGCAGCTATCCGCGGCGATCGCTTCCGCGCGTCGATGTCTGCAGAGCCAGGGCTATGCGTCTGCCTGCGAGAGGAACCAGTCGAGCCCCGCACGTGCCTGGCTCTGCACCTTGCGGCGGAGGAAAGGTGTCCACCCGAGGGCCAATCCCCTGGGGCCGAATGCCTGGCGTGCCCACTTGTAGAAAGAGAAGGAGTCTCTGTGCTCGACGATCAGGCCGTCCTCGAAGCGGAACTTGGCATGTACGTCGTTGTGCACCTTCCGGCCGGTCGCGAATGTGTAGTCGGCGAGCCAGTGCGCGCTCCCGCGCTCAGCGGTTGCCTTGTGTTCGACCAGCCTTACCTTCAGGTCTTGGGAGCGACCGGTGAGCATCCGCCACATGCCCCCTGGCTCCTTTCCATGCAATCCCTTGAATACGGGATCTGAAAAGCGCGCATCAGGTGCGTAGCATGCCGCCATCGTCTCGCCGTCCTTATCCGCGAAGGCCGCGTAGAAGCGCCTGATCAGCTCCTCGTTGGGATCGGCCACGCGAGCAGGCTACCAACTACGCTGCGCCCCCGCAGATCGCTTCGTGGGATGCCGCCCGCCCCACTGGATGCGTAGGCTCAGTCTGAGATGTTCGTGCTTGTTCTGATCGGCGTGCCCGTTCTCGAGGTGTTCGTCTTCATCGAGGTCGGACGCGCGGTTGGCTGGCTTCTGGCGATCGTATTGCTGCTCGGGACTTCGGTGCTCGGGGCACGGCTCCTGCGCATCCAGGGGCGCTCGGCGATCGAGCGCGTCTCACTGGCGGTGTCTGAGCATCGTGCACCGGCTCGTGCCGCGATCGATGGCGCGCTCGGATTTCTCGGAGGCTTGCTGCTCGTGGTTCCTGGGTTTGTCACCGATGTCTTCGGCGCACTGCTCCTGCTTCCGCCCACCCGAACGTTGACGCGTCGCTGGATATCACGCCACTACACCGGGCGTGTCATGAGCTTCGTCGCAACGACAGGACGCTTTGCGTCGCGCGACCGCGATGCGTGGCCGGCTGACGTCGAGTCGACGGCAGTCGACGACGATCCCGACCAGCTCGGCCGCTGAAAGCGCCAAGCGCTCGGTCACAAACATTGCCGCTCGCTCGTAGTGTGGGCAGATGACGAATGAGGACCGCCGATCAGATGCTGAGCTGCTCGCAGCGACCGCAACTGACCGGCAGGCGTTTGCGGTCTTCTATCGCCGTCACGTCACCGGCGTGCTCGGATATCTGATGTCGCGCACGCGCCGTCCTGAGCTTGCCGCGGATATTTGTGCGGAGGTATTCGCTGCGGCGCTCGAGAGGGCGGACTGCTACGAGGCGTCCCGAGGAGCCGCGCGGTCTTGGCTGTTCTCAATGGCGTCGAGTCGACTCGTCGACGCAGCGCGGCGCGGCGCCGTCGAAGACCGTGCCAGGGCGCGGTTGGGCATGCCTGCGTTCGAGCTAAGCGACGCGGACCTCGAACGGATCGAAGAGCTGCTCGATCCGCGCTTGGCTGCTGCTGAGCAGCTACTGGACGGGCTGCCCGTGGATCAGCGCGAAGCGATCCGCTCACGCGTGGTTGACGAACGCGACTACGCGGAGATCGCCGCGAGCGTTGGACTGTCTGAGCACATCATTCGCAAGCGCGTGAGCCGTGGCCTGATTGCCCTACGGACCCAAGTTGCAAAGGAGAGCAACCGATGAGCGACTTCATCACCCGCCTTGAAGCAGATCTGCTGGATGCCGCCGGTCGCCTGCATAGCAGCGAACACGCCGTGCCTAGCCCCCGGCCCGCCTGCAAGCGTCGCGCGCAAACGATACGAACGACGGTACTCAGCTTCGTGGCCGTCATTGCTTTCTCGGGTTGTGCACTCGCGGCTGGTGACGCACTAGGCGTTATCGAACTCGGTGGGGGAGCTCGTGCCGCGCATGTCTCGAGCTATCCCGCGTATGACCTTCGGACCCATAAGTTCGTCAGGGTCCACGGGCAGTACATCTATCACATCACAGGCGGCCTGGACCGAGACCTGAACGGGTGCAAAAAGCCCCATCCGGCCAACAACATCTACGTCACGAGCACTCGGCTGCTGTCACCAGCGACTCTTCAGCACATCCTCAGAATGGAAGAGCACATCGAACGCTTCCTGCAGCTCCCGGCGGGCGTTACGGGAATCAGCAACGGCTGCGGAAACGCGGGCGTTGAAGCGATCGTCGGTGGTTCACCGCGGCATCGGAGGTCGCGGCCGACATCGACTCCCTAAGGTGAACCGAGCCGGACGGCTTCGATGGAAACCGCGAAGCCGGAGTAGCTGAATGCGCCTGGCAGAAGATCAACGCCCGGTTGAAGTTCCCATCGCAGTCGCTCAAAACGACTGCCCGGGATCGTTCGATAGCACGTTCTCGTGCGTCAGTGGGGCTTGCGTGCGCGAAAGCGGAACGAGCGGTTGCCGCTGTCTACATGCGGCTCGATGAGTCCGGCTCGTTCCATGCGTGCGGGCAGCTCATCAGGGAGGACCGGAACGAGCGTGTCGCGGATGTGCAGCAGCTTGAACGCTCGACCGGTGCCGAGGCTGTCGGTGCCCGCGAATACGCCGTCCGCTCGCAGGACCCTGGAGACCTCGGATAGAAGTCGGTTCTGCAATTCCGGCGACGGCACGTGGTGGAGCATCGTGAAACACACAACGCCCGAGAAGCGACCGTCGGCGAACGGCATGGCGGTCGCGTCCGCCTGCACTATCTCGACGTTGTCGTCGAGCTTGCGTCGTAGCCGCTCGCAGTAGCTCTGCGCGAGCTCGACGACGGTCAGCGAGCCGGGCCGGCGAGCGAGCACGCTGGTCGTGGCACCGAATCCTGGACCGATCTCGAGCGTATCGTCGCCGAGATCGACTCCGGCGAGGCCCCAGGGGAGCAGCTCGCGCTCAACGGTGCGCGCCCACCAGCCGGACGAGCAGACGACAGCGTGTGCCCAGTTCATGTCGGAGCAATCTAACCGAGCTCGCTGACACTGGGTGTCGCCTGTCGTTCGGAGAGTATATTTGCATCACTCGAGGGGATCGGAGGTTGTATGTCATTCGCCGAAGTCAATGGTCAGCGCATCCGCTTTGACGACAGCGGAGGCGACGGGCCTCCGGTAATTCTCTCCCATGGCTTCCTCATGGACCGCGAGATGTTCGCGTCTCAGGCCGACGCGCTGGCGCCGGAGTTTCGTGTCATAACGTGGGACGAGCGCGGCTTCGGGGAAACTGAGTTCGACGGGGAGCCGTTCACCTATTGGGACTCGGCCAGGGATTGTCTGGGCCTGCTCGAGCACCTGGGCATCGACCGTGCAGTGCTGGGCGGCATGTCGCAGGGTGGCTTTCTGTCTCTGCGAGCAGCGCTCTTAGTCCCCGAGCGCGTCCGAGCGCTCGTGCTGATCGACACTCAGGCGGGTGTCGAGGACCCAGAGCGCCTGCCCGCCTACCGCCACATGCAGAAGACCTGGCTGGAGGTCGGACCCGTCGACGAGCTGGCTGACGCGATCGCCAACCTGATCATTGGCGATCCGGCGCTGAATCAGGTCTGGATAGCGAAGTGGAGGAAGCTGGCGCGCGAGAGCTTGCTCGCGCCGGGCGACTGCCTGTTCGACCGAGATGACATCTCGGATCGCCTCGGCGAGATCTCGTGCCCTGCGATCGTGTTTCACGGCACCGCCGACCAATCGATCGAGATGGAGCGCGCTGAGGAGCTTTGCCAGGGGCTGTCCGGATGTGCGGGCGTCGTGCGCGTCGAGGGTGCCCCCCACGCCGCCAACCTCACTCATCCCGACGCGGTCAACGGGCCACTGCTGGACTTCCTGCGATCGCTCTGACGCTCGCCGGCGTCACGCGGCCGCATCCCGCGCACTTGCGAGCTACGCCTCGCGCTCGCCGTCAAAGTAGTCGACCGCGCCGTCTGCCCGGCGCAGAATCACCTCGTCGTCGCGGTTACCCGGCCAGACCCCGATCTTGTCGCTGTCGGGATAGACCGCCACCGCGGGCTCGCGGGCGCTCGAGAACATCATGACCCGCGCGGTCGTCCCATCGCGGTTGGTGACCTTGTGTGCCCCCGGCGGCCCCGCGGGGAAGCTGACGACCTCGCCGCGCTCGAGCGTCTCTTCGCCGTCGGGCGTGCGCACGCGCACCGCGCCCTCGAGCACCGCGAGCCACTCCTCCTCGTACTCGTAGTGGTAGGGGCACACGCTCTGACCGGAGGGGAGCTCGATGATCTTCACGGCGAGCGCCTCCGCGCCGACCGCTTGACTGATATCGACTCTGCCCGAGCGATAGCCGTTGGGATCGGTCGCGTCGTACTCGCAGTCGTCGCTGAGGACATTGACTCGGCGCACCCGGCGATCTTCGCACGTCGAGTGCGCGCACCGCCCAACCGCGCGTGCTCAGTCTGCCGGGTGCCTACACCCAGATCCTCTTCGGGGTGCCTAGGTCCTATGCCGGGCGCACAGGTGCTCCGTCGGGCGCCGGGTCGTTCAGCGGGGGCGAAGTCCTCGCGAGAGGCTCAGGGCAACTGTCAGTAGCCCAACTCCCAGGAGGATTCGGCCGAGGAGCGAGCTGACCGCCATCCACGCGGTCCCAGCGAGCAGTCCGGCGAGCACGAACGCTGCTGCCCACAGCGCGCAGCCGATCGTGGTCAGCGCTACGAACGCGACGAGCGGCACGCGCCGGGCTCCCGCCGGCAGCGACACAAACGTGCGCGCCAGCGGCAGCAGCCGCGCGACGAAGACTGCGCGCGTACCGTGACGCTCGAACAGCCCTTCCCATCGCCCGAGCACGACGCGGGCGCCGGGAATACCCGCCAGCAGCCGGCTCGCGCCGAGCGCGTAGGCGAGCAGCGACCCGAGCAGGTTTCCGGCGGTGGCTGCCAGCACTGCGAGCGGGAAGCTCATCCAGCCTTGATGGACGGCCACTCCGGAGAACAGCAGCGTGACCTCGCTGGGGATCGGGATGCAGGCGCTCTCAGGCACCATCAGCAGGAACACCCCCAGCACGCCGAAGCGCTCGATCACGGCGGTCATGGTCGAGAGTTACCCGCTGGGGCGGGTGCGAAGTCCTAGGATGGGCCGACGATGAGAGCTGCCGTCCTGCACGAGTACGGAACCCCGAGCGCCGGTGAGTTCGAGGAGCCTTCGGCTGGACCCGAGCAAGTGGTCGTGGAGGTTTTGGCCGCCGGTCTGAATCCGGTGGACGTGGCGATCTGCGCGGGGCGCTTTTATGCGGGCAAGCCGCCGCTGCCGTCGGTCGCCGGTCGCGAGGGCGTGGGCAGGCTCGACGGCCAGCGCGTGTACTTCGATGCGCCGGTCTCTCCGTTTGGCTCGATGGCCGAGCGCGCGCTGGTCGATCCGCGTTCCACGTATCCGGTGCCCGATGGTGTGGCCGACGGCGTTGCGGTCGCGCTGGGAATCTCGGGTCTGGCGGCGTGGCTCGCGCTCACCTGGCGCGCCCAGCTGAAGGAGGGCGAGCACGTGCTTGTGCTGGCCGCAAGCGGCGTGCTGGGGCAGATCGCGGTGCAGGCGGCGAAGCTGCTGGGCGCCGGGCGCGTGGTCGCGGCGGCGCGCTCGCCGGAGGGCCTGGCGCGCTGTCTGGAGCTTGGAGCCGATGCGAGTGTGCGCCTGGACGACCCCGATGACCTGTCGGTGGCCTTGGCGCAGGCGGGCGACGGCCGGATCGACGTCGTGCTCGACCCGTTGTGGGGGGCGCCGCTGGTGGCAGCGCTGGGCGCGGCGAGCTTCGGCGCGCGCATTGTGCAGATCGGCGCCGGGGCGGGCGCGGAGGCGACGATTCCCTCGGCGGCGATTCGCGGCAAGATGCTCGTGCTGATGGGCCACACGAACTTCGCAGCGCCGCCGGAGGTCAAGCGCGAGGCGTACATGCGCATGGCCGAGGCGGCTGCCCGCGACGAGATCAAGGTGGACGTCGACGCGCTTGGGCTCGAGCAGGTGGGCGAGGCCTGGCATCGTCTGGCGGCTGGCTCGCACCGCAAGATCGTGCTCGTGCCGTAGGCGCGAGGGCCCGGCGCGCTGCGCCCACCGGCGACGGCAAGGCTCACACATCGGCGGTTGGGCTAGGACCTGCGCTTGGCCTGGTGCTCGAGCACCTTGCCGAAGGCATCCTCCAGCTGAGTGGTCATGCGCTGCTTGAACAACGCGAGCAGCGCCTCGGAGGCCAGCGGTCTGAGCGAGCTGACGCCCGCGATCAGCTCGTCCCAGCCCTCATCGGGCTGGCCGGCCTGGTCGAAGGGCTCCCACAGCTCTCTAAGAAATAGCTTTGTGAACGCCCGTGAGATCGACTCGCAGTCGCGACTGACGCGCTCGACGAGCACTAGCGCTGCGTGCAGCGGGATCCCGAGGCCCACGACCTGTTCGGCGGCTCCGAGCAGCGCAGGACTCGGGACTTCGAAACGGTCGTCGCCAAGTGGGACCAACAGCTTCAGGCGGCGGACGCGCTCGATGTCCTTCGCGTCGACCTCGCCGAAGCGCTTCGCCAGTTCCTCCGCGGTGATGAGCTCAGGGGACTCGGGCTCGAACGGTGTCGTGACCGCCGTGCGCAGGCCGAGCAGGCGCTCGGCCAGGCCGTCCGATCCGCTCAACAGCCGCTCGATTGCGGCGAGATTGAAGCCGTCGGCCTGCAGGTCGAGGATCAGCCGCAGGCGCGCCACGTGCTCAGCGTTGTAGTAGCCCACTCGCGCCCGTACCTCCGGCGGCGGCAGCAGGCCGCGCGTGTGGTGGTTGCGGATGTTGCGCACCGACATCCCGACCTCGGCGGCGAGCTGCTCGACCGTGAGGTCGTAATCCGCTTGGGAGCGCCCGCGCTGCGGAGCGGCGCTGTCGGTCGTGTCCACGGTCGTGCTTCCCATCGCCATTTCAGGATACTACGTTTCATGTGCCCTCGTTTGAGGTAACATAGTTCGGCGTCATGATTATCTGGGCATTCCAATCCGGCCGGATCCGCCTCCGAGGGGAAGCCCGTGGCTGAACGCGGTGCGGTTCCCGCGGTCTCGACGGGGCGGCGCAGGGCGCTGGGGCTGATCCGCTCGTTCACCTCGCCGCTGCTGCCGGACGACTACCTGGAGCTGGTTAACCCACTGTGGTCGACACGCGAGCTGCGTGGGCGCATCGAGCGCATCGAGCGCGAGACGCCGGACGCGGTCACGGTGCTGATCAAGCCAGGCTGGGAATGGCCGGGCCATCGTCCCGGCCAGTATCTGCGGCTGGGCATCGAGGTCGACGGGATCCACCATTGGCGGGCGTACTCGCTGACCTCTGATCCCGTACGCCCGGACGGCTGCATCGCGATCACGCCGAAGCTCGTGCCCGATGGCAAGGTCTCGCCGTTCCTGTTCAGGCGTGTGCGGCCGGGGACGATCGTGCGGCTGGGGGGCGTCGAAGGCACCTTCACGCTGCCCGATCCACTACCCGAGCGGCTGCTGTTCATCAGCGCCGGTAGCGGGATCACGCCGATCATGAGCATGCTGCGCGGCCTCGCACGCGAGGGTGGGCTGGCGGATGTGGTCCACGTTCACTGCGCACGCACCGCCGAGGGGGTCATCTTCGCGCGCGAGCTGCACGCGCTGCGCGCCCGCCACAGCGGCTACCGGCTGCACGAGCAGCTGACCGGCGAGCAGGGCCGCGTGACGCCCGGTCGGCTCGCGGAGCTGTGCGAGGACTGGAGCGAGCGCGAGACGTTCCTGTGCGGGCCGGCGGGCTTGCTCGAGGCGATGCGCGAGCGCTGGACGCGCGACGGCGACCCCGAGCGGCTGCACGTCGAGCACTTCCAGCCGGACGAGCATCTGGCGAGTGATCTACCGCCCGGCCAGCGCGGTACGGGCGGGACGATCCGTTTCTGCGCCAGCGACGTCCAGGTCGACAGCGACGGGCGCCAGCCGATCCTCGCGGCCGGCGAGAGCGCGGGCGTGACGCTGCCGTACGGCTGTCGCATGGGCATCTGTCACAGCTGCGTCGGGCGGCTGCGCGCGGGGCAGGTGCGTGATCTGCGTACCGGTCGCGTCCACGGTCAGCCCGGCGAAATGCTCCAAACCTGCATCAACGCGCCCGAGGGCGCGGTCGAGATCGATCTGTAACCCAACGAGCAAAGGAAATCGCCGTGTCTGCAATCCAGATGGAGAGCCCCTCAGCCGAGCCAAGCCCCGACCTCGGGAGTCTTCCGAGCGACCGCAGCGATGAGCCGGAGAGCCCCTTGGCGCGCCTGACGCCCGCGCAGATCGAGCAGCTGGGCCGCGAGTTCGACGCGATTCACGACGAGGTGTACGCCGACCTCGGCGAGCGCGACTCGCGCTACATCCGCAGCACGATCAGGCTGCACCGCCAGCTCGTGCTGGCGGCGCGTGCGCTGCTGCTCGGCTCGCGCTACAAGCCATTGTGGCTGGCGGGCACGGCGTCGCTGTCGCTGGCGAAGATCCTCGAGAACATGGAGATCGGCCACAACGTGATGCACGGCCAGTGGGACTGGATGAACGACCCGGACATCAACTCCCAGAGCTGGGACTGGGACACGGCCTCGCCGGCCGACGCGTGGCGTCACTCGCACAACTACGAGCACCATACGTTCACGAACATCCGCGGCAAGGACCGCGACCTGGGCTATGAGATCATGCGCATCGATCCGCACCAGCGCTGGCATCCGGTGTACCTGTTCCAGCCGCTGTACAACCTGCTGCTGATGGGCTTCTTCGAGTGGGGGGTGGCGGTTCACGATCTCAACCGCGGCGCGATCCATTCCGGCGAGAAGTCCAAGGAGCAGGTGATCGAGGAGCTGAAGGCGATCGGCGTGAAGGCGCGCAGACAGATCGTCAAGGACTACATTGCCTTCCCGGCGCTGTCAGCGCTGTCCGCGCTGGCAGCGAGCCGCGGATCGCTCGCCTCGGGGCGGAGCTCTTTCAAGTCGACGCTAACGGCCAACTTCACGGCGAACATCGTGCGCAATGTGTGGGCGTACTCGATCATTTTCTGCGGGCACTTCCCCGACCAGACGTACACGTTCAGCGAGGAGGAGGTCGCCGATGAGACCCGCGGCGGCTGGTATGTGCGCCAGCTACTCGGTGCCGCGAACATTGATGGTGGCCCGCTGTTTCACCTGCTCGCCGGCAACCTGAGCTTCCAGGTCGAGCACCATCTGTACCCGGACATGCCCTCCAGCCGCTATGCGGAGATTGCACCGCGGGTACGCGACATCTGCCGTCGCTACGGGCTGCCCTACAACACGGGCCCGCTGCACAAGCAGCTCGGCACGGTCCATCGCACGATCCTGCGACTGGCGTTTCCCGGCGGCAAGGTGAGACCCAAGCCCGGCCCGTATCGCCCCGAGCCGGTCTGACAGCTTCGACTGGTCAGTTACAGCCGGTGATCCCGCCGTCGAGCGGGATCACCGTTCCGGTCATGTATGCGCCGGCGCGCGAGGCACAGGAACAGGGTGAGGCCGGCGACGTCGTCGGGTCGGCCGATGCGCCCGAGCGGCACCATCTGCTCGACCATCTCGCGATTGTCGGGATCGTCGAGCATGAAGGCCGTCATCTTGCTCTGGAACGGGCCGGGCGCAATGGCGTTGACGGTGATGTGGTCGCTCGCCAGGCGCTTGGCGAGGTGGCGGGTGAGCATGTGCACGGCTGCCTTGCTCGCGCTGTAGCTGTAGTTCTCCAGCGACGGCGTGCGCAGTCCGTCGACTGAGCCGATGTTGATGACCCGCGCGGGGTTCTCGCGGTCGGCGGCGGCGCGCAGCGCTGCGAGCAGCGCGACGGTCAGGTGAAAGACGCCCTCGACGTTCGTGTGCGTGACCTTGTCCCAGCCGCTCGCCGGAAACTCCTCCAGCGGCGCGCCCCAGCCGGCGCCGGCGTTGTTGACGAGGATGTCGAGCGAGGCGAAGCGCTCGCAGGTCGCGGCGGCGAGCGCCTGGGCGCCTTCAGATGTTGATATGTCTGCGGCGATCGCGTGGCAGTCACCCAACGCGGCGAGCTCCTTGGCGGCCGCTTCGACGTCGGCGCTCTTGCGCGAGGAGACGATCACGCGCGCGCCGGCCTGCACGAGGCCGCGGGCGATCATCAGCCCGATGCCGCGCGAGCCGCCGGTGACGAGCGCGGTCTTGCCGGAGACGTCGAACAGGTCGCTCATCGAATGTCGAGCAGGTCGTTCATCGGTCGAGCAGTCGTGTTCATCGGTCGCACGGGTCGCTCATCGCTAGTCGGCGAAGCTGGCGGGACGCTTCTCCAGGAACGCGCCGGCGGCCTCGGGCACGGCGTGACTGAACGTGGCCATGATCTGCTGACGGTCCTCGTACTCGACGGCGGCGTGCTCGGAGGGGATCTCCAGGGCGCTCCACATCCCCTGCTTGGTCAGGCGCACGCCCCAGGGTGAGAGAGCGGCGATCTGCTCGGCTGCTTGGATCGCGCGTTCGAGCAGCCGCTCCTCGTCGACCACGTCGGCGAGCAGGCCGATCCGCAGCGCCTCCTCGGCGTCGAACCTGCGTCCGGTGAGCATCAGCTCGTGCGAGCGCGAGGCGCCGATCAGGCGCGGGAGCAGCCAGCTGGTGCCCATGTCGCAGTTGGACAGGCCGATGTTGATGAAGGCCGCGCGGAACACCGCCTTGGGGCTGGCGTAGCGGATGTCGCACGCGAGGCTCAGCGCGAGGCCGAGCCCTGCGGCCGGGCCGTTGACGGCGGCGATTACCGGCTGCGGCAGGGCGCGAAGCCCGAGCACAAGCGTGGACATGTGCTGCTGGTTGGCGAGGCGGTCGCGGGGCTCGTCGCTGCTGTTATTGCCCGGCGCTGCGCCGTAGCCGCGGAGATCGACGCCAGCACAGAAGCCGCGCCCAGCGCCGGTGAGGATCACCGCGCGGCACGCACGCTCGGCGGCGATCCTGTGCAGCTCCACGTGCAGCGCCTCGCACAGCTCGGCGGTCATCGCGTTCAGCTGCTCGGGTCGGTTGAGCGAGAGCTGAACGACATGCGGGGCGGGCTCCTCGACGAGCACCAGCGGGGTCATGGCGAGAAATTCTATGTCTTGGGTACAGGGGGGAGCGTTCCGCGGGGATAGTGGAACGCCTGGGTCTGTGTGACCTTTGCCGCCAGCGCGCCGTCCGCGCGGGTGATCTCAGTCTCGAGCACGATCAGCGTTCGTCCCGTGTGCAGCGGGCGCGTGCTCGCGAGGATTGTCCCCTCGCGGACGGCACGCAGGAAGTTGGTCTTGGACTCGATCGTCGCGGTGCCGACGGCGCCGTCGGGGAGATTCAGGAACGCGCAGACCCCGCCGCAGGTGTCGGCGAGCGCCATCAGCGCGCCGCCGTGCATCAGGCCGCCGGCGGTGCAGTGCTGTGGCAGCCAGTCGAGCCTGCCGCGGACGAGATCGGCGCGGACGTCGAGCAGCTCCACGCCGATGTGCACGGCGAACGGCATCGTGTCGCGGACTTGGGCGGGGGTGGGGATGTCGCTCATGCGATCGGTTGCTCTACACGGGCCAGCTCGCGCACATGCGCCGCGTCCTCTAGTCCTCGCTCGGCCTGCTCGTCGGCTACGCGCAGCACGATGTGCCGCGCGCCGGCGTCGATGTACTGATCGAGCCAGTCGCGTACTTCCTCGGGCGTCCCGGCGAAGATCGCCTGGATCGACTGCATGAGCTCGAGCGGCTGGTTGTAGTAGCGCTCGATGTTGCGCCGCAGTCGCTCCCGCGCGAGGTGCGCGGAAGCGTCGATGGCAACCGTGGCGTACAGGCCTGGCAGCGGCGGCGCGATGCGTCCGGCGGCGGCCGCGGCGGTCTTGATATGCGCCCAGCCGGCGGCGTACTGCTCGGCGCTCGGCGGGTAGGGCAGCCAGCCGTCGGCCAGCTCGCCGACCCGTCGCTCGGCCGCCTCGCCCGCTCCCGCGAGCCAGATCGGCGGCCCGCCGGCGCGGCACGGCGGGGGCTCGAGCGCGACGTCCTGGAGTTCGATGTGGCGACCGCTGAAGCTGATCGACGTGCCGGCGTCTCGCCACAGCGCTCGCAACGCTGCAATGGTCTCGGTCAGGCGCCCGACCCGGCCCGCGTAGGGTACTCCGACAGCCTGGAACTGGCGCTCGGTCTCGGGGAACGGGAAGCCAGCGCCGAGGCCGAGCACGAATCGCCCCTCGGTGAGCTGATCGAGCGTCGTGCAGGCCTGAGCGAGCAGCAGCGCTGGGCGCAGGGCGGCGAGCAGCACGCCGCTGCCGAGGGCGATCCGCTCGGTGCGTGCGGCCAGCGCGGCGAGCATCAGCAGCGCATCGTGGCGCGCACGCGCGAGCGGGCCGTCGCCGACCCAGACGGCGTCGAAGCCGAGTGCCTCTGCGCGTTCTCCCAGCGCGAGCAGCGGTCCGGCGGCGGGGCGAGCGAGGGTCACAGCGTCGCGCGTCGGCAGGAGGTAGCCGATCGAGACCGAGTCGGGAGCGAAGACGGGGTTCAGGGCAGGATCCGCAGCAGGATTCATGGCATGACCCGACTCAGGATCCGCGGCGGGGTTCAGCGTCCGCACACCCGCTATGATTGCACAATCGTACAAGGAATGTACAGTGGCTCGTTCGGTTGATCCGGCGCGCCGCGCGCAACTGCTGGAGGCGGCGGTCGACTATGCGGTCGAACGGGGGCTGGCCGATCTGACGCTGCGGCCGCTGGCGGAGGCCCTCGGGGTCCTGCCGAACACGCTCGTCCATCACTTCGGCAGCAAGGAGGAGCTGCTCAGCGCGATCCTCAACGGCGTACGCGACAGGCTGCGCGCGATGCACGCACAGATGGAGGGGGAGTCGAAGCGGGCGCCGCTGGAAGGCGTCTGGGAGTGGACGTCGAGCCCTGAGCGTGTGGCGTTCTTCCGATCGTTCTTCGAGGCGTACGGTCTCGCGCTTCATCAGCCGGAGCGCTTCCGGCCGTTTCTCGACCGCGTGATCGCCGATTGGCTGATGGGAGCCGAGCCAGAGCGGGCGACGCTCGAGCTTGCGGTCGTTCGTGGACTACTGCTCGACCTTCTGACGACCGGAGAACGCGACCGCGTGGACGCGGCGTTTGCGTTATTCATGGACTGGGGAGAACGCGCGCGCGGTGTGTGAGACTGGCGCGCGTGCCGATGAGCCGACCGAAGGTTGCGGTGGTGGGCCACGTCGAGTGGGTGCAGTTCGCACGCGTGGCGCACGTGCCGTGTGCCGGCGAGGTGATTCACGCGCGCGATCCGTTCGAGGAGCCGGCTGGCGGTGGCGCGGTCGCGGCGGTGCAGCTGGCGCGCCTGGCGGGCGCGGCGGTGCTGGTGACGGCGCTCGGTGACGATGACTACGGCCGACGGTCGGCGACGCGGCTGAGCGAGCTGGGCGTAAACGTGTGTGCGTCGTTCGTCGATGCTCCAACACGCCGCGCGGTGACGCTGGTGGACGCGGTCGGCGAGCGAACGATCACGACGTTCGGGCCGCGGCTGGAGCCGCTAGCAGGCGACCCGCTCGCGGGCGGCCCGCTCGCAAGCGACCAGCTCGCAGGCGACCCGCCCGGAGGCACAGCGTTCGGGGGCGACCCGCTCGCGGGCGACCGTGGAGTCGTGGGGGATGCGCTCGATGGGTTCGACGCCGTGTACGTGACGGCTGGGGATGAGGGCGCGCTGCGCGCCGCGCGTGCGGCGGCGAGGGTGCTCGTGGCGAGCCCGCGCGCCCGCTCGGCCGTCGGTCACGGTGTGCCGCTCGATGCGCTCGTGATGAGCGGCGATGACGAGATCGAGCTGCGTGCGGCTGCCTGTGCGCAGGAGGAGGCGGAGCTCGTGGTCTGGACGGAGGGGGAGCGCGGCGGGCGCTACCGGCGTCGCGGCGGTGAGACCGGCCGCTGGGCAGCCGCGCCGCCGCTGGGCGAACCGGCGGACTCCTACGGCTGCGGGGACTCGTTTGCGGCGGGGCTCACGTACGGTCTCGGCACCGGCCTCGCGCTCGCGAATGCCCTCGCCCTCGCCGCGCGCTGCGGCGCCGTGTGCCTGACGGGGCGCGGACCATACGAGCGTCAGCTCACGGGTTCGGAGCTGTAGCGTCGCGCTCCGCGAGCAGCTTGAGCGTCAGTAGCTGCTTGCGCATCATCACGAGGTCGCCGAGAGCCAGCGCGCGACCGGTCAGTGCTGCGCCGAGACGCCCTCCCGGCGGGTCGAACAGGACGCGCGCGAGCAGACGCGTCGGTCCGTCGCTGGAGATCACCGCGTATGTCACCGCGGTCCGGCGGCTGCGGAGCGTGATGTGCTCGTCGTGCGCAAAGGACGTCAGCGAGAAGATCGACATGAAGCGCTGCCCGACCTCGAGCTGCTCGATGCCGCGGACGAGCTCGCGGGGACTCCTGCGCCCGAGGTTGTCGATGAGGTCGTAGCTGTAGGGGGCGAGTCTGAGCTGACAGAGCCAGCGGAACACCAGCGAAGCCGGAGCGTGGACCGACACCGCGCGGTGCAACCGAACCGGCGCATCCGCCAGGAGACCCTCGCACGCCATCGGCAGCGCACGCTCGTCGGCGCTCGCTCCCCAGTTTGCGCCCACGATCATGTGCGGCGGGCGATGTTGCGCAGCAAGCGCCGGACGACCAGCCGGTGTCCGCCGCTACCGATCACGAGCGCACGGTAGGCGCGACCGGTGAGGCCCGGGAACTCAGCCCAGGTGCGGGCTCGCAGGGTGCAGCAGTTCTCGCCTGTCGGGTCGAGCTCGAATGTCAGCGCGTAGCGGGAGAACCGGTGCTGACCGCGCAGAGCCAGGCGTTCCGGAATATCGGCCTTTGCCACCGTGAAACCGGGCAGCGCGTCGCCTGGGTGCAGCGTGCCGCTGCGCTCGCCGCGGGACTGTGCCGGCTTGAGTCCCAGCAGTCGCGTCAGTGGTGTCGGTGCGGTCCGACCCAGACTCGCGCGCAGCGCCGACGCCAGCACGCCCCACACGCGCTCGCGGCTCGCTCCGATGACTATGGAATGCTCATCGATGTAGGGCAATCGCTCCATATAGAGTAAACGTACTATATCGATGGCACCTCCGCGCAAGCACGACACGGACCGGATCCTCGACGCGGCTCGCGCGCTCGTCCTGCGTGACGGGCCGCGCGCGACCTCGGTCGCGGCGATCGCGCGGGCGAGCGAGGCACCGGTAGGCACGCTCTACCACCGCTTCGGCAACCGCGACGGGGTGCTCGCCGCGGCGTGGCTGCGTGCGCTGGAGGGCTTCCAGCGCCGCGCGTTGGCGGCGGCGGCGCACGCCGACCCGCTGGAGGCCGCGGTGGCGATGGCGATCTCACCGATCGGCTTTGCCCACGAGCAGCCCGAGGACGCACGTCTGCTCCTGACGCTGCGCCGCGACGATCTCCTGGATGCTGACCCCGACGACAGATTCCGCGCGCGCCTGCGGGCGATCAATGCTCCGCTGGAAACGACCGTCGCCGGGCTAGCCAAAGCGCTGCGAGGGCGGGCCGACGCCCGTGCGGTAGACGCAATCACGCGCGCTGTGGTCGATCTGCCGAACGCGGCCATCCGGCGGTACGCACGCGACGGCGGGAGGCTGCCTTCCTGGCTGGAACACGATGTCGCCGAGGCGGCGCGCAGGCTCTTGCAGCCGTGACCACCGGCTACAGCTGGCTGCACACGCCTGTAGCCGGCCGGCTGCTGTCGGTAGTCGACCGCACGCTCTGGCAACTCCGGGCGTCGGCAGCAGCTGACCTATGATCCCCGGCGGCGAGCATGGACTTCGAGCAGATCACCACTGATGCGGCGGACGGCGTGCTGACGATCACGCTGAACCGACCTGAGCGGCTGAACGCGTGGACGGCGCAGATGGGCCTCGAGTTGCGGGCTGCATTTGACCGGGCGGACGCCGACGACGACGTGCGGGCGATCGTCGTGACGGGCGCGGGTAGAGGCTTCTGCGCGGGCGCGGACCTGGCGAGCGGCGGTGACACATTCGACTACAGCAAGCGCGAGAACGCAGGGCCGGCGCGCGACAACGGCGGCGAATTGACGCTACGGATCTTCGACTCGACGAAGCCTGTGATCGCGGCGATCAACGGGCCGGCGGTGGGCGTAGGCGCGACGATGACGCTGCCGATGGACGTGCGCCTGGCGGCGGACGACGCGCGTATCGGCTTCGTGTTCGCGCGCCGCGGCATCATCCCGGAGGCGTGCTCGAGCTGGTTCTTGCCGCGCGTAGTGGGCATCAGCCGCGCGATGGAATGGGTTGCGACGGGCCGCGTGTTCTCGGCGCAGGAGGCGCTCGACGGCGGGCTGGTGCGCAGCTTGCACCCGAAAGCGGAGCTGCTCGACGCAGCGCGTGCGCTCGGCCGCGAGATCGCCGAGAACACCGCGCCGGTATCCGTTGCGCTGGCTCGGCGTCTGATGTGGAGGATGCTGGGCGCCGAGCACCCGATGCTCGCCCACCGCGCCGACTCGCGCGGCATGGTCGCCCGCGGCCAGTCCGCGGATGCCGTCGAGGGCATCACCGCGTTCCTCGAGAAGCGCCCCGCGCGCTTCCCCGATCGCGTCAGCGACGGCCTGCCGGATGTGACGCCCGGGTGGAGTGCGCCGGGGTTCGAGTAGCGATCAGCTCGGTAGCTCCTGCACCAGCGACAGCACCGGTCCGAACAGATCCCCTCGCTCGACCACCCGCTTGAGCACGTGCCCGGCCTCGAACGTGAGGCCGGCGGGATCCTCCGCGTCGCGCGTGGCGCGGATCTCGTCCCAGTCCAGCGGTGTCGACGCGGTCGGGCGCTCGCTTGCGCGTAGTGAGTACGCGCACACGGTCGTCTTCTTGGCGTCGTTCTGGCTCCAGTCGATTAGCACCTTGCCGGTGCGTCGGGCCCTGGTCATGCGCGAGACGACGACGTCCGGTTCGGCGCCCTCGAGCAGCTCGGCTACCGCCTTGGCAAACGGCTTCGTGCGCTCGTACGTGACGCCGTCGGAGTTGAGCGGTACGTACACCTGCAGTCCCTTGGAGCCGGACGTCTTGGCGAAGCTGTGCAGGCCGAGGTGCTCGAACATCCCTTGCAGCTGCAGGCCGACGTGACAGCACTCGACGATGCTCGCCGGAGCGCCCGGGTCGAGGTCGAACACGAGCGCGGTGGGGCGGTCGATCGCCGCGGCTCGCGCAAGCGGGACGTGCAGCTCGATCGCTGCGAGGTTCGCCAGCCACACGAGCGTTGGCAGATCGTCCGCAAGCGTGTAGTCGATCGGCTTGCGCTCGCTGGCCACCGTCGCCGTGCGTACCCACTCGGGGCGGTGCGCGGGCGCCTGCTTCTGGAAGAACGACTTCGCCTCCACGCCATCCGGCCAGCGGACGACCGTCAGTGGACGCTCGGCGAGATGGCCCAGCAGGACCGGTGCGATTGTGGCGTAGTACGCGATCAGATCACCCTTGGTGAAGCCCGTCCGTGGGTAGAGCACCTTGTCGAGGTTCGACAGCTTGAGCTCGCGCCCCGCGATGGTCACCTCGGCCTGCTTGGCGCCGCGGCTGTGTATCGACAGCGTCTCTTGCAGCCGTGTCTCGCGAGGCGGCGGGCCGCCCGTCGATGAGCCTGCGTCAGACGTCTTCGTCCTGTCCGGCTCCCCCTCGCGGATGACCTGCTCGGCTGGCTTGTCCTCACGCAAGCCCTTGTAGGTCGCCGCGCGCAGGTTGCCGCTCTCGGTCCAGTGCGCGAACTCGACCTCGACCACGAGCTCGGGCTTGCAGAAGATCGCGCCTCGGGGTGGCTGCTCGCCGGCAGTGAACGGAGGTGTGCGGCGTGCCAATCGCGCGAGCAGGTCAGAGAGGCGCTGGAGCTCGCTGTCGCTGAATCCGCTTCCTACGCGTCCGACGTAGCGCAGTTGCCCGTCGCGATCGTGGACGCCGAGCAGCAGCGCGCCGATGCTCTCTGCGCGCTTGCCCTTACCCGGCATCCAGCCGCCTACGACGAACTCCTGGCGTCCTACGCTCTTGACCTTCACCCAGCCCGTCGCGCGCACTCCCGGCTGATAGATGGAGTCCAGCCGCTTGGCGAGGATCCCCTCGAGACCCTGCTCGGCGGTGGCCGTCAGCAGCGCGGCTCCCTGCCCGAGCGCGTGCTCGGGTGTCTGCCAGCTCTCGCCGCCCAACGTCAACGCGGCCAGCCGCCTGCGCCGCTCGCTGTACGGCTCGTGCATCAGCGAGTGCCCGTCGAGCCACAGCAGGTCGAAGATCACATACGTCACAGGCGTGTCCTTCGCCAGCTTGCGGGCCTGTGCTCGAGACGCCGTATGCATGCGTCGCTGGAGCGCCGCGAAGTCGGGGCGCCCGTCGCCGTCGAAGGCCACGATCTCGCCGTCGAGCACCGCCTTGTGTGAGCCAAGCGCGGTGCCCACTCGCAGGAGCTCCGGGTAGCTATCGGTGATGTCGTTTAGGTTGCGGCTCTCCAGCCGCAGCTCACCCGGTTGCGAGTACGCGATCGCGCGCACCCCATCCCACTTGATCTCATACGCCCAGCGGCCGTCCTCAACAGGCAGCGGGCCAGAGCGCGCGAGCATCGGCACGATCCGTGCGGGCATCGGCTCGCGGTCGGGATCCGCCGCCGGGTCCATACGATGGATCAGCCAGTTCTTCGGCGCGTCGTCCTTATCGATCGGAAACAACGCGTAGCGTGCGTCCAGCCGCTCGCCGTGCAGCGCCACCTCGATCTTGCGCGGCTCCCACTTCAGAAGCTCATACGTGCCGTTGTCCCAGATCGTGATCGCGCCCGCGCCGTACTGGCCCTTCGGTATCTCTGCCTCGAAGTCCAGGTACTCGAGCGGATGGTCCTCGACCGCCACCGCCAGGTGGTTTTCGCCGGGCGCCTCCGGCAGCCCCTTCGGGACCGCCCACGACGCCAGCGCCCCGTCACGCTCCAGGCGCAGGTCCCAGTGCAGTCGGGTCGCATGGTGCTCATGGATCACGAACCGCAGCGCGTCGCTCGCCGTAGCACCCCTCGTGGGCGGCTCGGGTGTCGCGGCAATAGGCTCGGCGGTGACAGCGGCGGGCTCGGGCGTGGCGGCGAAGTTGCGTTTGGCGCCGTAGCGCTTCAGCCGGGCGGCCTGCTTGCCGTCGGCCACGCCTACCGCTTGGCGGTGGGCTTCTTCGTCGCGGCTTTTGCGGCCGCGGCTTTCTTGACTGCCGGCTTCTTGGCGGCTCTGCGCGGTTTGGCGGCGCCGGTACTACCGCCAGCGCTCGCGCCTTCGCGTGCGCGCACCGCGTCGAGGCTTGCCTTCAACGCGCTCATCAGATCGGGCGCTGGCGCGACCACCTCTTCGGGCGCCGGCTGCACGGCGATCGCCTTGCCCTGTGCCTTGCGCTCGATCAGCTCGAGCACCTGCTCGCGGTGGGTGTCGTGGAAGCCCTCCGGTTTGAAGTCGCCAGCCAGCGAGTCCACGAGCTGCTTAGCGATGTCGAGCTCGCGCTTGGTCGTCTTGACCTCCACCGCCTCCGCGACCTCGTCGAGGCGCTCCGGCGCCAGCACTTCGTCGGCGAACAGCATCGTCGCCATCCCCAGCACATCTCCCATCGGGCGCACCGCCACGAGTTGCTCCTTCGAGCGGATCACCACGCGCGCGATCGCGACCTTGCCCGTCTCGCGCATCGCTTCCAGCAGCAGCCGATAGGGCTTGGAGCCGCCCGGGCCCGGCGCCAGGTAATAGGGATGGTCGTAGTACACCGGGTCGATCTGTGCGAGATCTACGAACTCCTCAATCTCAATTGTTTTTGTCTTCTTCGGCTCGAGCGCCTCCAGCTCGCCCGGCTCGATCACCACGTAGCGGTCGGGAGCCAGCTCGTAGCCCTTAACGATGTCTGCGTAGGCGACCTCATCGCCCGTCGACGGATCCACGCGCTTTTGCGCTACACGCACGCCGCTCTTGCCCGATAGCTGGTGGAAGCGCACCGTCTTGCGATCCACGGCGCTATACAGCTTCACCGGAACCGTCACCATCCCGAAGCCAATCGTGCCGGTCCACATCGCGCGGGGCATGGCTCAAGTAGTACCAGCTCCCGGCACCGTCAGCCACTCTTGCAAGTCCAGATCCTGCGGCACGTCGGCCGTCTGCTCGGGCGTTGCGGACAGCCGCGCGGAGTAGATCGAAGGCGCTCCGAGCACGCGCGCGAGCACCGTCGCCTCCACCACCGCGATCAGGATCGGCACCATCAGCGCGTTCGCGTGATGGGTGAGCTCCAGCAGTAACACCACCGCCGCCAGCGGGCCCTGCATCGAGGCGCCGAGCACCGCCGCGCCGCCGATGATCGCGTAGCTACCGAGTGGCGCGCCCGGCCAGATCTGTGCCCACGCTTGGCCGAGCAGGCCACCCAGCAGCACGCCGTAGGCGAGCGTCGGGGTGAACAGCCCGCCGGGCGCGCCGCTGCCCAGGCACGCGGCCGTCACCAGCGGCTTGAGCACGAGCAGCACCGCCAGCAACGCGACGCTCAGGCGCGCGACTAGCGCCAGCTGCACGACCGGTTTGCCGTTGCCCAGGAGCTGGGGGTATACGATCGCGAGCGCGCCGAGCACCGTGAATATGACGATCGGCGCCGTCACCCGCATCCATCCGGTCGGTCGCAGCGCGTGCGCCCGCGCGATCAGGCGGATCCATCCAATCGCCGCCAGACCCGCGATTGGCCCAACGATCACCGCCCACACGATCTGCGAACCGCTGATCGGATAGCTGGGGATCGTGTACGTCGGGCTGGTGGGCAGCGCGATCCACGCGATCGCCGTTGCGATCGAGGAGGCCGCCAGCGCTGGCAGCACCAGCGGTAGCGTCAGCGTCCCCAGCAGAACCTCCAGCGCGAACAGTGCGCCACCCAGCGGCACGTTGTACACCGCCGCCATGCCAGCACCCGCGCCGCACGCCACCAGCAGGCGCCGCTGCCACTCCGGCAGTCGCGCCCACTCGCTCAGCGCGCTCGCTACCGCCGCGCCGGCCTGTTGCGGCGCCGCCTCGCGGCCGAGTGAAGCGCCGAGGGCGACGATCACAATCGAATGCACACCCCGCGCGATACTCGCCCAGAACGGGACTCGCGCGCTGCGCAGCCACAGCGCCTCCGAGACCTCGCCGGGACTGTAACGCGAGAGCAGCGCCGCTCCCCCTCCAGCCATGATGCCGCCGACCAGCAGCACGAGTACCCGCCGCGTCGAAGAGGTGCGCTTCACCGCGTCCAGGAAGTCGCCGGAGCGATAGGACCACGCCAGGTGCTGAACCGCGCGCAGCAGCTCGATCAGGGCCGCGCCACCGAGGCCGGCCCCCAGGCCCACCAGCACCACCAGCACCCAGAATCGCGCGCCGTAGGAGGCCACGATGCCGCGGCCGGGCACGTTTGGTTGAGGGGTGGGCCGGATCACGCCTGCCAGCAGTCTGACGACGGGTGCAGTTGGCACGGAGAACTGCCTGTTACTGCACCGAGCTCACCGTCCAAATTGGCCAGCTAGCCAGTATCATCAGGCAGCATCCAGGCAGGGCGACCACGGAGGTTGGCAATGGCGACGATCGGGCGCGACATCGAGAAGGTGGAACTCACCGAGCGCGAGCTCTGGCTCGATGGCCCACCGTATGAGCTGTTCAAACAGATGCGCGGCGAGTGTCCGATCCACTGGACCGCGAGCTTTGAAGAGTTCCCCGAGGAGGCCGGCTTCTGGTCGGTGACGACCGCTGAGGACATTCACACCGTCAGCCGCGACTGGCGCACCTACTCATCCGAACGCGGAGGCGTGCTCGTGGCGGCGGCCGGCTTTCCGCTGGAGCTCGCCCAGGCGATGTTCATCGGCATGGATCCGCCCAAGCACGACCGTCTGAAGGCACTCTTCCAGGCGGGCTTCACGCCCAAGCGAATCGCCGCCCACGAGGACGCCATCAGGGCGATCGCCACGAGGGTACTCGACCGCCTCGACGGTCGTGAGACGTGTGATCTGGTCACCGACGTCGCCCAGCCGATCGTCTCGCGTGTAATCGGCAACTTCATGGGCATCCCCGAGGAAGACGACGCCATCTGGGCGAGGCTCATGAACTCGACGCTCGGCGCCGCCGACCCCGACGTCAACCCCGACGGCTTCGAGGGTGCAATCGAGAAAGACCTCCCCGAGATCTTCGAGCGCTGCCGCAAGCTGATCGCCGCGCGCCAGGAGAACCCCACAGACGACTTGACCAGCGTTCTCGTCCACGCCGAGGTGGAGGGGCAGAAGCTCGAGGAACACGAGATCGTGATGGGGTTCTTCCTGCTGATGGCGGCCGGCAACGACAGCACAAAGGCGACCTACTGCAGCGGTATGCGTGCGCTGATGGAAGACCGCGAGCAGATGCAGTTGCTGGTGGACGATCCGTCGCTGATCCCGAGCGCGGTCGAGGAGTCGCTGCGGATGTTCCCCGCCTTTGCGCACTTCCGCCGTACCGCCACGTGCGACACCGAGCTACATGGGCAGCAGATCCGCGAGGGTGAGAAGGTAGTGATGTGGTACGTCTCCTCCAACCGCGACGAGACGCGTTTCGAGGACCCCGACCGCTTCGACCTGCGCCGTGACTGCGAGCACCAGGCCTTCGGTGCCGGCGGACGGCACTTCTGCCTCGGCACCGCGCTCGCCAGGCTGGAGCTGAAGATCATGTTCGAGGAGACGCTGAAACGCTATCCGGCGGTCGCGCTCGCGGGTGCACCCCTCCCGGTCGAATCGCTGTTCATCAACCAGCTCAAGACGCTCCCGGTGCGGTTGTAAACGACTCGCCGTCCGCTCCAGGTGCAACGAGCGCCGGCTGCAGGACCGAGTGGGTCGCACGGGTGCGCGCACGCAGGCGTCTGAGCAGGTACGCGGCGGCGACGATCAGCACGGCATAGAACCAGCCCACGATCACGTCGAAGACATAGTGCTCCCCGCTGTACACGAGCGTGAATGCCATCGCCAGCACGTACAGCACCAGCACGGCGCGCAGCCACGGTCGGGCGCCCCGCCAGAAGAACAGGCAGATGAACAGCGTGGTGGCGGCGTGCATCGACGGGACCGCCGCCACCTGGTTGCCGAGTTCGTCCCCGCCGTTGACGACCGCGGCCGCGACGTGCAGCCCGATCTTGCCCCACACCTCGAACACCGCGCGGTAGATCGTCGGCAGCTGGTGCAGCTTCTGGCTGACCAGCCACGGCGGGTCGGCGGGACATAGGACATATGTGGCGAAGCCGAGCACGTACAGCGCGACGAGCTGCATGCGGAACTGGCGGAAGCGTGGATAGGCGAAGCGCCACAGCAGCGCGGCGATGACGAGCGCCAGGAAGAAGTGCGTCATGTACACACCGAACAGGGAGTACTCCCAGAAGTGCACAGCTTTGGTCTGATGAAGCCAGTGCTGGAGCCTGACTGTCAGCAGGGGCTTACCGAACAGAAACTCGTCGAACCTGATCTGCAGCGCCGAATGCGTGGGCATCCCGAGCCAGTCCGAGAGCGCGCGCGAATAGTCGTAGAGCAGGAACAGCAGCCCGATCGGAAGCCAGTCTAAGAGCAGCCGCGGACCGAGGCGGCGCAGATCGGTGAGCGACAGCGCCACAAGCCCCGCGACCACCCACAGCACGACCGTGTCCGCGTGAATGTACAGGCCGTTGCGCGCGACCACCATGTACACCGAGCCCGCGAGAAACGCCGTGACCCCGAGCATGCCGATGAGCCGCTCGCGCGTGAGGCGCACAGGCATCGCGCGGCGGCGCAAGCCGGGGCGTGTCGGGATGAGCCCGAGCATTTGTGAAGAATAAGTCAATCCTCATGATCCCGTATCAGCTGCCCGCAGGCTGAGCCGCACTTGTCCGTGTGAGTTGTTGCTGCCGCCGGTGAGCGTGTCAACCGTGAGCGTCGCGGCGAGCAGCGTGCCGTCGCGCGCGCCCGCCGCCTTGCGCAGCGCGCGCGGAAGCGCCAGCGTCACGGTTCCGCCGGGCGCCGGCAGCGCGAAGCGGGCGCTGGTGTGGGATCGCCCGCGGCTGAGCGTCAGGCTCCCGGCGCAGCCTTCGGAGCAGCGGACGGGCACGCGTGCGCCGCCACGCACGACCCGCACGCGCCTGGCGGCGACCGTCGCGCTGCAGCTCGTCGGCGGGGGCGGCGTGGAGTCGGCGGTCGCGCCGGCGAGTTCGACCTGATCCTTGCCGTCGCACGTCGGGCGCACGGCAGCCGTGCTCGTGCCGTCGTAGTCGAACGCGGTGACCGGGACTTCGCCGAGCGCCAGCACGGTGACCGCGTTGTTGCCGGTCAGGTCGGTGGTCACGATGCCCTTGCCGCAGACGGCCTGCGCGACCCGGCCGGAGACGAGCTTGACCCCGTAGGCGCTCACGCAACCGGTTGAGATTGCCTGCGGCGTGGGGTCCGCGGGGCTGACGACGTACGTGGTGGCGGACAGGTGTCCGCCGGAGGATTCCTGCGGGATCTGGATTACGGCGGTGCCGTCGCTCTGCACGGCGATCGGACCGCCGCGAGCGAGGTTCACGCTGCTGTACAGGAACCTGCCCGTCGCGGCATTCTCGACGACCAGGAACTCGGGAGCCAACGGTAGGATGCCGTCGGCGTCGCTAGTGCCGAGCACCACCGCGAGCATTTCGCCTGACAGCGCGAGCTCCCCCACCTCGTCTGGCGGGCCCCCCATTTCGTCGGGCGAACCAATGTCGGGGAGCTTGACCTGCAGATCGACTCCCGGCGTCTGGATGTCGCGTACGAGCACGGCGTCAGCACTGGTGCAGCTCGGCCAGGTCGCGAGGCGAGGTCCGTCGACCGCGAACGCTCCCGACAGCAGATCAGGAGCACCGAGAGGTCCTTCCGATAGAAACGAAACGTCGGGGTAGCCGGTGCTGCACGAGGCCACGTCGGGTGCGCCAGGGAACGTGCTGTACGGCCCGGCCAGCGGGCCGAACCCGGTCAGGTTGTAGAGGCCGGTCGCCCCAGCCTCATAGCTCCCCTGCGAAGCCGTCTGGTAGGCGAACGCCTGCGCCGATGCCGCAAATTGCAACAGCGTTTCTGTGTACTCGTCGTAGCTGCCGTGAGAGCCGCTGAGCCCCGGGCCTTCGGCGAGCACGCTCGGAGGTGCGCCCGAGGTGACCAGCTCGACCAGCTGCTGGTCCGGCGCCACTACAGCCCCTGGGCCGGCGAGCGCTACCGCGTCCATGTGCGGTGCTTGGAAGACGCTCACACGCGCCGACGCCGGCGCACTGAGCACGCTCGCCAACATACACAGCGCAGACACCGTCGCAACCAGATAGCTCATCGGGTTCAGCTCTCGATGCTCCTAGGCGTGGCAGACTTGGAGTTGATCGCGCTTGCGAAGTGCACCGGGATCGCCCGCGCGCCGCCCGAACAGTAGAGCGGCATGTTGTTGATCACTTGCGACATCTCATCCTCCGATCCGCGCGGTGCTATAAACTAACAAGCCTTGTAAATGTCAACTGGGTGTAGTTTTCCTTTAGGTTAGGGTTTACGTCATGGCGGTAAAGCTCTCGCGGCGCGTTGCCAGGTTCAACCGTGCCGTCACCAACCCGATCCAGCGCCAGTACGCATGGCTGCTGGCGCCCTGGGCGATCGTCTGCCACCGGGGACGGCGATCGGGGGTCCGCTATCGAACGCCGGTGAACGCATACAGGCGAGGCCGAACCCTTGCAATCGTGATTCTCTATGGCGAGGAGTCCGACTGGGTGCGCAACGTGCTCGCGGGCGGAGGGCAGGTCGTGCGCGGGGGGCGGACGTACGACCTGATCGACCCGCGAGTGCTAGACGCCGCTGCCGCCGACGGTATTTCACCGGTCGCTAGGTCGCTCGGGCGCTTGACTGGAAAGGTGCTGGTGGCGTCGCTTGGTGAGGCGCACCCGGGGTTTGGGCGCGGGCCGGCCGCGGGCTGAGCACCTGGAAGACGGCGTTCGATCGCTGGAGCGCGCGCAGGTCGCGTCATGGGGTGTGTGGCTGTTGTGAGAGCTCCTGCAGGCGGGTATGGCAGGCGGCGGTCATGTCCAGCAAATCAAGCTGATCTGCGCGTGCCGTCTGCTTCGGCCCATAGTGGTCGAGCGTGCGCAGGGTGCGTTCGTAGGCGCGTCGCGCGGGTCCGACTTCCGCCAGCGCGTCGTGCGCACGCGCAAGCTTGAAGGCGGCGAGGCCGAAGTTGGGGTCGATGAACAAAGCGCGTCGCAACGGCTCCACCGCGGCTCGGGCGTCGTCACGCGCGAGCTCGGCGGCGCCGAGTATGAAGTGCGCCTGGGAGTCCAGTGGGTCCCCTGCGAGCACATCCTGAGCGATCCGCACCGTACGCTCGAGCTCGCCACGGTCGGCGGCCTTGATGGCATCGGCCGGCGTTGGCCGCGAGTACTCCGAGGCCTGCCCTGGTTGACCGACGACCGGCGTCGAGCGCTCGATGTCCGCGTCTGCTTGATTTTGTCCGGAGGGGCGTACAAGGGCTGCGCAGAGGAGCGCGTGCGGACGTGCGGGTCGCGGTCCGACTCCACCTGCTCGGCGGACTTGTGGGATCGGCAGACGCTGACGGGAGAGCCGGTCCGCCGCGCCTAGCAGAAGCAGGCCGGCCGGCGCCAGGGCGCCCTCGAGCGCCCCCAGAGCGTGCTCGACCGTCGGCCGATCGAAATAGATCAGGACGTTGCGGCACAGAATCACGTCGAACGGCTGCTCGCCCGGTGGCGGGATCGGGTCGCGCACGAGGTTGTGTCGGCGGAACTCGACAAGTGCGCGCAGCTGCTCAGCGACGCAGCTCGCTCCGTCATTGCTCGAGAAATAGCGCTCGCGGACTCTCGCCTGCAGGGTGCGTACGGCGCGCTCGCCGTAGCGACCTGCAGTCGCCTGTTCCAGGGCTGTGGACGCGATGTCGGTCCCGAGCACACGCACCGGCGGAGTGGCGCACGCGAACGCCTCGCATGCGAGGATCGCCACCGTGTAGGCCTCCTCGCCGGAGGCGCACCCGGCGACCCACACGCGCACGACGCGCGATCCGCGAGCGCGGGCGGCGTCGAGCAGGGAGTACCAGTCGATCGCGTCGAGCTCCGATCGATGTCTGAAGAAGAACGTCTCGCGGACGGTCACCTCGTCGATCAGCCGCTGAAGGATCTCGGTCGAGAGCTCCCGATCGAGCAGCGCCTCGGCCGTGAGGCCGTGATTGACCCTTGCGATAGCAGCGCTGAGCGACGGAAGCTGAGCAGGCCCTAGCTCGATCCCGCTCTCGCGCTGGATCACGCGCGCGACCTCGCTCAGTGCGAGGCTCATGTCCGCTCCCCGATCCGCTCCAGCGCTGCGAGCTCGTCTCCGATCGCCATTGGCGCCAGCACCGTCGTTGCTCCGAGTTCCGTGGCGGCCCGTGGCATCCCGTAGACGCCTGAGCTCTGCTCGTCCTGGGCGATCGTCCGCCCACCTCCGGCAGCCACGGCTGCCAGGCCCTCAGCGCCATCGCGTCCCATCCCAGTCAGCACCACAGCCACCGCCCCCGTTCGCGCGACGCGGGCGATACTGGAGAGCAGCACGTCCCCAGATGGACTGTGATTGCCAACGAGCGTGTCGGTATCGAGTCCCAAGCGGCGGTTGGGCTCGAGCTTCAGGTGCGCCCCGTCGGGTGCGAACCAGACACCCGGCGCAAGCTTCTGGTCATCGTGCGCCAGGCGTACGGGGAGTGCCAGTTCGCTGTTCAGCCAGTCCACCAGCCCCGCTGTGAAGCCCGGGGTCATATGTTGGACCACGAGGATCGGGATCCTGTAATCAGCCGGGAGTCGCCCTACGACTTCCAGCAGCGCCCGCGGTCCGCCCGTCGAGGCGCAGATGCCGATCACCTCGCTGCGCGGTCGTACGGTTGCAGGCTTGCTCATTGTGCCCCGACGAGACGCTTGACCGTCTCCAACAGTGCCTGCTGGTCGAACTCATCCTTGACGATGTAGGCGTCTGCGCCGGCCTGCGCTCCTCGCTTGCGGTCCTCCTCAGAGCCGCGCGAGGTGACAACGACGACCGGCAGCGACGAGCGCTCGGGATCAGCCCGAATTGCAGCCAGCAACTCCAGCCCATCCATCTCGGGCATCTGCAGGTCCGTGACGACGATGTCGAAGTCGCCCTTGGTGCCCAGCGCGTCGAGCGCTTCACGACCGTCGCAGGCGACCTCGACGCGATAACCAGACGCGCGCAGAATGCTGCGCTGCAGCTCGGAGAGCGCCTGCGGCGAGACTTTCGCGGCAATGATGTCGTGGGACGCTGGGGTGGCGAGGAGTTCATCATTGGCATGTATGGCATGACGTGCCAGAACGGCGTGAGGCGTCTCGCCGACACGCTCGAGCGGTTTGGCCAGGATGAGTTCGTAGGCAGCCAGGAGACGTTGCGCGTGAGCTTTAGCGCAGGTGTGGCCGAGTATCCACTCGACGGCCACGATCTCGCCTCGGTGTCGCGCGCAGCCGACCAAGCCCTCTATCGGGCCAAGGCATCCGGACGCTCCCGCGTGCTGGCAGCGAGCACAGACCGCGAGCCGGACCGACCGCTCGCACGGTAGTGCTCGAGCAGGAAAACAGTCTGCAGCTTTGAGCGCGCGTTAGTCTGCCGGTGCGTGCCGGGCTGCTGCTTCTATGCGTGCTGCGAGCTCGCAGAGCGAGATCTCGAGGGCTTGGGTGATCCGGAGGACTGTCACCCAGGCTGGGCTGTTGAGCCCGCGTTCGATCCTAGATAGCGCCGACGCTGTGATGCCGGCGCTGTAGGCCAGCTGTTCCTGGGTGATCTGTCGCTCCTCGCGCATTCGTTTCAGCAGTGCCGCGAGGACGGCGTCGGGCTGCTCGCGCATCTGAGGAACATGTCGTAGCCCTAGGGTCAAAGTCCAGGGATTATAGTCCTAGGACTTAAACTCATCTAATGGACTATAGTCCTAGGCCTCTAGATCATCTATGCTTCGCCAGGGGTGCTGAGGCTCATCGAGACAGATGGCTTGTGCAAGATCGGCCTGAGCGCCCTCGATAGGCGCGAGCATCGACACTGGGGCGGGATCTTCTGCGAGGTAGCGCCATGAGCGCGGGGAGCCCGGGGCTTGCTGCTCTGGTGGCGAAACGCCACGGAGCCGGTGACGAATGCCTATCGGCGTAGTTCTCGCAGTAATAGTCTCGATGGCCGCGCTGCTACGCGCGGCCATCGCTCTCGCCGCCGTGATGCTGTGTCGATCGGCACAGCGCCAAGGTCGCGAGGTACGCTTCGAATCGCGGCACTTCTCGCATCATCTGTGCTTCTACTGTGGTCCGGAGGCGCTCGACGAAACTACCCCGCGACCAACGAACAGCGACGCAGCCAGGGAGGATCATCCTCCCTCGGCCTACGCTGACGCGGCCGTCGTCCCGTGACGCCAAGGCCTCAAACGCCACGGTCCGTAGAGTGATCCGATCGATGCCAGTGGCGCTCGGTCTCGTTTGGCGCGCGCTCAATCGTAGCTTGGTGGCGCAAATGCACTACAGCCGTTTGACATTGCAGGCAGTGCGCGGCGTGGCGGCGGAACTCTTGCTCGCCTCCTTGGCCGACTGCTACGAGTTCGATCGAGCGCACCCAATGGTCGCACCAGTTGCCCGATTCGATCTGCTCGACCGCGGCGCGGATCTGCAGGTTGGCTTCATGCGCGAGCTTCTTGGCGCGTGTCCTGCTGATGCCGAGCTTCGCAGCCGCGAGCTCGTAGCCAGCTAGCGGCGCCTCCTTTTTCTTGGAGTCACGACCAATCACGGCGGCCAACACCACGCGCTGGCGCTCGGGAAGCATCTGCACGATCTCTCTAACACGCCATAGCTGTTCCTGCAGGATTGCCTTCTCGCCCGGCTGGAGATCCTGTGCGGCAGTCATTGTGATGATCGTCTCGCTGTCAGCGCGCACTAGCTGGGACGCATGTACGCTGCGCCCGCGGTAGGTGCGACCCACAAGTTTCTTGAGCATCGCCCCGGCGATGTATGGGACCGGTGCGCCGCACAGCTCTCGATTGGGTCGTTCCAGCAGCTCGAGCCAGAAGTCGTCGTAGAGGTCCTTGGCAATCTCGCTCAGGTCGTGGAGCGCGCGATATCCCGATGCCATCGTCTTAAACCGTCTGTATGTCGCCTCGCGGTAGAGCTCGAAATCAACGTACGGGTCAAGTCGCTTGCCAGTCTGCCCTTTGATCAAGGGCGCGAGCCGCCCCTCGACGCCGTCCCTGAATGGAGGGCCGGCCACTGCGGTGCGCTGTCCGCACCCGCGAAGCTTTCCTTTGGCTGCATCCATCAGCTTCCTCTCTATGCGTAGTCTTCGGGGCGTCGGCCCCGTGATCGTCTTCCTCCCCAGTTGGGGCGGGCTGCATGGATGCCTTCTGGCTGCGGGGCATAATTTGCCGTGCGTGTCCGGTGCTGGAGACCACATTTCTAGGCGGGCCCGAATAGCGTCAGGTTGACGCTCCCCGGGAGTGCAGCAGATGGTGAGATCGCGCCGCGCGCTCTTAGACGGCTTGGCGATGCTTGTTGGGCGGACGAGTGCCGAATGGATCGCTAGCGCGAACTCGATGCACTGACGGAGAGCCTGCGAGCAGCAGAAACGGCGCCTTTGCAGGCAAATCGGCAATGGGCGCGGCGGGTTTCGAACCTGCGACCTCTCGCGTGTGAAGCGAGCGCTCTCCCACTGAGCTACGCGCCCTAGCCTACCGAGTCTATTGGCCAGGCAAGTTGCTGGCAGCCTCGGGAGAGTCCTCTGGGCGGCGCTGCTCCCCGTTGTTGTTCCCTGAAGGGCCATCATGGGGCGTCTTGCTAGCGGCAGATCGCCGACTGCCCGGAGGGGGAGACACTGCTACGGCTCCATCGCACGATCTTCGTCTTGGCCTCTGTCAAGCGGATCATCGCTGCGCTCAACAAGAAGTTAAATGCTGCTGGAGTTGCCTCCGGCAGAACGGACAGTCATCCGTACGCGCAATCGGGGTCACTGCGGGGTACAGCTCGAGACTATCTAGGAGTTGCTGCTTGAGCTCGAGTAGCGCGTCTCGGGCGTCGTCGATCTCTCTTGCCTCGTTGCAGGTTTGGGCGTCTTCAAACAAGGTCCGTATCAGACCACAGGCAATGTCGATCCGCCACTGGAGATCTGCCGGTGGCTCGCCGGGCAATGTCGCGACCTTTTCGCCCCCAAGGTAGAGCCTCGTGCGCTTGACGCCGCCGATGGTGTCATCGAAGACTTGTAGACCGAGCTCATGTGGGGCGCGCAACTGCCCACGACGAGATCTGTTGATTGTCCAAACGACGAGGCGATCGACGAGTGGGCCCACGGCGAACGGTGGTTCAGCGATACCGTGTTCGGACACTTCTCGCGCGAACCATCCCCAGAGCGCGTCGGGTGCGGCGTGCATACGCTCAACGCGATCATCCCACTGGTCGAGTACAGCCTCCAGTGCTCCGAAATGCGCTAGGAATATCCGGCCATTGCGTGAGCTGTAGTTCAGCGGGTCGGCGAAGTCGCATCGACTCTCGAGCTCGACCGCGGTGCGCAGCCCACTCAGCATCAGTTCGAGATCTTCTTTGTGTCCGGAACCAATTTGCATTGGCGCACACATGCCGCTGTCCGGTCTCCTGGAACTTGTCGTATCAGTATGCGGCCTGGTCACGGCGACACACTGCGCCCGTTAGGCAACGTCCACGAGTTGTAGAGCCCAGTCGCTGTCGCTTCTGCTTTGCCACCGCCAGAGCTGGAGTGTCGATGCCCTCGCAACAGACCTGCGCGTTGGATAGTGGCTGTCGCGTGAAAGTGGATGTGGTCCGGCCAGTCTAAGTCAGGCTGGTTCGATTGTCACCGGTGTGCCTGGGCCGATGCGGGTCGCCAGCCAGTCGATGTTGGTGGTGGCGAGGCGGATGCAGCCATGCGAGGCAGCGGTGCCGAGTGTTCCCCCGAGGTCGTCGCGTCCATGTATCGCGATCTGGCCAGGACCGCCTTCGAATCTCTGCAACACGTTCGAGCGGGCGCTGAGGGCCAGCGCAAACGGGCCGCCGGCCTCCCCAGGCGCCATCTGCAGAACCTCCTCGACAAAGAACTGGCCGGCCGGAGTTGGTGTCGAGGGCTTGCCCACGACCGCTTGGAAGGTCCTCACCATGCGGCCACCGTTGTAGACCCTCACGCGTCGGGCGCCGAGGTCGACCACGATGCGCCAGATCGTCACGAGCGGGCGGGTACCCTGCTGGGTGATCCAGCCGGTCGATCCGTTGGGGCGACCGGGCAGCATCACCTGCAGCCATCGGGTCTCGCCGGCGCCGATTGAGCGCGCGATCACAGGCAGGGTCGTCTGCTCGCCGGTGATCGGGCGACGGGCGGCCACGAGCGCAACCTGCGGGGATCCAGCTTCAGGCGCCTGGTGCGCACCGTGCGCGGTGAGCAGGACCGCAAGTTCCTGGGTTGCCTGCACGCGGGCTGGGAGCTCAGCGCTGGTCGCCGAGCTGGCCGTGAGGCCGCCCCAGTACGCGGCGGCTAGCACCACGATCAAGCAGCGCGCGAATCTGTGGAGGCGCATGGCTTGCTCGCTCAACCGGTGAACGAGCCGCGCTCGTGTGGGAGCGCCCGGCGGGCGGCCGGGCGTCGCTTGGATGTTTTTCGCGAGGAATGGCGACCAGCGTGCGTCCGGGCTTTCTCGCTCGTGCTCGATCGAACTGGCGACGCTGGTGCAGTGATCCCAGTGCCTGCGACCGAGCCACCAGCTCCCGTGCCGGCGACCGTTTCCGTGCCGCTGCCTTCACCGCTTTCGCTGGAGGCACATGTGGACGTGGTGATGGTGTTGGTGTCCAGGTTGACCGCGCCAGTTCGTGCCAGCAGTCTGCCGTGGATCGTCGCTGCCGTATTGGCGGTGATGGTCGTCGAGGCCATGATCGTGCCGACGAAGCTCGTGCCTGTCCCCAGCGTCGCGGAGGAGCCGACCTGCCAGAAGACGTTGCACGCCTGCGCGCCGTTGATGAGCAGGACGGTGGTGCTCGAGCCGGTGATCAGCGTGGAGCCGATTTGGAAGATGAACACCGCGTTGGGGTTGCCCTGGGCGTCGAGCGTGACGCTTCCCGATGACAGCAGCAACGAGCTGCTGGCGGTGCGAACGCCCGGCAAGAAGACCTGACCTGCGAGGTCGGTCCCGGCTGTGCCGTTGCTTGGACGGGAGGCGGCGTCGTTGTAGGCAGTGGTCAGGGCGTTCTTGGCGCCGATGGCCACGGCGTCATCGACGTGCGTTTCATCGAGAACCTGTGGCGCACCGGTCACCGATGAGCCGGGGCTCAGGCCCAGGTCACCGAACATCGTCGTGGGGCCGGTGTTGGTGACCGTTGAGCCGCCCAACACCGAGAAGCGAGCTGCCGATCCCAAACCCACTGTCGCGGTGGCGCCCACGGCGTTACTCGCGAACAGCAGCGTCGACAACAGCCCGAGTAGGGGGAGTCCTACTCGGAACATCTTTGCGCCAGCGCGAACGACAGAACACTGGCTAACTGCGACGGAATCGCTGGTAGGCGACTCGTGCTTCGGTGGGACGCCACTTTTCATGGGCGTCTCCTCACTGCGGCCTCGAGCGCCGCGCTAGATGGGGAATGGCTCCCCGGTCTCTTCGACCTATCGCATGGATCGACATCTCGTTGCGTCAGCCTTAGCCCAGTGTGGTATCTAGGCTTATGTTATGGTTATTCTCAAGATAGGATTTATTTGGAGATATGGACTACGATGGAACGTGGCCAGCTGGTGAACGTCCGACGGCTTCGGCCGCATCTCGCCGCCGGACGATCACCGGGTGGCGTCCGGGCGGCCCTGATCAGCGGGCTCATCTTGGTGGCGGGCCTCTCGGTATCGATCTTCCTTGCCGCTGAATGGCGCTCGAGTGCGCTGAGCTCGAACAGGAAGTCATTTGAATCCACGGTCGCCGACGTGAGCGGCACACTGGACGCAAAGCTGGACGTGAACATTGCGCTGACGCACGCGATGCGGGCGATCGCGACGATGGAGCCCACCGCTAGCGACACCCGCTTCCTGGAGTGGTATCAACAGCTGCAACACGGTACCCGTGCTCCGCCCAGCGTCACGGCCGTCTTGATTCAGCCGATTCCCGCGTCTGGCCTGCCGGCGTTTCGTCGCCACGCCGAGGCCGACCCCGCGTTCCGTGCGCTGCTCAGGGGCGGCTTCCAGATCATCCCGCCCGGCAAGCGCGCGGTCTACTGCCTCACTCAAGCAATCGTCGGGAAGATCGCCGGCTCAACGTTGTATCCCCCGCTGCTCGACTATTGTGCGCCGGTGCTGCCGGGCATCGGCCGATCGCCATATCTGGCGCTGATCCGCACGGAGATCGATACGGGGTCGTTCACGGTCACTCCCCTGTCTGGTGTCGGCAGTCCCTCTCTCGTTGGAATCGGCGAAGCCGTGTATCGGCGCGGTGCGCCAGTCGCGACGGTCGCCGCACGCCGGGCAGCTATTACCGGGATTATCGGCACATCGTTTGACAGCGCGGCACTGATCCAGTCTGCGCTGGCCAGCCATCGATCGCTGACGGTGGCGCTGTACCACCAGAACATCGGTGGTCCGCTGCGACTGATCGGCCGCGCAGGCGCGAACCCGGGAGGCCGCTCGCCCGGCTATTCCGAGCGACGCGATCTAGGCGAAGGCTGGCTGGTCGAGGTGTCCGGAGTGGCGGATCGCTCGCTCTCTTCCGACGCACGAGGTTTCCTCGCCCTGGGTCTCGGCCTGTTGGTCACGGTTCTCATGTTCGTGCTCTATCGCGTGCTCTCGCGTTCGCGCCGGCGGGCGTGGGGCCTGGTCGGGGAGAAGACCGATGAGCTCGAGTACAGCGCGCTGCACGACCCGCTGACAGACTTGCCCAACAGGAGCCTGGTCCTCGACCGAGCGGAGCAGATCCTCGCTCGAGCGCGTCGCCTGGACGTCTCGGCCACCGCCCTGTTCATGAATATCGACGGCTTCAAACAGATCAACGACCGTTACGGCCGCCCGGCTGGGGACGAGGTCTTACGGCAGGTCGGAGCACGGCTCAAGACCGCCCTGCGGGACAATGACACCGTCGGTCGTCTCGGCGGCGACGAGTTCGTCATGCTGGTTGACTCTGTCGGGCTGGACGTCGCCCCCGAGCTGGTGGCAGAGCGAATCATGGACGTGCTCCGCCAGCCGATCCCCTTGTCTCGCCAGCCAGCACATTCGCCGATCTCGCTCACCGCAAGCATCGGCATCGCGACCGGGCGGCCGGCCTCAGCCGAAGATCTGATGCAAGACGCCGACCTCGCGCTGCGCAAGGCCAAGGCGATCGGGAAGAACGGCTACGTCAGGTTTGAGTCCGCGATGCACACCGCCGCGCAAGACCGCATACACCTGGAGATGGATCTCGCGGAAGCGCTCGACGCGGACCAGTTCTTTCTTGTCTACCAGCCGATGCTCGACCTCAAGAGCGAGCAGGTCGTCGGCATGGAGGCACTACTGCGCTGGCGCCATCCCACAAGTGGCGTGATTCCCCCCGACGGGTTCATATCGATAGCCGAGGACAGTGGGCTGATTGTCCCGATCGGCTGCTGGGCTCTCGACCGGGCGTGCACCCAGGGCGCCGCATGGCGCCAACGGGGATACCCGCTCAACATCTCCGTCAACGTCTCCGCTCGCCAGCTCGAACGCACAGAGTTCGTGCAGGAGGTGCGATCCGCACTCGACCACAGCGGCCTCGATCCAGCGAGGCTGACACTCGAGATCACCGAGACCGTCCTCATGCGCGAGCCGGAGATAACCGCTCACCTGCTCATCGAACTGAAGGCACTCGGCGTACGCATAGCGGTCGACGACTTCGGAACCGGCTACAGCTCCCTGGCCTACCTACGCCAGTTCCCGGTCGACTCGCTTAAGATCGACCGCACCTTCATCACGGGCCTTGCCATCTCGAGCGAGGCGCACGCGCTGACCCACACGCTCATCCAGCTCGGCAAGGCTCTCGGCCTGGAGACGCTCGCCGAGGGCGTCGAGCATCACAGCCAGGTCCGAGAGCTGCAACGCGAGGGATGCGACCTTGCCCAAGGATTCCTGTTCGCCCGCCCGCTTGCCCCCGACGTCGTCGAACGTTTCCTCCGAGAAAGCCGGGGCCTAGCCGGCGCTCTCGCCGCAGAGCAGCCGCTGCCGGCAACTCGCCGATGAACTGCGTCACGACGCTCTGACGCGCCCAGCGATCATCGGCGCTGTGTGGATACCCCTCGGCGCTCAGGTGAACGCCAGCTGAAGCACCAGCAGCGTGGCGATGGCGACAGCGCAGAACATGTGCTCGTGGCAGATCGATCTCGCGAGTGCGCTCTGGCGCCGCACGGGGTCGCGGCGAGCGCCGAGCCGAACGGCGCTCGGGACCGTGTGTGCGCCTGCGAGCACAATCGGGGGGAGGGCGGCTGCGAGTGACGCCCACGGAACCCAGGCCTGGCCATCACCCCGGGCGATCTCGACGACGATGGCGGCGAGCGTGGCGATCATGGCAAGCGCGATCAGGCGGTTCATCGGCCGAGCCGCCGTGGTCACTCGCCGGTAGTAGCCGGCGATCGACGCGAGGATCTCCTCGGGCAGCTCATCCCCACGGTGGGCGATGACCTGGACGTCGAACATCAGGTCGAACCACAGGACGGCAAGCAGGAAACCGGCGCCGGCGGTCGTAAACGCGCTCACGACCCCAGCCGGACCCCGGTATGGGGGTGCAGTCGATCGGTTGCTTCCGAGTAGGCTCCAGCCAGGTCATTGACTTCGGTCTGCGTGAGCGAAACCCCGAACACCGCGGCACCCCCCAGCTTTCTGTAGCCGACTAGCAGCTGCTTACCGATCTGCGCCAGGCTGAAGTGGGCGTCGTACACGCTCTCGATGTACAGGGCGACATTCGCGCGGGCGAAGTGGGCAGCGACGGGGGAGCCGTGTTCGATCTCCTCGATGGCCGCGCCAATCAGTCGCCATCCGCGCGTCGCCAGGATGCTGAAGGTGCGAAATGTGCCGGCTAGGCTGGATCCTGGCCCAGTGAGGGAGGCGGCCTCCCGTTCTTCGAGCAGCCCTGACAGTCGCAGCGCGGCGGCGCGTTCGGTTGCGGCGTGAATCGCGGAACTCCAGATCGTGGTGGTGTGCGCCGGCAGGCCGTTTGCGACGAGCGGCCACGCCGCCTTGGTGGCCGCCACCTCGCCGCGCACCGCTGGCTCCGCCACGCTGAGCGCGCGGGATACGGCGATCAGGTCTGCGCGCTGCAGTCGCAGCGCTTGCGGGGTTGCGCTCTGGCCGCGGCCACAGCCGGTCGCGGCGATCGCGGCGCCGCTCAGCATGAGCAGCGCCGCGAAGCGGCCGATCGTCCGCGATCGCCCGGCGCCACGCAGTGCGGTCTTGCGCGCGGCCGCCGTCGGTTTGCCTAGACGCCCAGCAGGTCGACCACGAACACGAGCGGCGCGTTCGGCGGGATCTTGGGGGGCGAGCCTTTTGCACCGTAGGCGAGTGCCGCGGGGATGATCAGCTCGCGCCTTCCACCGACCTTCATGCCGGGGACGCCCTGGTCCCAGCCGGGGATGACCTGGCCCTTGCCGAGGGTGAAGCTGAACGGTTCTTTGGTTTCCCAGGAAGCGTTGAACTCCTTGCCACCTTTGTACAGGACGCCCACATAGTTGACCGTCACCGTGTCGCCAGCCTTGGCTTCCGCGCCCGTCCCGGGTATCAGTTCTTTGGTTTCCAGCTTGCTCGGTGCTGGGCCCGACGGCGGCGTCACCTTGGGTTCTTTCGACAGTGGACCGCTCGTTGGCGTCTTGGCGGTTGCTGTCGGTGAGGTTGTGGTGCTTGTTTTTTCGCTGGTCTTGATCAGCGCGTTGTCGGCGCTGTTCTCGTTTCCAACGGTGATCGTGCTGGAGCCGCCCGACGAGCCGCAGCCGGCGATCAGGATCGCCGCGCCGAGCGCCGCGGCGGCCACGCCGGCGCGGGAGCGAATGGTGGGGGGGAGGATGTTGAAATTGGTCACGGCCGGGCAGCCTACCGGACTCGGCTCGGCTGTGTGCGTTACGATCGATTACGGACCGTGCTAGGCGGGGAGGTAGCGGTGCCCTGTATCCGCAATCCGCTCTAGCGGGGCTGAACTCCCCTCCGAGGGATTCCAGCTCCGGTCGCTCCGTCGCTCGGGGTGTCGATGGTTCGGGTCCCACGCGGTGTCGGCTTGCGAACCAGGTCAGGTCCGGAAGGAAGCAGCCTTAAGTGATCACCGGCAGGCGCAGCGGGAGCTCCCGGACCGGAGTCGTGGGCGGCGATCGGCGCCGGGTGCAGGGAGTCTCGACGAGGGGTGCACGGTCCATCATCGACCGCGGTCGGCTCATTCTGCGACGTGAGTGCATGCGCGCGCGGACCGTAACGCCATGATCATGCGCACCGCTGAAAGATCAGCCAAGACCGGTTGGTGGCTGACTCGCTGAACCCGGGCGGCACGCTCACGTGCTCGACCGGGTCGCGCGGGTCAAGCACGTAGTCTTCTTCGACTTCCTTACTGGCTGGGTCGACGTACACGCCGAAGGCGATGTGGCCGGCTTCGGAGCTGACGATGTTGCGGGGGCTGGTCTTCAGATATAGCGCGAGCAACGGCACGGGCGCGTGATTGGGCACGCCAACGGGGCCACAGCGCAGGTTGATTGCGCGGCTGTTGACGAGCGCGAGCAGGTCGCCTTCGATGCTCTGCTCGCGCGCGAGTTTGTCCAGTTGGCGGTGTGCCGAGAGATACTGACCCCGCCCGGAGGCGAGCAGCGCCACCAGCACGAGCCCGCCCGCGGCCATCCACCAGCGTCGTCGCGGGTCCTCGCGCGGCAGATGCATCCAGCCGCACACACCGGCGCCGGCGAAGATGCAGAGGATGGCCGCCGTCAGGAACGCGTAGCGGGTGTTGATCGGCAGGCCGATCGAGGCAAACGCGGCGAACACGACCACCGCCACGGCACCGGCGATTGCCCCCAGGAGCGCGCGTCGGCGCAGCCACAGCAGCGACAGCACACCCCCGAGCGCAGCGCCGACGAGCACCGCTGGGCGCAGGATTTCGCCGATCCGTCGGGGGACGTACTCGGGCACGTTGGCGATCCCCGTGACGCGGTTGAGCGTTTCGGCGGTGTGCTGGGTGTTAGTTAGCGACCACAGCGGGTCGCCGGTGATTGTGAGGTCGCTGAGCACCCATACCAATGGCGCGGCCGCAGCGAGCAGCGTCAGGCGCACGATCTCGTGGCGGGTGTCCGTCCGCAGCCGTTCTCCGCCGCGTGTTCCGATACGCGCTCGCTTCGGCACCAGATCCATGAGATACAGCCAGTACAGCCCTGAGAACACCCACGCTTCCGGGCGCAGCAGCCCGGCAAGCGCCAGCAGCACGAGCACGGGCGCGCCGGCCGGCTCGCCTGCCGCGGCGGGCCGATCCGCCCCGACCAGCCGGTGGTGGGACTCGACAAGCAGGGCGCTGAGCGCGAGCAGCAGGTAGGGGAGATCGACATAGGCGCGCACGCCGTAGGAGAGCACGGGGACGCGGGTGAGGAAGATGAGTGCGGCGAGTGCACCGGCGGCCCACCCGAACCACTGGGCGCCGAGCCGGTAGATGATCCAGCCGCAGGCGGAGAGCGCGAGGAAACCGAGCGCGACGGTGACGTCGTCGACGGCGCGCGGGCCGAGCGGCGCGAGCACGAACCCGAGCGCCTCGACGAGCGGGTGGGGCGTAGGCGCGATGGGCACGTCGTAGGCAGGGGCGCTCCCGCGCGAGAGCTGTCCGCCCCACGCGAGCGCGTAGAGCGTGTCGTAGTTGGCGAAGCCTACGCCGGCGATGACGCGCAGCAGCACGGCCCCGGCGGCGACGGTCGACAGGTCCGCCCAACGCGCGGCCAGCTGTCTGGCGAACCGCTTGATCGAAGCGCTCACGACGGCGGACGCTATCCGCTTACACCGGTGATCGAGCCCGCCTGGGGCCGTGGCGGGGCTCGCCCGCGCGGGTCTCGGCTGCGGACGGCCCGTGGGTAGACTCAGGCGAACGGTGTCCGTAGAGGAGCAGCCACAGGATCAGCAGCGCTCGCTTTACCGCAGGCACCGGCCGCGCACGTTCGCGGAGGTCGTGGGACAGGAGCCGGTGGTACGGACACTGCGCAACGCGGTGGAGCGCGAGAAGGTGCACCACGCGTACCTGTTCGTGGGCTCGCGCGGGACGGGTAAGACGTCGATGGCGAAGATCTTGGCGGCGTGCTTGAACTGCGAGCGTGGTCCGACGATCGAGCCGTGCGGCGAGTGCGATTCGTGCGTGTCGATCGCGCGGGCGACGTCGCTGGACGTGATTGAGATGGACGCGGCGTCGAATAACTCGGTGGACGACATCCGCGAGCTACGCGAGAGCGTGGCGTACGCGCCGGTGAGTGGGCGGCGCAAGGTGTACATATTGGACGAGGCGCACATGCTGTCGACGGCGGCGTGGAACGCGTTCCTCAAGACACTGGAGGAGCCACCGCCGAACACAGTGTTCGTGCTGGCGACGACGGAGGCGAACAAGGTGCCGGCGACGGTGGTGGATCGCTGCCATCGCTTTGACTTCCACCGCCCAACGGTGGAGCAGATCGCGAGCGTGGTGCGCCGGGCGGCGCAGGCGGAGTCGATCGAGATCCCGCCCGCCGCGGTGGCAGCGCTGGCGCGCTCGGCGACGGGCAGCTTCCGCGATGCGCTGGGCACGCTCGAGCAGCTGGTCACGTACAGCGGTTCTGAGATCGTGCTGGAGGACGTGTTGGCGGTGCTGGGCGTGGCCGACGCGCGGCTGCTTGAAGCGACCGTCGATGCCGTCGCCGCAGGGGACGCTAGGCGCGCGCTGAAGACGCTCGAGGAGTGCGTCGAGCAGGGTCGCGACGCGGGTTCGTTCGCGTCCGATCTGGAGGTGCGCGCGCGCGAGCTCCTGGTCGTGCAGATCCTCGGCGAGCTGCCGGCCGAGCTGTCGCTGACTCCTGAGGCTGACGCGGCGCTGCGCGAGCAGGCCGAGCGCGTGGATCGTGCGACGGTGGTTCGCCTACTGGAGCTGCTGGGTGAGGCGATGGAGGGTGTTCGCGCGGGTGCTGACGCGCGCACCCGTCTGGAGCTAGCGCTGGTGAAGGCGGCGAGGCCCGAAACCGACGGCTCGATGCGAGCCTTGCTCGCGCGGATCGAGCGGCTGGAGCACAGCGGGGCTAGCGTTGCAGCGGTGCCAGAGTTGGCCGTGTCGACCGCTGTGCAGACCCCCCCGCCCGTTGGCGAGCCACCGGCACCGGCTTCGGCATCTGCACCAGCACCGGCACCGGCCTCGGCACCGGCATTAGCACCGGCCTCGGTACCAGCACCGGCCTCGGCACCGGCATTAGCACCGGCCTCGGTACCAGCACCGGCCTCGGCACCAGCACCGGCCTCGGCACCGGCCTCGGTACCGGCACCGGCCTCAGCACCAGCATCTGACGAGGATTCCCCGCTGACGGCGAGGGACCTCGAGTCGGTGCGCTCGCTGTGGCCGGCGGTGGTCCAGCTGGTGCGCGGCGAGAACGGCCTGCTCGGCGCCGTGATCTGTGAAGCTCGGCCGGTAGCGGTGGACGGCGAGGATGTGACGCTGGCGTTCGCGTCGACGGCGCAGTTCCTGAAGAAGAAGGCGGAAGACCCGGCCAACCGCGTGGCCGTCGGCGATGCGTTGCGCGCGATCGTCGGCGGGCGCTGGCGACTGTCGTATGAGCTTCGCGACGAGCTCGCCGCCGAGGATCGACCTGAGTCGGCAGAGCAGTCGGAGGAGGAGTGGGTGGCACGCTTCATGCGGGAGTTCGACGCGGAGGAGGTCACTGGCGTCGGGACTGCGGAGGCTGTGGCGATGGAGGCTGTGACCACGGAGGCCGTGACCAGCGACGAGAAAGGCGCCTGATGCCCAAGCAACCGCGGATGCCGAACATGCAGCAGATGATGCAGCAGGTACAGAAGATGCAGAAGGACATGGAGCTGGCTCAGGAGGAGCTGAAGAATGAGGTCGTCGAGTCCTCGGCGGGTGGCGGCATGGTGACGGTCAAGGTGAGTGGCGACCTGGAGGTGCGCGAGGTCAGGATCGACCCTTCGGCGGTTGACCCGGAGGACGTGGAGATACTCGCCGACATGGTGCTGGCGGCTGTCAACGAGGCACTGCGCATGGCCCAGGAGCTGGCGGAGCGCAAGCTGGGCGGCGCAACCGCCGGGCTCGATCTCGGCGGCCTCGGCGGGTTGGGACTGCCGGGACTGTGAGCGGCTGCCTGTGAGCACCTCGTACGCGCCGCCCGTCCAGCGGCTCGTGACGGAGCTGTCCAAGCTGCCCGGTGTGGGCAGCCGCACGGCACAGCGCCTGGCCTTCCACATCCTGCGCGCCTCCGGCGAGGATGCCACGGCGCTGGCGCAGGCGATCGTTGAGGTGAAGGAGAAGATCCACCTGTGTGAGGTGTGCTTCAACCTCACAGATGAGGTGCGCTGTCGCATCTGCGAGGACCCGCGCCGCGACCACGGGCTGATCTGCGTCGTAGAGGAGCCCAGCGACGTGATCCCGATGGAGCGCACGCACGAGTACCACGGCGTCTACCACGTGCTCGGCGGGGCGCTGTCACCGATCGACGGCGTCGACCCGGAGGACCTGAAGATCGCGGAGCTGTTCGCGCGCGTGGCGTCGGGCGACCCGGTCGGCGGCTCCGGCGGCGGGCCGGGCGTGCCGGTCACGGAAGTCGTGCTGGCGACGAACCCGACGACCACTGGGGAAGCGACGGCGCTGCATGTCGCGGAGGAGTTGCGCACGCGCGCGCCGGAGATCAAGGTGACGCGCCTGGCGAGCGGCCTGCCGGTGGGTTCGGACCTGGAGTACGCGGACGAGGTGACGCTCGGAAAGGCGTTTGCCGGCCGTCGCGTGGTATGACGACGTAGGCCCTGGATCGTAGACGCCTGCTGCGTGCGGGCCATGGTGCACCTGCGGGCCAATATCCTGCGGCGCATGCACCCTGTGATCGTGATGAAGTTCGGCGGCACGTCGGTCGCGGACGCGCAGCGCGTGAAGCGCGCAGCGCGGCGGATCGTAGACAAGCGCGAACAGGGCCACCGGGTGGTGGTGGTGCTGTCCGCGCGGGGGAAGACGACGGACGAGCTGATCGCGATGGCGGAGGAGATCTCGGCGGCCCCGGACCCGCGCGAGATGGACATGCTGCTGTCCTCGGGGGAGCGGATCTCGTGCGCGTTGTGCGCGATGGCAATCAACGACCTCGGTCACCGGGCGATCTCGCTGACGGGCTCACAGGCTGGGATCGTGACCGACGAGTCGCACACCAAGGCGCTGATCCTGGATGTGCGCGCCGATCGTATCCGCGCGGCGCTCGAAGAGGACCACATCGTGCTCGTGGCCGGCTTTCAGGGTGTATCGGAGAACGCCAGGAACGTCACCACGCTGGGCCGCGGCGGCTCTGACACAAGCGCAGTCGCGGTGGCAGCGGCGCTGGGGGCGGAGGTGTGCGAGATCTACACGGATGTCGCGGGCGTGTACTCGGCCGATCCGCGGATTGTCCCGGACGCGCGCAAGCTGGAGACGGTGTCCTTCGAGGAGATGCTCGAGATGGCGGCCTCGGGTGCGGGCGTGCTGCAGCTGCGCTCGGTCGAGTACGCGCGCAACCACGGCGTGCGCATCCACTGCCGTTCCTCATTCGACGAACAGCCCGGTACCTTTGTGGTGGCCGAAGGAGAGACGATGGAGCAACCCCTGATCACAGCGGTGACGCATTCGACCTCGGAAGCGCGGGTCACGCTGACTGGTGTGCCCGATGCGCCCGGCGCCGCCGCGCGTATCTTCGACGCGCTCGCCAAGGCGAATGTGAATGTGGACATGATCGTCCAAAACGAGCCGGTCGCGGCGGGCGGGCAGGCGGAGATCTCGTTCACGGTCCCGCGCGAGGATCTGCGTGTCGCGCGGGCGGCACTCGAGCCGCTCGTGGGCGAGGCGTTTGAGGACTTGACCGCGCACGAGCAGATGGGCAAGGTCTCGATTGTGGGCGCCGGCATGCGTTCGCACCCGGGTGTGGCGGCGAAGGTGTTCGGCGTACTTGCTCGCGAGGGCGTCAACATTGACATGATCTCGACCTCCCCGATCAAGATCTCGTGCGTGATCGACCGTGATCGTGTGGAGTTGGCTGTGCAGGCGCTGCACAGCGCATTTGAGCTCTCTGGCGAGGGCACCGTGAGCGTGGAGGAGCCTTTCAGCTGAGTGGTCAGCGGCGTGCTTGCTGGTCGTAATCTGTAACTATTCCTTTTCTTATCTCTGTCCTTTCGAGGCTGCCTGAGGGATGATCGGACATGCGTACAGTCAAACGACGACGTCATTCACACGGCGCTGCCGGATGCTTCGCCCGGCCGCCAAAATGTGTATCGCCCGGGAGGGCTCAGCGATCGAGCGAGCGCTGGAGCGCCTCCAGCACACGCACGACGCGCAGCCCGCTGTGACCGTCCGAGTTCGGTGTCGCGCCGGTGCGAACGCACTGGACAAAGTGCTCGCACTCGATTCGCAGCGGCTCGAGGTTGGGTATGCGCGGGGAGAACGTGTCGCCGGCGCGCGCGATGTACTCGCCCCACGAGCGCGTGTCCTCGTCGAAGCCCTTGTCGTAGATCGTCAGCTTGCCCTCGATCAGCATGTCGTCGAAGGTGGCCATCCTGCGTGAGCCGACCACTGTGATGCGTCGCTCCTTGTGCGGATCCAACCACGAGAGGTGCAGGTGGGCGACGATCCCCGATCGGAAGCGCAGATAACAGAAGACCACATCCTGCACGCCCTCACGCACGTAGCTTGCGCCGTGGGCCACGCACTCGACGGGCTCCTCGTCGATCAGGTGCAGCGCCACCGACACGTCGTGCGCGCCGAGGCTCCACAGCGCGTTCTCGTCCGCCCTCAGCTTGCCCAGGTTCAGGCGGTTGCCGTAGATGTAGTAGAGCTTTCCAAGCTCCTCGGAGTCGATCAGCTCCTTCAGCCGGGCGACCGCCGGGTGGTACTCGAGCAGATGGCCAACCATCAGGATCTTGCCGGCTTGCGCCGCGGCCGCCACCGCCCGTTCGCCGTCGACGGTGGTGGTGGCCAGTGGCTTCTCCACAAAGCAGTGCTTGCCCGCGCCTGCCACCGCGACGGCTAGCTCGGCGTGCGTGGGAACGGGCGTGGCCAGCACGATCGCGTCGAGCTGGCCATCGCCCAGGAGATCCTCGATCTCGCCCGTGGAGCGCGCAGTCGGGAACGAGGGCTCGAGCTTCGCGCGCGCCTGCTCTGAGGCGTCGCACAGCCACGCGAGCTCGCAGTCGGGGATCGCGGCGAGGTTGCGTGCGAGGTTCGGGCCCCAGTAGCCGAGCCCGACCACGCCGACGCGGATCGGCCTGGGGGGCTCGCTCATGGGAGGGGCGCGGGTGGATGGTTCATCTCGTCGCATAGTCTCCCGTCCCGGCCGGAGGGATCGCAGCCAGGCTTGGACAGCGACGAACTCGTGGCGCAATACGATCTACTTGAACTAAAAAGCCCGCAATTTACGGACAATTCAACGTGTCGTCACCCACAGCGTTTGACGCCGGTATTACCTTCGAGATCGCATGACCAGTCGCTGTACGGACGGAGCGTCTGATCGTCCACGCGACTCCCATGAGTCGAGTCAATCTCATTGCCCGCCAGGATGTCGCCGGCGCTGAGGACATCTACCTCGAGATAGTGAAAGGACCCCGAGCATGGCCACCTCAGAAACAGACACAGTACCCGCGGTTCGCCTCGCTCCCGACAGCACGTCGGTCCTCGCCAACCTGGGACTACTGAAGGATATGGCCGGGACCTGGGAGGGACACGGGTTCAACCTGATCGCCAGGCCCGACTTCGTAGACACCGCGAATCTCTATCTGCAGCTCAACCAGACCGACGAGACGCTGAAGTTCGACCCGATCGGATCCGCGATCCCCAATCGCGGGTTTGGTCAGAAAGACATCGAACTGTTCGGCCTCACCTACCTTCAGAAGATCCACGATGCCCCTACCGGAGGCGCGCTGCACATCGAGCCGGGCATCTGGATCACGCAGCCGCCGACAGAATATCCGCTGGAAGCGCCGCCAGCAAACGAGCAGATCGTCGCGCGGATGGCGACTGTCCCTCACGGCAACTCCGTGCTGGCTCGGGGTACCGCCGCCCATTTTGACGGCCCGCCGACGCTCGCCGGCGGCGGCGTGAACTACGCGTTCTCGGCGTTTCCGTCGTTCAATAGCACCCCGTTTGCGGCGGCGACACCCGTCAACGCCCCTGGCTCGTCGGAGAAGCTGACAGCGCCCGTTCCGCCTGGCTTTGAAGAGTACGACCTGACTGTTGCGGATGGCCCCACAAACCCGCGCACCCCCTTCAAGACCACGGAGCCGCCCCTGCCGGCGGCGATCGAAGGCATTCCGATGCAGGAAGTTGTGAACGACCCGATCAAGCTTCTGCAGAAGGTGATCTCCGATCAGCAGGGCAAAGGCTGCACGTTCGAGGGCACAGCGCTCAACATCGCCACCCAAGCCGAGATCACCTTCTTCGACAATCCCAACAGCAAGGTGGTCGAGGGTCAGCCGCCTCCGCCGAGCACGTCGGTCAAAGTGGCGGCCGGCGCTGGTGGGGTCGAGAACATCCCATTCCTCGCGGGTGGCGAACCAATTGGTCCGAAAGGGTCAAACGCACTGACAGCGCTCGTCTACGCCACCTTCTGGATCGAGAAGGTCTCCCGCCCGAAACACCCCGACTTCATGCAGTTGCAGTACGCGCAGATGACGGTGCTCGACTTTCCCATTCTCACCGTGCTCCCGAAGGTGGTGAATCTCAGCTGGCCGCACATCTCAGTCGCCACTCTGCGCAGGTCATTCCTATAACTGCCATCCGCCTGCTCGCGTCGCCCGCGTGCGCCGCAACGCGACTCGGCTGCGCCGTTTATAGCCCTCCGATCGCCTCCACGCAACGCTCGGCCGCGTGGCCGTCGCCATACAGCGCCGGACGCTCGGCGGGCGGCTGTAGTTCGAGCGCCGCCAGCGCCGCGTCGGCGTCGAGGTCGACCAGCGTGTTCCAGCCGGCCTGCACAGTCTCCACCCACTCGGTGCTCGCCCGCAGCGTCACGCAGGACACCCCCGCAAGGTACGCCTCCTTCTGGACGCCCCCGGAGTCGGTCACGACGGCGCGGGCCTGGCAGACGAGCGCGCTGAACTCCACGTAGCCGAGTGGCTCGGTCAGCACCAGTCCGTGCGCGCGTGTCAGCTTCGCCAGCAGGTCCGCTTCCTGCAGCCGGGCGCGCGTTCGCGGGTGGACCGGGAAGATGACCGGTGCAGGCAGTGCCTCGATGAGTTCCACCAGCGCGCGCAGGCGGTGAGGGTCATCGACGTTGCCCGCGCGGTGGGCGGTGAGCAGCAGGTAGGAGCCGGACTCCAGCCCGTAGGCGGCAGGGACCTCGGTGTTGGTACGAGCGGCCGGCTGCCAGCGCAGGGCGACGTCGACCATCACGTCACCGACCACCACCGCCCGGCCGGAGAGCGACTCCGCATGAAGGTTCTCGACGGCGGTCTGTGAGGAGCACAGCAGCAGGTCGCCGAGATGGTCGGTAAGCACGCGGTTGAGCTCCTCGGGCATCGTGCGGTCGAACGAGCGCATGCCCGCCTCGATATGTACGACCGGGACTCTCGCCTGCGCTGCCGCCAGCGCGCCGGCGAGCGTCGAGTTGGTGTCGCCGTACACGAGCGCCGCGTACGGCCGCGCCTGCGCCAGCAGCGGCTCGAGCGCGGCGAGCATGCGGGAGGTCTGCGAGGTGTTCGAGCCGCCGCTGATCGCCAGTTCGCGATCGGGGCGCTGCAGGCCCAGCTCCGCGAAGAACACGTGCGACAGCGAGTCGTCGTGGTGCTGGCCGGTGTGTACGAGGAGCTCCTCATGGCGCTCGCGCAACAGCCTGGACACGGCCGCCGCCTTGATGAACTGCGGTCGGTTGCCTACGACGGTGAGGATCTTCACCTGCGGCACACTACGCGGTCACGTTTTCCTGAGCTGCTCGCGTGACGTCACTCGGCTACGGATCGCAGCAGGGCTGTCACTATGCCGACAGCCAGTTGGCTACGCGGCCGCGCCGACGACCGACGTTGACCAGTCGATCACCGAGGTCGGGCGCACCACGTGGCGGCCCAGGCCTAGCTCCTTGGGGTCGAGGCCGAGCGCCAGGCCGACGAGCTGTGGCAGGTGCAGGACGGGCATGTCGAGCTCCCTGCCGACCACGCCTGCAGCCAGCGGCTGCTGCATGTCGAGGTTCAGGTGGCACAGTGGACAGGGTGTGACCAGGCAGTCGGCGCCGGCGTCGACCGCGTCGCCGAGATGTCGTCCCGCCTGCTTGAGCGAGGCCTCCTTGTTCATGGTGATGATCGGGAAGCCGCAGCACTTGCGCATGCCCGCGTACTCGATCACGGTCCCGCCAAGCGCCTCGATTACCTGGTCCAGGTAGTGGTCGCGCGGGTGCTGCTCGTCGATGCCCAGGCGCTTGCGGGGGCGCACGATATAGCAGCCGTAGAAGGGGCCTACGCGCAGGTTGGTGAGTGGGCGCTTGACGCGCGCGCTGAGGTTCTCCAGGCCGATCTCCTCGACCAGCAGCCATAGGAAGTTCTTGTTTGTAAGAAGCCCCTTTTCATAGCTGAGCCCCTCGCTGGCGAGCGTGGAGTTGACGTGCGCGCGGTACTCGGAACTGGCGTCCAGGCGCTCCTGGCACTCGCTTTGGGCGCCCTGGCAGGTCGAGCAGATGTTCATCATCAGCTCCGCCCCGTCGACCTGCTGTGCGAGCGCGAACGTGCGCGCGTTCAGCGTGTCCGCTAGCTCCTGGTTGTGCTCGGCGATCACGCCCGCGCCGGTGCAGCAGGCGCGGTCGAGCTCGACCAGCTCGATATCCAACAGTGGCGCGATGATGGCCATCGAGCCGTGCAGCTCGGGCGTGAAGCCGCGGCTTACACAGCCGGGCCAGTAGGCGACCTTCATTCGTCCTCCCCTGCGATGTAGAGGTTCAGCTCGAAGCGCTCGGGGCGGCTCTCGATCTTGTCGTAGATCGCCTGCACCGCCTTGAGATCCTGCGTGGGGATCCTATGCGGCTTGAGGATGCCCATTATCGTGACCTTGCCCCGCCGCAGCGCACGTATCGCGACCGGCAGCGAGCTCAGTAGCTCCTTGCCCGCGGGCGGCGTGAATTTGGCGAACCACGAGCTCCCGCCGTAGGAGCGCGGCAGCAGCTCGGCCTCCCACAAGAGTCCGTTGTCTTTGATCAGCGTCGTGAACGCCCGCTCGTGGCGCTCCCCGTTGTTCTGATCGACGATGTGGTGATCGCCGGTGGCGATCCGCCGCAGGCGCATGATCTGGCCCATCGGGTTGACGTCCTTGGGGCACGCCTCCACGCACTTGAAGCAGTGCGTGCAGTCAAAGATGCCCTGCGGGTCCTGCGCGAGGTCGTTCAGCCGCTCGGACTGCTGATCGTCGCGCGGGTCGCCGACGAAGCGGTAGGCCTTGGCGAGTGCCGCTGGGCCGATGAAGCCCGGGTCGACCTCCATCGCCAGGCAGTCCGATACGCACGCGCCACATTGGATGCAGCCCATCGTCTGGGTGACGTCGACCATCGACTCTTTCGAGACGATGTACTCGCGCTCGGGCACTGGCTGCTTGGCCAGCAGCCATGGCGTCACGCGTTGGATCTTCTTCCAGTGGACCGCATCCATGTCCACGATCAGGTCCTTGATCACGGGCATGTTGCCCATTGGCTCGATCTCGATGACGCCCTCGCGCGCGCTGCGCCTAGCGGCATCGAGGTGGGTGTGGCACGCGAGCGACGGTTCGCCGTTGACGCGCACGCCGCACGAGCCGCAGATCGCCTGTCTGCACGAGCAGCGGATGCCGATCGACCCGTCGAAGCGATCGCGTGCCTGAAGGATCGCCTCGAGCACAGAGCGGTGGGGCTCAAGCTCGATCGTGTGCTCGTCCCAGTACGGCGCCTCGCCCGACTCCGGGTCATAACGGCGCAGCCTTAGGGTGAACTGCTCGGGCGGGCGGTCGTGCGCTTCGGCCATCAGTGGCGCTCCTGCTCTCGAGGTTGGTGTGCGGTTGGGCGGCGGGCGGGCATCAGTATTTCCTCTCCTCTGGCTGCCACTGGGTGATCGTGACCGGCGAGTAGGAGATTTGAGGCCCACCCACCCCACCGTCTCCGTTCAGCGAGATGTCGATGTGCTTGAGCCACTCCTCGTCGTTGCGCTCGGGATAGTCGGTGCGGAACTGCGCGCCGCGCGACTCCTTGCGCTCGAGCGCCGCCACCACGGTGACCTCCGCGCAGTCGACCATATAGCCGAGCTCGATCGCGCCGAGCACGTCTTGGTTGAAGACCGTGCCGCGGTCGTCGATCCACGCCTTCTCGGCTTCCTCCCTGAGCCGGCCGATTGCCTCGAGCGCGCTCTGCAGCCCCTGCTCGTCGCGGAACACGGCTGCGTGGCGGTTCATCAGCTCGCCGAGCTCGCTCTTGATCTCAGACACTCGCCTGCCCTCGTGCGGGCGAGCGAGGATCGCGTCGATGCGCGCGGCGTCCTCGCGTAGTCCGGCGTTCGCGTCGGTCGTCGGCATGCCCATGCTCGCGGCGCGTGCAGCCGCGTGTTCGCCCGCCCGCCGGCCGAAGATCAGCGTGTCCAGCAGCGAGTTGGCGCCGAGCCGGTTGCCGCCATGGACCGACACGCACGCCACCTCGCCGGCCGCATACAGGCCCTCGATCGGCGTGCGGCCGTCGACGTCGGTCTTGACGCCGCCCATGATGTAGTGCTGGCCGGGCCTGATCATGATCGGTTCGCGGGTGATGTCAACGCCGGCGAAGTCACGGCCGAGGTTGACGATCTCACGCAGTGCCTCCAATGTGCGCTTGCGCGGTACGACAGTCACGTCGAGGAAGATGCCCGCACCGTCTGGGCCGACGCCGCGGCCCTCGTTGATCTCGATCTGCTCTGCGCGCGAAACGACGTCGCGGGAGGCGAGCTCCATCTTGTTGGGCGCGGATTTCTCCATAAAGCGTTCGCCGGCCGCGTTCAGCAGGTGCGCACCCTCGCCGCGGGCACCCTCGGTGATCAAGATGCCCGTCTCGAGGAGGCACGTCGGGTGGTACTGGACCATCTCCATGTCCATCAGCGGCGCTCCCGCGCGGTAGGCCATGGCGATCCCGTCGCCGGTCACGATCAGCCCGTTGGTCGTTGGCTTGTACGCCTGCCCGGCGCCCCCGCACGCGAGGATCACGTTCTTGGCGGTGAACGCCTCCATGCGCCCGCTGCGTACGTCGCGTGCGATTGCCCCACAGCAGTTGCCGGCGTCGTCGCGCAGCAGCGAGGTCGTGAACCACTCCTCGTAGCGCGCGACCGTCTCATGGTGCTTGAGCAGCTGCTCGTAGAGGACGTGCAGCAGCGCCTGGCCGGTGATGTCGGCCACGTACGCGGTCCGCTTCATCGACGCGCCGCCGAACGCGCGCAGGTCCATCTCGCCCTTGTCGTTGCGATGGAAGGTCACGCCCATGTGCTCGAGGTGCATGACCTCGTGGGGAGCCTCCGAGCACATGATCTCGATCGCGTCCTGGTCGCCGAGGAAGTCCGAGCCCTTGACCGTGTCGTAGGCGTGTGAGTGCCAGTCGTCGTCGATGCTGATCGCCGCGTTGATGCCGCCGGCGGCGGCCACCGAGTGCGAGCGCACTGGGTGGACCTTGCTCATGATCGCGACGCTCGCGCCCTCCTGTGCCGCGGCCAGCGCTGCGCGCTGGCCCGCGAGCCCGGCCCCGATAATCAAGACGTCGTGTGCTGGCATGGCTCCCTGAGGTCGCTTTGGAGGAAGAGGAAGGGGGACTGCGCCGGGGACTCTATAACGCGCGTATTACGCGCGGCCGGTTGGCCTCACGTCGCCGGGCGGGCTGGCCGCACCGGGTGCAGCGCCTTGCGCACCTGCGCAAGCGTGACCACTCCTTGGAGGACGCCGTCCTTGTCCACCGCGACCATTGCCCCCAGCCGGCCGAGGCCTTCGGCGCCCAGCAGCGATTCCAGCGGTGCCTCTTCGCCGATGCGCACAAGCATGTCGTCCTCCAGTACCTCGACGACGGGCAGGGCCGGCCGTCCCGCTGCGATCTCGCTGTCCACGCGCTGCTGGCGCACGACACCGAGGAAGTGGCGGGCTGGGTCGACGACTGCGAACCAGGGCCAGCGGTAGCGCAGAAAGAACTGCTCCTGGGCGTCGAGCAGCGTCACCTCGGCTGGGATTGTCACGGGCTCGCGGTCCATGATGTCACCGACAGTTATGTTCTGAATGCGCCTGCCGAGCGCGCCCTGCAGCACGGCGGCGCTGGCGGCCTGGTAGAGAAAGAACGCGAGCACCATCGTGATCAACCCGAGCGAGGAGCCGCCGCTCGCGAACGCCCATAGCCCGAGCAGTCCGAGTGCGAGCGCAAACGCTTGTCCTGAGCGTCCCGTGGCGTGGGTTGCGCGGTTGCGATCGCCGGTGCGCCACCAGATCACCGCGCGCGCGATCCGCCCGCCGTCGAGCGGGAACGCGGGGACGATGTTGAACACGAACAGCGCCGCGTTGATGAAGCCGAGCCAACCGATCAGCGCGAGCGCCGGCGTCGTCTTGAAGCCTTCGCGGGTGAGCACCACATCGGTGACGCTTCGCCCGCTGGCCAGCAGGATGGCGGCCCCTAGGCAGAGGGCGAACAGCAGCAGCGTAACCGCCGGTCCTGCTGCCGCAACCTCGAGCTCCTCGCCGGCGCTCTGGGGCTCGCGGCGCATCTGCGAAAGCCCCCCGAAGAACCACAGGTCGATGCCGGCGATCTGGATGCCCAGCCGCCGCGCGGCCAGCGCGTGCCCCAGCTCGTGGAGGATCAGCGAGGCGAAGTAGCCGAGCGCGCCGGCCACTGCCACGATGTAGTCGGTGCTGCGCGAGCCGCCGAGCACTTCGCGGAAGTAGTAGTTGGACAGCCAGTAGATGAGGAAGAACAAGACGACGAACCAGCTGTAGCTGACGCCGATGCGGATGCCGAAGATGCGGGCGAGCTGAAAGTTTGTACGGCGCCGAGGCATATCTTGTTTATGGTAGGCCCACGGGGGCTAGGGCCGGGAGGTTGGGCGAGGGGCTGGCGCGGAGGGCCTGGGGCGGAGAGACGGGGGCGGAGGTGACCGAGCGGGGCAGGGCCTGGGTGGGATCTCTACGTCTGCACTCGCGAGCGGGCGATGATGCCCTCGAAGTCGACTCCCGCCGGCAGCGTGCCGTACTCGAGACCTCCGTCGTCGGCCAGCCGTGAGGCGCAGAAGGCGTCGGCGACCGCGGGCGGGGCGTTGCGCACGAGCAGCGAGCCTTGCAGGCACAGCGCCATGCCTTCGACCACGCGCCTGGCACGTTCCTCGAGCGTGGCTGGGTCGGTGAACTGGTCCTTCAGCCGCACCACGCGGGCGTCCAGGCGCGCGTCGGCGCCGCGGGCCTGCTCGACCTCATCGAAGAACACCTCCAGCGAGCGGGGCGAGCGCGTGAGCGCGCGCAGCACGTCGAGGCTCATCACGTTGCCCGAGCCCTCCCAGATCGAGGCCAGCGGCGCCTCGCGGTACAGGCGCGGCATCCCCGACTCCTCCACGTAGCCGGCGCCACCCAGGCACTCGAGCGACTCGAACGCGTGGTTGGGTGCGCGCTTACACGTCCAGAACTTGCCGACGGCGGTGGCCAGGCGCTTGAATAGCTGCGCGTCGCTGTGGTCCTCGCCGGCGTCCGCGTCCTCGCGTGCCTCGTCGTATGCGCGCGCCAGGCGCATCGCCAGTGCGGTCGTGGCCTCGGACTCAAGGCACAGATCTGCGAGCACGTTGCGCATCAGCGGCTGGTCGATCAGCGTCTTGCCGAACGCGCTGCGGTGGGCGGTGTGGTGCAGGGCGCCGACGACGCCGACACGCATCCCCGCGGCGGAGCCGATCACACAATCGAGGCGCGTGTGGCCGACCATCTCGATGATCGTCGGCACGCCGCGGCCGGGCTCGCCAACCATCCGCGCCCACGCACCGTGGAACTCGACCTCGGAGGACGCGTTGGAGTGGTTGCCGAGCTTGTCCTTCAGGCGCTGGATGTGAAACGCGTTGCGACTGCCGTCGGGCAGGATCCGCGGCATCAGGAAGCAGGACAGGCCGTCGTCGGTCTGGGCGAGCACGAGGAAGAAGTCGGACATCGGCGCCGAGCAGAACCACTTGTGTCCGACGATCTCGTACTCCGCTCCCGCGCCGCCACCGTTGACCGGCGTGGCGATGGTGGTGTTCGCGCGCACGTCCGAGCCGCCCTGCTTCTCGGTCATCGCCATGCCGGAGATCGCCGAGCCCTTCTCAGATGCCGGAATGAGGCGCGGGTCATACGTGGTGGCGGTAACAAGTGGCTCCCACTCGGCGGCCAGCTCCGGCTGGGCACGCAGCGCGGGCACGACGGCGAACGTCATTGTGATGGGGCAGGCGAAGCCTGCCTCGGCCTGCATGGCGGTCATGTACAACGCCGCTCTGGCTGTATGAGGCGAAGGCTCGCTGCTGGTCCACGGCAGCGAATGCAGCTCGTGCTCGACTCCCATCCTCATCAGCTGGTGCCACGCGGGGTGGAACTCGACCTCGTCGATGCGGTGCCCGTAGCGGTCGAATGTGCGCAGCACCGGCCTGTTCTCGTTGGCCAGCCGGCCCCACAGCTGCTGTGGCTCGCCGCCAACAAAGCGCCCCAGCGCTGAGGCCCGCTCGCTCACCCAGCCGGCCCCCTCGCGCTCTGTGGCCTCCACAAGCGGAAGGTTGCTCGCGAACACGTCCACGTCCTCCAGCGGCGGCACCTGGTTGAAGACCGTATGTGTCTGCCACGGCGCGTCGCCGGCCGCTGCTCCGATCGCTCCTGACGACATAGTGCTGGCCATCACATGACAGTGAAGCAGAGATCGGTAGGCTGCGCGCGATGCTCAAGCTGATCGCCGTGCTCGCCTCGCTGGCTGTGCTGTCGGCCTTCGGTGCGGCCTCGGTGGCCAGTGGTGCCGCCTCCGAAGCGCCGGGTGCAGCCTCCGAAGCGCCGGTGCCGCGACTGGCGTACGTGACCGAGACGGCCACCTCGACATCAAAGGTGTGGCTAGCGTCGGCCTCCGGCAGCGAACCGAAACTGCTCGGGCCGGGCAGTCAGCCGCTGCTGGCGCCGGACGGGCAGTCGGTGGCGGTGTCGCTGTTCGGTACGACGCCCGGGCTGCAGGAACACGGTCCGTCGATCGGCGTGTACTCAGCGTCTGGCGCCCCGGTGGCCGACTACTTCGATCTCGAAACGGCTATCGCCACGCCGCTAGCGTGGTCGCCGGACTCGCGCTACCTGGCGGTGTACAGGCAGTCGAATGAGTCGGTCCTGGTCGCGCAGGGCTCGGGTCTGGACGTGCTCGACGTGCAGACCGGCACGATCACGTCGATCGCCGAAGGTGCGATCTACGGCGTCAGCTTCGCGCGCGACGGAAGCGACAGGCTGGTGTTCGCGCTGTCGCACTCGCTGTCGCCGTCGGCGCCGGTGAACCTGTACGAGAGCGAAGTGGACGGCGCGGGCGTGCATCGCATCACGAGCAACGGGCGCAGCCTAGACCCGGTGTGGGGGCCCACCTACATCGCGTACGACCGCGAGCGCATGCGCCACCTCTCGCCCGAATACCAGATCTGGCTGGAGTCGCCGGGCGGTGGCGCGCCCGTGCGCAGGGTCACGCACATTCCGGTGGACCCGTTGTCGCAGGGCCTGATCCCGCTGGCGTTCTCGGCCAGCGGCAACAGGCTGCTGGCAGAGTTCGAGGGCGAGGACAACAGCGACGCGTACGCGGTGAACGTCGTCTCCGGCCACGCGCGCGCGGTGACCGTCCACGGTGGAGCCGTCCAGGGCGCGGGGATCTCCAGCAGCGGCAGCACGCTGTTGGTCGACGAAAAAGCGTTCGAGCAGCCACCGTCAAACGGGCGCGTGGCGAGCATCCCGTTCGCCGGCGGACGCTCACACGTGCTCGTCGCGCACGGCTCACAGGCCAGCTGGAACGACTGACGCACACGGGGATTGGTGCCCACCAACCCTCGATGCCCACCCACCCGCGATAGCATCGGCCGCCCCCGTCCCCCTCGGAGGCATCGCCCTCCGGCGCAGAGTAAGCAAGGACCAACCCATGGCCAAGATCAAGGTGAAGAACCCTGTCGTCGAGCTCGACGGCGACGAGATGACGCGGATTATCTGGTCGTTCATCAAGGAGCAGCTGATCCTCCCCTACCTAGAGGTGGACCTGGATTACTACGACCTCGGCATCGAGAGCCGCGATGCCACTGACGATCGCATCACCGTCGAAGCTGCCAACGCGATTAAGCGCCACGGTGTTGGCGTCAAGTGCGCGACTATCACCCCCGACGAGGCGCGCGTGCAGGAGTTCGGCCTGAAGGAGATGTACCGCTCACCCAACGGCACCATCCGCAACATCCTCGGTGGGGTCATCTTCCGCGAGCCGATCGTTATCGCCAACGTGCCCCGCTTGGTGCCAGGCTGGAGCAAGCCGATCGTGATCGGCCGTCACGCCTTCGGCGACCAGTATCGGGCGAGCGACCTCGTCGTTCCCGGCGCGGGCAAGCTAACCCTCACCTACACCCCCGCCGACGGGAGCCAGCCGATCGAGCTGGACGTGTATGACTTCCCGGGAGGTGGGGTGGCGATGGCGATGTACAACCTCGATGCGTCCATCCGCGACTTTGCACGCGCCTCGTTGCGCTACGGCCTCGACCGCGGCTACCCGGTGTACCTGTCGACCAAGAACACGATCCTCAAGCGCTATGACGGACGCTTCAAGGACATCTTTCAGGAGATTTATGAGGCTGAGTTCAAGGTCGACTTCGACGCCGCCGGCATCACCTATGAGCACCGGTTGATCGACGATATGGTTGCCTCCTCGCTGAAGTGGGAGGGCGGCTACGTGTGGGCGTGCAAGAACTACGACGGCGACGTGCAATCGGACACCGTCGCCCAGGGCTTCGGCTCGCTCGGTCTGATGACGAGCGTGCTGATGACCGCCGACGGTAAGACCGTCGAGGCGGAGGCTGCTCACGGCACGGTCACTCGCCACTACCGCCTGCACCAGCAGGGCAAGCCGACGTCCACCAATCCGATCGCTTCCATCTTCGCCTGGACACGCGGCCTGTCCGCACGCGGACGGATGGACGGCACACCTGAGGTCACCCGCTTCGCGGACACGCTCGAGCGCGTGTGTATCCAGACGGTGGAAAGCGGCAGCATGACTAAGGACCTCGCTGTCATCGTCGGGCCCGATCAGCCGTCGCAGAGCACCCAGGAGTTCCTGGCCTCGATCGACGAGAACCTGCAAAAGGAGATGAATTTGTGAGCAATCCCGTACGAGTAACAGTCACCGGTGCAGCCGGACAGATCGGCTACAGCATCGTCTTTCGCATCGCCAGCGGCCAGCTGCTCGGACCCGAGCAGCCGGTCGACCTGCGCCTGCTGGAGATCCCCCAAGCGATGGGCGCACTGGAGGGCGTGGCGATGGAGCTGGTCGACTGCGCCTTCCCGCTGCTTGCGGGCCTGGATCTGCACGACGATCCCAGCGCCGCCTTCGACGGCACAGACGTCGCGCTGCTTGTCGGATCGCGTCCGCGCACCAAGGGCATGGAGCGCGCTGAGCTGCTCAGCGAGAACGGCAAGATCTTCACCGTCCAAGGCAAGGCGCTGAACGAGCGCGCAGCTGATGACCTGAAAGTGCTGGTCGTCGGCAACCCCGCCAACACTAACTGCTTGATCGCCATGAACAACGCTCCCGACATCCCCCGCGAGCGGTTCACGGCAATGCTGCGACTCGACCACAATCGCGCTGTCGCCCAGCTCGCTGCAAAGCTCGCCGTCCCCGTCACAGACATCTCCAACATGGGCGTTTGGGGCAATCACTCGCCGACGATGTACCCCGACCTCTTCCACGCCCGGGTGCGCGGCGAGCAGGCGGCCAAGGTGGTGGACGACCAGGCGTGGATTGAAGACGATTTCCTCCCCAATGTCGGCAAACGCGGCGCCGCCATCATCGAGGCGCGTGGCGCCTCCTCGGCGGCTTCCGCCGCCAGCGCCGCAATCGACCACATGCGCGATTGGATCGCCGGCACCGACGGCGGCTGGGTGTCCATGGGCATTGCTTCCGATGGCTCCTACGGCGTCCCCGAGGGCCTAATCAGCGGCTTCCCGTGTACCTGCGCCAACGGTGAGTACACCGTCGTCCAGGGCCTGGACATCGACGACTTCTCCCGCACCAAGATCGACGCCTCCGTGGCAGAGCTGCAAAGCGAGCGCGACACCGTAGCCAGCCAGGGCCTGATTTAGAAACGGGCCAGGAGCGCACTGGAGCGCGCCGAGAGCGAGCCAATCCGGGTGCGCTCTCAGCGCGCAAGCCAAACCGGGTGCGGTGGCGCGCGAACCAATCCGGGTGCAGTAACCCAAATGGGAGTCATTTCCCAAATATCCAAGCCCGCGCCGGGGTACCAGGAGCTTTTCTTAGAAGAAATTAAGGGGCCCGCGGTTCGACCGCGGGCCCCTTATGTCAACTCACGACAATCTGGCAGAATTCGGAGGGAAGGGCGACGGATCGGAGTTCCTGGCAAGGACGCAGGATGCGTGGTGTGCTCTGCACACGAGCATCCGAGGACGCCGCCAGGAACTCCGAGACTAGCCCTTAGGGTGCCAGCCGCGGCCTTTCTTCTCTACCTTGTTTTCCTGCTCCAGCCCCGGAAGCACGCGGTACAGGTAGTTCTGCTTGATACCCATCTTCGCTGCGAGCTCGGGGATGGTGATGCCCGGCTGTCCCTGCACGAACGACCGCGCCTCGGCCGCGCGAGTGCCGCTGCCTTTGCGCCTGCCTGCTCGCCTTTTCGCGGGTCCACCCGCGGGGCGGCCGGGTTTACGGGCCGCTTTTGGTGCAACCGCCGTCGCCGTCGCAGCTGCGGCTTTTTTGCGGGTGCTCGAGCCGCGCGGACGTCCCGGTCCACGGCGCCGGGGCGCCACCGCGGCGGAGCTGGAAGACGTCGATCCGCCCAGGCCGGCCAGAGCAGATGCGGCGGCCTCGAGGCGGCTGTACTCGTCCACCAGGGGCTTGAGCTCCTTCAGCCGGCTTGTGATCTCTTGGCGCTTCTCATCAAGGAAGTCGGTCACGATTTGAATCCTCTTCACTAGTGTTGATGTGGGTCAGCTCACATCGCTTGTGGCTTCACCTTACACTAGTTCTGTTCGGTAACCCGCTCTAGGTGAGCACGCAGACGCTCAAGTGTGCGCATCGCCTCCCGTTCTGGCATCCCGCCGACCAGCGCACGGCTGACCAGCGCACCGACCGGTCCGAGGGGCGGACGGAATTCGTTGCGATAGTCAAACCTGGTTCCCCCACCCTCCGCGTTCAGGATGTATTCGCTGTGCGCGTGCGAGCGCGCCGGGCCGCGACCTTCCCATACCGCTCGCTTTCCCGGGCGGCAGTCGACGAGCGTCCAGTGAACCTCTAGGCTCACTCCACGCATGTGGATCTGCTGATCCATCGTGTATCCAACGCGTGGCTGACCGTCGTCGGCACGTACGAGCTTGCGGTGAATCGTGACCCACTCCCCCAGACAGGACGGGTCCATCACCATCTTCCACACATCGGCTGGCGGCGCTGCGATACGGATCGAGGCTGTGACGAGGCTCATCGGGCGGCGAGCGGCTCGGATTGCACCCACTCGGCCAGGGCATGTTCGACGGCCGAGTCGAACGAGTGCAGTCGCACTCCCAGCAGCTCTGCGGCGTGATCCTGAGACGGCAGCAGATCTTCTTGCAGTCCCTCCATCAAAGCCATCACCAGCTCGGGGTCCTCACGTGTGATCGCCGCCGCCACGCGCGCCGTGACCCCTGTCAGATTCACTCTCAGCCCGATCGTCGGACGGCTGACGAGCATCAGCTCTGCAATGGCGCTGAGCATGTCGCCGTAACTGAGCACATCGGGCCCACCGATGTCGAGGGAGCGGCCTGACAGCTTTGTTGTGGCGCACGCGACCAGCATCTCGGTCACATCCCGCGCATCGATCGGCTGGGTGCGCAACGTGTGCCAGGCGGGCAGCGTGAGCACTGGCATTCGCTCGAGCAGGTGGACGAGCAGACGGAACGAGCGCGAGCGTGCGCCGATGACGATCGACGCGCGCAGCGCCAGCGAGTCGGGGACTGCCCCCAGCAGAATGCGCTCCACCTGCTCGCGACTGGCCAGGTGGCGTGAGATCCGCGTGTGGTTCGCCGCATCTGTGAGTGCGCCCGTGGGTGCAGCTCGCGCGCTGCTCGGCGGCACGAGGCCGCCGAGGTAAATGATCCGGCGAACGTCCGCGTGCGTGGCCGCCGCAGCGAAGTTCTCAGCGGCGACTTGGTCGCGCTCGTGGAACGGGGACCCACCGGCCGGCGAACGCTCCATCGAATGGATCAGGTAGTAGGCGACCTCAACTCCGTCGAGCGCTTGTCCGAGCCCAGTTCCGTCCAGCACGTCGCCGCGCACCACCTCCACGTCGTTGGGCTGCGAACGCGTTAGCGCGAGCGCCGCGTGCACACGCGCCGGGTCCCGGCCGAGCGCCCGCACGGCATGTCCCTCTGCGCACAGCCCCGGAACGAGGAGCGAGCCGACGAAGCCGCTTGCGCCGGTGATGAGAATGCGCATCCGCTTAGATGATGACGCGGTCGCGCCAGTTGCGGGCGGAACGCTCGGAAAGTGCGGGTTGATGGACCCGGTTATCACAGGAACGTGACTGGTTGTTGGCTATTTCCGGGTAGGACGGATTTCTCTGCGATTTGCGGAGTGGGTCTGCGCTGTCCCTTGAGTGGCCCGCCGAATGGTGCTTTGATCGCGACCGTCCCGTTCAATCCGACTCACAGCGCAGGGGGTAGGTGCCGGTGCAGGGAGTGCAGACTAGGCGAGCGCCCAAACGGGCGATCCACAAGGTGAGCTGTGATGAGTGCTACTTCCGGGTCAACCTCCTGTGTGCGCTCGAGCTGTCCGAGCCGTGCGCGACGTTCCGACCGAACGACGCCCAGCTCAGACCGCCGCAGCAATTGCGCTTCGTGTTCCGCCAGGAGCGCCGCACGCGCGCGGCATGGTCGTTTCCGTCCGCCCAGGAGCAGGCCGCGCTGCACGCATAGAGGGATATCTTGCCCGTCTATGCGGGTATATTGGTCACCAGACCTGCAAGCTTTCGGCAGAGGCGGTGGCCACAATGGCAGCTAAGGACAGATTCGGTAAGGCCGGCGACGCAGCGCGTGCGGCGCAGCAGAGTCGGTATCTCCAACGGCTGATCGAAGACGAGGATCTGCGCTCCAACCTGATCTCGGCGTACGCCGCGGCGCGCAGCGCCTACGGGCGCATGAGCAACGGCAAGCCCGCCACCGAGGCGCTGTTCAACGATCGCAAGCTTCAACAGGAGCTCGCCGAGGCGGCCAACGCGCTGCGTCAAGCTACAAGCTCGCTGCGGGAGCCTCCCAAGCCCGCGCGTCGTCGGGGTGGGGTCGGACGTTCGCTGCTGCTGCTTGCAGTTGGGTCCGCGCTCGCCGTCGCCCTGAGCGAGAGTCTGCGCACTAAGGTGCTCGACCTCCTGTTCGGGGCGGAGGAGGAGTTCGACTACAGCTCGACCACCGCTCCCGAAACACCCGCCCCGGCGAGTGTCTCTAGCAGCTGAGCCAGGCGCCTGCACTGAGACGATGAGCGTTGTCGATGCCGCTGGCCGGGAAGCCCGGGCTGCTGTCGAGGACCCGGGTCCTCGGACGCGCCTGACCGATGGGCGTGCCCGCTCGCTGTCGGGCGAGAAGGCCCGGAAAATCATCGATGCGATGCGCCACAGCGTCGCGCGGCGGGGAACCGCCGCTTCGACATTCGACCAAGTTTCGCGCGAGGCCGGTGTGTCCAGGGGTCTGGTGCACTACTACTTTGGCACCAAGGAGCAACTGCTCGCCGAGGCGGTCAGGCGTGACTGTGCACTGCGGCTGGAGCGGCTCGAGCGCCAGCTATCCACCGCCAAGACCGCCGATGACTTCATCGATCTGATGGCCCAGAAGCTGCAGCAGACTGTGCGTGAGGATCCGGATTTCATCACGCTGATCTTCGAGCTGTTCACCCTGTCGCGTCGCAACGCCGACATTGCCGCCGAGTACGCCGGGCTGATGCGCAGCACTCGCGAACACCTCGCCGGGATGCTCGCCGCCGCCCAACAGGAGGGGGTGCTGCGGCTGCACGCCGAGCCCGAGGTGGTCGCCGAGGTCCTGTTCTCGCTTGGAGACGGCCTCGCCCTGCGCTTGCTGAGCGAGCCGGAGCGGGACTTCACCCAGACGATCTATGCGGGCATCGCCTGTGCGCGCACGTTGCTGACGGATTGACACTCCTATAATCGGCGGCTGATGCCGATCTACGAGTACAGGCGCCCGGACGGCACCACGTTCGAGATCCAACAGTCCTTCAGTGACGAGCCGCTCGCCGTCGATCCCGACACGGGGGTGCCGGTGGAGCGCGTGCTGCATGCCCCGGCGGTGCATTTCAAGGGTAAGGGCTTCTACAACACCGACTACGGCACACGCAATCGTCAGCGCGAGACTGCTGCTGCTGCCGCGGAGAAGTCCTCCTCCGAGAAGTCCTCCTCCGAGAAGTCCTCCTCGGACAAGTCCTCGTCCGGGGACTGTTCTTCTTCTTCCTCCTCCTCCTCCTCATCATCTTCCTCTGCGGACGGCAAGAGCGAGAAGGGCACAGCGAAGTCAGGTGAGTCGAAGCCCGTGGCCGCCAAGAGCTGACCCTCAACCGCTCATGAACTGGGCGACGTCCGTCCGGCGCGCTTCTTCGGAGATCGTCAGGCCTTCTTCGCCGTCGGGCAGCGTGGTCTGCCCCGTCGGTAAGAGTACGCGCGTCGGTGGTGTGCCTGTGATCGCCAGGGCGGCGAACATCCCGAGCAGTTCCGCACCGCTCATGTCAGAGATGATCGCCGGCGGGGCGTGCCAGGCGATCCACGGCAGCCGGAGGAAACTCGATGGGGAGAGTAGCTGCTTCTTCATGTCGTTGAACAGCGCCTGCTGGTGTTCCTCGCGCTGGATGTCCGTCTCGTTGGGTGCGCACAGGTTCTCGCGCGTGCGCGCCAGCGCCAGCGCCTGCTTGCCGTCGAGGCGATGTGTGCCCGCACTCAGGCGCAGGGTGAAGCCGCCGTCGGCCGAGCCGCCGTCGAGCTTGGAGACGATGCAGCCGCCGGTGTAGGAGACGCCGCCCATCGCTTCGATCAACTGCGGAAAGTTTTCGAAGTTGACTTCCACCACGTGGTTGATGGGTACGCCGAGCCAGTGCTTGATGATCGATACCGACAAGGCCGGTCCGCCGAACTCGTGGGCGGCGTTGATCTTCTGCAGGCCGTGACCGGGAATTTCGATGATGGTGTCGCGTGGGATCGATAGGCGTGCTGCGTGCCCGCCACCGGTGCGGATCAGCATGATCGTGTCAGAGCGGCCGAAGCCGGTGGTTTCCGCACCCGGTTCCCTGCTGTCCTTCTGGCGGCGATCGGAGCCCAGCACGAGGATGTTGTTAACCGATGTCAGTGGGTAGCCGGCCGGGTCGAGCACGCTTGCGACGTCCGCCGGTAGGGGGGTGCGCTCGAAGTGTGAGCTGATGAGGAAGAGGACGAGCGACAGCACGATCCAGCCGACCGCGAGCGTGAGCAGGCCGAGGAGGGTGCGTTTGGGGGTCGCCCAGCGGCGCCAGCGCGGGTGCAGCTGGGAGCCGGTCAGGCTGCCCGCCCGCCCCTCGCCTCGGCGCTCGCGCGTGGGCGCTCCCGCCACGCGCCCGGGCTGTGTCGACTCTTCGGCGCGGCGCGGCGACAGACGCGGGCGGGCGCGGTAGCGGGTGTAGCGCGGAGGCTCGTCGCGGTCGTCGGACATCGAGAGGACCCTATATTTGCGAGATGACCACCACGGAGGCGCCGGTCGGGCGGCTGGTCGTGTGCCCGACCCCGATCGGCAACCTCGAGGATGTCACGCTGCGTGTGCTGGCCGCGCTCGGGCAGGCCGACGTGGTGGCCTGCGAGGACACTCGCCACACTCGAGTGCTGCTTGATCGCCACGGCATCTCAGCGCGGCTTGTGAGCTTGCACGAGCACAACGAACGTGCGCGCTCGGCCGAGCTGGTGGCGCGCATCCGCGAGGGTGCGGTGGTCGCGCTGGTGTCTGACGCGGGCACGCCGCTGGTGTCCGATCCGGGCTTCGCGCTTGTGCGCGAATGCCTGGCGGCGGGCCTGGCACTCGAGGTGCTGCCGGGGCCGAGCGCCGTGCTGACCGCGCTCGTCGCCTCGGGCCTGCCCGCCGAGCGCTGGCGCTTCGTGGGCTTCCTGCCGCGCAAGAGCGCCGAGCGCGAGCGCCTACTCGAGCGCGCTGAGGAAACGCTCGTCGCGTTCGAGTCGCCACGACGCCTATCCAACACGCTTGCGCTGCTGGCCGAGCGCGACCCACATCGTCCGCTGGCAGTATGCAGGGAGCTGACCAAGATCCACGAGGAGGTCCGCCGTGGCACCGCCGCCGAGCTGGCATCGCACTACCGCGAGAGCCCCGCACGAGGTGAGGTGGTGATCGTCGTCGGCGCGGTCGCACCAGGGCACCGGGCGCGTGCCGAGGCGCTGTCGGCGGTCAGGGAGCTCGTGGATGCCGGAGTGCGTGCGCGAGCAGCCGCGACTGTCGTCGCCAAGCTGACGGGGGTGGGCGCTAATGAGCTGTACGGGGAGCTGACGAGCGGGGCGGGACAGCCGAGCGCCCGCGACGAGCTGTAGCTTGGAGCGACCGTGGCCTTCTACGTGACCACCCCGATCTATTACGTCAACGCGGCTCCGCACCTCGGGCACGCCTACACGACGATTGCTGCCGACGTGATGGCTCGCCACCACCGCCAGCGCGGCGAGGACGTGTTCTTCCTGACAGGCACCGACGAGCACGGCGAGCCCGTCGCCGACGCCGCGCACGCGCTGGGCATTGAGCCGCAGGAGCTGGCCGACCGCAATGCCGAGCGCTTCAAGGCGCTCGCGCCGCAGCTGCACGCGAGCAATGACTTCTTCATCCGTACCACCGACCCCCAGCATGAAGCGATCGTCAAGGAAGTGCTCTCGCGCGTACGCGCGAACGGATACGTATACGAGGGAACCTACGAGGGCTGGTACTGCCCCCGCTGTGCAGACTTTAAGGCGGAGAGCGAAATCGACGAGGACCGGCGCTGCCCGATCCATCACATCGAGCTGACGCGTGAGCAGGAGGAGAACTACTTCTTCAAGCTGTCCGCGTTCCAGGAGCATCTAGAGGTGCTGTACGGCGAACGCGAGGACTTTGTCGCTCCGCGCACGCGTCGCAACGAGGCACTGTCATTCATCCGCTCGGGGCTGCGCGACGTGCCGCTCACACGCCACAAGCTGACGTGGGGGGTGCAGGTGCCGTGGGACCCCGAGCACGTGTTCTACGTGTGGTTTGACGCGCTGCTCAACTACTACTCGGCGCTGTCCTATGCGCCTGTGCCGGCGGGCATGTCCAGAGCGGGTGTGTCCCGGGCGGGCGCGTCGACGGCGGGTGGGGACCTGACCAAGCGGCTGTGGCCGGCGAGCTACCACCTGATTGGCAAGGACATCCTGCGTTTCCACGCCGTTTACTGGCCGGCGCTGCTGATGGCCGCTGAGCTCGAGCTGCCCAAGCACGTGTTTGTGCACGGCTTTCTGCTGATGGACGGCGAGAAGATGAGCAAGTCGCTGGGCAACGTGCTCGATCCGTTCGCCGTGATCGAGCGCTATGGCCCGGACGCCCTGCGTTTCTACCTGCTACGCGACGTGCCCTTCGGCCAGGATGGGTCGGTTTCGACCGCATCTTTCGAGCTGCGCTACGAGAGCGAGCTCGCCAACGAGTTCGGCAACCTCGCCAGTCGCACGATCGCGATGGTGCACCGCTATCGGGACGGCGTCGTGGTAGCGGTTGCGCTCGACTCGGAGCTCGACGGCGACTTCGCGGATCTCGTCGAGGAGGTGGAACGCATGATCGACCGCGCGGAGCTGACCGCGGCGCTCGAGGCGATCTGGCAGCGCGTGCGTCGTCTCAACCGCTACGTCGAGGAGCGCGCACCGTGGCAGCTGGCCAAGGATGACGCGCACGCGGGCGAGCTCGACCGCGTGCTCTCTACGCTGGTGGCGGGCCTGCGCGTGCTCGCGGTGCTTCTGCATCCGTACATTCCCGACAGCACCGACAAGCTGCTCGACGACCCTCGGCACTGAGGACCGCTCGCTGAGGTCCGCGCGCTGGGACTCGGCGCAGGCGCTGGGCAAGCCGATCGGACGGCTCGAGTCGCTGTTCCCGAAGTCCGCATGAGCCGCGTGACCTGACGGTGATCGACTCTCACACCCATTTGCATCTGTGCGAGCCGCCGAACTCGCAGCTGGTCGCCGAGGCGGAGGCAGCGGGCGTGACGCGCATGCTAAGCGTTGGGATCGATGGGGCCTCCTGCCGCGCGGCGCTCGCAGCGGCCGAGGACTTCCCCCAGGTGTACGCGGCGATCGGCCGCCACCCGAACGCCGCTAAGGGCTTCGACGACGCAGATCTGGCGGAGCTACGCGCGCTGGCGGCGCACGAACGCTGCGCAGCGATCGGAGAGACGGGCCTGGACTTCTATCGCGACAGCGCACCGCCGCGAGCTGACCAGCAGCGTGCGTTCGCGGCGCAGATCGAGCTCGCGCGTGAGACCGGCAAGCCGCTGGTGATCCACACGAGGGCGGCCGACCGGGAAACGCTCGACCAGCTTGCCGCCGAAGCCGACGGCGTGAGCGTGGTGATGCACTGCTTCTCGATGCCCGAGCGGCTGGACGAGTGCGTGCAGCGCGGCTATGCGATCTCGTTTGCCGGCAACGTCACCTACAAGAGCGCCGCCGACCTGGCGCAGGCGGCGCGACTGGTTCCCGAGGAGCAGTTGCTGGTGGAGACCGACGCCCCCTACCTCACTCCGCAGGCCGTCCGTAAGCAGCGAAACCAGGCCGGCGTTCGTCGTGCACACGGCGGCCTTCCTGGCCGAGCTGCGCGGCATCAGCGTCGAGCAGCTGGGCGCGGCCGTGACGCGCAACGCCGCGCGCGTGTTCGGCTGGGCATGAGCGCTGTGGCCGACGGCCCCGTCCAGCCAAGCCTGCGGACGGATGCGCCGTTTCGGCGTGCGCCCCGACCGCGACCTCGGCCAGAACTTCCTGATCGACTCCAACATCCTCGGGGTCATCGGCCGCGCGGCTGAGCTCCGCCGCGAGACGTTGTGCTCGAGGTCGGCGGCGGGCTGGGGGTGCTCTCGGAGTACCTCGCACAGCGGGCCGCGCACGTGCACGTGGTCGAGATCGACGAGCGTCTGCGCGACGCGCTGTGCGACGCCACCGATCCCCACGCCAATGTCACCGTGCACTGGGCCGACGCTATGGCGCTCGATCTTGCTGCGCTATATCCGGCGCCCGAGCAAGGTCGTCGCCAACCTGCCCTACGGCGTGGCCGCCAGCGTGCTGCTGCGCAGCATCGAGGAGCTGCCGAGCGTGTCTGCTGTGGGTGGCGATGGTGCAGCGCGAGGTCGGCGAGCGGCTGGCGGCGGCACCGGGCGGCGGTGCGTACGGCGCGCCGTCGGTGCTCGCCCAGCTGGCGTGCGAGGTGGAGGTGCTGCGGGCGATCCCGCGCACCGTGTTCCATCCGGTGCCCAACGTCGACTCCGTGCTCGTGCGGCATGCGCCGGCGCGACGGACGAGTCGCGGTCGTGTCGCCGGCGCTGCGTGCGCTCGTCGCCGGCGGGTTCGCCCACCGGCGCAAGACTCTCGCCGGGCTCGCTCGGCCTCGCAGGCGGGGGATCGGGATCCCACCCGCCCCGCTCGCGCGAGCAGGTGCGCGACGCGCTGACGCGCTGGGCCACCCCGCGGACGCGCGTGCCGAGCGCCTGTCTCCCGATGACTTCCGGGCGCTCGCGCGCCTGCTCGAGCTATGAGCGTCGATCGTGCGCTTGACAGCGGTGGCGCCTGGCGCGATGCACCGTGCGCTCGCGCCCGGCGAAGATCAACCTCGGGCTGTTCCTCGGGCCCGTGCGGGCGAGCGACGGCAAGCACGAGCTGGTGAGCGTTATGCAGTCGATCTCGCTGGCGGACGAGCTAACGCTCGAACGGGCGCCCGTGCGGCAGCGAGCGCGACGAGGTCCTCTGCCCGGGCGTGCCGGTCGCGCTCCGATGAAAACCTCGCAGGGCCGCGCCCTGCGCGCGTTTCGGGCGAGCACCGGCTGGCAGGCCCCGCCGCTGCGGCTGAGCATCGTCAAGCGGATCCCCGTCGCGGCCGGCCTGGGGGGCGGCTCCGCCGATGCCGCCGCCGCGCTGCGCCTGGCCAAGCACGCGTCGGGGCTGGGCGATCGAGCAGCTGCTGCGCACCCTCGGCGCGCAGCTCGGCGCTGACGTCCCCGCGCAGATATCCCCGGGGCGCTGGCTGGCGACGGGCGCCGGCGAGCAGCTTGCACAGAGCTCGCGCCCGGGCGATCGTCGCTTCGGCGTGCTCGTGCTTGCCGCTGGCCGCTGAGCTGTCCACCGCGGCCGTCTACGCCGAGGCCGACCGGCTCGGCCGTGGCGCGCACGCCGCATGTGCTGGCGGAGCGCAGGCTCGAGCTGCGCGCCGCGCTCGAGCACGGCGCGCCGCTGCCCGCCGCCACGGAGCTGCTGCACAACGACCTCCAGCGCGCGGCCGTGTCGCTGTGTCCGCAGATCGCCGACGCGCTCGCAGCAGGCGCGCGAGGCCGGCGCGGAGCCGGCGCTTGTGAGCGGCTCCGGCCCGACGGTCTTGGGTCTGTTCCCGCCCCCCGCGCGCTCGCGTGCCGGACGAGCTCCTGACGGTGGTGGCCTCGCGCTGGCGCAGGCAGCGGCGGCCGGGCTCGCGGGCCGCGTGCCCGCGCCGATCTGCGCCGTGCCGGTGGACGCTGCGTTTGCGCAGGCGGTCACGCTTGACGCGAGCTAACGACGTCCCCGTGCGTCACAATCCCAGCCAAGTCAATGAGCTAGGACGCAAATCAACGAGCTCGTGGCGGCCGGCGCCGGGCTGATCAGCCTGGGGCTGTTCGCCGGCCTGATTCTCGTCCCCGTGTGGTCCTCCTACTCGCGCTGTGGGAGCGGCTGGCGGCGACCGTGCTGTCGCTGTATGTGCTCGCGGTGCTACTGGGCGTCGGAGTGGTCGGCGCGCTTGCCGCCGTCTACTTCTGGGGCTGACCGGCGTGTCAGATCTCGCGGCGCTCGACGCGATCACCGAGGCGGTCGAGTCGGGGGCGGGCCTGCCCGAGGTGGTGCGCGCGGCCGCCAGGGCGCTCGAGGCGAGCCTCGCGGTGACCGACGCCTGGGGGGCCACGCTGGCGGTCGCCGCCCGCTCCCCCGCTGAGGAGCGCTCGCTGCTGTCCAGGGCGAGGGCGTGATCAGCGCGCCGCTGCGCGTGGCCGACACGGTCGTGGGGACGCTGCACATGCGCGCCAAGACCGAGCCGAGCGCGTCGATGCGCAGGCTGCTGCTGACCATGATTGCCTCCGAGGTCGAGCGCGTGCGGGCGCCCGAGCGCGTCTCGGAAACGGCCTCCGCGGACTTCCTGCGCGCGATCCTGCGCCGCGAGCTGACCGAGCGCGAGGAGCTGCTCGAGCGCGCCAAGGAGCTGTCGCTGGCGATCGAGGATGGGGCCAGCATGCTCGTCGCGCGCGCCCACCCGCAGGCGCCCACCGACGAGGGCTGGCGCGGACGCGTGCGCGCCGTCGCCGAGCGCGGCGCGCGGGCGGTCGCCAGCCGCTCGATCGCCGCGCTGTCCGACCGCGAGGGCATCGCCGGGGCCGAGGTGCTGGTGCTGGTGCCCGGCGGCGACGAGGCCACTGCCGCGCGCGCCGCCGACGCGGTGCTGAACGAGATGGAAGCCAGCCTGGCGGGGTACACGTTCGCGCTCGGGCGCAGCCGCATCACCGAGGACCCCGTCCGAGCTGCCGCGCGCCGCCAGCGAGGCGCTGCTCGCGGCGAACGTCGCCCAGGGCTCCTCCGACGGTGCCGCGCTCGCCTTCGAGCAGACCGGCGCCTACCGGCTGCTGCTGTCCGCCATGAGCGAGAACCCCAGCGAGCTGCAGCGCTTCTACGCCGAGACGGTCGAGCCGCTCGTCGCCTACGACGAGCAGTACGAGACCGATCTCGTGCGCACGCTCGAGACGTTCCTCGAGGCCGACGGCAACGTCGCCGGTACCGCCCAGCGCCTGTTCACCCATCGCCACACCATCTACTACCGCCTCGAGCGCGTGCGCGAGCTCTCGGGGCTGGACGTCAGCTCCAGCGACGGCCGCGAGAAGCTCAGCCTCGGCCTGAAGGCCATGCGCGTGCTCGGCATCGCCTCCGCCGGCGGGCCCGCGTCAGAGGCCGGCGCCGAAGGCGGACGCGTGCCCCGCCGCTCGGGCCGGCGCTCCTGAAATCCCAGGCGTCTTCCACTGCAACTCAAGAGCGCGCGCCGAACTCGATCGCGTATGTGGCGCCCTGGGCCCTGCGTCGAGCACTGCCGGTATGGCTGGCGTGACCGCCACGCCGGCGTCGCGGTACTCGCGCTGAGCATGATTTCGCGGTGCGGCGGCGAGGCCATCCATTCGGCCACGATGTGCGCCGGGGTCGTGTAGCTGCCGGTGCCCCAGGCGATGTTCTGCCCGACCGCGAACTCCGCAGCGTGCGCTGGGTAGCGGGTGACGGCGACCAGCGACAGCGGCGTCTGCCCCGCGGGCGCGATCGTCGGCGAAGTAGTCCCGAGCGACCATGCTGTCGACCTGGCTGGCCGCCACGCGTCCGCAGTTCCCGGTTGGCACGCAGCGGGCTGCAGGCCGTGCGCCGCTACGCACCTCGTTGACCAGGCACAGCGTCGCCGCGTCGACCGCCGGCGCGTTGGTGCCGTGGGGCGCAGGTTCGGCGCCAGGCACGTGGGCGGCCGTGTCGCGGCAGCCAGCGCGGTGCGCGCCGCAAGCGCGCCCACGCAGGCCAGCAGCGCTGTCGCCAGCGAGGCTCCCAGTCTGCTCCCGCGGCTTGTCGTGACGGACGGCAAGTGCAGGAATACTTGCAGGACGCGGAGGATGGGCGCGTTGCTGCATTGTTATCCGTGGTTATCGGCATCTGCTCGTCAGCCCCACAGCGACCGTGGTTAGCGCGTGACTATCCTTATGCGACCCCTTGGGGGGTCGTCCAACGGCAGGACATCAGGTTTTGGTCCTGAGAATCGGGGTTCGAGTCCCTGCCCCCCAGCTACAAGCAGACCTGTGCGCCGATGCGGCCACGCAGCGGAGCAGGCGATGGAATAGCATCTGGACTGTGAGCGCCCCCACCGTCCTGATCCTCGCGGCAGGCCAGGGGACGCGCATGCGCTCGCAGACGCCGAAGGTCCTGCACGAGCTGTGCGGGCGCCCGATGGTGCTGTGGCCGGTGCTCGCGGCGCTGGAGGCGGGGGCGGGCAGGGTGGTGGTCGTGGACTCGCCGGCAGCGGGCGCTCGAGCAGCGTCCTGCCGGAGGGCGTGGAGCTGGCGGTGCAGGAGCAGCCGAACGGCACCGGCGGCGCGGTGCGTGGCGGCGATGGCCAAGCTCGACGCGGACGGCGGTCCGCAGCTCGACCCGGCGGCGCCGATCGTGGTCCTCAGCGGGGACGTGCCGCTGGTGAGCGCGCAGGCGATCGGCGAGCTGATCGACGCGCATCGCGACGGTGGCGCCGCGGCGACGATGGCGACGACGATCCTCGAGGACCCGACCGGCTACGGGCGGGTGGTGCGCGACGCCAGCGGCGCGGTGGAGCGTGTGGTGGAGACCAAGGAGCACGGCGACTCCACCCAGGCGGAGCGCGAGATACGCGAGGTCAACACGGGCATCTTCGTGTTCGACGCGCACGCGCTGCGCCAGGCGCTGCCGCGGCTGAGCGCGGACAACGCGCAGGGCGAGCTGTACCTGCCGCAGGTGCTCGACCTGCTGAGAGCCGACGGCAGCGCGGTGCAGGCGCACGTCGTGGCGGACGAGCGGCTGGTGCTGGGCGTCAACGACCGCGAGGCGCTCGCGCGCGTGCGCAAGCTCGCGCAGGCGGCCATCCACCAGCGGCACATGCGCGCGGGCGTGGGCATCGTCGACCCCGACGCGACGGTGATCGACGTGGACGTGCAGATCGGGCAGGACACGGTGATCGAGCCGTTCACGACGATCCGGGGCGGCACGAGGATCGGGCGGGAGTGCACCGTGCGCCACTCCTACCTGGTGGACTGCGTGCTCGAGGACGGCGTGAGCGTCGGGCCGTTCGGCTACCTGCGCCCGGGCACCGTGCTGCGCAGCGGCGCCAAGGTGGGCACGTTCGTGGAGGTCAAGAACTCCGACGTCGGCCCCGCGGCGAAGAGTGCCGCACCTGTCCTACATCGGCGACGCGGACGTCGGCGAGGGACGAACCTGGGCGCGGCGACGATCACCGCCAACTACGACGGGCGGGCCAAGCATCGAACGACGGTCGGCCGGCGGGTGCGCACGGGCGTGGACACGACGCTGGTGGCGCCGGTGAGCGTCGGCGACGACGCGTACACGGGCGCGGGATCGGTGATCACCGAGGACGTGCCGCCTGGCGCGCTGGGCATCGCGCGCGAGCGCCAGCGCAACATCGAGGGCTACGCCGAGCGCGCCAGCGACGCGACGGACAGCGAGGTGAGGCGGACTCAGGAGGCCGAATCGGGATGACCGATCGGCCAGCGATGTTTACACTCCCTGACGAGATGAGCGCGATGGACACGCGCACCGCAGTCCACCCAGGCGAGCCTGCCGATCGACTACAACAAGCGGCTGATGCTGTTCAGCGGGCGCGCCAACCCGCAGCTGGCTGTGGACATCGCGGACAAGCTGGGCGTGGATCTTGGGCCGGTCGACGCTGAAGACGTTCTCCAACGGCGAGGTGTACTGCCGCTACGAGGAGTCGATCCGCGGCGCGGACGTGTTCATCGTGCAGTCCACGTGCGGCAACCCGCAGACGGGCGTCACGGCGAACGACTCGCTGATGGAGCTGCTGTTCATGATCGACGCCGCCGTCGGCGCCTCAGCGCACCGCGTGATCGCCGTGACGCCGTGGTTCGGCTACTCGCGCCAGGACAAGAAGTCCGCGCCGCGCGAGCCGATCTCGGCGCGGCTGGTGGCGCGCATGCTCGAGGCGGCGGGCGCCGACAGGGTGCTGACGATGGACCTGCACGCCGGGCAGATCCAGGGCTTCTTCCAGAAGCCGGTCGATCACATGACGGCGCTGTTCATGCTCACGCAGTACTTCACCGATCTCGCCCTGCCGGACCTCGTGGTGGTTGCGCCGGACGCGGGCAGGGTCAAGCTGAACAAGAAATTCGCGTCCAAGATCGGCGCCGAGCTGGCGATCCTCGACAAGGAGCGCCCCGCCCAGCAGGTCGCGGAGATCGGCTACGTGATCGGCGACGTGAAAGGCAAGACGGCGGTGATCGTGGACGACATGATCGACACTGCCGGCACGCTCAAGGCGGCCGCCAAAGACGGTCAAGGAAGAGGGCGCCGCGCGCGTGTATGCGGCGGCCACGCACGCGGTGTTCTCGGGCGACGCGTTCGAGAACCTGCGCGACTCGCGGCTGGAGCAGATCGTCGTCACCGACACGATCCCGATTGCGACGGGCCGCCCGGACAACGTGCGCGTGCTGCCGTGCGCGGAGCTGCTGACCGACTCGATCAGGCGCATCTTCGTTGACGACTCCGTCAGCGAGGTGTTCGGCGGCGAGAACCAGCTGTTCTGAGTCGGACACACGACTCGCGGTCGCGCATCGCGTCGGTGCCGCCACAGCCTGCCGCGGCGCGGCGCCGGCAGGTGTTGGCGGCACACCTCGCTCGCCGTAGGCGGGTTGCTGTTCCTTGTGATCAGCGCGCTCCTCGCGCGGTTCCTGACCGTCGAGAACGCTGAACGCAACGACGAGCTGGCGCTCGTGCAGGCGGAGGTGAAGGGGAACTTGGCGGGCATGCTCGAGCAGCTCAGTGGCTGCCGTGTCAGCCCGTCGTGCCTGGCTACGGCGAAGGCCAACGCGAGCAACCCTCGCCTGCGCCGCTCGGGGGCCGTGAAGATCCTCCAGCTCGAATCAACGACTGCCTACTCGCTGTCCGGCGCCACCGGCAAGACGCGCCTGGCATGGACGGTGATCGGCACGCTGCCGGTGGTGCAGTGTGTGGACGTGCGCCGCACCGGCAACTTCCTGTCCGGCATCCACGTGCAGCTGGTCGGTCTCAGCGCGCCGATCGACGACGAAGGGACATGCACGAGACCGTCGAGGATCGAAAGGGAAGAAGAAGAAGAAGAAGCAAGGGCAGCGGAACGATGAACCGCGACTAGAACGACGAACGTCGATTGCTACAGTCTGCATTCGCTTATGGCCAGTACAACGACCAAGCTGAACGTCAACAGTCGCGACGCCGCCGGCTCGCGCGCGGCGCGCCGCCTGCGCCGCAGCGGGCGCGTGCCTGGCGTGCTCTACGGTGGCGGCTCCGAGCCACTCGGCTTCGACGCCGACGCGCGCGAGCTGCGCCATGCGCTAGCGGGCTCCGGCGCAGTGCTCGACCTGAGCATCGACGGCAAAAAGCCGACGCCCGTGGTTCTCAAGGAGGCTCAGCGCCACCCCGTTCGCGGCGAGACCATCCACGTCGATCTCCTGCGCGTGAACCTCGACGAGGCGATTCACGCGGTCGTGCCGTTGGAGCTCACCGGCATCGACGACGCCCCTGGCGTAAAGGAAGGCGGCGTGCTCGAGCAGATCACGCGCGAGTTCAACGTCGAGGCGCTGCCGACGGCGATCCCCGAGTCGATCGTGCACGAGGTCGGCGAGATGCAGATCGGCGAGACGATCCTGCTCGCCGCGCTCGTCACGCCCGAGGGCGTGACGCTACTTGACGATCTCGAGGAAACGGTCATCGCAACGCTGTCGCCGCCGCGGCTGCAGAGCGAAACCGCCGACGAAATCGAAGCCGAGACGGAGGTCGTCGGCGAGGACGGCGCAGCGGGCGCCGGTGCCGAGGGCGCCGGCTCCGAGGATTCCTCCGGCGAGGAGTAGCTTCTGCGACGCCCATTCGGCGGCGGTGGCTCAGCCGTCGACTGGCTGATTGTCGGGCTGGGCAACCCCGGACGCGAGTACAACGGCACGCGCCACAACGTCGGCTTCATGGTCGCGCATGCGCTCGTCGAGCGCTGGGGGCTGGGACGGGCCAGAGATCGCTTTCGCGGGCGCCTCGCTGAGGGCCGCGTGCGCGCGCACGCGACGCAACGGAGGGGGGCGGTGGGTTCGACACGCGCGGTCCGTCGGTGGCGGTGCTGTGCCCGCAGACGTACATGAACGACGCCGGGCGCTCTGTCGGTCCGGCGCGCGGTGCGCTCAAGCTGCCGCTCGAGCGCGTGCTGGTCGTGCATGATGAGATCGACCTGCCATTCGGCGATGTTCGGGCCCGTGTAGGTGGTGGACTGGCTGGTCACAACGGATTGAAGTCGCTCAAGCGCGAGTTGGGCGGTGTGGACTTCACGCGTATACGCGTTGGCGTCGGCCGCCCCGACTCGACTGACCCGGAGATCGTCTCCGCGTACGTGCTCGGGCGCTTCCGCGAGGACGACACGCAGGTGACCGAGCTCGTCGAGCGCGCGTGCGAGCAGGTCGAGCGCCTGGTGCTGGTCAACGATGCGCCGGCGGCGGGCGAGGAGTCTTAGATGGCCGGCGATGCGGGTGCTCTGCGCACGCTGCTGGGGCTCGTCCAGGAAGATGAGTCCACGCTGCGCCTCGCGCGCGAGGGTGGTCACGCGTTCGTGTCGAGCTCGCTGCGCGCGTACGTGATCGCGGCACTGAGCGAGATCGATGAGGATACGCGGACCCGCCCGACGCTGGTGGTGGTCGGCGACGACCGCGCGGCGCGCGACCTGGCGAGCGACCTCGGCGCGTGGCTGGCGCCACGGCGCGTGCGTTACTACCCCTCCAGGGGCGTTGCGTACGAGTCGCATCTGGCGCCGCCGGCGCACCTTGTGGGGCTGCGCGTGGCCGCCCTGGACGCCCTGCTGGGCGCGTCGGGCGCGAGCGGGGTGGACGGCACCGGCGAGGATGCGGCGGCGGAGCAGCCGGTGGTGGTTGTGAGCGCAGTGGCACTGTCGGAGAAGGTGCCCGACCCGCAGCTGCGCCCGCGCTCGTTCACGCTGCGTGTGGGCGAGCTGCTCGACCTCGACGAGTGCGCTGCGGAGCTCGTCAGCGCGGGCTACGAGCGCATCGACCAGGTCGAGGAGCGCGGACAGTTCGCGCTGCGGGGTGGCCTGCTGGACGTCTTTCCGGCAACCGCGGAGCGCGCCGTGCGCGTGGACATGTTCGACGTGGAGATCGAGTCGCTGCGCTGGTTCTCGACGTTCACGCAACGCTCGCTCGGCGAGGCTGACGAGGTCGAGATTGCGCCCGCGGCGGAGCTCGCGCTCGAGCACCGTGAGCTGGCGGAGATCGCCGCCGCCACAGGCGCATTCTCGACGGCGCGGACAGGCGCTGAAGGCGATGACTCCGAGCGCCCGGACATCGCCGAACTGCTGCCGGTCGAGCGTTTCGGAGCGCTGCTCGACCTGGTCGGGAACGGTACCGAGCTGGTGGTTGCCGCGGAGGAGGATCTCGAGCCTGTGCTGGAGGATCATTGGAGCGATGTGTGCGCGGCGTTCGGGGATGAGGACGCGCACCATCTGTACGTGAGTCCGCAGGCGATTCGCTCGACGTTGGGTGAGCGCGCGCGGATCTGGCTGTCGGCGCTATCGAGCGGCCAGCAGATCGAGCTGCGCGCGCAGACCGCAGACACGGCCGCGCGCTCACTCGGCGAAGCCGAGCCGGAGCTCGAGAAGCTCGTACGCTCGGGCTACAGGACGGTTGTCGCTTTTCCCCGACGCGGGGAGGGGGAGCGTGCGGCATACAACCTCGGTCGCCTGAAAGCCACGTGGCTCGCGAACGACGGAGACCTGCTGCCAGCCCGCTCGTCGGTCGCCCACCAGCCGCTGGAGCCGTCGCTGCGCTTTGTGGCGGCGTCGCTGCGCGAGGGCTTCGTCGCACCGCAGCTGAAACTGGCCGTTTATCCCGAGCATCGGCTGCTGCGCAGGCGCCGAGCGGAGCGGTCCGGCGCCGGCGCCGGTGGGCGCCGCGGCGGGGATTGGATCCCCGCCCGCCCGCGCCGCGGCGCGTTGCGCTCCTTCACGGAGTTGCGCACGGGTGACATCGTCGTGCACGAGGACCACGGGGTGGCACGCTTCGCGGGCTTTGAGACGCGCACTGTCGCGGACGTCACGCGCGACTACCTGTACCTCGAATATCAGGGCGATGACCGCGTGTTCGTGCCGACCGACCAGTTGGCGAAGATCTCGCGCTACGTCGGCGCCGGCGCCGAGCATCCGCCGCTGAGCAAGCTCGGCGGCACGCGCTGGGAGACGATGAAGGCGCGCGCGCGGCGTGCCGCTCAAGAGCTGGCGGGCGAGTTGCTGAGCCTGTATGCCGAGCGCAGGCGGCGCAGCGGCCATGCGTTCGGCGTGGACTCCGACTGGCAGCGCGAGTTCGAGGAGCGCTTCCCGTTCACGGAGACGCCCGACCAACGCGAGGCGATCGAGCTGGTCAAGTCCGACATGGAAGCGCCGCGGCCAATGGACAGGCTGATTTGCGGCGATGTCGGCTACGGCAAGACCGAGGTGGCGCTGCGGGCGGCGTTCAAGTCCGCCGCCGAGGGCAAGCAGGTGCTGATGCTCGTGCCGACGACGATCCTCGCGCAGCAGCACTACGGCACGTTCGCTGAGCGCCTGGCGGACTACCCGTTCACGCTCGAGCACGTCTCGCGGTTTCGCGCTTCCGCGGAGCAGAAAGCCGCGATCAAGGGCTTTGCGGACGGGCGTGTGGACATCTTGATCGGCACCCACCGAGTGCTCTCACGCGACGTCCGCGCTAAGGATCTGGGTCTGCTGATCGTGGACGAGGAGCAGCGCTTTGGCGTCAAGCAGAAGGAGCTGCTGCGCCAGCTGAAGCTGAAGGTCGATGTGATTGCGATGTCGGCGACGCCGATCCCGCGTACGTTGCAGATGTCGCTGGCGGGGCTGCGTGACATCTCCGTGATCGAGACTCCGCCGGAGGGGCGCCGGCCTGTGCGGACGTATGTGGGCGAGTACGAGGAGGAGCTGGTCAAGCGTGCGATCGAGCGCGAGCACGAGCGCGGCGGGCAGGCGTTCTTTATGCACAATCGCATCGAGTCGATTGACGAGACGGCGGAGCGGCTGCGCGCGCTGTGTCCGGGCGTGCGCTTTGCGGTCGCCCACGGGCAGATGGGCGACGGCGAGCTGGAGAGCGTGATGATGGACTACCTGCGCGGCGGCGCCGACGTGCTGGTGTGCACGTCGATCATCGAGTCGGGTATCGACATCCCGCAAGCGAACACGCTGATCGTGGAGCACGCCGACACCTTCGGCCTGGCGCAGCTCTACCAGATCCGCGGGCGCGTGGGGCGCAGCCGCGAGCGCGCGTATGCGTATCTGCTGTACGACTCTGCCGCTGCGCTCACTCCCGAGGCGGCACAGCGGCTGTCGGCGCTGTCGGACTACACGGAGCTGGGTGCGGGCTTCAAGATCGCGATGCGCGACCTGGAGATTCGCGGCGCGGGCAACCTGCTAGGCGACGAGCAGTCTGGGCATGTGGCGGCGCTCGGATTCGAGCTGTACATGCAGATGCTCGACGAGGCCGTCGCGGCGGCCGAGCCGGAGCTCGAGGGCGAGCCGCTGCCGGAGCCGGTGCGCCTGGACGTGAACGTCGACGCCTACGTGCCCGCCGACTATGTCCCTTATGAGCAGGCCAAGATTGAGGTACACCGGCGGGTGGCGGGGGCGCTGGAGGTGGCGGACGTCGAGCGCCTGCGCGAGGAGCTCGAGGATCGCTTTGGCCCGCCGCCTGAGCCCGTCGAGAACCTGTTGGCGTTGCAGCGGGCGCGCATTAAGTTCGGCCAGGCGGGGGCGCGGACGGTGAGCTTCCGCGGCGATCGCCTGGCGGTCGTGCCGATCGAGCTCGACTCGGCCAGGGCGAGGCGGCTGCGCGAGGAGCTGCCTGAGGCGCTCTACGAAGCGGGTCGTTCGCAAGTCTCGGTGCGCGTTCCGAAGGACGGGAACGAGCGGTTTCCCAGCGTGGTAAAGGCGGCGGACGCGCTGTTGGCGATCGTGCGCGAGGCCGCTTAGGAACTCCTTAAGCACCTTTCCGGGCTTTCCGCTAGAGTGCCCGCGTCGTGTCAAAGACTCTCAGGTCCATATCGGCGCTTGGCGCCGTTTTGTTTGCCCTCGTCGGGGTGTCCGCATGCGGAGGCATTCCCAGCGACGCGGTCGTGCAGGTTGACGGCACCGCGATCACGAAGGCCGCGTTCGAGCATTGGATATCGGTCGCGGCGGCGTCGGGTGCGGCAGGCACAACGGAAAAGCCGGTGACCCCGGTACCGCCGAAGTACACGGCGTGCATCGCTCATCTGGCGGCAACCGCACCCAAGCCAGCCAAGGGCCAACCCGCTCTGGGCACTAAGCAGTTCAAAACTGAGTGCGAAACGCAGTACAAGTCGCTGCAGACGGAGGTGTTGGGCTTTTTGATCTCCTCGCAGTGGGTGCTCGGAGAAGCGTCGTCGCTGGGCGTGAAGCTCAGTGACAAGGAAGTCAAGAAGGAATTCATGAAAATCAAGACGACGGAGTTCCCGAAGGCGTCTGAATTCGAAAAATTCCTGGCTACGTCGGGGCAGACGGTTTCGGATCTGCTGCTGCGCGTGAAGCTGAACTTGCTGTCGCAGAGGATCCAGAAGCAGGTCGTCAAGAACAAGAGCAAAGTCACGCAGGCTCAGGTATCCAAGTACTACAACGAAAACAAGTCGCGCTACGGCACGCCCGAAAAGCGCAACGTGAGGATCATCCTGACCAAGACGGAAGCGGCAGCTAAGAGCGCCAAGAAGGAAGTTGAATCAGGCAAGAGCTTCGCGAGTGTCGCCGGCAAGGTGTCGATCGACCCGACGAGCAAGGCCGACGGTGGCTTGTTGAAGGAAGTGGTCAAAGGCGAGGAGGAGAAGGCGCTGGACACGGCGATCTTCTCGGCCGCTAAGAACGTGCTCGGCGGTCCGGTCAAGACCCCGTTCGGCTACTACGTCTATGAAGTCGTGAGCGTCACACCAGGAACCCAGGAGCCGCTTGCGAAGGTGAAGTCCACGGTCAAACAGCAGCTGATTGCTACTGGGCAGCAGTCGGCGCTCGGCAAATTCGTGAAGGAATTTAGAAAGAAGTGGACCGCCAAAACGGAATGCCGCTCGGGCTACGTGGTCGCCGACTGCAAGTCCTACAAAGCGCCGAAGACGAAGTCCACCGGCACATCCACCGTCAAATAGAGGGCGCGCTCGCATGAGCGAGATCGAGTGGATCCGTGCCCGTCAGATCCTCGACAGCCGCGGTAACCCGACGGTTGAGGTCGAAGTGGGGCTGTGCTCGGGCGCCCACGGCCGCGCGGCGGTGCCCTCAGGGGCTTCCACGGGCGAGTTCGAGGCGACGGAGCTGCGCGACGGCGGCGAGCTATGGGATGGCAAGGGCGTGATGCACGCGGTCGGCAATGTGGATGGGGAGATCGCGCAGGCGCTGACAGGTATGGATGCCGCTGACCAGGAGGCCGTCGACAGAGCTCTGATTGAGCTGGACGGCACGCCCAACAAGTCGCGGTTGGGTGCCAATGCGATTCTGGGGGTGTCGCTGGCTGGCGCCCATGCGCAGGCGGCTGAGGAAGGTGTGGCGCTGTGGCGCTACCTCGGCGGGCGGGACGCAAGCGTGCTTCCGGTGCCGATGATGAACGTGCTCAACGGCGGAGCGCACGCCGACAACAAGGTCGATTTCCAGGAGTTCATGATCGTCCCCTGCGGCGCACGGACGTTCTCGGAGTGTGTGCGCATGGGTGCTGAGGTCTTCCACGCGCTGAAGCGCACCTTGCACGCGCGCGGGCTGGCGACTGCCGTGGGCGACGAGGGTGGGTTCGCGCCCGACCTGAGCTCCAACGAGGAGGCGCTGGAGATGCTCGTGGCGGGCATCGAGACGGCGGGATTCACGCCGGGCGAGGACGTGGCGATCGCGCTCGACCCGGCGACGAGCGAGCTCTACCGAGATGGCGCGTATGTACTCGAGCACGAGGGTCGCACGCTGAGTGCCTCCGAGCTGGCGGACTACTGGAGCGACCTGGCGGCGCGCTACCCGATCGTGTCGATCGAGGACGGCATGGACGAGGAGGACTGGGATGGCTGGCGGATGCTCACGGAGCGCTTGGGCTCACGTGTGCAGCTCGTCGGCGACGACGTGTTCGTCACGAACACCGAGCGGCTGCAACGGGGCATCGAGGCTGGGGTGGCGAACTCAATCCTGATCAAGGTCAACCAGATCGGTACGCTTACCGAGACCCTGCAGGCGATTGCGATGGCACGCGAGGCGGGGTACACGGCGGTCATGAGCCATCGCTCGGGCGAGACCGAGGATGTGACCATCGCCGACCTGGCGGTTGCGACCGGCTGCGGGCAGATCAAGACGGGCGCCCCCTCGCGCTCCGATCGGGTGGCCAAGTACAACCAGCTCCTGCGCATCGAGGAGCAGCTGGGGACCGATGCGCGCTTCCCGGGGCGCAGCGTGTTCCGGGGCGCGTAGCACCGGCGGTCCTCCGTCAGCGGCAGGATGATCGCCGGCTGCGGCGAATTCGGGTAGGCATGTCCGCGATCTCGGCATCCCGACCCAGCTCGAGCGGCACCAGCACGCTGGTAGCGCGTGTGCGCTGGGACCGGTTGGGGCGTGTGGCGATGCTGTGTGTGCTGGTGGCGCTGGTCTACCTGTATGCGAGTGCTGGCATCCACATGCTGTCGACCTGGCGTCAGTCTCGCCGTGACAGCTCTGTGGTAGCGAGCATGGAACGGGAACACAGGCTGCTGGTGCACCAGCGTGAAGCGCTCACCGGCGCTGGAACGCTCGAAACTGAGGCTCGCCAGCTGGGGATGATGAAAAGCGGCGAGCAGCCGTACGTGATCAGTGGCCTGCCCGACAACTGATCGCTCGCCCGCTGGCTGCAGCATGGCGCCCGGCGTGTCCAGGCACGCTGTCTGCGCGATAGCCGGTTTGTCCGGGCGCGCTGCCGGCGGCGCGGTGTTCGGTGTGGCCGATCGAGGGTTGGCGCTGCTAGCCTCGGCGCGTGTCGTTCGAGACGGCGATCTATCAGTGGCAGCAGGGCGAGCGCCGGCTGCGGGCGGCGCCGAGCGCACACCGGGCGCTGCTGGAGCGTGTCACGGACGCGCTGGTGGCAGAGTTGCGCCGGCGTCTGGGTGGGCGGTTCTCGACGGACGAGCTCGTGGCGCTCTACGAAGCGGGCACAGCGTGGTGCCTGCAGGTCGCGATGAAGCTAGCGCCGGAGGATGCGTGGGCGTGGGAGGCGGGCGTGGTGGCGGACGCGGCGTTTGCCAGGTACGTGCGCGAGGCGGCGGACTACGCTGGCGGGCGCAGAACGCTCTCAGAGGCGTAGTAGCGGAGCGCGCGAACCGTGCGCTAGGGCGAGGGCTCTTCGCCGGCGCGGCGGATGACTATGCGGTCCTCCTCGACCTCGACCTCGACGGGACGGTGGCCGGCCCAGTGCTCGGCGTAGATTGGGTTCTCCTGGATGGCGGGGTCCAGCCACAGACCGTAGCCCTCCTCGCCGTGGTCGAAGGTGCCCTCGAGGGGGCCGGTGTTGCGCGCTCCAGAGCGTCGGCCACGCCCGCCGCGGCGACTGCGGCGGCGGGTGCGTGTGCCGCTGGTGCTGTCGGGCTCATCGCTTGCATTCTCGTCGTCTTGCGCTGCTTCGGCTCGCTCTCTCGCGCGCTCGACCTCGGCTTCTGCTGCTTCGGCTTCGGCGGCCTCGAGCTCGGCGGCGATCAGCGCGTCGTCCTCAGCGCGAAGGTCGATCTCCTCGGGGTAGTCGCCTGCGCTGCCGGCGCTCTCCGGGGTCTCCTCGTCGCTGACGAGCTCGTTCTGTCGCTTGAACTGCTCGATGTCGCGGACGGTCACCTCCAGCTGATGGGCGACCCAGGCGTCGGTCCGGCCCTGCCGCACCCAGGCACGGATCTGGTTGAGGTGCGGGCGCAGAGATTTCCGGGGCATGGGCGGTCCGGGAGACTAGCGCAAGCGCCCGCGTGGCGCTGCAGGCATGCACTGGGGTGCTCCTGCAGCGGCTTATGCGACGACTTGCGGCGAGTGTTGGAGAGATTGGTATCGCGTTCCCCCGGTCCTGTGACTATGCTTGGCGTTCCGGCGGTTTGGGGTTGCGCCGGGTCGCCAATCGGCAAAGAGGAAGGTGCACCCAAATGCTGGTTCTGACGCGCAAGTCCAACCAGAGCATCATGATCGGGGACGACATCGAGGTCTCGGTGCTGTCGGTCATGGGCGAGAAGGTGCGCATCGGCATCCAGGCACCGCAGCGGGTTCCTGTGTTTCGCAAGGAGATCTACCTCGAGATCCACCGCGAAGGCGGCACGGCTAGGCCGGCCAAGGATGGCTCGGCGCCTGAGCATGCTGGCGGGGTGGAGGAGTCGTTGCGCGAGCTGGGCGACGGCACGTAGGCCGTTCTGCGCGCTGGACTGGTTCAAGCGGACGGACGGGTGCGGCACCCCGCCGAGCTGCGCTTAGCCGAGCAGCAGGTAGAGAGTGCGAAACATCACGACGGTGACCACGGCGGCGGTCAGCATGAGTGTGAGGACGAGCAGCATGAAGCGCATCGAGCCGCGTTTGTGACGCCGCTGCACCTCGCGCTTGAGTGCCCGCTGCTCGGTGGTGCGGCGCAGCGAGTCGCGTCGATGGCGATCGAGCGAGATCTCCTTGACGAAGGCTTGCTCCCACTCGGCGATGCTCTGGCGCATCTTCATATCTCGCCACCCACCGCTAGGAGCCGACGAGCGCTTTGGCGCGCTCGTAGACGGCGATGAAGCGTAGGTAGTTCTCGGCGATCTTGCGTGCGCCGGCGGAGCGCTCGATCTTGCCGTCGACGTATGCCTTGAGCGGGTCCCACCAGATCGAGCGACCGATGGCGAAGCCGATGTAGCCGTCGACGGGTGCGGCCTGGGTCAGCCAGTGGTCGACCTTGGCGTCGTCGGCGCCGCGCCCGAGCACGACGCACCTGACGTCGTCGCGGCCGCCGGTGCGCGCCTGGGCGACGAGCATCTCGCAGTCGGAGCGCTGGTCGACGCCCTCGATCTTCCAGATGTCGACGTTGATGCCCGCGTCTTGGATCTCGGCGATTGCTCTGCGCATCAGCTCGGGGCGCAGCTCGGTGTCGTAGCGGTCGCTGCTGCCGGCGAGCGACTGCAGCTGGGCGTCCTCGGCGGGCACGAGCAGCTCGAACAGGAACTTGCGCTCGTGCTGCCCCAGCCAGTCGCTGAGTCGACGTAGCTTGGCGAGCTGCTCGTTGTTGGCGGTGCGGTCGCCGTCGGGGTTGTAGCGGACGAGCACCTTGGTGAAGTCGGGATCGAGGCGCTCGATGTGCTTGCCGAAGTCATCGCCGTACTGGAAGTCGAACATGCTCTGGCCGGAGCGCTCGGCGGGCATCGCGAGCATCAGTCGCTTCTCGTGCGCCTCGGCGGGCACGGTGGATCCGAATTGCTCGTCGACGAGTACGCCGGTGACGGAGGGGTCTGCGCCGGCGCCGACTGCCTGCAGCATGCCCTCGAAGATGAGGTGCTTGGCGTCGGCGATGATGGCGGTCTGCTCGGAGTCTGGTTCGCCGTCGATCCCGAAGAACTTCTTTTGGAAGGAGCCGCGGTGGTCGAACGCGAGGATGTAGAGCTTGTTGTCGTATCCGGGGTTCATGGGCGTGAGTATTCCAGAGGCGCGCGGAGCGGGGTCGAGAGGTCCATAGAATGGGGTGGCGATGACCTCCGGAGCTGATCTGTTCGTGGTGTGCAAGCAGTGCGGGTCGGAGGTGAGCCCGTACATCACGGAGTGTCCGTACTGCGGCGGCCGGCTGCGCAGGCGCGCCCCCAAGCTGCCGCTGGCGAACGCGCCTGCCCGCACCAACCTGCGCGGCCGGGCGCGGTCGATGTTCGCGCGCTCAAAGCCTGTGTCGGTGGGCGGTTTCGCGCGCACTGGCACGCGCCGTCAGAGTGGCCGGTGGGCGGCGGAGCGCCCGTACGCGACGATCGCACTGGTGGTAGCCAGCTGCGTGGTGTGGGTGGTGGGGCATGCTGAAGGCGGGCTGTACCTGCGCATGGCGATCTTTGGCCCTCTGCACGGTGATTGGTGGAAGCTGTTCACGAACGAGTTCGCTTACGTCGATGGTGCGTATGCGTTCGTGGCGATCGTGACGGTCGCGATCTTCGGTTGGCTGTTCGAGCGCCGCCACGGGCCGGCGGCGGTACTGGCGCTGTTCCTCGGCGCGGGCGCGACGGGGGCGCTGGCGGCGAGTGCGGCGTATCCGTTTCCGCTTATCAGCGGTGGTAATGGAGCGGCGCTGGCGCTGCTGGCGGCGTGGGCGGTCCCCGACCTGGAGTCGGCGCGTGCGGGCGCCTACCGTGAGGGTGATCTGCTGGGCGCTGCGGCGCTGGCGGCGCTGCTGCTGGCAATCCCGTTCGCGCGTCCGGAGGCGAGCTGGCTGGCTGGGCTGGCCGGCGGGGCGGTTGGCCTGGCTGTGGGGCTCGGCATGCACCGGCTCGGTGAGCCTGAAGCGTAGGACTGGGAGCGTCGGGGTCGGGGGCGTGGGCGCCTTATGATGATCGGGCGATGACGATGACCAATGCGGTGGTGCTGATCGAGGCGGAGCGCGATGCGCTGTCGAGTCTCGGTAGCGCGCTGGCGGACATTGATGGCGTGGCGGAGGCGTATTCGGTGACCGGGGCGTGGGATTTCGTGGCGATCGTGCGGGTGCCAGACCATGAGCAGCTGGCGGATGTGGTGACTGGCCAGATCGGCGGTCTGTCGGGTGTGTCACGCACGCAGACGATGGTTGCGTTTGCGGCGTATTCGCGCCATGACCTCGAGGCGCTGTTCTCGATCGGGGAGTGATCGCCTGAGCGTGATGGCGGCAGTGCCGATGAAGCCCGAGTATGGGCCGACGCTCGGGCGACTGCTGGCTCCGCGCTGGCATGCAGCTTCGCGGCTGGCGCGCGCGGCGGTGGCGGTCGTGGGTGTCGGCTTGGCGGCGGCGCTCGTGGCCGTGGGGCTGACGCTCGAGAACGCGACGTTCTCGCACGGCGGGAGCGTCCCGTTCAGCTTTAGCTACCGAGATCTGTATCGCGTGGCTCCCGACCGGGGGGGCTATGTGAAGGTGCAGAGTCGCTGGCCGGACGGTGCGCTGAAGTACTCCTACGCCGTCGATCCGTTGCTGCTACCTGCCTACTCTGGGGAATTGTCCGGCGAGCTGCCGCTGTATGCGACGGGCTTCATCCACGGGCTCGGCCGGCGTTACCGGGACTTCGAACTGCGCGGTGAGGGCAAGACGAGGGTCAACAACACGCTCACCGGCTACGAGGTTCTGTACACGGCGGACGTCGAAGGACAGGAGATGTACGGCCGGGATGTGCTGTTGCTACCCCCGCGGGCGGGGGTCCGCGGGGGTGTGGTCGTCGCGATGCTGACCTCGCCGACGGCCAGTGCGCAGATCGCCTCGCCGATGGAAGTGGGAGCAACGGGCGTGCTGCTGAAACCGCTGAAGACGTTTACGTTCGGCTAGTCGGCCGGACGGCCGACGGGTTTCGGCGCGAGGGCACTGCTCTACGGCCTTGCGATCACCCCGTCGGTTCAACGGTGGGAGCTTCGGTGCCGCCAGCGTCGTTGGGCTTGGAGGATTCGGAGGATTCGGGGGCGCCTGGCGTGGTGGGTTGGTCGGACGGCGCGGTTGCCGTTGCTTCCGGGACGGGCACGGCTTCGACGGTCGGCGGCGGTGGCGTGGACACGGGTGCTGGTGTGGTCGTTGTGGTTGCGGTGCCGGACGTGGTGGATGGGTCTGTGGTGGCGGCGGCTGGCAGTTCGGTGGTCGCGGTTGTGACCTCGGTGACCTGCACCGTCGGCTGGGGGTCTGTGGGTTTGGCCGGTGGGGTGATGGGCACGACGCTGGTGGCATTCGTTGAGGTTGGGGGGGAGCGATCTTGGAGGTCTTGGTGCTCTTGGCGTGGCGTAGCCGGTGTGCTGCGCGGGCTGCGGCGGCCGCGTGGGCGGCGGAGGTCCCGGCGCTAATCGGCTGGAGCTGCTGATGGACGACCACGGGTGCGCTGGTGTAGCGGTTGACGGGGGCGCTGGTGGAGGCGGATGCGACGACGTGCGGATGGCGGTGGTGAACGACGCCGGCGTGATCTGCGGCGACGGCGCCGGCGGTTACGATCGCTGCGGCGGCGAGCCCGGCGACGGCCTTGGTGGCGAGGGCTCCGGCTCCGGCGGTGACGATGCCGCCGGTGACGCTGCCACCGGCACCTACAGCAGCTCCAGCGGAGGCGGTGGCGCCGACGGTGGCGCCGCCGGCACCGGCCACGTGAGCGCCCCCGGCGGATGCGGTGGAGCCGAGCTTTGCGAGCAGCAGCTTCTTGACGAGCAGCAGCGGGCCGACGGGCATGATTAGCGCGAGCGCGTGGTTGTTGTCTTTGAGCTGCTTGCGGAAGAAGGTGCAGCGCTCGCAGCTGCGCACGTGGCGGCGGGCGGGCGTGCTCAGCTTGGCCAGGCCCTCGGCGGCTTCGCCGAGCTCGAGGCGAACCTCGTCGCAGCTAAGCTTGCGTGCCTCGGCGGCCTCGGCGAGCGAGATGCGCGCGCGCACGAGCAGCGACTTGACGGATGGCACTGTGGTCTCCATCGCGTGGGCGATCTGTTCGTAGGAGAGCGCGTCGATCTCGCGTAGGAGCAGCGCGGTGCGCTGCGTCTCGGGCAGCTGGTGGACGTCGGCGATGAGCTCGCGGAAGCTCTCGCGGCGCAGGACCTTGTCGCCGGTGGAGAGGCCGCTGTCGGCGAAGTGCACGTCCATGGAGTCAACGCCGATGGCGGAAGCGCGGCGTAGGTGGTTGAGCGAGCGGTTGCGCGCGATCCGGTACAGCCAGGGGCGCACGTTGATGTCGCGCTCGTCGGCGAGAACGGCGTTGAAGGCGGCGGCGAACACCTCCTGCAGAACGTCCTCGGCGTCCTCGCGCGAGGCGAGCATGTGTCGGCAGAAGGACAACAGACGGGTCTGGTAGCGGGCGCAGAGGACCTCGAAGGCGGCATGCTGGCCGCGGCGTGTGAGCGCGATTAGGCGCTCATCGGACTGCAGGCGCAGCAGTGCCGACGGGCCGCGCAGACCCGGGATGCTGCTTGGATGTGAGAGAGAGGAGACCTCCATGGACAGTCCGGTAGCTGCTGTCGCTACCAATGACACGGTAGCAGTGCAAAAGTTGCGCTTGAGCGTGTGATTCCCGGCATGGAGCGGCCTCAAACGCGGGATTGCCGAAGGGGGCCTGTTCCATAGACTGGCCCTCGGCCCGGGTGGCGAAATAGGTATACGTAGTCGACTTTAAAATCGATGGCCCGCGAGGGCGTGTGGGTTCGAATCCCACCCCGGGCATATCCGGCGGGCCGCGAATGGGTAGAGTCGCGGGGCATGTCGACGCCGAGCGTGCAGGACACGATGACCTTTCACGGCGGGCGCCTGGTGGCCAGGCGCCTGAAGGCCCATGGCGTGAGCAAGCTGTTTACGCTCTCTGGCGGGCATCTGTTCTCGATCTACGATGGCTGCCGCGAGGAGGGGATTGAGATTGTGGATGTGCGCCACGAGTCGACGGCGGCGTTTGCGGCGGAGGGCTGGGCGAAGGTGACGCGTGAACCGGGTGTGTGCGCGCTGACGGCGGGGCCGGGTGTGACGAACGGGATGAGCGCGATGGCGTCGGCACAGGCCAACCATTCGCCGATGGTTGTCCTCGGCGGTCGGGCACCGGCGTTGCGCTGGGGCCAGGGCTCGCTGCAGGAGATCGACCACGTGCCGTTTGTGCGGCCGCTGACGAAGCTGGCGGCGACGCCGGAGAGCACGGAGGAGATCCCGGGTCTGGTGGACGACGCGTTTGCGGCAGCGTGTGCGCCGCACGGCGGGCCGGCGTTTGTGGACTTCCCGCTGGACTACGTGTTCATGGAGGCGCGGGAGCTGGAGAGCGAGCGTAGACCGCAGGTCAAAGGCACGGGCACGGGCGGCAGAGGGGCGGCGGGCGATGCGGTCGAGCGGGCCGCGGAGCTGTTGCGCGCGGCGGAGCGCCCGGTGATGATGGCGGGCACGGATCTGTATTGGGGGCATGGAGAGCAGGCGCTGGCGGAGCTGGCGCAGACGCTGCGTATCCCTGTGTTCTTGAACGGGCTGGCGCGCGGGTGTGTGGCGGCGGATGACGAGCTGTTCTTCTCGCGTGTGCGCTCGCAGGCGCTGAAAGGCGCGGACGTGGCGCTGGTGGTGGGTGTGCCGATGGACTTTCGGTTGGGCTTCGGCGGTGCGTTTGGTGAGGAGACGGAGATCGTGGTGATCGACGCGGCTGAACTGGAGCGCGGCCACCCGCGGGCACCGGCGGTGGAGTGCTACGGGGCGATTGCACAGACGCTTGCGGACTTGCGCACGGCGGCTGGGGCGAAGGCGCTGGCGAGCGAGCGGTGGGTAGCGGAGCTGCGGGCGACTGAGGTGGAGCGCCGCGAGGCGGAGCGGGCGGAGCTGGAGGATGGCAGGGGGCCGTTGCATCCGATGAGGTTGTACGCGGAGCTTGGGACGGTTCTGGAGCGCGACGCGATTGTGATCGGCGATGGCGGGGATTTTGTGTCGTATGCGGGGCGCGTGGTCGATAGCTACCAGCCGGGGTGCTGGCTTGATCCGGGCCCGTTCGGCTGCTTGGGGACGGGCTGCGGGTATGCGCTGGCGGCGAAGCTCGCCCATCCGGAGCGCCAGGTGGTGCTGCTGCTGGGCGATGGGGCGTTTGGGTTCTCGGGAATCGAGTTCGACACGCTGGCGCGCCACGGGGTGAATGTGGTGGGGGTGATGGGCAACAACGGCATTTGGGCGCTGGAGAAGCATCCGATGGAGTTCCTGTACGGCTACTCGGTGGCGGCGGACCTGCGGCCGGGAACGCGTTATGACCGGATGGTGGAGGCGCTGGGCGGACATGGGGAGCTGGTGGAGCGTCCGGCGGAGCTGCGCCCGGCGCTCGAGCGTGCGTTTGCGGCGGGCGTGCCGGCGCTGGTGAATGTGCTGACGGATCCGACGGTCGTTTATCCGCGCAAGTCGAACCTGGCTTGAATCTTTAGGGAGCACGCCCCGGGGGGCGTGCTGGGTGGCGTTCGTAGTGAGCTGACGTCGCGTGTGCGGCCCCGGCGCGGGTGTAGCTGCGGGGCGCGGTCTTTGGCCGGTCAGCTGACACCGGCGACCGGTCCAAGACCGGCCAGCAGGGCGCCGCCGTAGAGAATGTCGTGCTCGGAGACTTCGACGTGCTCGAGCTCGAACGCGCGCATGGCCTCCTCGAGCAGGATCATGCCGGCGACGATGGTGGGGGCGCGATCGGGGTTGAGGCCGATGAGGAGGCGGCGCTGTTGTTCGTCCATGTCGGCGAGGCGGGCGAGCAGCATTTCGACGGTGCCGAGTTGCAGCTGGTAGCCGTGCACACGGGCGGGATCGTAGGGATCGAGCTCCTGGTCGATGGCGGCGGCGGAGGTGGCGGTGCCGGCGACGGCGATGCCGTGCTTGACGGGGCTGCGCTCGGCCGGCGGGAGCCCGTCGAGCAGCGTGGTGCGGACGTCTAGCGCGAGCGCTTGGAGCTCGTCGGTGGTGGGCGGGTCGGAGTGGATGTGGCGCTCGCTCATGCGCACGACGCCGGCGTGCAGCGAGGTGTGAAAGCCGGCGGTGCGGCCGACGCCGACGACGAACTCGGTGGAGCCGCCGCCGATGTCGATGACGACGGTTGGCTCGGTGGCGCTTGGCTCGGCGGTGGCTGGCCGATCTTCGACAGACCGGCCGGCCATGGCGCCGAGGAACGTGAGCTGCGCCTCTTCCTCGCCGCTGAGCACGCGGGCGTCGAGCGCGAAGTCGCGGCGCACGCGCGCGGCGAAGTCGGGGCCGTTGCTGGCGTCGCGCACGGCGGAAGTGAGCACGGCGAGGTTGGCGCTGGTGCCGTGCGAGTCGATCGCGGCGCGGTAGTCGGCGAGCGTGCGGCAGACGCGCTCGATGGCGTCGGGTGAGAGTGTGCCGTGCGAGTCGACGCCGTGGCCGAGGCGGGTGACGTGCGAACGCCGCAGGATCTCCACCACCGATCCACTGTTGGGATCGACGTCGGCGATAAGCAGGCGGGTGGAGTTGGTGCCGATGTCGATGACGGCGACGCGCACGGGCGAGATGCTAGAGGTGCGACGTGGGCGAGGTGCTGCGGATGTGTCGCTGGCGAGATACTGCGGGTGTTGGCGTGAACGAACGAAAGGGAGAGGGATGAGCGCGCAGGAAGATCTGGCAGGCGAGGGGGTGGCGTTGGTGACGGGAGCCAATCGCGGGATCGGCAGGGAGGTCGCGCGCCAGCTGGCGGAGCGTGGCTACAAGGTGCTGCTGAGCGCGCGCGACGGCGAGCAGGCGGCTGCGGTGGCGCGCGAGTTGGCGCAGAGCACGGGCGCGAGCGTGACGCCGTTGACGCTGGACGTGTCCGACGAGCAGAGCGTGGCTGCCGCGGCGGAGTGGGTGCGGGCGCACGTGGGTCGCCTGGACGTGCTGGTGAACAACGCTGGCATCGGCAGCGACTTCGGCGTTTCGGGTGTGGCTCCGGACTTCGATGCGATCCAGCGAGCGCTGGACACGAACTTCTACGGCGCGTACCGCCTGACGGTGGCACTGTTGGAGCTGCTGCGCGCGAGCGCGCACCCGCGGATCGTGAACGTGTCGAGCGGCATGGGAGGCGTGGCGGAGATGGGCGGCTGGTCGCCGGGATACCGCGTGTCTAAGGCGGCGCTGAACGCGATGACGCGGATCCTGTCCACAGAGCTGAAGGACGACGGCTTCCTGGTCAACTCGGCGTGCCCGGGGTTTGTGAACACAGACATGGGCGGCCCGATGGGTGCGAAGAAGTCGGTGCAGGACGGCGCTGCAGGCATCGTGTGGCTGGCGACGCTCCCGGACGACGGTCCGACGGGCGGCTTCTTCAGGGACGGCAAGCCGATCGCGTTCTGAGCGCCGCTGGCTATGTGGCACGGGAAGCTGGTGGCAGTCTCCGCAAGCTGGAGGTTCGCGCGAGCTGGTCACGGGTATGGTTCTTTGCTAGAACATAAGAAGCGACGCGGGGTGGAGCAGTCTGGTAGCTCGTCGGGCTCATAACCCGAAGGTCGCGGGTTCGAATCCCGCCCCCGCTACTACAGAAAAGGCCCGCAAATGTGGGCCTTTTCGCTGTTCACAGGGCCGGAACGTTCGCCCTATAGCGTGGCTGGGTAGCAGGTTTGGGTAGCACTTAGCCCCGCTCGGGGCCTGTTTCCGCGGTTTCATCGAGGAGGAGAAGAGCTTCGACGTGCTGGCGCACATAGAGCCGTCGGCGGCCGATCTTGCGGGATGGAAGGGTGCCCTGGCGCGCGAGGTGTTCGACGGTGCTTGTCGGCATGTGCAGGAGCTCGGCGACCTCGCCGGCGGTCAGCACGTCGGCGGCGGTAAGGGGGCGGTGCGTTGTCGAGCCCGCGTGGGCGGGCGTTCGGCTGTAGAGGGAGGCGCTCATGGTGTTATTGACCACAACTCCCGGAAAGCGGCCACCGAATTAGCGCTCGGCGCCGGGCGACCCTCCGGCGATGACCCCACTCGCACACAGCAATCGCACAGCGCTCGCTGTGGCGTGCATCTACGGATGAAAAGTCAAGGGTTGCGCGAGCTTTTCTTCCGGGTTTCTGAGGCGCTGGTCCACGCTCGAGGCGGCGCTTGGCGGCACAGCGATCGCACAGCGCCCGGAGGGCCGTGCATATGGTCTGTACTTGGCCGTTTGTCGTGCCGGCGGGCGTGTGCTGGTGCAGGGGGGAGCCTCGGCGGCGGGGGTGGCGCCGGGTGCTTCGGAGTGGAATGATTTGCGGTGGTGCGGGTGACTGACGTAGCGAAGCGCAGGCGTCAGGGGCTTGTGGCCTGCCGCGCGGCTTTGCCCTCTTTGGGCTTTTGAGATGCGCGCCCCGGTGTCGCGCCCGCACCACCCTTTGGTGCCGTTGTGCGCCAGTCCTCGATCAGGCGCCGGTAGGCGAGCTCGGCCTGGTGTTGCAGCTCGCGCTCGGCCGCACGCTGACTCGCGTTAGCGCCGCTGACGGGCGCCCCTTGCTTCCGGCCGCGAGGCAGCTGCGGCGCGCCAGCGGCCAGTTCCAGCCGGCGGGTCTTCTGCCGGGTCAGCGAGGGGCGCGCGAACGCGTAGTCCTGGTCCTTGGTGAGCAGATGCCAGCACAGCACGACGAGCTTGCGGGCGACCGCGACCGCCGCGATCTGTGCGCCGCGACGCGCACGGACTCGCTCCCCGAACGCCTTGAGCGGTCCGGGGCTTCGGATCGAGATCCACGCGGCCTCGACCAGCATCGAGCGGGCCTGCGGGTCACCGCGCTTTGAGATGTGCCCATAGCGAGCGGGCTCAGACCCGGACTGGCGGACCTTCGGGTCAAGGCCCAAGTACGCGACGAGCTGCCCGGCGCTCGGGAAGCGCGTGATGTCCCCGACCGCGGCGATCACCGCCGCGGCGGTCCCGACGTCGACACCGGGGATCGTCAGCAGCCGCTGGAAGCCGGGGAACGCGAGCGACTGCCGCGCGATCTCCCGGTCCAGTGCCGCGATCTCCTCGCCGAGGAAGTCGATGTGGCGCAGGCAGCTCGCGACGGTCTCGGCCTCCTCACCGGGCAGCTCCTGTTCTGTGAGCCACACCCGGCCCTTCTTCCCGAACAGGTCGCTGACCGGCGGGCGGCCGAGCAGGCAGCGCGCGAGGACCGCGTGCACCTCGTTCTTCACACGGGTCCGGGCCCTCACCAGCCCAGCACGCCGAGCGACGCGCCGACGCAGCGAGCTCGTCGTCTCGTCGGGCACCCACACCGCCTTGAGCATCCCGGCCGAGAGGAGCTTGGCGAGCATCGCCGCGTCAAAGCGATCGGACTTCACACGCGCGTGAGAGATCGCGCGTGTCTCGGCGGCATTGCACACCACCACCCCGCCGACGTCGCTCTCTTCCAACAGCCGGGCAATCATCATCGCGCCGCAACTCGCCTCCAACACCACCTGATCGCTGCCGTTCAGGCCCGCCGCGAACTCCCGAATCGCCTCCGGGGTCGATTCGATCCGACCGACCCGAGAGACCTTCCCGTCCTGCACGACCGCGACCTCGCAGAAATCGAGGTGCACATCCAAACCGAAAAACCGCACGGCACGCTCCCTTCACCAGCTGGATCTATGAAATGGAAGGCACCGCGGGCAGCGACAACTACGGATACGGGCTCTCAGCCCACCCGGGTGAGTCGCAGGGGCGGCCATCTAGTCATTGACGGGCTCTCAGCCCAGATGCACGGCGGCCTGCCCACAAGCGTCCTTCCCACGAAGCCCCTGTCCCGGTCAAACGACCCTACGATCGCCACCGGACAAAAGGCCCAAGCCGCATTTCATACCCGTAGTCTGTACAGGCTTTGTCGCTGTGCGCCGGGCGGGCGTGAGGGGCATGTGACAGCCGAGGAGAGGACGAGCGAGACGAGGCGAGGAGGCTCGGTCGTCATGTCGGCGGCGGTGAGCGGGCGGACGGGTGGGCCTGCGTGGACGGATCATTCCGAGAGCGCCTTCGGGGCGAGGTAGTCGGCTGCCTGCTCTGTGCTCAGCCAAGGCGAAGCCACAGCCGCCTGTCGGGCGGCGAGGAGGTCATCAGCACGCTCGGCGATGGCGTCGAGCTCTTCGGTCGCCAACTCCACCACGATCGGCGCGTTCGACGGAATTACGTCCCCGAGTGGATCGGCGCCGCGCGGGCCATTGCGAGGCGCAACGGCGGCCGCGAGGGAGTCGATCCCCGATGACCCGTTGTGGGATCTCTCGGCCATCAGTGTCGTGTCTCCGGTCCGTCGGAATGCGCATGTGCTTCGAGCGGGACTTGGTTAGCCGGTCCGTGCCCGTTAGACCCCAGTCCCGTCCCAGGTCCCTCCCTTAAGGGAGAGGACTGGGTGGACTGGGTTCCATCTACCGGGTCCGGGACTGGGTTGGGACTGGGTTCGGACTGGGTGGACTGGGTGAGCTGATCGTCGGCTTCTCGGTAGGGTCGAGCGCTGCGATGGAGGCGTGCTTGGCCGTCCTTCTCGATGACGAGAAAACCCTCGGAGACGAGCAGGCCGAGGGCTAGGTCCACGTGCTCGTTCTTGTGCGGGACGGCACCCCTGATCGCCGTTTTGCTGAGCCCCGGTGTCTGCTCGACGGTGCGGCTGACTTTCTCCATGATGTTCGTCGGGCGGAAGCTGGAGCGATGCTCGGGACGCTCGCGGCCAAGCTGCTGCCACGATCCATAGTGGCCGGCGCCGAGCTCCATCTGCCAGGTGTCGCCGATCGTCAGCTCGCCGATCCTGGAGGCGATACAGCGCAGGTGTATGCGTCCGGCGACGCTCAGGCTGAACGGCGCGATCACCTTCATGGTGAAGGCGAGGTCCGCGAGGTCTTCCTTGGCTGTCGTGCCGCGCGCGCGGTCCTTCTCAAGGTGCCCGGCGTTGTCAAGCACGATCGTCGTCTTGCCCGCCTGCATGAGCGGGTCGATCAGGCCATCCGAGAATTGCGACCAGTCACCGGCGCTGTTCTCGTCGAGGCCTAGCGGCGTCAGGTGCTGGCGCGAGCTGTCGAAGATCACGACCTCGCTCTCGCCGAGCGCGGCGGGGTAGTCGGGGTCCTCGCGCCATGCCAGGCTGAGCGCCGGCCAGGCGTAGTAGCGCAGGCGCTGGCGTACCTGCTCCCGGAAGGCATCGTCGGCGTCTCGGGCCACGAGCACGGAGTCCGTGCGCCGCGCGTACTCGTCGGCGCCGTTCTCGCGGTCGAGAACCGCGACGCTGCCACCGGCGGCGACGATCTCGACTGCAGTCGCCACGGCGATCGAGATGGACTTTCCGGTCTTCTTCTCTGCGGTGACGTGGCAGCGCTTGCCCTTCGGGAAAGCGCCAGCGGTGCCCGCCACAAACTCGCGCGCGGGGATGCCGGCTCGAATCATCCCGATCACGTCCACCTGGGCGTGCTCCAGGGCTTCCCTCGGGGTCGGGGCCACGGCTCGAAGCGGTCGCACGGTGGCGCTCATGGTCGCCTCCATACGACCGGCTGATCGTCGTCCGCTTCACGGTGGAACTGCTCCGCGGCGCGATCAATGTCATCGAGATCGACCACGGCGTCGTGCTCGGCCCGCTCGATCGCTTCTTCGGCCGCCTGCTGGCGAATATCCTCGACCTCGCCGGTCATCGCCAACCTCCGCGGCCAGCGAGGGCAGCGCTAGTCTTGAGCGTGGGCGTCATCATCGCCCTCCTTCTCCACGAGCGCCTTCGCCGGGCGCTCGTGGTCGTTCAGGAGGTCCTGCGGGTGGCAGCCGAGAGCCATCGCAAGCGCGCGAAGCGTCGAGCGGTGCGGAACGTTGTGCCCGCCCTCCAGGGCATAGACGGTGCGGCTCGATATTCCGGCGCGCGACGCGAGGTCATCGGCCGTCCAGCCAGCGGCCAGCCGGAGCTGCCGCAGCGGAGATAGACGGGACGCCTGCGAAACTTCACAGAGATGGTTCATATAGATGCACCGGGCAAAAGTGGGGGGGAGAAAAGTCGCCAACCCCTCGACGGCACGCCCTACGACCCTGCGGCGCTGTGGGCCGAACTCGCCGACCGCATCGCTGCCGCCTTCCCGACGGCCGGGGTGCGCGGTGCGCCCTCGCGGTCACGCGCGTTGACCCTGTGGCGTGCCGTGATGGCACGCGAGGCGCTGCGCGCCGGATGTCCGACCTCGTGGGCGTTTGTATGCGAGGACGGACGGGTCCTGCTCCCCACCGACAAAAAGACCCGCAGCTATCGAGAGGCCCGGCTCCAGGCGCTAGAGCGCGCAGAGGGGTTGGAGACGCCGAGCATCTGCCACGACGCCGGCGCGTTCAGGGCGGAGGTCGATGCGATCCGCCGATACGAACGGTGCGCGGACGATCTCCGGACTCACCCTGACTTTTGGTCGGCTTGCGCGGCTTACCTGTCGGCTCGCGCGGACGTACCGCGGGCTATCGCTTGCGCCACCGGCCACGATCAGGGTGCAGGGATACAGGAGAGCTTGGCGATCCAGGAGGGCTTCGTGGACACCTGCGAGCGATTCGCCGAGCGGGACGCCGAGGAATGCGACGTGCTCCGCGGCCACCTAGCCGACCATGAGCGCGGCCACCGAGTAGAGCTGGACCTCAAAACGACCTCTCTCGACGCGGTCCGCACCGCCGAGGGCTTCTCGCTGCTCGACGCGATAGCGGCGCCCGAGAGCGACGACTTCGACGACCCGCTTGACGTTGTCATCCGGCGCGAGGAACAAGAGGCCGCGTAAGGCGCCGGCTATTCGGCCTCCCGCGTGCCCTCGAAATCGGGCGGAGCCCGGCCCCGGGCTCCGCGCGCGAGGGGCGTATAAACCTCATGAAACCTAGTGAAACCTCACCGGCGCGGGCGTTCCGCTGGCCTATGCCGGGATCAGAGCGACACGCGGCCTTGAGCGTCGGCCGCTACGCGGGCACGAGGACGTTCAGCGACTGCGTGGCGGGGTGGACCGCCGGGCGGGAGGACTCGTCGTCGTGCGTGTACATGACCCACGCCTCGCCTAGTGCCTCAAGGAGCTCGTCCATCGTCTCCCCGGAGGCGAACAGGCCGGGATGGCTGGGAACCTCGGCCCAGTACATGCCGTCCTCCTCGTGGACGGCAACCGTCAGCTCGACTTGCTTGGTCTCTCCCATGGTCTGCCTCATGATAGGCCAGCTTGCCTCAATATCGACGCTGCAAGCCCCGGCCCATAGTCGCGGCGCTTGTGCGCCGGCAGCGTGATCGGCCTTGGCTCGCCGGGCTTGACCATCTTGACGTTGTGCTTGCCGCCTAGTGTCACCTTCCAGCCGTCGTCTTCGAGCAGCTTGCGCATCGACTTCTGGTTGTAGACCCTCGCCACGGCGCACACGGTATCGAGCGCACCGGGACGGCACAGAGGATCATTCCGCAGGTGCGTCCGGCCGCTTGACGGGTGTCCCTTCTAGGCGGCGTCCCTTTCGAGTGAGGCGATCTCCGCTTCCATGCGACGAATCGCCTCGTTCATCGCGGCTTCGGTGATGACCCGAGCGCCGCCACGGGTGATGACGAGATCGGGAAAGTCGGCCTCGAACATCTCGCCCCAAGGCCCGTGACAGCAAGGGCAGGTGCACACCGTCTCCACGCTCTCCAGCTCTTGCACCGTCTCGATGTGACGCCCGCCGCAACCGCCGCACGGTAGCCCGGCCTTGCGCTCGATCGTCACGGCCACGATGTCGGCTAGATTCGGCCCGGTCACGACGCCGCGTGCAGTCGTAGTTGCTCGGCGAACGCCTTGCGAAACGTCTCGGCGTGGACGCTCGCGCCCATAGTCGCCAGGCTGGCCTCAATTATCTGCACGATCAGCTCCCCTTGGTGCTCAGCGAGCGTTACTTGCCGTGCCTCAAGGTCGAGGCGAAGCATGTTCGTGAGGGTCCGTTCGCAGCGGTCCAGAGCACGCTCGTAAGCACGTACGACCGCCCGCACGTCCTCGACGGCGAGCTTGCTCGTCGTTACCCACTCGGGGTCTGAGAGAGCGGCGACACGGCCCCGCAGTACGTCCTTCAACGCCGTGACCTCGGCGCCGAGCGACAGTAGCTCCTCGACTGCGTTCACGGTCGGCTCGTAGCCCTCAGCGCGGAGCTGGCGCGCTGCCTCTCGCTCGACACGAGCTAGCTCGGCCGCCTTCCGGTGGTTGGGCGTGCAGCCGCCGTGGAGCTTGCAGGCACCGATACCCGGATGCTCTGTGCCCCAGCCGGCGGCCTGAGTACAGCGGCCACCGCCACGCTTCTCGGCGCAGCACTCGTCATGGCCTGCCCCGTCTTCGCCGACCGTCATGGCCTGCACGTCCATGGGGAACAGCGTACGACGCAGGTTGGATTGGGCGGCGCGACTATGGCGACTTCGTTTCCAGCCGAGAGGAGCACCGCGACGGGTGCAGCCCGCGGGCCACAGCCTGCGGCGCGGTGTCTCGGCCGGGTCGCTTCGCACACAGCGTAGACTGCGCGAATGGCAGTTCCCAAGGTTGTGGGGGGAAAACCGCTGACGCTACTTATCGCGGTGATCGTCGCATTGACGGCCGCGAGCTCTGCGTACGCCACGACCTTCGACTCGGCCCACGAACCGCCGGTCATCGGCAATCCCGGCGTCACGACCAGGACGCAGAGTGCCGGAGGGCCGTTTGCGAGCTTCCAAGTTACGCTCGCGCTCGCACTGATCTGTCCAGCTGGACAGCCGATGGCCTACACGGTGACCTTCGAAGATGCGACTGGTTCGCGGTCGATCCCACTACAGGAACCCTGCAACGGCGAGTGGCCCGAAGTCCCCTTCTCTGAAACGGGCCGAGATTTCGATGTGTCGGTCCAGTCGGGGGCCCGCGTCATCCCGGAAATCAAGTACGAAGGAAGCAATCCTTCCGCTTTGATCGGGTACCTCGACATTCGCCCTGCGCGCACGACGCCTTTTATCTATCAAGTCACGGGCCCAAGCGGGGTCGTTGCTCAGGCGCCCATGACGGCCACCGTCACGCCGCCGGAAGAAATCAACCAGAACACGGAAATCGACCGCTTCATCAATACGTGTATCGACGGCAGCCACGAACTCAAATCGAAGGAAGGCGGCAACCTGTACTGCGAAGTCGGAGGCAGCGTCGCCTACACGCCCGGCGGATGGCCTGCGCCCCCGGTCGAAGCACCCGCTGCCACCGAACCGACATCCAGCACCCCGGCCCCCAAGCAGACTACAACGGCGAGCATATACCGAGCCTTCCGAGCAAACGGCAGCAGCGCCATCCGCACGCGAACCAGGTCCGGCTACTGCTGGAGTGGCTCAGCGACAGTGAACCGGCGCGATGCCTGGCGCTGCATGACCGCCAATCAGATCGAGGACCCGTGCTTCAGCGCCACGATCACTGCGAAGACGGTGATCTGTCCCGTGGCGCCCTGGGACCAAACTGGGATAAAGATCCGCCTGACGCGCCCGCTGCCCCGTAAGTATGCCGATCACGCGCCACCGTCGCTGCGAACGCAGCCGTGGGCGCTTGAACTCTACGACGGGAAGCGGGCCACCTTTGAGGAAGGCGCTAGCAACGTCGCCGAAGGCCATCGCCTCAACTACTTCTTTGGGCCGAGCAGCAAGGAAGGTCTGTGGGGATATCCGAGTCGAAGTGCTCAGCCATGGACAATCCTGGCGGCTCCGTTTGGCGCGCACACGCTCAGCGTGCGCGTTGCGATCCGCCGCGCGTGGATGTGAGCGCCGACGGGTCGAGGGGTCGCCCCAGCGAGCCCCCGGAAAAGCTCTCGTCGGTTCGCTCATGGCCAACGCCAGATTTGGCCTCGCTCATGGCCATGCCGGCACCGCTCACCGCTGCGGTTCCGCGCCATGCATCGGCCATGGGATCAACTCGGCCATGGGGTCAGCTCGACCATGGGGTCAGGCTTCGCGGCTGGCGTCCATGGGGTGGGCGCGCTTCATGGCCTAGATAGTTGCGCGTGCGCTCAGTCGGGTTCAGCCGGTGACGTCCACCGTCACGCTCGGCCCCGCCGTGTCTGCGTAGTTCGGATCTTCGGAGACGTAGGCCACGCTCACAGTGTACGTGCCAGCTTCGTTGAACGTGAAGCCGCAGATAGTCTCAGTTGACTGGCCCGAGTAGTTGCGCGCTTCCGAGCAGTCTTCGGTGCCTTCTAGGTCGTTATGGGCCGTGAATGGGCCGCCTTCGACGGTGTAGGCGATGTAGCCGAGCGGGGCTTCGTCACCGGGAAGGTTGCCTCTAGCGCCAGCCGAGAGGTAGAACGATTCGCCCACCTTCGCGTCGATCACGCCTGGCACGGTCCCGTGCGACCAGCCGGTCCACACGACGGTCGCACGGTAGGCGATGACGGTAGGCACGATCCGCGCCGAGTCGGCCGGCCATTCTTCGGTCACGGTCCGTTCTCCGCCCGGTGCAACGGCTTCGACGTGCGAAGTCGTGGAGCCGCCGGGGTAGGCAACGGTGAGGCTGTCCGGTTCGCCGGTCACGGGCATCAGACAGGCGGCTTCGCTGCCGGTGACGGTCGCCGTGCAGGTGTCGCCAAGATTGTCGGTGAGGCCGACGTGCGTGGCGCCGTGGAAGTCGGCTGAGACGACCACCTGGGCCGTGCTGCGGGTGATCGTCATGCTCGCCGTGCTCGGCTGCCAGGTCTTGCGGTTGGTCACGGCGGGCGGCTCGATCCGCTCGATCTCAGCCCCTGAAGTCGTGGACGCTTCCCCTGAGAGATACTCGACGACGACGCTGTGGTTGCCGTAGGTGGAGTATTCGATGGGGCAGCTTCCTTCGTTCGTGGAGCCGCCAACGTTGATTGAACAGGCGAGTAGCCCTTCGTTGTAGAGCTCAAGGATGCCGGACGGCAGGTCCGGTTCCCCAGAGGTCACGCCCTGAGTGGTCTTGGTCGCGCTCGCCGAGTAGCTGTAGATGACGTGTAGCGGGTTCGAGGGGTTCTGCACGTAGCCGGGATCGAGGTGGGCGTGTAGGGTGATGATCGGCGAGGGTGCCGTGACTGTGGGAGCTGGCGTAGTGGCCACGGGAGTCGGCGTGGTGGTTGCCGGTGCCACCGTCTTGACAGGCTTCGGCGCGACGTACACGCAGAACGTCTCGCGGACCTTCACGGTGCGGCCGTGCTCGCGGCGCTTGACCTTCTCGACCTTCCGCACGTAGTGGGTGCGGCAGTTTTCGTGCCTTGGGTGCTTGAGGACATACTGCTTGGCGCCAGCCGTGGCCGGTAGCGCGAGCGAGACGAGTACGGCGAGGATGAGGGCTGAGCGCTTCATTCCGATGCCTCGATCGCGCGTTCGTCGCTGATCATCGTTTCGATCTCGTGTTCGTTTGCGGCGGAAGGGTTACCGGCATTCAGCTTTTCCATCTCGCATCGGCTTTCGCGGACCTCGGAGAGATTTGTTGACGCACTGGCCGGAAGGTCGTTGCAATCAGTGGACGCGGTGGAGGTTGGTTCCGCTGGCGCTGGAGTGGTTACTGTGTGGGTGTGCACGACTGGCGTTGTAACCGTGCGCGTCAGCGTGGGAGTGCGTACCGTCGTGACGCGGCCTGCGACAGTGACCGTCGCTGTTCGATCTTTCGCCGAGTGTCCGACGACGAAGCCAACAGCGCAGCCGAGCAAAGCGGCGAGTACGGCGAGAGCGACGACGAGTACTGACCGTCCCTTGCTCATGCGGTCACTCTACGCCCGTTGCGGCCATCGGGCGGGTGTCCTGAGTGGCCGCCGTTGCAGCGCGGACTGCGGCGCTCCTCCAAGAGCACGAGCGAGACAGTACGGGCAGGATCGTGTGCGACTTGAGGCATCGTGCTCCTTGTCCGACTCGACGGTCGGCGGGCACCTTCAAGATGGCCTCCCTCCGACTACAACTGGCATCCTGACAGATTCCCTATTGAGGTATCGGTCAGGTCCGTCGAGGGTGCCGGGCTATGCCCGAGCCCGATACAGACGACCCACGCTCGACCTTCGGCGCCAACCTCCGAGCAGCACGCGAGCACGCCGGGCTCACGCAAGAAGCGCTCGGGCACCGCGCGGACTTCCACCCGACCGAGGTCAACCGCATCGAGCGTGGCCGGCGCAATCCGGGCCTGCTCACGATCGTCAAGCTCGCCAAGGCTCTCGGCATCCCAGCCAGCGACCTGCTCGCGGGGCTATAGACCCTGAACTACCTCGGCTGTGCTCTCGGCCCCTGACGAGGAAGGCGCAAACGCCCGCGTGAACTCGGCGGCCTGCTCGGATGCCGGGCGGGCATGCAGATAACGCTCGGTCGTGGCGATGTTGCTGTGCCCCATCGCGCTCTTGATCTTCACGAGGTCCACGCCGCCGGCGGCGAGCAGCGAGCCGTAGCTGTGGCGTAGGTCGTGCCAGCGAAGCGGCGAGAGCCCTGCGGTGGCCTGCGCCTTCCGGTAGCGCCGGCGTAGCGCCGATGCGTCGAGGGTGCGCCCGAGCGGGCCGCAGAACACGAGCTCGCCGGGACCCGTGAAGTTCTCGCGACGGCTGAGGCGGTCGAGGGCGGCGGCGGCCTGGTCGGGCATCGGCACCTGGCGGACGCGACGGGACTTCGTTGAGGTTTCGACGCCGGCGCTGAGCGCACGGCCTACCGTGAGGCGGCTGCCCACGAAGTCCACGTCGCGCCAGCGGAGCGCGAGTAGCTCGCCGAGGCGAAGCCCTGCATATGCCGATACACGGACTGCCTCGGCGTCCTGTGGGCTCTCGCCGTCCGGGTTCATCGCCCGCGCGAGCGCCTCGACCTCCTCGGCGCTGTAGTAGGCGAGCGGGCCGGGCTTCGGTGCCTCGCGCTTGTCGGCCTCGGCGGCGGGGTTCTCCGAGAGGCCGAACGTGGCCTTCCTCATGCCGAAGCTGTAGATGGCGCTGATGACTTCGCGGACCTTGTTCACGGTGCGCGGTGATACGCCGTTTGCGGCGACCGATGCCAGGAGCGTCTCTACGTCCCGCGTCGTGATCTCGCGGGCGGCCCTGTCGCCGAGGGCCTTCATGGTGCGCCCGAGCGTCGAGCCCTTGCCGCGCCTGTACGCCTGGTCGGGCTCGGCGAGCACGGAGCGGTAGTCGCGTAGCGTCGAGGGCTTCGCTGCCTTGACGTTCTCCATCCAGTCCATGTACGCGCTCGCGAGCTCGCGGAAGGTAATGCCCTTGGCGCGGAGCTCGCGCTCCGTGCGCTCCACGTTGTCAGCCTGCTCAACGTAGACGGCGACGAGCTCGGCGGCGGCGACGTGCGCCCGGCGCTCATCGAGGTAGCCCTCTGCGACGCGGCCTTTGCGAGCGGCCCACTCGCCCGTGGCGTCCTGGTCGAGCCATGCCGGGCCGAGGCGACGTTTTAGCTGCTTGTCCCTGTAGCGCCAGAAGGCTTCATAGAACGCCTGGCCGCGCTGCTCTCGGACAAAGACTGTGGCGGTAGGATTTGGTGCTGACATGCCGGGCCTCCGGTGTGTCCATGCCCTCGGCGACTCCAATCGCGCGAGGGCTTCTTTGTGGGCTGACTGAATCCTACTCTCTTTGGGTAGCAGTTGGGTAGCAAGTCGAGGCGGGGTAGCGGCCGGGGTAGCAAACTAACCGAATCGCTAGTGTTGGAGAGGCAACAGGGGCCAGCGCTTCGGGCCTGTTTCAATGCGTCGGGGCGTTGGAATCGGGCTCATAACCCGAAGGTCGCAGGTTCGAATCCTGCCCCCGCTATCTCAAAAAGCCCTGCAAATGCGGGGTTTTTTGTTTGTAGCGGGAGGTTGCGCATTAGATTGAACGACGGTTCGATGCTGAGCCTGTCACCACCGGCTTGGGGTGGATGAATGTCGAGGTCACATCGCGTCTTTGAGTGGTTCCGGGAGATCGGCGAGGAGATTCAGGCCGACTGGGAGCGACTGCACCAGCAGGCCGAGAGCGACCCGCAGCGAGCTGGTCACGGCGGCGAGGCGACGTGGGCCGACCATCTTGGTAAATGGCTCCCGCCCCAATACGACGTGGCGACGCGGAAGTACATCCTCTTCGAGGTCGAGGGCGCGCCCGAGCCGCGAGAGACGGACGTGGTCATCTATAGCCCCGGCTATCCCAGGAAGCTGCGGGGACGCGAGGAGGTATTGGCTGGCGGTGTCGCGGCCGCCTTCAACGTTCGTCTGACGCTCAATGCCGACGGTGTCCGAGATGGTGTCGAGCGAGCCGCCGAGATGCGTCGCCACTTGAAGCCCCGCTATGAGACGGTCCGTGGAGAGCTACTCGGTGCGTATCCGGTCGGCCTGCTCGCACACTCGCACGACTGGAAAGGGGAGTCGCCACGCGACACGATGACTGACGCGCTACGCCAGCGCGATCAGGAATTGGCGCAGCACCCACGCGAGTGCCTCGACTTCGCTTGCGTGGCGAGCTTGGGTGCCTGGGTGGCAACTGCTTCGACGTGGCTGGACATGGGAGACGGCCCGATGGTGATGACCTCGATGCAAGCCGCGCACCCCGAGCTATCGGCAGCCCCGGTCGGTGTGTTCCTCACGCACCTACTGCGAAGGCTGGCGTTGGCAGATCCAACCATTCAGCCGATGGCGGATGGGTTGCAAGCCCTCGAAACCCTCGCGTTCGGCGGAGGGGTGGGACGACAATGGAAGCCTGCGGACGTTTTCAGCGAGGAACTCTTGCGGCACTTGCCTCATCGTCTCGATCAGCGGTCCACAGACTGGCGTGCCCTGTACGTCTGAAGCTCAATCCGAGCCGTGAGCCGGGCTGGATTCGACGAAGGCGGGGTTTGTAGGTTCCCTATCTTGATTTGATGGGGATGGTTGACTGTTCTTTCGCAGCGTAGAGTTCCTCGACTTCTCGTGGTGGCCGGTCGTCGAGCGCTTCGTGCAGTCGCTCGTTGTTGAACCACGCGACGTACTCGACGACCGCGAGCTCGAGCTGGCTGCGGGTCGCCCAGGTCCGGTCAGCGATCAGCTCCGTCTTGAAGCTGTCGACGAAGCTCTCAGCAACGGCGTTGTCGTAGGCGTCGCCGACGGTGCCGATCGACGCCAGCACGCCGTGATCGTGCAGCGTCTGGGTGTAGTCAAACGACGTGTACTGACTCCCGGCATCGGTGTGTTGAATGAGCGCGACCTCCGCGCCGGGCTGGCGTTGATGCAGCGCCATCCGCAGCGCGTCAAGGACCAGCGTGGTGCGCATGTGCGACGCGAACTGCCAGCCCACGATCCGCCGGCTGTAGGCGTCGATCACGAAGCTGAAGAACACCAGCCCCTCCCAGCAGCGCAGGTAGGTGAAGTCCGCGAACCACTTCTCATCTGGCCGGGATGCCGTGAAGTCGCGCTGAACGAGATCACCCGGCCGTGTGGCCTTCGGATCGGGCTTGGTGGTGCGCCAGGGCTTGCCGCGCCGCTTGGCGCCCTGGATGCCGTTCCAGCGCATCAGCCGCCGCACACGATCACGGCCAACGTTCTCGCCAGCGCGCAGCAGCGCCTTCCAGGTCCGCCGGTAGCCATAGGCGCAGTAGTTGGCCTCGTGCAGCTCGCTGATCTTCCGAACCAGCCGCTCGTCCTCGACCTGGCGATCGGACCGGCGGCCCGAGGCACGCTCGTAGTAGGCGGACACCGACACGCCCAGGGTGTGGCAGATCGGCTCGACCCCGAAGCGCTCGCGATGCTCCTCAATGAACGCGCTCACTTCGGCCGGTTCGGGTCGAGCTCGCCGGCGAAAAACACGCTCGCCGCCTTGAGGATCTCGTTCGCCCGGCGCAGGTGCGCAACCTCGCGGCGTAGCTGTTTGATCTCCTCGCGCTCCTGGCTGCTCAACAGATCCTTGCGCTTGCCCTCATCGGCTTCGGTGCGCCGCACGTATTTGCGCAGCGTCTCAGAATCGATGCCCAGGTCACGCGCGACGTGCGCGATCGGGCGGCCGGACTCGAACACAAGTCGTGTGCCGCGCTCCAACAGCTCCTCGGGATACTTCCTCGCTCTTGCCATAACGGAAGGCTCTCCTTCCCCGCGGACGAAACCACGGAACAGAGCCTCCGTCAAAACCAGCCCGGCTCACCGCGTTTACCTGACGCAGCGAGCGCCCGCATATGGCCAGGGTATCCGCGTCTATCGGTAGCCCGCCACGCGAAGTGCGGAGAGAGTGGCCATCAGGGTCAGTGGCGCGTCGCTGAGTGCTCGGAAGCCAAACCGCGTATAAACTGACGACGCATTTTCGTCGATGGCGTGTACAACGATTGCGCGGACCGCGACCTCCTCAGATGCGCGGACCACGCGCACGAGCGCGTCGTTAAGTAGTGCAGCACCGATCCCGCCGCCCTGCTGGCCCACATCGACAGCTAGACGAGCAAGGATCGCAACTGGAATCGGGAAGTGCTGGGATAGCCCTTTGCTCGTTTCGGCCGTTGCTTCGTGATGGTCGAGTTGCCCGGCGAGAAGCGTGTAGTAGCCGTACACGCGCCTGTCAGTGGTTACGGCGACGAACGTTCGTGCTGCGTCCCGACGCTGGTTCTGGCCTGCGTAACGCACCAGCCACCGGTCGAGTAGCTCGTTGCCGCAGCCAAAGCCCGTGACGTCATGGCGGGCAGCGTCGTAGCGCTCGGTGCCGGCGAAGCCGGCGCTCACGCGCGCTCGCGCAGTTCGCGCAAGCGCGCGACCGTGTCCTGATCGACGGCGTCCAGTGCGTCCAGGAAGCGTGCGGCCTCGTGCTCGTTGAGCACGATCCGCTGCTGATCGGCGAGGACCTCTTGGGCGCGAGCGCTAGCAGCACGGCGAAAGAAGTCGCTCAGCGTCTCGCCCACCGCCGTTGCTGCGACGCTGTCGAGTTGCCGCTCGTCGTCAGTCAAACGAAGCTCAAGCCGTTGGGTGCGCATAAGAACCAGTGTACGGACATCGTACGGCTTAGTCAAGGGTCCATTAGGGCGTGGCGTAACAGGCTGTGCGTCACCAGATTCGCTCATGTATCCAGCGCTGGCGCACCAAATCCCAAAGAGCCCAAGCCCGAAACGCGGTCGCAGGTTTAGCGATCAATCCCTCCCCCGCTATTTTTCCCTGCAAATAACGCATTTTTGAAGATTTGTGCGTGGTCAGCGTATCGGCTGTTCCCTCACCTTGGTGCCGCAGATAACCGCGCCGTTGGACCCACAACGCTGCGCTTGCCGGCCGCCGCGATCAATCAAGCGCCTGGCCATAGCGGTACGGACGATGCGACCCGGGATCGTGATGGCCATCCAGCTTGCGCTCGGGTCGGCGTCCCGTTTCCCCGCAAATGACGAGGGTCGGTAAGCGCCGTGATCCTTGTGCTTGCGGAGTAAGAACTCGGGGCTCTTCCCGTTGATTTACACCACCGATCCGACCGACTGCCGCCGATCTGCCGATGCCGCCGAGGACTCGAACCCCGGACACCCCGGTTGATGGGCGACGCTGGCGATGAAGCCAGAGAGCACGATGCCGTCACCTGAAAACCACGATTATCATAGTCCGTCCGCCTCGGAAGGCAACCTGGGTGTCGATGTCGCACGTCTTTGAGCTCGATGGGATGGACGTGGGGCAACGCGTTGTAGCTGCTCTCCTTCACGCTGCTCAAACCGACAGCATCTCGCTCACGTGTCGTAATGCGCGCTTTCGTGAAGCCGTGGAGCTTGAAAGCATTGGCTCCAGTCGTTTTGACGCAGAAGGGGCTGTATTCGAGCATGGCCTCACCATTGCGGATTGCAGGATGCTCGGCAGCTTGGATTTGACGGGCATCAAAGCATCCCGGCTCGGTTTGCGAAACATTCGAGTGGATGGGCCGCTCTTTATGCAGCGTGCGGCGATCTCAACGTTCTTCGCTGAGGATCTCGTCGTCACGGGCTACTCGAGCTTCGACCAAGCCGAAATCAAGCAACTTGCGATCCGCGACACATCCTTCGGGCAGGAGGCTCGGTTTCGCGCGATCGGTTGGGAATGCGCTGGCACGTTCGCTCGCGTTGTGTTTAGCGATGAGGCCAGCTTTGAAGGGAACCATTGGGAAAGCTTCGGTTCGATACGTGCACATTCGTGGGCACGAGCGACCTCAAGATCGGAGATGTTGCCGGACGCTTCGCCTTGTTGCGCAGTCGGTTGGTAGATCTTCGTCGACTGGAGGTTGACTGCTGGCGATGCCGACTGGGGCGGACGACTTTTGAGCAGCCGGTCATCGTGGACGTGGAGGCGGAGAGTGTCGACGCTACCGACGCGTTGTTCGAGCGTGGTCTCGACCTCACCCTGAGCCAGGGCTCAGAGCTCACTCTCGCAGGTGCGTCACTCGCCGGCGAGAGTCTCATTACGACTTCCCCAAGTTGGTCTCACCGAGGCTCAGGGCCTGCTCGCATTAGTTCGCTTAAAGGAACACGGCTCGAGCGTTTGACGTTGAGGTCGCTGAACTTGAGTGGTTGTGAATTCTCTGAGGCCCGTGCGCTCGATGCCGTCATCATCAGCGGGCGTGGGCAATTGGCTTTGGGCAGGCGCATAGTTCCCTGGGGGCTTCCTCGTGAGGCGCTCGCTGACGAGTTCGCGTGGAGAGCTGCTGCAAAGAAGAATGCCGAGCCCGGCTATGGCCTCATGCGACGCGGCAGCGCAAGTGCGTCGGAGATCGCGGAAACCTATCGAGCCTTGAGACGCGGCCGTGAAGCGGCACGAGATCGTCCGGGGGCCGCTGACTTCTATTACGGTGAGATGGAGATGCGACGCGTGAGCGCGCAGCAATTCTCCGATCGACTTGTGCTGTCTGTCTACTGGTTGCTGAGCGGGTACGGACTCCGCGCTTCGCGTGCATTCCTTGCCTACATGCTTATGGTCGTCGCGCTCACCGCTGCAGTTGCGACAATTGGATTGCAGAAGCAAGCCGGGGTGTTCGACGTGGCTCTATACATTCTCGCGAATACGACTGCGCTCGCTCGGCCCAACGTCTCGCTTAGCCTCACCACAACTGGTAGCTACTTGCAGTTTGCTGCACGGTTGGTGGGCCTGTGCTGTTCGCGCTGATGGTCCTTGCTGTACGGGAGCGTCTGCGACGATAAGCGTGAGCGGTCTACTCCACTCGTGAACAGATCGCACGATGTCGCCACGTGCGAGTACCATACGTGACGTTGTGGCCGTCCTCCACTCGGATAGCGAGCGGTATCCAGATAAGCACGCCGAGTGCTTCTTGTGCGGCGACAGCTTTGCAGATCGACAACCGGTGGTCTTCTGGGGCGGTATGAGCGGGGACCTCTATCTACATGGAGGCTGCGCTGGATCCTTCGTCCTGCGTCTCGCCCGAGACGCCTGGGAGATCGAGCGGGACGCGTCAGATGGCAAGTTTGCGATCGTCGTGCGCAAGAAAGGCTTGACGGGGTCCCTGTGAGGAGTCCAGGTGATCTGGCCCCTTTTTAATGGACCGCGTACGCGAGAATGTTAGGCGGCGGCTTGCTGGTGGTGGAGGGTCTCATATTCGGTGGGTGTGAGCATTCCTAGGCTGCTGTGGCGTCGCTTGCGGTTGTGGAAGATCTCAAGGTACTCGAAGATCGCGTTGGCTAGTTCCAAGCGGGTTCGCCATCGTTTGCGGTTCAGTAGCTCGGTTTGCATGCGGCCCCAGAATGCCTCCATCATGCCGTTGTCATATGCGTCGCCGATCTTGCCCATCGAGAGCGCCAGCCCAGCGGTCTTGATTCGCTCACTGAAGGCCCAGGACGTGAACTGGCTTCCGTGATCGCAATGTATGATCGTACCGGCGGTGGGCTTGCGGTCCTTGACTGCCATCCCGAGCGCGCTCGTGACCAGCGAGCTTGCCTGGCGGCTGTCGATCGACCAGCCGACCACGCGCCGGGAATGGGCATCCAGGACAGCACAGCAGTAGAGCTTGCCCTCCCTGGTGGGATGCTCAGTTATATCTGTAAACCAGAGCTGGTCAGGCGCATCACGAGCAAACCGTCTGGCGACGAGATCACTGGCAGCCGCCCCATCGCTCTGCGGCCCACGTCGCTTGCGCTTGGGCGCCGGGAGTCCCTGGATGCCGAGCCGGCACATGGCTGCTCTCACGGCCTTCTGGTTGACCGTCATGCCGTACCCAAGGCGCAGCTCGGCGGTGATCCTGCGCTTGCCGTAGGTGCCGTTGGACGCTCGGTGAATATCAAGCACGAGATCCGCGAGCTGCCCTTGGCGTAGCTGGCGGATCGACGGCGGCCGCGTCCGCCAGTAGAAATAGCCCGACGGTGCAACGTCCAGCATCCTGCAGCATGCCTTCGCTGAGTGTCCCTGCCCGGCCAGGGCCTCGATCACCGGGTAGATCCTTTTGGGCGCACTGCCCGCCGTCCTTCCTGCTCCTCAAACAGCGCCGAGGCCTTACGCGTCAACTCCAGTTCGGCTTCCAACTCCTTGATCCGCGCCCGAGCCTCAGAGAGCTCAGCACGCTCGCCGCTGCGAACGCCTGGCCGCTCGCCGAGGTCGACTTCCTCCTGGGCGATCCACCGGTAGACCGTTGCTTCAGCGACGCCGAGCTCTTGGGCGACCTCTCGCGGCCTGCGGCCACCAGCCCAGCACAACTCGATCACACGACGACGAAACTCCGGCGAATAAGACTTCGGCATGCACCTCTCCTTCAGGAATCATGCCGCCTACCCTCTCATATACGCGGTCCATTACTGGGGGGCCAGATCAGCGGTCCATTACTCGGGGGCCAGATCAGCGGTCCATTACTCGGGGGCCAGATCACCTGGCTCACTTCACGGGGACCCCGTCAGGCTGGCGACCGCCTCGAAGGGGTTGAGGCCGGTAATGCCGCTCGTGAGCTCACCCGGCGAGCTATCGATAGCCGGCCGCTCGGAGCGCGGCGAGTGTAACCATCAGTGTTCTAGGCGCATCGCTGAGCGCTCCGAAGCCAAACCGTTCGTAGAACGAAGAAGCGTTCTCGTCAATGGCGTGCACGACTACTGTGCGAACAGCTACCTCCTCAGATGCGCGGACCATGCGCGTCAGCGCATCGCGGAGGAGGAGAGCTCCCATCCCGTGGCCCTGCTGGCGGACATCGACAGCTAGACGAGCAAGGATCGCGACCGGGATCGGAAAGTGGCGCGAGAGCCCTTTGCTGGTGTCGGGCGTCGCTTCGTGATGATTGAGCTGCCCGGCGAGGAGCGTGTAGTAGCCGTACACGTGCTGGTCGGTGGTTGCGGCGACGAAGGTTCGTGCTGCGTCTCGACGCTGACTCTGACCGGCGTAACGCGCCAGCCACCGGTCGAGTAGTTCGTTGCCGCAGCTGAAGCCCGTGACGTCGTGGCGGGCGGCGTCGTAGCGTTCGGTGCCGGCGAAGCCGGCGGTCACGCGCGCTCGCGCAGTTCGCGCAAGCGCGCGATCGTGCCCTGATCAACGGCGTCCAGCGCGTCTAGGAAGCGCACCGCCTCGTCCTCGCTGAGCACGATCTGCTGCTGGTCGGCAAGAATCTCTTGGGCACGCGCGCTTGCTGCGCGGCGGAAGAAGTCGCTCAGCGTCTCGCCCACCGCCGTTGCTGCGGCGCTGTCCAGTTGTCGCTCGTCGTCGGTCAAACGAAGCTCAACTCGTTGGGTGCGCATGAGAGTGATTGTACGGACATCGTACGGCTTGGTCAAGGAATGCTCAGGACCATTGTGGATACCGGCTACCGGTCACCAGATTCGCTCGCATATCCACCGCCGGCCCAGCAAATCCCAAAGCGCCCAAGCCCGGAACGCGGTCGCAGGTTTAGCGATCAATCCCTCCCCCGCTATCGCCTTATCACTATCGCCTTATCAGTAACAGTGGCCGCAAGATCGTTGAGATCGGTGGCTTCGGCGAAGGCGCCCGATACGAGCGCCTTTCCGAGGTTTGGCAGCGATTCGAGGACGGCGCGGGCGTCATCAAGATTGCGCCCGCGTGGCCGCGTGGCGCAATATGCGGGGCACGATCTGGCGGTGCAGGATCGATACGGGTGGCCAGATAATCGCGGCGATCCGTCGGTCGTAGCGGACGTATGTGGATTGGGTGACGCGTGTGGTCTCGGTCCGGAAGACGAGGCGGGAGGTGAGGAACCACGAGCGCGACTCGATTGTGAGGCAGTCGGGTGATCTGTCGACGATCGCCCAGCCGAGGACGTGCTCAGGCGAGGGCCGAGGGCCGAATCTGAGGCCCAATCCGTAGCGGAAGCCGCTCACGAGGAACCAGCGCACGGGCCGTGGCGCGTCCTCAAAGACCGCGCGGGCCCACTGTTCGGGGGTGCGGTCGTCGGCCACGGCGCGCGGGGCTGAGAAGGAGTCGTCGTAGTCGTAGTGGTATCCGGCGAGGCTGCTCGGCATCTGTGCGCGGCAAGCTATCTGCTTGTTAGACACGTGTCAAGTAGAGTGTGGGGATGGCATCCTCGAGCGTGGGACGTAGGCTGGCGCCGGCGGCGCGGCGCGCTCAGATCCTCGATGTCGGCGCGGAGCAGTTCGCCGTACGGCCCTACGAGCAGGTGCACATGGCGGACGTCGCCGCGATCGCGGGTATCTCGCGGGCGCTCGTATACCGGTACTTCCCAACCAAGCGCGATCTGTTCGCCGCGGTCTATCGCCGCGCGAGCGAACGGCTGCTGGCGGCCAGCGAGGTCGTGTCCGGTCTGACGCTCGCCGAGCAGATTCTGGCGGGGCTGGACGCACACTTCGACTTCTTCGTCGAGAACTCGCGGACTGTGCTCGTCGCCAACCGCGGCGCGCTCGCGGGCGATTCCGCGATCGAGGGCATCATCTCTGAGGAGCTGGCAGAGCTGCGCCGGCGGATGCTCAATGCCGGCGGGCTGCACGGCCGTGAGCGGGTGCGCGCTTCGATCGCGCTGTCGGGCTGGCTCGCGTTCGTGCGCGCGGTCTGCGTTGAATGGCTCGCCGACCCCGACCAGACCCTCACCCGGGAGGACGTGCGCGAGATGTGCCTGAGCGCGCTGCTCAGCGCACTCAGCGGCGAGGCGATTCAGACCATGACCCCGGAAAACACGATGAGCCAACCGTCGACATCGATATCGACACTGGAGCGAACAAGATGAGCCAACAAACGACACCGCCCGCCACGCACGAGACCACCCCTGCCGCCACGAACGGCGTCCCTTCGTCGACCGGGAGCCCGGAGGAGCGCTATGTCGCTCGCTGGCGCGAGGGATGGTCCTACGGCGCCAGCCAGCGTTGCCTGGACGAACACGCGACGACGATCTTCGACGAGCACACTCTCTATATCCAGCCATTGTTTGACGCGGTCACCGGCGAGCGGGGTATGCGAGAACTGTTCGAGGGCATCTTCGCGCTGATTCCCGACCTGCGCGCCGAACTCGATCACTGGGCCGTGAATGAGGGTGTCGCGCTGATCGAGTTCACGCTCACGGGAACGATCGGCGGCAAGCCAGTTCGTGTGCGCGGCGTCGACCGCATGCAACTCGCCGGGGAGAAGCTGGTGCTGCGCGAGACCTACTTCGACTCGCTGCCGCTGCTGATCGCGCTGTTGACCCGGCCACGAGCCTGGCCACGCGCGCTGGGCAACATGCGCGCGCACCCGCTACCCCGCTTGCGCCCCAGCCGGACCCCACGAGTATCCAGCCGAAAGGTAGGGGAGCAATCATGAGTAACGACGTCAGTAACGGCGTCTCGATCCTCGGTAACCAGCGCCACGAACGGCGCCGCGATCGAGTCCGAGACTAACGGGCGGGAAGCCCGCTCGCACGGCGACGGCACGCTGCTCGTCCATCGCGGCTCCGAGCTGGGATCCGCGAGCGAGGTCATGCTCTCCGTCGCGCGGGCACGGTCGGTGCGCGTCAGCAAGCAGCTCGTGGCGAGTACCGATGACACGATCGTCAACACTTGGCGGGGAACGGTCGGCCGCCGGCGCCAGACGCGCGGCATCGAGGTATGGAGATTCGACGCCAGTGGCTTGGTCTGCCATCAGCAGCTGTACGCGTTTCTCGACGTCCGCCTCGACACCGACCCGCCCAGCGCCTGCTGGCGCTCTACCCGCGTACCGCGCTCGCCTTCCTGAGAGCCCAGCTACGGGCCGGGTGACCCAGCCGCGAGGACTTCTCTGCGTGTCGCGGTCTTTACCGGCATCAGCTACCGCATCGATGAGGAGACCCGTATCGTCGCCATGCTGGCCGCGCGCATCGTTCGATGGTGAGGTGGAACACCTCGAAGATGCGCCGTTGAAGCTCGGGCTTCGCGCGGGCAAGCGGCTTGGATGGGTCGCGTCTGGGAAAGGCTTCCCGCTTCCCGGGGCGTCCATGTCGTTCTCATTTGTCCCCAGGTTGAGCCTGTTGATCTTCGGTCTGCGCGCGGCTCGATTGTTGAAGGGTGGGGTCGTTGACTCCGGGCAGGAGCGGTATCAAGGTGGTGAGCCCCGTGATGGCCCCACCCACGATCAGGGTCGTGCGCACGCCGATTGCCTCGGCTGCGGCGCCGGCGGCGACGAGGCCCAGCGGGCTGAGCGCGAATCCGGAGACGAAGTCGACGGACGAGACTCGTCCCAGCAGCGCGTCAGGGACGCCCACCTGTATGAGCGGGTTGAACATCACGCTTCCATAGGCGTCCAGCCCGTAGGTCGCGAAAGCGACGCCCCCGGCAAGCCAGACGTCGGGAACGCACCCGAGTCCGAGCACCCCGATCCCCGACAGGCCCCATCCCAGCCACAGATGCACCAACCGCCGTCGAGGTGGTTCACGGCGACCGGCGACCACCGAGGCGGTAGCTCCTCCCAGCCCGCCGGCGGCTAGGACCAGCCCCAGGGCGACGCCGCCGCCGTGCAGGACGTGTTTGACCAGCAGCGGGACGAGCACGCCGAGCGGCGAGAACGCGACGAAGTTGCCGAGAGACGCGCCGAGAGTCGTGACCCACAGCCAGCGCTGCGAGATGCAGAAACGCAGCCCCTCTCGTAGGTCGTCAAGCGGCGAAGCGCCGGAGGGGGCCGGCGCCGAGCTCACCCTCATCGCGCACAGCGCTGCCGCGCTGATGATGAACGAGGCGACGTCGATCCCGAAGCCCCAGGCCGCTCCGAGAAATCCGACGAGCAGACCGCCAACTGCCGGGCCAATGAGGCTCCCTGCCACCTGGACGCTCGTCCCGCTCAGGGCGCTTGCGCCCAGCAACAGCTCGGAAGGAAGCAACTCGGGCGTGATCGCCATTGCCGCCGGAAAGAACACGGCGTCGCCCAAGCCGAAGACGAACGCCATCAGCACGAGCGCGATCAGATGGATCTCCCCGGTTGCGACCAGCACCGTGACGACCGTCACTGCGCCGCCGCGCGCGATGTCAGACGCGAGCATCGCCAGCCGTCGCGGGACCCGGTCGACGATGACTCCGCCGCCCAGTGTGAACAGGACCGCTGGCAGCAGCCGGGCGGCCAGCACATATGAGAGAGCGATGGCATGCTGGTCAATTCGCAGCACCTCGATCGCGAGCGTGACGGTGAAAACGCCGTCCCCGAGTTGCGAGATGGCCTGGCCTGACCACAACAACGCAAAATCGCGATGCCGCAGCGGCTTGAAGTACCTGCTCGACGACATCGCGACCGCAGCATGCCAAAACACGTGGCCCCGGGCCGAGCCAGCCGGGAACGATCCGCTCGACGGGGACCGTAGCGTTATCGTTAGGAGCGAAATCGGCCCCTCCGTTACTTCGTTAATTTGCGACCGGGTCCGCTTCCGCTATGACATTTGCGCGCTCGCTCCCCTGGGGGTAGTTCGCCGTTTAGGAACGAGCTCGCTGGGTGGGCTCAATCAACTCGAGGCAGTCTGTCTCGGCTGCGGAGGGGACGCAATGCTTCGACTCTTTGCGGCCAGATCCCAACATTCCGAGCCTCATCACCGTCGCGGATTTGTGTGTCAATCCCGCCCGCTAATTGGTGATTGCCCGCCCTTAGGTGGCCGGGTGCGCTAAGGCACGGACACAGGTTCCAGAGAGTTGCCCGCGGTGATCTGTTCGCAGTCCTGCGGCGCGGGCAGGCCGAGGAAGCGTGCGGCTAGCCACGAGTACGCTTCCGGCAGCCATACCAGCTCGCTCGACACGTGGCTGAGGTCTTCGTACTGCTCGTACTGGACCGTGTCGCCACGACTGCAGTACTCGCGCGCGAGGCTGCGGACGTCGCCCGCGATCATCACGCCGTCACCGGGACCGATGCCGGGCTTGTCGCCGGGCGTGCCTTCCAGTTCGCCGCCCGCGCCCTGGCCGATGAACAACGGCGCGGTGGGCGTACCCCCGGTCCCTATGATGAGCTTGTTGGCGACTTCGTCGTATACGGGGATGGTTTCCGGCGTGGGGTACTGCGGCTTGGCGAGCTGCGACCAGCTGAGACCGGGATACTGGCCGAGCACTTCCGTGATCGATGCGTGCTGGAGCTTGTTGTAGAGCGCGAGCCCGTATTCGCTCAGGTAGGGGGTGAGATCGATCTGATACGCGCGGCCGATTCCGATCAAGGCCATCGGGATCACGCCCGCCCAGATGGTGCTCCCTTCCACGTAATGGAGGTTGTGGGCCGGGTCGACGAGCGTTCCCCCGAAAGCCACGCCGACGATCTTGGAGTCGATTTCGGGCGCGTAGGAGGGAGCGAGCTCGGCGGCCCACTCGGTGGCGATCGCCCCGCCCGAATAACCGATCAGGCCGATCTTGCGCGCGCTGGCGAGCCCACTGGCGGGGGAGGTGAGCGCGGCGCGGAGCGCATCGAGCGTGTTCATCCCGTACTCGGGGCCGGCGGCGAAGTCGGCGGTCTCGCCCTCGGTGTCGGCCACCACGATGGTGTCGCCGGCGAGCAGCGCGGGCGCGATGACGGCCGACTCGACATCGGGGAGCAGCCCGCCGAGACTCAACCCGCCAGAGATCGCGTAGGAGGGCTCATCTTCGTTGTTGAGCGAGTCATAGAAAGACTGGTAGGAGACAACCGTGGGCGTCCCGAGGCGCAGCGGCGGGAGCAGCACCGAGGTGACCACAGTCGGCTGGCCGATCGCCCCCGTCGAGCGGTAGAGCAGCTGCACAGCGCCCACAGGCAGCGGGACGCCCGCCACATGGTAGGACAGCGTGTGCGTCTTCAGAACTGTGCCGGGCGCGATGCTGGTGAGCGGCTTGCTGCCTTCATAGCGGTAGAACGGATCTTCGGAGGGGGTGAGCGCCCCCCAAGCGGCTCCGATCCGCGGCGAGCATCTCGTGCGCGACCGGCCGATCGCTGTGTCCGGCACCGTGCTGTGTGAACCTCGCGCTCAACGGTCCGACCTCGCTTTCTGACCCGAGGACGCCAGCAAACGTCTACCCATTATGCGGCGGCCGCGACCGGGGCGCCGCGCACGGTCACCCAGCGCGAGCGTGGGGTGCGCGCCGTGCATGGGACCTGGGCGCTTCGGTTGGCGTTCAGCTTTCTTTCACGTTGACCCGTCAGCATCAGACTATGCGACTGCTGGTCGTCGACGACGAGGCGTCCGTGCGTGAGGCGCTCGCGCTCGTGCTCGATCTGAGTGGGTTCGAGGTGGCCACGGCGGCGGACGGAAGCGAGGCGATCCGCACGCTCGCGGTCGACTCGCCCGACGCGGTGATCCTCGACGTGCTGATGCCTGGTCTCGACGGCCTTGAGGTCTGCCGGCGGATGCGCGCCCTCGGCGATCGCACGCCTGTCTTGATGCTCACGGCTCGTACCGAGGTCTCAGAGCGTGTGGCTGGACTGGAGGCTGGCGCCGATGACTATCTGGCCAAGCCATTTGCCCGTGAGGAGCTGATCGCCCGTCTGCGCGCGCTGCTGCGACGCACGGGTTGGCAGGGGGACGAGCAGATTCTGCGCTTCGAGGATCTCGAACTCGATCCCGTTGCGCACGAGGCGCGCCGAGGCGGTCGCCTGCTCGAGCTCACGCGCACCGAGTTCTTGCTGCTGGAGCTGTTGATGTGCCATCCCCGTCAGGTGCTGACGCGCGCGAGCATCTTCGACCGTGTGTGGGGTTATGACTTCGGGCCGGCGTCGAACTCGCTGGAGGTCTACATCGGCTATCTGCGTCGTAAGACCGAGGCCGTGGGGGAGTTGCGCTTGGTGCACACCGTGCGCGGCGTTGGTTATGTGCTGAGGTCCTCGCCGCGATGAGCTTTCGCCGGCGCATGGTGCTGTTGGCTGCCGGGGCGGTTGCCGCGGCGGTCGTGCTCGCGTCGGTCGTCGTGTACGTCGTGACCCGCGATGAGCTGCGCTCCGGCATCGACAACAGCCTGCGCGCGAAGGTCACGCCCGGCCTGCCCCAATCGGTCCAGATCCTGGCCAAGGTGAGCCCGGCAGAAATGGCCAAGCTGAAGCGGGAAGGCCGGTTCCCGCCGGTTGCGTCCGGCCGGCTCCCGCCGGTCGCGTCCGCACCGGTGGGCAGCGAGCCGTCGGCCGCTGCCAGGGGCCTGGAGGAATCGCGACCAAGCCCGAGCGGCTCCGGCAAAGCCGTGATGTCGGAAACCGTCACGCTCGAAGGCGACAAGGTCCTGGCCCGCTCGCGGTCTGTCACTGGGCATGCGCCGGCCGAGGCCCCGCACGGCGCGTTCGGCGGTGGGGAGCAGGGCGCACGGTTGGTGGTGCCCGCACCAGGGCTCGGCGACGCCGCGGGCTATGCGCAGCTCTCGCGCCCGAACGGCCAGATCCTGCGCTCGGAAGAAAAGGGCGTCTTGATCCCGATGTCGGCGGCGACGCGCGCAGTGGCCGAAGGCAAGCGAGACGCGTTCTTCAGCAACCAGACGATCGCGGGCACGCCGGTGCGGGTGCTGGCCGTGCCGGCCGCGGGGGGCGGAGTTCTGCAGGTCGCCCTGCCCCTGACCGATGTGGACACCACGCTCAGGCACCTGAGGCTGGTGCTGGCGCTCGTGTGCTTCGGCGGGATCGCGCTGGCGACAGCGCTTGGGCTCCTCGTCTCGCGCGCCGCCCTGGTGCCGGTGCGGCGCCTGATGGGCGCCACCGAACGCGTCGCCAGGACACAGGACCTCGGCCACCGCATCGAAGCCGGTGAGGAGGACGAGCTCGGGCGGTTGGCCGCGAGCTTCAACACGATGCTGGCCGCGCTCGAGCGCTCGCGGCTGGCGCAGCGCCAGCTCGTCTCCGACGCCTCGCACGAGCTGCGTACGCCGCTGACCAGCGCGCAGGCGAACCTCGACGCGCTCGCGATGGGGGAGCGTCTACCCGCGCGCGAGCGCGCCCGTGTCATAGCCGCTGCCCAAGCGCAGCTACAGGAGCTGACCGTGCTCGTCGGCGATCTGGTCGACCTGTCCAAGACCGAGATCGAGGAAATCGAGGTCGAGGACGTGCGCCTCGATCTAGCCGTCGCCGGAGCACTCGAGCGCGCAAGACTGCACGCGCCTGCGTGCCGCTTGCACCTCGATGCCGAGCCCTGCCTGGTGCGCGCCGCGCCAGCGCGCCTTGATCGCGCGATCTCGAACCTGCTCGACAACGCGTGCAAATGGAACCCTCCAACCGCCGGTCCGATTGAGGTGCGCGTGCGCGACGGACGGATCGAGGTGCGCGACCACGGGCCGGGTATCTCCGCGGAGGATCTGCCCCGTGTGTTCGACCGCTTCTATCGCTCCCCCGAGGCGCGCGGGCGTCCCGGCTCGGGTCTGGGGCTGGCGATCGTCAGGCAGACAGCCGAGGCTCATGGTGGCTCGGTGCACGCGGCTAACGACCCCAGCGGCGGCGCGCGGCTGACGCTCGAGCTGCCGCCGCTCGAGATGAGCGACGCCGAGCTTCGCGCAGCCAAGCGCGATGCTCACTCAGTTTCCGGGGTCGTTCAGGAAGCTCCTCAGCTCCTCTAAGGAGATTCTCAGGCTGGGCCGGTTTGATGTGCGTGCCGCCGCGAGCGACCGCAGATCGCGCGGCGGCACCATCGATCAGCGATCGACCCGTAAAGGAGCCCCCGTGTCCCGCCGTCCCCCGCTCGTCCTGCTCACCGTCCTGTGTGTGGTGTCGGCGAGCCTTCTCCTGGCCGCCTGCGGTGGCTCCTCGCCGTCCCCGACATCCTCTGCCGCCAAGGAACAGCAGGCCGAAGTGAAGCTCGCCGACTTCGCCAAGTGCATGCGCGAACACGGCATCGAAGCCACGGTCGCGAGCGCCCCCGGCGGCGAAGGCCACGGGCTGCGCATCAAAGGCGCCGGCGGACCCGCCAAGATGGAAGCAGCCCAGACGGCTTGCAAGAAGTATCAGCCCGAACCGCAAAAGCTCAACCTCTCCCCGCAGGAAAAGGTGGAGCGCGCGGAAGCCGTCGAAAAGTTCGCCAAGTGCATGCGCGAACACGGCATCGAAGTACACGCTTCGAGCTCCGAAGGGCACGTCTCGATCCAGATTCACGGCAAGCCCAGTGCCGGTGGTCCCAACCCTGAAAGCCCCGCCTTCCAGAAAGCGCAGCAGGCCTGCCAGGGACTGCTCCCCTTCAAGGGTCCCCACGGTGGTCCGCCGCCATCGAGCAAGTCGGGCAGTTCGCCATCCAGCCAGTCGGGCAGCTCGGAAAGCAACGCGCCGGCCAACTCGGAAAGCAGCAGCAGCTTCGCGACAGGCGGCTGAGCCGTGGACCCCGCGGGAGTCGAAAGGCCACCCAGCGTGGCCGATGTCCCGGGCGCCTCCACGCTGCTCGACGGTGACCGTGATGACGGCGCTGGCCCCACGGGCGCGGAGCGCTCCTCGCGACGCAGGCGCCTGCGCTGGCTGGCCGCCGGCGCGCTGGCGATCGTCGTGGCGGCTGTGCTTGCCGTCGTGCTGCTCGACTCCGGCTCGGGCGGACATCACGGCGCAGAAACCGGCATACCCGCCGGCGACACGACCGCGAGCGTGACCCGGCGCACTCTCTCTGAAAGCTCGACCGTCGACGGCACGCTCGGCTACGGCTCCACGCTCGAACTCTACGACCGGCTCGGCGGAACTTTCACCTGGCTGCCGTCCGTCGGTGCCGTGATCGACCGCGGCAGAACGCTGTGGCGGATCGACGATCTGCCGGTCGTGCTGATGTACGGCTCCGTTCCCGCCTACCGCACGCTCAAGCAGGGCGTCAGCGACGGCCCCGACGTGACCGAGCTGAACGAGAACCTGATCGACCTCGGCTTCGACCCCTACGGGGCGATCACCGACGATGAATCCTTCGGCGAAGCCACCGCCACCGCTGTCAAGCGCTGGCAGAAGGCCGAGGGACTGACCGAAACCGGCGAAATCGAACTCGGCCGGGTCGTCTTCGCCCCCGGCGCGCGGCGTGTGACCGACATCAAGGTGACCCTCGGACAGGACCCGCCCGCCGCCACGACGCCCACGGAAACCACGGCCACGACGCCCGCCGCCACGACGCCCGCGGCGAACGAGCCCAGCGCGGGCAAATCGCCGGCGAAAACACCCGGGAGCAAATCGCCCCGCAAAGGCAAAGGCTCGCCCGGCAAAGACAAAGAAAGACCCGCAAAAGGAAAACCGGCGAAAGAGGCGCCCGCCAAAGAAGAAGCCGCGCAACCTGCCAAAGACGATCCCGCCACAGACGATCCCGGCAAGGACGATCCCGGCAAAGAATCGCCTGGTGGAGAATCGGGCGCGGGCGAGGTCGTGCTCTCGACCACCTCCACCCAGCAGATCGTCCAGCTGAAGGTGAAGCCCGAACAGCAACAGCTCGCCAGGTTCGGCGAGACGGTCACCGTGCAGCTGCCAGGCGGCGGCCAGGCCCGCGGGCACGTTACACAGGTGGGAACCGTGGCCAGCGAAGCCAGCGACTCGGGCGACGAAGGAAAGGCTAGCCCCAGTGGCGAAAGCGAATCGACCACGATCGTCGTGACGATCGCCCTCGACAGGCCCGTCGCCCACCTCGACGAGGCGCCCGTCAGTGTGGAACTCGTCAAGAGCATCCGCAGCAACGTGCTGACGGTCCCGGCGACCGCCCTGATCGCCACCGCCGGCGGCGGCTACGCTGTCGAAGCGCTCGCATCGTCCCCGGAGGGGGAACGGGACCGTCGCGTTACGGTGCCCGTCACGCCGGGCATGTTCGCTGGCGGCTACGTCCAGGTCGAAGGCGCGGGCGTGCGCGAAGGCTTGACCGTGATCGAGTCGCAGTGAGCGCGGTTCTCGAGCTGTCAGACGTCGTCAAGTGCTACGCCGGCGGCGTCGACGCGCTGCGGGGCGTCGACCTGACAGTCGACGACGGTGAGCTGTGCGCGATCGTCGGCCCGTCAGGCTCGGGCAAGTCGACGCTGCTGCACATCATGGGCACGCTGGAACGGGCCACCAGCGGGCTCGTGCGGATCGCCGGCGCCGACGTCGCGCGCGCCTCCGACCGCGACCTGGCGGCTCTCAGGGCGCGTCGCATCGGCTTCGTCTTCCAGCAGTTTCACCTGCTGGAGGCCGACAGCGCGCTCGAGAATGTCGCCAACGGCCTGCTCTACACCGGCACCCCCGCCCGCGAGCGCCGGCGGGCGGCGGCAGCGGCGCTCGCCCGCGTCGGGCTCGGCCACCGCATGCGCCAGACCTCGGCGCTTCTGTCGGGTGGCGAGCGCCAGCGCGTGGCGATCGCGCGCGCGCTCGTCAGCTCGCCCGCGCTCGTGCTCGCCGATGAGCCCACCGGCAACCTCGACACGCGCAACGGCCGCGAGATCCTCGAGCTGCTGCGGGCGCTCAACAGGCAGGGAACGACCGTGCTGGTGATCACCCACGACCGCGAGATCGCAGCTACGCTGCCCAGGCGCGTGGAGCTGCGCGACGGCCGCCTGATCCACGACGAAGCGCCTGCGCCGTGAGGGACGCCGGCTCGATCCGAGCCCGCCGGCCGGGCCTGCCCGGGCTGCCGCTCGCGCCGCGCCTCGGGCGGTGGCGCCAGCGGCGCGACGGCGGGCTCGACCTCGCGCCCAGTCGCCTGCTGGCGGCCGATGTGCTGCGGGTCGCCAGCGTCGGTCTGCGCACGCGCCGCCTGCGCGCCGCGCTGTCGGCGCTGGGGGTGGCGATCGGAATCGCCGCGATGGTCGCGGTGCTCGGCATCTCTGACTCGAGCAAGGCCGGGCTGGTCGCTGAGCTGAACGAACTGGGGACGAACCTGCTCACCGTCAGCCCTGGGGAAACGTTCCTCGGGGAAGCGGCCAAGCTGCCCGAAGCCGCCGTCAGGGACGTGCGCAACCTGCGCAGCGTGCGCTCGGCCGCCGCCGTGACGAGCGTATCCGGGGCGACGGTGCGACGCAGCGCTTTCATCGAAGCCGCCGAAACCAACGGCATCAGCGTGCAGGCCGCCAACCCCCAGCTGCTCGCCACGCTGGGTGGGAAGATGACCCTCGGGCGCTTCCTGAACGCGGGCGACGAACACTATCCCCTGGTCGTGCTCGGGCTCGTAGCCGCCGAGCGGCTGGGGGTGGAGCGTCTGTCCGCCGACGGCCGGTCGCTGCAGGTGCTGATCGACAACACCTGGTTCACCGTAGCCGGCGTGATCGGGTCGCTGCCGCTGGCACCGGAAATTGAACGCGCCGCGCTGATCGGCTACCCGGTCGCCAAACGGCTGTTCGGCACCACCCGGCATGCGAGCATGCTGTACATCCGCGCCGATCCCGAACGGGTGCCCGAAGCCGACTCGCTGCTCGGCGCCGCTGCCAACCCCCAGAACCCCGAACAGACCAAAGTCAGCCGGCCCTCCAACGCGTTGCAGGCCCGTGCCGACGCCCAGAGCACCCTAACCGCCGTGTTCCTGGCGCTCGGCGCGGTCGCGCTGCTCGTGGGAGGCGTCGGCATCGCCAACGTGATGGTCATCTCGGTGCTCGAGCGCCGACCGGAGATCGGTCTGCGCCGAGCGCTCGGCGCGCGGGGCGTGCACATCGGCGTGCAGTTCCTCGGCGAGTCCGTGTTGCTGTCCGCCTTCGGCGGGACAGTCGGGATCGGCCTCGGCGCTGCAGCCACCGCTGGCTATGCGTACAGCCAGGGTTGGATCGTGGTCGTGCCCCTTCTGTCCGTCGGCGGCGGTGTCGCGATCGCCCTCGCGCTCGGCGCGCTGGCCGGCCTGTACCCGGCTGTGCGCGCGGCACGGCTCGCACCCGCGGCGGCGCTGCGGAGCGTCTAGCGATCGTGGCGGTAAGTCCGTCCGTCGCCCGAGGGTAGCGCGGCCACCGCGCCGCAATCCGTGGTGTCGTGTGAGGGTTGCGGTTGCAGTCCGGGCTGCCACAGGCGTGGTTCACGCGGTGGCGCGACTGGGCAACCAGCTGAAGCGCCAGGTGGCGAAGGCCGCAGCGGCGAGCCCCCAGGCGGCGAGTGCGAGCAGGTCGCTGACGGAGATTGCGCTAGTGAATGACGTGTGGACCGACGCAAGCTGAAGGCCGGCCGCAAGGTGCTCGACGGGGAACAGCGAGCCGACCGAGCGCAGCGTGCCTGAGAGGTTGGCGGTTGGGATGAAAACGCCCGAGAGGAACCACAGTGGCATCGTGGTTGCCTGCACGATCGGCTGTGCGGCATCCGGGGATCCGATCATGCCGGACACGGCATAACCGATGCAGGCAAACGCGAGTGTCGCGACGACCGTCGTGCAGGCGAGCGCGGCGAGCGCGGCAGGCGCCATCCCGACCCCATACGCGACCTTTCCGATCACGAGCAGGATCGTTGCCATGATCCCGACGATGACGAGCGTCGAGAGCGCCTGGCCGGCGATCAGTAGCGCGGGCGGGACGGGGGTTGCGCGGCGACGCTTGAGCACGCCGCTCTCGCGCAACGCCGCGATCGACACGACGAGGTTTGCATATGCGGCGACGACGATCGACATCGCGAGTATCCCGGGCACGTAGAAGTGTGAGAGCTTGACGCGGGTACCGTCGATAGTGGTGGTGCCGTGGCCAAAGACGCCGGTGAATATCACCAGCAGCACAACGGGGAAGAGGAACGTGAAGAAGCGCGCGCGAGGATTGCGTAGGCTCGCTCGCACGTCGTAGTGCACTTGGTGAGCGAGCAGGGCGACTGGACCTCTAGCGGCGGCGGATAGCTGGATCATCGTCAGCTTCCCACTTGGTTGGCGGCCCTGTGGTGACGCCATGTGCGAATCAGGTACTTGACTAGGAAGAACATCTTTAGCTCCTTGATTGGTTGTTGGCTGTGAGATCTAGGTAGACGTCTTCGAGCGTCGGCTGGCGGACCTCGAGGTCCTCAAGTTCCATACCGCGCGCTAGCGCCCATCCGGACAGCGAGTGCAGATCGGCGGCAACGGTCGAGCTGGACAGCGAGATGCGCCCGTCAAGGTGCTGCTCGGCACGTTCGCCAAGTGCTGGCGGAAGCTCGGCGAACGCTGTTCTGCTCGGCGCCGCGAACGTAATGCGCGCGCCTGAGCCTCGCCGGTCGCCGAGCGTCTGCGGCGTGCCCTGCGCGATGATCTCACCGGCGGCGATAATCGCGATACGGTCGGCCAGGCGTTCGGCCTCCTCCATGTAGTGGGTTGTCAGGAAGACCGTCTTGCCGAGGTCTCGCAGGCCGGCGATGACATCCCAGGCGGCGCGGCGTGCGGACGGGTCAAAGCCCGTTGTCGGCTCATCGAGGAAGATCAGCTCGGGGTCGCCGATCAGCGCCAGAGCGACGTCCAGGCGCCGACGCTGGCCGCCCGAGAGCGCGCTAGCGCGCTCCTCGGCCTGCTCGTTCAAGCCAACGAGTGCGAGCGTCTCGTCGACCTGGCGTGGTGCGTGGTAGTAGCCGGCGTAGAGGCAGAGGCACTCGCGCACGGTGAGGCTCGGCTCCGCCTCGGAGTCTTGCAGCACGATCCCGATCCGCTCACGCCACGCGGAGGGTGCGTGCCAGGGATTGGCGCCGAGCACCTGCACCTGGCCGTCGCTTGACTGGCGGAAGCCCTCGAGGATCTCGACGGTGGTCGTCTTGCCTGCCCCGTTGGGGCCCAGAAACGCGAAGATCTCGCCGCGGTGTACATCCAGGTCGATCCCGCGCACCGCCTCGTGATCGCCGTAGCGCTTACGCAGCGCCCGAATAGAGATGACGAGATCGTTGGGGGAGTGCGGTGAGGACACGGCGCGGCGCAGGGCGACGGCGGCGTCGAGTGAGTTAGTGAGCATGGCCAGAACGCTAGGCGCCAGCCGGCTGGCTTTCATCGGCCCGCGGGTCGATCTTTGGCCTACACCCGTGGGTGGAGGGTCGGGCGCTGGGGCTCCACCCACCGGTCGATGACGTATGCGCGCAAGCCGCCTATCGTTGACGGCGCGGCATGCTTACGATCTACAGGTGGTTCACCGGCAGCAGGTTCGGCCCGAGCGGGACGGGTGCGTCCGCCGAGGCGATCGTGTTGCGCTGCTTCGGTACCGCGTACCTGGTGGTGTTTCTGGTGGAGACGTTCACGAGCCGGCCGTATCCCGGACTGCACGGCCGCGGCGCGGTGATCCTGGCGGCCACGATCGCGTTCGTCGCGGCCGCGGTGAGCACCCAGCCACAGAGGCCGGATCTACCCGCGCGACGGCGCGTTGCTGCGCTCCTCGCCATGACGGCGGCGGCGGCGGTGCTCGCCGTCGTGCAGCCGCACGGCATCTGGACGGCGGGGCCGGTCTTCATCGCGATCGTGGCCGCGCTGCGCCTCGAGCGTTTGCCTGGGGTCCTGACGCTCGCCTGCTCGCTTGCGGTGCTCGTCACCATCTCGCTGATCGCGGGGCGCGGCGGATCGCTGTCGCTGCCAATCGGCGCCGTCGTGTTCTTTCTGGTGCTGCGACTGATGCGTCAGCTGCGCGAGCAGGGCGATGTGTTGGCCGAGTCGCGGGCCGCGGAGGCGCGCACCGCCGAGCGCGGCCGGCTCGCGCGCGAGATGCACGACGTGCTCGCGCATTCCCTCTCGGCGCTGGCGCTACAGCTCGAGAGCACTCGCCTGCTCGCGCGTGACCGCGGCGTCGAGGACGACGTCACGCGCGCGCTCGACCAGGCTCATCACATCGCCGCCAGCGGGCTGCAGGACGCGCGCCGAGCGATCGCGACCGCGCGCGGCGATGAGCTGCCGGGACCCGAGCGGATCGGCGTGCTCGCGGACGCATTTGGGGAGCAGAGCGGCCTGCCGGTCGCCGTCGAGGTCCGGGGGGAGCCGCGCGAGCTCGCGCCCGACGCGCGACTTGCCGTCTACCGTACGGCCCAGGAGGCGCTGACGAACGTGCGCCGCCACGCCACGGCAGAGCGCGTCGAGGTGAAGCTGGCCTATCTCCCGCAGAGCACCGTGCTCGTGGTCGAGGATCACGCAAGCGCTGGCGCTCCTGTGCCCGTCGGCCTCGGTCTCGCCGGAGACGGCTATGGCCTGACCGGGATGCGCGAGCGCGCCGAGCTACTCGGCGGTGAGCTGCTTGCCGAACCGACCGACAACGGCTTCCGCGTCGAGTTGCGGCTGCCGGCATGAGCGCACGCGACCAGCGGGCGGAGAGCAATCGCGGGTCCGTCCGCGTACTGCTCGCCGACGACCAGCGCCTGGTACGCGAGAGCCTCGGCACGCTGCTCGGTCTCTTGGACGGCATCGAGCTCGTCGCCACGGCATCGAATGGCGAGGAGGCGATCGCGCTCTGCGACGAGCACCAGCCGGAGGTCGTGCTGATGGATCTGCGGATGCCGCGCCTGGACGGGATTGGGGCGACCGGACGCCTGCGCGAATGCCACCCGGACGTGCGTGTCATCGCGCTCACCACCTACGCGGACGACGAGAGCGTACTTGGGGCACTGCGCGCGGGCGCGCGCGGCTATCTCACAAAGGACGCCAGCGGCCAGGACATTCGTAGTGCGATCCTCACGGTGGCAGCCGGCGACGCCGCGCTGGACCCCGCCGTGCAGCATCACGTGGTGGCCGCGCTCGCCGGTGACGGCGCGGCTCACGAAGACTTAAGCGCCGCCTCCGCATGCGAACTGCCCGACGACCTCACACCCCGCGAGGCGGAGGTGCTCGCGTTGATCGCGGCAGGATTGACAAACGCCGAGATCGCCGAGCGCCTCGTGGTCAGCCCGACGACGATCAAGTCCCACGTCAACCATCTGTTCGCCAAGGCCGGCCTGCGTGATCGCGCGCAGGCCGTCAACTACGCCTACCGCACAGGCATCGCAACGCCACCACATTGATGCCCCGGTCGGCTGAGGCCCCAAGGGGTTCGCTCCGGTTGGCGGTTCTGGGCCTCGGGCCCCGAGGACCGCGCGTGCGCATGTGTCTCGCTCATTGATCAGGCGCTAGGCTTGTGCGAAGCTCCGCTGGGCGTCCTAATGTCAGATGTAAGCCAAATCCCGATTCCCGGCGGTGCCGCGGGGGCCTCCATCCGGATCTTTCTTGTGGATGGGACCTCGAATGGTTTGCGACTTGTCGAGAAGTCGAACTGGACGGGTCTGGGAATCGTCTGTCCGCGAAGCGAGTACGGGCAGGCACGCCAGCGTCCCGAGTTCGATCGTCCGGGTGTCTATGTCCTCGTCGGCCCAGGTGCGTCTGCCATACCGCAGATCTATGTGGGTGAGGGCGACGAGCTGCGAGGTCGGCTCGACAGTCATCAGCAGAGCAAGGATTTCTGGACGTGGTTCGTGGCCTTTACCAGCAAGGACGGCAACATCAACAAGGCACACGTTCGCTACCTTGAGTCACGGCTGGTGGGACTGGCGACCGTTGCCAAGCGATCCGAGGTCACCAATGGAAACATGCCGGCGCTTTCTGCCCTTTCCGAGGCTGATGTTGCCGACATCGAGAACTTTCTACGCGAGATGCTCTTGATTTTTCCCGTCCTCGAGATCTCGGCATTCCAGATCTCAAGTGTGACGGAGTCTCAGCCTGCACATGCGGTCCACGGCATTAAGCACACAACTCTCTACCTTTCTGGTCCGGACACTGAGGCGACTGGTACCGATGCTCCCGAAGGGTTCATCGTCAACGCCAAATCTCGAGGTCGATGGAAGACCGTCCCGTCGATATCCCAGTGGCTGCTCAATGTCCGTCAGAGTCTAATGGAACAAGGAATCTTGGTCGAGGACGGTAAGCGGCTCGTTCTCACTCAGGACTACGCGTTCGACTCGCCTTCCAGTGCCGCGGGAGTCCTGCTCGGTCGCGCGGCTAACGGCCGAACCGAGTGGAAGGACGCTCACGGTCAAACACTGAAGGAGCTTCAGACTCAGGCGGTGCAAGCATTCCAAACAACTTGAAGTTCGAGGACGTCTTCGATCCAAGCCTCTATCTCGAAATGGCCGATCTGATGGACGTGCTGTCTTGGCGTCAAAGGAGAGTCTGCTCATTGCGGTTTGGCTTCGACGGTGAGAGTGCTCATACTCTCGAGGAGGTGGCACGCGAATTTGCTGTAACTCGTGAGCGTATACGGCAGATTATAAATAGTTCTGTCCGTAAGCTCCGATCGGCTGCCGCTAGCGATTCTTCATTTATCTCTCTAGATCGAGTACTCGGGCGGGATCCGTTGCAGTGGCCAGCCCGTGCTTGGATCCAGACTGCGCATCACGAGCACCATATCCATCGACGGGCTGAGGCTCAGCTTATCCTTGCGGTGAGGGGTTTGAGTTGGCGGGCTGCCCGGCGAGCGGTCGATAGCTACCTACGTGAGCAGGCCAGAATGGTTGAAGCCGTGCGAGAAGAGCGTCGCTCAGAGGTGAGCAGAGCGAAGGCAGTGGTGCGCGCCACGGCGCAGGTTGATCGGTTCTTCGCTCATGTACTCTGGCCATCGACTACAAGGCCACTGGTAGATTTGAGTGCCTTTTCGCGCCAGCGCCACCTTCCGGCGCGTGCCTCCGGCAAGCTCGGTTACCTTGATAGCGGCAAGCTCAAACGGCTTGTACAGTACGAGTCCTCACTCGAGCTCAACGTCTTTGAGGCTTTTGAGATGGTGTCCGCGGTGATCTCTTACCAAGAGCAACCACTGCAGGTTGACGTAACAATTGACGGCGTCAGTTTTCGGTATACCCCCGACGTGGTTGTGCATCTAGACGACGGACGAGCCGTTGTCATCGAGCTCAAGCCACTGCACAAGCTCGGTCTCTTTGACGGATGGCTTCGATGGGCTTCTCTGGCGCGCTGGTGTGGAGAGGTAGGCTTGGGGTTGTTGGTCGGTAGCCCACGCTTCACCGTGGTTGACCTTCTGCGCAAGTCGTGCAATCCACGCCTCAGGATAGAGGTCTTGCGAGCGATGGACACTGCACCAGTTGGGTGGGGGGACTATCGGCATTTGGCCGTCGCATGCAATGCTCAAATGACAGAGCTCGCCTCTGTGGCAGTATGTGAGTTGCTCGACTGGCGACTTGTCCCGTTTCGCCTCTGCGTCCCCGCTCCAGATCAGCGACGAGAGGCATCTGCGTGGTGGAGACTCGTCGCGCGGTGTTCCGGCGAGTGTGATCTCGGCTAGCCCCAGATCCTCGTCTGCTTCGTCGATGCACAGACGCTCCGCATTGCTGGCGGAACGCAGGAACGCCAAATCGCGGGACTCCGCGGTGGTCTGTTGCCCCCGACGTGGGCGCGCGTCGCGGGATGGCTGGCGGCTAACCGTATATCGTCATAGCGAGCAACCGGGACCGCGCCGCGCCCGGCCGGTCATCACCAACGCCGCGACAGCTGCGGGCGGAGAGGAGACTCGAACGGTATGAGAACGTACGTGATCGGTGTCGGGATGACGAAGTTCGACAAGCCCGGCACCAAGGATGGCGACTACCCCGACTGGGCCAAGGAGGCGGGGACGAAGGCGCTCGAGGACGCCGGTATTCCCTATGAGTGCGTGCAGCAGGCGTTTGCCGGCTACTGCTACGGCGATTCGACTTACGGTCAGCGGGCGATCTATGGCCTCGGGTTGACCGGCATTCCGGTCGTGAATGTCAACAACAACTGCTCGACCGGATCGAGCGCGTTGTTCCTCGCCCGTCAAGCGCTGAAGGGCGGTCTCGTTGACTGCGCACTGGCGATCGGCTTCGAGAAGATGGAGCGCGGCTCGCTTGGAATGAAGTACACCGACCGCACGTCCGCGATGGACAAGCACATGGTGCGCATGTTCGAGCTGCGCGATCCTGAATCCTCGCCGTTCGCGCCTCAAATGTTCGGCAACGCCGGGCGCGACCACATGGATAAGTACGGCTCACAGCCTGAGCACTATGCATGGATCGGGTGGAAGAACCACAAGCACTCCGTCAACAACCCTTACGCCCAGTTCCAGACCGAGTACACGCTGCAGGAGATCAAGGACGCGCGCATGATCCATGAGCCGCTGACGAAGTTGCAATGCTCCCCAACCTCCGACGGTGCCGCTGCCGTCGTGCTGGCCTCCGAGCGCTTTGTCGACGAGCACGATCTGTGGAGCCAGGCGATCGAGATCTCCGGGCAGGCGATGGTCACCGACCTGCCGAGCACGTTCGACGAGACCGCCGACTGCATCAAGATCGTCGGTTACGACATGAGCAGGCAGGCCGCTCGCCAAGCCTATGAGGAGGCGCAAATCGGGCCTGAAGATATTCAGGTCATCGAGCTGCACGACTGTTTCAGTGCCAACGAGCTGATCACTTACGAGGCACTCGGTCTCGCCGAGGAGGGCCATGGCCACGAGCTGGTCGACGCGCAGGCGACAACCTACGGCGGTTCCGGCCCCGTCGTGAACCCATCCGGAGGTCTGATCTCCAAGGGCCACCCACTGGGCGCAACAGGGCTGGCACAGTGCTCGGAGCTGACATGGCAGCTGCGAGGGCAAGCCAACGCTCGCCAGGTTCAGGGAGCGAGCGTCGGCCTGCAGCACAACATTGGCCTGGGAGGTGCAGCCGTAGTCACCGTGTACACGCGTCCGCAGCAGTGACCGCTGTGGTGGGCACTCCCTGGGACGCGCGCACATACGATCGCTCGAGCGAGCCGCAGCAGGCGTGGGCCGCTGAGGTACTCGCACGGCTCGGCGGCATCGCGCAGGACGCGACGGCGATGGACGTCGGCTGCGGCACCGGGCGCGTTACCGAGGCACTGCTGGCACTCGTGCCACGAGGCCGCGTGCTGGCCATGGACGCGTCAGCGGACATGGTTGCGCTCGCGCGCGCGAGACTCGGCGAGCGCGCGGAGGTGTGGTGTCAGGACGTGCTCGACCTCGATCTATGCGAACCGGTCGATGCGATTATCTCGACGGCGACGCTGCACTGGGTCGGCGACCACGATCGCCTCTGGCCACGGTTGGCCCGGGCGCTGCGGCCGGGTGGCGTGCTCGAGGTCCAGTGTGGTGGAGAGGGCAACATCGATCGCGTCCGCGAGGCCATCGACGCGGTCGCACGCGACGCCCATCCGGAGCTCGTCGGCTGGTCGCCGTGGGTCTTCGCGGGGCCGCAGGAGACCGAGCGACGTCTACGGGATGCGGGCTTCACCGATACCCGCTGCTGGCTGGAGCAGCGCCCCACGCATCCGCAGGACGTGAACGCGTTTGTGCGCACGTCGATCCTCGCAGCACACCTCGCGCGGCTGCCAGAGGAGCGGCGGGAGCCGTTCGCCGCCGCGGTCGTGACTCGGGTGCGCCTGCCGCTGGACTACGTGCGCCTCAACGTCTCCGCCGTTCGCGGACCTAATCAAAGCGCGCGCTGAGCTGCCTCGAGCTCGACCTTCATCGCCTCTGCGAGCGCGAGCGCCGCCGACAGCGGCCTGACCATCACGGAGAAGTCGTCGATCAAACCGCTCTCGTTGGTGTGCAGGAAGTCGCACCCGTGGAGCTCCCGGTCGCCCACGCGCGCGTTGAAAACGAGCGCATGGTCGCGTGCCCCGGGTGCGCCGATCTCGCGTTCGTAGCGAAAGTCTTCGAATACGCGCGAGACCGCGAGGAGCAGCGGTGCGACGGACTCGCGCCCGCGGTATGGCTTGAACACGACCGGGCTACGGAACACGACGTCCTCGGCAAGCAGCGCGACGGCGACGTCGAAGTCCTGTGCCTCGACGGCAGCACGAAAGGGATGCATAGGCTTGACTTCCTCCTATTCAATGAACCAGATGGCAACCCACACTATCCTGCTCGAGCGCGATGGCCGCTCGTCATCCCCCTGGCGAGACGCGGTCTGCGTGGGACTGCTCGGTGCGCTCGCGCTCGCGGTGATGAGCGAGTTAAGTCGACGAGAGACGGTTCCGCGCGGCGATGATCTGATCTACGAGCGGATGGCACAGCACCCCTTTGCGGTGCACACCTTTCCGTTCGCCTATCGCATCGGGCTGCCGTGGCTCGTGCATGTCCTCCCCTTCAGCTACACGTTGTCCTTCGAGTTGCTCGCGTGGGCGGGCGCAGGTGGTGCCGCGAGTTTCGCGTTCGTGCTGATGCGCCGCCTGAATACACCGCGAAGCCTGGCTATCGCCCTGGCGTTGGCATTGGCGATATCTCCTCCGATGCTCATCGTTGCGCTGCGCGAGGGGCGTAACACCGATGCGATCACGATGTTGTTCATGATGGCGGCGACGCTGTTCGTCGTCGAACGCAGGCTGCGGGCGCTCGCGGTCACGCTTGTCGTGGGGGTCCTCTTCAGGGAAGCTGTGCTGTTCGTCATCCCGCTTGCCTACGCCGTCTGGGCGACACGGGCTTGGGAGGCGAGCGCCGCCAAGCGGGCGGTCCTCGTCGGTGCGCCCGCGCTCCTGGTGTTGCTCGCCCTGCATCTGGTGATCCCAAGCGTTGGACGAGACGCTGTGCCTGGCTACGGAGGCTCTCTGATCGGCGAGCGCGTGAGCGTGCTCGAATCCGGTGCGCACAGTCTGCTTACCGAGGCGAGGCGCATGTTTTCGATCTACGGTCCGCTGTGGCTCGCCGCGCCGCTCGCGCTCGCAAGCAGTCGCTTCGCCCGGCGCGGGCTCGTGCTTGTAGCCTGCTCGCTAGTTTCGATGACCTTTGCGCTGGACTGGGGGCGCATGATCTTCCTCTCTGCGCCTGTCTTCTATCCGGCCGGCGCCCACACGCTGACCAGGCACCCGCGCTGGCGGACCCCGGCGCTGATCACCTTCGCTCTCCTGATCGTCGGATACGCGATCTATATGGATCGCAGCGGCGTGCAGCACGGGATCATCGACAATCCGCCTCCGCCTTATCCCGTTCGGTGATCCTTGCGATCCAGTCGCTCTCCGCCTGCCACCCGCTCCAGCCCAACCCAACAGAATTCGAGCATCCGCTCAACGATCACCTCGCGGGAGACCTCCCTGTGTTCATACCACCACGCGGCCAAGCCGTTCTGGGACATCCGCACCAGCTCGGCGAACATCTCAGCGGCCTGTCCACGATCAGGGTAATTCGCCAAAGCGTTCCCAGCGCCTGCTTCGATGAAGCCGGTGATCCCCGCAGTCGCCTGCCGGCTGAGGCGGCGGTAGGCGGCGGCCACCTCGGGGTCGCTGGGTGGATCGCGGAACAGCATTCGCCAGGCGAAGCTGTGCTCCTCGACGTAGCGAAAGAAGGCGTCGACCCCAGCGCGCAGACGCTCACCGACCTCCTCGGGTGAATCACCCAAAGCGGATGCGACGAAAGCGATCAGCTCGGCCGTCTGGCGCTCCAGCAGCTCAATCTGCAGGGCAGCCTTGGAGGGGAAGTGGTCGTAGATCACCGCCGGCGTGATCCCTGCCGTCCGAGCGATCTGGCCCATCGAGGCCTCCTGGTAGCCGCGCTCTGCAAAGACCCGCATGGCACCATCGAGGATGCGCTCGCGGCGCTGCTCAGCGCTCAGGCGCCGGCGCCTGTTCTCGGTGGCCTTGGCGGGCATGACACATCGATGTCTAGCAAATGCCCATTAGGTACCGGCTTGGCGGCGAGTCGCTTGCACGCCATCAGGGGGTCCCAGCCGGGGGTTGGCTCGCTCAGTCGCGACGGGTCGGCGATCACAATTCCGGAACGGACCTCGCGGACGAGGTCGCGGCCCACTACCGCCGCCGCCGCGTGCAGACCGCTGATCATCGAGCCCTCAATCCCCGGCCCCCACGCGAGCGCCGCGCCGGTGAGGAACAGGCCGTCGATCTCCGTGCGGCACTTGGGCCGGAGGAGACCGAACTGTTTGGTGTTGGGCTCCAGGCCATACGTGGCTCCACCGGTGCTGCGGGTGTAGCGCTCGTGGGTGAGGGGTGTCGAGACCTCCCGCCACGCGACCTTGCCCTTCAGGCAGGGGATCGCGCCCTCGGCGCGCTCGAGCAGCATCGCGGCGAGTTGCTCCTTTAGCTCCACGTACTCCGGATCCCGCCGGTAGCTGTGCCTGGCACCCTCGCGCGACCATAGCTCGCCGACGGCCGGCACAGCGGTCATCACCTCCAGCGAGGAGCATCCGGGGGGAGCGACACGCGGGTTGTCGGGATCCTTGACGGTCGAGCAGTGGACAAAGGCCGGCATGTTGCGAACCATGTCCGCGAGCCACTCCGCTCGTGGCCGAGAGCCCCCGTCGACGATCTCCGCAAACAGTCGCTTCGGATCATCGACGGTTGGCGCGTAGTAGTAGTTGGTGTTGGGGATGCGCTCGCGCAGGTCGACGTCGACCCCGAGATAGAGGTTGACGAACGGTGCCGTCATCTTCCAGCGCTCGACTCGGCGCACGGTGGATCGGCGCAGATACTCGCGACCGACCATCTCCAGATAGGTGCGCTTGATGTCCGCGCCGGAAACGACGGCGCTGGCGCGGATCGTCTCCCCGTCCTCGAGCAGCACGCCAACCGCGCGGCCGCTCTCGACCAGAATCCTCGCGACCGGCGCCCTGGTGCGCACCGTGCCGCCGTGCCTGCGGATCACGTCGACGAGGTGAGCTGCGAACACCTGCCCGCCACCGCGGGGAAACCAGGCGCCCCTGCCGACGTAGTTCTCCAAGAAGCTGGCATGGATCGCCACCGGGGCTCGCTCGGCTGGGCAGCCATAGGCGCCGCAGTGCGCCGAGATCGCGGCTGTTGCCTGTGCGCTCAGCCCGCAGATGCTCAGCAGCGAACTGAGTGGGCGCATCGCCCAGCGTACCGCCGGCCCCGCGTCGAGTGCAAGGCGCGCGCTCCCCAGCATCGACGCCGGAGTGAGGCTGCGGTCGATCGCACGGCCCAGCCTGCTCAGCACACCGAAGAGGCGTCGTAGGCCGCGCTCGTCCTTGGGGAAGGCGGCGATCAGCTCCTCTAGGTAGCGATCCCATCCGACCGGCACGCGAACCTCCATGTCGGGACGGATCACGGTGTCGAAGCCGTCACGATCCATCGGCAGGAACTCAATCCGCTCGTCGAGTGCGAGGCCGCGCAGCAGCGCGGGGATCTGGCCACCCGGGCCGCAGTCGCCGAGGTAGTGGATGCCGACATCGAACTCCCACTGCCCCTTGCGGCGGAACACATGCGAGCAGCCGCCCACCACGTCGTACTGCTCCAGCAGCAGCGTGCGCTGTCCGGCGGCCGCGAGATAGGCCGCCGCGGTCGTTCCGCCTATGCCCGCGCCAACGACAATTGTGTCCCATCGTCCGCTTCCATCCATTCGGACCCCTTCAAATCGTTTGCCAAATGGTCATTTGGTTTAGACCAATCTAGCAAATAGCCATTTGGTTAGTGACGGGGGGAGCGTCGACAGGACGGCGTAGCGGCGGGCGCCGTGCTTGTCGGGCGGGGGGCGGTGCATCACAAGATGCGCGTCGGCGGCAATCTAGGTGTGATGGCTGACCCGGAGGACTTCGTGCCGTTCTATCGACAGGAGGCCGAAGCGGTGCTGATGTTCTTGACGCGACGAACGCTCGATCCTGAGGTGTCGCTCGACCTGACTGCGGAGACGTTCGCGCAGGCGTGGCGCGCGTGGCCACGCGTGCGCAGCGACAGCAGCGAGGAGATGCGCGCATGGTTGTTCACAATCGCCAGACGGCAGCTGGGGCACTATCTGCGCCATGGCTACGCCCAGCGCAGGGCGATCGCGCGGTTGGGCATCCGCGTACCGAGTGTGCATGAGGACGATCTCGCCGCGATCGAGAGCGCCGCTGGGCTGGGCGATCTGCGCCGGGATTTGGCGGTCGAGCTGGGACGTCTGAGCGGCGAGCAGCGCGAGGCGCTGCAGTTGCGCGTGGTTGATGAGATGCCGTACGAGGAGGTGGCACGACGGCTGGGTGTATCCGAGCCAGCCGCACGAGCGCGAGTCTCACGCGGCCTGCGCGCGCTGGAGCGCGCCCTCGGTCCGGCGTCCGCGATCGAGGGGGGCGCGTTGTGAGTCATCGCGTGCGTGTGCTCGATGAGCTCGACGCGGAGCTCGTGCGCGTCGTCGAAAGCTCCCCGCGCTGGCGGGGCTCGCTGCGGGCGCGGCGGCTCGGGCGCGGGGCGCGCCGGCGGGTGCTCGCGACGGCCGGCGCGGTCGGGCTGTTGCTGGCCGGCGCCGCCTTCGCGGCTGGCCAGCTGATCAACACAGGCGCGCCCGTCAGGCCGGTGGTGGGTGAGGCGGTGTTTCCCAACACGGCGACCAGCGGCGAGGGGGTGGCTGTGCCGGCGAGTGTCAAACTACTCAACCTTGCGAGCGCCGATCCCAGTGGTGGGCTCGCATGGGGGATGCGGGTGTTCAACACGACCCGGGGGATGGGCTGCGTACAGGTCGGGCGCTTGCTCGCCGGTCAGCTGGGCGTGCTCGGGCAGGACGGCGCGTTCGCCGATGACGGTCGCTTTCACGCACTCCCCGCCCAGCCGTTGGTGGGTTATGGCGACTGCACCCCGCTGGACCGGCACGGGCAGACCTTCCTGGCGCATTCGCTCGTCGGCATCGCGGCGAGCGCCTGGGAACTGGGCTGCACCCCTCCGTGGAACAAGCCGGCCCCCCGCGAACCCGCGCAGTGCCCCGCCGGCGACGAGCGCGAGCTGGACTTCGGGCTGCTCGGGCCGCAGGCGCTGAGCGTCACTTACGTTGCGAATGGGCACAGCCACACGATCCCGACCGCCGGCCCGCAGGGCGCGTATCTGATCGTCACCGCGCCTCAGCCCGCCGCACTCGTCGCGCGCAAGCGGCCGCTTCCGCTGCCGCCTGGGACCAGGACGTTCAGCCCCGAACACGGACTCCCGCGGGTCAGCTTCAACACCGAACAGGCGCTGATGAGCGCCGCCATGCCCCAGCCGAGCAGCGTTTGGCAGATCCTGTCGGGGGCTCCCCAGCAGCCGATCCGCAAGATCGTCTATCGCGGCGGGTTGACCTGCACGATCACATCGAGCGGCAGTGACATCGACAACTCTGGCAAGCAGTGTCGCCCCGTCGGGTATGTCTCCGCAGTCGAATCGCTGCCGCCGGGCGCCGCTGTCGCGACGCCCGTCCACGTCGCCATAGAGCACCTGCGCGTCAACGAGGGAAACGGTGAGGATCGAACAGTCCGGACTCGGGATCGACGCCAGGAACCTCCTGCACTGCACGGGCACATATCGCGGCACCGTCTACTACGACGTGCCCACCCGCTTCCCCGCCAACCGCGAAAGTGAGGCGGTCGTCGGCACGTTCAGTTTCCGCGTGCGCTGACGCCGGCAACAGTCGAGATCGCTGCTCCAGATCCTACGAGCGACGATGCGGCCGCTGTGGGCGCGTCGGCTCCTCTGTGACTGGCTGTGCGTGCTCGGACCAGAAGCTGACCGTCTCGCGCTCGTGCCTGGTTCCGAGGTCGAGTGCTAGCCAGGGCCCCCGCCGACCAGCTCCGGTGTCATGTTCGCCTAGAGCTCTGTATTCAGCGAGCTTCTGGCGATGCGTCTCGAGCTGGACCTCGGCCAGTTCACGTACGTTGGCGCCGAAGAAGAGCTTGAGCAGAGCGAGGTCTCGCAGCACGTAGGGCTCCGGCGTGAGAACTCCCAGCCACTCCTCGAACGCCTCGCGTCCGCGGTCGGTGAGGTTGTACAGCTTGCGGCGTCTACCGCCCTGCTCTTGATGCTCGGTCGTGTAGCCGGCGCGAGCGAGGCGCGCGGGCTCGGCATAGAGCTGGGAGTGGGGCAGTGTCCAGAACTGTCCCACTGAGGCTGAGACCATCCGCTTGAGGTCGTATGGGGTGGCCTCTCCGAACATCGACAGCAGGCCGAGAACGATGTGAGACGTGGGTGTGAGCTCGATCTCGTCGGTCATGGGGGTGAGCCTTGACTATGGTCCATTCCGGATGGTATGTTTTGGATCATAAGACGAGGATGGTAACGCCTGGAGGCGAGCTTAGATGACCGAAGCTGGAAGAAGTGTTTTGCGCCGAATGTCCGTCTGTCTGGCGCTGGTCGTCGTCGCATCGCTGGCGCTTGCAAGCTCCGCCTTCGCGACCCCCACGGCCACCTTCAAAGTGAGCGCCCTCCCAATCCCGGGATTTCCGGGTACCGGCAACATCCTCGGTGCTGGCGCCGAGGTGGAAGTCCAGGTCACGATCGCCGGGACTGAATATGGAGGCTTCCCGTCTCCTCTCACGGCAATCAACCTGTATGCCCCCGTCGGGGTGCGGGTGACCTCGACCGGGTTCGCGACGTGCGCGCCGTCGGTGCTCGAAGCCGACGGTGGTATGGGTTGCCCGAAGAAGTCGAGCGCCGGCCCGCGGGGCGTCGGATATGGCGTCGTCAGCTTCGGCGGCGAACCCGTCCCGGAGGAAGTATCCATCCGCTCGTTCTTCGCCCCGGGCAGCGGCCTGACCTTCTATGTAGAAGGCAAAACGCCATCCTCATTTCAATTTCTCGAAAAGGCGCATTGGATCTCGGCCAGTGCTCCCTTTGGACTGGAGCTGATTGTCGAAGTGCCGCTGATCGAAACAGCGCCCGGCGCTGACGACGCATCGGTCACGTCCTTCAAGGTGAAGGTCGGGGCGGCGTACAAGCAAGGCAAGAAGACCGTCTCCTATATCACGCAGCCAAAGAAATGCCCGAGAGGCGGCTTCCCGGTGAAGCTGGAACTGAAGTTCCTGAGCGGTGAAACAGTCCCGGCTACCGACGTGGTGCCATGCCCGCCACGCTGACGGGGGCTACCTCCAGCTGAATGCGCGCGGTAACTGGTTGGCTTTCGAGTACCCGGAAGGTTGCCGACGTCACGGCACGGCCGATGGGGCTGCTGGCGAAGGTGCGTATCCGGGCCTTGACGTCATCTTCCGGGAGGAGCTCCGCGGTGCCCGTGAGCCAGTGGCGACCGAGTCGCACACGAACCCGTGGGCTCGCCTCGAAGTTGCGCACCCAGCCGGCGTGCCTGCCGTGCTGCGCGATCAGCCACAGGCAGTCGCCATCGCGCATGCACACAATCGGCGTGCGACGCGCCGCGCCAGAGCGCCGACCGATCGTCTCGACGAGCGCCATCCCCGGCGGTGTAATCCCGAGCTTGAACATCCCTCGCATCAGCGGGTTGAGCGTGTAGCGCCCCGCCAGGATCTCCAGGCGTCGCTTCACCGGCCTGTCCACAGTTGCGCTCATAGGTTTTACCTTTCCTCGATGCTTGCCTGCTGTGCTTGTAAAATCAAAGTTAGTGCTTGCTAAAGTAAAGCACAGTAGTGGCTCGCCTATACCACCAGTACTGCGGTCTCGCTCACGCGCTCGACCTCGTCGGTGAGCGTTGGACGCTGCTGATCGTCCGCGAGTTGCTGGCCGGGCCCCGGCGCTATACCGATCTCAGAGATGGTTTGGTGAGCATTCCCACGAACCTCCTGGCCGTCCGTCTGCGAGAGCTGGAGGGCAATGGCCTGGTAGGCCGTCGGCGCCTGCCCGTACCTGCGAGCGCCGTCGTTGTCTATGAGCTGACCGACGAGGGCGAGCGCCTCGGTGATGCAATCACGGAGCTCACGCGGTGGGGGATGCGGACGCTGCCCGACAGCGCCGATGAACAGCCCTTCCGCGCGCACTGGCTCGTGCTCGCGCTGAGTGCGAGCTTCGATCCAAGCGCAGCGGCGGGTGTCAGCGAGTCCTATGAGCTGTGCATCGAGGGCGAGGACACCGTCTCATTCGAGATCGACGACGGGAAGGGCCGAGCTCACATGGGCCCTTCGGAGAGCCCGGTTGTGCGTGTCACCGCGGATGCCCACACGCTCGCGGGGCTGGCCGCCGGGGCGGTCGATGGCCGCGAGGCGGTCCAGCGGGGCGCTCGTATCGAGGGCGAGCCTGCTGCGCTGACACGGATGCGCAAGATCCTCCCGGCGCGTCGCATATAGCTCACCCTGGACACTCGTTCGAGCATTCAGCGCGGGGATGATCGGCGGCTCATCCTCAGCCGAAGGTGGTTATGGATGCCCGCACGCAGGCATCGTCTGGGCCGCACTCGAGTTCCCCGCGACTGCGGAGCGAGGAGGCAGATGTTCAGCCGAGCTGACAAGACGGACCAATCGCCACAGGTTCCTACACCGTTTGGCATCAATCGGCGCGAGCTTGACGAGCGGACGAGCGTGATCTCAGTCGAAGGGGACCTCGACCTTTCGACGGCCCCGCAACTCAAGTGGATGCTTGTCGACTCGCTCGATGAGGGTCGCAGCCAGCTCATCGTCGACCTATCGCTCACCACCTTCATGGACTCCACAGCGCTCGGTGTTCTCGTTGGCGTCAACCGGAGCCTCGACGTCGGCGGGCGCCTCGCGATCGTGTGCGCGCGAGCCAACCTGCTGAAGATCTTCGAGCTGTCGGGGATGGACGGTGCGTTTGCAATCTCCCCCACGCTCGACGACGCGCTCGTACACGCTCACGGACGCACCACCAAAGCCAGCTGAATGGAAGGCTGCTCAATGGCGAGCCACACCCACGGACACCCCACGGCCGCTCGCCAAGCCAAACATCTGGCGGCGATCATCGTCGTTGTCTGCTGTGTGCTCAGTCTCGTGTTTATCCCAATCGCCACAGCCAGGCAGGACCGCTCAAGGTCGGCACCTACCCCGTCCGCTCCAAACCAAGCGACCGATTCGTCCGCACCCACGCAAACGCACGCTCCAAGCCAGGCGGCCCCTCCGTCTGCACTGACGCGACCGCCCGGCTCATTCACGCGACCACCTGGCTCACCGACGCGACCGCCTACCCCGCCCCCCGCGCCGACCCGGACAGCCGTTCCGGCAGGATCCATCGCTCCACCGCAGGCCCGGCACCGCGGCAACGCCGAACGCTGCTGTGCGGTCGGATCGGCCCAGGGTTCTCCCGAGACGCCAAATACCAATACGAGGCATGCCGCGGTTAACGTCGCTCCGGAAGCCAGCGCAACCGCCCGCGGCCGCGCCGATCATCGCGGGGACCCGGCCGGGCAGCGGTCAGGGCGCGGGGGCCAACCACAGCGGAGCTCGGACACACCGACGCTCGCAGCCCCTCCGCTCGCCACCGCTCCCGCAGCCACCGCTCCCGCAGCCACCATCTCTACCTCCACCGCCCCTGCTCCCACTGCCCCTGCTCCCACCGCGACGATGCCCCCGTCAGTCGTCAGCGCGTCGACCCGGGCGGGCCGCCCGCCCCGTGCTTTGCACAGCTCCTCCCGCATCGGGCGCCGCGATGCCCCGCGGCGGGCCAAGTCGGCTGCGCTCGCGCCACGGGGAGTCGTGTCCGCGCACGCAACATCAGGCTTGGCCCCGCCCGCCCCAAAGGCTCGACGCGTGCGCGTGTCCTCCCATCACGCGAGGGGAGCTGGCCGCTCCTCGCCGCTGGTCACCACGATCACCAGGATCATTCATGTAGTACCCACGGCTGTGCGGGCGCTCATTGCCGGACTGCTTGCGCTCGCGCTTGCGCTCGCCGCACGCTCGCGTCTGGCGGCGCTGCGTGCCCGTCGCCTCGAGCGTCAGCGCGGACAGCTGCTCGAGGATGTGGGTCTGCTCCAGGCTGCGCTGCTCCCCGTTGCACCCGCTCGGCTTGGTCCGGTGGGTACCTCCGTGGCCTACCGGCCAGCGGCCGGTCCAGGGGCGGGCGGGGATTTCTACGACGTATTCGCTCTTGAGGATGGCCAGCTGGCGATCCTCGTCGGCGATGTCTCCGGACATGGGCGGCAGGCGCTGCCCCACACGGCGCTCGTGCGATTCACGCTGCGGGCGTACCTCGAGGCGGGACTCTCGCCGCGGGACGCTGTGCAGACTGCGGGCGCCGTGCTCGAGCGCCAGCTCGGCGGCGTGTTCGCGACGGTCGTCGCCGCCACTTATCAGCCACGCGAGCGCGTCCTCGTTTATGCCTGCGCTGGTCATCCGCCGCCGGTTGTGCGCGGTCTGCGCCCGGGCGCGGAGTCGCTCCGGCCGATCACGGTCTGTGCTTCGCCACCGATCGGGGTTGGCATGCGGACCGGCACTCGTCAGACCGTCGTGTCGGTTCCGGGCCGATCGCAGATCTGCTTCTACACCGACGGAGTCACTGAGGCGCGGGTCGGATCCGAGCTGTTCGGCACGGAGCGGCTTGCAGATACGCTCGCCGAGCTCGGGCCCCAGGCGACGGCGTCGGCGCTACTCGAGCAGGTGGCCAAGCGCGCGGACGCACGCCCCGACGACATGGCGGCCTGCCTGCTGCACGTGGAGGGAGACGACGATGCGCCGACGGTGCTCGTCGAGGAGCTGGAGCTCGACCGCAACGAGGCGACAAGCGATCGGACTGAACGCTTTCTCATCGCCTGCGGGGTCGGGCGTCGCGAGATGGCACAGGTGATCCGTTCGGCGTGCGTCACCGCCGGACGCGCCGGCACCGTGATCCTTGAGTTGCGTCGCGCCGACGGGCCGACGGAGGTCGCTCTGCGACGCGACCATCTTGCGTATCTTCATGCGCGGCGCGCCGAGGTTGGGGTGGCTCGATGAGCTCGGGGCCGGTGCTGGCGCCGGATGCGGCAATGGCCTTGGGCATCGCATCCACTGCCATCCCGTTCGCGCGCAATCCCGAAGCAGAGGTCGAGCGTTGGCTGCGGGTCCTGCGTCTGCACGGCCAGGTTGGGGTCGCGCTGCAGGCGCTCGGCGTGAGTGAGGTACCCCTCCCCGCGCGAGGTGAAAGCTCCGATCGTGAGAGGCTGGGTGCGGTTGCCGGCGGCGATCGCGACCCGGTGGCGAGTGTCACCGAGCACGCCATCCGCATCGCCGGTGAGCGTTGTGCGCGGGCGCTCGCAACGACCGATGTCCTGATGGCAGTGATGCACGTGTATGGCGAGGACTTCGATCGCGTTCTGCGATCACACGGCAGCGACAGGGAGGAGGTGCTCGAGCGACTCGGCTTGCGAGCGTCGGCGGCGGATGACCACGCTGCGGCCAGGGCGCCTCGCGATGAGCACCAAGCCTGAATGGCGGTCTGAGTTAAACTCTCGAAATGACACAGGCCTCCACCGGTCGTTTCGGGCGGCCGACTGCGGCGTGTAGGCAGGGGGCGCTGGCGCAGGCGACCGACTGTTTCCTCGCAGGTGAGCGTGTCGAGATGGTGGCGATCGCCCGCGAGATCGGCGTTGCTCGAGCGAGCATGTATCGGTGGTTCAAAGCGCGCGAGATTCTGCTCGGCGAGATGCTTGCGGCGCTCGGCGAACGGCGACTGGCCGCACACAGGCGCGCTAGCACTGGCGGTGGAGCGGTGGCTCTGGTCGAAACACTGTCTGGCTACAGTCAGGAGCTCCTCTCCAGTATTGGACTTCGTGCCCTGCTCGCCCGAGAGCCGGAGCGGGCTCTTCGCATTTTGACCTCGAGCGATGGGATCGTCCAGCCGCGGATCATCGCGGCGGTCGAGCGCCTGATTGATGCTGAGGTACAGGCGCGGCGCTTCGTCCCGTCCGTTGCCCCCGGGACCCTCGCCTATGCGGTCGTGCGGCTGGGGGAGGCCTTCATCTACAACGATGCCGCAATCGGCAGCCGAGGGGACATCGCGCGGCTACACGAGGTCCATGCGGCGCTACTGGGCGTTCGTCCGGACTCTTCACGCGGATGCACGCATCAGGTCGACGAGCAGGCTTGAGCATCCCAATCGCTTCAGCCCCCAAGCCCGCGCCTTTGCGGGTAGATCGTCTCTCCTCGGCCGAGCATCGCGACATACTGCTCGATCCGTCGCGCTCGCGTGGTGGAGCGCTTGGCGGCGTCAATCCGGTACAGAACGGCGTAGCGATTCTGGCTGGTGAGGACCTCGAACATCGCCTGTGCCCCGGGCTCAGCGGCCAGTGCTCTGGCCAGGTCGGGCGGCACCTCGATGCGCGCCGGGCCGGCGTATGCGGCCGCCCAGCGCCCGTCCGCCTTGGCCCGCTCGACTTGGGCGGCGCCGGATGGCTGCATCCGGTCCTCACTGATCAGCTGCTCCACGATGCCCACGTTGCGCTTGGACCAGGCGCTTCTGGCTCGGCGAGGTGTGAAGCGCTGCTTGAACGTGTACTCGTCACGACGGCGAACCTGACCGTCGATCCAGCCGTGGCAGAGTGCCTCCTCGAGGGCTTGATCGTATGTCAGGCTCGTTGGCTGCGTGGTGCCTTTCTTGGCGAGGACTAGCCACACACCTGTCGGATCGTGGTGATGGCTGGAGAGCCAGCTCCGCCAGGCGTCGGCGTCGGCGACTGTGAGCTCCGGTAGCTCGTTGTCCATAGCTGCTCAGGCTGGCAGATGTCCGGCACACGCGCGGGTCGGCGTGCCAACTCCACGGAAACGTAACCAGCTGCTGGTCACTCCACGGGAATGGTGGTGCGTGCGTGCGCTCGCTCGCGCTGCAGGCGCGCGAGCCGTCCACCGATCGCGCACAGCAGCATGCCGGCGATGGCGGTGATCACCGCCAGGAGCGGTGGAAAGCTGCCGAGCGAAACCTTCGCGTGTGTGCCCGCGATCGCGTGCGCCACCAGCAGCGCGATCCCGTAGATCGCGCCGGCAGCCAGACCGCGGTCCGCCCCGCCCCACCCGTCCTGATGCTCGAAGCCGGCGACGATGCTGCCGATTGCGGCCAGTACCGCGTAGCCCCAGTAGGCGCCGCTGGAGACGCCGACCAATACCCCGGCGATTGCGCCGGCGATCGCGGGAACAACGCCACCCAGTGCGATTTGTGCAGGACGCGGACGGTCACGGAACAGCGTCGGTTGATACATAGATCTCCTCCAAGAGTTGCAGGTCAAATCCTACTGTGCGGGACCAGCGCCATCGGGTTTCGGCTCGGACCGGCTCAGGACCCAGCCCTTGTGCTCGACCGTGGCGCCCGCTCGTGTTGGACGTGCAGCGCGCAGTGGACGCGCCTGAGCCCGGAGGATGCACCCGCGCGGTGGATGCGCCACGTCATAACCTTGCGCTCTACGTGGCTGAGACCTCTGCGCCCTTCCGCCTGTCGGTCCTGGATCAGTCTCCGATCTCCCAGGGATCCTCCGGCGTGCAGGCGCTGGCAAACACGCTCGACCTCGCCCGCCTGACGGATCGGCTGGGGTATCACCGTTACTGGGTCGCAGAGCACCACGGTGGCCCGATGCTCGCCGGTCCGAGTCCGGAGGCGCTGATCGGGCCGATCGCGGCGGCCACCACGCGCATCCGCGTGGGCAGCGGGGGGGTGATGCTGCCGCACTACAGTCCGCTGAAGGTGGCCGAGACGTTCAGCCTGCTGGCGGGGCTGTTCCCGCGGCGCATCGACCTGGCGCTGGGGCGTGCGGCGGGCACCGATCCGATGACGGCGTTCGCCCTGCAGCGCGACCGGCGCCAGGCTGTCCCCGATGACTTCCCCGAACAGCTGGTGGAGCTGCTCGGGTACATCGATGACCGGCTGCCGCCGGACCATCCGTTCGCGCGCCTGGCCAAGACGCTTCCCGGTCGCCCGGAGAAGCCCGAGCTGTGGCTGCTCGGCTCCTCGCCGCAGAGCGCCATGTGGGCTGCAGAGCTGGGGCTGCCGTACGCGTTCGCCGACTTCATCAACCCCCGCGGCGCCGAGATCGCTGCGCTGTACCGCGAACGCTTCGCCGAACACGAACACGCTGGCGTCAGGCCCCGCACTGCCGTGGCTGTGTGGGTGATCTGCGCGGAGGACGACGAGCAGGCTCGACGGCTGGCGGCCAGCGGGCGCATGACCTTCACGCTCCTGCGCCGCGGTCAGCTGATCGCGGTTCCGCCGCCCGAGGAGGCGCTGCGGTTCCTGGCGGCGGACGATCGCAGCGGCGGGCAGCCGCGGTCGCAGCGGCGCGCCGTCTTGGGGGCACCCGACACAGTGCGTTCGCAGCTCGAGGCGGTGGTCGCGGAGTACGGCGCGGAGGAGGCGATCGTGGTGAGCATCACCTACGAGCACGAGGCGCGCAGACGCTCCTACGAGCTGCTGGCCGAGGCCTTCCGGCTGTGAGGCTGGATCTCGTGGTTATGTTCTTGCTGTGAGCGACTTGCCCGACGTGCGCCGTGCCACCGCCGCTGACGTGCCGGCTCTGGCTGGGATGCTCGCCCGCGCATTCTTTGACGATCCGGTCGCGTCGTGGGCCTGGCGCCCGGATGCGCTGCGCGTGAAGGCATTCGAACGCTTCCAAGCGGTCAGGCTGCGTCAGCTGCTCGTCGACGAGGAGGTCTGGACGACGGCCGATTGCGCCTGCGCGGCGCTGTGGGCACCACCCAGGCGCTGGCGGAAAACACTGCGCGAAGAGGCGCAGCAGATCCACGCGTTCGCGCATCCCCGCCTGCTTACGCGGATGCCGCTGGTCGCGGTGGGCTGGCACAGGATGGAGCTGCGCCATCCGGCCCGCCCTCATCACTGGTATCTGGCGGTGCTCGGGACCGATCCCGCCTCCCAGGGGCACGGTCTCGGGTCGGCCGTGCTCGGTCCCGTGCTCGAGCAATGCGACACGGATGGCGTCGGTGCTTACCTGGAGTCATCGAAGGAGCGCAACATCGACTTCTACGCGCGCCACGGCTTCCGCGTGCTCGAGGAGCTGCGCCTGTTGCGTGGCCCGCGCGTGTGGGGTATGTGGCGCGATCCGCGCCCGTAGTCGACTGTGGTCGCCGCGCGCCTGACGGCACAGCTGCTCGCCGGCAAGCCGGCCGGCGATCCCGTCGAGGTCGCGCGGCGGCTGCTCGCCGTCCAGGGGCAGGACCCGCGTGGAGCGCGGCTGGCGATCCGCGCGCGGAGTACCGGTCTGACGGCCGCGGACGTGGACCGCGGCCTCAACGAGGATCGCTCGCTGCTGATCACGTGGTTGAACCGCGGCACGCTGCATCTCGTGCGCAGCGAGGACTATCCGTGGCTGCACGCGCTGACGACGCCGCCGCTGTTCACCGGCAATGCCCGGCGCCTCTCCCAGGAGGGCGTCGCGCCGGACGCTGCCGAGCGGGGCGTGGCGGCGATCGAGCGCGCGCTCGCGCGGGAGGGCCCGCTGGATCGCGGGCAGCTGCGCGAACGGATTGCGGCGGCGGGAGTGCGGACTGAGGGCCAGGCGCTCGTGCACCTGCTGATGCTTGCGTCCCTGCGCGGACTGACGGTGCGTGGGCCGATGCTGGGCACGCGGCATGCCTATATCCTGGTGCACGACTGGCTGGGTAAGCCCGCGCCGATCGACCGCGGGCGCGCGCTGGCTGAGCTGGCGCGCAGGTATCTGGAGGGCCACGGTCCCGCCGACGATCGCGACCTCTCCAAGTGGTCGGGGTTGCCGCTGCGGGACGCGCGCGCGGGGCTTGGCGCGATCGCCTCCGAGTTGCGTCAGCGCGAGGACGGTCTGCTCGAGCTCGCTCGCCGCCCGTTGCCGGCGCAGCTGCCGCCGCCGCGCCTGCTCGGCGCTTACGACCCGGTGCTACTCGGCTGGTGCTCGCGCGACGCTCTGCTCGGGGCCAACCAGCCGATCGTGACCGTCAACGGCCTGTTCAGGCCGTTCGCGCTCGTCCGGGGTCGTGCAGTGGCGACCTGGACGATCTCCGCGGGGCAGGTCGTCCTGAAACCCTTCGGTCCTCTCACGCGCACGGACGAGCGGGCGCTGAGGACGGACGGCGAGGACGTGCTGCGCTTTCTCGGCCTCGCCTCCTAGCCCGGCCACGGTGTCCGAAGTGCTCGAGCTGTAAAGGGCACTCGGGCTGCTAGGTCAATCGACCGGCAACCAGACCGATCGATTGATCCGAATTTCGGCGAGCGGCGTATAGGAGACATTGAACCCGCGGACTCCAGGCAGTTCGTCGGGACATCCAGTGGCCAGGGGCCAGGGCAAGGCGCCTGTCTGCAAGTCAGCGGAGGTGTAGAAGATGTCAAGTCCATCCAGTGAGGAGAACGTGCCGCAGCCCGCGGGCATCGTCGAGCGACTTGTGCGCGATGACGTGGATCGCAAGCGGTTCCTGAAGATGGTGGGAGGCGCGGGCGCAACGAGCTTCGGCGCGTTCGTGCTGGCCGCATGTGGGAGCAGCAGCAAAACAGCTTCAACGGCTGCAGTGACGGCGAGCACGTCGACCACGTCGGCCTCGAGCGCAGGTGACCTTGCGATCCTCAACTATGCGCTCACGCTGGAGTACCTGGAGACGACGTTCTACGAAAAGGTCGTCGCGTCCGGATTCTTCACCGGCAAGGTTGGCGCTCTGATCAAGACGTTTGGCGGTCAGGAGAAGACACACGTGGAAGCGCTCAAAGGCGCCGTCGAAAAGATGGGCGGCACGCCGGCCACCAATCCGAACGGCAAATTCCCGGTCACCAGCGCGACGCAGGTCGCAGAGCTGGCTTACACGGTCGAGAACCTCGGGGCGTCCGCGTACCTGGGTCAGGCGGGCAACATCCAAAGTAAGGAGATACTCGCCACGGCGCTGGCGATTCACTCGGTCGAGGCGCGCCACGCGGCGACGCTCGGCACGCTGGTCAAGAAGTCCCTCACCCCGGATGGCGCGTTCGCCAAACCGGCTGATATGTCAACAGTGCTGGCGGCGGTCAAGCCGTTCCTGGCCTGAGCGCAGGTTGAAGAAAAGGAGCTGAAAGCAATGTCTAATAACACACTTACCGCGCCGACCGGTCTTGTCAATCCCGAGCTGGCGGACTTCGAGGTGCGCGGGCTGACTCGCGCGAGTTTCATCCTGCGCGGCGCGTTGGCCGCGGGCGCCGTCTATGGGGTCTCAGCGGTGACGCCGTTCGTCTCCCAAGCGCTCGCCGAAACAGGTGGTGGCGATGTCGAAATCCTCAACTTCGCCCTCACGCTCGAGTACCTGGAGTCGGACTTCTACAACGTCAAGGGCAAGGTCGTGGGTCTCAGCGGCCAGGCCAAGGCCTACGCGAAGCTGTTCGGCGAAGAGGAGCAGGATCACGTCAACGCGCTGACGACGGTGATCAAGCAGCTGGGCGGGGCGCCCGCCAAGAAACCGACGTTCGTGTTCCCGGCGAGCAGCCAGGGCTCGTTCTTGGCGTTGGCGTCGGTGCTAGAGAACACCGGCGTCGGAGCGTACAACGGGGCAGCGCCGTCGCTACAGAGCAAGCAGGTGCTGGCCTCCGCCGGCAGCATCGTGCAGATTGAGGCGCGCCACGCCGCCGCGATCGACCTGCTGATCGGCAAGAGCCCCACTCCCACTGGAGGCTTCGATGTCCCGCTGAACAAGGCGGAAGTACTCGCCAAGGCGGGTCCGCTGATCAAGTCCTAGATAGACGGGACCCGCTCCCCCACCCGCGTGCCGGGTGATCCGGGGGCGGCCTTCCCGCGTAGTAACAGGTAAGTGCTCGCCGCTAGGCGGGCCATCGCAAATCCAACTCAGGAGGAAACTCGAATCATGGGACTTGATAACCCGATCCACATCGCCTTTCTGCTGATTTTGCTGCTGCTGGTGTTCGGAGCGAAGCGACTCCCCGAGATGGGCAGATCGCTGGGCGACGGCATGCGCGGCTTCAAGGATGCGCTCAGCGGCGAGGGCGCGCAGCCCGCCAGCGAGCCCGCTCCCCAGCCGGCCGTTGCACCGACGTTGGTCGCCCAGCAGCAGGAGCCGGTCGCCTCGATCGTTGCTGTCCAGGCCGCGCCCCAGCCGGTGCTGGAGAAGCTCCCCGCTTAGCGGGGAGCTTCAGCGCGGATGGCATTGACAACCCGAACCTCGCACTAAACGGAGAGATCATGGCTGTGGCTGTTGGCAGTATCGGACACGAGGACCGCCTCAGCGTGGTCGACCATCTGGAGGAGTTGCGCGGGCGCCTGATCGTCTCACTCGCGGTGGTCGCGGTGGCGTTTGGGCTGTGCATGTGGCAAAACCATGCGCTGCTGAACATCATCAACAAGCCGCTCGCGCACGAGACGCAGAAACAGGTAAAGGCGGGCAACGGGCCGCTCGGCTCAACGTACACCGTACAGCAGAGTGCCCGAACCGTCGCCACGCAGCTGCAGGTCGTCGTGCGGGCGCTGGAGCGCCCGGGCAGCGGCGCCTCGGCGGCGACGAAGGCCGCGCTCGCGGGCGTCGCGCCCCAGCTGCATGGCGCGATCAGCCACCTGTCGGCTGCGCCGCAGGGCAACAAGCCGGTGACGCTCGGGATCGGTGAGCCGTTCACGACGACGCTTGGCATCGCGTTCATCTTTGCGCTGATCCTGTCGCTGCCGGTGCTGCTGTACGAGATGTATGGCTTCCTGCTGCCGGCGTTCAGTCCGGAGCAACAGCGCGTGACCAAGCCGCTGATGCTGGCGATCCCGTTCCTGTTCGTCGCTGGCGTGCTGTTCGGCTACTTCGTGGTGCTGCCGGCGGCGGTGCGCTTCTTCCAGAATTTCAACAGCGGTGAGTTCAATGTACTGGTGCAGGCCAGCCAGTATTACCATTTCGCCGCCGTCATCCTGCTGGCGATGGGGCTTGTGTTCCAGGTGCCCGTGGGCATCCTCGCGGCAACGCGCGCGGGCATCGTGACGACCAAGCAACTGCGCCACAATCGTCGCTACGCGATCCTCGCGTGCGGTGCGGTCGCGGCGGTCCTGCCTGGCGATGCGATCACGCTGCTGCTGGAGACGGTGCCCCTGTACCTGTTGTTCGAGCTGAGTGTGCTGCTCGCGAGGGTCATCGATCGCCGGGAGCGACGGCGCGCGGCGCGGGCGTAAGTAACAATGAAACCGATGTTCAAACCCCTACGCACAGCCGGAGACAGCTCGGCGGCAGGCCTGAGCGTGCTCGCGGACGAGGAGCTCATGCAGCTCATCTACAGGGGCCAGGCGGCCGCGTTTGAGGTGATCTACGACCGGCATGCCGGCGCGGCGTTCTCGCTGGCCTACCGCATGTGCGGGCAGCGGGCGCTGGCCGAGGATGTGGTCCAGGAGGCGTTGCTGTCGCTGTGGCGCAGTGGCGCGCGCTATGACCGCGGCCGCGGCAGCGTGCGCACGTGGCTGCTGGGCATCGTCCACAACCGCGCAATCGACGCCTTGCGTCGCCGCACGGTGCGCGACCGTGGGCGGGTCAGCGAAGAGGGCATCGAGGAACGGCTGGTCGCGCCCGAGCGCACCGACGTCGAGTTCGCCCGGCGCGATGAGGCGCGCGAGGTTCGCGGTGCGCTCGAGCGGCTACCCGACGAGCAGAGCCGTGTGATCGAGCTCGCCTACTTCGGGGGCCTGACACACGTGCAGATCGCCTCGATGCTGGACACGCCGGTGGGTACCGTCAAGGGGCGCATGCGCCTTGGCCTTGCCAAGATGCGCATGGCGCTCGGAGATCCCGCGGAGGTGGTGCAGTGAGCGCAGACGAGCCTCATGTCGATCCCCCCGAGGGTTGCGGTGGAAACGCGGCGCCGTACGTGCTCGGCGCCCTGACGGAGGATGAGCACCAGGCATTCTGCCGCCACATCGAGTCGTGCTCGGTCTGCCGCGAGGAGGTCGCTGCCTTGCAGGTCGTCGCTTCGGCGCTGCCGTCCGCTGCTCCCCAGCTGAGCGCGCCGCCCGAGCTTAAGCGGCGGGTGATGTCGAGCGTGCGCGAGGACGCGCGCAGGCGCGAGTCGCAGGAGGCCAGCCGGCGCGCGGCGAGCGAGCCGTCCGGCGCCTCCCGCCGGGCGGCGCTCGCGTGGCTGCGCTGGCGGCCGAATCTCGCTGTGGCAGCGCTTGCCGCCGCGGTTGTCGTGCTGGCCGTGGTCGCGCTCGCGCCCGGCGGAGGGGGTGGCGGCACGCGCGTGATCCGCGCGGAAGTGCTGGTGCCGCGCGCGAGCGCGTCGCTGAGCGTCAGCGACGGACACGCGCAGATGAGCATCGTCGGCATGCCGCAGTCGGGCCCTGGTCGCGTTTACGAGGTGTGGACCAGGCGATCCGGGAGCCCGCAGCCCACCGACGCGCTGTTCACGGTCACTGCTGGCGGTGATGCCACGGTGGGCGTGCCGGGCAGCGTGGCGGGCGTCAGGGAGGTGCTGGTCACATCCGAGCCCCTTGGCGGCAGCCGCGTTCCCACGAGCGCGCCTGTGATCGTGGCGCGCATCGCCTGACCGGTCCCGATGCGCTCGCCCGCCGGTGGGCGCGGCGCTCGCCGCTGCTCGCAAGCCTTGCTACTGTTAACCATATGACTAACAGTGATGTTCTCGACCGTACGTTCGCCGCGTGCTCGCACCCGATCCGGCGGGGCATCCTCGAACGCCTGAGCGAGGGGGAGCTCAGCGTCGGCGAAGCCACGCGCGACTTCGGTGTGTCCAAGCCGGCGATCAGCAAGCACCTGAAAGTGCTGGAAGAGGCGGGCGCAATCGTGCGCGTCGTCGACGGACGCACACACAGGCTGCGCATCCCGGAGCACGCGCTCGAGGATGCCGACGACTGGATGACCCGTCAGCGCCGGTTGTGGGAGCGCAAACTGGACGTGGTCGAGCAGTACCTGCGCGAGCAGCGAAAAACGACACCCCGAAAGGAGCCGACGTGAGCGTGACCGATTCAACAACCCTGCGTCTAGAGCGCACGTATGACGCGCGCGCGGAGGACGTGTTCGATGCGTGGACCAATCCGGAGGTGCTAAGACGCTGGTGGGTCGTCAACCCGGCCTGGCGTACGCCGGTTGCGGATGTAGACCTGCGCGTCGGGGGTGCTTACCGGCTGTCGATGGAAGATCCCGAGGCAGGCGCCTTTCACACCGTGCAGGGCGAGTACCGCGAGGTGCGCCGCCCCGAGCGCCTCGTGTACAGCTGGTGTTGGGAGGACGGCGAGGGGCAGACCGGTCATGTGAGCACCGTGACGGTCGACTTCGTGCAGGACGGCGAGCGCACGACGGTGGTGTTGGAGCACTCCGATCTCGAGTCGCCGGATTCCCGCGACCGCCACAGCCACGGCTGGGAGGCCTGTCTGGAGATGCTCGGGACGCGGATCTTTGCCACGGCGGCGCAGCGACCGTCCTGACGCCTCCCGGCGCACAACGGGATGACTCAGGGGCAGTCTCACACGACACAACACAAACCGACGAAACGGAGGATCACGATGGCGAACTACCTGCTGGCATACAAGGGCGGCGCTGGCATGGCCGAGACGGATGCGGAGCGTCAGGCGGCGATGGCGGCATGGGGTAACTGGTTCGGAAGCATGGGTGAGGCTGTTGTCGACCCGGGCAACCCGTTTGGTCCGTCGGCCACGGTGGCGGCGGACGGGAGCCTCAACGACGGAGCATCATCCGGCTTGAGTGGCTACTCGGTGCTGAGCGCGGACAACCTTGCTGCGGCGAGGGAGCTCGTCAAGGGCTGTCCTGTCCTCGCCGCGGGCGGCAGCGTCGAGGTGTACGAGACCTTTCCGGTTATGTAGAAGGGGGCCTGCCTCCGTGTGCGCAGCCGCGGTCATCCTGGTTGCGCGCTTGGAGGTGCGGCGATCACGCGTAAGTCGTCTTCGCCGATTCGCACGGTATCGCCGGGCTGCAGCTGACGGCCGCGACGGGTCTCGCGCTCGCCGTTGACCCACGCCGGCTCGCTTGCCAGCAACACCTTGACCTCGCTGCCGCTGTCGACGACCCCGGCGAGCTTCAGCAGCTGCCCGAGTCTGATCGTCTCGCCTTGAATGGGCATCTCGCGGACCACGAGGCGAATCTTCGCGGACCACGAAGCGAATGGACCACAGGGTGAATGGATCACGAGGCGGACCCGAGCGGATCCAGCTTGCGACCCGGTCCCGGCATTGCGCGGTGCGCTAGGCTCCCGGTCTATGGGCGAGCGCAGCGAGTACACGCCGGGGACGTTCTGCTGGAGCGAACTGGCCACGAGCGATCAGGCCGCGGCGAAGACGTTCTATGCCGGTCTGCTCGGCTGGGAGGCCGACGACAGGCCGGTTGGGGATGGCGAGTACTACTCGATGCAGATCCTCGGCGGCAAGCCTGTGGCGGCGATCGCCCCGCAGCCTCAGCAGCAGCGCGACGTGGGTGTGCCGCCGCTGTGGAACTCGTATGTGTCGGTGGAGGACGCGGACGCGGCCGCCGAGCGCGCGAAGGAGCTCGGCGCGACGGTGCACGCGCCGGCGTTCGACGTGATGACGGTCGGACGCATGGCGGTGATCCAGGACCCGCAGGGCGCATTCTTCATGGTGTGGCAGCCGCGCGAGCATATCGGCGCGGGACTGGTCAATGCCCCTGGTGCGCTGGTGTGGAACGAGCTGCAGTCCCCCGATCTCGACGCGTCGGCCTCCTTCTACGGGGACCTGTTCGGCTGGAAGGTCGAGCAGTTCTCGGGTATGCAGGACCGCTACCTGTCGATCAAGAATGGCGCCGCCAACAACGGTGGCATGCGCGATCTGACGCCACCGTCGCCGCCGAGCTGGCTTGTGTACTTCGGCGTGCGGGACGTCGACGCGGCGCTTGCCAAGGTGGACGAGCTCGGCGGTTCCAAGCTGGCTGGGCCGATCGACATCCAGATTGCCAAAATCGCCGTTGTGGCGGATCCGCAGGGCGCGGTGTTCGCGCTCTACGCGGGCGAGTTGGAGGAGTAAGCCTCAACCCGCCCCGCCCCGCCCCGCCCCGCCCCGCCCGCTCGGTCGGGTGCGGCGTGGATCAGCTTCGCGCGGCGGTCCCCGACCCGGTCCCGGTCCCGTTGCGCCGCTCGGCGAGATCGGCGCCGGTGGTGGTGGTCATCACTGCGGCGCTGCGACCGCCGAGCACGCGCCGGACCAGCCCGGGGGTGACGGTCCGCAGCGCGGCGGCGAGCGCATAAGGCCGAGGGACATAGCGCTCGGGGCGGCCGCGCAGGCCGGCATCGTGGATCGCGTCGGCGGCCCTGTCGGGGCTGGAGACGATCCAGCGTGTCCACGGCCTGTCGGTGAGCTCTGACTGGGGGAAGCCCTCGGTGGAGATGAACCCGGGCAGGACCAACCCGACGTGTATGCCGTTGGCGCGCTCCTCGGCCCACAGCGAGTCCGACCAGCCGGCGAGGGCGAACTTCGACGCGCTGTAAGCGCCGGTGCCCGCGCGTGCGACCCTGCCGGCGGTGGAGGCGACGTTGACGATCGCTGAGGGGGCGGAGGAGCGCAGCAACGGTAGCAGCGCCTCGGTGAGCCGCACCTGGGCGTCGAAGTTGATGGCCATTGTCCGGCGCACGTTCTCATAGCCGCCGTCGGCGAAGCGCGCGCGCCAGGAGGCGCCGGCGTTGTTGACGAGCAGGTCGAGCCGCCCGTGGCGCTCGAGCACGTGTTCACGGATGCGGGTGGGGGCGTCGTCGTCGAGCAGGTCGACGGCGAGGAAGCTTGCACGGCGGCCGCTGCCTTCAGCGGCGGTGTCCCCCAACTCGGCGGGGGTGTTTCCGAGCTCGGCGGTGAGCGCGCGCAGGCGCTCCTCCCGGCGGGCGACGAGCACGAGCGAGGATCCGGGCTCGCGGGCGAGGCGGCGCGCGGTGGCTTCGCCGATTCCGCTGGAGGCGCCTGTGACGAGCATCACGCGCGGCTGGCTGGGGGAGTGGATTGGCTCTGGCATGTCTTCCTCGCTGTCGATCGAAGTGCCGCGGCGGAGTGGGGTGCGCGCGGGCGTCGGATGGGTGGGATGCGCGGCGCCCGTGGTGGGGCGCTTGCCGGTTAGCCTGTCAGATAGACAACACGATGAGCTGGTCCGCATCCAACGACGCGCCGGGCGTCGCTTCCACCGATCGGAGATCGGCGCGCAAGCGCGAGGCACTTGAGCTGTTCAGCGGCCTGCCGCGGCGCTATGACGCACTGTCGGCGGCGCTCAGCTTCTGGCAGGACCCGCGTTGGCGGCGGGCGCTCGTGAGTGCGGTGGCGCCGCGGTCGGGTCAGCGGGTACTCGATGTGGCGACTGGCACGGGGATGGTTGCGGCGGAGCTGCTCGCGCGTGCCGAGTGCTCGGTGGTGGGCATCGACCAGAGCACGGAGATGCTCGCGGCGGCGCGTGCACGCTTCGCCGCTGTTGAGCGCTCCCGCGTGGAACTGATCGAAGGGCAGGCCGAGATGCTGCCGTTCGCAGATGAGAGCTTTGACGCGCTGACGTTCACGTATCTGCTGCGCTACGTCGACGATCCGGCGAGCACTGTGCGCGAGCTCGCGCGTGTGGTACGCCCGGGCGGGCGCGTGGCGTCGCTGGAGTTCGGTGTGCCGCCGTGGGCGCCGGCGTGCGCGGCGTGGCGGTTGTATACGGCGATCGGGCTGCCCACGCTTGGGCGCTTGGCTTCGCGCGAGTGGGCTGACGTCGGACGCTTCCTCGGGCCGAGCATCCGCGGCTTCTATGAGCGCCATCCGCTGGATGAGATTGTCGGCTACTGGCAAAAGGCGGGGCTGCAGGATGTGCGCGTGCGGCGGATGAGCCTTGGCGGCGGCATCATCATGTCCGCGACCAAGCGCGCCGAGGCCTGAGGCGGCGATGGCGGCAACGCCCGAGCGTCCGGCCGCACATGAGCGCCCGGCCTTCTACGCACTCGGACGCGGTCGTGTGGGCGAGATGGTGACGCTCCTGCACCCGCCGTACACGGCCTGGCACCTGAGCTACTTCGCGCTGGGTGCTGCGGTGGCGCCGAGGCTGCATACCAACCGCCTGCTGTGGGGTCTGGTGGCGTTTGCGCTGGCGGTGGGAGTGGCGGCGCATGCGTTGGATGAGCTGCACGATCGGCCGTTGCGCACGAGCATCGCCGACCGCACGCTCATCTGCTGCGCTGCGGTGGGTCTGCTGGGCGCTGTGGCGATTGGGGTGGGGGGCGTCCTCACGGTGTCGGTGTGGCTGGCGCCGTTTGTGCTCGCGGGCTGCGTGTTTCTGCCGGCGTACAACCTCGAGCTGGCGGGCGGTCGCTTCCACGGCGACCGCTGGTTTGCGCTCGGTTGGGGCGCGTTTCCGGCATTCACGGGCTACTTCGTCAACGCTGAGAGGGTGGCGCTTCCGGGGCTGCTGATTGCGGCGGGATGTATGGCGATGAGCGTCGCTCAGCGGCGCTTGAGCTCACCGGCGCGCGAGCTGCGCCGGCGCACGCTGGCGGTGAGCGGCACGCGCACGCTGCGCGACGGAAGCACTGAGCCGCTGTCGGTCGGCGGGCTGCTCGCGCCGCTTGATGGTGCGCTTGCAGCGCTGTCGCTGGCGATGGTAATAACCGCGTGCGCGCTAGTTGCGGCACGGCTGTGACGCGCTACACGGCGTCGCTGTGCGCGAGGAGCCGTTCGATGTAGGGCCCGAGCAGCGTGGCGACGGAGGCGGAGCTCATGCTGACGGGGCCTTTGGGCAGCGCGGCGTAGCTGATGGCGAGGCGCACGAGGCACTCGCTGAGCAGCTCGGCGTCGTCGTGCTGGACGAGCGGCCAGCTGGCGAGGATGACAGTGGTTAGGCGCTCGGAGGCGCGCTCGACGAGCGGCTTGCCGTGGGTGGTGAACAGCGCGAGCAGCTCCTCGGCGCCCTGTCCGTGAACGATGGTGTGCACGAGTGGGTTCTCGGCGGCGGCTCCCAGGAAGACGTCGAAGGCGGCGGCGAGGGCGCTGGCGGGGTCGTCGAGGTGGGTGCTGACGGCGTGTTCGACGGCGAGCAGGAAGCGGTCGGCCTCGCGCATGACGAGCACCTGGGCGAACTCGTGGCGCGAGCGGAACTCCTTGTAGAGGGTCTGGCGGCTGACGCCGGCGGCGAGGGCGATGTCGGCCATGGTGACGTCGGCCCAGTGGCGGCTGTGAAGCTGATCGCAGGCGGCGTCGAGCAGGGTGTTGCGCAGCAGCTCGCGAGCGGCAACGGAATAGGGGACGCGCTCGTGGGTGGTGGGCATGGTGGTGGTGATGTGGTGACGGCGCAGAGGTTGACGCGACGTTGACGCGCGCAACGTTCAGCTGTTGTCGGCCTCGAAATCGACCTTATCGCGCACGCCGCAGTCGGGACAGGCCCAGTCGTTGGGCACTTCACTCCAGGGGGTGCCGGGCGGGAAACCCTCGCGCGGGTGTCCGTGCTGCTCGTCGTAGAGGTAGCCGCAGGCGGGGCAGCGATAGCGACTCACTGTGTGCCTTCCGGGTGTGAGGCGATGACCCGGCGAGGCGTTGCGGTCCGCCGGCGGCTGTGGCACATGCGGCTCATGCGGCGACGCGGTAGCGCTCGAGCGCGCGGCGGCGCAGGCGGGGCTTGAGGTTGGCGCGGTCGAGCTGGCCGTGGTAGTGGGCGAGCACGCGGTGATCCATGACGCGCCGCCAGATGGGCGGGATGAGGGCGAGCAGGATCATGCCGGCGTAGCCGGTGGGTAGCTGCGGGGCGTCGTCAACGTGACGCAGCGCTTGATAGCGGCGGATGGGGTTGGCGTGGTGGTCGGAGTGGCGCTGCAGGTGATAGAGCAGCACGTTGGAAGCAGTGCTGTTGCTGTTCCAACTGTGCTGGGCGCGTGTGCGCTCGTAGCGGCCGTCGTCGGCCTTTTGGCGCAGCAGGCCGTAGTGCTCGAGGTAGTTGACGACCTCGAGCAGTGAGAAGCCGAGGATGGCTTGGATGAGCAGGTAGGGCAGGACGACGAGCCCGAAGCTGGCGACGAGCGCGGCGTACAGCACGACGGTCATGGCCCACGCGCCGAGGATGTCGTTGTGTGGGCTCCAGGGAGTCTTTCCGAGACGCTGCAGGCGCACGCGCTCGAGCTCCCAGGCCGAGCGCAGGCTGCCGAGCACGGTGCGCGGCAGGAACGCGTAGAAGCTCTCGCCGAGGCGGGCGCTGGCGGGGTCCTCGGGCGTGGCGACGCGCACGTGGTGGCCGCGGTTGTGCTCGATGAAGAAGTGTCCGTAGCCGCTCTGGGCGAGCGCTACGCGGCTGAGCCGGCGCTCGATGGAGGCACGCTTGTGCCCGAGCTCGTGGGCGGTATTGATGGCGATGCCGCTGACCATGGCGACGGTGAGCGCAAGGCCAATTCTGTCGACCCCTGACAGGTGTCCGTGCGCCCACAGCCAGCAGGCGAAGACGAGTCCGGCGTACTGGATGGGCAGGTACAAGTAGGTGCACCAGCGGTAGTAGCGGTCCTGTTCGAGCCACTTGATGATGCTGTCGGGCGGGTTGCGCTTGTCCATGCCGAGCGCAACGTCGAGCGGCGGGAAGACGGCGAACACGAGGAAGGGCCCGTAGAACCAGAAGATGCTGAGGCCGGTGGCGTGCACGAGACCCCAAGCGAGGAAGGGGAGCGTGGGGATGAGCAGTCCGAGCAGCCAGGCATAGCGCTTGGGGTCGCGCCAGGCGTGCGCGGGGGCGGCGATTGGGTCGGCTGACATGCGTTCGGACCTCCTCAGTTGTCACTGGCCCATCTTCTGCACGCGCACTTTACACACGAGCCAGATTTTGTCAACTAAAGCGACATGGCGACGGATGGCGTAGAAGGATGGGCGGGTGCAGAGCGATCGGCGGCGGACGACGGGTGAGTCGTGCGCACAAGCGCTGACTGCGCGCGCGAGACGGCGCGCGCGGTCAGACTGCGGAGCACGATTGATGAGGACCCCTCCGGGGTCCGAGCGTGCGTTCGCCGGTCGTGGACGGGGCGGACGGGCTCGAGATCAGGCGCCGGGAGGCCGGCGGGATTCCATGTATTCCTGGTTCTGACGGCGCTCGCCGCGAACCTGGATGGCGATGTAGACGACGATCAGGTTGACGATCACGCCGATGCCACCGAAGATGGCGATCAGACCGAACGTCTTGACGAACGCTTCGCTGGCCGCAACCACCATGCGGGAAGCGTAGCAACGGGACGGGCGCCGGTGTCGTAGCCTTCGGTGCACCGCCGCCGATGGCAGATCGGCGAACAATGCATCCCGGAGAGGTGCCGGAGCGGTTGAACGGGCGCGACTGGAAATCGCGTAACGGGGGCAACCTCGTTCGAGGGTTCGAATCCCTCCCTCTCCGCCATTTGTTCGTAGATCGAAACAGGGCCAGCGGAGCACGCGTCAGCAGTGCTTCCGGCCCTGTTTTGGGTAGACGCACCGGCTGCGATGGCTCGGGCCTCAGCCTCGACCTGCTCGAATAGACCCTCCGAGAGCAGCAGCGCGTACGGCTCGGTCAGCTCAACACCGCTGATCCAGGCCACCGTTTCGCCGTGCTCGTCGTCCCACTCAGCCAAGACGTAGAGCTTCTTGAAGAAGGCTTGGTTGTAGCCGCGTTTGGTCTGCTCATTAGCAGCGATGTAGACGGCCTGCACGTCCTCAACCAGCTCCAGGGCCATCTCTAGCTGGGCGCGGTCGATGCTCATGCGCAGCTCTGTCTCGGCCAGCGATTCATGCGCGGCGTCGAGTTCGGTCTGGAGCTGGGTCTGCTTGCGCTTGAACAGGCTCGGCGTGATGGACTTCTCGGAAAAGCGCATCTCGATCAGCTCGTCTTGGCGGCCTTCGAGCTTGCCAATCAGGGAGGTCTTGGCCCGTCGGACTTGGTTCATGGTGTCTTGGCTGACCGCCACCAGAGAGCGGATCGCCGCCTTGCCGCGTTCCACTCGGGCAGGCGGCATCTCCACCGTGGCGTAGTGGCGCTCGATCAGTTGCTCAAGCAGCTCAGGCCGAATGTTGGCTCGCCGGGTGCAGGCCGTGCCGTTGATCCGGCCGCTACAGAAAAAGTAGGGGTACTTGCGGCCGTTGCGTCCGGTGGAGATTCCGAACGTCAGGCGGTTGCCACACTCGCCGCAGTAGACGCTGCCACGCAAGTAGTGCTGGCGGACCCTGGGGCGCTCGCCAGCGACCCGCTTCTCATCGAGTCTGGTTTGCACGAGGTCGAAGGTCGCTTGGTCGATCAGTGGCTCATGGCGTCCGTCAATGACCTGTTCATCCTTGGTGCCGCGCCGATAGATGACCTTGCCGACGTAGTAGCGATTGCGGAGCAGACGCTGCACGACGGTCGTACCGAGCTTCTTGGGCACCCGTTTAGCTGTTGGCCGGGAGCGCAGACCAAGACGCTCTAACTCGGCGGCAAGCTGGGCAATTGAGTATTCGCCTATGGCATAGAGCTGAAAGGCGAAGGTGATGAGCGGCCCACGCTCCGGGTCGATGATGACGATGGCGACCCGCCGACCGTCCGGCAACTCGTCAACGCTGTTGAGGTAGCCGAGGGGTGCCGGGCCGTAGGTGCCGCCGACGCTGGCCTTCTGCTTGAGGCCGCGCTTGACGGCCTCGCTGGTCTGCATGGACTGGAACTGGTTTTGTGTGGCGATCATGCTCTCGTAGAGGAAAGCGGCGGCACTGTCGTCACCGATCATCGGCTCGGTGATGCTGATGAGCTTGGCTCCGGCTTGGCGTACCAGCTCGCGGGTCTGCCAGTGATCGCGCTGGTTGCGTGCCCAACGGCTCAGGCTCCAGACGATGACGTACTCAACGCGCGTACTGACATGTTCATTGACGCGCTTCAACTCATCAAGCATTTCCAAAAAGCCGGTGCGCTTATGCAGATCAACAAAGGCGCTGCGGCCGGGATCGCTGAACTCACGCACAATGTCAGCTTCAAGGCTCACGGCCTTTTCTTCGGCACCCTCGCGCTGGGCGTCGATGCTCAGACCGTCCTCGCTGTAGTCGGTTCTCACCTGACCGTCAGAAGATACTCGCAGGTAGGCAAAGGCCCGTGTGGTGGCCGACACGACCGGAGTGTCAGTTTCGTTTCTAAAAGTGGTTGGTGCTGATGGCAAGGTATTACCTCCTTTCGAGAGTGTTGTGTGTCTAGTGTTGTTAAGTTAACAATATATCATATTTGTCATATAGATGTTGGCTCGGGTGTGCTGCCTATGGACTTCTGCCAGTACATAACGAACTTGGTGTGCTCCTTGTTCCCTCGCCACGCGTTGGCACAGCCTGAGACAAGCTCCCAGCCACGGTCTGCCCACAGTTTCAGGTGCAAATCGACCCTACGCAGATCGTCGCTATCGTCGTTCACTGATGTAGCCTGGTACTCATACTTCGTCGCAGTCTCCATGCTTACTCCTTGTCGCCGGGCGTTTGCATGATCGTCACAGCATCCTCGAAACGGCCGACCTTGAACAGCTCCCGGTCAGCTCGCGGCAGCCGTGCCACACTATCCTCGATCGCCGTCACGCGCTTGCTGTCCGGTGCCAGCCACAGAGTCAGCGGCAAGACGCCGCGCTCGGCTTGCTCTTGCCCGCTCAGGGCATAGGCGACGTAGAGCTGGAGCTGGCGCTCCAGGGCTCGGCTGCCCTCAGTGGCCATGTCTACCTCGATGAAGTAGCTGTGCTCATACGCCCCAAGGCCAAGGCGGACGAAGCTGTCCGGCTTGAGCGTTTGGGCTTGTCCGCTCACACCACTAAAGCTGCGCCAACAAGTGGGTTCGCAGGCCAGCTCAAGCAGCTCGACGCGCCGGGAGCGGTCGGACTCGATCAGCAATGTATGCAGCTCGGAGACCTGGAGTGCGTGGCGCACAAACAGCGTCCCCGGAGTCAGCGACCGCCGCCTGCGCCGCTCGGGCTGCCAGCCACGCTCAGCCGCCAAGCGCTGTCCTCCTATGCCCAGGTGGTAGACGAAGCCAGCCGAGCCGGACCGCACGCCGCCGACCTGACGCGGCAGCCGTTCCAGCAGGCCGAGTCGCACCAGTCGCAGCAGTGCCCGACGAGCTGCGCGTCCGTTGGCGGCCAGATCGTCACTGTCGGTGAAGCACAGGCCGGTCAGTTGCAAGCCGGTGACGAAGCGCAGATCAGATACCCACTTGATAACTTCCAGATCACGCTCGACAAGCTGTGCTATCTGCTCGCGGTGGGTTGCCGCACTCAGGTAACGCCTGGTCATTCTGCACTCCAAAAAGCACTATTAGTCAGTGGCAGATTTGGGCAGACGGGCCGATGATTACAAGCGATTACGCGCCTGCTACTCAACGCGACTGGACGGGCGACCGGCGCGGTCATTGGTGGTCCCTCCGTCTACGGCCGACTGGAGCCCGTGATGGACGCGGGCGCTCCACCTGGGCACGCAAGCTGGACTCCACGTCGCGTCTGCTGCGGGCGTAGTGCTCCCGTGAGGCTTGGCGTACTAGCGCGGCGCTGCCCACTGGTGCCGGTGGGGGTGGCGTGGTTAGCGTCACTGGCCGAGCGTTGCCGCCGCCATCAAGGGCTACGAGCGCAGCGACGGAGTGAGCGTCAAGGGCTTGCAGATCAGCAGCGGTCAGGGCGGGAGCAAACAGCCGCTCCATGACCTTGGCATCAGTGGCGCTCAGGGCAAACACCGCCTTGCTGCGGGCGTTGGCGAGCACAACCTCGCGCAGCTCCCTATCGAGCTGGTCGAGGTTCTGATGCGCCACCGTCAAGGCCAGCCCGTACTTCCGGCCTTGGGCGAACATTTCATCCCACGGGATCGGAGAAGCGGCAAAGTCCTGCACCTCATCGACGTAGAGCCCGAAGGGATGCCGCTCAGCGATCGGCAGTCCGGCGCGCTCAGTGGCGGCTTGCCACAGTGAGGTCAAGATCAGGCAGCCGAGCAAGGTGGCCGTCTCACTGCCGATCAGCCCCTTCGGCAGATAAACCAGCAGAATCTTCCTCTCCGCCATGATGGCTCGCATGGAGGTCTGTGGCGAAGCCTGCCCCATGATGGTCCGGATCGACGGCCGAGCGGTGAAGGCTCGCACCTTGTTGAGCAAGGGCGCGATGACGGTGGCTTGCTCCCGTTCGGGTAGCTGGGCGTACCAGCGCCAGTCCGGCTCCAAGCCCACCGGATCGTCCAAGTCGGCGACCACATCAGCACGGAACCGTTCATCGAGGAACAGCCGAGGCAGATCGAGCAGCGTGGAGCCCTGACGCCGGGCTAGCGTCAACAGGCCCATGTGGGCGAGCTGGCCGGTACGTGGACCCCAATACGCCTTCCAGAGTCGCTGGAACAACTCACCGAGCTGGTCAGCGACGAGTGACGCATCGGTCGAGCCAACAAACGGGTTGAAGCCGACGGCGTAGTCCGGGTCAGTCGGATCTATAAGCACCACGTCTTTGACGCGGGTCGGGGGGATCAGGTCGAGCAGGTCTTGCACGAGATCGCCGTTTGTCTCCACAACGGCCAGGCCGCGTCCGGCTGTCAGATCGTCGCGTACCAAGTTCTTGATGAGCGAGGTCTTGCCGGTGCCGGTGGGACCAAGCACGTACAGCCCGCGCGTGGAAGCGGTGGGGGTGATGGCTACAGGCCGGGTGACGCCCGCAAAGTTGCTCTGCCCAAGTATCCGTCCCGTGCTTGGCAGTGACAAACTTGGCACCAGCCGCTTGGCGGCGCCCAGCTCCAGGCCAGGAAGATCGGGGGCGTCCATCGGCCAGCCGATGACGGCGGCGACTTCTTCGATACTGAGATAGCGACCACGTTGACCACACCAGCGCAGCAGTTGACCGAGCCAGTACGGATCAGCGCTCAAGCGGCCGTAGGGAGTGCTGAGACTCCACAGACTGGTGGCCGTGCGCCGCATGAGCTGGGAGCTACGGGCCGAGTTGTTGGCTTGGACCCCAAGCAAGCCGTAGCCGTTCAGCCCCGGCAGGGTGAGCTTGTTCATCAGCACCCGTTGGCGACCGTCACGCTGAATCTCGGGAGTCAAGGGCAGCGGTGGGCGCAAGTGTGGACGTAGCGTCCAGGTGAGGCGTACCGTCTCATCTGCGCCAAGGGGGAACAAGCTGGCGAGCAGACCACTGGCGATCGCCGGCAGTCCGTCAGTGCGGATAACCGCCGTGGCCGGTGATACCTGCCAGAGCGCCCGGAGACTGTGCCGGTGCGGTGGCGCCTCCATCGTGTCTAGGCGCAAGCTCGGGATCGCGGCGCGCAGGTTGCCGAGCACCGTCTCAGCAGCCTTCGGGCTGATCGCCAGATGGTGCGTGATGCCGTCTCGCCAGGCCGTCAGGTCAAAGACCAACCGAGTGGGATGCGGCAGCCCGGAGAACGAAGCCAAGGCAGCCAGGACAGCCTCTTGGCTCAGGTCGCGCGGGAACCGCAGTCGAAACCAGATCAGCTCAGCCCGGCTCATGGACGCGGCTTACCTTTCCTGCTCTGCTTACTCTCAGACAGAATCCGGGCGTGTTGCAGGAGCGCCCAGGCGAAGCGGTCCCAATCCGGTTCGCTTCTCAGCTCGGCACGGATTGAAACACGCTCTAGGCGCTTTCGGGTCCTTTTTCTCTTTCGTGGCATGGGCATGACCTCCTCTCGCTTAGTGCCGTTTGTTCGGTCACGTCCACACTCGAAATGTCATACTCTCGCACTTACGTAACCTTTTATTGTGACACTTCTGACCAAAACAGTCAATTGTGATATTTACTATCTCTCTCACCACTTGCGGGTGTGGAAAAGCACCAAACGCACCACCACAAAGATGACGCCCAGCACTACGAGATAGGGCATGACGCGGGGTAGCTCGCTCGCCAAGACATTGATGCTGATGGCAGCGGCCACGAGGCCGAGGATGACTCGCTCGATGAGCTTGCTGTGCTCGGGCATCACGGCTCCTTTGCGGTTGACTCGCCCGATTTGCGGGCCTGCCAGAAAGCATGTGCGATGCCGGAGTTATTGACCAACCTGCAATCTTTCAGGCCATGTCTCGTCCGCAACAGCCGCCACATCTTGTGCCTCGGCAGCCGAAGACACGGCTTGGCCTGACGATGCAGAAGCTGCGGATGGTCAACGGCTGGACCGGCAAGCAGGCAGCCGACGCCTTCGGGTGTAGTCCGAGTCATATCTCCCGGGTCGAGCAAGGCAGCAAGCCCAGCCGCGAGCTGGTCCAGTTCTACGAGGACACCTTCCAGGCTGACGGTCTGCTGTTGAGCTTGTTCGAGGTGGCCGAGCACGCACCGGAGCAGGAACGGCGGCGAGCTGGAGGGCACCGACCCAAGCTCAAGCGAGCAATCCCCGGCGATGCCTCAACGTTCCTGAGCGACACCATCCCGCACGGCAGCCTGATGCAGCCGGGCCAGGTGTTCGAGAAGGCGTGGCAGGTGCGCAACACTGGCACAGTGGCGTGGGAGGGACGACGACTGGAACGGCAAGGGCCGCTGACCGGGCCAGGACTCATTACGTCATCGCGCTTTGTGGAGATACCAAACACCAAGCCTGGGGACAAAGCCGAGATCAAGGCCGTGCTCAAGGCTCCAAGCTACGACTGCTCCTCGATCGCCTACTTCAAGATGGTCGATGCAAAAGGAGCACTGTGCTTCCCGGACAGCTACCAGCTTGGCTTGGACGTACTGGTCAGGGTCGAGGGGCAGCGGCCGACCAGGCCACCCTTCGACTAACCTGCCGACCTACAGACATGCCCGCGCTACCGCTTGTCGTGCGTCCCTGCCTCTGGAGAATGCTTCATGCTGAACCTCACACCCGGTCGCGCAACAATAGCTGTGCCGTCAGGCAAGAGCATCACCGGGGGTCGCTTCGGCTTGCTTCCGGCCTGGGACTGGTAGCGTTTCCGCCCCTCAGCCGTGACATAGACACCGATGCCTGGTTTCAGATGGAGCGGCCTACTGGCTTCTTGGTCAAAGGCATCTCCCAGCAGCAGATTCCCTGTGCCGTAGGATCGTCCTTTTCGCTCAAGTTCATCACGGAGCGCATTCTCATCCTCTGGTGGTATCGCATCAACAACATTACGCACACCTTGGGCTTCGTACTCTGACCAATTGGCCTCAGAAATGACACGCGCACCACCAAACACAAAGTTTGGTTCATTCTCTGGTGATGGGGGCTGTTCTGCCATGTTTGCTGTTTCCTATCTGCCTCCATTCTACTTCGGAGCTATTTCACTCGTCAATGGGGAGATATATCAGTGACTTCCGACAAGATTGCGAAACGTACCAAGTCACCGCCTGTCATGATGCTGCCTGATGGTACGGCGGTTGTCGCACGACCTGGCACGAAGTTTCAAGTAGGACGCCGCGAGGTTGATCTGTGCTTTGTGTTCGACACTACAGGCTCCATGTCAGACAAGATCGACGGCCTTGTTCGCTGTATGGATACGCTCGTAGCTGAACTTGGCGGCATGGCCCTCGACTGGCGAATGACCACGGTGCCGTTTGGTGATCTCACTGTCAAGGGCGATCGGGTTCTTGGCGATGAACCTTTTGTAACCACGGTTGCCGCAGCGTCCAAACAGCTCCGCTCAATGCCGAAGTTCTCTGGTGGTGGCAATATCGGTGAGTCATCCATTGAGGCTATGCTTGAAGCCTGCCGAAAGTCGTATCGACCACATGCCGTCAAGGTGCTGGTGCTGATTACCGATGAGCCTGCACTTGGACATGAGCAAGGCCAGCACGCGGTTCATAGCGCGCTCGCTGACCTGGATGCGGCGTGCTTCACTGTTGCGCCCGACACCCCATACTTCAAGCAATGGGCGACAGAGCACGGTGGCGAGTGGCGACACGTGAACGTCTCAGTCGATACCAAAGCCATCATGCAACTGTTTACGTCACTCCTTGCCCGTGTGGTCAATGTCGCTGACCGTATTCACCGTCTTGGCGGTGGCTCAGTACGTGCCTATCTCGGCACCGGCAGCTAGCGACCACATGGAAGTCGAGGACGCAGACGAGGATTTTTACGCGCTACTAGGCGTCAGTCGAGAAGCCACACCGGATGAAGTCAAGAAAGCGTATCGTAAAAGGGCCAAGCAGCTGCACTCGGATCAAGGTGGAGACGATGATAGCTTCATAGCACTTACGAAAGCCTTCGACACGCTCAGCGACCCGTCGGGTCGACGCAACTACGATCGAGCGCATCCGCCCAAGTCAGATTCAGCTACCGACGATGTGCCATATGCCGAGCCGTATGTAACACCATCAGCCATAGAGTGGATTCTGGACGACAAGACAAACCTTGAACCAGTAGCGGTTCGCCTTAGCAATCGAACGGGCATAGACGTAACGAAGTTTGGCCCTGAAGTACACGCTGGCACATTTTGGAGAATAGAGCACGGTGAAATCCTCATGGATGGCGAAGGCCTCGCTGAGTACGTCATTACGCCAACTGCCGATCCGACCGTCACCGGCCACCAGCATGACAAGCTGACGTTTTATGTTGATGACCGAAAAGCGAGCATCCCCATAACGCTGTATGTAGAGCCGAAAACTGCACACCGTTGGACATTTTCTCGCAGCTACGCACCAGACTCGACATGGCGATCTACGCCTCATGCCGGCACGGTGGCGAGCGTTGGGCTGGTCATCGCAAGGTGGGCTCTCAGATGGCTTCCTCGGCCGCCATCGACAAGGGATGAGGTGTACGTGCCAGTCCTGATGTTTGTTGCACCATTTGTCCTACTTCACTTTTATGCTTTGTGGTACGCAGACTTTGAGCACTTCATCAATGGCGGTTCTGGACTGGGAGGACTCGCGCTCCAGTTTGCCGGTGCGGCAGTGTATGGAGTGACGCTGTTCATAGGTCCGTTCGCGGCCTTCTTCCGCATCGGAGAACGGGGTTGGCCGGAACGCACTCAAGGCTACATCGCGGCTCTGCTTATTGGCTTCATCTATGTAGCGAGGCTGGCTTCACTGATCCTGTGGGGTCATACATCAGCATAGAAGCTCATAACTCAATCGCCCAGAGAGGTCGTCACCCCCCTTCAAACGCCCTCTCCATACCACTGTCTCCCGTATCCACCAAGAAGTAGGAACTGAATCGTCTCGGCACCGCTTGGAGCGGTGCTGGCTCTCTCAGTTGCTCCAACTGCTCTCGTAGCTCGCTCGTCAGCTCCTCTCCACTGGCGAGCCTATAGCTTGCTGCTCGACTGACAATCTCACGAGCAACCTTCTGCGCCTGAGTAGTTCCCGGCAAGCCCACATCCAAGATCAACCCTCGAAACCCGCTCTGTGTTGGATCAATGGTGCCGATCCGCAACTGCTGATGTCCACGAATGGATGAGACTGGCGGCATAATGCCAACACTGAGTAGCAAGGGATAGTGCACCTGACCAACCAGCATCTTGCCCTGTCGCTGCTGAGAGGCTTTTCTTTTGCTCAGAACGTTGAGCGTCAATGCCAGTGGAATCGCTGCTGGTGTCCACGGCACCGCGCCACCTCCTGTCTCGTACTTGGAGCAAGCGACGGTCAGCCGTGACTCGGTGATCCCAATGGCGGCCTTGGCGTCCTTGAACCACGCCAAGCGCTGTGGCCTGCCGCCCGGTGGGATTTCTCGGACGATCAACCCCTTAGTGATGACCGGAGGCAGCGACTGGCCGTCCTCTGCAATGGGCTGAACGGTGTCCGGCTGCTCTCCCGGTGCTGGATAGAGCTGGTCGGCTGGCGTGCCCAGCTCACGAGCAGCCAGGAGATGGAAGGTGCTCATGTCACCAGAACCAGATGACGACTTGGCCACCACGGTAGATATAGCGGGCGTACAGACCAAACAGCACCATCCCGACGAGGCCCGCGAAATGACCGCCGCACAACGTGATGAAGCTGCCTACGGCCAAGACCGCGTAGTAGCCCCAAGCCTTGGAGCGCTCACCAAGTTGCAGCGGTGTAGGCGTCGGCATAGCCCCTGTCCGTGGTTCACCATAGCCTTGCGCGTGGTCATCCAGTGTTCGATCTTGTTGCTCCATGCTAATGAGCCTGTCTTGTCAACTGGCGCTCACAAATGGTGCGGCGCTATAACATTCAGCAACGCCATTGACGTAGATATAGAATCCATCTTCACTCGGATCGCTCCGCTGCGTATTGATTGACCACGGTGATCCCGGTGTCAGTGGCACGGTGAGAGATTGACGGGCGTTGAAGGGAATTGTCGTCGTGGCGGCGTCATGCGCCGCCTGCACAACTGTCACGGTTGCCGTCTGCCCGGCGTAGCGCTGGTTGCTCAGGGTGTCCTCGCTCGGCCGTGCTGCTACCGCTTCCAGGAGCACCGACCGGCAGGTGTTGTTGGTGACTGAGACAAACGGATTGCCAACGCCAGCAACACCACCAAAGGCATCCGAAAACGTTTCCGTAGGAGTCGTGACCACACCAGGGCCAGTGTCGCCATTGCCACCAATGACCGCACCCCGTACACCTGTGCTGACGAAATTACCACCCAGCGAAAATAGTGTTGAGAACGGAACCTGACCAAAGACAAGCACCCGGTGGGTTTGTTGCCCAAGCCGACGACCGTCCGCACCAATCACGGCGAGCCGATAGCTATAGGCACCAAGGTTGACGCCGGGCAGGCGGATAGCTCCGCTCCGGGTGTGCACGCTTGCCACTGTGATCCAGCTCGATGAGCCAAGGATGCGCCGCTGTATCACGAGCCTGGCTGGACGTCCAACACCGGCTACCGTGACCGTAGCTGTCAGCGGCGTATTGGCGATGGCAGAGTCGGGCATGACCAGAGCCATTCGTGGCTGCGCGTAGGCCGCTGCAACGGCCACTCCCAGTACCACCACGCCGGCCAGTACACCGATCACGGTCCACGGGCCAAGTGGTGCTCGCATGGTTGCTGTCCGCATAGCTGGGTTTGTCTCCTTGTCGGCTCGGGGCAAAAGCGGCCTACGTGACCTGCTAGTCCCGTAGTACCGGGCCATATCCTATATCACGGGAACCGGCAAGGAGCCCGGTTCCACGGGTTGAAGGTTGGGAACGATGACCATTCCCAGGGGCAAGACCGAAGCCGACCGCGCTCTGGCGCTTGGTGCCCTGGTGCGCAAGCTCCGTCGTGATCGCCGCATGACGCTCAATGCTCTCGCCGAGCGCGTCCCAATGTCCGCCTCCAACCTCTCCCGTATCGAGCTTGGCTCTCAAGGACCACCCGCCGACGAGATCATCGAGCGCATCGGGCAGGCGCTCGATACCAACCCGGCTGAGCTACTGCGCGCTGCTGGTCGCTACGCCACCGGCAAGACCTTCGAGGAGACGGTGCTCGCCCGCCTGGATGCCATCGGGCGCGACGTGCGCGAGGTCAAGAAAGCGCTCACCACCGCCCGCAAGACCTGATAGCGTGCGTCCCGCTTGCCGGGCTATCTGCCAGGCAAGCGCAAAGACGATAGAACGAAAAAAGTGGCCCCGCGCAGTTGTAGCTGCCGGGGCCGTGGCACAGGAGGTTAGAACTCCCATGCAGGCTAAGCGTAACCCGCTGCTCGCAGATGATGACGCCCGCAACGATTGGGGCGTCTTGGTCTTGCTCATCGGACAGGACGATCAGCGACCGTGGTCGGTGGCGGAGATCGTCCGTGAGCGCAGAGACGAGGTTGCAGCACGAGACTCGCTCGATCGACTCGACAAATCCGGCCTGATCCACCGGACACGCGATGATCTGGTCTTTCCCACCAGGGCAGCGCTCCATTACACGAGGATCAGGGCATAAGGCTCAGAGCTAAGCGCCGTGCCGCTCAAACAGGGCGCGGCGCTTCCGCTCTCCTCCCTCCCGACAATGGCACTTGGGCGACGCGCAATGCCCCCAACTATGCCGCTCGGCGTGCTCGCGCAACTCTCTTTCGGGCTCCGGTCGCGTTGATCCTCCAACGCATCAACTCATCCGAAACACCCATCGCCGCCGCTGCCTCCGAGACTGTCTGCTTTCTTCGACATGCCGCCAAACAGGTTTCTACCGTGACGAGCAAACTGCCACCAAGCCAGCTCGCTTCTTCCTCTTGGCTCTGATCGAAGTCCGGGGGTCGCCCAGCCCGGACAATATGAGGCTCGTGCAACAACAAAGCGTGTGCTAGCTCGTGAGCTATGTCTGCTCGCTGGCGTGTGATCGCGTGAGCGTCGTTGTAAATTACGACTCTCCGTTGACCAACGAAGGCGATCATCGCCGAAAATGCTCCTTGCTGTATGCCTGACAGCAGGCTGACCACTTCGGGTATCTCGGTGTACTCACTGAGACGCCACACGGGAATAGCAAAGTGATCCGCCAGAGCCCACGGATTCAGCGCGTCAAAAGCAGTCAGCCCTAGCTCGCCACGAACTTCGTGGGAGAGTGCATGCGCTTCCGTCTTGAAGCCACGACGCATCCTGTATCCCTCATGCGTTTCTAAGTCGCTTGTAGGTAGCCTTCAACAGCTCGTCTAGCGCCGTCGCCGCCTCGTCGTTAAGATGAGGATCACGGCGTAGAAGGACTGAAATCTCCGCTAGCGGCTCCGAATCACGTTTCGCCGCTCCAATAAAGTCTTCGGATTTGAGCCCCGCCCACGCAACCAGAGCTGCAAACGAGTCCACGTCTGGTCGCTTACCCTGACCGACTCGGGTCAAAGTGGATGCGCTGACTCCAGCCTCCGATGCCAACTGCTTCCAGGTTAGTTTTCGTGCTTCGCGTGCCCCGTTGAGCGCGGCAAAAAATGCCTCGTTGTCGAATGATCGCTCACGAGCCGTGGTCATGATCCACTCCTGAGAGTGTCACGCCGATGTCGTGGTCGTACCGAATCACGGGTAAACTCTATTCGTCCAGCTTTCAACCAAAAATGGCATCGCCCATAATCGTCTTGATAGTCAACGGATGGCAACAGTGAAGGTTGCCCATCCCTCACCGCGAATTGCCAACATGGGGACCGACTGTCTGAAAGATTAATCATAATTTTGTGCCCCGTCCCACATGGACATTCAAACATCGCCCACTTTAGATGGTCTCCCTTTCCAATTATTACAAGCTTGTGGCGAGGTATTGAGACTGGCGCCTCGCTCTGTCTCTCATAGTACTCCACGGCATCGAGTCTGGGAACCGTCCGCTGCTTTCGGCGCCACCAGTCGATGGAACGATCTCTTAGCTGACCCATGTTGTCCCCAAAGCTGCTGGCTGACGGTCGCCGCGACCGAGCTTCTGTGCGTCGGCGCAGTAGCATCCGTCTCTCGCCGAGCCCTTTTGCCGCCGAATCTCACGGTCGCCAATGCGCAAGAGCTGCTTGCTAGGTATTGCCATGTCGCCAAAACCGAACAGACGTTGCAAGACATCCGCTACTGCAAATGACGCGACCATAGTTGTGTAGGCGATCACGGCTGGGTCTCTCTCGGGTAGCCCTTGTGCGTAGCCCTCGTCTTGTAGCGCGTGTCGCTCGGCATCAGAATATTGTTCTTCACGGGCTCGAACGGGATCAAACTCCCCGCGACACAGTAGACAGGGCTCGCCAGGTGTAGCGACCGTGATTCGCCCGAATACTCCCGCCACCTGCTGATCGACTGAGGTAATTACGACTCCCATGTCGATGACAGGGATCAGATACCAGTACGCGAGCCGAGACAGAACGCCTCGACCACCATCGTCGTCGGTACAGCCAAAGATCACGTCGCACCCACGGAGCTGTTCCATGACGCTGCGATCAGTAATGTTGCCTTTGACCGGAGTCAGGGTTGCGTCGAGCCCGATACTGGCTAGGTGGTCGTACAGAACCTCAACCTTGGGATGACCTACGTCAGCCAGGGTCGAGCCATATATGCGAGTGACATTGGTATCAGTAACATCATCGTAATCAATAAATGTGAGGGAACCCACGCCAAGCCGGGTTAGTTGCTCAAGCACGGCGGAGCCCGTCCCGCCGCAGCCTACGACGCCAACTCGCAAGTTACTCAAGACCTTTTGACCGTCGGAGCCGAAAGCCCGTATCTGACGATCGAATATATCGAGGGGTGGTGCCGGCTCGGGATTGTCCTCGGCGTTTTGGATTCTGAGACGTTTTCCTACCACGCGCATCCGTGTCACCGGACGCGGTTTGGCGGAGTTCTTGAATACTTTGCCCGTGAAGGTAGGTAGCTCAGGAGTGCCGCCAACAACGAGGCTGACATATCGCTTATGGTTAGTTCGTGTGCGAAATGTTGTGACCAACTGCTCGTCAACGAGCTTGTCTTTGCGAGACTGCTTGGCAGCACCCCCAGGATGCGTATGCACGAATATAGGGAGCCAGTCCTTGTCCGCGGCAACCCGCAATGCAGGCATCCAGCCACTTGAGCCAATCTGGAGTTCATCGGGCGTTCTCAGCTCATACGCTGACTCGGGCATCCAGATCACGCGGTTTGTCGTCAGTACGAGTTCACCAGGCAGCTCAGCTTCGCCGGCGAGTAGAACACCCGCCGTCTCACGATCGTCTTGCAGGGCACCAACAAGTTCCTTCCAGTGCCACTCGGCGAACGCGATTGTGATGTCGCTCATGCCGCAACGGCTCTGCCGACGACGCCAGCTCTTAGATCATTGCGAATCAGCCGAAGGTAGGTCTGGAGGTTGTCGATACCTGGACGCCAGGCTGTAGCGAGATGCCGAGACCATCGCTGCCACACTCGCCCATCAAATTGAAGCCGCTCGCCAGTTGCCGGGGGCGCGGCTCCGCCGGGGTAAAGAACTTCGGGAAAGAACCAGAACATGTCTGGCGCCGCATCAGGAAAGCCCCGAGGAAGTCGAAGCAAGAGGTCCGCTTGCGGTACCGCATAGCCGTCGGGCAACGGATAGTCGAAGATAGTCAGACAGACCAACTCGCCGTCAGGCTTTGTCTCGTAGCGCCACCCCATCGAGTCGAGGAAGTTGCGGTCGTCTTCGGTCAACATTGCCCTGGGTTGATTTTCGAGGGGGCTGAGTAGAAGTGCATGTCCTCTTTCAGCTTGACGACTGCGCTTGGTTCGATCAGCTCGTCCTCGACGTCGCCGCGCTCCTCAAGCCATAGGTCGAAGTCTGACGCGACGGGTGGCGTCGGCAGGTTGCGTAGCTGCTCCCCGGTCAGCTCGTGCTCGTCAACCTCGTACGGCACACGATCGATGTGGATTCTGATTGGCTTCTTGGTCTCGTCGGGCATAAGATCGCTCCTTTCTATTGCGTTTGTGATGTCCAATTCGATTCTAGCAATCGTGTAGGCGGCATGTCAAGGCTCGACGGCGCGAGGTCGCAAATGCCCTCCGCTACAAGGTCAGGGCGTGCTGCTCGTCAGCCATCATCGAGCGGAACCACGGAAGCGCTGGGCGTGCAGCTCACGGATGCGCTCCCAGCAGGGGTCATGTTTCGAGAGTCGTCCCGTCAGCCCCGTTTTGTTGTGTCTCGGGATATGCTGGACGCGTGTCTCGGGAGATGGTGGACAGTTTAGGTTGGTGTGAGGGGTTGGTAGTTGCGGGTGGGGTCGAGTGTGAGTTCGCGGATGAGCTGGCCGTGTTGGTCGATCACGCGGATGCTTTGGTCTGCGATGAGGAGCTTGACTGGGCGGGGGCTGTGGGCTCTGCCGAGGCCGATGTGGTGGAGCTTGCTCATGTAGCGGATGCTGACCTTGCCGTAGGCGTCGACCTTGTCGTTGCGGACGCGGAAGTGGGTGGGGGCCGGAGTGCCGGCGGGTTTGGCCTTGATGCGGGTGCTGTAGGCCTGTAGCGGTGTGCGGCCGTCCAGGGCTCTGTGGGGGCGGATGTCGTTGTAGTAGTGGATGAATGTGTCGAGCTGGCTCTGCAACTGGCTGATCGTGTTGGCGGGCTTCTGTCTGGCGAGATAGCGCTTGAGCGTTTGGTGTAGCCGCTCGAGCTTGCCGCAGGTCTGCGGGTGGTAGGGACGCGAGTTCTTGGAGGCGATCCCGAGCCGGTGGAGCTCTGACTGCAGCAGCACCTTGCCGCGGCGAGGGCTGGCGGTGAAGACCGCGCCGTTGTCCGTGAGCAGTGATGCTGGTAGGCCGTGCAGGCTGACGGTCTTGTGGAAGCTGTCCACGACGTCCTGGGCTTTGACCGTGGGGTAGGCCTCAGAGGCCAGGAACAGGCGGGAGTGATCGTCGATGAGGTTGAGGATCTCGACGTGCTCGCCGGCGGCGAGTCGCCAGTGGGTGATATCTGTTTGCCATGTCTCGTTTGGTAGGTCTGCTTCGAAGCGGATCAGCGAGGAGCGTGGTCGCTTCTGCGGCTGTGGCGTGATCAGTCCCTGACGCTTGAGGATCCGCCAGATCGTCGCCCTCGACGGAACGCCGTCCATGCGCGCAGCGAGGTGGTAGGCGATCGTCGCGGCGCCGGCATCGTGCCCTTCAGCAGCGAGCTAGCGTCGCAGTCTGACGATCGCCTCGACCATCTCACCCGGGGTTTCGTGCGCGCAAGAGCGCGGTCGTCTCAGGCGTGGCGCCAGCGCGTCGTAGCCACCGGCGCGGTAACGAGCGATCAGCTCATAGATCCAGCTCTTGGAGATGCCGTGAGCGCGGGCGACCTCCCGTGGGCTGCGGCCCTCGAGCAGCACGGCGTCCACCACATAGCGCGCCATCCCCGTCCCGTCCATACCAGCACCCACCTTTCGTAGGCGTCCAGCATGTCCCGAGACATCAGTCCACTATGTCCTGCAACCACACACCTCCCTCTCCGTTTTTGATCGATGCTCGAACCCTTGGCAGCCGGGTTCCAGGAGAGCGTCTCACGTTCCCCGTACTGGACCCAATCAGCGTGATGGTGAGGAGCCCAGACGTTCGGGTGGACGTGGCTATGGCTGGCAACTGGCTGGAGTTTGCCGTGAGCTCTGCCAGCCAGGCGGCACCAGCGCCTGCTCCTCCAGGCTGGTGTATCGCAGACCGTCGAGGTGGACGCCGACTGCCTTGGTTGCATCAAGCACGTGGGTTAGCCGACTGAATGGTGCATATGGGCCTGCGGCTGGCTCACGCTCGATCTCCTCTACGACCGGACATCCAAGGCGGCCCAGGATGTACGCCAGTTCCGGCGTGATCGTGCCGCTGGCCCGCTCGTGATCCAGCCGCGCGAGAATATCCAGCACAGCGCGCCCACGCGGCGAAATCTCAGCGACCAAAGTCCCCTCCAAGCCTCTGATGAGTCCCGCGGTGTGAAGTGCGATTCGTCGCCGCTCGACCGTACTGGCATTGACGCCAAGCATGGCTGCGGGCCCCGCCAAGTTGCCCATCCCGTGCTCAGCGATATTGACAAGCAGCGCGAGAATCAAGTCGATCCTGCCAGTGGTGTCGAGCAGGGGCTGCAGGCTCTGAGCGTCGATCTCGCCGAAGAGCACCTTGAAGAGGATGTCATCAACGATCTCCGCCTTGAGCTTCTCGCGCACGAATCTCCGATGTCCCTCGTCGTCGGCATCGAAGTCGCTCGGCACCCAAAAGACCTTGAAGCGGAACGGCTCGATTGCAGTGAGACGACGGTAGTCCTCGATCGTCTCGTCGAGCAGGCGGCGGTGAGCGAGCGTGTCGCACAGCACATACGCCTTGATCTCCGATTCGGTGTCGGTCAGCAGAGTGCGCACGTCCTTCTCGACGCCATCTCTATGGCCCCACGCGGCCTGGCCTGTAAGAAGTCGACTCCAGTCTCGCTCCAAACGACACGAGAAGTCATAGCGTCGGCGAGCAGCCTCAGTCAGCCCATAGAGTCGCAGATGGGAAAACTCCTCAAGTATCTCAAGTATCGCCTGCTTGAGAAAGTCATGCTCCGTGCTCTCGCTCATGCAGTCGGATGATAAATGAGCCCTTCGTACGGCTCCTTGATCCGCTGCCAGGGCGGGGCGGGTTCGATCTCGTCCCCTGCCGCGGCTGACTTGCCTTTACGTTATAGTAAAGGTATGGCGCGGATCTCCAGCAAGCACCAGGTGACCCTCCCGGTCGAGTCGTTGAAGGGGGCCGGCCTGAGCGTGGGAGATGAGGTGGCGATCGAAGCCGAGGGGGCCGATCGCATTATCGTCCGCCGCGTCTCACGCGATGCTGAGCGGGCGTTGGGAGTTTTCGACGGCCTGTATGAGCCTGGCTACTTGGAGCGACTTCGTGCGGGCGAGCGTGCGTGAGCGGCTGTGTGCTGGATACAGACGTGGTGATCGCTGCGCTCGACCGGCGTGACCCCCATCATGCCAACGCAGCAACCGCAATCAAGCGGCTGGCTGAAGACGGCGTGCTGTTGCTCCTGTCGCTCGTCAACTACGCGGAGGCGCTCGTCAGACCAGCGGAGGACGAACGCAACTTGAAGACGGCCAGGGACGCGATGGTTGCGTTGGGGATCCGGCTGGTCGCTCCGACGCCCTTGATCGCGGTGGACGCGGCGCGGCATCGAGGACTGAACATCAGTCTCGCAGACGGTTTTGCGCTTGCGACCGCGCAGGCTCGCGACGCCCACGTGGCGTCGTTCGACCGGAGAGTTCGTCGTGCGCTCCCCAAGGTCGGGCTTCAGCTCGCACCACAGCTGAGCTGACGGCTATTGCAGCCACCGCGGAGGAGCAGTCCATGAACGTGCCCGGAGGCGCTTGGCGTGCAGTTCGCTAATGCGCTTCCACACAAGGTGTAGGTTCGATCTTCGTCCCTTCCCCTCCGTTTTGCCTTTGTTGGCGAACCGCTGCCAGGTCGAGCGTCAGTGTGTGCGATATGTATCGGCACGGTGTGCCACGGGGCGAGGACTGAGATCGTGTGGTCTGCATCGTCGATGGTGTAGATGATCCTGTAGGGCCCTCGTCGGGCCGCCCAGCATCCGGTGAGCTCGAAGCGCAGCGGCTTTCCGAGTCGGCGGGGGGTTGGAGGCGATCGCGTCAAGCGTCTCGATCACGGCGGCCGCTACCGCGAGAGGTAGACGGTCGATCTGGCGGCGTGCGGGCGGCATCACCCGTAGCTGCCATCTTTGCGAACTCACGCCGTGGCTTTGCGGCGAGTCTCTAGGTTGGCACGCAGCTCGTCGATCATTGAGCCTGGCTCGCCGTCAGCTATCGCACGCAGGCTCTCGCGTACATGGGCCATGACCGCTGGGTCCGACATAGCGACGAGCGTTTCCTCGAGGCTTTCGAAATCGTTGTTGCTCATGAGCACGGCTGCCGGCTTGCCGTTTCGAGTCACAACGATGCGATCTTGCTGGCCCTCCACGCGATCGACGATCTCAGAGAGGCGGGCCTTCACGGTGGACAGCGGCAACGTTTCGGACATGACCAATATTGTAGTCCAAATCTCCTGGGGGGAGCGGACTGCTCTCGCGCGACGGAAGGGCAGCAACGCCAAGCCCATTCCAAAGGAGACCGAATGCGATCACCGATCCCCACCCGGCCGCGCAGGCCCGTCGCGGAGCGACGTGCCGAGCGCGAGCTTTCTTCTGGACCGCGTCGATGTCCTTGAAGCTCGTGGTGGCAGCAGCTGCTGCCGTCTATCTCATCATCTCGCTGATAGACGGTGGCGGACTCGTCCGCGACCTATCGGTTTGTTTGCTGGTGGGTTAGCGATCACTTGATCGTATGCCCCATAAAACGCCTCAATGCGCTCGATGGTCGGCCTGGGAGTCGGCCAGGAACGTCCAGGGTCTGACCAAGTCAGATCACTCTGTCTATCGAAGGCAAAAGGCTCAACCCCGGATCGTGCGAATACAGACAAGAGTCGCCGCGGTCATGACGAGAGCGGCTCGGGCAACGGCCAACGGCATGGAGGAGAAATGATGATCGGTGTGCGAGGCTTTGTGGTTGGCGTCGCGTTCGGCGCCGTAGGAACCTGGATGGTGGTCGGCCTGCTGAGCTTCGCCAGCGCCGGAGAACCGGGCGGCGCTCCAACCGGCGTCCCAAATGGTGACCCGTGCGCCGGCCAGGAATTGTCGCTCAAAATTGACGGGCAAGAAGTCACGAGCAGTGGGAATGAAGGGATGCCGGCTGCCCCTTACGGCCCAACGACGGTTGCAGGGGTGTTGCATTGCGGGACGGTGCCGATCCGGGAGGCCCAAATCGCGGTTGCATCGGTCGGCTGCCTTCCGGCGGGCGTGGCGCCGATCGCCAGCTTCATCACGACTGGGCTCGATGGCTCCTTCTCGTTCACGGTGCCGCCTGGCCCAGATCGCGTGCTCAGCTTCAGCTACACCTCTTACAGCGACGACCCCGGGCCGTCGGTAACGGCGGTAGCAACGCTGCGGGTGCGTCCTCAGATGAGCTTGCAGATCGAGCCACGCGTCGTCCGCAACCACCACATGATGTACTGGACGGCCACGGTGGTTGGTGCGCCCTTTCCGCCAGAAGGCATCACGCTCGACACCCAAGTCAAAGAGGGGTCGCGGTGGAAGACCTTCGATGAAGTCGTCCTCAAGAGCGAAGGCACAAGCCGAGTCTACGAATATCGCTTCGCCAAAACTTTCGTGCCGACGACGTACACGTTCCGTCTTGCCCTGCCAGCGACAGGATCAGGCGGCTATCCCTTTGCGTTCGGTGCGAGCAACACCGTCAACGTCCGTGTGGATCCTTAACGGTTGACAGCCCTGTGCTACTCGGGCGTGAAGGATTCCACGAGGCCGTTACGGGGCAATCCGCAGACCCCTGCGCTGGGTACCTCAACGCCGCCCGCCTGCTTCCTCACGGCATCTACCGAAGCACTGGGCGTGCAGCTCGCGTATGCGCTGCCAGATCGGGTCCTGTTTCGAGAGTCGTTCCTCCCGCCCCGTTTTCGCCGGGTGTGAGGTCTTTGTTCGAACCCGTGCCGCGGCGCGGGTCACATATGCTTTGCATGTGGCGATCAGCGAGGAACTTCGTCGGTTTGCTCGAGAGAGCGATCGGCGGCTTGCTGCGACGACGCCCGAGACCAGTCGGAGGGCCGCGGCCCTGCTTCGGGAAGTGATGCCGCGATTGTCGGGCGAGCGTCAACGCCAGCTCGCTGAGGAGATAGCGCGTCGCTTCGAGTTGCGGGCCGATGCGCATTCACGGCCTTCATCCGTCTGATCGGCCCCGGTCTCTCTCCTGGTGTGCTCGGTCTCTCAGCCCGGCGAGCTTGGACAGGGTCTCATCGAGCGCGGCACAGGCGTCTTGGTCGCCACTTGCGGCCAGCACCCCAAGTGCCTCGGCATCGCCGAGCATCTCGATTGCGGCGATCGTGTAGTGGGTCTGCACATGCGCGAGGTCAGCGCCTGCCCGCAGCAATTCGCTCGCCAGCCTCACGACCTTCTTCGGTCAGGCCGCGAGCCAGCCGCACGGTCTCATCTGGATAGCTCATCGATCGCTCCTCGTGGAGCCTCCGGATTAGAGGCCACGGAGATTTCGAGGACTTTCCCGCGATCCTCGCTTTGGCTGGGTTTGAGGTCGTTGTTCGATCTTCGGCCCGTGATGGGACGAGATCGCTCTGTCCCCGGCGCGTGCCAAACTGTCGACCTGACTCAACACAGGAGGTGCCAATGTCGGCACGGAGACGGTTGGTATAGCCCATGCCAGCCACTGCGACCTCGGTCGTGGTGGCTGTAATCCTCCTTTTCATCGTCTACGTGGTCTTCGCGATCGTCTCCCGGGGCGTTCCGAAGCACAAGGACTCCGAGATTGAGGTGGGCCTATTCCCGCCGAAGATACGCCGCAAGATCACTGACTCCGGTCGTGCATCGGAGCAGAGCAACGCCAGCCACAAGACATAGCCTCATCCAGGGCGCTTGACCGAGCACGCTAGCTACGAGCTCGGTCATCGTCGCGACGGGCAGCGTTCGTAAACCGGGACTAAGCGAAGGTAGGCCTGCTCGCAAAACCAATTACGGCCGCCCTCTCCTAACGAGCTGAGGTGTCCATACCGGCGCTGTCGCGCCACATCCAGTGATGCATTGGGGCGGGCGCTTCCAGCGTCCGCCTCGTCTGTAAGTCCACCCGTCTGAGGACGAGCACCGCTGGGGAATCGTCCCGTTGGTCCGATCGCTCACGACCAAGGCGAGAAGCCCGGCGCGGTGGTCGGGTCGCTGATCCGAGCAGCTTCAGCCAAAGCCGCCCGACTACCGCTCGAATCGCTCCGCATGGAGCCTTCGGATCTTGCCGGTCAGAGCGACTGACACGGAACCATCGGATTGCCGCTAGCTCGCGTGGCGCACCTCAGTCGTCACGCACCCACGCAATGTGGACTGTCTGGAAGTAGATTTGCTCGCCCGTGCCGGACGCCGTCAGGACCATCCAGCCCGGCGGCGCCAAGATAGCTCCGCTACCGCTTCGCAATCCGTCCTTCGAGGCGACGATTCGACTCAGTACGTCCTCCTTGCCCTCATCGACGCTCATCTCGTTCACGCCAAGCAGGATTTGCGCCATGTCAGCAGTTTCCTTTCGTCGTGAGGCCCCCCGATGCGATCGACCCCCAGTGGCGAGCAAAGCTTATCGACTCAGTGAGGAATAGTGGGTGCGCGGCCTCGTCCACCGAAGCGATCGGCATGTAGCTCGCTGATGCGCTTCCACACAAGGGACGTGTTCGAACGTTGTCTCTCCATCCCCGTTTTCGCCCGGTTTGTGGTCGTTGTTCTAAACCGTACCAATGGCAGTGTGTGTGCCCGGAGCGGTGCTGTACTGGGTGCTACACTCATTGGAGTGCCCACTCGTCATCCGCGTCATTCGATCACCGAGACTCCCCCTGTGCGTGAGGCGCTCGATTCCCTTCGCCGCCGAGGGGAGCGCGTGAAGCTTGACGACTTGGTGATCCGTGGCGCTCGTGATCGGCTGAGAGAGCTTGAAGTCGGACGAGGAGAAGAGGCTGAGAAGGCCGAGCTTCGGCGTGAGTTGATCGAGCAGTTGCGTACCGGAGACGGCCTCGACGCGGGCGCTGCCTACGAGGTCGGCGAGCATGGCTGGATGCATTGACCGGCTACGGTAGGCCACTGCTCTTCGATAACTCAGTATGGGCCCGGCTGCTCGACCGACGTCTCGCCGGTCCTGTGCGTGAGACCTTCGAGGCGGCGCTCGTGGCGAACGAACTGTGGACGTGTCCGCCCACGCTGCTGGAGATGCGCTACAGCGCTCGCGACAGCGACGGGTTCGCCATCACCGCTAAGCGGCTCGATGCGCTCCCTCACGCGCCTCTAACCGCGGAGGCTGCCGCGACCGCTCTCACGGCTCAAGCTGAGCTTGCCGCGACGCCAGGAATCTCACATCGCGCGAAGCCAGTCGATCTGCTGATCGCCTCAATCGCTACTGCTGAGGAACTTGGGGTGCTGCACTACGACCACGACTACGACATCATCGTGGAGCACACTTCGCTGTCATTTCCCAGCGTGTGGGTAGCACCGCGAGGCGATATCGGCTGACCGCGCGACGCTTGGCGCGCTGAGCTTCGCCGCCAGGCTCGTGCTGACCGAATCAAGATCCGAACTGGTGTGAGTGGCTCGATTGTTTGGGCGCTTCTGGCGGATCAGATGACTGACGCTCGCAAGGGGAGGAGGATCGATACGAAGATGCAATGTGCGAGGCGGTTCCGCGCGCAGCGACGCTTGGCCACCAGCCATCCGTTCTCCTACGCGATAGCTGCGAGCGGTGCTCGGCCGTGGGCTGGGTATGAGATCGAAGTGCGAACGCCGAGCGTCCACTCCGGAGCGACGTTGCCGCCTTGGGCGATGAGGCGCCAGATGATGACCATCGGGCGGCCGGCACGCAGGTAACGTGCGCGAGTTGCTGGTCGATATGGACCGCTCGGCTGCCGCCGAGCGAGGTTGGTGACGTCACCGACGCCCCCAACTCTGCGCTCGGTGCGGTCCTCGCAGCTACGAGACGACCCCTTCGACGAAGTTGAGGGCCGAATCGTCTGCTTCTTCTGGGCTTCCTTTAGCGGCGGTCTTTAACGCAAGCGCAACGGTTATCGCGACCTTCTTCGGGCAGGCTTCGATGTTGTGGGCTACCAGCTTGAGCGTCTGCTTCGTGAAGAACACCTGGACGGGTTCTCCAGGTCCGTGCAGCGAGATGCCCTTGAGCTTCTTTAGACCGTAAGTGCAGAAATGGCCGGTTTCGGAACTGGCAAGCTCTAGCTTCGCTTCAGACGAGCCGCTGGTCTTGAATTCGGCCTTGTCCGTCGTCGAGACGGTCATGGAGCCGAGTTCGCTGCCGCCGGTCCAGTAATTGCGAGTTTCGCCACCGACGGCGAACGAGCCACTGCAACTGCCGCCGTCAAAGCTTCTCTTCGAGCCCGTGATGTTCAAGCGGTCTGTCTTCTGGCCGTTGGTCTGCACGTTGCCGTAGAGCCCGGCCCAGCTGCCGCCTGCGCAAGTGAGGTTGCCTCCCGTGCTTTCTACGGTGGTGCCGCCGGAGGATTCCCCTTCCACGTAATCGCCGGGCTCCAGCAGGCGGCCGCCTTCCTCCGGTGATTTCAGCTGCAAAGTCCCCTTGGCTGACGCGTTGCTCGCACCGAGCGGCCCCAGCACGAGCACGACGAAGGACACCGCGCACAGACGCATGAGTCGCATTCAACCCCCCTTTAGACAATGTCACGGCACTACACGTGCGTTGCCTACCCTAATCGAACCGGCCTGCTCCGACAACGGCCGGCCGGTGAGGCGAGATCAGCCCAGCGACGCGGTCCCGCGAGTCTCGCCGCGCCAGAGCGATTGCAGGCTGGCGAGGGTCTCGACCTCCACCCATACCGATTGCTTCGGCGAACGCAGCCTCCGCCTCACGCAGAGCTCGGTCGTGGAAGCGGCCGCGGCCTCGTTGCGGACCCGCGATGCGCACCTAGCCACATGCCTACTCGCTCGCCAGCGACGCCTCAATCGGCCAGCGGACGCGATCCACGCCAATCCGAGGTCGTGTCACGCGGTCGCCTGGATCGCCTCGGCTGCCCGTCGCCGCGCCTGCCGACCCGCTGGCTCCATCAGTAGCCGAACCAAAGCCTCAAGCTGGTCTTGATGGCTTGCAACGCGTCCCGATCTCCCCGCCATTTGCTTGACGTCCGAACCCGTTGGGTGGGACGTTGTCCCATCAAGCCCGTCCAGCATGAGGTGCCGCTGTCGCAGCCGCTCAAGGTAGATCGAGCACCAGCAGCAGAGCGTCCTCGACGGTGCGCAGTTCCTCGTGGGATATGTGGCCGATTCGCTTGCCAAGCGCGTGGGCGTCGACCGCGCCGACCATCTCGCAGAGAACCTGCGTGGGTTGGCCGGCAATCGTGATCTCTGGATGAAAGCTGGCCGCGAATGCTGAGCGCGACGTTGGGCAGATGACGACGGTGGAGAGGGCGAGCAGGTCGTCGGCTTGGACGATCACCGCGTAGCGGCGTCCCTCCTGAACGTGACCACGCTTGCCTGGAAGCTTGATTCGGTGAACATCACCACGGACCACGCAGCGTCTCCATGAGGTCGGCGACATCTCGCGCTTCTCGTACATATCGCTCGTCCTGCATGAGGCGCCTCGCCTCCGCTGCGAGTCCGCTGCGCCTACGCTCGCGTTCGGCCGTCTCGGTGATCGCCTGCCTCGCTGCCTCAGCGCGGCTCAAGCCTCGTCGCCTGGCAATCTCATCAAGTGCGCTCAGCCCGTCGCGTCCGAGACGCAGTGAGAGTGGATGAGGGGCCGATGCCACACCCGTAGTGTAGCGCGAACCGCACTACAATCTACGGAGACTGTGTCTCATCCGTAGCGCTCACCGGTCAGAGAACTGGCAGTCGATTAGTCGAGTTCGCCTCTCAGTTCAAGCGAAGTAACACGCGTTGATCGTTCCAGCGGCTCAGCAGATTTGCAGGCGCTTCGCATCGCCGGTGCATGCGAAGTGTCGGGGACCGCGGCGGCGGTAGGTGCCGGTCACTGCGTCGGCTTGTGGAGCACGGGGACGAAGCAGGAGACAGAGCGTGGCCGGGTTACGTCGGCGTGGGTTCGCGCAGGCGAGCTCGTGGCCGCGATACGGCCGCACGTGAGGCGTCGCGAATCTCTGCCCGGGCTCGTGATGCGCAATGTATGTCGTATAGGCGTTGATGGCCCGTTCGGCGGTCGACGTTTCGTGTTGGTGATCGAGGGTCCCCAAGATGACGGCGACTGCCAGAAGCCCTGCGAGAGAGATCCATAGCCTGCGCCAATATCTGCGCCAAGCGAGCGAGAACCTGCGAGTGAGCCGGTCGCCTGGTGTGTAGGTGCCCGTGCGGATGCGCGTGACGAGCTCGGGCTGGCAGTGGTCACAACAGGCCCCCGCGTGTTTGACATGCGCACGGCTCGAGAAGACGATGTCGAGCAGCCAGCGGGCCAGGGATCGTCGTTGCGTGCGGTGGGGTCCCTGTAGGACTTCGAGGAGCTCGGCTCGAAAGCAGCGATCGGTTCTCTTGACGAGCGTTTGCATTTCGTTGATGCGACGTACTCGTCCATCGAGATTCTCCTGGGCCTCCTCGGGAGTGCGCTTGCGCTTGCTGATGACTTCCTCGGCGCTCTTTTCGGCCATGTACTTGAGCAGGCCGGTGTCCTTTTCGCCGCGGGTGAAGATCAATGCAAGCGCAGGCTCGCCGTCGCGTCCGGCTCGCCCGAACTCCTGCAGATAGTCCTCGGCTGAGGCGGGGTGCTGCCAGTGAACAACGAGGCGCACGTCGGCGATATCCACTCCCATCGAGAACGCGCTTGTCGTGATGAGGGCGTTCAGCGGTGGATCGATACGGTCACTGAAACGACCTTGCAGATGGTTGCGCTCGAGCTTGTCCAAGTCGCTGTGGAACAACGGCAGACTCCAGCCAACAGAGGCCATCGCCGCCTGCACTTCCTTGCCGACTTTCTTGCTCGGTATGAAGATCATTGAGCGGCCAGAGATCTTCGCGAGCAGCGCGGCGACGATCTGAGCGCGGCGTTGTGCACTCCACTCGTTGATACGGACGAGGGCAATGTTGGGACGATCGACACCCGAGACGAGTACACGTGCGTCGGGCATGTCGAGTGAGCGAAGAATGCGCTGCTGCGTGTCAACGCCGGCGGTCGCAGTACAGGCAATCACGGGCGGAGCGCCGAGCTTGCGCCGAATCTCCGCGATGCGGCTGTAGTCGGTCCGAAAGTCCTCTCCCCACCGATCAATCAGATGAGCCTCGTCCACCACGAGGAACGACGGCCGGTGTTTGAGGAGCCACTCGATCTCCTGTGGCTTCACTCGCTCGCCGAAGCGCTCGGGCGCCATGTAGATCAGCGCCAGCGCCCCCTGCTCGAGCAGCTCGTACCGGGATCGCTTCTCCGAGCCAGAGATGTCGGAGTTGATGAACGTCGCCGGCAGCTTGCGCTCGTGCAGGCTGCTGGTCTGATCGACCATCAGTGTCTTCAGGGGCGAGAGCACGAACGTGGTGGGCTGGCCCCTGAGGATCGCGGCCAGCTGAAAACACAGGCTCTTTCCTCCGCCGGTTGGCGCGATCACCAGTTGCGATTCACCACGCAATGCGCCCAGCACGGCATCCAGCTGACTCTCGCGAAAGCGCGTGATCCCGAACAGGCGAAGTCCCGCGTCGAGCGCTCGGGTCTCCTCCGGCAGCTCGCGGCCACGATCGAGGAAGCGGGCCAGAGCGAGTGCCCAGCGTTCGATCGTGCGCCGCGCGAGTGACACCTGCTGGTTGAGGTGACGTCCAGCATGGCAACCGTCGCACAGCGCCACACAGTTGCTAGCGAGATCCTTCCCGCCGGCTGACCGCGGTATCAGGTGATGGACGTCCAGCTCGTCACGCGGTGGCTGCTCGTGACATCCTCGGCACGTCCACTCGTCACGCTCCAGGACAATGTGACGGACCCTCTGCCACGCTCGCTCCTCTTCCGCCGAGCGCTTACCAGCCACCGCAGCTCGGAGGGGTTATTCCGATCCGATGCATTCCCGCATGCCGTAGGCGGCGGCGAGGCTGCTGTTCTCGGCGACCGACTTCCTCAGTGCTCTCTCGGCCGCTTCTCCGGCTGTGCTTTCTTGGTTGGTCGCAGCGTTTGCGATTCCGTTCGCGTCTGTGGCCTCATCGGAGAAGCTCGTCAGGAGCTGTGCGATCGCTCGAGCATCGCCAGGAGGCCGTGGTAGCGCCTCGAGCTTGCTGTCGGCCGCTCGGGACAGGGTCACCACCCGGCGCGCGAGCTGAACGAAGGCTTCCTCGGCGGAAGTGGTTGGGAGTCCCTTGAGCGATTCTTGACGAGCATGGAGAGGCTTCTCCCGTGCGCTGAGAGTACGGCAGACAGCTTGCGCTTGCGCGACGAAGTGCGCTGTCAGTAGTGCTCCTGAAGCCGGCGGCGATACGTCTGTATGAACGGTTGTGGTCCGCGTGCCGGTGCTGGCGCAGCCGGAGAGCAACACGGCGAGGAGACCTACGGCGAGACCGAGCGCAGGTCTGGGCCGGTCGAGCATCGCGTGCATGGTCCCACATGCGCGCACCGCGGCGTCCGCCGCGTCCGTGCCACCTCAGTTCGTGAATGCCTATGATCGAGCGATCGCCAGTGCAGCGCGCTCCCATGCAGACGGCCTGAGCGCCCCCGATCCTGAGCGGCTCGGCGGGCTCGCGTGGACGCGCCGGACGGGCGGGAGCCTGACCGCGGGTGAGCGTCGGCGCCTGTTTGCTGCGATTGCGCTGGGTCAGTGGGAGAACGCGTTGGGGAGGGTCAAGCTTGCCGTTGGGCGGCTGCCTGTAGGGGCTGCGGCGGTTGACGTCAACACGTTCGAGCCTCCCGACTCGTTGCTTGCGCGAGAGGCCGAGCAGGCGTGCGCCGAGCAGCCGGCCGCGATCGTCGGCCATTCCTTCAGAACGTGGCTGTTCGGCCGTGCGCTGGCGGCGGTTGACGGCAGCGAGCTCGACGAGGAGCTGTTCTACTGCGGTGCGCTCGTTCACGACTTCGGCATCGCTCAACCGACTCACGCGCGCGACTTCACCCTGGCCAGCGCCGATCGGCTGCTCGCATGTGCGGCAGCCGCAGGCGTGGCCAATGAGCGCGCTGAGCTGCTCGCGGATGCGATCTGTGTCCACACGACACCCGGTGTGTCACCCGACCGGGATGGACCGCTCGGCTGCTACCTGCAGTGGGGTGCAATGGTGGACGGCGCCGGGCTGAGGGCATGGGATGTGGCTCCCGCAAACATCGCCGAGGTGCTGCGGCGCTATCCACGGGCGGACTTCAAGCGCCAGCTGATCGGCTTGATGCGCGCCGAGGCGGCAGCAGTTCCGGCAGGACGATTCGGACTGCTGGTCCGCTGCGGCGTGCCGCTCGCCGTGCGCATGGCGCCGTTCGAGGACTGAGCTCCCGTGTGCGATGAGCTCGTGCGCGTCCCAGCACGGCGCCTCTGCGAGCGGTTCGCCGAGCGAGATTCAGGGCGCTGGCGTTTGCGGTAGCCCGGGGTCGGGCGCACCGAGCTTGGTGACCTCGGGCGCCTCGTATACCCGACCCGGGCAGCCGCCGAGCGCGAGCACCCGCATGCCGTCGTCACCCGGCCAGATCTTGCGCCTGGGCTGCGGCCCGACGCGGATCATCATGTCGGGGTGCATGGCATGGCGCTTGCCGTCGACCTCCATCTCCCCGGAGCCGCGCAGCACGACGAAGACCTCCTCCTGTCCACTGTCGCTGTGGTCGTGCTCGGGGTACTGATCGGCGTTGGGCGGCAGGTCGATGACCTGCATCCCGAAGGACTCGACGCCGAGCTGCGCGCGGGCTCGTTTGAACGAGCCGAACACGACGGCCTCCATGTCGTCGATGGGGCTGATGGTGATGTCCGACATCTCGTCTCCTATGCTCGCTGATCGACTGAAGCTCCGCATTAATAGCACGAACGTTCGTGCGTTACAGTGAGGTGGCATGGCAACGAAGGCGGTGAGTACCAGAGCGGCGATCCTCGAGCGAGCGGTCGACGTCGCCTCTGTCGAGGGCCTGGAGGGGCTGACGATCGGCAGGCTGGCGAACGAGCTGCAGATGAGCAAGAGCGGCCTATTCGCGCACTTCGGCTCCAAGGAGGACCTGCAGCTAGCCACAATCGATGCGGCAGCGGCGCGCTTCTACGGCGAGGTCGTCGCTCCCGCCCAGCATGAGCAGGAGGGATACCCACGACTGACGGCCTACTGCGAGCGCTACATCGATTACCTGGAGCACAGAGTGTTCGCGGGCGGCTGCTTCTGGGCCGCAGCGGCGACGGAGTTCGACGATCGCCCGGGGCCCGTGCGCGACGTCGTCCGCGCTGGAGTCGTCAACTGGCTGGGCGAGCTCGAGCGCCAGGCGGCGATCGCCGGCGTCGATGATGCCGCCGAGCTCGCGTTTGAGATCTACTCGCTCGGTCTCGGCGCGAACGCGTGCTCGCGGCTGCTGGCAGATGAGCGCGCCTTCAGCCAGGCCCGGGCGGTGATCGCACGCCGGCTGCCGTCGCTGCGTTCGTAGCGTGCTCGCCTTAGAGCTCAACTCATCGCGCCGAGGTGGACGCACCCGCTCGCACTGCCACCTCTGCGACGGCCACCACCTCGCCATCAACTCTTGACTTAAACAATAGTTGAACTCCTATGGTGGGCGGGATGGCCGTACGACCTAGTCCGCAGGCGGGTGGCTCGCCCGACGGGCTGTGGTCACCGGCGCGCCGGGGACTTACGACCGGCCTGATGCTGAGCACCACGTTCATCGCCGCCGAGGCCCTCGCGGTGATCACGATCATGCCGCGGGTTGCGCGCGATCTCGGGGGCTTGAGGCTGTACGGGTGGGCATTCAGCGCGTTCATGCTGGGCAGCCTCGTTGGCACCGTCGCCGCCGGGCGAGACGCAGATCGGTCTGGTCCGGCGCGGCCGTTCGCCACGGGGCTAGCGCTGTTTGGAGCGGGACTTGCCGTCGCCGGGCTCGCCCCATCGATGCCGGTGCTGGTCCTCGGCCGCGTCCTGCAAGGTCTTGGAGCGGGCGCCGTTCCGGCCGTCTCCTATGTCGCCATCGGCCGCAGTCTGCCGACGCGCCTGCGCGCGCGGATGATGGCGGTGCTCTCCACCGCCTGGGTGCTGCCTGGACTGCTCGGGCCGGTGTTGAGCGCCGAGGTGGCCCAGCTCGCCGGCTGGCGCTGGGTGTTCCTGGGTCTGATACCGCTCGTCGGCGTGGCTGGACTCCTCGCGCTACCGGCGCTCATCCGCCTGGGCGGACCTCAGGTGGCGCCCGCCGTCGAGCATCGGCTCGTCGACGCCGCGCGCGTCGCCGCCGGTAGTGGCCTGCTGCTCGGAGGATTGACCTCCCACAGTGCGCCGGCGACCGTCGCCATGGTCGCCGGAGGGTTGGCCGTCGGCGTGCCGGCTCTGCGCCGGCTCCTGCCCGCAGGCACGCTCACCGCCCAACCCGGACTGCCGGCGGCCATCCTCAGTCGGGGCCTGCTGACATTCGCGTTCTTCGGCGGCGACGCATTTGTCACGTTCACCATCACCATCGCGCTGCACCACAGCACGGCGACCGCGAGCCTCGCGATCACCTGCTCGACGCTTGCATGGGCCGTCGGCGCCTGGCTGCAGGCACGCCTGAGCAGGCGACGGCAGGGACGGGACGCGATCCGCGCGGGTTTGATTCTGATCCTCGCCGGAATCGCGGGCATGGTCTGTTCGCTGCAACCCGCCGTACCCGTGAGCGAGGCTGTCGCCGCCTGGACGGTCGCCGGCGCGGGGATCGGACTCGCGTACGCCCCGACCTCGCTGATGATGCTGCACGAGGCATCCGCTGGACGTGACGGCTGGGCGTCCGCCTCCCTGAACCTATCTGATGTCCTGGGTACAGCGCTGGGCACAGGCATCTCCGGGGCGGCGATCGTCGTGGGCGCCGATCGCGGATGGTCGACGTCGACATCCGTGACGATCGCCTTTGCAGTCGCCGGGACAGCCGCGCTGGCGGCGCTGGCGCTCACCCGGCGACTGCCGCCACACGGCGCCGACGATGCCGCTCGTGCTTATACCGTCGCGAGTCCCGTCACAACAAACGGCAGCACGTGACTGCGGACATCGCATCAGCGGCAGTCTGCGTGACGGCCTGCGGCCGCTGGTCGCGAGCTTCCCGGGCAGGGCGGAGGCCGGCGGTAGACTACGACGCTCTGCGCCCGTAGCTCAGCTGGATAGAGCGTCGGTCTACGGAACCGAAGGTCGGGAGTTCGAATCTCTCCGGGCGCGCCAATCTTGTCGCGGTCAAACTCCGGGTCCCAAAGAAAAGGGGTCGGGGTTTGGCCCTCTTTGGGCTCGGTCTAGGCGGGCCATGGTGTCCTCGTGGGAGCGGCGACGGCTCAGGCGGGGGCGAGGCTCAGTCGAACGCGCGTGCCGGCAACACGAACCGACGTGCCGGGCCCACTGCGGTGCCGACGGTTGCACGCGACCCGTGCAGGCCACTACTGGGCGGAGTGGCCGCGGTCGAGTCAGCGACACCATCATGGTCGGAGATCCACGTGAGGATCGCGGCCGAGTCGGCACCCTCGGCGAGGATCACAGACCACTCGATCACCATCCCTCCAGATGTGTGAGGACGAGCCAGGCGTCTCACGAGAGCGCCTATCGCATCTGTTGCCATAGCGTCCACTCTATCCCCCGCTCGATCGCAGCTCGACGTGGCCGATGCCGCCTGATAGCTGACAGTCCGCGTCTGTGAGGGCGGGCTGCAGGTCCAGCAGGGTGGTGAGCAGCAGCAGCGGGGTGCCCGCCGCCCATGCCTGGGGACGGGAGGCCGTCGGATAGGCGACGGGGACGGATGTGACCGCAGCGGGGTAACCCGCGAAAACCTCGGGCAGGCGATGCTCGAAGTGCGGTGCAGCGGAGAGCATGGCGGCGGCGATCGTGACGGCCTCCCGACGATGGCCGTAGCGCACGAGGCCGGCGACGATCAGCGAGTTCTCGTGTGGCCACACGGTCCCAGTGTGGTAGCCGAGGGGGTTGTAGCCAGCCTCGCCGGTGCCCAGCGTCCTTACGCCCCAGCCCGAGTACAGCTCGTCGTTCAAGAGACGTTCGGCCGTGGTGGCTGCCTCGTCCTCGTCGAGCAGGCCCGACCACAGCAGGTGACCGATGTTGGAGGTCAGGCTGTCGACCTGACGCTTTTCGCCGTCGAGCGCCACGGCGTGACATCCGCGCTCGGGCATCCAGAAGTCTTGGCGGAAGGAGGCGCGTAGCTCACTCGCCTGCACATCCAGACGTTCAGCGAGTGCGCAGTCGTCCCACACATCGCGCGCCAGACCGGCAGTGCGACGCAGCGCGTCATAGACGTAGCCCTGGATCTCGCATGTGGCGATCGGGCCACGGGGGAGTGTGCCGTCGGCGAACTGGATCGCGTCCCAGCTGTCCTTCCAGCACTGGTTGATCAAGCCGGTGGATGGGTTTCGGCGTGAGTACTCCACGTACCCGTCGCCGTCGGCGTCGCCGCTGTCCTGGATCCACGCGAGTGCCGCGCGGGCGCTCGGCTCAAGCGCCCGGACCAGATCGCCGTCGCCGGACCAGCGATGGTACTCATCCAGAAGGATCAGGAACAGCGGTGTGGCGTCAGCCGATCCGAAATACGGGGAGTGCGGGCGCTCTCCTCGAGCCGTCAGCTCACCAAAGCGTAGCTCGTGCAGAATCTTTCCGGGCTCGCGTTCGTGGAAGTCATCGCGATCATGTGCTTGGGCTGCTGCAAGCACCCGCAACGTCGTCGCCGCAAGCTCCGGCAGGTACGGCAGCGCCTGGAAACTGGTGATGAGGCTGTCGCGGCCGAACAGTGCCATGAACCACGGCAGACCAGCCGCGGGCAGCGTGGCGCCCTTGCTGATGTCGGGCGGCAGTCGCAGCGCGCCGAGGTCGCTCAGACTCGCGCAGTAGGTGCGCATTAGCGCCGGCTCGCTCGCCACGAGAGTCGGCGCCCGCGCGAGCCACTGTTCCAGCTCGGCCGATTTGCGGGCACTCATCGCATTGAAGCCGTCTCGCACCCTACGCTGCCCGAATGCCACCGCCGGCTGCTCAGCGTCCGGTGTGATCGTGAAGGTGGTCGACCATTGCTCCCCAGAAGCCAGCACTAGCGAGTAGGCAAATCCTTCACGAGTCACGGCCGCGGGCAGGCTCGAGGAGATCGTCACCGAGCGCTGGAAGCCATCGCGCTTGTAGGAGAGGGTGAGCGATCGATCGTCGCCCCGGAATGTCACCTCCCGTGCTTCGACCGCGCCGTCCTTGACCTCGAATAGATCAGCGAAGTCTGTGTCGAGCTCGAGCACTACCCGGATCGTGCTGCTCTCGTGTTGATGATTGATGACAGATACCTCCTCCATCCAAACATGGTCGATCAACCGGCGGCGCATGATCGAACACGGCGCCTCGGTCTCCGGCCCAACGCGGGGTGTCAGGAAGAACTGGGCTGCAAAGTGCTCTGCCTGATCCAGACCGAGCACCTCGAGCGGCTGCTCGCCAACCCTCAGCACCCAGTGAGATAGGAAGCGAGTGTCATGGCAGAAGAACCCATGCTCACGGCCGTCATCGTTGCGCATGTCACCGAGACGGTCGCTGACCACGAAGGTACTGCCGTCGAGGACGCTGAGAGTGCGCTCAGACAAGCACGATCGTCCTCTCTCGCGGGCGCGCGGCCGCAAGGTAGGCGGACTCGTAGGAGCCGGCGACGACGTTGACATCGCAGCGCTCGGCAACCCATGCTCGGCAGTTGCGCGCAGCGATGCTCCCCAGCCGCCCGACGGCCGCCGCCATCGTGGTCTCGTCTTCGACGAGAAAGCCAGTCCGCCCATGGATCACCAGCTCGCTCGCCGCACCCGCAGGAAAAGCGATGACTGGCGTACCGCACGCCAGTGCCTCGACCATCACCATGCCGAATGGCTCCTCCCAGCTGATCGGCATCAACAGTGCACGAGCACCGGCGAATACCGCCTGCTTGAGCGATCCGCCGATCTCACCGAGAAAGCGGACCCGATCGCCGTCGATGTGAGGCGCCACCTCGCGGTCGAAGAAAGCCTGCTGGCCGGGCTGAATGACACCGGCGAGCACGAGCGGCACGCCGGCCGCACGGGCCGCTGCGATTGCGCGATGCGGTCCCTTCTCTTCGGTCATCCGCCCAATCCAGAACACGTAATCCTCCTTGCGCTCCTGCATCGGCCAGCCCTGCACGTCGATCGGGTTAGGGATTACGTCCACCTCACGCAGGCCCTCGGGCGCTGATGCACGCTGAGCGCGGCTGATCGCCACCAGCGTCGCCTTGGACTCGTGCCGGGTGTAGAAGGCGGACGTGGCCGGCGTAAATTGCCCGTGCAGCGTGTGCACCAGTGGAGTAGCGAGACGGTCTGCCATGCCGAGCGCTGTGAACCCACAGTGATCGTGCACGACATCGAAGTGGCGGGCACCGCGGGCTTGATCGATCGCCGCAAACGCTCGCGCGACATGGTCGACCTCATACAGCGAGCGCTCGATCTCATCAGGGTGAGACTCGTCGAGCAATGTCACGACCCGCGCGCTCGATTCCGAGCCGGGTGCACAGAACAGCGTCACCTCGTTACCACGCCGCACGAGCACCTCGGTCAATACGCTCACCACCGACTCCACCCCTCCGTAGCCCGGCGGCGGGACCGAGATCCACGGCGGGGCGAGCATCGCGACGCGCAGATGCTCCCCGCCCTCGCGGCGGTGCCCGGGCGCCTGCGGGCATTTCGGCTCTCGCTCAGGCGGGGTGCGCCGGGATCTGCGATCAGCGAGGACTTCGGCAACGACCGGCGGCGAGGTGGTGCTCTGCATGTAGTTGGCCTTCCGGAGCCGGTGCGCCGCGCGAGCGCAGTCCGCTCTATAGGGGATGGAGCTTGCTCGATCGCCGCCCAGCCCGGGCGGCGATCGCTGATGTTCAGACGCAGAGACCTCAGGCGCTGGCGGCCACCGGTCCGCGGCCTCTGAGGTTGACCTGCCAGTTGGCGAGCGGGAGCACGAAGAGGGCCGCGCCGAGCAGGATCAGGATGAATCCGGCGAGGGTGGCGATGGCGCCGATGACCGACCAGCCCCAGGCGTTGAGCAGCAGGCCATTCAGCGTCTCTCCGGTGAACAGGGTGGTGCGCTCGCCTGCGAGCGTCGCGTTCTTCATGCCGCCGGCAATCCACTCAGCGCTAATCTGGGAGTAGGTCTTGCCGCCGGCGACCTTCGTCAGGTCCACGCCGATCTGCTTCTGGGCGTACAGCTTCGCCTGCTTGCCGGTGAGCACCTGCTGGCCGGCGTAGGCAGCGAGGCCAGGGTTTGTCGCGGGCTGGGGGAAGAAGATCTTCTGCGGAGCCAGCTGGTCGTGAACGACCTGCTTGTCATAGTGACCGCCGACGACGGCGAGGATGCCCACCACGATCATTCCCGCGGCGGCGACCGTGGCGACCGATGTGAGGCTCGTCAGCTTGGTCAGCAGAGGGCTACGCGGCGCGTGATCGCGATTCGGACCCTGCGGATGCCCATTGGATACAGACCCGGGGACATCAACTGATGTTGCGCCGTTGCCGGTGGTGGCAGACGGATGCGGCATAACTGAGCTTGGCACGGTGGACCTCATTTCGATAGATGTGCGCATGAGCGCCAGCGACCTGAGGAGCACCGCGGACTAGAACAACATAGCATGAAATTAATATCTATGAACTAGAAGTCTAGATACGCTAGTCTTGATTCATGACGGAGGACACGGTTCCCCGCTGGAAGTTCCTGACCAACCACGCTCAGGTCCTCGCGTGCATCGCCAACGATCCAGGCGTGCTTCTGAGGGAGATCAGCGAGCGAGTCGGGATCACCGAACGCGCCGCCCATCGCATCGTCACCGAGCTCGCGGTCGGCGGCTACATCAAGCGGGAGCGCAACGGACGCCGCAACCGCTACACGATTCAATCCGGCCTTCCGCTCCCCGACCGCCTCGGCGGCCTCGGCCGCGTGCAGCGGATCAGCGACCTGCTTACGATCCTCATCGGCACGACCGACGAGCTTCCAGGCGGCCAGTAAAGACCGGAACACGCCCGAGCCGTGGTCAGGCTGCCGACCTAGCTTAGATCCTGCTGCTCAGAAATCATCCGAAACCAGTGCCGTGGCCGTGGAATCAATCGCCTGGGCCCAATCGATGACGGCCTGCGGGCGCTGCTCTGGTACCCAGTGGGCCACGCCGTCGAGCACCTCGACGTGCAGCTGTGGTTGGCCCTCGACCGGCCCGGAGCCAGTTCCCTTCGTCACGGCGTCCGCCCGTCCAAGGATCAGCGTGGTTGGCACCTCGAGCGTGGCGCTTGCGTAGCGGCCTCTTGCGAGCGGCACGATCTCACGGGTCAGGAAGGTCCGGTACATGGCGACCGTCACAGCCGGCGGGATGTGCTCAGCGAAGAGCGCTATATCGCTCGGCTCGAGCCGGTCGCTGCGCCGCCCGATCTGCAGGAGCGCGCGCACCAGCGGTTCGGCCACGCGTGGGCCCACGGTCGGAAGGCTGATCGGCCCCTGGTAGCTGAGCAACACTGCGAGCTTGCGCAGGTCTGGCTTCGTCCACGGGTGCAGGACGCAGAGCGCGAGCATCCGCTCGATGCGCTCGGGCGCACGCAGCGCGGCGAGAAAGCCCGTCCACCCACCCCAGTCATGACCGATCCACGTCGCCCGCTCGATCGCGAGGGCGTCGAGCACGGCGAGCATGTCCGACGCGAGCTGCTCCTTCTCGTAGCCGCTCGTGGGCGTCGCGCTCCAGCCGTGGCCTCGCAGGTCTGGGGCGATGACCCTGAACCGCTCGGCCAGCGTCGGGATGACGTGGCGCCAGGTCCACCAGTTCTGGGGCCAGCCGTGGACAAGGAGAATGGGTGGAGCGTCGGCCGGGCCGGCCAACGCGACGTGCGTGCGCAATCCGCCGGCATCCACGTAGTCGTGTCTGACGCCCGGCAGCTCAGGAGGCTCGCCCACCATCACCGGAGACTATACGGCCGCGGTCTTCGGCCGCTGGCTTCTCTGGCGAGGGCCCCTCGCCGTCTCCCATCGGTGACATTTACGCCGCATAGAATGGAGACGTGGCCGTTTCGACATCCGCGTGCACAAGGAACCGCGTGATCGTTCTCTATGACGCAGGCTGCGGCTTTTGTCGCTGGGCGGTGGGATGGGCCCTCAGGCACGACCATCGCGATCTGCTCGTCACCGTGCCGATTCAGTCCCCGCTTGGTTCTGAGCTGCTCGCAGACGTTAAGCCGAGCGACCGCCTTCGCTCGGCATACGTTGTTGGGGACGACGGCCGTCGTCATTCAGCGGGTGCTGCTGCCGCTGAGGTGTTGGGGGTGTTGCCGCAGACGCACGGACTGGCTCGACTGGCCCGGCGCTTGCCCAGCACGACCGCGCTGCTCTATGGCGTGGTTGCAAAGCGACGTAACAGCTTCGGCCGTCTAGTCAGCAATGAGGCTCGGCTGCGCGCGGATCGCTTGCTCCAGGCCTCGAGCGTTACAACTGCAACGCAGCTCGAAGTCCGGTCGCGATCCCCGACCTAAACGCCTCCCTTCTGTGACGCTCGCGAAGGCGATCTGTTTGCCGTCGGGTGACCAGATGGGGCTGAGGTCACCGCGCCCCCACGGGGTTAGACGATGTAGCCCGCTCCCGTCAGGTGCGACCGCGTAGGGTCGAGGTGGCCGGCGCCCAGGGCTCAGTGCCCGGCGAGCGCGTGGGCGAACGCGAACGCGTTGACTGTGCCGAGACCACTGGCCATGTCGTAGCCGGGTTTCGCTTCATAGCCGTTGATCGTGAGCACGGGTGTGCCTTCTTCGTTCAGTTCGACGAACGAGTTGTTGCCGGACGTGATGTCCACGATGCCGTTGTCGCCGCCTTCCTTCTCCAGCTGGTACATCCGTGGGTTGATCGGTCCCAGCGGGTGACCGGCGATCTGATCGGCGATTGCGACCACGCCGGAGAACAGCGGCGTGGCCTCGCTTGTGCCTCCCGCGACGCTGAACGTGCCCGGTTCTGGTTCTCCCGGCACGGTCGTCGGATAGGAACTGTAGGTGAGTACGCCGCCGTTGATTGCGGCGCTCATGCTGATGTCCGGTACCGCCCGTCGATCTCCGGAGTGCGTGTTGATCAGGTCCTGGTATTCGGGGCGCGGGAACACCTTGGACTTGCCGCCGGCGCCGGCGACGATGATGCTGCCGAGGAATTCATCCCACACGTTGTCGGGTGCCGTGCGCTGGCCTTCTTCATCGAGATGCAGTTGGGTGCCGCCGATGCCCGTGACCAGCGGATCTGATGCCGGCCACGAGACGGTCCTGTGGCGGATGAATTCTTCCGCGGCGTTGACGTTCGCGACGCCTTCGTCGCCGGCGGCGTCGAGCACCGTGACGCCGTTGGCGGCTGCGTTTTCGTAGGCCGAGCGCAGTGACATCAACGATGCAACACTCGGGAAGGTCTGCTCGGCGCAGCTGAAGCTCTGCGATATCACCTGGCCGAGTTTGTGTTCGATCACGTAGTTCTCGGCTTGGACGATCTGGGGAAAGCCTTGGACGCCAACGGTCTCTTCTTCCGGTGTCTCCACCAGCAGGATGCTCGCCTGCGGCGCTATCACGTGCGCCCACTCGACGTCGAGCGTCGTCTCGCCCGCCCACCCGGACATTTCGATGTTGCCGGGTTCGAACGGCCTGACCGCACCGGCGGGCTGAATCACCTGCAGGGAGGGGGGAGCCGGAAGGTGGAAGGCCGAGTCGAACCTTTTCAGGTCCTTCTGGATCGTCGGCGAGCCGAAAGAGTCGACGATCACGATTGTCTCGCCCTGACCTTCGTCTCCCTGGGCGTACAGCGCCTTCATGTTGTACGCCGTCTGGATCTGGCTCGGCTGATAGCAGGCGATGTGTTCTTCGGCCTCGCATTCAGCGGTCGTCGGTGGGCTGGAGCGGCGCAGCGGAACTCGCGGCGTGTAGTGAATCTCCGGGTAGGCACCGGCGACGGTGCCGAAGATCAGAGTGCTGACGACCGCCGCAAGACCAGCGGTGGCGCCGCCGCGCAAACACCTCATACGTGCCTCCTCATGTTGGGCTCCCTCCCAAACGCCCTCCGTGGACGTGGCCGAGGATCCTACATCGTTCCGGGGCAGCGGCTGGCTCCGACCGGCCGCGACATCTCACGCGTGGCCGGCCGAAGGCCGATCAGCTGTCTGAGGTCCACTCGCGCCCTGTGAGCGGAGCGAAGGCGGCGATCGCGGGCGTCCGGCCCACATCGGTGGCTTCGCGCGTCACGCGCCAATCTTGTGTGATCGCGTCCGCCGAATCGTAGGTCGTCCAGTCCTCTGCCGCGGCGGAATCGGCAGTCACGACAAAAAGCTCGTGCGGGGTCTCATCGACGACCTCGCCATCCATCGTCCATGCTGCCGCCCCGACCGCGTAGCGGAACTGTCCGCTCTCGTCGGTCACCCAGAAGGCTTCGCCCTCGTTGCTCTCCTCGTACAGGATCGAGCGATCGTAGTGTTCGGCGATTCGGACCAGCGCCTCCATATCTGCGACGTCGATCACCGCCACTCCTGGCAGCTGCCACACGCGTGCTACCGGAATGATCAACCGGCCGTACCGCGCTCTAATGGTTGTCGACTCGTCTCGGAGTCGCGGTCGAACGTATGCGAGTGTCGCTAGCAGGACGTAGAGAAGGATGACGATCGCGCCGAGCGCGATCCGTCGCGCCGTCGCGACCGACAGTCGCGCAAGCTTGAGCGAGATGAACAGCGGTTGGTAGCGCCTGGCGATCACAGAGCCGGAGGTGGACGGAGCAAACGGGCTCGCTGGGGATTGACCACCCAAAGACTGACCACCCAAGGGCTGTTCACCGGCGACGGAGCCGCCTCCGGAAACGACTGGTTGGAGCTCGAACTGGTTGAGCGAAAACTGGATCTTCGGTGAGAACGTGGTGCTCAGTGGCATGCCATCCAGGCTCCCGCTCGCGTGCACGTGCGGAACGAGCGTGATCGTGTAGGTGCCGCTGCTGACCGCCGTCGCGCTCTGGACACGGTCGACCAGTTCGAGTAGAGACTTCAACTCGAGCGTACCCGTCACGAGCGCGCGATCGCCCCGGAAGTACGTCGTGGGTCCGAGTTGCAAGGTAGTCTGCCAGCCGCTTGTCGCGACAACCGTCGCCGACAGTGAGGCCTTCCCTGTGATCGCGTGCTTGGTGGGACTTTGAAACAGATAGCCCAAGCGCAGGTTGACCGCGTTGACGAGGTGGGTGAAGAGCGGGTCGCCGGTCACAGCTCGGCCGTTGGGATAGGCGGGTCCCGGCGACGCGTCTGCGGAATAGGAGAGCATGCCGCTCTGCTTGTACGGAACAGCGAACGGACGTCGCGCTGTGGTTGGACGGGTGAACGCCAGCAGCGCCAGTGCGACGAACGGGAGCAGCGCGATGAGACCGACCGCGATGATGCTGACGACAGGTTCCCCGGCGTGCTGCGGCAGGCGCCTCGGCGGATGCTCGGCGTTTCCTGCGGCGCGATTCTCTCTCCGCCGGCGCCGCCGGCGCCGCGTGAACACGGCTCCGGTGAAGAACAACATGCCGACGGCGACCAGGATTCCGACCAGCGCCGGCGAACGGATCGACTTCAGACTCGCGCCCGCACCGGGGATGTGCAGCCACAGGGCGCCGATCAGCTGGCTGGCGGTCGGGTGTTCGAAGTCTATGAAGTTGTTGTTGTCGCCCTTGAACAGGTAGCGGTTGCCGGCGCGCCCGACGATCCGGTGTAGCACGACCGTGCCGAGCATCTTGTTGTGGTATGCGACGATTTCACCGACGCGGTAGCTGCTCTGGCTGCGCACGAGTGCCAGGTCGCCCGTGTGAAAGCGAGGCTCCATGCTGATGCCGCTGGTGACGACATAGGTCGTGGAGCCGCCGAGACCGACCGGGGCGAAGTAGAACCACAGGCACCCTAGGACGATCAGTCCTAGGGTGCTGGAGACGAGTCTTCTGGCGTGACTAGGTCGCATGACGGATCAGAGCGCGGAACGGCCGGGTGTGGGTCTGGGTGCGGGGCGGCCGGGTCTGCCGGCCGCCCCGCATTGCCCATCTCGGGTTCGCTATTCGATTACCACTTCGCCTTCGCTGACAGCAGCGACAGACATGTGGTCGCCTTCTGCATCCACGACTTTAAATTTGCATACGATTTCGTATTTTTCTGGTGCCTGTTCTTTGATTTTGCCGCCGCTTCCGGCGCAGTCGACCCATTCGGCTTCTTTCGGTACGCCTGGGGTCACGGCGATCTTGACATCCGTCGGAATTTCTTTCCCGCCGAGGACAAATTTGACGGCCGTCATTTCCGTCCCTGCTTCGTTGAAGCTGTACTGTTCATTGCCCTCGACCGTGTAGCCGGTCACCGCCGCGGTGCCCGCGCCTACACTCCGTTCTTTGACTTCAGCCTTGGCCGTGAACGCGTACGCGCCCACTCCGATCACGCCTGCGAGCACGAATGCGAACAGGCCTGCTGTCTTTCGCTTGCGGCTAGCGAAGTTTCGCTTGCCAATACGCATGAACACTTCGGGCCCCCTTTTGGGATCGTGGACACTGGCGTGTCCGTCGCGGGGCCATCGGTGATCTCTTAGAAGCGCTTTATGAATGCAGTTCCGTTTGCACGCATCTCTGAGGCCAGGAGGCCCGCATTCGGCTCCGGTGCGTACCATCTCGAGGCGTGGATGCACGCGAGGTCACCGATGTACAGGTCTCCGACGCGCGGGCTACGAACGCGCAGGCCACCCATACGCAGGCCACCCATACGCAGGCCACCCATACGCAGGCCACCTGTCTCGGATGACCGCGCGCTATCAGCTGCTGTACCGGCTGGGCATAACGCCGTGGGACAGCGGACACGTGCCGTCCGAGCTCGCCGAGCTCGTCACGGGCACCGATGCGCCTGCGCCGGGACGGGCACTGGACATCGGCTGTGGAACGGGGACCCATGCTGTCTATCTCGCCCGAGAGGGATGGCAGGTCACGGGCATCGATGCTGTGGAGCATGCACTCGAGCTCGCGCGAAGACGAGCGGCGGACGCAGACGTGGCCGTGCAATGGCTGAAAGCAGATGTCGCGAAGCTCGGGGCGCTTGATATCGAGCCGGGGTTCACGCTCGTCTACGACCGCGGTTGTTTCCACGATCTGGGAGATGACGCCCGTGAGGCGTACGCGCGAGGTGTCACTGCGCTTGCTGCGCCGGATGCCAGATTGCTGCTCATGGCGTTTGCTCCAGGCCGGCGGCTGGCGGCGCCGCGCGGTGTCTCAGACGATGAGATTCGCGCCCGTTTTGCGCCGAGCTGGGACGTCGTGTCCATCCGCCCGGATCGCGGGCCGGATCCGCCGGGGCCGATGAGGCGCGTACCGCGCGTCTGGTACAGGCTCGTGCGGCGCTAGCCCATTTCAACGCTCCGGCGGCGCTAGCTCGCTTCGCTGCCTTCGGGGTCTTCGACTTCGCTTTCGTTAGCGGAGGTCGAGGACTGCGCTTCGCCCTTGCCGGTTGCGCTTCGCGAGCGGTTGACCGCGCTGGTGATCCGCTGACGGAGGGTGGACAGGAGCGCGCTCACCTTCGACTGCGTGAGTCTCCCGGATGTGACCGACGCTTCGAGCTTGGCTTTCCTGGCGCTCACGAGCGCGTCGATGAGCCCCGTGGTCGACTTCCCGCGCGTTGCTTCGGCTACCTGTGCGAGGCTCTGACCCGAGTGCAGCTCCTCACGGAGGCTGGTGGCGCTCACGCCGAGGTAGCGGGCGGCCACGGGCAGGTTTGCACCCCCGGCTGCGCCGCGCGCTTCGGCGGCTCCAGCGATCCTGTTGACCTCGATCTCGATCCGGCGGCGGAGCCTGGCGAGCCGCTCGCTTTCGTTCGCCTTCGGCTGCTTACCGGCGTGTACCCCCTCGCTCAGCCGTGCGGCTTTTGCACTCACGATCGCGTCGATCAGGCCCGCCTCCGACTTCCCGCTGGTGGCGTCGGCGATCTGTGCAAGTGTCCGTCCCGATTCCTCGTCCTTGCGGATCTGTCCCCGCGTGAGGCCGAGATAGTCGGCGGCGACTGCCACGGTTCCAGTGCCACGACGACGCGCGGATCTGGCTTCGGCGTGGGCGCCTGCCGGACCTCCGCCATGGCCGCCGCTGCTACTCACCGCGACTACGATCACACCGACGGCGACGGCGGCCGCCGCGATCGCGAGCATCGCATTCCGTTTCAGCTTTCGACTCATGCCTCTCCACGCATCCGTTTCATCCGCCTGCCTACCAGCTTGAGCTCGTCTGTGACGTCTCGTGCGATTGCTGCATCATGGCGCTTCGCGGAGCGGATCGCGCCGGTTTGGCCCTGCAACCCCGTTCAGGAACAGTCCAGACCGGCGGCTGAGCAGACCGGCGGCTGAAGATTCCACGCGCGCGCGCACGCGCGCGCGTGAATAAGAAGCCCGCTAGAAGCCCGCTCGACGGGACCGGTGGCGGAGGAGGAACATGGATGCGCTAAGATCGCAAGTCGCGCTCGTGACGTCCACCGTGACGCACGTGGCGACACGTCAGGTCGGCCTGAACGCCGGCACTTCGCGTAGAGGCTCCGCCGGCACTCTCAAGCCGGCTGCTTGTGCTGCTGTCAAGCGGGGCCTATTTCGTGCTATGCTCCCGCGGTCCATCTCGGAGGTGGCGGAGGTGGCTAGAGGAGGGGACCCTCAACGAGTCGGCCACATCTAGCATTAAATTAGCCTTCCAAGGCAGGAAAGCGAGGACTTAGGAGAATGAGAAGCGTCAGGAGCATAGTCGGGCTTGCCGTCGCGGTTTGCGCGTTCGGTGTTATTGCCGCACCCGCGTTGGCCAAGGAACCAAAGTTCTACGGCGAATTCACAGCGAGCAAGTTTGGCCAGAATCTGGAAACAGAACCCGCCCTGACGAAGGGGCACGGCGAAGTCGAAGAACTCCGCCTCGGGCCGTACAACATGAGGTGCAATCACGAATTCTCGACGCACGGAGAAGTCAACTTTGAACGGTCGACGACCTTTTCAACGGAACTGAAGCTAAAAGGTTGCGAAGCCGAAAAGAAACCGAACGAGTTCGTGACGACGTGGAGCAAAGTCAAATTCTCGGGGCCGATCGACCTCACGTACAGTGCGAACGGATCCGCTGCGATCGTGGTAACGATCACGCAGCCGGATGCGGCTGTGGTCAAAGTGGGCGGCGAAAGCTGTGTGCTCACCATTCCGACGCAGTCGCTCCCGTTGAGAGCCGAAAAGCAGCCGGAACCGAACGAACCGTATTCTTTCGCTACCTACTCCACGGAAACAACGCCGTCCGAAACGAATCGGCAGAAGGAAATCTACGGACCAGAACGCGATCGGCTCTTCATTGAAAACAACTTCAAAAAAATCAAGAGCCTGATGAAGCCGAACGAAAAATGCGAAACGTCAAAGACGCCTGAAACCGAATACAACGAAGAAACCGGCTATCTGGAATTCCAGAACGGGATCTTTGTCGGCGGCGCAGAAATCGAAACGATCAAAGGCAACCTCGGATTTAGCGAAGAAGAGCTCTGACAGCGGTCGCGAGACCGGCAGGGTAGCTTCCTGCGTCAGACGTAGTTCCACGGAGCGTGGGGAAGCGGGGCCGCCAAGCGGCCCCGCCCTCTGCGCTCCGTCTTCGTTGCTGCGCCGGCAGCCGGACGCGCGGCCCTGCGTGCGAGGTGCGGAAAGCTTTCTGACCCAGCGTTTGACGCCGAGTGCTTGACATTCCTGATAATCCTGATAAGATTCATGAACATTGTTCGTGAGCACCGTCGACGGTCTCGATCGTCGACGGAGTGGATCGGGCGATGTAGACCCACCTGACGTTTCTCTCCTCCCTGTGGAGCGGCCGACGGCCGCTCCACAGATCCTCCACATGACTGGGCCGGCATCCCCTCGCCGGCCCAGTCTATTTCTGGCGTTCGTACAGCCTGTTGCGCGGCGCGTGTCAGCCGTCTGCGAACGGCGCGATCGGCACGCCGTGGTCGCGCTCGCCTGTGATCTTCAGGGTGCGCATGCCCAGCTCGTAGGCGCCTCCGTGCTCGCTGCGCACGGTGATGGATGGGGCGCCGTGTGGCGGGGAGACGATCAGCTCGATGGCGGCTATCGAGCAGTTGATCACGTCGTGTTGGCCGACCGCAGATTCCTCGCTGCCCGGATCGGCATAGCGCCAGCCCGCGGCTGACTCTGGGGGAACCACAACGCGCGCCTGCACCGTCAGGCCTCCCGCGCCCGCCAGCACTAGCGAGCAGCCGTCCGGGCCCTCGCTCACACGCGTCCCACGCGTGGCCAGGCCGCCGATGCGGTGACGCTCGCCGTGGAGGAACAGCGCGCCGTTGGCCACCCATGGCGTCATCCGCCCGGCCAGCTTCAGCCGGCCGATGGCGACGTCCAGCCACGTGCTCGGTGCGTCGGCGAAGGCGAGGCCGTGCAGCCAGATCCACCGCTCGGCGTGCTCGGAGCCCCAGTTGTGTCCGACCATGCCCGGCCAGTCGTGCAGCTCGATCGGGCCGCGCCCGGCGAGCTCCAGGACGCCGTTGAAGCTGGCTACGGGTGCCGGGCTCGTGAGCTTGGTGCGGGGTAGTGCCGTGCGGTAGAGCCACGGAGGGGAGAGATGGCGCAGCTCGGGCTGATCGGAAGCGAAATGCAGCGCCCAGCGGGCGTCCCCGCAGGCGCCCCGCGCGTGTCCGGGGCCCATGGTGCTGTCGCCCACCGCTATCCACCGGCCGGCGGGAGCGCTTAGCTCGTCGGTGCTCAGCTTGTGCATGTACGGTCGTCCCCGACGAGCGTCGAACACTGTGCACCAGACCGATCCGCTCGGTCTTCGGCCGGGCGCCTTGTGGACGGTGTGGCGTATCCAGATCCCGACGGGCTCGTCGGGAGAGACGGCGCGCAGGTAGAAGGACTCGTACATCCTCGCGCGCATCGGCGCCGCCGGAAACATCGCCTCCGTCGTCATTGCAGGCGATCCTATCCCCGCCGAGCGAATCCTGAGAGGATGCCGCGATGAGGCGCGACTCGCTTGTTCAGCTGCCGGCCGTGCTTAGCACGGTGCAGCCACTCGCGGACGCCCGCTTTGTGATGGGGGTTGACGGGGGCGCGACGAAGACGCTGGCGGCGGTGCTCGACCTGCACAGCAGGGCGCTCCACCTCGGTCACGGAGGTCCGAGCAACGAGGACGCCGTCGGCGCCAAGGCGGCCGTCCAGGCACTGCTGAGCGCCGCCGATGAGGCGATCGAGCACGCTGGCATCGACGCCGGGCAGCTGGGCGCGGCGGTGCTGGCGATCGCGGGAACGGATACCGAGGACGTGGCGCGGCATGTGCGCTCTGCGCGTACGGATACGTGGGTGGTGGTCAACGACGTAGTTGCCGCGTGGGCCACGGCGACTGGCGGCGGACCGGGGGTCGCCGCGATTGCGGGCACTGGCTCGAACGTCTTCGGCGTGGGCGGGGTTGGTGCCGATACGCGCGCGTGGCGGGCCGGAGGCTGGGGCCATGTGCTCGGAGACGAGGGCTCTGGCTACTGGCTGGGCGTGCAGTCGATCAAGGCAGCGCTGCGCGACCGCGAGGGATCCGGGCCGGCGACCGCGCTCAGCGAGGCGGCGCCGGCCTTCTTCCGGGAGCCGAGCGTCGAGGCGGTGGCCGCTCGCGTGTACACCAAGCCGCTGACCAAGGGCGAGATCGCGGCGTTCGCGATCGAGACCGCCAGGCTCGCAGAGCGGGGCGATGCGGTCGCGCGCGAGCTCTACGAGCGCGGCGCGCGCGAGCTGGGCGAGCAGATCGCCGCGGTCATCCGCCAGACCGGCCTGAGCGATGGTGCCCCGGGCGGCGATCTCCCTGCCGACGGCGCCCACGCCGATGCAGCCCTCGCCGGCGCTGCGCCGGGCTTCCCTGTGGGTCTGATCGGCAGCGCGTTCAAGGCCGGGGCGGTGTTCGTTGAGCCGCTCACGCGTACTATCCACGCGTGCGCGCCGCGCGCGCGTGTTGGCACCGTGGAGATGGCTCCCGTAGGCGGCAGCCTGCTGCTCGCTGCGCGCGCGTGCGGCAACGGCGACGCGATCGTCGCAGCGGAGCTTTCGCCACTCATTGACGACGCTTTGCGCGGCTGAACTGCGTCTCGATCGCCGCGCGGCCGCCGATCGCGTTGGCACCGACGCTGCGCATCCGCACGGCGGCGGCGGCGTTGGCGAAGCTCGTTGCCTCCGGTGGGGATCGACCGTCGCGGAGTGCGATAAAGAACGCCGCCGCGAACACGTCGCCGGCGCCCAGATCGTCGACGGCGTCCTCCAGCGTGGGGACGTCCAGCTTGAGTGCGTTGCCGCTGGGCGTGAGGATCGTGGTCGGACGAGCGCCGGCGGTGACGGCGACGACGGCGCCCGCTGCGCTAGCGGCGGCGATCAAGCTCGCGCAGCTGGCGCGCTCCTGCTCGCTGAGCACGAGCGCGTCGCAGGTGCCGGCTAGCGTTGCGGCCGCGCCGGCAGGTCGGGTGGGCATGATCTGGCCGCCGTCGCCACTCCATTGCCGTGCCAGCCCCTGGGGGGTAAGTCCGACGAACTCCGCCCGTCCCTCCCAGCGGCTTGGGATCTCACGTGCGACGGGCGCGAGGTGCAGGATCGCGGTGTCGAGTAGGAGATCCTCTGTGATCGGCCCCGCCCAGGCGAGCACGCGCTGGCTGCGATCCAAGCCCGAGCCGGCGGTGCGGAGTGTCGTCGTGTGGTCCGCCGGCAAGACCGTCAGCGCCAGCTCGTTGCGGTGGGGCTCGATCAGCTCCTCGATCTCGCGGGCGCGCCCGCGCGTGAGAATCAAGGCTCGTAGGCCGAGCCTGGCTGCCTGCAGAGCGCTGTAGAACGCGGTCCCGCCAGCGCGCCGGGAGCCGTCGTCGAGCACGTCGATGGTCACGTGGCCGATCGCCGTGTAGTCGAAGTGCAAGTCGTGGTTCACCCTCTCGGTGAGGCCTGTGGGACAATGGCGCAGGACGTGACAGGCTGGCGGGGAGCGGTGATCCGCCTGGACACGAGCACTGCGTAATACCAAATCGAACGTGCCCGTCGCCTGTTGTGCTTGCTTGAGCCGATGATTTCCAACTTCGATCGCTGTCGCGAGCTCGGGCGCATGTGCGCCTCGCTGCTGCTGCTGTGGCTGGCACTTGCTCTGGGCGCCGCCTCGGCCGCCGCCGCCCACGCTGCCAAGCCGGCTGAAGCGGCTGCCGCCTCGCCGTACCCGGTGGGCGCCACGCGCCCGTCGCTGCGGCCACGCCCGTCGGAATTTGCCCGCGCGGCGGCGCGTGGGCACAGTGCGAGCTCGAGCGGCGGCGCGGCGGCCCCGGGCGGCACCCCCGCCTCTCGGCAGTCGACGATGCCCGTTGCCAAGGCCAGGAAGCGAGCCAAGCCGAAGAAGCCCGTCCTGCACGGCAATCCGGCGCGGGCGCTGGTCGCGTTCGAAGCGATGCAGAAACATTTCTACATCGCTGGCTCGGGCCTGTATGCGGGCGAACCGTTCTCCTATCTGTGGCCGTTCTCACAGGCGTTGGCGGCGACCGTGAGCATGGCTTACATACCGCATCTGGGGGTGTCGGTGGCGCGCGAACTGCAGGCGCGCTTGACCGGTTTGAACTCGTACTTGGATACGAACAACTCGGGTGCGGCGGAAGGGCTGTACACGAGCACGCTGGCGGCGTTCGATGGCACGGTTGCGCCTCCGGCGGGCCCGGGTGGAGCGAAGTACTACGACGACAACGACTGGGTGGGGATTGAGCTCGTGCGGATGTACCAGCTCACCCACGAGACGTCGCTGCTCGGCAGCGCCGAGGGGATCATGGCGTTTGAGATGGCCGGCTGGCAGGAAGCCCCGGGGCTGGCGTGTGCGGGCGGCATCCCGTTCTCGAACGCGGTCACCAACGGTGAACGCAACACTGTGACGACGGCGCCGGCGGCGGAGCTGGGTACGTTGCTGTATCGGTCGACCGGCAACGTTCAGTACCTGCAGTTCGCGGAAAAAGCGTACGAATGGGTGCGCCGCTGCCTGCAGCAGCCGGCCAACCTGTACGCGGATCACATCGGTCGCAAAGGCGTGGTCGAACCGATGCTGTGGAGCTACAACCAGGGCTCGATGATCGGCGCGGGCACGCTGTTGTATCAGGCGACCGGCAACTCGGCGTATCTGTATGAGGCTCGTCAGACGGCTGCGGCGGCGCTCGCGTACTTCACCCCAGAACGGCTCGCATCGGAAAACCCGTTCTTCGTGTCGGTGTACTTCCGCAACCTGCTGTACCTCGACTCGGTCACCCACGATCCGCCGGGGCCGTCGATTGCTCAGAACTACGTCAACTATGCATGGCAGAACCTGCGCTTGAGCGACAACGTGTTCGTCGCCGGCACACCTCCGTCAGCCCAGCTGTTGGTGCAGGCCGCGATCGTGCAGATCTACGCGTTGCTGTCGACGCCTACGAGCACCTATTTTTGAGATGGGCTGGCGCTTCGCGCCAGCGGGTGGCGTGCTTGCTGGGAAGAGTAAGCTCTGTGGTGGTGAGCGAGGGTACGAACTTGACGACGGCGGAGGGCTTGGAGGCTTTGGAAGCAGAGCTGGCCGTGCTCGAGGGGGACGGGCGCAGGGAGATCGCCGAGCGCATTAAGACGGCGCGGGAGTGGGGCGATTTGAAGGAGAACAGCGAGTATCACGACGCTAAGAACGACCAGGCTCACCTGGAGACGAAGATCGCCAGGCTGCGCGAGAAGATCTCGGGCGCGGTGGTCGTGCAGGAGACGCCGGACGGCGCCAGTGGAGTGGTCGGGTTTGGCTCGACGGTGGTCGTTCGCGACCAGGATGGCGTCGAGCAGACGTGGCGGATCGTCAGCTCCCACGACGCCGCTCCGCGCGAGGGTCGCCTGTCAGCCGAATCCCCTGTTGCGGTCGCCCTGCTTGGGCGCGCACCCGGCGAGCAGACTGCGGTTGCACTGCCCAAGGGCAGGCGCACGCTCACGGTGATCAGCGTCAGCTGAGCCGCCTGGTGCCTTTGGCGTGGGTCGCGCGGATGCGCCGGGTGAACTGCTTGGGTGTGTCGCGGTAGAGTCGCGCGCCCATGCGCAGCGCCCGCTTGCGTAGCGCTCGCCGGCGTCTGGCGATCAGCTTGAGCAGCTCCTCTCGTGTACGGCGCCCGGTGTGCCAAGTCTCGCGGCCGTCTCGCCGGCTGCCTGCACGGATGCGCTCGGCAAAGATCGCCAGGTCGTGCTCCTCGCCGAGCAGTTCGCCCAGCTCGTCTGCCTGACGGGCCAGTAGGCGCAGGCGCCCGCTGGAGCCACTGGAGCTACGGGCGTCGCTGGAGCTACTGTGGCTATGGGAGTCGCCCGAGCGGGAGCCGCGGCGGTCGAGGATTTCGGCGGCGTAGCGCAGATCCTTGACGCGCTTGCGCCATTCGTGCAACGCGATCATGCGATCACCCTTTCCGCGCGCGAGCAGCCGGTGGCGCTTGCGCCCCTGTCGGTAGAGCCGCCTGAGGTCGGCGTCGATGAGCTCGATGCCGTCGTGGTTGGGCAAGCTCCAGGCGGCCACGCGCCAGCGGAACGCGTGCAGCTCGCTGAGTACCTCGGCGCGCACGGCAGGGTCGGAGAGCGTGAGTTGCTGCGTGCGCGTGTGCTCGACGTGCAGGCGCCGACGCAGCTCGAGCACACCGTCGCGGCGTCCGAGCCGGCTCGGGTGGCGCTGTATGAGCGCGTCGAGCGTGCTCAGCATGACGGCGGCGTCGCGGGCCCCCGACAGGTGGTGGGCGACGTCACGCAGCGCGGCATTCTCACGCGCGAACGTCCTGTTTCCGAGCTCGTGCTCCAGCAGCCGCAGCAGGGCACGCAGGCGCTTGAGCGCCTTGCGCGTCTCGTGCACGGCTTTACCGTCGGGGGTGACGGTGTCGCTGGCTGCGAGCTGCTCGAGTGCGAGGTCGATCTGGCCAAGGGCCATGCGGCGCAGGCCGCCGGCCAGCCGCTCGCCCGGCTGCAGTCCGAGCCGGCGCTCGCGGCGGCGCACACGCGTGCGGCGGCGCGAGCGCTCGGAGCGGGCCAGCACAAGCCCGACGCCGACGGCGACCGTGGCGGCGACGGTGGCGGCGAGCGGCGCCATAATGGGGCCATGCCCAGCCTTCCGCACGCCCCATGGTGGACGGTGCGCCCTGCCGCGAATCGCAAGCCGGCGACGTATAGCTGTCCGATCTGTGGTCATTCTCTGCCCGCTCTGAGCGAGCATATGCTGATCGCGCCCGAAGGTGACACCCGCCGTCGTCGCCATGCCCACACCGACTGTGTGCTGCGGGCGCGCTCGCGCGGGCAGCTGCCGCTGCGGGACGAGTGGCTGCGCGCGCAGCCGCGGGGACCGTCGCTGTGGTCGAGGTTGTTGCGGCGCGCGTGAGGCCGTGGTCCCCGGCCTGCGGGGATGTGACCGGGCGTGTCGGCGGATGCTCGGCCGGCGGGGGTGCGACCGGGCGCGTCGGTCGGCAAGCGGCCGGTCAGCTACCGAATGCGTGCACGTGCTCGGGCTCAACGCGGATGATCACACGCTGTTCTCCGGGCTGGCGCAGCGGGTACTCGTCCACACCCATGTACTTCTTGGCCAACGCGTCGATGTGTGCGTCGGCGCCCTCGTGTGTGCGCTCGACTACGCGTCCGCGGACCTCGACGTACTCGTAGGGGTTCTCGATGTTCTGCACGGTCAGCGTCACCCGCGGATCACGTTCGAGGTTGCGGGGCCAGGCGCGTCCCTCGGCTGTGTTGAGCACTGGCTGACCGTCCTGCACGTCGACCCACACGGGTACGCCGTGAACGGTGCCGTCGGGCCGGAGGGTGGCGACGTGGCAGAAGTTCTTGGCCTTCAGCAGCTCCTCGGCGCGACCTTCGATCCTGAGACTCATTAGAGCAAACCCTTTCTCGCGTGTGGTCGTGTCCACCTAAGATAGGGATGCTGAGCCGTTGGGTGCCCGCCGGCTCCTGGCCTTGTCGATGTACATGGCGGCGTCGGCGTGCCTGACGAGCTCCCTGATGGTACGACCGTCTTCAGGCCAGACGCCGCCGCCGACACTCACGCCGACCGAGATCGTGACCTCGTCGACCACGAACGGCTCGGCGAACGCATCCCTGACGCGTCGTTCGGCCGCGCGTACCTGCTCGTCGCGGCGGACGTCCGCGAGGATGATGGCGAACTCGTCTCCTCCGAGCCGGGCGACGTCGTCGTTGCCACGGCAGACTGAGCTCAGACGCGCGGCCGCTTGGCAGATCAGCTGGTCGCCGGCCTCGTGGCCGTAGAGATCGTTAACCCGCTTGAACTCGTTGAGGTCGACAAACAGCAGGCCGAGCCGTGCGTCGGCGGCGGCGACGCTGTGGAGGGCCGCCTCGATACGGTGCCTGAACCCGACCCGGTTCAGCAGCCCGGTCAGCCCGTCGTGACTGGCCTTGTGGCGCAGCTGGTCCACCAGTTGGCCGTTCTGGATCGCCGGAGCGGCAAGCGCGGCCACGCCTGTGAGGCGCTCGAGCAGGTCACTGTCGGGGCGCAGGCGCTCCGACCGCTCGGCGACGGACACGGTGAGGATCCCCACGAACACGCCGCGGGCGACGATTGGAATGACCGCTAGCGCGACCATGTCCAACTTGCTCATCAGCTGGCGCATGAACGGGTCCTCGGTTTCAGTGTCAAAGAAATGCGGCTCGGGCTCGACGAGCATGCTCCGCAGGTGCGGGGTGTCTTGGGGTGCGATGCTCAACTCCCGCAAGGTTGCTTCTTGCTCGGGCGTCCGTCCCGGTGCTGCCAGTGTTCTCAGGCACCGCTCTTGATCGTTCCACAGCCACACGGCCATCCGGTCGCAGTCCACGACCTCGGGGACCGCCACCGACAGACGCTCGGCCACCTCCTGGCTCGTGCCCGCCTTGGCCAGCGCATGGGAGAGCGCGAGCAGTGCGCTTACTTGTTCGTGGCGCTGCGCGGACTCCCGCAGTGCCAGTGCCATGTCGAGTACGGCGGCGGCGTGCTTGGCGTAGAGGCTCAGTATCTCGCGTTCCTGAGGGAAGAACTCGATTGTGCTCGGGTAGTGCGCGATCAGCTGGCCGTAGACGCGGCGGCTGGAGACGACGTCGACGACTAGCGTCGAGTCGCTGGGCGAGTGCTCGCCGGCGAGCGTCGCGCGCGCGAGCTCCTGCGCCTCGTGGTTGCCGATGCCGCGGCTGTACACCTGCAGCTCGGCATCGGGTTCCGGGCGCACGGCGAGCACGTGGCTGGGGGCGCGCACGGCGTCGGCTGCGCGCTCGACGATGCGACGCAGTGCCGTCTCCAGGTCCTCGGCTGAGACGAGGTCGCTGGCGACGGCGTAGACGCCGTGCAGCCGCTCGGACACCGCTAGCAGCTGGGCCTCGAGTGCGGTGATGCGCTCTTGCGGATCGACGGCCGCCGCGGCCAGCTCGGCGTCCCAGGTGACCGTGTACCGGCATTGGCTGCCTCCGCGCGCCTGACATTCGCTCTCCTGTACGTGCGCCAGCGGAAGCCCGAAGAGGATTGGCGTGCCCGCGAGCAGCCCCGTCGTCCAGTCGCAGTGCAGGCGCCGTCGCGTGTAGCCCTCGCGGGCGACCGCCGTGATGACGGCGCGTCCGGGGTGGACGTCGATGGCTTTCATCTCGGTGACTGTGCTCAGTTTCACGGAGGACAGCGCGACCGCCTGCAGGACGGCCTCGATCGAGCCGAGCGAGCGCAGCAACGTGGCGACCTGCGTGCCGGCGTGCTGGCGCAGCGTCTGCTCTCCGACCCGCCGCGCGAACAGCTCATCGCCGGTGTTGGACACGCCGGCCTCCAGCAGTGCGCACGCCTCGTCCAGCGAGATCCAGTTGTCGACGTTTTCGAGGTATGGGATCTCGCGGCTGCTCGCGGCTTGCTGCAGGAGTTGCACCACGGCTGCTTCGCCGCGTTCGCTGCGCACGAGCTTCAGCACGACCTGGGCCATTGAGCAGCTGATTTGCCGATCCGCGTCGTCTCGCGACTCAGCGGGCGCAGGCTTGAAGTACATGCAGATGCGTCGGCGCAAAATGCGCCTCGCTTGAGCTTTTCTAGTACCTGCTCGGCCCGGTCGCCGAGTTGGCCGGAGGAATCGGCTGGAGTGGCGTGAGTTTGCCGTTGTCGAGCTGGAAGTGAACGGTGGCCTGCCCGCCGCTCGGGCTCGATAGGGGATCGCCCCGGTGGTACAGCGGATAGGCGAGCGTCACTTCGGTGTCGCTCTGGGAGAGCACCTTGACGGTGGCGCTTGGTTCTTTGGTGTCGGTGCCGATGTAGCGGCTGCCGAGGAAGAAGAACGCCTGCTGGCCGTAGCCGTCGCTGGAGTCGGTCTTCGTGCCGATGAGCACCCGCAGCGTTTGATTGGGGTGATATTGAGATGTTTCGTTCGGTGTGTAGTCCCGGGTCTTGAGCACGGCTACCGCTTCGCTGAGACCTTCGGCGTGGGCTTCGTGCTGGGTGAATTCCGGCTCGGGCGCGGTGTGGGTGGCTTCCGGCGCGGCGCTGCCGCCGGCGGTGTCCGTAGGTGCGGGGGCGGGGGTGGTGCTCGTGGGCGTAGTGGTGGTGGCGATGGTGCTCGGCGTGGTGGTCGTGGAGGTGCTGCGCGTGACCGTCGGGCCGCCGACCACGGACACGGTCTTGGTCTGAGAGCCGCAGCCGCCGATCGCGGCGCCGGCGCACGTGCCGAAGGCGAGCGTGGCGAGGGCTGCGATCAGATCCCGTTTCATCGCAGTCATGGTATTCACCGTGCTCGCCCGGGACGGTCTTGCGCTGCCCGGGCGCTCGGCTGAGCCGATACGATCAGGGCAGACGCGATGTCCGCTCCCTCAGCACAGAAGCCCGACCGGGCCAATCAGCCGAAGGCTGGGGGTGCCGGGCGCGGCCGGGGCGAGATGGCGCGCGCCGGTGGGCTGGTGGTGCTGGCGGGGCTGTTCATTGCGTTTGCTCTGCTCAACTTGAACCAGGTGCGGGTCCACTGGATCCTCGGCTCCGGTCATGCCCCGCTGATCATCGTGATCGTGATCTCGTTGCTGGTGGGGATCGTGCTCACATACTTCGCAGACCGTCTGTCTCGTAGACGCCGTTCGTAGCGCCGGCGGGGACGCGCTCCTCGGTGACGATCGCGACGGCCGCGTCGGCGCCGATGAACGGCGCGAGGACAACATAGGCGAGGTGGTCGGAGAGGGCGGCCAGCAGCTGGATCCTCCCGCCCACCACCTGGCAGCGGATCGTGTGCCAGATCGCGCCTGCGACGGCGTCGGTAGTCATGCTGCCCTCGGCCTCCGCGGGAGCCCCCTCGGTGAGCAGCGTGGCGATGCTGTGGGAGAGCTCGACGGTTCGCTCGAGCGCGTCTGTGCCCGCGAAGAAGGCCTCGTGGGCCAGCGTGCGGGCGTGGAGGGGATGGTCGGCCAGGTGGCGCATCAACCGAGCGAGCACCCGGCGGACCGCCCGGGGCCAGTCGTCGGAGACAAGGTCGGGATCGGCCGCGATCGCCAGCAGCTCGTCGCCGATCATGTCCAGAGTCGCCAGGAAACACTCGTCCTTATCAGCGAACAGCTCACAGAAGGCGTCGATTGATACGTTGGCCTCATCGGCGATCTGCGGCGCGCTCAGCATGCGGTAGTCCTCACGCGTGACGAGCCGCAGGACGGCCTGGAGCAGGCGCGTGCGCTCGTCGCGGCTCGGCGCTTCCGCGTCGCCCAGCCCGTGGCCGTAGGCGGATGAGATCTCTCGCGTGCGCACGGTCAGCGCGGTGGTCATGCGCTCGGCCATGCACTGCGCGGCAGGGGTCTGGAAGAGCATCGTCCAGTGCAGCAGCTCCTCGGCGAGGTCGACGTCCCGGGCCGTGTGTCCCTCGCGCAGGAACGTCGCAGCGGCTCCATGCAGGCCGCCGGCGATCCCCCTAATGATTGGCATCGGCAGCTGCATCGCCCCGGGCGATTCGGCGAAGCTCCGCGCGAGCATCTGCTCGCAGGCATCGGTTGCCCTGCGCAGGCGCAGTAAGCCGGCCGGCCCAGCCCTCTGGGCCTCGAGTACCACGAGCAGGGTTGCGTTGCGATCGTCTCTCGTTGCCTGCGCGCATCTCTCGAATACCGCCCTCGCGCGTTGCTCCAGCGGGCCCTCGGCGGCGATATAGGCCCTCCTGATGCGCTGGATCTCGCGCCGGACGATCAGGTCGAACGTGGCTAGGAAGCACTCTTGCTTGTTGGCGAACTGCTCGTAGAAGGAGCGGCGCGATACGCCCGCAAGGCCGATCACCTGCTTGACGCTGGTCTCCTCGTAGCCGCTGCGGGCGATCGCCTCGACCATCGCTCCGTGGATGCGGGCGCGCTGATGGAGGAGGACCTCGTTGCGGTCGAGCCGATGGGGCCCGTGCGGCAGGCGCTTGTAGAGGGGGGCGATCCGCGTAGGGGCGATCCGCGTCGAACCGTTGGCTCCGATCCGCGTCGAACCGTTGGCTCTCTTCCCGCGCACGTCACGCGTCGACAACGACGTCCTGCGTCCTGATCCCATTCAACCTCCCGTAAAGAACGATCTTTCTCCGCTGAAGAACGATCTTTCGAACCAGTCGACTGCTGTCATGTGTTTGGCCAACAGATCATCCCATGTCAGCAATTTTTTGTCTACAGTCAACATCCAACCGCTGGTTGGACGTGTCGGCGCGGGGCGGCGTCGAGGGATGGCGAGGGCGGCGGCGGGGGCGGCCAGGGGTGCGGGCGATCTAGTGCAGGACGATCTTCAGAGCGAGGATCGCGATCCCCATGGCTGTGCCCACACCGACGTCTAGCACCAGCTCATGGGCCGTGGCGCGGGAACGGATGCCTGCAATCAGCTCGAACGCGATCAGGCTTGCGATGGCGCTCCACAGCGCCGCCGTGACCGCTGTCTGTAGGGACGCGCCCGTCGCCCAGGCGAGTACGAGGGCTAGCAGTGGCAGAGCGGCTCCTCGAACGATCGTCCAGTCGTGGCCGAGCGCACGCGCGAGCGCACTTGCAGTGAGGCGTTCCTGCAGAGCCAGGCGGCGTCCGAGGACGCTGGCGTAGGCGTGCGCGAGCCAGTAGAGCGCGGCTGCGATGATCGTCGAGGTGACCGTGTCGAGGTAGCTCTCGTGATGTCCGCTCTCGGCGGCGAGCAGTGCACCGATGACAATCACGCCGTAGACGGCCCCCGAGGGGTTCTCGCCCGGCGCGATCCAGTCGGCCACACGCGCGAGGAGCTGGTCGTGTGGCTCGGCAGGCGGTGGCTGTGTCGATTGGCTGGGAACCAAGGTGTCAGGGTGCGTCGTCGAGCGATTCGAGCAGCCGGATGTCGGCGAGGTCCTGCGGCCGCCCGGCGGCGCGCTTCATCTCGAGCAGATCGCGTCGGTCACCGGCTGGGGTTGGGGTGCCTGGTGGCGACGAGCAGACCAGCGCGAAGCTCGGCGGCGACGGCGTTCCAGCTCAATGCGAGCTCCAGGCGCTCGGACATCGGGCGCTGGCGGGCGGCGAGCAGTGTGGCGGTGTCCGCGAGTGGGTCGCGAGCGACGTCTGAAACCAGCTGGTCGCCCGCGCGTGCGGGATCGTCCGACACGAAAACAGCGTAGCGAGCCACAGCCAGCACACGAAGACGCGATTCTCGAAAGTCCGCGTGGAGTCGGCGCGTTAGTCGTGCATGCCCGGTGCTGGCACAGAAGCGCTGCGCCCGGTGGCGTCGGAGGCGGCGCGGGAGCGGATCGGGCTGATCGCGTGCCGCGGCCGGCGCGGCGTGATCGCGGGGATCCTTGCGAGCGAGGGATTCGCGCTCGCGCTGTTCGACCGCGTGGAGACGGTCACCGACATCGACGGCTCCGGCGAGTTGGCGGCGATGGTGTTGTGGGTTGAGGACGCGATCTCCTGCGTTGCGAGCCTCGTGGAGGCGCTGACCAAGCGCTTGCAGCAGGTGCCGGTGGTGGTGGTGTGCGCGAGCATCCAGCGCCGGGAGGTGCGCGCGGCGCTCGTGGCCGGTGCGGCCGGCGTGGTCCTGTATGAGGATCTGGACAGCGGCCTGGGCGCCTGCCTGCGGGCGGTGGGAATGGGCCTGACGTGCGTGCCGCGGGGGCACTGGCGAGAGATCGAGCCGCCGGTGCTGTCTTTGCGTGAGAAGCAGGTTCTCGGGCTGGTGGCGATGGGTTATATGAATCGGCAGATCGCGGAGCGGTTGTTCCTGTCGGAGAGCACCGTCAAGAGCCACCTCTCCTCGGCCTTCGGCAAGCTCGGCGTGCGCTCGCGCAACGAAGCCGCCGATCTGATCCTCAACCACGAGCGCGGTCTCGGCGTTGAGATGCCGGGTGCGCCCGGCGGGCTTCCCGCGTTGGCTCCGGCGACGGCGGGATGAGCGGCGCCACGATCGATATTCCGCTAGTCAGGATCAGCGCTACTTCTGCCCGGCGGCGGGTATCTATCCGATATGAACGCACGTCTTCGCTCTATGTGTGCGCGCGCCGCCGTGAGCTCGCGCTCGCCGCTCCTGCTCGCTCTGGCCGCGGGCGCGCTCGCGCTTCCCACTTGCGCGCAGGCAGCCGTCCTGCCTGCACCCGGCGTCTACACCGGGGGCGTCTCCAACGCGACCTACTCTTCGGCGATCCTCCACGGCGAGGTCAACGCGCATGACCAGCTCACCAACTATGTCTTCCAGTACGGCACCACCAGCGCCTACGGCGCCCAGTCGCCGCTTGCTCCCGCCGGCAATGGGACCGTCGCGATCGACGTCAGCCAGGCCATCGCAGGTCTGCAGCCGGACGTCACCTACCACTACCGGGTGCTCGCCGTCAGCTCGGGAGGCACGACCAAGGGCGGAGATCGCACGTTCACCACGCCGAAGATCCCGCTGTCGGTTCAGATCGCCGGCGTTCCCGACCCGGTCGTGTTCGGTAACCCGTTCTTCGTCGAGGGCACACTGTCGGGGACGGGCGCGTCCACTCGCGAGATCGTTTTGCAGGCCAACCCGTTTCCCTATCTGGGAGGCTTCAAGGATGTCGGTAACCCGGAGGTCGCCAACAGTGCCGGCGGCTTCTCATTTCCGTACGTCGGTCTGCTCGAAAACGCCCAGCTGCGCGTCGTCACCGTCGGCAATCCCGTGGTCGCCAGCCAGGTGGTGATCGAGAGCGTTGCGGTGCGGGTTTCCTTTCACGTGCGCAGCACCCGCCGTCGTGGGTTCGTGCGCCTGTACGGGGATGTGGCCCCCGCGGAGGTCGGCGCGCTCGTCGGCTTCCAGTTGCTGACGCCCGGCAGGTCGGTCAACGAGGGCGGCACCGTCGTCAAAGCCGGCACCGCCAGCGTTTCGCGCTTCAGCCGCGTCGTGCGTCTGCGCCACCGTGGCCTGTATCGCGCGCTGGTCAAGATCGACGACGGCGCGCATGTCTCGAACTACAGTGCGCCGATCCTGATTCGCTGAACGGAGTTGAGTGCTCTCGACCGGCCGGTCGCCGAGGTTGCGATTCGCTAGTCGTCGCTCTCTGACGGTAGTCCCGCCAGGCCTCGTCGGCTGAGCCACAGAGCGAGGAGCGGATCGGTGGTGACCGATCCTGCACCCTCGGTGGGCTCGATGAGGTCCGCGCTCTCCTTGAGGGCCTCGATTGTTCCCGAGACGCTGCCGAGCCTGATGCCCACTGCCGCTGCGTGGCGCCGCGAGCGTGGCGCCGCCCTCGCGCTCCTCGGCGGTAGGGAGCACGCGGAGCGGGCTCGTCCCTAAGGTTGTCCTCGAGTGATTGACCTGCACTGCCACGTGCTCCCCGGCATCGACGACGGCCCCGCCACGATCGACGGCTCGCTGGCGCTCGCACGCGCCGCCAGTGCCGCCGGCACACGCACGCTGATCGCCACGCCGCACATCAGCGCGCGCTACCCGAACGATCCGGCCACGATCGCGCGACTGGTCGCGGAGCTGAACGAGCGCCTGGTGGCGGAGGCGATCGCGATTGACGTCCGCCCCGGCGCGGAGATCGCGCTGACGAGCGCGCTCGACATGGAGCCCGAGCAGCTCGCCGAGCTCGGGCTCGGCGGTGGCCCGTGGCTGCTGATCGAGCCGCCCTATGCCCCCGCCGCCGGCGTCGACTCGCTCGTGCTCGACATCCTGCGCCAGGGACACCGCGTCGTGCTCGCCCACCCCGAGCGCTGTCCCGCCTTTCACCGCGACCGCGCCGTGCTCGAGTCGCTCGTGCGCGCTGGGATCCTCACGTCGGTCACCGCCGGCTCACTCGTCGGGCGCTTCGGTGGACACGTGCGCCGTTTCGCGCTCGCGCTTGTCCGCGACGGGCTCGTTCACAACGTCGCCTCCGACGCCCACGACTGCTCCGGCCGCGCCCCCGGGATCGCCGCCGAGCTGAGTCGCGCCGGCCTGCAGCCGCTTGCCGCGTGGCTCACCTGCGAGGTGCCCGTCGCGATCCTCGCCGGCGGCGGCAGAATCCCGCCACTGCCCGCCGGCGCGCTCGAGCAGGTGCCGTCGCCGCGGGCGTGGCGGTGGCGCTGGAGCTGATCGCGTCGGCGACTGGCCGCGAGGCGACGGGCCGCGGGCGGCGACGCTCGCATATCTGTCGTTCAATGCTGGCGGCTACTTCATGTAGTACAGTTGTCGTAGTTTCCAGCTGTTCGCTATACTCGAATATTGAGAATAAGTAAGCAGGTGGTTTATTTTTGACACGCTTCGCCGATCCCGATGGGATCACGTCGAGTCACCTGTTCAAGCATGAACTAATGGCGACAGTCGCGGGTTCTCAGATCCAGCGCCACGAAGGCGCGCAGGCGCCGTTGCGAGCGTCGCTGGAATCGGAAGCTTTCAGCGCGTTTCCCTATGGCCTGCTCGTGCTCGATCGCGACGGACGGGTCGTCTGCTGCAACCTGCAAGCCACCCGGCTGATCCAGGCGATGGGCCTGCCGGAGGCGGAGCTCACGTGCTGTGCATTACTCGGGTGTCGCCTGCCCGACACGGTGCTCGAGGCTGCGTGCGTGACGGACCTCGCGCTCAGCCGTGGCGCGGCCCTGCCGGAGATCCGCGTAGACCTCCGCTCGCGTGTGGGCCCAAGCGCGATGTGGGTGGCGGCCGCCGCCATCGGCGGCGGGGACGCCCATGTCGTGCTCCAGCTGCGACCGGGCGTCGCCGGCGACCGGCGTCGGCGGACCACCCTGCACTGGATGACCGGTCCGAGACTGCGCATATGCACGCTGGGGCGGACCGTCGTGGAGTCGGCTGAGGGGCCGATCGGCGGAGCGTGGCTCGACCAGCGCACCGGACAGCTTCTGAAGTACCTGCTCGCCGAACGCCGCCGCGCGGTCGCAGTCGACGAGATCGGCGAGAACATCTGGCCGGGGGCGGATTATGCGGTCGGCGCCAGCGTGCGCTACTACGTGCATGTGCTGCGCCGCAAGCTCGAGCCCCAGCGCGGCTCGCGTGCGCCCTCGGCGTTTATCGCCGCTAGCTGCGGGACCTACCGGCTGGAGCTCGAGCACGTCGAGGTCGACGCCGACGAGTTCGAGGCGCACGTGAGCGCCGGGCTGGCGGCCGTCGAGCGTGATCCGCAGGCCGCCGCCGCGGAGATCGAGCAGGGCCTTGCGATCTATCGGGGCGATTTTCTCGCCGACCTGCCCTACGCCGAGTGGGCGATGCCTGAGCGCCATCGCTTGCACGATCTTGCCTGCATCGGGCTGCGTCGCCTGGTCGACATTCGCCTGGAGCTGAGCTTGGTCGACAGCGCTGCCCGCAGCCTGGAGCGCCTGGCAACCCTGCAGCCGTTTGACGAGGACGTACACCGCCGATTGATGGAGCTCGACATCATGCAGGGACACCGCAGCGACGCCGTGCGGCGCTATGCCGCCCTGCGCTCCAGGCTGCGACGGACCTTCGGGCACGACCCGAGCTTTACGCCGGCAGACCTCGCGCGTCCTCGGCTGTAGCGCTGCAGTCGCGCCGTGCTCACCGTTGCGTCGCCGGCAGTGCGCTCACGCCGCCCGGTGTCCGCACTGGGTCGATCCGTTGACGCCAGTGCGTGGCCAGCACGCCGGCTAGCGCCACGCTCGCACAGCCGAGCGCGAACGCGCCCGCGGCGCCGCCGGCGTCGATGAGCGATCCCCCGAACGTCGATCCGGCTGCCATGCCGGCGATTGTCGCCCCCCGGTGCCATGTGAAAGCCTCCGTCGCGGCACCTGCCGGAGCGAGCGCTCCCACGAGCGAGAACTGACACGCGAGCATTGGCGCTACTCCCAGGCCGGCGAGCACGCTGAGCGGGTAGGCGGCGGCGAGGGCGTGCGCGGCGGTCAGCGGCGCTACACCGGCGGCCATCGCGAGCAGCAGCGCTATGTAGCGCCGCCCGATCGGCGCTCGCCAGCTAGCGGTCGAGTACAGCAGTCCGCCGGCCATGCTGCCGATGCTGAACAGCGCCAGCAGTGGGCCGGCGGACCAGCGCGCGCCATGCTGCACCGCTAGTGCTGGCAGCCCGACCTCGACCGCTCCAATCACCACGCCCGCGAGCATCACCGTGCCGAGCATCACGCGCAGCCCGGGACTCGCCAGCGCGCCTGTCCGCGAGTGCCCTAGCGCCTGCGCTTGCCAGCGGCTCGAGAGCTTGGAGGCAGCGAACAGTGCGGTTCCGCCCACGGTGATCGCAGCGCATGCCAGCACCGCGACCGCCGGCGAGACGAGTACCGCCGTGGAGCCCACGAGCAGGGGGCCGAGCGTCCAGATCACCTCCTGCGTGGTCGCGTCGAGCGCATACGCCGTCTCCAACACCTGCTCATCGCTGGCGAGCTGCGACCACAGCGCGCGTATGCAGCCTGCGATCGGTGGTTGCACGGCGCCCGCCAACGCGGCCAGCGCGACGATCGCGGCTACCGCAGCGTGTGTCTGCGCGACCAGCACCAGCGCCACCAGCAGCATCCCCTGGGCACCCGCCGCCGGCAGCAGCACGCGTGTCTGCCCGACACGATCGACGAGCGCGCCCAGCAGCGGGCCGGCGAGCGCGCCGGCGAGCGCGAATGCCCCCACTGCCACGCCCGCCGCTAGGAACGAGCCAGTGCGTCCCCGCACGAGCAACAGGATCGCGAGCGAGAACATGCCCGAGGGCAGGCGTCCGAGCACCGAGCTGGCCAGCAGTCGGCTGACGCCCGGCGTCGAGAACAGGGCGCGGTAGCGGGCGATCACGTCGCGTTCGTGTGCGTCGCGTTCCTACTACTGGTCTCGTACGGCGTGACGCTCTCCAGCTCCGCCGGTCGCAGCTTCCTCGGCTGCAGGTATTCGAGCTGCACTTCCGCCGGTTGCAGCTCCTGCAGGTGGGCGAGCTCCTCGAGCGCCGCGATCAGCGTGTCGACTTCAACGTTTGTGTTCGCCGCCGTCAGCTGGATGCGGAAGCCGACCTCCTCGCGCGGGACCAGCGGGTAGGCCGCGAGCGTGACGTACACGCCGCGGTCAAACAGCAGCTGGCCCACCGCGCCGATGCGCGTGTGGTCGCGCAACGGGACCTCAACGATCGGCAGGCTCGAACGATTGGGGGTGGCGACTCCGAGCCGCGTCAGGCAGTCCAGGACGCGGCGCGTGTGCTTGTGGATCGCCTCACGCAGCTTCTCTCCGCGGCGCTCGTTCACGTCGAAGCCGGCGAGCGTGCTCGCCAGCGAGGCGACCGGAGAGGGCCCCGAGTAGAGGTACGGCGGCGCCGCCACCTTCAGCATCTCCTTGGTCTCGGTCGGGCACGCGATGAACGCCAGCAGCGAGGAGTAGGACTTGGAGAAGCCGCCGACCAGGATCAGGTTCTCGTAGCTCTCGTCGTAGTGGCGGACGATGCTGTTGCCGCGCATCCCATACGGACAGCGCTCGTCGGGGCCGCGTTCGCCGATCACGCCGAAACCGTGTGCATCGTCCACGTACAGCAGCGCTCCGTGCTCGCGCGCCACCTGTGCAAACGTGCGCAGGTCCGGTGCGTTGCCGGTCATGCTGTTTACCCCATCCATGCACACCAGCCGCGTGCCGCCGGGTGCGGCCCGCAGCAGCTCGTCCAGGTGCTGGGGATCTTCGAAGCGGAAACGCTTGACGCTCGCACCGCGCGTCTTTGCCATCTGGCAGCCGTCGAAGATCGTCTTGTGCGAGCGCGAGTCCAGGAAGATCGTCCCCGACGCCGCCAGCACTGGGATGACCGACATGTGGATGTGGGTGATCGTCGGCAGCACCAGCGAGTCGGGGCTGCCCAGCAGCGCCGTCAGGCGCTCCTCGATCTGCTCGTAGAGCACCGGGCTGCCCAGCAGGCGCGACCAGCTCGGGTGCGTGCCCCACGCGTCCAGGTAGGCGGGCACCGCGTCGATGATCTCGCGGTCCAGATCGAAGCCGAGGTAGTTGCACGAGGCGAAGTCCGCAAGCCACTGCGAGCCGACGCGGATCGTGCGCCCGTCGACCTCCTCGATCACCGCGTCCATCATCGGGTGCGAGCGCTTCAGCGCGCTGAGATCGCGCAGCGCCTTGGGCACGCTCCCGTTCGCGCCATTGCCCCCCAGCGGTGCGCCCGCCGCACCGATCTCATCGGGGGAGCGCTTCGCACCGGCCGAGGCCTCGACGCGGGCTGGCGCGGTGGGGACGGGCTCGGCGCGCAGCAGCTCCTCGAGCTCCGCGGCGGGCAGCGGCCGCGAGAGCGCGTAGCCCTGGACGAGCTCGCAGTGGTTGGCGACGAGCGAGCTCCACGTCGTGTGGTCCTCGATGCCCTCGGCCACGACACGGCTGCCGATGCTGTGCGCTAGCTGGATCGTCGCCTCGACGATCGCGGCGTCGACGGGATCGGAGGTCATGCGCCCGACGAACGAGCGATCGATCTTGACCTCGCCGACGGGCAGCGCCTTGAGGTGGGTGAGCGAGGAGTAGCCCGTGCCGAAGTCGTCGAGCGACAGGCCCAGGCCAAGCTCGCCGAGCTGCGCGAGCACGTCGCCAATGCGGACGGGGTCGGCCAGCACCATGTTCTCGGTGACCTCCAGCACGAGCGCCTCGGGGGGCAGCCCGTGGGCCTCCAGCATCGCTGCGACCTCGGTGGGGAAGTGTGTGTCGAGCAGATCGGCGACCGTGGTGTTGACGGCGACGTGCAGGTCGAGGTCGGCCTCGCGCCAGGCCTTGACCTGGGTCAGCGCGAGCTCCAGCATCCTGCGCGTCAGCGCGCGGCCTAGTCCCGCCTGCTCGGCCAACGCGACGAACTCGTCGGGTGGGATCATCCCGCGGTCGGGGTGGCGCCAGCGCACGAGTGCCTCGACGCCGACGATCCTGCCGCTGCTGGCGTCCGCCTTGGGCTGGTAGTGCGCCTCGATCTCCCCGTTTTCCAGCGCGCGCGAGAGCTCTCCGGCGAGCGTCAGGCGCTCGAGCGAGTGATTGTCGCGCTCGCTTGCGTAGCACGCGCGCCCGGATTGGGTGCCCTTGGCCTCGTACATGGCGACGTCGGCGTGCTGCATCAGCTGCTCGTCATCGCGGGCGTGCACGGGGAACAGGGCGATGCCGATGCTCGCGGTCACGCGCAGGTTCAGGCCCTTGATCGGGAAGGGCTCGGCGATCGCCTCCAGGATCTTGTCCGCCACCAGCTCCGCACGCGCGGTGTCGCACGGACCGGACAGCAGGACGCCGAACTCGTCGCCACCGAGACGGGCGGCCGTGTCGCTGGCGCGCAGAACCGTGTGCAGACGCTCGCCCACCTGGCGCAGCAGCTGGTCGCCGGCGTCGTGGCCGAGCGTGTCGTTGAGCTCCTTGAAGTGGTCGAGATCGAACAGCAGCAGCGCCACGCTGGTGTCGCTCGCCCGGCAGGCGATGATCGCGTCGTGCAGGCGCCGCAGGAAATCACGGCGATTGGGCATCGAGGTGAGGTCGTCGGTGAGCGCCTGTCGCCGCGTTTCGGCGAGCGCGCCGACGTCGCGAAACGCGAGCCCGGTGCGCGCGAAGGCGGCGAGCATCGTCAGCAGCGCCAGCGTGAGTGCCAGTGGGTCCAGCCGGCTGAAGTGGTCGTAGATCAGCAGTCCGAGCGCGCTGAGCGTGAAGGCCGCCGGGATCCCCAACACCGCCGGGCTTGGCACGGTGTCAGCCTCGAGCGTCGCCCCCGGCTGCCACGCTGCGAGCGCCAGTAGCAGCACGCCGACGTCATACGCGAGGTTTGTCGCGCTGCTCGGCGCCGAGGCACCGCCGGCGACCTGCAGCGCGTACATGCAGTCGGCCGTCGCCAGCGCGAGGAAGCCGGCGCCGAGCATCGTCCACATCCGGTCCAGCCGCCAGCCGCGCAGCGCGAGTACGCCGACGACCAGCGCCGCGAGCAGCAGGTCGCAGATCGGGTAGGCCATCTCGGTGATGACCGCCGCGGTGTTGCCCGACACCGACGCCAGCACCGGGCGCAGCACGATCGCCGCGCCGATCGCCGCGACCCCGAGCCCGGCGATGACGCCGTCCAGCCAGATCCGCGCCGGGACCCGCTGCTCGCGCACGCGCGCTAGCCCGAGGATGCCGATGTAGCAGGCCGGATACAGCGTCAGCCACATCCCGTCGCAGATCGACGGGATCGGGGGGTTGGGGAGGTGTTCGATCCACGCAGCCCACAGCACGTTGCCGAGGCCGTAGATCGAGATGCCGAACGCGAAGATCATCCATGAGCGCCGTGCCTCGGTCGTGCGAATCGCGCGCCAGCACACGATTAATCCCACGAGGATGTACACCGCCGAGGTGACCCAGTCGCGGATCACCTCTCCGAACGAATGGCCGCCGACGTGGAACACCGCGCGCACGGCGGTCACCGCGACGAGCGCGACCAGGAGGGCCGTGGCCGTGCCCAGCAAGCGCCGCTCGCTCGCGCGCAGCGCCGACGCGAGCGGTAGCGGTGACGTGCGCATGGCGGCTATATCGGACGGCCTCGTTGTTTACTTAACTCATCTCTGGCGTTAGTGTATGAATGGGTTTATCATCGCCGGCCTGGTGGTGCGTGAACCGGCCTTTTTTGGTCCCCGCCCGAGGCCCCGGCGGCGTGAGCGCTCACGTGCGCTCGCCGTTGAATGGGAGTGTGCGGTCATTAGGTCAAGGCCCAAGGTGAGTGGATCACCGTCCGGAGATCCTCAGGCGGCTGCAGCCGAGCGTAGTCTGAACCTGCGGCTGGAGGGCTTCGCGTGGGAAGGGCTCGAACGGGAGAGCGCCCGTCTGGGTGTGCCGGTGCAGGAGCTCGTCGCGTTCGCGGTCCTGTACTACCTGGCGGACGTCGACAGCGGTCGCATCGCGCGGCGAATCGCGCGAAGCCCCTATCCGGACGCCTCGCCGTGACTGGACGCCTCGCCGTGACCGCGCCGCGGACGCGCCGTCGCCGGGGCGGCCCCGCGGCTGGTCAACTCGGCTGTCAGCGCTCGGCGCCCGCGGTGATGCAGCCCGTGGACGGAGCCCTCCGTGCGGCCGGTGCGCTCTGCGATCTCGGTCGGCGACAGGCCGGCAAAGTGGCGCAGAATGAGCACCTCTCGCTGGTCCGGGGGGAGCCTCGCGAGAGCCTCCCGCAGATCGTTCATCCGCTCCCCGTCCTCCGGCCCGCCGCCGCCGTCCTCGACCGCCCGCACCTCCTCCACTGGGATCGCGCGCTGGCGGCGGATGTGGTCGACGGCGACGTTCCGCGAGACGCGCAGGATCCACGCAAAAAACGGGACGTCGCGCTCCTCGTACTTGCCGATCGCGTGGATCAGCTTGGCGAACACATGCTGGGTGATGTCTTCGGCCTCGTGTTGGTCATGGACGATGCTGCGCACGTAGCCGTACACGTTGTCGGCGTAGCGGGCGTACAGGAATCCGAGCGCCTCACGGTCGCCTTCCTGCGCTCGCCTGACGGCCTGCGAGACAAGATGCGTTGTGGACAGGCTCTCGCGGCTGCCCCGTCCGTGCGCCGGCGCTGGATGCTGCGGCGGTGCGGTCATCCTCGGATCTAGCGCAGCTGCCATCGCTGCCCCCGCTCCGTGTTTCTCATCTCATATCCCCTTCCGTTTCTCCCATGTCCCCCCCCCAGCCCCCCCAGGTCCGCGGACAAAACGTTCCCCGCGATGAAGCTAAGCGGACAGTTGTTGCGCAGTTGTTTACAGCGGAGTTAAAGACACGTTAGAACACCCAATTAACGGGCGTATAGGTAACAGCAGGCATGATTCCTGCCTCCCGAAAGCCCAGTCGCGACGGGCCCCGAATATCGGTACCTTTCGGCTCCTGGAGATATATGGGACCGCCGACGGCGACCAGTTTCGAGCTCGTGGCACGTGCACTTCTAAAGACGCGGCGCGCCGCAGACGAGATGGTTGGTGGAATGTCAGAAAGCTGGCTCTGTCCTACTGATCGGGATCGCGGGCGGGTGCTCGATGCAAGCGCGCGCGTGCGCATGATTCGCAAGGTCGGATCGGGCGCGGTGGGAGTCACGCTGCTGATTTCCGCGCCGTGGCTGGGTTGGTGGACGCTGATCCTGTTCGCGCTCTCGGCGCTGAACCTCCTGAGCGTCGATCTTCGCATGGCCCGCAGCGCTCACCCCGAGCGGGTGAGCGTGAGCGCGATCCTGATCACCCTGGCGCTGCTCGCGATCGGTGTGGTCCTCAGCGGCGGTCCGGTCAGCCCGGCGCTGCCGTGGCTGGTGCTGCCCGCGGGGATGGTCGCGGCGCGCTTCCGGCCCCAGGTGGTGGTTGCCGGTCTGGCGCTGACGGTCGCGGTGATTCTCACGGTCACGCTCGGATTCGATCCCCGCGCGACGCTGCACGACCCGGTACCGGTGTTCGCGACGCTCGCGCTGCTGACGGCGGTGGTGTCGATCGTGTGGGCGCTGCAGTCGGCCGAACTGCACCAGCGCGGCGAGGCGACGATCGACCCGCTCACGGGGCTGGCCAACCGTCGCCAGCTCGCGCAGGATCTGGACGCGGTGTGGGCCGAGGCGAGCAGCGGCCGGCCTTTGCGGCTGCTGCTGTTCGACCTGGACGGCTTCAAGGCCTACAACGACAGCTTCGGCCACCTCGGCGGCGATCTGCTGCTCAGCCGCCTCGCGCAGGCGTTCAAGCGCGCGGTTGGCGGCAGCGGTTGCGCGTACCGCCTCGGCGGCGACGAGTTCTGCGCGCTGCTGTGGGCGGACAGCGGCGAGGCGATGGTGGGCGACTGCCTGCAGGCGCTCAGTGCCGAGGGCGACGGCTTCTCGATCACCAGCTCGTACGGTTCGGTGACGCTGCCCGTCGAGGCCGCGGATCCCGAGCTGGCGCTGCAGCTGGCCGACGAGCGGATGTACGCGCACAAGGACACCAGCCGCGCGAGCGCGGGCAGGCAGACCCGCGATTTGGCGCTGCAGATCCTCGCGGCGCACGAGCCCGCGCTGCACAGCCACTCCTCGCACGTCGCTGAGCTCGCCGACGGCGTCGCCCGCCGGTTGGGCCTCGCCGGCGTGGATCTCTCCGACGCGGTGCGCGCGGCCGAGCTGCACGACATTGGCAAGGTGGCGATCCCGTATTCGCTGCTGCACAAAGCGGGCCCGCTGGACGATCATGAGTGGAAGCTGATGCGCCACCACCCGATCATCGGCGCGAGCATCCTCAGCGCGGCACCGGCGCTCGCGCGGATCGCGGAGATCGTGGGAGCGACGCACGAGTGCTTTGACGGCAGCGGCTACCCGCGCGGACTGGCCGGCGAGGAGATCCCGCTGGCGAGCCAGATCGTGTTCGCGTGCGACTCCTTCGACGCGATGATCTCCGAGCGCCCGTTCGGCGAAGCCAAATCTGAGGCGGATGCGCTGCGTGAGCTGCGCAAGTGCGCCGGCAGCCAATTCGACCCGGATGTGGTGGATGCCTTTGTGGTCGAGTACGCCGCACGCCGGGCGGCCCAGCTGCAGGCGCATGCGTTCGCCGGCGTCGCGAGCGTGTCAAGCTCGTACCTCAGCCAAGGTTGAGCTCGACCATAGGGTCGGTCTGCTGTGCGGCGAACAGGCTGGCGACGAACGCCGCGAGCAGCAGGTCTCGCAGCTTCTCGCGTGGCAGGTCCTGCGCTTGCGTCCAGTCGAGGATCGCTGCGTCCATGTAGCCGAGCCAGCCTTTGATCGCGGTGCGCAGCGCTGGGCGTGGCTTGCGCCTGCCGGTGAGCTCGGCCAGCACCATGTCCATCGTCCGTGCGCGGAAGCCTTCGACGAGCTCGCGCGCGGCCGGGAGCGCGGCGGCGCTCTGCATGAGCTTCGACCACGTCTGGCCGTTGTCCTCGATCCAGGCGAGATAGGCATCGAGGCTCGCGGTCAGCTGCTCGACGGGGGTGCCGTTGCCGCTCGGTGCGATCAGGCCCTGCAGTTCGGAAGCTGCCTCGGTGACGGCCGCCATAAAGAGGTCGTTCTTGGAGGGGAAGTAGTGATACAGCAGCGGCTTGGACACGCCGGCGGCCTCGGCGATCTGGCGCATCGAGATCTCCTCGTAGGCGTGCTGCGCGAACAGCGCTGCGCCGGCGTCGAGCAGCTGGCGCCGACGCTCGTCGACCTGCAGTCGCGTGTAGGCAGGCGTGCCAGCCATTCGTGGCCATCCTACTTGATCGTCGGTCAACAGCTTGTTGAACGGAGGTTGACAAGCGTAGGGCAGTGCCCTACCCTGCTTATCAACCATCGGTCACTAAGGAGGTAGGCAATGATTGCCCAGGCACACCAGAAGGGGCGGCAAGCGCGCAGCGCAAGATTCGAGCGTCGTCTGGCAGGCGCGATCAGCACCGTCGAGGGGGACTCGTTCGGCGATGTGCTCGGCGGTCGCATCTTGGCCTGGCTGGGAGGCGCGGCGACGTTGCTCGGCATCATCCTGTTCCTCGCGCTGGCGATCTCCCACGGATGGATCGGCGAGCAGGCGCGTGTGCTGCTCGCGGCGGCGGCATCGGCGGCACTGATGGCCGCTGGCGTGTGGCTGCACGATCACCGCGGTAGGACAGACGCGGCGATCATGATCGTGGGCACCGCGAGCGCCGGACTGTTTGCCAGCTTGTTTGTCGCGAGCGACGTCTACGGCCTGCTGCCGGGCTCGCTCGCGGTGGGCGCTGCGCTGCTGGTCGGCGCGATAACGACCGGGCTGGCGAGCCGCTGGGGCGGGCGCGCGGGATGGCTCCTGCCGGGCGCGGTGCTGATGTGCGTCCCGCAGTGGGCCGGGTGGGTGCTGGGCAACCGGTCGGTGGTCCTGGACATGCTCGTGCTCGCTGGCTTTGCCGGGCTCGGCGTGGTTGGCGCGGTCGCAGTGCAGCTGCGCTGCACAGAGGAGCGGCTCGTGCCTTGCTCGACGGCCGCGCTGGTGCTGAGCGCGTGCGTAGCGGCGGTCGTCGGGCGTCTCGCCCTCGGCTTCGCGGCGGGGCCGACGGCGGGCGATCTGTGGCTGGCCGGACTCGCCGGCGCTCACCTGGGCTGTGCTGTGTGGCGTACTCGGCGCGTGCGCATCTCGCTGCCTTTGCGTCGGCTGCTGATCGCAATTGGTGTGGCGCTCGCCGACGCCGCCCTGGGCCTCAGCGCCCACGGCGTCACGCTGGCGCTTGGCTGGAGCGGCACGGCGGTTGCGTTTGCATGGCTGGGGCGTCGGACTGTCCAGCAGCGCTCCGGCGAGAACGTCTCCGAGAGCTCCTCACAGAGCTCCGGTGAGACCCTGCTTGGCTTCGGTGTCAGTGCGCAGATCGCGCTCGCGCTGATCGGCGTCCTGTTCGAGGCGCCGCCGAGCGCGCTCGGCACGGGGGATGCGCAACTATTGCCGCTGCTGTCGGTGTCGGTGCTCGCCGCCAGCTGCATCGCGTGTGGCCGTCTGGGCACGGCCGAGCGGACGACCTGGCGAGTCTTGCTCGACAGCCTCGGCCTGGTCGCGATCGCCTATCTGACGGCGTCGGCTCTCGGCGGCGCGGCGCTCGTGGCGACGTGGGCGTTCGAGGGGCTCGCGCTCGCGCGGCTGAGCTCCCGCAGCGATGACGCGCTCACCCGCGTCGGCGCCATCGCATTCGTGAGCGGCGCTGCGCTGCACGTGCTGGCGCTGGAGGCGCCCCCGGTGGCGCTTGCTACCGGTGTCGCGGACCTTGGCGCGGCCACGCTGGCGCTCGGTGCGCTGGCAGCGGTGGGGCTGCGCGTGGGACTGGCGCAGCCAGGCACCGGGCGGCGGTATTGGCCACTGATCGGCGCGGGCGCCTGCGTCCTGTACCTGGCGTCGGTCGCGATCGTCACGGCGTTTCAGCCGACATCGACGGCGGTGAGCGACGTCGTGCTCGATCTCAGCGTGCGCCAGCAGGGCCAGGTTGCGCTCAGTGCGCTTTGGAGCGTCGTCGGGCTGGCGGCGCTGATCGCGGGCCTGCGCGCCAACATCGTGCAGCTGCGGACAGCGGGCCTCGCGCTGCTGCTCATGGCGGTCGGGAAGGTGTTCCTGTACGACCTCTCCACGTTGACGTCGGTCTATCGCGTGGCCTCGTTCATCGTGCTCGGGCTGCTGCTGCTCGCTGGCGCGTTCGCCTATCAGCGCCTGCGTCCGCCGCCGCTCCCAGATATGCGCACGCTGCACCCGAGCCAGCGGTGACTGCGCGCGCTGTGGGTCGCGGCCCGGCGCGTCAGACGCGCGGGCGCCGCACGGCGGCGTCAGAGGGATAGCCTTCGACCGGTGAACGGAGCTGGATCAGGGGTCAGGCTGCGCCAGGCGGTGCTGGTGGCGGGCGAGCTGGAGCCGGTGGCCTCAGCGCTGCGCACGGCGCTGAGCTTGGATGAGCCGTTTCGCGATCCGGGAGTGGGCGCGTTCGGGTTGGAGAATGTGGTGTTCGCGCTGGGCGACTGTTTCCTGGAGGTGGTCGCGCCGACACAGGCGGACACGGCGGCGGGCCGCTACCTGACGCGCCATGGCGGCGACGGCGGCTACATGGCGATCTTCGACTTTGAAGATCTTGAGGGAGCGCGCTCGCGCGCGCTGGGGTTGGGCGTGCGTGTGGTGTGGCAGATCGACCTGCCGGACATCTCGGGCACGCATCTGCACCCGGCGGACATGCGCGGGGCGATCGTGTCGCTGGACGAATCGCGGCCGTACGGCACGTGGCGCTGGGGCGGGCCGGCGTGGACGGGCCAGATCGGCGCTGGCGCTGCGGGCCGCCTGGCGGGCATCGTCCTCGCGGTCGCCGATCCGGCGGTGGTGGCGGCCCGCTGGGGAGCGGTGCTGGGTGTGCCCGTGAACGGCAGGGACGGAGCGGTGGGTGGCGGCGACGGGCCGAGTGGCGGGGATGGTCGGAGTGGCGGGGACGTACGCAGTGGCGGGGACGGACCGGTCCTGCGCGTGGACGGCGGTGAGATTCGCTTCGAGGCGGCCGCGAGCGAGTCTGTTGAAGGACTGGTGGAGATCGTGCTGGAGCTCCCACAAGAGCTGCCCGGTGGGGGAGAGGCAATCGAGCTGGGCGGCGTGCGGCTGCGGCGGATCGCACCCCGCTAGGGCCGACGCCGCGCCCAAGGTCCAAGCGCGCAGGCGTCTGTCAGGTTCCCTCACGAGCGGGCTTGCTTGCGCTCGAAGCGCTGGGACCCGCCGCGCCGGGGGTGATTTCATCCAGGCGGTCGAGGATCGCCTTCAGACCGCCCTGCGTGTGTAGGTCGAGGCGGTCGAGGATCGTCTCGGCGTCTTTGAACGTGTTTGCAGCACGCGCATCTGAAGCCAGGCTCTGCACGTTTTGTCCGACCATGATCACCGACAGCAGCACGAGCTGCAGGAATGTCTGCGCGATCCACGCGACGATTCCCTCGCCGCCGGGTTTCAGTGCCGGGCTGAGGCCGAGCAGTGCGATGAGGCCGAACAGGTATGCGCACCACATCGTGCCGACCAGTCGGGTGATGAGCACTGCGAACTTTGCGTTGAAGCCGTCGACCTCGCCCATCGCTTCCCTGATCACGTGCGGGCTGGGGTGCAGCGCTTTCGCGAGATGATGCTCGGTCTTCACCGGGCCAGCGAGATGCGGTTCAGTCGTTACCGCAGCGGGTTCTGTCATCGGTCCTCCTCGTCGTCGTCTGCAGGTGGCGTGTACGCCCTCGACAGCTTCCGGCGAGTGTATTTCGCCGACCCGCTGCTCGATTGGCGCGATCGTCGATTGCGGATGGCTTGGCGCGGTCGTGCGCGAGCGGCTGGGGAGTCACCCGCGCGAGCGTTGGCGGGCTTCGAGGGCGATCGCCTGTGCGACCTGCTCGCGCAGGACGATCAGCTCGCGCCGGCGGGTGAGCAGGAGCACGGTGAGCAGGGCGACGGCGCCCAGGCCCAGGAAGCCGAGCGCGGCCGCGAGCTTGGCGGTGAGGCTCGTGGCCGCGAGTGCTCGCGGGGGCAGTTTGAAGCCGTGCACGGCTGGGATCGCCTGGGTCGCCTGGGCGCTGATGGCGCGGGCGCTGACGACGGGCAGTGTCTGCTCGGCCATCGCCAACATCTCGCGCGGCTGGACGCTGTTGGTGAGCGTGTTCTGGATCCAGTACTCGGCGCCTGCTTCATGCCAGGCGATCGTTCTGATCTGTTCCCCGGCGTAGAACAGGCTGTAGGTGCGCGAGCCGATCTGGACGGTCTGGCTCGGGTCGTTCAGCAGCGGCGGATCGGTCCAGGTGCTCCCTTGCACGTCGTAGAATTCGCCCAGCCCTCCCCGGTCGATGACGATCACATAGGTGGGGTGAAGGCGACCATGCCGGTCGCGGATGCGGTACAGCCGCAGCGTGTCGGGTTCGGCGCTCGCGTATGCGTTGCGCACACGCGGATACTCGAGTGCGAAGGGCAGTTGTGGCGCGGCTGAGCGCGCCTGCGCGAGTGCTTCTTCGGAGGTTGGCGTCAGGGAGAGCGCGGGAGCGCCGCCGTGTGCGTGAGGGTGTGGGCGAGCGGCGTCCACCGCCTGGTTCAACTTCTGCGTGGGGATCGCAGCGGTGCCGTTGAGGAACGACTGCACCGCTTCGTCGATCTGTTCTGGCGTGGCGGTGTCGACTGTGGGCAGCAGGGTCACATGGAAGGGCACCTGGCGTACCGGCTTGCCAGCCGATTCGATCAAGAGCTCGAGCAGCTGCAGCACCTGTTCTTCGCCGTGCAGGTCGGTTTCCATGGCCTTGCCCAGGATCCGCTCGAACTTTTCGCGGTTTTCAAAGAGCGTCGCGCCGTACTCGGCCTTGACTTCGAGCAGGAAGCGCTGGTCGCGCGCGTCACGGATTAGCGAGGTGCTTTCGTGACGGTTGGCGACGAATTCGAGCGCCTGTTTGCCGCACAGGCGCTGATAACCCGGCTGCAGGTTGATTTCAAAATACTGTTCGCCTTCGGGTTCGTTGACGTGGTAGTAGCGCTTGTCCACGGTCATGTAGATGCAGCCCATTTCATCGACCGCGCGCTTGAATTTGCTGAAGTTCGTTACGAACACGTGGTTGATGACTGGGATGCCGAGCACACGCTTGAGCGTTTCGACCATCAGCTTGACGCCGCCTGAGGTGCCGCCATCCTCGAAGCCGTACGTGTAGGCAGAGTTGATGCGATTGGTGATCGTTTCTCCGTTGGGTGCGGTGAATGTCACCTGCAGCTCGCGCGGGATCGAGAGCATCGAGATCGTCGGCTTGCTCGGGTCGATGCGCACGAGCAGCATCTCGTTGGAGTGCGGCAGGACCGCCCCCCCGGGGTTGTTCTTCGGCGGCGGGCGTTCGTCATTGCCGATCAGCAGCAGCGTCTCGGGCGCGCCTTTGCTCGCGGGAGCGAGCACCTTTGGCGCGACCTTGACCGGCTTGTTCTGGTCGAGCGCTTCGACCACTTTGCTGACCTCGTTGCGCACCATGGTGTAGGTCGCCCCACCCGCGAGCAGAACAATCCCGACACCCGCAAGCAGGACGCGCTTCGCCATCCACCAAGCGCGACGTGGTGGTTCAGGCAGGATCGATCCTGGGGGAGCTCCGCCGGACAGCGCATCGGCTCCCCCCGCGGGCGTTTTCGACGCCAGCGACGCAAACGGCCAAGTCCTCATCGCCGACAGAGTAGGCCAGGACGGTCGTGCTGCGATCCACTTGAGGGCGCATTCAGGTCGGGCTCTCGGCTGCGGGAGTGGACAGCGTCCTGGTCATGATCTGCACCCAGGTGTCTACTAGTGTCTCGTCGTCGACTTGGGTGGGGATGCCGAGAACGTCACGCAGCAGGCGCGAGGAGAGGAGCGAACCGAGCCCAAAGGCGGCTATCGCCGTAGCCTTCTCCTCTGGGATCGCGTGTTCGGAGCGTTCGCCGATCCAAGCGGCAAAGCCGGTAAATGTGGAGCTCACGAACTGCTCGACGGCGACGGTCAGCAGCTGCGGTCGATTGCGTGCTTCGGAGGCGAGGATGCGCAGTAGCTCGGACTCGCTGTCGAGCTCAGCGAGCACATAGCGGGCGGTCAGCGTGAGTTCGGCTTTGAGATCTCCGAGCGGGCCGAGCACGCGGCGGATCTCACGGAGTGCGCCGAGCCGCGAGAGCTGGCGCTCGATGCCGGCGACGAGTACGGCTTCCTTGCTGTGGAAGTGGTGGTAGAGCCCGCCGGCTCCGGGCGTGAGTCCGGCGGCGGCCTCGATCTTGGCGATGCTCGTGCCCGTGTAGCCATGTTGGCTGAACAGGCGCATCGCTTCGTCGACGATGCGGTCGCGCGTTGTGCTTGACATGGGCGGAACTAAGTATACACTTAGCTGAAGTCAGTAAATAGAGAAGGAGATGTGTTGAGTGTCCGATACCGGGTTCCCCTCAGATGCAGATGCAGGCGATGCGACGCGGCTTGGCGACGGTATCGGCGAGGGCCGCTTGCGGCGCACCGCACCGCTGGCTGCTCTGAGCGCTCGCACCGCCGGCGAGGCGGTCGTGGTTGCGCTGCGCAGCAAGCTGACGGGCGCGGACAGCACCGAGTTCCACGTCCGCACGGCGGAGCGCTACGCCGAGCTGCTCGGCCGCTCCAAGGGCGCGCTGATGAAGGCGGGGCAGATGCTGTCGTTCGTTTCAGCCAGTCCCGCGGTGCCGGGAGAGTTCCAATCGATCTACCAGGCGGCGCTGACGCGGCTGCGCGACGACGCGCCGCCGATGGCGCCCGAGCTCGCGCGCGCGGTGCTCGAGCGCGAGCTCGCTCGACCGACCGAGAGCGCGTTTGTGGAGTTCGACTGGCACCCGCTGGCGGCGGCGTCGATCGGCCAGGTTCACGCCGCGCGGCTGCACGACGGCCGCGCTGTCGCGGTGAAGATCCAGTACCCCGGGGTGGCTGCCGCGATTCGCGCCGACCTCAAGAACACCGAGTTGCTGGCTACGTTCTTGGGATTGGTCGGCGGTCTGTCGCCGCGGAGGATGAGCTTCGACCTGCGCGGTGGGGCGCGGGAGCTGGAGGCGCGCATCACCGAGGAGCTCGACTACCGCCTCGAGGCTGCCAACCAGATCGAGTTCGCTGACATCTACCGCGGACACCCGTTTATTCACGTTCCGGAGGTGATCGGCGAGCTGTGCACCGATCGGGTGCTGACCCAGGAGCTTGTGCAGGGCAAATCCTGGAGCGACGCCCTCATCGCCGAGCAGGAGCTGCGCGACAGCTGGGCGGAGGCGATCCACCGTTTCACCTTTGGCTCCTTCTACCGCTTCGATGTGTTCCACGCCGATCCGCATCCCGGCAACTACGTCTTTCACGACGACGGGAGTGTGAGCTTTCTGGACTTCGGCTGCATGAAGCGGTTCGGGAGTGAGCACGTGAAGATGATGAACACGGTCGCGCGCGAATGTCTGCGCAATGATGTACTTGCGACCTGGCGGGTAAGCGTGGAGGCTGGGTTCTGGCGCTCCTCAGACCCCGTCACCCCCGAGGAAGTGTTCGCGTACTGGCGGGAGCCATGGGAACTGTGGTGGGCGGAGCAGCCGTTCACCGTCACACCCGAGTATGTGGCCGGGTGGATCGAGCGCAAGTTCTCACCGACCGGTCCTTCGGCCAACGCTTTTCGATACATCACCGCGTCACCCGAGTACACGATCGTGAGCCGGATCGAGATGGGCGAGGCATCCGTGATCGCCGAGCTACGCGCCAGCAACTACTGGGGGTCGATCGCCGCCGAGTTCTTCGAGGATGCGGCCCCGTTCACGGCTATGGGCAAGCTCGACCACGCGTTCTTCGCCGAGCGCCAGACAGCGAGCAGCCATGCCTGACTGGGCAGCGTGGCCGTTCCCGACCGAGGATCCCTATCCCGCCTACCACGCCGCGCGCGCGCGGGCGGCGGTCCAGTGGAGCGAGCAGCTCGGCGCCCACCTGGTGCTCTCCCACGAGCACGCGGCAGCCGTTCTGCGCAGCCCCGAGTGGAGCTCCGATCCTCGCAACAGCCCGCAGCTGCTCGCCTCGCTGGGTGGGCCAGGCCCTGCGACGGACCTGTGGAGCAGGTCGCTATTGATGAGCGATCCGCCGACCCACACGCGCCTACGGACCGCTGTGAACCGCTTCTTCACCCCTCGGGCGATGCGGCGGATCGCAGAGCGCGTGGCCGCGATCGTCGACAGCGCGTTCGCGCCGCTCGCCGACGGCGAACCAATCGAGTTGATGAGTGGGCTCGCTTACCCGATCCCACTCGCGGTAATCGCGGAGCTGTTTGACGTCGGCGTCGAAGGTGCGCAGCTGCTGCGTTCAGAGACCCCCAAGATGGCAAGGATGCTCGAACTCGACCCGACGCCGCAGGAGGCCCAGGATGCGGGCACGGCGGCGATGACGCTGATGTTGTTCCTCGTTCCAATTGTCGCCCAGCGGCGAGCGGATCCAGGCGAGGACCTTCTGAGTGCGCTGGTCCATCCCCCCGACGGTGGCGTTGCGCTGCAGACCGATGAGATCATCACGATGTGCCTGCTGTTGCTCGTCGCGGGTCATGAGACGACTGCGAACCTGATCGGCAACGGCACGCTCGCGCTGTTCGAGCAACCGGACCAGCTCGACTGGCTCGGGCGGCATTCCGATCTGACTCCCCAAGCCGTCGAGGAGCTCCTGCGCTATGACAGCCCCGCCCAGGTCGCCTCTCGCGTTGCCCGATCCGATCTCGTTCTCGGCGAGACCAAAGTATGCAAGGGACAGCAGGCGCTGATCGTGCTTGGCGCCGCGAACCGCGACCCGGCGCGCTACCCCGACCCGGATCGGCTGGACCTCGCTCGCTCCGGACCGCCTCACCTCGCGTTTGGCGGCGGTCCGCACTTCTGTGTCGGCGCCGGGCTCGCCCGACTGGAGGCCCAGGCAACCTTCCGGCGCCTCGCCCAGTCGGCGCTGAGGCCCAAAGCCGGTGGCTGGTCACATTGCAGGGACTGCTCCCGTACCTTCCGACGGCTGCGCACCTTGCGCGTCGTAGACGGCCAGCCTCTCGCTGCGGAGTGGATGCTGGGCACCGCCAGCGCCTCGTGAGCGACTGGCGGACGGTCAGCTAGAAAGCTGGGCTGACCGTCCGCGGGGGCACACGAACTACCAGATAACCCGGCAAGGCGACGATTGTGGTGGCAACCAGGGTGACAAGCGCAAAGCTCGAAAGCGCGGCAAGCGCTTCGAGGTTGAAGGTGATCGGAAAGCCCGTGATGATTGCCAGAAAGTGACTTCCAAGCAGCTGGGCGTAGATACCAAAGACGGCCCCGATCGAGCAGCCGGTCGCGAGCATCACCACGCTCTCGCACAACAACCACCGCAACAGAACGCCTCGTGAGTAGCCCCCGCACTTGATGAACGCCACAAGATCACGGCGCTGCCACATCATTGCGCTCATGGCAGCCGTGACTGCGAGCAGAGTTGCGATTAGTACGAGCAGCCTGATTTGTGTCAGCCGGGAGAGACCCTGATTGGCCAGGGCGTAGTGGCGTTGCTCGCGTTCGGCTGTCGTTTCGACTGCGAGGCCCGTTTCTGGCCCGAGGGTGTGCCTCACCATACGACTTACTGTTGCGGGCGAAACGCCGGGCTTTGTAAGGATCTGGTAGGCGCTTGGCTCGCTGCTTGCCCACGCGCGCGCGTAGTCGCTTGAGTTCATAATGATCGCGCCCGGCGGCCAGCCGAGGTTCGAGCTGAGCGCCGCGATCCGCATGCTCATCGGTCGTGGCGAAGGTAGTGTGAAAATCTGCCCGGCGTGCAAGTGATGTTCGGAGGCCAGCGCCTGCGAGAGCACGGCCCAGCCACCTTGACTGACCCTTGCGGTCGCGAACTCCGGACTACCACTCGCGAGCTGACCTGCAAGGAGCGAATCCCCCACGCCACGTGGGGGCGCAAGGATCCAAAGACGCCGCTTGCCCCAGTTCAAGAAGCTACCGCGGTAGATGCCGAGATCCCTGACACCCGGTAGGTGCGCGAGAGCCGCCGCGTGCGGGTCTTTGAACGGGATGGTCGCAAACGCGTTGGATTCTCCGCTGGGAGCGATCCACACATCAGCGGTTGAGTCGATGCCGTGAGCAGAGCCGTCCAGACCCGCGTTCAGGTTCGCCTGTGTGCCCTGGAACTCCGCGATGCCGAATACCGCGACCGCGGCCGTCGCAGCGATCGCAAGCGAGCGAACACGGGTCTGTGGGGCTCGTAGCTCGGTAAGCGCCAGCCGAGTCGCGGCGCTGCCAAAGAGGCCCTGCACCAACCCGAAAAGGGCGACCAGCCCATCGAAGAGGAACGGCAGCAGACAGACGAGAGCGATCACGAGCGCGACGTTGCCCACCACCGCGGCGGGCGTGTCAACGAGAATGACGAACGTCGTCAGCAGCAGACATACAAGCCCTGCGATAAGCCGCGCGGCCGCCCAGCCCACACGCTCCCCGCCGTCTCTGGCCTGCGGTGAAGACGCCAGGATGCTGCGAAGTGGCCAGAACACCCCCACCAGCGCAGCGGTCAGCCCAGCGCCGACGGCCAGCGCGACGCTGGTCCATGTGACGATCCTGATGTTCCCGACCGGGAACGCGAAGGATAGATAGCTCGGGGTTGTGTGAAAAGCCTCGACCGAAAGCAGGTCGCCGAGCGCGAGTCCCAGCACGCACGCCAGTACGCCGATCACGGCAGCGTCAAACAACAGGATCTGGACGGTCATTAGGCGAGTGGCGCCTTGCGGGCGAATCTCTTGGATGAGCTTGCGCCGTGAGGGGACGGTGATGAGCATTGCGTTGAGCGCGAACATGAAGCCGACCAGTGCGCTGATCGCTGCGAAGAGCGCCTCGCTTTGGCTCTGCGGAGCGACCGCTGTCGCAAACAGCGTCGAGTCGAAGTTCGCGGGCTCCAGGTTCACCCCCGCTCTCGCCGCGAGGCCGGCTAGCTCTCGCTGCACCTCTCCTTTGCGATCCGGCTGCAACTTGATGAAGATCCGGGTGATCCGGCCATCGAGCCCTGTTATGTGTTGCGCGTAGGCCACCGGTGCCAGCGCGATCGGGCTATGGACCAGCCCGCCGATGTCGCTTTCCTGGAGTGTCGCGCCGACCAACGTTGTGACCACGCTCGCCCCGATCTGTAGCTTGATCGTCTGCAACGAGCCGACACCGATCGCTTGCGCGAGTGGCGCCGGCAGGGCGAGAGCGCGCTGTGCCGCGAGCTGTTCAGCGGAAAACCGTCGCAGAAGAGACCCGCCGAAATGAGCGAACTGGGGGTCGGTGCCGATGAGGTCCAAAGCACGTTGACCGTGTGGCCCGATCACGTTCGCTTGCTGTTCGAGCACCGGCAGAGCTACGCTCACGCCCGGTAGGCGCCGCACCTCGCCCAGGAGTCGTTCATCAAAGCCATCGGGGCCCCTCGCGTCAAGCTGTAGTTGCGTGCTGCCGAGGACCTGGCGAGTCAGCTCTCCCACCGAACGGGTGAGGCTCGTGCCGGCCACCTGTGTTGCGAACAGCAGCGCCACACCGACCGCGATTCCGAGGATCGCGAGACCCTCCTGCACCAGCACGGCCCTCGCTCGCAGCCGTGCCCTGTAGAGCAGCAGGATGTCTGAGACTCTCATCCTCGCCATCGTCAGATGCTCGCTCGCAGCGATCGTGGCTCGAGTAGCGCATGCTCGGGCTGGTAGGCGTTCAGCTTGCCATCGCGGAGTTCGTGCACCTGGTCGGCAAACGCGGCCGCCTGCGGATCGTGGCTGACGAGCAGCACTGTTGCACCACGCTGCTCGCACAGCTTTCGCAGCAGCCCCAGTACCGCCCGGGTGCGCTGCGTGTCCAGATTCCCGGTTGGCTCGTCTGCCAGCAGCAGCTTCGGATCGGTCGAGAGGGCCTGTGCGATCAGGACCCGCTGGCGCTCGCCCATCGATAGCTGCTCAGTTCGGTGAAGCATCCGCTCGGCAAGGCCGAGTTGCTCGAGCAACGGTTCGATCGTGGGCTTTACTTCGCTGTGCCGGCGTGCGGACAGCCACAGCTTCAGGGACGCATTCTCGATCGCGCGCGCTCCAGGGATCAGGTTCTGCGGCTGGCCGACGATCCCCACCTCCCTGAGTCTGTACTCGTCGCTCTCCTTTCGTGACAGAGCGAAGATGTCGCGTCCCTCCAGCAGTACCGTGCCGCTATCTGGTGCCTGCAACCCCGCGATCAACTCCAGGAGCGTCGTCTTGCCGGAGCCGCTGGGGCCATAGAAGACCACGAACTCTCCTGCCGCGACTGTCGTCGAGACGCCATCGACGGCGCGTATCGGCTCCCCACCACCAACGTGGTAGTGCTTTACGAGTTCGCGTAGCTCGAGCACCTATGAGCTCGCTCGGCTTGGCGGGACACCGCCGCGAGAGACACGAACGAAGCGCTTTTCCACATCGCGCGTCAGGCTGTTTGTGCACGATGCAGGAAAATCTCCGGGTCGAGGCGATGCCATGCGTTGCATCGTAATCTGCGCGAGCCTAGGATATCCTGTCTTGCCGAATTTTTCTGTTTGTAGGACTACAGTAGACATCCATAGTGTCCGTAATCAACTCGTCCACAGTCAACCCATCTGAGCCACGAGCAATGCACGACCGGCAGAAGCCAGGACGAACCGTGCTTCGCTTCAGCGGGACAGTCGTTGTGCTTCTCGCGGGGCTCTGCGGTGCCACTGGTCGCTACGCAAATGCGCACAGGCACGGCGGCTTCTACGGCGTGATCGACCGCAACACCTACGCGCTGACCGTCCAGAGAACCGGTACGCTCTCCTACTGATATGGGGGAGCGGCCGGCCGGCCGAATTAGGGTGATCAGAACTATGCGTGCTGCCGCGCACTTCCTCGCTGCGGCGCTCGCCGTCTGGATGTGGCTTGCGGCCCCCGCCCGTGCGGAGCAGTCGGTGAAGCTGGAGGTTTCGCTCACGCCTGAGCGGCTGGGGGCCGGCACGACGATCGCGTTCGCGTTTCAGATCGCCAACCCGGACGGCCAGGTGCCTTCGCCGCTGAGGAACGTCGAGCTGCTCTACCCCGCCAACCTCGGTCTGATCACCAGCGGCCTGGGGCTCGCCACCTGCTCGCGCGCGCAGCTCGAAGCTGACAGTGCCTGCCCTGCCAACTCGCTAATGGGTTACGGCAGTGCGCTTGCCGAGATTCCGATCGGCCCGGAAACGATCCACGAGACTGCGCAGATCACAACGTGGATGGCGCCAATAGAAGATGGGCACCTCGGGCTGCTGTTCCTCGCCCAGGGCGAAACGCCTGTGTACGCCCAGCTGATCTTCACCAGTCTGATCCTGAATGCCCCCACACCGTTTGGTGGGTCTCTTAACACCACGGTTCCGATCGTCCCGAGTCTTCCCGAAGCACCCGACGTCGCGGTCACGCAGCTACGCTCGACCCTCGGCCCGATGCACATCACCTACTACCAGCGCTTCCACGGCAAGACGACCGCCTACCACCCCCAGGGCATCCGCCTACCCGACAGATGCCCCCACGGCGGCTTTCCCTTCGCCGCCGAATTCAGCTTTCTCGACGGCAGCCACAGACGCGCTGCTGTACGCGTACCGTGCCCAGCACGCCGCAGCCGGTCCTAGCCATCCGGCTCGGCACACTCCGAGGTGTCCAGATGACGGTGCAGGAACGCGAGCTGGTCGGCCACGAGTGTCTCGTGGTGCGGGCCGTCGTAGATGTCGAAGTGATCGACGCCGGGGTACGTGCGCAGCTCGCCCAGCGGCGCCCGGCGTGCGGCTGCGATCGCCGCTGCTGGCTTGGCGACCTGGTCGGACTCGCCGACACAGACGAGCCATGGGCAATGCAGCTTTGCGGCGTAGCGCGCCGGACGATACGGGCGGCCGAGCAGCCACCGCGAAGACGCACGGTTGCGCCACCGCGAGTCCTCCCCGATCGCGACCACGTGACGCCAGCCGACCTCACTGCCGGGCGTGTTGATGAACGCCGCTTCGCCCGGCTGTCCGATGGCCGGCAGATGGCGACCCAGCACAGCGGCGAGCAGCATGCGTGCAGTGACAGCCGGCGAGGAACGGTGCGCCTGACGCCACATGTCGAGAAACGGGACCTGACTAATCGCCGCCGCCACACGGGGATCCTGTGCGGCGGCGGCCAGCGCGTTGCCCCCGCCCATCGACGAGCCGAATGTCGCCACACGATCGCCGTCGACGCCGGGCAGCGAGCGAGCAAACGCGATCGCCGCACGCCAGTCCTCTAGCTGTCGCCTCGGAACGAACAGGTCGGGCTCGCCGGCACTGTCGCCGAACCCGCGATGATCGAACACGAGCACCGCGATGCCCGCGGCGGCAAAGCGCTGCGCGAACGCTCCGAGCCGGTCACGACGGGTCCCAGACAGCCCATGCGCCATCACGACGATCGGGGCCATGGGCGGATCACCCGCCGCGGGATACAACCAGGCCGCACAGGAGTCGGCCCCGGAATGGAAATGGAGTGCCGCTCGATTCACACCCCCACAACGACGCACAACATCAAAATGTGAGGCGGTGGCGTGTACTGGCGAGGAATGTCTCTGAGCCGACAATCGCGAGGCGTCCCTACCGGGCTCCGAGCGCCACGAAACGCGGGTCGCGCCGCTCGAGGAAGCTCGTGACCCCCTCGACGAAGTCGGGTGCGGTGAAGGACTCGAGCATGAGCCGGTCGGCCTCGGCGAGGGCATCCGGCAATTCGCGCTGGAGATCGGCGTAGACCTGGCGCTTGATTGTGGCCATGCTCGCCGGCGAGCAGTTGATGACGAGCTCGCGCGCGTAGTCGAGCGTGGCCTCGAGCAGCCTGTCGGGCGCGAACACACGGTTGACTAGGCCCAGCGTCTGGGCCTCCTCCGCGAACACCACCCGGCCGGAGAGGAGCAGATCCAGCGCGCGCGCTGGTCCCACCAGCCTGGGCAGCATCCAGGAGATGCCGTGCTCGGCAACCAGTCCGCGGCGTGAGAACGCGGTCGTCAGCTTGGCTTCCTCGGCGGCGAAGCGCACGTCGCACATCAGCGCCTGCACCAGGCCGATCCCGGCGCACGCGCCGTTGACGGCGGCGATGATCGGCTTGGGGATCGACAGCGGGAAGGTCTGTGGCCGGTGCTCATAGGACTCGGCCGATGCCGTCAGCGTGCCATCGCCAATCGCTTGCAGCTCCTGCATGTCTGCGCCCGCGCAGAAACCCCTGCCGGCTCCCGTCACCACAATCACGCGGATCTCATCGTCTCGGGCGCACTCTTCGAGCATCGCGAAGTACGCGCGCTCCATCTCCGCCGTCCACGCGTTCAGGCGATCCGGCCGGTTGAGGGTCAGCAGCGCCACACCGTCGCTGACCTGCCTCTGTACCACTTCGCTCTGTGTCTGCACGGCCTCGCTCATGTCTGCTCCCCTTCGCTGGTCCTCTCCACTTCCTTCGAGCCTACCGGGGAACGGCTCCCGGCCATTGCCGGAGCGCCTATGCCCGCACGGCCAGCGGCCCGAGCACGGCGTCGAGCAGGCCGGGAAAGAGCTCGTCCAGATCCTCGCGCCGCAGCGATGTCAACCGTGAGGTGCCGACCTCCTGCTGGGCGATCACGCCGGCCTCGCGCAGCACGCGGAAGTGGTGGGTGGAGGTCGACTTGGTGACGTCGAGCTCGAAGCTGCCGCACGGCCGGGGTGCAGGGTCCAGGCTGAGCTCACGGACGATGCGTAGGCGCTGCGGATCGCTCAGGGCGTGCAGAACCGCCGGCAGCTCCATGTCTTGACGTGCGGGATGGTGTAGGCTCACAACTTCGTTGTACGATAGTTATCGTATATATGCTACGATGCTCGGCGTACTTATGAACAAAGGATAACGCCTATGCCGGCCGTCGCGATCCAGACCCCAGCATCCCGGCAGCGCTCAGGCGCGTTGCTGGTGCTCGTGTGCCTGGCACAGCTGATGGTCATCCTGGACGTGTCGATCGTCAACGTCGCGCTGCCGTCGATCCGCAACGGCCTGCGCTTCTCCACCACCGGGCTGCAGTGGGTGGTCAACGCGTACACGCTCACATTCGCTGGCTTCCTGTTGCTCGGCGGGCGTGCAGCAGACCTGCTCGGGCGCCGGCGCGTGTTTCTCGCAGGGACCGCCCTGTTCGCGCTCGCGTCGCTCGCGTGCGCGCTGGCGGACTCGCGGTCGCTGCTGCTCGGCGCGCGCGCACTGCAGGGCATCGGCGGCGCAGTCATCTCACCGGCCAGTCTGGCGATCATCGCCACCTCGTTCGAGGAGGGCCGCGAGCGCAGCCGCGCGCTCGGCGTGTGGGGTGCCATGGGCGGCGTCGGTGGCTCGCTCGGCGTGCTGCTCGGCGGGGTGCTCACGCAGGCGTTCGGCTGGCCGGCGATCTTCCTGGTGAACGTCCCGATCGGCGCCGCGGTGATCCTGTTCACGCGCGGTCTCGTCCCCGCCGGCCGCGCATCGTCGGCGGGCCGGCACTTCGACGCCTCCGGTGCGCTGCTGATCACGGGTGCGCTGACGGCGCTTGTGTACGCGATCGTTCGCACCGACACGCTCGGCTGGGGCGCCGCCGGGGTGCTTGATCCGCTGGTCCTCGGCGTGGCGCTACTGGCGGCGTTCGTGTTCGTGGAGGGCAGGGTTGCGCGTGCGCCGCTGATGCCGCTGCGGGTCTTTGGAATGGCGCGGCTGCGCGCTGCGAACCTGATCGTGTTCCTGCTGTACGCGGCCGTGTTCGCGATCTGGTTCTTCCTCTCGCTGTACTTGCAGCAGGTCCTCCACTACGACCCGCTGCAGACAGGGCTGCGCTTCCTGCCAATGACACTCGCGATCGTCGCCACCAGCACGCTCGCGCCACGCCTTGTCGCCGGCCTGGGCGAGCGTCGGGTGCTGACGGTCGGCATGCTGTGCGCGGCGGCGGGCCTGTATCTGCTGACAGGCGTGCGCAGCGGCGGAAGCTACAGCGCCGACGTGCTCCCCGGCGGGCTGCTCGCGGCGATGGGCCTCGGGCTGTCACTGGTCCCGGCGACGATCGCCGCGGTAGCGGGCGTTCCCGCTGGGGAGAGTGGGCTGGCCTCCGGCATGCTCAACACGTCGCGCCTGATCGGCGGTGCGCTCGGGCTGGCGGTGCTGAGCACGATCGCCGCATCGCGCACGCGCGCGGATCTGCTCGTGGGCGCTTCGGACCCGTCGGCCCTGAGCGGCGGCTTTCGCCTGGCGTTCGCGGTGGCCGCCGTGTTCAGCCTGCTCGGTGCGCTGGCTGCGGCGTTGCTGCTGCGCCCGCGCCGCCCGGCGCCCGCCGTGCCCGTCACCGTCGACGCGCAGTGTGAGGTCAATCGAGTGCTTGTGGAATGAGCGGCAGTCCGGCGGCGCCAGCGGCCGCGTGCAGGCGTCGATCCCAGGTGGCGAGCACGAGGTCCTCGCGTGGAAGCACAAGTGCGCCCGCCAGATGCAGGGCGTCCACGCTGCGCAGTTCGCGCCTGATCGCAAGATCAGCGGCGTCTTCGACGAGCCGCTGATCTATCTCGATCACGCCGAACATGGGCCACTCCTCTTGGACCGCCTTGGTCGCCGTCTTGCCTGCCGCGAGGCCGACTGCGCGAACGGTCTCGACAAAGCCAACGCGGCACATAAACCATCCATTCGCGCGGTCCATAGCGTCGCGGACGACGTCGCTCCCGGGCTCGGCTACGTAGCGCTTGACCAGTGCGCTTGCGTCGAGGTAGAGGTTCAGCGCTCGGCGTCCCGCTCTGAGAGCACCAGCGACGATGCGCTACGCCGGCTCTTGGCAAGTCGTGGTGCCTCGCTGGATCGCGCTCGTGTCGGAGCCATCAACCGCCCGTCGGCCACAAGCGCTCGCAAGCGATCATCCTCGGCCGAGGCGCCGGCGGGGACGATGTCGGCTACCGGCCGACCGCGAACGGTGACACGTACCTGCTGTCCGCGGCCGACTGCTCGCAGCGTCTCGCTCAGCGACAGCTTCAACTCGCGTACACCAATTTCACGCATGTGACCACATTACCAGCCATGAGGCCACCTGTCGAGGATCTTGTATGACTTCCAAGGGAGCAGACATGAAGATAGGCAACATCGGCACGGGCAACATCGACGCGGCGCTCGCCTACCGTCCGTCGGGTGCTCGGACAGGGGTTTCGTGCGGACGGCGGCGGCACGTGAGCCGGGAGGGCGTGTGAGTAGCGCCCACCGCTACGTCCTGGTGGACGTTTTCACCGACGCTCCGCTGGAGGGAAACCAGCTCGCGGTGTTCACCGATGCGACGGAGCTGTCCGCGCGGGAAATGCAGCCGCTCGCGCGCGAGCTGAACCTCTCCGAGACCGTGTTCGTCCTCGCGCCCGAGCAGGATGGCGACGCCCGCATCCGGATCTTTACGCCGGCCGCCGAGCTGCCCTTCGCGGGGCACCCGGTGCTCGGCACGGCGATCGTGATGGGCGCTGAGCGCCGGTGTAATGCGGTGAGTCTCGAGACCGGTGCGGGCCTGGTGCGGGTGGCGCTGCAGCGCGGGGGAGAGCGGGTGGCCTACGGATCGATGCACCAGCCGATCCCGTCATGGGAGCCGTATGAGCGCGAAGCCGAGCTGCTGGACGCGCTTTGCGTGAAGCGCTCGGGCCTGCCGGTGATGATCTATGTGAATGGCCCCAGACACGTGTACGTGGAGCTCGACAGCGAGGAGGAGGTGGCGGCCATGCGCCCGGACCTGCGCGCGCTGGCAGAGCTCGGGGAGCTGTGTGTCAGCTGCTTCGCGGGCCGCGGAAGTCGGTGGAAGACGCGGATGTTCGCTCCCGCGCTCGGCGTACCCGAGGACCCCGCGACCGGATCGGCGGCCGGGCCGCTTGCGGTGCACCTCGCCCGCCACGGGCGGATCGCCTTCAACGAGCAGATCGAGATCCGCCAGGGGGCGGAGGTGGGGCGCCCGTCACTGTTACACGCGCGGGCGCTGGGCTCGACGGAGCGGATCGAGCGTGTCGAGGTGGGCGGCTCGGCGGTGATCGTCGCCAGCGGCGAGTTCCTGCTCACGCCGGATCGCGGCGGCGGGCCCAGTCGGTGAGTAGCTTGACCGCGAACAGCAGCGCGAGCGCGAGCGCGGCGGTCGAGGCGATGTACCACGGCCACGGGCCCATCACGTTGAGCAGTGAGTTGTATTCGGGCTTTTCGCGCAGGAACATGTAATTGCCACCGGTGAGGACGTCGCCGAGCGCCGCAATGATGGTGAACGCGAGCGTCGCTGCGTAGACCCGCCGGACCGCGCCGGGCCGTGGGTACGGCCGGCAGCCGAGCACCAAGAAGCATCCTCCGGCGATTGCGCCAATATGGTAAGTGAAATAGGTGAAGTAGTAGACGCTCGGGAACGTCCACGATAGGTCTGGCGTGAGCGTGGCCTGCAGTGACGCCGTCAGTGACCAGAAGTAGACGAGTTCAACGGGCAGCGTGCGGCGTGTCCACAGGGCAAGGATCGCCGTCACCGATATAGCGTCGGTGAGCTGCAGCGGGAGGTCGTACTGGATCGTCCAGTTGCCGAGCACGGCGTCGGCGAGATACTCCCCCGCCCAACCCGCGAAGATCACGAGTGCCAGTGCGCGTGCAACTGGCACGGTCCACCGCCCGGGGTAGCGACGCGGTGCCCACACGGCCACAGCGCTGCTCAGCGCCAGTACTCCCAACGCGGCCAGGTGTGCGTCCGAGAACTGCCGCAAGCTCCACGCTAGCGCACGCCGCTTCGTGCGCTCTCAATCATGCCTCAGCGGGATCGCTCCGGCCTGGCGGATCGGCTGCCACGCGGGCGAGGTGGATCGCACGCTCATCTCGGGGGCAGTCTACTGTAGCCTTGCCGCGTGCAATTCAGGATTACACCTCATTCGGGGTTCGCGCCGCCCGACGACGCGCTCGATCTGCTGCTGCAGCGACTTGGCGCCAACCGCGACGAAGTCTCGTTCGCCAAAGTTGGTCCTGAGATCAGAGCCACAACTGGGGAGGACGCGCCTGTGTCAATGACACGTGACGAACGTGTCGAGATCGGTCGCCGCGCGGTCTTGGACGTTGTGCGCGACGTCTGTGATGGAGCACCGGAGCTGCGGTCGGACTGGTTCGCGATCAGCTCTGAACGCTAGTCGCCTGTCTTTGGCGCTGTGTGTCGCGCTGTGTGCGATGTTGCTCTTGGCGTGCGCTCCCGGGGCGCTCGCTTCGGTGCGGCCCACGGTCGGTGTGGAGTCCCGGCCGATCCCAGTGTCGGTGGCGGTGGACGCCAGCCACCCCGGCGCGCCGGTTCCGCGGGACTTTCTCGGGCTCTCCTTCGAGGTGTCCAGCCTGCCTCAGATCGCCAGCTACGCGGGCGCCGGCGACCTAATCACGCTGCTGCGTTCGCTGGGGGCGGGCGTGGTCCGCTTCGGCGGTGTGACCGCTGACGAACGCGTTGCGTGGACAGACGACGCGACACACCGCCCGCCGTGGGCCGCGGATGTGCTGGAAGCGGCTGATCTGCAGGGACTTGGTGCCTTTGCGGCAGACAGCGGATGGCACGTACTGCTCACGGTTGGCCTCGGTCACTACGAACCTGAAGCGGCCGCACGCGAGGCGGCGGCGGCGAAGGCGGCGCTCGGGGAATCGCTCGAGGCGATCGAGATCGGCAACGAGCCGAACTCCTACGCCGTCCACGGTCTGCGCTCGCAACCGTGGACGCCCGTGCAGTACAACGAACAGGTCACGGCCTATCGCAGCGCCATCGAAGCGGCTGCGCCCGGCATCGCACTGGCCGGTCCGGATGTGTCGGGGTCGAGCGCGTTTGAAAGGTGGGGACCGGTGGAGGTGATCGACCAAAAGCCGGCGCTGCTGACGGGACACCACTACCCGCTCGGCTGCAACGAACATCCGGCGCCGACGATCGAACGGCTGCTCAGCCCACAGATCCGCAAGCTCGAGGACGGCTCGCTGCGCCGCTACATGAAGATCTCGCAGGCCGGCGAAATCCCGTTTCGCCTCGATGAGACGAACACCGTCTCCTGCGGCGGGGTGCCGGGCATCAGCAATGCGTTCGCATCGGCGCTGTGGGCCGTCAACTACCTGGTCGAGGCCATGAGCGCGGGCGTGTCCGGGATCAACCTGGAGGGAAATCCCGGCAACTGTGAAGGCTACACGCCGGTGTGCGCCCCAACTCCCGAAGACCTCGCCACCGGTGCCCTGCGCGCGCAGCCCGAGTGGTACGCGCTGCTGCTGGCCAGGGCGCTGATCGGCGAGCGCCCACTGCGCACGATCGTCAGCTCGCCGGGCCGGCCGAGCTCGCAGGGCGGGCCGAACGTCACAGTCACGACGTTCCTCGCCGGCGATGGGGCGCTTCACTTTGTAGTAGTCGACGACGACCCGCCGCAAGCGCGCGACGTGGCCGTGCGTCTGCAGGTGGGCAGCGGCTTTCACGGCGCGAGCATTCTGTCGCTGACCGCGCCCTCACCCGCCGCGCTCTCGGGAGTGCAGCTGGGAGGTCGAGCGGTTGAACCCGATGGCGCATGGAGCGAGCCGTCGAGGCTGCCCCACACCCCCAACAAGCGCGGGACGATCACCATCGAGGTCACGCCCAGCAGCGCTGCACTGCTCACCGTTTCGCCGATGGACCAGGCGAACGGTGTACGCGCCGGGCACTGAGCGTCTCAAGTCTGCCGCGCCGAACTGCCGATGCCGTGCATGTGCTACGTCCCACCTATCGGCTGCGCCGTCCAGGCGCTTTGATAATCGCGACACTGGCCGCCGTCGACCTGGCCTATCGTCTGCTGCTGCGCGAGCCGGTGCGTCGCATGCTGGGAATGCGAGCCGAGCCGTAGCTGTGCGCGTCACCACCCCGGAACGTGTCGGCAATACGTCCAGGCGCAGTGGTGGCATAGAATTGGTCGTGTACCGTCGTCGGCTTCCCTGTCAGCCGCTGGAGAGAGTAGGCAAACCATGCGACACATCAGAGTCACCGGTCTCGCTGTTATCGCGCTCATCGCGTTGAGCTTGGTTGTGGGCGGCAACGCATGGGCTGCATCTGCGGGTCACCCCACTGCGTCGGGGGCAACGCGCTATGCGAAGGTCCGGCGGGTATGCCCGGCGCCTAAGCGCGGAGACGCATCCTGCTTCGCGCTGGCCCTCGTCCCCGCTCCCGCGGGCGCTGCCGGCGTGAGCCCATATGAGGTTGGTGGCGGTGCGGCGTCCAAGGGGCCAGCGGGTGGACTCACGCCCGCGGATCTCGCGAGCGCATACGCCTTCTCCCCGTCGGTCGGTGGGACGGGGCAGACCGTCGCGATCGTCGATGCCTACGACGACCCAAATATCGAAAAAGACCTCGGCACGTTCGACAGCGAGTACGGGCTCCCGGCGTGTACGACCGCTAACGGCTGCTTTGAGAAGGTCAACCAAACCGGGCACACGACGCCACTGCCCTCGAAGGACAAGGTCGGCTGGTCGATCGAGATGTCACTCGACGTGGAGACCGTGCACAGCGTCTGTCAGAACTGCAAGATTCTGCTGGTCGAGGCTAGCTCGGAAAGCCTTGCGAACCTTGCGGCGGCGGTGAACGAGGCAGTGAGTCTGGGCGCGGGTGAGGTGTCCAACTCCTACGGCGCGCTGGAGACGGGGATGGGAGCATCCGAACAGGCGGCGTACAACCACCCCGGCGTCGTGATCGCGGCCTCCGCCGGCGATGCCGGCTATCTCAACTGGGACTACCTCCCCGAATTCGGCGTAGCCCCCGGGGTGCCGGACGCTCCAGCTTCGCTCCCGTCCGTGGTGGCGGTTGGTGGAACCTCGCTTAAGCTCAAGTCGAACGGCGCGCGCAAGAGCGAGTCGGTGTGGAACGACAACGGTCTTCCTTCGGGCAGTGGCTTCAAACAGTTCAGTGCGACCGGCGGTGGCTGCAGCACGCTGTTCACCGCCCCCTCGTGGCAGCAGAGCGCACCGGGGTGGGCCGCTGCCGCCTGCGCGACGAAACGGCTCGACAACGACATCTCAGCGGTCGCCGACCCGTACACGGGCCTTGACATCTACGACAGCTACGTCTACGAACCGAAATTCACGCCAGGCTGGCTCACGGTAGGTGGCACCTCGCTGTCCTCGCCGCTGATCACAGCGCTCTACGGCTTGGCGGGCGGCAGCCACGGGGTGAGTTACCCGGCGGCCACGCTCTACACCCACCTCGGCGAAGCATCCTCGCTGTATGACGTCATCACGGGCGGAAGCGGATACTGCGACGGCGAGGGAGCAGGACCGTGCGGCGAGCCGGCAATCAACGAAGAATTCGGTGACATCGACTGCGAAGGCACAACCTCGTGCGATGCTGCCGCCGGCTTTGACGGACCTTCCGGTGTGGGCGCACCCAATGGCCTGGGTGCCTTCAATGGACCCTCTCAGGTCAAGCCAACGGTGGTGACCGAAGCCGCCAGTGCGATCACAGCTACCTCGGCGGTGTTGAACGCGACCGTCAACCCGAATGGTGGGACGGTGAGCGCATGCACGTTTGAATACGGGCCGACGACCTCCTACGGGCAGAGCGCGCCGTGCTCCGCGTTGCCGGGATCCGGGACGAGCCCGGTCGCGGTGTCTGCCACGATCTCGGGCCTGACCGCCAAGAAGGCCTACCACTTCCGGATCACTGCCAGCAACCCGTCCGGTACGAGCACCGGCAAAGGCAAGAAACTCAAGACGTCATAGGCCGGGAGCGCCATCGAGCGGATGCAGCTCAAGCTCGGCCGAGCGGCGGCGGCGCTGTAGCATCACCGCGATGGCGGATCTCATCCACCAGATTGCGAACTTTGCGCGCTTTGTCGCCAATCGCGGCGAGCGGGAGCGCGACGACGCGGACGCGATGCGCGAGCTCGCGACCACACCGCCCGCGCTCGCGCCAGGACTCGAGCTCGAATGGCTTGGCGTGGCGGGCTATCGGCTCAGCTATGAGGGACATACGATCTACATCGATCCGTACCTCTCGCGTGTTCCGCTCTCGAGCTTGCTGCGGCGTGCGCCGGCGCTAGCGGACCCGGCGCTGCACGAGCGCTTCCTGCGACCGTCCGGACGCGTCGTCGGTGTGCTCGTCGGGCACACCCACTTCGACCACGCGGTCGACGTACCGGCGATAGCACGCCGTTACGACTGCTCGGCCTACGGCTCGAGCTCGCTCGTCAACCTCATGCGCCTGCACAGTCTCGGAGAGCGCGCCGTCGGTGTCGAATCGGGCCGTCACTATGAGCTCGGGCCGTTCACCGTAACATTCGTCCCGAGCGTGCATTCAAAGCTGCTGCTCGGCTTGGCGGTCCCATTCGATGGCGAGCTCACGTGCGAGCATCTCGACGCGCTGTCGCCGTCGGCCTACAAGTGCGGCCAGGTGTGGGGCATCCACATCGAGGTCGCAGGGATGAGCTTCTACCACCAGGGCAGCGCCAATCTAATCGACGAGGCGCTCAACCGCAAAGGCGTCGACGTGTTCCTCGCTGGCATCGCCGGGCGCGGGTTCACACGTGACTACTGGGCGCGGATCCTGCCGCGCCTGCAGCCCCGCACGGTCGTAGCGAACCACTTCGACGACTTCTTCCGTCCGATTGACGCGGCGATGGGTTTCCTCACGAACGTCAACCTCGCGGCTGTCCCTGACGAGGTCGCCGCTGTCAGCCGCGACTTCGCCGTCGCGACGCTGTCGCCGATGCAGTCGATCGGCTGAGGCGGCCGCCGGCTCGGTCGCGAGGCGTTGTCGCCGGCTTGGCCGCGAGCGTTTGCGCACGACTCACCGTTGGCGTCGGGTCGCGGACGGTAGATGTCACAAGACTGGTGCTCGCGGCACTCTATGTCCGATGGAGGATGCCGATGCGTTCTCAGCGCTCTACCGAGAGGAGGGGGAGGCGGTGCTCCTGTTCTTGAGTCGTCGCACACTGGATGTCGAGCTCGCCGTGGAGCTGACGGCCGAGACGTTTGCGACGGCGCTGCGCTCCTGGGGCACGCTGGCGGCCCTCGCGCGCGAGCAGCAGCGGGCGTGGCTGTTCACGGTCGCCGGACGGCGGTTCGCTCGCTACCTGCGCCGGGCGAGCGTCGAGCGTCGGCTGGTGCAGCGACTCGGCATTCAGATACCGGTCATCGGCCACGATGACCTACTCGCGATCGAGCGCCGGGCCGGACTGGATGAGCTGCGCCAGGCCCTGGGCCGGGAGCTTTCGCTGTTGGGTGCCGAGCAGCGCGAGGCGCTTCGCCTGCGGGTCGTCGAGGAGCGTCCCTACGTAGAGGTGGCCGAGCGGCTGGGCGTGTCCGAGCAGGCCGCCCGTACCCGTGTCTCGCGCGGGCTGCGCGCGCTGGCGCACGCGCTTGAGCCCTACCAGGCAGCGCAGGAGGGATCGTCGTGAGTGAGCGACCGCGTGTCTTGGAGGAGCTAGGTGTCGAGCTCGACCGCGCCGCCCGCAGAACGCTCGCCGTCCCGCGCACACGCCTGTCGGCGCCGCATCGGCTGAGCGTGGTCGCGGTGATCGTGGCGCTGCTCGTGCTTGCCGCCGTCGCCGCGGCAGCGGTCCTGATCACGTCCGGGTCGCCGCTGCCCGCACCCCACGCCCAGGATCTGCAGTCGGGCGGGATTCCGCTCCCGTCGAGCGTGCACCTGGCCGGCCTCGACGTGCCCGACCCGCAGGCGGGAGCTCCGCCGTGGGATATCCGTCTGTCGCGCACGAGCGCGGGAGAGACGTGCACGGCCGTGGGCCAGGTGCTGAACGGCCAGTTCGGCATCGTCGGCCTCGACCACGTCTTCCGCGCGCTGCCGCTGGGCGGCGTCGACGCCTGTGGGTTTCGGTCCGCCGCCGGCCCGGTGCTCGCGGGCGCGCGGGTATTCTCCGGCTCGAGCTCGATGGAAGCGCGGACGGTGGTCAACGGCGTGGCCGGCGCCGGCGCGCGGTCGGTCACTGCGTACGGCCCCGAAGGCGCGCGGGCGCTGCGGCTGGGGCCGGATGGGAGCTTCATCACGGTCTACCGCGGCTACCTCGAAGAAGTGCGGCCGCGAATCGTCGTGGTGGGCGCCGACGGGGTTCGCCATACCGTTGCGTTCGCGCAGTCTTCGGCGTTTGAAGTGGCCGACCCGCACGGGGGTGCGCCGTGGCAGATCAGCGGAGAAGCGGACATCGACCCCGGGTCCTATCCCGATGAGGACTGCGCGCAGGTCACCCGCGTGCACGACCGCCTGGACCCGCGTTTCGCAGACGCGTCGTCGACGCCGGAGGTCTGCGGGCGACTCGGCGAGCACCCGCTGTTCGTGCTGATGCGCCGCTTCGTGCCCGGGAGCGGTGAAGGCACGGGCTTCCCGTGGGGCAACAATCCAGCGCGCACGCTCGTGTACGGCGCTGCCGCGCCACGCGTGGCAGCGCTCACGCTCAGCGGCGCCGGCGGCTCGCGGGCGCTCGCGATCGACCCGCACGGTGGCGTGTTCCTCGCCGTGCTCGACGGGCACGTGGATCCCCGCTCGCTGACGTTGAGCGCGCACCTGCGCGACGGGAGCACGGTGACCTATCGCCATTCGGCCAATCTGCTCGCCTCCCAAACCGTCTATCAAACCAACCGTCCGCTCGTCGAACCGCCGGTGCCCGCCTACCGCGAACCGCTCCCCTCGACACAGCCGCGCTACCCGCCGTTCGAGATCCCGCTGGTGGGCACGCTGCGCGAAACAGTGCGGGTGCCCGACCCGGCCGGCGGGCCGCGGTGGGTGCTGCGCAGCTGGCAGGGAGTGCCAAATCCCAAGGTGAGCGCCTCCTCCGCGGCGGGCTCCTCGCGAATCTATTGTTTCCAGTTCGGGGTGATCGTGGGTGGCAAGCTCGTGCAACCGCGCACCGGACTGCCCCCGATCCCGTGGAACCCGCCCGGCGATCCTGGCGGGCAGGTCGGTGAAGAACGCTGTAACGACGCTAGGACGCTCGCCCGCAAAGGGCCGCTGTTCAGCGCCGAAAGCTATCTAGCTAATCCCTATGCGTACGCTCTGCGGCCGGTGCGAACGGTCGTCAGCGGCCAGCTCCCGCCGGGCGCCAGCCATGCGCTGCTATTCGGCGCCGGCGCGCCGCGCCCCTTCAGCGCCGACGCGAACGACGCCTTCCTACTGGTGCTCCCCGGTCGCTACTGGGACGCCTCACTGCATGTCGCATACACCCTCCGCGGGCAGACCGTCGGGCTCCCGAGGCGCCGCCCGCCGCGGGCCGATCAGCCGAGCGGCGAACCAAGCGGCACGGCGCCCGAAGCACGGGCGCCGGATCCCGACGGCGGCGCGCCGTGGGGATTCCTGGTGCGCGCCAACGGAGTCCACGCGTTCGGTCGCATCGTCGACGGGCGCCTCGCCGACATCGAAGAAGCGCGCGGCACGTTCGTCAGCGGGGCCGTCGAGTTTGGCTCGGGCAGCGGCGGGCCGGGGGAGCGACCGCAGGTCGCGTTCGACACCGGGACGGACGGCACCGAAGGAGGCATCGGCATGAGCGCCCCGGCTCTCACGCCGCCCGAGATGCAGCGGCGCACCCTTCCCGGCCGCACGATCATCACAGGCATCGCCATGCCCGACGTGGTGTCCGTCACGCTGGCCACGCCCAGCGACGTACGCACGCTGCGCCCGTCCGGTCCCCACCACGTCTTGATTGCCGTCTACGACGGCGCGTTCTACCAGGGGCTCAGCACGGCGACGATCCGTCTTCGCGACGGACGGACGATCACTGAGACCGTCCTTAGCGGGATCCTTGGTGGGGAAGGCGGGCCACCGAGACCGTCGTTCGCAAGGCTGCTGCTCCTGTTCAGGCGCGAAGCTGCGCGTGTGGAGCGCAACCGATCGCTGACGCTCGCCGAGCGCCGGGAGGAGCTTGCGCGAGAGCAGCTCGCCGCCCGCGCCGGGGTGATCATGCGGCGCATCGCTTATGAACACGCCCATCCAGGTGAGCTTCCGGCTCCCTGAACGACTGCCCCATGACGGCCGCGGCTCGTCGCGTCGCTTACTGCTAGCCCATCGACTCGATCGCTGGGGCTATGGCTGGACTTTTGAGTTTTTCTATGTTTCTTACGCTTCACTCAGCACACCGTGTGGCCGATGGTTGAGCAATGGGCACACGCGACGGCATCGAGGATGCGGGCACTCGAGACGCCGCGGTCACGTCAACATGGCGGCGCGAGCACGCCGGTTCCGGGCTCACGTCGCGCCTGATCCTCGCCTACGTGGAGCGTGAAGCCGGCGGGCAAGCGGTTCAACGCGTGCTCGCCCGGGCGGGTCTATCCGGTGTCGAAGAACGCCTGCGCGACGAGAACTACTGGTTTTCGTATGAGACAAAGCTCGCGCTGTGGAGTGCCGCGGAGGAGGTGCTCGATGACACCGAGGTCGCTGAGCACGTTGGTGCGTCGGTGCTCGACCTGTCCGTCGCGACAGGCCTCAAGCACACCCTGCGGGCCCTCGGTACGCCGGGGCTCGTGTATGCCAATGTCGTGCGCGTCAACGCCAAGTTCAACTGGGCGCACCGGCTGGTGGTGGTCGACAAGGACGCTGCGCACGTGCGCGTGCGCTACACGGACATTTCTGGCGTCGGCTATCACCACTACGACTGCGGGTACACGAGGGGCTTGCTGGCGACCGTCCCCCAGCTGTTCGGGCTGCCGCCGGCGCACGTCGCGCACCCCGTCTGTGGCGCTCGCGGTGACCCGTGGTGCGAGTTCGACGTACGTTGGAGCACCGGCACGCACGGCCTCACGCGCGCCGCGTTGACGCTCGCCGTGGGTGCCGCAGCGCTCGCAGGTGTCGGTGCGCTGGCGGAGCCGGCGCTCGTACCCGTGGCAGCAGGCATTCTGGTGGCAGGCGAGTCCGGTCTGGCCGCACGGGCGATGACATTCATGCATCGACGACTGCGCGTGCTCGAGCTGCGCGTGCGTGAGCAGGACGACGCGGCGGAGCGCCTGCTGTCCTCGCTCAAGGACCTATCCTCGGATCTGCGCTTGGACGAGGTGCTCGACCAGATCACCGCGAAGGCGCAGACGGCGGTAGGCGGCAAGGAGTTTGCACTGCTGCTGGCCGACGGCAGCGCGATGCACGCCGACCGGCACTCGGAGATACCGACGTCTTCGCTTGCGGCTTTGGAGGCGTGGGCCGAGGAGCATCGCGAAACGCTGCTCGAGCGCGGCACGATTGTGGTCGACGACCTGGCCAACGACCCCACGCTGGCGAAGCTGCCGTGTCAAGAGCGAATGCCGCTCGGCTCGATGTGCGCGGCGCCGCTCGTCTTCGGCGACAAGCTGCTCGGCGTGTTGGTCGCACTCGCTCACGGCTCTACCGTCTTCTTGCCAGGTGACAGCGCGGCGCTCTCCGCTTACGCGGCCCACGCGGCGATCGCGCTTTCCAACGCTCGCCTCGTCGCTCGGTTGGAACGTCAGGCCTCACAGGATCCGCTCACTGGGCTGGCCAACCAGCGCGCCTTCTATCGCAATTGTGCCACCGAGTTCAGCCGCGCGCAGCGCGCCGGCAGCGAGGTATCGATCGTGATGCTCGACCTCGACGACTTCAAGGCGATCAACGATGTGCACGGACATCCCTACGGCGACCAGGTCCTACTCGGAGTGGCAGATGCGCTGCGCACATCGATCCGCAGGCACGACACAGTCGCGCGGATGGGCGGTGAGGAGTTCGCGATCTTGCTGCCGGGCGCCAATGCCGACGCCGCTCGCGACATCGCCGATCGCGCCCGTGATGCGATCGCGCGTGTCTCGGTCGTGCACGCCCCGGTGTCATGTTCGGCCGGTGTGGCCACGGCCTCACCCGTGGACGCGTCGCCAGCTCACCTACTCGAGCTGGCCGACAGGGCTCTCTATGAAGCCAAGCGTCTCGGGCGTGATCGCACAGTGGCCAGCCGGAGCATGGTTAACTGCTAGGACCTCGATCAAAGTGCCATAAGTCGTCTGTGTGGGCCAAATCCCACCGCGCCGGACCGGGGAAGCGGCTACGATCCCAGGCCTTGCCGACGTAGCTCAGCTGGTAGAGCACCTCCATGGTAAGAGAGTGCTCTCAGGGACGCTTTTTCCCAGCAAAACCGCACATTCTCAGTTGCGGTCTGAGCCCCGTTGCAGCAAGGCTGCCGCAGCTGGGCCGTCCTAAGATTGGGGTTGGTGTAGGGGCTGATCTGAGGGGCGGCGAGATGCCGAGTACCCACATGCGCGCCGGCTTGCGCGCGCGGGACCTGGACCGTGGCTAAACCATGGCGCAAGCGCTCGGCGTGGCCGTATGTCGCCAAGAATGGCCGGCGCTCCTACTGCGTCGGCTTCTACGACCACGACAAACGCGAGCGCAGCCGGACCTTCCCCACGGTGCGCCACGCCCGCGCGTGGATGAACGACTACATCACGGCCGAGCGCCGGGGCCAGGACAGTCTGCGACGGTTCCTGCTGGACCTCGACGCGAAAGAGGCCAACGAAGCCGAAGGCCGCACGATCGCGCAGATACTCGAGCTGTTCCTCGAGGTTGACGCGCATCCGCGCAACGAGGAAGGCCTCGCGCCATCGACATACGCCCTCTACAAGTCGGTGCTGAACTGCCACCTCCTCGGCAAGCCCCGCCACCAACCCGGCAACAGACGCAAGCTCGCGCCGGCGGACTACGCCGTCACGATCGCAGGGACACAAGCCCGCTGCTTCAACGAGCCACACGCGCCGCGCGCCTGGCGGGAGCAGATGCGCGAAGCCGGCGTGCCCGCACAGACTCGCCTGCACGCGTGGCGCGTCCTCTCATCCGCGCTGAGCTGGGCGGCGAGATCACCGGCCGTGCCGGAGATCCACACCAACGGATGCAAGCTCGCCAGAGAACCGATCATCAGCCGCCGACGCTCAGCCCGCACGGGCGGCACCGGCTACACCCCCGCCGCACGCGCCCGTCCGCTGCCCAGCTGGGCACTCTCGCCGCAGGCCGTCGAGGCGATCCGCGCCCAGATGCTCCTTCGCCCCGCACCACGTCAGATGATCCTCGCGCACCGCGACGCGACGATCGTGAGCCTGCAATACGGCATGGCCGGCCGCAACCAAGAGCTCTGGGGACTTCGCTGGTCTTCCCTCGATGGAGAATTCGTATGGGTTACAGAAGTCCTCAGCAGTGGACAGCTCCAACAATGGGGCAAGACCGAGCACAGCACCCAACGCCGCACCGCCATACCCGCCATCCTGCGGGAAGACCTCGAATACTGGCGGCAAATACTCACACAGTCCCGACACCCGACCAGCGACAGCGACTTCATCATCCCCGGAAACCTCGCCAACATCCGTCACGGCGTACGCGAGGCGAAGACAGGCGCCTGTCACCTCAGCAAGTCCCAGGCGAAGGCCTGGGGCGCCGATTGCTTCACGCCAGCGGTACAAGGCGTCGCGCAACGCCCAGAGTTCGCCCGCATCCTCGGCGCCACCCCATATGCGCTGCGCCGTGGCGGTATCTCGCTGCGCCTACGCACCGAAGACCCACAGACCGTTGCCAGCGAGTGCGGCACAAGTCTGAAGATGCTCAGCGATCACTACTCGTTCTCGATCGAGGATCTACGCCAACAAGAGCCACGACCCGTCGACGTGGAGTGGCGCGCCGCTCGCGCTGCCCTGAACGAGCAGCAGGCGCCCGAACACGAACGACGCCGACGCATTTTCGGCCGGTTCTCGACCCGGCGCTAGCACACGATTGACCTTTTCAGTCGGTTCAGTGGGCGAAACTCGGCGCCGCCAACGCCAAGATTGCTCCTTCTCCGCGAGAGCGGTCGTCTGACGACTCCAGCCGACGCGATCAAGACTCGTCCAAGTCAGGAGTCTCGATGGGCTACGCGGGCGCGCCTGCTTTCCGCGCGAAGCGAGGCTGCTGGCGGTGGGGGCCAGGGCATTCATGCCCAACGGATGCGGGGCGGGCTCGCTGGCGTGCCGATGACGCGGGCTGTTGCCTACGGAGCGGTTATGACCCGGCGACGACTTCCTCCACACGGAGCAGACGCGCTCGACTCCTTTCGCCGAGTCGAACATCTCGCCGTCCCGGAGGCGGAGGCTGGTCGACTAGCGATCTGGGCTGCTGTCGCAGCGGCTTTGCATGGCGCCTCCGGCGAGCCGCACGCCAACGCCGGCTCGGGGGGCGAGGGCGGCGAAAACGCGGAGCGCGAGGGCCCTGGTCTCCGCCGCCGCGCGGCCGGGTGCGGGTCCCGCGCTAGACGCCCAGCGAGGCTCGGATCTGCCCGACGAACACGGTGGGCTGATAACCGTCCTTCCAGCGCGACGCGATGTTCATGAGGAACTCGTCGATCAGGTCCTGGCTGGGCTGAGCGCCGAGCCGGTGTTCGAGGATCGCTGTCGCAATCTGCGTCTTGCCAGCAAGCGTCTCCCATTCGATGCCGTCGCCGTCGGCGGACAGGAGCCCCTCGTACGTGTCGTCAGTCTCGTCGGCGTATGCCAGCACGTTGCCGTATGGCCCGTACGGCGTGTGGTCGTACATGTCGACGAAGTAGTACGGCTCGCCCCAGGTCGGCTCGTAGACGTCCGCCGACGGGGCGGCCTGAACCTCTTCGATAGCCCGGAGCGCCTTTGTGTACTTCTCTCCCGTCCGCGCCATGCGGTCCCGAACGTCTTGCTTGAACGCGCGATTCGTCATTTCGTGCTCCCGATTCCCGGCCTGGACCCACGCCCCCAGCCGTGTTCGAGTAGCTGAAGGATGCTGCGCGTCCCTGCGGCGATGCCCTTGCCCTCGACGGCCGGCGCGCGTGGGGCACCTGACCTCGGGGGTGCGCCTGGAACGTGGCGCCTCAAGAGCGTAGCGCGGTTTGTCGGGCACGCAAAGTGCCCGACCGCCTCTCTGACGGCGTTGCTGCTTCACGATGGTCGCTTCGAGGCAGAGACAGCACTTTCGGCCGAGACAAGTCCGGCTCGGTGACTGCCTCTTCCGGACATGAGCGGCCACACCGGCGGCGTCACCGCGAACATACGCGCGAACACGAACTCAGGGGCGGGCCGGCCGCAATGGCAACGGACGCGAGATTCGTAGGAGCAGCCTCGGCTGCACCCGCCGGGTCTCCTCTCTAGTCTGGATCAGTCGACAACTCGAGAATCGCCGGCTCGTAGCGGTCGTACATTATGTAGATGGCCACGCCAGAGGAGCGCTCGCGATTCATCCGCTTCCAGCTGGCTACGCTCGCCGAGCGCAACGGTCACCACGAGTTCGAGCACATCTGCCGGCGCGTTGCTGGAGCCCGGATAGCGTCGAACCTCCTACCGGCGACTGGCCCCGTGAGCGCAGGCGGTGACCAAGGACGTGATTTTGAGACGTACCCAACCGAACTTGTGACGGAGCTCGGTCCACATGGGCACTTCCTCGCGTTTGCATCCGACTTGCCGCTCGCTTTTGTCTGCACAATCCAGCAGACCGGGCTTCGGGCGAAGATCGTTGCTGATGTCCGCAAGGTTATGGCCGAGGGATCCCAGGTTGGTCGCGTGCACGCATTTGTAACCGGCGGCATTTCGAAGTCGCAGCGCGAGAAAGCGATTAAGGAAGTCAAAGACGACTTCGGGGTTGGACTTGTCATTCACGATGCCGTTTATCTCGCGGACCAGTTGGCGGAACCAGATCTCTACTGGGTGGCCCGCCGTTATCTCGATGCACCAGAGGAGATGGCTCCCGCCGAGCCATCTCTCGATGACTCCGGTGCCCCGGCTTGGTATCTGGAAGATCGCGAGCGCTGGCGTAGTCGCGAGCCGAACCCCACCCTGGGAGATCTCCTCGATCTCAAGGACGGCTTGCGGCGCGCGACGTTCCACGATCACGCGCGACCTGATCTACCTTTCTGGCTCGATCTCATACGGCCTCTGGCCAATCGCTCAAACCCACGAACGGTGAGACAGAGGGCGCGGTACGAGGTTTCCGTGGCTGTATTGAGAGGGCAGGGAACTCTCTGGCCAGCGGATTCTCTCGCACATGAGTACTTCGCCGATCTTGAGGCAGAGCAGAGCGCCGAGCGACTACAGGAAGCAAGCACACTCCTGATGTACGCCATTGGAGCCAAGACGCGTGGACAAACGACGTTGGAGATCGAGGACCTCGCTCGGACCGGAGACGCGCTCCGGGCGAAGCTCGCCGACCTCTTGGCGGAAAAGCCGCCCCCCAACCGTAGGGCGCGCTTGCTCTTGACCCTCGGCCATCTCAGCATCGGACTCGACCCGCGTCGAGTACACGTACCCGCCCGGCCACAGACCCTCCCCGACATGGGAGCCTGGATCGACGAGAACGACGACCTAACGGTTGAGGTGACCCCTGCGACTCCGCCCGAAGAAGTAATGGTCGATCTCGCCGCGGGCATGGCGGCGTGGATGGAACTGGCGCGAGGGCTCGATGACGCTCCACTCTTCCCCGTCGATGATCTCGCGTCGATGCTCGGCGTCCTTGCTCCGATCCTCATCGATCATCCCGACTGGCGAGAGCTCAACGACCGTGTCGACGCCGTTCTGGGCAGGCAAGCCGGCCAAGGAGCCGTTGCGGCCCGCTGTCGCGATCGAGCGATCGCCCTGCGCCGGGCAGGGCGAATCCGGGAAGCCATTGGTGAATTTCACCGAGCGAAGGTGGACTGGTGGACCGGGGACTCGCTACGTGGAGCGATGCTGGCGTCGCTTATTCTCTCGGACTGCTACGAGAAACTTGGCCTGCACCATGCCGCACTCCAGCAGGCCTTGGCGGTTGCATTTGTGGCACACACCTCAGACGATGAGCGTGTTCTTGACTTGCTGCCGAAGGCGCTGGGGCTGGCCGCCCTCAGCGAATACCGCACCGGTGCCTGGCTCGGAGCATGTGAGCTCACGGAGCTCTCTTTTATGGCAGCCAGTATTCATCTAGAGGGCGGTGTCGACCCCGACGACGAGGGATTTGGGGCCATGTTGGTACACGCGGGGATGACCGCCGCGGCCGCTCAGATTATGGTGCCGTGTGCGCTCGACCCTATTCGCGCCGCACAGGGCCGTTTTCAACTAGATGAGCTCCTCGGCGGAGATCCCCTGGACCCAGCCCTCGGAGCACCCAAATCCTGGGTGGAGTGGGATACGCTCGCACAAGATGAACTCCCAGGCCCTCCGTTTGTAGATCTGGCGAGCGAGTTCACGATCCATTTTGCAGCGTTGGGGACAACCTGGACAGTTCGTGCGTCAACCGATGACGGTCATGCCGTACGCGCTGCCCAGAGGCTCGCGGCGGCAGCGGAGGTGTTGCTGGTTGAGCTTGCAGATGAGGACCTCTGTCTAATCCCCAGTTCAATCGATATCACGGTGGCGGTGGCAGAAGCCAAAGCCGCCTCCACCGTGGCGGACCGCGCCGGGTGGCAGCCATCACCTAGCGGTAGGCGTTGGAAGTTCGAACTCACCCCCATCAGCGAGCCCACCGACGATCCGGAGGACGTGGGGTCCGAGCTGCTGATAGTGCTGACCACGGTGCTGATGGACGCGTCTCTCCTGCCATTCCACGTCTACCAGGAGGCACTCCACCGAGCATTCGAGCGCGGGCTCAGTCACAAGCTGTTTTTCGGGCGACCCTATGATGAGCTGAGACTTCTATTCGAGGATCCGGACCTGCGAGCCAGCATTCCAACTGACTGCAGACGGCCTGATATCCAGCGGGAGTGGGAAGCACCGCAGTCGCAAGAGTTGCCGTGGTGCAATGGACCAGGTCCTAACTTCACCGACGACGCCGCAGTCGATCACGCACGCGCTCGGTATGAGAACACAGGCACTCGGCTTCCCCGCCAGCTCCAGCTCCTAAAGGACGACAGGAGTTTCCAGCAAACAGTCGCTGAGCTTCGTAGGAAAGGATGGCATGACCACCACATCCTCTCGTCGGTCATGAACATCACATTGAACTCGAGAGCCCAAATGACCGGAATTGACCCTCGTGACGAGGAAGCTATGCGTACATTGATCAGGCGACCAGAAACCACGGATGGCCCGCTCGTGCCGGTATCTGAGTTCGCTGTCGAGGCGATGGAGCAGGCACGTCGGTTTGCGCTCCCTGCGGTTCTTGCTACGTGGGATCTCACGCTCCACTCTCCTACACCAAACCTCGACGCTGTCGAAAAGGTGCTTGACGAGCGCTACGCGTACTGGAGCGCCGACTCTCCATACGACGGGGATCTCTTGCCGCCGACAGATGACTAGCGCTTTGCGCGAAAGGGAGGCGCATCCATTAGTCGCAACAGCACTCCCACAATGGACGATAAGCAGGCGCACCCGAGGGAGGCTCTACCCACGCTCGCTTACGTGATTACGCCGAACGATGATCCGTCTCAAGTTGTTCAGGCTGTGAGCGCCTGCTAGATGTGCTCTTCGGCTTGGTCTTAGGTTCAATGGGGCGCGAGGGCGTTGAGTTGATGGGCCAGTGTGGCGGCGTGTAGGTCATGGTCGTAGACGAAAACAGCCCCCAGATCGTTGCGCATCGTGAGCGCCGTGGCGAGATGGATAGCGTCCATTGCCCGTAGGGGTGGTGCATGAGCGCTTGTGGCTAGCTCAATGATCTCGGGGGATATCGGAATCAGGTTGATCAGCTCAAGAGCCGCCTCGGCGCGCTGGAGGACGCCTTCGCCGCCGAGTCGTCTGGCCGTGCATACCGCCTCGACCCGGATCAGCTCGCTGGCGACCTGCACGGGCCAATCTCCGAGAGCGGCCCGGAAGGCGTTGGTCTCGCGCTCAGGCTTGAATAGCTTTACGAGCGCGGAGGCGTCGATGTAGGCGGCGTTCACTCCCCGCGAACCCAGCGCAGCGCATCAGATGCGGGCGTAGCATCCGCGGCGCTCGGCTCGCCCGGGGGCGGGTCGAGATCCAGCAAGCTTCCCCGGCTGGGCTTTGCCCCGTAGCGCTCGGCAAGCCGGGCCTGCAATTGAGCATCGTGGTCGGCGCCCGCGAGTACAGCGCGCGCGCCGCGCAGCGTGAGCGCACGGATCTGTGCCGCCGCCGAGCGCGTCTCGGCAGGCTCGAGCAGTGGGCCCGTCAGGGCGAGCGCACGCTCGACCTCGGGGTCGCGTTCAACTCCCAAGCGAGGGTGACGAGAAGCCATACCAGTATGGTAGCACTACGGTGTAGCACTATGCTCGCGTCGTCTGAGAGCATCGCGCAGGTGCAGCTAAACGATAGATTCTCTCTGATGTCTGCCGGAGCGCCCAAACCGTCCTCGAGCCAGCAAAAGCGCGAGAAGTCAGAGAGGACGATCACTGCGCCCACGCAGGCTCCCCCGGCGAAGACGAGGACATACGGCTTGCCCGGCACAACAGCCGAGCGCTCGGCGCGTCGCCGTGGGCTGATGGAGGAGCATCAAGAGACGCTGCGCCGCCTCGGCAAGTAGGCCGGCATAGCTCCAGCTCACGACGGTCGACGCCGCACAAGCATCGGCTGATTGCGCCTGCCGACAGGCCCAGGCAAGCCCCAGAACAGCTACGATTTGCGGTCAGCGCCGACGTAGCTCAGCTGGTAGAGCGCGTCCATGGTAAGGACGAGGTCAAGGGTTCGAGCCCCTTCGTCGGCTCTCTCGATTTCGTACCGCAACGTCACCGCAGTTCGATACCATTTTTGTCCACGGTTGTCCTCCCTTCTCCGCAAGACGAGGGAGGTGAATCCCCAGTATAGGAGTCAAAAATGGCGCTCTACCTAGAGATAGAGCGTCCCGACGGAGCCCTCATGGTAAGGAGGGGGTCCGGGGTTCGAGTCCCCGCGTCGGCTTGCGTCGGAAACCGTATGCCAGGGCAGTGTGCGACACTCGAGTGCTACCATCTTGGTATGGCTGCTCGTCACCCTCGACTGGCTGTGGAACGAGACCCAGAGGTGCAGCGCGCGCTCACACTCACCGAGCCACTGCTCGACGCAGCTGAGACTCGTTCGGCGGCGGCGCAGATCCGAGCACTGACCCTTCGTGGCGCCAAGGCCGTGCTCGCGGGCGCCGACGCGTCTTCTCAGCTTCAAGCACGTATGGCTGAGCGCTACGGAGCAAGGCTCGCGCGGGGAAGCTTGCTGGACCTCGATCCCCCGCCGAGTGAGCCGGATCCGGCGGGCACCGCGCCCGCAACCGAGGCGTTGCGGTGGGTTCGCGGCGAGTAAACGCCGCCTACGTCGACGCCTCCGCGCTGGTTAAGCTATTCACGGCAGAGCACGAGACAGCCGCGTTTCGCATCGCGCTTGGCGAGTGGCCGGTCCAGGTCGCGAGTGAGCTGATCCGAGTCGAGGCGATCTGCACAGCGAGACGACTCGGAGGCCAGGACGTGCTCGAGCGCGCCATCGCCGCGGTCGAGCGAATCACCCTGATTCCGATCTCGCCGGAGATCATCGAGCTTGCCACCGAGGTGCACACCCCGTCGCTGCGAGCCATGGATGCCATCCATCTCGCTACGGCGCTCACGATCCGTGATGACCTCGGGGCGATCTTCGTGTACGACAGCGACCTGCACACCGCCGCACTCGGCCACGCGCTGAACCCGCTCGCGCCAACATGACCGCCTCAGGCCAACAACCGCCTCAGGCCAGCATGACCGCCTCAGCCAATCCCCTTGAGCAGCTCGCCCGGCGAGGCGAGCTCGAGGCCACGGGACAGGATCACGATGGTCTCCAGCCGCGGCGAGCGCTTGCAGCGCTCCAGCAGGCTGATCTCGGTGCGGTGTAGGTCGCATATGTCCGCCAGCGCCTCCTGGGAGAGGCCCGCCCGATCACGGTGGTGCCGCAGGTTGGCAGCAAATTGCTTACGGACAGTTTCCACCGTTTCAACTCTCGCGCTACGCAGACGAAAGTTCCACAGACAACTGTCATAGATAGTTGTCTGCCAATCCGCTGCCTTTGACTAGATATAAACATCAAAATATCATGTCGGCAACCGACTGCTACACGGAAGCGTCGTCGATCGGCGTGACCGTCGTCACCGGCAGGCCCGTGCCAGAGATCTTGCTCGGGAGGTCGAGCTTCAGCCACTTCGACAGCCGTGTCGGCAGCGTCGAGATGATGATCTCGTCGAAGCCGCGTAGGTTTACAGCGTCCTCGATCGCCGCAGCCGGGTCGGCATCACCCACGACTCCCTCCACCGGTGCGCCCGCCGCCTCGCTCAGCTTCGGTAGCGCCTCGTCGATCACCGTCTGCGCCTCGCTCGCGCCCTGGTCCTCCGGGTCGACGACCTTGTGCAGGCCGTGCGCGGCGTTCGGGACGAGCAGCGTGAACGTGCACGGTCCGCGTGATGCCCGCTCTCTCACAGCGTCATGCAGGGGTTGGGTCGCGGCCGTCTTGTGCGCCACAACAAGGACTCTGGTGGGAACCTTCGAGGACTCCATGATCGGCACTCCCTTCTGCTGGCTGCGCGGTTTGTTCTGCGAGCTGCTCGAGCGCCGGCGACGCCGCGCTTGCTCGCTGTCAGTTCTACCCGAAACGGCGAGCGCCGTGTGGGCTCGCGGCGGCTAGGCTGTCGAGCATGCGCATCCTGGTGAGCGAGGAGCATGTCGAAGTGCGACTGGCGTTGTGGCAGAAGGCGCTCGGGTTGATGCGCAATATCCGTGTCGCGCGCGCCAACGTCAGCGATGTTCACGTCGTGCACAACCCCGTGCGCGAGGCCATGACCACCGGCATCAAAGTCGGCCTGCGACTACCGTGGCTGTGCTATATCGCGCGCACGATCCGCCTGGACGAAGCATTCGTCGTGCGCCGCGGCGTTCCCGGCCTGTCTTTTGCCGTCGACAACGGAACGCTGTTGCACAGGGTGCTCGTCAGCACGCGCGAAGCAGAGCAGCTCGCGCAGCAACTGCAGCGCGCCTAAGCCTAAGCGCCGGCGCGGCGCCCCGGTCGGGCGCGGCACGCGGCGCTCATAGCGCCCCCTCCGCTGCCGGATTGTGGCTCAGCGGGCGGGGCGAGGGCGAGGGTTCGACGCGCAGCAGCCGCGCGGGCATCCGCGGCAGCCACCAGTTCCAGCTACCGAACAGCGACACGACCGCGGGCACGAGCAGCGCGCGGATCACCGTCGCATCCAGCAGGATGCCCGCCGCTAGGCCGGTTGCCAGCACTTTGATTTCGGTCTCCGGCCCGGATGCGAGCGACACGAACGCGAGGAACAGGATCAGCGCGGCGCTCGTCACGAGCCGTCCCGTGCGCCCGATGCCGCGCACGACCGCCGTGTCGGTTGAGCCCGTCGCGTCGTACTCCTCGCGCATGCGCGCGAGGATGAACACCTCGTAGTCCATCGACAGGCCGAACAGGAACGCGAACACCATCAGTGGGATCCACGCGGTCACCGAGCCCGTCGCTGAGATGCCCCAGATCAGGTTCGAACCGTGGCCGCGCTGCCACACGAGATCGAGCACACCCCAGGCGGCGCCAACGCTGATCACATTCAGTATCACCGCCTTCAGCGGCAGCAGCAGCGAGCGGAACGCGCGCGCGAGCAGCACGAATGTGATCAGTGCGATCAGCGCGATCATCAGCGGGAAGTTGCCGTACACGGCTTCGATGAAGTCGTGGTTCTGGGCGGGCAGCCCGCCGAGGTGGACGTCCGGACCCGCCGCGTGCACGGCCGAGCGCACGCGATCGAGCGTCGCGCGGCCGTTGGCTGAGGACGCGTCCGGGGTCGAGAATGCATCGATGACCGCCGCGCCCGGACGTCGCCACCCCGGCAACGCCGGCGCGATCGCCCCGTGCACGCCGGGCACCGCCGCCAGCTCCTGCGCAACGCGTTCAGGCGAGGTCGAGCCATTTACGAGCACCTCGTTGGGGATCAATACCCCCGAGCCGATCCCCGATTTCTCAAGCGCCAGCAGACCCTGCTTGGCGTCGCCCTGCTTGGCGATTGTGTTCACATTCGAGATGCCCAGTTGCAGACTCGTGGCCGCGAGCACGAGCGCGGCGAGCACCAGCGCCGCGCCGAGCGCAGCAATCCAACGCCTGCGCACGACCAGCTGCGCCCAGCCCGTCCACGAGCGGCTGGCCTTGTCGTCGTCGCGGACGTGTGGCCAATCCAAGCGCGGACCGAGCTTGCTCAGCACGACCGGCAACAGGGTCATCGCGACGATCACGCTGATCAGCGGGATCAGCATGCCGCCGTAGCCGACTGAGCGCAGGAACGGGACCGGCAGCGCGACGAGTGCGAACAGGCCGATCGCGACGGTCGTGCCGCTGAACACCACAGCACGGCCGGCCGTCTGCATTGCGCGTTCGATCGCCGCGTCGCCTTGCAGGCCGTGGGCGCGCTCCTCGCGCCAGCGTACGACTACGAGCAGCGAGTAGTCGATCGACACGCCCAGGCCGATCAACGCGATCAGGAACTGGACGATCGGGGAGACTTCCGTGATCGTCGTCAGGCCCCACACGACCAGGAAGGTCGTCAGGATCGAAGCGATCGCCATCATGATCGGCACGATCGCCAGGAACGATCCGAACACGAACGCCAGCACGAGCAGCGCCCCGAGGCCGCCCAGCATCGCCTCCAGCAGCACCCCCGGGCCTTTGCCGCCGCCGCTCTGGACGGACAGCGCGTCGAAGCCCGTCAGGTGGACTGGTGCGCCTGCAACGGTGGCGCCGGCGAGCGCCGCGCTCGCGTGTTTGGCGGCTTCGGGGTTGTTTTCAAACGCCTGGGTGGGGTCCGGCAGCGGGTATGCGATGACGAACGTGGTGTGCTTGTCGCCGGAGAGGAACGCGGGGTTATGAGTGCTCGCGTAGCCCGCCATGCGCGCGCCTGGAAGCGCACGCTCCAGGCGCGCTTCGATGGTCTGCAGTTCGCTCTGCACCGCGGAGGAGCTGACGGCTTGACCCGCCGGCAGCGTCACCACCGCCAGCAGCGGAGCGCCATTGCCTCCGGTGCCATGAAAGTCGTGCCCGATCTGCTGGTTGGTGATCCAGCCTTCCTTGCCGGGCACCGAGAACTTCTGTTTGAGTGCTTTCGTCGCCGACCCAGCGGATGCCATGCCGACGAGCGTCAGCACCAGCCAGAAGGCGACAACTATGCGTTTGTGAGCCAGCACCCAGCGGGTTATCTGTGCCATTGTCAGCGTCCTTTCCTCGCCAGCAGGCGGGCCTGCGATGGATACGAACTACGGCTAAGACCGGCGGTCGGCGTCGAACTCATCGCAACGCACGCAGTACTTTGCATGAGTAATGATTCCGAGCAGAACAATCTATATCATAAGTCGTTCCGCTGAGATATGATCTTCTTGTGAGGGTTGAAGCGGAGCATGGGGACGAGCCGTGGCCGGCCGGCGTGGCGCCGGCCCCGGAGGCGGACATCCCGTGTGCGCCGGACACAGACATGCTGGTTTCGCCCGAGTCCGCCCCGCCCTTTCGCGCGATTGGCTTCACGGTCTCCTCGATCGGCTACGCCGTCGCCCGGCGCTTCCGCGACACGCTCGCGCCGGTGGCACTCGACCCGCGCGAGTTCGCGCTGCTGCGCGCGGTCAGCGCCGCCGAGGGCCAGTCCCAGCAGGCAATCGGCGAGCGTCTGCACATCCCGCCGAGTCGCATGGTCGCGTTCGTGGACGCACTGGAGGCGCGCTCGCTGCTCGAACGCAGGCACAACCCACACGATCGACGCGCGCGGGCGCTACACCTGACCCCCGGCGGACGCGAGCTGCTCGACCGCGCATTTGTGCTCGCGGCCGAGCTCGAGCGCAACCTGTGCGCAACGCTCAGCGGCGCTGAGCTCGAGCAGCTGCTCGAGCTCCTGCAACGCGTGGGCCTGCAGTTGGGAGTGGCGCCAGGGACGCACGCGGCGCATGCGCACCCGGCGCTCGCCGACGAGTAGCCACGCGCACCGGCCTGCCAACGTCGGGCGCCGTTCCCGCTCAGTCAGGAGCCGTTCCGTTCAGCGGCTCCCCTCCTACCGGCGGGGAGCCCATCTCACCTGCATGGGTCTGGAAGGGCAGCCGCTCGAGCAGGCCCGTCACCTCGAACAGGCGTTGAATCTGCGGTGGCCCTGGGATCAGCAGGAACTCACAGCCGTGCTGCTCGCAGAGCTCTTGGGCGAGCAGCACCGCGCGCAGGCCGGACGAGTCCATGAATGTGAGCTTGCGCAGGTCGAGCGCGACCGTCTCGGTCTGCTCTGTGCAGACCTTACGCACGGCTGCATCCAGCACAGATGACCATGCCATGTCCAGTTCGCCCGTCAGGACCAGCGTGTGCTGTGCGCCGGAGCCGTGGTCCTGCAGTTCGAGCTGGGGCGCGCCGAGCGCTGCAGCGTCCGCATGCTTTGCTTGGCCGTCGTCAATTGTCACACAATAACCTTCGCACACATAGGACACCCTGACGATGGGCAAGCGTGGTCTCCTCCGCGACAGTGCGGTCGAGCGCGTGCTCGCCAGCTGCGACGGGAGATGCTGGACGGGCTGAGCTAGATCGGGTTATCGATGGGTGCGCGGCACGGGAGCTCCGCCCACACCACCTTCCCGCTAGAGGCGCCTTCGACTCCCCAGTCGCTGGAAAGCGCGTCGATCAAACCCAGTCCGTGCAAGGACTGGGGGATCGAGCCCCAGTCGGGCGCCGTCGTGCTCAGTGGGGTTCCGTCGTGAACAGCGACGTGCAGCATCGCATCCTCCATCCGGACGGCGATCGAGAATGGCGAGCGGGCGTGGCGTACCGCGTTGGTTGCCAGCTCGCTCACGATCAGGGCCACGTCGTCCACGATCACGTCCCCGTACCTCCACTGCCGTAGCGTGGCGGTGACCAGACGACGTGCGCGCCCAGGCGACTCGGGCTCGGCGGGAAAGCCGGCGGTCATCTCTGCCCGCGGGGTTCGCTCAACATCTGCCTGGTCACCTTCGGCCGACGGGCTGAGCACGGATGAATGAAGGTGACAGACGTGATGCAGGGCCTGTGCGTGCTCAGATCCTGCGACGGACGCTGCCGGATAGGAGCAGAAGAGCGAGAATGGCAGCTGACGACCGAGATCGTTCCACAACGTCTCAAGCTCGATCGCCACCGGCACGTGGCCGGCGTCCCACAGCAGGGCCACCATCTCACCGTACGCGCGGACCGCACGACCGGACTCGGCCGCCGTGCGCACGAGTCCTCCGATCACCTCGTGGAAGGCAGCGCGATCGATCTGTCCGCCGGTCATGAACCCTGCCATCGTGCCGGCTGCATCGAGTGAGAAGAAGCTCCCGCCGGCGTTGAGCTCCGCGACATCGATCCCGTCGGCCTCGAGCTCAGCCTCGAATGCGCGGCGATGGGCCTCGGTGGCGATCACGATCGCCACCTCGTCGGCTCGGGTGGCCGCCGCGAGGTACGGACCGACCGCCGCGACCAGCTCGTCGTCGTGCGCGTAGAACTGAACGACGTGGTCGCCGCTCTCGGCCGCTATGTCTCGCGTCTCGACCGCCATTTGTGAGCCTTCCTGGTTCACACCGACAACGTGCTCTTACCCGCTCGATGCGGAAGTTAGACATTATTCCCACCGAGCCTTGCGTCCACAAGTGCACGGGCCCAGCATGGCGACGTATACGATCTCGTTGCGGCCATGGGACACCGCCCTCGCACACACGACGGCGAACGGTCGCCTTCCGCGCCAGACAGTGCAACGCCGGCCGCGGAGCGCGACGCGATCGGCGTGCTGCTGGTGGAGGATGACGACGGCGACGCGCTACTCGTTGACGACCTGCTCACGGAGGCGCTACCAAACGTGCAGATCACTCGCAGCCGCACGCTCGGCGAGGCGCTCGCCGAACTGGACGCGGGCGTCGATTGCGTGCTACTAGATCTGAAGCTCCCGGATGCGGAAGGGCTCGACACGGTCGTGCGACTCCGTGCACAGGCGCCGGAGACGCCACTGATTGTGCTGACCGGGCTCGACCACGAGGCAGCCGGCGTGGCCGCGGTCGACGCGGGAGCGCAGGACTATCTCGTCAAGGGAAGCGTGGACGGGGCTCAGCTGGCCCGCGCGATCCGCTACTCGATCGTCAGACGCCAGGCCACGGACGCCCAGCAGCAGCTGCGCCTGGCGGAGGCCCAGTCGCGCGAGATCGCCCGCTTGGAACGCGGTCTGGCGCCGCGGCCGCTCGTAAACGCAGACTCGGTATGGATCGCCTCGCAGTATCGCGCCGGGCGCAACCGCGCGCTGCTCGGCGGCGATTTCTTCGACGTGGTGGAGGCGCCCGAGCGCTGCGTGCGTGCAGTCGTCGGCGACGTCTGCGGCCACGGACCCGACGAGGCCGCAATCGGCGTCTGCCTGCGCGCCGCCTGGAGGGCGCTAACGGTCGCCGGCGTGGACAGCGAGCAGGTCATGCGCGCCCTGGAGCATGTCCTCGAACACGAACGCGAGCTTCCACACCTGTTCACGACCCTGTGCACGCTCGAGGTCGATCTCCCGCAGGCCACCGCTCGTATGACGCTTGCTGGGCACCCGCCGCCGGTGCTGATCGTGGGGACGTCGGTCTCGGTGGTCTCGCGCGCCGGCGGCGGTCCGCCGATTGGGCTCGGGGACGGGAGCTGGTCCTCGACGTCGCTGCAGTTGCCGGACGGGTGGGCGATGCTGCTGTACACCGACGGCATCACGGAGGGAAGGATCGGCGACGGACCCGAACGCCTCGGCATCGATGGGTTGCAGCGACTAGTCGCCGAGCACGTCGCCGCACACCCCGACTGGCGCGAGCGGCCCAGCATGCTGCTCGCGGAGCTCACGATGCGCGTGGAGGCCCTCAACGGGGGAGAGCTCACTGACGACGTGGCGATGCTGCTGATCGGCTCGCGCACGCGGGGCTCTGCGGCAGCTTGAGCACGGCGCTGCCCGCCCGACCATCCGGCGCACTCGCACGCCTGCGCGTCGGCCAGTGGCTGGCGCTCACGATCGGCGTGCTGCTCGCCTTCGCCGTGGTGGGCGTCGGCCTTGCGCTCGTGGCCAATCAGCGGCTCAGCGATCAGCGGGGCGTCGTGCTGGATCAGGTCGAGCCGGCCCTGCTCGCAGCACTAGATCTCGAAAACGCGCTCATCAACCAGGAGACCGGTGTACGCGGATACATCCTCAGCGGCCAACGCCAGTCGCTAGAACCGTATGAAAAAGGCCGCGAAGCCGAGATGCGTGACTACCGCAAGCTCGAAGCGCGGGACAGGGTGGGCGGATCGACGCTGGCGCTCGATGTGCACGCCGCGCGTGCGCGGGCGCAGGCGTGGCAACTGCGGTTCGTGGTCCCGATTCTGCGCCACACACGCGAAGGTCACACGGGCTCGATCCCGCCGACGCTGGCCGGCAAGGGACTGTTCGACGCGATCCGCGTGTCGCTTGGCCGGCTGCAGGCGGACCTGATGGCGAGGGTCACGAGCTCGCACCGGAAACTCAACGACGACGCGAGCTTCCTGCAGGTCGTGCTGCTGGTCGCCGCCGCGCTGATTCTCGGCAGCGTGATCGGAGCCGGGTTCCTGCTGCGCCGGATCATCATTCGACCGCTGGCGAATCTGGGTCGCGACGCCGAGCAGGTCGCCGCGGGGGACTTCGCCAAGCCGGTTGCGATTGCCGATGCCCCACGGGAGATCATGGAGCTCGGCGGCGAGATCGAGGAGATGCGCCGGCGGATCGTGCACGAGCTGAGGACCGTGGAAGGCACTCGTGAAGAATTGGAGGCGCAGGCGCTGGAGCTGAGCCGCTCGAATGCCGAGCTCGAGCAGTTCGCCTACGTCGCCTCGCACGACCTGCAGGAGCCGCTGCGCAAGGTCGCGAGTTTCTGTCAGGCGCTCGAGCGTCGCTACCACGGCCAGCTCGACGAGCGCGCCGACCAGTACATCGAGTTCGCGGTCGACGGCGCCAAGCGGATGCAGGTCCTGATCAACGACCTGCTGGCATTCTCACGCGTGGGACGCAGCGGCCGCGGGGTCAAGCCGGTGGACCTCGGTGAGGTGCTCGTCGAAGCGCAGTCGTCGCTATCGCGCACACTGAACGAAACCGGCGCGAGCGTCGAAGCCGAGGGGCTCCCGATCGTGCGCGGCGAGCGCACGCTGCTCGTGTCGCTGTTTGCGAACCTGATCGGCAACGCCGTCAAGTTCCGCGCTGCCGAGGCGCCGGTGGTGCGCCTGGAGGCACATCGCGACGGGGACGAGTGGCAATTCAGCTGCACGGACAACGGGATCGGCGTCGACCCCGAGTACGCCGAGCGGATCTTCGTGATCTTCCAGCGCCTGCACACCAAGGAGGCCTATCCCGGGACGGGCATCGGGCTGGCGATGTGCCGCAAGATCGTCGAGTATCACGGTGGGCGCATGTGGCTCGACACAAGCCACAGTCCGGGGGCCACGTTTCGATTCACGCTGCCAATCGCCAAGGAGGAGTGATGAACGCCAATCTGATCTCAGTACTGCTCGTCGACGACGACCCCGGAGACGTGCTGCTCGTCAGGGAGGCGTTCGAGGACAACAAGGTAGGCAACCTGCTGTCGGTGGTCAGCGACGGCGCCGAGGCGCTGCAGTACGTTCGCAGAGAGGGCAGCTACGTCGAGGTGGCGCGCCCCGACCTGATCCTCCTGGACCTCAACCTGCCGCGCAAGAGCGGCATCGAAGTCCTCAAGGAAATCAAGGGCGATCCGCTGCTGTCGATGATCCCAGTGATCGTGCTCACGACCTCCGAGGCCGAGGAGGACATCGTCGGCGCCTACAAGCTCCACGCCAACGCATACATCACCAAGCCCGTCGACTTCGAGCAGTTCACCCGCATCGTGCACCAGATCGACGACTTCTTCATCGGCCTGGTGAAGCTGCCACCTGCGGGCGCCGCGTAGGGGCCATGGTGGAGCCCGCGCCGGACGGTCGCTGAGCCTGTCCGAGTGCTCGGTCGTGACCGTCTGGCGCAACGGGCTGGCCGATGGCGGTCGCGTCGCTCCTCGCACTTTCCTGGTCGAGCTCGTCGAGGTATGGAGCGAGGTAGCGGGCGACGATCTTGCCTGGCGGTGACCAGGTCGGTGTGTCGCTGATCTTGGAGCTGAAGCCGTTGCCGCCGGTGATGTGAGCGGTGAGGTATCGCGGTTTGTCGTTGGTGAGCAGCATGCCGTTGATCACGGGATCAAACCGCTCGGCTGTTACCGCGGCACCGGCCTGCGCAGCGATCGACCGCGCGGCGACGTCAGCCTGCTGGGCGGCGAGGCCGCCGTGCTTGATGGGGAACTCGGTGGCGTCGCCGGCTGCGTAGACGTCCTCTATATGAGGCACCCTCCCGTGAGGGTCGACGCGGATGAAGCCGTGGTCGCCCAGCGGGATGCCGCGCACGCTGGGACCATGGAGTTCGGGCAGCGCGATCACGCGGTCGACGCGCAGATGGCGCTCGCCGGGGCTGATCACCACCTCGCCGGAGCGCGGTACTTCGGCGTAAGCGGAGTTGATCGTCTGGATGTTGGCCCGGTGCAGCAACTCGGTGACGGCGCTGCTGGCCGTGGCGCCGAAGATCGCCAGGGGGCTGTCCTCGGGTGTGACGATCGTCGTTGAGAGCTCGATGCCCATGTCGTATGCGCGCCCGGCGCTCATCAGCGCGAGCTCATACAGCGGCAGGGGCCAGGCGATTGGTCCGGGCGCCACGAACGCGAGGCTGTGGATGTAATCGCCCTCGATGTCCTGGATCAGACCGTGCAGGGTCTCGTCCAGGTGTCGATCGTCGATCGTCACCGCGTGCTCATAGCGCGCGCTGGCGCGGGCGCCGAGCGTCAGCAGGAGCGCGTCGTACTCGATCGCCTTGCCGGTCTCGGTGTGCAGCGTGTGCTTGTCGGGGTCGATCCACGCCAGCTGATCTTCCAGCAGCGTCGCGCCGGCGTCGCTGACGATCCGCTGGAGGGGATAGCGGCTGGCCGAACCGTCGGCGAAAGGCTCGCGGACGACCATCGGGCGGTAGACGAACTCGAGGTTGGGTGCGATGAGGGTCACGTCGGTGAGTTCAGGCGCGAGGTGGGAGAGTGCCAGCGCGCTCTCGAGCGCGGCTACTCCTCCACCGACGATGATCACGCGAAGCTTGTCGGGGTGCGGCGTGTGGGTGGTCATGTAAGGAGCCTAGATCGCTGGGAGGGGCCCGTCAGCCGAAGAAAACCGCCGTGGTAGCGGGGAAACTACGTAGCTACCTTAAGCTCCATAGCCGATGACGGACGCCTCGGAGGAGCTGTGGATTCGTCGCCTGCTGGATGTGGGTCGTGCTGTGATGAGCGAGCTGGACCTCGCGGCCGTGCTCGATCGTCTGCTCCAGGCGGGGCGTGAGATTACCGGGGCGCGCTATGCGGCGTTGGGCATCTTGAATGAGCAGCACACCGAATTGGAGCAGTTCCTGACCTCGGGCGTGGACGATGAGACTCGTCGTGTAATCGGCGAGCTGCCACGTGGTCGTGGGGTTCTCGGGGCACTGATCAAGCATCCGCAGTCGCTGCGCGTTGCGGATGTGGGCCAGCATCCCAGCAGCTACGGGTTTCCCGCGGGGCATCCGGTGATGCGTAGCTTCCTGGGCGTGCCGATCGTGCTTCGCGGACAGACATGGGGCAATCTGTATCTGACCGAGAAGCAAGGAGGCGAGTTCACCGCGCAGGACGAGGAGGCTGCAGTGATCCTCGCCGGTTGGGCGGCGATCGCGATTGACCATGCGCAGGTACATGAGATCAGCGAGCGCCGTCGCGAGCAGGCGGAGAAGGCGGTTCGAGGTCTTGAGGCGACCCGCGATGTGGTCGTCGCGATCGGCGGGGACCTCGCCCTTGAGCATGTGCTGGAGCTGATCGTCAAGCGCGGACGTGTGCTCGTCGCTGCCAGGAGCGTGGTGATCATGCTGCGCGACGGCGAGGAGCTGGTAGTGCAGGCGAGCGCCGGCCATGTCCAGGAGGCGCGCGGTGTGCGCCTGCCGATCGCCGACTCCACATCCGGGCAGGTGCTGGAGCACCTGCGGCCTGAACGAATCACCGACGTGGCCGCGAGGCTGCGGATCGACCCCAGCGAGTTCGGGGTGCCCGACGCTCAGACCGCGCTGCTTGTGCCGATGGTCTACCGCGGGCAGGCCATGGGTGTCCTCGCGGCCTTTGATCGCGATCGGAGCGGCGATGTGTTCAGTGAAGACGACGAGCAGGTGCTGCGCATGTTCGCGGCGAGCGCCGCGACGGCTGTGGCGCTCGCGCAGAGCGTGCAGACCGACCGGCTGCGCAGCTCGCTGGCCGCCACGGACGCCGAGCGTCGTCACTGGGCGCGGGAGCTACACGACGAGACGCTGCAGAGCCTCGGCGGGCTGCGAATACGCCTCTCATCTGCGTTGCGCCGCGATGACCTGTCGCATGCGCAGGAGGCGATGCGCGAGGCGGTGGCGCACCTGGAGCAGGAGATTGAGAACCTGCGGGCGATCATCACCGAGCTGCGCCCGGCGGCACTCGATGAGCTTGGGCTGCGGACAGCGATCGAAGGACTGTTCGATCGCCACCGCGAGCAGAGCGGATTTCACCTCGACGGCGAGCTTATGCTGGCCGGCCCCTCGGCGGGGCAGGAGCGCTTCGAGGAGGAGCTCGAGACCGCCGTGTACCGGCTGGTTCAGGAGGCGCTCACGAATGTCGCCAAGCACGCCCAGGCGAGCCGCGTACGCGTCGCTGTCAGCGAGTCCGACGGGCAGCTCTCGGTCGAGGTGCAGGACGACGGGTCTGGCTTTGATCCCGAGGCAGTGGGCCACGGCTTCGGCTTGGCGGGGATGCGGGAGCGGGTGAATCTGGCCGGCGGCACGCTCAGCATCGACTCCAGCCAGCATGGAACGCTCCTCAGAGCCCGTCTGCCGGCACGCCACCGCAACCCGGCTGGCGGTGCTGTCGCACGGTTAAGCTCTGAGCAGACCGCGTCCTAGCGCGTAGTGGACTAGCTCGGCCCGGGTGCCGAGCCTGAGCTTTGTGAAGATGTGCGCGCGGTGTGTCTCCACCGTGCGTGGCGAGATGCGCAGCCTGCGCGCTATCTCGACGCTCGTGTGGCCGTGGGCAATCAGCCGCAGAACCTTGACCTCGCGGGCGCTCAGCTTCTCCTCGGTGAGCGAGCGGCCGATAGCGTCCAAGCGGGGTGCCATCCGTGGGCTGATGTACTCCTCGCCACGGGCGGCCGCACGAACTGCCTGGGGCAACTCTTCATCGGCTAGCTCCTTGGCCACAAACCCAAGCGCTCCGGCAGCCAACGCGCGCTGCGCGAACACCGGATCCTCCTCCATCGTCAACGCCACGATCTGAGTCTCTGGCGCTCGCTCGCGCAACTGGCCGATCGCTTCGATGCTGGATCCGTCGGGCATGCCGAGGTCGAGTACGAGCACCTGTGGCCGATCGCTCTGAACATGGTGCACGACGGAGTTCAGGTCGCTGGCTTCGGCGATCACCTCAACACCTTCCTCGCCGTCGAGCAGCAGCCGCAGGCTGCGCCGCATCAGCACATGGTCATCGGCCAGAACCACGCTGATAGGCAAGGACACCGACGCAACCGTGGCGACCGGGACTGTCCCAACGGGGCTGGACGCCGGATGCAGATGCGTAGGCATACCCCGCAGGCTAACCCGGCCAGGCATGTGATTCACCGGTAAAGACCCCCGCTTCGCCGTGGTAAAGCACTGATCTTCCCGACGCGCTGACCCTACAACGGCTCAGAGGAGAGTAAGGCAGCGCTTGCCGTGGCCCGCCGGCTTGTGGCGCTCACCCACGCAACGGTTCACGCTCTGGGAAGTCGTCTCGATACCAACTTACGCCTGCACGTCGGCAGCGCCACACTGAGAACCGTGCCGTCCAGGCCTACAGCCAGAACGGCCAGGTTCAGCGCGCCGAGCGCCCACCACCGGCGAACCCCCAGGCCCCGAGGATCAGCCGTGTGGTCATCGGCGAGATGCACTTCGCATCATCCAGCCGTGGACGCCGCAACGAGGAGATCCGAGCTGCGCTCACCAGCGCCACCCTCGAGTACCACCTTCAGTGCGCCCGTATTCGCGGCGTCGGCAAAGGTGTCGTATGCGCTCATCGTGTCCTCGAGTGAGACGTGATGTGTGGCGAACACCGTTGGGTCCAGGCGGCCACTGGCCACCAGCATCATCAGCTGAGGGATCGTGCGGGTGTCGACGAGACCCGTGGTGATCGTGACGTCGCGAGTCCAGAGCCTCTCGAGGTGAAGCGTCGCGGAATGACCGTGCACGCCAATGTTCGCCACTCGTCCCCCGGGCCTGATCAGATCGGTCGCCAGCTCGAAGGTGGCGGGAACACCGACCGCCTCGAACGCGACATCCGCGCCGAGTCCGTCGGTGAGCTCCATGATCTGCGCGAGGGCATCCTGGCGCCCGTTGTTGATCGTGACGTCGGCTCCGAAGTGCCTAGCGCTCTCGAGGCGTCCGTCGGCCAGATCGATCGCCACGATCCGTCCGGGTGTGTAGAGACTCGCCGTGAGAATCGCGGCGAGGCCGATGGGGCCGGCGCCGACGACCGCCACAACGTCGCCGGGCGCGACCTTTCCGTTGAGGACGCCCACCTCATACGCCGTCGGCAGGATGTCGGAGAGGAACAGAACCTGCTCGTCGCTCAGATGCTCCGGCACCTTGTAGACGGAGTTGTCCGCAAACGGCACGCGAGCGTACTCGGCCTGCAACCCATTGATCGTGTGACCGAAGATCCAGCCGCCACCGCCGAGGCATTGCCCGTAGCGGGATTCCTTGCAGAACCGGCAGCGCCCACAGGAGGAGATGCAAGACAGGAGCACACGGTCGCCGACCGCGACCGTGCTCACGCTCGCGCCGATCTCCTGCACGGTGCCTACCGCCTCATGGCCGAGTACCGTGCCGGGGGTCGTCTCGGGCACGTCGCCCTTGAGGATATGCAGGTCGCTCCCGCAGATCGTCGAGGTGTCGATCCGTACCACGATGTCGGTCTGATCGATGATCGTGGGGTCATCTACGGTGTCCCAGCCCCGCTGGCCGGGACCGTGATAAACGAGAGCCTTCATTTGTATCTCCTGCCTTTGTAAATGGGTGCGATTGCAAGCGCGCTGTTGTGTGGTGCCTAACTACTACTCCGGCCCAGTAAACGTCCGACGGGGCTGGTAGGTTTGGTGTGTGAGGACTCGGGATGCGAGGCGGTTGGGGCAGGCGGCTCAGGAGGAGCTGCGTCGGCGTGCTGTGGCGCTGGTCGGGGAGGGGCGCTCCCAGACCGAGGTCGCTGGGCTGCTTGATGTCTCGCGTCAGTCGGTGAGTGAGTGGGTGCGCGCTCAGCGTCTTGGCGGGGATGGGGCGCTCGCGGCGGGCAAGCGCGGCCGTCGTCCTGGTGAGAAGACGGCACTCACGGCCTCCCAGCAGGCGCAGATCGCGAAGGCGATCCAGGAGAAGAACCCTGATCAGCTCAAGTTGCCGGGGTTTCTGTGGACCCGGGCGTTGGTGTGCGAGCTGATCGACCGGCGGTATGGGATTCGTGTCGCGGAGAAGACCGCGGGGCGCTATCTGCGGGCGTGGGGGTTCAGCCCACAGAAGCCGGCCAGACGGGCGTTCGAGCAGAACCCCGAGATGGTCAAGCGGTGGCTTGATGAGCGCTACCCGGCGATCAAAGAGCGCGCCCATCGCGAAAAAGCCCTGATCCTGTGGGCGGATGAGATGGGTTTGCGCTCCGATCACACCGCCGGTAGGTCCTGGTCGCCGGTCGGGCAGACCCCGGTGATCGAGGGCACTGGACAGCGCTTCGGGACGAACGTGATCTCCGCGATCTCCAACAAGGGGCACCTGTCCTTCCGGGTGTTCAAGGAGAAATTCGTCGCCGACGTGTTCATCGACTTCCTGCACCGTCTGATCCGCCAGAGCAAAGGGCAGAAGCTCATCCTGATCCTCGACGGGCACCCCGTGCACCGCTCCAAGAAGGTGAAACAGTGGGTGCAGGTGCACGCCGAGCAGATCGAGCTGCAGTTCCTCCCCGGCTATGCACCAGAGCTCAACCCGACCGAGCTACTCAACCAGGACGTCAAGACCAACGCCCTGGGCCGCCGCCGCCCGCACACCCAGGACGAGCTGATCGGCGAGACCCGCAGCTACCTACGCTCCCGACAGCGAACACCGCGCATCGTCGCGAGCTACTTCGAGGAGAAACAAGTCAGCTACGCCAAAGCCGCCTGACGCCTATTTACTAGGCCGAAGTAGTAAGAAGATAGACTCGTCCCTGGTTACACCATCGGGGCTTTGTGCGCTCTCTTGTGCGGTTTTCTACGCGCCACCATGCCCGCAGTCGATACCTTGATGGGGATGGTCGACCACGACACAACGCCTCTCGACAGTGCTACCGACGCCGAGGTTTCCTCCGCGGAGCCGATCCGCATCGTCCTTGCGGACGATCATGCGGTTGTGCGCAGCGGGCTGCGCATGGTGCTCGACAGCGAGAGCGACTTCGAGGTGGTGGCGGAGGCCAGCGACGTGGAAGGCGCCCGGCGCTACGTGCGCGGCCACCACGCCCGGGTGCTCGTGCTCGATCTCAACATGCCGGGTGGCTCTAGCCTCGAGGCGATCCCGACCATTCGCGAGGAGTCGCCAGGCACGCAGATCGTCGTGCTGACGATGCAGCAGGACCCCGCATTCGCCCGCGAGGCGCTGCGCGCGGGAGCACTCGGTTATGTGCTCAAGGAGGCCGCCGATGACGAGCTGGTCGAGGCGGTTCGGCGTGCCGCTGCCGGGGAGAGCTACCTGAACCCCAGGCTAGGTGCCCGCATCGCTTCTGAGCCGGCGCCCGGCCCGCCGGACGATCTCTCAGAGCGCGAGGTCGATGTGCTGCGGCTGATCGCGCTCGGGCACACCAACGCTGAGATCGGCGAGCAGTTGTATCTGTCGGTGCGAACGGTGGAGACCCACCGTTCGCACATCCAGCAGAAGCTCATGCTGTCCACTCGCTCTGAGCTCGTCGGCTACGCACTGGAGCGGGGCTTGATCGGTACCGGCGGCGAGCGCGGCGACTGACCGTCGAAGCGCTCCCGTGCCAGTCGCCACGACGAGGTGGGAAACTTGACCATCTCAATCCCGCCACGAAGTGCGACCTGGGCGTCAAATCCGTCCCGGAAGACGTCCAGCATCAACCGGTTCTCTGGCATCACCTCAGCCACGAACTGTGTGACGCCGCGCTCCTCGGCAACTGCCGCCAGTCGCTCGAGGAGAATTGTCCCCAAGCCGCAATCATGAAGATGATCGGCGACCTCCACCGCGACTTCCGCGCGCGTCTGGTCGAGCTGAACACAGGCGGCATGAGCGACGAGCACACCCATCTCATCGTGGGCGAGCAGCCCGTAACGGTCCGCGGGCGTGCCCGCGGCCCAATGCGCGGCGCCGGCAAGATCGACGCAGCCGCTGAAGAAGCGCAAGCGTTGCGAGTCCGCGCACAGGTCGGTGAGGAACTGCAGCAGCAGCGCCTCATCGCCCTGTCCTACTGCGCGGACCGTCACTGAGGACCCGTCACGCAGCTTCACGACCACAGACCCTGGCGGAGCTGATGTAACTGCCGTAGCTGCCGATCCGTCGATAGGTACCCGCTGGCGGTTGGTTTTCACAAATCCAGCTTCAGCCAGGTGTGCCGACGGGGCTCGGCGGTCGCTGATCACGTGGCGCGGCGCCGAGGCGCTCGCGCGACTCGTCGTACTGCTCGGAGGTGATCTCGCCACTTGCCAAGCGCCGATCGAGGATCTCACCGCCCGACGCAGTCGACGCTTTGAGGCGACCGCGTCGGTCGAAGAGGAGCCAGATGATCGCCGTCACGATGAGCGCGAGGATGATGACCGTGCTAAAGATGGAGATCCAGCTCTCCGCGCTCATATGGTTACCCCCGTACATCATCGCCGCTCACCTCCACCGGCGCTGTCACGTATGCCGCCGGTTCGTCTCATTTTCGTCATCGAGTCGCTCCGGTTGCCACCGGCACATGCGTGACCGGTGGGACCGACGCCGCGGCCGGAAGGACCGGGGTCGTGGCTGCGTTCTCGGGCTTGCTTCGGGGTCCGATCTCGGCAATGCGATGCCACCAGGACACCCGTTGCTCGATCAGACTGTCGACACTAAAGCGGCTCGGGCCGGTTTCGTAGTCGAGCGCGAGTAGACCCATGAACACGACCGCGTAGATCACCGCAGTGCCGATATCCGTTGAGCTACTCGTGTAAGGCCCACCGAAGCCCTCGGCCGTCGCCCAGATCAAGACGCTGAAGAGTGCGGCGCTGATGTAGGTGAACTTGCGTGCGAAGCCGACGATCACCGCCGCTGCGACCAGCGTCTCGATGACCGCCGTCGAGTAAGCAAAGAAGCCAGAGTTGGGCGCGACCATGGTGATCCAGAGGTGAAACCAGCCGTGCAGCCATCCAGGCTGCCCGTGCGCTGCTTCCCTCAACATCGCGGTGAACCCTGTGCGGAACGCGGGCTCCCACTTGAGTCCGGCGTCGATCAACCAGATCAAACCGAACCCGATCCGAAACGCATCCTTCGGACGGCAGTGAGCGCGGACGCGCTGCACAATTCCAGCGCCTTGGGCCTCGGAGTTCTTCGATGTAGTGATCGCATTTATGGCTCGCATAGAGATCCCTTCTACGGCTTGATGGATTGCCGAGACTTTTCGGCTGCAGACAGCGTCCCAGCGCTCGGCCCTCGCGCCATCGGTGAAACGATGCGCCCTCGCTGGGGCGTCTACTTGTCTCCATCCGTAGTTTTCCGTGCCGCAGGGTGGTTCGACTCGAAGCCACTTGTGCGCGAGACACGCAGCCGACGAGTGAGCTCGCCGGCGCGCTCAAAGACTGCCGCAATACCCCTACTCATGGTGCGGAAATTCCACGATTACGAATGCGTGCAACTACGCGATCGCGGCTGACGCTGCCTGCCGATGCATGTCAAGAAATGTCGGCTCCACTCGCTGATCCATACCCTCACCGCTTGATTGCGGAGACAGGATTGCCATGAAAGGCACGCGAATGCGCGCCCTGCTGCTGGCTGGTGCTGCTGGGATGTTCACGCTCGGCCTCGCCGGTCCGGCCTCGGCGGCGGAAACGTCCGCCACCGTGACCGTGACGGGCGGAGCGCTGTCGATCACCGTCCCCGTCAGCGCCGGCAATCTTGGAACGCGGGAAAATACCGTTTCCGGGGGGACCATCAGCGGCCAGCTGGGCGAAGTCCAGGTGAGCGACGCGCGCGCCGCCGCCGCGGGTTCCGGCTGGGTCGCGACCGTCATCTCGACGGCCTTCACGCCGCCCTCGGGGCCGACGATCGGCGCCGCCGCGGTCGGCTATACCGCCGGGGCGATCACGAAGGTTGGAACGGCGACCTTCACAGCGAATAATCCGACCAACCTCACCGGCGTCGTCGCCGCCGTCACCGCGACCGGGATCACGGGCGATAACTCCGCGACCTGGGACCCCACGATTAACGTCTTCGTCGCGGGAGGCATGGCCGCCGGCGTCTATTCCGGAACGATCACGCAGTCCGTTACGTAGTTATGCGCGTTAGGTACTCCAGGCAGTTGCGCGGACGGACGGCCGAGCGCTTGTGCCATCTCACGCGAGGGGTCCTGGCCGCGGTGGCCGTGACCGCTGCGGCTGGGGCGCCCGTCAGCGTGTCCACCGCGGCGCCGGCCGCGACGGCGCGAGCGGTCACGGATGGCAGCATCGGCGTGCAGCTGCTCGACGTCCCGCTCAGCGCATACAACGATCCCAGAGCGCGCCTCTACATCATCGATCACCTGCACCCGGGGACGACCATCCACCGCCGAATCGAGATCTCCAACACGACGGCCTCAAACCTGCACATCGTCACCTATCCCGCCGCCGCCGCGATCAGCCAGGGCGCGTTCGTTGGCGCCGCCGCACACACCCCCAATGAATTGACCACCTGGACATCGGTTCTTCCCGGCGCGTCCAACGTCCCCTCCGGTGGACACGCGATCGCCACCGTGACCATTGCCGTTCCTCGCGACGCGCCCCCCGGGGAACAGTACGGCGTGGTCTGGGCCGAGACGCGCTCCGCCGCACCCGCTGGTGGCGGCATCACCCGAGTCAGCCGCGTCGGCATCCGCCTCTACCTCTCCATCGGCCCTGGGGGCGCGCCCGCATCCAACTTCACGATCGACTCGCTTATCGGCAAACGCTCACCCGACGGTCAGCCAGTGCTCGTCGCGAGCGTGCACAACACCGGCGGACGAGCGCTCGACATGAGCGGCACTCTGCAACTCTCGGCCGGCCCCGGCGGGCTCAGCGCCGGCCCGTTCGCCGCCAACCTCGGTACCACCCTGGCGATCGGCGCCACCGAGCCGATCACGATCATGCTGGACAAACAGATACCCGACGGCCCGTGGCACGCGCTCCTGACCCTCCGAAGCGGACTGCTGCAGCGCAGCGCACGGGCCACCATCAGCTTCCCTGCAACTGGAACACCATCCTCACCGTACCTCACGTACCTCATCATCGTGGGCCTCGTCATCCTGCTGCTCGTGGGCATCGTCGCAGCGCGCCTGAGGAGACGCCGATGAGCTCGAATATGTGGAACGCGGCGCTCGTGCAGTCCTCAGCCGACTCGATCATCGGCATGAGTAAGGACGGCGTGATTCAGTCTTGGAACGAGGCGTCCTCACGTCTGTACGGCTACAGCTCGACGGAAGCGCTGAATCAAGACGCGCCGAGCTTTCTCGCGAGCGATCCCGCAGAGCGCAAGCGGCTCGTGGCCAAGGTGGCTGCGGGTGATGAGCAGCCCCAGATCGAGAGCCAGGATCTGAGCAAGGATGGCGGTGTGATCGATGTGTCTGTGACCGACTCGCCGATCCGTGACGCCGAGGGCCTGGTGGTGGGCGTCTCGCGGATCGCACGCGACATCGGTGCTCGCAAGCGCATGGAGCGCGAACTCCAGTATCTCGTCGCTCACGATTGGCTTACCGGTCTGTATAACCGTCGCCGTTTGATCCCCGAGCTTGATGCCTGTCTCGGGTATGCCGCGCGCTATGGGCACGCTGGTGCCGTCCTTGTGCTCGATGTCGACAACTTCAAGCTCGTCAACGACAGCGAGGGGCATGAGGCGGGCGACCGGACGCTGAAGGCCGTCGCCGAGGTGTTGGTAAGCCGGATACGCGATACGGACCTCCTCGCCCGCCTGGGTGGCGACGAGTTCGCGATCGTTCTGCCTGAGGCGACTGAGCAGGGGGCTCTGAAGGTGGCCTCGGATGTTCGGTTGCTGCTGTGCGAGCGACCGAGTAGGCCGATCAAGGTGAGCGTTGGGATCAGCCTGTTTACGCCGGAGCAGAAGCTCACCGCCGACGATGCCCTGGTCGCGGCGGACATCGCCCAATATGAAGCCAAGGAGCATGGCGGTGATCAAGCATGCGTTTTCAGCGGACGGGCCGCCGGGATGTTGACCCGGGTTGAGCGGATTCGCGTGGCGCTGGCTGAGGACCGTTTCGTGCTCTACGGTCAGCCGATCGTCGACTTGCGCAGCGGCTTGGTTGCCTACCACGAGCTGCTGATCCGCATGCGCTCAGAGGATGGTGGGATCATCGCGCCCGGCGATTTTCTTCCGGCGGCGGAGCGCTTCGGTCTGATCGTTGAGATCGATCGCTGGGTCACCGAACACGCGCTGCGCATGGCGATTGAGGGCGAACGCGTGACGATCAACCTCGCCGGGCCCTCGATCGGCGACGAGCAGGTGTTGATACTGATCCGCAAGGCACTCGCCGATGGGCTGAACCCAGCCAACGTGATCTTCGAGATCACCGAGACAGCCGCCATGTCCAATTTCGAGAAAGCCGAGCGTTTTGCCCAGACGCTCAACGACATCGGCTGCGATCTCGCGCTCGATGACTTCGGCACTGGATTTGGGTCGTTTACGTATCTGAAGCACCTCAATGCGCGCTACTTGAAGATCGACTTGGAGTTTGTGCGTGATCTCGTTAGCAATGACACCGACCAGAAGGTCGTCAAGTCGATCGTCGACATCGCCCATTCGCTCGAGAAGAAGACAATCGCCGAGGGAGTCGAAGACGCCGCGACGCTGACGGCCCTCAAGGATCGAGGTGTGGATTTCGCCCAAGGCTTCTATCTCGGTCGACCCAAACGCCTTTCGCCTTCATCGATCAGAAGTTCGCACGGAAAAAGAGAGGTTGCCGCACCTGCCTGACGGACAGCAGAGAAGCTGGACGAGGAGGACGACGGGGACGGGGCGTTTGGTCGCATGGCGGCCGACTACGATTCGCGCAGCAGGGGGAATGCGTCGGGCGAGCCGGTCGGAGGCGACCCGGAAAGGGATAGCATGGGTAGTCGAGCTGACCCTGCGGGCAGGACTTCAGCCTCACAAGCCCGAAAGTCACCGAAGCGCGATCGCGCCGAGGCGCGGAGCTTGAGGCCATGATCGAGACCCTCGGGGCCCAGCTCATTAATCCACGCGTCGGGTTTCGAACCCTCTTCCTCTCGCGCGGCACCTCCATGAGGGTCAGGAGGTTCTTGGCGATGCAAACGCAGCCAACACACACGCAGCGAATCGTGGACGGAGCACCCCCGGCAGACTCGACGCTCGCTGCGCCACCAGTGGTGCCGCAGCGCTCGACGCGTCGCGCAACCGCACGTCGCGCCAGCAAACGGCGTGCCACAGCACGTCAGCACAAGGACGACATCGATGGGCGCATCATTGGATATGTCAAAGAGCACCCGCACGGCACTACCGGCGACATGGCCAAGGGACTGAACGCCAACCGCGACACAATCGCCGCAGAGGTCTCGAACATGGTCAGGACCGGCGAGCTCACCAAAGGACCAGACCCACACACACTCTCAGCGAGCGCGTGACGTCCGCGGCGCGCCCGTCGAGGTGACCGTAGATCTCGGACGTCGCGCCAAGCCCATCCAGTGCTAGCAGCATGGCTTGGAACGCCCGCCGTGCCCCCAGCCCCACCACGGTGGACGAGGTGGTGGCTAGCGCGCTCGGGGGCGTGACCGATCTGCCGCCCGTGTTTTGCACAGGCGGTCATGGCGGGGGGAGGATTCGAACCTCCGAAGGCAGAGCCAACGCGTTTACAGCGCGTCCCCTTTGACCGCTCGGGAACCCCGCCGGGGGCGGTCGTGAAGTTTAGGGCCTACGCCCCGACGAAGCCGGCCGAGCGTATGCGCCTAGGACGCCTCGCGCAGTTGCTGGGCTTCGGGGAGCGTCTGCAGCTTTTTCAGCGTCCGGTTCTCGATCTGGCGGACGCGCTCGCGGGTGATGTTGAACGCGCGTCCGACCTCCTCGAGCGTGCGCGAGCGCCCGCCGACGATGCCGTAGCGCATCTCGATCACCTCGCGCTCGCGGCGGGGCAGCGACGCGAGTACGCGCATGATGTTCTCGCGGCGCATGGCTTCGGATGCGATCTCGAATGGCGACGCGGCTGAGATGTCCTCGACGAAGTCGGCGAGCGCCGATTCGTCCTCCTCGCCGACCGGCTTCTCCAGCGAGATCGGCTGCTGGGTGATGCGCATGATGTCGCGCACCTCGCGCACCGACCACTCCAGGTCCGTCGCGAGCTCCGCGGGACTGGGTTCGCGCCCGAGCTGCTGGATCAGCCGCCGTTCGGCATGGATCAGCTTGTTCAGCCGCTCGACCATGTGGACAGGAATACGGATCGTCCTGCCCTTGTCGGCGAGCGAGCGCGTGACCGCCTGGCGGATCCACCAGGTGGCATACGTCGAGAACTTGTAGCCGCGGCGGTAGTCGAACTTCTCGACCGCCCTGATCAGTCCGAGCGAACCCTCCTGAATCAGGTCCAGGAGCGTCAGCCCGCGGCCGACGTAGCCCTTCGCGATCGAGACGACCAGGCGCAGGTTCGCCTCGACCATGTGCTGCTTGGCGGCGACATCGCCGCGCTCTATCCGCTTAGCCAGCGCTACCTCCTCTTCGGCGCTCAGCAGCGGCACGCGACCGATCGCGCGCAGATACAGCCGCAGCGAGTCCAGGCTAGGCTCGACCGTTAAGTCAAGATCGGGCCGTCTTGAGCTCGTCCAGGCGCGCGTGCAGAGAACGGACGTGTTCATCCCCTTCCTGCTCGTCGGCGTCGACGCCCTCGAGCACCTGCTCGGGCGATCGCTCCGCCAGCGGGTCCTCCTCGGCGGCGTCGTGAGTGCTCGTCCCGACTCCCTGCAGATGCAGCTCGGGGCCCGAGTCGCCGGTGGGGAGTATCTCGATCCCATGCTCCTCCAAGTAGCTCAGCAGCTCATGCGTCTGCTGGCTGGAGAGCTCGGCCTCTTCCAGCGCGGCCGCCAGGGCATCCGCCGCCAGGAATCCCCTCTCCTGAGACTCGGCAATCAGTCCCTGTAGCTCCTCCAACTCGACCACGGCTATGTCCGTGGCGGTCAACAGACCCTCAAGCTTCTCGCTCAACTGGCCTCCCAACGACCCATCCGACTCCCCGTCGCAGCGGATGATCCACTCCGACCTCCCCAGCCCTCCGCTCAGCCTCCTGTGTGATGAGTTGAGTTCCGATTGATACCAGAATTGGCCGTCGGGGGCGCCCGCCCTCGACGACTCGCGAGCGTGGGCTCGCGCGCCAGTCGCCCGCCAGCCGCGCGCTAGGCTTGGTTGCGGTGCAGGCGACACGGCCGACCTCCACGCTGTCTCGGACGACGGGCTCGGGCGACGACGTCCAAGCGCGTGAGCCGGGCATCCCCGTGGGCCTCTCGCGCGTGGGTGTCAGCGGCGTGGAGAAGGTGGTCCGCATCCACGACGAGCTGTTCCTCGCGCGGCTTGACTGCTTCGTGGATCTCAGCCGCAACCAGAAGGGCGCGCACATGTCCCGCTTCGACGAGGTTGTCAACGAGGCGATCGGCGAGGTCGTCCTCAGCGAGTCGCCGTTCCGGGCTGAGACGCTTGCCCGACATATCGCCGAGCTGGTCCGAGCGCGTCAGGGCGCCGAGCGCGCCGAGGTGAGGATCACGGCGCGCTATCCCGAGCACAAGCCGGCTCCGGTGTCGGGTGTGCAGACCCAGGAGATCTACACGCTGCACGGGCGAGCGGTGGCGTTTGCGCACGGCACGCGCGGCATCGTGGGCGTGTCGGCCACGGGCATGACAGCGTGTCCTTGTGCGCAGGAGCTGGTGGCGGCGCGTGCGCGCGAGCGGCTGCTCGCGCAGGACTTCTCCGGCGAGCAGGTGGACCAGATCCTCGAGAGCGTACCCGTGGCCACCCACAACCAGCGCGGGCTGGCCACGCTGCACATCGGCTGCACCGAGGAGTGCGCGGCCGAGATCGACGCCGCCACGCTGCTGGAAATCGCGGAGGCGAGCATGTCCTCGGAGATCTATGAGCTGATGAAGCGCTCAGACGAGGTGGAGGTGGTGGAGAAGGCCCATCGCCGACCGCGCTTCGTCGAGGACTGCGTGCGCGAGATGATCGCCGGGGTGGTGCGGGCGTTCGCAAACCTCGACGGTGAGAGCTTCGTGTTCGCGCGCCAGGAGAACCTCGAGACGATCCATCAGCACAACGTCATCGCCGAGCGTCATGGCCTGCTGTCGGAGCTGCGCACCGAGGTCGACTCGGGCGCGCCGAGTGCCCACCAGACGAGCCTCGAGGAATGGTTGAACCGTCAGCCGTCGATCTGAGCGTGCGCCTGTTGCATGCGTCGGCGCAACCCGAAGCAGTAGTCCAGGCCGGACAGCACGGTCACGATGACGGTCGCGTACAGCAGTGCGGTCACCCAAGCCGGCTGACCGTGTACGGCGATGACGGCGAGGATCGCCACTATCTGCAGACACGTCTTGACCTTGCCGAACATGCTCGCGGCCATCACCACGCCCGCCTGCGTGGCACCGAGGCGCAGCACGGTGACCGCGAGCTCGCGTGTGATGATCACCATCGCCACCCATGCGGCCAGGCGGTGCAGGGAGACGAGCGAAATCAGTGCGGCGACGATCAGCAGCTTGTCAGCGAGCGGGTCCATGAGCTTGCCGAACGTCGTGATCGAGTCACGCGCGCGCGCCAAATAGCCATCGATGAAGTCGGTCAGCGAGGCCAGCGCGAACACCACCGCTGCGAGCACGTCGCCGCCGGGGGTGTTGCCGAGCAGCGCTACCACCAGCGCCGGTACGAGCATGATCCGCAGCACCGTCAGCAGGTTGGGGAGGTTCACGGGGAACACGACCGTTGCCATTATGTCGGGATCCATCCTTTGCTAGGAACCACCCACCCGATACCCTGACGGGCACATGCAGGGGCGAACGATGAACACTCGCACGCTCGGGCCGGACGGCCCCGAGGTCTCCGCGATCGGCCTTGGCTGCATGGGCATGTCGGCGTTCTACGGCGCCACCGACGAACAGGAGGCGTTGCGGACCATTCACCGCGCGCTCGATCTCGGCTGCAACTTTCTGGACACGTCGGACATGTACGGGCCGCACACCAACGAGCGGCTGGTCGGCCGCGCGATCAAAGCGCGCCGCGACGAGGTGTTCCTGGCGACTAAGTTCGGCATCAAGCTCGAGCCCGGCGAGGCGGGCGGGCCTCCGGTCCGCTCGATCGACGGCAGCCCGGAGTACGTGCGCACGGCGTGCGACGCGTCGCTGCAGCGCCTGAGCATCGAGCACATCGACTTGTACTACCAACACCGCGTCGACCCGAACACGCCGATCGAGGACACCGTTGGCGCGATGGCCGAGCTGGTAGCCGCCGGCAAGGTCCGCCACCTCGGGCTGTCGGAGGCGAGCGCCGCGACGATTCGACGCGCCCACGCGGTGCACCCGATCGCGGCCGTCCAGTCCGAGTACTCCCTGTGGACGCGTGACGTCGAGCCCGAGATCCTGCCCACGCTGGCTGAGCTGGGTATCGCGCTGGTCGCGTACTCGCCGCTGGGACGCGGCTTCCTGTCGGGACGCTTCAGCTCGCCTGAGGAGCTCGACGAGGGCGACTTCCGTCGCTACGGGCCGCGCTTCACCGGCGAGAACCTGCTCGAGAACCGCAAGCTGGCGGAGCGCGTGCGCGAGCTGGCGTCCGAGAAGGGGCTCACGCCAGGGCAGCTCGCGCTGGCGTGGGTGCTGCATCGCGGCGAGCACATCGTCCCGATCCCCGGCACCAAGCGGGTTTCCTATCTGGAGGAGAACCTGGCGGCGGCGGATGTCGTGCTGAGCGAGGACGAGGTGCTGCGCATCGCCGAGACGGTCCCGGCCGCGATCGGCGCTCGCTACGACGAGCAGGGGATGCGGTCCGTCAACATCTGACCCGCAGCAGCGCGAGTGCCGCGATCTGCGGCTGGGATCTCGACTCCCGTGTGTGGATGGCCGTGAGCGCTAGGGTGGGGCCATGCCACTGATCCCGATGGTCATCGAGCGGACGGCGCGCGGCGAGCGCGAGTTCGACATCTACTCGAGGCTACTCAACGAGCGCATCATCTTCCTGGGTACGCCGATCGACGACCAGGTGGCCAATCTGGTGGTGGCACAGCTACTGCACCTGGAGAGCGAGGACCCCGAGAAGGACATCTCGATCTACATCAACTCGCCGGGAGGGAGCATCTACTCGGGTCTGGCGATTTACGACACGATGCAGTTCGTCAAGCCGGACATCAGCACGATGTGCGTGGGCGTGGCGATGTCGATGGGCTCGCTGCTGCTGGCGGCGGGAGCAAAGGGCAAGCGCGCGGCGCTGCCCAACTCGAGGATCCTGATCCACCAGCCGTCGGCGGGCTTTGAAGGACAGTCGACGGACATTGAGATTCATGCGCGCGAGATCCTGAAGGTGCGCGCGCGGATCGACGAGATCTACGCCGCGCACACGGGAAGGCCGACCGAGGAGGTGCGGCGGGACATGGAGCGCGACCGCTTCTTCACCGCCGAGCAGGCGCTCGAGTACGGCATGGTCGACCGCGTGCTTGAGAGTCACTGAGCGCTACCCGATCGCGTGCTCGATGACGCCGAGGCGCTCGATCTCGATGCGCACGATGTCGTCGGTGGCGAGGAAGGCAGGCGGGTCCTGGCCAATGCCGACGCCGGCGGGGGTGCCGGTGAGGATCAGGTCGCCGGCGTGCAGGGTGCAGGTCTCGGCGATGAACTCGATCAGCTCGGGCACGGAGAAGATCAGGTTGGAGGTGTTGGAGTCCTGGCGCAGCTGGCCGTTGACCCACGGGCGCAGCGCTAGCGCGTGCGGATCGGGGATCTCGTCGGCGGTGGTGATCCAGGGGCCGTACGGGCAGAAGCCGTCGGCGCCCTTCGCGCGCGTCCACTGCGGCTCGCGGCCCTGCAGATCGCGGGCGGTGACGTCGTTGGCGACCGCGTAGCCGGCGACCGTTCGTCCGGGTCCCATGACGACCGCCAGCTCGCCCTCGTAGTCCAGGCGTCTGACGACGGTCGGGCAGTGCACGGCGGCGTTGGGCGGCGCGGCTGAGGAGGGCAGCTTCATGAACACGAGCGGCTGCGCGGGCGCCTCGCCGCCGGTCTCGCGCACGTGGTCGGCGTAGTTGAGGCCGATCCCGAAGATCGCCCTGGGCGCCGGCACGGGCGCCAGCAGCGTCACCTCCGCCAGCGCCCACGAGGGACCCTCGACGGGCGTTGCCTCGGGGTCCGCCAGCCGGTCGAGCACTGTCAGCTGCTCGAGTGCGTGGGCGAACACGCGCTGCTCGCCGCGCTCGTCGCGCACCTCGCCCGCGCGGGGAGTGGCGGAGCCAGGGGGCAGGAAGGTGGCCAGGCGCATCTGTGCGGCAGGATATTGTCGCGGGCGCTCCAATGGCCGGCACAACTCCCCTCGAGCGCTCAGTCCTGCTGGCGATCGCCGTGCTCACAGTGCTGGCAGGGCTGGCCAACTACGGCGCGTGGGCCGCCGTCCCTCGCTTCGCCGTGGCCACGCTGGCGCTGGCGGGCCTGGCGTGGGTGGTGTCGTTCGCCACCGAGCAGCTGGGCGAGCGCTTCGGGCCGGGCGTCACCGGCATGATGCAGTCGACGCTCGGCAACCTGCCGGAGCTGTTCGTCGTGGTCTTCGCCCTACAGAAGGGCGAGCTGGTGGTGGCGCAGACGGCGATCGTCGGCTCGGTGCTCGCCAACGCGCTGCTGGTGCTCGGTCTGGTGATCGTGGTCGGCGCACGCCGCTCGCCGGATGGGTTGATGCGCTTCTCCAAGCGCCTGCCCAGGGACACGGCGACGCTGCTGCAGGTGACGGTATTCATCATCGTGCTGCTCGGCCTGTCGCTCGCCGCGCACGACCCCGCCAGCCACCACGTCAAGGGCATCTCGATCGTCGGGGCGATCTGCCTGCTGTTCGTCTACGCGACGTGGGTGGTGCCGTATCTGCGCTCCGACAGGCCGCCCGGGGCGGACGGCCCGGCTCCGGACAGGTCGGCGCCCGGCGAGGCGGCGCGTGTGGACCCGCTGGCGCCGGCGGCGCCCCTGGCGGGCGGCGACCAGCGGCCGGTGGCGCCCGGGCCGCGTCTGACGCTCGGCCTGACGCTCGTGCTGCTGATCGTCGCCGGCACCGCCTCTGCGTTCGTGTCGGACTGGTTCGTCAACGGCCTGGAGCCGGCGATCGTCATCCTGCACATCTCGCAGGCGTTCGCCGGCCTGGTGATCGTGGCGATCGCGGGCAACGCCGTCGAGAACACCGCCGGGCTGGTGCTCGCGTTCAAGCGCCGCTCGGACCTCGCCATCTCAGTGGTCAAAAACTCCGTGGCGCAGATCGCGGCGTTCCTGTTCCCGCTGCTCGTGCTCGTGTCGTTCGCGTTGAAGACCACGCTCACGTTCGCGCTCGCGCCCGTGTACATCGGCGCGCTGGCGCTCACCGCGCTGGCCCTGTGGCAGGTCACCGGCGACGGCGAGGCAGCCGAATTCGAGGGCTGGGCGCTGGTCGCGCTGTACGTGATCCTGGCGACGCTGACGTTGTACGAGTAGCCGCCGCGAGCGACCCTCGCGGGCGGGAGCCATCACGCGCGGCCGGTGGCGGGCTTTGCACGCACGGCGCGTGCGAATGTCCGTGGGGAGTGTGGGGGAAGGGGCGCAGAAGGCGCGGTATCTACGCGGCTGTGCGCATGTACCGCGTCCTGCTCAGACGGGGGTTACTGCCCTCTGCGAGGACCTCGACGGTAGCCGCGATGAGCTCGGCGCGCAGGGTCTCGGTTCGCTCGCCAGCACCCGCCGCTACGCGGCGTAGACCCGAGCGCCAGGTGTTCTGAGAGGACCCCACGGTCCACGTGATCTGGGTCGTGCCGTCCCTGGTGCCCACTCCGCTTCCCTCCATAGTCCCCTACCCCTCGCCTGCAAACATGCTTCTCGGTGACAAGCTTTGTGGGAAGAATAAGAACATATCCCAACAAGTTTGTCAAGGTACGATCGCGTTCAGCGATCCAGGATTCAGGCTCCACATGCCCTAAATCCAAGGCCCAGACACCAGAATCCACGGTCCAGGCGGGGCGTTTGCGCCGCCTCTTGGGGTCAATAGTCAAGCGGCGATGAGGCAGTAACCCCCGTCTGAGCAGGACGGTGGTCACCCGTGCGGGAGTGCCGGAGAGCGCGTTCTACGAAGTCTTCGAGAGCGTCGAGGATTGCTTTTTGGCGGCGTTCGAGGAGGGCTTGGCACGGCTTTCTGAGGTGGTGCAGGATGCGGCTGGGCGCGAGCAGCGCTGGCTGGGGAGAGTGCGTGCAGGTGTGGTGGCGTTGCTCGGGTTCCTCGAAGATGAGCCCGGGTGGGGGCGTCTGCTGGTCTTCCAGGCGCCGCCCGAGCTGGACGGTGCGGTCGCGGTTCGCTGTCAGCGGCGTGTGTTTGGCGTGCTGAGCGCGCTGATGGACGACGGTGGTTTGCGGGCGAGCGCGGAGATCGTGCCCAAGCCGCAGTTGACGTCCGAGTTGCTCATCGGCGGTGTCTTTTCGGTCATTCGCGCGCGGATGACCGAGCTGGATGGCGCGGCGGAGAGCGATGGTGGTGCGCTGGTGGAGTTGGCGCCGTCGTTGGTGGCGTTCATCGCCGGCCCGTATCTCGGCCACACACCTGCGGACGCCGACTGCGCGGGGCGCTCCGCGAGCGTCGAGCGGATGTCCTCGCGTGAGCTTGGGCCCGTCGCTCCGCTTCCGGTTCCCTTCCAGGAGCGCACGGCGCTGGTGCTGCGCGCGATTGCGTGCGCGCCACGTTCGAGCAATCGCGAGATAGCCAACGCTGCGGGGTTGAGCGATAGCGGGCAGACCTCGCATCTGCTGCGTCGGCTGGCGCAGCGCGGGTTGATCGAGAAGGTCGCGCCCGGGAGCGGCTCGCGGCGGGAGAACGCGTGGCTGCTGACGCCCAGCGGGCGGCGTGTGGTCAAGCTGCTCGGCGTCGGGAGCGCGGTCGGCTCGCGCGCTTCGGCGGGCGCGAGCGCGGGGGAGGCCGCGTGATGAGCTGGAGGCTGAGAGATTTGCGCGGCGAGCAGGCGCAGCGCGGGGGTCAGGCCGGTCTTGGTGCCGGGCTGTGCGCTCCACGCAAGCTCGCCGCTTACAAACGTCCGTCGGTGAGGGGGCTGTTGGTGCCCGCGCCGATGACGAGCGCGCATCGATGTGGGGGCCGTTGGTCCCGGCTGGGCGCGCTGTCGCAAACGACCGGTGTCGGAGCGTCTCCTGGAGGAGAGTTCGGGCGTCGATCGATTATTACCAAAGAAGATAAAGGAGTGATGGAGACGTGAGACATGTAAGGATACTGGGCCTCTGCTTGGTCGCCGCGTTTGCGGTGAGCGCAGTGGCCGCGATGCCGGCGCTGGCGAAGAGCAAATACAACTCTACAACTTTCGGTCAGTACAAAGGTTGTCCTTTTAACAATCCGGAAGTCTTCTATTGCTATGCCGGAATCACGTCCGGCGGCAGCAAGGGTGGCTTTTTCCAGCTGGGTAACGTGGACGTGAAGCTCAACAAGCCGATCATCCTGCAGGGCGGATTTAAGGGTGTAGAAGACTTGACACTCTACCCGGCGGGCAACGGTTATCAGACGCTTGAAGCTCCTGAACTGAAGGTTCCGGGTGGACTGAACCTGATCACTCCGCGGATCGAGGAAGAGGCGGGATGGCCAGAATCTTTGAAGCAGACCTTCAAGGAAGCAAAGAAGAACAAAGAAACGGGCTTGAACGTCAAAATTGAACTGGCGGGCGGAAATCTACTCTATGAAACGCCCGAAGCGCTCAGCACGCAGAATCTCATCGAAGAACATGGTGCTGCGTTCAAGTTGCCGCTGAAGGTTAGGATGATCAGCCCAGTGCTTGAAAGACTGGGCGGCGGACCGTGTGAGATTGGGTCTGACGCAAACCCGGTATGGCAGTATCTGACGACGGAAGCTCCAGGTCGAGCAGGCATATTCAAAGAGAGCTATGAATTCCTTACCATAGGGCTCGAAGAAAGCAGGCTGGTTGATCTCGGCTGGCCCGTTACAGAAGGTGCGAACGGGTGTGGTAGCGGTGAAGACGAAGCGTACCTCGATGCTGCGTTCAACAGCGTGCTCGAACTGCCCAAACAGCATGGGATCACCATCCTACAGGGCAATCTCTTCACGGGCTTGACCAGCTTCGTAAAGGAAAAGTACGAAAAAGGTGAAGGTGAATCGTAGATTCGCTGTGATGCGGAGAGCTGGTTCTAGGATCGATTATTAGCAACTAGCTCGTGGCGGGATTCCGTGTCTCTCGTGAGAGCGCGGGATCCCGCTTGCCGTAGCCGCACTTGGCGGGTCGGGCGAGGCGTATCGGTTCAGTGAAATATTTGTCGGTGGCGTTGGTTCTAAGCTCATCTATATTTGAGGGTCGAGAAGGGAAGGCGTTGAAATGAAACGTTTGAGATTTTTGGGAGTATGCCTCGCCGTGGTATTTGTGGTTGGTGCGATCGGGGCGGTGGGTGCGTCGGCGCAGGCGCCGGAATATGGTAGGTGTGAAAAGGCTCCGAAGGTCGGTAAAGTTTATAGCGGTGAATTTACGAATTCGGGCTGCACAACGAAAAGCGAAACAAAAACCGGTAAATATGAATGGCATCCGGGCGTGGTGAAAAAGTTTCAGACGAGTACGGGCGGCAAAGCCGTTCTGGAAGAAGTCGGTAAATACCAGGTTGGTTGTGAAACTGAGAGCAGCACCGGCGAATATGTCGGCACGAAAGAAGTGGCGAACGTACGTGTCAGGTTCAAGGGCTGCAAAGTCGTGCCGTTTATTTGTACGACGGTCGGTTTGAAAGAAGGCGAACTAGAAACCGTGCCGCTTGAAGGTCGTGTGGTGTGGGAAAAGGAAAAAGAACACAAGGCGGCGCTGGATCTGTATCCGAGTGATGGGATGGAAAAGTTCATCGAATTCACATGTGGGACCACGTTGACGGTGGCGGTGCGTGGATCTATCTTGGTGAACGTCCCTGTGGATAAAATGAGCGAAACGGTTACGCTGAAGTACAAGGGCAAACACGGCTTCCAGGGGGTCGAATACTTTGAAGAAGGCGGAGTAAAAGTAAAGGATATCCTCGAAGCGGATTTCGCGGGCAAAGGCTACGATCAGGCTGATCAGATTATTACCTCGACCGTGAAAAGCGAAGAAAAGCTAGAGTTGAATGCATACGTTTAGTATGTGAGAGCTGTTGTGGCGTGTGGGACTGGCTGGTCCTGCACGCCACATGTCTGGTAAGCAAGCAAGTGAGTGGGTGTGAGTGTGTGATGGGCGACAGCAACGGCGTCAGCATTGGCGGTAGGGTGGCTTTCGGGCTTGCGGGGTCGCGTTTGGGCTCGGGTTGTGCGGGTGTATGGCGTGTGTTGTTGGTTGTGGTGGGTGTGTTGGTGGGTGTGTTGGTGTTGTGGTGTGGTTCGGCGTTGGGGTTGAGTGTGCGGGGGCATGTGTTTGGGTCTTCGTTTGGTGGGGTGGGTGTTGGTGGTGGGGAGTTTGAGGGTGCTTCGGGGGTAGCGGTTGACGAAGCGACGGGTGTTGTGTATGTGGTAGATACTGGTGGGGAACGGGTCGAGGTGTTTAGGCCTGATGGGGCTGGGGGTTTTGAATATGTGTCGGAGTTTGGGGTGCGTTCGCCGGGGGCGATAGCGGTCGATAACTCTTTGAGTTCCTCGGATCCGTCGCGTGGTGATGTGTATGTGGTGGGTTCGGAAGAAAAGGAAACGGCGGCCGATGAACGGGATGTGGTGTATGAGTACAGTCCGTCTGTGGGGGCGGTGATTCATAAATGGAAGAAGTTCAAGGTCAAGGAAGAAGAACTCGAATTTGAAGATGTTTCGGGTGTCGCGGTGGACGCGGCTGGCGTGTTGTGGGTGTATTGGGATGAAGAAGGCGTAATCGACGCGTTCGGTAAACAGTCAACGAAAAGCGAAGGCGTACGGCTAGTATGGGAGCCCGCGCTACGTCGCACCCCAGAAATCGAAGAGAAATTCACGTGCGCGGCGCGGCCGGGGTTCGCGGTAGCCGCCGAAGACGAAGCTTTCTATGTCGGCTATGAACACGAGAGCGCTAACGAAGAATGCCCAGGACAACAGGGCGAACCCGCGGATCCGTTGCTGGTCGCGAAGCTGAACGGTGCGGCACCGGAACCCAGGGTGCTGACAGGTGAGTTGGATCACGACAACACAATGGGTGTCGCCGTTGATGAGGCGAGTGGGGAAGGCACGCCGCTTGGGAACGCGGGTCGGGGTGTGGTGTATCTGGATGAGGGCAGTAGTGTCGCGGCATTCACGCCGTCGGGTGCGTTGATCCAACAGTTCGGGGCTGGACAGTTGACGGATGGTGCGGGTGTAGCGGTGGACTCGGCGACGGGTGATGTATTCGTCCCGGAGTTGGGGGCTGATATGGTGGAGGTGTTCATCCCGGAATCCGTGGTCGCGGCGCCGGTCGTGGATGGGGTCTCGGCGGTGGGGGTGAGCGCGAGCGTGGAGCGGTTGAGTGCGCAGATCGATCCGCGTGGTGGGGAAACGGAATACTATTTCCAGTACGGCACCGTGGATTGTACGGTCAGCCCGGCGTCGTGTGCGGATTTGCCGGTGGGGAAGCTCGCGGCGGGCTTCGGTGACCAGGACGTCAGCGTCGAAGTCACGGGTCTTCGGCCGGCGAGCGCGTATTTCTACCAGGTGCTGGCAAGCAACGCGGCGGGTAGCGTTGAAGGTGTCCCGTCGGTGGATACGTTTACGACGTTGCCGTCGGCTGGTGTGTTGCCGGATGGGCGTGCGTGGGAAATGGTCTCCCCGCCGGATAAGCACGGTGCGGCGGTCGAAACGATCTCGCGCTCCAGGGGTGCGAGTATCCAGGCCGCAGCCGGTGGCGATGGGCTGGTATGGGCAGCCTCCGGGCCGGTCGTCAGCGAACCGTTGGGGAACCGTAGCTTCGAACTAGCGCAGCTGATCTCAAGACGCGGCCCAGAGGGCTGGGAAACCACGAGTCTTGAAACACCCCACGACAAAGGACGGGGTCTGCTGCTACCAGCCCCCTCCGAGTACCACTATTTTTCCCCGGAACTGGGGGAGAGCCTGGTCGCACCGACGGAACCGGCGTATGGTGTTGGTGGGGTCGTCGAAGACCCGCCGCTGTCGCCTGAAGCTAGCGAAAAGACGTTGTATGTGCGTAGCGAAGACCCACCCGCCGCCCCGGACTATCTGCCGTTGGTGACCACGGGGGATGATACGGCGGGCACGGAGTTCGGTGGTGCCCTTGAATTCCTGGGGGCAACGAGTGATCTCTCGCATGTGATCTTCGAATCAAAGGTCGGGCTGACGGCGGCGGCGCCTTCGGCGGCGGGGCTGTATGAGTGGGAAGCAGGGGAGCCGTTGCAGCTGGTGAGTGTCCTCCCCGATGGGTTGCCGGCAGCGGATGAAACAGAGTCGCAGTTTCAGCCGGTGTTGGGGGATGGTGGTGGTCTGAACACCCGCGACGCGATCTCCAGTGATGGTGGCCGGGTGTTCTGGAGCGAGGAAGTGCACCAGGTCCCCGAACGCCTGTACCTGCGGGATACCGGTACGGGGGAAACGGTGCAGGTCAACGCGGCGCAGGGGCAGGGATCCACCGAACCCGGTGAAGGGGGTGGGGTGCTCCCGGAACCCGGCGAAGGCGAGCAGGAAGTGCATTTCCAGAGCGCTTCCAGCGATGGCTCCAGGGTGTTCTTCACGGACACCGCACGGCTGGCCGAAGACTCCGGGCAGGAACCCGTCGGCGAAGAAGCCCCGGCTGACCTGTATGAGTTTGAAATCGTTAGTGGTGCGGGTGAACCGTTGCGTGGCCGGCTGAGCGATCTAACTCCGGACCCGATCACGGGTAGCGGGGATGTCCTGAACCTGATCCCCGGGACGGGGGAGGATGGCTCGCGGGTGTATTTCGTCGCGAATGGGGTCCTCGCGGCGGGTGCTACGCCGGGGGAATGCGTGCGTGACCCTGAAGCCGAAGCACCCCTCCCCCCGGCGGGTGCGATGTGCAGCCTGTATGTCTCAGAACCCGACCCCCAAGACCCGGGGGTACGTCAGACGCGGTTTGTCGCGGCGCTCTCTGACGAAGACGCAGCAGACTGGGGTGCAGGGTTGACGTCGAACCTGCCGCCCTCGCAAGGGAACACTGCGGCTGTGACCTCCAGCGTCTCTGCGAACGGTCGGTATCTAGCGTTCATGTCCCAGGAGAGCCTCACCGGCTATGACAACCACAACGCCACCGGTGGGGAGCCTGATGAGGAGGTGTTTTTGTATGACGCGCAGACCGGCCGGCTCATATGTGCGTCGTGTAACCCGGCCAGCGAAAACGGTGGTTTCAAACGCCCGGAAGGGGTGTTCGATACCGAACTAGCGGGTGAAGGGCTGGGGTTGCTCGTGGATCGCCCGGAAGTCTGGCGGAACCGGTGGCTAGCAGCATCGATCCCTGGGTGGACGTTCAACATCTTCTACGGTGCCCCCGCCGCGCTCTACCAACCACGGTACCTCTCAGACACGGGCCGGCTGTTCTTCGACAGCTCCGATGCGCTCGTCTCCACGGATAGGAATGGCAAGGAGGATGTGTATGAGTATGAGCCCGAAGGTGTGGGTAGTTGTGGTTTTTCTAGTGGTTGTATTGGGTTGATTTCTTCGGGGACTTCGGGTAAGGAATCGGCGTTCCTGGATGCCAGCGAAAACGGGGATGACGTGTTCTTCCTCACCGCCGCACAGCTCGTCGCTCAAGACACCGACAACGCCTACGATATTTATGACGCGCGGGTCTGTACCGTAGCCTCTCCGTGTTTGGCGTCGAACGGCTCCTCTGTGCAGGAATGCGAAACGACTGGTAGCTGCCGGTCTGCTTCAGGCACGTCGTCGCTGGTGGCGGCGGCGGCGAGCGCGACGTTCTCCGGGCCGGGGAACATCGCGACGGGTGTGCTGCCCTCCAAAACCCTCACGGCACCCAAACCGAAACCGTTGACCCGCAAGCAGAAGCTCGCGAAAGCGCTGAAGGCCTGCCGGAAACTCAAAACCCGGCACAAGCGCGCTGTCTGTGAAAGACAGGCCCGAAGGCGCTATGGAGCCAAGGCGAAGGGTAAGAGCAAGCCTAAAGCCAAGAAGACCCAGGCCACCCCGGTATCCAGCGTGAGGAGGAGCGGGTGAGCATGCACGCCAGGCGGCGTATCCAGGAGAGTCCGAGACCACACCGGCCGGTCGGGGCTAGCAGAGCGCGGGTTCTGGTGGTGTTGGTGGGTGTGCTGGTGGGTGTGTTGGTGTGTGTGCCGTCGGCGTTTGCGGGTGCGTGGTGGGGGCTCTCAGCACGAGCCGCGCCGACGTTCTTGGCGCCGGGTGGGGAAGGCGTGATCGACGTCGCCGCGGATGACATGGGCGATACGGGCATCACCGGCGCGGTGAGCGAAGTCACGATCAAGGACGTCCTACCCGCAGGGCTCACCGTGACCGAAGCGGGGGCGGTGAACCCGCACCGGGCGCGGGTTGGGCAGGGCAACGCCCAGGAACGAGCAGCGGACTGGAAATGCTCGGTGGTGGGGCAGGAAGTGAGCTGTAGTACGTTGCTCGCGATCCCGCCGTATGAACGGTTGGAAATGGAAATCCCGATCCGTGTGGGAGAGCCCACGGGCACCGTGACCGTGTTGTCTGATCAGGCCAGTGTCACGGGCGGGGAAGCCGAAGGCGGCGGCAGCGTCTCGGGTCAGTCGCTGACCAGGATGGTGCGGGTCAGTGGGCAGCCGGTGCCGTTTGGGGTTGAAGAAGGTGGCTACAGGATCATCCCGGAAGATGAAGGGGGTGGGGTTGATGGGCAGGCGGGTTCGCATCCGTTTCAGTTGACGAGTACGGTTGATTTCAACGAGATCCTCGAAGAAGTCCAGGAGCCCGGAGAACCTGTCGAGCTTGAGCCGGCTGCCCCGGCGTTGACGAAGGACCTGAGTTTCAGCCTCCCGCCGGGCCTGCTGGGGAACGTGCAGGCCACCGAAGAGTGCTCGGCCTCGGACTTCTCCGCGTTCGACGTCGGGAACCTCTGCCCTGGGGGCTCGGCGGTTGGGGTTGCGGTCGTGAGTTTGTTGGAACCGAGTAGGGCGGGGCATATCACGCTCGCTGTGCCGGTGTTCAACCTGGAACCGGCGCAGGGTGAGCCCGCGAGCTTCGGGTTCGTCGCAGACGCCGTCCCGGTGATCCTCGATACCGCTGTGCGCTCCGGCGGGGACTATGGCGTGACGGTCAGCACGAGCAACACGACCGCGGCGGCGCAGATCCTCGCGGCGCAGATCACGTTCTGGGGGCAGCCTGATAGCCAGAGTCATGACGCCTCACGTGGCTGGGCGTGTCTGCGAGAAGGTATCGAACGGAACCCGGGGGAAACCTGCGAAACCCTCAAAGACCGCTCCGGGATCCCGTTTTTGACGCTCCCGACCGCCTGCACCGGCCAGTTGAGCACGAGTATGGAAGGGGATTCGTGGACCGGGGATCAACTGCAGAGCCAGTTCACGCTTGAAAACCAGGCCGGTGGGCCACTGGAAGCCTTGGAAGGCTGTGGGGTGCTGCCGTTCGCCCCGTCGTTGACGGTGGCGCCCGAACAGCCATCCGAACAGCCCTCTGAAGCAGGGCATGCGGGGGAACGGGTGGAGGAGGCGAGTACCCCGACGGGTCTTGGTGTTGTTGTGCGCGTCGCTCAGCAGGGCACCCTCAGCGAAGGCGCGTTGGGAGACGCAGACGTTCGCAGCACGACGGTGACGCTACCCGAAGGGCTGTTGTTGAACCCGTCTGCCGCGAACGGGCTGCAGGCCTGCTCCCAGGCACAGATCGGGTATCTCGGCAACCCCGGCGTGGATCCCCTAGCGCCAGGCGCTAGTGAGCCCCTGCGGTTCTCAACCGAAAAAGCAGCGTGTCCGGAAGCGTCGAAGCTCGGCAGTGTGCGGATCAAGACCCCCTTGTTGGGGGAAGAACTGCAGGGCTGGGTGTATCTCGCGGCCCCTGCCCCGAATGGGGAACCGGGGGCGAACCCGTTCAACTCGCTGGTGGCGATGTATGTCGTGGCGGAAAGTTCGCGTTTGGGTGTGCGTGTCAAGCTCGCCGGTGAAGGGCGCCTGGATGAACAGACAGGCCAGCTCACGACGAGTTTTCTGGATACGCCGCAGGTCCCTTTCGAAGAACTGCGGCTGCAGTTCTTTGGTGGCCCCCGCGGGGCGCTGAGTACCCCCCCAGCGTGTGGGAGCTACACCACGACAAGCTCATTCACGGCCTGGACCAACACCACCAGCAACCCGACAAGCGAACCGCCGTTCCAGATTGCCACCGGTGTGGGTGGCGGGCCCTGTCCACCCAGCCCGTTGGTGTTCGCGCCGTCTTTCCTGGCGGGTTCTACGAGTCTGCAGGCCGGGGGGTTCACGTCGTTTACGTTGACGATCAACCGGCCTGATGGCCAACAGCCCCTGAAGTCCCTGGCATTGCATCTGCCTGATGGTGTGGCGGCGGTTCTGGCGGGTTTGACGCCGTGTCCGGAACCCCCCGCTGGCGGGGAGTGGGCGTGTGGCCCGGAAAGCCTGGTTGGGCAGTCCACCGCGACCGCCGGGCTGGGTGGAGAACCTGTGACGCTACCCGGTGAGGCCTACCTGACGGTGGGGTATGACGGTGCGCCGTTTGGGCTGTTGGTGGTCACCCCCGCGGTCGCGGGACCGTTTGACCTCGGTGATGTGGATGTCCGTTCGAGGATCAACGTGAACCCCGCGACGGCTGCGGTCACGATCGAAAGCGATCCGTTCCCCATGTTCGTGAAGGGTGTCCCGGCCCAGCTCAAACAGATCGATGTGCTGGTCGATCGGCCGCAGTTCACGTTCAACCCCACCAGCTGCAGTCCGATGAGTATCACCGGCACCCTCACCGGCGGTCAGGGCGCCAGTATCCCGGTGTCCTCGCCGTTTCAGGTCACCAACTGCCAGAGCCTGCCGTTTGCGCCGAAGTTGACGGCCTCGGCGGTGGGGCAGGGCAGTAAAGCCAATGGTACGAACTTGAATATCAAGGTCACCTCGGCGGGGATCGGGCAGGCGAATATCGCGAAGCTCGCGATCCAGATCCCCAAAGCCCTGTCCTCGCGGCTCAGTACGCTGCAGAAGGCGTGCACCGAACGGGCATTCAACGCGAACCCTGCCTCGTGTGACGCGGCCTCGGTGATTGGTCATGCGATTGTGCATACTCCGGTCTTGGAGAGCCCGCTGATCGGCCCGGCGTATCTCGTTTCTCATGGTGGTGCGGAATTCCCGGATCTGGAGTTTGTGTTGCAGGGTGAAGGGATCACGATCGTCGTGGATGCTAAGACGAACATCAAGAACGGGATCACTTACTCGCATCTGGAATCGGTGCCTGACGCATCATTCACGAGTTTTGAAACGGAACTCCCGGCCGGCCCGGATTCTGTGTTTACCCCGAATGTCTCGGAAAAAGAAGACTTCAGTCTCTGCAAGACTAGTCTTCAGCTCCCGGTTAGCATCACCGCCCAAAACGGCGACATGCTCCAGCAGACCACGAACGTCGCTATCACCGGCTGCCATATCCACGCCAGCACCAGGCTCACCAACACACAACGCCTCGCTAAAGCCCTCAAAGCCTGCCGCAAAGACAAGAACAAGCACAAGCGCCTCATCTGCGAACACCAAGCCCACAAAAAACACCCCGTCAAAAAACCAGCCCACACAACCACCAAGGCCAAGGACAGGCAATAGAAACCCAACGCCTGCGAGCGGTCACGATTGGCGGGCAGGTCGCGACTGACGGGCTGAAGGAGGCTAGCGGCGCCCAACTGCTGGGCCAGTTCGTCGAGCCACTCGATTCGAGCAGAGCCAGCTGGCTCGCCCGCTGTGCATCGGCAGTCCCACCAAGGGGTTGCCGCCGCCGTGAATGGGCCGCACGCCATCGAGCTGAAGGACACCGCCGAGTTCCCTTCGGCGAAGACGATCGCCATCACGAAGAACGACGAAGATGATCGCCGTCGGGTAGGCAGCCGTCAGGTAGGCTGGATACGCCGTTACGCTATCGAATCGTCGATGTAGCTAGCCGGCGTACCGCAGGAAGAGGGCATGCTGCGGGAAGATCGCGGGGAGACCGCGGCAAGCCCAGCAGCTACGGGGCTATGCGTGTGTGCGCCGTCTCGGCTAGACGGGGGTTACTGCCGTGGGCGAGGACCTCGACGGTCGCGGCGATGAGCTTGGCGCGGAGGGACTCGGTTTGCTCGCTAGCGCCCGTGGTTGCGCGTCTTGGGCGTGAGCGCTGGGTGTCGTGGGAGGACCCGAGGGTCCACCTGATCTGGGTCTTGCCGTCCATGATGCCCGCTCTGCTTCCCTCCATCGTCCCTTCCCCTCGCCTGCATCCGCAGGTCCGCATGTGGGGAGAATGAGAACATACCCAGACAAATTTGTCAAGACATCCGTCGGCGCAAGCGTGAGATCCAACGTCCAAGCCCATAGTCACGGCGCGTGGACACCCCCCGAGGTCTGATGGTCGCACGGCGCACACGGCAGTGACCCCCGTCTAGCCGAGTCGGTGGTCGCTGTTGCGGGTGTGTCGGAGGCTGTGTTTTATGAGGTCTTTGAGAGTGTCGAGGCTTGCTTCTTGGCGGCGTTTGAGGAGGGGTTGGGGCGGCTTTGTGCGGTGGTGTTGGAGGCGGTTGGGCGTGAGGAGTACTGGTTGGGTCGTACGCGTGCGGGGTTGGTGGCGTTGCTTGGGTTTCTTGAGGACGAGCCGCGGTGGGGTCGTCTGCTGGTTGTCGAGGCGTTCGAGGCGGAGATGGCGGCGCGTGGGTGTGTGGAGCGTGTGCAGGGGGTGCTGGGTGAGCTGTTGAATGATGGGCAGGGTAGGCGTGGTAGGGGAATTGTGGGTGGGGATCTGGCGCTGTCTACGACGCTGGTTGGTGAGCTGGTTGTCGGTGGTGTGTTTTCTGTGATTCGTGCGCGGATGCTCGAGCAGGGTGGTGGGTCGTTGGTGGAGTTGGCGCCGTCGTTGATGTCGTTTATCGTGGTGCCATATCTGGGGCAGGCCGCCGCGAGTGTGCAGCCGGCGGGGAGTTCTGTGGCTGCAGGGCGGGTGTCTGTGGGGTCTGGTGGGTGTGAGGTTGTTGCTCCGGTGCCGTTTACTTATCGTGCGGCGCTGGTGTTGCGTGTGATTGCTTGTGCGCCGCGTTTGAGTAATCGTGAGGTGGCTGAGGCGGCGGGTCTTGCGGATGAGGGTCAGACGTCGCATTTGCTGCGTCGGCTCGCGCGGCGGGGTTTGATCGAGAAGGTTACGCCTCGCAATGGCTCGCGGCGAGAGAATGCTTGGCTGTTGACGCAGTGCGGGCAGCGTGTACTCGAGTTGCTCGATTCCGGTGGCGCTGTGGTGCCTGAGCGGCCAGCCCGCGCGAGGGTCAGGCAGGCCGCGTGATGAGCTGCAAGCTGGCCGATCGGCGTACAGAGCTGGCGAAGCGCAGCGCTGCTGGCGGGTACGGCAGCGGGCCGCGCGCGACGGGCAAGTCAGCCAGGCGACGGGCAAGTCAGCCACTTACAAGCGTCCGTCGGTGTCCACACCGACGACGAGTGCGCATTCGTGCGGAGGCCGTTGGTCTCGGCGGGGCGCGCTGTTGAAAACGGGCGATGTCGGGGCGTCTCTAGGAGGAGAGCTCGGGCGTCGATCGATTATTACTAAAGAAGATAAAGGAGTGATGGAGACGTGAGACATGTAAGGATACTGGGCCTCTGTCTGGTTGCCGCTTTCGCGGTGAGCGCAGTGGCCGCGATGCCGGCGCTGGCGAAGAGCGGATATACAGTTGAAAGCCTCACCCAATACAAAGGCTGTCCAGTTAGCAACACAGAGATCAACGACTGCTTCGCCGGAGTGACCGCCGGTGGCAGCAAGGGCGGCTTTTTCCAGCTAGGTAACGTGGTGGTGAAGCTCAACAAGCCGATCGTCCTTCAGGGCGGGTTTATAGGTACAGAAGGGGAATTGACGGTCATCGGGGCGGCCAACGGCTACCAGACGCTGGAAGCTCCTGAACTAAAGGTTCAAGGTGGATTGGGTTTGATCACCACTCGGGATCAGGAAGAAGCGGGTTGGCCGGAATCTTTGAAGCAGAGCTTCAAGGAAGCCAAGAAGAACAAAGAAACCAGCCTGAACGTCAAAATTGAACTGGCGGGTGGCAATCTGATCAGTGAAACGCCTGGTGCACTCAACACCGAAAACATCATCGAAGGAAAAGGTACTGCATTCAAGTTGCCGCTAAAGGTCAGAATGATAAACTCATGGGTCGAAAAACTGGGTGGCGGACCGTGTGAGATAGGCTCTGAAACAAGCCCAGTATGGCAGGATCTGACGTCGGAAGACCCGGGTGCGGTAGGCAAATTCTCGGAGGGCTACGAATTCTTGACGATTGAGCTCGCCGAAAGCAGGCTAGTTGATCTCGGCTGGCCCGTCGAAGCAGGAAGCGACGCAAACGGGTGTGGTAGTGGCGAAGATGAAGCGTATGTCGATGCCGCGATCAACAAAGTACTCGAACTGCCCGGCCAGCACGGAATTACAATTCTACAGGGCAATCTGTATACGGCCAACGCTCACTTCATTAGAGAAAAGTTCGAAAACGGAGAAGTGTGATCTAGAACTCAATGCTGGAGCTGGGCTCTAGGGTAGGTTCCTAGGGTCGTTTGCGGCGGGATCCCGTGTCTCGAGTTTGAGCGCGGGGTCCCGTCATCGCAGGACATCCGGCTTGGTGGCTGGCGACGCGTGGCTCATCACGACGTTTGGTTGCGTTGAGTTGGTTGATGGCTAATCTATATCGAGGGTAGAAGGGATAGCGTTGAGATGAAACGTTTGAGATTTTTGGGCGTGTGCCTCGCCGTCGCGTTTGTGGTCGGCGTAGTCGGAGTGGCGAGTGCGTCGGCGCAGGCGCCGGAATATGGCAGGTGCGAAAAGGCTCCTAAGGTGGGCAAAGTTTATAGTGGTGAATTCACGAATTCGGGTTGCACGACGAAAAGCGAAACCAAAACTGGTAAATATGAATGGCATCCGGGCGTGGTGAAGAAATTCCAGACGAGTACGGGTGGTAAAGCAGTGCTAGAAGAAGTCGGTAAATACCAGGTTGGCTGCGAAACTGAGACCAGCACCGGGGAATATGTCGGCACGAAAGAAGTAGCGAACGTGCGCGTCACGTTCAAAGGATGCAAAGTCACGCCGTTTATCTGCACGACAGTTGGCTTGAAAGAAGGCGAATTGGAAACAGTGCCGCTAGAAGGCCGTGTTGTGTGGGAAAAGGAAAAAGAACACAAGGCAGCGTTGGATCTGTATCCGAGCGGCGGCGCGGAAAAGTTCATTGAATTCACGTGTGGTGCTTCGTTGACGGTGGCGGTGCGTGGTTCGATCCTTGTGAATGTGCCTGTGGATAAAATGAGCGAAACGGTTACGCTGAAGTACAAGGGCAAACATGGTTTCCAGGGACTTGAATACTATGAAGAAAACGGGAAAAAAGTAAAGGATGTCCTCGAAGCGGACTTCGCTGGCAAAGGGTTTGATCAGGCTGATCAGATCATCACCTCTACCGTGAAAAGCGAAGAAAAGCTAGAGTTGAACGCGTACGTTTGATCCTGCTGGAGTTTGTGTGGTGGTGTGTGGGGCCCGCGTGGTCCCACACACCATGTGTGCGGTAAGCAAGCTAGTGAGTGAGTGGATGTGAGTGTGTGATGGGTGAAAGCAACAGCGTCGGCGTTAGGGTGGCCTCTGAGCATGTGGGGGCTCGCGCGGGTTTGAACCGTGTGTGTGGTGGTTGGCGTGTGTTGTGTGTTGTGGTGTGTGTGTTGGTGGGGGTGTTGGTGTTGTGGTGTGGTTCGGCGTTGGGGTTGGGTGTGCGGGGGCATGTGTTTGGGTCTGTGTTTGGTGGGGTTGGTGTTGGTGGTGGGGAGTTTGAGGGTGCTTCGGGGGTGGCGGTTGATGAAGCGACGGGTGTTGTGTATGTGGTGGATGCTGGTGGGGAACGGGTCGAGATCTTTAAGCCTGATGGGGCTGGGGGTTTTGAATATGTGTCGGAGTTTGGTGTGCATTCGCCGGGGGCGATCGCGGTTGATAACTCGGTGAGCTCGTCAGATCCGTCGCGTGGTGATGTGTACGTGGTGGGCTCAGAAGAAAAGGAAGCTGGGCCGGGGGAACGGGATGTTGTGTATGAGTACAGCCCGTCTGTGGGGGCGGTGATTCATAAATGGAAAAGGTTCAAGGTCAAGGAAGAAGAACTCGAATTTGAAGATGTGTCGGGTGTGGCGGTGGACGCGGCTGGGGTGTTGTGGGTGTATTGGGATGAAGAAGGCGTGATTGATGGGTTTAGTAAACAGTCGACGAAAAGCGAAGGCGTGCGGCTTGTGTGGGAGCCCGCGTTGCGTCGCACCCCGGAAGTCGAAGAGAAATTCTCGTGTGCGGCGAGGCCGGGGTTCGCGGTCGCTGCGGAAGACGAAGCTTTCTATGTTGGCTATGAACACGAGAGTGCTAGCGAAGAATGTCCAGGGCAGGAGGGCGAAACCCCGGATCCGTTGCTGGTCGCGAAGCTGAACGGTACGGCACCGGAACCCAGGGTCCTGGCAGACGAGTTGGATCACGAAAATACGACGGGTGTCGCGGTTGATGAGGCGAGTGGGGAAGGCACGCCGCTGGGGAGGGCGGGTCGGGGTGTGGTGTATTTGGATGAGGGGGGTAGTGTCGCGGCGTTCACGCCGGGGGGTGTGTTGATCCAGCGGTTCGGTATGGGGCAGTTGACGGGTGGTGCTGGGGTTGCAATGGATTCAGCGACGGGGGATGTGTTTGTCCCCGAGCTTGACGCGGATATGGTGGAGGTGTTCATCCCCGAATCGGTGGTGGCGGCGCCGGTCGTGGATGGGGTCTCGGCGGTGGGCGTGAGTGCGAGCTCGGAGCGGTTGAGTGCGCAGATCGATCCGCGGGGTGGGGAAACGGAATACTATTTCCAGTACGGCACCGTCGATTGCACGCTCAACCCGGCGTCATGTACGGATGTGGGGGTGGGGAAGCTCGCGGCGGGCTTCGGCGACCAGGACGTCAGCGTCGAAGTGACGGGTCTTGCGCCGGCGACTGCGTATTTCTACCGGGTGCTGGCGAGCAACGCGGCGGGTAGCGTTGAAGGGGTGCCATCGGTGGACACGTTCACGACGTTGCCCTCGGCCGGCGTGTTGCCGGATGGGCGTGCGTGGGAAATGGTTTCCCCGCCGGATAAGCACGGCGCGGCGGTCGAAACGGTCTCGCGCTCCAGGGGCGCGAGTATCCAGGCCGCAGCGGGTGGCGATGGGCTGGTGTGGGCGGCCTCGGGGCCGGTCGTCAGCGAACCGCTGGGGAACCGTAGCTTCGAATTGGCGCAGCTGATCTCCAGACGCGGCCCAGACGGCTGGGAAACCACGAGTCTTGAAACACCACACGACAGGGGGCGGGGTCTGCTGCTGCCAGCTCCCTCGGAGTACCACTATTTTTCTCCCGAACTCGGGGAGAGTCTCCTCGCGCCGACGGAACCCGCGTATGGTGTTGGTGGGGTCGTAGAAGACCCACCGCTATCACCTGAAGCTACGGAAAAGACGTTGTATGTGCGTAGCGAAGACCCACCCGCTGCCCCGGGATATACGCCGTTGGTGACGGCGGGGGATGATACGGCGGGCACCAGGTTCGGCGGTGCCCTGGAATTCTTGGGGGCGACGAGTGATCTGTCGCATGTGATTTTTGAATCGAAGGTCGGTTTGACCGCGACGGCGCCTTCGGCGGCGGGGTTGTATGAGTGGGAAGCTGGGGAGCCGTTGCAGCTGGTGAGTGTGCTGCCGGATGGGTTGCCAGCACTGGATGAAACGCTGTCGCAGTCCCAGCCGGCGCTTGGTGATGGTGGGGATCTGAACGCACGCAACGCGGTCTCTGTTGATGGTAGCCGGGTGTTTTGGAGTGAGGAAGTGCATCAGGTCCCCGAACGGCTGTATCTGCGGGACACCGGTACGGGGGAAACGGTGCAGGTCAATGCGGCGCAGGGGCAGGGGTCAACCGAACCCGGCGAACACGGTGGGGTGCTCCCCGAACCCGGCGAAGGCGAGCAGGAAGTGCATTTCCAGAGCGCCTCCAGCGATGGCTCCAGGGTGTTCTTCACCGACACCGCCCGGCTAACCGAAGAATCAGGGCAGGAACCCGTCGGCGAAGAAGCCCCCGCCGACCTATACGAGTTTGAAATCACGAGCGGCGCGGGCGAAGCGTTGCGGGGCCGGCTGAGCGACCTAACCCCAGACCCGATCACCGGTAGCGGGGATGTCCTAAACCTGATCCCCGGCACGGGGCAGGACGGCTCGCGGGTGTATTTCGTAGCGAATGGGGTCCTCGCGGCGGGCGCTACGCCGGGGGAATGCGTGCGTGACCCCGAAGCCGAAGCACCCCTCCCACCACCGGGTGCGACGTGCAACCTGTATGTCTCAGAACCCGACCCCCAAGACCCCGGGGTGCGCCAAACGCGGTTCATCGCGGCGCTCTCTGACGAAGACGCAGCAGACTGGGGCGCGGGGTTGACGTCGAACCTGCCGCCCTCGAACGGGAACATCGCGGCCGTGACCTCCAGCGTCTCCCCTAACGGCCAGTATCTAGCGTTCATGTCCCAGGAGAGCCTCACGGGCTATGACAACCACAACGCCAACGGTGGGGAGCCTGATGAGGAGGTGTTCTTGTATGACGCACAGACCGGACGGCTGGTATGCGCGTCGTGTAACCCCGTCAGCGAAAACGGCGGGTTCAAACACCCCGAAGGGGTGTTCGACACCGAACTAGCGGGCGAAGGGCTGGGGTTGCTCGTGGATCGCCCAGAAATCTGGCGTAACCGGTGGCTAGCGGGGTCGATCCCGGGATGGACGTTCAACATTTTCTATGGTGCACCGGCCGCGTTGTACCAACCACGATATCTCTCCAATGCGGGCCGGCTGTTCTTCGACAGCCCGGATGCGCTTGTCCCCACCGATAAGAACGGCAAGGAGGACGTGTATGAGTACGAGCCCGAAAATGTCGGGAGCTGTGGTTCTTCTAGTGGCTGTATCGGGTTGATCTCCTCTGGCACCTCGGGTAAAGAATCAGCGTTCCTGGACGCCAGCGAAAACGGGAATAACGTGTTCTTCCTGACCGCCGCGCAGCTCGTGCCCGCGGACACCGACAACGCCTACGACATCTACGACGCACGGGTCTGCACGACCGCGTCGCCGTGTCTGTCCTCGAACAGCTCGGTGCTGCAGGAATGCGAAGCGACGGGTAGCTGCCGGCCCTCCTCGGGTGAAGGCGTGTCGTTGGTGTCGGCGGCTGCGAGTGCGACGTTCTCCGGGCCCGGGAACATCGCGACGGGTGTGCTGCCCTCCAAAACCCACACGACACCCAAACCCAAACCGTTGACCCGCAGGCAGAAGCTCGCAACCGCGCTAAAGGCCTGCAGAAAACTCAAAACCCGGCACAAGCGAATCGTCTGTGAAGCACGCGCGAGGAAGCGCTATGGCGCCAAGCCGAAGGGCAAAAGCAAACCTAAAGCCAAAAAGACCCAGGCCACCCCGGTGTCGAGCGTGAGGAGGGGCTGGTGAGCATGCGCCCCGAGCGGAGTATCCAAGAGAGAGCGAGTCCGCGCCGGCGGGCGGGGGTTCGCCGGCCGCGGCCACGTACACGGGTGCGGGTGTTGGTGGTGTTGGTGGGTGTGCTTGTGGGTGTGTTGGTGTCTGCTGCCCCGGCGTTTGCGGGTGCGTGGTGGGGGCTTTCAGCACGAGCCGCACCGACGTTCCTAGCGCCCGGTGGGGAAGGCGTGATCGATGTCGCCGCGGATGACATGGGCGATACGGGCATCACCGGCGCCGTCAGCGAAGTCACGATCAAGGATGTACTACCCGCAGGACTCGCCGTGACCGAGGCTAGTGCGGTGAATCCGCATCGGGCGCGGGTCGGGCAGGGCAACGCGCAGGAACGAGCAGCGGACTGGAAATGTTCGGTGGTGGGTCAGGAAGTGAGCTGTAGTACGTTGCTCGCGATCCCGCCGTTTGAACGCCTGGAAATGGAAATCCCGATCCGCGTGGGAGAGCCCACCGGCACCGTCACGGCGCTATCGAATCGGGCGAGCGTCACAGGCGGGGAAGCCGAAGGCGGCGGGAACGTCCCGGGCCAGTCGCTGACGAGGATGGTGCGGGTCAGTGGGCAGCCGGTGCCGTTCGGGATCGAAGAAGACGGCTACAGGATCGTCCCGGAAGATGAAGGGGGTGGGGTTGATAGCCAGGCGGGTTCGCATCCGTTTCAGCTGACGAGCACGGTCGATTTCAACGAGATCCTCGAAGAAGTCCAGGAGCCCGGGGAACCCGTCGAGCTCGAGCCGGCCTCCCCCGCACAAACCAAGGATCTGAGCTTCAACCTCCCACCGGGCCTACTGGGGAACGTGCAGGCCAGCGAAGAGTGCTCGGCCTCGGACTTCTCCGCGTTCGACGTCGGGAACCTCTGCCCCGAGGGCTCAGCGATCGGGGTCGCGATCGTGAGCCTTCTAGAACCAAGTAGGGCGGGGCATATCACGCTCGCTGTCCCGGTGTTCAATCTGGAACCGGCGCAGGGTGAGCCCGCGAGCTTCGGGTTCGTCGCAGACGCCGTCCCAGTTATCCTCGATACCGCCGTGCGCTCCGGCGGGGACTACGGTGTGACGGTCAGCACGAGCAACACGACCGCGGCCGCGCAGATCCTCGCGGCGCAGATCACGTTCTGGGGACAACCCGATAGCCAGAGCCATGACGCCTCACGTGGCTGGGCGTGCCTGCGAGAAGGCATCGAACGCAACCCGGGGGAAACATGCGAAACGCTCAAAGACCGTAGCGGGATCCCGTTTTTGACGCTCCCGACCGCCTGCACCGGCCAGCTGAACACCAGCATGCAAGGCGATTCATGGACCGGTAGCCAGCTGCAAAGCCAGTTCACGCTGCAGAACCAGACAGGTGAACCCCTGGAAACGCTCGCAGGCTGCCAAGCGCTGCCGTTTGCCCCGTCGCTCACAGTCGCACCCGAACAGCAGGCAGAAGAAGGCCACCCCGAGGAACGCGTCGATGCCGCGAGCACCCCCACGGGGCTGGACGTCGACGTGCGCGTCGCCCAGCAGGGGACGCTCACCGAAGGCGCGTTGGGCGACGCGGACGTCCGCAGCACGACCGTGACGTTGCCCGAAGGGTTGCTGTTGAACCCTTCCGCGGCCAACGGGCTGCAAGCGTGCTCGGAGACACAGATCGGGTATCTGGGAGCAGGCGGCACGGATCCGCTCTCGCCTGGCACACCAGAACCGCTGCGGTTTTCAACCGAAAAAGCCGAGTGTCCGCGGGCATCCAAGCTCGGCAGCGTGCGTATCAAGACCCCGCTCTTGGATGAAGAACTGCAGGGCGGCGTCTACCTGGCGACCCCGGCACCCAATGCAGAAGCAGGCGAGAACCCGTTCAACTCGCTTGTGGCGCTGTATATCGTCGCGGAAAGTTCGGTCTTGGGCCTGCGGGTCAAGCTCGCTGGCGAAGGGAAGCTCAACGAACAAACCGGCCAGATCACGACGAGTTTTCAGAACACGCCGCAAGTCCCCTTCGAAGAACTGAATCTGCAGCTCTTTGGTGGCCCCCGTGGCTCTGTGAGCACCCCTGCCTCGTGCGGAACCTATAGCGCCAGAACGTCGTTCACCGCCTGGTCGGGCGCCACGTTGGAACCCGAATCCGAGCCGCCATTCGCGATCAGCACCGGTGCGGGGGGTGGGCCGTGCCCGCCGGACCCGCTGGCGTTCGCGCCGAGCTTCCAGGCCGGCTCGACAAACGAGCAGGCGGGCGCGTTCACCCCATTCACGCTGCAGATCAACAACCCGGACGGCGACCAGCCACTGCAGGGGGTCTCGATCAGCCTGCCGCCGGGCGTCGCGGCGCTGCTCTCCACGCTCACGCCCTGCCCCGAACCCCCGGCAGGACAGGAATGGGCGTGTGGCCCGGAAAGCCTGATCGGCCAATCGACCGCGCAGTCGGGTCTCGGCGGCGAACCGGTCACGCTCCCGGGAGAGGTGTACCTGACGGTCGGCTACAGCGGCGCGCCGTTCGGGCTGCTGGTCGTCACCCCCGCGGTCGCGGGCCCGTTCAACCTCGGCGACGTGGACGTCCGCTCGCGGATCGACGTCAACCCCGAGACCGCGGCGGTGAGCATCACCAGCGACCCGTTCCCGCAGTTCGTGCGGGGTGTCCCGGTGCAGCTCAAACAGATCAACGTGACCGTCGATCGCCCCGGCTTTGAGTTCAACCCCACCAACTGCAACCCGATGGGCATCGCGGGCGCTCTCACGGGCGCTCAGGGTGGGAGCGAGCAGGTCTCTTCGCGCTTCCAGGTCGCGGGCTGCCAGAGCCTGCCATTTGCCCCCAAGCTGACCGCCACCGCCGCGGGCAAAGGCAGCAAAACCGACGGTACGAGCCTGAAGGTGACCGTCACCTCGGGCGGCATGGACGCGACGGGTGTAACACAGGCGGGTATCGCGAAAGTCGACCTGCAGCTACCGAAGGCGCTCTCCTCACGGCTGCCGACGCTGCAGAAAGCCTGCCCCGAACAGATCTTCAACGCGAACCCCGCGTCCTGTGATGAAGGCTCGGTGATCGGCAACGCGACGATCCACACCCCTGTCCTAAAGAGCCCCCTCACGGGCCCCGCCTACCTCGTCTCCCACGGCGCCGCCGCGTTCCCCGACGTCGAGTTCGTGCTCCAGGGCGAAGGGATCACGCTCGTGGTGGACGGCAAGACCGACATCAAAAACGGCATCACCTACTCCAAATTCGAATCGACCCCCGACGCGCCGTTCACGATCTTCGAAACCGACCTGCCGGCCGGCCCGCACTCGGTGCTGACCCCCAACGTCCCCGAAAAAGACGACTTCAGCCTGTGCAAAGCGAGCCTCTCGATGCCCACCGAGGTCACCGGTCAGAACGGCGCGGTCATCAACCAGACCACGAAGATCGCCGTCAGCGGCTGCAACGGAGTGCTCCCCTCCAAGACCATCAAGCCCACCAAGGCGCAGCTACTCGCCAAAGCCCTGAAGGCCTGCCGCAAGGACAAACACAAGCGCAAACGCGCCGCCTGCGAAAAGCAGGCCCGCAAGAAGTACCCGACCAAAACCCCAAAGAAGCAGATCGCCAAGAAGCAGTAGCCCCGTCGACACTGCCGCAAGCCACGAGGACAGAGCGCCCACGAGGACAGAGCGCGTTGCCGCGCCCGCGCACGGCTCCCGCCGCGCACGGGTCCCGTACGCTGTGTCGATGGAGTTGACAAGCGCCGGCGAACTCGTCAAGGTCGCCGGCGGCGGCCCAGAGCTCGACGGGATCGTGTTCGACACCCCGAGCAGATCCAAGGTCGTGGTGGCCGTGGTGGACCCTAGCCGAGGTCCCCTGTTCCGAACGGTTCATCCGAAGACGTTGACCGAACGGACGCAGGAGGGTCCCGACGACCGCGCGCTGCGCATGCTCATCCGGCGGACGCCGCCACCCGCTCGCGGTGCAGCCGGCGGCGGGATGGCGATCGGACGGGGAAGCCCCGGTTACGCGCGTGGGGCGATGCACCGCACGACCGGCAAGTAGCGCCGTCTCGCCGCGAGCGTCAGGCGCTGCCGTTCGACGCCGGCACGTTCGACCCGGCGATGGCCTGCGTGACGATCTATCGCCGCGCGTCAGCCGCGCGTGAGGCCCCCGATCAACGCGCCCGCAAGGCCCCCCGCGGTCGCCGCCTGCGCGTTGCCACTGACCGGTTCGCCCTCCATCGGTGCGATGAACATCGTCTGGATCGCCAGGCGCCCAGGGCCGGTGAAGCGGTTCCACGTGAGCTTGCCGCCGCCGCCCATGATCCCCGTCTTCAGGCCCATCGTCACCGCCTCGAGGCTGACCGACGGGTCCTTGTACAGCCACGCGCCCGCCTCGACGTCCAGCTGCTCGCCTTGGCCGAGATTGACCAGGAACACGTTGCCGTGCCCGTGCAGCCACACCAGCGCGTCGCCGTTGGTCGCGCGGAACTTGTCCATGAAGAACCCCGAGCCGCCCAGCAGCATGTTCTGTACGCCCTTGATGCGTTCAAAGCTGTAGTCCAGGTTGTCGGTCGCCGCCAAGAACTGGTGCTCGCGCACGTCCAGCCCTTCGCCCTGGCTCAAGTGCATCGGCACGCACTGGCCGGGCGAATCGCGCGAGAACGCAACCCGCCCGGAGCCAGACGTGCGCGTCACGAAGAACTCCAAGCCCGCAATCTTGCGCTTGATCGCCCCCGGCAATTTCTTCAGCTCGACGTTCAGCTGCGTCTCCTTCCACAGCAGTACGTGGTGCTCGAACATCACCTGCTGCCCACTGATATCGATCTGCAGCTCGGGCACCAGTTCGCCGCGGATGTGGTAGGTGGTGCCGGCGAACGACTCGTCGTGGGCGCTTACGGGGATCGGCTCGGGCAAGGGCATCGTGTGGATCTCCTTCTCTGGGTGTGCTGGCTGGCGGCGGGTCAGGAACAGATCGGCGGTGCGAGCTTCGCGGTTTGCGCCGCTCGCGTCAAGCTCAATCGCGCCGTGTGATCGCGCCGCGCGCGTCAACCTCGCCGATGCACGTTCGGGCGGGCGGGTCGATGCCCGCTCGACGGGCGGGTTCCTCAGGCCGAAAGCGCGCTAGACTGCTTGGACCTCGCGCCTGGGCGGGGTTTTTCTTCGCCCAGAGTCGCCTGTCCACAACGACGCAGGGATTTCTGATCATGGCCCGCGGAGACGTTCGAATTGCTGTCACCCTCGCCTGCGAGGAGTGCAAGCATCGCAACTACCAGACAAACAAGAGCAAGCGCAACAACCCTGACCGGATCACCCTGCGCAAGTACTGCCGTTGGTGTCGCAAGCACACCAGCCACAGGGAGACCCGTTAGCGCGGGAGCGCTGCCGTGGCCCGTGACCGCAAACGTGCAAAGCAGCGCCGCGCTCGCGGCGGTGGCGCGGCTGTCCGCCGGCGTGCGGGCGGCGACGGGGCGACCAGTGGCGCTCCGGCGACCTCGCCGAGCCAGCCGACCGATCAGAGATCGGCCAGCGCCGCCGTGCCCGGAGCGCTCGAGCGCGCTGATCTGCCCGGATCACTGGACCATGCTTCCGCGGACGTCGACGAGTTTGACGCCGCTCTCGTCCGCGGCGCCGGTGGTATGCCCGTGGCGCCCGATCAGCTCTCCGAGGTCGAAATCAAGGCCGAGGCTCTGTCCGAGCGTGACATCGGCGAGGACAAGCTTCAGGAACCCCAAGGACCGAAAGGACCAACTCCGCCTGACGGCTCAGGCGGAGGCTTCGGAGGTCGCGAAGGACCGGGCGACAGCGAGCGCCCGTCCGGTGCTCCTCTGCGCGGCGGCAACCGCGCGATTGGCTTCGCGCGTGCCAGCTGGGCTGAGCTCCAACGGGTGCAGTGGCCGGATCGCCGTCAGGTCACCCAGGCGACCGCGGTCGTGATCGGGTTCGTCGCGATCGCCGGTCTCTATCTTGGCGTGGCAGACACCGTCGCCAAGGAAATCGTGGAATTCGTCCTCTGAGGTCTAAATGTTTCGCTGGTACGTCGTAAATACATACTCTGGCCACGAGAACAAGGTCAAGCACAACCTCGAGCACCGCGTCGTGTCGCTCGGGCAGCAGCGCGCCGTGCGCAGCGTCGTCGTGCCCACCGAAGCGGTGTCCGAGATGAAGGACAACCAGAAGGTCACAGTCGAGAAGCGCACCATGCCTGGGTACGTGCTCGTCAACATGGAGCTCAATGAGGACTCCTGGGGGGTCGTCAAGGGCACGCCCGGTGTCACCGGCTTCGTCGGCGCTTCCCAAGAGCCCGTGGCGCTCACCCAGGGCGAGGTCGATCGCCTGCTCCACAAGGAGGTCGCCACCGCCACTCGCGCCCGCGCCCAGTTCACGATCGGCGAGTCCGTCAAGGTCGTCTCCGGCCCGCTGTCCGACTTCTCCGGCGAGATCTCCGAGATCAACGACGACGCCGCCCGGCTCAAGGTGCTGGTATCAATCTTCGGTCGCGAGACACCAGTCGAAGTCCAATTTGATCAGGTGAAGAAGCTCTAATGGCCAAGAAGGTCCTCACAACCATCAAGCTGCAGGCGAACGCCGGGCAGGCGAGCCCCGCCCCGCCGGTCGGCCCTGCGCTGGGGCAGCACGGGATCAACATCATGGAGTTCTGCAAGGCGTTCAACGCGCAGACGCAGAGCGAAACCGGCACCGTCATCCCGGTCGTGATCACCGTCTACGAGGACCGCTCGTTCACGTTCGTCACCAAGACTCCGCCGGCGGCCGTGCTGATCCGTCAGGCGCTCAAGATCAACAAGGGCTCCGGCGAGCCCAATCGCGTGAAGGTCGGCACCATCACCCAGGGCCAGTTGCGTGAGATCGCCGAGCGCAAGCTGGACGATCTCAACGCCCACGACGTCGACCAGGCCGCCAAGATCATCGCTGGAACCGCCCGCTCGATGGGCGTGGAGGTTGCGTCGTGAGCGGGCACGGCAAGCGTTACTCCGAGCTGCTCGCCAAGGTCGACCGCGAGCACGAGTACCAGCCCGTCGAGGCAATCGCACTGGTGCGCGGCCTCGGCGGCGCCAAGTTCGACGAGACGGTCGAGGTGCACGTGCGCACCGGCCTCAACGTGCGCCACGCCGACGAGCAGCTGCGCGGCACCATTGCCCTCCCCAACGGTCTCGGCAAGGACGTCAAGGTCGCCGTGTTCGCTCAGGGCGAGAAGGCGCGCGAGGCCGAAGAGGCCGGCGCCGACGTCGTTGGCGCTCAGGATCTCGCCAAACGGATTCAGGAGGGCTTCGACGACTTCGACGTCGCCATCGCCACGCCCGACATGATGTCCGTCGTCGGCCAGCTCGGGCGCATCCTCGGGCCTTCCGGCAAGATGCCCAACCCCAAAGTTGGCACCGTCACCATGGACGTCGGCAAAGCCGTCGAGGAGTCCAAGTCCGGCAAGGTCGAGTACCGCACCGACCGCAGCGCCATCGTGCACCTCGTCATCGGCAAGGTCAGCTTCGAGGAGCGCAAGCTGCTCGAGAACTACGCCGCCGTCGTCGAAGAGCTGATCCGCGCCAAGCCGTCCGCCGCCAAAGGCCGTTACCTACGCTCGATTACCATCGCCTCGACCATGGGTCCCGGTGTCAAGGTGGACCCCTCAAAGACACGCGAAATCATCGAGGAGGCGCCCGCGGCTACCATCGCCGCCTAGCGTCATCCCGCCATAGGCCACCAAAGACCTCCGGCAGTCGTGGACCGATCGAAGATCGGCCAGCGCGGCACAAGCCCGGGACAGGAGCCCCATGAACCGAGACCAGAAGGCCGTGGCGATCGCCGAGATCGCCAGCCACATAGACGAGTCCGACGCGATCTTCGCCGTCGACTATCGCGGCATCTCCGTCGCGCAGGTCGCCGAGCTGCGCGCCAAGCTGCGCGAGTCCGACGCCACCTTCAAGGTCGTCAAGAACTCGCTCACCGAGCGCGCCGCCGACCAGGTTGGCGCCGAGTCGCTCAAGGATTACCTGACGGGGCCGACTGCGCTGACATTCGTGCGCGGCGACGTTGCCACCGCCGCCAAAACCGTCGCCGACTACGCCCGCATCACCCAGCTGCTGCCATTCAAGGGCGGGCTCATGGGTGCCGACACGCTCGACGTCGATCAGATCCGCTCGCTCTCGCGCCTGCCCTCGCGCGAAGTGCTCTACGCCCAGCTCGTCGGCGTCGTCGCCTCGCCCATCGGTGGCCTCGTGCGCTCGCTCGGCGGCCTGCTCGGCGGCCTCGCCGTCGCGCTCGGCCAGGTGCGCGAGAAGAAGGAGTCCGGCGAGATCCCCGCCGGCGACGCGCCAGCCGCCGAGGCCACGCCCGAGGTTGAGCCGGCGGCCGAGGCGCCTGCGGCTGAGGCGGAGCCCGTCGACGGGGAGTCGGCTGCTGAGGCGCCTGCCGCCGAGGCGGCTGAGACTGAGCCCGCGGCGGCAGAGCCGGCGGCTGATGAGGAGCCCGCCGCTGAGGCGGAGCCCCAGACCAAGACTGAGCCGGCGCAGGATGAGCCGGCGCAAGCAGACGACAACCAGGCGGACGTCTCGGCTGAGAGCCAGCCCGAGGACGCCGAGACGAATCCCACCAAGGAGGACTGACACACATGGCTACCAGCACACAAGATTGGATCGAGGAGCTGAAGGGCATCTCCGTGCTCGAGCTCGCCGAGCGGATCAAGGCGCTCGAGGAGGAGTTCGGCGTGTCCGCCGCAGCCGTCGCGGCCCCTGCGGCAGCGCCTGCAGGCGGTGGCGGGGACGCTGCTGCTGAGGAGGAAGTGAGCAGCACCGTCGACGTGATCCTCACCGGCGCCGGCGACAAGAAGATCCAGGTCATTAAGGTCGTGCGCGCGGCAACCGGCCTTGGCCTCAAAGAGGCCAAGGCGCTCGTCGACGAGGCCCCCAAGCCGGTCAAGGAGGGCATCGAACGCGAGGAGGCCGACAAGCTCAAGCAGGAACTCGAGGAGGCCGGCGCGAGCGTCGAGGTGAAGTAGCGCTTCGCCGTCCGCCCGGCGGTCGCGACTTCGCGGCGACCGCCGGACGGACGGCTTCGCTTGGCTGGGGGCTGCGCGCGTTGTGACCCCGCGGCCGGGGGCGGTCCGTGGCGATGCGACCGAGGGGTCCGGGTCATAGGGAGGAGCCCGCCACAAACGGTGGGCCATGCTTTATGCACCGCTAACAAATCCTCGTGTTTTCCGGTAAAGTGCCCTTAGCTAGCCGATAGTCGCAGCCGCCCGCAGCGCCGAGGTCGCGCCACATACGCGAATTTCTCGAAGGGCGGGGTCCGTGAGCGCTGGCCGCCCTTCAGGGTACGGATGGCCTGTGCTATCTTTCTTAGTCGCGCTTCGGCGCCCTCCTCTGCCCGTGTATCGCCCTCCGAAGGAGTCATTTCTTGGCTGCTGCAGATGCTCTCCGGACGCGCCGAACCTTCGCGCGTCTCCAGAAGACCGTTGACGTCCCCAACCTCATTGACATCCAGCGCCGCTCGTTCGCGTGGCTGACTGACTCGAAAGGCGGCGGTCTGCGCGAGACGATCGACGACATTTCGCCGATCGAGGACTACACCGGCAACCTGGCCGTGCAGTTCGGTGAGTTCACGTTCGACGAACCCGTCGCGTCGCTGGACCAGTGCCGCGAGAAGGACCTGACGTACGCGCGCCCGTTGACGGTGACTGTCGCGTTCATCAACCGTGAGACGGGAGAGATCCGCGAGCAGTCGGTGTTCATGGGGGACTTCCCGTGGATGACCGAGCGCGGGACGTTCGTCATCAACGGCACCGAGCGCGTCGTCGTGACCCAGCTCGTGCGCTCGCCGGGCGCCTACCTGATGGAACCGAAGGACCGCGAGAAGCAGGTGTTCATCGCCAACCTGATGCCCGCCCGCGGGTCGTGGCTGGAGCTGGAGATCGACAAGAAGGGCAAGGTGTACGTGCGCATCGACCGCAAGCGCAAGCTGCCGGTGACGGTGCTGCTGCGCGCGATGGGCTACGCCTCGGACGAGGAGATCCTGCGTCTGTTCGACAACTCTCTCTACATCCGCAACACGATCGAGTCTGACACGGAGCCGACGCGCACCGAAGAGGGCGCTCTGATCGAGCTGTTCAAGAAGCAGCGTCCCGGCGAGCCGCCGAGCGTGGACAATGCCAAGGCGCTGCTCAACCAGCTGTTCTTCGACCCCAAGCGCTATGACCTCACGCGCGTCGGTCGCTACAAGCTCAACTCGCGCTTGGGTCTCGACGTGGACATCGACACGCGCACGCTCACCCACGACGACATCCTGGCGCTCGTGCGCGAGCTGGTTTCACTGCCCAAGCGCCTGGGCTTGCCCGAGGATGGCGAGATCGAGATCAAGGACTACGCCGCCGAGGCCACCAGCATGCCGCGCGAGCCAGTCGCCGAGCATCTCGACGAGTACGAGCACTTCGGCAACCGCCGTCTGCGCACAGTCGGCGAGCTGATCCAGGAGGCGTTCCGGATCGGGCTGTATCGCATGGAGCGCGTGGTGCGCGAGCGCCTGACGACCGAGGACGCCGACACGATCACGCCGCAGACGATCATCAACATCCGCCCGGTGGTGGCGGCGCTGAAGGAGTTCTTCGGCTCCTCCCAGCTCAGCCAGTTCATGGATCAGACGAACTCGCTCGCCGGGCTCACCCACCGCCGCCGCCTGTCCGCGCTTGGCGCCGGTGGGCTCACACGCGAGCGTGCGCCGATCGAGGTGCGCGACGTGCACCCCACCCACTACGGGCGCATGTGCCCGATCGAGACCCCCGAGGGTCCGAACATCGGCCTGATCGGCTCGCTGTCCTCGTTCGCTGAGGTATCCGAGTACGGGTTCGTGACGACTCCCTACCGCGTGGTCAAGGACGGGGTTGTCACCGATGAGGTCCGCCACCTCGACGCCACCCAGGAAGAGGAGCTGCTGATCGCCCAGGCGAACACGCCGGTCGACGAGAAGACAGGTCGTCTGAAGGGCTCAGAGATCCTCTGCCGCACGCAGGCCGGCCAGTACGTGACGGTCGGCCCCAAGGACGTCGACCTCGTTGACGTCTCGCCCGAGCAGATCTGGTCGGTGGCGACCGCGATGATCCCGTTCCTCGAGCACGACGACGCCAACCGCGCGCTGATGGGCTCGAACATGCAGCGCCAGGCGGTGCCGCTACTGAAGGCAGACGCTCCGCTGATCGGCACCGGTATGGAGCGCCGTGCCGCGCTCGACACGGGCGACGTGTTGCTGGCCAACAGCGCCGGCGCGGTCGACTTCATCGACGCCAACCAGATCGTTGTCCAGACGAAGGACGGCAAGAAGGACGAGTACGAGCTGCAGAAGTACATGCGCTCCAACCAGGGCACCCTGATCCACCAGAAGCCCCTCGTCCACACCGGTCAGGTGGTCAAGGAGGGCGATGTGCTCGCCGACGGCTCCTCCACCGACAAGGGCGAAATGGCGCTCGGCAAGAACCTGATGGTCGCGTTCATGTCCTGGGAGGGCTACAACTTCGAGGACGCGATCATCCTGTCCAAGCGGCTCGTGCAAGACGATGAGCTCACCTCGATCCACATCGAGGAGTACGAGATCGACGCGCGCACGACCAAGCTCGGCGAGGAGGAGATCACTCGTGACATCCCCAACCGCTCAGAGGAGTCGCTGCGCAACCTCGACGACCGCGGCATCGTGCGCGTGGGCGCCGAGGTCATCTCAGGCGATCTGCTCGTGGGCAAGGTCACGCCCAAGGGTGAGACCGAGCTAACCGCCGAGGAGAAGCTGATTCGCGCGATCTTCAAGGAGAAGGCGCGCGAGGTGCGCGACACCTCGCTAAAGGTCCCGCACGGCGAGGGTGGCGTAGTGATCGACGTCAAGACATTCAGCCGCGACGCTGGCGATGACCTGCCGCCAGGCGTCAACGACCTGGTGCGCGTGTTCGTCGCCAAGAAGCGCAAGATCTCCGAGGGCGACAAGCTCGCGGGCCGTCACGGCAACAAGGGTGTGATCTCCAAGATCGTCGACCAGCAGGACATGCCGTTCCTGGAGGACGGCACGCCGGTCGACGTGATCCTCAACCCACTGGGCGTACCGTCGCGCATGAACGTCGGACAGATCCTCGAGACCCACCTCGGGTGGGCGGCCGCGCAGGGCTGGTATGACGATGGCACGGAGGCGTACAAGGAAGCTGACGCCAACGGCGGCAAGCGTCGCGTGTACGTTTCCACGCCGGTGTTCGACGGCGCGACCGTCGAAGATGTGGACAACGCGCTGGTCAAGTGGCAGGACGCCCACACGGGGCGCATCCGCATGGACATCGACAAGTCCCGGCGGGTGGGCGAGCAGGCCTCGGGCAAGATGACGCTGTTCAACGGCCGCACGGGCGAGCCGTTCGCCGAACAGGTGACGGTCGGCTATATGTACATCCTCAAGCTCCTGCACCTCGTCGACGACAAGATCCACGCCCGCTCGACCGGCCCCTACTCGCTGGTCACCCAGCAGCCGCTCGGCGGCAAGGCGCAGTTCGGTGGGCAGCGCTTCGGCGAGATGGAGGTGTGGGCGCTGGAGGCATTCGGCGCCGCGTACACGCTGCAGGAGATGCTCACGATCAAGTCCGACGACACGGTCGGGCGGGTCAAGGCCTACGAGGCGATCGTCAAGGGCGAGAACATCGCCGAGCCGTCGATCCCCGAGTCGTTCAAGGTGCTGCTCAAGGAGATGCAGTCGCTGGCGCTCGACGTCAACGTCGTCTCCGAGGAGGGCCAGCGCGCGGAGATGCGCGACGAGGACGACGACCTGCTGCGCGCGGCCGAGGAGCTCGGCATCGATTTGTCAGGCGTCAGGGCGATCGCCACTGACGCCAGCGATGAGCAGCCGGAGGGAGAGGCCGCCACCGCGACGGGCGAGGACGATGGCGTCGCGGATGCGATCGGCGTCGAGGATGAGGCTGGGGGAGAGGACGCGATCGGCGTGGAGGAGCTGATGGACGTCGAGGAGACGGAGGACATCGACCTGGAGAGCCTCGCCAGTGAGGAGTCCGCCGAGGAGTTGCCCGATTCAACCGCGAGCGAAAGCGCACCCAGATGATCGACATTAATAATTTTGACGCCATCGAGATCAGCCTGGCTTCGTCAAAGCAGATCCGCGGCTGGAGCTCCGGCGAGGTAACCAAGCCGGAGACGATCAACTACCGCACGCTCAAGCCCGAGAAGGACGGCCTGTTCTGCGAGCGGATCTTCGGCCCGACGAAGGACTGGGAGTGCTACTGCGGCAAGTACAAGCGCGTGCGCTACAAGGGCATCGTGTGCGAGCGCTGCGGCGTGGAGGTCACGCGCTCGAAGGTTCGTCGCGAGCGCATGGGCCACGTCGACCTTGCCGCACCGGTGAGCCACATCTGGTTCTTCAAGGGCGTGCCCAGCCGCATCGGCTACCTGCTGGACATGGCGCCCAAGGAACTCGAGAAGGTTCTGTATTTCGCCGCCTCGATCGTCACGTGGGTGGACGACGAGGCGCGTACCAAGGACCTCGACTCCCTGGAGAAGGAGGTCAACAAAGTCCTCGACGGCTACGCGGCCGAGCGCGAGGAGCGGGTGCTCGAGCTGCGCGAGTCGCTCGCGCGCCGCGAGAAGTACCTGCAGAACGGCAAACAGACCAACTTCAACGACGAAGACCACCTGTGGGCGGACTCGCTGGACATCAACCTGTCGAAATTGTCTGACGAGGAGCGCGAGAAGCAGGTCAAGGAACTGACGAAGGCGTTCGACGCCGACATCACCGACACCGAAGCCTACATCGAGGACGCCGCCGAGCGGATGCGCAGCGTGTGGGAGCTGTTCAAGACGATGGAGCCCAAGCAGATCGAGCACGACGAGACGACCTTCCGCGAGCTCAAGGAGCGCTTCGGCTCGAGCTACGGCTTTGGCGAGTACTTTCGCGGCGGCATGGGCGCCGAGGCGATCCGCGACCTGCTCCAGCAGGTCGACCTCCAGGACGAACGCGTCGAGCTGGAGGACCAGGTCAAGACCGGCAAAGGCCAGAAGCAGGCGCGCGCGGTCAAGCGTCTGAAGGTGGTCTCCGCGTTCATCCAGTCCGGCAACAAGCCCGAGATGATGGTGCTCGACGCGGTGCCCGTGATCCCGCCGGAGCTGCGCCCGATGGTGCAGCTCGACGGTGGACGCTTCGCCACCTCCGACCTCAACGACCTATACCGCCGCGTCATCAACCGCAACAACCGCCTCAAGCGGCTGCTCGACCTTGGCGCGCCAGAGATCATCGTCAACAACGAGAAGCGCATGCTCCAGGAGGCCGTCGACGCGCTGTTCGACAACGGCCGCCGCGGGCGCCCCGTCACCGGGCCGGGCAACCGGCCGCTGAAGTCGCTGTCAGACATGCTCAAGGGCAAGCAGGGGCGCTTCCGCCAGAACCTGCTGGGCAAGCGCGTGGACTACTCGGGGCGTTCGGTGATCGTCGCCGGTCCCTATCTCAAGCTGCACCAGTGCGGGCTGCCGAAGATCATGGCGCTGGAGCTATTCAAGCCGTTCATCATGGCGCGCCTGGTCGAGCGCAAGTCCGCGCAGAACATCAAGGCGGCCAAGAAGATGGTCGACTCGATGATCGCCGAGGTGTGGGACGTGCTCGAGGAGGTCATCCACGAGCACCCCGTGCTGCTCAACCGCGCACCCACGCTGCACCGTCTGGGCATCCAGGCGTTCGAGCCGCTGCTCGTCGAGGGCAAGGCGATCCAGGTGCACCCGCTGGTGTGCCACGCGTTCAACGCCGACTTCGACGGCGACCAGATGGCGGTGCACCTGCCGCTGTCGGCCGAGGCTCAGGCGGAGGCGCGCATCCTGATGCTGTCCTCCAACAACATCCTGTCCCCCGCCCACGGCGCGCCGCTGGCGACGCCCACCCAGGACATGATCCTCGGCGCGTACTACCTGACGTACGGGCCCGAAGCCGAGGAGCTCGCGAAGATCGATCGCGCGACGTATGAGCCGCGGCCGCACGTGTTCCGCACCGCGCAGGAGGCCGAGCTCTCCTACGAGGGCAACGTCGTCAAGCTGCACGACATCGCCGAGTTCCGTCCCTACGGGCGCGAGGGCGGTCACGTGCTGACGACGATCGGGCGGATCATCTACAACGATCGCATCGAGCGGGCGCTGTCGGAGGCGCTCGGCGACGAGTTCGACGCGTCCAAGTACGTGTTCGTCAATCAGTCGATGAAGAAGCGCGACACCACGCTCTTGATCGACATGCTCGTGCAGTCATACGGCGCGACCACGATCTCGCTGGTGCTCGACGCGTTCAAGGACCTCGGCTTCAAGTACGCCACGCAGGCGGGGATCACGATCTCCAAGAACGACGTGGTCGTGCCGCCGTCCAAGCAGGAGATCCTCGACAAGTTCGACAAGATCGTCGGCGACATCACCGGCCAGTACGACGACGGGCTGATCACCCAGGAGGAGCGCCACGAGGCGGTCGTCGAGCAGTGGAACGCAGCCACCGACGAGGTCGCCGAGGCGATGATCGCGAACCTCGACGTGCTCAACCCGATCTTCATGATGGCCAACTCGGGTGCGCGTGGCTCGTTCAAGCAGATTCGCCAGCTGGCGGGGATGCGCGGCCTGATGGCCAACCCGAAGGGTGAAATCATCGAGCGTCCGATCAAGGCCAACTTCATGGAGGGCCTGTCGGTGCTCGAGTACTTCATCTCCACGCACGGCGCGCGCAAGGGACTGGCCGACACCGCCCTGCGCACCGCCGACTCGGGCTACCTGACGCGGCGTCTGGTCGACGTCGCCCAGGACGTGATCATCCGCGAGGCCGACTGCGGCACCGAGGAGCACATCGAGATGGCCGTGTTCAAGGACGGCGGCGAACCCAACGACGTGCTCGTCGGGCGCATCGCCGCGCGCGACATCACGACCAAGCGCAACCGCATGCTCACCGAGCAGGGCGTCGAGATCGGCCGCGCCGAGATGGCCGAGATCGTCGCCGCGTTCGCTGACGACCACGAGAAGGGCGTCGAGGTCACCGTGCCGGTGCGCTCGGTGCTCAAGTGCGAGGCGCCCAGCGGCGTCTGCCAGGCCTGCTACGGCCGCGCGATGGCAACCGGCGCGCTCGCCCAGATCGGCGATGCGGTCGGGATCGTCGCCGCACAGTCGATCGGCGAGCCCGGGACGCAGTTGACGATGCGTACGTTCCACACCGGCGGTGTCGCCGGCGCGGACATCACGCACGGCCTACCGCGCGTGGTCGAGCTGTTCGAGGCGCGCCGGCCAAAGGGCCTCGCGAAAATCGCCGAGCAGGACGGTGTGGTGTCGCTCGAGGAGACCGATAAAGCGCTGACGGTTGTCATCACCGACGAGGCAGGCGAGGAGCACCGCCACGCATTTCCACGGCGTACGCGGTTGTTCGTCAACTCTGGCGAGAAGATCGTTGCCGGCAGACAGCTCAACGAGGGGTCCGTATACCCACACGAGCTGCTGGCCATCCGCGGACGCACCGAGACCGAGCAGTACCTGGTCAAGGAGGTCCAGGAGGTCTACAAGTCCCAGGGCGTGGACATCAACGACAAGCACATCGAGCTGATCGTCCGGCAGATGCTGAAGAAGGTGCGCGTCGACCAGAAGGGCGACACCGACTATCTGCCCGGACAGTTCGTCGACCGCTTCGAGTTCGCCAAAGCCAACGACGCGGTCACGCAAGCCGGCGGCGAGACGGCGCAGTTCGAGGACATCATCCTCGGCATCACCAAGGCGTCGCTGAACACCGACTCGTTCCTGTCGGCGGCGTCCTTCCAGGAGACGACCAAGGTACTCACCGACGCCGCCCTCGAAGGCAAGATCGACCGCCTCAACGGCCTCAAGGAGAACGTGATCATCGGCAAGCTGATCCCAGCCGCCACCGGCCTCAAGCGCTATCGGCGAATCGAGATCGAGCCCTCCGAACCGCTCCCACGCGCGATCGACGACGTCGGTCTGCTCGACCAGGATGAGATCGCCGCTGAGCTCGGCCTCGCCGGCGACGGCTTCAACGGCGGCTACGGACAGGAGTTCGATGCCGATCTCGCCTCGCTGGAGAAGATTGGCGCGGGCGGCACCGACCCTGGCTTCGCCGAGGAGCTCGCCGAGCTCGAGCTGCCCAACGAGGAGCTGGCCGAGGAGTAGCCGTTACCTGTCGGCTGGGCGCTCGTGCAGAGCCTGCGCCCAGCCCACCAGTCGCGTCGCCTCCCGCGCGGTCAGACCGTGCTCGGGGTCGGTCTGCACAAGCAGCGTCGGTGCGCCACGCGCACGCGCCCACTCATGGCAGGCGGGATTGAGCGCATCGTCGACCCAGGCGAGCGGCCGTCCGCCGGCGTAAGCATCGATCGCTTCGAGCTTCCAGTGCGCGTTGGCGCGGCCGACCGCGCGGGCGAAGCGCAGGAACGGCAGCTCCCGCGGCAGCCCCAGCAGATGGGGGAGATGTTCATTGGCCCGCTCCTCCCAGCCACTCGCCCACACCATCTCGAACAGCACCGACAGCTCAAGCAGGTGCGCGGCGGCGGTGGACGAAAGAAAGTGAGGTATGCCGTCGATCGAATGGAAAGACCCATCGACCGACCGACCGCTGCCTTGGCCGTCTCGTTCCCATCCAGCCCGTTCCCAGCCGCCAAACAGAGACACGACGCCGTCGATGTCGACCATCAGCAGCGGTAGCTTGCGCCCGTTGGCGTCGCTGAGGCGCTCTTTAGCTCGCATAGAGGTTCGGCCAGATAGGCTGCCGCGGACGGTGGATGTGCCGAGTTCGCTCGTGCGCAGTAAAGCAGTCGGTAGCGCCCGCCGATGACCACCCCGTCTCTCCCCCGACAATGACCATGGATCTAGGCATACTCCTTGCGCTCGCGTGCGCCTTTGTGGCGAACCTGGGCTTCTTCTACAAGTACCGGGGAGCCAACTCCGTGCCGAAGGTGCAGGTCATGCACCCGCTGCGCTCGGTCAGGGCGCTGTACTCCTCGAAGTGGTTCACGCTGGGCATGATCATTGCCACGGCCAGCTGGGGTCTGCACGTAGCGGCACTGGCGATGGCGCCGATGTCGGTCATCCAGGTCTCGCTGGCGGCGGGCGTGGTGTTCATCGCGGTGATGGCCGAGCGTCTGTTCGGCTTCAAGGTCGGCCGCCGCCAGTGGCTGGGCCTGTTCCTGACGGCCGCTGGACTGGTGCTGCTGGGCGTGACGCTGCCGGCAATGCACGGGGCGCACTCGCACTTCTCGCAGGCCGCCATGATCTCCTTCGAGGCCGGCCTGTTCGGGCTCGGTGGCCTACTGCTGATGGGCCCGCGCATGGGTGGCCCGGTCGAGCATCACGGGATGATGCTTGGCGCCGCCTCCGGTGTCCTGTTCGGCGTCTCCGACACCGCTATCAAGGCGCTCACCGGCATCACCGGCGCGCACGGCCTCGTTGGCCTGGTGCTGAGCCCGTGGCTGGCCGTCGCCGTGTTCGCATCGATCATCGCGTTTTACGCCTCTGCCCGCGGGCTACAGGACGGCGAGGCGGTCCCCGTGATCGCCGTGACCGGCACCGCCGCAAACATCGCCGGCATCGCCGGCGGGATCGTCGTGTTCGGCGACCCCGTGGCCGGGAGCACCGCCGGAGTGCTGCTGCAGGCGCTCGCGTTTGTGCTCGTGGTGGTGGCCGCTGCGTTGATGCCCGCGCCCGTGCGTGCGGCCGGCGTGCCCCTGGCTGCCTAGCGCTGCTAGCATCTCGCGCGAATGCCAACCACCTCGCAACTCGTGCGCAAGGGGCGCGTGACCCCCAAGAAGAAGATCGCCACCCCCGGCTTGAAGTCCGGCAAGGGCCGCAAGAAGAAGGTCGCGGCGCCGCAGCGGCGCGGGGTGTGCACGCGCGTATACACGACCACCCCGAAGAAGCCTAACTCCGCGCTGCGTAAGGTCGCGCGTGTACGCATCTCCGGATCGATCGAGGTGACCGCATACATCCCCGGTGAGGGGCACAACCTGCAGGAGCACTCGGTGGTGCTCGTGCGCGGCGGCCGCGTCAAGGATCTGCCGGGAGTGCGCTACAAGGTCGTCCGTGGCACGCTCGATGCGGCCGGCGTGAGCGATCGCAAGAAGGCACGCTCGCAGTACGGCGTCAAGAAAAAATAGCCGCAGCCCACCGCTTCCAGGAACGAGACACCGATGCCCCGTCGTGCAGCAGCTCAAATCCGCCCCGTCGAGGCGGACCCAATCCACCGCTCCAAGCTGGTCCAGCAGGTGATCAACAAGGTGATGCTCGACGGCAAGAAGTCGACAGCCGAGCGGATCGTCTATGACGCACTGGCACTGCTGGGCGAGCGCAGCGACAAAGATCCCGTCGAGACGCTCGATGCGGCGGTCAAGGCGCTGACGCCCTCGCTGGAGGTCCGCTCGCGGCGGGTGGGCGGTGCGACCTATCAGGTGCCCGTGGAGGTGCCCACCAGGCGTGCCCGCACGCTGGCCGTGCGCTGGCTGGTCGAGTTCGCCAGACAGCGGCGCGAGAAGACGATGGCCCAGCGGCTGGCAAACGAGCTGATGGACGCGCAGTCTCAGCAGGGCGGCGCGTACAAGCGCAAGGACGACATTTACCGCATGGCGCAGGCAAACAAGGCCTTCGCGCACTACCGTTGGTAGGGCGTCGATAAGCGGCGCGAGGCGGCGTCCTCGCTCGCTCATGTGCGAAGCACACTTCGCTCGCTGCGTCCTTGCCTCGCTTGCTCCTCGACGCCCTACGGGGCCACGAGTCTGAACCTTCTCGACGTTCCACGGACTCGGGGGACGAACCCGCGCATGCGCGGGTTCGTCGAGCGGCGCATGCGCCGCTCGACGGCAGCGCCACATGTGGCGCTGCCCGGGCCGCACATGTGCGGCCCGTCGGTGGGCGCATGCGCCCACCGAACACCATGCAGACCGAGGGGTTGAAGAACGAAGGTTTGGTACCTAAACTTCAGGTACCGAATGTCCTCCCCGGCGACGACAACCGATCCAGGCTTCCACCCCGAGGCCTCCGAGCGGATAGAGCCCTACGTGTGGAAGATCGCCGGCGTGGTGATCCTCGGCATGATCATGTCGATCCTCGACACCACGATTGTGAACGTGGCGCTGCGGACCCTCGGTCACGAACTGCACAGCTCGATTGCCCAGATCCAGTGGGTGGTCACCGGCTATCTACTGTCGCTGGCGGCGGTCATCCCGGTCACGGGCTGGGCCGCACGGCGCTTCGGCGCCAAGCGCGTGTACATGACTTCGCTCGTGCTCTTCACGATCGGCTCGGCGCTCTGTGCGGTGTCCGCTTCGACCACTTCGCTCGTGCTTTTCCGCGTGATGCAGGGTGTCGGCGGTGGGATGATCATGCCGGTCGGCCAACTGATCATGGCTCAGGTCTCAGGGCCCAAGCGGATGGGGCGGGTGATGGGAATCGTTTCGATGCCCGCGATGCTCGCGCCGATCCTCGGGCCGGTCGTAGGTGGTGCGATCCTCGAGAAGCTGCACTGGTCGTGGATCTTCCTCGTGAACGTCCCGATCGGCGCGATCGCGCTCCTACTGGCGTGGCGGATGCTGCCCAAGACCGACTCCGGAGTAGCCGGACGTCTGGACGTAGTGGGCGTCGGCCTGCTCTCTGGGGGGTCGACGGCAGTCGTCTACGGCCTCAGCCAGCTCGGTTCAAACAGCAGCCTGACGGCGCCGAGCGTCGTCTGGCCGATCGTCGGTGGACTTGCCCTCAGTGCCGTCTTCGCCTGGCACGCGCTACGCGTCGAGCGCCCGCTGATCGACATCCGACTGTACGCCAACCGTGTCTTCGGAGCCGCTTCGCTGACCACCTTCGCGCTCGGCGCGTCACTGTTCGGGGCGATGATCCTCGTGCCCTACTACTACCAAGAGGTTCGCCACGAGAGCGTGATCGTGACAGGGCTGCTCGTCGGTCCGCAAGGTCTCGGCATGCTGCTGGTGATGCCACTCGTCGGTCGCCTGACCGAGCGCTTCGGCGGCGGCCGGATCGCGCTGGTGGGCGTCTCGATCCTCTGCATTGGTACGGTCCCCCTGGCATTCGTCGGCGCGAGCACGTCGATCGTCCAGATCTCGCTCGTGCTGCTGCTGCGGGGTGTCGGCATCGGCTTCGCGTTTGTACCCGCGATGAGCGCCGCCTTCGCCTCGATGCGTCCCGAGCAGCTCTCGGACGCGACGCCCCAGTTGAACGTCCTCCAGCGCTCCGGCGGCGCGATCGGAGTGGCGGTGCTGGCGGTCGTCCTGCAGCGCGGCGAAAGCCACGCTCACTCGCTGACCCAGCTCGCGGGAGCGTTCGACAGCGCCTACTGGTGGTCGCTCGCGATCTCGGTGCTGGCGCTGATCCCCTGCCTGGCGCTGCTTCGTGCCGAGAACCCGCGCGCGCGGCTTAGCCGCGACGCCGCCAACGCCGAGTCCGCGGTCGAGCCGCTCGGAGCCTGACGAGGCTCGCATGAGCAACGCTGCCACCGCCACACGTCCAGCCGCGGCCACCGGTGAGCGCAGCGCCGAGCTGATCGCGCTGGGCATGGCCTTCCGCCGCGTCTTTCGCACCCTCAGCCGCATGCGCGGACGCGACACGCACCTCGGCGGGGCGGAGCTGAGCCACGCTCAGTTCGAGCTCCTGATCGAGCTCGACGAGCGCGGTGAGCTGGCGGCGGGCGAGCTCGCAGCTGCGGCTCGCCTGACACCGGCCACCGTCACGCAGATGCTCGACCATCTCGCAGCCTGCGGCCACGTCGAACGCGTCCGCTCTGAGACTGACCGCAGGGTCGTGGTCTCGCGGCTGACCACCCAGGGCACCAGCAAGATCGCAGCCAAGCGTGAGGCCTGGCAGAGCCGCTGGGAGCAGGCGCTCACGGGCATCGAGATCGATGAGCTGCGCGCGGCCACACGCGTGCTCGAGCGCCTCGGCACGATGGTCGAGGACACCTCCGCGGGGGACGCTTGCGAGGCGCCCAAGCCGGCTCCCGGTACGCACTGAGCGCCGGGCGAGCTGGCCGCTCGGGAGCAGGAATTCCTCTGCTATAGTCGAAAAGGCGTCGCGGTGGACGTAGCGTATTGACGTGCGACCGCGGACTCGGCAATCAAGATGGAGATCTCGAGCAGATAGCGAACGCGGACCGGTCCGTACCGGACCAGCAGCGTACGTGGGCCCGAGGGCCCTATTTTTTTGCCTTCAGCTGCCAGCAACGACCCCAATACCGATAGATGCCACGTAAGTTCTCACTCCAAAACACCCGGAATATCGGGATCATGGCGCACATCGACGCCGGCAAGACGACGACGACTGAGCGCATCCTCTACTACACCGGGCGCACCTACAAGATCGGCGAGGTGCACGAGGGCGCGGCGGTCATGGACTGGATGGAACAGGAGCAGGAGCGCGGCATCACGATCACATCCGCCGCGACCACCGCTCAGTGGAAGGATCACCGGATCAACATCATCGACACCCCCGGCCACGTCGACTTCACGGTCGAGGTGGAGCGCTCGCTGCGTGTGCTCGATGGTGCGATCGCGCTGTTCGACTCTGTCGCCGGTGTCGAGCCCCAATCCGAGACGGTCTGGCGCCAGGCGGACAAGTACCACGTGCCGCGTATCGCCTATATCAACAAGATGGATCGCGTCGGCGCTGACTTCGAGCAGGGCGTGCAGACGATGATCGACCGCCTGGGGGCTCATCCGGTGCCCGTCCAACTGCCGATCGGAGCCGAGGGCGACTTCGAGGGCGTCGTCGACCTGGTCGCGATGAAGGCGATCGTCTACAAAGACGAGCTTGGCAAGGAACAGGACGAAATCGAGATCCCCGAGCGCCTCGCGGAAGCCGCAAACGCCGCGCGCGAGCACCTGCTCGAGGAGGTTTCCCACTATGACGACGGACTGCTGGAGCTGATCTTGGAGGAGGCGCAGGTCCCCGAAGAGACGCTCAAGCAGGCGATCCGCAAGGCGACGCTGTCGACCAAACTCACGCCCGTTCTGTGCGGGTCTTCGTTCAAGAACAAGGGCGTCCAGCCGCTGCTGGACGCTGTCATCGACTACCTACCCTCGCCGCTGGACGTCCCGCCGGTGATCGGGACTGAACTGATCAAGGGCGAGGAGCACGAGCGCGAGGTTGTGCGCAAGGCCGAGGACTCCGAGCCGTTCGCTGCGCTCGCGTTCAAGATCGCCGCCGATCCATACGTGGGCAAGCTCACCTACTTTCGCGTGTACTCCGGTCATCTCAGCGCGGGCGGGCGTGTGCTGAACGTCAGCACCGGTCGCACTGAGCGGATCGGGCGCATCCTGATGATGCACGCCAACGACCGTGAGGAGGTCGAAGAGGTCTTCGCCGGCGACATCGCCGCGGCGGTTGGCATCAAGCAGGTGATGACCGGCGACACGCTCGCGGCTCCCGACGCGCCGATCCACCTGGAGAACATCATCTTTCCAGAGCCGGTCATCAAGGTCGCAGTCGAGCCCAAGACGAAGGCCGACCAGGAGAAGATGTCGACTGCGCTCGGGCGCCTGGCCGAGGAGGACCCCACGTTCCAGGTGCGCAGCAACGAAGAGACCGGCCAGACTGAGATCTCGGGCATGGGCGAGCTGCATTTGGAGGTGCTCGTCGACCGCATGAAGCGCGAGTTCGGCGTCGAGGCGAATGTCGGGCGTCCGCAGGTGTCCTACCGCGAGACGGTACGCGGCACGGTTGAGAAGATTGAGGGCAAGTTCGTCCGCCAGACCGGCGGCTCGGGCCAGTTCGGCGTCGTCTACATCAACCTCGAGCCGGCGCCGGGTGAGGGATTCGAGTTCGTCAACAAGATCAAGGGCGGAGCAATCCCCTCCGAATACATCCCTGCCGTCAAGAAGGGCATCGAAGAGGCGCTCGAGAACGGCGTCAGGGCGGGCTACCCGATGGTCGACGTACGCGTGACGCTCGTCGACGGCAAGTACCACGACGTGGACTCGTCGGAGATTGCCTTCAAAGTGGCTGGGTCCTACGCAATCAAAGAGGCGGCCAAACGCGCCAAGCCGGTGCTGCTCGAGCCGATCTTCGCCGTCGAGGTCGTCGCGCCCGAGGAGTTCGTGGGCGACGTGATCGGCGACCTCAGCCGCCGCCGCGGCCACGTCGAAGGCCAGGAGCGCCGTGGCAACGCACTCGTGGTCACCGGCAAGGTCCCGCTGAGCGAGATGTTCGGATACGCAACGGATCTGCGCTCCAACACACAGGGACGTGCCACGTACACCATGCAGTTCGAGGCCTACGAGGAGGTCCCGCCGAACATCGCTGAGAAGATCGTCGAACAGCGAATGGGGGAGCCGGTCCCGGCCTGAGATGACCGTGAGCGCTTCGCGATACTGCGTCCTCGGTCGCTCGCGTGCAAAGCACGCCACGCGGGCGGGTGGGATTCGGTCCTTGTCTCGCTCGACTCACGAGCATCTCGCAGAACAAGGCGGATAGGAGCAAATCGCAGTCAGCAGTCAAGAAACTCCGCATTCAGATAGATTTCTCAGGTTCGTCCTCTCAGAGGCGGGCATTCAAGTCGATACAGGAGCGAATTAAAAGTGGCGAAGGAGAAGTTCGAGCGCGATAAGCCGCACGTCAACGTCGGGACCATCGGTCACATCGACCACGGCAAGACGACGTTGACCGCTGCCATCACGACGGTGCTGGCAGAGAAGGGAGGCGCCGAAGCCCGCAGCTTCGAGGAGATCGATAACGCGCCCGAGGAGAAGGAACGGGGGATCACGATCGCCACCTCCCACGTGGAGTACCAGACGGAGAATCGTCACTACGCCCACGTCGACTGTCCTGGTCACGCGGACTACGTCAAGAACATGATCACCGGCGCCGCCCAGATGGACGGGGCGATCCTCGTGGTCTCCGCCGCCGACGGCCCGATGCCGCAGACGCGCGAGCACATCCTGCTCGCCCGCCAGGTGGGTGTTCCCTACATAGTGGTGTTCCTCAACAAGGCCGACATGGTCGACGACGAGGAGCTCCTTGAGCTGGTCGAGGTCGAGGTCCGTGAGCTGCTCTCCGAGTATGACTTTCCGGGCGACGACATCCCCTTCATCACCGGCTCGGCGTTGAAGGCACTCGAAGGCGACGAGGCCTACAAGCAGAAGATCCTCGATCTCGCCGCTGCGCTGGACTCCTACATCCCGGAGCCTGTGCGCGAGCTCGACAAGCCGTTCCTGATGCCGATCGAGGACGTCTTCTCGATCACCGGCCGTGGCACTGTCGCGACCGGGCGTGTCGAGCAGGGAATCGTCAAAACCGGCGAGACGGTGGAAATCGTCGGCGTCCACGACTCGACCTCGACGGTTGTCACAGGGGTGGAGATGTTCCGCAAGATCCTCGACGAGGGTCGCGCGGGCGACAATGTGGGCTGCCTTCTACGTGGCACCAAGCGCGAGGAGATCGAGCGCGGCCAGGTGCTGTGCAAGCCCGGATCGATCACTCCGCACACCAAGTTCAAGTCGGAGGTCTACGTGCTCAAGAAGGAGGAGGGTGGACGTCACACGCCTTTCTTCACGGGCTACCGGCCTCAGTTCTACTTCCGCACAACCGACGTCACCGGTGTGGCCAAGCTGCCCGATGGCGTCGAGATGGTCATGCCCGGCGACAACGTCCAGATGGAGATCGAGCTAATCCAGCCGATTGCCATGGACCAGGGCCTGCGTTTCGCCATTCGTGAGGGTGGTCGCACGGTCGGCTCAGGCGTGGTCAGCGAGATCATCGAGTAATACCCAGCGTCGGCGACGCCGGCGTGTTGCAGTCCGATACGACGAATGAACACCCGCCAAGGGCGGGCCCGGGGGTGGATTCTGCTCACATGGGATCCGCCCCCCTCGCACGCTTCACACCACCACACGATCGGCACCCAAACATCATCATGGCAGCGACCAACCAAAATAAGATCCGAATTCGGCTGAAGGCGTATGACACATCCGCCATCGAGTCGGCCGCGAGGGAGATCGTCGAGACGGCCACGCGCACAGGTGCGAGCGTGTCCGGTCCGGTGCCGCTGCCCACGGAGAAGAACGTGTATTGCGTGATCCGCTCGCCGTTCAAGGACAAGGACTCGCGCGAGCACTTTGAGATTCGCACGCACAAGCGTCTGATCGACATCCACCAACCGACGCCCAAGACCGTCGACTCGCTCCAGCGCCTGGACCACCTTCCGGCGGGCGTGGACATCGAGATCCGCCTGGCCACCTGAACCGCGACGGCTTCGACGCATACACAGAACAGGTTCGATTCCCTCCATGCCCGCCATACTCGCCAAGAAGCTCGGCATGACCCAGGTCTTCCAGGAAGATGGAAGCGTCGCGCGTGTCACCGTGCTCGAGGCTGGCCCGTGCCCGGTGACGGCGATTCGCACGACCGAGCGCGACGGCTACGCGGCGGTGCAGCTCGCCTTCGATCAGACTAAGGAGAAGCACCTGTCCAAACCAGAGCTCGGCCACCTGAAGAAGGCCGACGCTCCGCCGATGCGCAGGCTGGCTGAGTTCCGTGATCAGGACCCTGCCCACCCCGGCGAGCTGGCGCTCGGCGACGCAGTTACGGTGGACTCTTTCGAGGTTGGCGCCCGCGTGAAGATCTCGGGGATCTCCAAGGGCAAGGGCTTCCAGGGCACGATCAAGCGCCACAAGTTCGCCAGCGGCCCCAAGTCCCACGGCTCGCACAACGTTCGCGCGCCCGGCTCGATCGGCGCATCGGCGACGCCCTCGCGTGTGTTCAAAGGCATTCGCGGCCCTGGGCAGATGGGCAACAAGCGCGTGACCCAGAAGGGTCTCGAGGTCGTGCGCGTGGACGCCAAGGAGAACCTGCTGATGGTGCGCGGCTCGGTACCGGGCCCCCCGGGAGCCGTCGTGGAGGTGAGGACCGATGCCTGAGGCGCCGATTCTCACCCCGGGCTCCGCAGCCGGTGCACCCCGCGATGGGGCACAGGCGAGCAGGAAGGTCAAGCTCGACGACGCCGCCTTCGGTACACGCTTCGTTGGTTCGCTGGTACACCAGAGCGTGCGCGCCGAGCAGGCGGCGCGACGGCGCGGGACCGCTTCCACCAAAACACGCGGCCTCGTCTCTGGCGGTGGCTCCAAGCCGTGGCGCCAGAAGGGCACCGGCCGTGCGCGCGCCGGCTCGAGCCGGTCGCCCGTGTGGACCGGCGGCGGCACCGCGTTCGGACCGCAGCCGCGCTCGTACACGTTCAAGGTCAACCGCAAGGAGCAGCGCGCTGCGCTGCGCAGCGCGCTGTCACTGCACGCCGGACGCGGCTCAATTGCGATCCTCGACGCCAGCGCCTTCCAGACGCCCAAGACGAGCCAGGCACGCGACCTGCTGGAAGATTGGAACCCATCCACCCAGGCTCGTCCGACACTCGTGGTGCTCTCATCCGACGAGTCTGCGGCGGCGCTGTCCTTCCGCAACCTCGCGCGCGTGGCCGTGCTGACGCCAGAGGACGTGGGGGTCACCGATCTGGTTGGCGCTGCCACGCTGCTCGTGTCAGAGACCGCGCTACAGGCGCTGTGTGCACGCGCTGGCAAGCCTCGCGCGGGCGGGGAGGCGAAGGTCTGATGGAGCACACGCAGGTGCTCATCCGCCCGGTGGTATCTGAGAAGAGCTACGTGCTCTCTGCGGCCGACCGCTACACCTTCCGCGTTCACGCCGACGCGCACAAGACACACATCCGCCAAGCGGTGGAGGCGCTGTTCGACGTGCATGTGGTGGACGTGAGGACCATGAGCGTCAAGTCCAAGCCCAAGCGGCGCGGCAACACTGGACGCGGACGCACGCGCTCATGGAAGAAGGCGATCGTGCAGGTGCGCGCCGGTGAGAGTATTCCGATCTTCCAGGGCCTGGCCGCCCTCGAGGGCTGAGATGGCCGTGAGCACTTCGCCATACTGCGTCCTCGCTCGCTCGCGTACCGAAGCCGGGGGACACTCGCTCCGCTCGCATCTCCGTTTCGGCCAGCACACCACGCTTGCTGCGTTCTTGTCTGACTCGACTCACGACCATCTCAGGAAGAACTAGACGATGCCGATCCGCAAGCCACGACCGACAAGTCCGGGGAGACGATTCGTCTCCTACCCGGACTTCGCCGAGATCACCAAGTCCAAGCCCGAGAAGACGCTCGTCGAAGGGCTGAAAAAGAGCGGCGGTCGTAACGCGTTCGGGCGTAAGACCGCCCGCCACCGTGGCGGCGGGGCCAAGCGCGCCTACCGCCGGGTGGATTTCAAGCGACGCAAGGATGGCGTGGACGCGAGGGTCGCCGCGATCGAGTACGACCCCAACCGCTCCGCGTACATCGCACTGCTGCACTACGTTGACGGCGAGAAGCGCTACATGCTCGCGCCCCAGCGGTTGACCGTGGGGATGATCGTGGCCTCTGGCGAGAATGCCGACATCGCCGTGGGCAACTGCATGGAGCTGGCGCGCATGCCGGTGGGCACGGTTGTGCACAACGTCGAGCTGCAGCCCGGTCGCGGTGGTCAGATGGCGCGCTCGGCGGGAGCCTCCGCGCAGTTGATGGCCAAGGACGGAGACATGGCGACCCTGCGCTTGCCCTCAGGCGAGATGCGCATGGTGCGCGCCGAGTGTCGAGCGACGGTAGGCACGATCGGCAACGCCGAGCACCAGAACGTCAAGGTCGGCAAGGCCGGGCGCAAGCGTCACATGGGCGTGCGCCCGCAGACGCGTGGCGTTGCCATGAACCCCGTCGACCACCCGCACGGCGGCGGCGAGGGCTCGACCACCGCGGGTCGTCATCCGGTGACGCCTTGGGGCGTACCCACGCTCGGATATCGCACGCGCAAGCAAAACAAGACATCCAACCGCTACATCGTGCGCGGACGCAGGCGCGGGAAGGGCAAGCAGCGATGAGCCGCTCGAGCAAGAAGGGCCCCTGGGTTGAAGAGCGTCTGATGAAGCGCGTCGAGGCGTTGAACGCCGCGAACAACAAAAAAATGCTCAGGACGTGGTCGCGTGCGTCGACGATCTTCCCGGAGATGGTTGGTCACACAATCGCCGTGCACGATGGCAAGAGGCACGTGCCCGTGTACATCAGCGAGTCGATGGTCGGTCACAAGCTTGGCGAGTTCGCACCCACACGCGTGTTCCGTGGTCACGCGGGCTCGGGGAAGGTCAGGTAGATGAGCGCCGACAAACCGACAGATCCGCCCGAGGAGCCGGCCGCCGAGAAAAAGCCGGCCGCCGAGAAAAAAGCCCCTGTCGAGAAGAAAGCCCCTGCTCAAAGAAAAGCTACTTCTGAGAAAAAGCCGGCTGCTGAGAAACCGGTCGCCGAAAAGAAGCCGGCTGCTGAGAAGAAAGCTGCTGCGGAGAAAAAGCCGGCTGCCGAGAAAAAGGCGGCTGGCTCCGGCGGGGACGAACCGCAGGCCACCGGTAGATCCGCCACGAAAAAACGCGGCGCCAAGAAAGCTGCGAGCGCTGAGGTGGCGGCTCCGGGTGATACCGGGGAGGCGCAGGAGCTCGCGAAGGCGCAAGTCGAGCAGCAGCCCGCACGGAAACTCGCCCGTCGCGCGGCCGCGGGCGTCAAAGAGACGCCCCGACGCAGGGTCGTTCGCGCACACGCGCGCTACGTGCGCACCTCCGCGCGCAAGGCGCGGATGGTCTGCGGCCACCTGCGCGGAAAGTCGATCTCGGAGGCACGCGCTATCCTCGCCTTCACCCCTCGTGAGGTGGCGCGCGACTGGAGCAAGCTGCTCGAGTCGGCGGTGGCCAACGCGGAGAGCAACCACGAGTTGCTCGAGGACGATCTGATCGTCCGTGAGGCGTACGCCGACGAAGGGCCGACGATCAAGCGCTTCCGGCCGCGCGCGATGGGACGGGCGAGCCCGATCCGCAAGCGCACGAGCCACCTGACGATCACCCTGACCCCGCGCCCCGAGCCGGGGACCACCAAAAGACACGGCTGAGAGACTGAGAAAATGGGACAGAAGGTTCATCCAGAGGCTATGCGCGTGGGCTACATCCACGACTGGAAGTCGAACTGGTTCAACGAGAAGAACTTCTCCGAGTACCTCGCCGAGGACGTGCACGTGCGCGAGCACATCATCAACAAGCTCGCCCACGCGGGTCTGTCGGATATCACCATCCGCAAGGACGCCAACGAGCTCGAGGTCAACATCCACACCGCCCGGCCCGGCATCGTGATCGGCAAGTCCGGCACCGAAGTGGATGCGCTGCGCCGCGACCTGCACCGGATGACCAAAAAGCAGATCAAGGTCAACATCCTGGAGATCAAGCGCCCTGAGCTCGACGCCAAGCTGGTGGCCCAGTCGATCGCCGAGCAGCTGCAGAATCGTGTGGCCTTCCGTCGCGCGATGAAGCGCGCGCTCACCAGCGCCATGCGCTCGGGTGCCAAGGGCGTGAAGGTTCAGGTCGCCGGGCGTCTGGGCGGCGCGGAGATGGCGCGCACCGAAAGCTACTCCGACGGGCGCGTGCCGCTGCACACGATGCGCGCGGACATCGACTACGGCTTCTACGAGGCGCGCACGACCTTCGGCCGCATCGGCGTCAAGTGCTGGGTGAACAAGGGCGAGATCATGCCCGAGGGCTACACCGGCGCGGACCTCACCGACATGACCGCGCCCGCGCCGCCGAGCTCTGAGCGCGACGGTCGCGGCGGTGGCCGGGACGGCCGCGAGGGCCGTGGTAGGGGTCGCGGGCCGGGAGGCCCCGGCGGTCGTGGCGGCGGGCCCGGCGGCGGACGTGGACGCGGGGCTGGCGGGCCCGGATCATCTGGTGGCGGTGGTGGACGTGGCGGCGGGCGTGGGCCCGGAGGCGGCGGCGGGCGTGGGGCTGGCGGGCCCCGATCATCCGGCGGACCCTCAGGCAACGGAGGTGCACGCTGATGCTCTCGCCCAAGCGTGTCAAGCACCGCAAGCAGCACCGCGGGCGTCGCCGTGGCAACTCACGTGGCCAGCTCCACGTGCAGTTCGGCGACTATGGGTTGAAGGCGCTCGAGTGTGGTTGGCTGACCAACCGCCAGATCGAGGCTGCCCGTGTGGCGATGACGCGCAAGATTAAGCGTGGCGGCAAGGTGTGGATCAACGTGTTCCCCGACAAGCCGGTGACCAAGAAGCCCGCCGAGACTCGCATGGGTTCCGGCAAGGGCTCGCCTGAAGGCTGGGTGGCCGTGGTCAAGCCCGGCCGCGTCATGTTCGAGCTCGCCGGCGTGTCCGAGCCGCTGGCCCGCGAAGCTATCCGTCTGGCGGCGCACAAGCTGCCGCTCAAGTCCAAGTTCGTGCTGCGCGAGGACTGACGATGAAAGCCAGCGAGATGCGAGACCTGGACGAGACCGAACTGACGAAGCGGTTGACCGAGCTACGCAAAGAGGTGTTCGGCCTACGCTTCTCCAACGCGACCGGAGAACTGGATAACACGGCGGGCCTGAGCCGCGCCAAGCGTGACCTTGCGCGGGCGCTGACCGTCGCGCGCGAGCGGGAACTCGCGGCTGGACCCGGCCAGGGCCACAGCTGAGCAACACACCACAGGATGAACGGACGAAATGGCTGACGAACCAGACAACGACACACCTGAGATCGAGCAGGACGCTCCCGAGCAGACGCCCACGGCTGAGGTCGCCGCCAGCGAGCCCGCGGAGGCCGACGCGACGGCTGAGGCCGCCGGCGACGAGTCCGTTGATGCCGGCGCGAGTGCCGAGGCCCACGCGACCGAGGCAGAGCAGGCGCCGGTCGCCGACGCAGGGAGTACCGCCGCGCACACGACGCCGGCGCCGCACGCCGAGCCCGTGGAGCAGATTCCTCCCAAGGAGCGTCGTCGCAGAGCTCGGTCCAAGCACACCGGCGAGGCTCGTCCGAGTCGCTCCCCCGAGGAGCGCCACGCCGAGCGGCTCGCGGAACGTCGAACGAAGGCCGCCCGTCGTCGTGCCCGACGCCTGCAGGAACGCGCCAAGGCCGCCACACGCCGCGCCGCGGCGCCCGCGCCCGAGGCACTCGCGCCTGTGCACGCCGTCGTCGAGGGCACACGCAGGGTGCGTCAGGGCATCGTCGTTTCCGACAAGGCCGAGAAGACGATCACAGTGCGCATCGACGTCGCACGCCGTCATCGGCGCTACGAGAAGATCGTGCGCAGCTCTGGCACCGTGCACGCGCACGACGAGAACAACGACGCCCACGAGGGCGACGTGGTGCGGGTGATCGAGAGTCGGCCGCTGTCGCGCACCAAGCGCTGGGCGCTAGTTGACGTGCTGGAGCGGGCGCGATGATCCAAAACGAGACAAGACTGAGAGTGGCCGACAACTCGGGTGCGCGCGAGATCTTGTGCATCCGCGTCAAGGGCGGCTCTAAGCGACGCTATGCGTTCGTCGGCGATGTCATCACCGCGACCGTCAAGCAGGCCAACCCACAGGGCGCCGTCAAGAAGGGCGAGGTCGTGACCGCCGTCGTCGTCCGCACAAAGAAGCCCATCGGTCGCGATGACGGGACCTACATCGCCTTCGACGAGAACGCCGCGGTGATCATCGACGATCAGAACAACCCGCGCGGCACGCGCGTGTTCGGACCGGTCGCGCGCGAACTGCGCGAGCGCAACTTCATGAAGATCGTCTCGCTCGCGCCGGAGGTTCTGTGATGAGCAAGCGCAAGTCGGCCGGCGTCGCAGCCCGCCCAAAGCGCCGCTCGCTGAAGATCCGCTCCGGCGATCGCGTGCAGGTTATGTCCGGCAAGGACCGTGGCAAGACCGGCCGCGTCCTGCGCGTGGACCCGGTCAAGGAACGGGTGTACGTCGAGCAACTGAACATGATCAAGCGTCACACGCGCCCGCAGCAGGTCGCCGGTGCCCAGAGCGAACAGCAGATGGGTGGCGTGATCGAGCGCGAGGGCCCGATCCACATCTCGAACGTGATGATCCTCGACACCAAGGGCACGCCAACCCGAGTCGGCATCGACCGCACGGGCGGCGAGCGCGTTCGCGTAGCCAAGAGCTCGGGCGCGAGGCTCGACTGATCGCAATGGCCACTACCACCACTGATACCGCCCCCACAGCCCGTCTGAAGACCCGCTATCTCGAGGAGATCCGTCCGGCGCTCGTCGAGCGCTTCGGCTACTCCTCGGTGATGCAGGCGCCCAGGATCGAGAAGATCACCGTGAACATGGGAGTCGGTCTCGCCAAGCAGGACTCCAAAATGCTCAAGGCAGCGACCGAACAGCTCGCCACCATCGCCGGCCAGCAGCCGAGCGTGCGTCGCGCACGCAAGTCGATCGCCGCGTTCAAACTGCGCGAGGGCATGCCGGTAGGTCTGGCGGTGACGCTGCGGGCCGAACGTGGCTACGAGTTCCTCGACCGGCTCATCTCGGTCGCGATCCCGCGGATCCGCGACTTCCGGGGCTTGAACTCGCGCTCGTTCGATGGCCGCGGCAACTACTCGCTGGGAGTCAAAGAGCAGATCATCTTCCCGGAGATCGACTACGACAAGATCGACACGGTACGCGGGCTGGACATCACCATCACCACCTCCGCAGCAAGCGACATAGAGGCGTACGCGCTCCTGTCCGCATTCGGCATGCCGTTCTCCCCTCAGGGCCGTCCCAAGGGCTACGACCCCGAGGCAGACGAGGCCGCCGCCCGTGCACACGAAGAGGCCGAGGCCGCCAGCGCCGCAGCCGCAGCCGTAACGGAGGCCAAGGCCACCGCCGCGCCGGAGGCCGCTGAGGAGCCGGAGGTCGCGGTGGAGTCGGAGGAGTTGGCAGCGCCGGAGGCCGCTGAGGAGCCGGAGGTCGCGGTGGAGTCGGAGGAGTTGGCAGCGCCGGAGGCCGCCGAGGAGCCGGAGGTCGCGGTGGAGTCGGAGGAGGCGGCAGCGCCGGAAGCCGCCGAGGAGCCGGAGGCGGCTGAGTCAGTAGCGGAGGCTGAACCCGAGGCGGAGGCCGCCGCGGAGAAGCCCGAGCCCGAGGCCATGGAGGCGGAGACGGTCGCTGAGCCCGAGGCGGTCGCCGCGCCTGAGGCGGCCGAGCAGAACGACGACCCCGGAGACGGGGATGCGCAGACCACTGAGAAGGAGGGCACCGACTGATGGCCAAGACCTCGCAGCGCGTCAAGCAGGCGCGGACTCCCAAGTTCAAGACACGTGCATATACTCGCTGCACCCGCTGCGGTCGCCCGCGCGCGGTGTACCGCAAGTTTGGGGTGTGTCGCATCTGTCTTCGCGATCTCGCCCACAACGGTCAGATTCCCGGGATGACGAAGTCCTCCTGGTAGCTGTCTTACGAGAAATGTCTTCACCTGAAGAAGTCTGTATAGCGATGGTTAGACAGACTCTTCAAAAGCAAAACCCCAGCAGCACCACTATTCCGACGAATACCAACGCGTAACACCTAACTTCCTTCAACAGAGCCAGCCTCGAGAGCCAAGAGCACAACATGTCGATGACCGATCCCATAGCCGACTTCCTCACGCGCGTGCGCAATGCGATCCACGCGGCGCACGAGACGGTCGAGGTCCCGGCGTCCAAACTAAAGAGCGAGCTTGCAAGGATTCTGGACGAGCAGGGCTACATCGAGTCTTGGTCGGTCATTCCGGCGCCCGACGGTGAGGCCGGGCAGTTGATCCAGATTCAGCTCAAGTACACCGAGGACCGGCGCTCGGCGATCTCTGGGCTGCGGCGCGTCTCGCGCCCCGGACGACGCACGTATGTTGACGCCAAGCACATCCCCAAGGTGCTCGGCGGGATGGGAACGTCGATCGTCTCGACGTCGCACGGCGTGATGACCGGCCACGACGCCCGCGCGGCTGGCGTTGGCGGCGAGGTCCTGGCCCAGGTTTGGTAGCGGCACGATGTCGAGAATCGGTAGACAGCCCATACTCGTGCCAGCCGGCGTGACGGTTTCGATTGAGCCCGAGTCGGTGAGCGTAAAGGGGCCCAAAGGTGAGCTCAGTGAGCGTATTCACAGGGACATCCAGGTGACCCAGGACGGCGCGCAACTGGTGGTCACACGACCGACCGATCGCGGTGAGCATCGCGCGCTGCACGGGCTGACGCGTACACTGGTCGCGAACATGGTCGAGGGTGTCACCAGCGGCTATGAGAAGCGGTTGGAGATCCAGGGCGTTGGATATCGCGCCCAGCTGAAGGGTAAGAACCTGGAGCTGGCTGTCGGGTACTCCCACCCCGTTCCGATCCCAGCCCCAAACGGCATCGAGTTTGAAGTGCCACAGCCGACACGCGTCGTCGTCAAAGGCATCTCCAAGCAGCTCGTCGGCGAGACGGCGGCGATCATCCGCAAGCAGCGTCCGCCCGAGCCTTACAAGGGCAAGGGCATCCGCTACGAGGGCGAGCACGTCCAGCGCAAGGTTGGAAAGAGGGCATGACCGTCCTCACGAAGGAGACCCGCCGGCTCAAACGGCGCCGCAGGGTGCGCGCGAAGATCTCTGGCACCGCCAGCCGTCCAAGGATCTCGGTGTTCCGTTCCAATCGGGGACTCTCGGCGCAGCTCATCGACGACGTCGCCGCGCGCACACTTGCCGCTGTCAACTGGTTTGAGCCTGAGCTCCGAACGCTTGAGAAATCCGAGCGCTCCAAGCGCGCCGCGCAGCTGTTTGCCGAGCGCGCCAAGGCGGCGGGTATCTCCGAGGCAGTGTTCGATCGCGGTGGCTACCAGTACCACGGCCATGTACGTACCTTCGCCGAGGCTATCCGTGAGGCGGGCATCACCGTTTAGGCGCCGACGGCTCGCGCTCCCGCTAACCTCTCCCTCCTGCCATGTCCATATCGATAGATCGCTCAGTCAACCCAGCCGGCCTGGATCTCCAGGAGCGTGTGGTCGAGATTAACCGCGTCGCCAAGGTCGTCAAGGGTGGGCGTCGCTTCTCGTTCACCGCGCTGGTGGTCGTGGGGGACGAACGGGACGTCGTGGGCGTCGGCTACGGCAAGGCAAACGAGGTGCCGCTGGCGATCCAGAAGGGCGTCGAGCGGGCCAAGAAGGACCTCTTCCGCGTGCCCAAGCACGGCAGCACGATCACCCACAAGACCACCGGTGTGTTCGGCGCTGGGCGCGTGCTGCTCAAGCCGGCATCGCCCGGTACAGGTGTGATCGCCGGCGGGGGCGTACGCGCGGTGCTCGAGCTGGCGGGCATCCACGACATCCTGTCCAAGAGCCTCGGCACGCAGAACCCGATCAACCTCGTGAAGGCCACGGTGGCTGGACTGCGCGGACTGCGCACCCCCGAGGAGGTCGGAAAGTTGCGCGGGCTGAGCATCAACCAGGTCCTCGGTCTTGGCGGAGAGCCGGCCAACGGGGCTGCGCAGACGTCTGATGCCGAGACAGCGACCAGGACAGAGGTCGAGTCGGACGCACAGGTCGAGTCGGATACACCGCAGGCCGAATCGGATACGCCAGTTGCGACGATTGCTGCTGACGAGGCCTCCGCGTAATGGGTGCGCTGAGCGTCACCCAGCGCCGGTCGAGCAACGGCTCGAACAGCAAACAGCTCGACACGCTGCGCTCGCTCGGTCTGCGCCGCATCGGCCACACGGTCGAGGTCAAGGACTCCGAGCAGGCGCGCGGCATGCTGCACACGGTGCGCCACCTGGTTGAGGTTAAGGAGGGCAAGTGAGCGCTGTCACCCCGGCCGGGGCCACACCCCCTGCGGGGTCGCAAGCAGGCAAGCGGGACGGCGAGGAGCGCGTCGGACTGCACAGCCTCGCGCCGGCACCAGGAAGCCGCCGTCCGCGCAAGCGGGTGGGGCGCGGCGAAGGTTCGGGTACCGGCAAGACCTCCGGCCGCGGCCAGAAGGGCGCGGGCTCGCGCGCCGGCTCGAAGAGCAGGGCTGCATTCGAGGGTGGCCAGATGCCGATCCACATGCGTATGCGAAAGCTGCGCGGGCCACACATGAAGAAGTCGATGCCGTTCGAGCCGTTCCGCACGCACACCCAGCCCGTGAACATCGCCGCGCTGGAGAGTCGCTTCGACGCTGGCACCGATGTCACGGTCGAGCTGATGCAAGCCAACGGCCTAGGGACCCGCAAGGGCATCCCGATCAAGATCCTCGCAAAGGGCGAGATCAGCAAGGCGTTGACGGTGCACGCCCACGCGTTCAGCGCGAGCGCGCGCGAGCGCATCGAGGCCGCCGGTGGCACCTGCACGACCGTCGAGGGCTAGCCAAGCCCACCGCCGCGCAAGCGGCGATGCTCGGCGGCGCATCCACTAGAATCGGCCACTCCAAACGGGGTTCGCCTGCGATCGGCAGGTGCACGAGGGACTGAAACGATGCTTTCGACCATTCTGAACGCTTTCCAGGTTGCGGACATCCGCAAGAAGATCGCCTTCACGGCGGGGATGCTGTTGATCTACCGTCTCGGCTCCCACGTACCCGTGCCGGGCGTCAACCTGACGGCGGTCAACAACATCCAGAAGTCCTTCGGCGGCGGTGGCATCCTCAGCTACCTGAACCTGTTCTCCGGCGGTGGCCTGTCCAAACTCGCCATCTTCGCGCTGGGGATCATGCCGTACATCACCTCCTCGATCATCCTGCAGCTGCTGCAGGTCGCGGTGCCGTCGCTGGAGAAGCTCTCCAAGGAAGGCGAAGTCGGCCAGGCGCGCATCACGCAGTACACCCGCTATCTGACGGTCGGGCTCGCGTTCGCCCAGTCGATCGGCTACGTCTTCCTGTTCCACACGCTCCAGGCCAAAGCCGGCGAAAACGTCATCACCCACTTCGACCTGCCTCACATCTTCTTGATCGTCATCTGTCTGACGACCGGCTGCGTGCTGCTGATGTGGGTCGGCGAGCTGATCACCCAGCGGGGCATCGGCAACGGCATCTCGCTGCTGATCTTCGCCTCGATCGTCTCGCGTCTGCCCACCGCCATCCAAACCTGGTGGACCACCCAGGATCAGGTCTTCAAGGTGATGGCGCCGTTCCTGGTGCTTGCGGTGGTGGCGGCGATCGTGTTCGTCCAGGAAGGGCAGCGGCGGATCCCCGTGCAGTACGCCAAGCGTGTGATCGGACGGCGGATGACAGAGGGCGGCCAGACCTACCTGCCGCTGCGTGTGAACATGGCGGGGGTGATCCCGGTGATCTTCGCCGCGAGCATCATGGCTTTCCCGCCGACCGTCGGGCAGCTCGTCAAAACCCACTGGGGCCAGTCGCTGTCGGACTTCTTTACGCCCAACGGCTGGCACTACGTCGTTGGCGAGTCGCTGTTCATCATCCTCTTCACCTACTTCTACACGGCGGTCACGTTCAACCCGGTCGACCAGGCGGACAACCTGAAGAAGTACGGCGGGTTCATCCCCGGCGTGCGGCCCGGGCGCCCGACCGCCGAATTCCTCGATCGCATCCTCGCGCGTCTGACCTTTCCCGGCGCGCTGTTCCTCGCCGCCGTGGCGGCGCTGCCGGCGATCCTGTTCTCGCAGACGCACCAGCAGTTCCAGTTCGGCGGCACGTCCATCCTGATCGTGATCGGTGTGGCGCTGGAAACCATGAAGCAGCTCGAGGCGCAGTTGATGATGCGAAGTTACGAGGGATTCCTGAAGTAGCGCTTCGCCTGTCCGTCTGGCGGCCGCGACTTCGCGGCGACCGCCAGACGGACAGGCTTCGCTTGGCGGGAGGTGGGTGGTGCACCGGGCCCCCGACACGCCGGTCGAGGCCGTCAATGGTGGCAACGGCACCCCCCAAGCGGATAGGCTGCCCCAGTCTTGTCCGATTTGAACCTGATCCTGCTCGGCCCGCCCGGCGCTGGCAAGGGCACCCAGGCCGACCGCCTGCGCGAGGACTTCGGGCTGCCCCACATCTCCACCGGCGACATCCTCCGCGCGCAGGTAGCCGAGGGGAGCGAGCTGGGGCAGCAGGCTCAACGCTACATGGACGCGGGCGAGCTGGTGCCCGACGAGGTGATCGTCGGGATGATCACCGAGCGCGTCGCCGACGCAGACGCGCGCGACGGCTTCCTACTCGACGGCTTCCCCCGCAACGAACGCCAAGCGGACGCTCTCGACGAGGCGCTCCGGGGCCTCGATCGGCGGCTGACGGCCGCGCTGCTGATCGAAGTACCCGACGACGATCTGGTGCGTCGCCTGGCCGGACGGCGGGTATGCGTGAAGAACCCCAGCCACATCTACCACATTGACTTCGATCCACCCAAGCACGAGGGTGTGTGTGACCAGGACGGCTCACGCCTGATCCAGCGCGATGACGACAAGGAGGAGACGATCCGACGCCGACTGGAGGTCTACCACTCCCAGACCGAGCCGTTGATCGCCCACTATGACCACGCCGCGCTGCTGCGCCGCTTCGACGGACGGCGCAGCGCCGACGAGGTTCACGCGCACGTCAGAGCGACCGTCGCCACGCTACGCCTGGAGGAGAAGCTCTAGTAAGCCGATGTCGAGCGGTCAAGTACGGGTGGGATGCCGTACGCAGTATGAAGATCGCAGGGTTGGACGCCCTGCGCGGCTAACTCTCAAGCTAAGCTCCGTGGGTGATTATCAAGAAGTCTCCCGGGGAGATCGAGAAGATGGCGCGGGCGGGTGCAATCCTGGCGGCGACCATGGACGTGATTGAGCCCAATATCCGTGCCGGCGTGAGTACGGCGGAGCTCGACAAGATCGCCGAGCGCTTTATCCGCGCGCAGGGTGCGACGCCGACGTTCAAGGGCTACCGCGGCTTTCCAGGTTCGATCTGCGCCTCTCCAAACGCGATGGTCGTGCACGGGATACCGGGCCCCACCAGCCTGCAGGCGGGTGATGTCATCTCGGTCGACGTTGGCGTCACGCTCGACGGCTGGGTTGCCGACGCCGCACGGACCTTCCCCGTGGAGCACGTGGACAAGCAGGTGCTGAGCCTGCTGGCCGCCACCGAGGAGTCGCTGCACGCCGGTGTGGTGCAGTGCCGTGAGGGCAATCGCATGGGCGACGTCTCCAATGCGATCCAGCGAGTGGTCGAGGGTGCTGGGTTCTCGGTTGTGCGCTCGCTCGTCGGTCACGGCGTGGGGCGCAGCATGCACGAGGATCCGCAGGTGCCCAACTACGGCAAGCCGGGCAAGGGCCCATTGCTTGAGGAGGGCATGGTCCTGGCGATCGAGCCCATGACCACCGCTGGTCGCGCCGGCGTGCGCGTCGGCGGCGACGGCTGGGCGATCTTCTCCCAGGACGGCTCCGCGGCTGCCCATTTCGAGTTCACCGTCGCGATCACGGCCGCCGGACCCCTGATCCTCACTCCGTGGCATCTGCCCGCCCACGCGCGCGCCGGCGAGCCGCTCGTCGAGGGGATCGCGAGCGCAGGCTGAGCTTGCTACCATCTGGGGTCCTGCCCCAGCGCGCGGCTATTTGCGTGCGCGAGGGTATCTCCACGATCCGGTAGCGGCGGCCGCAACGGCAGCCAGAGCCGAGTCGCCGGAACCCAGCCGCCGAAAGGGATCATGAAGGTAAGACCGTCGGTCAAGCCGATGTGCGAGAAATGCAAGATCATTCGCCGCCACGGGGTGGTGCTGGTGATCTGCCAGAACAAGCGCCACAAGCAGCGGCAGGGGTGATCAGCTAGGTGGCACGCATCGCTGGAGTCAATCTGCCTTTGAACAAGCGTTCGGAGATCGGGCTGACCTATATCTACGGGATTGGGCGTTCGACGTCCAACAAGGTGCTCACGCAGGTAGGTGTTCATCCCGACACCTACATCCGCGACCTCACCGAGGACGAGGTGGCCAAGCTGCGGGACGCGATCGACGACGGCCTGACCGTCGAGGGCGATCTGCGGCGCGAGCGCTCCCAAGACATCAAACGGCTGCAGGAGATCGGCTCCTACCGCGGCCTGCGCCACCGTCGCGGGCTGCCGGTGCGCGGGCAGAAGACCAAGACCAATGCCCGCACGCGCAAGGGACCTAAGCGCATGCAGGTGGCGGGCAAGAAGCGGGCTGGGAAGAAGTAATGCCCCCAGCTCCCAAGCGTGCCCGCGGCCGGCGCAAGCCGAAAAAGAACATCCCGGTCGGGCAGGCGCACATCAAGACGTCGTTCAACAACACGATCGTCTCGTTGACGGATACCGCCGGCAACGTGATCGCGTGGGAGTCCGCTGGCGGCGCCGGCTTCAAGGGCTCGCGCAAGTCGACCCCGTTCGCTGCTCAGGTGACCGCCGACGCGGCCGCGCGCAAGGGCCTCGAACAGGGGCTTCAGAAGGTTGAGGTCTACGTCAAGGGCCCGGGCTCCGGTCGCGAGACCGCGATCCGCTCGCTGCAGGCAGCCGGCCTGGAAGTGACCGGCGTCAAGGACGTGACCCCGCAGGCACACAACGGCTGCCGCCCCCGCAAGCGGCGGAGGGTCTAGCAGATGGCAAGGGATACGAGTCCGCAGTGCAAGCAGTGTCGCCGCGAGGGGCAGAAGCTGTTCCTCAAGGGCGAGCGCTGTCTGACCGACAAGTGCGGCGTGGAGCGCCGCTCCTACCCGCCGGGCGAGCACGGGCGCGGGCGCATGAAACAGAGCGAGTATCGGGTGCAGCTGCGCGAGAAGCAGAAGGCGCGTCGCTATTACGGAGTGCTCGAGAAGCAGTTCCACGGCTACTACGTCAAGGCATCTCGTCAGCCGGGTATCACCGGCGAGAACCTACTCGCGCTGTTGGAGTGCCGGCTGGACAACGTGCTGGTGCGTCTCGGCTTCGCTGCCTCGCGGCGGCAAGCGCGCCAGCTAATTCGCCATGGCCACTGGACGGTCAACGGCCGGCGGGTGAACATTCCCAGCTATCAGGTGCGTCCAGGCGACGTGATCACCATCAAGGTCGACACGCCGGCGACGCAGGTGGTCAGAGATGCCACCGAGCTGACCGGACAGATACCCGCGTGGCTCCAGGCCGATCACGAGTCGCTCTCGGCCAAGGTGCTGCGCAAGCCGGAGCGGCGCGAGGTCGCTGCGCCGGTGCAGGAGCAGCTCATCGTCGAGCTGTACTCGAAGTAGAAGGACCTTTGCCCGCGCTGGCGCCCCAACCGGGCGGCAGCGCTCAGAGCCGGCGCCCTCAGTGGCGCCGGTGCGACACCAAATCGACGTTAGGACTCTCATGCTCGACTTCCAAATCCCCCGGATCACAAGCGAGTCCGTGGAGCAGAACCGTGGCACGTTCACGATCGAGCCGCTGGATCGCGGCTTCGGCTACACGTTCGGCAACTCGCTGCGGCGCGTATTGCTCTCCTCCCTTGCAGGCGCCGCCGTCACGAGCGTGCGCATCGAGGGCGTTGCACACGAGTTCTCCACGATTCAGGGCGTCAAGGAGGACGTGACTGACATCGTGCTCAACCTCAAGGGCGTCGTCTGCCGGATGCACTCGGACGCCAGCGAGGTCGAGGCGCCGCTGGTGGTCACCGGGCCGGGCGAGATCACCGCCAAGGACATCGACCTGCCGGCAGGCGTGGAGATCCTCAACCCGGACCTGCACATAGCGACGCTCGAGAAGAAAACTAAGCTCGAGCTGTACATGACGATCGGACGCGGGCGCGGCTATCGGCCGGCCGAGGAGAACAAGTCTGCCGACCAGCCGATCGGGGTGATCCCGATCGACTCGATCTTCTCGCCCGTGCGGCGTGTTGCCTACGCGGTCGAGCAGGCGCGTGTCGGCCAGAAGACGGACTTCGACAAGCTCACCCTGGACATCGAGACCGACGGCTCGATCGACCCGCAGGCAGCGCTGCGCGAGGCGGCCGAGCTGCTGATCTCGCAGCTCGCGATCTTCACCGACGCCGACCGCATCCAGGAGCTGCGCGCGACCCCCGGTGGTCAGCTCGACGGCCATGGCCTGGCCGTTGGCGGCGGCTCGCAGGCAGCGCTGCAGGGCGAGGAGTGGGGCATCCTGATCGAGGAGCTGGAGCTTGGCGTGCGCTCGTACAACTGCCTCAAGCGCGCCGGCATCCAGACGGTCGGCGACCTCATCTCCAAGTCCGAGGGCGAGCTCAACGCGATCCCCAACTTCGGCAAAAAGTCGATCGACGAGGTCATCGAAACGCTGCACGCGCGGGGGCTCAACTTGCGCCAGGACTAACTGTCCGGACACGAGGTTTGTATTACCATCGTTATACAGACCTCAGGTGAGGACTACCAACACCCGTCGCCTCGCCTACACTGACCCTCGTCCCACACCCCGCTCATGCGCCACCAAAAGACACGCAACAAGCTCAGCCGCGACTCCGCGCACCGCAAGGCGCTGCTCATGAACCTGAGCAAGGAGATCATCGAGCACGAGCGGATCAAGACGACCGAGGCCAAGGCCAAGGCGGTCAAGCCGGAGATCGAGAAATTGATCACGCTCGCCAAGCGCGGCGATCTGCACGCACGTCGCCAGGCGCTGTCGACGCTCTCGCAGGACAAGTTCGCGGTGCACAAGCTGTTCGCGGAGGTTGCGCCCCGCTACAAGGAGCGCCCGGGCGGCTACACGCGCATCCTCAAGCTCGGGCCGCGCCGCAGCGACTCGACGGAGATGGTCTTCATCGAGCTCGTCTGAGGTTGCGCCGGTCGCGCACCGGCTCGCGCGGCGTCGTGTGCGCAACTCGTGTGCTCGCAGCGGTGCCGAGCGGTGATGCGCGGCGGTGCCGAGCGGTGATGCGCGGCGGTGCTGCACGGTGATGGTCACCAAGCTCACGATCGAGTACGACGGGACGGACTTCGCCGGCTGGGCGCGCCAGCCGGACAAGCGCACGGTGCAGGACGAGCTCGAGCGTGCGCTGCGGACGGTGCTCGGTGAGACCGCCAGCGATGGGCGGCCGCTGGCGCTGACGGTCGCCGGGCGCACCGATGCGGGCGTGCACGCGTGGGGCCAGGTCGCCAGCTACGCGCACGAGGCGGTCGATCCGCTGCGTCTGAACGGCATGCTCGACGGCGACCTGGCGGTGCTCGCCGCCGAGCCGGCGCCGATCGACTTCGACGCCCGACGTGACGCCACCAGCCGCACCTACTGCTACCGCGTGCTCGCCCGCCGCACGCGCTCGGTGTTCGAGCGCCGGCGCGCGTTCTGGTGGACCGGCACCCTCGACCGGGAGGCACTCGATGAGTGCGCGAGCGCGCTGCTCGGCAGGCACGACTTCACCGCGTTCACGCCCACCGAAACCGAGCACTCGTATTTCCAGTGCGAGGTCGTCTCCGCCGAGTGGCGGGCCGACGGCGAGCTGCTCGAGTTCTGGATCGAGGCGGACATGTTCCTACGCCACATGAACCGCGTGCTCGTGGGCACGATGCTCGACGTCGCCAGCGGCGCGCGCACGCTCGAGGAGTTCACAGGGCTGCTCGACGGCAGGCCGCGCGCGGAGGCTGGCAGGACGGCGCCCGCGCACGGGCTGGCGCTGGCGCGGGTGTCCTACGAGGGTCGGTGAGCAGGCGCCGAGCTCGTCGCATGCCGCTGCAGCCCTCGCGCACCGCTGCACATCTTCACGCGCGAGGACCGAAGCGGCCCCTATGCTGAATCCAGCCATGCTCAACGTGCTGCTGACAAACGACGACGGGATCGAGGCCGATGGCCTGCAGGCGATGCGGCGCGCGCTGCTGGAGCTCGACGACGTGCGCCTGGCGGTGATTGCCCCCGACGGCAACCGCTCGGCGACGGCGCGCTCGATCACCACACGCAGGCCGCTGTGGGTCGAGGAGGTGCCGTTCGCGGACGGCAGCACCGGCTACGCGACCGACGGCACTCCTGTCGACTGTGTGCGGCTGGCGAGCCTCGGGATCGTCGAGGACTTCGCGGCGGACCTGGTTGTGGCGGGCATCAACCACGGCGCCAACCTCGGCGACGACATCACCTACTCGGGCACCGTCGCGGCGGCGCTCGAGGGCGTCGTGTTGGGGCTGCCGGCGGTGGCTGTCTCCCAGCAGTCGCGCGCGGGCGCACTCGACTACCGCTTCGACGGCGGCTTTGGCTTCGAGACGGCCGCTGCGTTTGTGGCGCGGCTGATCGAGCGCATCGAGGAGGTGCCGCTGCCGGCCAGGACGCTGCTCAACATCAATGTCCCCGCGGGCGAGCCCAGCGGGGTCGAGGTGACGAGCCTCGGCAAGCGCATCTACCGCGACGAGCTGAAACTCGAGCGCGAGGAGGAGCACCGCCGCCGCTACTGGATCTACGGCTCAGACCCCGGCTTCCACGACGAGCCCGGCACCGACCTGGCCGCCATCGCCGCAGGTCGGATTGCGGTCACGCCGATCCATTTCGACCTGACCGACCGTCCGAGCCTGGAGGCGCTGCGGCGCTTCGATCTGGAGGAGATGCTGGCACCACCGATCGGAGATCGCCCAGCACACGACGCGCAGCCGTGAGCGACACGGACGTGGCGGCCCGCGCGAAGCAGCTGCGCCGAGAGCTAGAGCACCACGCGCACCGCTACTACGTGCTCGACGACCCTGAGGTCGGCGACGACGTGTACGACCGCCTGCTCGACGAGCTGCGTGCGATCGAGCGCGAGCACCCCCAGCTGGCCACAGCCGATTCGCCCACGCAGAGGGTCGGCGGTGAGCCGGTGGGGCGGCTGGAGAAGGTCCGCCACCTGGAGCCGATGCTGTCGCTCGACAATGTGCGCTCCGAGGAGGAGCTGCGCGCGTGGGTGGAGCGGATGCGTAACCACCTCGCGCGCGAGGGGATCTCTGAGCCGGGCTTCACGTTCGTGGTCGAGCCCAAGATCGACGGCCTGGCGATCAGCCTGCTGTATCGCGACGGCGTGCTCGAGCGGGGCGCCACGCGGGGCAACGGCGAGGTGGGGGAGGACGTGACGCACAACCTGCGCACGATCGGCGCGATCCCGCTGCACATCACGGACGCGCCCACGCTGGTGGAGGTACGCGGCGAGGTGTACATGTCGCTGACGGACTTCACCGCGCTCAACGAGCGCAGGGCGGAAGCGGGCGAGTCGACGTTCATGAACCCGCGCAACTCCGCCGCTGGCACGATCCGCCAGCTCGATCCCGCGGACGCGGCCAAGCGGCCGCTGTCGATCTGGTGCTACCAGGTGGGTGTCGCCGACGGTCTGTCGTTCAAGCGGCACTCGCAGGCGCTCGAGTGGCTGCGCGAGCACGGCTTTCGCGTTAATTCGGGCATCCAGGTGCTGGGCAGCGAGGATGAGGTGATCGCCCAATGTCTGGAGTGGGAGCGGCGCCGGGGCGAGCTGGATTTCGAGATCGATGGGGTCGTCGTCAAGGTCGACGACCTCGAGTTGCAGCGTAGGCTCGGCTCCGTCGGGCGCGACCCGCGGTGGGCGGTCGCGTGGAAGTTCCCGCCCACGACCGCGGTGACGCGCCTGGAGAAGGTGATGTGGAACGTCGGCAAGTTCGGCGACCTGCGCCCGTACGCGGTGCTCGCGCCGGTCGAAGTGGGCGGCGTGACGATCAAGCTGGCGACTTTGCACAACGAGGAGGACATCGTGCGCAAGGACATCCGCGCGGGCGAGGACGTGATTGTGGTGCGCGCAGGCGACGTGATCCCGCAGGTTGTCTCGCCGGCGCCGCATGTGGCCGAGCGCAAGCGCAGGCCGCCGCTGCCCCGTCCGCCGGCGAGCTGCCCGTTCTGCCACACCAAGACGGTCAAGCCGGCGGACGGTGTGTTCACAAAGTGCCCCAACCCCGACTGCCCGGCGCGGGCGTGGCAGTTGCTCAAGCACTTCGTCTCGCGCGGCGCCATGGACATCGACGGCCTCGGCGAGAAGCAGGTGGCGCTGCTGCAGGAGCACGGGCTGGTGCGCACGGCCGCCGACTTCTACCGCGTGGGCGAGGAGCAACTGCTCGAGCTGGAGGGCTTTGGCGAGCTGTCTGCGAGGAACCTGCTGGCTGCGCTGGAGGCCTCCAAGGAGCGCCCGTTCGCGCGTGTGCTGTTTGCGCTGGGGATCGAGGAGGTCGGCGAGGTCACCGGGCGCAACCTCGCGCAGCGCTTCCGCGACATCGACACGCTGCTGAATGCGTCCGTCGAGGAGATCGCTGAGACGCCCGGCGTGGGGGAGAAGATGGCGATCTCGATTCGCGCGCAGCTCGACGACGAGCGCATGCGCGCGCTGATCGCAGACCTGCGCGAGCTGGGCCTGTGCTTCCACGAGGAGGGACCGCCGCCGTCGCAGGGGCCGCTGGCGGGCAAGACGCTGGTGCTCACGGGCTCGCTGCCGGAGCTCTCGCGGGAGGCGGCCACGCAGCGGATCCTCGCCGCAGGTGGGCGGGTGACGAGCTCGGTGTCCAAGAGGACCGACTACCTCCTTGCCGGAGAGAGCCCCGGGTCCAAGCTCGAGAAGGCCGAGCGCCTGGGCGTGGTGGTGCTCGACGAAGCGGGGCTGCTGGCGCTGCTCGAGTAGTTCGGTCGGCGCATGCGCCGACCGACGACGGGCGCATGCGCCCGTCGCGGGGCCGCACATGTGCGGCCCCGGACCAGGCCGCATGCGGCCTGGTCTCCTGAAGGAATCAATAGTCGGCGACTGTGATCGCCATGTTGTCCTGAAAGGTGTGCGCGGTTTCGGTGGGGATGCCGTCGGTGAAGATCGCAAACGCTAGCGTGTGCCCGTCGGCAGCCTGGCAGTAGCCGACGAGGTTCGAGACGCCGGTGAGCGTGCCGGTCTTGCCCTGGCAGTGTCCCGCGGCGGGGGTATTGCGCATGCGCAGTTCCAGCGTACCCGTGCGCCCGGCGACCGCGAGGCTGTTGCGCAGCACCGCCCCGATTGGCGTCGGCGCGAGCTCCACAAGTAGGTCGGCGACCTGGTAGGGGGACGTTTTGTCTGCTTCTGAGAGGCCCGAGCCGTCGACGACGTGCGGGTGGATGCCGAGTAGCGTGGCGATCGTCTTGGTCACCACGGCGGCCCCCGCGGCGGTCGTGCCGGCGCCGCCGTAGCGGGCGCCGAGATCCTTGACGAGCGTCTCGGCGAAGAAGTTGTCGGACGGCGGCAGCATCAGCGCGAGCAGCTGGGCGACGGTGGGGGACTGCACCACGGCCAGCTGCACGGCGCCCGCGGGTGTGGTGGCGGCGCCGCTGCCGCCGTGGATGCTGACGCCGGCGGCCTTCAGTGCTCCCCACAGCGCGCGTGCGGCGAATGCCGCGGGCGCGTGCGGATTGGGTGGGTTCGTTTCGTGGCCGGTTTCGCCGCGGTTGAACGCGAGTGCGCTGAGCGTGCCTTCTAGGAAAGGGTCCCAGGCGTAGTCGCTCGAGGGCTCGCCGCGCAGCGAGTCGAAGTACGACTCGTCGCCCTCGATCGAGCCGGTGATGCGGTGGATGCCGTCGGTGTGCACCAGCTGGGAGACGAGCGTCGAGACGCTCGCGCCGACGCCGCCGTAGTGGCTGCGGATGAACGACGTGCTGCCGAACGTCGGGTCGCCACCGCCGTGCAGGTACAGGCTGCCTTCCCACACGCCGCCCGGCGCCATGTGGCCGACGCCGAGGACAGTTGTCGCCAGCTGGGTCGAAGGGCCCATCAGATCGAGCGAGGTGGTCGCCGTGTACAGCTTCTCCACCGACGCCGGCGGGCGCATCGTGGTGGCGCGCTCGGAGAACAGCGCCTGTTTGGCGGTCAGGTCGTACACGTACGCACCGTCCGCCGGGCCGGCGAGCGCGAGCTGGTGGGTGAGGTCGCCCTGCAGTTCGCCCAGCCCGTCCTCGGCGCCGGCTGGGGCGGGTGCCAGGATGACCGTCAGGAGAAGCCCACACAGCAAAGTTAGGAGTTTCGCGGCAGGATTTCGGCTCACCGGGCCATAGAATGTTCCTAGCATGGGCAAGGTTGTCAAGCTTGAACCGGCCGTAAAGGCCAAGCAACGGGCTGCACGTGCTGGCACCCCGTGGTGTGGGGCGCCCCGCGTCGGTCGAGCGCCGGCGCCGGCCCAGGCGCGACAAGACCGCGCTGGTGCTGGGCGGTGGCGGCTTCACGGGGGGCGTGTACGAGATCGGCGCGCTGCGGGCGCTCGACCTGCTGGCGGTGAACAGCACCGTCAACAACTTCGACGTCTACGTGGGCACCTCCGCGGGCTCGTTCATCGCCGCGCTGTGCGCCAACGGCGTGACCCCCGAGGAGATGATGCGGGTGGTCACGCGCCAGGGCAAACCGCCGTTCAAAGACATCGACATCGGCGATCTGCTGCGCCCGAACCTGGTGGAGTTCGCGCGCAAGGGCGCGCTGATGCCGCTGCGCGCCCTCGCGCTCGCTCGTCAGCTGCTCTCCCAGCCGGGCGGCGTATCGGTGATGGACGTGATGATGGGGCTCGCCGACGGCCTGCCCTCGGGTCTGTACACGGGTGCGGGCATCGAGCGCTATCTGCGCGAGGTGCTCAGCGAGCCCGGTCGTACCGACAACTTCGGCGAGCTCGCGTGCGAGCTCTACCTGACTGCCACCGACCTCGATACCTGCGAGCGGGTGGTGCTCGGCGTGGATGGCGCCGAAGATGTGCCGATCTCCACGGCGGTGCGCGCATCGGGGGCGCTGCCGATGGTGTACGCGCCCGTGCGCATACACGACCGCGACCTGATCGACGGGGGGATGGTCTCGACCACCAACCTCGACCTGGCGATCCAGGCGGGAGCGAAGCTCGTGGTGGTGATCAACCCGATTGTGCCGTTCGTCAACGACTTCTCCGGCACCGTCAGGACGTTGCGCGGAAAGCGCCCGCAACGGGTCTCGGACATGGGCTTCGCGCAGATCGGCTACCAGGTCTTCAAGCTGGTTGCACACCAGCGGCTGCACGAACTTGCCAAGGGCTGGGAGGAGCGCTACCCGGGTGTGGACATCGTCCTGATCGAGCCGGAGCCATCCGACGAGCTGATGTTCCAGACCTCGATGATGAGCTTCGCCTCACGCGTGGAGATCGCGCGCCACGGCTTCGAGTCGGTGACCAAGCAGCTCGCCGGCGAATACGACCGCTTCGAGGCCATCGCAGAGCGCCACGGGGTGGAGATCTCCGCCAAGCGGGTTCGCAAAGTGGTTGAGCATTTCGACGAAGAGCACGAGGCGGTCAGTGCCTGGCGCAAGATCCTCGAGGGCACCACCGGTGCCCTGCTGCGCCAAGCCGGCTCAGGTTAGAGCGCTTTCTCGATGGCGCTCAGGAGGCGGTTGGTGGCGGCGGTCGAGTGCAGCGCGATGCGCACATGACGGGGCTCGCCGAGGGCGTCTCCGGCGGCTACCAGCACGCCGGCGCGCGCGAGGCGTGCCGCTAGCTCGCCGCCCGGCAGCGAGGGGTGGGCTGCCCACACGAAGTTCGCCTGACTGTCGGTGACGTCGAATCCGAGCTCGCGTAGCGCCGCGGTCAGGCGCGGGCGCTCCTCGCAGATCGCTTGCACGCGCCGGTCGATCAGCTCGGAGCAGCTGTGCAGCGCCTCGAAGGCGCCCGCCTGGGAGATCTCAGAGACGCCGAGGTCGGGCGCTAGCTCGCTCAGCAGGTCCCCGGAGCCGGGTGCGCCCAGCGCATAGCCGATGCGCAGGCCGGCGAGGCCCCACGCCTTGGAGAAGCTGCGGAACACAAGCAGGCGCGGATGGTGCTCGAGCAGCTCGAGGGAGGCGTTTGTGGGCTGCGCGTCGGCGAACTCGACCAGCGACTCGTCGAGCAGCACGGCGACGCCGGCGGGCAGCTCCTCGAGCAGCCGTTGCAGCTCGGCCGCGGGCAGTAGCTCTCCGGTGGGGTCGTTGGGGCTGGCCAGCGCGATCACGCGCACATCGTCCTCGCGGGCGGCGGCCTCCAACAGCGCGTCGACGCCGCCGCTGACGCGCGTCGCACGGCCGTGCGCCCGGCGTGCCATGATCGGATACAGCGGGTAGGAGGGCCAGCGTGTGAGCAGCTGCTGTCCGGGCTCGATCAGGGCGCGGGTGGCTGCGCTGAGCAGCTCGGCGGCACCGTTGCCGAGGATCAGTCGGTCCGGATCCACGCCGTGGCGCTCGGCCAGCGTGCCCCGCAGGTCTGAGCCGCTCAGATGCGGATAGCGGTGCAGGCCACGGCGCGCGACGAAGGTGATCGCGTTGACGATGCGCGTGTGGGGCAGCTCGGGCCAGGTGGTGAGAGAGAGGTCGAGCGTCTCCACGCGGGTCAGCGCTTTGCGCCGGCGCTCAGCCGCCTGCTCGCGCAGGCCCTCATTGACCTCCTCCTCGGACATCCCTTCGAACTGGCGGTAGTAGTCGAGCAGACCCATAGCCTGGCGTTGTTCTAGCAGCGATCACCGTGCACCGCCTGCCGAGCGAGGCGGGGAAGCGCCATGACGGCGCCTATTCGCCCTTGCCGCTGGTCACCAGGGTCGTGCCCGGCCCATGGATGATGAGGAACCAGAACAGAAAACCCAGCGCGCAGATCACCACGGTGACAGCAAAAATCCGCCCGAGTGCCCCCGTACGCTGATCGTGGCCGGCGGCGCGGCGCACCAGCATCCACGCGCTGTCCAGGCGCCGCATCGCCGCAAGCGCACCGAACAGGAACGAGAACAGCGCGGCGAACGAGACGAGTAGGCCCAGGCTCACGCTGCCCGACAGGTAGTTGGCCTGCGAGCCGAGCCACAGGCAGGCGAGCGGGATCGGTCCCCAGCAGAGCAGGCACAGCACGACGATCGCCGCAAACAGCATGCTGGCGAAGGAGCCGTCGAGGCGCTGGCGCAGGTCGCTGCCGCGCTGGGGCAGCGACCGGAAGTGGATCGGAGCGGTGCCTGGACGGCGCCCGGCGAACAGGCCGCCGTTATCGGATGGGTCACTCCGCATTGCTTGTCATGTTCGCAGCTAAGCGGCCGGTTGCACGCCGGAGGTGTTGTACAGCGCGTCGAACAGGTCCGCGTAGCGCTCGTTGACGACGTTGCGCTTGACCTTCAGCGTCGGCGTCAGCTCGCCGGTCGGCTGGGAAAGGTCATGGTCGAGGATCGCGAACTTCTTGACCTGCTCGACCTGCGCGTATTTGGCGTTGGCGCGGTCGATCTCCTGCTGGATCAGCGCGTGGACGGCAGGCTCGCGTGCGAGCGTGGGGATGTCCTCGGCCAGGCCATGCTCGCGCGCGAAGATCGGTATCTCCTCCTCGTCGAGCGTGATCAGCACGACCGGGTATGGGCGCTGGTCGCCGTGCATGACCGCCTGGGAGATCCAGCGGCACTGCTTGAGGTCGTTCTCGATGTTCGCCGGCGTGAGGTTCTTGCCGCCGGCGGTGATGATGATGTCCTTCTTGCGCCCGGTGATCGACAGGTAGCCGTCCTCGTCGAGCGAGCCGAGGTCGCCGGTGTGCAGCCAGCCGTCCTCGACCGCACCGAAACTCGTGGACGCCTGGTTGTGGTAGCCGTGGAAGATGTTGGGGCCTTTGACGAGGATCTCTCCGTCATCCGCGATCTTCAGCTCGACGCCGGGAAGCGCGCGCCCGACGGTGCCGAAGCGGTGGTGCTCGACGGTGGAGACGGTCGCGGCGGTGGCCGTCTCGGTCATGCCGTAACCCTCCAGCACGGGCACGCCGCATGCCCAGAAGAACTCAAGGATCTCCTGTGCGATCGGCGCGGCGCCGCTGGTGGCGTGGCGAACGTTGCCGCCGAAGATCGCGCGCACGTTCTTGAACAGCTGCTCGTCGGCTTCCTCGAAGGGCGCCATCAGCTCCTCCGACACGGGTTCGCCGCGGTTGATCATGTCGCGCACCTTCACCCCCAGCGCGATCGCCGCCTGCGCGCGCTCGCGCTCCTCTGGCGGCTGCGCCTCGATGGCGCCGTGGGCGAGCGTGTAGATCTTCTCGAACACGCGCGGAACGGACGGCAGATAGGTCGGTTTGACCTCGAGCAGCTCGGGGACGATCTGCTTGGTGTCGCCGCCGAAGTACGCGAGCGTGCCACCGAGGTCGAACACGGCGAGCTGGATCAGCAGAGCGTATGAGTGGGCGAGCGGCAGGTACAGGTAGATGACCTCGTCTTCCTGGATCTCGCCGGCGTCCCCGATCATGTCGATGATCGCGCGGTAGTTGCCGTGGGTGAGCACACAGCCCTTCGGCGGTCCGGTGGTGCCGGAGGTGTAGATGAACGTGAACGGGTCCTCGGGGCGCACGGCCGCGCGACGCGCCTGCAGCTCCTCGGGGGAGCGCCGGCGTCCGCGCTCGCGCACATGCTCGAGCGTGATCGCCTCGAGGGGATGCTCGCCGGCGGAGGAGCCGTTGTGCGAGGAGCCGCCCGCGGGGGGGTCGATCACGATGATCGTGCGCAGGTTCGGCAGCCGGTCGCGGATGGCGGCGATCTTGGCGAGCTGCTCGCCGTTCTCGCACACGATCGCGCAGGCGTCAGAGTCGGAGATCACCCACAGGCACTCCTCGGGCGAGTTGGTCTGGTAGATCGGCACGACGACCGCGCCGGCGGACGTGGCGGCCATGTCCATGTAGGACCACTCGGGGCGGGTGTTGGCGAGGATGCAGAAGCGCTCGCCGGGCTGGAGGCCAAGGTCGATCAGCCCGAGGCCGATCTCCTCAACGATGTCCGCCAGCTGGGCGTAACTCACGTCGTGCCAGGCACCGTCGCGCTTGTAGCGCACCGCGATCTGCTCGGCGTGCTCCGCGGCCGAGTGCGCGATCAGGTCAGCGATCGTCTGCGACCCCGTGGTCGCCGCGGCAGCGGTGGCCTCCATCAGGACTCCCTCCTCGTGATGCGGGCGAAATGGACCTGCGAATCAACCAATTATGTTAGACCCTGGCGGACCGGTTTGCACAGGCAAACTGAACGTTGACTGCCCGTTCGTGAGACGCCGTCGAGGTCGGCGGAGTGGCGCTACGGGCACTGTCGCGCACGGCGGAGCGTCACACGGGGTTGGGCACGTCGATGAAGACGTGGCGGAGCTCGAAGCGCTCCGCCAGGTGCTCGCCCAGGCGCCTGACGCCGAACGTCTCCGTCGCGTGGTGTCCGGCGGCAATCACGTGAATGCCCGCCTCGCGCGCCTGCGCCATCGAGCGCTCGGCGGGCTCCCCCGTGAGGAGCGCGTCCGCGCCCGCGGCGGCAGCATCGGCGGTGTAGTCGGCGCCGGCGCCCGAGACGATCGCCAGCCGGCGCACGACGCGCGGGCCAGCGTCGAACACAAGTGGCTCGCGCGCGGTGATCTCCCGCACGCGCGCGAACAGCTCCTCCGCCGCCAGGCCGTCGCCGGGCAAGCTCGCGAGCAAGCCGATCGGCTGGCCGCGGTGCAGCGCGAACGGCGCGAGCTCCCCGGCCACAAGCGCGCTGGCGAGCAGCGCATTGTTGCCGAGCTCCGGATGCGCATCCAAGGGAAGGTGGTAGGCGGCCAAAGCGATGTCCGCGTCGAACAGCAGCTGCAGGCGGCGCTTGAGCACAGTGTCGACCGCTTGCACCCCCGAGCCCCAGAACAGCCCATGATGGACGAGCAGCAGCTCGGCACGCTCGCGGGCGGCCAGCTCGAACAGCTCCGCGTGTGCGGACACGCCCGTGGCGATCGTCCGCACCCGTTCCGGCCCGGGCACCTGCAGGCCGTTGACGCAGTAGTCGTCGAAGCGCGCAGGCTCGAGCAGACGGTCGAGCTCAGCCAGGATCTTGGATGTTGCCGCGGGCACCTTGCGACCATAGCGGCCGCGCCAGTGTGGGATACTGCCCGTGCGTCGGGGCGTGGCGCAGCCTGGTAGCGCGCACCGTTCGGGTCGGTGAGGTCCCGAGTTCGAATCTCGGCGCCCCGATTTTTTGATTTGGTCTCCCACTTAGAAAGGTCGTCTTGGGGGGCGATACGGGACAAAAGACTTTCGGTCGAGTCGATTTGAGGCGAACTAAGGCGAATCGGCGCGAAGCGTGCGACGGCCAACGGTCAGCGATTACGTGGCTGAGGTGTCTCCGCCGGGGAGCCGTAGCGGTCGTGCAGCCAAGCCTCGACCTCTGAGATGCGATAGCGGCTCATGCCGCCAGTGGATATACGCGGGAGGCCGAGCGGCTGCTGGAGCTCGACCCAGCGTGGCGTCACGCTCAGGTGGTCGGCAAGCTGTCGCTTGGTCACCCAGGGCTCGGGCGGTTGGTGTTCGTGCTCGGGATCATGCTTCATGGGCTGCGGGATGAGATCAGATAGCCGCTGGGGTCTCAACCCCCTGTCCGCCGAAGGGCCGTGCTGGGCTTAGCGTCTTGGCGGCTGGCCGTGCAGTCTCTGATGGGCGAGTTGGTAGACGGTCGGGCGATGCGAGCTTCGTGGGTGGTGCCGCACTCCGAAAGCGATATAGGCAAGAAGCGGCCCGTTCTCGGTCCTGATCGCCCGGAAGATCATTCCGAAGCGACCGGCTGGTGGGGGCAAGTAGAGCTTGGCGCAGTCAGGCAGCACGGTCCCGTCGTCGCCGTGCTCCTGCACGCGCCGCAAGTGCTCGATGGGCACCCCGCTGTGTTCATAGTCCCGTCGAGCAACCTCCGCTGCTTGGCGTCCAGCCGGCGTACTGCGAGCGATGTCTTCCTCCCAGGCGGTCTGATCGAAGTACGCGGGAAAGCCGCGGCGGCCGGGTCGGCTCAACGGCCTACGGCTCGTCGTCGGGCGGGAGCATGTGGGGCTCGTGCTCACGCCAGAATCCGGCAGACTCCTCGGAGGTCATCTCCCGGCCGCCCGAGCGCTCCAAGATGGCCTCCCAGGAGGTGTCGGGCACGAGCGTCAACTCCCCGCCGGCCCGCTGGTCGGTCACGACGTAGCGGCCGTTGATATCGCCGCTGAGCTTGACATGCGCCTGCTCGGCCATGCCTCCATGATGGCAGGTGGCCACGACTACCGGGGCCATCGAAAACGTTCGTAAGACGTTGTGGGACGACGGGACCTGTTGGTGCCGTGCGACGCGCTACTCCAATGCTCGGGTGACCGTGGCTCGCACGAACGCCGACGGGTGCGTGCGTAGTTGGTCTAGTGTGTCCTGGGCCACCTGACCGCGATGGTCGTCGCCCGCGAGAACAACCGCAATGGTTGCAGCGACCTTCCTGCCTGGATCACGGAGACATTGTTGGAGAGCGCCCCGAACGATGTCGTCCTCAGGCACTGCCGAGACGAGTGACGCGAGCCCTGCGGCTGCCCCCGCACGGACATCGGGGTCTGGGTCGTGAGCGAGGTCTACGAGTACGCCGATGTCTTGGGGGCGCCGAAGACGGCGAGCGACAAGTGCTGCCCAATATCGGTGGCCAGCGCGTCCGGAGAGCAGGTCGAGCAGTATCCCCGTGCTCCAGTTTGGGTCGGGTGGGCCGAGTGCTACAGCGAGGTTGGCGGCCTCGCCCACAAGGTCGCGCTCGTCACCGAACACCGATACCGGCTGCGGTGACGATCGATCGGCGATGCTCAAAGCGATCTGCTTGAGCTGCGCTCTGATGTCGTCGGGCAGTTGTGCGGCAAGGGAAGCAAGAGTTTGTAGTGCCCCGCGCTTATCGTGGATCGCGACCTCGGTGTGCGTGAGAAGTTCAAGCAACGGAGTCCACTTGGCAGCCTTCGGGTGCCAAGCGTTCAGCAGAGCAAGATCGGAGCCGACATCGTGACCGCCCATGCCGAACCTCCCGCCTTGTGCGGCTCGGATTTGATCTTCGGCTTGCTCGGCCAAGCTGTCGATCTGGGGCGCTACGTCCTCGGTTGATAGTTCGCGCACGTCACCGATTGCGCTGAGCGCGTACAGGGAGCCGCCGCGTACCTCGTTCGTTAGAAGCGCCTTGGCATCGCTGCCGTGCCGAGCTGCGACGCGCAGCATCGCCATTCGCAACTCGATCCGATGAGCGTCAGTATTCTGTCCAGCACTAAGCGCCGTCTCCGCGTTCCACGCCTCGTCTGGTAGGGCACGCACAACACGCGCCCACGAGATAGCCATCATTTGGTCCTGTTGGCCGGGTAGAGCGATCACGTGGTTGACCAGGACCTTCTGGGCGTTGGGGTGGGCAGCGATAGCTGCCAGCGTTTCAACGAGACGGAACTCGACTACGTAGAGAGCGCCCGTGCGATTTACGAACGGTGTTGGGTCTTTCAGCGTGGCTAGCAGCCACTCCACGGCCCGGTCGGCAGTCGCCTCGTCAAGGAGGTCGCCACCGTGTTGCAGTAGCGCGAGGTCTGACGGTGCGGTTGTACGAGTCGCCACGTCCAGACGCACATCGGCAGCGGCGCGGGCTACCGCCGAGGCTGGACCGTCAGCAACAAGGTGCTGCACAGCGAGCTTCAACGCGCCTTAGTCGCCGGCCAAGCGCAACCTGGTCAGTCCCTCGTATGCAACGTCGGGATCGACGTGTCGGTCGAGTTGCATAAGCGCGTCGCGGGCGAGCAAGCTGGCTTGGTGGCACCAGCCTCCTTGGTCTCCAAGATGGCTGGCCGTCAGTGCCGCTGCACTCAGCTTCTCGCCGACCTCGTCCGGCGCCCCGACGGTGACTGTGTTGTCTTGCGCCCAAGTGTTAAACGTGCGCTCGGCGAGGGCATTCAATCCCCAGGAGGTGGTTTGAGTTTTCCACCAAGTAGCCGCTGTGTCGCCGCCCTCGATGACGGCACCGATCGATTGCGTGCTACTCGCTTCGACCTCGGCGACGCTGACCGGCTGGACGAGCCCTTTCGAGGCCGTCCCTGCGTCGCTTGCGACACTCGCGGAGCTTCCCGCCTCGGTGGGGTCGGGTGGCTCCTCCCGTCCCCAGGATGTGTTGAACAGCAACGCGACGGCTGCACCTGCCATCGCACTAGCGGTCACGTCATCCGGGGCTGTCAATCGGATTTCCTGAACAGCCAGGGCCTCCGAGCGTCCCTCCCTGATACGCCCGACCTCAACGCAAGCGCGTGCGTGCTGCGTTTTGAGCCATGCGCGATCCACCGGACCGGCGTCTCCGTAACCCAACGCCGTCTCAAGTAGGGCAAGAGATGTCTCGGCTCTGCCCTCCTCAAGGAGTCCACTCGCAGCGGTCACTGTCGCGGCGGCACGAGTCGCCGGGTCGGGCGCGTCGGCGATTGCACTCAGCAGCTCGCCTACCTCTCCGGTCGCTATTCGATGTCCGAGCGCGCCGACGAATCGCCATCGCCACTCGGGCGATTCTTTAGCCTCTGACAGCGACGGGACCTCGGCGTGTGCCTCGGCATACCTGCCGATGTCATCAGCACGGCCGTTGACGAGCAACGCGACCGCTTGCTCCGCCGTCACCGGCGTAGCGATGCCTGCATTCGGATGCGGCGCGATGACTCTCGGAACTATCAGTGCATGGCGTAGTAGATCGCTCGGGACCAGGGAAGCAGCTCCTGCCCATGCGCTGCCCTCCCACGCCACGCGGGACCGAATGGTGGCCGCGACCGCGAGCAATGCCTCACGGTGGTCCTCGTCCACAGTGTTTGCAGCCGGGACGAGCACCTTCGCGCCCTTACCCGGCTTTCTGCTCCGGCCAGTCTCAACTATGGCCTCTGGTGTTACGTGCGCCCAATAGGAGATTTTGGTCCCCAGGTCATGCAGCACAATGAGGTGTGGAACCGCGTGCTTCGCCCACGCTTCGACACGGGAGCGCTTCGCGTCGTAGTACCACCAGCCCGGCGGATCGCCGTGAGTTGTCGGTTTCTTGAAGGGGGTCGATCCTGCCTTGACCTGCAATCCGACCATCGTGCTTGCTTCGTCGCCACGCTCGTCGCGCGCGAGAACGAACAAGTCCGAGCCACGGTCATGCCGACTGTTCCTCATCGGCCCCCAGCCAAGTCGCTGAAACGCCGCCATGACCTCGCTTTCCCCGACATTGCCATCTTGCTCTTGCTGCCAGCGGTGCATTCTGCATAGTCAACTCCAAATGGCGGATCGAGGGGAGGCTGCCTCGTCCGCCTGCGTTAGGCTGACGATGCACAGGCTAGGCTCGGCCACGGCTTGCCGGCGCTGGTAGATGCCCATCGCTCATTGTGCTCGTGGCTCACCCGATCGAAATCGCCGCTGAGCTTGATGTGGAGTGGCTATGTCCCGTGGTTGTAGGGTGCCTCGGCCCATCGGCAAGCGGCAGAAGGTCGCGGCTACGTCCATAGGCGCGCCCTCTTGACAGGGGAACCAGCAGACACACGTTCACGATGGCATACACGTGGCCTCAGCCGTCAGATGCCCTGGTATGGAGGCGGTATGGCCGTAGCAAATCCGTCGCAGATAGCTCAAATCCCCTGTATTCAAGCCAACTCTAACCGTTCGCCCCGATGAAGATAGTTGTCGGCGAAGGCTGGCGAACAGGGGCGAAGCGCGGCGAAGGTTCGCCGGATCGGCGTGAGTCGTTTCGTCTGTGTTTGCGGGCTTTCGCTGGTCGCAGCCCCCGCAAATCCCCCGCAGCGGGACCGCAATCCCCCCGCAAATCCCCCGCAGCCGATCGGCTTCGACTTTGACCGGGAAACCCGTCGATACGCGGTCGCGGCTCGTATGCAGAGGCGCGGATCAGAGTTCGATGAGCGTGGCGCCGAGTTCGGTGATCTCGGGCGGCTGCGCCGAGAACTCTCGCAGCAGTTGCCAGAGCACGACTCCGCATCGGCTGACCCACTCTGCGGCGGAGATAGCATCGGCGATGCCTGGCTCAGCGGTGACATCCATCTTGAGCCGCGAGACGACAAACGAGGGCGGGTCCCGACTGGCGGGCTTGCACGGGTCACCGCACGGCCCGCCGTGTCATGGAGCGTGCGTGGCGATGAGGTCTCGCCGAAGCGCGAGGCCAAGCGGTTGTCCACGACCGTGCGGGCCGAGCCACGCGTCGGCCCAGCCCAGGAAGCGCTGCTTGCCAACCATGCTGGCGACATGCATCTCGTGCAGAAGGAGCGTGCAACTCCCGATTGCGACCAGGTCGCGGTTTACAGTTCCGGACGACACGGTGTCCTCCGGGCCATCGATGAACATGCCCGCATCCTCGTAGTTGGTCTTGATGCGCAGCCTGTAGAGGTAGTCGAGCAGTGTGTACGAGCGGACTTTGGATTCGACGCTGCGCTTATCGGCCGCCCGCAGTTGCGGTCGTGGCCAGGACGGTTCTTTGCGCGGTTTGCGCCCCTGCGCGACGCGTTGTTGCTCCTCTTCGAGCCACTGCTTGCGATTAGCCGAGCGCATGCGATCGCGGGTCGTGGCCAGCCTCTCGCCGACGGCGTCTTCGCGCGTCGTGCGCAGCGCCTTGCCGGCGAGGTTCCAGCACGTGCCTGGCCCGCACGCGCTCCACGGGCTTACCCGATCATCGATGCCTTGGCTCGGCGGGTTGCGCCATCCGCCGTCGCACGCCGCTAGTGTCCGCGGCGGCAAGTGCAGCTCTCGATCGGCCCACAGGGTCGCGAACTGCGCCTGCGTCTTGGGGTGGCTCTCGGGTCGTGGTTGGCCGCGCGATGCCAGCAATGCCTGGACGGCGTGATACCCGACGTAGTAGGTCTGCACGACGGCCCAGTTGTTCATCAGCCGCAGCAGCTCCTCCTCGGTCGCGACCTGGCTGCCGAGCGCGAGGATCATCTCGGTGCCCCAGGCGTTGAGCAAACTCGAACGCGTCTGGTCGAGATTGGCCTTTGCTTGCGCGGGTCGCGCCATGCTCGGGCTCGCTGCGATTTTCGGAGCAAGATGCGTGAGCTGTTTGTCGAGCTTGATGAAAAGCAGGCTGACGCCTGACTGGTATGGCGTCGTGCAGAGCATTGCAAACGCGCGGAGGTAGTTCGGCATGGGTGCGAAAGCTCTCGACATGACCGCCAGACACGAGACGCATTCTGGCGCGAACGCCGGACCAGCACGCTATCCAAAGAGTTCGAGCAACTGATCTGCCCGTCTCGCTGGCCATCTTCGCGCTTTGCGAGGCTATTTCGTCATAGGAAGGGACTGCATACCTCCGCCGTGCGAGTCGCCATCGTGGCCGCCGCTGTGGGTGTTGCCGCTTGAGCGGTTGCTGTGCGGGCCGCCGCTGTGGGTGTTGCCGCTTGAGCGGTTGCTGTGCGGGCCGCCGCTGTGGGTGTTGCCGCTTGAGCGGTTGCTGTGCGGGCCGCCGCTGTGGGTGTTGCCGCTTGAGCGGTTGCTGTGCGGGCCGCCGCTGTGGGTGTTGCCGCTTGAGCGGTTGCTGTGCGGGCCGCCGCTGTGGGTGTTGCCGCTTGAGCGGTTGCTGTGCGGGCCGCCGCTGTGGGTGTTGCCGCTTGAGCCTTTGCCGCTTCCGGGTTTAGCACAAGCATCTTCAGATGCATAAGTGACTATTAGCGAGCTTGACGGAACACGAATGCTCCGATGGTGTGCGCCATCGTACAGAACGGTAACGTCGCTATTTTGCCCAAGATAGAGGAGACAAGCACCATCTCCCGAGATTTGACTCACCGTCGATCCAGAGTCGCTCGGAGCGATCGTGACATGTTCCGCGCGAACGTCAAGGAGAGTAACGCCGAACACGCGAAAAGGACCGACCGGATGGCCGGCCGCAGCATTGTGGCCTTGCACCCATCCCCACCCAATAATCACTAGTTGCAGTGCGATAACTATGAGGGTCGCTAGCGCAGCGAGCAAGTTCCTTGCGGCGTGTCGTCTTTTACGAAGCGGATGGATAACGCTTTGCAGTGTGGCTGACGCATGTTCCGCGATTCTCCCGGGCTTGCTCCGAGACTTCTCCCGGTTGTTTCCTCGCCGCCATGGAACTGCATCGCCGAGGAGCGCTAGGAGCAACGACGTTCCCGAGGGGAAGGTCGAGAGGAGGGCGAGAACGGCGATAAGGGTTACCACTACCGTGAGGGCCAACAGCGCACAGACGACGCAGATCGTCGTAACGACCGCCGCCTGACCAAGCGCATCGGTGAATTGGAGCCCTACGTCGCTCGGTCCGACACGAAAAGAATTGTAAAATGTTGTGGCCGCGATCAGGCGAGGAGCGAACAGAACAATCCCGGCGAAGCCCACGGTACTCGCAAGCTGGCTTGGGCTGCTCCTTTGCTTCGCTCGATCAAATGCTCGATTGATGAAAGAATTGGTTTTGACGATCACTGCCCGCAAGCGACCGAATCGGTCTTGGGCGGTCTTGGCTCGCGCACTCTTGATCGCATCCTCGAATGACGTAGTCATCTCGACACCGTTAGGTTGTGGTCGCGCCGCCCGCCGGCGCTTTAAGGCGAGCAGTCTCCGCGGCCGTCGGAGTCTTGAAACGGTCGCCGTGGGGAAGTGTGATCGACTCGATTAGTATGCCTACAAGGACGACCCCACAGCCGACCAGGCGCACCGTGGTGCCGGGCGCCGTGATGAGCGCCCACGCAAAGGCAACCGCCATCACAAGAGAAAGGGTCGCAAAGCCATACTGAAAGCTGCCCCAGAGAATGCGGCGCATCCGTTCAGGCGAACGCCATGTGACGATGTAAACGTCGATATATGCCTTTGCGTTCGCCCACGGCAGGTCGCCTGTCAGATACAGCCACATCTTCCTCTGTATTTCGTTGAATCGCAGTAGCTGCTGATAGCCAATTGAGGCCCTGATGAAGAAGCGCACGATCAGTGGGATGGCACCTGCAATAAGAAGAATCGATATATCTGAGAAGCGCGGTATTCCATAGAGAGTTGATGTCTCGCTACTCTTGAGGTTCGCTTGGTGGTTTGCTATGTCAACGACGATTGGCGGTACCTTAAACAGCTCGCCAGCTGCTAGCACTGTCAGCAGGGCGGCCAGCGTGCCGGCGGCGAGCGTCATATTGACATTGAGGACGTCGAATGATTGGGAGATCTCGCGGCCGGCGTTCTCGTATGCGAGCCTGGCGGCGTCTCGCTCTAGCTCTTCTGACATACCAACCTCACCTGTTCAGGGGTCTTACTTTTCGGATTAGGCATACATGCAGTCGATAGGCCAGCCGACTGCAACAGCTCTTGCGCCTCGGCGACCGAATAGCCTCTTGTCCACGTTCCGAGACCCGTGACGATGCCATCCCCTCGTGGTTCTTGACGCTTTGCTGCGTTGACGTCAGACCAGCCGCGAAGGCTCAGCAGGAGTCGGCCGTTGGCGGTGAGGCTACTCGCTACTGCTTGCATTAGCTGGCCCCGCTCCTTGGGATTCTCGATGAACTCAAGGACATGGGTGACGACGACGATGCGATACCGTGTTCGTGCGGCGTTGAGACCTGTCAAGACTCGGCAGCCGGCTCGCATCTCGAAGCTCGCGTACACATCGCTGCGGTGCGCGAGAGTCTGCGCTGTCTCTAGCGCATCGACGCGCCAACCCGTCTCGGCAAGCTCGACGGCCTCGACGAGCAGGCCGGCTCCAACGACTAGCGCATTGCCCGGTCCGTCGAGGAGACCACGTTCAGTGCACCAGCGAAAGAGTGGCGAACTCTGACGGAAGCGTCTCGCGCTGAGGTGCTGTCGGCCGTTGGCTTGAGGTTGTGCCGGGGTTCTTCCCTTGCTCATGGGCCGTGGCATGAGATTCGACAGAGAAGAACAAATGCCTTGTTGTGACTTGGCCTAGCACGTCGCTCGATTGCGCTGTGGATCTCAAGTGCGGATCGCATCGCAGCGTGAGCGCCAAGTAGCCGTCGGCGTGACTCGCGTAGTCAATCTCCGCAACCGCTAGGCAATTTGCGCTGCCGGGATGGCGCGTGTCGTCGACCTCCCACAGCTCGACAGTGTCGCCAGCTACGACTGGGCCTTCGAGTGCTATCCAACGCGCGTGATACCCCCACGGGAACCATGTATCTGCGTCGCTCTCGACGAGGCGACGAACGTGGCGGAAGGGACCACTGGCGCAGAATGCAGCTACGAATCGAGCCATGCTCATCCCAGAGTACACGCTGGATTGGATTAGACCGCCGACTCGATCCCAACGACCCTCCGCGCCCTCATGGGCGCACGCGGAGGCCGTGCCCGCCGACGCCAGGCGCTAGACGGGCGTCGCGAAGTTGGTTGGGCGTGGACGCGCGTGTAACGTGCGCACGGCCTCGACGTTCCGATGCACGACGACCCTCGCGCCGACGATCTCGACTAACGATCTCTCTGTGGATGCACAACGACATCAATAGCATACGTGTGTCCTGTATGGCATACACCGGGCCTGGACCGTCGTAAAGGTTGGCATCGAGGCGGCATGGCCCACCGCAAATCCCCCGCAGATTGCCAAAAAACCGCATCAGAAAGCCAACTCTAACCGTTCGCCCCGATTAAAAAGCCACGCAAATGCGGGGTTTTTTTGGCAGCATAAAGATGGGGTCACATCGAGCTTGACGGCGCTGGGCGCAGCTCAAGTAGTTGAAGGTGACATTCCCGGAGCGGTCGATTCGATTTCTGAGGCGATCGCGGTGGCGCAACGTACAGGAAACAAGGCGGCTGAGCTAACTGCTCAGCAATACGTCGGTGCCTTGATATCGGATGACGATATAGCCTATCGTCATCATCAGCGTGCAGTTACTCTCGCACGCGAGCTGAACTACGCGCCGGCCGAGGCCGAGTCGCTATTGTCTCTCGCTCGCAGTGCTCGTTCCCTAAAGCGAGCGGATGAGGCAGGGCATCTACTGCAGCAAGCTTTTGATCTTGAGCAACGGCTCAAAGACGCGGTTGGGATAGCTTGGTGTCGACTTGAGATGGGTACGCTCCAGATAAGCGTAGGCGCGCTAACCCAAGCGACAAGGAATCTCAACGCCGCGCAGGAGGTGTTCTCTGCCCAGAATATTCGTGAGGGTTTGGGCTTGACACACCATGCTCTAGGGAATGTAGCTGCGATACGGGAGACCGACGGACTACGAAGCGAGAGCTCGAGATGGCAGCAAGTTGCGGAGTTGGGGGCCAGAACCGCATGCTGATCATACAGCCCCAACGACGCCCTCGAAGCAATTCCCGGCTTTAAGCTCGAACACTACGCTTCGGCAAAAACTGACGAGCATGTAGGGTGACGATCATGCCAGCGGGAAGCGCCTATGCGATCTCCGGCACCGTCTCTAGGATGAACTCGGGAGTCGTCGGGGCTGGTCCTCGATGGGCGGTGCGAGTTGCCTAAGCCAGGCCGCCCGATCTGACGGAGAGCCGAGCTTCGCGGCTTCTTCCTGCGACTGGCGAGCGAGCGCGTCGCCGACCTGCGGAGCAATTCGGATTGTCTCGATCGAGAAGTTGATCAGAGCGAGGACGCGACTCTCTCGTGTCGGCAGCATTTCCATAGCGCGCTGGTACATGCGGGTGCCGTTAGTGAGATCTCCAGATCGGAAGGCGATCAGGCCGCGTGTAGCCCCGATCGTGGCTCGATCGGACCTGCTAAGACCGTCTTCGCTTATGAGGTCAAGATGACGCGCGCCTCGTCGATCTTGCCCGTCTTCGCCAAGCAATAGGCGAGGTTGTTGCGGAGTAGGAACGACTTCGGGTTAGCCGCAACGCCTGCTTCGGCGAACCGGGCGCCCTCCGCGAACCGCCCGTACTTTGATGCTTGGTATGAACCAAGATACGCGCAGAGCGGCGAGTAGGTAGGGGTGCGGAAGCGCGCGTTACGCGACGACGTGCAGGCGGGGCGTCTCGGCGGTCGCGGCGGCTTGCCGGCGGCCTGCCTGCCTCCGGCCCAGGGAGTTTGAACGTTGCCTTGATGGGGCCCAGGCTGAACGGGGGCAGTGAGGCCGCGATCGCGGCTGTCGAGAGAAACGTGGTGCTTGCGCACGGCGCGAGGAGGGTTAGTCAGCGTGGGCGGTATGTCCTACGGATCGAGCTGACGGCGGCCGGCCGGCGCGCGTTGCGACGCAACCACAAGCTGGCGGGCGTGGTGACGGTACGGTTCGAGCCCCGCGTCGGGCGGGCGACACTACTCGTGGGCCGAATTACGCTCCGCTGATCGGGCCAAGCGCTACCGTCAGGTTGTCCCATAGCGTCCTCTCGCCCTCGTGCTTACCGGCATGCTCGTCGGCGCGGCCTGGATGACCGTGGACTCCGCAGTAGGGCGCGTGCTGCTGGTGGTCGGACTGCTCACGCGCTGACTCTCATCCGCAAACACGCGGAGTAGCCCCGGCGAATCGGCTCCAAGCGGCGGTCATCCGCGCCGTTGCTACTGCGGGTTTCGAGCACTCGATCCGGTGAGGGTCACTGACGGCACATCAACGCATCAGCAACAGACCATTTGTGCTAGCGTCTGGGGCCATGGCACCCGAGCACCGAGTACTCGCCGAGTTGGTCGGGATGGAACCGGCCGATATAGAAGCTGAGCTCGAGCAGGTTCGCGCTGAGAAGGCGAGGCTCGAGATGCAGGAGCAGCTCCTGGCGCAGGCGCTGCGGATGCTGCAGTTTGCACAGGTAGGTCCTCCTGGCGCCCGGGAAAGGGTCGACCAGCTCGCCGCGGCCGCGCCAGAGGCACGTCAGCAAAACATTTCGGCCAACATCCTCACGATCGTTAGGCAGGCCGAAGGCGCCGAGCTATCTCCGGGCGAGATCCGAGAGATACTCGCGGACTACAACATCCACGCTGACCTAAGCGCGATCCGCCAAGCCTTGCGGCGATGGGCTGAGCGCCACATGATCATCAAGAACGGGCATCGCTACCACGCGCTCGCCCGCGACCAAGTAGGCCGGCCATCATGAGAGCCAAAGAATGAGCAGGGACTCGCTGCGCCCATGACCCGGAAGCGCGACATCAAGCAATTCCGGCAGGCCTGCAAGGAGGCTGGGTTGACCGTCCGTGAGCGCTATGAGGCGAGCCAGGCACTACATGCCGAGAAGGAAACTGGCGGCGGGCAGGAGGACATGAGCTATGGAGAACTTCTGGCCTGGCTGCGACAATGGAAAGACACGTGGCGACCGTCGTAGCCCTAGATGCCTCACCAACAACTGTCCTGCGCTCGATGCGGGGACCGATCGTCGATGCGCGCATCGCCTACCCGGATGTCCTGCACGTTGAAGTTCGCGACTCGAGCGGCGGCATCTGGCGTCTCGCCACCCAAGACGCGGAGTGGTCGCCATCTGACCCTGCTCAGCTAGTCGGGCGCTCGATCGAAGACGCTGACATCGACGAGGAATCTGGCGAGCTGCGTTGCAAGCTTTCCGACGGCTCAGTGCTCGATATCAAGCCCGCCGCAGCCGAGGCAAACGATGACCCTCCCTACTGGGAGCTGATCAGCCCCGCTGGCGTCGTCCTTGAGTTCGGCCCGGGAGTTCGCTGGCAGATAAGCGGCGCCGACGCGCTGGCCTCGCGTCGCTGAGCGGCGAGCCGGCTGAGGGGTGTCGGCTCGTGAGTCCTTCTGTTGGACTGGTGGTCTGGGCGTTCTAATAGGCAATCGAGGGCTATCCCCCAAATCATCGCAAGCATACATGCGTATTAGATGGCATACACCGGGTCTCGGCGGGCGCAAAGCCTGGCATGGGCAGCGTATCGGGACCGCAAATGGGACCGCAGGCGGCCGAAATTCCCCGTCTTTATTGGTTCTCTAACCGCTCGCCCCGATATTCCGTAGGTCCGCGAATTGCCGCGAATATGGGCGAAAGGGCGCGAAAGCGCCGGGTGGCGGGAGCGGTATTCGCGGGGATTCGGGCATGTTCGCGGGGATTGGGACCGCAGAGGGACCGCAGCGGCGGGCAAGACGGACCGCAAAAGGACCACAAGTAGGCTTGTCTGAGTGGAGCGCGGAACTGCCAGCGTCGGGCGTCGGTTTTTGCGTAACGCGCTCATCCGGTTCGCCGCCACGTGGCGTTTAGCGGGGTGTGAGCGCGCGCACCCCTCTACGCAATAAGAGCGCTTATCGAGGATTGACCAAGAAAGCCGCAGCTCGATTGAGCACAAGGCTTCGAGCGACGACGACTTGCGGCTTACCCGTGGCCGCTTAGGATCGAGTCGTATCATCTACACGGGTCGATCCGAGTAGTGCAGGAATGCCCAGCCGTCGTCGCCGTCTTCGTGTACTTCAAGGGAGCGTTGGTGCCGTCGGCCCGACGACCGAACCTTCAGCAGTTTGCGCAGATCGAACAGGATGCGCCGGACCGACGGGATCGATCCGTTTGGTTGATATGCGAAGACCGCCGACTGGAAAGGCCGAAGATCGTCGAAGGCTAGTCCGGTCATGAGTTCCCCGCTTGGACTGATGTATCAACTGATATGGCCTGCTGGAATCATCAAGCGGTCCCTATCGCCCCACAACGCAGGCATCTCGTGCCCCCTCCTCGATGTTAGACGACCACCAGGATGAGTGTCGCCGATTCTTCGTGGCAGTACCATTCGTAAAAGCCGGCGGATGCGTCTGATTCCAGTACTTGACATCAGTTCGGACTTCGGCTAGACGTAGAGAGCGCTTCGACTTAGACGTAGCCGACGACTAACAAAGGGGTCGATCCGATGGCAGGCGAGGGGCAACACGCTCAACCGGACCAATCTGACGAGCAGCAGCAAGCGCGTCCTCATGTCACCCAGCAAATCGTGAAGGGAGCGCAGGAAGCCGGAGACGCTCTCGTCACGGAATTCGCTAAGGGTGTCGCCGCGAAGGAGCCGGCAGGGGACTCGGAAGTCATGGCCGCGTTCGCGCTCGGCTGGCAGATGTCAGAGCTTTACAAGCCGGGCTCCTGGCCGGCTCACGATGCAGTCCCCGAAGGTGATCTCCCCGGTCTCGGCCGTCTAGGAGGCAAAGAACGCGCCGGGCTCGGCCTCAAGCAGGTAGCCGTCGGCCTGAAGAAGCTCGAACAAACGATCAAAGACGCCGATCTCGACCTTCCCAGCATCGCTGTGGCCGAAGGCGCGATCCCCGCCCGATTTCCGAACGACGCCTACAGCAAAGCGGTCTTCGAACTGCACCTAGACCTTCTCACCACGCTTACCGCGGCGCACTTCAAGCTGGGGAAGGCCTACGGGCTCGGCCGAGCGCTCGCCGACACGACACGTGTTCCGAAAGACCTTGACACGCTTAAACAAGAGCTCGATGCGCATCGCATCACCAACCTCACCAACTGGCTCTCCGACCTGACGAGCTTGTTCCCACCGCACGCCGGCCACACCGTTCATGACTCGCTTGAAGCGTGGCGAGACTGGGCCTCCAAACCCGTCTCTGCCGACCAGCAGATGAAGGCGATAAGCCTGCTGCGTCGCCAAGGCCAGCGATGGCGATCGCTGCTCTCCGGCGAGAAGAGCGCCACCGACGCTTTGAAGATGGATGACTATGTGAAGGCTGGCGAGCTGACGCTGTCGCAGACCAGCACGCTCGCGTTGAGCTTCCTCGGCCGCTTCAAGATCGCGGTCAGCATCGCCGTGATCCTATTCGTGGGCGGGCTGACGCTGATCATCCTGGAACCTACGACTGGTAACCTCGCTGCCGGGCTAGCGGGGATCCTCGCAAGCCTCGGCCTCACATGGAAGGGCGTCGGTGCGTCCCTCGGTGGCACCGCCGCAAAGATGGAGAGGCCACTCTGGGAGGGCGCTCTGGATACACAGATCGTAAACTCAATCTCCCTCGTTCCCAGCACCGAATCCGCAAGCAAATACGCCCCACCGCCACCACTCCCCGAAGAAGTTGACGCCTGAGGGGGTACGCCATTCGCCTGAAGATGCCGGGGATCGTTCGAGGAGGAACGAACTACGCTTCCGATTGAAGGCGGGTTGGTGCTGGATCTGCGAGGGGCGACTGAGGACATCTCTGGTTGCAGCCAGCTGTGAGCCTTACGAACGAGCTAGGGGAGTGCGACGCGCTGTTGAACGTCGCGCCAGCGCCGATCGAACGTCCACACCACGTCGGCGTCGATCGTCTCGGCGACCACCAGCGCGATTGCGTCGGCAGGCTGAGGCCGCGGTGGCGAGCCTTCAGTGCCGCCGCGTCGTCAGCAACGGCGGCAGTGACGGGGACCGTCTCGCAGCCGTCTGCGAAGTCTCGAGCCGCCGTTAGGACCTTGCCACTCACGCGAGCGGGCCCGACGAGGATCTCCGCCCTCGTCGTGGCGGCGAGCACGAATTCGTCATCGCTTGCGCTCGCGAGTGCGTCCACCGCCGCGTGGTGGTGTGCGTCATCGGCCGAGAGCGCGGCGATCGCGACGCTCGCGTCGAGAACGATCAGCCGTGCCACTGGGCGCGGAGCTCATCGAGATAGCCGGAGGGGTAGACGACGCTGTCGAGCTTGCCCATTGCCGCAAGTAGACGGGCGCGCCGCTGGGCGCGCTCCTCCTGATCTGCGGGTGCGCCGAGCAGCTCGTGACGGACTGCCGTGCGAATCAGCTCAGCGGTTCGTGCTGTGGTTGCGGCTGCGACGCGTCGCCGAACACGCCTGGCGAACCCGGTCCCTCACCGAAGCGGCGCACGCCGCCGGGTTTAGCGATCTGGCGCACTTCAGTCGCGTGTGCCGCGCGACGTTCGGCGTCGCCCCCACCGGCTTGCTGGCGATGGCGCCGATCTCGGCATCATGGCCGCCCCACGTCGAGCGCAACGGGCAGGTTGGCGAGCCGCACGCGGCGCCGAGTGATCACCGGCAGTGATGCGCCGACCCGAACCGCAGAGGACCGCAGCCGAGACTCCCGATCGATGGCGGCGGGCGTGTGCGCGAGGACGGCTCGTGATTTCCGACCGCAACAAGACCGCAGACCCCCGGAAAATCGCATCAGAAAGTCAACTAGAACGCTGCTTGGTGACCAGGGCTAGGGTGAGAGTGGGGCGGTTATTCGCCGGGTTGGACGGTTTCATTGACAGCGCGTCCTAGGATCGGTCGCAACTCTCGCCTGCAGGTCCTACCGTTGCTCGGCAGTTGGCCTGCGGGCCCCGCTTGCTGGCTTGTCGCGACGCATGATTGCCTCCGATCAGACCAGACCACATGCAGGATCTCAACGGCCCTTCTGATGAGCGCCGTGCGCGCTCCGAGCCAGGTTCATGCGTCCGAGAAGGATCGAAGCGAACCTCAAAGAGGCATACGTGGAATGGGTGGCGCCCGCGGTGCCGATCTCTCCATGCCGTCTAGCAACTCAGCTGGACCAGTTGATCATCGGCAGACGGCGACAAACTGTCGGCGCGGCGCGTGCCGGCGCGCCGCGATGCGATGTGACGCGATGCGATGCGTCGCAGCGCTATACGCTGCTGGCCTTGGCACGTCGAATCCCGTATACGAAGGTCCTGAGGCAAGGACAGGAGCGACCCGCGCATGTGAAGGGGAAGAGCGATGTCGTCTATTGCCGCTTTCAGTGCTTCGCTCCCGAGTGCACCGAGACTCTGGTCGTGCTCGAGTCCGAATGCGGCCCAGGCTTCGATATCTCGTGCCCCAGGTGTGGCTACCGTCACGTAGACGGCGGAACCGGGTGGCGCTTCCTGGCCGAAGTCGTGAACCTGAAAACCGAGGAGGTTCTCGCGAGTGCCAACTTCGAGCTCGCCCATGCCGACTACATCGCACTCGCGGAACGCGTCAAATACTGCATTCTCTGCTACGCCCTCCTCCCCCTCGCCGCCTTCGATTATCACGACGGTCGGAAAAGAAGCGGGCGCCAGGGAGAGTGCGGGATGTGCAAGAGATCTTACAACGACATCAAGAACCACACCCGACTGGTCGAGCAGCACCGGGAGGCTGCAGACAATCGCCGGTTGCTGCGCGTGCTGAGTGGAGAGGGAGGCAGCGGACAACGCAAGCTCTCCGTAGATCGACTTCTCGCCACGTTCGATCGACAATGCTTCAACTGCGAAAGAGAGCTACAGCCCACCCCCGGTGGGGAGGACGGCTATTACCTCGACCACACATTGCCCGTCACATGGCTCTGGCCGCTGGACCACGGGCCGACTGTCCTCTGCCGCGTGTGCAACGCGCGGAAGGCTGACAAGTGGCCGGCGCTCTTCTACTCTGATGGTCAGCTACGCAGCCTCTCCACTCGAACGGGCATCCCCTACGAAGTCCTCAAGGGCGAGCCCTTCTTCAACCCGGAGGCGATCCAGCGGCTACGTCACGAGAATGACAAGGTGATCGAGCGGTGGGCCGCCTACCCAGATCGTCTCCGAACGCTACGGAACCGGGTGCTCGCAAGAACGGGGGAGGATGTGTTCCAAGGCGCGTCTGCCAATGCGCGTCGGTCGATTGGGATCGTGGACGACCCGTGAGCATCAGAGTCCAGTCCGCCACGTGTATCCGCCTCTGGTCTACGCTGCTCGTTGGTCGGTCTGGTCTATAGCTCAGAGTTGGTCAGCCCAAGAGCCGGACGACGCTGAGCGGTCGCTCCTACCGCCGCGACTTACTAGCGCGAGGTGGCAAACACATACCAGTGTGCCACCGTTGCCCCCTTGTCCGTCAACCCGTGGCTCTCGCCTCCGGTGACCGACTCGCGTCCCATGAAGTGGATTTCGAAGTTGGGTTCGAGGATCGGCCGAATCGCCTCTGCCATGTTCACCGTCGTCGTCTCGCCGAGATGCAGCACGAGGAGGCCCCCCGGCCTGAGCAGCCGATGGAAGGACTGAAACAATTCGTAATACACCGCAAAGTCGTGCCGCTGCTCGACCTCGATGAACTTCGCTGGCTGTTGCTGAAAGTCCGCCGGTGACCAGCCGGCGAACCACAATCGCATCCAATTGCTTGACCAGAAGCGGACGCTCTTGCTGAATGGCGGGGAGGTGATGATGGCGTCGACCGGCTCATCCACCCGGAGTGAACGAAAGTCCGACATGAATGAGGCGCCGCTGAGACCGGCGTCGCATAGCTCGACTAGATGCGGAAGTACGCGCTCCAGACGGCTGCGTAGCGCGCCGATCACGGGTCGATACACAGTTGGACCGGTCGGGGCAAATGGAGTGACCGGATGAGAGCGCCGAGACAGGGCATACGGCCGATTGCCATGGAGAATGTGGAGAATGCTCGCCTTCAGAACATCATCCGCCACAGACGTGTCGCGCCCCATATCGATGAAGTAACGGCGCGCGAGCACGACCTCTCGTAGGGTCGCGCTGTGGAAATATCCGCGAATGGGCCCGTTGAGCCCAAACTCGACTTCACTGGCATGCTCGTCGTCGAAGGCCGCTTGCTCGAGGAATCGCTGCAAGTCGCCGAGCGCGTTCCAGACGTCACCCTCGTCGAACCGCTCGAGCTTGGCCCTGCACACCGTCGCCGCCAGTGGGCTCAAATCGGAGGCAAGCCCGAACCGCCCCTGTCGCCGGGCCTCCAGTGGGATAGTTCCCACCCCGGCTAGCGGATCCAAGACCGACTGTCCCGGATCGGTGAACCAAGAAACCAAGAAGTGTGCGATCGACGGCTTGAGCTTGCCCTGATAGGAACACAGCGAGTGTAGGTGCCCACCCCAATTCCGCTTGGCGTAGCTGCCGGTGCGGTGCGGGGCGGTGGCGCAAAACGTGGCGGCGCGAGCGGCAAGGTCGCCGGCGCTTCGCTGCTCCGACGGGGCTTGTAGCGACAAGTGTGGCACTAGCGAGCCTCGAACTGGAGGAGGACTTGTGTCAGGAGAGATCCATCGTATGAGCGTCGCGTGCGCAGAACATCTTCGCCAAGGCAATACCAGCCCACGTTCTCCGCGAGACGGCGGGTCAGGCTGTGTGTCGGAACATGTACTCCGCAGTACTTACTGTCGCCGATGTCGAGGTACATCGGTGCTCCCGGCAGAGCACGCTCACGTACTCGCGCCAGCGCAGCTTGCATATCGGCGAAGTAGGCTCGCACGAGCGCGGGGATGCGGACGTCGTAGGCCACATGGTCGAGCTGTCGGGCGGTTGGCTCGACGCATTCGAGCGTGAGCGCTGGTCGGTGACCCGACACGGAGTTGATACCGGCGCTGATGGATGAGGCACGGATACCTCGGAGCTCGCTTTCGGACGAGATGAAGCCAAGCGCCAGGAGCTCGAGCTTGGTGTTCCTGCAGTAGTTCGTGCCATTGAGATACGGTGGCGAAGTCACCACAACTGCGACGTCTGGAGCATCGCTCCACTCGCCCCGTACATCTGCTGCCACCCGGATCGTCTGCCCCGCGATAGCCGATCCGTGAGCGTCGATGTCGTCGGCGAATTCGCACAAACGCCTGGAGACGGCGGTGCGAAAATCCACGGGCCTTGGATCGCTGGCAGTCCGTCTGCGGAGATCCGTGCGGCGTACCATGAGGCTCGCGGGGATCACTGCGGTGGCGACCGCAAGGCGGGCGACCTCTCTGGAGGCTCCTCCTAGGGACTCGTCGATGAGACTCAGCGCACCGACGATTTTTCGGGCCACTCCGGAAGGAAAATATTTACGCTTGCGGTCGGCGAGGAGGAGCGGGTGATCGTCGTCGACGAGATTCGGCGCGCTGGCCGTCGCCTGCGCAGTGCGCCTCAGCTCGCTCGTATCGCCCGTGTCGTCCGCCGCGGCCCGAGCTTGGTTGACCTTCACGTCAGCAACCCACGCCAGATAGGGATTGACCTCGGCGAAAATGGAGTCCCGGCCGAGTAGCGCCGCTGCTAGCGCTGTGGTGCCTGACCCGCCGAACGGGTCGAGGACGAGGCCATCGGGAGCGGGCTCGGCAAGCGCCCGCTCGACGAGCTCGGCGCTGTAGCCCTCGACGAAGGGGTACCAACGGTGGAACGGGCGAGACCTGTTGGCGCCAAAGACGCCCAAACCGTTTGCGCCGATTGGCACCACCGACCCGCGTGCCGGTGGTGTCTTCGAGAGCAGTGGCATCGGTGGGACGCTACGGGATGCCTGGGACGTCACCCGTTACCCCAGCCCCGAGAGGCTCCCGCTCCCAGGCACGGCCGGCGTATGCCGACTGTGGTCTGCGTACGACTGCGGACCTGTGGCCTCAAGCGTGGGCGGAGGCGAGCGAGCAGCTGGCTACTCGGCGTCGCGCGCCGCGCGCTGGCCAACCAGCGCCGCGGCAGCACGCGTCAGGGCGCGCTGCGCGAACGCCTCGCAGTGCACGCGCAGGCACCCCGCGCCCGTGCAGCCGTTCCCCGCCGCCGGCCAGACTCGGCTGGGACGGGCGCTCGCGAGTCTCAGCGAGAGCGACCGCGAGCTGCTGCTACTCCTCGCCTGGGAGGGCCTCAGCAACGAGGAGGCCGCCCGCGTGCTGGAGATCGGGTCGCGGGCGCTGCGCGTGCGCCTGCACCGCGCCCGCCGACGACTTGCGGATGCGCTCGCCCACGAGGGATCGAGCGACGCCACCGACACCGCGACCGCCTTGGAGGCTTTGTGATGCAAACCAACCCGCTCGACCAGATCAGCGCGATCAACCCGCTGCCGGAGGACCTTCCCGCGCCGCCGATCGCCTCGCTTCCCGCGCTGCACGAGCGCGACGCGCGCCCCGCGAGGCCGCGCCCCGCTCGCGTTCCCGAAGCGCGCCGCGCTCGCGCTGCCGATCGCCGCCGCGGTCCTCGGTTTAGCGCTGCTCGGCCAGGGCGGCGGTGGCCCAGTTCGACGTCGCTGCCGCCGTCTACAAGGCGACGATCGCCGGAAACGGCGTTCATTACATGTTCCTCGAAGGCAAAGCGGGCCCTGTCAGGATTCGCTATCAGCGCTGCACGTGCTCGGCAAGACGACCGTCGGCGCCCGTGCCGCCTACCGCGCGGAGGTCCTGTCGCTGCACGGCAACGCGGGCGCGATCGTGATCGTCGACGCTCACACGTTCATGCCGATCGAGATGATCTACCACAGGCCGGGCGGCGGCCCGCCGACGCTCGTGGTGCACGTGCGCTCATACGAGGAGCTGCCGGCGACGAAGGCGAACCTCGCGCTGGTGAGGCTCGCCCACGCCAGCGCACGCGTAGTGAACGTGAGGCGGCCCGCCGGGCGCTGAGACGCGGCGCGCGCGGAGCCGGTGAGGTAGGCCGGCTCTGCGTGCTCGCCGACAGCTCTGACGCAAGCCCGGGGTTTCCTCCGCCGGGCAGTAGTTGACAAGCGGAGAACCTATCCGCTCGTGAAGTGGACAGCTATCCGCTAACACTCGGAGCAGATCCGGGTCGATGTGAGACATAACGCGGTCCAAGTGCTGTGTTGAGTCGGCTCGGTGTATTCGCGTCGCGCCTACACTTGTCCTGAAGCATGAAACGGCTGAATGCATACGCTCAGGGCCACGGTCACGCAGTCGCCAGCGTGCGCTTTGGTGTCGGGGTCTGGCTGCTTGGCCTCGGCGCGTATCTGTGCTTTCGGGGCAATTGGTGGGGAGCGCTGTTCATCGCACCGGCAGCGCTCCACTTCTACCTCGGCTACCGCGCCGTCCGGTGATGACGCACTCGCGGGCGCTGCATCGCGGTAAAGGCGGATATGCTGCTCGGTGCGCTGCGGGCGCCCTCTTCTCGTTCGTCGTTGTCATGGGTCCAGCCCGCGAGGCGGCCCGGCCAGCACCTAATGGCTGAGCTAAGCCGATCTGAGCCGCTCGCCCCGATCTTCCTCGTCTGCGGCTAGGAAACCGGTGGCCTACGGTCTACCCACGGCCGGGGCGTCCATCTAGTCTCCTTACCCTCCGAACCGGCACTGCGAACCACAGGACAGCGAACGGGATTGCGCCGAGGCTCGCTGTAAGCACGCCCGCTGTGAGTCCGAACAGCTTGGTGGTGACAAGCAGCAGGCAGCCGCACATCGCCAGCGCCAAAAACGCCAGGCCAGCGATCACTATACGGTTTGAGCTGAACACGAGGTACTGCTTGTCGTCGTGGCGAAACAGGAAGCGATGCTCCGCGGAGGGCGCGATCGTACACACCGCCGCGAGCGCGGCGAAGATCAGCGTGACGAAGTACACGGTGCGCTCGAAGCTCCCTATATGCGCGAATCCGGTGTTGAACGGGACAATCAGAAGGAACGCGAATAGAACCTGCACGCCGGTGACGACAACGCGCAGCTCGCCGGTCATCTCCTCGAGGTTGCGGTCAAGGCGCTCCAGCTGCGTCTCGTGGCGGGCCTCGTCGTCCACGCTCTGCGAGTCCGGCATACCGATCAAAGGTAGCTACATCTGGCCAGGCGAATCCGTGTCGGTCTCGCTGCTGCGCTCATGGTCGGCGTCACCGTCCGTGCGCTCGTTGTCCTCCTCGCTGGGTGTCTGATGGTGCAGGATCGCGTGAGCGGACTGCGAGTCTCCGTGCGACGCGTGCTCGATCAGCAGCTCCTCGGCCTGCTCGAAGCCCTCGGCCTCGCCGCCGCCAGCCTCACCGACGGGTGCCTGGGCGGGGTCCGCTGGTGGGTGGCCGCTGCCGCCGCCGATGCGGGCCGCTTCGCTTGCGGCGCGCTCGGTCTCCCGCTCCTCATAGCGTGGGTCGCTCATCGGGGGACACCTGGACTCATCGCTCCCTTGCTTACCCGCACCCCCGAATGGGGAAACGCCGCTCAGGTGAGCGCGAGCGCGGCGCCGATCACCTGCCGCTGCTCCTGCGGTCGGAGATCGAGCAGTTCTTCTCTATCTACAAGGACCTCGAGCAGGGAAAGTAGGTCAGCATCGACGGATGGCGCTCCCGCCAAGACGCCCTCGGTGAGATCGCCGCCGCCCGCGAGCGCCACCGGACCACGGATTGATCCTGGGCAGTTTGGGTAGAAGAACCCCAGCGCTTGTTGACCTGAGCGAACCCGAGGAGGCAGTCATGAGGATCGGCTATTTCTTGTCAAGCGAGGAGTTCGACCCGCGCGAGCTCATCCGACAGGCGCGCATGGCAGAGGATGCCGGCTTCGACGGTCTTTGGATCTCAGACCACTTCCACCCCTGGAACGACGAGCAGGGACACAGCAGCTTCGTGTGGTCAACGATCGGCGCGCTCTCCCAGGCCACCACGCAGATCAAGCTGACGACCGCCGTCACCTGCCCCACCGTGCGGATCCACCCGGCGATCGTCGCGCAGGCCGCCGCGACCTCCGCGGTGCTGCTCGAGGGCCGCTTCGCGCTCGGGCTCGGCAGCGGAGAGGCGCTCAACGAGCACATCCTCGGCGACCACTGGCCCCAGGCGTACGAGCGTTTGGAGATGCTCGAGGAGGCCGTGCAGATCATCCGCCAGCTCTGGCAAGGCGGGATGCAAAGCCACCGCGGCCGCCACTATCGCGTGGAGAACGCCCGTATCTACGACCTGCCCGAGCGGCTCCCGCCGATCCTCATATCCGGGTTCGGCCCCAAGGCCACCAGCCTCGCTGCGAGGATCGGCGACGGGTACTGCACTGTTACCCCCGACGAGCAGGAAGTCAAGCGCTTCCGCCACGCGGCCGACGGCCAGCGTCTCGTCGCGGGCGGGATGAAGGTCTGCTGGGCAGAAAACGAGCACCAGGCGCGCGCCACCGCGTACCGGCTGTGGCCCAACGAGCAGCTGCCCGGCGAGCTCGCGCAGATCCTGCCGACCCCCGCACACTTCGAGCAGGCCAGCGAGCTCGTCAGCGAGGACATGGTGGCCGAAGCCGTCCCCTGTGGCCCCGACCTCGACGTTCATCTCCAGGCGATCAAACGCTACGAGGACGCAGGTTTCGATGAGCTCTACATCCAGCAGATCGGCGGCGACCACGAGCGGTTCTTCGAGACCTACGCCAGTGAGATATTGCCCCGCTTCCATGACCACAGCCAGGCGGCCACGCTGTCGACTGCCGCCGCCTGAGAGCCGAAGATGGCCACGCCAGAGCAGACACACCAGGCGGGCGCTGAGCGGGCGCACCAGCGCGGCCGCCAGAGCCCGCAGCTCGCCAGCCTCTCCGAAGCGGCACGACAGCTACTCAGGGGCACACCGCCCGTCGCTGCACCGACGATCTCAAGGGCCGGCGTCCGCGACGAGGCGCAACTGGTGCGCTCGATCCTGCGCGCAACCATGAAAGACCAGCAGCTGATCGGAGGTAAATGAAATGCCGCCCCGCGGTGTGAAAAAAGGCAGCAAGCGCGAGCGCCAGTATGAGCACATCAAGGACAGCGAGCGCGAACAGGGCGCCTCGCTGAAACGTGCCGAGGAGATCGCGGCGCGCACCGTCAACAAGGAGCGCGCCCGCAGCGGCGAAGCGAAAACCAGCTCGCGCACGTCCACCAGCGACATCTCCTCCGGCCGGCGCGGTGGCCTTCGCTCCGGCAAACCAGGGCCACGCGGACGCACCCGCGAACAGCTCTACCAGGAGGCGCGCAGCCTCGGCGTCAAAGGCCGCTCACACATGAACAAGGCACAGCTCCAAAGAGCCGTCGAGAACAAAAAGCGCTGACCCGAGGCCGGTTTTCGATCCCGCCGGGGTGGGTAGCCCTACGAGCCGCCTGACGGGTGGACCAGCGCCAGCGACGTGAAGGTCACCAAGCCGAGTCTGTGGCCGAGCTACAGGTTGCGTTGCAGGCAACGATCCTGGGCGGCCGGTCCTCCAGATCGTGAAGCCCTCTGGCCAGCTCGCCGGCGTAGGCGCCTGAGCTCTCACCTGCTGTGTCTGCTCGCTGTGGCACGACGCTACCCGACGTCCGCCGCGTCCTCGAGCAGCTCCAGGACTGCGCGCTCCACGCGGGCGCGAACCCTTGTCTTGCTGAGATCGGGGCCACCTTTGTCGACCGCGGGCGCGATCGTCACACCAGCATGGAAGCGGTCGATCACCCGCGGGTCCACATAGGAAGCACGGCACACCGCGGGTGTGTTACCGAGATACGCCGCGACCGTCTTGACCGCCCGTTTGACCTCCCGCTCACGCGCCGCATGGCCGCGTGCGCCATCGGCGCCCGCCAGCGCGACCGCCGCGAGCACCGTCGCGTTCCAAGTACGGAAGTCCTTGGCAGTGAACGGGCCACCCGACTTGTGCTTCAGATAGGCGTTCACCTCCTCGGCTGTCAGCTCGCTCCAGCCATCCGCAGAGCGGTACGCGAGCAGCTGTGAGCCCGTGCGCCGCCGCTTCAGCGCGGCAAGCACCGCAAGCGCCTCGGGATCGGCGATCGCCTGCACCCGCCGCTGCCCAGACTTAGCCGGGAAGTCAAAGATCACCTCGTGCTCGCCGATGGTCACGTGCTCGCGCAGCATCGTCGTCAGCCCGTAGGACTCGTTGCGCTCCGCGTAATCCTCCGAGCCGATACGAAAGAACCCGAGATCCAACAACCTCACCGAGCATGCCAAGACGCGCTGTTCGCTCAGTTCGGCGGCTGGCACACGAATCCCGCCGTCGACCCTCAAGTCGTGCGCCACACCGCGACGCAACCGCGGCAGCGCCGCCCCAAAAGCGAGCATCGAGTCGAACTTGCGTCGATCGCGGTGAGCGCGCCAGCGAGCGTGGTAGAGGTACTGCTTGCGGCCAGCCGCGTCGACCCCGGTGGCCTGCAGATGGCCGCGCGGGTCCATGCAGATCCACACGTCCCGCCAGGCTGGGGGGATCACTAGCTCTGTGATCCGCTCAAGTACCTCCGGGTCGTCGATCCGTCTCCCGTCGGGGCCGAGGTACTCAAAGCCGCGGCCGTGCCGCCGCCGCGAGATGCCCGGCGCCGCGCAGTTGCTACGCCTCAACCGCGGGATCGCCGCACCCCCGCCGATAGCGATACCGCCAACCCTCACACACCGTACCCACAGTACCCAGCACCCGCCGGCCGTCAAACCAAGCGTTTGCCGCCCGCCCGGTTCGCGCCGGCGCGAGCGGGTAACTCCTGATCGAGCTCCACCTACCCGGCGAGCTGGCCGATTGCGTCGAACCATCGCGGGGTAAGCGATCACCAGAAACCGCCAGCACAAGGAGCCCACCATGTCAGCAGTCCAAAGCAGCACAGGAATACTCGCCGCGGGCGCCCGTGAGGAGCGCGAGCGCATCGTCGAGATGCTCACCAAGGCGTACTGGATGGAGGTCGAGACCGTGATGAGCTACCTCGCCAACTCCGTCAACCCCGACGGGGTGCGCGCCCAGGAGATCATCAAGTCCCTGAGCGAGGACATTCAGGAGGAGCTTGGGCACGCCACCCAGTTCGCCAACCGCATTAAGGAGCTCTACGGGATCGTGCCCGGCTCGATGGACTTCCGAGCCGAACAGTCCTACCTGCAGCCGCCCGAGCACCAGACCGACATCGTGCACGTCATCAAGGGCGTGATCGAGGCCGAGACCGGCGCGGTCGACTACTACAACCAGATCATCGACGCCACCGAGGAGTCAGACCCAGTAACGAACGACATGGTGATCGCGATCCTCCACGACGAGGAAGGCCACCGCCGCCTGTTCGAGGGGTTCCTGCGCGAGTACCAAGACCAGTCGTGAGCAGCGTGACCCCCGCCGGTTTCGGCGTCCAAGAGCTGCCGACACGACCCCGGAGCACACGCGGCGAGAGCCTGGAGTCGGTGCTCCAGCGGATCGCCGGTCGCGCCAGCGAGCTTGACCACGAGCCGCGCTTCCCCATCGAGAACTTCACCGATCTCGCCACCGCCGGCGCCCTAACACCCCCATCAGATGGGCTCGCCGGCGAGGTGCGGCTCGTGCGCGCCATAGCAGCCGTGGACGCTTCGACCGCGCGCATCCTCGACGGGCACCTCAACGGCATCGAGCGCCTCACGCTCGCCGGCCCCGAACCGCTGCGCTCCGCCGAGCTCACACAGATACACGAAGGTAAGCTGCTGCTCGGCGTGTGGGGCGCCGACCCATCCGCCGGCGAGGGGCCTCCCGCCCGACTTGAGCAGGTCGACAGTCAGCTCGTGCTACGCGGAGTCAAGACGTTCTGCTCCGGCGCCGGAGGCGTACAGCGCGCCCTCGTGATCGCCGCCGACCAACACGGCTCACAGCGCCTCGCATACCTCGACACGACTAGCCGGATTAGCATCGACCGCGGCTGGTATCGCGCCTCGGGCCTGCGCTCCTCAGAGAGCCATCGCGTCGAGTTTCACGACACGCCGGTACTCGCGCTGCTGGGCTCGCCCGGCGAGCTCTCGCGCGAGCCGTACTTCTCCCGCGATGCGATCCGCACCTCAGCAACCTGGGCCGGGCTCGCCGACAGCATCCTCGCCGAGACCCTCACGGCCCTCGACCCCGCACGGCTGGACGCAGTGCAGGCACACGGCCTCGGCCAGATGCGCATCGCCCAAAGCACGATCAACCGCTGGCTCGAGCACACCACGACCGCGCTCGAGCAGCCAGATAGCACCCGGCCAGCCGTCGACCCGGCTGTGCTCGCCGTCGAATGCCGCGTCGCGCTGTACGAGAGCGCGCTGCTGATCTCCGCGCAGGCGGCACGGGTCTGCGGGTCGCGGGCGCTGATCGGAGCCAGCGCCCTGGACCGCGCTCGGCGCGACCTCGACCTGTTCCTGCTCCAACACCGGCTGGACCCCAAGATCACCAAGCTCGGCGCTGAGATGCTCGACAGGGAGCAACCGTGACAGCAACAGCGGCAGTCGAGCGCTTCGAGCGGCTCTACCACGACAGTCACGACCCGTGGGGGTATCGCACGAGCGACTACGAGCGCCAGAAGTACGCGGCGACCCTGGCTGCGCTGCCGAGACCATCGCACGGTCTCTGCCTCGAGGTCGGGTGTTCGATCGGCGTGTTCACCGGCCTGCTGGCGGCCCGCTGCGAGCACGTCGTCGCGATCGACTTCTCGCTCAGCGCAATCCAGCTCGCCCACCAGCACCTACAGGGAACGCGGAACGTCGATCTGCTGCGCGCCAGCTTCCCCGAGGAAATCCCGCCAGGCTCATGGGATCTGATCGTCTGCTCGGAGATCCTCTACTACCTGCAGCCGCCAGCCCTCGATGAAGCCGTCGGCTGGATCAAAACGCAGCTCGACTACGGCGCAAGCGTGCTCACCGTCAGCTGGCGCGGCGCCGGGCGCGAGGAGCCGCTGCTCGGGGATGAGGTGCACGACCGGCTCGCACGCGAGCTCGCCGACTGGCACACGCTCGACGCGCGCCAAGACGGATACAGGCTCGACCGCTTCGACAGCCGATGAGCCCTAGGGGGATCGTAATCGTGGGCGCCGGCCCAGCCGGACTCGCAACCGCCCGCGCCTACCGCGAGCATGGCGGCACAGGCGAGGTGACGCTGCTCGGCAAGGAGACCCTCATTCCATACCGCCGGCCGCCGCTCACCAAAGAGTTCCTGCGCGGCGAACTCGATGCCAGCGAGCTGCCGATCCAATCCCAAGACTGGTTCGACGAGCACGACATACACCTGTGCCTCGAGCGAGTGTTCGCCGTCGGCGACGTCGCCTACGCGCACAACCGTAGCGCGGGGCGGCGACTGCGCGTCGAGCACTGGGGCGACGCCCTCGGCCAAGGCGAGATCGCCGGGTGCGTCCTCGCCGGCCAAGACGCCCACTGGCAGGAAGTCCCCGGCTTCTGGTCAAGCATCGGCCAGCACACCATCAAGTACACCGGCCGCCAGCTCATCGCCGCCGGAGAGAGCCCACCATGAACACCGAGCCGCCGGAAGCCTACGTGCTGCAAGCGCTCGCCGACCATGCCGTGCAGGCGGCCCCACACACCGACCTGGAGGCGATCGTCGTGGTACCCGCCCGCGACGAGGCGCCCCGCATCGCAGCCTGCCTATACGCGCTGAGCAACCAGCGCGACATGACCCCCAGCAGCTACGAGGTGATCCTGATCCTCGACGGGTGCCGCGACCACACCCTCCAAGTCATCCAGCAAACCACCCTGCTCCTCCAGCAGCCCGCGGTGCACACCGTCACGCTCCTGCGCCCCCAAGGCGTCGGACGCGCCCGCCGTCTCGGTATGGACATCGCCTACCGGCGCCTCACTCAGATTGGCGCTGAGCACGGGCTGATCGCAAGCACCGACGCCGACACCACCGTCGCCGCCGACTGGCTCTCAGCGCAGCTCGCGCTCGCCCAGCAGGGTGCCGTGGCGATCGGCGGACTGATCGAGCTCGACCCCACAGAGCGCCAAGCGCTCGACCCGCACGCCATCGCCGTCCGCGAACACAACACCGCCCAACGACTCACCAGCACCATCGAGCAGACCGCAGAAGGAGCCGCCGTCGAGCATCCACACTTCTCCGGCGCATCGCTTGCCTTGACCGCCGCCGCCTATGAGCGCTGCGGCGGGCTGCCGGTACGCGCAGCACTTGAGGACGAGGCGCTCGCACAAGCGCTCACCAGGCAAGGCATCGCCATCCACCGCAGCCGGCGTGTGCGGGTACGAACGTCCGCCCGCACCGACGGGCGCGCCCCACGCGGCCTCGCCCAAGACCTCACACGCGCCGACTGGCGCGCCCGACGGACCCACCAAGCAAACGAGTTTCCCCTCCAGCGGCTGCTCTCTGTCAAGCAGAACACAGTCGCGCTGCTGCTGCCCGCCCGCGAAGTTGCACAGACCATCGGGCCGATCGCGCAAACCGCCGCCCGCCTCAAGGAGGCTGGCCTGCTGGATGAGGTGCTCGTCATCGACGCCGCCTCCCAGGACCACACCGCCACGATCGCCCGACGGACGGGACTCCAGGTCGCGCAAGAGAGCGAGCTTCTCAGCGAGTACGGGCCGGCGCAGGGCAAGGGCGACGCGATGTGGAGAGGGCTAGCCGCCACCGACAGCGAAATCGTCGCGTTCGCCGACACCGACACCGAGGACTTCCACGAAGGGTTCCTGCTCGGCCTGGTCGGCCCGCTGCTCTGTGACCCCGACATACAGCTCGTCAAGGGAGCGTTCCGCCGCCCATTCCGCAACGGCGCCACCGTACTGGCAGAAGGCGGTGGCCGCGTCACCGAGCTGATGGCCCGTCCGCTGCTGAACCTTCACGCCCCCGAGCTGACCGTCTTCGAGCAGCCGCTCGCAGGGGAGACCGCCGCCCGCCGCCAGCTACTCGAACAGATCCCTTTCAGCGCCGGCTACGGCGTAGAGATAGCGATGCTGATCGACAGCTGGCGCGCCTGCGGACTAGACGGTCTCGCCCAGGTCCACCTCGGCGAAAGGCAAAACCGCCACCAGCCACTACGCGACCTTTCAGCGATGGCCTACGCCGTGCTCGTTGCCGCCCAAACCCGCTTCCTCGGCGCAGCGTTCGCCGACACGCACGCTTGCAGCTCCATCATCCTGCCACCCGCCCGCAGCGCCCCCGAACTGCTGGAGAACCGTCCCGTCACCGTCGAGGAACGCCCACCGCTCTCAGTCCACCGGACACGCCGTTTTGGCTCACGACCCCGAGGGTAGGAGCGAAGACATGAGCGCTGAGGAAAACAAGACGACCAGGCGCTTCACCTCTGCCGACCGGACGGCCATCGCCATTGGATGCGCCGCACTGGTGGCAGGCATCCTCACCCTGGCGCTGGCTCACGGCACCGTCCCAGCAGTGATCGGCATCTGCCTACTCGGGCTCTGCGGTGTCGCGTTCGTAGCGCTGGTGTTCCTCCTGGTCGGTGAGAGTGAAGATCGCCACTACCGAAAGGGAGCGCTATGAGTGAAACCGTCGCCGACCACCTGCTCAACCGGCTCGCAACCGAGTGGGGAGTGAAACGCATCTACGGTTATCCCGGCGACGGGATCAACGGCATCATGGGCGCCTTTGGCAGAGGCGGCGATCAGGTGCCCGAGTTCATCCAGGTTCGCCACGAGGAGATGGCCGCGTTCATGGCGTGCGCGCACGCCAAGTTCACCGGCGAAGCCGGCGTGTGCCTGGCGACCTCCGGCCCCGGCGCGATCCACCTCCTCAATGGGCTGTATGACGCCAAGCTCGACCACCAGCCGGTCGTGGCGATCGTCGGCCAGCAGGCGCGGCTCGGGCTCGGTGGCAACTACCAGCAGGAGGTCGACCTCACCACGCTGTTCAAGGACGTCGCGCACGAGTACGTGCAGATGGCCACCGAGGCAGGCCAGATCAGGCACCTGATCGACCGCGCGATGCGGATCGCGCTGTCAGAGCGCACCGTCACCTGCGTGATCGTCCCCAACGACCTGCAGATGGAAGAAGCCGTCCCGACACCGCCGCACGCGCACGGCACCGTGCATTCCGGCCCCGGCTACACCCGCCCGCGCGTGACCCCCGACGACGAGCAGCTCCAGCGCGCCGCCGAAGTCCTCAATTCGGGTGAGAAGGTAGCGATGCTCGTCGGCGCCGGCGCGCTGCACGCCACCCAGGAGGTGATCGAGGTCGCCGACACGCTCGGTGCCGGCCTCGCCAAGGCGCTGCTCGGCAAGGCTGCCGTCCCCGACGATCTGCCGTTCGTGACCGGCTCGATCGGCTTGCTCGGGACGCGCCCGAGCTGGGATCTGATGCAGGACTGCGACACGCTGCTGATGGTCGGCTCGAGCTTCCCCTACTCGGAGTTCCTGCCCGAGGAGGGCTCAGCGCGTGGGGTGCAGATCGACCTGGACGGGCGGATGCTCGGCATCCGCTACCCGATGGAGGTCAACCTCGTCGGCGACAGCGCGCTCACCCTCAAAGCGCTCCTGCCGCTGCTTCAGCGAAAGCAGGACCGCTCCTGGCGCGAGAAGATCGAAAAGAACGTCGCCGACTGGTGGGAGGTGATCGAGGCGCGCGCCCACGCGCCCGCAGAGCCCGTGAACCCGCAGCTGATCTTCCACGAGCTCTCAAAGCGCCTGCCTGACGGCGCGATCCTGACTTCCGACTCGGGATCCGCCGCGAACTGGTACGCCCGCGACGTGCGGCTGCGCGCCGGCATGATGGCCTCGCTGTCGGGCACCCTCGCCACGATGGGGCCAGGCGTGCCGTATGCGATCGCCGCGAAGTTCGCGCACCCCGACCGCCCCGTGATCGCGCTGGTCGGCGACGGCGCGATGCAGATGAACGGCCTCGCCGAGCTGATCACGATCGCCAAGTACCGCGAACGCTGGTCAGACCAGCGGCTGATCGTGCTGGTGCTCAACAACCGCGACCTCAATCAGGTCACGTGGGAGCAGCGCGCGATGTCCGGCGACCCCAAGTTCGTCGAGTCCCAGGAACTGCCCGACGTGCCCTACGCGCGGTGGGCGGAAATGATCGGCCTGAACGGCATCCGCACCGATGACCCCGACGCGATCGGCGAGTGCTGGGATCGCGCGCTCGCAAGCGAGAAGCCGACGGTGCTCGAGGTTTGCTGCGACCCGGAGGTGCCGCCGCTGCCACCGCACATCACCGTTGAGCAGGCCCGGTCGTTTGCCTCGGCGATCCTGCACGGAGACCCCGGCAGCCGGCGGATCATCACGCAGTCGCTGCGCCAGAAGCTGCCCGAGTTCCTACCCGGCCGATGAGCCGACGGCGGCTGCTGGGAAACCTCCGGCGCGGGCCAGGTGCAGCGCACCCTGTCTGCGGCTACCGCGCTGAGCGCGCTGCCGCTCGGCCTGGAGATCTACCTCGAGCACTGCCAAGCTGCGCGATCACATCGGCGAGCCCACCCTCGCCTAGAGGCCCGGGCGCCGACTCCTCTCGGCGGCGGCGGTTCACCTCCTCGCCGAGCTGGGTAGAGACCAACCAGACCACACGAGCACAGGAGGAGACATGGGCGACCGTAAGCAACGCGCGCAAGGCAAGGGGCGCTCGAGTCCGCCGGGCGACCAAGCCCTTCCGTGTGAGCATGACGCCCACCGAGTTGCGGGTATAAACATGCCGTGGACGCCCAACAGCTAGAGACCGACATGGGAAACGGGCTAAGTACCGACATCCTGAGAACGGCGGAGCAGTCCACGCTCGGCTCCTCAGTCTCGGAAAGCCGCCGCAGCCACCTACTCAAGATCACCGACTCCGCGCTTGGATACATGTCCCTGGAGGACATGCTCTCCGAGCTGCTCGAGCGCATCCGCAGTTCCCTCGACGTCGACACCGCAGCAGTGCTGCTGCTCGACGAGGATCGCGGCGTCCTCCTCGCACGTGCCGCACGAGGACTAGAGGAGGAGGTCCGCCAAGGCATCCAGGTGCCACTCGCCCACGGCTTCGCAGGCCGCGTGGCCGCCGAGGCGCGCCCCATCATCATCGAGGACCTCGACCACGCCGAGGTCGTAAACCCGATCCTCCGGCAAAAGGGCATTCGCTCGATGCTCGGCGTACCTGTCCACGTCGAAGGCCGCGTCATCGGCGTGATGCACATAGGCACGCTCGTCCAGCGCCACTTCGATGACGACGACGTAACGCTGCTGCAGCTCGCCGCCGACCGCGCAGCGCTCGCGATCGACAACGCCCGCGTCTCAGAGCAGCGCGCCGTCACGCAGATCATGCAGCGCACCCTCCTGCCCGACGCCTTGCCGCAGATACCCGGTATGCGCTTTAGCGCCAAGTACCTGCCGGCCGGCTCTGGCGTGAAGATCGGCGGAGACTGGTACGACGTGTTCCAGCTCGCCAACGGGCGGGTCGCGTTCGTGATCGGCGATGTCGTCGGCCGCGGCGTGCTGGCCGCCTCAGTGATGGCCGAGATCCGCACAGCCCTACGGGCCTACATGGTGCAAGGACACAAGCTCACCGAGGTCATCTCGCTGCTCAACGAGCTACTCGTCTCGATGGGCCGCAGCCGCGGAGCCACGCTGTCGATCTTTGAACTCGACCCCGAGGCCGAAGAACTCGAGGCCGTGACCGCCGGGCATCTACCACCGCTGCTGATCGAGCCCGACGGCGCCACCCGCCTGCTGGAGCAGACACACGGCCTACCCGTCGGCGTGCGCACCGGACACGACTACCAAGCCTGCCGCCACCCGTTCCCGACCGGCAGCCGACTCCTGCTCTACACCGACGGGCTCATCGAGCGACGCGACGAGTCGATCGACGAGGGCCTCCAACGGCTGACCATCGCAGCCCAGGCTGCCGCGCAACGCACCGACTCCTCCTTCGCCGACCGCATATACCGCGCGCTTGTCGACGAGACTCCGCTCGAGGACGACATAGCGCTCCTGGCCATCGAGACTGTGCCGCTCGAAGACAGCCTTGAGATGATCCTGCCGGCCCGTCCCAATGTTCTCGGCGGGCTGCGCAACACACTTGGTCGCTGGCTCCACGTCGCCGGCGCCAACGAAAACGAGCTATTCGACATCACCCTCTCAGCCTCCGAGGCCGCCGCCAACGCGATCGAGCACGCCTACGGCGCTCGCGAAGCGAGCTTCACAATGCGCTGCGAGCACGACGGCGAGGACGTGACAGTCACCGTCTGCGACGTTGGCCGATGGCGCACCGCCCGCCGGCAAGGCGGCGGCAGGGGACTCGAGATCATGCGCTCGCTAGTCGACAGCGTGACGATCGACAGCGACGACGCAGGAACCGTCGTGACGATGACCAAGCGACTCTCCCACCGAGCATGAGTCCGCTGGAGCTCGAACGGATCGACGGAGTTCCAATCGCGCACGTCAACGAAGACATCGACGCCGCGAACGCCACTATCACCCAGCAGCAGCTAGCCGACGCGCTTGGACCCGACGCTTCGGCCCTCGTCGTCGACCTCAGCGAGACCCGCTACATCGACAGCGCGGGCATCGACATGCTGCTGCGTCTCAGCGACCGCATCGAACACCGCCGCGCCAAGCTGATCCTCGTCATTCCCGACACCTCACAGCTAAAGCGCCTCGCCTCGATCGTCGGGCTGCCCGGTGCCGTCGCGATCCATCCCACGCTCCCAGCAGCCCTACAAGAGGCCACGACGTCACAAACGCGCATCGCCACACCCCGCCCCGACCCCGGCAAGACCACCGCTGGCGGCCCTCACGCTTGAGCGGCGCCATCCAGCGACGGCGCGAGTCCCGAGGCTGGGAGCCACATCACAGCACTGGGTGCGACCCTACTGGGCGCCCCCAACATCGAAGCGGCTCTCAAAGACGCCTCCGCCGGCGAGCCAGAGCGCATCGTCATTGACCTCAGAAACCTCGCATTCATCGACTCAAGCGGCTTGCAGGCGCTCATCACAGGACATGAACTGTGCCGCGCACGTGGCCATGACCTGAGGATCGTTCCCGGCCCTGAGAACGTGCAGTGCCTGTTCGAGCTGACGGGCCTGAACGAGGCACTGCCCTTCACCGACGCCGCCGACCTGGACACCGAGGCCAACTCGTCAAGGGACGACGCCGCGCCTATCACGCTGGCGCGGCCTTGTACTCGTCGTCGGTGACGTGTTCGCCCCAGGTCGCGTTGCTTCCCTTGTCGTCTATCTCGACCATCGCTAGGTGGGTCATGAAACGGTTGGACGCGGCGCCGTGCCAGTGCTCCTCGCCGGGCTCGAAGAACACGCGGTCGCCGGGTCGGATGACTTCGATCGAGCCGCCACGGCGCTGGCACAAGCCGGTGCCCTCGGTGACGTAGATGGTCTGGCCGTTGGGGTGGGTGTGCCAGGCGGTGCGGGCACCGGGCGTGAAGTGGACGCTGCTGGCCGACAGGCGCGATGGCTCTGATGGTGTGGCAACGGTGTCGATGTAGACAGCACCGGTGAACCAATCACTCGGCCCGGTCATCGTCTCGATGGAGTTCTTGGTGATCTGCATGGTCTTCTCCGTGATTGTGTTGTGGGGATAAGTGAGCTGGTCCTAGCTTTGCTGTGGTGTTAGGCGGCTGCGGCCTCCTCGGTTGAGTACCTGCGCGAGGGGCAACCGGGTCCTCGCCAACCGGTGAGGGCTGGCCGATCCGCCCTGCGGGCCTGTGGCATGATCGCCGTCGTGAGTTCGGATCGCCCCATCCGGTCCGCGCCGGGTTGGTTCATCGATGAGTTGAGCCACGCCGGCAGGGAGAATCTTGACGCAGGCCACGTTGCGCGGTACGACACCAAGGAGGACGCGGACGCGAGCAGCGAGGTCGCTCTCCTTCAGCGCATGGGTCTGACGCGAGAGTCACTCGTCTTGGAGCTCGGTGTCGGGACAGGGCAGTTCAGCGTCGAGGTGGCGCCCGTGTGCGCTCGCGTGATCGCCGTGGACGTATCCGAGCTTATGCTGGACCAGCTCCAGACTAAGGTCGCGAATCTCGGGCTCAGCAACGTCGAGATCGTTCAAGCCGGCTTCCTGACCTACGAGCACTTCGGAAACCTGGCGGACTTCATCTATTCCCGCTACGCCCTGCATCACCTACCCGACTTCTGGAAGGCGCTGGCGCTCAGCCGGCTTCGTCTCCTGCTTCGTCCGGGCGGAGTGCTCCGACTATGGGATGTCGTCTACAACTTCGCCCCCGCAGAAGCGGAGGATCGAATCGAGGCGTGGTGTGCGATCGGCGGTGACACTGTTGAGGCGGAGTGGAGCCGCGCGGAGCTGGAGGAGCACGTCCGCGACGAGCACTCCACCTTCAGTTGGCTCCTGGAGCCGATGATCGTGCGCAGTGGCTTTGAGATCGCCCAGGCCGAGCACTCCGAGGACGGGATTTTCGCGAAGTATCTGCTTCGCGCCGTGTGATCGAGGTCGGTCTTCTCGCGCCGACATCGGCCAGCAGTGGTCGTTCGCTGGCCGAGCTTGTCCGCCGCGCGCTCGATGAGCGCTATGACCCGGTGTCCAAGACCGATCGACTGCAGCTGCTCGACAGCGCTGTCCTATCTCGCAGACGAGCCTCGACTACGCGGTCAGCACCGTCTTTACTCCGCCGCTACGAACGTGCTCTCGTAGTACGGCTGGGGCGTTGTCGAGTGGGGCGACGGTCGTGACAACATCCCCGGCACGTAGAGCTCCCCGGGCCATGAGCTCGAGCACGTGGGGCATGAGGGCGCGCGTATGGGGGATGCCAACGTGGAGAGTGGTGCGGCGGACGTACATCCGCAGGAGGGGGATGCTGGCGTCGCGGTGCAGGCCGCCGGAGCTGGTGCAGATGCCGTCAGGGGCGGTGTGCGACAGCGCGACAGCGAGGCGGTCGGTACTGATGTGCACGACCAGCGGGGCGGGGGCGCGCCGGCGCAGCGCGCGGGGATGCAGCGCGTTTAGTCCGAGCCGCTCGGCCTGGATGCGGACGTGGGAGCGGGAGTCCACGAGGTTGACGTTGCGGGCGCCGAGCGCGCGAGCGATCAGGCCTGTGTAGAGCGGGGTGCTGGCGCTGAATGTGGGCCGTGAGCTGAGGCCGGCGAGGATTAGTACCTCGGTATCGGGGTCGGCGTCAAGGAGGGCGGGGAGATGGGGCGCGATGTGACGGTAGGCATCGCAGATGTTGTCCGAGACACTCGCCGCGGCCACGGGGTCGACGCCGTCGGGCAGTGGGACGAGCATGGCATCCGCGTACGGGATGGCAAGCTGATCCGAGAAGGCGCCGCCGAAGTGTCCGGTGGCGAGGCCCATGCCGTAGGAAGAGAGCGGAGGAACGCTGATGCAGTTGCCGGTACGTCCCGCTTCGCAGGGGGCGCAGGCGCCGCAGCTGATCTGGAAGGGGACGACCACGCGGTCGCCTTGCCTGACGGTGGCTACACGCTCGCCAACCGACAGGACCTCGGCGACGCATTCGTGCCCAAGGTGCAGTGGAAGGGCGAGCTGGGTGGCGCCGAGCACCAGTGGGCAGTCGATGTCGCACGTGGAGGCGGCGATCGGGTGCACGATTGCCCCGTCGGCGCCTGGCGAGGCGGGGACTGGCACCGTGCGCCAGCTCAGCCGTGCACCGGGTGCGGCGGTGAGCGCGCGCATGCGCGGGCGGGTGGGCCGGCGCCGCTGGGCGGCGCTGTCGCCGACGGTGGCCACCAGTCGTTGCAAGCGCTGGGGGCGGTTGCGTTCCAGGATCAGCGGCATGGCAGCGGCGGCGCTGGGCGACAAGAAACCGGCGTAGTGACGCAGCCATCCGTGGGGCCGCAGCCGCAGTTGGCCGCCGGCGATCGTGTCGGCTGCGGGCTGGACCAGCGCGATCGGATCGTCCTCGGTGCGCTCAATGGGCAGATCCATGTTCGGCATGACGCTCCTTCGCGTTGCTTCTAGTAGATAGATCGCTCTAGGGAAACCCTACCATTGCGGGTGAGCTCCGGTGTGCTCTGATGCGGTCGTAGTTGAGCCGCATCAGCTCGACCACGTCGCGGATGTCCTCCGCGTTCTCGATCCTGCGCGCGGCCGGGCCGTGCTTGTGCGGGAACACCGGATGCGGCCCGATCCGGCCCTGCGCTGTCAACTCCTCCCAGACCTGCTCGGGGAAGAAGAAGTGTGCGGCATGATCACCGTGCAGATGACCGATCTCCTTGCCGGCGAGCTTGAATGCGAGCTCGCCGCGGCGACCAGGCCCTGCCTCGATGCCGGGCCAGGCGGTGACCTCGTCCGTGATCTGGCGGCTGGCTGTTGGTGTCGTGCTCATCCTGTCTCCTTCGCGTTCAAGAGGGGCGTTGTCTTATGCTATAAGCTCAAGTAAGCTTGAAGTCAAGGGCAAGGTGTGGTTTGCTATCTGCGTGTCCACGCTCCTCACCATCGGCGAGGTTTCGCGCCGCAGCGGCGTCGCGGCCTCGGCGCTGCGCTTCTACGAGGAGCGGGGCATGATCCACTCAGAGCGGGTCGGCTCCGGCCATCGGCGCTATCCGCGGCCTGTGCTGCGTCGGATTGCGTTCATCGTGTTCGCCCAGCGGATCGGACTGAGCCTCAAGGAGATCGCGGTCGAGCTCGCCAAGCTGCCTCCCGATCGCGCACCCACGCGGCGCGATTGGTCGCGTCTGTCGAGCAGCTGGACCGCGAGGATCGACGAGCGGATCGTCGAGCTCGAACGGCTCAAGGCAGGCCTCACCGGGTGCATCGGGTGTGGCTGCCTCTCGCTCGAGCGCTGCAGACTGTCAAACCCGGATGACCGGGCAGCTCGCCTCGGACCGGGCCCCCGTTACTGGCTCGGTGACCGTCCCTAGATTGACCGTCGACCACTCATCCAGCGGCGACCAAGCTATGCTAGGCTAAGCATATTAGGCAATTTCCTAGGAGACTTAGACAATTGAAGACCACTCATATCACCGAGAACCTGATCCAACTGGACCGCTTGCACTTCGTCAACGCCTACCTGGTTCGTGAGCTGGACGGTTTCACGCTCGTGGACACGACGCTCGGTCGCGCGGCTGATGCACTGGTCATGGCCGCGCGCGAGGCCGGCGGCGAGATTCGGCGAATCGCGCTGACGCATGGACATGGCGACCATGTCGGCTCGCTCGACGCGCTGCGCGAGCAGCTCGGCGCGCATGTAGAGGTGTTGATGGGTGAGCTCGATGCTCGCATCCTCGCCGGCGAGCATGTCGTGGACGGGAAGCTCCGCGGGTCCTGGCCGAAGATCACTACGGCACCCGATACGCGTCTGAAGGGCGGTGAGCGGATCGGCAGTCTCGAGGTGATCGCCTGCCCAGGCCACAGCCCCGGACATGTTGCGTTCCTCGATACACGCGAGCACACATTGCTTGCCGGCGACACATTTACGACCTACTGGCGTGCCGAGGTCCCCAACCGGATTCTCCAGCGCTTTCCACTTGCGACGATGGGAACCCAGGATCGGAGCCAGGTCGTTGCGTCGGCGAGTGCTCTGCGGGCACTGGAGCCAGAGATTCTCGCGTGCGGTCACGGTCCCGTCATCAGCTCCCCCGGCGAGGCGATGGACGCGGCGATCGCTCGCGCCGGCAGCCACTGATGCCCCGTGCCCGGCTCGACACGGCGGCGGTCGTGGATGCCGCCGCGTTGCTCGCCGACACCGAGGGCTTGGAGTCAATGACACTCGCGCAGCTCGCGGCGGTGCTCGGCGTCCGCTCGCCGTCGCTATATGCACACGTCGCCAGCCTGGAGGACCTGCGGCGGCGGCTCGGGGGTCGCGGTGCACACGAGCTCGCAGCCAAGCTTACTCACGCAGTGGCGGGACGAGCGGGTGCCGATGCGCTACGTGCGATCGCACATGCATACCGTGAATATGCGCACGAGCATCCGGGAAGCTACGCGGCCGCCCAGCGTGCTCGCGAGCTTCAGGCCGACGAGGACGCCATCGTGGCCGGCCGCGCGGTGACAGACGTCGTCCTGGCCGTCCTGCGCGGATACGACCTCGACGGTGACGACGCGGTGCATGCGGCGCGCGCAATCCGCGTGGCGCTTCACGGCTTCGTCTCACTCGAAGCCGGAGAGGGGTTCGCGATCGAGCTCTCACTCGACGAGACATTCGAGCGGCTGATCGTGATTCTGGACCGCGGTCTCAGTCGGCATTAACCTTTTTGCATGGCTCACCGCAGGTCCGGATTCCTGACGACCAGAAGCAGACCCGCGCCGGTCGGCACGACTGCTTCGCTGACGCGTTCATCAGGACGGATCAGCGAGCGCAACTCCTCGACCTGATCGGCGTGGGATAGCACGTTGTCGACTGCCAGCAGGCCTCCGGGTCTCAGCACGCGCACCAAATCCGGCCAGTAGCTGGCGTAGGCGGGCCGTTCGGCGTCCAGAAAGATCATGTCCCAGCCTCCGTCGGGTGTCTTGTGCAGACTTACGGCAGCGTCCTCGACTCGCAGCTCCACCAGCTCGCGCAAACCGGCCCGGTCGAGGTTCTGTGCGGCCAGAGCACTGCGTGTCGCGTCGATGTCGACACTGACCAGATGCCCGCCGGTGCTGCGGATGGCGTCGGCCAGCCATAGGGTTGAGTAGCCGTTGGAGGTTCCGATCTCCAGCAGGTGCCGTGCAGCGGTTGCCTTCACGAGGACCGACAACACTTGGGCGGTATCGGGCTCGACGTTGCGCAGCCGTTCGAGCCGATCGGTCTTGCCGGCGTCGTGCTCGGTGCCGTGGCGATGCAGCTCATCGAGAACCGTTAGCAGCTTGTTGTCTATCGCTTTCCCCTCCTCGTCGCTAGCCGCTCTGGTGGCGTTGGGCGGGGTTGGTTGCGGGCGGCAGCGAAGGCTCTGCTGGTGGCGGTGGCGAGCTCGCGACTGGTGGGGGAGTCCTCCGCGTCGATGAAGGACTGGATGAGCATGCCGTCGGCGGTGCCGATCAGCAGCGATGCGAGGTGCCGGGCTTCGTGACGTTCGAGTGTGTCGCCGAGCGACTCGGCGATCCAGCCGGCCACTCGGTCTCGTTGTCTGCGGTAGTGCGCTGCGAGTTGTTCTCGGAGCGCAGGTGAGCGCGCGCTGCGTGCGAGCGCCTCGATGAACGCTCGGTGGTACGGTCGGATTGAGTCGTACTCGTCGAGGACGACGCGCAGGGAGCTGGCCATCAGTGCGGGGAGTCCGGCGCGGGCGTCGCCGCGGATAGCGCGGCCAATCGCCTCGGTCCAGTCCTCGAAGGCAAGCCCAATGGCCTCGTTGAGCAGCGCTTCCTTGGAGCCGAAGTGGTAGCCGATCGACCCGAGGTTGGTGTTCGAGGCGGCGACGAGGTCGCGCGCGGTGATGTTGCCGTACGCGCGCTCGCTCAACAGCGTCTGTGCTGCCTCGAGCAGCCTGGTGCGGTGCGTATCGGTGGTTGTGCTGGACATTTGCGGTTAGACACTGTATAAGACATTGTACTAGACGATGTGCAACTTGAAGGAGGATCGCAGATGGCGCCCTCACCATCCCAAGCAACCGTAGCGACGAACACCCGCGCGACACCGCAGGACGAGGACGGCGGAGCGCATCTCGCATATGTGCGTGACACCGCCACCAAACAAGCGTCGAAGCACGCGCGCCTCATCCGCTCGGCGAGAGACGGTCGCGTTCTGAGCGCACTGATGCTTCCGTTCTTCGCGGTTCGGCCACCGTCCGGATACGGCGTGATCTCGACGACCGGGCGCAAGACCGGGAAGACCCGACGCAAGTGCATCCGCGTGGTCCGAAGAGGGAGCAAGGCGTACATCGTCCAGCTCCGGCCCCCCGAGCTGGCGATGACCCGCCCGTCTGCCGTCGCGGCGTGGCTTTTGAACATCCGGGCGAACCCAAACGTGCGCCTGCAGATTCGTGGTGGCACATTCGCGGGCGTCGCACGAGAGCTGCAAGAGCCGTCAGAGTTGGAGCAGGCGAGAGAGGCGCTGTGCGAGACGGTCAGTCTGTTCGACTATGGCGAGTGCGACCTGCATCTGCGCGGACTCCCGACACGCGCGAAGATCAAGGAGCTCCACCACTACTGGTTCGACACCGGTATACCGCTCGTGGTTGAGCTGCGGGATTAGCGCGCACAGACTGGCGTACGCCCACGCCGTCCCGCGGAGCGTTCACCGCCGGTGGTTTACTGGCGTGTCGGCACGGCGTCAAAGGGTGCCGATGCGGTCGGGGGGCCAGTAGGTGGCGATCGCTTCGCCAATGATCCAGGCGGTGGGGACCGGTCCCCAGAATCGGCTGTCGTCGGAGTCGCCTCGGTTGTCTCCCATCATGAACCAGTGTCCGGGCGGGATCTTGATGGGCGTGGTGAAGTTGCACTCCGAGCTGATGCCGCAGGCTTTGATGTAGGGGTCTTGCTCTGCCACGAACTGGCTCGTGCCTGCTGACTTGCGATAGACGTGGCCTTCCTTGACGTAGATTTCGTCGCCCGGTCCGGCGACGATCCGCTTGATGAAGTTGACGCTCGACTCCTTGGGGAGCGGCTGCGAGCACGCTGCGCTCCCGGGTGTGATCGGGTGCGGCGTCGGCCCGCACTGTTGCTGTTCGGCGCCTTCGGGCGGGTGGAACACTGCGATCTCGCCGACGTGCGGTTGGCTGAAGTCCATGCCGATGCGGTTGACTAGCACGCGCTGTCCGATTGCCAGCGTTGGCTCCATCGAGCCGCTGGGGATTTTGTAGGGCTTGACGATGAATGCCTGGATGCCGAGCGCGACCGCGACCGCGACAGCGATGAGCACGACGACCTCAACGATCGAGCCGGCACGGAACTTCACGACGCTGGGACGCTCGATGGGGATTGTGTGGTTTTCTGCGGTGGCTCGCCGAGCCGGTACGGCGCGACGGCGCCGGGGGCCGTTACGGGCTTGGTGATCGAACGAGACAGCGGGAGTTCCGGCCCGAGCGGTGCACCGACGTGTATGGCTCCCACCGCGGTGCCCGAGAGCCCGAGTACCACACTCGCGAGGACCGCTCGTCCGCGGTGCATAGTGCGTCGCCGCCGAGCTGTGCGCGAGGCGCGCTCGCGCTCGTCTGTTGCCAGCGAGACCTGGTGTTGACGGTGCGCGGCGTGCACTAGTGAGCTCCTTAGTGCGGGCAGGTAGGTCATTGCGAGAGCTCCAATCGCTGTCTGAGGTTGCGCAGCCCCCGGCTGACGCGCTGACGCACGACGCTCTGCGAGCAGGACAGGCTGCGCGCGAGCTCGTCGTAGCTGCGCTCCTGCAGCACGCGTCCCTGCACGGCCACCCGCTGGTCATCGGGCAGATCCTCCAGCAGTCTCAACGCGCCGCCGGATCCGCGTGTGCCGAGCTCGTCGATGCGCGCCAGCGCATCGTCGTCGAGGCTCATCGGCTCGAAGCCGAGCCGTTGCCGGGCACGATCCTCCACGCGTCCACGCTGCCACATGTCGGCCAACTCGTGTCGAGCTATCCCGAACAGCCATCCGCGCGCACTGCCGAGCTCAGCGCGAAACAGGCCTGCCGAGGAAAGCGCGGCTGCAAAAACCTCCGCGGTGAGGTCCGCCGCGACGTCCGCGCGTCGCGTCGCGCGCCAGCAGAACGCGAGCACCTCCTCCTCAAAGCGGTCGTAGAAGGCGCCGAATGCGTCCGGGTCCTCGACGGTCAGCTCGAGTAGCTGACCGTCGCTGAGCGTCGAGTAGTGAGCGGGGGCCATCAGCTACATATTCCGTCTGGAGAAGATCTTGTGACGAGCACCGTGGCGAGCCCGGGCGTTTGCGATGCGTGGTAGAGGCTGCGGGATGCTCACGAGGCGAGCAGCGCCGCGGCGATCGCCATCGCCACCTCGGCACGCTCGCGCAGGGAAGGACCGTGCACATACTCCTCAGGCGAGTGGGCGTGGCCGCCCCGAGGCCCGAGGCCGTCAATGGTAAGCGGGATCGTGCCGGCGAAGTGGCTGGCGTCGCTAGCCCCGCCACGGGCGACGCCGACGATCTCAGCGCCGATTCGCGCACCCGCGGCCTCGAGCAGGCCGATGGTCGCCTCTCTTGTGTCCATCCCGGGCCAGCTGCGGACCACCTCGACCTCTACGTGCGCCGCTTGCGCGGAGCGGGAGACGGCATCGACGACGCTTGCGAAGGATGCGTGGCTGTCGGCGCGCACGTCAATCATCAGCTCTCCCGCCGCGGGAACCACGTTGACTGCCTCTCCGGCCCGGATTCTGGTGGGTACCACGCTCAGCGCCTCGGGTCCGCCGGGGTGATGCAACGCCGCCGCCTTTCCTGCAGCTTCGGTTAGTGCCAACAGAGCGTTGGCTCCCGCGTCGGGGTTCGAGCCGGCATGGGCAGCGCGCCCGTGTCCGGAGACGCAGAGCGTGCCGGCGGCCTTGCGCTGAACGACCACGCCCTCCTTGCCTGCGGGTGTGCGCTCGCCGGCCTCGAAGCACAGGCATGCGTCGTAGTCGGCGAAGCGCTCGACGTGGGCGAACGGCTCCAAGCGCCACTCCTCATCGACCACCAGTAGCACTCCCAGCTCAGCGAATGACGCCGGGCTCTCGGCCAGCCAGCGCGCCAGGCCGAGAGCCAGAGCAACGCCCCCCTTCATGTCTACTGTCCCGGAGCCTCGCCAGGTGTCGCCTTCGCGGCGGAGAGGACGGTGCTCGGCGTGGGCGACCACCGTGTCGACGTGACCCAGCAGCAGGATCCGGCCGCACCCGGTGCCGCTCACGCGGGCCACCAGGTCCTCGGCGTGTCCCGGTGAGGAACAGGGGACCCGCTCGACTGTGGCTCGGGCAGGAAGCCGGCATGCACACAGCGCAAGGGTGGCTTCGGCCCCGTCCGCATCGCCCGACGGGCTGGAGATGGCGACCAGCGCCTCCAGGTCAGCTTCGGCGGCCGCGGCCAGCGCCTGCGTGGCCGCCGGCGTCGATGTGCTCATAGTGACGCGGGTCCGGCCTCGGAGCCGGCGGCGCGCTCGGCCCAGTGTTTTGTCCACGCGTCGATGGGGGCGAGTGTCTGTAGCAGGCTGTGGCCTGCGTCTGTGAGGTGATAGCCGTCGCCGTTCGGCGCGGCGACGATGTCGGCGTCGCGCAGCTCTCGCAGGCGTTCGTTGAGCACGCTCGAGGAGATGTGTCCGCATCGAGCCTGCAACTCACGGAACGTCGGAACCCCGTCCTCGCGCAGCTCCCAAAGCACCCGCAATGCCCAGCGCCTGCCGAGCAGGTCGAGCAGCGCCATGACCGGCCGGCCCGTTCGCGAGCCGCGCACAGGGCGACCCTGCAGCGCCGTCTTGCTTGTGTGCTTTGAAATTAGAAGCTATCCTTTGCGTTTCGATTATCGAAGCGAAAGGATAAACGATGCCTGAGACCGCACGCTCCCCGCGAATTGCACCGCTGGATCCGCCGTATCGCCCCGACATTGAGGCTGCGCTACGCAAGTGGATGGCGCCCGGGAGCGAAGTGGAGCCGCTGAAGCTGTTTCGGACGCTCAACATCCACGAGGAGCTCGCCTCGCGCATGCGCCCGCTGGGAGCGGGGATCCTCGGCCATGGCAAAGTGGAGCCGCGCCAGCGCGAGATCGTCATTCACCGCACGTGCGCGCGCGTCGGAGCAGAGTACGAGTGGGGGGTGCACGTGCTCGCCTACGGCAAGCCGCTCGGCCTGAGCGACGAGCAGATCGCTGCGACGGTGCACGGGGAGCGCGACGATCCCGCCTGGGATGAGGCCGACGCGGCGCTGATCGCACTCGCCGACGAGCTGCACGACACAGCGACGGTCTCAGACGCGCTGTGGGCGGAGCTGGCGACACGCTTCGACGACGAGCAACTGCTCGAGCTGCTTGTCATCGCCGGTTGGTATCGACTGCTGTCTTATGTCATCAACGCCGTCGGGGTGGAGCGCGAGCCTTGGGCCGCGCGCTTCCCGTGACTCCCGCCATCCGTTGCAGCAGGGATGCACGGTGACCGTCTCAGGAACTACAGCGCACCGGCGAGCGGCCCGCTCACGGCAATGTCGGCGGGCTGCTCGGGTATCCGCTCGGCGCGCCTGGCGGCCTGCTGACCGCGCCGGCGGGGCCGCCAGACGCGCAGGTACTGGGCGCCCACGTAAGAGCCGAGCACGAGCAGCAGCGCGATCGCCTGGCCGATGAAGGTCTCCCAGTTGTTAAAGAGGCTGAACCAGGTGCCCATCCAGCCGGGGATGTAGAGGCCGTGGACCTCGGTTGTTCCGATCCATCCGGCGAGTTGCATCTCGTTGACCTCCTCGCCGACGGACACGAGCAGCACGAACAGCAGCATCACCCCGGTGATGATGAGTAGTCGCTTGTACGGCAGCCGCTGGTGCAGCCCGAACGTCAGCACACCCGCGGCGGCGGTGAACAGGCAGCCGATCACCACGCCCTCGAGGACGACACTCGAGCCGTACAGCTCTCTGAGGTTCTGCAGGAAGATCACGACCTCGAAGCACTCGCGGTACACGGACGTGAACCCGAGCAGTGCCAGGCCCAGCAGCATGCGGCGCTTGTTGGTGTCTGGATCGGCCGAAAGCAGGCTGCGCCGGCGCTTGTGGTGATTGGAGATCCAGCCGGTCCAGTAGACCTTGTGGAAGAACCAGTTCATGACGACTAGCAACACGATCAGCGACGGCAGCCCGGTTGCGGCCTGTACGTCGAACTCGCCGCCGTGGAACTGGCCGATGAACCAGACAACGAAGAACCACGTGGCGATGCCGGCTGCGATGGCACTCGCCCCACCGATGGCGACCGGCCGGCGGTAGATCCGGTTGCCGCCCAGGAAGCTGGCCGTCACCGCGGCCAGCACAAGGATCGTCTCGAGACCCTCGCGTAGTACCAGAATCGCGCTGTTGATCACCACCGTGGTGTGGCTCAGACGGTGACCTGGCGGTAGTGCAGTGGGATCGGTCGTCCCACCCCGCGCATGCCAGCCGAGCACGACCGCCACGACCGTTACCGCGAGGACGACGGCCGTCCACACGTAGAAGCTCACGCGCTCGTTGACGCGCTTGCCGGTGCCCTGTCTGGGGCGCTCTGTGGTTGGATGATCCTGCGACATCTGAGGCTCTCCCGGAAATCCGACCTACACACTCGGCTATGCCGGGAGGCGAACGGTAACACAGATTAGGCATCCCTACTTAGGGTTGCCTAATGCGACTCGGAGAGGGCCATCAGCAGGGAGTGGAGGGTGGTGCTCGACCGCTGCGCCAGCGGACCGCTAGCGCTCGCCGCGCTCTCGTTTGCGCGTGCTGTGCTCGGTCTTGCGGAGCTCCCGCCACGCGGTTCGGGCCTGCTTGAGGGCGTCAAGGACCTGGCCTCGGGCGTCCTCGGCCGTGCGAGCGGCCTCGCACAGCTGCTGGCGGGTGCGCGCGCCCTGCGTCAGCAGGTTGAACGACCACAGTCCGGTGTCCAGCAGCCTGGCGGCGCGTTCGAGATCGGCCAACACAGCGTCGCGCAGCGCTCTGGCGCGCAGCCCTTGCTGGATGTGGCGGATGCGCGACGCGAAGGCCAGCTCGTGCAGCCCGACGATCGCGCGGGCGGCGATCAGTGGCTCGGGATCGCGCGGATCGACGTCGGTGAGCGCCGCGAGCTCCTCGGTGGCGACGTCGACGAGCCGGCTCTGCAGGTCCAGCAAGGCCGCGCGCAACGACGGCGTGCTCGCGAGCATCTCGGCGAACAGGGGCAGGAACATGTAGATCGCGTCGGGAAGGTCTTCGAGATCCTCCATGTCCTCGCCGAGCGCGCGCAGCATCGCCTTCGTCGGCGACTCGCCCGCCTGGCGCTCGCGCAACGCCGCCACCAGGCGCGCGACCGTCTCGTCCGTGCGGTCGAAGACGAGCGACTCCTTGGTGGGGAAGTAGTTGTATACGGTCTTCTCCGAGACCCCCACGATCTCGGCGATCTCGGACACCTTGACGTGGTCGAAGCCGCGCACCACGAACAGCGACGTCGCCACGTCGGAGATCTGCTGGCGTGTGCGCCGCTTCTTGCGCTCGCGCAGACCGTCGTGCGGATGGCGCCGGCGTTCCCAGCGCTCTTGGGTTTCGCGCGCGCACACGAACGCGTCGGCCAGCTCGCTCCCGAGTTCCCGCGCGAGCAGGCGGTAGATCCTGCGTTCGTCGGACAGCCCCCCCGAGGCATCGTCGTCGTCGAGCGGATCTGCATCGCGGGACCCCTCATCGACCATGTCCGGAGGTTAGCAATAAGTTCAGTTGCACAATTTTTTCAGTTACTGTAGTATCACGTACTCCCACCAGGAGCCACCGTCGACCGGCAGGAGATGTGTTGTGAGCAACGCCCCGATGATCGAAGCCCACGGCCTCACGAAGCGATTCGACGCGACCGTCGCGCTCGACGGGATCGACCTAGAGGTGCCGGCCGGCACCGTCCTCAGCGTTCTCGGCCCGAACGGCGCCGGCAAGACGACGGCGGTCCGCATCCTGACGACCCTCACGATCCCCGACGGCGGCTCGGCGCGCGTCGCTGGCCATGATGTCGTCAGCGAGGCGGCCGCCGTGCAGCGCAACATTGGGGTCACCGCTCAGGACGCGACGCTCGACGAGATCCTCACTGGTCGCGAGAACCTCGTGATGGTCGGACGCCTGAGCGGTTTGCGCCGCGCCGAGGCGCGGATGCGAGCGACCGAGCTGCTCGACCGCTTCGATCTCACCGCTGCCGCCGACCGCATCCTCAAGGGGTACTCGGGTGGGATGCGCCGGCGCCTGGACCTTGCGGCGGGCCTCGTGACGCGACCGCCGGTGCTGTTCCTCGATGAGCCAACGACCGGCCTGGACCCCACCAGCAGAGTGCGGATGTGGGGTGTGATTCGAGAGCTCGTCGCCGACGGCGTAACGCTGCTGCTGAGCACCCAGTACCTCGACGAGGCCGACGAGCTCGCCGATCGGATCGTGGTCATCGACCACGGCCGAGTGATCGCGGGCGGCACGGCGGCCGAGCTGAAGACGCAGACCGGGGGAGCACGCCTCGAGGTCACGCTCAGCGAGGCGCGTCCTGCTGCCTCGAAGGCACTCGACCCGTTCGTCGCCGGTACCGTGCAGGTGAGCCACGACGGGCGCCGCCTGCGGGCGCCGGTGCGCAGCGCTGCCGGGCTGGCCACGACGGTCGTGCGCGCGCTCGATCAGGCGGGGATCACGGTCGACGACGTGGAGGTCCATCAACCCTCGCTCGACGACGTGTTCTTCGCCCTGACCGGTCATCCCATGGAGGGCATCGAGGGTCCCGCCGGCTGCGAACGCGCCCACCCCGAACCGTCCAACTCAGACCTGGAGGTCGTTCGACCATGACCGTCACCCCGCAGGCTCCCCCCGCGCCGGTCGCGAGGCCGGCGAGATCGCCCGGCCTCGTGCGACAGATCTGCGACGTCGCGGTGCTCATCGGGCGCAACCTCGTGCACATGGCGCGCGAGCCGCTACAGCTCTCGGACGTCACCGTCCAGCCCGTGCTCTTCACGTTGCTGTTCGTCTACGTGTTCGGCGCCGGGGTTGTGCTGCCCGGCGGTGGCGGCTACAAGAGCTTTGCGATCGCCGGCCTGCTTGGGCTCAACCTGACCACCTCGGCGATGGGCACGGCGGTCGGGCTGAGCACTGACCTGAACAGCGGTGTGATCGACCGCTTCCGGACGCTCGCCATGTGGCGGCCCGCGGTGCTCGTCGGGCGAACCTTCGCAGACGTACTGACTGCCGCTATCTGCGCAGCGTTCGTCGCCGTGACAGGGCTGATCGTCGGCTGGCGGCCGGAGGGCAGCGTGCTCTCGACGCTCGGCGGGTTCGGCATCTTCCTGCTCTTCAGCTATGCCCTGTCGTGGGGCTGCGCGTGCCTGGGAATGGTGAGCAAGGGTCCCGAGTCGGCCCAGAGCGTGGGGCTCGTGATCCTGTTTCCCCTGGCGATCGTCTCCAACGCGCTCGTCCCCACCGAGCGCATGCCCGCGGCGCTGCGGCTCCTCGCCAACTGGAACCCGGTGAGCGCAGTGACCGCCGCCGCCCGCCAGCTGTTCGCGAATCCCAATCCCTCGGCGACGATCCACGCCTGGCCCATGCAGCATCCAGTGCTCGCGTCGCTGCTCTGGTCGGTGGCGTTGATCGTCGTCTTCGCCCCGCTGGCCACCCACCTGTACCGGCGTCGCACCACCGACTGAATGTTGAGGCTGACTCCAGGTGAGGTAAATTCGGAAGCACGGGATTATGCGAACAAGCGATTTGCGCTCGTTGCGGCAGATCAGCTCGTTCTGGCGTTCCAATCACCGGCTCTGTTGTATATGATCGCGTACGTGAACGGGGGCGGCAGCGAGACTCGGCGGTAAGAGTGAACCGTCTCTGTCTAGGAAGTAACAACCCGTACGGCGTGAGCTGCCGATGACAAAGCCAGTGTCATGCGCTGACCGGCTCCCTGAGGCGCGCGACGGCGTAAGCATGTCTGAGGACGACCTTATATCGGTCGTGGTCGGCCGCTTTGATCCGCTGGTGGCGTGTGGTCTGGCGGCTGTTCTACGCGACGACCGCTGGCTTAACGTGCTCGCAAGCGACGTGGATGATGCGGAGCTCGAGAACGCTATCGCGCAACAGGCGCCACGAGTCGTGATCTTGGATAAGGCAGTCCCACGTTCGCTGCTCGAACGCCTGAGAGAGATTGCTCCGGCGATCGGAGTGCTGGTGCTCGCAGATGATCCTTCGCACGCATACGGGATGCGTGTGCTCGCTGCCGGAGCCACGTGCTTCGCCCGGAACGCCTCACCGGCAGATCTCCTTGCTGCCGTCCGCTGCACAGGGCAGGGCGGACGCATCTTTGTGACCGCGGACTGCGACCGGATTGAGCGCATATATCCTGAGAATGTCTTCTCGCTCACTCGACGTGAGACCCAGGTGCTCAGGTATCTGAGCAAAGGCGAGAGCTATGCCGTGATCGCGCTTGCTCTTGAGATCGAGGTCGAAACCGTCCGCAAACACACGGTGAGCATCCGGCGCAAGCTCAATGTGCATAGTCGGCATGAGCTGATCGGCATGCCCGTCCCGGCGGGCCCGTTCGTCTAACCGGATTGATAGCTGATCTGTTGTTTGGCTCTTGTTTTCACTGCCCGGTAGTTTTCGCGATCGGGCATAGACAAACCGGGAAGTCTCGAATACGTTTGTCCGCAACTGTTCTGTTGATCGGTCAGGTCGGAGGTTTGCGGTGTTTGCGTGTCGGGGGCTTGTATGAGGTTCGCTGTGCGAGGATTCGTGGTGTGGCTGTTGTTTTGTGTGGGTCTGGGGTGTTGGTCGGTGGGTGTTGCGGTGGCGTTGCCTGCCGTCGAACGTTCTGGCGTGTTTGGTGGTTCGCTTGTGGTGGCGGGGGTGCAGGTGTTGGATGGTGGGCAGCAGATTGGGCAGCAGGAAGAAGTGTTGCGTAGTAGTCCGGAGGTGGTGCAGGCGCGTGAAGTGTCGGGGACGGCTTATGAGAACCTCGATGCTGAACAGGCTAGGAGGGTTGATGGGGAAGCTTTCCCGCGGGTTATTGATGAAGCTGCGGGTGGTCCGCCGCAGCTTCCGGCTGGCCAGCATATAGTGGGTTATCCGACGGATAGTGCGGTGTCGGTGGATTTGGGGGAAGGTAGGCATGGGGTGATCGAATCGCTGGAACCGCTCGCGGTTGAAACGACGCCGGGTCAGCGTGTGCCGATCGATTTGGGCTTGAAGGAAGCGGGGGCCGCGTTTGAACCGGTTTTTGCGGATGTGGGTGTGCGGATTCCGGTGCGTGTGGGGGAAGGGTCGTTGTTGTCTGGGGTTGGTGTGTCGTTGACGCCGGTTGATTCGCAGGGTCGTGTGTTGGGTGGTTCGGAAGGCGCGGTTGATGGCGTGGTTGATGGTGCGGGGGTGTTGTATGCCAATTCGCAGGTTGATACGGATTTGGTGGTTAAGCCGACGACGTTGGGGTTTGAGGCGGATACGTTGTTGCGTTCGGTTGAAAGTCCGGAAGAGTTGTTTTTTCGGGTTGGTTTGCCGGAAGGTGCGAGTTTGGAGGTTGCGGGGGCTGGGTCGGGTGTGGTGAATGTTGTTTTTGCTGGTGAGGTGATCGCGTCGGTGTTGGTGGGGGGTGCGCGGGACGCGGAAGGTGCGTCGGTGCCGGCCGCGGTGAGTGTTGCGGGGAATATGCTGATGGTGAAAGTAAATCGTGGGTCGGGTGGGTGGCGGTATCCGATTGATGTCGATCCGTCGGTCGTTGATCGTGTGATTAGGGTCGAACATGAATGTGCTGCTGGTACGAGTGAAGAAACTGCCTGGTATTTTTATAGTACGTCGGCTGCGATCAAGGAACGTGTTTGTGATGATTATTCGCGGGTGGATTCTGCTGAAGGTGCTTACACGGCCGGTCAGTACGCGGAGTTTTACTATCTGACGCAAGGGTTCTCGCGTGTCTATGGGGTCACGGCGAAGACAAACACCGAAAACGTGGGTAAAACGGTTGAAGATACGCTCTATATTGCGTCTAGTGCTGGGCTGGAAACCACGGTCGCGGGGTTGCCGTATAACGGTGAGGCGGAAACGACGGCGTGTGTGAAAGGCGCGTGCGAACCGGTGACGGCCAGCGAAAAAGCTCATGATAGTAATGCTGCGGTCTTTGAGCAGTATGTGGCGACGTCCAGTAGCGCCGTGTTTTCTGCTGATTTGCAGAGCGCTGCGGTTGAGATCGAGCAGGAACAGGGTCCTTCGGTGAGTGTTAGCGAAAGTGTGGGGTGGCGGAGCTCGCATTCGCCTGGTAACTCGCTTGGGAAGGCCGAAGCGAAAGATCCGGGTCTCGGGGTGGAGGGTGCGACTTGGACGTCCCCGAACGCGACGAAATGGAGCTATCACTCGCTTGACGGTGAATTTGGCGGGTCTGTGTGCAAAAGCGTGCAGTGCCCGGAGTCCGCGTCATACGAAGGCGATATGGGGTATAGCGAAGAAAAGCTGCCCGATGGCGAAGACACGCTCGAAGTGAAGGTAGAAGACGCTGTTGGCTTGTCGGCGACTGCGACAAAGAAAATCAAAATCGATAGCACGCCACCGCATGGCATTACGCTCTCGGGGTTGCCGAGTGGCAGCGAATTCGGGGAAGGGCAGTATCAGTTGAAAGCGAGCGCCACGGATGGTTCGGGGACGACGCCGAGCTCTGGGGTCTCGTGGATCACGTTGGCGGTCGATGGGAAGCAGGTGAAAAGCGGTTTCTCGCGTGGCTGCTCTCCGGGGCCGTGTAGTGGGAGTGGCGAATGGACGATCAGCGGCGAAAGCTATGAAACGGGGAAACATACTTTTACGGTGACGGCTAGCGATAATGCCGGGAATATAGCGAAAGAAGAAATCCCGTTCACGGTGTTGGCGAGCGCGCATCATGCTAGCCCGCTGGCGTTGGGTCCGGGTTCGGTCAACCCGGTGACGGGCAACTTCACGTTGGGGGCTAGCGATGCGTCGCTCGGCGGCCCAGGATCGACGGTGTCGGTGAGCCGCAGCTATAACTCGCGTCAGCTGACCGCGGGTGCGGAAGGCCCCCTCGGGCCGCAGTGGAGTATCAGCCTGGGTGCGCAGGCAGGGTTGCGTGGGGAACCGGCGAGGATCATGACGTTGACCTCGGTCGAGGGCACGCGGGTGTCGTTTACGAGCAAGGGCAGCGGCGAATATAACTCGCCCGTGGGTGATAGCAACCTGACGCTGAAGGAAAAAACGGTGGAAGGCGCGGTGGAGTTCGTGCTCGCCAACGCGGCGGTGGGCTCCTCGACCACGTTTACGCAGCCGAGTGGCAGCACCGGCGTGTGGAAGCCGACGGTGCAGGAAGGCGCGATCGCGACGGATACCACGACGTTTGCCTATCAGACGGTGGGTGGCGTGGTCGAGCCGACAGAGGCGCTGGCACCCGTCCCTTCGGGTGTGTCGTGCTCGCCGACGCTGAACAGGGGCTGTCGCGCGTTGACGTTCACGTATGCATCGAGCACGACCGCGACCGGCGAAGGCGCGAGTGAATGGGGCGAATACACCGGTCGTCTAGCGCTCGTCTCACTGACGGCGTGGAATCCGTCTGAGAAAGAAATGACGACGGTGGGGGTCGCGCAGTACGCCTATGACAGGCAGGGTCGGCTGCGAGCAGAGTGGGATCCGCAGATCACGCCGGCGTTGAAGAGCACCTACGGCTATGACGTGGAAGGGCACGTGACGGCCGTGAGCGCGGCGGGCCAGCAGCCGTGGCTGTTGAGCTATGGCACCAGCGAAGGCGACTCGAACACCGGCCGGCTGTTGTCGGTGACCCGGCCGGCCGCATCGAGCGCGCTGGGTAACGGGCAGGCACCGGCCAACACAGCCGTGCCGACGCTATCTGGCAGCAAACCGGTCGTCGGTACGCAGATCAGTGTCGCCGGGAACGGGACCTGGAGCAACAGCCCGCTCGCCTACAGCTACCAGTGGGAGGACTGCAATGCCAGCGGCGGGGAATGCACGGTCATCCCTGGTGCTGTGAACCAGAGCTACTATCCGGTCAAAAGCGATGAAGGCCACAGCCTGGTCGCGCAGGTTATGGCGGCGAACGCCACCGGGTCGACTGTCGCGGTGACTACCGCGACCTCAGCTGTGGCTTCCGGGACACCGTATAGTCCGCTGCCGACGCCGCCGAACCCGGGGACCAGCTCGGTGTGGACGCTCGACTATCACGTGCCGGTGTCTGGGTCTGGTGCGCCGTATGCGATGGGGTCCTCGGAAGTCGCGGCGTGGGGGCAGAGCGATCTGCCGGCCGAAGCGACCGCGCTGTTCCCGCCGGATGAGCCCGAGGGGTGGCCCGCTCAGGAATACAAACGGGCGAGCATCTACTATCTCGACGCGAGCAGGCGGACGGTCAACGTCGCGACACCGGGAGGCGCGATCGCGACCAGCGAATACAACTCGAACAACGACATCGTGCGGAGTCTGGGTGCGGATAATCGTGCGGCGGCACTCAAAGAAGGAAACAAATCCGCGGAAATCTCCAAACTATTGGATAGCGAGAGTACGTATAGCAGCGAAGGCAGCGAGCTGGAAAAGACGCTCGGGCCCCAGCACACCGTCAAGCTCGCGAGTAGTACACAGGTCCAGGCCCGCCAGGTCCTACGCTACGCTTACGAAGAAGGCGCACCATCTGGCGGCCCCTACCGTCTGGTTACGAAGATGACAGAAGCCGCGCTCGCCTCAGGCAAAGAAGAAGAACTGCGCACCGTCGCCACCTCCTATAGCGGTCAGGGCAATCTGGGATGGAAATTGCGTAAGCCGACGACCGTCACGACGGAACCCAGCGGGCTGAAGATCGCACGCACCACGGTCTATGAACCGCTCAGCGGGAACGTGACGGAAACCCGTCAGCCCGCAGCGGCACCCGATTCGCTCACGGCATCCGGCTTTCAATGGGAAGAGAAAGGCAAAAAGCTCGAAACGGGCGAAACCAAAGCCGCGAACACAACCGGAAGCCGGTTTGACATGTATTTCGTCAGTCAGGGAGAGTCGATCGAATGCACCGAAGTCAAAGGCGAAGAAAACTCACGGGAGGTAACCCTGGGACGGGTGAAGCGACGATCATGCTGAAGGGCTGCAGGGCGAGTACCGGCGAATGTGAAGTCAAGTCGACCGGGGAAACCAAAGCAGGCGAAATAGTCTTTGCTGCTCTGCCGATGAAGCTTGTCGAAACTGAAACGGGCAAAAAGCTTGGGGATGAACTGAAAAACAACAAAACGACTAAAGAATTCGTCAAGATCGAAGCTGGTAGGAAAGAAGAAAAAGGGAAACTATCAGGCGAATGCTCGAAATGGCCGAGCAGTATGCGCCTCTCGGGTAAATACACGGTTGAAGTCACGAACGCTGAACACGGCGAACTGGGGCTGAAGCTCCCCGCACCCGGTGATGACGAACTGCAGACCGGTAGCGGCGGCGTGCTACTGGAAGGCAGCTATACCCTGCAGCTGCAGACGGCGCTGAACGACAGCACACAGACGATCTACTACAGCGCCGCGGCGAACAGCTCCTACCCAGCGTGTGGAGAACACCCCGAATGGGCGGGCCTGACGTGTCAGACCCAGCCCGCGAAACAGCCGGAAACCAGCGGGCTACCGAATCTGCCCGTGACGACCGTGACCTACAACATCTGGGACGAGCCTGAAAAAACGACCGAGACCAGCGGCTCGAGCACACGCACCACGACCGAGACCTATGACCCCGCCGGGCGGCTGTTGAGCACGTCGATCTCCTCCTCCACGGGTGTCGCGCTGCCGGCCGTCAGTGATGAATACAGCTCTGAAACTGGGGCGCTCGTCAAGCAGTACACCACCACCGAAGGTAAAACCAAGAGCATCACGAGCGTGTTCAACACGCTCGGGCAGCTCACGAGCTACACCGACGCAGACGGAAACATCTCGACCTATGAATACGAAAAAGAAAAGGACACACGGCTGAAAAAAGTCAACGACGGCAAGGGCAGCGAAACCTACACGTATAGCGAAACAACCGGGCTGCCAACAGAACTCCTCGATGAATACGGCACGAGCAAACTGGTTTTCACGGCGAGCTACGACACCGAAGGAAACATGCTGAGCGAGGGCTACCCGAACGGCATGAGCGCCAACTACAGCTACAGCCCAGCCGGCAAGGCAACCAGCCTGGAATATGTGAAGACGACGCACTGCACCGAAAAATGCGTGTGGTTCAGCGACACTGTGATCCCTGGGATCGACGGGCATATCGCCAGCCAGACCAGCAGTCTCTCCAGCCAGAGCTATGCCTACGATAAGGCCGGGCGGCTCATCGAAGTACAGAACACCCCGGTCGGCAAAGGCTGCACGACACGGGTCTATGGCTATGAAGAAGACACGAACCGCACGAGTCTCACGACACGCGAACCCGGCAGCAAAGGCGAATGCACATCAACCGGTGGGACCATCGAAAAACACAGCTACGACGTCGCGGACAGGCTCACCGACACCGGCACCAGCTACGACGCGTTCGGGAACACGACCGCACTGCCAGCCACAGACGCAGGCGGCTCAGAACTCACCAGCAGCTACTACGACGATAACCAGCTCGCCAGCCAAACCCAAAACGGGCAGACAATCGGCTATAACCTCGACCCCGCCGGCAGAACACGCGAAACCCTCGCCACCGGCAAAAAAACCGCCGACACGATCCAGCACTACACAGGCCCCGGCAACACACCCGCCTGGAGCGAAAACACCTCGGGCGAATGGACACGCAACATCCCCGGAATCAACGGGGCCCTAGCCGCGACGCAAAACAACGGCGAAACACCCGTCCTGCAGCTAGCAAACCTCCACGGCGACATCATCGCCACCGCCTATCTCTCAGAAACCGCGACCGGGCTCGCCTCGACCGCGGACACCAGCGAGTACGGCGTCCCGACAACGAGCCTCCCACCAAAGTACGCATGGCTCGGAGCGCTCGAGATCCCAACAGAACTCCCCTCCGGCGTAGTCGCGATGGGCGCGCGTTCCTACGTCCCCCAGCTCGGCCGGTTCCTACAAACCGACCCGCTACCCGGCGGAGCCGCAAACACCTACACCTACACAAACGGCGACCCCGTCAACGAATCCGACACCACCGGCGACTCCACCCAGCCACCAGCATGGCTCAACCAAATCAGCCAACAAATCGCCACCGAAGGAGTCGAACGACGCGCAGCAGAAGAAGCCGCCGCCAGAGCAGAAGCAGAACGCAAAGCCCGAGAAGCCACAGAAACAGCAGCCCGAGAAGCCGCCTTCGCACAAGAATGGGAAGCACACATAGCCAGCCTATACACCAGCGGAGAAGAAAACCCCGAAGAATGGGAAGAATGGGAAGAAGAAAGCGGGTACGAATACGCGTCCGACAAGCAGGGCGTAGAAGGCAAGCACGAACCGCGCATAGAACCCGCCGTGCTCTACCAGCCACTAACGAGCGAAGTGCCATCGAATGAAGCTACGACGGGTGTGGTCCCGTTGTGCGAACAGAACACCAGCAGCACTGGCTGCACGCGCGACGCAGGGGGCGTCGGACACGCGCACGGGGAGAGGCTCGTAAGAGCATTGAGCAAAGACGACGGAAGTGGGAGCGTGTGTTACGGCATAGCAGCCGTTACTACAGTTGCGGGACCAGAGCTCAAGGTGCCGTATTGGCTTGGGGCGCTAATTTTCGGAGCCTGCGGCGGATGAAGGCTGGGAAACCCTCGATTGATCTCCGGTCGCGGAGCAGCGTAGCGCTAGTGGTTTGGACAGCGCTCACCGTGTGGATGGCCATTACACTTGCCGAGCGACCTGGAAGCACGCTGCGCGTGGTGTGCGGCTCGCTGGTGGTGGCGCTGGGCGTCGTGACTATCGCGTTCCTACTCAGCGGACGCAGTCCGTGGTGGACAGAAACGCGGCGAGCGCGAAGGGCCGCAAGGCAGCCGAAAGATGCTATTGAGTGACCAGCTTTGATCGTCTCACGCGTCAGGATCGGTCCGAAGAAGAAGGCGGATACGAAGAAGCCGCCTACCAGCCCGGCACCAAGCCAGCCGGCGAAGAACCACACCTGGAAGAAGGGCTCCTTTACCAGCCGCTAGGAGAAGCTCGAGAGGGTCAGGCCACGGCGGGAGCTGGTGGTGTGTTGCGGCTGTGTGAGGAGGGTTCGGAAGCGAGTGTTCGTTGTGCCCGGTATGCAGACTTTCTGGGCCTTGAACATCTTGCAGAAAACCTCTACAAGAAAGGAAAGGGCGTGGTGAAGGCCATTAAACACTGGGTGAGTCGCAACGTGAATGCAATAAAACACGCTCTATGCCTAGTCACCGGATGGGGCGACGGATTTCTCGCAGGCGCAGGCTCAAATCTTCTCATGGGGGGCCCTGGGGACTTTGGGGGTGACTTGGCCTCCTACGGGATCGGAGTTGCCGTCGCCGCAGGCGTCACATCGGCTTGTGACCATGCGTAGTGGACGCTCGAACCCTAATATGCTGATATGTATTCTGAGAGTGCATGATGCGCGATCATAGGCTTTATAAGGCCTGGACTATCACCTTTGCGATGGCGGTGACCCTTTGGTTGTTCATCGATATCGTGGAACATGGCGAAGTGACGGGCGTCGACGTCGCTGGATCCGTCGCAAACGCTCTGGTCCTAGCGAGCGTGATCGTGTTTGGAACGTTGTGGATGCGAACGCAAGGGAATCCTCAGCGGACCCTCGTGTTCGTGGCAATTGCAGTGCTCTCAGTGGCGACTTTCGTCGCCGCTCGCCTCGTCTAGAACCTATGTGCCGAGGGAGGGTGACCTGTCGTTACGCCATGACCTACATCTACGACAGCAACATCAAACGTTCGTGTCCTACACCATGCGCGCGTCAAGAAGAAAGCGAATACGAATACGTGTCCGACCACCAGGGCGGCCAAGGCGGTAAGCAAGAAGCGCACCTAGAACCCGCTGTCCTATACCAGCCACTAACGAGCGAAGCGCCATCAAATGAAGGTACGACGGGCGTCGTCCCCTTGTGCGAACAAAACACCACCCGCACCGGCTGCACACGTGACGCAGGTGGCGTCGGGCATAGGGTTGGAAAGAAGCTGTGGAAAGCCCTGACCCACGATGAACGCGGCTCCAACAAAGACGCATATTGCGAGGCAACAGGCGGTGGCCTGTTCATAAGCTGGATTCCAGGGGTCGCCCAGATCACCGCTGCAGGGTGTGCTTTTAGAGGTCTAGAACTGCTGCTTAACGGATGAAGCAACGACCGCGTGCCATTTGTGAACGGAGACGATAGTGCAGCGCAAATCGGAGCTTAGAGAACACAGGTGGATCGACGGCGTAGTGTGGATCGTCGCCGCGATTGTGGCGGTGGTGCTCTTCACACTTGTCGTCGTGTGGCCGAGCGGGGTGAGTGCGCATCTGCGTGGGCTACTGTTTGTGGTTGCCGGAGCGCTGGCACTTCTGCTCGCTGCCAGGAAACAGGCACGTCGCCGGCATAGCAAAGGATGAGCGTTGAGCTACGCCGATGATACGCTCAAAGAAGAAGAAGAAGGCGGCTATGAATACGCGTCCGACCACTCAGGTGGGGACAACGGCAAGTCAGGCACAGAAGAAGCGCACATAGAACCCGCCGTGCTCTACCAGCCGCTAGGCGAAGCGAGCGCAGTCGGTAGCTTCGGTGAAGAATGGCGCCGCATCCTCATCGAATACGGCTCACGCTGCGAACAGTACGGTGGACATTGGGTAGGACACAAGTGCGTGGGAGTCAGGAATCGCGGCGGCGGAAGTCACGGGGGTACATGTCGCACGATTGCAGCGACTACCACTGTACCTGGGATCTTCTCAGGCCCCCCCTGGGTGGTTTGCGATCGGTGCTGCGCAGCTAGCATGTTCAATTCCGGGAGCATAAATGCGGCAGATGAACTACGTACTCTCCCGCGAGACGCTCTATTTTGTGGGTATCGCCGTCGTGGGTGCCGTGCTCTGGGCTGTCGGCCAATCCTGGGCGATAGGGCTAGTTTGTGGCGGATGTGCCGGTGCGCTCGCTTTCGGTGGGAGCGGACTCCTGAAGCACCGCAGATCGCCGCTCTCCAAATGAAAGAAGAATGGTACGAAGAAGAAGGCGGCTATGAATACGTGTCCGACCGCCAGGGCGGCAAGGAAGGACACGCCGAAGCGCACATAGAACCCGCCGTGCTCTACAAGCCACTAGGCGAAACGAGCATCGAAGGCTCAGAACACGAACAGCCTGAACACGGCGGCACCACTCACGACGCGAGCGGCGACGGCGGTTACTGCGGCGGCCACTGGGTGAAGCGCTCCGAAAAGGCCGCCGACTGCCTAACCAGTCGCAGATTTCTCGGCTCTTGGCGTCGCGTCGGAAATCGACCGGAAGATAGCCAGGGCGCCGGTGCCCCGTCAATCTTCACGAGATATGCATACGACGACGCTGTCGGATATTTGCAGCTGTCGCTCCGTGGGCTTCAAGATTTAGGACGACATGGGGGTGAAGGAATGAGCAACAATCCTACAAATCAGGATCGGAGGAGCACGCATGCGTAGAGCACTGTTTGCGATAGCTGGAGTGGTTTTGGCGATATCGATCGGCGGATGTGGCTCGTCTGGTTCCGCTACCAGCACCACCGCTGGAGGCAGTGCCGCGGCGCAGTCCGCCTGTAGTTCTATCGCGGAAGGTAGCTCATCCTCGCTCGCTGTGTGTGCTCAGGGTTATGACGCGGCGAAGGCTGGTACGTCTCAGGAACACAGTTGTGACCATCTTGGCTCGGGTGCGGTCACCACCAGCGAGAACATCGAGGACTGCCAGGACGGGTGGTCCCTTGCCCCCGTTGCTGGTAAAGCTCCTGCTGCCACTACATCGAGCGCTGCGGCGCAGGCGGCGTGTGGTTCGGTCGCGGAAGGTAGCTCGTCTTCGCTTGCAGCGTGCGCTCAGGGCTATGACGCGGCGAAGGCTGGCGCGTCCCTGGAACAGAGCTGCGATCACGTTGGTTCGGGTGCGGTCACGGCTATCGAGAACGTCAAGGACTGCCAGTACGGTTGGTCCGTCGTGCCCGTTGCTGGTAAAGCTCCTGCTGCCACTACATCGAGCGCTGCGGCGCAGGCGGCGTGTGGTTCGGTCGCGGAAGGTAGCTCGTCGTCACTTGCTGCGTGTGCTCAGGGTTATGACGCGGCGAAGGCCGGTACGTCTCAGGAACAAGGCTGTGACCATCTTGGCTCGGGTGCGGTCACCACCGTCGAGAACATCAAGGACTGTCAGGCGGGCTGGTCGGTGGGCTGAGGCTAAGCGAGCGCGCGAGCCAGTCGCGCTGGGGAGCCAGCAGGCTGCGATAAGACGATGAGACATCAAGAAGAAGGCGAATACGAAAGCGTGGCCTACCATCCCGGCACGGGCGGTCAGGAAGAAGGACATCCTGACGAAGGCGTGCTCTATCAGTCGCTGAACGAAGCTGGCTTTGCAGCTACGACACCCACGAAGGCTTGCTCGTCGGAAGCAAAGGATATGCCGTGCGCCAAGTATGTCGGCGCGTGGGAATTCATCGAAAAGTTTGGCCATGAGGCTGAAAGCCTTTATCACAAAGGTAAGCGTTTCGTTCACAAACTGTTGCGCGTACTTGGGATTCATGCGCCAAGTAACGGCGCCTACGTGTGCGCTGCGGTTGGGGTGGGCGTGTCATTCGCGATAACCGACTCCCCATTCTTGGAGCAGGCCGCGATAGGCGCGTTGAGCGGCATAGGCTGCGCGGCTGTTACAAACTGATGACCCGCTACCGACAGGTTGGACGTTACGCTGCATTGACCGTCGTGATCAGTGGTGCCGTTATCGCGGGTAAGCTGCTCACGTTGGTTTATTGGGCGATCAACACGCAGTATGAGGCGTCACATCCTGCTCGACGGCTAGGGACTCCGCTTTCGTGGTGGCAGGCGTCCGCTCCCCCTCCTCTCGGTCAAGCACTCGTCACATATCTGCTCATGCTCAGCCCCGCCATTGCGGCTGTTATCTGGCAATGGCCTTGGCAATTTACTCTTGGACTGATTATCCCGGGACTGATAGCCCATGAGATACTAGGGTATAAATCGGCTCAGGCTCGCGGTATCCACCTTCGAGAGGAACTACCATCCAGCACGCGCATGAAGATCCTCGCGGGATTCGTCGGCTTGATCGGTGTGATTTTGGCCATTGGCGGACCAAAGTATGCGACGCCCCTTAAGGCTGTCATCGGACTTCTCATTTTTGTGGAGCCTGTCTGGCGATTGGATTGGCGACGCCATGATCAAAAACTGCAGAAGTAGCGAGCAGCGCTATGTCTACGATGCTGAGCATGGACGTGCGTCTTGATTGGTATTGCGTATAGACGCCGACCTACTCTTCTGCCCTTTGCTCTGGCGGATCAGACGGTGCAGGAAGTCGATGAACACGTCGGCGACGAATTTCTCCTTGAACACCCGGAAGGACAGGTGCCCCTTGTTGGAGATCGCGGAGATCACGTTCGTCCCGAAGCGCTGTCCAGTGCCCTCGATCACCGGGGTCTGCCCGACCGGCGACCAGGACCTACCGGCGGTGTGATCGGAGCGCAAACCCATCTCATCCGCCCACAGGATCAGGGCTTTTTCGCGATGGGCGCGCTCTTTGATCGCCGGGTAGCGCTCATCAAGCCACCGCTTGACCATCTCGGGGTTCTGCTCGAACGCCCGTCTGGCCGGCTTCTGTGGGCTGAACCCCCACGCCCGCAGATAGCGCCCCGCGGTCTTCTCCGCGACACGAATCCCATACCGCCGGTCGATCAGCTCGCACACCAACGCCCGGGTCCACAGAAACCCCGGCAACTTGAGCTGATCAGGGTTCTTCTCCTGGATCGCCTTCGCGATCTGCGCCTGCTGGGAGGCCGTGAGTGCCGTCTTCTCACCAGGACGACGGCCGCGCTTGCCCGCCGCGAGCGCCCCATCCCCGCCAAGACGCTGAGCGCGCACCCACTCACTCACCGACTGACGCGAGACATCAAGCAGCCCAGCGACCTCGGTCTGGGAGCGCCCCTCCCCGACCAGCGCCACAGCACGCCGACGCAGCTCCTCCTGAGCCGCCTGCCCCAACCGCCTCGCATCCCGAGTCCTCACACACCAAACCTACCAGCCCCGTCGGACGTTTACTGGGCCGGAGTAGTAAGAGCCACAGCATAGAGAGCATTGGTCCTGGCGAAGCGTCGCTAGAGAAAAGACGGGCTCGTCAGTGGCGCACGCTGATGTGGACGCTTTGTGGCCTAGTGGTTGTTGCTTTTGTAGTAGCTCGCGTGGTGTAGCGGTCCGAGAAATGGAACTCGGTGTATGGATATGATTACGCAAAGTGCCCGATGAGAAGAAGGCAGCTATGAATACGTGTCCACCATCAGAGCCCGAAAAGCGTGAGGCGCGCTCGAGACAAGGTCCTTCCGAGCAAGTCGGAGATTGCCTGATGGTGAGATCGCAAAGTGCGCTGGGCTCTGTAGGGCTCCAGCTTGGCCGAGATAGAAGACAGGCGGGCGCCGATCGCCGCAGCAATCGTCCTATACATACGAATCAGACGGCTATGCGAATCTTGACAGTGAGGAGGTTGTTCGTCGGGCTCGCGTGTGTGGGATCGCTGTACGTGTCGGCGCCGGCGCTCGCGGCCGGCCGGGCAGACGATTCGGCGGCCACGCAAGCGTACCTGAGCGCGAGCGAGTCCTATGCGCGACGCGCATCTGCCGAGGCGGCGGTGAGCGTCGCTGCGATCGAAGCTCGCGCGAGCGAGATCGCTACGGAATGTCCATCTGCTTTGAGCTACGCTCCGCGCGACGCGGCGTTCGGGGAACTCGCCGAAGCGACGGAAATGACGGTGGTGTATTCGGGCGCGGCGCCGGTGCGCTCGGCGACGCTGCGTCTGGCTCAGGCGATCGCGCATCTGAGCTGGAGCAGGCGCAGGCTCACACGGCTCGCGCACTCCCAAGCCGTCGAGGAACGATCGAGGGCAACGCTTGCGCTGCCTGACATCTGCGCCGACATCGCCGCCTGGAAGGCGAGCGCGTACGCGACACTGCCGCCGAGCGCGACGGGGTTCCTCGTGCGTCTGTACGCGATCGAATCGGGCGTCGGACCGTCCGAAGAATCGCCTGAAGCGATCATCCTGCGTCTGCTCAGGCCCGACGAGGGCCCGGCCGAGAGACGGGCCGTTAAACGCATGGAACAGCTCGAAGTGCAGACGAACAGGCGGCTGACAGCGGCGGTAGCTGCCGTCCGGACGAAGCTCGCCGCCGCGCTGGGAGTCTCGGGGCTGTGAGCCCGAGCGCCCGCCCGCCCGGCTTGCTCGCGCTCGCCTGCGCGGCGCTGTCGCTCGTGATGCCCGCCGGCGCCGGCGCGCAGCCGGCGTCGCTGGCGTTCGGGGCGTGCCGTCCCACGCAGGTCATCGTCCCCACGGCCGGCCTGCAATGCGCCACGCTGGATGTGCCCTTCGACCGCACTAACCCGGCCGCCGGCAGCGTCGCGCTCGCCGTCCAGCGCGTGCCGGCGAGCGCGCCGCGCACGGGGGAGATCGTGCTGCTCGCGGGCGGCCCGGGCCAGCCGGCACTGCCCGCCTTCGAGGCGCTGCTCGCGCCGCTCGCGCACGAACCCGCGCTGCGGAGCTACGAACTTGTGGCGTTCGACCAGCGCGGTACCGGCCAGTCGGAGGCGTTGCAGTGCCCGCAAGGCGACGGGTCGCTCAAGGGAGGGCTGACACCCTATCTGGGTGCGTGCGGAACCGCGCTTGGCGCCACACGCACGTTCTACACGAGCCAGGAATCCGTCGAAGATCTCAACTCGCTGCGCCAGGCGCTCGGCGGCACGCCATTGTCGCTGTTCGCCGTCTCCTACGGCGGGCGCGTCGCGGGCATGTATGCGCGCGAGTACCCGCAAGGCGTGGCGCGTATGGTGCTCGACTCGCCGACGCCGCCCGCAGGAACCGATGCGCTCGACACGCAGCGCCTGCATGCGCTGCGGCGAGTGCTCGACGAAGGCATCTGCGGTGCCGGTGCCTGCCGCTCGTTCTCGAGCGACGTCTACGCCGACCTAACCCGCGTGGTGGCGGAGCTGCGCCGCCACCCGCTGCGCACGATGATCTACGACGCGCGCGGTCGACTGAGGCCAGCGAGCGTGACGGAAACGGGACTCCTGCGCCTGCTCTTCGGGCTCGACCTCGCCCAGGCAGCGCGCGAGCTTGCGCCCGCCGCCATCGCCGCGGCCGCCCACGGCAACGCCGCTCCGCTGGCGCGGCTGACGCACTCTCTGCAGGCCGAATCGCCCGGCAGCCGCCTTGCCTCCCCGCTCGCCGAAACCGCGCTCCCGACCGCGGCCCTTCCCTCCGGCCGACTCGGCGACGGGCCGTTCGCGGCCGCGGCACCCCCGATCGACTCGGCGATCTCGCTCGCGCTGTTCGCGGCCACCTACTGCCTTGAGAACGAGCTGCCGTGGTCGCCTGACTCCGCTCCTGCCGGACGCGCCCCGACGCTTCGTGGATGGCTCGCCTCGCTGCCCGCCGGCGCCACGGCGCCGTTCGCACCCGCCACAGCGGCCGCCGGGTCTGCGATCCCGCTGTGCATGGACTGGCCGGCGACGCCGCCCGCGCCACCCTCCCCGACGGGCGTCTCGGCGACTCCCACGCTGATCCTCTCCGGCGATGACGACCTGCGCACCCCCTACGAACAGGACCTCACGGTTGCGGCGGGCTACAGCGAGGCGCAGCTGCTCAGGGTTCCGGACGTCGGACACTCGACCGTCAGCACCGACCAGACCGGCTGCGCCAGAAAGGCGATGATCGAGTTCATCGCTACCGGACAGGCGCCCGCGTCGTGCCCTGGCTCGCGCGAAGCGCAGGCCCTCCCGCTGCCGCCGTCCTCGCTCGGCAAGGTGCCCGCAGCGGCGTCGAGCTCACGTGCCGCGGGGCAGGTCGCGACCGCGGCGGCGATGACGATCGAGGACCTCTTCGGCCAGACGAGCCTCTCGGGTGGAGGGCTGCGCGGTGGCTCCTGGGCGCTACAGCCTCGCGGGTTCGTGCTGCACGGGATGCTCGACGTGCCCGGCGTCGCCCTCAGCGGCGCGATACGCCTGGGAGACAGCATCGGCACGATCACCGGTCATCTAAGCGTTCGTGGTCCCCTCACCGGTGAGCTCACGCTGCGCGGGCTCATGCTCAGCGGCCGTGTGGGAGGAGCGCAGGTGCACGCCCAGCTCGCCGCGCTGTAGGCGCCCGTCAACGTGGGGCTTGGATGTGGACCTCGATCATCCGCTCGATGTAGTCGTGTCCAGATGGCCATGGGAACGCCGGGATGACCTGGTTCAGCGCAACAAAGCCGTGCAGGCCCGCCCAGATGTAGGCGGACTGGGTGAAGGGATCCGGTCCGTCGGGTCGGCAGCGGCTGACGATCTGGAGTAGGTCGTTGAACGTGTCCACGCCTTCATCCAGGCCCGAGGCGGCGCCCGGCGTAGGGATCGGCACGCCCTCGCGGAGCTTGGTCATGAACAGGACGCGGTAGATCCCCGGGCGCTGGGTCGCGAACTCTAGGTAGGCGCGGCCGAAGGCGCGAAGCTGCTCGATCGGGTCCGCATCGTGCGGCACTGCGGCGTGCAGGAACGAGCGCAGTTCGCTGTAGCTGGCGGTCATCACGGTGCTGAGCAGTTCCTCCTTGTCGGCGAAGTGCAGGTACAGCGCGTTGGGGCTCACGCCCGCGCGGGCGGTGACGGCGCGCACGGACAGCTTGTCCTGGTCGCCAAGCTCGAGCAGCAACTCGCGCGCGGCGTCCATCAGGGCGCTGCGCAAGCGCTCACCCTGCCCCCGCGGATTGCGTGTCCGAGTCGATGAGGCCATCTCGTAAGAAAAGATAGCGCAGCTACTTGACAGATGTACATGTACAACTGTACAGTGATGGCGTCCAGCTCAACCGATCGGAGACACCATGCTCGCCCGCGTCACGCACCTCGGAGTCCGCCATCCCCGCCGCACCGCGCTGCTAGCCCTGCTTTTCGTTGTGCTCGCGGCGGTGATCGGCGGCCCGGTGGGGAGCAAGCTGGACGCCCTCAACGCATTTGAAAGCCCCTCCTCGCAGGCGGCGCGTGCGCGTACGCAGATCGAGCGCGCCACCGGCGCCGAGCCGACCGCCGGGGTGATCGCGCTCGTGCACGGCGCCCCGCTCGGGGCCGGCGCATCCGCGGCGGCGCGCACGCTCAGCCGCGACCCCGGCGTAGCGCACGTGGCCACATACGCCAACACCCATGACCCCGCGCTGGTTTCGCGCGACGGACGCTCGACGCTGCTGGCCGCATCGCTGTACTCCGGCGCCGAACCAAACGCAATCGTCGATCGCTTGACCAAAGACTTCGCGGGCCGCCATGAAGTGCAGCTGGGCGGCCCTGACGTGACCATGCGCCAGACCAACCTGCAGGCGACCAAGGACCTCGGATTCGCCGAGCTACTCGCCTTCCCGCTACTGGCGCTGCTCGCCCTGCTGATCTTCAGGGGTATAGCGGCATTCCTGCCGCTCGGCGTCGGCGTTACCAGCGTGCTCGGGTCGCTGGTGGCGTTGCGCCTGATCAACGCCGGCCTGCCGCTCTCGTCGTTCGCGCTGAACGTCGTCATCGGACTCGGGCTCGGCCTGTCGATCGACTACAGCCTGATCTTGGTCTCGCGCTTTCGCGAGGAGCTCGGCCGCGGCGAGGAAACCGCGCGGGCGATCACGACGACGATGGCCACCGCGGGGCGCACGGTGATCTTCAGCGCCCTGACGGTCGCCGCCGCGATGGCGTCGCTGACCGTCTTTCCGCTGCGCTTCCTGCAGTCCATCGGCATCGGCGGCGCCGTCGTCGCATTGACGGCGGCCGCCACTTCGCTGATGCTGCTTCCAGCGCTGTTCGTCCTGCTCGACGCTCGGCTGGGTGCCAGCAAGCCCGCTCCCGCCGGGCACGGGTTCTGGTATCGCCTGGCGAACGTCGTCATGCGTCGTCCGGGAATCATCGCCGCCATCACAGTCGCTGTCCTGCTGTTGCTGTCCGTGCCGACGCTGCACACCAGGTGGAGTGGCGTCGATGCGTCGGTGCTGCCGATGAGCCAGAGCTCGCGCGTCGTCGCAGACACGATTGCCCGCGAATTCCCGGCTGCGAACAGCACGCCGATGCTCGTGGCGATCAGCGCCCCCGCAAATGCCGGACGCCAGCTCGCCGCCTACGCTCGCGAGCTGGCGGGCGTCCCGGGCGTCAGCTCGGTATCCCCACCGCGCCGACTGTCGTCGAGTACATGGCAGCTCGACCTATCGGCGGCGGGAGCCCCCATCGGCGCGGCGGCACAGCGGGCACTGGGCGCCGTGCGCGCCGTGCGCGCGCCCTACCCAGTCGCCGTCGGCGGCCAGGCCGCACAGTTCCACGACCAGCAATCCTCGATCGCGTCCTCGCTGCCGCTCGGCCTTGCGATCCTTGCGCTGTCCACGCTCATGATCCTCTGGCTAATGACTGGCTCGGTGATCCTGCCGGTCAAGGCCCTGGCGATGAACGCGCTCACCGTCGGCGCTGCACTTGGGCTGCTCGTGCTCGTGTTCCAGGACGGCCGGCTCGCCGGCCCGCTCGGCTACACCAGCCAGGGCGGGATCGAGTCGACCGACTTCCTCGTCCTGGCCGCGATCGTGTTCGGTCTCTCAACGGACTACGGGGTGTTCCTGCTAACGCGCATTAAGGAGGCCCACGATCGCGGACTGCCCAACCGCGAGGCTGTCGCCGCCGGGTTGCAACGCACGGGACGCGTCGTCACCGCCGGTGCCGTGATGGTGGCGGTCGCCCTCGGCGCCTTTGGGACCTCCCATGTCGTCTTCCTGAAGGAGCTCGGCCTCGGTACCGCCGTGGCGGTCCTGATCGATGCGTTTGTCATTCGCGCCCTGCTCGTCCCCGCCCTGATGGCGCTGCTGGAAGGGTGGAACTGGTGGTCGCCCGCGCCGTTGCGCCGCCTGCACAACCGCCTGCAGATCAGTGACTGGGACTTCAGCGCCCCGAAGAAGCTTGAAGTTCTCCTAACGCGGATGCATCGACGAAGAACTCGCGCGCGAGGTTCACAATCATACGGGCCAGATCGGGGTTCTCCTCGGGCCGCCAGCCCTCGAGCAGATCGGCCAGGCGCTGCTCACCGGTCTGGGTGAGGCGCTCCAGCGTGGCGTGGCCAGCGGCGGTCAGTTCATAGGCGGAGATGTCGGCCGGGCATGGCGCGAGCAGCCCACGATCGAGCAGCCGATCCTTGGCGTGGACCAGCGCGAAGGTCTCCACGCCCGCCCTCTGTGCCAGGCTCTCGAGATCCACTGGGCCGTGCTCGCTCAATCTGGCCAGCAGCCAGCAGGCGGCCGGGTCGAGATCGATGCCCGCGCGCAGCGCCACACGCCGCACGATCTCGCGCGCGCCCGACCGGTCGTCTAGGCGGCCGATCTTGCCGATGATGACCGCTAGCGAGTCAGTGTCCCTCGGCGTGGCGAAGGTGTCGCCCATATCGTTGCTTGACACGGTGTCACGGAGGGGCAACTGGCGGATGAACCATGAGAGCGCGAACGCGACGACTGCGATCCCCGCGGCCACAATAAACACCGTGTTGAGGGAGTTGGTGAACGCGTGCAGGTAGTCCGCGCGCAGTGTCGGGGGTAGGCGTGCTATCGCATTCGGGCTCACCTCGCCGCTGCCGGTCTTCCCCGCCGCGCCCGACGGGAGCACGCTCCGCAGCTCGCTGCTCAGCCGGTTTGAGAAGATCGCGCCGAGCACCGCCGTGCCGAGCGATCCGCCGATCGAGCGAAACAGCGTGGCCCCGGATGTGGCAACTCCGAGGTCGGAGTATTCGACAGCGTTCTGAACTGCGAGTACAAGCACCTGCATCACCATCCCCAGCCCCAGGCCGAGGATGAACATGAACAGGAAGATCAACGGCCGGCCGCTGCCTGGGTCGAGCGTCGAGAGTAGGTACAGCCCGAGCGTCATCACCGCCGTTCCTGCGATCGGGAACGGCTTGTAGCGGCCGGTGCGGGTGATGAGCTGTCCCGAGGCGATCGAGGTGATCAGCAGGCCTCCCATCAGCGGCACCAGCTGTAGCCCCGATCCGGTGGGGCTGGCGCCCTTGACGACCTGCAGGAACAGCGGCAGGTAGGTGACCGCGCCGAACAGCGCGAACCCGACCACGAAGCCGACGCCACTGGTGACCGAGAAGACCGGGTTGGTAAGCAGCCTCAGCGGCAGAACGGGCTCCGCGGCACGGTGCTCGGCGACAGCGAATGCGCCCAGCAGCAGCACGCCGGCGACGCCAAGGAGGACTATGAACGGCGAACCCCAGGCGTATGAGTTGCCGCCCAGCGAGCTCGCGAGCACGATCGCGCTCAACCCGCCAGCAAGCAGGGCGGTCCCGAGGTAGTCGATCACATGGTGCACGCGCTCGACGGCGGCGGGGAGCGTGGCTGCGAGCACGAAGAAAGCGAGCACGCCGAGCGGGAGGTTTACGTAGAAGATCCAGCGCCAGCTGAAATGGCCGGTGAGGAACCCGCCGAGCAGTGGTCCGGCGATGCTCGCCAGACCGAATACCGCGCCGAACAGCCCCGTGTAACGGCCGCGTTCGCGGGGCGGCACGACATCGCCGATAGCCGCCTGTGCGCTGACCATCAGTCCGCCGCCGCCGAGTCCCTGCAGCGCGCGGAACGCGATCAGCTCGTCGAGACTCTTGCTGAGACCGCACAGCGCCGAGCCGATTAGGAAGACCACCAAGCCGCCCTGCAGCACGACCTTGCGGCCGTACATATCCCCGAGCTTCCCGTACAGGGGCGTGACGGCGGTCTGCGCCAGCAGATATGCGGTCACGACCCACGAGATGTGGCTCAGCCCGCCCAGATCGCCGACGATCGTCGGCAGCGCGGTCGCGACGATCGTCTGATCGAGCGCCGCCAGCAGCATCACCAGCAGCAGACCAGCGAACACCAGCCGTCGGGCCGATGCATCAGGGACCGCCATTTCAGGACCGGCTCGCTTCGCTGTTCCCTCGCGTGATGGCGAGCATGTCGAGGAGTTTCACACGCCTTGCTGCGGGAAGGGAAACTCCGGGGGTGGCGGTAGGGGTGGCTGCGGTAGCACGTGTGCGCGCATCGCCGCGTCGCAAACCGCGTAGCCCCAGTTGACGAGGCGGTTCTGGCGCTCCTGAGACAGCCGCGCCAGCCGCGTGGGTGTCGTGGCGAGTTCGAGCGTACGCTCGGGCGGCGCCGGCAACGTGGCCACGCCGTAGTTAGCGATCAGCGTGCGGATGCCCCAGTAGGCGCCGTGCAGGGGATCGGTCGCCTGCGTGTAGCTGGAGATCAGGTGCTCCTTGCGCAGCGCGAGTACCTGGTTGTCCATGACATTCAGCACACGCAGCAGCTGCAGCGGCCACAGGCCGGCAGGGCGCGTCTCCTCGGCCATCTTCGCGCCACCATCAGAGACGAGCACAACCGGGAAGCCGGTGGCCTGTTGCAGGCCGAGGTTGTCGTACACACCGCCGTCGCACAGCACGACCTTCGTCGTATAAGGCGGCGAGTGCAGCGGTGGGGGCGGTTCTCCCGGGAACGCCGCCACGACGCCGGGCGCGAACTTCAGGCGCAGCGGGGATAGGAACGGCGGGAACGACGAGGACGCGGCGACGGCGAGGGCGAGCTCGATCTTCGGGGCGAGCACCTCGCCCACGCGGTAATCGGCCATGCGCGCCTTCGAGAAGCGCCACAGCTCGCCCGACTGTAGGTTGGTGGCGTTGATGACGAACTGTGGATGGTCGGGCAGGTCCTGGAGCGTCCGCGCGCCGAATAGCTGACGCCGGTAGGCGGCGGCGACGCGATCGGCGATTGAGCTGAACGAAAGCAGGCCGCGCAAGACCGCCCACACGTCGATCGTCGTCCCGGCGAGCGCGAGCAGGTCGGCTGCGACGGTGGTCGTGAAGTTGCTCGCCACGCCGTCCCCGTTGAAGGTCAGCTCGCCCCAGTGCCTGGCGAGCACGCCGGCGGTGATCGACCCGCCCGACACGCTCGACACGCGGTCGAGCTTGGGCAAGTAGCCGAGCTCGTTCAGACGCCACAGCGTGCCGAGGTGAAACAGCATCGCGCGGTAGCCGCCGCCTGAGAGGCAGAGCGCAACTCGCTCGTCGGGCTCCACGCGTGGCTCGACCTTTGCTGGCGTTGTCATTTCGCTTTCTACGGGGTTCGGCGTAGCATGGCCCTCAGATTCCAATTCTTCTCCAGAGTCAAAACAGCGGTGAAGTCTAAGCTATTGTTGAGATGATCGAATGAGCAGGCGAGCGAAAGAGGAAGAGATCCGGGCGCAGATGCGCGAGCGTCGTCCATCCGGTGTGGCCGTGTCGCACTATCCGCCCGGTGAGGCTCCTGAACGCTTCGTCCCCGGCGACTTCAGCCTGCATCGCGCGACCACCACCAAAGGCCGTGGCGGGGCTACGACGATGCTCGGCAAGCTGATCCAGGCAGGAGAGCGCGTGCGGTTTGGCGACAGCGACTTCGCGCGCTGGACGCACTCGACGCTGATCGTCTCCGAGAGCGGAGACATCGTCGAGGCGATCGAGTCCGGCGTCGCCCTGGATAACATCGAGAAGTATCGCGGCAGCGACTACATGGTCGTGCACGTCAACGCCCTGCTCGTTCAGCGTGAGCTCGCATGCGGCTTCGCCAAGACCAGGGTGGGCGAGAAGTACGGGATCCTGAACTTCGTAGGTCTGGCGTTCCAGGCACTGTTCGGCTGGAAGGTCTCGATCGACATCGACGGCCAGTACATCTGCTCCGGCCTCGTCGCGCGTGCGACGGAGAAGTACATCGAGGCCTATCCACGCAGTCCGGAGGACATGATGCCCGGCGACCTCGCCTACTTCTGGGACGCGAGCTCCGGTGAGCCGCTGCCGGCGCTCGGTCTGTTCGGGTGGCTGCTCAACCTGCTCGTCACGTTGGTCGACCTGCTGCGTGGCAGCAAGGGTGACCCCGCTACTCCGTAGCACCGCTCAGAGAATGGGCGGTTCTTCGTAGGGTTCGCGCTCGACTACGCGGTCACGGACGATTGCCCGGCGTCGACTGCTCCAGGAGAGCATGTAGAAGAGCGACAGCACCAGTCCTAGGATGCCCGCGATGATGAGGATCAGGCCAATCGTCTGAATTGAGATACCCGAGACGGTGGCGGTGACCGCGTAGCGCAGGATGGCGCCGACTGCTATCAGGAATATGGAGCTTCCAGCTGGCATGCAACTTAGATACCCCGCCATCGAGGTCTCAAACCTCAGTCCTCCTCCTGACGGAAGGGCAGCGCGTCGATCAGACCGGTCAGCTCGAAGAGCCGCTGCACGGCACGAGGCCCTCGAATCAGCGAGAAGTCATATCCATCCCTGTCGCACAGCTGGCCGGTGAGGATGATCTCTGCCAAGCCCGTCGAGTCGATGAACATGAGCTCGCGCAGATCCAACGTGATCTCGGCGCCCACGCTCCCGCTCTTGCAGATTTGGACGATCGCCGCGTGCAGCGTCGGAGCCGACGCTATGTCGAGTTCCCCGGCGAGGATCAGTGTGTGACGGCCGTTGACAACCCGCTCCTTGATTTCAAGGCCCGAAAATCGGTTTGTCATCGATTCACCCTCGTCACTGCCTACCCCGGCATGTCGTCGGGCGAAACTGGCTAGAGCGAGTTTGAAGCTCAGCGGCCCCGGGCAACTCGGTAGGTATATGTCTCGTCTGCCGCCGCCAGATGCGGTGATTTCACTGCATCCCGACCGCTATGCCCCCCGCGCTGCACGGTTTTGCGTCGCGACGGTCGATCGTCCGTCACCGGACCTGCGCGACGTGGTTGTGCTGCTCGCCAGCGAACTGGTCACACGTGCAGTGATGCTATGCGAGAGCGCTGCCGACGAGCTCGTCGAGTTGTGGGTCTGGATGCCCGCCGATGTCATACGTGTCGAGCTGCGAGGCGCACACGAGCTGATCTGCGCTCCACCGGCACGCGGCCACCCTCAGGATGGTCTGGTGCTCCTCGACGAGCTCGCAGACCGTTGGTCGATTGACGCCGACGAGCACGACGCGTGCATCTGGTTCGAGATCGACCGCCACCGTGACGTTCTTCACCACCATCACGCACGCGCACGGCGGCCGTTCGCGGCCGCTCGGCGTTCTTGATCATCCGAGCGGATCTGTCGAGCGCAACCATTTTGGGTAGAGGAGTCCACCATGCGCCACCTCAAGATGCAGGATAATCGGCTCGATGACCCTGGACCTCACGGAGCTCATCCTCGATCGTGCGCACAACGCTGCCATCTTAATGGACGAGCAAGGCTTGGTGACCTACTGGAATCCAAGCGCGGAGCGCATCTTCGGTGTGACGCGCGACGAGGCCGTCGGACATACGGTCGCCGAGCTGATCGTTCCTGAGCGCTTGCGTGAGGCACACCTCACCGGCCTGCATCGCTTCCTGGCCGAGGGAGTCGGGCCGGTCTTGGATCGACGGATGGAGATCTCGGCTCTGAGGGCGGATGGGAGTGAGTTTCCGGTCGAGATGACTATCTCGGCGCACCGGGACGGCGGGCGCTGGTTCTTCCATGCGTTCGTCCAGGACATAGCGGACAGGACCGAAGGCGAACGTGAGCGTGAGCGGCTGGTGGAGGAGCTGCGAGGGGCATTGCGGGGAAGCGAGCGGCGCTTCGATGCGATCGTGGGTTCGCTCGCCGATCCTGTCACGATCCGCGATCGCGAGCACCGCTTCGTCTACGCGAATCGAGCTGCGCTTACCCATCTCGGCTTCGAGTCCTGGGAGCAGCTGCGCGAGACCGCCCCCGCGGCGATCATGAGCGACTATCTCGTGTGGGACGAGCATGGGCATGAGATCGCGATGCAGGACATTCCCTCGGTGCGGATCCTGCGCGGCGAGCCGGCCGATCCGCTGCTGATACAGACGGTCAATCGCGACACCGGCGTGCAGCGCTGGAACCTGCTGAAGTCGGCTCCGCTGCGGGACGAGCGGAGCGAGGTCGAGGCCACGATCACGATCATCGAGGACGTCACGGCGCAGAAGCGCGTCGAGTTGCGTAGTGCGTTCCTCGCCGAGGCGAGCGCCGCGCTCGCCTCCTCGCTGGACTATGAGCAGACGCTTCGCAACGTGGCCGAGCTCGCGGTTCCCGATATCGCCGACTGGTGTGCCGTGGATCTGATCGATGAGGACGGGGATAGAAAAACCGTCGCGGTGGCGCACGTCGATCCCAACCGGCTCAGCCTCGCGGAAACGCTTCGCAACTATGTACCGGATCGAGTCGATCCCGAGGAGGGTCTGGGCCGGGTTCTGCACACGGGGCAGGCCGTGCTCTACCCGGAGATCACCGACGAGATGCTCACGCAGGCTGCGGTCGACGAGCGCCACCTGGAGCTGTTGCGTGCGCTCGGATTTCGCTCCGTGCTGATCGTCCCCATGCGGCTCGGTGACAGGATCCTGGGGGCGATGACGCTCGTAAGTGCAGAGTCAATCCGCGTGCTCGATCAGTTCGACCAGGAATTTGCAGAACAGGTCGCCTCCCGAGCTGCGGTGGCGATCGAGAACTCGAGGCTCTACAGCGAGCGCTCGTCGATCGCGCGTACGCTGCAGCAGAACCTGCTGCCAGAGCGGCTGCCCGCGATCCCTGGATACGAAGCTGCGAGCATCTATCTGCCCGCAATCGAGACCAGCATGGTGGGTGGCGACTTCTATGACATCTGGGAGGTGCGGGGCAGCTGGATGATGGTCATCGGCGATGTCACCGGGAAGGGGATCGAGGCGGCGACTCTGACGGCGCTCGTCCGCCACACAGTGCGAGCCGCTTCCGAGTTTCAGGCGAGTCCGGCGCAGCTACTGGCGTTCGTCGATGCCACGCTCAAGAAGCGCCCCAGCCTTTCTGTGTGTACCGCCCTCTGCATGCGGTTGGAGCGGGATACGGCCACGCTCGCCGTGGGCGGGCATCCTCTACCGCTACACATCACAGCTCGGGAGGTCCGCCAGGTGGGCAAGCACGGGCCGCTGCTAGGAGCTTTTGCGGATGCTCGCTGGCAGGACTTCGCGTTGGAGCTAGAGGCTGGCAGCACCCTCGTTGCGTATACCGATGGGATCACAGACGCGCAGGGAGGGGGAGACAGGCGCTTCGGACTCCGGCGACTCTGCGACACGCTCGAACACCTCGGCGACAGACCGGTCACCGAGGTGATGGGTGGCCTGGCTAGCAAGCTCGAGGAGTTTCAGGCCGGTACGCATACAGACGACACCGCTGCCATCGCTCTACGCCGACTGTCCGAGGGCACCACATCCGAGGCCCGACTCCAGAGGCACGCTGTCCTTCCGACAGGCACAATCACAACACTGGCATAGGAGAGCGATGGTACGACCAATCAGAGTTGAGATTAGGGAAGTGGCAGAAGGGGAACACTCAACCCTGGCGGTTGACGGTGAGCTCGATCTCAGCAGCGTCCCGGTGCTCGCGCAACACATCGACGGTCAGATCGGAGACGAGCACAAAGCCTTGACCCTGGACTTGAGCGGTGTCACCTTCATGGATTCCTCTGGGTTGCGATTGCTCATCGAGCTCAATGAGCGAGCCGAGCGGGACGCATGGAATCTCTCGCTCATAGCCCCAAAGCACGAGTCGGCCAACCTGGTGCTCCGTATTACCGGCGCCGACAGCGCGCTGCCGTTCGAGGATCAGTCCCAGTCGTGATGGCGGCGCCCCGCACCCCATACTCCAAGGACGCACGGTGATGGAGGTGTCCGACCGCGCCCCCCATTCTGAGGATGTGCCCACCATGCGCATCAACCTCGAGCGGGACCCGCAAGCGCCATCGCTGGCTCGGGCGGCCGTCGCAGGATTCACAGAGCAGAGCGAAATTGCCGCTACCGAGCTGGCCACGCTAACGTTGCTCGTCTCAGAGCTTGTGTCAAATGCGGTACTCCACTCGGATGCGCCGCCGGCAAGCGGCATCCTGCTGTGCGCACGCCTGCTGGATCGGAATGCGGTTCGTGTCGAGGTAATCGACCGAGGCAGCGGTTTCACGGCGCTTCCTCGCGATCCCGCCCAGCCAAAAGGCGGCTATGGACTTTATCTCGTAGACAAGCAGGCTACTCGCTGGGGCGTGGACCGAGAGGGTGGAACGCGCGTCTGGTTTGAGATAGCCAACCCTCGGCGGAGCTAGAACCGTGAGCGAGCAGACGCTGCCAACACATGACGTCACCGTGGAGTTGCTCGTCGAGGCGGGTGCTGTATTGGCCAGCTCCCTCGACCTGACGACGACGATGGATCAGGTGGCGCGTCTCACCGTGCCGCGCCTGGCGGATCTGTGTGTGATTGACCTACGCCACGACGATGGCTCGATCAGGGAGGTGGCCGTAGCGGCATCCGACCCGGTGCTCGCCTCAGCGCTCGAACGGTTGCGCGTGCGACACCCGCTCAACCCCGATGGCGAGCATCCTGTCGCGCGTGTGATCCGCAGTGGCGAGCCGCAGCTGCTGGCGGAGATGACGAACATGCTGCTGCGCTCGTTCGCCCAGGGCTCCGAGCACGCCAGATTCATGATCGACCATCGCTATCACTCGGCGGTGGTGGCGCCGCTGCTCGCGCGCGGACGGACGCTCGGTGCCCTGTCGGTGCTGCGCCTCGGCGACAGCGCGGCCTATCGAGACGGAGACCTGGAGCTCGCCTGCGAGCTGGCGCGACGTGCCGCGCTGGCGATCGACAACGCCCGCCTGTTCTCGGAGGTTCGCCGGGTCGAGCAGCGCCTGGAGGCGGTGCTTGTGAACCTCGCTGAGGCGATCACGCTGACTGACGATCAGGGACAGATGGTCTTTGCCAACCAAGCCGCCGCCGATCTGCTCGGCGGGGGCACGCCGGCGGAGCTGATGAGCGCGCGGCCCGGGACGATCATGTCGCGCTTTCTCGTGTTGGACGAGCAGGGTCGGGAGCTTGATCTGGAGAGCATGCCTGGCAGACGCCTGTTCGCGGGTGACCGGCCCGAGCCGCTGCTCGTCAGGAACATCGTGCGCGCGACCGGAGAGGAGCGCTGGCTGATCGTTCGCTCCTCGCCGGTCCTCGACCCCGACACGGGCCGTGTCCTGTATGCCGTCAACGTCTTCGAGAACATCACCGAGGTCAAGCGGGTGCAGCTCGCCGAAAGCTTCATGGCGCAGGCCAGCCGCGTGCTCGCCTCCTCGCTGGACTACGCCGACACGCTCCAGAAGGTCGCGCGGTTGGCCGTGCCGCAGCTCGCCGACTGGTGCGCGGTCGATCTGCTGGGCGAGGACGGCGAGCTTGAACGTGTGGCCGTGCACCACGCCGACCCGAGCAGGCTGGCGCTGGCAGAACAGCTCGATAGTGCCTACCGCCCTGCGCTCGACGAGCCCGTGGGCGTGCCCGAGGTGATCCGCAGTGGACAGTCGCGCATCTACCCCGACATCGAGCCGGACGCCCTCGCCGCATACGCCCGCGACAGCGCGCATCTGACGCTGCTGCAGGCGGTCGGGGTGACGGCGGTGATCATCGTGCCGCTGGCCGCCCCCCCGCGGACGATCGGTGCGATCACGCTCGTCTCCTCCGAGTCGACCCGTCGGTTCTCGCACGCCGATCTGGCGCTGGCCGAGCGGCTCGGGCGCCGCGCCGGTACGGCTGTCGAAAGCGCCCGGCTCTACACCGAGCGAACCAGGATCGCGAACGTGCTCGAGGCGGCGCTGCTGCCCGAGTCGCTGCCCGCGATCCCCGGTATCGAGATCGAGTCCCTGTATCGCGCGGCCGGCGAGCTCAACGACGTCGGCGGCGACTTCTACGACGTGCTCGCATACGGCGCCGATCGCTGGCTGCTCGTGATCGGCGACGTCTGCGGCAAGGGACCGCGCGCGGCCGGGGTGACGGCGCTGGCGCGTCACACCCTGCGTACGGCGGCGATGCTCGGCCAGACTCCGACCGGCATGCTCGGCACGCTGCACGAGGCGCTGCGCCACCAGCCGGAGGGCGCCGATCTGTGCACCGTCTGCCTGGTCACGCTCGAGCGTCGCTCCGCCAGCGCGCGGCTCACGGTCACGCTCGCCGGGCATCCGTCGCCGCTGTTGATCGACGGACACGGCGAGTGCAGGCAGATCGGCAGATCGGGCACGCTGCTCGGCGTGCTCGACCCGCTCGACATCCGCGAAGTCGGCGCCGAGCTCCATGCCGGCGAGACGCTTCTGCTCTACACCGACGGGCTGCCGGAGGCGGGCCGAGCGGGCCAGCAGCTCGACGAACAGAGGCTGTTCGAGCTATGTGCCGGGGCCGCATCGCAGCCGACCGTCGCCAGCATGCTCGCGCAGGTCGAGCAGATCGCCTTACAACGCGCTGCCGGCAGGCTCCGCGACGACATCGCGCTGCTCGCGTTGCGCCTGCAACGAGGACATCTCCGATAAAATCCAGGCTATGGGGGTAAGGGAGCAGCTCCGAATCGACGTACGTCACGAGGCCGATCGTGTGATCCTGTCGCTCGAGGGCGAACTGGACATGGCCACGACCGAGCTTCTCCAGCAGGCGCTGGAGGGCGTGGATGTGGATCGCGAGACGATGGTCGTGCTCGACCTGCAGCAGCTGCAGTTCATCGACTCGACGGGCCTACGGAGCGTGCTCTCGCTGCTCGAGCGCTGCCGGGAGCGCGAGCAGGAGTTCGCCGTCACCCCGGGCTCGCAGCAGGTCCAGCGCCTGCTGAGCGTAACCGGCGTGGCTGAGCATCTGCGCACCATCGCAGCAGCCGACGAAGCAGTCGTCTAGCGCGATCGCTCCCGCGGCCGCGAGAGCTCTGCGGGGTCGCTAGCTTTCCCCATATGGCTGCAACCGCCTCCGATCGTCCGCGCCGCCCGGTGATCCTGGCCGTCGACGACGAGCCCGCGGTGCTCGCTGCGGTCGCGCGCGACCTGCGTCGTGGATTCGGCGAGCGCTATCGCATCATGCGCGTCGGCTCCGGCGCCGAGGCGCTCGAGCTGCTCGCGCAGATCCGCACGCGCGGCGAGCAGGTGGCGCTGCTCGTCGCCGACCAGCGCATGCCCGGCATGGCCGGCACCGACTACCTGGTCAAGGCCCGTCGCCTCGTGCCGGAGGCCAAGCGCGTGTTGCTGACCGCATACGCCGACACGGAGGCGGCGATCGCGGCAATCAACGACGTGGCCCTGGACTATTACCTGCTCAAGCCGTGGGACCCGCCGGAGGAGCAGCTGTTTCCGGTCGTCGAGGACCTGCTGACCACGTGGGAGTCGGGAACGGCGCTCGAGTCCGGTGGGGTGCGGGTGATCGGCCATCGCTTCTCCAAGGAGTCACACGACCTGCGCGACTTCCTCGCGCGCAACCGTGTTCCCGCGCGCTGGCTGGACGTCGAACGCGACGGCGAAGCGCGCGAGCTGTTGACCGTCGCTGCGGTCGAGGAGGCCGGGCTGCCGGTGGCGTTGCTCGAGGACGGCTCCGTGCTCGAGCGACCCACCGTGCTGGAGCTCGCCGAGCGGCTCGGGATCGTCGCGCTGCCGAGCACCGACCACTACGACCTGGTGATCGTCGGTGGCGGTCCGGCGGGGCTGGCAGCGGCCGTGTACGGCGCCTCGGAGGGCCTGCGCACGGTGATGGTCGAGCGTGAGGCGCCCGGCGGGCAAGCCGGCCAGTCGAGTCGCATCGAGAACTACCTGGGCTTCCCGGCCGGGCTGTCCGGCTCGGATCTCGCGCGGCGCGGCACCGACCAGGCGCGGCGGCTCGGTGCTGAGCTGCTGAGCGTCAGCGACGCCGTCGCGCTGCGCGCGGAAGGCGCCGGGCGGATCCTCGAGCTATCAGGCGGTGGCACGCTCAGCGCCAACTGCGTGCTCGTCGCCTCCGGGGTCTCCTACCGCCAGCTCGACGCGCCGGGCTTCGCCGACTACACCGGCGCCGGCATCTACTACGGCGCGGCGCTGACCGAGGCGCGCTCCTGCTCGGACCAGCATGTCGTGGTCATCGGCGGCGCCAACTCGGCCGGGCAGGCGGCGGTCTACTTCTCCGGCTACGCAGCCCGGGTGACGATGCTCGTGCGCGCCGACTCGCTGGCGAAGTCGATGTCGCACTACCTGATCGAGCAGATCGCAGCGCTGGGAAACATCGAGGTTCGCGCGGGTTCGCAGGCCGTTGCCGCCGAGGGCAGCGACGGCCGCCTGCGTGCGCTGCGCATCCGTGACGCCGACGGCCACGAGACGGTGGAGGAGATCGATGCGTGCTTCGTGTTCGTCGGCGCCGTTCCCCGCACCGACTGGCTGGACGGGGTGCTGGCACGCGACGAGCGCGGCTTCATCCTCGCCGGCTCCGAGGTGCGCGAGCACGGCTGGCCGCTACGACGCGACCCGTATGTGCTGGAGACGAGCGTCCCGGGCGTGTTCGTGGCCGGCGACGTGCGCGCCCGCTCGATCAAGCGTGTTGCCAGCGCGGTGGGGGAGGGGTCGATGGCGGTCTCGCTGATCCACGAGTACCTCGCCGCCCCATGAGTCACCCGACCGTCGAGCAGCTGCGCGCGATCGACCTGTTCGAGGACCTGAGCGACGCCGAGCTGGAGCGCTGGGCGCAGGCGGCTGAGCTGCGCGAGCTCGAGCCGGGTGCCACGGTCGCCGAGCGCGGTGAGGGCGTGCCCGCGTTCCATCTGGTGCTCGCCGGCTCGCTCGAGGGCTACGCGCTGGACTCCGCGGGCCGGGCGGAGCCGGTCGGCAGGCACTCGGCGCCGACGTGGGTGGGAGCCGTCACCGTGCTCACTGGCGGCGTCTCGACGGTGCGCATGATCGCCGTCACCGAGGTCACGCTCGCGGCGGTGGATTCCGAGGTCTTCATTGAGCTCGTGCTCGCGCAGCGACCGGTGTTCGACCGCATCATGCGCCAGGTGCGTCCCGTGGTCACACGCATGAGCACGCTCGAGGCCAACCGTGAACGGCTGGCCGCGCTCGGCACGATGGCAGCGGGACTGACGCACGAGCTCAACAATCCCGCCGCGGCCGCGCGCCGCGCGGCGGCGGACCTGGCGGAGGCGCTCGACGTGCTCGGATCGACTATCGGCCGCTTCGTGGAGTCGGGTATCGAGCGCGCCGAGGCGCAGGAGCTCGTGCAGCTTCAGCGCCAGGCGGTCGCACGCCGCGCCGCCTGCACGTCGCTGGACGCGCTCGACGCGGCCGACGCGGAGGACGAGCTGCTGGCGGCGCTCGAGGACCTCGGCGTGGATGAGGCCTGGAAGCTGTCCGAGCCGCTTGCCTCGGCCGGTGTCGACGCTGCGTGGCTCGCGCGCGTGGCCGAGCTCGCCGGCCCCGCCACGCAGGGGGCGCTGCGGTGGGTGGCCGCGACGCTGACCGCGCAGAGCCTCGCCAACGAGCTCGCGCAGTCGACCGAGCAGATGAGCGCGCTCGTCGGCGCGGTCAAGTCATATGCGTACATGGACCGCGGCGAGCTGGTCGAGACGGACATACACGAGGGGCTCGAGACGACGCTCGCGGTGCTCGGGCATAAGCTCAAGCACACCGAGATCGAGGTCGTCCGCCACTACGATCGTTCGCTGCCGAAGCTGACGGTCAACGGCGGCGAGTTGAACCAGGTGTGGACCAACCTGCTCGATAACGCCATTCAGGCGCTGGACGAGCGCGGCACGATCACGATCGCAACCGCCCGCGATGGGCCGTGCGTGCGCGTGGATATCGCCGACGACGGTCCCGGGATCGCGCCGGGCGTGCGCGAGCGCATCTTCGATCCGTTCTTCACCACCAAGGACGTGGGGCAGGGCACCGGGCTCGGCTTGGACACCGCGCGGCGGATCGTCGCCGAGCGCCACCGGGGCAGCATCGACGTGGATAGTGAGCCGGGGCGGACCGTCTTCCACGTGTGGCTGCCGCTGCAGCACACCACACCTGTCTACCATGACCCCACGATGAGCGACCGCGAGCCAACGACATGAGCGCGCCGGAGATCTGCACGCACCTCGATTCGGTCGAGGTACTGGCGGTGCCCACACGTGCGGAGGTCCCCGGCTGCGAGGAGTGCCTAAAGATCGGCGGACAGTGGGTGCACCTGCGCGTGTGCCGCACGTGCGGCAAGGTCGGCTGCTGCGACTCCTCGCCCAATCGCCACGCCTCAGGTCACGCGAACGCCGACTCCCACCCGATCATGAGCTCGATCGAGCCGGGCGAGGACTGGTCGTGGTGCGTCGTCGACGAGGTCGCGTTCGTGATCGGCTGAGGAGCCGAGCGAAAACGACGAGCGGCATGGCAGCGAGGCACGCTGGTGGGTCAGCGTCGTGCGGGAGCGAGGGCTATTAGATGGTGTTGGCCCTGGCGCGGTCGAGCAGTAGCTGCAGCGCTTGCGCCTCGGCCGAAGTGGGGATGGGATGGCCGAAGCCGATAGCTTCGAGTTCAATTTCGGCCGGGCCGGTGATGAATCCGAAAGTGTCGCGGTAGATGTGGGCACGGATGGCTCCGGTGTGGAGCAGCCGTGTTTCGTCTATCGCCGTTAGGAAGCTATGGCTAACACCGGGCAATGGGTTGGGCACAGTGGTGATCGTGAATGGCCCGATTTGCATTCGCCCTTTGCGTTCCTGATTGGTCCGTTTGTGGAGCGCCTTGAGGAAGCGCACGAAGCAGGCTCGGGCGTGGGATCTGTGGGACAGGCTGTTGTTGGATGCGACCAGGGCCGGCGTCGGCCAGACTTCGACAGTGGATTTCATGATCTCGCTGTAGGAGGCGCGTCCTGCCAAGAATTCCGTGGATTCCATCTTGGCGATCTGGCGGGTAGGGCGGACGCCATCGCTACAGCGGATCTCTTCGAGAGCCAATTGCCCCGGCTTGGGGGCTTCGGTTTCGCTCCCGCTGCTGGTAAACCCCGGCAGATCGCCGGCCCGCAGATTGACGGCGCGTGCATATGCGACGGCTTGTGCCTTGGTGATCGGCCCCGACGCTGGTGGGTTCACGCCGACCACCGAGGCGCTGGTACCTCCACATCCGGCAAGCAGAGCAGACGTGAGCAGGGTGGTGCACCCTGCGACTCCAGGCCGGAGCGTACGAATGCTCATGTGGTCAGTATCGACACCGGACACCGCTCACCAGAGCGGTTCGGAGTTCCTCGCGCCGCTCGCGGGCGGTCCGGTCCGGGTGGGCTGCTCGTAATCGAGGACTACGACAATGCCTTGCCCGTCACGGCGTATCCGCCGCACCCAGACGCCGAGCGCGTGGTGGGCGCCCAGCGCGTGACGGATGCGGTGCTCGACCTGATGTCCTCGATGGGACATGACGGGGAGTGCGGGCGCAAGCTGCCGAGCGAGCTCGAAGCGCTGGGGCTCGAGGACGTGCGGCCGAGGGCCGCGTGCGCCTGATCGGTAGTGGAACACCGGACACGGCTTTCTTCAGCCTGTCTATGGAGACGCTGCGCGAAGCACTCGTCAGCTCGGGCCGCGCGCGGGATGAGGAGATCCAGGAGCGGCTAGCGGACCTGGCGGAGCCGGGACGCACCTTCCTGAGCCCCATCCTCGTCGCTTGCCACGGCCGGCGAGCACTGAGCGAGCAAGAGCATCGAAGCGGTGCGATCGGCTAGCAAGCGCTAGCGCGCCAAGTGTCGCGGACAACCCATGCTGTTCTCAACCAGCCGGCGAGCGCGTCACCGACAGCGCGGGCGAGCCGGCGAGCGTCTGGAAGACGACACAGTAGCGCTCGGTCAAACGAAGCAGGGTGGCCAGCTGATCCTCGTCCGCCTCGGTCTCCAACACGAAGTTCAACCTGATCGCTGTGAAGCCGACGGGAGCCTCCTTATCGACCGACAGGGTTCCGCGAAAGTCGAGGTCCCCCTCGGCGTGGACGGAGCCGCTGATGGCCAGACCGAGAGACGTTGCGACTGCGCGCATCGTGACCCCGGCACAGGCGACCAATGCCTGTAGCAGCATGTCTCCCGAGCACGCCAATGACCCATTTCCGCCGGTCGCCGGATGGAGACCCGCCTGCACCAGTGCTCGTCCTGTGTTCACCGTGCACGCCACCCCGTCATCCAACGATCCGTCGGCCTCGAGCGTAACGAGGGCAGCCGCAGGCTCGTCGCGGTAGCGCTGCTTCAACGGCTCCTGGATCGCGCGAAGCTCCTCTGTCGTGGTGCCGCTCATACGGCTGAAAACCTTACAGCGCGGCGCAGGTCCCAGACCCGAGCGCTGCGTTCGAGAGGCGACTACGAGATCGAGTGGCTCACCGCGCGGGCGGTGGTGTCGCCTGCTCAGGCGGGATCTCGAAGCGCTCCTCGTATTCGTGGTTCAGCTCTCTCCAGCCTGTCGGCAGCCGCGGCTCGTGCCCGCGCTGCGGCCGCGGGTTGGACTCGAGCGAGCTCGACAACGCGCCGAGGCACAGATGCCAGCCGGCCGCATCGCGGGCGGCCTTGAAGCGATCCTCGAAGGTATGGGTGAGTCTCAACACGCAGCCGCCGCCGTCCGGGCGCAGCTCCCAGCGCAGCTCATCCTCGCCCCAGGTGTGGACGAGCAGGCGCGGAGGGTCGTACTCCAGAACTCGCCCGTCCGGCATCTCTGGAGCTCCCGGGGTCGGGATGAACATGATCCGCCCGTCGGGCGCGGTAGGGCTCGGATCGAGCTCAAACGGCGTGGGATGCCAGTCGAACAGCTCGTCGTGGGTTGTGAGGGCTTGCCAGACGCGCTCGGGCGAATGCGCGAGCACGCGCTCGAACAGCAGCGCCGGGCGCCCGTCGCGCTCCTGCAGGACTGCGTGATTGTCGTCGGGCATCGTCTACTCCGTTCGGTTGAGGTGGCGTTCGAGAGCGTCCAGGCCGCCCTGCCAGAGCAGCGCGTACGGGGTCAGCCAGCGGGCGAGCTCGGCGAATCCCTCGCCGCGCAGCGTGTACAACCGCCGCTGTCCCGCGGCGCGCGACTCCACCAGGCCGGCTTCACGCAGGATCCGCAGGTGCCGCGAGGTATTCGGCTGGCTCAGCCCGGTCTCGGAGACCAGCTCGCCGACCGTGCGGGAACTGCCGAGCAGCAGGTCGAGGATCTCCCTGCGCGCCGGCTCCGCCACTACGTCGAACGCACTCATCATATCAATATAATCAAATACTTATATGTTTGTCAAGCGATATATGTCGGGTCTCGATCGCGCCGTTCGTTCCAGAGGCGACCATAATCCGCAAAGGAGGACGTGATGAAGTACATGCTCCAGATCTACATGCCCGAGGACAGCTCCGTATGGGAGCGCCTCTCCGAGGATGAGAAAAGCGCGGTGAGCGGCGAGTACTTCGCCCTCTCCGACGTGCCCGGTGTCACCGGCGGCGCGCAGCTGCAGCCTCCCACGAGCGCTACGACCGTCCGTGTGCAGGACGGCCGTACGCTGAGCACCGACGGCCCGTTCCTCGAGACCAAGGAGGTACTCGGCGGCTACTACCTGCTGGAGGTCGAGGACCTCGACGCGGCGCTCGAGCTCGCCGCGCGCGTCCCGGCAGCGCGCATGGGCGGCGCGGTCGAGGTGCGCCCGCTGGTGGAGCACTGATCGAGCAGGTCTTCCGCGAGCAGTGGGGCCGCGTGCTCGCAGCGCTGGTCGGCTACCTCGGCGACTTCGATCTCGCCGAGGACGCCGCCCAGGAAGCGTTTGCGATCGCCGCCGAGCGCTGGCCGCGCGAGGGCACGCCGGCCAACCCGGGCGCCTGGCTGATGACCACCGCGCGCAATCGCGCGATCGATCGCATCCGCCGTCAGCGCACGCTTGCGGCGAAGTCCAAGCTGCTCGCCGCTCCCCGAGTGGGGGAGGTGCCCGAAACGACCGAGGATCAGATGGAGGAGACGACATTCCGCGACGAGCGGCTCGAGTTGATCTTCACCTGCTGCCATCCTGCGCTTGCCACCGAGGCGCAAGTCGCGCTCACGCTGCGCACCCTGGGGGGGCTGGGAACCGAGGAGATCGCGCGAGCTTTCCTCGTCCCCGAGCCAACCATGGCCCAGCGGTTGGTGCGCGCAAAGCGCAAGATCAGGGATGCCGGGATCCCCTTCCGGGTGCCGCCCGAGCACCTGCTCCCGGACCGGCTGAACGCTGTGCTGGCGGTGATCTACCTGATCTTCAACGAGGGATACGACGGGCGCGGCGCGCGCCTGTGCGAGGAGGCGATCCGTCTCGGTGCGTCGCTGGCCGAGCTGATGCCCGACGAGCCGGAGGCGTTCGGTCTGCTCGCGCTGATGTTGCTACACGACTCGCGGCGCTCGGCGCGCGTGCGCGATGGTGAGCTCGTGCTGCTGGCAGACCAGGACCGAGCGCTGTGGGATCACCCACAGATCCGCTCCGGTCGCGCGGCGCTCGAGCGCGCGCTCGCGCTGCGTGGCCGTGGGCCATACCTCCTACAGGCGGCGATTGCCTCCGCGCACGCGGAGGATCGCAGTGACTGGCCGGCGATCGTGGCGCTATACGGCGAGCTCGCGCGGATCACAAACTCCCCGGTGGTCGAGCTCAACCGAGCCGTCGCGCTCGCCGAAGCCGACGGCCCCGAGGCGGGGCTGCGGGCGGTCGATCGGCTCGAGCTCGACGACTACCAATACCTGCACGCGGTACGCGCCGAGCTCCTGCGCCGTCTGGAGCGCCCGGCCGATGCACGTGTCGCATACGAGCGGGCGCTCCAGCTTGTGCGCTCAGAGCCCGAGCGACGCTTCCTCGAACGCCGCGTGCGCGAGCTCTAGTCGCCGGGTCCGGCTACCAGCGGCCATACCAGCGTCGGCCGCCGCCCTCGACGCCGCCTACGAAGAAGCCGATCAGCCACAGCAGCACGGCGAAGATGAGGATGTACCACAGTATGTGAGCGGCGAACCCCAGGCCTCCGAAGATCGCCAGGATCAGGACAAGGGCTAGCAGTGCGACCATTCTTCTCAACCTCGATTCGTCGGGGGCTTCACCAAAACCGCAGGCACCGGCCGGTGGTCTTGATGCAAACATCAGCTGGTGATCTTGGTGTGTGTCGGTCGTAGCTTTTATGTTGCCCAGATTCACCTCTGGACAAACCTTCTAGTTCGGGCAAAAAGCCACGACCGTGCAGCTACGGGGTTGCGGTGGCGCCGCTCGGACGGGGGCCACGCGACCCCGGCGCGGCGGAATCAGACGAGAACGTGCGTCCCACGGCCGTCAGCGGTTTGGCGATGCTCTCGAGGCTGCGGCGCTCGGCCTTCACGCCGAACAGCAGCTCGGCGACACCGCCGAGGATCATCATCACCGCACCCAGCCCCAACGCGAGGAACACCTGCTCATAGCTGTCCGTGTTGATCATGCGACTGAACACCTGTGGTCCGATCACGCCGCCGATGCCCGTGCCCACCGCGTAGAACACCGCGATACACATCGCACGGGTCTCCATCGGGAAGATCTCCGATACGGTCAGGTAGGCGGCACTCGCGCCGGCCGAGGCGAAGAAGAACACTACGCAGCAGCACGCCGTGAACGTCGTGGCATCGAGCTGGTGCTCCTTGAACAGCAGGCCTGTGACGATTAGCAGGGCGCCCGCGAGGATGTAGGTTCCGGCGATCATCGGCTTACGCCCGACGATGTCAAACAGCGGGCTCAGCAGCAGCGCACCGGCGAAGTTCCCGGCAGCAAACACCACAAGATAGTAGGGCGTGTTGCCCGATGGCGTGTGGAAGTAGAGACTCAGCAGGTTGCCGAATCCGAACAGGAGCGAGTTGTAGAGAAAAGCCTGGCCGATGAACAGTGCCAGACCGAGGACCGTGCGCTTGGGATAGAGCGACACCACCGAGCGGACGACCATCCGCAGCGGGATCGTGCGCCGCTGATGGACGACCATCGGCTCACCCTCCGGCTCAGGAAGCCGTTCGCCGGTTTGCTCCTGCACCCGCCTTTCGATCCCTTTGACCACCTCCTCGGCCTCCTGCTCGCGACCGTGGATGAACAGCCAGCGGGGGCTCTCGGGCACATTGCGCCGTACCAGGAGGACGGCGAGGCCGATGACCGCGCCGAGCACGAACGACAGGCGCCAGCCCAGATCGGTCGGGAAGATGCTCGTGTTGAGCATCAGCACCGCCAGCAGCGAGCCACCCATCCCGCCCAGCCAGTAGCTGCCGTTGATCGATACGTCCACACGCCCGCGATGGTGGGCGGGGATCAGCTCATCGATCGCCGAGTTGATTGCGCTGTACTCGCCGCCGATGCCCATGCCGGTCAGGAACCTGACGAGGAAGAACCAGCCCGGCACGAACGACACAGCCGTCAGCAGCGTGCCGAGCAGATAGATCGAGAGCGTGATCATGAACAGGCGCTTGCGCCCGAAACGATCGGTCAACTGCCCGAAGATGATCGCGCCGAGGCACGCTCCGGCGATGTACAGCGAGGCGGCCCACCCAGACACGTCACCCGCGGTCAGGCCAACGCCGGCGCCGTGTTCGGAGAGCCGACTGGAGATCGAGCCGACAACATTGACCTCGAGCCCGTCCAGGATCCAGGCGGTGCCGAGCCCGATCACGATCATCCAGTGAAAGCGCGACCACGGCAGCCGGTCCAGGCGCGCGGGGATGTCGGTCTCAATCGTGCCGGTCTGGACCGTCTTACTCAAATCGGTTGCCATCGCGTTCTCCATCTCCTTCAGAAAGCTCTATTTCCCTGGGATCCGCGCCGGAAACCCCCGGGCGCTCGGGCAGATGTCTGCAGTCCAGGCAAGCGTCTGCAGTCGGATGCTCGATGTTCTCGCGATGTTCGCGTGAGGACGTTTAGACCCTCGAGAAGGGGGCATATGCACTTATGCAGTGTCGTCCCCACAGGTGAGGGCCGCGTCCCCCCGGTCCCCACCAATCAAGGGGGTGGCACGGCGGTGTGTCGGCATGGCCTGGCCCCCCGACGTTGGCCTGCCGGCATGCCGCCCCTTTCCCAGGGCGAGTTACTGGTTGGCGAACCGGAGACAGGGGTAAACAGAAGGACACGGGCGAGTCGCTCGCGGGACGCAGCGGGAGATGCGTGAATTCGACTTGGTACAAAGGATGTGGGCAAGTGAGACTGAGAAGACGAAGTGAGCTTGCTGAGGATGAGCGCCGCCGGAATCCCGTCGAGGCTGAACGCGCGCCTGAGCGCGTACAGCCCCGCTCCAGGCGTCGGACGCTCGCTTGGCGGACCCGGGATGCTGGCGCCGCCGCGGTCGGCACGGCTGGCGCGGGCGTGCTCCTGCTCGCGCGGCTCGTGATGGTCGCGGCGACGCTCATCGCCCTGCTCATCGGGCTCGCGATCGTGCTGCGCGACGTGGACGCAAACGGCTCCAACACGATCGTGAAAGGCGTGCATGAAGGCGCAAACTTCTTCGCCGGCGCGTTCACCGGGCTGATTCGTTTCAACGGCCATCCCAAGCGTGCGATCACGGTCGACTGGGGCATCGGGCTGCTTGCCTACCTGGTCGTCGGAGCGATCGTCTCGGGTGCGATCGCAGGTGTGGGGCGTGGGGGACGGCGCTTCGAGCGCAGTCACCGGACGGCTCCCGCCCCGTGATGGGTGGATGACGTGGAGACGATGGCTTACGCATCGATGTTCGGCCGTCTCGGGCGAACGATGTTGCTGCTGGCGCTGCTCGTCGGCGCGGTCGGTGGCGTGTCCCTACCGGCCGCCGCGCAGGCGTTCGCGGTGTCGAAGTGGGAAGCCGGCACGTGCAGGGAATTGAGTTGCACCGACGGCGGCTCGCATTCGGCCTTCTACACGCAGGCGGCCGGGCATCCGGACTACGGGATCACCGACTTCGAGTTCGACTACCGCAAGGTGGGGCCGCTGGACGAGGAACCCGAAGGCAAAGTCAAGGACGTCCGCGTCGACCTCCCGTCGGGCTTGGCGGTCAACCCCGAAGCGACGGAAAAGTGCAGCGAACAACAGTTGGACGAATTCAAATGTCCGCCAGCCAGCAAGGTGGGCGAAGACGAAGCGACTGGCACCGCGCCGCTTCTCGAACTGCTGAAACTGGGCGCCACGGTCACAGAACACTTCCCCGTCTACAACATGGAACGCCGGCCGGGAGAGCCGGCGCGGTTCGGTGTCGAAATCAACAGCGAAACGCTGGAACTGCTCGCCGGCCTCGGACACGACCTCCGGGGGCACATATACCTGGAAGGCGGCATCAGCTGGCACAAGGAAGCATCGAACAGTGAAAACAGCGGCGTGGAAAGTGGCGACTACCACGAGTTCTTCAAAATCGAAAACATCCCCGAGCAGCCGGAAATTGTCGAGTCGCGTCTGATCTTCGACGGTGTGGTGAACGGCCATGTCTTCATCACGCTCCCCAGCACGTGCTCGAGCAAGCCGATAACCACCCTGCACGTCGACTCCTGGGAAGAACCGGGGAACTTCAAGGGCTACACCAACGAAACGCCGGTGGCGGCCACGGGCTGCGCCGAGCTGGCGTTCAATCCGTCGCTCTCACTGGCCCCGGAAACCAGCCAATCCGATCAACCGGACGGTGTCAGCGCCGACCTGCACGTGCCACAGTCGACCGACGAACCGTCGCAGACGAACTCGCCGGACGTGCAAAGCGCCGAAGTCACGTTGCCGGAAGGGATGACTCTGAATCCGTCGGCTGCACAGGGTCTCGAAGGCTGCGGCAGCGAACAGTTCGATCGCGGCGCATGCCCACCCGCAGCGGACCTCGGCTCGTTCGTGCTCGACGCGCCCGGGATACCCAACGGGTCGCTCACGGGCGGCGTCTACGTCGGCTCGCCCGAAGCGGGCAAGGGACCCGAATCGGGCGGCGAGTTCCGCATCTTCCTGATCGGCGAAGCTCCACAGTACGGCGTCGGGCTACGTCTAGAAGGTCGAGTAAGCGCCAACCGTGAAACCGGCCGCCTGACGGCGACGTTCACCGGCGCCCCGCAGGTGCCTTTTGAAGACCTGACGCTGCACTTCAAGGGCGGTGCGCGCGCGCCCCTGGCCAACCCGCTGGCCTGCGGCCCGATCACGCCTGCGGCGACGATAACGCCATACGGCGGCGCGCCCGCAGCGAGTGCCGCGACGCACGGCTTCGTCGTCGACGGCAACGGCGCGGGTGGCGCATGTGCTTCGCCGCTTGCATTCTCGCTCGTCCAGAGCCTCGCGCCGCAGAGTCCGGCGCGGGCCGGCGCATACGATCCGGCGACATTCAGCCTGACGCGAAACTCCGGGCAGCAGTACCTCTCGAAGCTCACGACCACGCTGCCTCCCGGACTGCTCGGGGCGATTCCCTCGGTGCCGCTATGCGACGAACCCGAGGCGAGTGTCGGCACGTGTCCGGCGAGCAGCCAGATCGGCACCGTCACCGTGGCCGCCGGTGCCGGCAGCGAACCGTACGTGTTCGGCGGTCGGGCATATCTCACGGGCCCATATGACGGTGCGCCCTACGGGCTCTCGATCGTGGTGCCGGCGGTCGCCGGGCCGTATGACCTCGGCGAAGTCGTCACGCGCGCGGGCATCGGCGTCGGCCTGTACAGCGGGCGGGTGACCGTGACGAGCACGCTGCCGAGCATCGTCGAAGGAGTCCCCCTACGGTTGCAGAGCCTGCGCGTCGCAGTCGACCGGCGGGACTTCCTGTTCAACCCCACCAGCTGCGCCCCGCTGGCGACCGAATCGCTGCTCACGTCCACGTTCGGCGCCGGCCAGAGCTTGTCGAGCCCGTTTCAGGTGGGTGGCTGCAACGCGCTTGCGTTCAAGCCGAACCTCCGCGTCTGGACCGGGGGCAGGCCCTCGAAAGCGAGCGGCGCGAGCCTCACGGTCGAGATCACGCAGGGCGCCCACCAGGCCAACATTCACGAGCTGCAGATGCAGCTGCCGGCGCAACTCGACATCCGCCAGTCGACGCTGGAGAAAGCGTGCCTGGCCGCGACCTTCGACATGGGACCGCCGCCCGGCGCGTGCGCGAGCACCGCGCGCGTCGGCAGTGTCACGGTCGCCACGCCGGTGCTGCCCGGCGCGCTCACCGGCCCCGCCTATCTGATCTCGCACGGAGGCGAGGCGTTTCCCGACCTCGACCTGATTCTCCGGGGCGACGGCGTCGAGGTGGTGCTCGTCGGCCACACCCACATCTCCAGCAAGGGCATCATTACCTCGACCTTTGAAAGCGTGCCCGATGTTCCGATCTCGAGCGTCACGGTGAACCTGCCGGTCGGCGCCAACTCGGCCCTCGCAGCCAACAACGGTCGCCTGTGCGCGGCAAACCTGCTCGCGCCGACGACGATCGTGGCTCAGAGCGGCGCGAGGATCGCTCAGAACACAAAGATCGCGGTCACCGGCTGTCCGGTCACGCTGATCTCGCACAAGCGCCGCGGCGCGCGGATGATCCTCGAGATCTGGGTTCCACAAGCCGGTCGCCTCAGCGTGCGCGGTCGCGGCATTCAGCCGCTGAGCAGCCGCGTGAAGAAGACCGGGGACGTCAGTCTCAGCGTGCCGCTGAGCGCAAGCGGGATGGCCATATCGCGGGGGCATGCTGGCAAGAAGCTCGAGCTGCGGATCAGCTTCGTCCCGCAGTCCGGGCACAACACCTCCGCGATCTCCCTCGCTCTGCGCTGAGGCGGCCTCTCCCTTCTCGGCTCCTCGGAATTGGCTCTGCTAAGTGGAGGCCGGCTGAGGACGACCGAACGGACGAAATCCCGGCGAAGTGGTTTCGGGAGGTTCAGCGGCTCTATGCAGAGGCCGGGGCGCCTGTGTCGTAGGTCGGGATTCCATTCACTTCATTGTGGATCAGGCGGCGGGGAAGACGCATCCGACGAGCCTGTGTGCCAGCAGAGCGTCTGGATCGACGTTTATGCGCAGACCCCAGTGCGGGCTGCTCGGCCCTCGATCCGGTGTCGATGGGGAGAGCAGAACGTGCGCGTGGCTGCGGCCGTCGACGAACTTGAGCGCCAGGAGGGCGACGCAGCAACGATCGGTCTCGTGCTGTGCCCAGGACGCAACAAGACCGTGACTCAGTGGGCTCTGCGCGGCCTTTGATACGCCGGTCGCGGTCGCCCGGTACACGATCGGTGACACCACCATGACCGACGAGACCCCCACTGCGCTCAGACCGGCGCTGCCCGAGCTGCCTGAGCTAGCCGCAGAGCGCTTCGGACAGCCTTTCTGATGTCGTGCTCCGCTCCCTCGACGGCGGCCACTCGCCGCGTAGCGTCCCCGGTGCCCCCAAGACAGCCCTCCAGGGAAATCCCTGAGGAAATCCGCCGTCCCCGTGATACTCTCCAAACACCCGCATTTGCAGGCCTTTTGCGATGCCGGAGGAGGGACTCGAACCCCCGACACGCGGATTATGATCCTTCCGCCGGCACCCCTGATTGCCCGAGTTTAGGCGGTTTTGGCCCATCTAGCAGGGCCTTTTTTAGCCTCCGCTCGGCCCTCTAGGGAAATCGTAGGGAAATCGCTCTGGCCCTCCACACAACTCATTGGCCGTTTCGAGTTCGTGGAGGTCTTAGGCAACATGAGCGATACAGCACGCCCCACGGGGCATCTACAGGTCAAGCTCGACTGGAACGGCCGCACCCGGTCGTTCTATGCGTTCTGGCGCGACCAGAATGACCAGAAGGGCGGATGTCGCCTCGGTCCGGCGCATGTCCGCGACTCTGGCCGCAAGACGCCACGCGGGGCGACCATCTGGCGCGCGGGCAATGGACCGCGCCCAACACCGGAGCATCTGACCCCAAAGGACGCCGAGGCCCAGCTCGCGGAGATCCTACGTGACTTGGAGACCAAGGCGCAGGCCGAGGATGCTCAGGCCCTTGAAGGCTCGCTCAGGCAGTCCGCCGAGGGATGGCTCGCCGAGCGCCAGAGCGAGAAGGGCCTCAAGCGCTCCACCGTCGCGGGCTACGAGGACATCTTCGAGCGGCTGTACCGCGACCACGGCGCCGACACTCCTGTCCGCGACTTTTCCGACGGTCGCTTGCGCGCCTACTTCGCGGACTTCAAGTCCTGTCGCGTCTTGGGCGAGCAGGCCGCGCAAGAGGCCAAGGCCGAAGGCAAGGATGTCCGCAGGGTGCAGATCACGCGCTGGACGGCTCAGCCACCCGGCAGCACCGCCGTGGAGGTCACGACCAAGGCCGAGGCCGAGCGCCTGGCCGACGAGATGCCCGGCACCTGGAAGCACCGGCGCCGAGGCGCCTACCGCGTGGTCCCCCTGAACGCACAGCGCCCAAAGCGGGTCTCGCACGCGACCGCAAAGGCGCGCGAAGCCGAAGGCTGGATCATCGCGCATCGCACCACGAAGCCGTGGATGCTCGCCGCTCCCGCAGCGGCGCAGACGCGCAACACATACCGCGACATCTTCGGCTCGATCCTCGACTACGCCGTGCGCAGGCGCTGGCTGCCTACGAACCCTCTCGATGAGGTCAAGCGCACGAGCAAGAGGCACGAGCGGGAGCGCATCCTGCGCCGCGACGACTTCTACGACCCCGATGAAATCGACCGGCTGCTCCAGCACGCGCCGAGCGTCCTCGAGGAAGCCTTCTGGCTGCTCGGCGCGCACGCCGGCCTGCGCCTACCGGGCGAGGCCCAAGGCTCACGCGGGGCGCTGTCGACTTCCAGGCCGGGGTGATCCGCGTCCACGACAACTGGGTGCGCAACGCCCTCGACACGACCAAGACCTCAGACTCAGAAGCGATCCCGATGACGCCCCGACTGGCTCGCGCGCTGGAGAAGGTCATGGACCGCGACCATGCAACCGAGAACGAGGACTTGGTGTTTGCAAGCGAGGACCGCTACGGCCCCGTCAGCGAGCGCTCGATGCGCAACGCGTTCAAGCTCGCCCAGCAGAAGGCCGGGCTGCAGCCGATCAGGATGTACAACCTGCGCCACTCCTTCGGCACGACGCTGGCCCGCGGCGGAGTGGATATCAGGACGATTCAGGCGCTCATGCGCCACGCCCGCCTGACCACGACCGAACAGTACATGGCCTACAGGCCGCAGCCTGAGCTCGCCAATCAGATCACGCGGGTGCTCGATCCGCGCAGCCTTCCCGAGAACGTCACACCGATCCGTCCGCACTCGGCGGGTGCCGAGGCAGCTTTCTTAGAACGCTTGGAGGAGGAGATCCCGGCCAAGTGGCTACGGGAGGTCCAGCGGCTCTACGCAGAGACCGGCGCGCAGCTCTCGGCGTAGGGGTCTCGCTCGCAAGTCCGGCGAGCTTACGGCCGGAGCGCCTCGTAAGTTGCACGCATGAGTGGCCGCGGCATCCCGTTCGTCTTCGACCGCCTCAGCGAGATCCGCGATCAGCTGCACCTATACGGCTTCCGGCTCGATCCTCGGCCGGGCACCTCCTACGTGGACCCGACGTACGCCGCCGAGCCTCGCACCGGGATCGTGGAGGTCACGGCCGGCCTGGAGGACTGTCCGCTCGACGTACGCGTCCAGCTGGTCGAGCATTGGCGAGCGGGCATCGACGGGGCGCATGCCCAGCGTGGCCTGAGCGTGCTCGCCTACACCTACTGGGTCGGCTGCGTCGACCCGGCTATCGATCTGCACTACGACCTGGACCCTGTGCGTCATCCCGAGATGCCGTTGCATTGGCACCCGCCGACGATGACTGTGGTTCGCCGGCCGTGCGGCCCGGCGACTCCCGGGCGCGCAATGCAGGCAGCCCTCCAGCTGGCGGCGGACATCGAGCGGCTGCAGGCTCAAGGTCTCAACACGGCTGCCGATATAGTGGATAGTCTGGACCTAGGGGATTACGTGCCTTAGCGTGGTAGACTCAGAGCGAGCGATCATGAGCGATCTCGACAGCCGATATCTCACCGTTCCCCAGGTGGCCGCCGAGCTGCAGATGGATTCCTCCGCGGTCTACAAGATGTGCAAGTCCCAGCAGCTGCCGTCGGTCCGCTTCGGCAAGTCGGTGCGCATTCCACGCTTGGCATACGAGCGCTACCTCCAGCGGCTGGAGAAAGGACGCCCCAAGCCCCTGGAACACGACTCGCCCGGCTCACAGGACCAACTAGAGGACTTTCGCGACGCCACCGGACACGATCCCGAGACGTGGATCGATGGATGGCGGTCCGGCAGCATCCCCGACACGCCGGAGAACACCCGCCTGGCCATCCATGCCCTCGGACTGCGAGACGCACCACGTCAGCGAGCGAAGCAAACCGCCGCGCTGCCCTGACCGTCTCGCGGCTACGAGCGAGTCTGCCTTGTCCGCCAAATATGTGCGCAGACTTGGGAGCGAGACCGCTTAGCTGTCGTCGAGCCCTACGCGTGGACGTGGACGGTGGCGGCTTGCAACGCCTCGCGTAGGGCGAGGGCCTCGATCGCGTCGCGCGTGTTCTGCGGGGTGTCTTCGATCTTGCCTTCCCGCCAAGCGTCGGCGAAGTCTGCCGGCGAGCGCCCGGTGCGAGCCTGGAAGTCCTCCGTGCGTGCCAGCAGGTCGTGGGGCTGCTCGCGGGGCTCTACGAAGCTGTCCAGTACGCGCTTGACCTCCTCGGTGGGGATGCGCAGCGCTGTCTTGCCGATGCGGATGGCGCGGATCTCGCCCCGCTCGATCTGGTTGTAGACGGTGCTCTTGTCCAAGCCGAAGTGCTCGGCGAAGTCTTTGATCTTCCAGTACTGCCTATCGATATCAGCCATTGCGCACCTCCAGCCAGCGACGTTGAGGAATCCAGATTATCAGAGATATCCTCTAAATCTACAAAATCGACACTAAGGATAACGGTATTGCAGGGGTCGTCTCAGCGGGCCTCTGGTAGAAACGCGCGGTGTCGCACATCAGCACGTTCGTCTCGCGCCGCTTCGAGGAGCTCCACGCGCTGCTCAACGCCTCGGGGTATCTGCTGGACTTCAGCGGACGCGAGCACCCACGCTGGGAAGACGATCCACCACTCGGACTGATCCACATGCGAGCGGTCTTCCTGCCCGACGCCGATGAGGACGAGGACGCCGAGCCCGATGGGCGGATCACCTTCACGCTCCTCGAGCGTTGGTCAGAACATCCCCTACCCGACGCGCAACAGCGCGAGGGCCTCTACCTACACGGCTACTCCTACCACGGACAGGCCGGCGACGCCCGTCTTCGCTACGAGTTCGACCCCGATGGGCACCCCGAGTCCCCCTACCACCTACACCCGCCGGGCGCACCCGACCACGTCCGCCAACCAGCCCAGGCAACCCCACCCGAGACCGTGCTCAGCGACTTGGACGCGTTGATCGCCACCGAGCGCGCAGCCGGACGCCTCTGAGCCCAAAGCCACCCGAGCAGCGCTCTCGGCTGGCGCTGTCGGCGTACAGCACCAAGGCCAAACAGACTACGGGTATGAAATGCGGCTTGGGCCTTTTGTCCGGTGGCGATCGTAGGGTCGTTTGACCGGGACAGGGGCTTCGTGGGAAGGACGCTTGTGGGCAGGCCGCCGTGCATCTGGGCTGAGAGCCCGTCAATGACTAGATGGCCGCCCCTGCGACTCACCCGGGTGGGCTGAGAGCCCGTATCCGTAGTTGTCGCTGCCCGCGGTGCCTTCCATTTCATAGATCCAGCTGGTGAAGGGAGCGTGCCGTGCGGTTTTTCGGTTTGGATGTGCACCTCGATTTCTGCGAGGTCGCGGTCGTGCAGGACGGGAAGGTCTCTCGGGTCGGTCGGATCGAATCGACCCCGGAGGCGATTCGGGAGTTCGCGGCGGGCCTGAACGGCAGCGATCAGGTGGTGTTGGAGGCGAGTTGCGGCGCGATGATGATTGCCCGGCTGTTGGAAGAGAGCGACGTCGGCGGGGTGGTGGTGTGCAATGCCGCCGAGACACGCGCGATCTCTCACGCGCGTGTGAAGTCCGATCGCTTTGACGCGGCGATGCTCGCCAAGCTCCTCTCGGCCGGGATGCTCAAGGCGGTGTGGGTGCCCGACGAGACGACGAGCTCGCTGCGTCGGCGCGTCGCTCGGCGTGCTGGGCTGGTGAGGGCCCGGACCCGTGTGAAGAACGAGGTGCACGCGGTCCTCGCGCGCTGCCTGCTCGGCCGCCCGCCGGTCAGCGACCTGTTCGGGAAGAAGGGCCGGGTGTGGCTCACAGAACAGGAGCTGCCCGGTGAGGAGGCCGAGACCGTCGCGAGCTGCCTGCGCCACATCGACTTCCTCGGCGAGGAGATCGCGGCACTGGACCGGGAGATCGCGCGGCAGTCGCTCGCGTTCCCCGGCTTCCAGCGGCTGCTGACGATCCCCGGTGTCGACGTCGGGACCGCCGCGGCGGTGATCGCCGCGGTCGGGGACATCACGCGCTTCCCGAGCGCCGGGCAGCTCGTCGCGTACTTGGGCCTTGACCCGAAGGTCCGCCAGTCCGGGTCTGAGCCCGCTCGCTATGGGCACATCTCAAAGCGCGGTGACCCGCAGGCCCGCTCGATGCTGGTCGAGGCCGCGTGGATCTCGATCCGAAGCCCCGGACCGCTCAAGGCGTTCGGGGAGCGAGTCCGTGCGCGTCGCGGCGCACAGATCGCGGCGGTCGCGGTCGCCCGCAAGCTCGTCGTGCTGTGCTGGCATCTGCTCACCAAGGACCAGGACTACGCGTTCGCGCGCCCCTCGCTGACCCGGCAGAAGACCCGCCGGCTGGAACTGGCCGCTGGCGCGCCGCAGCTGCCTCGCGGCCGGAAGCAAGGGGCGCCCGTCAGCGGCGCTAACGCGAGTCAGCGTGCGGCCGAGCGCGAGCTGCAACACCAGGCCGAGCTCGCCTACCGGCGCCTGATCGAGGACTGGCGCACAACGGCACCAAAGGGTGGTGCGGGCGCGACACCGGGGCGCGCATCTCAAAAGCCCAAAGAGGGCAAAGCCGCGCGGCAGGCCACAAGCCCCTGACGCCTGCGCTTCGCTACGTCAGTCACCCGCACCACCGCAAATCATTCCACTCCGAAGCACCCGGCGCCACCCCCGCCGCCGAGGCTCCCCCCTGCACCAGCACACGCCCGCCGGCACGACAAACGGCCAAGTACAGACCATATGCACGGCCCTCCGGGCGCTGTGCGATCGCTGTGCCGCCAAGCGCCGCCTCGAGCGTGGACCAGCGCCTCAGAAACCCGGAAGAAAAGCTCGCGCAACCCTTGACTTTTCATCCGTATGCACGGCCCTGCGGGTGCTGTGCGAAGACTGTGCAAGTTCGTTGGCCGCTTTCGAGGGGTCGTGGTCTGTATCGGGTGTGATGACCGCTGCGAGCATTGGTGCCGCGAAGGCCGGTGGGTATGCGCGGTACTTGGAGTCAAAGACGGTGGTGCCTGAGCGTGGGGATTACTACCTGACCCCGGATGGGGAGATGGCCCAGGCGCCTGGCCAGTGGCTTGCTTCGACGGAGACGCTCGCGCGTTTGGGTATCGAGGGCAGCGCGGTCGAGGGGCGGGACTTCATCGCGTTGATGGAGGGCTGTCATCCCCGGACAGGTGGGTGGCTGCGGCCCGAGGGCGCGGGCGGTGGTCGGGGTGGTGGGATTGACTTGACGTTCAGCGCGCCGGAGTCGGTTTCCGCGGTGTGGGCGCTCGGCGGTGAGGCGCAGCGGCGGGATATGGAGGCTGCGCACGCCGCGGCTGTGCGTGAGGCGATGGCGCATCTCACCGAGACGGTGCCGACCGTGCGTCGTCGCTATAGCGGGCAGGTTGTGGAGGAGCCTGCGCGGGAGGTGGTGGCGGCGGAGTACCGGCACACCACCGCACGCGGTGTCCTCGAAGGCGACGCACCAGACCCGCAACTGCATAGCCATGTCGTGATCACGAGCGCCGTGCGCGATGACGGGCGTATCGTCGCGGTCGCGTCGCGGCCGGTCTTTCGCTCCGCGCGGGAGATGGGCGCCTACTATCGCTCGGCGCTCGCGCATCAGCTCTCTGAGCGGGGTTATGCGATCGAGGCGGGGACCGGCAAGCAGGGGCGTTACTCGAGCTCGCGGGTGTGCCGCAGGGGCTTTTGGAGGCGTTCTCTGCTCGCAGCCGTGAGGTCGCGAGGGCAGCGGAGCGCTTCCGCGCGAAGTGGGGTCGCGCGCCCGAGCGTGGGGAGCTGCGCCAGCTGAAGCTGGAGAACCGCAAGGCGAAGGTGCTCGTCACCTACGCGGACCTACACGCGGTCTGGAACGAGACCGCGGCTCGCTTTGACTTCACGGGAGATGAGCCCGTGCGGCTGCTCGGAGAGGCTCGTGGGTCGCGGCCGGAGCGCGCGCTTTCAGATCGCGTCGAGGAACGCTTGACCGAGCGCGCCGCGACGTTCGAGGCCGGCGAGTTCCGAGCCGTCCTGCTCGAGCAGTCCGTCGGCGAGCTCGCGCCCAGGGAGGCGCTTGCGTTCTCAAGGGCGATGGTCGCCGAGCGCAGGGTCCTTCCGTTGGAGGGTGGTTTGATGACGACGCTCGCTGTGCGCGCCCGCGAGGAGGCTGGTAGCGCTCGCGGTAGACAGGGTGCCGGGCGGCATGGGTTGCCGCCTCGATCAGCGCCCAGCGCAAGTAGGTGGGGCCGTTCTCTTGGCCAGGCTGCCACGGTGATCGCGCTCACCGGACTGGTAGACCCGTGGGCACAGGCCGGTGTAGCCGCACAGCTTCGATGGTGAGGCGAACCGGTTGATGTCGCCGATCTCCGAGGCGATCGTGTACCCGAGCACCCACGCGATCCCAGGGGCGCTCATCAACAACGGCACGTAGTGGTGCTCAGCGCCGAGTCTGCGCAGCTCGCGCTCGCACTCGGTGATCTGCCCGTCGAGATCACCGATCAACTTCAGGGCAGCGTTCACGGTGCTCGCCCAGGGGTCCGGTAGCGCGAGCCGCTCGAGCAGTTCGCGGCCTTTCTGGCCGAACAGGTCAGACACCGGGCATGGGACCCCGAACGCGACGAGCGTCTGGTGTATCCCGTTCTTCAGCGCGGTGCGGTGACCCACCAAGTGAAGCCTGAAGCGTGCGCGCTCGCGCTCGCCGCGCACCGCGGGGTCGGGCAGCCAGATCTTCGGCACCAGGTCACGGCGCGAGAGCTCGGCCAACACCCACGCGTCGATCCGGTCGGTCTTGCACGCCAACGGCGCCAAGCCCTTGACCTTCTGCGCATCGGCGATCTCGACCTGCCAGCCGAGCTCCTCCAGGCGGTCGTGCACGAACCGCGCACCGTTCATCGACTCGATCGCCGCGCACACCGGCTCGCGATAGACCTCCACACGCCGCACCAAGCCGTGCAGCCCGTCCGCGTCTGGCGGCACCGCGCCCTGTTCGATACTCGAGCCGTACTCGCACAGCAAATCGTAGTCCAACCTTCTGCGGCTGAGATCCAAACCAACGTGCAACATGATGTATCAGGGCCTCCTGGTCGTAGTTACCGTCGTAACAGCCCGGAGACTGCCACCACGCAGGCCCTTCTTCATGGCATTCAAGAACGAATGGAGCCTAACGCCGCTCCGCGTGCGCAGGATCGAGCGTGTGCGGCTTCACGCGGACCTCACCGTCCTGTCTCAGTTGACGGTCGCGTTGAATCGGGGCCGGGCCGTGGCGCTCGCTGCATAGACTCGCCCGAATGGCTGTCCTTTGGGAACACGAGCGAAAGCTCCACCGGGCGGCGCAGCACTTCGAGCAACTGAAAGCCCAGGTTCGCGGGTGGGAAGAAGGACAGGGCTACACCATTCGGACGATCCGGTCGGACTACGATCCATCGAGCTACACCCTCCGGGCTGACATCGTTCGCCCCATCGAAGACGAGCCGTTCCCTCTCGTCCTCGGAGACTTCCTCCAAGACGCCCGCGCTGCGCTCGATTACATCGCCAGTGCCCTCGGGAACGTCGGGGCGGGAGGATGGATGTCCGAGAGCGACGCTCTCGCCACGATGTTCCCGATCACGCTCAGCCCTGAGCGCTTCGCGCAGGTCGTTGAGCGACGGCTTCCAACCGTCACGCAACCTGTGCGGGCAGCTATCGAGGACTTGCAGCCGTACAAGACGGGCGACGACTTCCCCGAACTTGAGCCGCTCTGGATTCTCAACGAGCTTGCGCGCCTCGACCGCCATCGGTTCCTCCAAGTCGGAGCCGGACAAATCGCGATGCCGCGCTTGAACCCCACAACCAGCCGCAACGTCCGAATCGAGGACATGGAGGTCGTGGAGGGATCGCTGCGCACCGCCGAAGTGGACGCCCTGGAAGAGGCCCACATTTTGGGAGAGGAAGACGGCGCAATACTCGCGACGTTCACGGCCCTCCCGGTTGATCCCAGTAAGGAAATGCACATGGAGTGGGAGAGCGCGATAGAGATTGGGTTTGACCAAGACCGGCTCCCCGGGACGCTCTCCCATCTCGCCGGCAGCTTGGGGCTTGGGATCACGTTCGCGCTGCGGGAAATCGTGCCCGACATACGCGAAGTCTTCCGGGCGCTAGCCCCCTTCCTACCCACCGAGCCGCCGCGGTGGTAGGCGCTCGCTCATCGCGCACCGCCTATGGGGGTGGTTGCAGATCGCACCCGCCGGCCGTGGGCTCGTCAGCCCGTGGATGGGGAGCCCTTCTGCACCCATCCAGACCCCTCGACGCCCTCCGGACGGCCCTCTAGGGAAATCGCTGGGGAAATCGTAGGTCCCGTCCGCTCCCCCTGATATGCTGTTTTTGTTGTGTTTGCAGGGTTTTAGCGATGCCGGAGGAGGGACTCGAACCCCCGACACGCGGATTATGATTTCGCTGCGAGCGCACCGTTCGGTACGAGCCAGCGCTGTCGCAAGCCGCTGACCCGTGCCAGGCGCTCGTAGTCACGATCGTAGTGAACGAGTGGTACGCCGGCCTGCTCGGCTGCCGCCCCGATCAAGAGATCCACCGGGTGGATACGGCGATGATCCCCGTTGGCTGACCTGGGTGTTGAACCAGGACGCGAGCCTGGGGAAGCGACGGTCGCGCGAACCGCTCCCGACGGTTGATCTCCACCTCGGTGGGAATCCCGTCGATATCGCGTGCCACATCAAATCCCGTCAGCGCGCCGTTCCACCAAGCGCAGCTCAAGCGTCTCCGCGGAGTCATCGCGTGCCACGCGATGACTCTCGTCGGTCAGTCGTTCGATGACCGGCGCGAGCCCGTCGGCGGCGGCGGCAATCAGGCTCTCGCCATGTCCCGCATGCAGCGGCCCCAGGCGCAGCTCGAGCACGCGTGGCGCGGTCGTGACGCCTACGTCGAGATGACTGCCGCTGATCGAGTCGCCCGCGTGTGCGGCGAGCACGTCGGCCACGAGCTGGACGTCAGAGATGCGGTCTGTCGAGAATTGGGCCCGTGCTGCCAGCGCACACAGGACTCGAGGTAGGACCTCGCGCGCGAGGTCGTTTGGTGCGAGGCTCATTGCGACTGCGTCCGCGGGCTCGGCCAGTGCGGGACGCCTGGCCCCCGGTCCATCGCCTGTGAGCAGCTCGAATGCCTCGAGTGCTGTGGCCTTCGGCGCTGCGAACTCCATGCGCACTTCTGTTCCTCCGCCCGCAAGGTCCTCGACCTCGACGTGGCGCGAGAGCGCCTGGATGATGGGTAGACCCATCCCGGCGTGCAGCTCCTCGCCGTCGTGTCGCTCTTCGCTGTCGTGCGCGCTCGGCCGGATCCCGTTGCCGCGATCGCGCACCACGACTGCGATTGCACCGGCAAGCGCGTAGACGTCAACCTCGAGCGGGCCTTCCCCGCCCCCGTAGGCATGCAGCACGACGTTGTTGCACGCCTCGGTGACGGCCGTATTAAGGTCATTGGTCTCGATCGCGTCAAGCGCGAGACTTTCGGCCACCCCGGTCAGCGCCTGGCGCACGACCAGGACGTTCTCCGGCCTGTTCCGAAGGGTCAGGCAGACGTTCGGAATCTCGGCCATCGAACGGCCATGCTGCTCTCAGCTTGCATGCGTCAGGGTCCGCAACTGCTCGATTGAGCGGCGCAGAAGGCGCGAAACCTGCATCTGCGAAATGCCCACCCGCGTGGCGATCTCCGACTGCGTGAGGTCCTCGACGAAGCGCATGTGCAGGATCAGGCGCTCGCGTGGCGGGATGTGCGGAAGGACCGCCGCTACGGTGGCGTCGAGCTCGACGAGCTCGTAATGCTCATCGTCCCGGCCGACCGCGTCTCCGTAAGAGACGTCGTCGCCGTCGGCCCCGGGCCGCGGGGCGTCGAGCGAGAGTGTTTCGTAGGCCTGGAGAGCCTGCAGCGCATCGATCACATCCTCGGTGTCGAGCTCGAGATACTCGGCAAGCTGGTTGACCGTCGGGGCGCGGCCGCGCTCATTGGCAAGCCGCTCCTGCGCGTCGCGCACCTTCAGAGCGCGTTCCTGCGCTCCGCGCGGAACATGGACGGCCCATCCCGAGTCGCGGAAGTAGCGCCGCATCTCGCCGAGGATCGTCGGCACCGCAAAGGACGCGAATGAATGACCGCGGTCGGCGTCATAACGATTGAGCGCCTTCAGAAGCCCCACCGACGCGACTTGCAGCAAATCCTCAAACGGCTCGGAGGAACGGCCGTAGCGTCGTGCCAGGCTGCGCGCGAGCGGCGTGTAGCGTTGCACCAGGGCTTCGCGTGCGGCGGTATCGCCGTCGCGCTGCCAGCGCAGGAACAGCTGACCCTGGTCATCTTTTGCTCCAGAGACGGAGCGCGTCTTCGCTGGTGAGGTAGTGAGCATCGTAGGCATCGTTGTCTCCCTTCCCGATCGCGAACCACGCCGATGCAAACCGGCGCACAACGGGTCTAAAGCTCATTCTACCCCGCATTGCGCAGACTATGCATGCAATTTCGGGGTGCGCCAGCCGGCGTCGCCGCCAGGCCCTACGCTCACCTCATGCCCGGCGAGGTCCCGCCCAGCGTGCAACAGATCCTTGCGACCCGCAGCGGCGAGGAGCTGGCGCTGGGCGACCGCTACCTGAACCCGCAGATGGGGCGGATCCTGCGCACGCTGGGTTTCGACAAGGTGTGGAGCGGGGGGAGGGGGCGCATCTGATCGACGCCGACGGCGTGCGCTACCTCGATCTGTTCGGCGGCTACGGCGTGTTTGCGATCGGGCGCAACCATCCGGAGGCGATCGCGGCGATCGAGCAGGTGCTGGCGGCGCGAACCGGCAACCTCCCGCAGCTGGGGGTGACGTTGCTCAGCGGCGTACTCGCCGAGCAACTGCTCGCCCGCGCTCCGGGCAGCGTTGCGGCGATGGTCCCTGCCAACACCGGCACGGAGGCGGTTGAGGCGGCGATCAAGATCGCACGCGCGGCCACTGGGCGCCCGCGCGTGCTGTACGCCGAGCACGCCTTCCACGGGCTGACGCTCGGCTCACTGTCGCTTAACGGCGGCGTCGAGTTTCGCGAGGGCTTCGGACCGCTGCTGCCGGGCTGCGATCCGGTGGGCTTCGGCGATCTGGACGCGCTCGCACGTGAGCTCGCGCGCGGCGATGTGGCCGCGTTCGTGGTCGAGCCGATCCAGGGCAAGGGAGTCAACCTGCCCGCCGCGGACTACCTGCCTGCAGCCCAGCGCCAATGCCGCGAGGCTGGCGCGCTGTTCGTCTGCGACGAGGTGCAGACGGGCATCGGGCGCACGGGGCGGTTCCTGGCGCTCGAGCACTGGGGCCTCGAACCGGACATGATCTGCCTCGCCAAGGCGCTGTCCGGCGGGTTCGTGCCGATCGGCGCAGTGCTCGTCTCGCGCGCGGCGTTCGACAGTGTGTTCGACGGCATGGAGCGCGCCGTCCGCCACGGCTCCACGTTCGGCGGCAACGACCTCGCGGCGGCCGTTGCGCTGGCGACGCTGCGGGTGCTCGACCGCGAGGAGCTCGTCGCCCGCGCCGAGCGCATGGGCGCGCTGCTACTCGAGCTGACCAGGCCGCTGGTGGAGCGCTTCGAGGTCGTCAGAGACGTGCGCGGGCTGGGGTTGATGTGGGCGATCGAGTTCGGGCCGCCCGCCGGTGCGAGCGCGCGGCGCCTGTGGGAGCGCGTCGAGCGCCGCCAGCCGGGCCTGTTCTCGCAGCTGGTCACCGTGCCGCTGTTCCACGAGCACAGGATCTTCTGCCAGGTGGCGGGCCATCGCATGAACGTGATCAAGGCACTGCCCGCGCTCACGATCGAGGAGGCGGAGATCCGTCGCTTCGCGGCGGCGTTGGAGCAGACGCTCGCCGCCGCCGAGCGCTACCCGTCGGCGCTGGCGCGCTTCGGGCTGCGCACCGGGTTGCGGGCGGTACGGGTGGGCCGCCAGTCCTAGGTACGCGGCGGGCTTTACACGTCCGCTCCAGCGCGGGCGGCTCGCGCCGCTAGCCTGTCGGCCGTGCTCGTAACCAGAGATGACATCCGCAACGTCGCGATCGTCGCGCACGTCGACCACGGCAAGACCACGCTGGTGGACGCGATGCTGTGGCAATCCGGCGCGTTCCGCGTCGGCCAGGACGTCGCCACGCGCGTGCTCGACTCGATGGATCTCGAGCGCGAGAAGGGGATCACGATCCTCGCCAAGAACACTTCGCTGCGCTACCGCGACGTCAAGCTGAACATCATCGACACCCCTGGGCACGCGGACTTCGGGGGAGAGGTGGAGCGCGGGCTGACGATGGTCGACGGCGTGCTGCTGCTGGTCGATGCCTCCGAGGGCCCGCTGCCACAGACACGATTTGTGCTGCGCAAGGCTTTGGAGGCCAAGCTGCCGGTGATCCTGGTCATCAACAAGGTGGATCGCCCGGATGCGCGCGTGGCGGAGGTCGTCGACGAGGTCTACGAGCTGTTCCTGGACCTCGATGCCGATGAGCACCAGATCGAGTTCCCGATCGTGTACTGCAACGCCAAGGCGGGCGTGGCCTCGTTGCACCACGAGGCCGGGAAGGCGATCCAGGAGGAGAACCTAGCGCCGCTGCTGGACCTGTTGCTCGAGCGCATCCCCGCCCCGACGTACGACCTCGAACACCCGCTGCAGGCGCTCGTGACGAACCTCGACGCCTCGCCGTACGTCGGGCGCCTAGCGATCTGCCGCGTGCGTCACGGCACGATCCGCAAGGGCCAGCAGATCGCGTGGTGCCGCGCCGACGGCTCGATTCAGCGCGCGACGGTGGCTGAGCTGTACGTCACCGACGCGCTTGACCGCGTCGATGCTCCAGAAGCGGGACCGGGGGAGATCATCGCGGTGGCGGGCATCGCCGAGGTCACGATCGGCGAGACGCTCGCCGATCTCGGAGATCCCCGCCCGCTGCCGGTGATCACCGTCGATGAGCCCGCGATGTCGATCACGCTCGGTGTCAACACCTCGCCGCTGGCGGGCAAAGACGGCGACAAGATCACGGCCAGGCAGATCCAGGCGCGGCTCGAGCAGGAGCTGGTCGGAAACGTCTCGCTGCGCGTTTGCGCGACGGCGCGGCCGGATACCTATGAGGTGCAGGGGCGCGGCGAGCTGCAGCTGGCGGTGCTGGTCGAGATGATGCGCCGGGAGGGCTTCGAGCTGACGGTCGGACAGCCGCATGTGGTCGAGCGGGAGATCGATGGCAAACGCCACGAGCCGGTCGAGCGCCTGTCCGTGGACGTGCCCGAGGAGCACGTGGGCACAGTTACGCAGCTGCTGGCCACGCGCAAGGGACGGATGGAGCACATGATCAACCACGGCACCGGCTGGGTGCGGATGGACTATCTGGTGCCGGCGCGCGGGCTGATCGGCTTCCGCACCGAGTTCCTGACCGAAACCCGCGGCACCGGGATCATGCACCACGTCTTCGACCGCTGGGAGCCGTGGGCCGGCGAGCTGCTGACGCGCACGAGCGGAGTGCTCGTGGCCGACCGCCGTGGCGAGACGGTCACGTTCTCGCTGTTCACCCTGCAGGAGCGCGGCTCGCTGTTCGTCGGTCCGGGCGAGGAGGTCTACGAAGGGATGATCATCGGCGAGAACTCCCGCTCGGAGGACCTCGACGTGAACCCCGTCAAAGAGAAGCACCTGACGAACATGCGCTCATCCACCTCCGACGTGCTCGTGCGCCTGGACGCCCACCGCAAACTGACGCTCGACGAGGCGCTGGAGTTCGTGCGCGAGGACGAGGCCGTTGAGGTGACGCCCGTGTCGGTGCGCATGCGCAAGGTGGTGCTGTCGAAGGTGGTGCGCCTGAAGGCCGTGCGGATGGCGCGCAAGTGACAGCGGGCACGATCGAGGGCCAGCCGGACGGGCCTTCGACCGAGATCCAGCTGCGCGGTCTCGTGAAGTCCTTTCGCGCCCCGGACGGGCCGATCCGCGCGGTGCGCGGGATCGACGTGGAGATCGCGGCGGGTGAGACGGTTGCGCTGCTCGGGCCGAACGGCGCGGGTAAGTCGACGACGATCGACATGCTGCTCGGGCTGCTCAAGCCGGATGCGGGCAGCGTCTCGGTCTTCGGTCGCCCGCCAGCAGACGCGGTCGCCCATGGCGAGGTTGGGGGCATGCTGCAGACCGGCCTGCTGATCAGGGACCTGTCGGTGCGCGAGCTGGTCGCGATGATGGCTTCGCTGTATCCGTCGCCGCTGGGCGTCGAGGAGGCGCTTGAGCTCTCGGGTGTGAGCGAGATTGCATCCCAACGCACGCAGAAGCTGTCGGGCGGTCAGACGCAGCGTGTGCGCCTCGCCGTCGCGCTCGTGAGCGACCCGCAGCTGCTCGTGCTCGACGAGCCGACGGTCGCGCTGGACGTCGAGGGGCGCCATGCGTTCTGGACGACCATGCGCGCGTTCGCCGCGCGCGGCAAGACGATCGTGTTCGCCACGCACTACCTCGAGGAGGCCGACGCGTACGCCGACCGGGCGGTGCTGATGGCGCGCGGCGCGATCGTCGCCGACGGGCCGACGACAGAGATCAGGGCGATGGTCGGCACGCGCACGATCCGCGCGACGCTGCCGGACGTAGACGTCGATGCGCTTACGGCGCTACCCGGCGTGAGCAGCGCCGAGCGGCGCGGGGAGGCTGTGGTCCTGCGCTGCGCGGACTCCGACGCGGCGATCAGGGCGCTGCTGGCGGCTCACCCGGACGCGCGTGACATCGAGATCGCTGCGGCCGGGCTCGAGCAGGCGTTCCTGGCGCTCACCGGCGACGGCGAGGGCGACGGTGCCGACTCAGGCCAGCCGTTGTCGGGCACGGCCGCTGGCGCGGCGAGCGAGCGGGGCCAGGGCTGATGCCGCTCCTCTACATGCGCTACGAGCTGCTGCGGACGCTGCGCAACCGGCGTTTCTTCCTGCTCTCGCTCGGCTTTCCGCTGGTTCTGTACTTCGCGATCGTCAGCCCCAACCGTCACGTGCGTGACTTCGACGGGAGCGGCATCTCGTTTGCGGTCTACTACATGGTCGGGCTGGCGTCGTTCGGGACGATGAGCGCGATGCTCTCCTGTGGCGCGCGCATCGCGGCCGAGCGCGCGGTCGGCTGGAATCGCCAGCTGCGCATCACCCCGCTCTCGCCGCGAGCCTACTTTCGTGTGAAGGTTCTGACGGGGTACATGATGGCGCTAATCAGCCTGCTCGCGCTGTACGCCGCCGGTGTGTCGCTAGGCGTCAGCCTGACCGCCGCGGAGTGGCTGAAGATGACCGGACTGATCCTCGTGGGCCTGGTGCCGTTCGCGGCCCTTGGGATCCTGCTCGGGCACGCGCTCACGCCCGACTCGATCGGTCCCGCCATGGGCGGAGGCATCTCGCTGCTCGCGTTGCTCGGGGGTGTGTGGTTCCCGCTCGGCGGCCACGGCTTCCTTCACGACCTGGCTCAGTACATCCCCTCCTATTGGCTCGCGCGTGCGAGTCACGTGGCCGTGGGCGGTCGTCCGTGGAGCGCGATGGGGTGGATCGTGATGGCGGCATGGACGGTCGTGCTCAGCGTCCTCGCGGCGCGCGCCTACCGTCGGGATACGGGACGGGTATGACCAGATACGGGGCGAGACCAGCTATGGGGCGGGTACGACAACAGATGGCGTTCGGACGGGCAGCCCTCAGCGCGTCGGTGACGGTAGGGTACCGGCGATGATCCGACCGACAAGAGCGTCTCTCACCGCCAAGATCGCAGCATCCGTCCTCTGCCTGGTCTGCGCGCCGCTGTTCGCAGCCGCCGTCGCCGGAGCGGCCGCAGTCGTGGTCTACCAGAAGGAGAGCCTTCCCACCTACGAAGCACAGCTGGCCGGCGGTCAGGTCCAGGCGGTGACGATCAACAAGCGGATCCGCTCGCTGCGTGTGACGCTGAAGAGCGGAGCGCACGTGCTCGTGAAATACCCACCCCATCACGAGCCGACGTACGCGGCGGCGCTGCAGGCCAAGGGCGTGCCGACAACGGTGCTGACACGGTCTGAAGCGATCAAGGAAGTGGTCAAAAAACCGATCCACCACAAACTCCGCTACATCGCCGGGGGGATCCTGATCGTCGTGATCGTGATTGTCGGAGCTGTCCTGTACGTCGATCGCAAACGCAAACGCACGAGCGAGTAGGTCGGCGCGCACAGCCGAGACGAGCTCCGCGGGGCCGCTCGGCGGGGTCGCGCGGAGGTCGGCGAGGCGCGCGGCGTGAGCAGCTGCTCAGCGAGAGAGTCCCGCTGGCCGTCGCAGAGCACGAGATCGTGCTGCACGGGGCGTGCAGAGACTGCGCCGCTCACATCGCGTCGAGATCGTCAAGGCGGGCGCTCGACAGCAGCACCCGCTCACCGCGAAAGGGGACTGCCTCGGCTTCGAGCAGGCGTCGCTGGCGGACTCCTTTCGCGAGCGACCCGTCGGCGCGAACAACCCGATGCCATGGCGCCTCGCGGGCAGCGGTGCGGCTCAGCACGTAGCCCGCCAGGCGCGGCGCGCCTGGGGAGACGTCGCCGTAGGTGCGGACGTAGCCCGGGGGAATCGCGCGCACTCGCCGCAAGATCGCGGCCTGGACGTCAGTGCTCGCCTGTCCTGGCACCCGTCGGATGGTGCCACAGTCGCCGGGCAGGCTTTGGACACTCGCGAGGGCACGAACGTGGTGCGGCACCGTGCTCCACGACACTCGGTGAGGGCGCGGGATGGGTGCAGCACCGTGCTACACTAGGCCAAATGCCAACGGCGCACCCACGTCACACAATCACGGAGACTCCACCCGTACGGGAGGCGCTCGACGAGTTGCGCTCCCGTCTTGGCGGTGAGCGAATCGACTACGCCGAGTTGGTGGTGCTCGGTGCGCGGATGAAGACACGCCAACTACCCGACGATGCCAAGGCGGCTCGTGAGGCGGCACGGCGACTGGCCGAGATGGTCCGTCACCGTTCGATCCCGGTTGACGTACAGACCGCTGACGATGTGAAGCGTCTCGGGCTGATCGTCGATTAAAGACCTCCGGCGTGCTCCTGCTCGACAACTCGGCCTGGGCCCGTCTCGCGTCCGCCCGTCTGGATAAGGATCGTGCCGACGTGGTCGCCAGATGGATGGATGACCTACAACTCGCGACATGCCTGCCGTTTCTGCTGGAGGCTGGCTACTCGGCACGATCCGGTAGGGAGCGCGCGATCATGATGTCCGACCTCGCGCGACTCCCGCGCGTGGAGATCGATCGGGATGTCGAACGGCTCGCAATGGAAGCGCAGCGCGAACTCGCTGAGATCGGCCATCACTGCCTTGTACCCGCGGACGTGGTCATCGCCGCCTGTGCGCACACCGCCAACATGGGTGTGCTCCACTACGACGGCGACTATGACCTGCTCATCGAGCACACGGGCCTGGCATTCGAGAGCGCGTGGCTCGCTCCGCCGGGCGTACTGTGATCAGCGCCGTCGCAGCGACCAAACCTGACCCCATGCAGCCCCCCAGATGCGGCTCGCCCGGAAACCGGTCGCGATCGGCGAGAAACCTCCTCTGCTCGACATCGCCGGCCGAGACTCTAATTGCACCAGACAAGAGCTCAGGAGCCCCGCAATGCGGGGCTCCTGAGGTACGGGCGAAAGCTCTCGTCGCCCTCCTAGGTGACGGGCAGGGTGACGGTCGCCCTTGCTTCCTGTGGGTCTGTCTTGCTGGCGTCAGTCACGATCACCCCCAGGACGGTGGCGGTGCCGTGTGGCTTCACCGTCCCTGATATCAGTCCACTTTTGCTCAGCTTGAGACCTGCGGGCAGCCCCTCCAGCGCGAGCTTCCACTTGTAGGGCGCAGTCCCACCGGTCGCGGTGAGCTGCGCCGAGTAGGGAACTCCGGGCGTCGCCGCGGGCAGGGACGAGCTCGTGACACGGAGCCCCAGTACCGTCAGCGTGAACTGCTGGATGCTGGGACTGCCGATGCCGTTGCTGGCGGTGAACGTGACCTCGTAGGTCCCCTGCAGCGTCGGCGTGCCGGAGAGCACTCCTTTGGAGAAGCTCACGCCCGGCGGGAGGTTGCCCCACGCAGTCGTGGTGGGCGTCGGCGTCCCCGTCGCGGTCACCGAGAACGTGCCTTTGACACCCTGTTCGAAGGTGGTGCCGCTCGCCGAGGTGATCGCCGGCGGGGCGTCCACCGTCAGCGTAAAGCTCTGCACCGCACCCGATCCGACACCGTTGGCGGCCGTGAACGTGATCGTGTACACGCCACCTTCCGTCGGGGTGCCTGAGAGTACGCCGTTGTTGAACGTCACGCCGTTGGGCAGCGTGCCGCTCTCCGTGATCGTCGGCGTAGGACTACCGGTCGCCGTCACCGTGAAGCTCCCCGCCGTTCCCTCTGTGAACGTGGTCTTGTTGGCGGAGGTGATCGCTGGCTTGGAGTCCACCGTGAGCGTGAAGCCCTGCACGGAAAACCCGGCGCTATTGGTGGCGGTGAAGGAGATCGGGAAGCTGCCGGTCACCGTCGGGGTGCCCGAGAGCACACCGTTGTTGAACGTCACGCCGTTGGGCAGCGTGCCGCTCTCCGCGATCGTCGGGCTCGGAAAGCCCGTCGCGGTGATCGCGAAGCTACCTTCCGTCCCCTCGGTGAACGTCGTGTTGTTGGCCGAGGTGATTACGGGCGCGGCATCCACCGTGAGCGTGAAGCTCTGGACGGCATTCGAGCCGACCCCATTACCGGCTTCGAAGCTGATCGCGTATGTGCCGTCCTGCGTCGGCGTCCCCGAGAGCACACCTTCGCTGAACGTGACACCTTCAGGCAGTGTCCCCGTCTCCGTGATCGTCGGTGACGGTGTGCCGGTCGCGGTGACCGTGAAGCTACCTTCGGTTCCCTCGGTGAACGTCGTGCTGCTTTCCGAGGTGATCGCCGGCGCTTCAGGTTCCCCTTCGCCCGCGATTGCGGAAGTAGTGAAGGTCAGCGCGACCATCAGGATCGCGACCAGGATCCCGGTGACACCCAAGGCCATCCAGGGCCGGCGGCGCCACTCGTTCCGAGAGGCGCCGGAGTTAGGGAGACGTTGCATGTTGCCTTCCACCTTTCATAGGTTTTGGGTGCTTCCGAGAGCTTGTGAACCGGTGGACTCGGTTCGAGCAGCGCACGCTAGGGTCATTTCAGCATAATGTCAAGTGATTTTGTGATGTTCCTTTACTTTGTAGATTCTTTGTCACGCCGGGCCCGCGATTGCCAGGATGTCGTTGGAAGAGCTGGCATGATGCGCCTGTGTCCACTTTTCGCGGCTTTCCGCCCGAGGCGATCGAGTTCCTGCGCGAGCTGGAGGACAACAACGATCGCGACTGGTTCAAGGCCAACCGCGCGCGCTACGACGAGTATCTCCTCGCGCCAGCCACAGCGCTGGGCGAGGACCTGGTCGAGCTGGGCCGGCCTCATCTGTTCCGGCCGTGGAACGACACGCGCTTTCGTCCCGGCCCCCCGATCAAGGAGCACGTCGGCTTGGCGATTGGATACGAGGGCGCCGGCGGGTTCTACGTCGAGCTGTCACTCGATGCGCTGCTGGTTGCCGCCGGATTACACAACCCGGCGCCGGACCAGGTCGATCGCCTGCGACGGGCGATCGACGCCGGGCGCACCGCCGCGCCGCTCACCAGGGCGATCGCAAGCGCGCAGGCCGCAGGCCTCGAGTTGAACGAGCCCGACCTCGTCCGTACGCCTCGCGGCTACTCCGCTGAGCACCCCAGATTGGACCTGCTGCGACGGCGACGCGTGACCGTCGCTCGGCGTCACGAGCTCGGCGCGTGGCTGCACAAGCCGGGCGCGGGCGCGCGCATCCGCACAGAGCTCGAAGCAGCGGTGCCACTCGTGCGTTGGTTGCGTGAGCACGTCGGCGCCACGCAACGCGCCGCAGCGCGAACCGGGTGACGGTCACCTGCGGTCGAGCTCGCGCCGTCGTTGGGCCGGGGAAACCGGTCGGGATCGGCGTTGTCAGCGCCGGTAGAATGAAGACATGAAGCCCGCGTCACAGACACCCGAGCCCACGGCGCGGACGCCGCTCCTGTCGGTCGGTCACGAGGCGGAGTGGGCTGAGATCAACCGCGAAGAGGCTGAGCATCTGCGCGCCAGCAACATGGCGTTGACACCGGCCCAGCGACTCGAGGTCGGCCAGAGGCTTTCGCAGCAGGCCGTATCCCTGCTCGCCGCGTCCATACGGGCGGGCCATGCCCCAAGACGAGCTCTCTGGTCCTGATCTCGCGGGTGTCGTTGCAGACGCCGACGCGGTCGGACTCGACTACGTCGTGATCGGTGGCTTCAGCGTGATTTACCACGGCTATGTGCGGGGCTTCCACCCCTGGACTACGACACCGTTGCTAGGCGCGCCGAGGTGACTGATTGGGATGGGCAGACGGTCCGCATTGCGGCGCTTGCCAGTGTGGTCGGCTTCAAGCGCCTGGCCGGCCGACCGCGCGACCGTATGGATCTCGTAGAGCTGGAACAGCTCTACGACGAGCTCCCAATCGAGCCGATCCCCGGACTCGACGAGTAGCGTTCTGCTGGCGGTGGCTCCGCTGGTCGCGCCGGGCCGATCGCGGCGCGCGGTCGCCCCCACAGGTAGCTGAGCACGCACCCCAGCGCGAACATCGACACCACCAGCAGCACCGGGCCGGAGTCCTCGACGAGCGCTCCGAGCACGCCTGCGGCGAGGCCGCCGCAGAGGGCAGCCAGCCAGGCCGGATCCCCGCCGACGGGCGCGAGCAGGCGTGTGCGCCGACGCAGGCCGAGCCCGGCGTAGATGAGCGCGATGCCCGTTGCCGCCGGCATCGCGTGGTTCTTCAGCTCGTCCCATGCGGCGCCGTAGCGGCGGACGATGATGTCGCGCACGTCGCCCGCCGAGCGCGCGTGCAGGACGCTGCCGGTGAAGTGGCCGGTGCCGTGCGCGGTGGCGAGGTCGATGCCCGCCAGTGCCACGAGCCCGGCGACGGGGCTCACGAGCACGATCAGCGCGCGCTTGCGTGTCATCGTGTCAGGGGTGAGCATGACGGTCGCGACCGCGAATCCGAAGCTCACGAGGATCACGCCGCCGACGCCCGCGCCGATCCGCGCCGAGCCCTCGACCACCGCAAGCAGCACGCCGGCGATTGCCGTCGCGAACGCCGCGCGACGGCCGCGCGTTGCGGGGTACAGCGCGGCGGCAACGGCGGCGAGCACGAGCACCGCCAACCCGGACTTGAGCTCGTTGCCGATGCCGTAGAAGCGCGCGCCGAGAATCGGGTCCGGGCCGAGCAGCGAGCGCATCAGCAGCTGCGTGCCGGCCAGCGCGTCCACTGTGAGCGCCATGGTCGACACGATCGCGGGGGCGAGCACGGCGCGCGGCCACGGTACGAGCGCGTCTGTGAGTGCGCCGAGCGCCATACAGGTGAGCGCGATCGTCGCGTACTCCACCCTCGCACTCGGCTCTAGTGCCGCTGGGATGAGCACTGCGACGGGCACCCACAGCACGCCGAGTGCGCCCGCGCGCATCGCCCACGCACGCGTGCGTGCCGACGGCGCCGCCAGCGCCAGCAGCAGGGCCCACGCGCCCAGCAGGCACCCGAGTGCCTTCAGCCGCCGTCCGGCGATCACGCGCAGGCGCGCCATCAGCGCCCGCAGGCTGCCGGATCGCAACGGGCCGTCGGTTACGATCGGCTTGCCGCGCACGTCCGCCGGAATCGTCTCACCGAGATGATCGAGGATCGTGGGCGCGAGGTCGAACGCGGCGATCAACCCCCGCTCGTTGGTGCTCTGCGAGCTCAGCTCCTTGCCGCCCCCGCCCGCGAGCCCGTCGGCGGCCGTCCATAGCAGTTCGCCGCCGCGCGCATCCGCGGCGTGTGCCACCACGATCAACAGCTCTCCCGCCGCGCGCCTCGCGCTCAGTGCGCGCAAGTCCGCGCGGCCTGCGGCTCCGTTCGGTAGATCGGCGACGACCAAGCGCTCGCGCTGGAGCAGGGCGGTCACGCGCGCCAGCAGCGTGGAAGCCGAGCCCAGCGAGAGGGCGGCGACGTGCCCGTCGCGAGCGGCTGCGAGTGCGCCGTAGACGTTCTCGCCTCCCGCGATTCCCGCGTAGCCAGCTCCCCCCGGGATCTGCGCGGCGAGCAGTCCCGGCCGCAACAGTTGGGGCGCGTTTTCGGCGCGCTTGCGCGCCGCCCGCCAGCCGTCGACCACGGCTCCAGCGCCGGCGGGCGTCAGCGACAGCTCGGGCGGGCGGGTCGTGGGATAGGACGAGGTGGCGACGCGGGCGCCCTGGCTGATGTCGAGCATCAGCTGGGCTGTCGAGTAGCGACCTTGGCTGGCGGACATGATGCCCACGGACAGGCCGTCGATGCCCGCGAGCTCCGACTCGCTGGCCCGCACGAACACGACGAGCGCGGAGCGCTGCCCACGGGCGCCAGCCGCCGCGGCAGCGGGTGCCCCGACGGCGGGTGCGGAGGGCCCACGGTCGCCGGTCGCCGCAGCGCCGGGTGCCCGGACGGCGAGTGCGGCCACGCAGAGCAGGAGCGCGAGCGTCGCCTCCCGCCGCAGTCGGCTCAGCCCTCCGCTCCCTCTGTCGCGACGCCCGGACGCCCGCGTGGGGGCAAGCCGCCGGGCGCGGTCACACCAGCGCGCTGCGCCCGCGCGGCATCCTGCTCCCGTGACAGCGTGCCCTCGATATTCAGCCGCGGCAGCAGCCGATCCAGCCACGCGGGGAGGCTCCAGGTGACTCTGCCGACGATGTCCAACGTCGCCGGCAGCAACAGGCAACGCACGATGAGAGCGTCGAGGAATACGGCGCTCGCGAGGCTCAGGCCGAATTCCTTGATGACGCGGTCGTCGCCGAGCACGAACGACAAGAACACGCACACCATGATCGCCGCGGCCGCCGTCACCACGCGCCCGGTCAGCGCCAGGCCCTCGGCGACCGCACGTGAATTATCGCGTGTCTGCGTCCAGCGCTCGTGCATGCGCGAGACGAGGAAGACCTCATAGTCCATCGACAGCCCGAACACGATCGCGAACAGCATCACCGGGATAAACGCCTGTATGGGCGCTTTCTGGACGCCGATCAGGCTGCCGAGCCAGCCCCATTGGAAGATCGCCACGATCACGCCCAACGACGCTCCGATGCTGAGCAGGTTCATGACGGCGGCCTGCAACGGGATCACGAGCGAGCGGAACACGACCAGCAGCAGCAGCGCCGACAGCAGCACGACGACGCCGATGAACAGCGGCAGCTTGTGGGCGAGCGTCGTCGCGAAGTCGACCGCGCCGGCGGTCACGCCGCCGACGTACACGGTCATCCCCGTGCGCGCGGCGACGGGCGGGATGACGCGCTCGCGCAGGCGTGAGACGAGCTGGGTAGTCGCGTACGCCTGCGGTGAGGAGCGCGGGTAGACCGTGAGCGTCGCCACGTCTCCGGCCGGGTTGAGCTTCGCCGGCGTGACCGACACCACCCCCGGCGTGGCCGCGACCGCTGTGCGGAGCCGTTCGACAGAGGTCTTTCCAGCGTGCGCGACCGCCGTCAGCAGCACCCCGTTTTCGGCGGCTTCGCGCTGCGGGTTCGGGACCTTCGCGACGACCAGCAGCGGCCCGTTGAAGCCTGCACCGAAGCCCTGCGCCAGCAGCTCGTATGCGCGGTGGGTGGTCTGGCTGGCGGGGTCGTTGGACGCGTCGCTGGTGCCGAGCCGCAGCGCGGTGGCCGGCGCGGCGATCAGCAGCATCGCCAGCGCCGCGACGGTCGCGATCGTCCTCGGCCGGCGCTGCACGAATGCGCTCCAGCGAAGCCACATCCCCGTCCCGGCGGTGCCTCCCGTCCCGGCGGTGCCTTGTGCGGCAGCTCCCGCGCCGGCGGCAGCCTCGCCGGCCCGCTCCGCGGCGCGCGCGCGGGCGCGGCGTCCGCCCCTGGCCACGCGCGCCCCCGCGAGCGTCAGCAGCGCGGGCAGCAGCGTCAGCGAGGCGAGCATCACGAGCAGCACGCCGATCGATGCGGAGATTGCCACCCCGTAGAGGAAGTCGACGCCCAGCAGCATCATGCCAAGCAGCGCGATCACGACGGTGGAGCCCGCGAACAGGACCGCTCGCCCGGCGGTGTCGATCGCCCACACGACCGACTCGCGCACATCCTGGAAGGTCGGTCCGGGGGTCGCGTAGGCCTCGCGCACGCGCGTCAGGATGAACAGCGCGTAGTCGATCCCAACGCCGAGTCCGATCATTGCGGCGAGCTCGGTGGAGAAGTTGGGCGTGTCGACCACGTGCGTGAACAGCGCGATCGCCCCGAGACCGGTGCCGAGTCCGAACAGCGCTGTCACGATCGGCAGGCCCATCGCGATCAGCGAGCCGAAGGTGAGCAGCAGCACGACGATCGCCGCGAGCAGCCCAACAACTGCGGACAGGCCGAAGCCAACCTGCTCGGTGGCCTCGATCGCCTGTCCGCCGAGCTCGACCTGTAGGCCCGGCCGCGCGACGGCGCGCGCGACCTTCACGACGCGTTCGGGGGCGCTCGTGGGCAGCAGGTTGGCTTTCTCATCGAACACCACCGTCGCGAACGCGATCCTGCCGTTGGCCGAGATCGACCTGCCGGCCGCGGCGCCCGCGTAAGGGCTGATCACGCTGGTGACGTGGGGCAGCTTTGCGACTTCGGCGAACATCGCGCTCATGCGCGCGCGCACGGCCGGGTCGAGCACGCTGCCGGAGCTGACCTCATAGACGATCGTGTCGCGGTCGCCCGCCTGTGAGGGAAAGCTGCGCTGCAGCAGGTCGGCGGCGCGCTGCGCGTCGGAGTTTGGCAGCGTGAAGTTGTTGGAGTAGGTGGTGCCGGCCGACTGGGCGAAGGCGTTGACGGCGAGCAGCAGGAACAGCCATCCGAGCGCGACGTACTTGCGGTGCGTCGTCGACCAGCGGGCGAGCTTCAACATGGCAGACTCCAGTGCGTCGGCGGGACGGGGCTCAGAGAAGGGTAGCCGCCCGCTCAGTTGACGCTCGGATCCAGCGGCATGCGGGCGATCAGCGCGTAGCTGCCGCCCTTGCGCGTGAGCACGCTGCTCCAAAGCTCCTGCGGGATGTCGGTGAAGATGTCCTGCGGCTGAGCCGGGTGTGCGATCCAGTCGCCGCCGGCGATCTCATCGTCGAGCTGTCCCCGGCCCCAGCCGGCGTGTCCCGCGAACACCCGCCGGCGCGCGGTGGCGTGCGCGAGCTGCTCGATGTCGGCGTCCGGCGCGGGGAAGCCGATACGGCCGAGCACCAGCATCCCCGCCAGTGATGGCTCCAGGAACTCGGCCAGGAACACGACCGCGCTCGGCTGCACGGGACCGCCGACGTAGACCGGCTCGAGTGCGCCCACGGCATCCTGCAGCTGCGGCACCGCGTCGGCGACCGTCACGGTCGACGGCCGGTTGAGCACGACGCCCATCGCACCGTCCTCGCTGTGTGCGCCGATCAGCACGACCGTCCGTACGAAGTTCGGGTCCAGAAGCGTGGGGGATGCGAGCAGCAGCTGGCCAGCGAGCGATTCCGCCATCATGCGACCGAGGCTAGCGCCCGGCCTCCCCGCATCCAAGCGACGGCGGGCGAGCGCTGGCAATCGCCGGCGGCGGAAAGGAGCTGATCGTGGGTGAGAGCCGGGATTTCGACGCAGTCGTGCTGGGCGCCGGTCCCGCGGGTGAGGCATGTGCGGGGCGCCTGGCGGAAAACGGCCTGTCGGTGGCGCTGCTCGAGCAGGAGCTCGTGGGCGGCGAGTGCTCCTTCTATGCGTGCATGCCCTCCAAGGCACTCCTGCGTCCCGCCCAGGCACTGGCGGAGGCACGCCGCGTGCCGGGCGCCGCTGAGGCCGCTCGCGGCGAGCTCGACGTGCCCGCCGTCCTGCGCCGCCGCGACGAGATCATCCACGGCCTGAACGACGCGGCGCAGCTACCGTGGGTGGAAGATCGCGGGATCGCGCTGATCAGGGGTCACGGGGCGCTGGTCGGCGAGCTTCTGGTGCGGGTCGGCGAGGAACTGCTGCGCGCGCGTCGCGCAGTCGTGCTCGCCCCCGGCAGTGGCGCCGTCATCCCGCCGATACCCGGGTTGCGGGAGGCCGAGCCGTGGACCAATCGCGAGGTCACCACGGCCTCGGCGATCCCATCCTCGCTGCTGGTGCTCGGCGGTGGTGTGGTCGGGGTGGAGATGGCCCAGGCCTATGCCTCGCTCGGTGTGCGGGTGACGATCGTCGAGGCGCTTGGACGCTTGATCGCGGGCGAGGAGGAGTTTGCCTCCGAGCAGGTGCGCGAATCGCTGCAGGAGCTCGGCGTGGAGGTCGTGCTCGGTGTCCGGGCGAGCGCCGTCCGGCGCAGTCCCGCGGTGGCTGGCGCGCACGGTCCGGTCGTCCTCGAGCTCGAGGACGACCGGTCGTTCACCGCCGATGAGTTGCTGGCGGCGGTCGGTAGGCGTCCCCGTACCGACTCTCTCGGGCTGGAGTCGCTCGGGTTGGTGCCCGACGGGGCGGTAGAGGTCGACGAGACAATGCGGGTGCCCGGTCATGGGTGGCTTTACGTCGTCGGCGACGCCAACGGCCGCGCGCTACTAACGCACATGGGCAAGTACCAGGCCCGTCTGGCTGCCGACCACATCCTCGGGCGGACTGGTGGGGATTCGATCCCGTGCGCTGATGGGCGGCTGGCGCCGCGGGTGATCTTCACCGAGCCGCAGGTGGCGGCCGTCGGTCACACGCTCGCCAGCGCCACGGAGGCGGGGTTGCATGCGCGCGCCGTCGATCGGCCCGTCGGCGCTAATGCGGGAGGCAGCTTCGTCGGGCATGAGGCTCCGGGCACGGCGCGCATCGTCGTCGACGAGGACCGCAGCGTGATCGTCGGCGCGACGTTCACGGGTGTCGAGGTGGCCGAGTCCTTGCACGCCGCGACGATCGCCGTCGTTGGCGAGGTCCCGCTCGAGCGACTGTGGCAGGCTGTTCCCTGCTTTCCCACCCGCAGCGAGGTGTGGCTGCGCCTGCTCGAAAGCTACGGCCTCTAGCCGACGGAGAAGATCTCGAGCGTGCCCGTGAGCTTGTGGTCGTTGGCGTTGCCCTCGGGCTCCACGACGTGTCCGTCGACCACGATTGGGCTGTTCCAATGGCCGGGCTCACCCGCCAGCTTGGCGATCGGCCGCGGCGAGGACGGCCGGTATACGTAGATGCCGCCGGCTGACGGGTCATAGACATAGAGCAGGCCGCCGGCCATCACCGGGCTGGTCCCTGGGGTGGCGTTTTCCCACACTCGGTACAGCCGCCCGCCGCGCAGGACATAGGCGGCGGTCGCGCGTTCGTCGGCCACGAACATCGTCGTGCGCCCGTCCCGTCTCCACACGGCCGGAGCGGTGAACAGCTCTCCGCCTCCCGGTATCGACAGCCGCTGCACTTCACCGCCGAGCGGGTGCAGACGAGCGCGCGCTCCAGACGGGGGATGGCCGTCCAGGCGCGAGAGCACGAGCACGCGCATGATCCCGTCCTTGCCCGCGAGCACGACCCGGTTTTCGCCGAGCAGCGCCGGTGCGCTGGAGCCCAAGTCGAGGTCGCCCGTGTTGAGTTCTTCCTGGTTGGTCGGCGTGAAGGACTGGCGTAGGGTGAGGGCGGGGAAGGTGAGCTCGAGCACGCTGTCGCCGAAGTTGGTCGTGCCGTTCCAGGGGCCGTTGCCCGTGTCGATCAGGATGCGTCCGCTGGCCGGTTCGGGGATGCTGGCCGAACCGGGGATGCGAGCGCCAGCGAGTGTCTCCCGGTTTCGGTAGCGAGTGTCTCCCGGTTCGCCCGGCTCGATCACCGGTCCGCCGCGCGAGAGGATCGCCGAGTCGCTGGCCGGGCAGGTACTCGGGATCTGTAATTCGCGGCGATTGGCGCAGAGCGTGTTGAAGACGCTCAACAGCCGGCCGCTGGAGCGGTCGATGAGTACCACGTGGCCCTGGTAAGGCGGGATGTCGCCCAGGTAGCCGCTCGTGGCCGCCACGATGTCCGGACCGTCGATGTTGAGCGCGGCGCCGAGCTTCTCGTGGATCGGTTCGAGGGTGACCCGCACCGGCCAAGCCCCGCTGCTGTCCTCGCTGCCGTCGGCGAGTGCGAGCTTGTGGATCAGCCCGTTCGGTGCGGCGGCATACACGAATAGCCGATCAGGGTCGGCCAGAGGACTTGAGACGGTTATCTGCGAGCTGCCCGCCCATTGGCTGTAGCCCGGCGGAGTAAATGTCCACAGAATGCTGCCGCTGTCAGCGTCGATGGCGATGGTCTTGCCGTATGTGGTTGTGACCACGATCACGTTGCGAACGGTTCCGTCGACGGACACGCCGTGCAAGTAGATCGGCGAAGAATCGACGGTTCCCGGAAGCAGCACCGCGATGTGATGCAGATGGGCGACATTTGCGCTCGTGATGCCTGTGGCGAGCTGACTGACGTCGCTGCGCTGTGGATCGAGTCCGAACTCGGGCCAGTCGAGCAGCTCCGCGGTGGCGGAGCGTGGCGTGGGGGGAATCGCGGAAACGCTCGCCGTGGGTGTAGAGACCTCAGCTGTAACGGTGCTTCCACAGGCCGCCAAGAGCATGCAGGCCACCGCGGTGAGGCTCAGGCCGGTGAGGCGGCGAGCGCACATTCGCTCAGGTTCTAGCGCATCGTCCTGTAGGGTGGCGCACATGGCGAAGACTCCACAGGTCGGCGAACAGGCGCCCGACTTCGAGCTCCAGGGCACCGGCGGCCCCTTCAAGCTCTCCGACCATCGCGGCGAGCGCGTCGTGCTGCTGTTTTACCCCGGCGACAACACGATGGTTTGCACGAAACAGTTCTGCTCCTACCGCGACCGGGCCGGGGACTTCGCGGCGCTGGAGGCCACCGTCGTGGGCATATCTGCGCAAGACCTGGCCTCGCACGAGGCGTTTGTGGCCAAGCACTCGCTCAACGTCCCGCTGCTCGCCGACGTGGACAAGGACGTGGCGCGCAAGTACGATGCTTTCTCGCCGCGTCTGGGGGTCAAGCGCGCGGTGATCGTGATCGACGAGCAGGGCGTCGTGCGCCATCGTCACGATCACCTGCTGGGGCTCGACTACCAGTCGGTGGATGAGCTTAAGGCGGCGCTGGACGCGCTCCCGGCGCCCGCGGCTAGCTGAGAAGCAGAGCGCTACACGCCAAAGTACGAAGCCGGCGCGGTGGAGCTCGTCGTGAGCTGAGGTTGTGGCGTTGACTCGCTCGACGGTCGCTCGGTACCGCCGCGTGCCGCATACAGCTCGGCGAGCTCGAGCTGGAGGTTGCGTGGCTCCTCGCCGGAATTGAGTCCCGCCCGCCCGCGCCGGTGCCACACGCCCTCGCCGTCCAGGTCCCAGGAGCTCTGGTTGTCGGCGAAGGCGCGTTCGAGCGTGTCCAGTAGCTCGGCGCGTAGTTCGGCGGACTCGATCGGCACCGCCAGCTCGACGCGGTGGTCGAGGTTGCGTGGCATCAGGTCGGCGGAGGCGATGTAGATCGTGTGCTCGCCGTCACGCTCGAACGCGTAGATGCGCGAGTGCTCGAGCAGGCGCCCGACGATCGAGACGACCCTGATGTTCTCCGAGACGCCCGGCAGGCCGGGGCGCAGACAGCAGATGCCGCGGACGTTCAGGTCCACGCGCACGCCCGCCCGCGAGGCCGCGTATAGGGCGCGGATGCAGCGGCCGTCGACGAGCGAGTTCATCTTCATGGCGATCCGTGCGGGGTGCTCCTGCGAGTGGGCGGCGATCGTGCGCTCGATCTGCTCGACGATGCCCTCACGCAGGTGGTCGGGGGCCATCAGCACCTTGCGATAGTGCAGCGGCCGTCCATACCCGGTCAGATAGTTGAACATGTCCGCGACGTCCGCGCCGATCTGCTCGTCGGTCGTGAACAGGCCGAAGTCCGTGTACAGCCGGGCGGTGGCGGAGTGGTAGTTGCCGGTGCCGATGTGGACGTAGTTGCGCACACCGTCACCCTCGCGGCGCACGACCAGCACGCACTTGGCGTGGGTCTTCAGCGCTGGCTGGCCGTAGACCACGTGCACGCCCGCCTCCTCCAGCGCCTTGGCCCAGTGGATATTCATGCGCTCGTCGAAGCGCGCCTGCAGCTCCACCAGCGCGACCGCCTGCTTGCCGCGCTCGGTGGCGTCGATCAAGGCCGGCACCAGCGGCGAGTCGTCGCTCGTGCGATACACGGTCTGCTTGATCGCAAGTACGTTCGGGTCCGCCACGGCCTGCTCGACGAAGCGCTCGACGGAGGTCGAGAAGGACACGTACGGGTGGTGCACGAGCAGATCGCCTTCGCGCATCGCGCCCAGCACGTCCGGGCGTTGGCCCTCGCGGCGCAGTAGTCGCGGGTGGGTGATGCCGACGACCGGCTCCTCGCGCAGCTCGGCGTGTCCGTGGAGCTTGACGATCTGCCACAGCGCGCCCATGTCGAGCAGGCCGTCCACGGGGTAGACCTCCTCCTCCTGCACTCCCAGCAGGCCTGCCAGTGCCTCGCGCAGCTGCTCGGAGCAGTGGGCGCCGACCTCGACGCGCACGACCTCGCCAAAGCGTCTGCGGCGCAGCTCGTCCTCGACTGCCTGCAGTAGGTCGGCTGCGTCGTCGGAGACCTCTAGGTCGGCGTCGCGGGTCACCCGGAAGACGTCGTAGTCGGCGATTTCCATGCCCGGAAACAGCGCGTCTAGATGGTTGGCGATCACGTCCTCCAACGGCACCAACAGCGCGGGCTCGGGCGCCGGCTGCTTGAGCGTGACGAAGCGGGGCAGGATCTCGGTGGGCACCTTCACACGCGCGAACACCGTCTGCTCGCTGATCGGGTCGCGCACGAGCACGGCGAGGCTGAGGGACAGGTTGGAGATATAGGGGAACGGGCGCCCGGGTGCGACTGCCAGCGGCGTGAGCGCGGGGAAGATCGCCTTCTGGAAGTGCCTGGCCAGCTCCGCCCGGCGATCGTCGTCGAGGTCGCGTACGCCCACCACGCGGATGTCGTGCTCGGCCAGCGCCGGGCGCAGCCTGCCTTCGAAGCAGTCGGTCAACCGCCGGCTCATCGCGAGCACGCGCTCGCGGATCAGCGCGATCACCTCCGAGGGGATCAGCCCATCCTGGCTGGGGTTCTCGACGCCCGCGTCGATCTGGTCGCGCAGGCCGGCGACACGCACCATGTAGTACTCATCGAGGTTGGTCGTGTAGATCGCGCAGAACTTGACCCGCTCCAGCAGCGGTACGCGCTCGTCCTCGGCCAGCTGCAGCACACGGTCGTTGAAGTCCAGCCAGGAGAGCTCGCGATTGAGGTACAGAGAAGGATTCCCGCCCGCCCCGCCACTGTCGGGAGCAGCGCCCGCGAGCGCCGATCGATCCTCCCAGTTATGCTCGCGGTCACCGTCCATACGCTCCTCAAGCTACAGCAGAACCGCCGCGAGCCGGTATGTTCACCGGATGAGTTGGCAATGGCCCGCGGGCGCCGCGTGCGGCTTTCTGATCGCGCTCGTCACGACGCCTGCGGGCGTTTCCGGCGCCGTCCTGTTGCTGCCGGTGCAACTGAGCGTACTGCGCGTTCCCAGCCTTGCCGTGACGCCCACCAACCTGGTATTCAACGTCGTCGCCGTGCCGGGCGGGCTGCTGCGCTTCTGGCGTGAGCGGCGGCTGTTCAATGCGCTGAGCGCCCTGTTGATCGCGGGAACGCTTCCCGGCGTCGTCGTCGGCGCTGTCATCCGCGTCGAGTATCTGTCAGGCGGACGCGCGTTCATATTCATCGCCGCCGGCATGCTCATGCCACTCGGCCTGTGGCTTCTGCTCGGCGCTCAACGAGTGCCTCCCAGTCGCCCCGAGCCCGGTCGATGTGGGCGCGGACTGATCTCCCTGCTTGCCCTCGCGGTCGGCGTCGTCGGCGGCATCTACGGCATCGGCGGCGGCTCGCTGCTCGCCCCCGTCCTGATTGCCTCCGGGTTCTCGGTCTATGAGGTCGCGCCCGCCACGCTGCTCGCGACATTCCTGACCTCCATCGCCGGGATCGCAACGTTTGAGGTTCTTCAGCTCACGCATGGCGGGAGCGTCGCTCCCGAGTGGATCCTCGGCGTCTCAATGGGACTCGGAGGCTTCGCGGGCAGTTACGCTGGCGTACGTCTGCAGGGCCGTCTGCCCGAGGCATCGCTGCGGCGCCTCCTCGGCCTGATCGCGTGCCTCGTCGCCGCGCGCTATACCCAAGCCGCCATCCAGCAGTCCTCCCGCCGAGCGCCCGCTCACGCCATCGGCAAGTAGCGCACGGCCAGCTTGACGGCCACACTCAGCCGCTGTCATCCATGAAGTCGGTGGTTTCGACCCCGAGCACTCCGTCGAGCTTGTCGAGAGCGACCGTCAGTTCCTCGATCGTCGGCTTGCCTCGAACCTCGAAGGTAACCGCGACGGCCGGAACGCCCGCGATCGGCCCACCCTCGATCTGCTGGGTGACCATCCGGTGTATCGCCAGCCCCAGGTCTGTGCTCTCGGTGATGATCTGGCGCAGGATGCCGCGGCCGTCCTCGTAGACGACTCGCAGGCGAAAGCCGAGGTAGCGGGACGGGGGAAGCCGGGCGGCCAGCTCCGGGTACAGGAACACGACGACGAAGTGCGCGGCCGTGACGGCCAGGGCGAGAGCGATCAGCCCAGCCCCGCAGGCCATGCCGATCGCCGCGGTCATCCACACGATCGCCGCGGTCGTCAGGCCTCGCACGGCGTCTCCCCGGACGAAGATCAGCCCACCTCCGATGAAGCCGATGCCCGAGACGACCCCGGCTGCGACACGCGAGGGGTCGACGATCACCCGGCCCGGGCTCAGCACGTCGTTGAAGCCGTACTTGCCGATGATGATGAACAGCGCCGCGCCCATACCCACGAGCGTGTGGGTGCGCAGTCCGGCGGACTTCTGGCGCCACTCGCGCTCGAGCCCGATCAGCGAAGAGAGTACGAACGCCAAGCCGAGCTCGCCTATCTGCCTCCATCCCTGGTCGCTGACGGCCGCCAGTGGCAAACGAGAACTCAACAAAGTCGATCGACAATATCGAACATAGCCGCCCCAATACTGCCTGAGCCGTGAAAGCCCCAGCTTTCCACGACACGCTAGGGTTCAGCCGAGAGGAATGGCTCGTCAGCTATGGCTACTTCGTCACGCGGAGGCCGAGCCGCATGGCACACGCACGGATGCAGAGCGCCGCTTGACCGAGCGGGGCGAGCAGCAGGCGCGCACGGCCGGGATCGCACTGACGCGCATGCAGGCGGAATTCGACGCCGTGCTGTTCAGCCCGCGCGTGCGCGCGCGCCGGACTGCGGAGCTGGCGGCGGAGGGATGGAATGGGGAGCAGCGGGCGCGGCTGTCGGTCCACCCGCCGCTTGCTGGTGGCTTTGATGCGGCGCAGGCGCTCGACGCGTTGACCGCCGTTCCCGCGGACGGACGTCTGCTGCTGGTCGGGCACGAGCCCGACCTCTCACGTCTCGTGGGCGACTTTACCGGCGCGCACGCGGACGTCAAGAAGGGCGGTCTGGCGATCGTGCGCCTAGAGGGCGCGGACGGTGAGCTCGTCGCCCTCGTGCGGCCCCGCGAGCTCGCCCTGATCGTGGACGCGACCGTCCAGGCTGTCCGCCCCCCACTCGGCGGGGACTGACGAGGGCACGGCGCTTGGATCGACGATCTCGACCGATTCCGCCGCGAAGCGATAGCCGATGCCGAAGTGGGTGTGGATGTAGCGCCAGCTCGGCGAGGCCTTCTCCAACTTCTGGCGCAGCTTGCGCACGAACACATCGACCGAGCGGTCGCCGCGTACCATCGTGTAACCCCACAGTCGCGAGTAGATCTCCTCGCGCTCCAGCACCCGCCCCTCGGCGGCGGCGAGCAGCTCGATCAGCTCGAACTCGCGCCTGGTCAGGTCGATGCTGCGCTCGCCGACGAACGCCTGGAAGCGGTCGGAGCGGATCTCGACCTCGCCGGCGAGGATCGGCTCGGTCTCGGTTCGGCTGGCGCTGCGTCGGCGCCGGCGTACGACGCTCTGCACGCGCGCGATGACTTCCTCGGGATGGCATGGCTTGGTGATCCAGTCATCGGCTCCAAGTCGCAGTCCGCGCACTCGCTGGGCCACGGTGGAGGGACCGGTGCATACGACGATGCCGAGCTCCGGCAGCGCCTCGCACAGCCGCTCGAGCCAACCCCACGCCTGCGGTCCGAGCACGGCGAGGTCGACGACCAGCGCGCTTAGGCGCATCGAGACGACCGCGTCGGCCGGCACGGGACTGGCGAGCACACGATGCTCCCAGGTGAGGCGATCTAGACGCTTGCTCAGAACTTGGATGAAGCCGCTGTCTCGATCCAGGACAGCGATGCGCAGGGAGGTGGAAGACGAGGAGGTGCCGTCGGATGCTGTTGAGGCATCCCCCCGATCGCCGGCGCTCACGCTTGCCGTCATCGCGGCGCAGTGTAAGCGATTGCATCGACGCGTAACAGCTTTGCAAGCCAACGTAACAGGATGTTCACAGGAGGCGACCGCTATTTGCGGGGCTCTAGCTCAGCGGGCGCGAGGAGTCCGAGAACTCGCGAAAGAGGCCGGTGACCACGAAGGCGACCTGCTCGCCGATGTCGACCGCGTTGTCGCCGATCCGCTCCAGCGCGCGCGCCACTAACGTCATGTGCATTGCCCACTCGCGCCTGTCCGGGTCGTCACCGATTTCGATCGCCAGGCTGAAGATCTCGCGGTTGAGGCGGTTGATCTCACGATCCTGGCGCACGAGGTCTTCGGCCAGGCCGACGTCGCGGGCGGCGAACGCGGCCTTTGACTGGATCACCTCCGAGCGCGCGAACGCGCCCATCTTCGCCAGCGCGTCGAGCATCTCGCGGTGGACCGGTGGCTCATAGCCGGACAGGGGGATCAGCTTGGCGATGTTCACGCACTGGTCGCCCATGCGCTCGATGTGCTTGATCATGTGCAGCAGGGCCGCCACCAGGCGCAGGTCGCCCGCCACGGGCGCCTGCAGCGCCAGCAGCGAGAGGATGCCCTGGTGTACCTCCAGGTAGCGGCCGTCGACGCGGTCGTCGTCGACGATCACCATCTGCGCGAGCTCGACGTCCTGGTGGTGTAGCGCCTCGAGCACGCGGTCGAGCTGCTCGACGATCAGGTCCAGGCCGCCGAGCGCGTTGGACTCGAGCTCGCGTAACTGGGACTGGAAGTGCGCGCGCCCCTGCGCGTGCGCACCGCCGGTGGTGGCGATGTCCGGCGGGCGCTCGACCGTGGCGTCCGCCCCGCGCTCGTCGCTAGCCGAACTTTCCGGTGACATATTCCTCGGTCCGCGGATCGGTGGGTTTGGTGAAGATGTCCTGCGTGGGTGCGATCTCCACGAGCCTGCCGTCGAGCATGAACGCGGTGCGGTCGGCCACGCGCGCGGCCTGCTGCATGTTGTGGGTGACGATCACGATCGTCACGCGCGTCTTGAGCTGATCGATCAGCTCCTCGATCTTCAGCGTCGCGATCGGGTCCAGCGCCGAGCAGGGCTCGTCCATCAGGATCACCTCCGGGTCGACCGCGAGCGAGCGTGCGATGCACAGGCGCTGCTGCTGGCCTCCCGACAGCCCGGCCCCGGGCTCGTCGAGGCGCTCGGCGACCTCGTCCCACAGGCCGGCGCCGCGCAGCGCCGCCTCGACCTTGGCACGCAGGTCGCCGCGCCGGCCCGAGCTCAGCCGCGGCCCGGCGGCGACGTTGTCGAAGATCGACATCGTTGGAAATGGGTTGGGCTTCTGGAAGACCATGCCCACGGCGCGGCGCACGGCGACGACGTCGACCGACGGGTCGTACACGTCGAGCTCGTCGAGCAGCACCTGGCCCTCGGCCCGCGCACCGGGGATCTCCTCGTGCATGCGGTTGATGCAGCGCACCATCGTCGACTTGCCGCACCCCGACGGACCGATGATTGCGGTCACCTCGTTGGCGCGGAACTCGAGGTCGACGCCCTTGACCTGTTCGGCGCTCCCGTAAAAGGCGCGTAGCCCCTCGAGCCTGACGCTCAGCCCGGGCTTGGCCGCGACGCTCGCGCTGGCGTCCGCGGGTGGCGTGGCGGTCGCGGAGCCGGTGATCCGTCGCGGGCCCGGCTCTGGGCTCTCCTCGCCCGAGCTCTGCCGCTGTCGGTCGAGTTCCGAGCGGCTCTCGGGATCCACGTCAGCCAACTCTGGGGTCGGTCCGTCGGGTGTCATGCAAGGCGACTCCTTCGCGAGATCAGGCGGGCGATGAGGTTGAGTAGCAGAATCATCACGACGAGGGTGAGCGCCGCTCCCCAGGCCCGATCGACGACGGCCGGCGTGGGGGAGGTGACGTCCTTGTAGATTTGCACAGGCAGCGAGTTCATGAACCCGCCGAGGTTGAAGCTGGTCTTCAGTGTGGCCGCCGCGGTGAACAGCAGCGGCGCGGTCTCGCCGGCGGCGCGGGCGACGGCCAGCAGCACGCCGGTGACCATCCCCGGCAGCGCCGTCGGCAGGACGATGTTGAAGATCACCCGCCAGCGCGGCGCGCCCAACGCGAGCGCCGACTCGCGCAGTGCTGCGGGCACGAGCAGCAGGATCACCTCGGCCGAGCGGATCACGACGGGGAGCATCAGCAGCGCGAGCGCGATCGAGCCCTTGTAGCCGGCGTAGGAGCTGCCGGTGCCGATCACCAGCACGATGTAGACGAACAGCCCGAACACGATCGACGGGACACCGGTGAGCACGTCGACGAAGAAGCGCACCGCGTGCGCGAACCAGCTATTCCTTCCGTACTCGACGAGCCACACAGCCACGCCGATCCCGGTGGGGATCGCGGTCGCGGAGGCGAGCGCCACGATCTCGACGGTGCCGAGGATCGCGCTCTTGATGCCGCCGATGCTCGAGTTGCCGAAGAACGTGTTGCCGGTCGGGTCGGTCGTGAAGAAGCTCGGGCTCCACGCGCCGAGCCCCTTGCGCAGCAGGTAGTAGACGATCAGCGCGAGCGGGATCAGCGCGAGCACCGTGCCGGCGAGGATGCTCGCACGGGCGAGCCGGTCCCTGCGCCTGCGCGCCGGGCTCACGGCGAAGCGCGCCAGCCGCTCGATCTCCGGTCGGTCGGACGATGCGCCCTGCGCGCTCATGCGCCGGCCGCCGCGTCGGCGAGCAGCGCCGTGCCGTTCCCGGTGCCCTCGTTGCTGGGCTGTCTCGATCTGGTCCCGCGCGATGCTCTGAGGACCAGTACGCGTGCCACGCCGTTGACGAGCAGTGTCAACACGAACAGGACTAGGCCGGCGGCGAATAGCGCCGAGCGGTGCAAGCCCTGGGCTTCGCCGAACTCGTTGGCGATCACCGCCGCGAGGCTGTACCCCTGGGCGAACAGGTGGCCGCCGAGCTCGGGGGCGTCGCCGATCAGGATTGTCACTGCGATCGTCTCGCCGATCGCCCGTCCGAGGCCGAGCATCGCCCCGCCGACGATGCCCGAGCGGCAGTAGGGCAGGACGGCGATGCGGATCATCTCCCAGCGCGTGGCGCCCAGTCCCAGCGCTGCCTCCTTGTGGTCGGCGGGCACCGTCGCTCATCACCTCTCGGCTGATCGCGCTGACGATCGGCAGGATCATGATCGCCAGCACCAGCCCGGTGATGAAGTAGTTGGGGATCGTCACGAGGCCGCCGCCGATGAACGGAACAAACGACAGGCGGTCAGCGGCCCACTGCTCGGCGCCCTGCAGCTTCGGTGCTAGGAAGAAGATCCCCCACAGCCCGTATACGACCGATGGCACCGCGGCCAGCAGCTCGACGAGCACCGTCAGTGGCGTGCGCAGGCGCAGCGGGCACAGCTCGGTGGCGTAAACGGCGGTTGCCACCGCCACCGGCACGCCGATCAGCAACGCCAGCGCGGAGGTGATGAGTGTGCCCACGAGCAGCGGCAGGCCGCCGAAGTGTTCGGCGCTGACGTTCCAGTCGTTGCCCAACACGAAGCCGAACACACCTTCCTTGGCGAACGCGGGACGGGCTTCGCCGAACAGGCGGATGAAGAAGTAGACGATCAGCGCCAGGATCAGCCCCGCGAGTGTAGTCAGCCCATACTTGAGCGCCCTGTCAGGCAGGCGCGCGAGCGGTGACCGCGCGAGTAGCCCGCGGTCACCGCTGTGAATCGACGCTGCCTCCACGGCCTCTTGTCTACCGGAAACGCGGCCGTGGCGTCACGGTCAGCCCGCCAGCGAGGCGCCGTTGCATTCCAAGTCCGCGACTGCTTCTCTGGACTTAGCCAGGATCGCGGCGGGCAGCGCCGCATAGTCGGCCTTCGAGAGAATCGTCTGGCCTTCGTTCAGCCCGTAGTCGAGGAACTTGATCACGCCCTTGGCGGCCGCTTCGTCGCCGGGGATGCCAGCCTTGCAGAGGTCCTTGTTGACGACGATGAACGTCTGCGAGGTGATCGGGTAGGCGTTCACTCCGGGAGGGTTGCTGATTTTGATGCCCAGGTTCGCTGGGACCTTGACGCCTTCGGCGGCGGCGCTCGTCGACGCCAGCGTCGGCTCGACGTAGTTGCCGGCCTTGTTCTTAACCGAGGCGTAGGTGAAGTTGTGCTTCAGGGCATAGGCCTGCTCGACGTAGCCGACCGCTCCGGCGGTCTGTTCGACCGCGCCGGCCACGCCGGCGTTGCCCTTGGCACCCGTGCCCGTCGGCCACTGCACAGTCTTGCCTTCGCCGACCTTCGCCTTGAATTCGGGATCGACCGTCGAGAGGAAGCTTGTGAACCCGTCCGTCGTGCCCGAGGAGTCCGAGCGGTGGATCACCGTGATCGGCGTGCTCGGAAGGCTGATCCCGGGGTTCAGTGCCTTGATCTCGGCGTCGTTCCAGGCCTTGACCTTGCCGAGGTAGATGTCGGCGATCGTCTTGCCGTCGAGCTTCAGGCCGGTCTTAACGCCCGGCACGTTGTAGGAGACGGTGATCGCGCCCAGGAACATCGGGATCTCGACCGCGGGGCTGCCGTTTTTGGCGATCGCTTCTTCGTCAGCGGCCTTCAGCGGCGGGTCGCTTGCGCCAAAGTCGACGGTCTTGCTCTCGAGTGAGGTGATGCCCGCGCCTGAGCCGACGGCCTGGTAGTTGACGGTGAGAGTCGTTGACAGCGACGAGGCCCACTGTTCGTAGACGGGGGCGGCGAACGTCGAGCCGGCCCCGGAGATCGTCGCCGACCCGCTGCTGGAGGCGGTCGTGCCGGTGCTGCTCGAGTTGCTTGACGAGGAATTGGAGCTTCCGCATGCGGTGATGCCCAAAGCGAGCACCGCGCAGCCGGCGAACGCGCCCATCTTGTTCTTGATCACAACGTCTCCTCTGGCTGGATGGTCAGTTGACGGCGCATTGAGCATGCGCCTGTCCGCCGAAACGGCGTGCCGCGGGCAGTCTCTTCAACTGCCGGCAGCCTCCATGTGAACATTTCGTGAAGGCTGAGGCTGAAATCTGTACCCGAAGCCGGGGTGCGTGTGGATGAAGCGTCGGTCGGGGAGTGCCTCCTCGAGCTTGCTGCGCAGCTTGCTCACGTAAACATCTACCGAGCGATCTCCTGCCCGTAGCGCGCCGCCCCACACACTCAGGTAGAGCTCCTCGCGAGTGATGATCGTACCGAGGCGCCTGGCCATCGCCACGAGCAGTTCGAACTCCCGCACGGACAACATGAGAGCCTGTCCGGTGGCGAGCACGAGCCCTTCCTCGAGCCTGATCTCGAGCTCACCGGCATAGAGGATGCCCGGGATATCCGCCGGGATGTCCGCGCTCTCGGGGAAGGCCGCCACGACGCGAAAGCGTCGCAGGCATCGTCGCTGAGGACGTTGCAAACTCGTGATCTAGTCGTGAAAAATCCGTGAAAGCGGTGTCCTGGTTCGCGCGGGTCGACGCGCGCGTCAATATCCTCGCCCGATGAGCTTCCTGCGCCGGGGCGTCGACAGCACTCTGATGGCCCTCGTGGAAGAGTCCGGACGCAACGTCCAGCGCTGCGGTTTGCTGCTGCACGATCTGCTCAAGGAGTATCCCGAGCGCGCCACGCTGGCTCAGGACCTGAAGGTGTGCGAGCAGGAAGGCGATCGCATCACGCACGACATCATCCATCGGCTGGCCGGGCGCGGGCGCGTGCGTGCGCCGTTCGACGCCGGCGATGGGTATGCGCTGGCGACCGCGCTCGACGACATCGTCGACCATTCCGAGCAGGCCGCCGCGCAGCTCGGGCTCTACGGCGTGGAGGCGCCGATGGAGCAGGCCGTCGAGTTCACGGAGGTGCTGGTCGGTGCTGGCGAGCAGATCGCACAGGCGCTGCGCTGCCTGCGCACGGGCACCGAGCTGGGTCCCCATCTGGTGGAGATTCACCGCCTCGAGAACGAGGGCGACCGCTTGCAACGCGACGGCGTCGCCTCGCTGTTCGCCGGGGGCATCGACCCGATGGTCGTGATCCGCTGGAAGGACATCTTTGAGTCGCTTGAGGCGGCCGTCGATGCGTGCGAGACAGTTGCGCACGTACTGGAGGGGATCACGCTCAAGCAGCGCCGGCGATCGCGCTGAGGGCGCTCGGGCGCCGGGTGGCGCGCGCCGCGCGCAGGCCGATCGACGATTCTTGCAAGTCTCTGCTCGCGGTCCAGCAGGCCCTCGGTGGCGGGGTGTTTCACAAAGCGTTTACATTTCACATAATCTGGACTTGCAATGTGAACAATTTTTCTGTAAAAAGCGTTCTTCAATTGTCCTGTTTGAAGATCGGAGTAGTGGGGTATGGAGACTTCCGCGCGTTCTCGTCTTCGCGTGCAGCGTGCAGGCAGCGCCACGGTGCCGGGGGATGGCCGTGCGTCGACGGCGCGGCGGCCCGCCGCAGTCGAGCAGCTTCGCGACGGCTCCGAGGCGGGATCCCCGACGCTCAGAGTCGCGATCCTGGACAGCGACTCGGGCTTTCTGGTGGTGCTCGCCAAGCGCATGGAACGGCTGGGCTGGAAACATCGGATGCTGTCCGCGAGGGTGACGACCAAGACGCTCGCCTCGATGGACGTTGACGCGCTGATCATCGACATCGCGATCCTCGGCGCCCAGCGCTGGAAGTGGCTGGCGCGCCTGTGCGAACAGCGCCCCGACGTGAGGGTCATCGTCTGCACGGGCTCCTCGACGGTCGCCGAACGCGTCTGCGCCCTACGGCTCGGAGCGGATGACTGGCTGAGCAAGCCGTGCCATCCCGAGGAGCTGATCGCGCGCGTGGAGGCGGTCACCTCGCACCGCCGCCGGCCCGAGTCGCGCGACCTCGAGCCCGTGAGCATCGGCGAGGTCGAGATCCGGCCCGACCAGTACCAGGCGTTTGTGCGCGGGCGCAGCCTGCGCCTGACACGGCGCGAGTATCAGCTGATCGAGCTGCTCTCGCGCGCCGGCGGCGAGGTCCTTCCCCGCGAGGAGATCTACGAGTGCCTGTGGGGCGGCGAGATGCTCCGCAATGACCGCTCTGTCGACGTGTTTGTGCACAAGCTACGCCGCAAGCTGGAGCGCGCCTCGCCGCGCTGGCGCTACGTTCACACTCACTTCGGCATCGGCTACAGGCTCGCGGGCGAGTCGGTGGACGGCTCAACCCCGCACGATCTGCAGCCCGTCAGCGCACCGTCCGCGGAGCCGCTCGCCGCCTGAGCGCAGCTCGTTGCGCGGCCCGGCGCCGGCGCGGGTGCGCCGTGCTTCTCAGCCCGGCGTGGTGGCGGGCGCGCTGAATTCGAGCCGCGCGCCGCTGGGGTTGCCGACGAAGAAGATCTGGAAGGGCGTCGATGCCCCCGCGGGACTCTGCGCCAGGACGGCGCGGCCGGCGGCGACGATCCTGCCGGCGCGCCGCGCGAGGGCGTAGACGACCAGTTCCTGCTGGGCGACGGTCGAATGGTTGACGACGGTCCCTTCGGCCTCGGCGCCACCGGCCTGAGCTTCAGATAGATGCGCGCCATCGACGCTGAGCTGCGGGATCGCGCCGCTGGCCGGTGCGCCTTCTCCAACCTTCGCGCTGACGCCCGCCGGCGTGCCGGTGGCCTGCACCTGATCATCGATCCACGTCGTGGTCGCGTGCGCCGGCAGTAGCGCTGCGGACACGAGTGTCGTGGACAGGCCCGGTATGTCGTTCGTGTAGATCGAGGCGCCGCGTGCGTTCCTGACGGCGATCTGGACTGGAACGTCGAGCAATGGCGTGCCCGAGGTGTTGCGCAAGGTCACGACCGCTGCGGCGCCTTCGGAGCTGCTCACGACGGCTGTTGCGATCACCTTCACCCTAGTGCTCTGCCGTGTGATCGTCAGCGCGCGCTGGGCGAGCGCCCTGCGCCGCGCGGCTTCGCCTTCGTGTTGCTTGGCGACCTTTTCTAGCTGCGCGCTCCTTTCCTGATTGGACTCACAGCCGGTGAGCGCCAGCGCCACGAGCACGAGCGCCGCCCGTCTCAACCGAAAGCCCCGCTGATGTAGTCGCGTGTGCGCTGCACGGACGGCCGGTCGAACACCTGCTCGCTCGTGCCGTACTCGACTAGCTCGCCGAGGTGCATGAAGGCGACGTGATCGGCCACGCGGAAGGCCTGCTGCAGGTTGTGCGTGACGATCACGATCGCGACGCTGTCGCGCAGCTCCACGATCAGCTCCTCGATCGTCGCCGTGGAGATTGGGTCGAGCGCCGAACAGGGCTCGTCCAACAACAGCACCTCCGGCTCGGCGGCGAGCGCGCGGGCGATGCACAGTCGCTGCTGCTGGCCGCCGGAGAGCCTCAGGGCCGAGCGCTCCAGATCGTCGGCAACCTCGTCGTAGAGGCCGGCCCGGTGCAGAGCATCGGCGACGGCGTGCTCGATCGCGGGGCTGCGCCGCCGCCGGCGGCCGCCGCGGCCTGGCCGCTCGGCCAGCGCGTAGGCGACGTTGTCAAAGATGCTCATCGGGAAGGGGTTCGGCTGCTGGAAGACCATCGTCACGCGCCGGCGCAGGTCGTTGACCTCGAGCTCGTGGATGTCCTGTGCGTCGAGCGTGATGCGTCCGCTGCGTGCGGCGCCGACGGTGATCTCGGTGAGGCGATTGAGCGAGCGCAGTAGCGTCGTCTTGCCAGAGCCCGACGCGCCAATCATCGCCAGCACCTCGCCCTGGCGCACCGGCAGGCTGACATCGCGCACGACCCAGTTCTCACCATAGGCCAGCCACACCGACTCGATGCTCATGCGCTCGCGCACGTTCGCGGAGGAGGCTCTCGCGGTTTGCAGCCGCTTGGCTAGAGCAGGGGCGGGAGCGGCGCCGTTGGCAGCGGGCCGCGCGGGCGCGACGTACGGGTCGCGGTCGATCGTTATCCGCCGCACGGGCGGCGGCATCATCGGGTCCATGGTGTCTCCACGGGCCAGCTCATCGCCACGTCAGCCTCGAGGTAAAAGGGATCAGGCGCAGCCCGCGGCTCAGACCACCGCCATCACCCTGCCCGCCACGGTTGGTCAGCCACGTCACGATCCCGTTGAGGACCAGCACGACCATCAACAGCAGGAAGGCGGCTGCGTAGGCCTTCTGAGGGGCACTGCCTTCGCCGGCCGGCGAGTTAACGAAGATATAGCTTGTCAGCGTCGAACCGGTGCCGCGGAGGGCTCCGAGCACCGGTGTGTTACCCACTTTCTGGAGGGTCAGGTAGGTCCCGAGCAGGATCGTGATGATCGCCGTGTCGCCGATGATCCGTCCCAGGCCGAGCACAGTGCCGGTGGCGATGTCTGGCCGGATCGCGGGGAGCAGGACGCGCCGGATGGTCGTGGCGCGAGTCCTGCCGAGCGCGTAGGAGGCCTCGCGTAGGCGATCGGGCAAGCGGGTGAGCGCCTCGCGCGTGGAGGCGACGATCAGCGGCAGCGCGAGGACTGCCATCACCGCACCGGCCGCGAAGAACGAGCGCCCGTAGACGCCACCGTTGGCGGCGGTCTGGGAGAGGAAGCCGAGGTAGCCCTGGGCGAAGATCAGCAGTCCGAACAGCGCGAGCACCACGCTCGGTGCCCCCGCAATGATCTCGATCGCGGACTCTACCGCCCGTGCGAGCCAAGATGGGCGCCCGTACTCCGCCAGCCAAGTACCGAGCGCCACGCCCACCGGGGCCGCAATCGCGATGCCGATCCCGGCGACGATCAGGGTGCCGAGGATCGGGTCGAGGAAGCCGCCACTCTGATTCTGCTTGGGGGATGGCGCCGGGGATTCCACCAGCAGGCTCGGGTGTAGATAGGTGACTCCCTTGAAGAACATGAACAGCACGACCGCCAGCGCGATCAGGCACAGACCGATGCCGACGGCCCAGCAGAGCACGTAGGCGATACGGTCGGCAAGCGGCCACGAGGCCGTACGTTCGCGCGGGGCACGGGCGATCGCCGTGCCGCTCGGGGGCGCTAGCGCGGGCGCGGCATTGCTCGGCGCGAGCTCCGCGGTGGACCTCACGCGCGCACCCCGTAGCGTTTGAAGCGCTGCTTGGCGGCCCATCCGGCGAGCGAGAGCATCGCCGCGGAGACGAGCAGCACAGCGCCGATTGCGTAGATCGTGTGCCCGAGCGCGGGGATCGTCAGGCCTTCGGAGTTCTGGAAGATCGTCGCAGCGAGCGGGCGCACAGGCTCGAACAGGGCGGTGACGCCATCGAGCAGGTTGGGGGCGAAGCCGCGGCCCCCGGCGACCATCGCGAGCATCACGGCCTCGCCGAGCGCTCGCGCTGTCGCCAGCACAGTCGCGGCGACGATTGCGGGACGCGCCGCATGCAGCGAGACCCGCCAGATCGTGCGCCAGCGATTGACTCCCAGCGCGAGCGAGCCTTCGCGCCACGCCGCGGGCACCGCGGCGAAGGCTCCCGCGCTGATCGCGGTCATGATCGGCAGGATCATCACCGTCAGGATTAGCGTTGCCGTCATCACATCGGCACCATTGAGCTGCACCACGTAGCCCACCGACGCCTTGCGGGCGTTGCCGATCAGGTGATTGTTGATGTACGGCGCGATCACGAGGATCCCGATCAGCCCGTAGATCACCGACGGCACCCCCGCGAGCAGCCGGATCACCGGGTCGAGCGTGCGCCGGATCGTCGGCGGTGCGAACTCGGTTAGGAAGATCGCGGCCAGCGTGGAGACGGCGAGCGCGAGCAGCACCGCTGAGACCGTCGTTAGCAGCGTCCCCCAGATCAGTGTCCAACCCCGGAAGTAGTAGATCGAATGCCCCGCAAGGGGTTTGACTTCCTGCATCGCGCGCAGCTGCGTGTCGACGTCGCCGCCAGGCCCGAACCAGCTCAGCCCGTTATGCGAGAACGACGGCCACGCCTTCACAAAGACGGTGACGAGCATCGCCGCGATGAACACGAGCACCGTCACCGCCAGCGCGCCGAGCGTGCGCTCGACGCGCTGGTCGGTCCTTCCCGTGGCCCAGCGGCGCGTGCGGCTCAGGCCGCGGGAAGGCACTGCTGTCAGTGGATGGCGATCCACTCGGAGCTAACGATCTTGCGCACGGTCAGGTTGCCAGGCTTGACGATCCAGTCGATGAACTTCGCAGCTTCGCCTTTGGGATCGCCCTTCGTGACCATCCAGAAGTTACGCACACCGGCGTACTGGCCCGACTTGGCGTTGGGCAGCGTGCACGGGATGCCCTGGTAGTCGACCGTGTGCACGCCCCCGTTGAGCGTGGCGGCGAAGGACGTGAAGCCGATTGCGCTCTTGTCGGCGCCGACCGCGCTGACCTCCAGCCCCTCGGAACTCTCAGCGGTCGCGCTCGGGGAGATCTTCAGGGTTTCGCCGAGGAAGATGTCCTGGAAGGCGTCCTGGGTGCCGGAGACGGCTTCGCGGTCGAACAGGTCGATCGGGCCCGTGATCTTCGCTCCGGGGACTTCGCTCCAGTTGCGCATGTCGCCGGTGAAGATCTCCTGGACCGTTTCCTGGGAGAGGTTGGGCAGCGGGTTGGCGGTGTTGGTGATAACGCAGACGCCGTCGCGGGCGACCTTGCTGAACACCAGGCCCGGGGGGTCGACGCCCGGAATCGGGTCGCGTGAGGCGTCGCCGATATCGACCCTGCCGGCGGCCACGTCGTTAATGCCGATGTCCGTCTGGCCGCCGCCAACTTTCGGCGCCGGGATCTTCGGGAAGGCGTGATGGTAGGCCGTGGCAAGTTTCTGCACGAGTGGCAGCATCGATGTCGAGCCGTCGATGATCAGGCGCTTGCTCGCAACGGCGCTTGCCGGCGCGGCTAGCGTCAGCGCGAGGAACGACGAGACGATGAGGGTGCGGTGCGTGAGGGTGCGGTGCGCGCGCACAGTTGTTGCTCCTTTGGGTTCGGGAGATGGGTACGGCTCAAGCGTCCTTAGACGCTCACGGGGCGGAACAGATCGAGGTGTTAATCGATGCGGTATGCGCGATGGACGTCACCCCAATGCGAAGACTGTCGCTCGCGGGTTTGGTTGGTGTTTCGTTTTTGTGAACGTCGCATGACAGTCCGATTGTGTATTTCTTGTGAACGCCGATTGGGGTGATGTGTCGTTTTTGTGAACGCCATTGCTTTTCCGCTCGTCTCGTGTGACGCTGGCGGCGGGCCGATCGGCGCTGCGCTTGATGGCTGCTCTTGCGCGGTCGCGGTGTCCTCGATCGAATTTCCCGCTTGCTGACATGACCGACGACGATCACACCCCACCCACGTCCCCATCCAGCAACGGCGGTGGCTCCACGAGCAACGGCGCGGGTTCAGCGCGCGCGGGCCAGGCGGCGGTGCGCTCGGGCCTGGCCCAACGCCGCAACCCGGTGCTGGTGAGGGCCGGCGAGATCGCCGCCGGCGTCCGCCGGATCGCCTTCCGCGATCCGGTCTCGTCATTTCTGCTGCTCGCGTCGATCGCGTTGGCGATCGCCTTCATAACGCTGCTCGGAGACATCAAGCCGAGCAGCTCGGGCATACAGGTGCCGATCAGCACGGTACAGACGCTGGCCAAGCAGCACGACATCACCGCCGCGGTCCTGCTCGATCACGACAGCCGCGTCGAGGTGACGACGACCGCGACCACGCCAGCGATCCTTGCCAACGGCACGATCGCAAGCACGACGGGCGAAGCGGGCACGACGGGCGAAGCGGGCAAAGCCGGTGTGGCGAGCGTCGCCGGTGGCACTGAAACGACCGCCGCGGGCACGTCGGCCGCAGGCGGCACACAGAAGCTGTGGGCCGCCTATCCGGCTTCCGGCGCTCAGACCCAGCAGTTGCTGAAGGAACTCTCGGCCAGCGGCGCGATCGTGTCGGTGGAGCAGCAGTCGAACAAGGGAACGGAGGCGATTGTCGTCCAGTTCCTGATCCCAATCCTGCTGCTCGTGTGCCTGTTCTCGCTGTTCACACGCATGGGCGCCGATGGCGGGGCGGGCGGGATCGCAGCGTTCTCGCAGTTCACGGGCAAGGGCCGCAAGAAGGGCAAGGGCATGCGCCGACAAGATCACGTTCGCGGATGTCGCCGGCGCCGGCGAGGCGCTGGCCGAGCTGCGTGAGATCCGCGACTACCTTGCCGATCCCAGCAAGTACCTCGTTGTGGGCGCCGCCGCGCCGAAGGGCGTGCTGCTGGTCGGTCCGCCGGGCACGGGTAAGACGCTGCTCGCCAAGGCCGTCGCGGGCGAAGCGGACGCCGCCTTCTTCTCCCTGTCCGGCTCGGACTTCGTCGAGTCGCTCGTGGGAGTGGGAGCGGCCCGTGTGCGCGATCTCTTCCGCAAGGCACGTAAAGCGGCACCCGCGATCATCTTCATCGACGAGCTCGACGCCGCTGGGCGCAAGCGTGGCGCCGGTATCGGTCAGGGCAACGACGAGCGCGAGCAGACGCTCAACCAGATCCTGGTTGAGATGGACGGCTTCGCTGGCGACGGCGGTCTCGTGGTGATGGGCGCCACCAACCGGCCCGACATCCTCGACCCGGCGCTCCTGCGCCCCGGACGCTTCGACCGCCAGGTCGTGATCGACGTGCCCGACGTGCACGGGCGCCTGGAGATCCTGCGCCTGCACGGCGGCAAGCGGCCGCTGGCGCCCGATGCTTCGCTCGAGGAGGTGGCGCGCCAGACGCCGGGCTTCAGCGGCGCCGAGCTGGCGAACGTAATCAACGAGGCCGCTCTGCTCAGCGTCCGCGATGGGCGCGGGCAGATCGACGCGGCGACGCTCGATGAGGCGATCGATCGGGTCGTCGCCGGTCCGGCCAAGCACCACATCCTCACCGAACAAGAGCGCTGGCTGATCGCGATCCACGAGGCCTCGCACGCGGTCGTTACCGACGCGCTGGGGCACACCGCCTCGACACGCAAGCTCTCGATCGTCGCCCGTGGGAGGCAGTTGGGGACCGCTGCGCACATGCTCTCCGACCGCGACCAGACGATCATGACCAAGCCCGACCTGCAGAGCCAGCTGATCGTGATCGCCTCCGGTCTGGCGGGAGAGCGCATTGCGTTCGGGCACACCTCCACGAGCGTGCACGACGACCTGCACGCCGCGACCGCGCTGGCGCGCAGCATGGTCACCTCCTTTGGCATGTCAGAGGCGCTCGGCCTGGTGACGATCGGCGAGAAGAGTGGCGAGGTCTTCCTCGGCGCCTCGCTGCAGGACCTCGGCTCGGTCGGCCCGGCCACGTTGAATCTGATCGACAACGAGGTTGAGCGGCTGGTCGGCGACGCCGAGGCGCGAGCAGCGGTGATCCTCGATCGCAACTGGAGCACGGTCGAGGAGACGGCCACGGCGCTGCTCGAGCAGGAGACGCTCTCGGGCGTCGCGCTCGACGCGGTGCTCTCAACCGTTGTCGAGATCACACTCGATGAGCTGCGCGACGTGCGCCGCACCGCGCCAGGACGCGATCCCAAGCAAGCGCAATGACGCGGCTGCCTTCACCGGCGATGATCGTCGCGCTGGTGGCGCTCGTGTTCTCCACAACCGGGCTCGCCGACGCCGCTCGCCGCGCGGTGGTCAACGCGATCGATGGCCATGTGATCAGCACGATGCCGCACGCGGGCGGACTGCTGCTGCTCGGCAGGAACAGGAAGTTCCCGGCGTCGGCGATTCCGACGGTCAAGGACGCCTCCCGGGTTGGCGGTAAAACTGCCGAAGAACTCGCTGGTACCTGCCCGCCGGACACGGTTGATCTCGGCACCTGGTGCCTGGATTCGGCGCCGTACCCGCTCACCAACGCGGACGCCGGCAAGAACAACTTCATCTGGGCCAGCAAAGCCTGCGAGGCGCAGGGTGGCTGGCTGCCCAGTGCGTCCGAGCTCGTCGGCGCCGCCGAACGTGTGAAGCTCGAGTCGACGATCCACGACAACCCCGACACTGCCACCGTCAATCAGGACCCGAGCCGCGGCCTGAAAGACGAACGGGAGATGAGCTCGTCGCTGGTGACCACCGAGGCTGGCTCGGCAGCGGCCGGATCGGAGGGCGTCAGCGAAGGTGCGACCGGGGACCCCCGCCAGGGCCAGGCCAATCCGATCCCCGTCGCCGCCAACCCGCTGCCCGAATCGCTGCAGTACGTGACCGTCTACGACAACGGCAACCAGGGTGGCTTCGCGGGCTCCCAGCCGGTCGCGGAAGCGCAGAACTTCCGCTGTGCCTTCAACCCGACTGCCGGGGCCCTGAACAAGCCCGAAGAATGAGGGCGCTCACCAGGCCTGGTGAATCGCTCGCGGATCGGTGGCCCGCCACCGTGCTGGCGGTGGGGCTTGCTGCGATCGCGTTCGCGGTGCACGCGCGGGGCGCTCAGGCGGTGATCCTCCCGGCTGTGACGATCGACGGTCCAAGTCAGGAAATCGCGGGCTTTGGCGGTGTCGCGATAGCCGAAGACGGCACCGGTGGACTGGTGTACCTCAAGCGTGTCGGCGGTGTCGCGCACGTGTTCGTCTCGCGCTACGTGGCAGGCCACTGGCAGGCGCCCATACGCGTCGACACCGAACAGCCCTTCGCCGCGAGTTGGCCACGCATCGGCGCGGCCAACGGAGGCGAGCTCGTGGTCGTCTGGGCCACGCCGTTTGCCTCCGAAGACGAGCAGCCCGTTGACGAGCTGGTCAGCTCTACGCTCGGCCCCGGCTCGTCGACGTTCGGTCCGGCGATGATCGTCGACCGTGACATCCGCCGGGGGATCGGCACCAGCCCCGACCTCGCAATGAGCGCGACCGGCCAGGCCGACGTCGTCTACCGGGTGGTCAAGGAACTGGAACGGAACAGCCCCGCGGTGCTGCGCCCCGGCGACGTCGACGAGGAAGTGCGCGTGGCACATTTCAACGGCGAACGATGGTCCGCCCTGGGAGAGATCAATCACGACCCCGGAGTCTCGATGCGGCCGCCCACGGAAGCCAACGCGCCGCAGATCGCGATCGGCCCGACCGGCAGCGGCGTCGTCGTCTGGCAGGAGCCGGAAATCAGCGGCGTCGCGCGCATCTGGGCCCGGCGGCTGTTCGGGTCGAACCTCGACTACGTGATGCCCGTCAGCGCAACGACCTTCGCCGGTTCGCCGATCGAGGAAGACGCCGACGCGCCGAGTATCGCGCTCTCGCGCTTGGGGCAGGCCGAGGTCGCCTACCGCCAGGACGTAGGGGCCGGCTCGCCGCTGCCGGGGCCGCGAATCTTCCTGAACGACTTGCCCAACGGCGAAGCGGCCAGCGGCGCCGAGTTTCAGGGTGCGATCGTCGCCGACGCGTCCGTCGCCGGCGGCAAGGCGGCATCGATTGGGCGGCCGAGCATCGACATCGACGAAAAGGAATCGCTGCGCCTGCTCTACGACAGCGACGGCACGCCGCGTGTGGTCGAAGGCAACGACCTGGGGCTGTCGGGGACGCTGTCGCTGGGGCCGCCCTTCGTGGGGTCCACGCTTCAGCCGCCTAGCGAACTGCCGTCCGCGAGCGTCATGAACCCGGAAGGCGGAGGCGTTTCGGCGTGGCCGAGCGCCGACTCTCAGGGGCATCCCGCGGTGGCGGTGCGCGAGGACTTCCTCGACGGTGCCGTCCAGACCGCGCTCGTGAGCGGCGGGGCTGGCGGTCCGATCGGCGAATTGGCCGTCGGGCACTCGGGCCTCGGCGACGGGCTCGTCGCCTTCCAGCAAGGGCCGCTCGGCGACGCGGCGATCGTCGCCACGCAGGTGACCGCGCCGCCGGACACGTTCGTCGTCAGCGTCCCGAAGGGATGGATCAAACCGTCGCAGGCGCAGATCTCCTGGGAACCGGCGGCCAGCGCCAACGGGCCGCTGAGCTACACGGTCGTGCTGGACGGTCATCGACTGGCCACCCCCGCCGGCGCCTTCGCGCTCGACATCGATCCCGACGAGCTCGGCGACGGGGTCCATGAGGTGCAGCTGCTGGCGACCGACATCTACGGACAATCGACGCTGACATCCCCTGCCACGCTGAAGGTCGATGGCCAGCCACCGCGCGTCAAGGTCACCACCGCGATGGGCGGCGATGGCGTGACGGTGCGCGTGAGCGATGCCCAGTCAGGCGTCGACACACACGCTGTCAACGTCAGCTTCGGCGACGGCCAGAAGGCACGTGGACGCAAGCTATTTCGTCACCGCTATGCCCATGCCGGTCTCTACACGATCGTCGTGCACGTTCGCGACAACGTCGGCAACGAGGGTACGGTCCGGCGGTTGGTGAGCGTGCGATGAGGCTTCGCATTCTGCTGTCGGCGTTGGTCGTCCTGGCGATGGCGCTCGCAGTCTGCGCGCCGGCCGGAGCGGACGTGTTCAAGTCGATCGAGCTGGCCTCCGAGGGTTTCCTCGAAGGGGGAGGCGAAGGCGCGCTCCAGCAGGCTCTGTACGCGCACGACCCCGCCATCTCCGGGAACGGGGAATACGTGGCGTTTGACGGCTACTTCGCCGGACTGGCCGGCGTGTGGCGGCGCGATCTGCAGACCGGCGAAGTACGGCCGGTGGCGGTCGGCGCCGAGCTGCCGGGCAGCGAAACCTGCGTGCCTGATGAATCCTCACACGAGCCATGCGACGCGGAGCTGCCGTCGATCAGCGAAAACGGGCAATACGTGAGCTTCACGACGACGGCGCGGCTCGCCCCCCACGACGACACGAACAGCGCTCCGGACGTGTACGTGCGCAACATGGACCTTCCTGAATCGCAATCGTGCCTGGTCGCCGAAGAAGAAGACGCCCATCAGCTGACGCAGCGCTGCGCGTTCACGCTCGTCTCCGCAGTCAACGAACGCGACGAAGGTCTCGAATACGAAGACGTAGGCTCAAGCGAGTACGGGGCGATCGCGAGCGGCCGCTCGGCGATCAGCGCGAACGGACAGGAGGTGGTGTTCGTGACGAGCGCCGTCTCCAATCTCGCCGGGCCGAAGACGCCTGCCCTGCAGGTCGCCGTGCGCAACCTCGCCACGAACGAAACGCAGCTCGTCAGCACCGAATATGACCCCAGCACAGGCCAGGCGATCCCCGACACGCCGGTGTCGGGGACAGAAGGCAGCACCATCTACGGCGCGGTCTACAGCGCGGGCGGCGCCAGCAACCCGCCGACCTTCCCCTTCAACAACCGCGCCTACGGCCTGACGCCCGCCGTGGGGGCGTCGATCAGCGCCGACGGATCGACGGTCGCGTGGATGGGGCAGACGGTCTACAAGCAGGCGAGGATGCTCGCGGGAGAACACGTGTCGCGCTACTCCGAGCCGCTGTGGCGGCGCATTGAAGACGGGCCGCTGGCTGCGACCAGGCGGGTAACTGGCGGCTCCGAACCCGAAAATCCGGCCTGCATCGCCAGCGGCCAGACCCAGCTTCCCGGGCTGGAAGCGCACTCGCTGTCGAGCCCCTGCCAGGGCCCGTTTGCGGTGGAACCCCTGGATGGGGTGTGGGCGGGGACGGTCGGCGACTCGATTCCGCAACTGAGCGCGGATGGCTACACGGTCGCGTTCCTGGCGACCGCGCAGCTGGTTTCGCTCGGTGTGGATTTCGGCCGCAGCGCGGAAGGCGAAGCAGACGACCTGTACGTGGCGAACATGCACGAAGGGCTCTCGCGCAGCGAAGCTCTGCGACCGCTGACTGCGCTCGCCAGCGGCAAGGAAGCGAAGATTGGGCCCGATGGGGCAATCCTCGATGTGGGCGTCTCCCCCGAAGGCAGCCAGATCGCATTCACGACGCAACGCACCGAGTTTCCGCTCGACTCGCTCACCTACGTCAGCGCACCGGCGGCGGTGCCGGGTATGGCCGAACTGTTCGATGTCGATCTCGCCGACAACACGCTAACGCGCGTCACGCACGGCTACGAAGGCGGTCCCAGCGAACACCCCCACACCGAAGTCACGGCGGGCAAGGAAAACCAGTACGAAATCAGGACCGACGGAGCGACGTCGCCGTCCTTCTCCGGCAATGGCGACATCCTGGCATTCTCCTCCACCGCCTCGAACCTCGTCTACGGCGACGGCAACACGCCCGGCCAGGTACCAAATGGCGGCTCCGCAGACGGCAGCGACGCGTTCTTCGTCGCACGCGAAGTCTTCTCGCCGGAACCCGCCGAAACATACATCTCGAGCGCGCCAGCCAGCCCGCTGCGCGCTCCCGCATGGCGTCTGGGGGTGACCGCGTTCTCGCTCGCGAACGGGAGCGTGCGGCTCTACGTCGAGGTGCCGGGCGCCGGGAGCCTGAGCGCCGCCGCCGAGGGAGCCGTGGCAAGCGCCGCCGCCTCGCACGCCGCTCGTGACAGCGCGCCCCATCGACACGTGCGGGCCAAGCGTGCGCGCACGAGCGCGACCGTCGCCGAGCGCGGAGTCGCAGCGGCGAGAACGTCGATCGCTGGCGGCGAAGGGGGGCTGGTGGAGCTGACGCTGACGCTCGCCCCGAGCTATCGGGCGCTCGCGAGCAGGGCGGGGGGGTTGTCCGCGACGGCGAGCGTCGTCTTCACCGCGCCCGGGCGCCCGAGCCTGCGCGAGAGCGTCGCGGTGTCTTTCCTGAGTAAGACCAGACGATCACGGGCCAAGGTCTCGCGGGTGTCCAAGCGGGCGACCACCAAAGCGAGACGCCGGTGATGACCGCTGCGCGCATGACTTTCTCGCTCCTGGCTGCGGCGCTCGTGCTCGTACTCGCGCTCGCCGGTGGGCCGCTCGCCGCTCCCGCCGCCGCCGCGCCCGAATGGCGTCTGGAACAACCAGAACCGCCGCCGCCGCCCCCGGGCGTACAGGGCAGCGAAGTCTGCCAGGGCGAACCGAGCTGTCAGCGTACTCCCGTCGGCCTCGGGCGGATCGGCGACATCGAGTTCTTTAAGCCCAATCTCGGGCTGCTCATCACGGCCGGCAACGGCAGCACCGTCCCACCCGGTATCTGGGTCTACAACGGCGCTGGCTGGCACGAGCTCGCGAGCGTTTGCGGCGCCACCGACGGGCGTATCGCCTGGGCCGGCCCGGATGAATTCTGGACGGTCTCCGACGGACGCCCGGGGCAGGCGGCCAACGGGGAGGGCGACCTCCCACCGCTGGAAGACGACACGCTGTGCCACTTCGCCTACAACGAAACGAGCGGCAAGCTGGAAGTCGTCGGCTCATACGCCGCCCCGGCCTTCCAGGCGAGCTCCTACCAGCCGATGCACGCGGCCGCGTGCGTCAACCCGAACGACTGCTGGTTCGCCGGTGCTCCACTGCCCGAACCGGAGCCCGGCGCCTTCCATCTGCACTGGAACGGCAGCTCGCTGGAAGCCGAGCCCAACACGGCGGTGCAGGCCGTGCAGGACATGCGCATCTTCGAAGACAGACTGTACGAGAGCATCGCTCTGCCGCTGGAAGAACCCGCGGGCCTCGCGGAGACGCCCACGGAAATCCTGCACCCCTCGATTCTGCAGGAAATCGCTCCGGAAGGATCGACTCACACCTTCGTTCCGCAGCACCCCAAGTCAGCGGAAGGGCAGTTCCTGCCCCAGTACGCCTCCCACGCCGGAGTTGAATCGTTTCCGGCGGCGCTCGGATTCCTGCACCTGTCGGCTGACGAAGACTCGCTGTGGGCGGCGGCCGGTCCGCTCGAAACGCCACCCGAGGGATCGGCGCCCGCGGAGCTGACCGTCCTGCGTGACGCGGGCGGCGTGTGGACGCAGGTGCTGGGGCCGGAAGAAACCGGGGAAAGAGAAAAAAGCGAAAGCCTCAAAGTCGACCCGCCGAGCCTGGAAAAAGAAGCCGTCAGCGCCCTCGCCGCCGAGCCAGAAAGCGCCAGCGCCTGGCTGGCGCTCGACACGCAGGAAGACTTGAAAAGCCCGAACGCGACCAGGCTGGCGAAGGTCGTGAACGTGACCGCCGAAGGATCCCTGTCCGAAGAACAGCTGCCCTCTGAAACGGAGCGCGCGGAAGGCATCGGCGCGAAGGGCGCCGCCTATAGGATCGTCTGTCCCACCCACAACGACTGCTGGATGGCGACGACCCAGGGCTGGCTCTTCCACCTCAGCGAAGCAGACAGCCGCACGCTGGCGCCCGAAACCGGTCCGGCGTTCAACGGCGAACTGATCACCTTCCGTCCGCACGACCAGGGACTCCCGCAGGAACTGTCGGATGCACTGGTCGGCGAATCCGCACAGGAAGAAACGCCGCCCCCGAGTGCCGCGCTGACGAAGCTCACGGTGCCCAACAGTTTTGCCACGGCCAGCGTGCCGCTGCTGTCTGATGTGCACACGCGGCTCCTACACGGCAGCACGCTCGAACTGAGCTTCCACCTCGCCGTCAAGGCGCGCGTGCGCCTGATCGCCAAGCGCCACGCGAGCGTCGTCGCGAGCACGCCCATGCGCACGCTCAAGGCCGGCAAGCGCAGCCTGCAACTGCGGCTCAACCCTCGTCGCTGGCCGACCAAGCTCAGTCTGCAGACCCACGCGCTCGCGCCGCTACCGACGGTCTCGAGCCTCAGCAGCGGCGTGGAAACGATCAGCACCTCGCTTGCCTTTCCCAAGGCGCTCGGAATCTCCGGCTGGGGACCGTCGCTGTGAGCCGCCTGCACTCGATCGCACGCCGCTCGCGCCGGCGGGTGCTGAGCATGGGCGCGCTCGTGGCGGGCGCGCTGGCGCTCGTCCTGAGCGCCGGCCTGCCGTGGGCGGGTGGGACCTCGCCCGCCGCGGGTCAGGCCGCCGCTGGGGAACCGTTCGCCTACAGCGACGACGCGGTCCCAGCGAAGGACGTGACGATGATCGGCGCCACCCCCGACGAAGCCGGCGGCGGCAAGTACGAGACGTGGGGCATCGGCAACGGAGCAGCGGGACCAGTCCTGGTGCGCTACGCGGCCGAAAGCGGATGGTCGCTTGGGCCGGGCCTGCAAGGCGAAAGCGGCGAACCGCTCACCGGCTTCAAGCTGGACGAGCCCGGCGCGGCCCTCAGCAGCGACGCTGGCCCCAGCACACTCGCCGGTCAGCTGACCGGCGATGGCGCCGGCGTGCTCGCCGGTGAAGTCGAAAGCAAGCAGGCGCTGCTCGTGCGCGAACCGAACAACCCCACGAACCCGTTCCGGGAGACCAAGTCCGTACCGGAAGAAGTGCTGGGGTCGGGCGACCGGCTGTTCGGTTTCGAACGCGCCCCGCTGATCGCGCCACTCGACGAAGCCGGCGGACACGTGGGGGCGCTGGTCGTCCCGATCGAGGAACACCACTCCGGCTTTGAAGAACACGTCCTGCACTGGGACAGCGAAACGAGCGAATGGAGCAAGGAGAAGATCGAACTGCCGAGTGGCGCCAGCTTCACAGAATTTCGCGTGCTGGGGATCGGCGCGAGCTCGCCGAGCAACGCATGGCTGCTCGGCCAGCTGTCATCCGCGGGCACCGTGGCCCTGTTCCACCGCCGGCTCGCCGGTGGCGAAGCGAGCTGGCAGCCGGTGGCGCTCAAGTCCGCGGGCACGCCCGGAGAACCGGTCGCCATCGACGAAGAACAGCTGACGATTCCGGGCGCTGAGAACGAACGCGTCCAGACCCAGGTGCTGACGGTCACCGGCCAGGGCGTTTGGATCGACGGAGAACTCCCGGAAACCGGCGCCTCGGCCACGATCTTCTTCGAGCCCGAAGGCGAGACGATCACCAGCTGGTGTACGCTCGGGCACGCTTCGAGCTCCCACTGCACCTACAGCCTGCCCGAAGCACTGCCGACCGGGCCTTCGCGCAGCGTCGCCTGGGCCAGCTCTTCCAAGTTCGGCGAACGGGTGATCACGGGGCTTCCCGAAGGGGTGAGCCTGCGCCTGGAAGAAGACAATCAATTCAAGCGCGTGCTGGCGCTGGGGGGAGGGGTGAGCACCAGCGTTGGAGCGACCTACGGGGCGGCGTTCTCCAATCCACGCGAGGGTTGGTTCGGCAGCCAGCAGCTGCCCGTGCATCTGACCCTCGAACACACAGAAAGCCGCCTCACGCCGTGGCCGACGTCGTTCCGTCACGCGCTCATCGCGGCGGCGCCGCAGCCGGATGCGCCGATCGGATCGCTCTCCAGCGAAGCCCTGGCGGTGGGCGATCTGGGGGAGGTCGCGCGCTTCAAGCCAGGGAAGGGCTGGTTGCCGGAAAGCCTACTCGGACCGGGCGGCAAGCGGGAGATGCCGCAGTTGCGCGCGATCGCGTGGCCGACCCCGAATCGGGCCTACGCCGTCGGCAACATTCGTCCCGAAACCCCAGAAGAAAGCCAGATGTGGCTGTGGCGCGGCGAAACGGGCCTGTGGGAACCGGACCCCGCGACCCCGTACAACTTCCGCGGCAACCTGCTCGGCATCGCGTTCGAACCCGGCAATCCGGTACGCGGGTATGCCGTCGGAGAGAGCGGCGTGCTGCTCGGCTATGGCAAGACATGGACCCAGGAAGCGTTTCCCGCGCAAGCGCCGTGCTCGCCCCAGGAAAAGGGCAGCGGCGAAGAAGCCGAACGGTGCGCGTCGTGGGCCAACGCGAGCTTCACCTCGGTCGCATTCGCGGGCTCGGAAGCGATCGTCGCGTATCGGATCCTGCCCAAGCGAGACACCGATCGGTACCGGGGCGGCCTGCTCGTCAACGACGGCTCGGGCTGGCACATCGACCAGGGCGCGGCCGAAGCGATGGGATCGAACGTGCCCTGGGCGGTGGCGGGCCTGGAAGACGGCGGTGCGGCCTTCGGCGCGTCCGGGATGGTGTACGAGCGCGAAGCGCCCGGCGCGCCCTGGCATGCGACCGTGACGCCGTTCCCTGGCGGCGGCGAACCTGGCTCGTTGGCGCTGTTCCGTGAAAACGGCGCGCTGCGCGCGGTCGCGTCCGGCAGCGTGCCGGAAACCTACAAAGCCGAAGCAGAACCGGAAGCGCCGGCCGGCCAGCCATCCACCCTGATCAAGCCCTACCCGCTCCCGTCCAACCCCGAAAGGGGAGTCCTGCGGCAGATCGCCGAGGGGTGGCGCGACGAGGAGCCCGAACTGAACGACGTCAAGGAACCGGTCGGGCACTGGAGCTTCTACGACATGGTCTACCAACCGGACCCGGTGTCCGCGGTGCTGATCGATCCGACCGGCTCGCAGGGGTGGGCCGTGGGTGGCTTCGTGGAAGGCCACGAACAGCTCGACACCGCCGACATCGAGCGCTATCCGGCCGAAGCAGGCACGACCCCGCTCGGAGAGGAAACGGCCCCGATCGCCACAGAACCCGAAAAGAAGGCGATCTTTGCGATCGGCGGCAACGCGCAGTGCGCGCAGCCCTGCGCCGATCGCGCCAACGCGAGCATCGGTCCCGATGTATGGCTGGAATCGGCGCTGGCACACGCGCACATACCCGGCGTGAGGGCATTCCTGTACACCGGCCCCCGCCTGGTCGACGCCCACGCGATCAACGGCCCAAAAGGGACCGACGACCAGATCGACTACAACGTCGAATTCGAACGCTACGCCCAGATCCTCGGCAACAGCCCGATTCCCGCCTACGCCGTCGGCACACCGACCGACCGCGACGAAGGCAGCGAGCTCCCGCAGGAACAGCCCTTCGCCTCGTTCCCGCGGGAACCCCTGGGGGGCGAAGCCTCCGCGCGAGAAGCGCTCGAGCCCGCCGGCACGCCGTCCGCGTGCCCTACGGGACCCGAAGAATGCCAGCTGGCCTACGCCTTCGAATCGAAGGGCGCCGCCGGCACGGTGCGCGTGATCGTGCTCGACGACAGCTCCGAAGACGCCGAAGTCGGCGCGACGCAGCTGGCATGGCTCGAAGAAGAGCTCAAAGCCCGAGGAGCCGGTCAGGCGGCGATCGTCGTCGGCTATGCGGATCTGGGAGCGCAGCGAGCCGCCGGCAGCCAGAGTGCCGCCAACCTGATCGAAGTACTCGCCAAGGACGGTGCCGCCGGCTACTTCTTCGACTCGCCCGAACAGAACATCAAGGAGACGTTGTCATGGGACGGCATAGAAGTCCCCGCCTACGGGTCGGGCACGCTCGGATATGTCAACTACCAACACGAAAACGGCGCGTTCCTGGGCGACAGCGGCTTTCTGCTGGCCGAAGTCGATGTCGCCACGGACAAGCTCGCCGGCATCAGGTTGATCCCCAACATCGGGGAACTGGCGCTGGAAGCGAAGCAGGGCACCCTGCTGCGCCGCAGTCACACGGTCCTGTTCGAAGCCCTAGCTCGCCGCGTGCGCGCTGGCAACCGCTCGCCCGGAGGCGGCGCGCCCGCGCCCGAAACCAACCCCTACATCCAGATTCCCTACACCTGCGTGGGAACGGCGTGCGCCAGCGGCCTGGATCCTGGAGAAGGCTCACCCCCCGAATACACCTTCACCTCCTCGGAACCGAAGGTCGGAGGCTTCGTCAAGCAGGATCTCGCGGCCGGCAAGGAAACGGTGCTCTTGAACGCCAAGGGAGAACCGGAACGCGAACCCGAAGCGGGCTCCAAATCGGGTCTGTTCTGTGCGTATAACCCCGGGACCACGACCGTGAAAATCAACGCGGGCGGGCTGTCGGCATCGTTGCCGGTGACCGTCGAGGCTGGGAGTCCGGAGCAGCCCTGCGGCACCGTGCCCTTCCCCAAGCAGCCCGCCGCACAGCAGCAGGCGAGCCCCGCTGCGCCGCCGCCTGCGCCTGCGCCTGCGCCTGCGCCGGCGCCCACGCCCACGCCCACGCCCGTACCGGCTCCACCCCCTCCTGCGCCCGTCCCGGCGGCTCCTCCGGCCGCTCGTCCCGCGCCCACGCCGGCGGCTCCGTTCTTCGCGCCGCCGGTGCCCGTCGACTTCGTGCCCGCGTTCGTGCCACCGCCCGTCCCGACGCCGGCGCGCCCGACACCGCCGAGCGGAACCTCGGCGGTCGAGGCGGTTGAGCGCGAAGAAGAGGAGGAGTCGGCAACCGAGTCCGTCAGCAACCAAGCTGTCGCCTACCGTGCGCCGGAACACGAGCCCTCGCCGGCCTACGTGCTAGGGATCGTGATCCTGGCGGCGTTCGCCGGTGCCTCGGCGCGCCGGCGTCCGCGTCGCGGGCGGCGCGAGTTGCGTGTCGCTGCCGCCACCATCTCCACGATGCGTGCCCAGCGGACGAGCGTGCAGCGCCGGCCGCATGAGCGCTGATCTTCACTGATTTATAACACTATCGCCACGGGGCTTCAGCGGGATACTCAGAGCTGGTGCGGGCGCCGCCGGCCGCGCACATTTGCGCGCGCACCTCCTATGTAAAGGAGTGGTGAAACCGTGTTGCGTGGCGCGTTCGCGTGTGCGACCGTGAATTCGACCCGTAAGCGATAGACCGGAGCATGATGTCGAACTTCCGCAGCGTGCGTTTGTTTCTGCCACCCCTTCTAGTAGGGCTTCTGCTCATGGCCGCCGCCACGAGCGCTCCGGCTTGGGCCAGCGGCTACGGCGAACTGCTGCGCTTCGGAGGCGAAGGCACCGCAGCCAAACCCAAGGGTCATGCTTTCGAACTCCAGGAAGAAACACATGCGTTCGGGGTCGATCAGGAAGGCGCGGAAGCCGGCAGCATCTACGTCGGCGACGAAAAAGAAGAACTCAGCGAAGAATTTCGGATCCAGAAGTACAGTTCGACAGGGGCATTCGAAGGCGGTGTGATCCTGCAGCCCAACGAAGTGGGCAAGAAAGAACTACCAGCTGGCACCGAGGCGGTCGACGACCTAGAGGGGATCGCGGTCGCGCCACAGGAAGAACGCATCTACGCGCTCGTCACCTATCAGCGTGGCCTTACAGACAAGGTCGATCCCAGTGTGGCAGCCGCAGGTGTTCTGTACGCGTTCAAGACCAAGCCGGAAATGAACTCCAAGACCGGCAAACTCGAACTCGTGCCCGCGAGCGGCACGAACGAAGAAGGCGTGCTAGCTTCGAGCGAAACGCTCGCGGTGGGCTCGGAAATCGTGGGACAGGCGCTGCTCAAGCCGGCGGGGATTGCGTACGACCCGAAGACCAAAGAAGTGTTGATCCTCGGCGAGCAGGACGGCGGCGCAGCTGGCATGCACGTGGCACTGGACCGTGTGACAAATCAGGGCAAGCTCAGCAAAACCTACGTGGACCCCAATGCGGAAGCGGAGCCCAGCTCGCCGGTGGTGTCTGCCGGCGGCAGGGTCTACTTCGAGAACGAAGATCGAATCCAGGAGATCGCGCCGAGCTTCGAATCCGCTCCCACGACCGTCTTTCGCTTCGCGGAGCCGGGAGGCTTCCTGCAGGGTCCGTTCAAGGGAGAACTGCTTACGTTTGGTGACGAAACTCTCGAAGGGGGCGGCCTGGCGATCTATCCCGAAGGCGCAACTGAAGGCCGTCTCATAGCGTTCACACAGCTCTATGAAATGGAAGAAGACGGCGATATCGGGCAAAGCGGGGAAGAAAACGACGCGGCAGTGAGCTTCAAGTACGTCGAAGGCGGAGGGGAACAGGTCACCGTGTCCGAGTCCGGATGGACTGGCGGAGTGGCTGGCCCTGGAGATGGTGGCCCGGGAGGCAAGCCAAAGCCTTGTGAAATCGGCTTCGAAGGCGCGTACCCCGAGGTCGCGGGCGGACCCGAGAACACCGTCCTGGTGCTCGCCCCGAGCACGGAGGAAGTGATTAAGTTCGGCGAAGGTGGGAAAGGATGCCCGACCGCGAAGGTGCTGGGCGGCGTGGAAGCCCTGCTCGACGGTAAGCCGGTCGCCGAACCGACCACCACGACTAAGGTCACACTCGCGGCGAAGGTGCTCGACGCGAACGTCCTGAGCGTGACATGGAACTTCGGCGACGGCGATAAAGAAACGGTGCAGGTCGCTCCCGGAGAGCAGACGCAGACGGCCGAAGTCCAGCACAAATTCGCTAAAGGCGGGAAGCTGAAGGTCGAAGCGACCATTCACACCGACGATCTAGCGTCCCCAGAACTGACGGTCTCGACAGAAATCACCGTCGACGAACCGCCTAACGTCACGACGAACCCCTCGAACCAGACGAAGAAAGCCGGAGAAACCGCGACGTTTGAAGCAGCGGCGGAAAGTATCCCGGCGCCGACGACGGTCGAATGGGAAGTGTCGACCGGAGAAGGCAAGCCGTTTACACCGATCACCAAAGGCATCGAAAGTAAAACGGTCGGAGATGTCACCTCGAGCAAGCTGACCGTCGCGGAAGTCAGCCACGCGGAGAACGACTACAAATACCAAGCTAGGTTCAAGAATGTCGCCGCCCCCGAAGGCGTGCTGAGCACGGCTGGGACCTTGGACATCGAACGAGTCGCGGGAGCGCCGGAAATTACCCACAGCCCCACGAACGTGTCGGTCATCGAAGGTGGCAGCGCGAGCTTCGACGCAACCGCCACGGGCGACCCCACACCGACCATCCAGTGGGAATTCTCGACGAACGGCGGCGCCTCGTGGAGCGATGTGGCAGGTGCAACCTCGGACACGTTGACGGTGACGGGGACCACGACGTCCGAGAGCGGGCGCGAGTACCGAGCCACGTTCACGAACACGGTGGATAGCTCGGTGGAAACGGCTACGACAACGGCTGCCACGCTCACGGTCACGGCCAAAGGAAAAGAATCAGTGCCGCCGTCGTCGCCACCACCACCACCACCACCACCACCGTCGCCACCACCACCCGGTGGCGGCGTACTGAACAACAAGGAAATCGTCTTGCCGGCAGCTAAAGTCGCGAGCGCATCACTGACGGTGAGCTTCTCTGGTGCGGTCGTCATCAAGGTGAGCTGCCCCAGTGGTGTGACCACGTGCACGGGCACCGTGACGCTGCGCACGCTCAAGGCGGTGATCGCACGAGTTGCGACTCGCGCAGAGCAGGCCAAGGCCAAGGCGGCGATCCTGACGCTGGCGTCGGGCTCGTTTGCGGTCAGTGGCGGCCAGGTCAAGGCGATCACGCTGCATCTGTCGGCGGCGGCACGCAAGTTGCTTGCGCGTTCACACGTGCTAGCCGCGCGCGCGACGGTTCTAGCGCACGACCCGGCAGGGTCCTCGCACACCACACAGACGAACGTCACGCTGCGTCCGGCGAAGGGGAAGTCGCACCACTGAGGTTCTGAGGCGCGGAGCGTTTGCCCGCGGGCCTCAAACAGGCCCCCCCGCAGGCGAGGAAGTACCAGGATCGTAACATCTCCAGAACATCGGCGTAACCTCCGGAGGTGCTGCAGAGGCGAAGGTGTACACGTGGGACAGGGCGTCCCGCGCGTACGCAATGGAATCTGCAAACACTCACGGAGGTAGCTACACAATGGGTCTATTCTCTGCGCGCCGCATGGCATCGGCGTGCGCTCTTTCCGCCGCTGCGGTGGCGGCGCTCATGGCGCCTGGCGTCGCGAGCGCAGCCACGCAGTGCTCGGGTTCGAACATCGTCGCAGCGGGCTCCACTCTACAGAAACTTGCACAGAAAGAAATCTGGGAGCCCGACTTCAACACGTCTGCCAATGCGACGGCGTGCAGCGGCAGTCAGGGTAACGAAGCCAAGCCGACGATCTCCTATGAATCGATCGGCAGCGGCGCGGGGCTGGAAGACTGGGGTTACAACGGACACGCGTTTGAAGCGGGTCGGGTCGCGATCGTCGCGACGGACGAACCGGTGAATCCAAAAGAGAAAAAAGAAATCGAAGTCAACGAGATGAAAACGGTCGCGAACTCAGTCCAGTCGATTCCGGTGCTGCAAGCGTCGGTCGCGATCATCATGAACCTCCCGGCGAACTGCACCGCGACGAACACCGTGAAAAAAGACCCGTTCCCGGGACGCCTCGTCCTCAACAACGTGACGCTGCAGAAGATTTGGGTCGGGGAAATCACCAAGTGGAGCCAAATCACCGAAGAAGGCGACAAACTCGTGGGCACGGGATGCGACGCCGAAACGTCGATCACTCGCGTGGTGCGGCTCGACCAGTCGGGCACGACGCACGTCTTCAAGAAGTACCTGGACCTCATCAGCAACACGGCCTTTGAAACCGAAAAGGGCGAAAACAAAACCTGGGCGGAAATCTCCGAAGGCACCGAAAACACGACCTGGCCGACGGCGGCCGCTGTTGTGAGGCCAGAAAAAACCGGCGGCGGCGCGCTCGTCTCGAAGGTCGCCGAAACGCCGAGCAGCATCGGCTACGCCAACCTCGCTGACGCTCGCGCAAACGGCGGCTTCAGCAAGACCGGCATTGGCGGTCCTGGCACCGGCAAATTCTGGGCGCCGATCCAGAACGACGGTGTGGGCACGACCAAGGTGAAGTACGCCGACCCGTCTACGGACGGCGACAGCGAACCGTTGGCGAACGCCAACTGCTTCGACACCAAGTACACCAACGGCACGGGCACGAAGTTCCCGCCGAAAGTGACGTCTGACACTTGGAACGAAGTGACCACTGAAACGAAGGAGAAGGCCTACCCGATCTGTGGGCTCACCTATGACATGATGCTCAGCAAGTACTCGGCGTATCCCGGCACGAGCGAAGGAGAGGTGACGACCGCCAGCAACTTCCTCAACTTCGTGCTTGAAACCGAAGCCGGCGGTGGGCAGCAGCTCATCCTGAACCACGACTACGAACCACTTCCTGCGAAGCTGCTCAAGGAGTCGAGGAAGGGCGTAGCACTGGCGGCCTTCTAGGTCGTGGCTTGCGCCGACGGCCGCCGCGGCGACCGTCACAGCACGCGACAGGGTCACACGCAGCACCGGCCGGGCCGCTCCAAGGATGGGGCGGCCCGGCCGTCGTATTTCATGAGCGTTCACAAAACCGCGACATGCTCACTGCAGCAGTGAGGAATACTCCGCGCCGGAGATGAGAGCGAAGCGTCAGGGCACGCAATCGCACAATCAGGAGGTTCCAGTAATGAGGTTTCTTAGCGCACGCCGCTCCATACCGGTGTGCATCGTGGCGGCGGTGTCCGCCCTGGCAACGGTCGGCGCCGCTAGTGCCTCGGCTGCGACGCAGTGCTCTGGCGCGAGCATCACCGGCCAGGGCGCAGCAGTGATGAAGATCGCCGAGCAGAGCGTGTGGGGTCCCGACTTTCACACGTCAGCCAACGCGGCCGCCTGCAACGGCACGCAAGGCAGTGGAGGCGAGCCGACGGTGACGTACACCGCATCGTCCAGCGGGGTCGGCCTGGAATCGTGGGGAGTCAACAAAGGGGCGGCAAGCTTCGCACCGACGAACGCGTTCGTCGGCACCGAGGAACCGCCCAATCCGAACGATAAAACGGAAATCGAAGGCAACGAGACCACCAAAGTCGCAAACACGCTCCAGACGATCCCGGTGGCGCAGGAGTCGATCGTGGTGATCGTGCACCTTCCGACGGGCTGCACGGCGACGAACACAGTCAAGAAAAACCCGTTCCCAGGACGCCTTGTCCTCGGCAACAAGACCCTGCAGGAGATCTTCCTCGGGACGATCGACACGTGGGGTCAGATCTCAGACGGCGGAGACAAACTGTCGCCGGAAAGCTGCGATTCGGACCCGATCACACGCGTGGTGCGCCTGGACTCGGCGGGCTCGACGCACATACTCAAGAAGTACCTGGAGCTGATCAACTCGACGAAGTTTGAAACCGAATCGGCGACGACCGAAAGCTGGGGCGAAATCGCCGAAGGCACGGGCAACACGGTGTGGCCCAAAGCCGAAATCAACGTCGTGAGGCCGAGCAAAACCGGCGACTCCGCGGAGGTCGCGAAGGTCGCCGAAACGCCGGGCACCATCGGCTACGCGGGTCTCGCTGACGCGCGTGCCAACGCTGCGTTCATTCCGTCGAGCGGCGGGCCGGGCACGGCGACCTTCTGGACGCCGATCGAAAACGACGGCACGGCCGTCGCCAAGCCCAAGTACGCCGACCCCTCGACCGACGGTGAGACGACTGAAACGGCAAACGCCAACTGCTTCGATACGAAGTACACGAACGGCTCGGGCACGAAGTTCCCGCCCAAGCTCACCTCCGACACTTGGAACGAAGTGACCACGGAAACGAAGGAGAAGGCCTACCCGATCTGCGGGCTCACGTACGAGCTCGCGCTGACCGATTACCAGGCCTACCCTGGCGGAACGGAAGCGGAGGCGATTACCGTCAACAACTACTTCCTGTTCCAACTCAACACCGCAGCGGCAGGTGGGCAGGCGCTCATCGTTGGCCATGACTACGAACCGCTGCCTGCGAAGCTGGTCAAGGAGGCGGCGAAGGGCGCGAGTCTGATCGGTTAGCTCGACCCAGTCCCCGCGGGGACCGGACGTTGGTCCCAGGCCGGGCCGTTTGCAGGATTGAGCGGCCCGGCCTGCGTTTAGCGGGAGGGCATTGTGCACGGGTCGCGTGCGTACCGGTCGCACACGCGTGGTGGCCGGTCACTCACGGCTCTTTTGGGTCTTCGCGAGGATTCGACTGCATCGCAGCTTCTTCGCGAGGATTCGACTGCATCGCAGCTAGAGGGCCTTGCGCCGAGCCGCGACGGCGTTTATGATGCGCGCCATTAGCAGCGGTCACGGAATCTCGACATTTGTTGGGGTGCCGGGGCCAAAATGTGGGCCGATGGCGGCGAGCAAGGAGGCGATGGACGCGGTGAGTGTCGAGGCCGGAGGAGAGCTGGAGCTCGGAGCAGGGGGCCCGTGGGAGCCCTCGCCGTTGTCTGGTGTGCGTGGGTTTTTGGGGTTGGGGGTTGGGCGTCGGTTGGGGGTGTCGGGGTTTGGGGAGGTTCGTGGGCCGGCGGCTTGTATGCGGCGGGATGCGTTGTTTCGTCGGATGTTGGTGGTGGCGGATGTGTTTGCGATCGTGGGTGCGTTTGTGTTGACGGTGGGGTTGGCGCGGCGGTCGTTGGAGTTGACGTGGGCTGCTGTTGCGGGGGTGCCGATCTTGGTGGTGTGCGCGAAGTTGACGGGTCTTTATGATCGGGATGAGACGTTGTTGCGTAAGACGACGTTGGATGAGGCGCCGAAGTTGTTTCAGTTGGCGACGTTGTGTGCGTTGGTGGCGTGGTTGGCGGGGGGTTTGATCACGCATCGGCCGTTGGATCGTCATGAGGCGTTGTTTTTGTGGTTGGCGTTGGCGGGGGGGTTGATCTTGGCGCGTGCGGTTTCGCGGGCGTTGTCGTTGCGGGTAGCGCCGGTTGAGCGGTGTTTGTTTATTGGGGATGATGTTTCGGCTGAGACGATCCGTTCGAAGTTGACTGGTCATGGTGGGGTCAATGCGGAGGTGGTTGCGCATCTGGATCTGGATAAGGTTGCTTCGTGGTCGACGGATAGTTTTTCGGAGGTGAGGTTGGCGGAGATCCGTGATTTGGCGCAGACGTTGGATGTGCATCGTGCGATCATCGCGCCGCGTAGTGTTGATGGGGGGGAGATGCTCAATCTGGTGCGCACTTTGAAGGCGGTTGGGGTGCGGGTGAGTGTGTTGCCGCGTTTGTTGGAGGTGGTGGGTTCTTCGGTTGAGTTTGATGATTTGCATGGGGTGACGGTGATGGGGGTCAGGCGTTTTGATTTGACGCGTTCCTCGGCGGCGTTCAAGCGTGTTTTTGATGTGTTGGGTGCGTTGTTGGGGTTGTTGGCGGTTTCGCCGTTGCTGGTTGTGATCGCGGTTGCGATCAAGCTTGATAGTCGTGGTCCGGTGTTCTTTCGCCAGTTGCGGGTGGGTAGGCATGGGCAGCGTTTTCGGATGTTGAAGTTTCGTACGATGGTTCCGGAGGCGGAGGCTTTGAAGGAGTCGTTGCGGCATCGCAATGAGGCGATGGAGGGGTTGTTCAAGATTGCTGAGGATCCGCGTGTGACGCGTGTGGGGCGGCTGTTGCGGGCTAGCGCGCTGGATGAGTTGCCGCAGTTGTGGAACATCGTGCGGGGCGAGATGAGCCTCGTCGGACCGCGGCCACTGGTGCTGGATGAGGATCTGCGGGTGGAGGGCTGGCATCGCCGGCGGCTGGAGTTGATGCCGGGTATGACCGGTCCGTGGCAGATCCTCGGGCCGGCGCGTGTGCCGCTGCGCGAGATGGTCGCGATCGACTATCTCTACATCGCCAACTGGTCGCTATGGAGCGACATCAAGATCCTGCTGCGCACCATCCCACACGTCATCGGACGCCGCGGACTCTAAACAGCAGCTACGCTCGGTTGCTCCGCAGGTCCTCGACCGGGCACGGCATGTCTCGATCGAGGATCTCAGGATCTCCGGTCAGGAGAGTCAGGTTCCGGGCGCGGGCAGTAGCGATCGCGAAGCAGTCGCCAAGCGCGATCGGGGTGCTCCCCTTCAGGCGGGCTGTCTCGATCATCAGCGCGGTGCCCGGCAGATCCAGTTCGAACGCTTTGCGCAACCCGGCGAGCACCTCGTCTGCTTCGGAGCGACCGTGGTCACGCTCGACCCGGTAGTAGACCTCCACTACGTTCACCCAGCTCATCAGCGGCCGGTCGCCGAGCAGTTCCTCGATGCGCTCGTGCGCGGGCTGCTCGCCGTCGAGCCAGGCGAGGACCGCCCACGAATCCAGGCAGACACTCAACGTGGCTCGCGCGAGCGGTCTTCGAGCAGGCGCCCAGCCATGCCGCTGCGCGCGAACCGTCCGCCCAACGCTGGGCGACGGTCGATGGCCTTGATGCTCACCCGCTGTCCATCCGACTCGAACTCAACTTCCGCTCCAGGATTTAGCCCCGCGCGCTCACGCAGAGCTTTCGGTATCACGACCTGTCCCTTAGCACCCACTCGATGAGTCATACCGGCACAGTATAACAATCTTGGGGGGCTGCATCGCCCTGCCTGGGCCTTGCGATCGCACCCCAGAGCGCAGCGCTACTCGAGGTCGGGCCGCGGCGTGATGTCAGTCGGCGCGAGGTCTCCGAGTCCGTTCGAGCTCCGCCACGGGCGCTTGTATGCCAGCCAGGCGACAGCTCCGACGAGCAGGGTCGCGCACAGGATCCATCCCAGGGCGCTCGTGCCGACGCCTACGTACTTCAGGCCGGAGGCGAAGATCACGAACGTGATCGCCGGTCTGATGTAGCGGTCGGGGGCGCTGGAGGACAGCAGCGAGCCGACCAGCACGGCTGGCACGCTGCCGATGATCAGCGAGGTCGTGACACCGAAGTCGACGTGTCCGAAGGCGAGCGCTCCGAGCGCCGCAGCGAGCGTCAGTGGCACGGCCTGGCTCAGGTCGGTACCGACAAGCTGATTGGCGCCGAGCATCGGGTAGAGGAACAGCAGCATGATGATCATCAGCGAGCCCGAGCCAACCGAGGTCATCCCGACGATCAGGCCGCCGATCATCCCGATCGCCACGGTGCGCACCGGCTTGACGTCCACGTCACTGACTACGCCCTTACGCGTCTGCCCATCGCGGCGGTCAAGGACATAGCGCAGCACCATCGCGGCTGCTCCCACCAGCAGCGCTGCACCGAGCACCATCTCGATGTTTTCTTGGGCCCCCGTGCTGTTGCCCATCAGATGCAGAAGGTATGCCCCGAAGAACGCCATCGGAACGGAGCCCAGGACCATCCAGCCGACCAGGCGGCGGTTGACCGTCCCTTTGCGCAGGTGCACGGCGGCCCCGAACGGACGCATGACGACCGCCGCTACGAGATCGCTCGAGATCGCCTTCGACGGCGTCACTCCGAACAGCAGGATCAGCATCGGCGTCATCAGCGCGCCTCCACCGGCGCCCGTGAGGCCGACCAGGAACCCGACGACGGCGCTTCCAAGGATGATGTACGGATCGACGTGCATAGTTGTCGCGGTCGGTGGGAGCGGCGATCGACGCCCTCTCGCCCTATCGGCGGGACGCCGATAGGGCATGATAGGCGAGCCTGTCGCGTGGTCGGCGCAATCGGCTTGGCCCGCAACGCGTAGTTTCGCAATGCGTAGTTTCCCTGGCGAGCCTTGCTTTAGATCCAGATGATGTTTATGATGCCGACCTTAGTAGGGGTCATGGGATCTCGACACATGTTGAGGTTGGTGGGTTCCCCGTGTGGGGCCTGTTCGTGGCGGGCAAGGAGGCGGGAGGCGCTATGAGTGTGGAGACGGGGAGTGGGGCCGAGGCCGGGGTTGCCTGGAGGCCTCCGTCGCTGGCCGATCCGGGGACAACGCTGGCCGGTTCGCGGCCGTTGTCTGGTGTGCGTGGGTTTTTGGGGTTGGGGGTTGGGCGTCGGTTGGGGGTGTCGGGGTTTGGGGAGGTTCGTGGGCCGGCGGCTTGTATGCGGCGGGATGCGTTGTTTCGTCGGATGTTGGTGGTGGCGGATGTGTTTGCGATCGTGGGTGCGTTTGTGTTGACGGTGGGGTTGGCGCGGCGGTCGTTGGAGTTGACGTGGGCTGCTGTTGCGGGGGTGCCGATCTTGGTGGTGTGCGCGAAGTTGACGGGTCTTTATGATCGGGATGAGACGTTGTTGCGTAAGACGACGTTGGATGAGGCGCCGAAGTTGTTTCAGTTGGCGACGTTGTGTGCGTTGGTGGCGTGGTTGGCGGGGGGTTTGATCACGCATCGGCCGTTGGATCGTCATGAGGCGTTGTTTTTGTGGTTGGCGTTGGCGGGGGGGTTGATCTTGGCGCGTGCGGTTTCGCGGGCGTTGTCGTTGCGGGTAGCGCCGGTTGAGCGGTGTTTGTTTATTGGGGATGATGTTTCGGCTGAGACGATCCGTTCGAAGTTGACTGGTCATGGTGGGGTCAATGCGGAGGTGGTTGCGCATCTGGATCTGGATAAGGTTGCTTCGTGGTCGACGGATAGTTTTTCGGAGGTGAGGTTGGCGGAGATCCGTGATTTGGCGCAGACGTTGGATGTGCATCGTGCGATCATCGCGCCGCGTAGTGTTGATGGGGGGGAGATGCTCAATCTGGTGCGCACTTTGAAGGCGGTTGGGGTGCGGGTGAGTGTGTTGCCGCGTTTGTTGGAGGTGGTGGGTTCTTCGGTTGAGTTTGATGATTTGCATGGGGTGACGGTGATGGGGGTCAGGCGTTTTGATTTGACGCGTTCCTCGGCGGCGTTCAAGCGTGTTTTTGATGTGTTGGGTGCGTTGTTGGGGTTGTTGGCGGTTTCGCCGTTGCTGGTTGTGATCGCGGTTGCGATCAAGCTTGATAGTCGTGGTCCGGTGTTCTTTCGCCAGTTGCGGGTGGGTAGGCATGGGCAGCGTTTTCGGATGTTGAAGTTTCGTACGATGGTTCCGGAGGCGGAGGCTTTGAAGGAGTCGTTGCGGCATCGCAATGAGGCGATGGAGGGGTTGTTCAAGATTGCTGAGGATCCGCGTGTGACGCGTGTGGGGCGGCTGTTGCGGGCTAGCGCGCTGGATGAGTTGCCGCAGTTGTGGAACATCGTGCGGGGCGAGATGAGCCTCGTCGGACCGCGGCCACTGGTGCTGGATGAGGATCTGCGGGTGGAGGGCTGGCATCGCCGGCGGCTGGAGTTGATGCCGGGTATGACCGGTCCGTGGCAGATCCTCGGGCCGGCGCGTGTGCCGCTGCGCGAGATGGTCGCGATCGACTATCTCTACATCGCCAACTGGTCACTATGGAGCGACATCAAGATCCTGCTGCGCACCATCCCACACGTCATCGGACGCCGCGGACTCTAAACAGCCTACGCCGGTCAGCTGCCGCTGCTCGCGTCAGTCCTTGCGGAAGCCGGCGCGGTCACAGACGATCATAACCCCAGAGCGTCACGAGATCGCGGCCGAGGTACTCGCTCAGCGCCACGACCTCGGGCTTGAAGCGACGACGCAACTCTGTCATAAGCTTCTTCATCGGGGGGCTGCGGGTCGCCGAACACGACGCGCTTCTGGGTTGCATCGAGCGCAGTGCGCCGTAGCCGTTGGGGCGTGATGGCCTTTAGCGACGCCTTCACGGCGCGCGAAACCGGGCCATGTCCCACCGAGATCGCGTGTACCAGCTCGTGCATGCGCTGTGAGCGCACGCGTACGGTCGGATTCGCGTTCGTCACCTCGAGTGGGAAGGTCTCATCCAGCTCTAGGAAACGCAGCACCGTGCGCAAAGTCGCCTCGTTGTCACGTCGAAAATCGTCGTAGATCAGCACCAGCATCTGCTCTGGCGCAAACACCGCGTCGTAACGGCGCATCTGCTCGACAGACCGCACATGGTCTGAATACAGCAGCATCTGCGGCCAGTAGGTATAGCGGGGTATCTCACGCCCTTGGCGCCTGGGCTCCTCGAGCTCGATCGCCCTGCGCAGGTCGGTCTCGGTCTCGACATAGAGCTGTACGAACTCGAGGTGAAGCGAACGCAGCAGGCTCGCGGGCTCCCGTAGGATGGCGATGATGCGTGCATCGGGTTGGACCTCGGCGATGCGTCCCGCCGCCGTGGGAGACCAGAGGTACCAGGGTGAGGCCTCTGCAACGCGTTGCTCCGGCCTCGCGTCATCGAACCATGAAAGGTACTCGTCGAGCGTTGCCGGAGTGCCGCCCGGGCGTGGCGGATCGCGGAAGTACATCTCGCTCGCAAAGAATCGCGGCTCCTTGCGGTCGGGCATGTAGATCTGCGGGTGACGTCTGAGCATCTCATACAGCGCAGTTGTCCCGCTCTTGGGCTGGCCGACTATAAAGAAGTCGGGGGCCCTTTTCTGCTGTGGGTCGGAGACCCTCTTCTGCGGCGCATCCGTTGCATCCACTCGCATCGTGTCAGATCCATCCATTGCTCATGAGTGGCGATTTTCTGAGTCCTTCGACCTAGCGATGACCGGCCGCCAGGAACAATATTGTACACGGCGTAGGCCACCGGTCAGGCAAAGCTGCGGGCAGGGAGAATGGTCGCGAATCGACTACCTGTATGTCGCCACCTGGCTGCGGCGCAAGCGACCCGCAACCAGTGGTGCGTCATCCCATGCCACGAAGCCCCCGATCATCATTTGGGGATGACTGCGCTCGGCGACTTGGGCGCCTGTGGTGTCATCGCGGGCCGCAGCGCGGCAGAGGATCACGACGAAGGCCGCGAAGGTAAGCCAGGCGGCGGGAATCAGCAGGAACAGCATCTTCGTCTCCCATCTCGGCATTCGTGACGAGATCCACGGCTCGTCTTGCTCGTGTGACCCGAGTGCAGTCCTTCCTGTATTCGGGTGCTCGCTTGCAGGCACTGAGAGCCGGTTTGTCTGGCTCGAACGGACGTCCAGTTGGAAGTTTGGAGGCTCGCCTGGCCTTGACACTGCCACGAGAGCTGAAATAATCGCGTTATGGGCATCGTCAAGCACATGCCGGCGATGCGATGGATTAGCGGGCAGCCGCGGCACGCTGCGGCGTGAGATGAGCAAGGTTGGCGCCCGCGAGCAGGTGTTCTGGGACGAGCACGTGCCCGATCTCGAGTACTGCCTGCGTGAGTACGAGGCGGGACCGGATCCCAACACCGAGGCGATGCTGGATGCGGTTGAGCCCGTTCGCGGCCGGCGGGTTCTCGACTTCGCCTGTGGCGCGGGTGTCACCGCCGCTTTCCTAGCGGCGCGGGGCGCGATCGTCACCGGCATCGACATCAGTCCGACGTCCATCGAGCATGCCCGCCGGTTGGCCGAGCGCGCTGGGCTCTCGATCGACTTCATCGCCGGCGAGCTGACTTCCGCCACGTTCGCGCCGGCGAGTTTCGACGCGGTCGTGGGCCACTATGCGCTACATCACGTCGATCTGAGCGTGGTCGCCCCGATTCTGGGTGAGGTGCTGATCCCGGGGGGCCGGGGAGCCTTCGTGGAGACGATGGCCCTCAATCCGCTGCTGAACCTCTCGCGGCGCATGCTCGTCGGACGCTCGGTCGTCGCCAGCTACGGCTCCGAGGACGAGCGTCCCCTCGACCGCGCCGATCTGCGGGTGCTCGAAATGTATGCCGGCAGGGTCGAGCTCGCCGTCGGTCAGATGCGGTTCCTGCGCATCTTCGATCGCAATGTACTGCGCTACAGGCGTGCGCGGGCCTCGGCGGTCCTGGGCGGCCTCGACGACGTTCTGCTCCGGCTTGGTCTCGGTTTCCTCAGCTACCACCAGATCGTCACGGTGACGAAGCCGCACTAGCGTCGCGGCGCTCGATGATGTCTGTGATGTGGGCGCCAAGACGGCGCTGGAACGCCTCGACGGAGAAGCGCTCCGCGTTCTGCACGGCGGCTGCGGGGTCGAACTCGATCTGCGCCAGCCGCTCGATCGCCCGCACGAACGAGTCGACGTCGTCCAGCTGCGCCAGCAGCCCGGTCTGCCCGTCGAGCACAGTCTCCAGCGCTCCGCCCGCGGCCGCGGCGATGACCGGCCGCCCGGCCGCCTGTGCCTCGACTGCGGTAATGCCGAACTCCTCCATGCTCGGCACCAGTACGGCTCGCGCGCTCGCGTAGAGCGCCACGAGCTCGGCGTCGCCGGCGCGGCCGAGGAACTCGGCCTCCGGGTAGGCCTCTTGCAGAGCGGCATGGTCGGGTCCGCTGCCGACCACGCGAATCGGTGTGCGCGCACGGCGGGCGGCCTCCAGGGCGATGTGTATGCGCTTGTGGCGCACCAGCTCTGAGACAACCAGCAGTGACTCGCCGGGCTCGCCGGGCGAGAACCGCTGGGTCTCGACCGGCGGATAGATCACCGTGGCATCCCGTCCGTAGTAACGCTTGATCCGTTCGCGGCTGAGCTGTGAAATTGCTATGTAAGCGTCGACCCGGCGGCTGGCGCTGAGATCCCACCTGCGCATGCGACGCAGCTGCATACGCAGCGGCCCCCGCAGCGCGCGCGGGGTCTCCTGGAGTGCGCGTGCTTGCTCGTACCACGCATAGCGGAACGGTGTGTAACAGTAACAAATGTGCAGTGCACCAGTTGGTGCATGAACGCCGTGGGCGAAGGCGCTGCTGCTGCTGAGCACAACCTCGCTCGGCGGTAGCTTCAGCCGCTCGACGGCAAACGGATAGAGCGGCAGTAGCCTTCTGAAGTTCGCCTGACTCATACCTAGATGCTGAAGGGTTGAGGTCGTGAGCGACCGTCCCGCAAACCGTCCGTCGGTGCCCTGATCGTCGTAGAGCAACGTGAAGATCGGAGCATCGGAATACAGCTCCGCGATGGCGGCGAATGTGCGCTCGGCGCCGCGCATCACCAACAGGTAATCGTGGACGAGAGTGACACGAGGGGCCGACGGAGTGGGGTTGGAGGCGTGGCTCATCGTGAGTCTCACGGGATCGGCGCCCGAGGGCGAGACAGGATATCCAGAGTGGGATTGCGTCCGCCTGAGCGACTCTCTCACCGGCGTGGAGACGTCGGTTGGCTAACCTCTGCTGGTGGATCACAGAGTTGCGAGTCCGGGGGGAGCGCGGTCGATGGCTGGAGAGCAGCTGTGCGAATAGTCGTCACGCTGCCTTGGGGGCAGCGTCTGGGCGGCGCCGAGGCGATGCTGCAGACGGTTCTCGATGGGGCACCGGAGATGGGACACGAACTTGAGCCCGTGTTCTTCGAGCCTGGGCCGTGGCCGACGGAGCTGGCTGCTGCGGGCTTTCGCGTCGAGGTGATCCCCGCCGGGCACCTCCGCGAGGTTCACCGTTGGCTGGCGACCGTCGTGCGGCTGGCGAGGCTGTTCCGTCGTCGCCAGCCCGATCTAATTCTCAACTGGGCCGCAAAAACGCAGATGTACGGTTCGCCCGCCGCCGTCCTCGCGGGCATGAGCGACCGGGTGGTGTGGTGGCAGCAGGGGATCCCGGACGGATTCTGGCTCGATCGCTGCGCCACCAGGCTCCCGGCGAAAGCGATCGCCTGCTATTCGCAGGCGGCAGTCCGCGCACAGCAGACCATGTCCCCGCTACGGCCCACATTTGCCGTCGCCGCTGGCGCCCCCCCGCCGAACGGCGATCGCGGGCAGGCGCCGCTGACGCTGCCGGCGGATGTCCCTGTGGTCGGCCTGGTCGGACGACTGCAGCCCTGGAAGGGCCAGGATCGGCTCCTTCAGGCCCAAGCGATCCTGCGCGAACGGGGGCATGACATCCATCTGGTGATCGTCGGCGGCGACGCGTACGGCCTGTCGGCCGAGTACGCGGCTGCGCTGCCGGATCTGGTCAGTCGCCTCGGTCTCACCGGCGCGGTGACGATGACCGGTCAGGTTCCCGACGCGGGTCCATACATCGATCAGATGGACATACTCGTCAACGCCTCCGATCCCGAGCCCTTCGGCATCGTCCTGCTCGAGGGTATGGCGAGAGGCGTGGCGGTCGTCGCGGTGGACTCGGGCGGCCCCGCTGAGTTCATCGAGAACGGCAAGACGGGGCTGCTCGCCCGCTCGGGTGAGCCCGGCGCGCTGGCAGACGCGCTGGAACCTCTGCTTGGCTCCTCCACGGCGCGCAGCGCAGTCGGCCAGGCCGGTCGCGAGCGCTTCATGCAGGAGTTCACCGACCTCGCCATGCGCCGGCGGTTCTTTGCGCAGTTCGAGGCGCTGCTGGCCGGTAAGCCGGAGGCGGCCGGTACGGAAGAGACCTCGGCGGGGCGTGCGTGATCGCCTCGTCCCGCGTTCGCCGCTGACAGCCTCTGCAATGCAATCGGATACCACGAAAGCGCGTACGCCCGAACGGGCTGCGCCGCCGTGTGCGGTGACGATCGTCGCCCACGATGTCGGTTCGGTCGGGGGGATGGAGCGCCAGCTCGCGGAGCTGGTGGTCGGCCTGCGAGCGCTGGGTCACGAGGTGATCGTGATCGCCCGCACATGCGAGCTGCCGGCGGACACAGAGGTCAGCTTTCATCGGATCCCCGGTCCGCGGCGACCGTTCCTGCTGTTCTATCCGTGGTTCATGCTGCTCGGATCCGCCGCTGTGTGGCGATGGCGACGAGGGGTGCTCCAGGTGACCGGAGCGATCGTGCTCAACAGCGCGGACAGCATCGCAATCCATTGCTGCCATCAGGTGTACAGGGCAGCGCCGAGGAGTCCGACGCGGATGTCACGTGCGAATCTCGCCATAGGCGGTCTTATCAAGCGCCTGGCGGAGCGGATGTGCGTGCGCGCGAACCGCTCGGCGACATTCGTATGCGTGTCAGACGGTGTCGCTGAGGAGATGCGATCCCACTATCCAGCCGTCGCTGATCGAGTCCTGACGATTCACAACGGGGTGAACACAGAGGCCTTCGCGCCAGGGGCTCGCGCGCAAGAGGCGCTGGCGCTGCGTGCCTCGCTAGGGATAGCCCCGGAGCGACTGGTCGCCGTGTTCGTCGCACGCGAGTGGGGGCACAAGGGATTGTGGTCGATCATCCGGGCACTTGCACTCGCGCCCGGCTGGGAGCTGGCGGTGGCGGGAAGCGGCGACCGGGAGGGCGCGCAACTGCTGGCGGACTCACTCGGCGTCGGTCACACGGTGCACTGGCTCGGGGTGGTGCGCGAGATCCCGATCGTGTACAGGATGGCCGACGCGTTCGTGCTGGCGTCGAGCTATGAGACCTTCTCGCTAGTCACCTTCGAGGCGGCGGCAAGCGGTCTGCCGGTACTGGCCACGCCGGTCAGCGGCGTCCGCGAGCTAATCCGCGACGGCGAGAACGGGTTCCTGATAACGCAGGAGCCGCAGAGCATCGCCGACCGCTTGAACGAGCTGGCCGCCGACCCCGCGCTCAGGGCTCGACTGGGCGATGGCGCCCGCAAGTCGGCGCTTGCATTCAGCTGGGATGAGATGGTGGCCAAGCACCACGAGCTCTACACGCGCCTCGCGGGCCGCTCATCGACGTGAGCCGGAGTCAGCTGCGCGCACCAGCAGGCGCTCGAGCTGATCTGTGGCCGCCGGCACCGAGAACAGCCGCTCGACCGCACTCCTGCCCGCCCGCGCCAGGCTCTGGCGCAGCGCGGGTGACGCGCGCAGCTCGGTCAGCTGACCGGCGAGCATCTCCCGATCGCCCTCCGCGAATACGAGACCGCCTTCAGTCAGGCCGATCAACCACGGAATCTCGCCAGAGTCCGAGCCCAGGACCGGCACCCCGCACCACAGCGCCTCGACGATGACTCGACCGAACTGCTCCTTCCACGTGCTCGTCGTGCGCGACGGCAGGACGAGCACGTCGAGCTGCGCGTACGCGGATGCCATCTGCTCGTGGGCCAGACCGTGCAGGACGCGCACCTTTGAGCCCGGGATCGCCTGGCCCTCGAGCTGGGCCCGCAACTCGCCATCGCCGATCAGCAGCAGCTCTACGGGAGCCTCCAGCGCGCGCGCGGCCCCCAGCAGATCCATGAGCCCCTTGCTCTCCACCAGCCTGCCCGCGTAGCCGATCGTGAACGGATGCTCGGAGGCCGCCGGTGCCTCGTCCCAGGGGGGAACCGCGGGCGGAGCTAACTCGACTTCTCCCTTCGCCCCCCAGGCACGCGCGAGCCGTGCGGCGCTGTCCGAGCGGGCGGCGACGAAGGTCGCGTCACGCAGCACGCGGGAGCGCAGCCAGCGTATCGGCAACGGCAGGTCGCGGTCGATGTTCTCATAGCACTGGACACCAAACGGCACCCCAAGCCGAACAAACGCACGACTCCACTGCGTTGCGACGAGGGAGTAGGGCTCGGCCTCCACGAACGCGACGTCGGGGCGCGAGCGCGCGCACAGCGAGCGGGGGCTAGCGAGATACAGGTGGCGTTGCGGACGTCCGGGTAGGGCGACACGAACCGGATGCAGCGAACCCTCCAATCCGGGGAGCGCCTGCGGGGTCACGTCCGCTTGCGAGTACGTGTGCCGCCAGCGGCTCGGCACGACGATCGTGAGGTCCCATCCACGCCTGTGCAGCTCTGCGTAGACCTCCTGGTTGACGCTGACCACCGCGGGGTGGCTGATCGTCAGCAGTCGCCGCCGAGGCTCGCTCTGGCCCTGGTTGAGGTCGAAATAACTTGCACGCATGTTTGCTCGATGGCAACCCCGACACGCTACTCTTTGGCGACGACAGTCCTCAAAGATGGCTGATCAGCGGCCATGGACGGATCCAACGACCGATGAACGACACGACCGACGCAGCCACGCTCTTCGCTCCGCTTTGGAGGCGCAAGTGGCTAATCCTCATCATAGGGGTGCTCGTCGCGCTGGCGAGCTACGTCTACTACAAGCATCAGCCGAGCATCTACGCAGCCTCGACCCAACTCAACCTTGCGAGCGGCAACGAAGAACAGGGGTTGCTTGGCAATCAGAGCAAGATTGGTGTCGGTAAAGCCGCGCTCAGCGACGCGGCCACGATCATCACCTCGGGCGTGGTAGCCGAAGAGGCGCACAGAATCCTGCGTGCGGAACACGCCAAGGGCGGCAAGGGCAAGGTGCGAGCGAAGATCAGCTCGACCGGCAGCGATATCGTCACGATCACCGCCGAAGTCCACGGCGCCAAGGCGGCTGCGCGCCTCGCCAACGCCTATGCGCGGGCGTACATCACGCGCGAGCGCGTGGTCTACGTACGGGCGGTCAAGAAGGCAATGCGCAACACGCACCAGCAGCTGCGACGGATCGAACTGGCAGCTGCGGGCCCGCACAAGGGCAAGAGCTCGAAAGGCGCGAGCAGCCTCAGCGGCACGGCCTTGACCCAGGCGGCGAGTCTCGCCACCAAGCTCAATCAGCTCGAATCAGATCTCCTCGTCGAGAGCATCCAGCAGATCAGCCCGGCGAAGGCGAAGACGGCAGAACTGGTCGAACCGATGCCGAAACAGAACGCGATCTTCGGATTCGCGATCGGCGTGGTGCTGGCCGCGCTGATCGCATTCATCGCCGAGCGATTCGATCGCAGCCTGCGTGGGCTCTCCGACATCGAGACTGTCCTGAGGGCGCCGATCCTGACGGCCCTGCCGACGGTCCGCACTCCTGTCACCCACGTCGGTGGACGGCCGGCTCCGTCGTCGCCGCTGATCGAGCCGGTGCGGCGCTTGCACACGACCCTGCGGCTACGGGGGACCCCCGCGCATGAAGGCGCACCGCCGCGTGTGATCCTGTGCACCAGCCCGCAGGGTGGCGACGGCAAGTCGACGGTCGTGGCCAACCTGGCGATCGTCAAGCGCGACGCGGGGGAAAAGGTGGCCGTGATCGAGGCCGATTTCCGCCGGCCGGTGCTTGCGAAGCTGCTCGATGTGAGTGGCGAGCTCGGACTCGCGGATGTGCTCGCAGGCACGCGCACGGTCTGGGATGTCCTGCAGACGGTGCCGGCGGTGGGCCTCGCCGCGAGTGTCGACTCGCGCGAGACCGCCGGCAACGGCTCGACAATGGTCCAGACACGCACGACCGGCTCGCTGTCGGTGCTCCTCGGCGCAGGAGCGACCGGCGATCCGCCGCCGCTGGCCTCGCGCGCGTTCACCGACCTCGTCAGCTCGATGTCCGAGGAGTTCGACTGCGTACTGATCGACGCTCCCTCGCCGCTCGAGGTCAGCGACGCGATACCGCTGTTCAGCGCGGTCGAAGGGGTCCTGATCGTCGCGCGTGTGCGGCACACGCGCGACGTGTCGGCTGAGCGCTTGACTGAGCTGCTTGCATTGCCCTCCACCGCACCCGTGCTCGGGGCGGTTGCAAACGACGTCTCAAACCGAGAACTGATACGCAGCGGCTTTGCGACGGGGCACAGCCGGTCGCGCTGGCCTCGCTCGTCGATCCGCCGATGAACGCACAACAGGCGCTGCCGTCCGCTCAGATCGGACGGTCATATCCGCCTGTCCGCCACCGGCGGGTCGATCGCTCGGCTCTGGTCGCCCTCGTCGCGCTGATCGTCTTTGCGGTCGCACTGGGGGTCAGCGTTGAGACGCCCAAGCCGAACTTCATTCTGGACTTCGGACTACTGGTCGGAGCGCTCGGCGTCGTTGCGCTCGCAGTCATCAGTCGGCTATCGGTGACCGTCACCATCCTCGCGCTCTACCTCGGGATGCTGGATGGCCCGATCAAGCTCCTCGCGGCCAGTCAGGCGGCGTCCGCGGGCCGCGACGTCCTGATCGCGGCCGTCAGCGTGGGCGCGATCGTGCGCCTGGTCGCCAAGCGGGAACGCGTCAAGCTTCCTCCGCTCACGGGCTGGGTGGCCGCGTTCGTCGTGCTGGTGCTGATCGAGGCGGTTAATCCGCACACGCATGGAGCCCTGAAGATCCTAGGTGGTTACCGGCAGAACCTCGAGTGGGTTCCGTTCTTCTTCTTCGGGTACGCGCTGATGCGCACAAAGGAGCGCTTCCGCAGGATGTTCATTGTGCTCGGAGTGATTGCGCTGGCGAACGGAATCGTCAGCACCTACCAGACACAACTCTCCCCCGGGCAGCTCTCGAGCTGGGGCCCGGGCTACTCCGAACGCATCAACGGCAACGTCAATCCCGAAACCGGCGAAGGCGTCACAGGGCGGAAATACATCAGCGAAGGGGTGGGCAGGGTGCGTCCGCCTGGCCTCGGTGGCGACAGCGGTTTCGGTGGTGGCGTCGGCGTGATCGCGCTGCCCGGCACCCTGGCGCTGCTCGCGCTGGGGGGACGGCGTCGGCGTTGGTATGCGGTACTCCTCTGCCTCGGTGCGCTGGTCGCAGTCGCGACCGGCCTGGGCCGGCTGCAGGTCGTGGGCGCGGTGGTCGCGATGGTCAGCTTCGCGCTGCTGTCGCTGAGCGCCGGCAAGCGGGTAACGCGTCCGCTCGGCGCGCTCCTCGCAATCGCGGCGCTCGCGCTTCCGCTCGGTGCCCTGTTCGTCTCCGATGTGGGCGCCAGCATCTTCTCCCGCTACGAAAGCATCGAACCCAGCAAGGTGGTCGAAACGTCGTCGAGCTACAAGGAAAATGCCCTGTCGATGATCGCCCACGACGTGGCGCAGGATCCTTTTGGGTTCGGCCTAGCGACCGCCGGGCCGGCGGTGTCCTTCGGTGGCAAGGTGGTCGGGCTGCTGGAAGGCCACGGCATCAGCGCGGAGACCCAGTACAACTATGTGGTGGATGAACTCGGGGCGCCCGGGCTAATCCTGTGGATCGCGCTCACGCTCCAGGTGGTCCTGCTGCTGCTGTGGCGATTGCCGCGCATCAGGGACATCGACATACGCATCTGTCTCGCTGCCGTGTTCGCCGTGTTCCTGGCGCATGTGGCGATGGGCTTCAGGGGCGCGTTTATGGACACCGCGCCGGCGGGGTCGTTCTTCTGGTTCTCGGTGGGGATCGCCGCCTACTGGTTCGCCGGTCCCGGGCGCAAGGTGCGAGCGGGCGGTGCGAGCCAGCCGTCGATGGTGCGGGCGAGCGCCGCATGAGCACCGCCGTGCAGTCCCGCGACGGCGAGTCGCAGGCACCGCGCACCAGCGGGCCGGCGCGGCTCGGTGCGATCCTCGGCGAACGGCGGGGAACGGTCGCCGCGCTCGCGATCTGCTCGGTGCTCTCCGGCCTCGCGGAAGCGGGGATGCTCGTTGTGCTCGCGCAGGTCGGTGCGACGATCGCCAACAAGCACAAACACGTTGAATTCGGACTCGCCGGGATCCACGTCCACGCGTCGGTGGAAACCCTATTTATCGTAGCGTTCGGCTTCGCCGCCATCCGGCTGCTGTTGCAGGCGCCGCTCTCGATCTTGCCCGCGCGTATCGGCGCCGATGTGCAGGCCCGGTTTCGCACGAACGTGTTTCACGCATTCACCCGTGCGTCCTGGGACGTGCAGTCGCGCGACCGCGAGGGGCACCTGCAGGAGATCATGACCAGCCAGGTCCTGCAGGCGACCAGCGGGGCGCTGCAGGCGACGACGCTGATGACCGCGGGCTTCACGCTCCTGATCCTTACGGTCTCGGCGTTCGAGCTCAACGTTCGCGCCGCTGGGCTCGTGCTCGGCGCGGCGCTGGTGCTGTTCGCGGGATTGCGCCCGCTGAACAGGCTCGGGCGGGTGCGCGCGCGACAGCTCTCCAAAGCTCAGCTGGAGTACGCGGGCGGCATCAGCGAGACGGTGCGCGTCGCCGAAGAGTCTCAGGTGTTCGGCGTGGGCTCGGCGCAGCGCAAGCGGATCGACCAATTCATCACGGCCGCTCGCAACCTCTTCTTCCGCACCCAGATGGTCAGTCGCCTGACCCCGAATCTGTATCAGAGTCTGATGTACCTGCTGCTGACGGCGGCCATCTACGCGTTGTACATCGTGAGCAGCGGCCATGTGGCCTCGCTCGCCGGAGTGATCCTGCTGCTCGTACGCGCCGCGTCCATCGGCCAGCAGGTCCAGGGCGCCTACCAGGGCCTGCGCCAGTCGCTGCCGTTCATCGAGCGCGTCCAGGACGCCGCGCAGCGCTACGCCGAGAGCGCGCCCATGACCGGCGATGTCCCGCTCGCGAGCGTCAGCAGCCTGGCGTTCGAGCATGTGTCCTTCTTCTACCGGCCCACACAGCAGGTCCTCTCCGACATCAGCTTCACCGTCGACGGTGGCCAGGCGATCGGCGTCATCGGACCGTCCGGGGCGGGCAAGTCGACGCTCGTGCAGATCCTGCTCCAGCTACGCACGCCCAAGCAGGGCCGCTACCTCGTCAATGGCCTCTCCGCTGATGAGTTTGCGCGTGAGGACTGGCACCGGAGAGTCGCCTACGTTCCCCAGGAACCGCGCCTGGTGCACGCGTCGGTCGCGGAGAACATCCGCTACTACCGCGAGGGAATCGACGACGAGGCGATGGAACGGGCCGCCCAGCTCGCGCGCATCCACGATGACGTCATGGCCTGGCCGGATGGCTACGACACGATCGTCGGGCCGCGTGCCGATGCGGTCTCCGGCGGTCAGCAGCAAAGGATCTGCCTGGCCCGCGCGCTCGCCGCGCGCCCGGAGGTACTGGTGCTCGACGAGCCCACCAGCGCCCTGGACCCGCAGTCGGAGGCGCTTATTCAGGAATCGCTGACGGCGCTGAAAAGCGAGTTGACGCTGTTCATCGTCGCGCACCGCATGTCGACGCTCGATGTCTGCGATCGCGTGATGGTGATCGTGGATGGGCGCCTGATGGCCTTCGACATGATCGAGGTTCTACAGCGCGAGAGCTCCTACTACCGCATGGCCACGACGATCGCCGCCGGTGGCGCATTGCCATGAGCAGGGAGGGCAGGATGCCCGACTTCTTCATCGTCGGGCATCCCAAGAGCGGCACCACGGCTCTCTATGAAATGCTGAGGAGCCATCCGCAGATCTACATGCCCGATGGTAAGGAGCCGTGGTTTTTCGCTAGCGAGCTGCACACCCGCGCACCGTCGCGGCCGGGGGGGATCGCGCAGACGCTCGACGAGTATCTGGCCCTGTTCGCCGACGCCAATACCGACCAGCGTGTGGGCGAGGCCTCAGCGCAATACCTGTGGTCTGCAACCGCGGCCGCCCGCATCGCTGAGCTCCAGCCCGCGGCGCGCATAGTCGCCATTCTGCGCGAGCCCGCGAGCTTCCTGCACTCGCTTCACCTCCAATACGTAAAGGCGTATGTTGAGACGGAGAGTGATCTGGGCAAGGCGCTCTCGCTCGAGGACGCAAGACGCCAGGGCCGCGACGTTCCCCGCTATACATACTGGCCGCAGCGGCTGCTCTACTCAGATCACGTTCGCTATGTCGAGCAGCTCGGCCGCTACCACGCGGTGTTCGCACCCGAGCAGGTATTGGTCCTGATCTATGACGATTTTCGCCGTCAGAACGAGGAGACCGTGCGCAAGGTCCTGCGCTTCGTCGGAGTGGACGCGACGCTGCCGGTGCGGGCCAGCGAGGCCAACCCGACGGTCCGCCCGCGCTCGCAGCGCCTGAATGAGGCGCTGCACGCGATCTCCCTGGGGCGAGGGCCGATCTCGTTGAAGGCGAAGGCCGCGATCAAGCTGCTCACGCCGCAAACGTTGCGACGCGGGGCGCTGCACGCAGCGCAACGTCACGTCGTCTACGCCAAGCCGCACCCACCCGACGAAGCCGTCATGATCGGCCTGCGTCGCCGCTTCAAGCCCGAGGTGGTGGCGCTCAGCGAGTACCTCGGGCGCGATCTTGTCACCCTATGGGGCTATGACAGCGTCGACTGAATCGGTCGAACGTCACGCGCACAGAGACGCACGGAGCACCCGGGTAGCCGTCGTCGGCGTGTCCACTAGGCCGATCTGCGGCGTGCGCGACCATGCCTTCCTGCTCGCCGACGCGCTGGGTCGCGAGCACGTGTCCTGCTCGATGCACTGGCTGTCGAGCCGCGAGCAGTCCCTGGCGGGCAGCCGCGCGGAGATCCGCACCTGGACGCGCGCGCTCGTCGCCGAGCTCGACAGCGCTCAACCGGACGTGATCCTGCTGCACTACTCGATCTTCGCCTACTCCCACCGCGGCATGCCGCTGTTCGTGCACCCGCTGGTGGCGACGCTGAGCAGAACGGGCGTCCCGGTGATCGCGATCATGCACGAGATCGCCTATCCGTGGCGGAAGGGGGGCTTGAAAGGCAGCGTGTGGGCCGCAACCCAGCGGGTCGCGCTGCTCGAGGTCGTGCGCGCCTGCTCCGCTGTGATCGTCACTGCGGACTTTCGCGCCGACTGGTTGAGTAGTCGTAGGTGGCTGCCCACGCGGCCGGTCGCGCTCGCCCCGGTGTTCTCGAACCTGCCGCCGCCGGCGAGCACTACACGCCGCGCTCGCGCGATGCCCGTTATCGGCCTGTTCGGCTACTCCTTCGCGCCGGCCACGGTTTCACTCGTGATCGATGCGGTGCGCCGACTGGCCGACCGCGGCATCCGGCTACAACTGCTGCTGCTCGGGGCGCCGGGTCAAGACTCTCAGGCCGGCGAGTTGTGGCGGCGCACGGCAGAGAGCCGTGAGGTCGCCGAGACACTGTCCTTCTCCGGCATGCTTTCAGCGCAGGAGCTGTCCGATGCGCTGGCAGCTACCGACATTCTGCTGTACGCCGACGTCGCCGGGCTGGCCTCGCGCAAGGGCACCCTGGCCGGCTCGCTTGCCTCCGGACGCCCGCTCATCGCCCTGGAGGGTCGCCGTCGCTGGTCAGAGCTCCTCGACGCTGACGCGGCTCTGGTGGTGCCGCGCAGCTCCGATGCTCTGGTGGAGGCGGTTCAGGCGCTGCTGGCCGATGAGGGCGCACGGGAGGCGCTCGGCGCGCGCGGCCGTGCGTTTGCCGAGCAGGCCATGGGAGTTGCGCGCACGGCCGCGGTGGTGAAAGGCTTCATGGACGACATCGCGGTCCGGGCTCCATCGAGAGATATCTGACGGTCTTGTGGGCTGTTCCGCGGCGCTATGACTGCCACGAAGCGCGCGCTGTGCGATATGCCTGGACCAGCTCAGCCACGTGACGCTCGCGCGAGAACTGCGACCTGACCGCCTCCCTTCCGGCTAAGCCCATGATGCGCTGGCGCTCGGGGTCCGCCAACAGCTCATTCAGCGCCCGCGCCAGACTCACGGCATCTCCAGGAGGGACGAGGATGCCGCTGACGCCGTCCTCGAGCCAGTCGGTGACTCCTCCGGTAGCGCTCGCCACCACCGGCCGGCCGGCCGCAAACGCCTCGATTCCGACGAGCCCGAACGGCTCGGGCCAGAGTGAGGGTATGGCCACCACCGATGCCTGCGCGAGCTCCTCCGCCAACTCCTCGGCGGCCAGCCAACCGCGGAAGTTGACGCGGTCCGTGACGCCGAGGCTGTGCGCCAGCTTCCGCATCCCAGCCAGCGACCAACCATCGCCGCAGATGACGAATTCACCGTCCACGTCGCGCGCAGCACGAATCAGGATGTCGACCCCCTTGGGTTTCACCACACGTCCGGCGAAGACCACGCGGCGCCTGCGGGTATGTCCGGAGCCGCTCCTTGCGGGCATCGAGGTAAACAGGGGAATCCGCGCACGGCGAGTCACGCCATTTGCAGCCAGATGCCGCTCGACGGAACTCGAGTAGGCGACGGCCAGGTCGGCTCGCCGCAGGACCTGCAGGCCGGCAGCGGCTTGTGCGTACTTCGACGGCAGTCCCCTCGGGTTGCGCGTGTGCGCGCAACCGCGAAACAGCATGTTCGGGATGCACCCGAGCCCGTGAGCCCTTGTGCATTCCTGCCCGGGGCGAAAGTAGTAGACGCCCGAGGGGCAGGCGCTGTAGCCGTGGGCGCTGATCACCATGGGCGCGTGTGCACGCATGAAGTCCACGAGCTCAGGATGGTCGACTTGGTGAATGTGGATGATCGACGGCCCGCTCGACAGAGCCCCGCCAACCCGTACATCCATTGCGGCATTCCTGTTGAACAATTCGGGGCTGTGAACCACGTTCACTGCCGTCGCATCTTCGCTGTCGTCGACCTTGGCCGCCAGCACCGATACGCGCAGGCCATGCTCGGCAAGCGCGGCGGCGCTCGCCTTCACGTGTGCTCCCACCCCTCCGTCCCTCGTCCAACGCGGTGTCACCAGGAGCACGGACTCCGGTGTCGTAGAGGTCAGTGTTCCCCTCCGGCTTCCTCGTGCCCCTGCTTCTTGGCTGCGGCCGCTTCTCCGGCTTCTTCGCGGGCGAACTGCTTTCGGGCTGCCTGTTCTGCTGCACTTTCAACCCCGCCTTTGGCATGCGCAGTGCCGCTCGCTGCCTTTTTAGACCCACCGCCTCGCTTCCCCGATCCGCCCCCTTTACCGGATCCGCCTCGCTTCCCGGATCCGCCCCCCTTCCCGGCGTGCTTGCCGCTCTCTCTTTCCGCCCTTTTTGGATTCTTCGGCTTCAGCGCTCTTGTTCGCGGCTTCCTGCCTCTGCTTGGTTTCGCGTTCGTAGGCTTCTTCACGCTTCTTCGCAGCAGCTTCCGTGCCCCCTGCTTCGGCGGTACTTTCGCTGCTGAGCGTCCCAGCGCTGCTCGCCGAGGCGCCTTCACTCGCTTCGCTGTTAGAACCGGAGCCAGAGCTCGAGCCGCAACCGGCTATCGCAACCGCACAGGCGACGGCGAGTAGGCACGCAAGCGCGATCGTTGGCAGGCGAGCGACTCGGCTAGACAGAGGGGAACGCATATATCCGAGTTTACGGCAGGCGCCAAGCCCGGGGTCTCAGGACTTGCCCGCGTAGTCGATGGTGAGCAGGCGGGGGTAGTCGGTGGCGGCGACTACGAAAGTGGCTGTGCTACCTCGTTGGGCTATCAGTCGCGCGGGCGTGGCGGTATTGCGCAAGGGGTCGTAGGCGCTGACAGCCGGGGCGGTGCCCGTCTCGGGGAGGTTCCCCAGGGTTATGCGGAATGTCTCATCGGGTAGGTCAAAGCGCCTGACGTCGGTGCTCGGCGCGTTTGGTTCGTAGAGGGTGAGCAGGTCACGTGTCATCACATAGACGGGGATGACGAAGTGCGTGGGGGAGGACTGGAACGGGAGTACGGTCAGCACTTCACGGTCATAGAGGCTGGGGTGCGCGCTGGTGCCGTCGCCGCTGAACTGCGCGTGGTTGCCATCTTGGACGATCGAGAGTAGCTTGAGCTGGCGCGCGCCGGCGGGACCTGGACCAGGGCCCTGAAAGTGAGAGACGAGATTGCGGAAGCCGTCCATCGTTTCCCCGCCGAGCCGCTCGCCGGGGTAGACACTCGGGTTGGCTTCGACGGCTGACATGAAGCTCTTGCTGACCATGCTGAGGTTGCCGGCGAGCGCCGCAGCGTAGAAGTACTCGCGCGTGACCCCCTTGCCGACCATCGCCACGAGGCTGCGTAACAGCGCCTTGGCTTGGAAGTGTTCTTTGTCCGCAGGCGTGAGTGTCGCCGAGGCGCTCGTCTGTGGCGTCACCTCGTCGGGGCCGACAGCGTTTGCCTTCCCGGGGCTGAGGTTGTACTCGGTCACCCATACCTGCAGTGGTCGCCGATGTGCCCGCGAGACGTCGCGTCCATGCAGCGTCCGGTGGATGCTCGTGGTGATCGGGGCGATATCTCGGATCATTGTCTCCGCAGAACTCGCCGTCAAGAAGTACTCGGGAAAGAGCTCCTGGTAGCGGGGAACGAACAACGGCGTGAAAGCTCCAGTCGATCCACGGGGGCCGGCCGTGTCCCGCCGGCCGAGCGCGTCATAGGGGACCCGTCCGGGTCCGATCTTGTATTCGGCGGGAAGGATCTTCAGGCCCGCGTATGGGTGCTTGCTGAGCGCGGTGAGCCCCGCGGGGGCGGATGCGCTGGATGCGAACGGAGTCTGGCTGGCAAAGCCATCGCTGATGCCCACACTCGGCGAGATCCCGTTGGCGGGGTTTCGTATGTAGGCGACGGTTTCCCTGAGCAGCGTCTTGGTGACCGCGTGAGTAACCGCCTTCGCATCGCCTTCGGAGGACTGGGGGTAATACTTTTCGGCGTCGAGGAACTGCGAACCGAAGCTGAGCTCATTCCAGATCTCGAGGTCGTATCCGCCGGGGCCGAAGATCCCCGCGGCCAGCTTCGAGACGACTGAGACGTATCTGAGCCAGCCATCGAGTGTCGCCTTGAAGGCAGGGTTGGCGGCTCCGTCGGGCAGCGTCGGTGAGGCGAATGGCGCATACAGCAGGGTCGCGCCCTTGTAGGAGCCGGAAGCCAGGGCGGCGGGGAGCGGCCGCGACAGGGTAGCCACTCCGCTGGAGCTCACTTTCGTGATCAGGATGGCGGGGTCGCCGCTCAAAACCAGACGGGTCAGCCCGCGAGCTCTGGCGCTCGCTCTGCGTTCTTCGTGGCGGGCGCGTCGTTGGGCCGGGGTGAGCGCGGCTCTGGCTCGAGCTCTGGCCTTGCGGAGGCCACGGCGATGCTTGCGCGAGGGGTTGAATACGATCGAGTCAAAGCCCGTCTTGCCGGGTATGACCTCGGCGGCGCTCGCGCGGCTGAGGGTGACGGTGCTTGCGCCGGCGGGCGCAGGCGAGACGGTTTCCAACACGATCTTCTCGCTTGGGCAGGGAGCGCCGCTATTGGCGTCCAGCAGGATCAGCGGTCGCAGGCCGTTCTCGTGGAGCGCAAGCAGTCGTGTGCGGATATCGGCTTCGTGGACGAACTTGCTCGGATCGCTGTAGGAGAGCGCGTTCCAGTTGATCCCAATGCGCGCGAGCTTGAAGCCGCTTTCGTGTAGCAGCCGCGCGACATCCTGCGCCTGGGGTGCCCGGACGTTGAAGTTGATCCCGACCGCATCGAGCAGGCGGGATACCGGCCAGGTGTCCAGGTATGCCCGCCACGGCTGGATCCAGAACGAGGTCGCTCCGAATTTCAGGTCAGTGAGATACCGCGGGTCGATCGGGTCACAGACCGCGCCGCACGCCGGCAGCGGGGCGCGTGCGGGCGAGGTCGAGACGCTTGCAGCCGGTCCGGGGGAAGAGCGTCCGGACGAGCGGTCGAGGATCGTTACGAGCACCCCCGCCACGATCAGCAGAGTCGCGGCTGCGGCGAGCGCGTAGCGCAGTCGCGCCCGACCTCCGGTGTCCCGTACGAGTCGGGACCGGGGCCGAGGACCGCCTGGCGGGTCGGGCTCCATCGCGACACCTGGCGGGTCTGGCTCCATCGCGCGGTATGTTAGGAGCAGGGGCCCTCGCCAGGTCGCGGTACCACGGAGCGTTGGGTGGCTGCGCTCACACGGTGCCTTGCTCCCGGGTCGTGGTACCGCAGGGCGTCGCTCTCACGCGGGGTATTCGATGGTGAGCAGGCGGGGGTAGTCGGTGGCCGCAAATTCAAAGGTCCCCTGGCTGCCTTCGCGCGAGACGAGCCGTGCGGGCGTCGATTGGTTGCGGAGCGGGTCGTACGCGCTGACCGATGGGGCTGTGCCGGTTTCGGGGAGGTTGCCCAGCGTGATCCGGAAAGTCTCGTTGGGCAGGTCGAAGCGGTTGATATCACTCGAGGGAGCGCTTGGTTCATAGAGGGTGAGCAGGTCGCGCGTCATCACATAGACAGGGATGACGAACGTTGTGGGGGAGGTCTGGAACGGGAAGACGGCGAGCACGTCGCGGTCGTAGAGGCTGGGGTGCGCGCTGGTGCCGTCGCCGGTGAACTGCGCGTGATTGCCGTCCTGGGCGATCGACAGGAGCGTTAGCGCTCGCGCGCTGCCGCCGGCGCCGGGGCCCTGGAAGTGGGTGAGCGTGTTGCGTAGAGCGTTCATCGTTTCCCCGCCGAGTGCGTCGCCCGGGTAGCTGTTCGGATCGGCTTCCACGGCGGAGAAGAACGCCTTGCTGATCAGACTGAGGTCGCCTGGGGCGGCCGCGAAGAAGTACTCGCGGCTGATGCCCTTGCTGACCATCGAGACGAGGCTGCGCAGCGCCACCTTGGCTTGGAAGTGTTCTTTGTCCGCTGGCGTGATCGTCGCCGAGGCGCCCGTCTGCGGCGTCACCTCGTCTGGTCCCACGACATGGGCCTTGCCGATGCCGAGGTTGTACTCGGTGACCCACTTCTGTACCGGGCTGCCGCCCACCGGCCCGACGTTGCGACCGTGTGGCTCGTGGTAGATCTCGGTGGTGAACGGCGCCAGGTCGCGGACCAGCGTCTCCGTCGAGGTGGCCGTCAGCGTGTACTCGGGCAGCAGTGACTGATATGCGGGGACGAACAGTGGCGCGAAGCTTTGCTTGGTTGCCGTATCGCGCGCTCCCAATGCGTCGATGGGCGCGATGTGGTTTGCGTGATATTCAGATGGAAAGTCCTTCGGACCTACGTATGGGTGCTTGCTTAGCGCGGTGAGTCCCAGCGGCGCGTTCGCTCCGGAGGGGAATGGAGACTGGCTGGCGAAGCCGTCGGTGATGCCGACGCTCGGCGAGATGCCGTTTGCGGGGTTACGTACGTAAGCGACCGTTTCGTCGAGCATTGCTTTCTCGACTTCCTTGGTCACCGTCCGTTTGTGGGGGACCGCCTTTTGCGTCTGCGGAGTTGCGCCGGCTTCCGCTTCGCCGCCTTCCGCTTCCAGTTCGCCTTCTGCTTCCGGGCCGTTTTCCGATTCGGTGCCGGTCTCGGTTTCCGGGCCGACGCTGGCTTCGGATTCAGCGGCCGCTTCGGAGCTGGTTTCCGCTTCTACACCGTTTTCGGTTCCCAGGTCATAGGCGGATTCAGTGTGTTCTTCGCCTGGTGAGGAGTCGTAGTTTTCGGCGTTGAGGAACTGCGAGCCGAAGCTGAGCTCGTTCCAGACCTCGAGGTCGTAGCCTCCGGGCCCAACGATGCTTGCGGCCTCTTTGCAGACTGCCGCAACGTAGTTAAGCCAGCCGGCGAGAGTCGCCTGGAAGGCGGGGTTCGGTTCTCCGTTGGCGAGCTCCGGCGCCGTGAACGGCGCGTACAGCAGCGTCGTGCCGGAGTGTGCACCCGCGGGGAGGGAGTTGGGCAGCGTCCTGGAGAGCGTGGCCACATGGCTGGCGTTGACCGACGTGATGAGGATGTCGGGATTACCGGAGAACGTGAGCCCGTTGAAGCCGGACTTGCCGGGGACGACCGCGGCAGCGCTGGCGGCGCTCAGCGTCACGGTCTGGGCGCCGGCGGGCGCCGCTGCGGTTGTTTCGAGGTTGAGGTGTATCTCGGGCGTGGGGGCGCCGCTGTTGGCATCGAGCACGATCAGGGGTCGCAGATCGTGCTTGTGCAGCGCGGTCAGGCGGGTGGTGATGCTCGCCAGGTGAGTGGCCAGGAATTCCGTCGGCTGTTCGTATGAGAGGGCCGACCAGCTGATGCCGATGCGTGCGAGCTTGAAGCCGGTGTCCTGGAGGAGCTGAGCGGTGTCTTCGGCATCCGCCGGGCGCACATTGAAGTTGATCCCGACCGATTCGAGCAGCCGCGACGAGGGCCAGGTATCGAGGTACGCCCGCCACGGCTGGAGCCAGAACGAGCGCGTACCGAACGGAACGTCGGTCAGGAATCGCGCGTCAATCGGATCGTTGACGACTTCGCCGGATTCGACGGGGAGATTGCCGGGTGCATTGGCGGACGAATTGCCGGACTTCGATTTGGCCGAGGTGGAGCCTTCGCTCGGTGCGCCCGGCGCGGTGGGTAGGCTGGTCAGCGCCGAGACGCCGATCTCTTCAACGGTCAGGCCTCCGCTTTTCGTCCCGCGTTGTGCCGTGGTCTTCGTAGTGCCCTTTGTGGTGGGACACCCCCGCGAGCGGCCGCGGTGGCTGGAGGATTTCTTGCTGCGCTTGAGTACGCAGGTAGGGTGGACGATGTGACGGCGGGATGCCGCATGAGTGCGGTGACCATCGCTCGCCGGCGCGGCAAACGGCGCGATCAGGTTCGCGAGAACGGCAAGCGAGACTGCGCTGAGAAGCGTGGCTGCACGTGTGCGTGAGCGGATGTGCGTGGGTGCGGTGGGCATGATCTCCAGGGGGGGGGTCGTCCGAGCGGGATGGCTTCCGGCGTCCGATCGGCGCTTTCCCCGTGCGGCTTAACGCAGCGGCGCGTAGCCGGACATTCGTATGCGTGCCCGGTGCTCGTGCGTGCGATGCTCCGCGGACCATGCACAAGCCTCGGTTGCTGCTCCTCACGCCCGATTTCCCGCCTGCTGTAGGGGGCATTCAGGTGCTCGCCCATCGGCTTGCCGCTGGGATGTGCGGCTTCGAAACGAAGGTGGTCACGCTGGACGGTCCCGGCGGCACGAGCTTCGACGCCGCCAGCGAGCTCCCGACGAAGCGTGTCCGGTTCGCCAGACAGCTAGGGCCAGGTCGCATCGTCGCGCTGAACGCGGTTGCGCTGGCGGACGCGCTGAGATTCCGCCCCGATGTGACATTGAGCGCACATGTCGTCACCGGCCCTGCCGCGGCGGCAATCCGGCACGGGCTCGGCGCGCGGACCGTGCAGTACTTCCATGCCAACGAGATCAGCGACAAACCGAGGCTGGCGGCGTTCGCGGCGCGACAGGCCGACGTGGCGATCGCGGTCAGCTCCTACACCGCCGCCCTGATCAGGGCGGCGGCGCGCTCGCCGCTCGACATCAGGCTGATCCCTCCCGGCGTCGAGCTGCCCGATGACCCCGCGCCGCAGTCGGCCGAGCATCCGACGCTGTTGACGATCGCGCGGCTGAACGACAGTTACAAGGGACACGATGTGTTGATGCGGGCGCTCGCGCTGGTGCGTGCGCGGGTGCCCGGGGTGGAATGGATCGTGATCGGAGACGGGCCGCTGCGTCCGGATCTCGAACGGCTCGCCGGCGAGCTTGGTGTCGCCGATGCGGTGCGCTTCCTCGGCTCGGTATCCGATCGCCAGCGCGACCATTGGCTGCGCAGCAGCGACGTGTTCGCGATGCCGAGCCGTGTCCCGGACGGTGGCCTGGCTGGAGAGGGCTTCGGGATCGTCTACCTCGAGGCCGCCGCCTACGGCAAGCCGGTAGTCGCCGGCAACGTGGCTGGCGCCCTCGACGCGGTGGCCGATGGCGAGAGCGGGCTGCTGGTCGATCCGAGCGATCCCCACGCGGTGGCCGACGCGATCGCGAGCCTGCTGCTCGATCGCGAGCTAGCGCAGCGGCTAGGCCGAGCCGGGGCCGAGCGAGTCAAGAGCTTTGCCTGGCCGCTGATCGCCGCGCGGGTCGAAGCGGTGCTGCTCGAACAGCTCCGAGGACGCGCCGTGGGCGGCGCACGGCTGGCGTGAACGTCCTGTATGTGAACCACACCGCCGAGGTCAGCGGCGCCGAGCGCTCGCTGCTAAGCCTGCTCGCCGCGCTGCCCGGCACCGTCGATCGGCGGCTGGCGGCGCCACCCGGCAAGCTGGCGACGGCCGTCACGGAACTGGGCATCCCCGTGAGCACGATTACCGGCACGGCTGGCAGCCTCAGGCTGCACCCGCTGCACACTCCGCGGGCGATGCTCGAGCTAGGCCTCGCCGCGCCGCAGACGCGCCGGATCGCGCGCCGGCAGCGCGCGGATCTCGTACACGCAAACTCGATCCGGGCCGGGATCGTCCTCGGCCTCGGACGGCTGTCCCCGGCGGCCACCGTCGTCCACGTCCGCGACTGCCTACCCGCCGGCCTGCTCGCCACCGCGACGATGCGCCTGATCGCCGCCACCGCTACCACGGTCGTGGCAAACTCCAACTACACGGCTCGCTCGGTATGGGCGAGCGCGCCGGGGGCGCGCGTGGAGGTCGTGCACAATCCAGTCGACCTCGCGCGCTGGGATCCAGCCCGTATCGATCGCGCGTGGGCGCGCGCTCGACTCGGCGCGGCGGGTGAGCGCGAGGTGCTGCTCGGCGTGGTCGCCCAGCTGAGTCCGTGGAAGGGGCAGGACACCGCGATCCAGGCTCTCAGACTGCTACGCGAGGAAGGCATCGACGCGCACCTGCTGCTGATCGGCTCGGCCAAGTTCGTGGCGCGTTCGACGCGCTTCGACAACGAGGCCTACGTGGCCGGCCTGCGCGCGCAGGTGGCAGACGCCGGTCTGCAGGATCGAGTGTCGTGGCTGGGGGAGCGCGAGGACGTTCCGGAGCTCGTGCGCGCGCTTGACATCCTTCTGCTCCCCTCCACAGAGGAGCCGTTCGGGCGCGCTGTGATTGAGGCGATGGCCTTGGCGGTGCCCGTGCTCGCCACGAACGTCGGCGGCCCGGCTGAGATTATCGAGGACGGGCTTGAGGGCTATCTGCTAGCGCCGCACGAGCCGGGTGCGTGGGCGCGCGCGGTGCGCGCGATCGTCGAGCGCGCGGACCGCGGCGTGGGCATGGGCCGCGCCGGCCGCCGCAGGGTGCAGGAAGCCTTCACATCCGAGCATCACGCCGCGGCAATGCTGGCCGTGTACGAGCGTGCCATCGCCCGTCGCGCCGCTTGACAGGAAGACGCACCCACCACCTACCATAACCACCTATGAATGCGCTGCAGAGCCGGGTCCCCGACTTCTTCATCGTCGGGCACTTCAAGTGCGGCACGACCGCCCTCTATCAGATGCTGCTGCGCCACCCGCAGATCTACATGCCCGACCCGAAGGAGCTGTGGTTCTTCTCGCCCGAGCTGCGCTCTCGTTTCCGACGACCGAACGATCTGCGCCCCGAGACGCTCGACGGCTACCTGTCGTTGTTCGCTGCGGCGGGTCCGGGACAGCGCGCGGGAGAGGCCTCGCCGTCATATCTCATGTCTCACACCGCAGCCGGGCGCATCGCCGAGGTGCAGCCGGCGGCGCGCATCATCGCAATCCTGCGCGAGCCGGCGAGCTTTCTACGTTCCTTCCATCTGCAGTGCGTGCAAAATCACGTCGAGACGGAGACTGACCTCGGCAAGGCACTGTCGCTCGAGCAGGCCAGGCGAGAGGGAGAGCAGATCCCGCGCCATTGTGCCCGACCGCACGAGCTCCTGTACTCAGAGCACGTGCGCTACGTCGAGCAGCTGCGCCGCTACGAGGAGGTGTTCCCGGCGGAGCAGGTGCTGGTGCTGATCTACGATGACTTTCGCAGCGACAATGAGGGGACCGTGCGCAGGGTTCTGCGTTTTCTGGATGTGGATGACACTGTTGCGGTGCAGGCGATCGAGGCCAACCCCACGGTGCGCGTACGCTCCCAGCGCCTGCACGAGCTGGTGCACGAGGTATCGCTCGGACGCGGCCCAGTTGCGCGAACCGCGAAGGCGGGGATCAAGGCACTCACGCCGAGACGGCTGCGCCATGAGGCACTTCGTGCGACGCGCCGGCGCGTCGTCTACGGCCAGACGCGCTCACCCGATCAGAGCGTGATGATCGAGCTGCGGCGGCGGTTCAAGCCGCAGGTTCTTGCCCTGAGCGAGCACCTGGACCGCGATCTCGTGACGCTGTGGGGTTACGACGATGTCGACTGAGTCGCCCCTCACCGATCGCCAGCCGCACAGGAGGCTCCCCGATTTCTTCATCGTGGGTAACTCGAAGAGCGGCACGACCGCGCTCTACCACATGCTCAGGCGTCACCCGCAGATCTATATGCCCATGAAGGAGCCGTGGTTCTTCGTGCCCGAGCTGCACTCTCGCTTCCGAGGGCCGAACAGTGTGCGTCCGGACACGCTCGAGGAGTACCTGTCGTTGTTCGCCGCGGCAGGACCGGAGCAGCGTGCGGGAGAGGCCTCGCCGTCATACCTGCGGTCGCTCACGGCAGCCGCGCGAATCGCCGAGGTGCAGCCCGCCGCGCGCATTATCGCGCTCCTGCGAGAGCCGGCTAGCTACCTTCGCTCACTGCACCTCCAGTTCGTGCAGACGCACGTCGAGACGGAGACTGACCTCGGCAAGGCCCTGTCGCTCGAGGACGCCAGGCGCAGGGGAGAACACATCCCTCGTAAGTCCCCGCGACCACAGGGGCTGCTGTACTCGGACAATGTGCGCTACGTCGAGCAGCTGCGCCGCTACCACGCGGTGTTCCCGGCGGAGCAGGTGCTGGTGCTGATCTACGATGACTTTCGCAGCGACAATGAGGGGACCGTGCGCAGGGTTCTGCGTTTTCTGGATGTGGATGACACTGTTGCGGTGCAGGCGATCGAGGCCAACCCCACGGTGCGCGTACGCTCCCAGCGCCTGCACGAGCTGGTGCGCGAGGTATCGGTTGGGCGAGGCACGCTCTCGCGCGGGGTACAGACGGGCATCAAGACGCTCGTGCCCCGCCGTGTGCGCCATCGGGCGCTCGACGTGGTCCGCCGGCGTCTGATGCTCGCGCCGCCTGCGCCTCCCGACGAGGAACTGATGTTGGAGCTGCGTCGTCGTTACAAGCCGGAGGTCGTTGCGGTGAGTGAGTACCTAGGCCGCGATCTGGTCTCGCTGTGGGGTTATGACGAGATCGACTGAGCCCGGCTGCCCGGATGTCGGGGAGGCGATAGAGGAAGCTGTGGGGCCCGCTACCGAGCGTGGGTTGCAGAAGCGGGTGCCCGACTTCTTCATCGTCGGTCATCCCAAGAGCGGCACGACCGCGCTGTATGAGATGTTGCGCCGCCATCCGCAGATCTACATGACCGACTTCGCGGAACCGGCATTTTTCGCGAGCGAGCTGCCTCGTGAGGCTCATCGCTCCTCCCTGCCGAGGACCCTCGAGGAGTATCTGTCGCTGTTCGATGCGGCTGGTTCGCAGCAGCGCCTAGGAGAGAGGTCCGCGACGTACCTGTGGTCCGCGACGGCCGCGGAACGCATAGCGGCCGTTCAGCCGGCAGCGCGTGTGATCGCGATTCTGCGAGAGCCCGCCAGCTTCCTGCGATCGCTGCATCTGCAGAACCTGCAATCGCACTATGAGACGGAGAGCGACCTTGGGGCGGCTCTTGCCTTGGAGGATGTCAGGCGTGAGGGAAGATGCATTCCTCGCGGATGCAGCCGACCGCAGGCGCTGCTGTATTCGGAGTACGTGCGCTTTGTGGAGCAGTTGGAGCGTTACCACCAGGCGTTTCCACGAGAGCAGGTACTGGTGCTCATTTATGACGATTATCGGCGTGACAATGACACTGTGGTTCGTACGGTGCTTCGTTTTCTGGAGGTTGACGATCGCGTGCCGTTCGATGTGATCGAGGCCAACTCGACGGTGCGCATGCGTTCGCAACGGCTCGATGAACTCGTGCATGCTGTGTCCGTGGGGCACGGACCAGTGTCGCGTGCGGTGAAGGCCTCGGTGAAGGCACTTGCGCCCCAGTGGTTGCGACATCTGGCGTTGGGCGTGGTTCGTAAGCGTTTGGTGCTCGCGCCACCCGACCCCGCCGATGAGGAGTTGATGACGCAGCTACGTCGACGTTACAAGCCGGAGGTCGTTGCGGTGAGTGAATATCTGGGCCGTGATCTCGTTTCGCTCTGGGGCTATGACCAAATCGACTGAACTGAGCTCCCCGTGGAGGTAGGGGAGGCTGTGGATGACACGGCGGGGTTTCCCGCTGCGCATAGGTCGCAGGGGAGGGTGCCCGACTTCTTCATCGTCGGTCATCCCAAGAGTGGCACGACCGCGCTGTATGAGATGTTGCGCCGCCACCCGCAGATCTATATGCCCGATCTCAAGGAGCCGCACTTCTTCGCCAGTGATCTGCGGGCTCGCCTGCCGGCGCAGCCAGATCGCGGCCAACGGCCGCCATCGCCCCCCCAGACGTTCGACGAGTACCTGGCTCTGTTCGATGTGGCCAGGCCGGAGCAGCGCGTTGGCGAGGCCTCCCCGTCATATCTCATGTCGCGCGTGGCCGCCGAGGAGATCGCCCGTGTGCAGCCGGCGGCGCGCATAATCGCGATCCTGCGGGAGCCCGCCAGCTTCGTTCGGTCCCTGCATATGCAGTTTCTGCAGGATCACGTCGAGACTGAGAAGAACCTCCGCGACGCGATCGCTAAGGAGGACCTGACCGCGCCAGGCGCTCGTCGGCCCCGGAACGTGGCCAACCCCCTGCGGTTGCGCTACACCGACCGCGTGCGCTACGTCGAGCAGCTACGGCGCTACCACGCTCTGTTTGCGCCGGAGCAGATCCTGGTGCTCATCTACGACGACTTCCGAGACGACAACGAGGCGACCGTGCGCCGGGTGCTGCGTTTCCTAGAGGTAGATGACACGGCTCCGATCGAGGTCGTGGAAGCCAACCCAACTGTGCGCGTGCGCTCGGTGAAGCTCAACCAGACCGTCAGCCGGCTATTCGCCGGACGCGGCCGGGTTTCGTCACGCGTGAACGTAGCCGCGCGGGCGCTCGTGCCCGCCCGCGTGCGCCGGAATGCGGCCCGTGCGATCAGGCAAGGGGTCGTCTACGGCGAACCGCGCGCGCCTGAAGAGGTCCTGATGACGGAGCTGCGTCGACGCTACAAGCCAGAGGTCCTCGCCCTGAGCGAGTACCTGGACCGCGACCTTCTCAGCTTCTGGGGCTACGACAGCATCGACTGAAACGCGCCGGCTGCAGGCGAGATCCAGCGTCTCGCGATCGCCCGCACGCTCAAGTAGCGCCTCTTATCGCACCGCTTGACAAAGAGCAGGCGCACCCTAAAGTTGACGGTCGGTCAGTCCATGCATGGACTGACGTTGACAGGCTGATAGCCCCACCAGCACGGATGCCGCCACCTACCACCGATCGCATCCGCAACTCCGCGTTGCGTCCTAGGAGCACGACAGTGTCGACTGAACACTCAGATCCCACTGGTGAGTCGGGGGGGAGGGTGCCTGACTTCTTCATCGTCGGTCATCCCAAGAGTGGCACGACCGCGCTGTATGAGATGTTGCGCCGCCACCCGCAGATCTATATGCCCGATCTCAAGGAGCCGTCGTTTCTCGCGCCCGACCAGCCGCGCCGCTTCCAGCGAGCGGCGGTCGGCGCGCTCCCGAGCACACTTGAGGAGTATCTGCGCCTGTTCGTCCCAGCACGCTCGGATCAGCGCGTCGGTGAGGCGTCATCTGCCTATCTCGTCTCACACGCAGCGGCGAGCCGCATCGCGGAGATTCAGCCCGCTGCGCGCATAGTCGCGCTCCTGCGGGAGCCCGCCAGCCTCCTGCGCTCGCTGCATCTTCAGTTCATCCAGGATCATGTCGAGACCGAGAAGGATTTCCGCAAGGCGATCGCTTTGGAGGGCGCCAGGCGCGAAGGTAGACATGTTCCGCCCCGTTCCCCGCGGCCGGAGGCGCTTCAGTACTCCGAGCGTGTGCGTTTTGTCGAGCAGTTGCAGCGCTATCACGCCGTGTTCGCGCCAGAGCAACTGTTGGTGCTCATCTACGATGACTTTCGGCGGGAGAACGAGGCCACCGTGCGTGGGGTGCTGCGTTTTCTCGAGGTCGACGATCGGTTGCCGGTCGATGTGACAGAGGCGAACAGCACGGTGCGCATGCGTTCGCAGCGGCTCGATGACGTTGTGCATGCAGTGTCGGTGGGGCGTGGGCCGGTTTCGCGAGCGGTCAAGGCGTCCGTGAAGAAGCTTGCGCCTCGCCGCATGCGCAGACGGGCGCTTGGGACGGTTCGACGCCGCGCGGTACTGGCGCCACTGTCGCCTCCCGATGAGGGGTTGATGTTGGAGTTGCGTCGTCGTTACAAGCCGGAGGTCGTCGCAGTGAGTGAGTATCTGGGCCGCGATCTCGTGACCCTGTGGGGCTATGACGTCATCGACTAGGCGGCCCAGCTCCACCGAGCAGCCTAGAGGGGCACTCGACGCGGGCTGGCGGGTCGCACGCGAACACGGCCAGGAAGCGGTGCTTCCGTCCGGGCGGGTCGTCGTGTCCTGTTCGGCGCCGTTCGGCCAAGGTGGGCTCGGGCGCCATCTGCAGGAGATCGTCGACGCGCTCACGCGGCGTGAGCGCCCCCCGATCTGCATCTGCGATCCGCTGGAGCAACTCGCCGCTGCTTCAGCGGGCGGCGAGCTGGCCGCACGCACGCTCGCCGCTGCGATGGGTCCGCTCGTGCGCTTCTCCCCCGGTTGGCGTGCGTGGCGAGCGAGCGTCACCTTCGATGCACGTGCCGCCCGGCGACTGGGAGCGGCCGACCATCTGCTCGCGTTCAGCGGCCAGGCGTTGGCGCAGTTTCGTGCGGCGCGGCGGGCGCGGTTCGGCTCGCTCGGGCTGATGTCGCCCACCGCGCACCTGCGCCATGTGGCACGTCAGCACGCTCGCGCCCAGCATCGGTACCCGCTCGAGCGCTCCTGGGCGAGTCACTTGGTCACGCGCACCCTCGCCGAGTACGCACAGGCCGAGCGCATCTATGTCTCCTCCAGTTACACGCTGGAGTCGTTCATGCAGGAGGGAGTCGCCGCGGAGGCGGTGTCAATCTTCCCGCTGACACCGGCAGCCCGCTTCACGCCCGCGCCTGCGCCCCACACAGCTGCGACCTTCGACATCGTGTATGTCGGTGCCTTGTCCGTCGCCAAGGGGACTCCGCTGTTGATCGACGCCGTTCGTCGCCTGCGCCACACAGAGTTGCGTCTTGTGCTCGTCGGGGGGGCGGGCACGCGCGGGATGCGGCGCTTCATCGAGCGTGCCGTCGCCGGTGACTCGCGCATCGCAATCCATCGCGGCGATCCGCTGCCCCATCTGCGGGCTGCGCGCGTGTACGTGCACCCCACTTACAGCGACGGGTTCGGCTACGCCCCCGCAGAGGCGCTCGCGTGCGGCCTGCCGGCGATCGTCAGTGAGGACACCGGAATGAAGGACCTGATCGTCCCCGGTCGTGACGGGCTGGTGCTGCCGACCGGGGATCTGGATGCGCTAACGGAGGCGATCGACTGTGCCTACCGGGGTGAGGTGCTCGGTGCCTGAGCAGGCTCCGCGGGGGTTGCAGGCGGCGATGCTCGCCAAGCGAGCGGTCGGGGCGGCATCGCGACGTCTCGGACGGCCGGAGTTGCTGGCTGCGGTGGACGCCGGGGCACGGCAGGCCGAACGCGACGCGATCGGAATCCGCGCCGTCCTCGCGAGTGCGCTGAGCGTCGACGCCACCTATGTCGACGTCGGCGCCAACCGCGGGCAGGTTCTGAGCGAGGCGATACGCGTGGCGCCGGAGGGCCGCCATCTCGCGTTCGAGCCGATCCCGGTCCTGGCCGCCGAACTCGCGAGTGCGTTCCCCGACGTAGAGTGCCGGCAGCTAGCGGTTGGCGCGAGCACGGGCGTGGCACAGTTCTGCCACTTCACCGAGATGGACGGCTGGAGCGGGTTGCGGCGAAGTCCGAAGGTGAGCGATGAGCGCGGCCATCCACAGTACATCCCCGTGACCGTCTCCACGCTGGAGGTAGAGCTGGCAGACGTGACTCCCGCCGCGATCAAGATCGACGTCGAGGGGGCGGAGCTGGAGGTGCTCGAAGGTGGCAGGACGGTGCTGCGCGAAGCGCGACCGATCGTGATCTTCGAGCACGTGGCCGACGCCGCGGCTCTGTACGGGGCGGCGTCGGACAGCGTTTGGGACCTGCTTGGTGAGCTTGGCTACCGCATCTTCTCGGCCACCGGCGACGGTCCGTTCACGCGCGCTGAGTTCGCCCGGAGCAACGCCGTCGTGAACTGGCTAGCGACGCCCGGTCGACCGCCTCGATGAGGCGTCCTCGTCTCGGCGGCATGTCACGCGGGCTCCGCCGGCGCTCGCGGACGCTGCGCGAGGCCCGCGAGGAGCGTCGCTTCCGATCGCGCATGCGGATCGACCCGCGCGCGCCGGAGCTGTTGCTCTCGCCGCATCTGGACGACGCGGTGCTGGACTGCTGGAGTCTGCTGGCGAGCGACCGCGAGTTACGCGTGGTGAACATCTTCACCGGGATCCCGCCGGCGGGGCGCCTGGAGCGGTGGGATGCGATCACCGGAGCCCGGGACTCGGCCGAGCGAGTCCGCGAGCGTATCGCCGAGGACGCCGTCGCCCTCGGTTGCGCGGCACGCAAGCCCGTCAACCTGCCGTTTCTGGACGCCCAGTACCGTCCGCCGCCGCCCGCCCCGAGTTTGGATGAGCTCGATCTCGCGGTGAGCTCGGTGGGTGTGGTCGCATCGCGTGTGTATGCGCCCGCCGGCATCGGCGGGCACCCCGATCACGTGCTCGTCCGCCGCTACGCACGCATGCTGCGGCTCACCGGCATGCCGGTGAGCCTGTATGCCGAGCTGCCCTACTGCGTGACGCACGGCTGGCCGTCCTGGGTCGACGGACGCGAGCCGGAACCCAACCGCGACGTCGCCCCGTTCTGGCTGTCGTTCCTCGATCGCATACCGGAGCTGCCTGCGCTGCGCTGCGCCCGCGTCGAGCGCTTGGACGACGAGGCGGCGGCGGCGAAGCTCGCCTCGATGTTGTGCTACGAGACCCAGATCCCGGCCCTTGAGTACGGCGCCAGGGGCCTGCTGAGCGACCCGGAGATCCATCGCTTCGAGGTCCGCTGGGAGCTCGCCTAGAGGGATGCGGTCCGCGCAGGAGGTTGTGCCAATCTTGACAAGGCCACTTAGTGCACCCTAAAGTTCACAATCGTCAGGTCAGACACAGTTACGTTGAGCAGGCTGATAGCCAGCCCCCCCAGCACGGATGCCAGCCACCTATCACCTAACGCACCTGCGCACGCTCGAGGCCGAGGCCGTTCACGTGATGCGCGAGGCGGCCGCCGAATTCGAGCGCCCCGTGCTGCTGTTCAGCGGCGGCAAGGACTCGATCGTACTGCTGCGCCTGGCCGAGAAGGCTTTCCGCCCGGCGCCGTTCCCATTCGCGGTCATGCACGTGGACACCGGCCACAACTTTCCCGAGGCGATCGAGTTCCGCGACAGGCGGATCGCGGAACTGGGCGAGCGGCTGGTGGTGGCGTCGGTCGAGGAGTCGATCCGTAGCGGGCGCGTGGTCGAGGACACCGGTCCGCGCTCCTCGCGCAACGCGCTGCAGACGGTCACGCTGCTGGATGCGATCGCCGAGCACGGTTTCGACGCGGCGTTCGGCGGAGCCCGCCGCGACGAGGAGCGCGCACGCGCCAAGGAGCGCATCCTCTCCTTCCGCGACCAGTTCGGCCAGTGGGAGCCCCATAAACAGCGTCCGGAGGTATGGAGCCTCTACAATGGACGCATTCGCAAGGGTGAGCATGCGCGGGTGTTTCCGATCTCCAACTGGACTGAGCTCGACGTGTGGCAGTACATAGCCGAGGAGGCGCTGGAGGTGCCCTCCATCTATTTCGCCCACGAGCGCGTCGTGTTCTCCCGCGACGGCATGCTGTACGCGCTCAGTCCGTTCGTCGAGCTAATGGACGGGGAGCAGGCGTTCTCGGCACGGGTCCGCTACCGCACCGTTGGGGACATGAGCTGCACCGGCGCGGTCGAGTCCGACGCGGGCACGCTCGCGGAGGTCGTGGCTGAGATCGCCGCCACGGAGGTGACCGAGCGCGGTCAGACCCGCGCCGACGATCGAGTGACCGAGGCGGCAATGGAGGATCGCAAGCGGCAGGGGTACTTCTGATGAGCGGCGTGGGCGGGATCGGTTCGCCACGGGGTGTGGCGGTCAACGGTAACGGCAAGGCCCGCTCGAATGGCGCCAGCGCTGCGGCCATTCCCGGTGAGAGCGCCGCGGAGGTATTCCGGCGCCTGAGCGAGCGTCCGGCCGATCTGCTGCGCTTCGCCACCGCAGGGTCGGTCGACGACGGCAAGAGCACACTGATCGGCCGATTGCTGTACGACTCCAAGCAGGTGCTCGCCGACCAGCTGGCGCACGTCGAGCAGGCGAGTCAGCGCAAGGGCGAGATCCTCGACTTGTCGTTGTTGACCGACGGACTGCGCGCCGAGCGCGAGCAGGGCATCACGATCGATGTCGCCTACCGCTACTTCGCCACGGCGCAACGCCGGTTCATTATCGCCGACACGCCCGGCCACGAGCAGTACACGCGCAATATGGTCACCGGTGCCTCCACCGCCGATTTGGCGATCGTGCTGGTCGACGCCCGCAAGGGCGTCGTCGCCCAGTCCAAGCGCCACGCGTTCATCAGCTCGCTGCTGGGGATCCCGCACGTGGTGGTGTGCGTCAACAAGATGGATCTCGTTGGCTACGACGAGGCGTGCTTCGATGCGGTCGTCGAGGAGTTCGACACGTTCGCCGCGCGCTTGGAGCTGCCCGACGTGACTTTCATCCCGATCTCAGCGCTGCTCGGAGATAACGTCGTCGAGCGATCTGAGGCGATGCCTTGGTATCAGGGGCCGCCGCTGCTCTACCACCTCGAGCACGTCCATATCGCGTCCGATCGCAACCTAATCGACGTGCGCTTTCCGGTGCAGTGGGTGATCCGTCCACCGTCTAGCAGCGTGGCCGACTACCGCGCATACGCCGGTCAGGTCGCCGGTGGGATCATCCGCCCGGGCGATGAGGTGGTTGTGCTGCCGAGCGGACAGCACACGACGGTCGCCGGCATCGACACCTTCGAGGGTCCCGTCGCGGAGGCGTTCCCGCCGATGTCGGTGGCGCTCAGGCTGGCCGACGACATCGACGTCGGACGGGGCAGCACGATCGTACGCACCCAGAACCAGCCGACGGTCTCCAACCGGTTCGAGTGTCTGCTGTGCTGGATGTCCGAGCAGCCGCTGAGTTCGCACCGGCGCTATCTGGTCAAGCACACCACGCGCACCGCGATGGTCGGCGGGGTCGATGTCCGCTACCGGATTGACGTGGAGAGCCTGCGCCGCGATGAGAGTGCCACCACGCTCGAGCTCAACGATCTCGCGCGTGTGCATATGGAGTTGAGTGCTCCGCTCGTGTTCGACTCATACCGGCGCAATCGTGTTACCGGGAGCCTGATCGTGATCGACGAGGCGACCAACGACACGGTCGCGGCGGGGGTCATCCTCGATACCGAGGTTGAGGGGCCGGGCGAGTCCGAGGGCAAGAGCGAGCGCAGCCCGAACGTGCGCTGGCAGGGAACGCGAATGACACGCGAGCGTCGCTGGCAGTCACTGGGGCACGGTGGAGCAACACTGTGGTTCACGGGGCTTCCCGGCGCTGGCAAGTCGACTGTGGCGGCGGGCGTAGAGGAGCGTCTGATCGAGGCCGGCCATCCGGCGTTCCTGCTCGACGGCGACAACCTGCGTCACGGTCTCAACGGCGACCTCGGTTTCGACGAAGGCGCGCGCAGCGAGAATGTGCGGCGCACCGCACACGTCGCGAGGCTGCTAGCGGAGTCTGGGACGGTCGCGCTGGTCAGCCTCGTCAGTCCCTACGCGGCCGATCGCCAGGCGGCGGCTGCGCTGCATGCCGTGGACGAGCTCAGCTTCCTGGAGGTGTTCGTAAATGCCCCGCTCGAGCTGTGCGAGCAGCGCGATCCCAAGGGTCTGTACGCGCGGGCCAGGGCGGGCGAGCTCGCGGGCCTCACCGGCGTTGGGGCTCCGTATGAGGAGCCTGCTGAACCCGACCTGGTGCTCGGTGCCTTTCAGGAAACCGTCGAGGAAGAGGTCGAGCGGGTGGTGGGGCTGCTCGTCGCCCGCGGTGTGATCTCCGGCTGACCTAGTCTTTCTTGCCCCTCTTCTTAGGGGCGGTGGCGCGAATCGAGACGCTGGAACTGGCGCCGGATACGAGTGGACCCTTATTGAGGCTGACGTAGGCGCGGTAGCGGCCGCTGCGGGCGATCTTCACGATGACACTGAAGCGCGAATAGCTCAACGAGCCGCGCTTGAGCGTGGTGGTGGCGATTGTCACCTGTCTGACGGTGCTTTCGGACTTGCCATGCGGTCTCGCAGGCTTCTGGTATTGGATCAAGACATGCGCGCCGACCTTCGTGGGCGTGACCGTCCCGTAGAGGCGCACGAGCCCCGCGTGGGCCGCACTTACGTGGAGGATCACATGTGGTGCCACGTGCTCCGCCAGCACCGAGCTGTACACCGGGAGTTTGCCCAGCGTGACCACGCGGAACTCGGTACTCAGCGTGAGTCCGCTAATGCGGAAGGAGAAAGCGCCGGCCGCGTTGGTGGTGCCGCTGGCGCCGACGCCGGCGTCAGCGAATGGTTCCAGGTAGGGGTAGGGGCTGGTCTGCAGAGCGATCGGCTGGTTGGCGCTGCCGATCCCCGCGAGGGTGCCGCTGATCACGAATGGCGTCCCGAATACATCGGCGATGCTGGTCTTGGCGAGCTTGAACACGAGTCGCGTACTGTCCTTGGCGGCAGCGACGAAGCTCCTATCGCGCCCCAAGATCGGCGTGCTGGATCCGGACGGGAGTACCACCAGCCGGTAGTGATAGGTGACTCCCGGCGTCAGATGCGAGATCGACTGGCCAACCTTGACCTTCGGCTTCGTGCCGCTCGTTGCAGCGGGGAGACCCGTCGGCAGCGTCGGTGTCTGGGAGCCGTAGGCGGTGGTCGTGCCGTATTGGAAGTAGTAGCTAGTTTCGGTGCCGCTGGGAACGATCACGCCCGTGAGCAGCGCGGTCGAACCGCGCAGATGGGTGGCACCCCCCGTAGACACGTGAATATGGGCAGTTGTGGTGGCCTGCGAGCCTGCTGCCAGCGTCAACGCCAGCATGACGCTCGCGAGGAGCGGCACGCTCCGCAGAATCCACCGGCCGATCTTGCTGCTGCTCATATCGGAGTCTCCCTATTCTCTGCTGTCGCTGTTCTGTTTGCGGGTCGTGGGCTCGCTTCGAGCGCACGCCCCTGCGCGATGCACTCTTTGGTACGTTCTCATAACCCGGTTGGCGTCGATTCGATGCGGTGCGACGAGGATCGATTTTCGCGTGCCCGAGCGGGTGTGCACCGAGCCGCGGCGTGGGAGCCGGCAGAGCGTTGGGAGCGGTGCGGCATCCGCCCTTCACAAAATCGTCACGCCTAGTCGGGCGTGCGGCCCGACCATACAGTCAGGAGCACCGAGAGCCGCGCAGCCGCGCGTCCGGCGTCTCCCTTCCGCCGCCGGCGGCACAGACACGAAGGTAGTCACCCTGTCCACCGAATCGATCGCACGCTCATCACCGCCCCACGCAGGGACGGCCACGCAGTGCGCGAGCTGCAGAGCGCCGCTGGCAGCCGACCAGCGCTACTGCCTGGAGTGCGGCGAGCGGCGCGTTCCGATGAGCAGCGTGCTGCTGAGCGAGCCGCGCCTGCGCGTCGACTCTCAGGCCACTGTGCCGACTGCGCCGGGCGCCACGCCCCCGTTCGCCCCGGGCGCTCCTGTCGCCGGCGGTGACGCTCAGCGCAACAACACGCTGACGGTCATCGCGGGCGTCGGTGTACTACTGCTGGCGATGGGCGTGGGCGTGTTGATCGGTCGCTCGAGCGCCCCTAAGCAGAGCGCGGCGCCGGCACAGGTGATCAGCGTCGCTGCGCCGACGTCCACAGGCACGAGCACCACTGCCTCCAGCGAAGCGTCCTTCACCGGCAGCTGGCCGTCAGGCACCGACGGCTACACAGTGCAGCTACAGACGCTGTCGCAGTCGGGTACTGCCGTCAGCGCCGTAGAAAGCGCCAAGTCGGCAGCGAGCGCCAAGGATGCGAAGGCGGTCGGCGCGCTGAAGTCCGAAGAATTCAGCAGCCTCAGCGCCGGTAGCTATGTGATCTACTCGGGCGTCTATCACAACAAGCCCGAAGCCGCAAAGGCCCTGGCTGGCTTGAAGAAAATCTTCCCGGGCGCGAAGGTGATCAAGGTGTCTAACGGCGGCTCGAGCTCGGCGGCGGAAAAGGAACCCCCCACCACGTCTCCCGGCGGGGTTGGCCAGAGCGAGAGCAAACCGGCTCCGCCCTCGGTGCTCAAGAGCCTGAAGTCGGTCAAAGGCAAGAGCTACGAGGAACAGTCCAAGAACCTCCCCGACGTGGTCGAAGATTGAAGCCTCCTGTGCGCATGGACTCAGACCTGCATCACAGGCGTGACGCACTCGCCGAGCAGGTAACCGAGCTGCACTGGGACCTGGGAGGTCTCGCTTACGAGATGGCCATCCGCGATCATTTCCGCCTTGATGTGCTCGTGCGCCGCGCGGCGGCGCTGCAGGAACGCGACGCCGAGCTGGCGGAGGTGGAGCGCCTGCTGCGCATGGAACAGGACGGCGTGGCCGGCGGCTGTCCAAGCTGTGCGGCGCCTCACAGCCGGGGAGCGCTCTACTGCTGGCAGTGCGGGACCACGCTCATGGAGCGTCAGCCCAGCAGCGCTGTCGTCGAGCAGGATGGTGCCACCTCGATAATGGATGCCCTGCTCGCTCACCAGGGCGCGCCCAGCTCCGAGCCCGCTACGAGCTCGGACGACTAGGAAGCGCTGGCCATCAGCGTCGAGCGTCCTCGGCAGTGCGCGGACTGCGGCTCGTCGCTCGCCGACGACCAGCGCTACTGCCTTGGCTGCGGTGCGCGCGTCGGGGCGCGCAGTGCACAGCTCGAGGAACTCCTGAGGCACGTCGCCGGGCGATCGCGCACCGCGCGTGCCGACGCGCACAGCTCGGCTGTGCTCGACCCTGCCGCGGGCTCAGTCCCGCCTGCGCGCGCCGGCCTGAGGCTACCCCCGCCACGGGTCTCGGCGTTACTAGTGCTGGTGTTCCTCGGCTTCGGCGTGCTCCTGGGCAACGTCGCCGGCTCACGCGTCAACGCCACGCTTGCGTCCGCGCGCTCGCCCGTGAAGATCGTGCTTCCCGCGTCGGGGTTGTCGTCCGCGTCCACCTCCGCCGGCTCCTCGACGTCCGAACCCTCCGCCTCGGCATCCGCCGTCGAACCACCGTCCTCCGAATCGGAACCAACGCCGACCGCCAGTAAGAGCGTGCCCGCGGCCGGCTCCGGCGGCTCCGAACATAGCTCCGGCTCCGACGGTTCCGAAGGCGGCTCCGGCTCCAGTGGTTCCAAAGGTTCCTCCGGCTCCAGCGGCTCCAAAGGTTCCTCCGGCTCCAAAGAAGGCTCCTCCCGCTCCAGCGGCTCTGGCAGCTCGCAGGGCGGCTCCGGCGAATCCGTCGCGGGGAGCCCGGCAAAGAAACTGCCGCCGCTCAAGCACGTGTTCGTGATTATGCTCTCCGACGAGCCGTATGCGTCGGTGTTCGGTCCTGCCTCCACGGCTTCCTATCTGGTACATACGCTCGAGCACAAAGGTGAGCTGCTGACCCACTACGACGCCGTCGCGCATCAGGGTTTGGCGAACGAGGTGGCGCTGCTCAGCGGCCAGGGCCCGACCGCGGAAACGGCGGCCAACTGCTCCGACTACACCGCAATAGCGCCGACCGGCACGGGCGCCGACGAACAGGTGCTGGGCAGCGGCTGCGTGTACCCGGCCTCCACGCCGACGCTCGCCAGCCAGCTGTCCGCCGAGCACCTCACGTGGCGGGCGTATGTGGAAGGGATCGACGAAGGCGCCGCGCAGGGCGCGTGCGCTCACCCGGCTCTCGGACAGGTTGACCCAACGGCCCAGGAAACTACTGGCAGTGGGCCGTACGCGACGTTCCGCAACCCGTTTGTGTACTTCGACTCGGTGATCGACTCGTCGCAGTGCGCCGTCGACGACGTCGGACTGAACAAGCTGAAGGACGATCTGGCGAGCGCCAAGAGCACGCCCAGCTTTTCCTACATCGTGCCTGACCGCTGCCACGACGGGAACCCAACGCCGTGCTCCGCCGGCGCCCCGGCCGGCCTGGCCCCGGCCGGCACGTTCCTCGAGCAGGTCGTCCCTGAGATCACAAGCTCGAAGGCCTACAAGGAAAACGGACTGCTCGTGATCACGGTCGATCAGGCGCCGTCGAGTGGCGCGTTCGCCGACTCGAGCTCGTGTTGCGGGCAGCCGCTGTTCCCAAACGCCCCCGCCAAGACGCTCGTGGGTGCCCCGAGCGGCGGTGGCGCGGTGGGGGCGCTGCTGCTATCGCCGTATCGTGACAGGCGGGACGACCGATCAGGAACCGTACAACCACTTCTCGTTGCTGCGCACGATCGAGGACCTGTTCGGACTCCAGCACCTTGGCTATGCAGGGCTGTCGGCGGTCAAATCGTTTGTACCGTCGATGTTCACCGCGGGCAAGGGTTGAGCCGCTCCGCACCTGGCGCGGACCCCAGCGGCGGCACGCCCGCGAGCTCGCGGTAGGTGACGGCCGTGCGACGGGAGCCCGAGCGCGCAAGCACCCACTCCAGGGCCATCATGTGACGCGGGCAACTGGAGGTCGGCGGGGTGCAGATCCAGGCGCAGGGTGCTAGTGGGTAGCAGCGATCCGACGCGCAGGAGCGACGGCGAGAAGACACGTCCGAGCGGACCGGTTCCAGCAAGGCTCCAGGCGGGGGCCAGCTGGGCGATCGCTGGTTGTTCGCCCGGCGCGTGCGGGTCGAGAGTTGACTGTGTGCGGTGCACCCGTAGCAGTCCCGCCCACCAGCTGAATCTGACGCTCAGCGTCTGGCGTAGCGCGGACGTGTATGCATAGGCGGGGGCGACGAAGCCGTCCGGCTCGATGCCGGCGAGCTTGAGCACGCGCCAGCCGGCGTGAACCGCGCGCCGGGTCTCCTCACAGTCCAGCCCCACGAACTCGCCGTCACGCTGGCCGTGAGCCCGCGCGAGCAGCCGCCGCGCTGAGCCGCCACGCCGCGCGCGAACGTGCTGGAAGCCATGCTGGGCGATCGAGTCGCCGCAGCGCCGACGCTCGCACAGCCACTCCACCATCTCCGGTGAACGCTCGCCCACAGGATGCAGGTCGCGTGCGGGGATTACGAGCAAAGTCACGCGGTCAACACCGTGGTCGTCGAGCCAGTCGCGGATCACGGCGCAGCGCTCGAACGTCGCCGGCTCGATCCCGTGCAGGGCGATCGCGATCGTCTGTCGCAGCTGGTTGGGCGGAATGCCGGGCATCGGTCTCAGGCGCTGCGCCTCAGGCGGCGCGGTCGCTCGCCCCCACGGGCACGGGCTGGGCGTCGAGGCCGACCGGTCGAAGATCAACCAGTGCGTGCTGGTAGCCGTCCGCGAGCCGCTCCAGCGTGCGCTCCCACGTGCGTATGCGCGCCGAGCGCAGCGCCCCGCGAGTGAGCTGCGCGCGCAGCAGCGGCGAGCTCGCGAGCTCGAGCACGGCGTCAGCGAGGCACTCCGCGTCGGGCTCGCACAGTAGGCCGCTGACACGATCCTCGATCAGCGACAGTGGGCCACCCTCGGCGACGGCGACCACGGGTACGCCGCTCGCCTGCGCCTCGAGGATCACCTGACCGAAGGTGTCGGTTGCGCTGGGGAACAGGAAGATGTCGGCGCTCGCGTACGCACGCGCCAGCTCCTCGCCCTCCAGCCAGCCGAGAAAGCTTGCATGCTCGCCGAGGCGCTCGCGCAGGCGCTCCTGCTCGGGGCCGCCGCCGGCAAGCACCAGGTGCAGGCGTCCGCCGATCCCCGATCGGTCACGCGCGCGCGCCAGCAGAAATGCGTCGGCGAGCAGCTCGACGCCCTTCTCGCGCGTGATGCGTCCCGAGTACAGGATCGTTGATCTGGCCGGACGGTGGGGACTCCCGGCGCAGCGCGGGATCGAAGCGCGCGGTGTCCACGCCGCGGTCCCAGCGCAACACCCGCTCGGACGGCATCCCGATCGCGGCCAGCGCTGCGTCGGAGGCGGGACTGGGGGAGAGGACGACGTCGCACGCGCGGTAGAAGCTGCTGATGGCCAGTGCCATCGCGTCGGCGACGCGCCGGTCGCCTGAGCGCAGCCCCGCGTAGGCGGCCAGCTCCGTGTGGTAGCTACCCACCAGCGGCAGGCCGAGCGCGCGCGCGACGAGCACGCCGGCGATCCCGGCCGGTCCCGGCGAGCAGACGTGAATCACGTCGTAACCGCCACTGCTGGAGCCGGAGCCGGCGAGCGTCTGCACGGCGACGGGCAGGCTGGGAACGCCGATCCGTAGCCCCGGGTAGAAGGGCACGTCGATCTCCGCCACCGCCGACAGACGCTGGTCAACCTGTGGGTCGGTGCCCACCACCTCGATCTCGAAGCCGGGGACGCCGCGCTGGCGGATCTCCTCGATCGTGCGCGTGACCCCGTGCGTGGAGCCGATCCCGTCCACGAGGATCGCCACGCGCGGGCGCTCGCCGTCCTCGCGCGCGTGCCCGCCCGCTCGCTGGTCCAGCGTGCCGGCACTCGAGTACGGGATCGCCGCCAGCTTCGCCTGCTCGCTGGCGAGGAACGCCGTCGCGGGGGCGTACGGGATCGCGGCTATGCACGCCTCGAACAGGCCCTCGGCGGCCGCCAGCAGCTCGGCCTGGCCGGTCACGGCGGCGACCGCCGCGCTGACAGCGTGGCGCAGCTTGCGCTCGTGCAAGCGGCACGCGCGACGGTAGAGATCGGAGTGGCTGAAGTCCTCCTGCTGCATGTACGCGATCAGGCTGGCGCTCGTCGAGGTGGTCGAGCTCGACCGCGCTCAGCCACGCGCGCAGCAGACAACGGGCGTCATCGGGGCTCAGGTCGCTGCCGACCGCGCCGCGGCGGGCGTCGCCCTCGCGCAGTAGGCGGCTCGCCATCGTCATCACGCGTCGGGGGTCAGGCCGATCGCGCTGCCCGTCTTCTGGCCGGTCCTTCCCGAACGAGCGTGCGGCCAGCGCGATCGCTGCGTGGGCCCACTTGGCGGCGCTCCCCTGGGCGCCGCGCGCGAGCACGTTGCCGGCGCGCACGTGTGCGAGGAAGTCCTGCGGCGTGTGCGCGGGCGGCGCTTCGCTGTAGGTACGTCCGATGTCGACTCCCGCGTGATCGTCGCTGCCGCCGATGCCGATGCCCTCGCGCGTGGCGACGTATGTGGCCGCGGGCCTGTTGAGTTCGCGCGCGCGAGCGCCGTTGCGGATCTCCCAGATACTGAACAGCTCGGCCAGGCGGCGGCGATGACGGGCGCTCAGCGGTGCGGCGACGGTGTAGTAGGGGTGGGCGAGCGCGCACACGATCTCCTGTTCGTACATGTAGGCGGCGCACAGCTCGACGTCGCCGCTATTGGCTTGCAGCCACTCGTGGTCCTCGCAGGTGATGCCGTAGCAGAGGACGTGTACGGCCTGGGGCTCGCCGCGAAAGCGCGCCGTCAGCTCCTCCGAGACGAACACGTCGGGACGGTCGGAGATCTCGAGCACGCCCGCGATCGTGTCGTGGTCGGTGATTGTCACGAAGTCCATGCCGCGGCGCTTGGCCAGCTCGTACACCTCCTGCGGCGGCGTCGCGCACTCCGGCAGCCCCACCGCCCGCTGTACGCCGAGCTTGGACTCCTGCGATGCGCTCGAGTGGCAGTGCATGTCGACCCTGCTCGCCGCCTCTGTGGCCCGCGGTGCCGTTCCCTGGTGCGGTGTGGCTCCCTGGCGCGATGTCGTTTGCCGACCGTTCATATCAAACAGATTTCCCTGCAAAGCACGTCTTTTTGTGACCAAGCCGCAACGATCGTGTGAAGCGCTGGTGAAGATTTATCGCAATGTTTCCGGCTGTTCGAGCCCGGACGTGCCGCGGCGTGGGATCGGCTCCAGCCAATAAGCTCTCGCGGCGATGTCGAGCCTCGCGGCGATCCCCCTCGCCTCTGCCATCAGCTACTTCCAGGCGATCGTGCTCGGCGTGCTGCAGGGCGTCAGCGAGCTGTTCCCGATCTCCAGTCTCGGGCACACGGTGCTGTTCCCGACGCTGTTCGGGTGGAACGAGCTCGTCAAGGCCCAGTCGCAGCCAGAGTCCTTCTGGCTGGCGTTCGTGGTGATGCTGCACGTCGGCAGCGCGCTCGGCCTGCTCGCGTACTACTGGCGCGACTGGGTGCAGATCGTGCGCGCGTTCTTCCGCACGCTGGCGACGCGCCGGATCGAGACCTCCACCGAGCGCCTAGCGTGGCTGATCATCGCCGCCAGCATCCCCGCCGGGATCATCGGGCTGGCGCTCGAGCATCAGCTGCGCACGCTGACCGCCAAGCCGGAGATCGCAGCGATCTTCCTGATGGTCAACGGCTTGCTGCTGTTCGCGGCCGAGCGCTTTCGCCGCCGCGCGGAGGTGCGCGAACTGGCCATGCGCGAGGGCGCCAAGCCCGACGGCGCACGCGAGCTGGACACGCTCGAGTACCGCGAGGCGTTGGTCGTCGGCGTCGCCCAGTCCACGGCGCTGGTCGCGGGCATCAGCCGCGACGGCGTGACGATGGGCGCCGGCCTCGCGCGCGGCCTCGACCACAGCGACTCGGCGCGCTTCGCCTTCCTGCTGGCCACGCCGATCATCCTCGCCGCGGGCATCGTCAAGCTGCCCGACCTGCTCGGCCACCTCGGCGACGGGATCCGCGGCCAGGCGCTCGTCGCGTGCGCGTGCCGCGGCGGTGACGGCCGTGTTCACCGTCGCGCTTCCTGGTCGCGCTACTTCAAGACCAGGACGCTGACGCCGTTCGCCGTCTACTGCCTGCTGTTCGGCCTGGCGATGGTCATCTACACCCAGGCGTAGCGTATGTGTGGTCACCGTCGTCCTCGGTGTCGCCTGCATGCGGCGGTTTCCTCGGCGGGCTCGCGATCGGTCGATTGCGCACGCTCGGTCTCGGGCTGGCGGCCGGTCATGCACCATCATTGACGGCCATGCCGATCCCGAGAACCCCGCCGAAGATGTTCGAGACCCGCAGCCAGGCCTGGCAGGAGGTCGGGCTGCTGCGCCAGATCAGCCCGCGCGTGGTCAAGCGCGCGCGCCTGGAGGCACTCGTGCTCGTGCCGCTGTTCGTGGGCGTGGTGCTGCTCTACGACAACCGCGTCAGCCTGCTCGGCACGACGTGCCGGCGGTGCGGCACGGCCAGCGTCCCGCGCACAAGTCGCTGGAAGAACCGCTGGAAGCGCCGTGCGGGTGGTGACGGTGCTCGCGCTGATGATCCTCGGCTGGGCGATCGCGCGCGACATCGGCCGCGGCCTCGGTCCGCCGCTGTTCCGGCGCCTGGACCCGGCGACGGCCGGCACGGTCGGGTTCCTGATCCGCCTGACGACGTCGTGCTGGCGCTGTTCGTGGCGCTGCGGGTGGCGGGGATCGAAGCCAAAACGCTCGCGCTCGGCACGCGCGTTCACGGCGGTGATCTTCGGCCTGGCCGCGCAGCAGACGCTCGGCAACTTGATCGCCGGCACGGTGCTGCTCAGCGCGCGCCCGTTCCGCGTGGGCGAGCGCGTGCGGCTGCAGGGCGGCCCGCTGGCCGGTCAGCTCGAGGGCACGGTCAGCTCGCTGGGGCTGCTGTACACGACGTTCGCCACCGGCGATGACTCGATCCTGGTGCCCAACAGCGTCGTGCTCAACGTGGCGGTGCTGCCGCTGCGCGAGCCCGAGGCGGTCAACCTGCGCGCGCGCTTGCGCGCCGGGATGACGCCCGGCGACCTGCAGGAGATCCTCGAGAAGTCGTTGCAGACGCCGCTGCGCGACGCTCCGCGCATCACCCTCGAGGAGCTCGACGGCGAGGAGGTGGTGGTGCGGATCGCCGCCACGCCGCGCGTGGCCACGCAGGGCCGTCAGCTGGCCAGCGAGCTGCTGAGCATCGTCTCCCGCGAGACGCGCTCGCGCGCGGAGACGCCGTAGCGCAGGAACAGGCCGGAGTCGCTGTGCAGCACTGCCAGCAGCTCCAGCTCGACGGGAGGTTCGAGCTCGCCGCCGGCGAGGATCCGCAGCGCCTCGCCGGCGGACGGCTCGCCTCCGGCCAGCAACGGCGAGAGCGACAGAAACAGCTCGTCGATCAGCCCGGCAGCGAGCAGCTGGCAGGCGAGGTGCGGTCCCCCCTCGCACAGGATGCTCTGCACGGCGAAGCGCTCGCCGCAGCTCGGCCAGGGCCGCCGCTAGGTCCAGCCGCCCGTCGTGCTCGGCACGCACGTAGTCGATGCGGGCGCCGAGCGCGGGAAGGCTCGCCGCCGAAGCGGTGATGATCGCCGACCCGCGCGGCGGGCTCGCCCAGCAGCGGGATGTCCTCCTCCAGCGCCAGGCGCCCGGACACGATGCACGCCAGCGGCTCCTCGCTGAGTCCGCGGCCGCCTCGCTGCGCCCTGCGCGACGCGTCGGGGATGATCCGCCCGTAGCGCTCCATGCGCACCGTGCCCGCTCCGACGAGCACCGCGTCCACGGCGCTGCGCAGGCCGTGGAACAGCGCCCTGTCGGCGCGGCCGCTGATCGGTCCCGAGCGGCCGCCCAGGGTCGCGCGGCCGTCGACGGTGCTGATCATGTTGAGCATCACGCGCGGGCGGCCGGACGCCGGGTCCTCGGGCGCTGTGACAGGCCTGCTCCAGAGCCCCAGCTCCTCGACGAGCTCCTCGACGCTCGCCGGATCGCCCGTCGGCAGCAGGCGGTCCAGTCGCACGCCGCTGCTCCTGCGCCGGGCCGCGATCGTGGCCTGCGTGCACGTCCATCGCCCCACCCTAGCCGCGCTGAGGGCCGCAAACAGGTGGTCCGCCGGTCCGTCGCAGGCAACAACTCGACAACACATGACCATTGCGACGTGCTACGGTCGTCGTGTATGGCCGGCGCAAAAGACCGGCGAAAGTAGTGCAAGCGCTCGCAGGTCGAAGCTTTGAGAAGCATCCTCCGCGTGCAGCACGCACATACCGTGGAGGAAATTCACACCATGCCTACTGGCACAGTCAAGTGGTTCAGCGACGACAAGGGGTTCGGTTTCATCACCCCGGATGACGGTGACAAGGACCTGTTCGTCCATCACACCGGCATCAACGGCGAGGGCTATCGCTCGCTGCAGGAGGGGGCGAAGGTCTCCTACGACCCGGAGCAGGGCGAGAAGGGTCCCAAGGCCGTAAACGTCCAGGCCATCTAGGCCACGGAAACAGAACCACTGTTCGAGGGCCCGCTTCGGCGGGCCCTCTGCGTGTCTGGGCGGATATCGTGGCGACGCTAAGCATGCCCGTGTCCGGGCGGATATCGTGGCGACGCTAAGCATGCCCGGCGACGCGACCACCTTTCCCCGCGGCGCGGTCGCCGGCAAGCGGCCCGTCGCACGACGCCGCTGGCTATCGGGCAGACGCGCTCGCGAGCACACCCACGAGCACGTTGGTACAGGCAGCGGTGTGCTCGCCGGGGCTCTAGCGCTGGCGGTGATCGTGGCGCTCAGCCTGTTCGTCGTGCTGATAGCCGCCAACCGCCCGAGCATCCTGACGCCGACGACCCACACCGGCTTCTTCCCGCACTGGATGGCTGGTCCGCTGGGTGGGCTGCTGCCCGGGTTCACAAATAACGGCACGACGCTCAAGTACCTGTTCACGGGCGCGATTGTGGTCATGTACGCCGGCTATGTCCTCGCGCTCAAACATGCGCCGCGGCTGCGCGCGCGCTGGGTCATCGCGGCGATCGTGGCCGCCCACGCGATCTTCCTGCTGGCCCCCCCGCTGGCGTTGACGGACCTCTTCAACTACGTCAACTACGGGCGCATGGAGGTCGTGCACAACCTCAACCCCTACACCACGATCCCGATCCTCGAGCCACACGACGATCCGAGCTTCCTGCTCAGCAACTGGCACCAGCTGCTGAGCCCCTACGGACCGCTGTTCACGCTGCTGACCTTCGTCGTGGTTCCCCTCGGCGTGGCCGGCTCGTTCTGGGCGCTGAAGGGCATCCTCGTGGCCGCGAGCCTGGCGACGATCTTCCTCGTCTGGAAGTGTGCGCGACTGCTGGGTCGCGATCCGTCAGGCTGCGGTCGCGCTCGTCGGCCTCAACCCGATCGTGCTCGTGTGGGGGCTCGGCGGCGACCACAACGACTTCCTGATGGTTTTCTTCATCATGCTCGGCTTCTACCTGCTGCTGCTCGCGCGTACGGGGAGGACGGTAGTGGCTGGTGGCGCCGGCAAGGCGGGTGGTGGCGGCCGGGCGGGTCGGATCTCAGCCACCGGCGTGCGCGAATGGTTGTTCCCGCTTTCGGCGATCGAGATGGGGGCGGGCGCCGCGTTCGTGACGGCGACGGCGATCAAGGCGTCGGGGGGGGTTCTGATCCCGGTCGTGCTGGTGGGTCTGCTGCGAGCTCCGCGAGCGCTGATCCAGGTGCTGTTGGGGATGGTGCTCGCGAGTGCAGCGGTGGGCGCCGCCAGCCTGCTGGCGTTTGGCCTGCACATTCCCGATCTCAGCACGCAAGGCAGCCTCGTCACCAGCGAGAGCATCCCCAACCTGATCGGCCTCGCGGCCGGCGCGGGTGGCGAGAGCACAGGTCTGCGCACGGGCCTTAGCGGCGTCCTGGTCGCGCTGGTGCTCGCGTGCTGCTGGCTGGCGTGGAGCCGCAGGGACTCGCTCGCGGCCTCCGGCTGGGCCAGCGTCGGCCTGCTAGTGACCCTCAGCTGGGTCCTGCCCTGGTACGTGCTGTGGGTGCTGCCGCTGGCTGCGCTGTCGAGCTCGCGCAGGCTGCGAGCGGTCGCACTTGTGTTGGGTGTGTACCTGATCGTCGCCTGGGCGCCCGCCTCGGGCCTGCTGTGGAACGCGATCGGCTTCCACCCGGAAAAGACCTCGCTCGGCCGGCTGCACCAGCGCTACGTCAAGGAGCTATTGGACTAGTACGAGGAGCTCGGACTGGCCCCCGTGCCCACGCTGCTGGCCAGCACGGGCTGACGAAGCCCTTGATCAGTCCCCATCAGCGGGCGGCGGTTTGCGCTCCAGCTTGCGCTGAGCCGCCCTGCGCTTGTCCGCCAGCCGGCGAGCGCGCGAGGCGGCGCTCGGGCGGGTGGCGCGCCGGTGGCGGGGCACCGCCAGTGCGCGTTCGAGGCGCTTGGCGAGCCGCTCCAGGGCAAGCTCGCGGTTGCGCGCCTGTGAGCGCTCGTCCTGGGCGACCGCCACGAGCCGCGGTCCGGCGCGCGCGAGCACGCGGGTGCGCTGGCTCTCGCTCAGCGTCGGCGAGGCGAGCACGTCGAAGATGGCTTCCACGCGCGAGGCGGTCACGTTGGCGTGCTGGCCGCCCGGACCCGAAGAGCGACTCGTACGCAGCGTGACCTCCGCCAGAGGGATGCTCAGCGTCGTACGCCCGATCCGCAGCAGTCGCCGCTGGCCGATCGTCGATCGGTCGGGCTGCGATCGGTCCTCGGCCTCGCTCAAGAGCAACCGCCGGCACAGCTCACTGCGACTGCTCCGCGGAAAGATCGTGAATCGCTTTGACCCTCTGCTCCTCGCCCGGAGGGACGCGTCCATCGCGACCGATGTAGCCGTCCTTGCCGCCTGCGCACAGGTACACAGCGTCCCCGTCGCCGACGTTGCGGATCTTGCGCACCGTGGCAGCATCCACGCGCGCGAGCCCGCCCTCTTCCAGCCGCCGCACCGAGCCGTCGCCGAACTCCATCTCGATCGTGCCGCGGTGGACGAAGTACAGCTCCTCCTGGACGTCGTGGTAGTGGGAGCCGCGTTTCGATACCAGGCGGCATCACGATCGCGTTCACGCCGAACGCCGTCACACCCAGGCCCTTGCGCACCTTGCGAAAGCCAGGTCCGTCGCCGAGGTCGTCGAGATGGCCCACCGCGTAGCCCTCGCCTCTGGTGATTCCGGGATAGTCCGTCGTCGAAGCCTCCATCTGGTCTCCTTCTGTCGTCGGTCTGTCAGTGATCGGCAACGTAGCCGCCCTGAGGTGACAGCGGCCGGCCCTCTTGCGCCCACCGCACGAGCCCTCCAGTCATCGTGTACGCCTCGAAGCCCGCCGCGCGGAACGCTTGCGCGGCCATCTCCGAGCGCGAGCCCAGACGGCAGTAGAAGATCACCGGCCGGTCGCGGTCGACCGTGCCCGCCTCGGATGTGAGCTTGACGAGCTCGATGTGACGTGAACCCCCGATGTGTCCCGCCTCACGCTCGTAAGGCTCGCGCACGTCGATCACCTGTAGGTCGGCGTCCTCCTCAAGCCAGCCCAAAACTCGCTCGGGCTCGACGTCAATGCCGGAACCGTCGTCTTCGGCGCTCATTCACCTGAGCGTAGCGTCCGGCGACACCCAGAACGCGACGCGCGGGTCGCGGCGGCCGTGTGACGCGGGCGCCCAGCCCCTGGCGGCAACTGCGCGAAACGAACTTCTCATCACTAGGATCACCGTCATGGAGGCGCTGAGCGACGTTTACACGATCCCCCAGGAGCACCTCGACTTCTGCGAGACGATTGGGCAGATCGCGCGCGAGAAGATCGCACCGCGCTCGGCCGAGATCGATGAGCGGGCGGAATATCCGTGGGACGTACGTAAGGTCCTCAGCGAGCAGGACATCCTCGGGCTGCCGTTTCCCACCGAGTACGGCGGCACTGGGACCGGCACGCTGATGCTGAACATGGCCGTCGAGGAGATCGCCAAGGTGGACGCGTCGTGCGCATTGATCCTGATGATCCAAGAGCTGGGCACGCTGCCGATCCAGCTGTTCGGCAGCGACGAGCTGAAGGAGCGCTTCCTACCCAGGTGTGCCACCGGCGAGTTCTCACCCGCTTTCGCCCTGTCCGAGCCCGAGGCCGGCTCGGACCCCGCCGGCATGAGGACCACCGCCGTCGCCGACGGCGACGAATGGATCATCAGCGGCACCAAGAACTGGATCTCCAACCTCGGTGTCGCCGACTTCTACATCGTCTTCGCCGTCTCCGACCGCGAGAATCGGCGGCTGACAGCGTTCGTCGTCGAGGCCGACCGCCCCGGCTTCAGCGTCGGCAAGCTCGAGCACAAGCTCGGCATCCGCGCCTCGCCCACCGGGCAGCCGATCTTCGAGGACGTGCGCGTCCCGCACGAGAACGTCATCGGACAGGTCGGCAAGGGCCTATCTGTGGCCCTGGGTACGCTCGAGCGCACACGCCTGGGAGCTGCCGCGCAGGCCGTCGGCATCGCCCAGGGCGCCACCGACTACGCCGTCGCCTACGCCCGCGAGCGCCGGCAGTTCGGCAAGGCGATCAACGAGTTTCAGGGGATCCAGTTCAAGCTCGCCGACATGGAAACACACACCGCCGCCGCGCGCGAGCTGCTGTACAAGGCGTGCGCAATGGCCGATCAGCGCCATCCGCAGCGAGCCAAGTACTCCTCGATGGCCAAGGTCTTCTGCTCGGACACCGCCATGGCGGTGACCGTCGAGGCGGTGCAGGTTCTGGGCGGCTACGGTTATGTCAAGGAGTATCCGCTCGAGCGCATGATGCGAGACGCCAAGATCACCCAGATCTACGAGGGCACCAACGAGATCCAGCGTCTCGTGATCGCCCGCACGCTCAAATAGGACCCACCCGGCCCTAACCTTTTCGGCGATGCGCGCGCCCCTCCCACCCGGAGACTCCAGCCCCCTTCGGCGTGTCGGCGTCGCCGTGCTCGTGGCCATGTCGATCGGCCTGGTTGTGTTGGTAGTTGGCCAGGGCTTCAGCTCGATTGGCGTCGTCAGGGCGCTCGAGGACGTCGCGCTCGGGGTGATCGTGGCGGCTGCCCTGATGGGCGGCGTGGCGTTCGTGGCGGTGCGCCTGGCCGGCTGGCACGACCCCGAGTCCGAGAGTGAGTTCGAGGAGATCGTGCGCTACTCCGAGCGGCTCGCCCGCGAAGGATTGGCTGTAGCGCCCGAAGAAGGCGAGTTCATGGAGCTCGACCCGCTGAACGACAGCGACTTCGAGGAGCTCGTCCGCGACGCGCTCGACGACCTGCCCGACCTGCTGCGCAATGCGCTCGCGCACGTAGCCGTCGTCATTTCCGACGGCGGGCGCCGCCGGCGCGCCTACGGCCTCTATCAGGGCGACGGCGCCACGCGCGACAACGCGCACGACCGCATCGTCATCTTCCGCGACACCCTCCGTCGCGACTTCGGCCACGACCCCGAGCTGCTGCGCGACCAGGTCACCCGCACGGTGCGTCACGAGCTCGCCCATCACGTCGGCTTCGACGAGCTCGGCGTCAGCCGGCTGGACCTATGAGCGAGACCGCGCCAGAGGAGGTCGGGACCGCGGCTGGCGCCGGAGTCGAGGGCGTCGCCGGAGCGCAAGCCGGAGCTCGAACCGGTGCCGCGAGCGCGCCGCGGGCGCGGGTGCCCGACTTCTTCCTTGTAGGCCATCAGAAGTGCGGTACGACCGCGCTCTACCTGATGCTCAAGAGCCACCCACAGATCTTCATGCCCGATGTCAAGGAGCCGCGATTCTTTGCCTCCGACCTGCGCTCCAGCTTCGGCAAGCCATCGGCCCGACGCCCGCGCACGTTGGACGGCTATCTAGCGTTGTTCGCGGGCGCAAGCCCTGAGCAGCGCCTCGGCGACGCGTCGCCTCAATACCTCAGATCTCGTGTTGCCCCCGCGGCCATCGCGGAAGTGCAGCCTCACGCCCGCATCATCGCCGTCCTGCGTGAGCCCGCGAGCTTCCTACGCTCGTTCCACCTGCAGATGGTCTCCAGCAACGTCGAGACGCAGAAAGATCTCCGCAAGGCGATCGCCCTCGAGGAGCTCAGGCGCGAGGGGAAGCGCATCCCTCGCTTGTGCCATAACCCCGCCTCGCTGCTGTACTCAGACCACGTTCACTACGTCGAGCAGCTGCGCCGCTACCACGACGTGTTCCCCGCGGAGAACGTGCTGGTGCTCATCTACGACGACTTTCGTCGCGACAACGAGGCGACCGTCCGCAAGGTTCTGCGCTTCCTGGGGGTGGACGACACGACCACGGTCGCGGCCGTCGAAACTGGCCCGATGAGGGGCGTGCGCTCGCAGCAGCTACACCAACTAGCGCACGCGGCGCGGACCGCCCGTCGCAACCCCGCCGCCGCAGGTCCGCTCGCTCGTATCGCCGGCGCACTCACCCCCGCGCCAATGCGCAGCGATGCGTTCCGGGCCCTCTGGCGGCGCGTCGTCTATCGTGACCCCCGTCCGCCGGACGCCGCCTTCATGCTGGAGCTGCGTCGCCGTTTCAAGCCGGAGGTGCTGGCGCTGAGTGACTATCTCGGTCGTGACCTGGTGACCGAGTGGGGCTACGACGAGATCGGCTGAGCGACCCATCCCATACGATTCTCGACCCCGCGCCGCCCGGAGCAAACCCTCCCGCGGGGCGCAAACGACCAAGGAGAGAGCCCCACATGCCTGAAGCTGTGATCGTCGACGCAATTCGTACGCCCATCGGGCGCGCCGTCAAGGGTTCGCTGAAGAGCGTACGCGCGGACGACCTCGCCGCGATCCCGCTGAAAGCCCTGATCGAGCGTAACCCGCAGCTCGAGCAGCGCTCGATCGGCGACGTGATGATGGGCTGCGGCTACGGCGAGCGCGAGTCCGGCTACAACATTGGCCGCATGGCGACGCTGCTGGCAGGCATCGACTACCACGTGCCCGGATGCACGGTCAATCGCTTCTGCGCATCCTCGCTGCAGACGACGCGTATGGCCTTCCACGCAATCAAGGTCGGCGAGGGCGACACCTACATCGCCGCCGGCGTCGAGGCGGTTTCGCGCACCGCGCCGGGCGCTCCGTTCGAGTTCCACCCCAAGCTCGACGGTTCTGAGGGCTCGCTGTACAACGCGTACATCTCGATGGGCATGACCGCCGAGAACGTCGCCGAGGAGCGCAAAGTCAGCCGTGAGGCGCAGGACGCGTGGGCGCTCGTCTCGCAGACGCGCGCGGTGGCCGCGCAGGCGTCCGGGCACTTCGACAAGGAAATCGTGCCGGTGATCGTGCCCGCGCACAAGGATGTCGACAAGGAGGGCAACGAGATCGACGTGCCCGAGATGGTCGTCACCAAGGACGACGGCCCGCGCCCGGGCACGACGCTGGAGGCGCTCGCGGGGCTCAAGCCGGTGTTCAAGGAGGGCGGCACCGTGACCGCGGGTAACGCTTGCCCGCTCAACGATGGCGCCGCCGCGCTGCTGATCATGAGCGACGAGAAGGCCAACGCGGAGGGCTTCACGCCGCGCGCCCGGATCGTGGCCTCGACGGTCGCGGCGATCCGCCCGGAGGTGATGGGCCTCGGCCCGATCCCCGCGATCCAGCAGCTGCTGAAGAACACCGGCATGACGATCGGCGACATCGACGTCGTGGAGATTAACGAGGCATTCGCCGCGCAGATCGTCCCGTGCAAAGACGAGCTGGGGATCGAGGATGAGAAGCTGAACCCGTTCGGCGGCGCGATCGCGCTCGGTCACCCGTTCGGCATGACCGGCGCACGCATCATGACCACGCTGCTCAACGACCTGGAGACGCTCGATAAGACCTACGGGATCGAGTCCATGTGCGTCGCCGGCGGCATGGGCATGGCGATGCTGGTCGAACGCCTGTAGCGCCGCCGTCGTCAACGCCCGCGTAGCCATCTGCGTGGGCTGTGCATCCAGCATAGGATCGGCTCGATTGGGATCTCGCCGTTGACCTCCGTCGAGCCGATCGGATCGTTGTGATTTCGGGCCTGGCTGGCAAGGCGCACAAGGGTCGCCGGCAGCCGCGGTGCGGCTGCCGGCGCGGGGCCGCGCGTGAGCTCCAAAAATATCCAACCGTGCGGTTCTATTATCGTAGTAGGTGGACAGCAGAGCCATTGACTATCTATATGGCATAGACGTTGAAATGGCATGTTTAAGCCGATTACAGCGTTGTCAACACCCGCTTCTTGACGTGTCTGAGAGGGTGTGCTTAGATTACGTCATTGTTCAAAATGGGGGACTCGCTAGGGTCGTGTTGAGGCGGAAGATCTAAACGGGAGGGGGTGTAGATCGCATGATCAGATTGCTTGCGACGGCTCTCGCGCAAGCGGGCCCTCAGATCGCTCGCGTGGCGATCAAGCGAGTTCCAGCGTGCATGCACGAGCGGTCGAGCGGGGCCAACTGGGCGTCCCTCAGCAGCAAGCCATTCAGGCGGGTCCACGCAACATGAGGAGCACGATCGCCATCCCTCCAGAGGCAGTTGCCGACCGCCGTGCCGACGACCGAGGTCGCGACCCTGCCTACGTCAAGCAAATCGCCAACCCCGGCGCCAGGATAAGCCGAGACACCCGTACCCGTGCGAGATCGTACGAGGAGGCTTTTGCAGACCTGATCGAGCGGCTGCGACAGCGCCAAGCGGAGATTGAGGCAGCGCTATTCGCGCGTGTCCGTGCAGTGTCGGGGTTGGCCGGGATCGACGACGCCGACTATCAAGCCGGCTTGGCTTCGACAGTCGTAGCGGTTGTCGACTACAGCGTTACATGCTTCGAGCAGGGCGAGGAATGTTCGGAGCCGATCCCTCCGGCGGCCATCGTGCAGGCACGCCGCTCGGCACGCAACGGCTTCAGCCTGGACACGATCGTGCTCCGTTACATCGCCGGACACAGACTGCTGGGGGAGTTCGTCATGGACGAGGTCGATCGCAGCGAGCTTGCGAGCGACGCATACGTCTTGCGCCATGTACGCAGGACGCAAGAGGCGGTGCTGGAGCGTCTCACGGCCGCGGTCGCCAGCGAGTACAGGCAAGAGCGCGAGCGGCTGGGACGCTCGGTCGAGCAGCGTCGCAGGGAGCGTGTGCAGAGGCTGCTCGCAGGTGAGCCCGTCGATGCCAGCGGGCTGGACTACGAGCTCGATGCCTGGCATCTCGGCATGATCGCCACCGGCGCCGGGGCAGAGAAGACTGTCCGGGGTTTGGCGGACGGCCTTGGCTGTCAGCTCCTGTCGATCTCGTGCGGCGACGCGAACGTATGGGCATGGCTCGGCGGGCGCAGGAGGGTCGCCGTCGCGGACGTCGAGCACCTGCTGTCCTCCAGCGGGGCGGCAAGTGTGTCGGTCACGATTGGTGAGCCCGGTCAGGGAGTCAACGGCTGGCGCATGACACATCTGCAGGCTCAAGAAGCGTCGTGGGTAGCAATGCACAGCCGACAGCGGCTCACGCGATATGCCGATGTCCTGCTCGTGGCGCCCATGCTGCGCAATGAGGTGCCGGCCAGGTCGCTGGAAGAGATCTTTCTCGCGCCGCTTGACAGCCCGCGCAACGGCGGTCGGGTGTTGCGCCAGACGCTGCGCGCGCTCTTCGCCACCGGCCACAACATCAACGCGGCCGCCGCAATGCTGGAAGTGGATCGAGGCACCGTCAGACACCGTCGGCGTACGATCGAGCAGCGACTTGGTCGCTCGCTGCACGGGTGTCAAGCTGAGCTTGAAGTCGCGCTGCGGCTGGAGCAGCTGCACGAGCCACACAGCACCCTCGACGCACCGCTCACACGACAGCTTGCGCGAGCAAGCTCGCGCGACGCTCCGACCGAAGGCTCACCAAGGTGAGGCATCACGCAGTCGGTTGAGCTTACGACCGAGATGGCCGGCGGTGCCCTCGCGCGGCTGCAGGGATTGGTGGATCCCGACACGCTTCAGCCGTGGCGCGCCGCGGTGGACGACGGGGTCCTCGCCGGGTCGGCGCGAGTCGACGGTCGCCCCGTGTGCGTATGGACGCAGGACATAAGCGACCGTGGCGGCTCCATGGGCGCAGCCGGCGGCGAGACCATCGCCCGTACGATCCGCCGTGCCAGCCGCGCCGGCGTGCCCGTCATCGGCCTTGCGCATTCGGGTGGGGCTCGCCTGCAAGAGGGTGTCGCCGCGCTGAGCGCGTACGGTGCGATCTTTCGCGAGCAGGCGCTGGCGCGCGTGCCGCAGATAGCTTTGGTCGGCGGCGTCTGTGCCGGCGGAGCTGCATACTCGCCGGCGCTCGGGGACTTCGTCGTGTTGATCGCGCCGGCTGCTCGCCTGTTCCTCACCGGCCCCAAGGTCGTAGAGCGCGTCACACGCGAACAGGTCAGCGCCGAGGATCTCGGCGGCCCGCGCGTTCACGCCACAAATGGCGTCGCTCACCTCCTCGCCGAGGACGATCGCTCAGCCGCAAAGCTGCTGAGCGAGCTGCTGGGTTACCTCCCTTCGGCCCTCGGCGGATCTCCGCCGCGCGCTACAGCAGTTGATCCGCCGGCGGGAAGTCCGGCCGAGCATCTGCCCGCGGGCACGCGTCGGGTATACGACGTTCGTGACGTGATTGCATCGCTCGTCGATGGCGGGCAACATCTGGAGCTTGCATCTCGCTGGGCGCGGAACATGGTCACGACGCTTGCCCGCCTCGACGGCCGCTCAGTTGGCGTGATCGCGAACCAACCGCGTTACCTGGGAGGCACGATCGACAGCGCGGCTTCCGAGAAGGGAAGATGGTTCGTGGATCTCTGCGACCGGTTAGCGCTGCCACTCGTAGTCTTGGTAGATACGCCCGGGTTCCTTCCAGGTAAGCGTCAAGAGCGCGCTGGGGTCATCCGCCATGGGTCAGCTCTGCTGCGTGCATTCGCGCGCGCGACCACGCCAAGGCTGACGGTGACCCTGCGCCAAGCGTACGGAGGCGCTCACATCGTGATGAACTCACGAGATTTGGGAGCCGATCTCACGCTTGCTTGGCCAGGTGCGCAAATTGGGGTGATGGGCGCCCACCAGGCGGTCGCAATCACCGAGCGCCGCGCGATCGCCGCCGGCTCGGACATCGACGAGCTGGCGGAGCTGTACGCATCGAAGACTCTCGGAGTCGATGTCGCGGCGGCCAACGGTTTTGTCGACGAGATCGTCTCGCCCTCAGAGACTCGTGAGCGTCTCGCCCGAGCACTGGAGCTGCATGCCTGCGAGGATCGCACGATAGGAGTTCAAGATAGGTAGCTCGCTCGTGCGACGCAGATTGCTCGGCGTAAGCGACCTCCATGTGACTCATCCAGAGAACCGCAGCGTCGTGGAGCGGCTGCGTCCTGAATCCGACAGTGACTGGCTGATCGTCGGAGGCGATGTCAGCGAGGACGTCGAGGACGTCGAATGGGCGTTGAGCCTGCTACGCGAACGGTTCGCCATGGTGCTATGGGTACCGGGGAATCATGAGCTGTGGACGACCCCAGGCGACCGGCTGAAGCTGCGGGGCGTCAATCGCTACGAACACCTCGTCGAGCTGTGCCGACGCATCGATGTGCTCACCCCCGAGGATCCCTATCCGGTTTGGGAAGAGGCCGGAGATCCGGTGACAGTCGCACCGTTGTTCGTGCTGTACGACTACACGTTCGGGCGCAATATAGCCAGCACGAAGGCAGAGTCGCTGGCGCGCGCTCATGCAGCTGGCGTGGTGTGCAGCGACGAGTTTCTGCTGCATCCCGATCCATATTCGAGCAGAGATGCCTGGTGTCAAGCCAGGCTGCGCGAGACCGAGCTCAGGCTGGAAGCCTGCAACTCAGACCTCCCCACCGTTTTGGTCAACCACTTTCCCCTTACCAACAATCCAACCAGGGTGCTGCGTCACCCCGAGTTCGCGCAGTGGTGCGGGACCGAGCACACGGCCGACTGGCACCGCCGCTTCAGAGCTTGCGCCGTCGTCTACGGTCATCTGCATATTCCCCGCACCACCTGGCACGACGGCGTGCGCTTCGAGGAGGTCTCGCTCGGATACCCCCGCGAGTGGCAACGTCGAGGCTCGCTGCCCAGGCCGCTGCGTCGGATATGGCCCCCGGAGGAGCTGCGGCCATGATCGAGCAAATCCTGCCCGATCGGGCGGTGGTGGCGGAGACACGTGAGGAGCTGCTCGACTCCGAGCTGTTCCCCGAGGAGGAGGCCAGCGTCGGCAACGCCGTGGAGAAGCGTCGCCATGAGTTCATCACGGCGCGGGCGTGCGCGCGCATGGCCCTTCAGAGGCTCGGTCTGCCGCCACAGGCAATCCCCAACGGCGAGCGTGGAGAGCCGCGCTGGCCCGCGGGCATCGTCGGAAGCATCACGCACTGCGAGGGCTACCGCGCGTGCGTGCTCGCGCGTGCCAGTGCCGTCGTGACCGTCGGTATCGACGCGGAGCCAAACGCACCCCTACCTGATGGCGTGCTCGCAGACATCGCCAATCCACAGGAGCGCGCATGGCTCGCCGAGCTGAGTCGCGCGACGCCGTCCGTCCACCACGACCGCGTGCTCTTCAGCGCCAAGGAGTCCGTCTACAAGGCCTGGTTTCCGCTGGCCAGAAGATGGCTTGGCTTCGAGGACGCCGTCGTGCGAATCGATTCCCACGACTCTACGGGTGGGGTCTTTTCCGCCGAGCTACTGGTTGAGGGGCCGCGTCTGGGGGATCGGCCGCTCACGGGCTTCTCGGGTCGGTGGCTCCTCTGCGATGGACTGGTGCTCACCGCGATCGCCGTCGAGGTACCCGGCGTCAGCGCGGCGGCATCCGCAGCGCACCGTCGAGCCTGATGGTCTCGCCGTTGAGCATGCGGTTCTCGATGATCTGACAGGCCAGCTGCGCGTACTCGGCGGGCTGGCCCAGGCGCTGCGGATAGGGGACACCGGCGCCGAGTTTCTGACGGGCCTCCTCCGGCAGGGCGGCCAGTAGCGGCGTGTCGAACAAGCCCGGCGCGATCGTGTTGACCCGGATCCCGTACTGGGCCAGGTCCCGCGCCGCCGGCAGCGTCATGCCCACGACGCCGCCCTTGGACGCCGAGTAGGCGATCTGGCCGACCTGACCGTCGAACGCGGCGATCGACGCGGTGTGGACGCACACGCCGCGTTCGCCGTCGTCGAGCGGCTCGTTGGGGATCATCGCGCTGGCAGCAAAGCGCAGCACGTTGAACGTGCCAATCAGGTTGATCGAAATGAGCGTCTCGAACGGCAGCAGGGGGTGAGGGCCCTTCGAGCCGGCCACCTTCTGCGCCCAGCCAGTTCCGGCGCAGCAGACCACGATGCGTAGCCCGCCGTCGGCCGCGGCGGCTCGCTCGACGGCAGCCTGCACCTGGGTCTCCTCGCGCACGTCGCAGGAGACGAACTCGAGGCCGAGCTCGGAGGCCAGCGCCTGGCCCTTCTCGGCGTTGACGTCGGCGACCGTCACGCGCGCTCCGTGGTCGTGCAGCCGGCGGACGGTCGCCTCGCCGAGCCCGGAGGCGCCACCTGCGACGATCGCTGAGCTGCCCTCGATGTTCATGGCGCGCAGCCTATCCGGATCTGCGGGACAGCGACAGCGCGAACAACTCATCCGGATCGGTCAGCCAGCGCACGAGTTCCAGACCAGCGGCCGACAGGTCGCCCTGCAGGCGCTCGGGCGTGAACTTCGCGCTTATCTCCGTACGCAGCTCCTCGCCGGCGTCGAAGTGCACCGGTAGGTCCAGGTCCCGCACGAGCGTCGTGTGCTCGTGGCGCGCCCGCAGGCGCATCTCGATCCACTCATGCTGCCGGTCGAACAGGGCCACGTGGTCGAAGCCATCGGGGTCGAAGTCGGCCTGCAACTCGCGGTTGACCACACGCAGGACGTTGCGATTGAACTCCGCCGTGATCCCCTGAGCGTCGTCGTACGCCGCCTCCAGCACGCGCGGGTCCTTCACCAGGTCAGTGCCCATCAGCAGGTAGTCCGCTGCTCCGAGCAAGCGAGTGATCTGGCGCAGAACGCGGCGGCGGCTGCCCGGTGGGAAGTTGCCGACGGTGCCGCCGAGGAACGCCACGATCCGCGGGCCGGCGGCCGGTGGGATGCACTCGAGATGACGCTCGAAGTCGCCGATCACGCCGTGCACACGCAGCCCTGGGTACTCACTGGATTAGGGCCTCGGCGCAGTCGCGGACCATGCTCTCGGTGACGTCCACCGGTATGTAGCGCTCAAGCGTGCCGGCCGCGTACAGAGCGTCCAGCAGCACGCGCGTCTTGGCGGCTGTGCCTGAACCAAGCTCGACGAGCTCGACCGCGCCCGTCAGCTCCGCCAGCTCCTCGGCCTGTTCCTCGAGGATCGCGCGCTCGGCGCGCGTCGGGTAGTACTCAGGCAGGTCGCAGATACGGTCGAACAGCTCGGCTCCGCGAGCATCGTAGAAATGCTTCGGGGGTAGCTCCTTGAAGGGGCGCGTGAGCCCGTCGAGCACATCGTCGGCGAGCGAGCGTTCGTGTGTCCCGTCCAGGTGCGAGTCGATCCGGATCGCCGCCTGTGCGAGTGGCTGCTGCGGTGTGGAAGGCTCCATCACACGTCCCTGGCGAGGCGCACGCCCGCGAAGATCTGGCGCCGCTGCGGCAGATCCCAGTTGCGGAAGGACAGGTTTGCGACACGCGGATGGGTCGCCCACGAGCCGCCTCGCAGCACGCGGTAGTCGTCCCCGAAGAACACCTGCGAATACTCGCGGTAGGGGTACGGGACGAACCCCGGATAGTCGTGGAAGTATGAGCCGGTCCACTCCCACACCCGACCGACGCCGGCGATCTCTTGCGGAGCCTGCTGGGTCCAGGTCGCCGCCCTCTCCCACTCAGCCTCGGTGGGCAGACGCGCGTCGTGTGCGCGCGCGAAGGCGTCGGCCTCGAACCAGGAGACGTGGCACGCGGGCGCCTCCGGATGGCCTGCCGCCAGGGTCGGATGATGGGTGATGTCGTGCTCCTCCTTCCACGCCCAGCCCTCGCGCGACCACCACTCGCAGCGCTCATAGCCGCCGCCCTCGCTGAAGCGCATCCAGCTCTGGTTGCTCACCGGTCGGCGTGCGATTTGGAAGGCTGGTACCTGAACGGTGTGGCGCGGGCGCTCGTTGTCGTAAGCGAAGCCCTCCGCCTCGGCACCCATCGCAAACGCTCCAGCGGGAATCTGCAGCCAGCCCTCGGGTGCCAGCTCCGCACGCAGCGGCTCGTCCATCTTCGCCTGATCCGCCGGGAGGCAGCAGATCGGCGATTGCCATCGTCTGGCGCATCGTCTCGGAGTGCTGGAGCTCATGTCGCAGCACCATCTCGCACAGGACACCGTCGCCGACTCCGCGCTCGCCGATCACCTTGGCGGTACGCGCGCTCACCGCCGCCAGGTACGCCCTCGCGTCCGTTGCGTCGAGCGCCTCGATCTCGCCACGGAGCGCCCGCGGCGTCTCGAATGCGTCGTACAGGTCGGCCAGCTCCGGGCGCAGCAGTTCAAGGCCGCCGTAGCGCTGGGCCAGCCACAGGTCCTCGTACGCGGCGATGTGACCGAGGTCCCACACGAGCGGGCTCATGATCGGCGAGTAGACGCGCTCCAGTTGCTGATCGTCGAGCTCCGCCACCAGCGCCAGCGTGCGCTCGCGCGCAGCGGCCATCGCCAGCAGCATCTGCTCGGCGTCGGGGGAGAGGGGAGAGATCTTTACCGCGCGGGTTGCCATGGCCAGCCGTGCTGGGTCACTCTAGAACGAAAGTCCGTCGAGCAGCCGAAAGCGTTACAAGCCGGTTGCTCATTCCAACTGGCGATCACCGCTGCTGCTGCGCTCATGGCCGAGCACACAGATGGCCCCCGTGGAGAGCCTCAGGTGCGCGCCGCCCGCTGCCTCGAGCGCGATCCAGCGGGCGCCGAGCACACGCAGCATATGCCCATGCGAGAACACGGCCACTTCTCGATCCGCGCTGACGAGCTCGGCGATGACGCGGTCGGCACGCGCGCCAATGTCCGCCGGGCTCTCACCCCCAGGGCAGCCGTCGCGCCACAGCAGCCAATCCGGCCGCTGCGCATGGATCTCCGGCGTGGTCAGCCCCTCGTAGTCGCCGTAGTCCCACTCGCGCAGGTCCGCGCGCACCTGCGCGCCGGCGTCGAGTCCGCACAGCTCGCACGTTTCGCGTGCGCGCACCGATGGGCTGACGAGCACGAGGTCGAAGTGCCGCTTGTTCAGCCGCTCGCGCAGCGCCGTCGCAGCGTCACGTCCGTGGTCGGTCAGCGGGATGTCGGTGCGGCCCGTGTGCTGGCCGCTGAGGCTCCACGCGGTCTCCACGTGGCGCACGAGCACAACCTCCTTGCTCACGCCGGCTCATCGCAGCGGTCCAGACGGCGCGGCCGCGTCGTCGGCGATCACCGTCAAACGCTCACGCCTGAGCAGGCTCGCAGGCACATGGCGGCTGGGGTCGGCGAGCATCGCGCTGACCGCGTCCGCCTTGCTCGCCCCCGTTGCCAGCAGCAAGCACTCCCGCGCCGCACGTAGCACCGCAAGGCTCAGCGTGATCCGCTCCGGTGGAGGCTTTGGCGAGTCGCGCACGCCGAGACACACCGCCTGCTCGCCAGCATCCAGCGTGGCGGCTCCGGGAAACAGCGACGCGACATGACCGTCCGGACCAATCCCGAGCACGACCAAGTCGAGCACTGGCAGCGACGGAGGCGCTCGCGCCGACGCCCGCCAGCTCTCGTATTAGCTCCTTCGCGTAGCGGCGTGGCGCCCTCCTGCGGGCCCGCCTCGCCCTCCATGCGATGCACCCGCTCCGGCGCGAGCGCCGCTCCCGCCAGCAGCGTTTCGCCCGCCAACCGGTAGTTGCTCTCCTCGTCATCGGGCGCGACGCAGCGCTCGTCCGCGAACCACACCTCCACGCCGCTCAGATCCTCGGGTTTCGCGCCGAGCAGCTCGTACGTGCGACCGGGGGTGGTCCCGCCGCTGAGCGCGATGTGCGCCACGCCCCGCTGTTCGCATGCGTCGCGTAGCTGGCGCGCAATGTGCGCGGCCGCCCGTTGTGCGACCGTCTCCGCGTCAGGGCAGGCGGTCAGCCGGGTCACGCCAGCACCGGTGGGCACGTCACGGACAGCGGTACCGGGCGGGTCACGCCAGCATCGCCCGCGCGGCCTGCAGCGCGGGCACGTACGTGGGGTCGCGCAGCAGCGCCTGACGGATGCCCTCGCCGAGGACCCCCGTCTCGCCGCGCGAGGCCCCCGGGATCGTCCATTCCCGCTCCTCGCCGTGCGACCGATCGTCCGAGATTGGCCAACGGCGGTAGGCGCGTAGGCCGCCCGCGCCGCGGCTTAGGCGCAGACGCAGGCCCGAGGCGGTCTCGAGCGCCAGGCCCGCCAACCCGGGCACGTCCAGCTCGGGAGCTGCTCTCCAGGCGCACGGCAACGTTCTGGCTGCCGGCGTGGGTGCCCACGAGCGCGTCGCCGTCGGCCACAAGCTGTCCGGTCCGCCAATCCAGGCAGGAGGCTAGCCAGCCGACCAGGAGCATCGCGGCCGCGGTCGAGGCCGGATGGTGACGCACGGTGACGCTGGCGATCGTGCGCAGTTCGCGGCGCAGCCACAGCGGATCGAAGGTGGCCGCGACGCGCTCGCGCCAGGGGGTCGATCGCAGCCACGCAAGATCCACGACGTAGGCCTGCGCGGTCAGCTCCCACGCCCGATCCAAAGCCTCCCGCGCGATCGGCTCCTCCACCGAGTCCAGCAGTACGGCCTGTGAAAGCGCCAGCAGCTCGGTCACGACCTCGTGATGACCGTGGGGGGACCACAGCAGCGTGGGTAGGTCGGTGACCACGAGGGGGTCGGTGATCGTCAGCAGGTCGTCGAGGTGGCGGTCGCCGAGTTCCACGACGACGGTCTCGTGCAGCAGCGCCAGCTCGCCCGGCGCGGACGCGCCCGCGGAGGTGATCATCACGCGCGCGTCTAGGCGCACGCGCCGCGGCTCGTACGCGAGCACGACCAGCCGCGAGGCGTGATAGCGCCCGACCCCGCGCAGGCGGTTGGCGATCTCGCCGCTCCACTCGCGATCCACGAACGCGATCATGTTCAGCACACGCGCCGGCAGGAAGTCGTCGTTTTCGGCGTGGATCTCGGTCAACAGGCTGCGCAGCGCCGCTTCGATCGCGTCGGGCGTTGTGCCCTGCTCGCTCCACACCGCGTCGCTGCGGCTACGCAGATCCTTGCCACCGACCATCAGATCGCGCGCCAGCGATCGTCCTCGCGCAGCAGGCACTCGGCCTCCTTTGGGCCCTGCGAGCCGGCTTCGTATTGAGGTACTCCGCCCGTTCCAGAGCCCGGTGTGTGCGGGTGGGTGGGCGCCCAGGCTTTGACGATCGGGTCGCAGATCCGCCACTGAGCCTCAACCTCGTCGTTACGCGTGAACAGCGTCGCGTCGCCGCGCATGGCGTCCGTGATCAGCCGCTCATATGCCTCCGGGGACTGCGACAGGAAGGCGGTGCCGTACAGGAACTCCATTTTCACCGGACGGATGATCATGCGCGTGCCCGGGATCTTCGCCCCGAGCCGCAGCGAGACACCCTCGTTGGGCTGCAGAGTCAGCACGAGCTGATTGGGCTGCACGCCCAGCGAGCCATCCTGGCTGAACGCCAGGTGGGGAACCGGCTTCAACGTGACCGCGATCTCGGTGACCTTGCGCGCCAAGCGCTTGCCCGTGCGCAGGTAGAAGGGGACGCCGGCCCAGCGCCAGTTGTCGACCTCCAGGCGCAGCGCCGCGTAGGTCTCGGTGACTGAGCCCGCCGGCACGCCCTCCTCCTGTAGATAGCCCGGCACATCCTCGCCGCCCGCGTGTCCGGGCGCATACTGAGCGCGCAGCGACATCTCGGGGATCTCCGCCGCCGTCGGCTGGGGGATCGCCTGCAGCACCTTGACCTTCTCGTTGCGGACCTCTTCGGCGGTGAAGCTCACCGGCGGCTCCATCGCCACGTGGCAGAGCAGCTGCAGCATGTGGTTCTGGATCAGGTCGCGCAACGCGCCCGAGCTGTCGTAGTAGTCCGCGCGGGAGCCGATGCCGATGTCCTCCGCGGCCGTGATCTGCACGCTTTCGATGTAATTGCGGTTCCACAACGGCTCGAACATGCCGTTGGCGAACCGGAACGCCATCATGTTCTGCACCGTCTCCTTGCCCAGGTAGTGGTCGATGCGGAACACCTGGTGCTCCTCGAAGATCGCCAGCACGTGGCGGTTGAGCTCGCGCGCCTCCTCCAGCGTCGTGCCGAACGGCTTCTCGATGATCACGCGAACCTCGCCGTGCTCGTGCTGGGCGAGCTCGGAGCTCGCCCAACCGCTCCACGATCACAGGGAAGAAGCTGGGAGCGGTCGACAGGTAGAACGCGCGGTTCAGCGGCTCGCCCGCCTGCTGCTCGAAGTCGTCTAACACGCGCCCCAGCTCCGCGTACACGGACTCGTCGTCGAACGTGCCCGGGACGTACTGAACGTTGTCGAGGAAGCCCTTGAGGACGTCGTCGTCGGGCTTGCGCCGGGAGAAGCGGCGGATCGCCTCCTCGCACTCAGCGCGGTAGTCCTCGTGCTCTTTCTCTTTGCGCGAGACGCCCACTAGGTGAAAGCGCTCCGGCAGGGCGCCCTCGTGGGCGAGGTTGTACAGCGCGGGCAGCAGTTTGCGCTTGGCCAGGTCTCCGGTGGCACCGAAGATGACCAACGTCGTCGGCGCGACCGGCAGGCGCTCCAAGCCGGCGGTCAGCGGGTTCTCCGGCTCGGGCTCGCCGGTCGGACGACCAGCTGCGACCGCCACCGTCAGCGGCCTCCGCGCCGACCGGCCCCGCCGGTGGCCTTGGTGCTGGTGCTCGTCTTGGCGCTGGTGCTGGTGCTCGTCTTTGCGCTGGCGCTGATGCTCGCCTTGGCGCTGGCGCCGGGCGCGCTCTTGACCGCGTGGCCGCCGAACTGGTTGCGCAGTGCCGCCAGCACGCGGTCGGCGAAGTCGCCGTTGCCGCGCGAGCGCAAGCGCTCATACAGCGAAGCGGTGATCACTGGCGTGGGCACGTCATGGGCGGTCGCGTCCTCGATCGTCCAGCGTCCCTCGCCCGAGTCCTCGGTGTAGCCCTCGATCGCCTCCAGGCCGTTGCCGTCGGCCTCGAACGCGCGCGCGGCCAGTTCGCACAGCCACGAGCGCACCACCGACCCCTGTCCCCACAGGTGCGCGATCTTGGCGTTATCGAGCTCGTACTCGCACTTGTCGAACACGTCGAAGCCCTCCGCATACGCCTGCATCAGCCCGTACTCGACGCCGTTGTGGACCATCTTCACGTAGTGCCCCGCGCCGGACGGGCCGAAGCGCAGCCAGCCGCGGGGACCGATCGCGGCGACGCTCTGCTCGTTCGTCGCCGGCGCCAGCACATCGAGGATCGGCGCCAAACGCTTGACCGCTCTCGGCGGTCCGCCGACCATCATGCAGTAGCCCACTTCCAGACCCCACACGCCGCCGCTCGTCCCGACGTCGACATAGTCGATGCCGCTGCCCTTCAGTTCCGCGGCCCGGCGTTTGTCGTCGGTCCACTTCGAGTTGCCGCCGTCGACGATCATGTCGCCACGGTCGAGCAGCTTGGCCAACTTGTCCACCGTCTCCTGTGTGGGGGCCCCGGCGGGAACCATGATCCAAACGATCCGCGGCGCGCTCAGCTGCTTGACGAGGTCTTTCAATGTGCCTGCGCCAGCGGCGCCGTTCTTGACCGCCTGTTTGACCGCCTTCTCGTCGAAGTCGAACGCCACGACCTCGTGCTCGGAGTCGCGACGGATGCGGTGCACCATGTTCCCGCCCATCTTGCCCAGCCCGACAAAACCGATCTGAGTCATCTTGGTCACCTCGATCCGGCGTCCGGCCGGCTCTCTTGATTGGCATGTCCGCCCTCCGGGCGCCCTTGATCGGGCCTGTCGGCCCTCATCTCCTTGATCTTCGCGGTCAGGGCGCGCAGAGCGCCCACGGGGTCCTCGCCTGTGAGCCGCACCCGCTCGGCCGGCAACCCGAGCTCGCGCAGCGTGTTCAAATCACCGATCGCCTGGGCGTTCTTGAGCGTGGTGAATGTGTACGGCGCGTCCGGGATCTCCACGTCGGTGGGGCCGTCGTGGAGCAGTTGCAGGAAGCGCCCAGTCTTCGGGCCGCCCTTGTGGAACTGGCCTGTCGAGTGCAGGAAACGCGGGCCGTAACCGAACGTCGTCGTCGCTTTCGTGACCTCGCGGATCGCCTCGCGCAGAACGCCTGCGGCCTCGTCGAACTCGGGTGAGGGCTCGCTGTAGGCCATGATCGCGACGTACTGCGGCGGTTGCGCGTCGAGTAGCAACGAGCGCAGCGCTGCGTCATCGGCGTCGGCCACCTCCGGAAGCTCGTGCTTGGCTTCGTAGTCGGCGAGCACGCGTCCGGTCGCGTCCTTGGCCTGTTGCACGTTGGGCTGGTCGAACGGGTTGATCTCAAGGCCCCAGCCGGCGACCGCGACGACCAGCTCCCACAGCAGGAACACGCGCCCGAGGTCGGCCGGGCCGTGCGTGGGCATCGTGATCAACGGATGCCCCGCATCCGCGAGCGCCTGCACGCGCGCGTCGAGCGCGGCGTCCGGCGCATGGCGGTCCGGCAGATAAACGAACACCCGATCCTGCCCGTACACCGCCGGCTCACCCAGCGGCTCGTCGGCCACCGGCAGGATGCCGGTGCCGTGCTTGCCGGTCGACTCCGCCACGAGCTGCTCGAGCCACAGCCCGAGGCCAGGCAGCGTCTCGGAGATCACGAACGTGAGCTTGTCGCGCCCGGCGCGAGCGAGGCCGCTGAGGGCGGCTCCCAGCCACACGCCAGCAGCTTGCGGCGGAGACGCGCCGGGGTCCTCGCCGGCAGAGGTCTCGCTACCGGCAGAGGTCTCGCTGCCGGTAGAGGTCTCGCTGATAGGCGTCTCCCAGGCGTGTGATGCTCCCTCGAGCAGTGCGCGCACGCCGATTCCCATCAGCGCAGCCGGGACGATGCCGAACGCGGAGAGTGCGCTGTAGCGCCCACCGATGTCCGGGTCACCAGCGAACGTCCGCAAAAAGCCGTGCTTGGCTGCCAGCGCTTCCAGGCCCGAGCCAGGGTCTGTAATCGCGATGAATCTGTTGCCGCTCTCGACATACTGGCCGATCTTCGATCGGTAGAAGTGCGCGAACAGCGACAGCGGCTCGATTGTGCCGCCGGACTTCGAGGAGACGATGAACAGCGTGCGCCGCAGATCGACGGCACCCTCGATCGTGCGGATCCTCGCCGCATCGGTCGAGTCCAACACGTGCAACCGCGGCCCGCTGCTGCGCCCGGCGAACGCGCGGCGCAGAACCTCCGGCGCGAGCGAGGAGCCGCCCATCCCCAGCAGCACGACGTCCTCCAGTTCGTCATCGCGCGCCTCGGCGGCGAACAGCTCGAGCGCGCCAAGCTCCACGAGCGTCCGCTCGGCGATCGTTAGCCAGCCGAGGCGGTTGGCGACCTCCGGCGTGCCCGCTGGCGCCCACAGCGTTGCGTCGCCCCCGCGCAGGCGCTCGGCCACCCGAGCCTGCTCGGCCGCCGCCAGCCGCTCGTCAACCGAACCTCTCAGCGACGCGGGGATGCGGGCTTCGACGGTGACGGCCAGCTCGCTCACGCCACGATCGTAGTGACCGCGGCCCTGGTATAGGTTTCCGAGCGCCCGGTGAGCTCAGACCCTTCACATCAGCTGCCCGATCGCAACCTCGCGCTGGAGCTCGTTCGCGTTACCGAGGCCGCCGCCCTCGCCGCGGCTCCGCTTGTGGGCATGGGTGACAAGGAGGCCGCCGACCAGGCCGCCGTTGATGGCATGCGTTACATGCTCCACTCCATCCAGATGGACGGCGTCGTTGTGATCGGCGAGGGCGAGAAGGACGAGGCGCCCATGCTCTACAACGGCGAGCCCATCGGCGACGGCTCCCCGCCGCGGGTCGACATCGCCGTCGACCCGCTCGAGGGCACGACCCTCGCGGCCCACGGGATGCCCAGCGCGCTCGCCGTGATCGCCCTGTCCGCTCGTGGCACCATGTTCGATCCAGGGCCATGCGTCTACATGGAGAAGATGGCCGGCGCCCCCGACATCGCCGACCTGCTCGACCTAGACCGCCCGCTCGGCGAGACCGTCAGGCTCATCGCCGAGCGCCGGGGCTGCCCCGTCGGCGACGTCATGGTCGTCGTGCTCGATCGTCCCCGCCACGAGGATGGCATTGCCGCGATCCGCGCCGCCGGCGCCCGTGTTCGTCTGATCCCCCACGGTGACGTCTCCGCTGCGCTGCTCGCTGTCACCGAGCGTTCGCCCGTCGATCTGCTGTGGGGGATCGGCGGCACGCCCGAGGGAGTCATTTCCGCCGCGGCCGTCAAGTGCGTCGGCGGGCAGCTCCTCGGACGGCTGTGGCCGCGTGAGGACACCGAGCGCGCTGCCGCGTTGGCGGCCGGCTACGAGTTGGAGCGGGTGCTCGACCGCGACGACCTGATCACCGGCGACGACGTGTTCTTCTCCGCTACCGGAGTGACCGACGGGGATGTACTGCAGGGCGTGCGCTACCCCAGCGCTGGCGGCGCCACCACCGAATCGCTCGTCACCCGCTCGCGCTCCGGGACCATCCGGCGCATCAAGGCCACCCACGACCGCGCCAAGCTGCGCGCCGTCGCCGGTGAGCGCTACTAGCCGTTGAAGTGTCCCACGCGAGACTCGGCCAGATCCAGGCGGGCGAGTGAGCGCAGAAAGCCGTACGTCACGATCACGTGGATGCGCGACTGGGTGGCGTTGTATAGCCGGCGGCTGAGTCGCGAGGCAATCGACGGGTAGAAGTTGGCGACCTCTACCTCCACATGCAGACGTGCATGGTCGGGGTCATCGCCAGGAATCCTGCGGACTTCGATCTGCAGGTAGCCGCGGCCGTTGCGTCCCCGTCGTGACACCAGCAGGCCCCGCGCGATGCGCCAGCGCACGAGACCCCGCAGCGGGTCCATCTCATATTCTGGCGCCTGGAAGGTCAGCAGCTTCAGCGGCCGCGCCACCAGCACGACGGATCGCTCGTCGTCCGCGTAGCGGACCCGGATCAGTCCGAGCGTCACGCGGGTGAGGAAGCGCCAATAGGTGCGGGCGAGCCGCTCCAGGTGCGCGGGGGTCCAGATCTCCCTGAGCGCCGACTCCTCGATCACCAGGTCGGCCTTCTGCACCGACCGGACGGCACCGGTGTCCCAGTCGAGCGACGTCTGATCACCGAGATCGGCAATCACGGCCCGCTCGCGGCGGGCTCTGGTGGGCCTCATGCTTCGCACGCACTTTGCAGGCTATCCCCGGCCGTAGATGCCCGACCGAGACAATGACGTCATCGGTTGCTGATATTCAACGTACTGTGCATGACAGCCTCGGAACACATCCCATTTCCCGCGAGCTCGCTCCCCGCGCGCGGCCGGTCGCTGACCTGCCAGGCGAGGCGCTGCTCGCGCGTGCTGACGAGCTGGCTAGGCGCTGGGCGATTGCCCTGATCCTCGCCCGCCCGCTGGACGGCATCGGCGAGATCCCCCTCGGGGAGCTCGCTCGCGAGGCACCGTCGCTGTGCGCACAGGCTCTCCGGGCCTTGCAGTCGGACGTCGAGCTCGAACGCTTGACCGGACGGGGAGCTCCGAGCGGGCGCGAGCACGTCGCTCCGGCGCGGCGCCTGGCCGCGATCGCTGGTGCGCGGGACCCGGCGGCGGTGGTGGAGGTGGTGGAGGCGCTGCGCGGGGTGCTGTGGGAGGCGCTGATTGACCAGCTGAGCTTGCCGAGCTTCGATCGGTCCTCCGCGCGTCTGCTCGGAGACATCTCCGACCGGCTCGCGTACGTCTGTGCGGCGGCGCTGGCGACTGCCGTGGACGCGGTGCTCGCGCCTGGCGCCCGCGCGCCCGTCGAGGACGCCGAAGGTGCGGTCGGCGTCCCCGAGCCGGCGGCGCGGGGCTTTGCCCGTAAGCCCTCGCCCAGGCGCCAGGCGGTCATCATCGACGAACGCGTGCGTGTGCCCGCGGCCGAGCGTGACGTTCGCACACCGGACGGCGCTCCGACGCCGTCGGACGAGCGGGCGCCTGAGCGTCCATCATCGTGGGATGAGTCTCCGCCGGTGTCTCCGCCGGTCGCGCCCGCGCGAGAGCGTCCGCTGTCGTGGGATGAATCTCCGCCGATCTCGGCCGAAGCTCCGCTGGAGGAGATCGAGATCCGCGACGAACGAGGCGGGGAGGGGCCGGCGGCATGGATCGGATCGATCGGCGCTCAACTAGAGCGGTTCGAGCGGGACATGCTGCCGTTTGCGGTGTTACTGGTCGAGTTCGCGGACATCGAACGCCTGCGCCGCGAGGAGCTCCCCGAGGAGCTCTCCAGGTTGGCGGGACGGGTGGAGCAGGGGCTTGCCGCTGCTCTGGGCGGGCGGTCGGGGTCGCTCACGCGCGAGCGACCGGGTCGATGCTGGCTGCTGGCGCCCGAGACCGATCGGGCTGGCGCCCTGCGGCTGGCCGAGCGTCTGGTGGGTGTGGTGGCGTCTCGTGTGAGCCACGGCGGCACCCCACTCGAGGTCGCGATCGGCACAGCGATATGTCCCGACGACGGACGGGAGACGGCCGCGCTGGCCGCGCACGCGGACGTGGGCCTCTACGCTGCCCGCTCGACTATCCGTGCGTCGGCCGGTCTGTCGGCTACCCCAATGGACGAGTCGGCTCTGCCGGCTACCCCGGTGGACGAGTCGGCCTGAGCTCGTCAGTCGGCGATCGCTCCGCCCGCGAGGGCGGCGTTTGAAGATTCGGGAGGCAATCCGAGTGCGGGAGTGTTGGCGATCTTGCCAACGACGCGTGTCCCGACGCGGACCGTTTCAGTGATGCCGAGCGCTTCGGCCGCGCCCGCGGTCAGATCCCAGCTCGCGTGATGGCTGTATGGTCCGCGGTCGAGCACCGGCACGGTCAGGTTGTGGCCCTCGTAGGTGACCTGCACGAGCGTGCCGCACGGGAGCGTTCGGTTGGCTACTCCTATGACCCCCGGGGTCAGCGTCTGGCCGCAGGCGGTCTGCTTGCCATAGAAGCCGGGGCCGAACCACGTGGCGATCCCAGTCGTGTGGATGGTTGTCGCTGGCGCTGAGCTGCCCGGCGCTGGCGCTGAGCTGGCCGGCGCGGCCGCGCCGCCAGCGGTGCTGGCAAGCGCAGTCCCGACGGGGCTCGCCGCGTAGGCGACCCCCGCGAGCAGGACGAGCAGGAGCGTGTATGTCTTGAGTTCGATGCGCATTCTGTTCGACGCCTACGAGGTGAGCTGACGGGCTCGCGCGACACTCGCGTGCAGCGCTACGGCCCTGTCGGGCCGATTCGCCCCGGCGGATCGACTCGATCCGCATTGGGTCCCCCGTCCGCCCCGACCGGAGTCGCGGCGGTTCGGCGTTGTTGCGCGGCAGTATACCGGGCGCTCAGGAGAGCTATACCTGCCGCTCAGGAGAGCGGCAGGCGCGACAGGACGTCCTTGAGCAGACGTTCGCCCGTCGACAATCCCGCCTTGGCCAGCTCGCCGACGATCTCAGCGGCCGACGCCACCAGCTCGGCGCCCCCTGGTGGATACACGGTCCCGTTCGCACGCTCGGCCTCGCACTCGAACCCCTGCCTAGGGATCTGTTCGGTGGCCGCCGATGCTCCCGTCGTGGTACGTGCACGCGCGCTACGCGTGCGCTGGGAGTCAGCAGCGCTGCGCGTCGGAGCGGGTCTCTTGGGGGTGCGTGCGACGGCGGCGCGAGAGCGGGCGGGCGGCCGCCCGTTCGAGCGGGCGGCCGCTACTGCCGCGGCCGTCGCCTCGCGTGCCGCCGCGCGACGCGGGCTCGAGCGTTGTGGGCGGGTACGTGGGAGCTTGGACAGGACTCCCTGACTGTCCGGCGGCGTGCTCGATCGCTGCTCGCTATCTTTGGGGATGCTCATCTGCACATCATTGCTTAACGCGACCTTCGAGCAGATCGGCAACCGGTCCAACATCGGCGCAACGCGTTAGCATGACCGTCTGGAGAACCGAGTGGATCAGTAACGTCGGCATGGTTGCGGCATATGTCCGGCGGTGTAGCTGTTCTCAGCCATAATCTTGCGCGGGGCCCTCTCGCCTTCTGGTTGTCGATCGACGGAAGAAATGGAAACACGAATGTCAGTAGTCGAGCTGCAGGAGCTGGATGAGGTAAAGGGCCTGCTGGCCAAGGGGCAGCAGGTGGGTGTCCTCTCCTACGCGGAGATAACCAGGGCGATGTCCGAGCTCGACTTGGACGAGTCCGACGTAGAAGAGCTACACGGCTTCTTCGAGCGCTCGGAGATCGAGCTCGTCGAGGACATTGACCCCGCGATCTCGGCCGCATCGCAAGTCGAGCGCGCGCCCGACAAGCGCGGTCGACGCAAAGCCAAAGCCGCACTCGACCTCAAGCCGGACATGACCACCGACTCGCTGCAGCTGTTCCTGAAGGACATCGGCAAGGTGCGGCTGCTGACCGCCCAGGAGGAGGTCGATCTGGCCAAGCGCATCGAGCGGGGCGACCTCGACGCCAAGCAGAAGATGGTCGAGTCGAACCTGCGCCTGGTGGTGTCGATCGCCAAGAACTACCGCAACCAGGGACTGCCGTTCCTCGATCTGATCCAGGAGGGCACACTTGGCCTCGTCAGGGCGGCCGAGAAGTTCGACTACCGCAAGGGCTTCAAGTTCTCCACGTACGCCACGTGGTGGATCCGTCAGGCGATCGCCCGGGCGCTGGCAGACAAGGCGCGGACGATCCGCATCCCCGTGCACGTGGTCGAGAAGCTAAATAAGATCGGACGTGCCGAGCGTAAGCTCGTGACCGAGCTGGGACGCGAGCCGACCGCGCAGGAGATCGCCGACGTCACCGGCATCGACCCCGAGGAGGTCGACTCGATCAAGCGCTCCGCGCAGGCGCCCGTCTCGCTGGAGAAGCCTGTGGGCGACGAGGAGGAGTCGGAGTTCGGCCAGTTCATCGCCGACGAGCGCGCCGAGTCCCCGTACGAGCGCGCCGCCGAGATTCTCACCAAGGAGGCGCTGCGCGAGGCGCTCGAGAACCTCTCCTACCGCGAACGGCGCGTGCTCGAGCTGCGCTACGGGCTCGGCGGCGAGCACCCACGTACGCTCGATGAGGTCGGACGCACGTTCAACGTCACCCGCGAGCGCATCCGCCAGATCGAGAACCAGTCGCTGAAGAAGCTGCAGTCCTTGGCGGAGGCTCAAAAGCTCCGCGACGTAGCGTAGGCCGTCCACGGCGTTCGCCGGCATTCAAGCCTGGCGGGCGGGCTGCCGATCAGGAGGGCATGTTCGACGTCATGCCGGCCCTGCGTGAGCTCGTCGAGAAAGAGGGCTCCGATCTGCACCTGAAGGTCGGCTCGGCACCGCTGTTCCGTGTGCACGGCGAGCTGTTGCTCAACGAGAGCGCGCAGCCGTTGAGCGCCGAGGACACCGAAGGTGCGCTCAAGGTCCTGCTGAGCGACGAGCTTAAGCTGGCGGAGTTCGCCCAAGAGCACGAGGTCGATTTCTCCTTTGAAATCCCTGACGTAGCTCGATACAGGATCAACGCGTTCCAGCAGCGCGGTGTGATCTCGATGGCGTGTCGCGCGATCCCCCATCACATCAGCACGATCGAGGAACTCTCGCTGCCAACGGTCGTGCGTGAACTGGCCGAGGAGGAGCGCGGAATCGTGCTGCTTACGGGGACCACTGGCTCCGGAAAGTCGACCACGCTCGCGGCGATGATCGACCACATGAACCGCACCATGAGCAAGCACATCGTCACGATCGAGGACCCAATCGAGTTCGTCCACTCAGACGTACGCTCGGTGATCAACCAGCGTGAGGTCGGCATGGACACCGCCTCGTTCAAGCGAGCGCTGAGGAGGGTGCTGCGCCAGGACCCGGACGTGATCCTCGTCGGAGAGATGCGCGACGAGGAGACGGTGCAGACGGCCCTGTCGGCGGCCGAGACTGGACATCTTGTGCTGTCGACGATCCACACGGTCGATGCGACCGAGTCGATCAACCGTATGCTCGACTTCTTCCCCCCGCACCAGCACGCCCAGGCGCGCAGCATGATCGCCGGCACGGTCAAGGGTGTGATCTCCCAGCGCCTGGTACCCGGCGCCGACGGTGGGCGCGTGGCGGTGTGCGAGATCCTGCGCATGACAGGGCGGGTACGCGACATGATCGTCGATCCGGCCCAGACGGGAAAGCTCGTCGAGGTGATCACCTCCGGTGGCTACTACGGCATGCAGACCTTTGATCAGGCTCTGTTCGGCCACGTCAAGGCCGGACGCGTGACCTTCGAGGACGCGATGCGTGTGGCGTCGAGTCCGCACGACTTCAAGTTGCTGATGCAGGCCGACGGACGCAGGGGAACGACGATGGAGGATGTCGCCGCTGCGGAGGCGAACCGCGACGCCGAGTCCAAGCCGTCGCTCACCACCGCCTGATCAAGCGTCGGCCGCCCCCAACACTTCAGTTGGTAAAGTAAAGGCCTAGATGGCCGTCGACGAGACATGTCCGGTGTGTATGACCGCTGAAATCGTGTGCGGCAAGTGGACGCTGCTGCTGGTGCGCGATCTGGCCGAGGGTCGCTCACGCTTCTGCGAGCTGGAACGCTCGCTCGCCGGGATCAGCCCTCGCACGCTGTCGCTGCGGCTGCGTGCGCTCGAGGAGGAGAAGATCATCGAGCGCCACACCTTCCCCGAGGTGCCGCCGCGCGTCGAGTATGCGCTGACCGAAAAGGGACGTGCGCTGCTGCCGATCATCGACGACATGCGTGCGTACGGGGAAGACTGGCTGGGCGCCGAGTGCGCCGAGCGCTCTGAGCGGCCGGCTCTGGCGGTCGCATAGCGCATCATCGTGTCCCGAGCGACCGGCTGACGGTCGCATAGCTCATCGATCAACTCGCACGGCGGTGACTGCAAGACGGGGTGCGCCGGGCAGGAGCGCGCTCGGGGAGCGCGAAGTCAGCGCACCATGCATTCACTCCAACTGCAGGTAGCGCTGAGCGAGTTCGTCGAGGCGGCCGCGAGCCATCTGGACGGAGCGCTCGCCTCCGGTGCGGAGGTCCCGTTTGAGCTCGAGCCACAGAGGACACGCAGGCGATCTGGTGCTCCGCCGCTCTACTGCTACCGAGCACTGACCGGCGAGTTCATCGCCAAGCGCCAGTCGGAGCTGGAGCGCCTCCCGAGCTACAGCGATGCCGCGAGGCTGCTCGAGGGCTTCGACGGCCTCGACCGATATCTGGCGAATGTCAGCGCGGAGCCGGCGCGCGGTAACGCTAGTGCGCGCGTTCGAGCGGCGATCGCGGCGCTATTGCGGGAGGTGTTCGACGAGCAGACCGACTTCGAGCTGCGTCCCGAGCGACTGCGCGCCGCGCTCGAGCGCCTGGAGCGCTCCGCAGCCGCCGGTGGCGGGCAAACCACGCTCGTTGCCACCCTGCACGGGCTCACGATCAGTTCGACCGAGCTTTCATTGACCACAGGTCTCACAATCGCCCAGCCTCACGTTCTCGAAGATCTGCCCGAGGGGGCGCTTGCCTGCGGGCGGGACGGCGCGTACGAGCACCTGATCGTCGCGCTCTCCATCGGAGACGGCGATCCGCTAGAGGCGATCGTCCGAGGCCGCGAGGTCCTGAAGGACCTGCTGCGTGCGCTGCGGCTGTTCGGCGACGGCCGTGTGACGCTCGGCGCGCTCGCCTGGGCTCGGGTCGCAGGCGGCAAGTGGAGAGCGCTCACGCTCGGTGCGGGCGGCCGCCCGCACGGGATGCTGGTTGTGACAGTCGAGCAGGAGGACGAGCTACGCGCCTTCTGCAACCTTGTCTCACGCCGTGCGCCGCACGACAACGAGCTGGCCTGGGCGCTCAGGCGCTTCGAGCTCGGCTGCGAGCGCGAGAGCTCATTCGAGGCGCTCACCGATCATCTGCTCGCGTTGCGTGCGCTGCTTGAGCCCGAGGGACCCTTCAGCGGACTTCTGCCGCGCCGTCTGGCGGCGCTGTGCGCCACCCCTGAGTGCCGGGTGCAGCTAACCGAGCGGACCGTCGCCGCGCTGGCGCTCGAGCGCGCCGTGATGATTGGCGCTGTCGCGGCACACGCCGTCGGCCGATCGCAGGCCGGCCAGCAGACCGACCGATCACAGATCGGCCAGCACGAACTGACCCAGGAAATGGCCGACCATCTGCGCGCGCTGCTGAGGGACGTTATCTGCGGGCATCTTGACGCCGACTTGGTCGGTCTCGCCGACAAGCTCCTGATTGCACCGGCGCATGAGCCGGATGAGCTGGCACATGAGCGGGATGAGGCGGCTCCCGAGGGGAGCTCAGTTGAACAGATGCTCGGCGATGCGGGCCAGTCCGAGGAGATCCTGGACATCTTCATCTAGGTAGGGGACCAGGATCGGCTGATGGGCGGCCCACTCCTCGGACAGGCGCGCGATCGTCTCCCGGTCGCGTCGTACGAGCACATCGAAGTCGGCGAGGTTGGCCGCCACGCGTGCCGCCAGGCGCTCGCCGAGTGCTGGTGCCAGCAGCTCGGCCACCTCCTGTGTCGAGCGGCCGTGCAGTCCGTGTGTGTGCACGCGGTTGACGATCAGCTCGCCCACAGGCATCCCCGTCGCGGCCAGTCTCCCGGCTAGGAACGTCGCCTCCCGGGCTGGCTCCAGCTCAGGTGAGGTGATGATCAGGAACGTTGTCTGCGGGGCACGCAGCAGCGCGGCCACGTCACGTGTGCGTTCGCCGAAACCGTCGATCACTCCTGACAGTGAGCGGAAGAAGCGCGACAGTTCGCCGAGCATATCCACGCCTGTGACGCGCGCGAAGATCGCGAACACCAAGGCGGTGCCTCTCCCAAACACGCGTGCGGTCAGCCCACCCGGCCGGAGGAACACCTGCAGCGCCCGGCCTTCCAGGAAGCTCAGCAGGCGGCCGGGGGTGTCCAGGAAGTCGAGCGCGTTACGCGACGGCGGTGTGTCGAGCACGATCGTGTCAAAGTCGTGCTCCTCATAGAGCTCGTACAGCTTGGCGATCGCGCTCAACTCGTGCGAGCCGGCGACCGCCGTCGACAGCTCCCCGTAGACGGGGTTAGCGAGAATCTCCGCGCGCGCGCGCTCATCCGGCGCCAGGCGCGCGATGAGCGCATCGAACGTACCCTTCGCGTCGAGCATCATCGCCCACAGCTCGCCCTCGATCGGAACGCCCTGCTCGACGAACAGCGCCGGCTCGATCCGCTGCGGCTCAGAGGGCAGCTCCGCCAGGCCAAGCGCGGAGGCCAAGCGTCTGGCCGGGTCGATTGTGACCACCGCCACCTTCTGCCCCTGCAGGGCAAGCCCGAGCGCCAGCGCCGCCGAGGTCGTCGTCTTGCCGACGCCGCCGGCACCGACACACACCACGACGCGCTTGTCGCTCAGACGCGCAGTCAGGGTGGGAGGGTTCGCGGTGGGGGGGCGTCTCACCGTGGCAGGCTCCTTGCCTTTGGTCATCTCGGGATCGTAGTTCCCGTGCAGGAATCGCCCCGCAGTATGCGAATACCCACCGGACGGCTTTCCAGCAATCGATTATCGGAGCCACCGTGGAAGGCAAGGCCAAGGTCATCGCATTCGCCAACCAGAAGGGCGGCGTGGCCAAGACGACGACGACACTCAACCTTGCCGCTGCCTTCGCGGAGGAGGGCCATCGGGTGCTGTGTGTGGACATGGACCCGCAGGGCAACCTCACCATGTCCCAGGGGATCGACCCGGACACGCTTGAGAAATCGATGTACGACGTGCTCGTCCACAAGGTGTCGATTCGCGAGGTTATTCGCAAGCGCGAGATCGACGTGGCGTGCGCGTCGATCGATCTCGCCGGTGCGGAGATCGCGATGTCGACGATGATCGGCCGCGAGCGCTCGCTGCAGAAGGCTTTCCAACCGATCCTCGAGGACTACGACTTCATCTGCATCGACACCCCGCCGAGCCTCGGGCTGCTGACGATCAACGCGCTCACCGCCTCCGACAAGGTGATCGTCCCCGTGCAGTGCGAGTATCTGTCGATGCGTGGGCTCATCCAGCTGCAGAACACGCTCGCGATGATCCGCGAGAACCTCAATCCGGGCGTTGACATCGAGGGTATCCTCCCGACGTTGGTGGACTCACGCACGATTCACGCCAAGGAGGCCATCGAGATTCTCGAGGAAAACTTTGGCGACCGCGTGTTCGCCTCGCGCATCCGCAAGACTGTTCGCTTCGCCGAGGCTCCCGTGAAGGGCATGTCGGTCCTCAAGTATGAGCCGGATGGCGTTGCCGCCCAGTCCTACCGCCAACTCGCGCAGGAGGTACTCACTAATGGCCACCGCTAAACGTGCGAGCATGCGTGAAGGACCGCTGGCGGCCCTCTTCCGCAAGACCGAAGACGCCGAGGGTCTGCGAGATGACCACCAGTCGGACGCGCCCGGCTCGTCGCGGCCGGCCAGTGAGCGCGCGGACGAGCCGGCGGGTGAGACCAGTGGCTCGGTGTCGGTCACCCATCCCCGCGAGAGCGGGCTGCCCCACCCGGCGCTGGGCGCCTCTGCGCTCGCGCCCGCCCCGGAGGAGATGCGTATTCCATCGCCACAGGAGCGCCTGCGTCACGCCTTCTCCTCGGAGATACCCGAGAACGTCATGGATCGGGCCCCCGGTCTGATCGATCGCGCCGCCGCCGGACGCCCGCTGATGGACGACTACGCCCGTGGGCACGCGCATCCCGCGAGCCACCCCGCGACGTCCGGGCAGCCGGTGATTCGCGTCGTTGGCGTCGGCGGTGGAGGCGTCAACGCGGTCAACCGCATGGTCGAGGCGGAGGTCGAGGGGATCGAGTTCGTCGCAGTGAACACGGATATGCAGTCACTGCAGCAGTCGACCGCCGACATCACACTGCACATCGGCGCCGAGCTGACGCGTGGCTTGGGCTCGGGTTCGGACGCGAACGTCGGTCGTCAGGCGGCGATGGAGGACTACGACCGCATGAAGGCGCTGCTGAAGGGCTCGGACATGATCTTCATAGCGGCCGGTGCCGGCGGTGGCACCGGGACCGGCGCGGCACCGATCGTCGCGCGGATCTCGCGTGAACTCGGTGCGCTTACCGTGGCGATCGTCACTAAGCCGTTCGGCTTCGAGGGCACACGCCGCGGCGAGCAGGCCGAGCGTGGCGTGCTCGCGCTGGCCGAGGAGGTCGACACGCTGATCGTGGTGCCCAACGACCGGCTGCTTGGCGTGCTCGACAAGCAAACCGCCATGGTCGAGGCGTTCCGCGTGGCCGACGACGTACTACGCCAGGGCGTCCAGGGGATCTCCGATCTGGTGACCCTTCCAGGGCTGATCAACCTCGACTTCGCAGACGTACGCACGATCATGAGCGAGGCCGGCAACGCGCTGCTCGGGATCGGCATGGGCGTGGGCGAGAATCGTGCGACTGAGGCCGCGGTCCAGGCGGTCTCCTCGCCGTTGCTGGAAACCTCGATGGAGGGGGCACGGTCGATCCTGCTGTCGATCACCGGTGGCGCCAACCTGTCCCTGTGGGAGGTCAACGAGGCCGCCAAGTCTGTCTCCGAGGCGGCCCATCCAGATGCGAACATCATCTTCGGCGCGATGGTCGACGAGAAGCTCGACGATCAGGTGTGGGTGACCGTGGTCGCCACCGGCTACGGCGACGACGGCAGGCGCAAAAGCGTCAGCCGCTTCAAAGAGCCCGCCACCGGCGAGGTGCGGGCCCAGCGCGCCGCGCCCGCACGCCCGGCCCGGGACCGATCGGAGCTCGGCCGGCGCCGCGGCGGCCTGGCCGTCGACGAACTAGAAGTTCCCGAGTTCTTGCCTAACTTCTGAGAGCCGTCAACGCTTCGCATAACCGCTTCCTCGTTCGCTCGCGTGCGTAGCACGCCACGCTCTCTGCGTCCTTGTTCTGCTCGATTGACGACTCTCAGAAGAGGCTTTGCTCCGAGTGACGCGCGCCGCATCAACGACGGCCCCTGTGGTATCGCTCTGCAATGAGCGAAGCTGAAAAGGGGGTTATCGCGGCTGGGCATCCGCTGACCGCGCAGGCCGGCGCGAGGGTGCTGCGGGAAGGCGGCAACGCGGTCGATGCGACCGTGGGCGCGATGCTGATGTCGTTCGTAACCGAGTCATTGCTCACGGGCTTGGGTGCGGGGGGGTACATGCTGGTGGCCGGCGGGGGCGTGCAGCCGACGCTGCTCGACTTCTTCGTCCAGGCGCCCGCCCGGCTTGGTGACGGCTCGGAGGTCGAGCTGCGGGGGATCGACGTCTCCTTCGGAGATGCCGAGCAGGTGTTCCACATCGGCCCGGCCTCGTGCGGCGTATACGGCGTACCGGCGGGCGTATGCGAGGCGGTACGCAAATGGGGAACGGTGCCGCTCGAGGACCTCGTCGCGCCAGCGGCACAGCTGGCGCGGGAAGGGGTCGTGCTGAACGCCGGCCAGGCATACGTGGCGGAGATCCTCGTCGACCTGTTGACATCCACACCAGAGTGCGCCGCCCTGTGGGCGCCCGGCGGTCGTCTCCTGCGCGAGGGCGGGCTGTTGCGCAACCCGGAACTGGGGGAGGCGCTGCTGCGCTTGGCACGAGATGGCGCCGAGCCCTTCTACCGGGGAGACATAGCGACGGCGGTATGCGACTGGCTGGCCGACCGGGGGGGCTCGCTGCGCGAGGGAGACCTGGCCGGCTATGAGGCGATTGAGCGAGAGCCCGTCAAGATCGCCTACCGCGATCGGGAGATCCTCACCAACCCACCGCCGTCGGCTGGTGGGACGCTGCTCGCGTACGCGCTCGCGCTGCTGGATCGTGGTCCCGCGCCGCCGACGCTGCGCGCGATCGTCGACGCGATGGCCGCCGCCCAGTCCGAGCGTACGCCGGAGTTCGTCGAAGGGCTCGACCAGGAGGGCTTCCTCGAGCGCTTCCTGTCCTCCCGCCTGGGCTCCACCACGCACATCTCGGTGATCGACGCCGAGGGGCGTGCGTGCAGCGCCACGTGCACCAACGGCGAGGGCTCGGGAGTCGTGGTCCCAGGCACGGGCATGCACATCAACAACGTGATGGGCGAGGAGGATCTCAATCCGTTGGGCTTCCATCTGCATCCGGCCGGACGGCGGATGCCGAGCATGATGGCCCCATCGATGGCGATGCGCGCCGGCGAAGTCGAGCTGGTCCTGGGTAGCGCCGGCTCCAACCGCATCCGCTCGGCACTGCTGCAGACGATCGTCGGCGTCGTCGATCGCGGCATGCCGGTACGCGAGGCAGTGCAGGCCCCGCGGGTGCACTTCGAGGACGGCATCATCTTCGCCGAGCCGGGAATCGATCTGCAGGAGCTGGCCGGGAGCGCGCGTGTGGTTCGCTTCGGCGCGCTCAACCTGTTCTTCGGTGGCGTCCAGGCGACGCTGCGACAGGGATCGAACATGACCGGAGCCGGCGATCCTCGCCGTGGCGGTGTCGCGGTGAGCTTATGAGGGTCGCGCTTGCGCTATGCGCGCTTGCCGCGGCGGTCCTCCTCGCCGGCTGTGGGGGCGTGACAGCGCCAGATCTGTTCCTCGTCTATCGCAGCGGCTCGACCCCGCAGGCGCGACTGACGCTGCTCGTGAATGAAGAAGGGGGCGTGACCTGCAACGGACGCCCGGCACAGCAGAAGTTGAGCGACCCGCAGATCGTGAAGGCGAGGGAAATCCAGGAAGAACTCCTAAAGCCCTCCTCCAGCAATCTGTCGCTGCCGCCGCGTGCCGGGTCAGTGCTGAGCTACTACGTGCGTGACGAAAACGGGACTGTCCGCTTCAGCGACAACTCCGCGCGCCAGCCGGCGGTCTTCCGCAAGCTGGCGCTGTTCGTGCTGCAAAGCGCCCAGGAAGTCTGCCATCTGCAGGAGTAACCACGCCGGCGGCGCTAGCCGAACCTGACCTTCCCGTTGGAGCGCGCGCGGACCTGGGCGCGCTCGATCAGCTCCAGACGCTCGATAGCCGCGCGGATCAGCAGCACAAGCAGGCGCAGCCGAGCGTTCTCAGAGCGCAGCTCGAGCAGCTCCTGCTTCTCGTCCACGCTGAACTCCACCGTGGCAGCCATGCGGTAGGCGTCCATCTCGCCCAGCTCCGCCTCCTCGATCTCCCGGTCGGTCGCCTGCATCACCAGCTCCCGGTAGAGCTCCCGGGCGGCATCGGCCGCCTCCGGGTCGAGCTTCTCGTCGGGCTCGCCGAGGAACTCGACCACCCCGGCGGGGTAGGGAAGGTCGTTGCGGCGCTCCAGCAGGCGAAAGGGCCGGGTGCCGCGGGCAAGGATGTTCAGCCGGCCATCATCCATGCGCTCGAGCACCCGCTCGATCTCGCACGCGCAGCCGACCAGCTTGAGCTCCTCATCAGAGAGCCACACGATCCCGAACTCGCGCTCGGGCGATCCGAGTTCGGCTTGCAGGCACCGCTCGATCATCCTGCGGTAGCGGTCCTCGAAGATATGCAGCGGCACGCTCTCCGTGGGCAGTGCCACGATCCCCAGCGGGAACAGCGGAAAGCCCCGGGAGACTCGCTCGGGCATGTGCCCGATTTTAGGACGGGTGCTTGCGCGCGGCGAGCATCAGGTTGTAGAAGATCGCCGCCGGCAGCCGTGACTCCAGCAGCCGGCGGTCGAGCTCCTGCAGCAGCAGGTAGCCGCGGTAGGCGTACAGTCGCCACGCCCACGGCACCTCATCGGGGTCCGCGGTCGCCTCCAGCGTGCGATTAGCCCACCCGAACCAGTTCGCCAGCAGCTCCTCGCCGCTGACACGCACGTCCTGAAAACCGGCTGCGCGGGCGATCCGCGAGAGCTCGGACGGGGCGAAGGCGTGGACGTCGACGACGCCCTCAAGAGCTGCGTCTGGCTCACCGCCGTCGGCCATCGGCGCGCGGCTGGCGCCGATCGGCGCGGCGCCAGAGCGGGGCCGCGGTGGTTGCGAAGCGCTTGGGCACGTGTGCCAGGCGGTCGCCATAGCGAGACGGCTCCCCCGCGAACAGCACCGTGCCGCCGGGCGCGAGCACACGCTCGAATTCAGCAAACGCGCGCGGGAGGTCCGGGATGTGGTGGAGCACGGCATGACCGAGCACCAGGTCGAAGCTCTCATCCGCAAACGGCAGGCGCTCGGCGTCCGCCGGCTCGGTGTGCACCTCGAGCCCCAGGCGCGTGGCGTTGGCCTGCAGCGTCTCGAGCATGCCCGGCGAGATGTCGCTGCACGTCGCCTGTCCGATCAGCCCTGCGCGGAGCAGGTTCAGGGTGAAGTACCCCGTTCCAGAGCCGATCTCGAGCGATCGTGGGTAATGAATGGGTTCGCGGCCGAGCGCCTTGCGCACCTTCGCACTGACCTGGCTGCCCCCGAGCTCGCCGAAGTCGATTCCCCACTTGGAGTCGTAATGGTCGGCTGCCACATCGTGGTAGCGGGTGTTGGCGTCGCGGATCTCATCGGCGCTCAGGGCGGGCGGCATGAGACGGACCATATACTCGCGCGCCGTACCCGCGTCTCCCACATCAGATCTGACTGTGCCGACCAAAATGATCTCTTGACAGCAACCCATCATCCGCCTAGCTTCGAGCAGCGCCACCAGCCGGACGGCGTGCCGCCGCTGGCGCTGACGGGCGAGCGTACGCTCCCGGACGTACCCGAGGAGAACTACTGGTTTCGCCGCCATCTGGTCGTCTACGAGTGGATCGCCGGGCGGGTACGGGGGCTACGCGCGATCGACATGGCCTGTGGCGAGGGCTATGGTTCGGACGTGCTGGCGCGCACGGCCGCCAGCGTCGTTGGCGTCGACGCCAACCCCGAGGCCCACGAGCACGCCCGCCTGCGCTACGTGCGCACCAACCTGCGCTTCGTGCGCGACCTCGTTGGCAGCTTCTCCGAGGACACCGACGCGGTTGTGTTCCTGCAGACGATCGAGCACCTGGAGGAGCCCGGCGCGGTGCTCGAGCACTTCCGCTCGCTCGTTGGCGACGGCGGAGCGGTGTTCGTCTCCACCCCCAACGTGCTCACGCTCGCGCCGAACGGCGCATCGCGCTCGGACAATCCCTGGCACGTGCACGAGTACCGCTGTGACGAGTTCGAGCAGCTCTGCCGCGCGCACTTCGCGACAGTGGAGATGTACGGGCTTTTCCATGCGCGCAAACTGCGCGCGCACGAGCTCGCCCTACGGCTGGGATGGGATCGACTGCACTCCAGCTTGGGTCTGACGCGACGCTTCTACAACTGGTTCACGCCCGCGATCGCGGTTTCCGACTTCGAGTTGCGCGCTGCCAGCGCTAGCAATATGGACCGGGCTCTGGACTTCGTCGCGGTGTGCCGGTCGTGAGCGCCGGCCGCAACCGCGGCGCGCTGGCGATCGTCTTGCACACGCACATGCCCTACGTCGAGGGCTTCGGGACGTGGCCCTTCGGCGAGGAGTGGCTGTGGGAGGCGATCGCCGGGTGCTACCTGCCGCTGCTCGACCTGCTCGACGAGGACGTCCCACTGACGCTGTCGCTCACGCCGGTCCTCTGCGATCAGCTAGAAGTCGCCGAGCTGTCCGAGCGCTTCACGGCCTTCGTCGAAGGTGTCCGTCGCGAGACCCACGAAGAGGATGCGGCCGGGCTGCGTGCAGGCGGATACGAGACGCTCGCGCGCGAGCTCGAGCGTTCGTGGAGCGATTACGCGGGTGCCCTCGAGAGCCTGCACCGACGTGGCGGGGACCTGTTGGGAGCACTCGCCCGCCACGCCCAGTGGACCTCCTCCGCCACCCATGCGATTCTGCCGCTGTTGGCCACCGACGCCGGCGTGCGGCTGCAGGTGCGCGGCGGCGTGGAGGCCGCTCGCCGCCGTTTCGGCGATGGCTGGCGCGGCGGCTTTTGGCTGCCGGAGTGCGCCTATGCGCCGTGGCTGGAGCGGGCGCTCGAGGACGCCGGGGTAGGCGCTGTCTGCGTCGAGCTGACCAACCGCTTCGGGCTGACCGCCGGCGAGCACCTGCGTCCGATCGCTACTGAGTCCGGGGTGTTGCTCGTGCCCATCGACCGGGGCACGATCTCGCTCGTCTGGAGCGAGCAGGGCTACCCGGCGAGCGATGCCTATCGCGACTACCACCATCACACGATCCATCACCACAACCCCTGGAGCAACGACGGACAGGCATACGACCACGCGCAAGCGCTGGCCCTAGCGCGGGAGCACGCCGCCGACTTCGTCGCGCGGACACTCGCTCGCCTGCGCGACGCGAACGCGGCCGCGCACCCCGGCGCTCCACTGGCTGACGGTGGTCTGGTCGTGTGTGCGCTGGACACCGAGCTGCTCGGGCACTGGTGGTACGAGGGCATCGCCTGGCTGCGGGCCGTCGTGCAGGAGTGCTCCCGGCAGGGGCTCGAGCTGGTGCGCCTCGACGACGCGCTCGAGCGTGGCGAGCCGACTGCAGAGGTGATCGACGAGCGGGCAGGCTGGCAGGCGAGCACATGGGGAAAGGACGGCGACCTGTCGACGTGGTCTGGTCCGGCAGTGGCGGAGATGGCCTTCGCCACGCGTGCCGCCGAGTTAGAGGTGGTGGCCACGGGCGAGCGAGCTGGCGCTGCGGCCGTGCGCGAGCTGCTGGCGTTACAGGCCAGCGACTGGCCATTCATGGTCACCCGCGAGGTCGCTGCGCCGTACGCGCGCGAGCGCTTCGAGGGCCACCGTCAGGCGCTCGCGCGAGCGCTGGCGGACGGCGAGAATGCCGCCGTGGCGGGCCTGCGCAATCTCGCCGTTAACGCGGATCGCGCCAGCTTGCTCGTGCCGTCATAGCTCTGCGGGATAGTGCGGGATAGGCATCCGTAACGGTTCCAATGAGAGGAGTAAAGATGGCCGCCACTGAGCTTCAGCCGCCGGTCTCGAACGATCCACTACGCCACCACCGGCACTACCAGGACATCAGCCACGGGGCGTCTCCGTACGCTGGAGGCAGCAGCTTCATGGAGCGCGTCTCCGAGGCCGTCGCGAGCGGCATGGGCACAGTCGGTTTTCTGATCGTCAGCTCGGCCGTCATCCTCGCTTGGGTACTGGCCAACCACGTCATCCACTTTCTCAGCAGCTCATGGACGGGACTGCTCAACGGCAAGGGCTTCGATCCCGCTCCCTTCATCCTGCTCAACCTCGTCTTCTCCGCGGTGGCGTTCTACACCGGCGCGCTGGTGATCATCGCCCAGAAGGCGCAGACGAGAACCGACAAGGCCAACGAGGAAGCCTCCGCCCAGCATCGAGACGAGCTCTCAAAGCTGCAGACCGACCTACTTCAGCGAAACACCGACCTGACCGAGCAGATCCATACGTTGAGCGAGACGTTGAGCACGCTCACCCGGGAGGTCCACGAGGCCACGTGCAGGCGGGGTGGCGCTACGGCGCCGCACGTGTAACGCTCCGTCCTGGGTGGCCGCGCGCCAAGCCCGCGATCGGTTCACTCCCAGCGCATCGCCCGGGGCGCCTCGCGCATGCGGATCACGCGTGCTGGCACGCCCGCGACGACGGCGTTCGCGGGGATCTGCCTGGTGACCACAGAGCTGGTGCCGACGATGCTGTTCTCGCCGACACTAACCCCGCGCAGGATGCACGCGCCGTAGCCGATCCACACGTTATGAGCGACGCGCACGTCGCGCTTATAGATCCCCTGCAGGCGGATCGGCCGCTCCACCTCGGTGACGCCGTGGTCGAAGTCGATCAGCATGACGCGGTCGGCGATGATGCACTCGCGCCCGATCGACACGTGCTGGAAGGCCGAGATCGTGCACTCCTGGCCGATCACCGTCTTCGCGCCGATGCTCACCTCGCCCTCGTGCACGCGGATCTTGCTGCCGTGCCCGATCCACGCCCAGCGCCCGATGCGCAGCGTCGCGCGCGGGCCGATCTCCAGCTGCACGCGCGGGCACACAAAGCAGATGCCGTCGGTCTGCAAGCGTCTGCCGTGGCGGAGCTTCAGCAGCGCGTAGCGGACCAGCAGGCGCCCGTACTGCAGGCTCAACATGTGATTGGTACGCATGAACCGCAGCAGCGCCAGCGGCCCACCGGCGGGCGGAGCCGGCGGGCGGCGCACCCTATCGCCCAGCTGCTCGGCGGGAGTCTCAGCGGTGGCGTCGGCAACGAGCTCCATCGCCGTCGAATCGTAAGGGACGGCCGAGCGAGTCGGCCGAGCGGGCGCCCGGCACGAGGCGTCGACCGGACGGGCTGACAACACGGCCCCTGCGATGATTGCGCGCTCGATGGCCGAGCCAACCCTTGCGCAGCGCCTGCTCGACGGCGACCGCCGTGCGCTTGCGCGCGCGATCACGCTCGTGGAGGACAACCGTCCCGAGGGCTGGGAGCTCGTGAGGGAGATCTATCCGCACACCGGTCACGCCGAGGTTGTGGGCTTCACCGGTCCTCCCGGCGTGGGCAAGTCGACGCTCATCGGTGCGCTCACCAAGGCGCGGCGCCAGGCGGGACGGACGGTCGGGGTGCTGTCGATCGACCCGTCCTCGCCGTTCACCCAGGGGGCGCTGCTCGGCGATCGCATCCGCTTGTCAGAGCACTTCCTCGACCCGGGCGTGTTCATCCGCTCGATGGCCAATCGCGGCGCCCTGGGTGGACTCTCGGAGGCAGCGCTGCAAGCCGCGCTGCTGCTCGACGCCGCCGGACGCGAGGACGTGTTCGTGGAGACCGTCGGCGTCGGTCAGGCGGAGATCGACATCATCGACCACGCCGACACGATCGTGCTCGTGCTGATGCCTGGCTCGGGCGACTCGATCCAGGCGCTGAAGGCGGGCGTGATGGAGATTCCCGACGTGATCATCATCAACAAGGCCGATCATCCGCTGACGGACACCATGATCCGCGAGATTCGCGGCGTGCTCTCGCTCGCCAATCTCGACCGCACGCCCGAGGAAGCGCGCGAGCGCTGGCGCGTGCCGATCATCAAGACCGAGGCCACCCGCGGCGAGGGCATCGACGGGCTCGTGCGCAGCCTGCAAGAGCACCGCGCCCACATTCTCGCCGCCGGACAGCTCGACGAGCGGCGCGCGCGCAACCTGCGCAGCGAGGTGCTCGCGATCGCCAGCAGTCGTATGCGTCGGCGCCTGGAGGAGGACCTGCGCGAGGACGCGGAGTTTAAGCGTCTGCTCGAGGAGGTTGTCCAGCGGCGTCTGGATCCCGCGAGCGCCGCTTCCGCGCTGCTCGAGCGCGCGGCGTTGCCCCAGCAGCCGGTCGAGTAGGCTCATACGCACCGATGGACTCTCTCGACTGGGTGGAGCGCAATTGGTCGCTGCTCGGCCGGTTGATCCAGGGCCACACCGGGATCTACCGCGCTAGCCGCGGCCTGGTCGGCCACCGCTTTCTGGGTGCGCCGCCGATCCTACTGCTCGACCATGTGGGCGCAAAGAGCGGGACTCGGCGCACGAGCCCGCTCGCTTATACGGCGGACGGCCAGAACCTCATCCTCGTGGCCTCAAAGGGGGGCTATCCCAAGAACCCCAGCTGGTTCCATAACCTCGTTGCCCATCCCGACACGACCATCCAGGTCGGATCGAGCCATCGCGACGTGCACGCCCGCGTGGCCCACCCCGAGGAGCGGGCGCGCCTGTGGCCGATGGTGCTGAAGACCTACGGTGGCTACGCTGACTACCAGAAGCGCACCGACCGGGAGATTCCGCTCGTCATCCTCGAGCCGCGCTGAACGCCGAGCCATGAACGCCGAGCCGTGCTGAGCGGTCGCCTCGAACCGGGCGAGGTCGAGCAGCGCCAGCTCAGACGCCGAGGGCGCGGGCAATCACCATCTGCTGGACCTCGTCGGTGCCCTCGCCGATCGTCAGGATCTTCGCGTCGCGATAGAACCTGCACACCGGGTACTCCTCGATGAAGCCGTAGCCGCCGTGTATCTGCACGGCCTCCTCTGCGCAGCGCACCGCCAGGCGGCCTGTCTTGAGCTTCGCCTGCGCGGCCGTCAGCGTGAAGTTGCGTTTGGCGTCCTTCTCACGGGCGGCCTTGTACACGAGCAGCCGTGCCGCCGCGATCTCCGTCGACATGTCCGCGAGCTTGCCCTGGATCGCCTGGAACTTGGAGATTGAGCGGCCGAACGCCTTGCGCTCCTTGGCGTATTTCAGCGCCTCGTCGAGCGCGCCCTGGGCCAGTCCCACGCCCATCGCCGCCACGCCGATGCGTCCGATGTCGAGGATGTGCAGGAACTGCTTGAAGCCCGCGCCTCGAGGGCCCAGCAGGTTCGCCTCGGGCACGCGGCAGTCGCTGAACGTGAGCGGACGCGTGTCCGACGCGTTCCAGCCCATCTTGCGATACGGCTCGCCCTGCTCGTAGCCGGCGGTGCCGTTCGCGACGATGATGTTGGAGATCTCCTTCGGGTGAGTGGGGTCGACTCTATCCCCGCCCGTGACCGCGGTGATGCACACCATTCCAGAGATATTCGTGCCGGCGTTCGTGATGAACTGCTTGGCGCCGTCGATCACCCATTCGCCGTCCTGCAGGTGCGCGCGTGTGCGTGTGTTGCCCGCGTCCGATCCCGCCTCCGGCTCGGTCAATCCGAACGCGCCCAGCCGCTCGCCCGAACACAGCCTGGGCATCCATTCGCGCTTCTGCTCCTCGCTGCCGAACACGTGGATCGGCTGGGTCCCGAGCGACGTATGCGCGCACAGGGTGATCGCCACGGAGGAGTCCACGCGCGTTAGCTCCTCCACCGCCAGCGCGTACGCCAGCGTGTCACCGCCGCCTCCGCCGTACTCCTCCGGGAACGGGATCCCCATCAGGTTCAGCGCGCCGAGCTTCGCGACGATCTCGTACGGGAACGACTTCGTACGGTCGAGCTCCTCCGCCACCGGCGCGACCTCGCCTTCGGCGAACTCCCTGACGGTGCGCCTGATCAGCTCATGGTCGGGCGACAAGTCGAAGTCCACGGCGGCCATTCTCCCAGACTTCGTCGGATCGCCATCGGTCGGTTGTTCGTTGCTCAAGCCGACCGCTACGCAAGCAGTATCCGGTCGAGGTGCGTCGCACTCTAGGCACGAACAGCGTCGATCCTCTGTCACGATTGGGCCTCAGTGGCCCGCACGCGCCTGATCATCGATGTCTTCAAGCGCGGGCGCACCTTCAGCTACGGCCCGCATCGCTCCCAGCGCGCAGATCTCCACCTACCGGTCGGGCCGGGGCCGCATCCCGTGATCGTCGTCATCCACGGCGGGTCCTGGAGTGTGCGCTACGGGCGGATCGTCATGCGCGGTCTGGTCGGCGACCTCGTCAGACGCGGCTGGGCCGCGTGGAACATCGAGTACCGGCGCATTGGCAACGGTGGCGGCTGGCCGGCCACGTTCGCGGACGTCGCCGCCGCGATCGATCTGCTTCCCGAGCTGCGTGCCCCGCTGGAGCTCGACACGGTCAACGTTCTCGGGCACTCCGCAGGCGGCCATCTGGCGCTGTGGGCGGCCGGTCGGGAGAGGCTTCCAGCAGGTGCCCCCGGCTACATCGACGGCGAGCCGCGGGTGCGGTTGCGGCGTGTGATCGCCCAGGCCGGCGTCTGTGATCTTGCCGGCGCCTACCGTCGCTGGCGAGGCGGCGCCGCGCGGGCGTTGATGGGCGGCGGACCCGACGAGGTCGCCGAGCGCTACGCCGTCGGCGATCCTATGCGTCTGCTACCGCTGAGCATGCCCGCGCTGCTAGTGCATGGGACGCTCGACGAGACGGTCTCAGTCGAGCTCAGCCGCAGCTACGAGCGCGCCGCGCTCGCCGCCGGCGGCGACGTCGAGGTCGTAGAGATCCCCGGCGAGGCCGGCCGCCACCGCGCGCACATCGATCCGCGGAGCCAGGCCTGGGCGGCGGTCACGCGCAGACTGGTCGCGCCAGTGCATGTCGGAGACAGCCGCGACCCACCCCTCCCATCAAATCTTTAGACGCGGCTAGACCGTGCGGTCACGCGCAGTAGGACTTCGCGAGCTCGACCAGTAGACGCACGCCGTAACCGGAGGCGCCCTTGCCGACGTAGGCGCGGTCGAGCTCCCACGCTGACCCCGCGATGTCCAGGTGCGCCCAAGGGGTCTCGCCGACGAAGTTCGACAGGAACGCCGCGCCCACGATCGTGCCGGCCTTGCGCGCTTCCGGGGCGTTGTCGAGGTCACCGTACTTGCCCTTGACCAGCTCGCTGTACTCCTCGTGCAGCGGCAGCCGCCACACGATCTCCCCGCTGCGCTCGCCCGCGGCGGACACGCGCTCGACGAGCTCCTCGTCGTTGCTCATAACTCCCGCGTACGTCGATCCCAGCGCCACGATCACCGCGCCGGTGAGTGTCGCCAGGTCGACGATCCGCTCTGCCCCCTGTGCGACCGCGTGGCATAGGCAATCTGCCAGCACCAACCGTCCCTCGGCGTCCGTGTTGTTGACCTCGATCGTTTTGCCATTGGCCGCCGTCACGATGTCCCCCGGCTTGATCGACCGTCCGCTCGGCAAGTTCTCAGTTGCGCCCACGACTGCGATCAGCTTGACGGGCAGCTTCAAGCGCGCAACCGCCGACATCGCCTCGATCACCGCCGCGCCGCCGGACATGTCGAACTTCATCTCCGCCATCTTCGCCCCCGGCTTCAGCGAGATGCCGCCGCTATCGAACGTCACCGCCTTGCCCACCAGGCCAAGTGTCGGGCCGGCGGTTGCGGCGGCGGATGACGCGGCTGGGGTGGATGACGCGTCTGGGGTAGATGCGATCCGGGGGCCGTCGTATCTGATCGTGATCAGCGCCGGCTCCTCGTCCGATCCCTGGGCGACCGCCGCGAAAGCACCCATGCCGCGGGCGAGGAGTCCATCGCGCCCCTCCACCTCCACCGACAGTCCCTCGACCTCCGCGCCGAGTGCTCTCGCGTACTCCGCGAGTGCGGACGGAGTGAGATCGTTGCCAGGCCGGTTCTGCAGGTCGCGCGCGCGGTTGACCGCCTCGCCGACGAGCGTCGCCTCCGCGACAGGCGCCTCCAATCCACTTGCTCCCGCAACGATCAGGCGCTGCAGGTGCTTCGGCGGCTCCTCGGCGGCGGGGTCCCCTCCGTCGGCGGCGGTCGACTTGTGGCGCTCGAAGCTGTAGTCGCCGAGCAGCGTTCCTTGCACGATCGCCGCCGCGACCGTCTCCTCGCCGTCATTTGGTGCCTGCCAGCACAGCGCACGGGTGGAAATCTCGCGGGCGCGCTCGCCGACGGCGGCCGCGACGACGCGCGCGCGCTCGGCTGTGAAGTCCTCGCGCGCGCCCAGGCCTACCAGTAGCCAGCGGCGGCCCTCAGCATGGGTCAGCGCCAGCGCCTTGAACGAGCGGCGCGCCTCGCCCGAGGCGAGCAGCTCGCCGAGCGCCGCAGGCGAGCCGGCCGCGGGCTCCTCGCCCGCGAAGACGCCAATCGCAATCGTGTCGGCGTCGCTGCTCGCGGCGTGCTGGTCGATCGCGGATACTTGCATCGGCCGGGCACGATATCCGGCTTGCGGCCGATCCGCTCACACGGCTTGCTTGCAGGGGGATCGCGGAGCTGTCCACTACCATTCTCGCTCTGTCGTCCTTCTCACCGACCTAACAGGAGTGGACCACCTTCATGTCCAAGACCGTGATCCTCGGCACCGCACGCACCCCAGTCGCCAAGATGGGGGGCGGCCTGTCCTCGCTGGACGCCACCGAGCTGGGCGGAGTGGCCATCGGCGCGGCCCTTGAGCGCGCCGGCGTCGAGCCCGAGCAGGTCGAGCATGTCGTCATGGGCCAGGTGCTGCAGGCCGGCCAGGGGCAGATCCCCTCGCGCCAGGCGCAGATCAAGGCGGGCATCCCCAAGGAGGTCTCCTCGGAGACGATCAACAAGGTCTGCGCCTCCGGGCTGCGCGCGTCGGTCATCATCGACCAGGCGATCCGTGCCGGCGACATGAACGTCGGCGTCGGCGGCGGCATGGAGTCGATGTCGAAGGCCCCTTACCTGCTGCCCCAGGCGCGCTTCGGCTACCGCATGGGCGACGCCAAGATGCTCGACGCGATGGTCCACGACGGGCTCACCAACCCGTTCTCCGGCAAGCAGATGTTCGTCGAGGCCACCGAGGTCGGCGACGAGCTTGAGATGACGCGCGCGGACATGGATCGCTGGGCGCTGCGCTCGCATGAGCTGGCGTTGAAGGCGATCGACGAGGGGCGTTTGGCAGAGGAGATTGTGCCGGTGACCGTCAACGGGCGCAAGCAGAGCACGGTCGTCGAAATCGACGAGGGCCCGCGCAGGGACACCTCGCTTGAGAAGCTCGCCGCGCTCCCCGGGCTCGTCGGCAAGGACGGCTCGCACACCGCTGGCAACTCGCCCGGCGTCAACGACGGCGCCGGCGCGCTCGTGCTCGCCTCCGAGGAGTGGGCGGCGGCCAACGGCAAGGAGGCGCTCGCCGAGATCGTCGCGCACGCCCAGAGTGCCAATGACTTTGCCTATCTGGCGACCACGCCCGCGAGCGCGGCCAAGAAGGCGCTCGAGCAGGCGGGGTTGCAGCCGGGAGACATCGACGTGTGGGAGATCAACGAGGCGTTCGCGTCGGTCACGCTGAACTCGATCCGCATGCTCGGCATCGACGAGAACCGCGTCAACGTCAACGGCGGTGCCGTCGCTCTCGGGCACCCGATCGGCGCCTCCGGCGCGCGCATCCTTGGCAGCCTCGTGCACGAGCTGCGTCGGCGCGGCGGCGGGCTTGGCTGCGCAGCGATCTGCTCTGGCGGAGGTCAGGGCGACGCGGTGATCCTTCGGGTCTGAGCATGGACGGCGGAAGCGGCGCCGGCGGATCGCCGAACGGTCAGCTGTGTGGCGGGGCGTTCTTCGATCTCGACAAGACCCTCATGGCCGGCTCCTCCGGCATCTTCTTCGCCCGGGCCGCCTACGAAACCGGGATGATCTCGCGCGGACGCCTCGTGCGCGACGTCTACGAGAACCTGCGCTTTCGCCTGCGCGGCTCGACCGACGACCGCGCCGACGACGTGCGCAGGCGGGTCGGCGAGATGATCGCCGGTGTGCGCGTGCGCGACCTCCAGCGCTTGACGCCGCGTGTGCTGTCCGGCGTGCTGCCGCGGCTGTATCCGCAGATGCTCGAACGCGCCTACGCCCATCAGGACGCGGGCGAGCCCGTCTATATCCTCACCGCCGCCTCGCAGGAGATGGCCGATCTGCTCGCCCGGGTGCTCTCCTTCGACGGCGGCCTGGGTTCCCGCTCGGAGATCGTCGACGGCCGTTACACCGGCAGGCCCGCCGGGCCGTTCAACTATCGCGAGGGCAAGGTTGTCTCGATGCACGAGGTCGCCGCGCGCGATTCGATCGATCTGGCCGCCTCCTACGCGTACTCGGACTCGGAGTCCGATCTGCCGATGCTGCGCGCCGTTCGCCATGCTGTCGTTGTCAATCCCGACTCTGCACTCAGGCGGATCGCGCTCGATGAAGGTTGGGAGGTGATCGAGCTCGATCGTCTCGGCAGGCGCCTGAAGGTGCTCGCCGCATTGGGCGCGGGGACCGCGCTGGCGTCGCTGGGGCGGGTACGCTGGGGGCGACGTGCGCGCGATGCAGCGCGCACATAATGTTCGTCTTCGACATCAGTATATCTATGGTCTATACAGCAACTCACGACGATGGGCTCGCTCGGTACGGGCGGCCGCGCCAATGACTCCAGCCGCCGCAGCTACCCAGAGCAAGATCCGCGTGGTCGTCGCTAAGCCCGGACTCGACGGGCACGATCGCGGCGCCAAGATCATCGCGCGCGCGCTGCGTGACGCGGGCATGGAGGTGATCTACACGGGGCTGCACCAGACCCCGGAGCAGATCGTCGAGACGGTGATTCAAGAGGACGCCGACGCGGTCGGCCTGTCGATCCTGTCCGGTGCGCACATGACGCTCGTGCCGCGCGTGGTGGAGCTGCTGCGCGAGCAGGGCGTCGAGGACGTCGTCATCACTGTCGGCGGCACGATCCCCGCGGAGGACATCCCCGAGCTCAAGAGCCTGGGTGTCGCGGAGGTTTTCACGCCGGGCGCTCCCACGCAGGCGATCGTCGATTTCATCCGCGGCGCGGTGGTGAGCCGCTAGCCGCCTTTTCCGGCGAAAGCCGTCGCGAGCGTCGCGAGGCGGCGCTGTGGCTAAAACCGATTGACTCGTCAGTCAACCGCTGAAGCGAGTAAGATTGACCCTACTCATACCCAAGGAGTTGCCTGAGAATGAAGATATGCGTCTTGGTGAAGGAGGTTCCGGACGCCGCCGTCGAGAAGAGGATCGACCCCTCGACGGGGCGCATGGACCGCAACGGCGAGAAGAACCTCAACCCGTATGACACGCACGCCATCGAGGCTGCGATGCAGATCAAGGAGGGCGGCGCGGTCCCGGTCGAGGAGATCGTGGCTGTGACGATGGGCCCCGACAGCGCCGTGCGCGCGCTGCACAAGGCGGTCTCGCTCGGCGCCGACCGCTCGGTCCACCTCAGTGACCCGGTGGTCGCCGGCTCTGATGTGGCGGCCACCGGCTACGCGCTGGCGAAGACGCTGCAACGGGAGAGCCCCGACCTGGTACTGCTCGGTCAGCAGTCCGACGACGGCGAGTGCTACACGATCGGCGCGGTCGTCGCCGAGCATCTGGGCATGCCGTCGCTGACGCAAGTGATCAAGATGGACGTCGACGGGGAGGGGGGTGGGTCTGGATCCCTGCGCTGCGAGCGCCAGGCTGAGTACGGCTACGACACCGTGCAGATCAAGCTGCCGGCGGTGATCTCCGTCGGCGACGCCATCAACGAGCCGCGCTACCCATCGCTGAAGGCGATCATGGGCGCCAAGAAGAAGCCGCTCGACACGGTCACCGCGGGTGACGTGCAGATCGACGCTGGCAAAGTCGGCGGCGATAACTCTGCCGCCCAATGGGTCGCTGCAAAGGCGCCGCCGGCGAAGGCCGCTGGAGAGATCATCGAAGACGAAGACACCGGCGAAACCGTCGAAAAAATCGTCGCCTGGCTCGACGAGCGCAAGCTCATTTAAGGAGGAGCGCAACCGACATGGCAAACATCCTCGTTTACGCGCTGCACTACGACGGCGCGATCAACAAGAACTCCCTGGGCGCCGTCTCCGAGGGCGCCAAGCTCGCCGCTGAGCTGGGCGGCGAGGCCCACGCGATCCTGCTCGGCGAGAACGTCCCGCAAGAGCTCGCCGCCTCGCTGGGCAAGTACGGTGCCAAGAAGGTGCTCGTCGCCGACGGCCCCGACGGGCTCGCGCAGCCGCTGGTCGACGCGATGGCCGCGGCCATCTCCACGGGCGGCTACAAGTACGCGCTGTTCGGCGGCGGCCTGCTCGGCTTCGAGATCGGCGCCGGCCTGGCCGCGCGGCTGGGCGCGGGCGTGGCGATGGAGGTCACCAACGTCCGTGCGGAGGGCGGCGAGCTGATCGCCGAGCGTCCGATCCTGGGCGACTCCGCGATCTCGGAGATCAAGTACCGCTCCGAGGTCGGGATCATCATCGGGCGATTGAACGCGTTCGAGATCAACGATGCCAGCGGCGCAGACGCGCCCGTCGAGCAGCTGAGCTTTGAGCTCAGCCCGCATGCCTCGCAGGCGACGATGCTCACGCGCGGCGAACAGCGCGGCGCCGACGTCGACATCGAGGGCGCGAGCATTCTCGTTGCCGGGGGCCGCGGCCTGGGCAAGGCCGAGGGTTTCCAGCTGGCCGAGGATCTCGCCGCGGCGTTCGGTGGCAACAGCGCCGTAGCTGCCACGCGTGCGGTCGTCGACGCCGGCTGGTATCCGTACGCGGCGCAGATCGGCCAGACGGGCAAGACCGTCGCGCCGAAGCTGTATCTCGCGGCGGGTATCTCTGGCGCGATCCAGCACAAGGTGGGGATGCAGGGCTCGGAGAACATCGTCGCGATCAACAAGGACGCCAACGCGCCGATCTTTGAATTCTCCGATCTCGGCATTGTCGGCGATCTCAACAAGATCCTGCCCAAGCTGACCGAGGCTGTGAAGGCCAAGAAGGCCAGCTGACATGTCCCACGGCGCCTCTAGCAACGGCAGGGTCGCGCCAGCGGCTTTCCCGCCTCCGGTGAACTCGCGTGAGGAGTTCGTAAAGCGCGGCCTCGATGGCGAGGACGAGCTGATCGAGGTCGGCGTCGTGATCGTCGGCGGGGGTACCGCCGGCCTGGCATGCGCCAACCGCCTGCTGCAGCTGCTGGGCGACGACCCCGAGATGATGGAGCGCCTTGGTGAAGTGCCGGTGGCGGTCGTCGAGAAGGCGAAGACCTGCGGCGGGCACAACCTGTCGGGCGCGGTCATGCGCCCGGGGCCGCTGCAGGAGCTGTTCCCGGAGATCACCCGCGAGGACTGGCGCAAGGAGGGCTTTGCCTATGGCGAGGTCGACAAGGAGGCGGTCTACATGCTGCCCACCGCCAAGGCCAAGCTGCGGGTGCCGGTGCCGCCGAACTTCAAGAACCACGGCAACGAGGTGATTTCGGTCTCAGCAATGGCGCGCTTCCAGCAGCGCCAAGCCGAGGAGGCCGGCGCCTACATCCTGACCGAGACCGCCGCCACCCAGCTGATCGTCGAGGAGGGGCGCGTCGTGGGTGTGCGCTCTGGCGACAAGGGCCGCGGCAAGGACGGCGAGCCGCTCGGCAACTTCGAGCCGGGAACCGACATCAAGGCGCAGGCGACGGTGCTCGCCGAGGGTTGCTGGGGTCACCTGACCGGCGCCGCGATCAAGGAGTTCGACCTCGGCGCCGGACGCGAGCCGCAGGTGTGGGAGCTCGGCGTCAAGGAGGTCTGGCGGGTTCCCAAGCCGCTCGACCGTCTGATCCACACGCTCGGCCCGTGGCCGTTCAAGATCTCGGCTAAGTACGCGCACGTGGGCGGTACGTGGCTGTATCCGATGAAGGACGAGAAGACCGGCGATCACCTCGTCAGCATCGGGCTCGTGATGGACCTCGAGTACGCCGACGCCACCACCTCGGTCCACGACCTGCTGCAGCAGTTCAAGCTGCACCCGCTCGTCAAGGGGATCCTCGATGGTGGCGAGCGCATTGCGTGGGGCGCCAAGGCGCTGCCCGGTGGCGGCTACTGGTCGATGCCCAAGCTGTCGATGCCCGGCGCGGTGCTCGTCGGGGACGCGGGCGGGATGGTCAACACGGCTGCGCTGAAGGGCGTGCACCACTCGATCATGTCCGGCAAGCTCGCCGCGGAGTCGATCTACGCGGCGCTCGTGCGCGGCGAAAGCTCGTTCGAGTCCTACGAGCAGGCGATCGACGACTCGCAGGTGGGCAAGGAGCTCTACGAGATGCGCAATGCCCGCCAGCCCTTCCAGAAAGGCTTCATCAAAGGCGTACCACTGGTCGGGATGATGATCCAGACCAAGGGCCGCTTCCCCGGTGGGCGCTGGGCCTGGCATCGCAACGACGCCCAGCCGATGTTCATCGGCGATACCAAGGAGGGCTACCCCAAGCCGGACGGCAAATACACCTTCGACAAGCTTTCCTCGGTGTTCATCACCGGCAACGCCACCCGCGACGATGCCCCCAACCACATCCGCGTCCGCAAACGCGTGCCCAGGGAGGTCGCCGAAACCTGGCGCTGGATGTGTCCGGCTGGGGTGTACGAGATTCCCGAGGACGCGCCAGAGCACGGCGAGGTGGACGTGATCGTCAACTACACCAACTGCGTGCAGTGCGGTGCGATTACCGCCAAGGGCGGTCGCCTGACGACCCCAGAGGGAGGCGACGGGCCGCTGTATCAGGTGACCTGAGCGGCGAGGCGACCTGAACGGCGGCCGCGCGCGGCGGGACGGAGACATTCATCGCCGACGCTAGTGCGAAACATGCGCGTGCTTCGAGTGTTACGGGGTGTGATGAGAATCATGCCTTCGAGCGGACGTGCGTCGCGTGTTGCCTCCCGGAGCCCAATCATGGCGCTCGCCTGCGTCATCGCTGCGTCATGCCTGGCGCAGACGCCCGTCGCGACGGGAGACACCACGGGAGGATCATCGTCGAGCGCGGGCACAAGCGCTGGCAGCGTCAGCTCCGGCCAAGACGGTCAAAGCGGTGCGCCGGGAGCCAAAGCGAGTGCCTCGGCGACGCTCGAACAGTGTGTCGCCGCGCTCGCTCAGACCGAACGCTCGGCCACATTCGCGGGCGAAATGACGGCGATACCGGGCACGGCGCGCATGGAGATCAGCATCGGCGTCGCGGAGAGAGTTCCCGGAGAAGTGCATTACCGCGCCGTCAGCGCCCCCGGCTTGGGTACCTGGCGAAGCTCAGTTCCAGGCGTGAAGATTTACACGCACATCCAGCAGGTGACGAACCTTTCGGCGCCGGCCTTTTATCGCGGATCGGTGCGTTTCCGCTGGCTGAATGCCAAGGGCCGCCCGATCAAGTTCGAGGAACTGCACACGGCTCGCTGCGAACAGGCGGCTCCGCCCTCTAGCACCGGCAGTTCGACCGACACCACCGATGACACGACGAGCACTCCATCGGCTTAGGGTCCGCGCTCGCGCCGCGGCCCGCTAGAATCGAGCGACGATGAAGGCGAAGATCCATCCGAACTACGTCCGCGCGCACGTGCGCTGCACATGTGGCAACGAGTTCATCACGCGTGCAACTCAGGAGGAGCTGCACGTGGAGGTCTGCTCCAACTGCCATCCGTTCTACACGGGCAGGCAGAAGCTGATGGACACAGGTGGACGCGTGGAGCGTTTCCAGCGCAGGGTCGCCAAGGGCCGCCTGCACTCAGCGCAAGCTCGGTCCGCTCAGTAGTCCGATGGCAAGTGCCGTGGCTGACCCCGCGGCGCCGAGCACGCTGGTTGAGAACGACGGAGAGCTGAGCGCCCAGCGCGACGCGCCCGTCGGCGGACAGGCGGTGCTTGAGGGCGTGATGATGCGAGGCGTCGCCAACTGGGCGGTGGCCGTGCGCAAGCCCACCACCGAGCAGCCAGAGGAGCGCGAGCGCGGGGTGGACGGGCCATCGATTCCTGCAACCAAGGGCGAGATCGAGGTGACGACGTACCCGCTGGACTCGGCGATGAAACGTCACCGCGTGTTGAGGCTTCCGATCCTACGCGGAGTCGTCGCGCTTGGCGGGTCAATGGTCATCGGCTTCCGAGCGCTCGAGATATCCGCGAACGCACAGCTGCCCCCTGAGGAGAACGAGCAGGATGCGCCAGACATGCAGGAGATCCCCCGCGCGGTGTGGGCGGGCACGGTCGTGGTCGCGATCGTGCTGGCGATCGTGCTGTTCTTCCTGATCCCCGTCGGCTTGACGAGTCTGATCAAGCACCAACTCGGCTCCTCGATCCTGTTCTGGGTGGTCGAGGGCGTGATCCGTACGAGCCTGTTCCTCGGCTACATGCTGGCGCTCTCCCGTGTGCGCGACCTGCGGCGGGTGTTCGAGTACCACGGCGCCGAGCACAAGACGATCTCCTGCTACGAGGCGGGCCTGCCCTTGACGCCGGTCAACGCCCAGCGCTTCTCGCGGCTGCACCCGCGCTGTGGGACGAGCTTCCTGCTCGTGGTGATGATCGTCGCGATCTTTGTGTTCGCGCCGCTCGGCCTGCCCGCGTGGTACTGGCTGATGGCCACGCGTGTGCTGGGCGTGCCGGTGATCGCCGGGATCTCCTTCGAGCTGATCAAGTTCGCCGGGCGCAACCGCAGCAGGGGCTGGGTACGAATATTGATGTGGCCGGGACTCAAGCTGCAGCTGCTGACAACGCGCGAGCCAGACCTCGATCAGCTCGAGGTAGCGATCGCGTCGCTGCAGGCGGTGCTCGATCTCGAGACGCCCGGCGAGCTCTCGGCCGCCGATCTCGTGGGTGTGGAGGTCGTGGCCTAGCTGCAGGGCCTAGATCTCGGCTAGCTCGGGAACGGCACAGGCTTGCGTGTGCCTGCCACGTAGCTCTCCTCGGGCTCGAGCATCGCCTGTAGCTGCGTGCGGAGCTCCGGGGTGTCCTGATGGCCGTGCGCCGCTACGGCGTGCTGTGCGGCGGTGGCTAGCACCTCATCCTCCTCGCCGATGATCGTAAGCGAGCATTTGCTGTCGCTCTCAAAGCGACGGCAGTCTGCGATCTTGCGTCCCATAAGGCTTCTCTCTTTCAGGTAGGAACTGTGAAGGCGTCTCTGGCGAGACGCTCATGGGGTTGGTGTCAGGCTTTCCTGGCGTAGTCGCTGGCGCCGAACCAGTCGACGATCTTGACGGGCTCATCGCCTACTACCCAGGCGTCGTGCCCACTCGGGAGGGACGTGACGTCCCCTGGACCCGCCACGAACTCCGTGCCATCGTCCATGCGGATAGCGAGCTGCCCGCTGACGTGGTATTGAAAATGCGGAGCCTCGCAGCTCGCTGTGTTGGCGATCGGCTTAACGTCGTTTGACCACCGCCAACCCGGCTCGAAGACCATCATCCCGACTTCGCCGCCGCCCATCTTGAGGATGCCAGCGTGCCCGTTGGGGAACTCGCGCGTCTCGTCAGGCGCGTCAAAGCTCCTGTGCTCTGTCAACTGCATCTCGATGTCCTCTCGTTCGCGTGGCCACTCATATGCCGCTATACTTACCTACTGATAGGTTGATTGTCAAGGCCGGCCTAGCATTTTTTGCGAAGATGGGATACATGGCGGCCACGCAAACCCCAGCGCCCACGGGTACGGCGCAGCGAGTTCTCGATGTCGCCGAGCGACTGGTTCAGGGTCGCGGCTACAACGGGTTCAGCTACGCGGATATCGCTGGCGAGCTCGGCATCACAAAGGCCAGCCTGCACTATCACTTCGCCAGCAAGGCTGAGCTCGGCGAGGCATTGATCGAGCGCTACTCCGCTCGCTTCACAGAAGCGCTGGAAAGGATCGACAGCACGATTCCGGGTGCTCGCGCGAAGCTCGACGCGTACGCAGGCCTCTACGCAGACGTCTTGCGCGGCGACCGCATGTGCCTATGCGGGATGCTCGCAGCCGAATACCAAACCCTGCCGAAGCCAATGTGCGGCTCAGTCATCCGCTTCTTCGATTACAACCTGACGTGGCTAGCGGGCGTGCTCGCAGCAGGCCAATCGGACGGCGAGCTAGCCTTTGGCGGATCACCCGCCGATGCAGCCCAAACGGTCCTTAGCGCCCTTCAGGGAGCGATGCTCGTCGCGCGGCCCTACGGAGATCTGGTGCGATTCCAGGCCGCCGCGGCGCACACGCTCGCCAGCCTCAGCAGTACACCGGCGCCCTGACGCGATCACACAGCCCGGCCGATCACATGATATCCATCCAGCCGGGTTATTCTGGATATTGACATCGCCAGCCCGCCGCTATAAAGTTGCCCGAAACATGGCACGTGGGTTTGGCATTGAGAGCAGATCTGCTCGCGAGCAGCTGCAGCGGACACATCCGCCAGCCAAAGCAGAACCGCTTCCGCAACCGTACGCGCCGGGCAGGGTCGCCCCGGCCGCTCTCGGCATCGCCGACCCTGGAGATGGGCTCAGCTTCTTCGTGCTGGGCGACGTGGGCGGCGTGAAAGCTCCTGCACCACAGAACGCGGTGAGTACCGCAATGGAGCGAAACCTTGAGGAAGCCGCATTCGCATTGATCTTGGGGGATGTCGTCTACTTCAACGGCCAGCAGATGGGCCTTGTCGAAGGCCGCCAGACAGGCTACGGCGATCAGTTCTACGAGCCTTACGCCAAACTTGCCCGACCAATCATCGCGTTCCCCGGCAACCACGACGGCGAACCGGAAACTGGAGACACCTCACTGTCAGGCTTCATGGAAAACTTTTGTGAGAAAGAACCAGGCATTCCCAAGGACGATCCGCAGCTTGAGTACGGCCGGCATACTCAGACACTGCCCTATTGCGAGTGGACGCTCATGCTCAAAGCGCTGACGATCATCGCCGTCTACACCAACGTACCCTCCGGTGGCCACCTCGAAGAAGCACAGATAGAACGCCTCACGCGTGAGCTCAAAGAAGCCGATCCGGAAAAGCCCCTGATCGTAGGGCTCCATCATCCACCATACTCAGTTGACGCGCACCACGGCGGCAGCCCGCGCATGGCAGCAACACTCGATCATGCGATCGAAGAAGCGAAACGGGCTCCTGACATGGTGTTGTCCGGGCACGTCCACGACTACCAGCGGTTTACCCACAGCATCAACGGCGTGCCAGTGCCATACATCGTTTCAGGCAACGGTGGCTACCACAATCTGCACAAGCTCGCCAGGGACGCGACCGCTGGTGAAGAACTCACCAAAGGAATCACCTTTGAGTACGGTGACGACAGCCGTTACGGCTTCTTGACGCTGACAGTTCAGGGCAAAACGATCAAAGGCGAGTACACGGCGGTCACCCCTGGCAACATGCCCGATGGGTCCGACGCAAAGATTGAACCCGGTCAAGATATATTCTGATCGCAAATAACTTGTAATCTTCCAAAGAGCAGCACTAGCAAAGAGCAGCACTAGCAAAGAGCAGCACTAGCAAAGAGCAGCACTAGCAGTCGGTCACGCCGGGAGCGTTGCGACCCGTAGGCGTGATCCTGCGCACCAGCTCCTCCCAGCCCGCCTTCAGTCGCGCCAGCTGCATCTCGCGCGCCTCGTGCAGATACAGGAAGAAGTCGGCCCCGAGACACGCGAGCAGCGTCTCCGCCAGGAACTCCGCGTCGCAGTCCGGGTCCGCCTCGCGTAGCAGCAGCGTCATGTGCAGTCGGTAGACGGCGTACGGGGGCGAGGCGAAGCGCGCCGAACCGCCCTCCGCGGCGACGATCAGTTCCGCCTGGCCGTCGAGGAGGTCGAGCACGGCGTGACCGAACGCGACCAAGCGCGTCTGCGGCGGCGCGCCTGGGCCGAGTGGCGGATTGCCTCTGATGATGTGTTCCTGGAACGCGCGCTCGCGCTCGCTCAGAACGGCGCGCGCGAGCGCCGCGCGCGAGCCGAAGCGGCGGAACAGCGTGCCCTTGCCCACGCCGGCGGCCTCGGCAACCTGGTCCATCGACACGCAGCTCGCGCCGCGCTCGGCGAACAGGCGCTCGGCTGTGCACAGGATCCGCGCACGGTTGCGGGCGGCGTCCGCGCGCGCGGGTGAGTCATGCTCGATCAGTGGGAGCTCAATTTGCAGCAGCGCGGTGTGCGTCAGCGGCAGGCCGGTGTCCGTAGGCGGCAGGCCGGCGCGCGTCAACGACTCATCTGCGTGCGTGCCCATGCGCACAAGCATACTAAACGGACCGTAGTCCGATTGTGCTAGGCTTGAGATGTTCTAAGCGGACTACGGTCCGAAACTCACCCTCACACGAAGGAGCCTCTCGATGAGCACAGTCGCTGCACAGCCAATCGCCGCCGGCACGTGGAAGATCGACACGATCCACTCCCACGTCGGCTTCGCCGTCAAGCACATGGTCGTCTCGACGTTCCGCGGCCGTTTCGAGGACTACTCCGGCTCGCTAGGCGCCGGCGAGGACGGCACGCCACGCCTGGAGGGCTCGGTTCGCGTGGACTCGATCCTCGTCAAGGACGAGAACCTCGCCGGTCACCTCAAAGCTCCTGATTTCTTCGACAGCGAGCGCTATCCCGAGATCCGCTTTGCCTCGAGCGGGATCAACGTCGGCGAGGGCGGTGAGCTCGAGGTCGAAGGCGAGCTCACGATCAAGGACCGCACCCACCTGGTGACCGCGCGGGGAAGCGTCAGCGGCCCGCACGTCGACATTGCCGGCAACGACAAGCTCGGCGTCGAGCTCGAGGCGATCATCGACCGGCGCGAGTTCGGCCTGGAGTGGAACGCGCCGCTGCCCAAGGGCGGCTTCGCGCTCGAGAACGACGTCACGCTCCAGGTCTCGCTGGAGCTCGTGCGGGAGTCCTAGCCATCATGGAGATCCTCGGACTGTCGGGCAGCCTGCGCCGTGACTCCCACAACACCCACCTGCTGGAAGGAGCGCGTACGCTCCTGCCGGCAGGGGTCGAGCTCGTGATCTTCGACCAGCTGGCCGGCATTCCCCCGTACAGCGAGGACGACGAGCATCACCCGCCCCCGGCGGTCGCGGCCCTCAAGCAGGCGATCGCCGGGGCGGACGCCGTGCTAGTGGCCACGCCGGAGTACAACGCCTCGATCCCCGGCGTACTGAAGAACGCACTCGACTGGGTCTCGCGCCCGCTTGTGAGCACGCCGCTGCGAGGCAAGCCGGCGGCGGTCGTGGGAGCCAGCACAAGTCTGTTCGGTGCCGTGTGGGCCCAGGCGGAGACGCGCAAGGTGCTGAGCACGATCGGCGCGCGCGTGGTCGATCGCGAGCTACCGATCGCGCAGGCCGGGGAGGCGCTCGGGCCCGACGGCCTCCCGCGCGAGCAGGCCGCCGTCGAGGAGCTCTCGGCGACGCTCGACGAGCTGCTCGAGCTGGGTGGCCGCGGCAGACTCGCTGCCTGAGCACCGGGCGCCCACCGGGCGGCGGCAGGCTCTCCAGGCGCCCGCGGGCGGCGGTGGCAGGCCTGCCGTCTCGGCTCGCAGGCGCCCGCTGGGCAGCCGCCTAGACTCACGCTCGTGATCGAACAGCTCGTCGAGCAGATCGAGACGCGCTTTGCTGAGCTTGGCGCGCAGATGACCGACCCTGAGGTGATCTCCGACCGGGAGCGCTACGCGGAGGTCGGTCGTGCCTACAGCCAGCTCGAGCCGGCGGCGAAGCTCGCGGCACAGTGGCGTCACGCGCGCGACGACGCGGCCGGTGCCGAGGAGCTGCTGGCGGAGATGGGCGAGGACGCAGAGATGCGCGAGGAGCTCGGCCAGGCGCGCGGGCGCATCGAGGAGCTCGAGGAGCAGATCCGCCTAGCGATGGTCGAGCGCGACCCCAACGACGACAAGAGCGTGATCGTCGAAATCCAGGGCGGCGCCGGCGGCGATGAGGCCAGTCTGTGGGCGGGAGACGTGTACAGGATGCTCGCGCGTTATGCCGAGCGTCGCGGCTGGCAGGTCGAGCAACTCGACATCGGCGACGGTAAGTACACGTTCGCGGTTAAGGGTTCCTACCCATCCGGGTCGCACCCACCCGGGTCCCGTCCGGGCGACGGCGCGTACTCGGTGTTCAAGTACGAGGGCGGCACCCACCGCGTCCAGCGCGTGCCCCAAACGGAGTCCCAGGGCAGGATTCACACCTCGACGGCGACCGTCGCCGTATTGCCGGAGGCCGAGGACGTGGACGTGCAGATCGACCCCAACGACCTGCAGATCGATGTCTACCGCTCCTCGGGTCCGGGCGGCCAGTCGGTCAACACGACCGACTCGGCGGTGCGCGTCACGCACCGGCCGTCGGGGATCGTGGTCTCGATGCAGGACGAGAAGTCCCAGCTGCAGAATCGCGAGAAGGCGCTGCGCGTGCTGCGCGCGCGTCTGTACGAGCGCGCGCTCGCCGAGCAGCAGGCGGAGCTCGCTGCGGACCGCCGCTCGCAGGTTGGGACAGGCGATCGGGCTGAGAAGATCCGCACGTACAACTACGGTGAGCGGCGCGTGACCGACCACCGCATCAAGCTCACCGTTCACAACCTCGACCAGGTCCTCGAAGGCGAGTTGGACGAGCTGACCGAGGCGCTGCAATCCGATGAGAAGCGCCGGCGGCTCGAGGCCCAGGCGCTCGAGTGAGCCACACGCCCCTGGATATAGGCACGCCGGCGCGCGACGCGCTCGATGGCGCGGTAACGGCGATCGCGGCTGCCGGGTGCGAAACACCCAAGCTGGACGCCGAACTACTGCTGGCGTACGTACTCGGCGTCAAGCGCGAGCAGCTGACCACCGACCACGACCTGGTCGTCGCGGGGCCGGCGGTGCGCGCCTTCCAGGACGCCGTGCGCCGCCGCGCGGTCGAGCGCGAGCCGGTCGCCTACATCCTCGGGCGCCGCGGCTTTCGCAGCCTAGAGCTGGCCGTCGATCGCCGCGCGCTGATTCCACGCCCAGAGACCGAGCTGCTGGTCGAGGCCGGTCTCGCCCTTGGCGCCGGCGCGCGCGTGCTCGATCTAGGCACCGGCAGCGGCGCCGTGGCGCTCGCGCTAAAGGACGAGCGCCCCGACCTGCACGTCAGCGGCAGCGACCTCAGCGCGCGCGCGCTGGAGCTGGCCAGCTTCAACGCGCGTAGCCTGGAGTTGGATGTGCACTGGCTGCACGCCGACCTGCTCACGGGCGTGGGAGAGTTCGACGCGATCCTCTCCAACCTGCCGTACGTAGCCGAGTTCGAGCGCACGTCGCTCGCGCCGGAGATCGTTCGCCACGAGCCCCCCGAGGCGCTGTTCGCCGGCCCCGACGGACTTGCCACGATCCGTGCGCTGCTCGCCCAGCTCGCGCACGTGCCCCGCGTACGCTTTCTGGCGCTCGAGGTCGGCGCCGGCCAGGCGCAGGCCGTCGCCGTGCTGACTCGCGCGGCGGGCTTCGACGCGATACGGTTCGAGCGCGACCTCGCGCGGATTCAGCGGGTGGTGATTGCGGAGCGGCACAGGTGATGACTGCGAAGATCGGCAAGCAGGAGAAGATCAGCGAGCAGGATGCAAGGCGCCTGGAGCAGTGCGTGGCCGGCGGCGGTGTTGCTGTGTTTCCAACCGACACGGTCTACGGCGTCTGCTGCGACCCGGATAACGAGCAGGCGGCAAGACGCCTGTATGACCTCAAGGGCCGTCCGGCGGCTCGCCCCGCCGCGGTCATGTTCTTCGCGCTCGAGCCCGCGCTGGAGATGCTCGCCGAGCTGCAGCACGACGAGCGCGTCGCGCTGGCGGCGCTGCTGCCGGGTCCGGCGACGTTGCTGCTGTCGAATCCTGCGCTGCGCTTCGCGCCCGCGTGCAGGACCGATCCCGTCACGCTGGGACTGCGAGTCCCGCGTCTGCCCGAGCATCTGGACGCGCTCGCCGCGCTGAGGAGGCCGGTTATGCAGTCCAGCGCCAACCTCTCGGGCCAGCCCGACGCGCGCACGCTCGCGCAGGTTCCCACGAACATGCTCGACGGCGCTGACCTCGTGCTCGACGGCGGCGAGCTGCCCGGCAGGCCCTCCACGGTGATCGACCTGCGCGACTACGGCGCACACCGGCGCTGGCACGTGCTGCGCGAGGGGGCGCTGGCGCGCAGTGCCGTGCGCGAGACGCTGACGTCGCTGGTCTGAGCCGCCGCGCGGCGGGGCTCGCCAGTCGCTGATCTGCGGAGCTGCGGCGATCCTGCGCCCCTGCTAGCCTCGTTATAGCTGCCGCGACTGGCGCCTGAGGTGGAATCGACCACCGGGAAGCGGTCAGCGAATCCGCCGCGCGCCTGGGCACCCGAGTCCTCACCGTCGTCCAAGGAGAGTGCCGTGTCCGAGCTGAGCCCCGATTACTTCAACCGTCCTCTCGCTGAGGTCGATCCCGAGATCGCCGAGGCTCTGCGCGGCGAGCTCGAGCGCGAGCAGCAAACGCTCGAGATGATCGCCTCGGAGAACTTCGTACCCCGCGCTGTGCTCGAGTGCCAGGGCTCGGTTCTGACCAACAAGTACGCCGAGGGCTACCCCGGGCGGCGCTACTACGGAGGCTGCGAGTGGGTGGACGTCTCCGAGCAGCTCGCGATCGACCGCGCCAAGGCACTGTTCGGGGCCGAGCACGCCAACGTCCAGCCGCACTCCGGCTCGCAGGCCAACGCGGCGGTCTACCACGCGCTGCTCCAGCCGGGCGACACAATCATGGGCCTCTCGCTGGCACACGGCGGTCACCTGAGCCACGGCATGAAGATCAACGTGTCCGGGCGGCTGTATGACATCGCTGCCTACGAGGTCGCCCGTGAGAGCAGCTTGATCGACATGGACGAGGTTGTGCGCATCGCCCGCGAGCGCCGGCCGAAGCTACTGCTCGCCGGCTGGTCGGCCTATCCCCGCCAGCTTGACTTCGCGCGCTTTCGTGAGATCGCCGACGAGGTGGGCGCGCTGCTGATGGTCGACATGGCGCATTTCGCCGGACTGGTCGCCGCGGGACTGCACCCCAATCCGCTCGACTACGGCGCTGACGTAGTCACTACGACCACCCACAAGACGCTCGGCGGTCCGCGCGCCGGGGTGATCCTCTGTAAGGAGGAGTACGCCAAGAAGATCGACTCGGCCGTCTTCCCCGGTCAGCAGGGCGGCCCGCTGGAGCATGTGATCGCGGCCAAGGCCGTCACTTTCAAGATCGCAGCCAGCGAGCTGTTCGCCGAGCGCCAGCGCCGTACCGTCGAGGGTGCTCGCGCGCTCGCGCGCCAGCTATTGGACTCGAGCTCACCGACCCACGGTGTCAACGTGCTCACCGGTGGCACCGACGTGCATCTGATCCTCGTCGATCTTCGCGAGACACAACCGGCACTCACCGGCAGGCAGGCGGAGGACCGCTTGCACGAGATCCAGATCACGGTCAACCGCAACGCGGTCCCCTTCGACCCGCGTCCGCCGATCGAGGCCTCGGGCCTGCGCATCGGCACGCCCGCACTGGCTACACGCGGATTGCAGCAGGAGGACTTCGACGAGGTGGGGCGGATCCTCGCGATCGCCCTGAGCAGCGAATACGAGTCTCGGACCGGCGAGCTGGCCGAGCGCGTCGGCGCGATCGTCGAGCGCTATCCGCTGTACGAGAGCCCGCCCGCCCTCCCCCAAGCCGCCCTTCCCGTCACCGCGCAGGTGTAGCCGCGGCGCTCACGACCTCCCGGCCTGCGATGCTGTACGGGAGCCGATGGCGCATCCAACCGAGCTCGACGCGTTTTACGCCTTCCTGGCCGCCGCGGTCCTCACCGCGCTGCTGACGCCCCTAACGATGCGGTTCGCGAGGGCCGTCGGCGCGATCGACGAGCCGCGCGAGCGGGGTCTGTCCGAGCGCCCTACGCCGCTGCTCGGCGGGCTCGCGATCTTCGCAGGGGTGCTGCTCGCCGGCCTGATCTGGCTGCCAGCCGGCTATGCCACCGAACATCAGCCCCAGCTATGGCACGGCGTGCTGCTCGCCGCCGCAATCATCACACTGGTCGGCGCGTTCGACGATCGCTTCGAGTTGCATCCCGCGCTCAAGCTGCTCGGCCAGGTGCTGGCGGCTGTGATCGTCGTGCACTTCGGGGTGGCTGTGAAGGCGATCCGGCTGCCATTCATCGGCCTGCTCTCCTTCCCCGATGCCGGCGCCACAAACGCCGGTCCGGTGCTGACGGTGATCGGTCTGGTGGCGATGATGAACGTCGTCAACTTCTCCGACGGTGTCGACGGCCTCACGGCGGGCGTGTGCGCGATCATCGCCGCCGCGATGGCGGTCATTGCGTTCGACCTTTCTCGCCAGCAGCCGGCGGTGCTCGCGGCGTTGACCGCGGGGGCGGCGCTCGGCTTCCTGCTCTACAACTTTCCGCCGGCGTCGAGCTTCATGGGCGATTGTGGGGCAAACCTGCTCGGGCTGCTGATGGGCGTCATCACGGTCGAGGCCGCCGTCAAGACGGAGGCGGTGGTTTCGTTCGTGCTGCCGCTGATCCTGCTGGCTGTGCCGTTCCTGGACACGACGTTTGTGGTACTCAAGCGCTTGAAGTACAGGCAGCCCTTCTATCGGCCTGACAGCGAGCACTTCCACCATCGCATGGCCCGCATCGGCTTCTCCAGCAGGCGTACGATTGCCTACTTGTACGCGTGGACGCTGATGCTCGCCGGAATGGCGCTGGCATTGCGATTCGTCCCCTACAGCGATCACAAAGGGCACTACTACACCGGCTGGACGCTCGTGATGCTCGGCATCGGACTGCTCGTCGTGGCGGCCAGCGTGTATCTCGTGTACGTGCTCGAGATTCTCAAGTTCAGGCGGCTGGACGCGATCCGCCTGCGGCGTCTACGCCCGGATGTCTCACCAGCGGAGATCGACCTGGACGTCGCGAAGCACCTTGAAACCGGCGAGTTTGAGGCGGTGTCGCACGCCGGGGATCGCGATGTGCGCGTGCACGAGAACGCGGTGACTGGCGGGACTGAGCAGCGGGTTAGCAAGCGGCAGGTGGATGAGGACCGCGTAGGCGCAGGCAAGGAGCGTGGCAGCGCGCAAGCGCCGATTGCCGCTGACGGCCGCTAGCGGCAGCGGCCAGATCGCGTACCACGGCAGCAGCCAGGCCGTCGACGCCAGCAGCGCAAGCGTGCTCCAACCGGCGGCCACGCGCCAGTCGGCGCCACGCGCGGTGCGCCACAGGGAGCCGGCCAGCACGGCGAGGAAGCCGGCGACGTACAGGTGGCGCCACCAGCTCGGCGTCCCGCTCAGCCCCACCAGGCGCGCCGTCTCGGCGGGCACGCTGTGTGTTGCCACCAGTTGCTGCTGCTCGCCGATCGCGCTGAGGAAGCCGAGCGCGTGCACGCCGAAGCCGATCAGCCCCACGACCGCGACCGCCAGCAGAGCCGCGCCCGCGCCGACAGCCACCCGTACCCGCTCGCGCGTACTCGGCGAGGCGAGCACCAGGAAGGGAAGCACCAGCCCGGCGGTGACCTTGACGCCCACCCCGGCGGCCAGCGCGGCCGCACCGGCGCGTAGCCGCGGGCTGGTCCCCGCGGTCAACGCGAGGGCCAGGGCGAGGGCCGCCAGCAGCAGCGTGTCGTTGTGCGCTCCGCCCACCGCCAGCACCAACAGCACGGGGTTCAGGCCGACAAACGCGGCCGCCCAGCCGGGGGAGTGGCCGAGACGCCCGGCCGCGCGCGCAATCAGCACCACCGCGCCGAGACTCGAGGCGGCGGCGATCGCCTTGAACGCCCACAGCCCGCCGGCGAGTCCCAGCGGGGCGATCGCGTAGCTTGCGAGCGTGAACAACGGGCCGTACGGGGAGTTCTGAAACGGCCACCCGATGAACGGGAAGACGGGGTCGGTGGGCGCTTCGGCTGCAAAGTGCGTATAGGGATCCAGTCCGTGCAAGGCTCCCAGCCGCGCGAACGCCAGATAACCGAACACGTCTTGGGAGATCAGCGGTGGCCCGAGCAGCAGGATCGCGTTCGCCATCACGATCGCGCCCGCGAGTGCGGCGAGCGGCAGCCGCCGCGCCGTCGCCAACACCAGCAGGTAGCTCGCGCACATGAGCAGCATCAGTGTCTGGAAGCCGCCGCTGGTGATGCCGATATCCAGGCCGCGCAGCGGCCCCGCCATCCACGCGGGCCAGCCGCCGCTACGCCCAGGGACGTATTGCGATGGCCCCGAAGCAGCGCCGGCGCTGATCAGGAAGACCGTCGTCACGATGCCGAGCAGCCCGAGCGCGCCGAGGGCTCGCACGACGCCCGTAGGTGTCCACGCACCCTCCGTCGCGCCCATATCCTCCGGCGTCTTCGCCGACGTCCGAGCAGGGGATATGGGGGTGGCGGCCTGTATGAAGCTCATTGTTGCGTCTCCCCGACCTGCGAGCGTCCAGCGCGCCCGATACGCTGTGGGTGCAGCCGCGCCTCGGGGGCTTCCTGCTGGGCGTATGCCTGCGCTGAGCGGCCCGAGGGTGGGCGTGCTTATTCCTTATGCGACGTCGCAACCGCACACGCACATGGCGCCGGGTTCCGGATCACATCCGCCCACGTCGCGTTCTGATCCTGTCCGCTGACGTCGGCGAGGGTCACGCCGCGGCCGCACGGGCCCTGGCCGAGCAGATCGAAGCATCCCACCAGCATGCCGAGGTGACCGTGATCGACGGGCTCGCCGCCATGGGTCCGCTGGTGCGGCCGGTAGTAGAGGACGGCTATCGCGTCCAGCTGCGCTTCTTCCCGTGGACCTACACCTTGGTCTACTGGCTGCTCGAGAATGTGATGCCGATGCGCGCTATCGCTCGCCGGCTGCTGTGCCTGCTCGGATCACGCCCGCTGGCCAGGGCCATCGCCGAGCACGACCCCGACGTGGTTGTCTCGACCTACCCAGCCGTCACCGTCGTGCTCGCGCGACTGCGGCGCACCGGCGAGGTGCGCTGCTCGACAGTCGCCACGATCACCGACCTGACGGGCCTGTTCTTCTGGGCCCAGCCGGGCATCGACGTCCACCTGGTGATGTATGGCGAGTCGATGCCCTCGGTCGAGCGCATCGCCGGGCGGGGGAGCGTGCAGCTGGTACGGCCGCTGATCTCGGCCGAGTTCTTGCAGCCCCGCTGTCCGGTCGAGGCCCGACGCACACTCGGGCTTTCGCAGGAGGGACGCACAGTTGTCGTCTCAGGCGGAGGCTGGGGGGTGGGCGACATTGCCGGCGCCGTTCGCGAGTTCACCAGGGTGCCCGAGGTAAGTAGCATCGTCTGCCTCGCCGGGCGCAACGATCATCTGGCCGCGAAGCTCCGCAGCGCATTCGCACACGAGCCGCGTGTGCGCGTATATGGCTTCACTGACAAGATGCCCGCGATCCTGGCCGCCGCGGACGTGCTCGTGCACTCGACGGGAGGTGTCACCTGCCTGGAGGCGATGGCAGCGGGCACGCCAGTTGTCTCATACGGTCTGCCGGTCGGTCACGCGCGCCTGAACACGCGGGCGATGGCCGCGCTCAACCTTCTGCGCCTGGCCAACGACACGGACGAGCTGCGCACGCACGTCCAGGCGAGCTTTGCGGCCGTGCGCTCCAGCTCGGGTAGTTCGGGCATGGAGGAAGATACGCCGGGAGTAGAGGATTCCACCCACATGGCGCACCCGGAGGCCGTTGACGTGGTGTTGCAGGCACCACGGCGGGTACGTCCGATCCCGCGCTGGCGACTGCGTCTCGTGGCGTTCGCGACCTGGCTGGCGCTGCTGTTCGGACTGGGCTCGTGGATGATGTCCACCGACGATGTGAGCGCGTTGGCGGACAAGCTGCTGCACGTACATCCGCTCGTCCACGTCACGACCACGCAGCCGGAGGTAGGCGTGATCGTGCATATGCCCGCGAGCGACATCGCGTCGGTCGCGTCCAAGCTTGCCGCGCGCGGGATCCATGTCTCGTTCGCCGACGACTCCGGAGTGCCTCCACCCGCTCGGATCGCCGTGCTGCGAGGGCTAGGCGATGAGCTGCTCCCGGAAGTGCCCGGCTCAGAGCCGCTGCGCTGGGAGCACACGCGCGGTGTGCTGCGCTCGCAGGCGCGTGCATTGGGCCTGCACCACCACTTCTACTACCTACAGCCGCGCGGTGGCCTGTCCGTCGGGCAGATGGTGCTTGCGCGTACCGACGGGGCGCTCCCCGTCAAGGGTGCACTGCGACTGAACGCCACCGCTTCGCTGCCTCAACGGCCGATGCGCGCAGGCGACGTGCTGGTGGTCGAGCTTGACGGATCACCGGCGTCGGTGCTCGGGCTGGAGCGCATCGTCACGTGGCTGGGGTCGTCGGGGCTGGGCGCCGAGCCGCTGGCGTGGCTCATACGCTCGCCTTCCATCAGCGGGGCACCGACCTCGAAGAGGTTGGTCAGTAGCGGCGAGCGCGCGAGCAGCGCCGCGCCGCCGATCAGCACAGCAAGTGAAGCGCCCAACGGCACACCGCCGAGCGGCGTGGCGCTGAGGCGCTCGCCGAACAGCACCGGTGCGAGCGCGACCGGCACGATCGTCTGAGTCACGAAGACAACGGGCGCGACCTGAATCGCCGGTCGCGACTGCAGAGCGCTCATCTCGCTGAGAATGCCCACCCCCGACGCGGCGGCCGTCGACAGGCCCCATAGTGCGGCGACGGCGAGATGGTGTGCGGATAGATCGTCGGAGGCGAGCTTCGTGGCGACGCCGCTCCAGCCGCCTGCCAGGCCCGCGCAGACTATCGTCACCTCCGCGATCGAGTGCCCGAACGCGCGCAGCAGATACGGCAGCAGACACGCCACGGCAAGGCCGAGTAGCACCAGCGTGATCGTCAGCTGCTCGCCAGGTTGGCTGGCGCTGCGCGGAGGGGCGCACAGACCCGCGCCGATCACGCCGAGTACTATCGCGAGCATCGCGAAATGCTCATAGCGCCCGGCGTGCTCGCCCAGCATCCGCTCGCCGAAGAGCAGCAGCACGAGCAGACCGGCGGCGAGAGCCGGCTGCACCACCACCAGGGGGGCCAGCAGCAGAGCCACGACCTGCAACGGCCAGCCGAGAATCGACAGTCCCGTGCCGAGCAGCCAGCGAGCGCGTCTGAGCAGGCCTCCGACCAGGGCCAGGCGCAGGTGCTCCTCGTGCGGCGCCTCCTTGGCGTCCAGCGCCTGTAGGGCGATCCCTAGGCTGTAGAGGGTCGACGCCCCTATCGCCGCCCCGATTCCCAGCACCAGATCGATCATGTCCACTCACGATCATCGCACTCACGAGACTCGCGTCGCGGGCGCGCTCGTGGGTGCAGCGACCGTGAGTTATCTGCTGCCCGCGCTCGCCGGCGCCCGACCGGGCTGGGTCCCGGGCTCACCGGCCCCCATCTGGCCGGGGCTGCGTGGGCTGCTCGGCGTCGAGGATCGCACGTCCAGTGAGCGTGGCTACGCGCTCACGTTCGACGACGGGCCGCACCCGCAGGGCACGCCGGCGACGCTCGAGATCCTGAGCCGCGAGCGCGTGCGAGCCACGTTCTTTCTGGTCGGCGAGCAGGTCCTGCGCAATCCGACGCTCGCCCGCGAGATCGTCGACGCTGGTCACGTGATCGCCCTGCACTGCCACCGCCATCGCAACCTGCTGCGCCTGACACCGCGCCAGGTACGTGAGGACATCGCGAGGGCTCACGAGATCATCACGACGCACACAGGCCGCTCGCCCGAGCTCTACCGACCGCCGTATGGCGTGCTCAACGCCGCTGCGCTGCGCGTGGCGCGGGCGCGCGGCTGGCGCACGCTGCTGTGGAGCCACTGGGGCCGCGACTGGGAGGCACGGGCCACGCCGGCGTCGATCGCCGCGCGCGTCACCGACGGCGCCGACGCGGGCGCTGTGCTGCTGCTGCACGACGCCGACGACTACTCCGCGCCCGGATCCTGGAGGCGTACGGTGGCCGCGCTGCCACATGTGCTTGCCGTCCTCGCCGAGCGGGGACTCGAGCCCGTGGCACCATGACCGGTCCAAGCGAGCTCGGCAGGTAGCGCGCGGATGAGTTCCGCGCGGCGCGAGTCCGTTGCGAACGGAAGCATTTCACCGTGGAATAGATTGCGCGCGGCGCGGCCGTTGGAGCGGTGGATAACATCGACAGCTTGTCAACGGTCGTACCGATCGACGCGCGCAGCTCCGCTGCGGCGATTCCCTCAACGCCAGCCGCAGCCTCAGCGGCAGCGCCGCCACTGGTCCACGTACGCACGCGCTGGTGGGTCGAGGCGCTGACGATCGCGTGGCTGTGCTGGGTGTACGACGCGATCACGAACCTCGCGCCGCTGCGCCTGCACGCGGCGCTGGCCCACGCGCGGGACGTCCTCAACCTCGAGCAGTCCCTGCATATCGATCCCGAGCGCACGCTCGACCGCTGGCTCGCCGGGCATCAGACGCTGGGGTTACTGGTCTCCGACTACTACGACAACGCCCACTTCGTGGTCACGCTCGGACTGCTCGGCTTCCTGTGGTGGCGGCGGGCGGACATCTACCGGCCGCTGCGCAACGCGCTGGTACTCGTCAACGTGCTCGCGTTCGTCGTCTTCTGGCTCTTCCCGGTGGCACCGCCGCGGATGCTCCCCGGATTCGTCGACGTGGTCGCCTCGACGCACGCGATCGGCTCCTGGCACACCGGGGCGCTCGCGTCGGCCGCCAACCAGTACGCGGCGATGCCCTCGCTGCACATCGCGTGGGCCGTGTGGTGCACGGTCGTCGTGTGGCGCATCTCCACAGCGGGGTGGGCGCGCGCACTCGCCGTCCTCTATCCGTTCGTGACCGCCTTCGCGGTGCTGTCCACGGGCAACCACTTCGTGCTCGACGTGCTGGGTGGGCTCGCGACGATCGCCGTGTCGTTTCTGATCGTGCGCACCCTGAGGATTCGGCTGCGGTGGCCGGACGCCGGCGTCCTGCGCAGTAGACCGCGTTCCGCGGCGCCCGATCCCGCGTACCGCATGTCACAAAGTTGTTACGAAGTCCAAAACCAGATAGACTAGGCGCCGCCGTCGCCGAGCGTTGAGGGACGCTTCGACGGTACCGTCGTGTTTAGCGCGGGAATCTTCATTTCTATAGGGTGGCCAGTCGACCGGACATGCCAGGAAAACGACTAACTGACAGCGCCCAGGGCGCAAAATCGCCGCACGCCCGGCGATCTGACGGGTAACACGGCCACGTTTCCCTCCACGTGTATCGACGACCGCCAGCCGGCCTGCGCCCGGCCATCACCCAATCGCCGCTAGAGCTTCCTCCCAGCCGCCTCGGCGGCCGGGAAGGCGCTGGCACCGTGCCCGCGCCGCGCGTGATGACGGTGTTGCGCTATCTCGACGTCGTGCTTGTCGTGCTCGCCGTGCCCGTTGCGCTGGCGCTGGGCGCCCCCGTCGTGGGTGTCGTCGTGAGCGCTGCCGCGTGGCTGCTACAGCGTGTGCTCGCCGGCGCCGGCCAACGCTGGATTGCCGGTCGGGGGGCCGACGCCCGTTTCGGCCTCAATCTGGTCGATGGGTTCGGGCGCATCTGGCTGCTCGCCGGAGCGATCGTGCTCGCCGCCGTCATCGGTGGACGCCGCGACGGTCTGGCCGCGGCGCTACTGATCTTCTGTGCCTACTCGATCGCCTTCGCCATGCGTCTGGTCAGCGGCCGCCCGCGAGGAGAGCCGCAGCGATGAGCGCCGTGGCAGCAGCTCCGCCCGCGGGAGCGCCTGCTCCCAAGCAGGGGATGAGCCAGGGGAGGAAGGCCCTCTACTCCGTCCTGGGAGTGTGGATCGGCGGGATCGTCCTGTTCATCATCCTGTTCGGCTTCAAGTCGCACAAGGCGCCGGCCGTCGCCAGCAGCGTCTTCTCCCCGACCGACGAGTTCAAACTCGACACCTGGTTCAAGCTCGGCCCGATCGCGTTCAACAAGGGTGTCCTGTATCTGCTGATCACGGTCGTCATCACCATCGGGGTGATGCTGTACGTCGCCAAACGTCTCAAGCAGCGCCCCGGTCGCCTGCAGGTGGCGGTCGAGGCGTTCTACGGCTTCACCCGCGGCATGTCGAAAGAAAACCTCGACGATGACATGCAGCGCAAGTACTTCCCGTTGATCGCCACGATCTTCGTGTTCATCCTCGTCACCAACCTGATCGGCTACATCCCGCTGCCGGTTGACAGCGGCGAGACGTTCAAGCTACTCGGTGCGAACATCCCGTCGCTCCAGATCTACGCGGCCGACACGAACGTCGCCTTCCCGCTGATCCTCGCGCTCGGTGTGTTCGTGCTGTTCACCTATGAGGGGGTCAGGCACCACGGCCCGATTGGATACATCAAAAGCCTGATGCCGGGCGGCATCAAAGGCCCGATAGTGGGCCTGATCTTCCCGATCGAGATCCTCTCCAACTTCCTGCGCCTGATCTCGCTGACGGTGCGACTGTGGGCGAACCTGCTCGCGGGTCACATGCTGATCGCGTTCATGGGCGGTGAGCTGGGTGTGCTCGTCGGGGATCAGTGGGTCCAATGGTTGCTGCTGCCGTTCGGGATCGCGATCTACCTATTCGAGGCGGTGCTGATCGCCGGCCTGCAAGCCTTCATCTTTGCCATCTTGACCGCCATCTACCTCGGCGGAGCGGTCGAAAGCCACTAACAAAAAGGGAGCTATCGAGCAATGCAGTTTCTCCATCTTTTCAGTGTGATCCACCCACTGATCCTGACCGTGGAACCGATCATCAAGCAGAGCCAGGATGCCGGTCGCGCGATCGCGCTGGGTGTCGGAGCCGGTGGCGGCGCCGCTGGCGCCGGGGCGGGCATCGGAGCGGTGTTCAACGCTTCGATCCAGGCCAAGACCCGCCAGCCCGAGCTGCGCGCCGAGGTCGAGCGCGACCAGTGGCTCGGTTTCGCGCTCACCGAGGCGTGCTTCTTCTACGGCCTCGTCGGCGGCTTCATTGCCTTCTTCCTGTAGGCCAGAATGCTCTCTGCGACAACCATCCCACTCGCCTCCAGCGGCTCGTTCCTGATCACCCCCAACGTGGGGCTGATGGTCTGGACCATCGTCGTGTTCCTGATCTCGCTGTTCATCCTGCGCAAGTGGGTGTTCCCGCTGATCGGTGAAGCCCTGGACAAGCGCGCGAAGACGATCGACGGCGACATCGACGCGGCTGCAGAGCTGCGCCAGGATGCCGACAAGGTGCTGGCCGAATACCGCGAGCGTCTGAAGGAGGCCAGGGCCCAGTCGGAGGAGATCCTGCAACGCGCGCGTCAGACGGCCGAGTCGCACGAGCACGAGGCGCGCGAGCGCGGCCAGGAGCTCCTCGTCGAGGCGGCCAAGAAGGCCGAGCGCGACATCGACGCCGCCACCAAGCGCGCGCTCGACGACATCCGCCGTGAGGTCGCCGACCTCACGATCATGGCCACCGAGAAGGTCGTGCGTAAGACGCTCGACGACGCCGACCAGCGCCGTCTGGTCGAGGAGGCGCTGAGCGAAATGGACCTCTCCGGACTCTCGTCGGGCGCTCAGAGCAACTGATGGAGGAGCTCGCCCAGGTATACAGCCGCTCGCTGTTTCAGGTGGCGCTCGAGCGCGGCCGGCTGGACGAGCTGCGCGAACAGCTAGGCCAGTTCGCCGACGCCCTGGACGAGCACCGTGAGCTGGCTGTGTTCTTCTTCTCGCCGTACTTCTCCAGCGCCGAGAAGCGCGACGCGCTGAACGGGCTGCTCGACGGAGCGGACGAGATCTTCGTCAACTTCCTCTCGCTGCTGATCGAAAACCACCGCATGCCCGTGATCTTCCGCATCCGCCAGGAGTACGAGCGGCTGTGGGATGAGGAGAACAGGACGTTGCCGGTGGAGATCACTAGTGCGATCGCGCTCGACGAGCAGACCACCGAGAGCCTGGGCAGGACGATCGGCGAGCGCGCCGGGCGCAAGGTGACACTGGCGGCGCGCGTAGACCCCGACATTCTTGGCGGCATCATCATCAGGGTCGGCAACTCGATCCTCGATGCCTCTATTCGCAACCGACTGGAGCAGCTGCGCAGGCACGTTGCCCAAGGAGCTTCTTAGCATGCAGATCAATCCCGACGAGATCACAAGCATTCTGAAGAGCCGCATCGAGGGGCTCGACAGTGGTACGGCCGAGCTGACCGAGGTGGGCACGGTGTTGTCGGTAGCCGACGGCATCGCGCGCCTGCACGGCTTGGAGAACTGCATGTCCTTCGAGATGCTCGAGCTTCCCCACGGCGTCACCGGCCTGGCCCTGAACCTCGAGTCCGACAACGTCGGCGCGGTGCTGTTCGGCGACTGGGAGCGCATCTCCGAGGGCGACACCGTCAAGCGCACCGGCTCGCTGTTGGAGATCCCCGTCGGCGAGCAAATGCTGGGACGCATCGTCGACCCGCTCGGGCGCCCGCTGGACGGCAAGGGCGCGATCGAGGTAACGCAGACGCGTCCGGCGGAGTTCAAGGCGCCGGGCGTCGTGCAGCGCCAGCCGGTCAAGCAGCCGATGCAGACCGGCCTGAAGGCGATCGACGCGATGATCCCGATCGGCCGCGGCCAGCGCGAGCTGATCATCGGTGACCGTCAGACGGGCAAGACGGCGATTGCGATCGACACGATCATCAACAACAAGGACACCGGCGTGGTGTCTGTCTATGTGGCCATCGGTCAGCGCATGTCGACGGTCGTGGCGCTCGCGCAAACGCTCGAGGAGTACGGCGCGCTGGAGAACACGATCATCGTGGCCGCACCCGCAGATGAGGCGGCGCCGATCAAGTTCATGGCTCCCTACGCCGGCTGTGCGATGGGCGAGCACTTCCTCTACAACGGCGGGCACGCGCTGTGCGTGTATGACGACCTGACCAAGCACGCGTATGCCTACCGACAGATGTCGCTGCTGCTGCGCCGTCCGCCCGGCCGTGAGGCGTATCCGGGTGACGTGTTCTATCTGCACTCGCGCCTGCTTGAGCGCGCGGTCAAGCTCAACGACGACCTCGGCGGCGGCTCGCTGACCGCACTGCCGGTGATCGAGACGCAGGCGGGCGACGTCTCCGCGTACATCCCCACGAACGTGATCTCGATCACCGACGGCCAGATCTTCCTCGAGTCCAAGCTGTTCAACTCGGGCGTGCGCCCGGCGATCAACGTTGGCATCTCGGTCTCGCGCGTCGGCGGCAACGCGCAGATCGGCCCGATGAAGAAAGTCGCCGGCAGGATCAAGCTTGAGCTCTCCCAGTACCGCGACCTGGAGGCGTTTGCGCAGTTCGGCTCGGATCTGGATGCCGATACGCAGCGCACGCTCGCTCGCGGCGAGCGCCTGGTGGCGACGCTCAACCAGCACGAGCGCGCACCGCTGGCAGTGGAGGATCAGACGGTGCAGATCTTCGCTGCGACCAACGGTTACCTCGACCGGCTGAACGTCGAGCGCATCCAGGAGTTCTTGCTCGGCCTGACCGAACGCCTGCACTCCCAGCACGCGGATCTGCGCACGAAGATCAACGGTGGGGACTGGTCGGATGAGACCCAGAAGGAGGTGCGCGCGACCGTCGAGGCGTTCGCACAGGACTTCGGCTTCGACCTCGACGAGGAGGGCCAGCCGCTGGATGAGGACGCGCCGCTCCCGCAGAGTGCAGCGCGCGAGTCGGATGCGTCGGCCGACGAGTCGGCTCAGGAGAAGGAGGCCCAGGCGGCCTAGCGGCCGCAGGGCACAGCCATGGCTTCTCAGCGCGACGTCAAGAACAAGATCGCTTCGGTCAAGAACATCCAGAAGATCACGCGGGCGATGGAGATGGTTGCAGCGGCTCGCCTACGCCGGGCAGAGCAGCGGATCGACGCTCTGCGTCCGTACGCTGACGCGCTCGCGCGCATGACGCGCCAGGCAGCACTGGCGGCTGGTGCGGAGGCCAAACGCATACCGCTGCTGCGCGAGCACGAGTCCCAGACGACCGCCGGGCTGCTGCTCGTGACGGGCGATCGCGGTCTCGCCGGCGGCTTTAACTCGCAGATCATCCGCGCGGGCGTGCGTCTGTCGGCCGAGTTGGGCGACGAGGGTCTGCGCAGCAGCTGGTATGCGACCGGCCGCCGCGGTGTCTCCTCGCTGGAGTTTCGCGGCAACGAGCTCAGCGGCGCCTATACGGGCTTTGCCGATCGACCCTCCTACGTGGACGCGCGCACGATCGCCGACGACCTGATCCAGGCGTACGTCGATGGTCGTGTCGATCGCGTGGAGATGGTCTACAACTCCTACGTCTCACCACTGACACAGCACGTAACACGTCAGACGCTGCTGCCGCTCACACATGAGGCGCTCGGCGGCGGGCAGGACAGCGCTGCTGCTGAGGGTGGCCGAGACGCATCTGCGTCTGATCGGCCACAGGCTTCCCCGCGTGGGTCCGTCGAGTACGAGCCCGACCCCGAGAAGATTCTCAGGCGCTTGGTTCCTGACTACATCGAGATCTCGATCTACCGAGCGCTCGTCGAGTCCGCAGCCGGCTTCTTCGGCGCCCAGATGACGGCGATGCGTAGCGCGTCGGAGAACGCCGGCGAAATCATCACCGACTACACCTTGCAGATGAACCGCGCCCGTCAGGCCGAGATCACCCAGGAGATCATGGAGGTCGTCGCCGGCGCAGAGGGATTGTCTTAGGCCGCAGAGGGATTGTCTTAGGCGCACGACACCACCAAGAACAGAACTTGATAGATAAAGAGGAGAATCGAAAGACAATGGACGCCACTACCACCGAGCCCACCAGCTCCAGCCAGTCCGGCAACGGAAACGCCGCCAAGCGCAACGTCGGGCGCATCGAGGAGATCCAGGGCGTGGTGATCGAGGCCGTGTTCCCCGACCGCCTGCCCGAGATCAACCACGCGATCACCGTCGCCCGCCCAGCGGCGGCGGCTGACGAGGAGGCCCCGGGGATCAGCTCTGGCGCCGGTGAGGGCGTGCTGGTGTGCGAGGTGCAGCAGCACCTCGGCGATGACCGCGTGCGCGCGGTCGCGATGGACACCACCGACGGCCTGGCGCGTGGTGCTGAGGTGCTCGACACCGGCGGGCCGATCACGGTGCCCGTGGGCGAGGCTACGCTGGGCCGGATCTTCAACCTGCTCGGCGAGCCGATCGACCTCGGCGAGCCGCTGCCCGCGAATGTCGAGCGCCGCGGCATCCACCAGGATGCCCCGCGCGCCGAGGACCTGACGCCGACGACCGAGATGTTCGAGACGGGCATCAAGGTGATCGACCTGCTCGCCCCGTATGCCAAGGGCGGCAAGGTCGGGCTGTTCGGTGGAGCGGGCGTCGGCAAGACGGTGCTGATTCAGGAGCTGATCCACAACCTCGCCAAGGAGCACGGCGGGCTGTCCGCGTTCTGCGGCGTGGGCGAGCGCTCACGCGAGGGCAACGACTTGTGGCTGGAGATGAAGGAGTCGGGCGTGCTCGACAAGACGATGCTGGTGTTCGGCCAGATGAACGAGCCCCCGGGCGCCCGCATGCGGGTCGCGCTGTCGGGGCTGACGATGGCCGAATACTTCCGCGACCAGGGTCAGGACGTGCTGCTGTTTATCGACAACATCTTCCGCTTCGTGCAGGCCGGCTCTGAGGTCTCGGCGCTGCTTGGGCGCATGCCCTCCCAGGTCGGCTACCAGCCGACGCTGGAGACGGAGATGGGCCAGTTGCAGGAGCGCATCACCTCCACCAAGCGTGGCTCGGTCACCTCGATCCAGGCGATCTACGTGCCGGCCGATGACTACACCGACCCGGCTCCCGCGTCCGTGTTTGCCCACCTCAACGCGACCACCGCGCTGTCGCGGTCGATCTCTGAAAAAGGCATCTACCCAGCAGTCGACCCGCTGGACTCGACCTCGACGATCCTCAAGGCGGACGTGCTCGGCGACGACCACTTCCGCGTGGCCAACCGCGTCAAGGAGATCCTGCAGCGCTACAAGGAGCTGCAGGACATTATCGCGATCCTCGGCATCGACGAGCTCTCCGACGAGGACAAGCTGACCGTCCAGCGCGCGCGCAGAATCGAGCGCTTCCTTTCGCAGCCGTTCTTCGTGGCCGAACAGTTCACGGGGACGCCGGGTGCGTACGTGCCGATCGCGGAGACGATCAGGGGCTTCGAGGAGATCATCGACGGTAAACACGACGAGGTCCCGGAGAGCGCGTTTTTCCTGAAGGGCACGATCGACGAGGTCGTCGAGGCGGCCAAGAAATGAGCCACAGCAAGTTCCCGGCCGAAGTGCTGACGCCCGAGGGCGAGGTGTTCTCCGAGGAGGTCGAAATGCTCTCGACCTTCACGACTGTCGGCTCGATCGGCATCCTCGCCAACCACACGCCGGTGCTGGCGAGGCTCGAGCCGACCGAGCTGCGGCTATATCGCTCGGAGACCGAGATCGTACGCTTCGCGCAGGCCGAGGGCTACCTGCAGTTCGCCGAGAACCGAGCGCTGGTGCTCGTCGAGGAGGCGATCGCCCCCGAGCAGATCGACCGCCCGACGCTGGAGACCAAGCTGTCCGAAGCGCGGGCAACCGCCGAGCGCGCCGAGGAGGGCAGCGAGGAGCGAGCACGCGCGCTGCGCGACGCAAAGCGCTACCAAGCCTTCCTGGCGGTCGGGCAGTAATCACGTCGCGTGAGGCTCCCCGCCGTCCCGCTCAGCAGCTAGCCTTCCCCGCTTCATGAGCGCGATACGCGAGCCAATCGGGGTGATCGGCACCGGCTACGTCGGGCTCGTGACGGCGGCCGGCTTCGCCGAGCTCGGCAGTGAGGTCTGGTGTGTGGACATCGACGCCGCCAAGGTCGAGCGCCTGCGCGGGGGAGAGGTGCCGATCTATGAGCCCGGCCTGGAGGAGCTGCTGGCACGCAACGCCGCACGGATGCACTTCTCCACCGAGCTCGCCAGCGCACTCGAGCATGCGCGGCTGCTGTTCGTGGCCGTTGGCACCCCGCCCACCTATTCCGGGGATGCCGACCTATCTGCGGTGCGGGCCGTCGTCGACGCGATTCCGGCCGCCGAGAACCGCGCACTGGTGATGAAGTCGACGGTGCCCTGCGGCACCGGTGCCTCGCTGCAACGCGTGTTCAGCGAGCAGGGCAAGGAGGGGTTGGGGTACGTCTCCTGTCCGGAGTTCCTGAAGGAGGGCTCGGCCGTCGAAGACTTCCTGCATCCGGACCGTGTTGTCGTGGGGGATGACGGCGACTGGGCCGGCGATGCCGTCGTGGAGCTATACGCGCCGCTGAACGCGCCGCTGGTGCGCACCGACGTCGCGAGTGCGGAGATGGTCAAGCTTGCGTCCAACGCGTTCCTGGCGACGAAGATATCGTTCATCAACGAGATCGCGAATGTGTGCGAGGAGACCGGGGCTGACGTCGTTGAGGTGGCACGTGGCATGGGCCTGGACGATCGGATCGGGCCGAAGTTCCTGCAGGCGGGGATTGGCTTCGGGGGCTCCTGCTTTCCCAAGGACGTCGACGCGCTCAAGCAGCTAGCCGGCAACTCCGGGTATCACTTCCAGCTGCTGACGGCGGTGATCGAGGTCAACGAACTGCAGAAGCGCCGCGTGATTGGCAAGCTGCACAAGCATCTCGGAGGTCTGGTTGGCAAGCGCGTGACACTGCTTGGTCTTGCTTTCAAGCCGAACACCGACGACATGCGCGAGGCCTCCTCGCTCGTGCTCTCAGCTCGCCTGCAGGCCGACGGGGCGCAGGTGACGGCCTACGATCCCGTCGCCGAGGAGCAGGCCCGCAAGCTGGTCACCGGGATCGCGTTCGCGGCGACGCCGCTCGATGCGGTGCGCGACGCCGACGCAGTGGTGCTCGTCACCGAGTGGAGCGAGCTCGTGCAGCTCGACTGGAAGGAGGTCGGCGAGGCGATGAGCGGTGGCGTGGTGATCGACGGGCGCAACGCTCTGGATCCAGAGGCGATCCGTGCTGCGGGGCTGATCTACGAGGGAATCGGACGGCGGTGAGTCCATCCAAGCCGTGATCCTCGTGGGCGGGCAGGGCACGCGCCTACGTCCGCTGACCTCCGCTTTGCCCAAGCCCGTGGTGCAGCTCGTGGACCGGCCGTTCATCGCGTTTATGCTCGAGTGGCTGCGGGGGCACGGCATCGATGACGTGATCATGTCCTGTGGGTTCCTCGCCGATGGTGTGCGCAGCGTGCTCGGCGACGGCTCGCAGCTGGGTATCCGTCTGCGCTTCGTCGAGGAGCCCGAGCCGCGCGGCACGGCCGGCGCGCTGAAGCTCGCCGAGCCGATGCTGGACGAGCGCTTCCTGATGCTCAACGGCGACGTGCTCACGGACATCGACCTGACAGCGCAGATCGCCCAACACGAGGCGAGTGGGGCGCGAGCCACGCTCGCGCTCGTTCCCGTGCCCGACCCGAGCGCCTACGGTCTGGTGATTCTCCGCGAGGATCGCTCGGTCTCCGATTTTGTTGAGAAGCCGAGCTCCGACAGGGCCGGAGAGAACCTGATCAGCGCCGGCGCGTATGTCTTGCAGCGCGAGATCCTCGAGCTCGTGCCACCCGATCGCAACGTATCGATCGAGCGCGAGGTATGGCCACTGCTGATCGGCGATGGCCTGTATGGATGCCCGTCCGACAGTTACTGGCTGGACATCGGTACGCCCGCGCGCTACCTGCAGGGGACCTTCGACATCATCGCGGGCAACGTCCAGACGGCCGTGTGCGAGCGGCTGGGAAGCAGTCGGCTGGCGATCGACGAGGGCGCACAGGCGCAGGGCAAGGTGATTCCCCCGGCGGTGCTCGAGCGAGGTGTGCGCGTGGCGCGGGGAGCGCACGTCGGCAGTCTGGTGGTGCTCGCGCAGGACGTTTCGGTGGGTGCGGGCTCCACCATCGAGCGTGCGGTCGTCCTGCAGGGGACACAGATCGGCGAGGACTGCGAACTGCGCGACTGCATCGTGGCGGCCGGTTGCCGGGTGGGCGCGGGGACCACGATCACCGATGGAGCGGTGCTCGGCGACGGGGTGAGCGTGGGGGCGCACAACGTGATCACGCGTGGGGCGCGTATCTTCCCTGGTGTCGAATTGCCAGACGGCGCGATCGAGTTCTAGGCTTCTCGCTCGCCCAGCTCTCGGCAAAGGCGACGATTCTCACATTCCATGGCCACAGTTTCCCCAGCACCACAAGGAGGCGAGCAGCAGATGAGCGACGGCGGCGCGACCGCGATACCCACTGCAGAGGAGCTCTCGCGTGCCACGATCGCCCGGGTCGATCCCTCCGGCCAGCTGGGCGACGTGCTGGCGCTGCCCGAGCATCTGCGCGACGCGCTGTGGCGGGTGGAGTCGGCGATCATGCAGGACTGGGACACGACCGCCGGACTAGTAGTCGCAGGCATGGGCGGCTCAGCGATCGGCGGCGCGCTGGCGCGGGCCGCGATGGGCGACCACGCCTCGCGCCCGATCTTCGTCACCCGCGCGTACGGGCTTCCGCCGTGGACCACCCCGGACACGATGGTGCTATGCGCCAGCTACTCCGGTGAGACCGAGGAGACGCTCGCCTGCTACGAGTCGGCGGGTGCGCTGGGCGCTAAGCGCACGGTTGTGACGACGGGCGGGCGCCTCGCGGAGATGGCCCGTGCGGACGGCGTGCCCGTGATCCCACTGCCCGGCGGCTTTCAGCCGCGCGCGGCGGTCGCCTACATGATCGTCGCCTCGCTCGAGGTGGCGGCCCTGTGCGGGGCCGGTCCGCGCTTGACCCCGGAGATTGACGTGGCGGCCTCGCACACCGAGCAGCTGGTCGCCGAGTGGGGTCCGGATGCGCCTGAGGACTCGCTCGCAAAGACGATCGCGCGGGGCCTCTTGGGCACCACCCCTGTGGTCGCCGGAGCGGGGCTGACCAACCCGATCGCCTATCGCTGGAAGACCCAGATCAACGAGAACGCGAAGCAGCCGTGCTTCTCCAACGAACTTCCCGAGCTCGACCACAACGAGATCGTAGGTTGGGAGGGCGCGCGCGAGCTTGGGCGCTTCTCGGCTGTGTTCCTCGATGACTCCGATGCCCATCCGCGCGTGAAGGAGCGCATGGACCTGACAGAGCGCCTGATCGCGGACAACGCGGCGGTGAGCTTCCGTCTGGAGACACGCGGGCAGACCGCGATCGAGCGCGTGATCTCACTCGTGCTGCTCGGCGACCTCGTCTCCATATATTTGGCGGCGTTGCGCGGGGTCGACCCCGGCCCCGTGAAGGTCCTCGACGAGCTCAAGTCCGCGCTCGCTGAACGCTAGACAGGATGAGCAGCCGGGGGCCGTGTGCTACCGTCCGGGACGGCCGAGGAGCGCTGCGACGGGCTGTATCCGCCACGCTCGGCCTGTCATCTCTGCAGCAAGGGCGCTCACCTGACCGACAGGAGGCTTCGTCATGTCAGCAGTGACCCCTACAGCCACGCGCATTACCGACTTCAAGGTCGCCGACCTCTCGCTCGCGGAGTTCGGCCGCAAGGAGATCACGCTCGCCGAGCACGAGATGCCGGGCCTGATGGCGATTCGCCGCGAGTACGCCGACGCGCAACCGCTGGCCGGTGCGCGGATCACCGGCTCGCTGCACATGACCATCCAGACTGCGGTCCTGATCGAGACGCTGACAGCACTCGGCGCCGAGGTGCGCTGGTGCAGCTGCAACATCTTCTCGACCCAGGATCATGCCGCTGCGGCGGTTGCCCTCGGCCCTGACGGCAGCGCCGAGGACCCGCGCGGGGTGCCGGTGTATGCGTGGAAGGGCGAGACACTCGAGGAGTACTGGTGGTGCACCGAGCAGGTGCTGCGCTGGCCCGAGGATGATTCGGACCCCACCCGCCCCACCGGCCCGAACATGATCCTCGACGATGGCGGCGACGCGACGCTGCTCGTGCACAAGGGCACCGAGTACGAGCGGGCCGGCGCGGTGCCGGAGCCAACGGACGCCGACTCCGAGGAGTACCGGGTGATCCTGTCGGTGCTCACGCGCTCCCTGGCCGATGATCCGCAGCGCTGGACGCGCATCGGCGAAGGCATCAAAGGCGTCACCGAGGAGACCACCACGGGCGTGCACCGTCTGTACGACATGGTCGAGACCGGCGAGCTGCTGTTCCCGGCGATCAACGTCAACGACTCGGTCACCAAGTCCAAGTTCGACAACCTTTACGGCTGCCGGCACTCGTTGATCGACGGCATCAACCGCGCTACCGACGTGATGATCGGCGGCAAGGTAGCGGTCGTGTGCGGCTTCGGTGACGTCGGCAAGGGCTGCGCCGAATCGCTGCGCGGTCAGGGTGCACGGGTGATCATCACTGAGATTGACCCGATCTGTGCGCTGCAGGCGGCGATGCAGGGCTATGAGGTCAAGACGCTGCAGGACGTGATCTCAAGCGCCGACATCTTCATCACCACGACCGGCAACAGGGACATCATCAAGGCGCAGGACATGGCGCGCATGAAGCACCAGGCGGTCGTTGGCAACATCGGGCACTTCGACAACGAGATCGACATCGCGGGCCTGGCACTGATTGAGGGCATCGAGCGGGTGAACATCAAGCCGCAGGTCGACAAGTGGGTCTTCCCCGACGGCCACGCGATCATCATGCTCTCGGAGGGTCGCCTGCTGAACCTCGGCAACGCAACCGGGCACCCGAGCTTCGTGATGAGCAGCTCATTCTCAAACCAGACGATCGCCCAGATCGAGCTGTTCACCAAGAACGACGAGTACGCGAAGCGTGTGTACGTCCTGCCCAAGCACCTGGACGAGAAGGTCGCCCGCCTGCATCTCAACGCGCTCGGCGTGAAGCTCACGCGGCTCACCGATGAGCAGGCTGCCTACATCGGCGTGCCCGTCGAGGGCCCCTACAAGCCGGATCACTACAGGTACTAGTCAACGCATGAAGGCGATGGTGCTGGCGGCGGGACTGGGCACGCGCCTGCGCCCGCTGACGTATGAGATCACCAAGCCGATGGTGCCCGTGCTCGACCGACCGGTGATGGAGCACATCCTCGATCTGCTCGACAGGCATGGGTTCGACGAAGTGATCGCCAACCTGCACTACTTTCCCGACTCGATTCGCGAGCACTTCGGTGAGCGTCTGCGCTACCACTGCGAGGAGGAGTTGCTTGGCACGGCCGGAGGCGTGCGCGCGTGCGCGAGCTTCTTTGGCGAGGAGCCGTTTGTGGTGATCTCCGGAGACGCGCTCACGGACATCGACCTGAGCGCGCTCGTGGCGAGGCACCGCGAGGCGGGCGGGATCGCGACGCTGGCGGTCAAGCAGGTGCACGACACGCGTGAGTATGGCGTGGTGCTGCACGACCGCGACGGGCGGATCACGGGCTTCCAGGAGAAGCCCGCCCCGGAGGAGGCGCTGTCGAACCTCGGCAACTGCGGGATCTATGTTTTCGACCCGCAGATCTTCGACTTCTTCCCGCCGCGGCCGTTCGTGGACTGGGCCCAGGACGTCTTTCCGGTGCTGCTCGAGAACGACGTCCCCTTCCATATTCACGAGACGCGCGAGTACTGGAACGACGTCGGCTCGTTGAGCGAGCTCAGGCAGGGGACCTTCGATGCGCTGCGCGGTGAGTTGCGCCTGGAGATTGCGGGCGAGGAGGTCAGCCCGGGGGTGGTGTTCGCGGATGGGCGAACGGAGATCGCGCTGGGGGAGGGCACGGAGATCGAAGCGCCGGCGTGGATCGGGCACGACGTGAGGATCGGGGCGGGTGTCCGTTTGATGGGTCCGGTGGTGCTCGGCGACGGCGCCACAATCGGGGATCGTGCGCAGCTGCGCGCGAGCATCGTCTTCCCTGGGACGGAGATCGCCGCCGAGTCGATCTTGATCGGCGCGATAGCCGGCCACAGCGGCATCTTGCAGAGCCTGCGCCGACGCGGCTGAAATCCGCTCCGGGGCTCGCTTCAAACGGCTCGTATTCCGCCTCGAATGGCTCTGGAACGCGAAAGGGCCCGCCGAAGCGAGCCCCCTCACGGAAAGTGAAACTATGACAATAGTCATACTAGCACGTCCCGAGGACGCAAGGTCTACAAATGATCGCAAGATCTACAAAACCCCGCACTTTGCGGAAAACAACATTCTGTCGAGGGCCATTTACATCCGCCGCGCTCGGGCGTAGCATCGGAGACAACGCCAGACAAAGGCCGACCGAAGGAGCCAGTGATGCAGATCGACATCAAGGGTCGCAACGTCCCGGTCACCGACGAGCTTCGCGTGCACGCCGAGCGCCGTCTGAGGAAGGTCACGCGGCAGGTCTCGGATCTTGCCCGCCTTGAGATCGAGATCTTCAAGGAGCCCAACCCGCGAGTCGCCGACTGCCAGGTGGCGGAGGGCACGCTGTACCTGAAGGGCGTGACGCTGCGAGCACGAGATGCCTCGCCAGAGATGCGGCACTCGCTGAACCTGGTTGTTGACGAGCTGGCGCGCCAGGTCAAGCGCCACCGCGACAAACGCCGCCATCGACGCGAGGCCCACGCGGCTGCAGCCCGGGTCGCGCGCAATGCGCCCCAAGGGGCGACGTTGCCGTCGATCTGAGCGACTGCAACGACTCCTTGCCGGCAGTCGACGGCGAGCTGTCGGGCCGGAGTCCGAGTCGGCGAGCGGCTCCGGCCAAGCGTTTAGCGCCGGAAGCTATCCTTGGCGCATGCCCTCTCTACTCGATCGTGCGCTGAATGTCGGCGAGGCGAAGAAGTTTAAGATCTACCAGAAGCGTGTGGCGCTGATCGGCGCGTTTGAGGCTGAGCTCGAACACGACAGCGACGTCGAGCTGCGCGAGCGGATGGACGTGCTGCGCCGCCGGGCGAGCGACGGCGAGTCGTTGGATGCACTGCTGCCGGAGTGCTTTGCGATCGTACGCGAGACCGGCAAGCGCACCATGGGCATGCGCCACTTTGACGTGCAGCTGATCGGCGGGATGGCCTTGCACGAGGGCCAGATCGCGGAGATGAAGACCGGCGAGGGCAAGACGCTAACGGCGACGCTCGCGGTCGTGCTGAACTCGCTGGCGGTGCGTGACGCTGACCCGTCGGAGCCGGATAGCCCGCCAGCTCGCAAGGGTGTGCACCTGGTGACCGTCAACGACTACCTGGCGCGGCGCGACGCGGAATGGATGAGCCCGCTGTACGACGCGCTCGGTGTGTCGGTTGGTGTGCTGCAGAATCAGCAGCCTTACGAGGAGAAGCAGCAGGCGTATGCGTGCGACGTGCTGTACGGCACCAACTCGGAGTTCGGCTTCGACTATCTGCGCGACAACATGGCCAAGGATCTCGCCGAAAAGGTCCAGCGCGGGCACTACTTCGCGATCGTGGACGAGGTCGACAACATCCTGATCGACGAGGCGCGTACACCGCTGATCATCTCCGGGGCCCCCGAACAGGCGGCTGACCTGTACGTGAAGTTCGCGCGCCTGGCGCCGCGGATGAAAATGGGAGAGACGCCGGAAGGCATGGACCCGCGCATGAAGAAGCAGTTCGTGGCCGACTTCGACTTCGAGGTCGACGAGAAGCAGAAGACGGTTGCGATCACCGAGCAGGGCGTCGCCAAGGCCGAGCGCTTCCTCGGTATCGACCACCTGTACCGCGCCGAGAACGGCCATCTGGTCAACCACCTGATCCAGTCGCTGCGGGCGCAGGCGCTGTACAAGCGCGACGTCGACTACGCGGTGATCGACGGCGAGGTGAAGATCATCGACGAGTTCACTGGGCGCATCCTCGATGGCAGGCGCTGGTCGGAGGGCCTGCACCAGGCGGTCGAGGCCAAGGAGGGGGTGTCGGTCCAGGAGGAGAACCAGACGCTGGCGACGATCACCTACCAGAACTACTTCCGCCTGTACGACAAGCTCGCGGGCATGACTGGCACGGCGCTGACGGAGGCGACCGAGTTCATGAAGATCTACGAGCTGCCGGTCGTGCAGATCCCCACGAACATGGAGATGGTCCGCGAGGACCGCAACGATCAGGTGTACAAGACCAAGGAGGGCAAGTGGAACGCGGTCGTCAAAGAAATCGCCGCGCGCCACGAGAACGGCCAGCCGGTGCTCGTGGGGACGATCTCGGTGGAGGTCTCGGAGCTGCTAGGCGAACGGCTGACCAAGCGCGGCATCAAGCACACGGTGCTGAACGCCAAGCCCGAGCACGCGGCGCTCGAGGCTGAGACGGTCGCCGAGGCGGGTCAGCCGGGTGCGGTGACGATCGCCACGAACATGGCGGGACGCGGGGTGGACATCAAGCTCGGCGGCAACCCCGAGCACTTGGCGGCGCTGGCGCTCGCGCGAGAAGGCGTAGAGCGGGAGGACGCGGAGGCTTATGAGCGGCGCATGAAGGAGATCCTGCCGGAGGTCGAGCGCAAGCTGGCGGAGAGTCGCGCGATCGTGATGGCAGCGGGCGGCCTGTTCATCTGCGGCACCGAGCGCCACGAGTCCAGGCGCATCGACAACCAGTTGCGCGGGCGCTCCGGGCGCCAGGGCGACCCGGGCGAGTCGCGCTTCTTCCTGTCCGCGGAGGATGACCTCGTGCGACTGTTCGCGGGCGATCGCATCTACAGGATCCTCGACAAACTCGGCGGCGTCGACGAGGAGGGCAACGAGGAACCGATCGAGGCGGGGATGCTCTCCAAACAGATCGAAAAAGCGCAGAAGAAGGTCGAGGAGCAGAACTTCCTGATCCGCAAACGCGTGCTCGAGTACGACGACGTGATGAACGAGCAGCGGCGCGTGATCTACAAGTACCGCGACGAGGTGCTGGAAGGCAAGAGCATTGGCGAGGAGGCGCGCGAGGAAGTCGCGAAGGTGATCGAGCGCACGATCGACCAGTACACGCCGGGCGACTTCATCGAGGACTGGGATCTAGACGGCCTGTTCACGGCGCTCGGCCAGCTATTCCCGCTGGATCTAGGCCGCGAGGACCTCGACGGTAGTACCGTCGACCGCAACTCGCTGAGCGACCGCATCGTCGATCTGGCGCTCGAGCGCTACAACGCACGCGAGGAGGCGCTGGGCAAGGAGCTGATGGAAGCGCTCGAGCGCTTCCTGTTGCTGCAGACGATCGACGAACGCTGGCGCGAGCACCTGTTCGACATGGACTACCTGCGCGAGGGCATCCACCTGCGCGGCTTCGCCCAGATCGACCCGCTGGTGGCGTACAAGAACGAAGCGTTCGCGCTGTTCGGCGACCTGATGAACAGCGTGTGGTCGGACTACGCGCGGATGATCTTCAACGTGCAGGTGAACGTCGAGGGTCAGAACGGAGGCGGCGGCGCCGGTGGCCGAGGCGCAATACCTCCGTTCGCTCCGGCCGGCAACTCCACGCGCGCGGGTCGCGTGTCTTACTCAGGCGGTCACAGCGCCCCTGGCTCGGGCGCGCTGGCGGCCGCCGCTGCGGCCGCCGGACTGGGCGGAGGTAGCGCCCAGGCGGCTTTCGGCGAAGACGGACAGGAGCTGGAAGCGCTGCCGGTGGTCGAGCAGCGCGTGCTCGACGATGAGCATCAGGTTGGGCGCAACGACCCATGCTGGTGCGGGTCGGGCAAGAAGTTCAAGAAGTGCCACGGCGCGTAGACGATCCGGATGCCGTGTGGGCGGTAGTCGGGATTCGGTTGGTCTGATCGAGGCGTTAGTGTCGCGCCATGCAGGGCGCTAGACATCTCGGTCGCTGGCTGTTGGCCGTCGCGATCGGTGCACTTCTGGCCGGATGCGGCGGCACGAGCACCGGCGCCTCGGGCGTAACGGGCGTCGCGACCTCTGCTGCCAGCGAATCCGAAGAAGTGGGGCGGAAATCCGAAGAAGGTCAGGAAGGATCGGAACCCGCGGGGGAATTATCGGAACTCGCCGGTGAAGAATCGGAAGAAACCACGGAAAAGCCCAAAGAAACCACGGAAAAGCCGGAAGAAGAAGCGAAAGGCGAAGCCGAACCGCATTGATGTCTCTGCTGCGTTCGCGGACCGGCTGGATCAAGACCGAGATACAAGGCTGACGCAGTCTGTATGACCGCTGATAGCGTGGGGGCATGGCCACAGCCGCGCCCAGCGAGTCGACCCCCCAGCGCCTGGCTGCCATCCGTGAGCAGATGAAGCTGCTCGCGGACTATCTTTGACCCGGCTGGGCTGGCCGAGCGCGTGGCGGCGCTCGAGGGCGAGATGGGGGCGGAGGGCTTCTGGGACGACTCCGAGCGCGCCGCTGCGGTGTCCTCGGAGCACGCGCGCGCATCCAGACGACTGGATGCGTTCAGCACGCTCAGGGCGGACGTCGAGGATCTAGACGGGCTGGCGGAGATGGCCGCCGAGGACGCCTCGTTGGAAGGGGAGGTGGATGAGCAGATCGCGTCGGTCGAGGAGCGCCTGGCGGCGCTCGAGGAGCAGCGGCTGTTCTCCGGACGCTATGACTCCGGCGACGCGCTGGTGAGCGTGAATGCGGGGGCGGGGGGGACGGACGCGCAGGACTGGGCTGAGATGGTGCTGCGGATGCTGATGCGGTGGGCCGAACGCAGGGGCTTCGCGGTCGAGCTGCTGGAGGCGAGCGCGGGGGAGGAAGCGGGCATCAAGTCGGCGACATTTCGCGTGTCGGGCGAAAACGCGTACGGGCTGTTCGGGGCCGAGCAGGGGGTGCACAGGCTCGTTCGCCTATCGCCGTTCGACTCTGCACACCGCCGCCATACGGGCTTCGCGGGGGTGGAGGTCGCGCCGGTGGTCAAGGACACGGGTGAGATCGAGATCAACGAGGACGATCTGCAGGTGGACACCTACCGGGCCTCTGGCGCGGGCGGCCAGCACGTCAACAAGACCGATTCGGCGGTGCGCATCACGCACCGCCCGACGGGCATCGTGGTGCAGTGCCAGAACGAGCGCTCGCAGTCATCCAACCGCGCGACGGCGATGGCGATGCTGCGGGCAAAGCTGCTCGAGCGCAAGGAGCGCGAACGCCAGGAAGAGATCGCGCGCGAGAAGGGCGAGGCGCAGGACGTCAACTTCGGCTCGCAGATCCGCTCATATGTGATGCACCCGTACACGTTGGTCAAGGACACCCGCACGGGGCACGAGATGGGCGATGTTCAGCGCGTACTCGATGGAGATCTTGATGGATTCGTGCGTGCGTACTTGTTGCAGACGGTGTCGTCGGGCGGATAGCGGTGGACGGCCTCACTGCGCTCGTGCGGAGGGCGCTCGACGAGGATCTCGGTACGGGAGACGTGACCACGGTTGCGACCGTTGACGCCGGTGCGCAGGCGAGGGCGCTGATCGCGCAGAAGGCACCGGGTGTGATCTTCGGCCTGCAGGCGACCGAGATGGTGTTCTCGATGCTCGACGTGGATGCGCGCTTCGAGCGCCTGGTGCAGGAGGGCGAGTGGCGCGAGGACGGCGGGCCGGTTCTGTCCGTCGAAGGCCGCGCCCGCGCGCTGCTGAGCGCCGAGCGGACAGCTCTGAACTTCCTCGCGCACCTCTCCGGCGTGGCCACGATCGCGGCGAGGGCGGTGCGCCAGGTGCAGGGCACTGGCGCGCGGGTGCTGGACACACGCAAGACCACCCCCGGACTGCGGACGCTTGAGAAGGCGGCGGTGGCAGCGGGCGGGGCCAGCAACCATCGCGCGGGGCTATACGACGCGATCCTGATCAAGGAGAACCACATCGCGGCTGCCGGCGGGATCGCCGAGGCGGTGGCGCGTGCGCGCGAACAGGCCCCCGGGCTGGCGGGCACATTGGAGGTGGAGGTGTGCAACCCGCAGGAGATCGAACAGGCGCTCGCGGCGGGCGCGCCGCGCCTGTTGCTAGACAACATGGACGAGGCGCAGCTGCGCGCGGCGGTGGCACAGGTTGCCGGCCGCGCCGAGCTCGAGGCCAGTGGCGGCGTGACCCTGCAGACGCTCCGGGGGATGGCGCAGACGGGGATAGAATGGATCTCGATGGGCGCGCTGACCCACTCCGCGCCGGCCCTAGACCTATCGCTGATCATGGAGGCTTAGTGCCCCGAGTCCAGCCATGAACCTACCGATGGCTCCGAACCTGCCGATGGCTCCCGGCCGGGAGCTCACTGGTGCCCTGTCCGACGCTGAGATCGCCGAGCTGCAGGCGGAGGTCCGCGCGCTTGCGGGCGAGCGCCGGGCGGTGATCCTGGCCCACAACTACCAGGTGCCGGAGGTCCAGGACGTAGCCGACTATGTGGGTGACTCGCTCGGACTCTCGCGCAGGGCCGCGGCGGCGGTTGATGCGGAGACGATCGTGTTCTGTGGTGTGCACTTCATGGCAGAGACGGCGTCGATCCTGTGTCCCGAGAAGACCGTCCTGATCCCCGACCTCGACGCCGGCTGTTCGCTCGCGGAGTCGATCGACTTCGACCAGCTAGCGGCGTGGAAGGCCGCGTACCCCGAGGGGGTGGTGGTCATGTACGTGAACACCACCGCGGAGGTCAAGGCGCTGACCGACTACTGCTGCACATCCGCTAACGCTGTGGACGTCGTGCGCCACATCTACGACACCCGCGGCCCGGACACGGAGATCCTGTTCGGCCCGGACATGTGGCTGGGCGCCTACGTCGAGAAGCGGCTCGCCCGGCGCATGCACGTGTGGGATGGCGAGTGTCACGTGCACGCGGGTATCCGCCCGGCGGACATCGAGGCCACGCGCGCGGCGCATCCGGGCGCGGACTTCCTGATCCACCCCGAGTGCGGGTGCTCGACCAGCGTGATGGAGTACGTGGCTGCGGGCGACGTGTCGGCCGAGGGCGTGCACATGCTGTCTACCGGTGGGATGTTGAAGTACGCCGAGCGCGCGGAGCGGGAATCGACCGAGCGGGCGTCCGATCGTGAGGGCGAGGGCATCGGCGCGAACGGGTCGCGCTCGCCCGCACGGCGCGAGGCGGTGGTGGCGACGGAGATCGGCATGCTCTACCCGCTGCGGATGGCGGCCCCGGACGTCGACTTCATCCCGGCGAACGCGGAGGCGTCGTGCAAGTACATGAAGATGATCACGCTGCCCAAGCTCCGTGACGCGCTGCGCGACATGAAGTTCGAGGTGCGAGTGCCCGAGGACATAGCAGCGAGGGCGCGGGTGCCGATCGACCGAATGGTGGCACTGGGCTGATCGGAGACGCCTGTGGACGCTGCGCGCGGCGGCGTCGCGTTGTTCGCGGATTCGCTAACATTGGCGATATGAGCGCCAATGCGGTGGACGCCAGCAGCAGGGTCGCCGGCGAGTTGCTTCGCAAGGTTCGTCGGGAGAGCGGCGTGAGTCAGGCGGAGCTCGCCCGTCGCGCGGGCATGCCTCGGTCTGTGCTCAACGCCTACGAGCATGGTCACCGCCAGCCGGCGGTTGCGGCCCTGGCTCGCATTGCTGCGGCGGTTGGATTGGAGATCGACGTAGGGCTGCCGGTGGCCCGAGTGGACCTCGTTCGGGCGGGGGGAATCCTCGCGCAGGTACTGGATCTGGCTGAGCAACTTCCGCAGCGACCACGCGGGGAGCTCGCTTATCCTTCGCTGAGTCGCCTCGCGGCGTGAGCATCCTCGCTGGCGTGAGCGTTGTTGCTGACATGAGCGTTCTCGAGGCGTGAGTGTCCTCGCCAGCAGACTGATCGAGATCCACGACGCGCTGTCGGCGGCCGGCCTTCCTCATGCCTTCGGTGGTGCAATTGCGCTCGCGTACTGCACTGAGGAGCCGCGAGGAACACGCGACCTGGACGTTAACGTGTTCGTCGCACCGGAGCTCGCCAAAAATGTCTTCGCTGCCCTGCCAGATGGGGTGGCGACGAGCTCAGCAGACCTTGAGACGACCGAACGGGAGGGTCAGATACGACTGTGGTGGCAGGACACGCCGATCGACATTTTCCTCAGCGTGCATCCGTTCCACGACGAGGTCGCAAGGGGGGTGCGAGAGGTGCCCTTCTCGGGTCGTATCGTTCCCGTGGTTGGCTGCACGGCGCTCGCCGTGTTCAAGGCGCTGCTGAGCCGGACGAAGGACTGGGCGGATATCGAGGAGATGGCCGCGATGGGCGAGATGAGCCTCGTGGATGCGGTCTCGTGGGTGGTGCAGATCGTCGGCTCAGAGGATCCTGCGGTCGCGCGGATGAGGGCACTCGTGGTCTGAGGCTGGTCGACGGTAGCGCCTGAGCCCACGCGCTGGAGCGGGAGGGGGTCAGCGTTCGGCGTGCTCGAAGGCCTTCAAGTAATCGCGCTCCGTGTCGATATGTGAATAGATGGGGAAATCGACTAGCCCGAATCACAACGTCAGCCACAGCGCCGGCAACCGGGAGAGCCTTGGTTTGCTGCTGAAGGTTCTCAACGAGCACAGCCCGGGTGTACTCAAGGACCTCAACAGGGTCGCCCATTTCGCTACCGCAACCGCGCAAAGCCTGGAGCTCTCTGAGTATGAAGTGGAACGCGTCGAGCTCGCGGCGCGCCTTCACGACGTCGGCAAGCTGGGGATCCCAGAAGCCATCCTGACCAAGCCCGGCCCGCTCGAGGGCAAAGAGTGGGCGGTCATGCGCACCCACGCTGAAATCGGGGAGCGCATCCTCACTGCGGCGCCGTCGCTCGCGCATCTCGCCGAGCTCGTGCGCTCCCATCACGAGCGTTACGACGGTTTCGGCTATCCCGACCGGCTAGCCGGCGAGGATATACCCATCGGCGCGAGAATCATCGCCGTGTGCGCCGCTTTCGTGGCGATGATGAGACATCGCCCATTCAGCGACGCGATCACGGTTTCAGAGGCGCTCGCCGAGGTGCGTCGCTGCTCTGGATCGCAATTCGATCCGCAGGTCGTGGATGTGTTCTGCGAGCTCCTACGAATAGCCCGGCTGTAGCGCGCAACCCCAGCTGTAGAGTGATGCTCGATTCAGACCACAATCGGGGGCAGATCGTCTCAAAGCAGATAGAGACGCTCGAAGCCGACTGGTAGAGATCTTGAGCCATCGGTAGGAAAGGGCCCCTCCATGCAGACTCCCGCTGCTCCCCCGTCTCGCGCGCCGGCGGTTGCCGAGCTGGATGCTCTGATCGATCGCGCGTCAGCGCTCGCTCGCGAGGTCGCTGCCACAACCGAGCGTGAGCGCGCTCTGCCTCAAGGGCTGGTTGACGAGCTGCGCGCAACGGGGCTCATGCGCGCCGGTGCACCAGCGGCGCTCGGTGCTCTTGAAGCCTCGCCGGCAACGACCTTGAGCGGTGCCGAGAGGATCGCGCGCGGAGACGCATCGGCTGGCTGGTGCGTCTCGATCGCGGCCACCAGCAGCCTGCTTTCGGCTTATCTTCCCGATACGGGCGCATCGGAGGTCTTCAGCGATCCGTCTGCTGTGGCCGCTGGCGTGTGGGCTCCGCGCGGCAGAGCGGTCGTGGTCGAGGAAGGGCTACAGGTCTCCGGCCGCTGGTCGTTTTGCAGCGGGATCTCCCATTCGCAATGGCTGTTCGCGGGATGCGTGCTCGATCAATCCCAAGCGGGCGCCGATGGCCCGATCCTGCGCGTGGTTGCCCTCCCGACGGCAGAGCTCGAGATCCTCGATACGTGGCACACGAGCGGCCTGCGGGGAACTGGCAGTCACGACGCGCTCGCCGACGACCTGTTCGTCCCCGATCGCCGCATCCTCTCGCTTCTCGGTACCGACCCGCGCATCGATGCGCCTCTGTATCGATTCCCGATCTTCGGCTTCTTCGCGCTGTCGATCGCGGCGGCGGCGTTGGGCAATGCGCGCGGGGCGATCGACGATCTCAGCGAGTTGGCCGCCGGGAAGACCCCGGAGGGCTCGCGACGAGTCCTGGCCGAGCGTCCCGCCACGCAGGCGGCCGTCGGCGCAGCCGAGGCCGCCCTGCGGGCCGCGCGAGCCTTCTACTACGAGGCCATTGGGGAGGCATGGGCGGCGGCGCAACAGGACAGTCCTGTCGAGGACTCGCTGCGCCTCGGACTGCGCCTCGCTGCAACCCACGCGGTCAGGACCTCTGCCGAGGTGGTCCGTTCGATGTACGACCTGGGTGGCGGTGCGGCGATTTATGAGGACTCGCCGCTGCAGCGACGGTTCCGCGACGCCCACGCCGCGACCGCCCACTTCCAGGTCAACCCGGCGACCTGGGAGCTCGCCGGGCGCCTGCTGCTGGGTCTGCCGACGAATACGGCGCAGCTGTGAGCTTGGCCGCATCCGTGCGGCCGAGCGAACTCCAGGTCGTCGCGCCATTTTGGCTTGACCGGCCCGACAACGAGGCGGTGGAGATCGCCGCCGAGGCGTGGCGCAACGGGTTTGGCGCCATGTGGCTCGGTGAGATGGCGACGTTCGACGCCTTTGCGTTGGCGACTGCGGTCGGCCTGCGCACGCCAGGGCTCGCACTAAAGATCGGACCGCTCGCCGTTGGTGTCCGCAGCCCGGTCGCGCTGGCGCTCGGACTGGCCTCCGTCGCCACGCTGACAGGCACACATGTCGATCTGGCGCTCGGGGCCTCCAGCCCGGACATCGTCAGCGGCTGGCACGACCGCCCGTGGACGGCGGTCGCCCCGCGCGCACGAGAGACCGTCGAGGCCGTTCGCTCGATTCTCGCCGGCGAGCGAGCGGCGTACTCCGGCCGGCATGTGCGCGCGCACGGATTTCGCTTGAGCCAGCCCCAGCGCGAGGCCAAGATCTCGCTCGCTGCGTTCGGCCCGAACATGACGCGCGTGGCGGCGGTCTACGCCGATGAGATCGTGCTCAACCTCGTCACGCCGGAGCGCGTCGCAGAGGTTCGCGCGATCGTCGATGCCGAGGCATGTGCTCGCGACCGGCCGCCGCCAGAGATCGCCGTTTGGGTGACCGTCGCGCTAGATCCAGGTGCACCGACGCTCGCGCAGATGGCGGCGCAGATCGCTATCTACCTGCGCCCTCCGGGGTATGGCGAGATGTTTACGGAGCTAGGGTTCGGCCCGCTCGTCGACCGCGCTCGCGCGGGCACGAAGCGGAGTGAGCTCGCTGGGGAGATCACGAGCGAGCTGCTTGGCCAGGTATGCGCGGTCGGCTCCGACGATCAGATCCACACGCGCCTGTCGAGCTACCGTGCGGCGGGGGCAACCCGGATCGGCATCGTCCCCGCCACCGCGGAGGATCCCGCCGGACACCGCGTTCTGGCTGCGCTGAGCCCCGTTCGTGCGGCATCAACCGTCATTGACGGAGGTGTAAGTGCATGACGTCCACCCCCACCGACCGGAGGACCCACAGATGAGCTCGATGAACCATCAGGTACGCCTCGCTGCTCGCCCCTCGGGACTGCCCAAGCGCTCTGACTGGGAGCTCACCGAGGAGTCAATCCCCACGCCCGGCCCCGGGCAGCTCCTCGCCGCGATCTCCCACATCTCGCTGGACCCCGCGATGCGGGGCTGGATGAACGCCGGAGCGTCATACATCGACCCGGCTGAGATCGGCGCGGTGATGCGCGCAGCGGCCGTCGGACGCGTGCTGTCCTGCGAGCATCCCGGATTCAAGCCGGGCGATCACATCTATGGCAACTTCGGCGTCCAGGAGTATGCGCTCTCCGACGGCAAGGGCGTGATCAAGATCGACCCTGCACTCGCACCCCCGCCCACCTACCTCGGCACGCTCGGGCTATCAGGCATGACCGCATACTTCGGTCTGCTCGACGTCGGGGAGCTGAAAGAGGGGGACACGGTCGTGGTGTCAGGCGCGGCCGGTGCGGTCGGGAGCGTCGCGGGCCAGATCGCGAAGATCAAGGGCGCGCGCGTCATCGGAATCGCCGGAGGGGAGACCAAGTGCCGCTGGCTGACGGACGACCTCGGCTTCGATGGGGCCATCGACTACAAGGCAGAGGATGTGCGACGTGCCCTACGCGAGAGCGCACCAGATGGGGTCGACGTTTACTTCGACAACGTCGGCGGTGAGATTCTCGACGCTGTGCTGACGTGCCTGGCGCGCGGAGCGCGCATCGTCATCTGCGGAGCCGTCTCCCAGTACAACGCCACCGACGGCGTGCGCGGGCCGGACAACTATCTTGCTCTGCTTGTCGCGCGCGCGTCGATGACCGGCATGGTCGTCTTCGACTATGCACCTCGCTACGGTCACGCGGCGAGCGAGCTCGCCGCGTGGATGGCCGACGGTCGGCTGATCTCACGGGAGGACGTCGTGGAGGGCGGCGTGCAGGCATTTCCCGACGCGCTGCTGAAGCTGTTCGCCGGCGAGAACATCGGCAAGCTCGTGCTCCATGTGCAACCGGAGTAGGCGGGCGATATGTCTCCGCAGTTCGGCTCAGGACTCCGCAGTCCAGCTCAGAACTCTGCGGCGGTGTGGGGGCCCACGCATGCCACGGCGAGGTTGTCCGCTACGCCCGCCGCCACTTCCCTGACCTGTTCGTAGGTGACCTCGTCCAGCGCCGCGATGGCCGCGTCGGGGTCGATGTCCTCGCCGAACACGATCCTCTGGTTGGCGGCGTAGCGGGCGACCGCGTTGGTGTTCTCAAACGCCAGTACCAGCCGGCCGGCGGCGTATGCCCGCGCTCGCGCAACCTCCTCCTCGGTAGGTCCGTCGGCGCGCAGCTCGTCGACGATCTCGCGCATACGCGTGTACGCCTCCACGCACTTCCCCGACTCCAGGCCCGAGCCGAGCTGAAGGACGGGCATGTCGGCGAACGCGTGGACGAGTGCGTACACCGAGTAGCACAGCCCGCGCTTCTCGCGGATCTCCTCGAACAGCCGCGAACCCATCGAGCCGCCCAGCAGCGTCGCGTAGATCGACAGCGCTGCACGTTCGCGCGCGTCCGTCACGGTGATCTCCGGGCGGTAGATCATGCGCAGGTGTGACTGGTTGGTGTCGCGCTCCTCCACCAGCGTCTGCGGCGCGAAGTCCGGCGCGGGCGCATACGGCTCGGGCTCAGGCAGCGACGGGAATCGAGCGAAGCGCTCCTGCAGCTCCTCCTCGGTGGGTATGTGGTCGAGGTTGCCCACCAGGAACGCGCTGCCCCGGGCGCCCGCCCAGCGGCGCTCGCGGAACGCGACAATCCCCGCGCGCGTGAAGCTCCTGAGGTTCTCCTCCGGGCCCAGCACCGTGCGCCCCAGAGGATGCTCGCCGAAGGCAGCCCGGTCGATCAGGTACTCGGCGACCGTCGACGGCTGGTCGTAGGCACGATTGATCTCCTGGATGACCACGCCGCGCTCGCGGTTGAGCTCCTCCGCGTCCAGGCGCGGGCGCCCCACGAAGTCGCTCAGCAGATCGATTGCCTGCGGGGCGCTCTGTGCGCGGACGGTGATGTGGAAGGCCACCAGGTCGTGGCTGGTGTATGCGTTCAGCACGCCCCCCAGCCGCTCTGCGGTCTCGTTCACATGCTTGTACGTCGGGTAGCTCTCGCCGCCCTTGAACACCAGGTGCTCCAGGAAATGAGCCATGCCGTTCTCCTGCGGGCGCTCATTGCGCGCGCCAGCATCGAACGCCACCAGCACCGTCAGCGCCCGTGTGCCGGGCAGCTCGATCCGGTGGATCGGCAGCCCGTTCATGGGGACCGTGCTCGTGTTCACGTTGGCCATCGCCCCCCAACCCTAGAACGTTCTACGCTTGCGCCGAGTTCATGTCCTTCTCTCCTCGACAGCCGCTGACCGCTGTGCTCACGCTGGCGCTCCCGATCCTGCTCATGGTGGGCCTGTGGCTGGGCGGGCATCCGGAAGACCTGCCCGGGTTTCTGCGCAGCGCATTCGTCGCCAGCCCCCAGACCCAGGTGGTCGACGAAGCGATCCAGCGGATCGCCGCCGACTACTACCGGCCGATCTCCACAGGCAAGCTGTCCAGTGCGTCGATCGCCGGCGTGGTCGCAAGCCTGCACGACCGCTTCTCCCATTACCTCAGCCCCAGCGAATACCGCGAATTTGCTGCCCCGCCGCATTTCACCGGCATCGGCGTGTCCGTTGCCACGCAACTGGCAGTCGACCACGGGCTGCTAATCGCGCGTGTGTTCAACTCCTCACCGGCGGCGCGCGCGGGACTGAAGGCCGGCGAGGTGATCGTGGCGGTTAACGGGCGCAAGCTCGAACGTCTCTCCGCTGAAGCAGCCACCGCCCTGATCAGAGGGCTGCCCGGCACCGATGTGCAGCTGTCGATCGAATCCCCGCGCAGCGGCCACGCCGCCCACGGTGCCGTCCACACCGTGAAGATCACGCGCGCGGTCGTCTCCGAGCCGGTCGTCGAATCTGTTACCAAGACAGTCCACGGCGTCAAGCTCGGTGTCGTCGCGCTCGCGAGCTTCAGCCCCGGCTCGCACGTGGAAGTGCGCGAAGCCGTCGAACACGAGCTCCACGGGGGCGCGCGCGGGCTTGTGTTCGACCTGCGCGGCAACGGCGGCGGCCTGGTTGAGGAAGCGCAACTGATCGCCAGCATCTTCATCACCAAGGGCATCATCGTCACCACGCGCGGGCGCACCCAGCCGACGCAGGTGCTCGTGGCCACCGGTGGTGCGATCTCCCCGTCAATTCCGATGGTCGTGCTCGTCGACTCCAATACTGCCTCCTCGTCCGAGATCGTCACCGCGGCGTTGCAGGATCACCACCGCGCGACGGTCGTCGGCACGCACACCTTCGGCAAGGGTGTCTTCCAGGAGGAGCAGCCGCTGTCCAACGGCGGCGCACTCGACATCACGGTCGGCGAGTACTTCACGCCCAACGGGCGCAATCTCGGTGGCGGTGGCGTCAAGCAGGGCGCCGGCGTCATCCCAGAAGTGCTCGTGCCCAAGGGCGACGTCGACACTGCCCGCGGTCTCGACGTCGCGCTGAGCACGCTCGCCGCCAAAGTCAAGTGAGCGCTCCCAGCCCGCGCGGGCGCAGCGGGCGGCGCGCAAATGCCGCCTCCGCCGGCGGGTCTGCATCGGCGGGCAGGTCTGCTTCGGCCGGTGGGTCTGCTTCGGCCGGTGGGTCTGCTTCGGCCGGTGGGTCTGCTTCGGCCGGTGGGTCTGCTTCGGCCGGTGGGTCTGCATCGGCCGGCCCGGCTGCCGCGAGCGCCCCGGCGCCAGCCGGTGCGCTCGTAGCTGTGATCGAGCGCCGCGGGCGCTTCCTCACGGCCGAGCCACTGTTCCCGCCGCGCGACCGCGACAGCGCACCTGCGCGCAGGGGTGGTGCCGCACGCTTGACGTTGGGGTCCGCACGCTCCAATCGTGGCGGCAGGCTTGAGGTATCCGCCGGCGACCTCGTGCTCGTACAGGGCTCCACGCGCGGTCACAGCGCCGGCGTGCGCGTCGTGCGCGTGCTCGGACGCCCGAATGTCGCGCGTGACGTGATCGAGGGACTGCTGCTCGACCGCGGACTCTCCCGCGGCTTCGACCCTGCGCTCGAGAGCGAAGCGCGCGCCGCCGGCGAGCGCGTCAAGCGCGCGCCCGGCGACAGGCGCGACCTGCGCGAGCTGCCCACCTTCACGATCGACCCGATCAGCGCGGGCGACTTCGACGACGCGATCTCAGCCGAGCCAATCGGCGCAAGCGCCGCAGGCGGGAACGGCAGCATCCTCGGGGAGGGCCGCGCCGGCGCGCAGGCCGGCACGGGTGGAAAGGGCGGCGCTGATGCGGGGGCGGGTGGGATCCGGATCTGGGTGCACATCGCTGACGTCGCCGCGCACGTGCCCGAGGGCTCGCCGCTGGATCGTGAGGCGCGCAGGCGCTCCACCAGCGTGTACGCACCCGGGGCCGTCGAGCCGATGCTGCCGCACGCACTCTCCAGCGACGCCTGCTCGCTCGTCCCCGGCGCCGACCGCGCTGCAGTGACCGTCGAGATGGAGCTGCACGGCGCCGTGCTCGCGCGCGCCGCCTTCTACCGCTCACTGATCCGCTCCGACGTGCGCCTTGACTACGAGCGCGTCGATCGCATCTTCGCCGGCCGGGAGTCCGCCGCCGAGTCCTGGGGTGCGCCACTGCGCGCCGCGCGCGAGGCCGCCGCCGCGCTGGCGCGCGCACGCGAGCGCAGCGGCGCACTCGTAGTCGACTCCGAGGAGCCCGAGTTCTCCTTCGACGAGCACGGCAACGTGCTCGGCATCTTTGGGCGCGCGCAGACCGAGTCCCATCGCCTGATCGAGCACCTGATGATCGCCGCCAACGAGGCCGTCGCTGGTCTGCTCGAGCGGCGCGGCGTGCCGTGTCTGTATCGCGTGCACGAGCGCCCCGAACCCGGGCGCGTCGAGCGCCTCGCCGACCAGCTCGCGACGCTCGAGGTGCCCACGCCGGCGCTGCCTGAACGCATGTCCTCCACGCAGGCCGCCGCGCTCCTCGGCGAGATGTCGCATCGGGTCGAGCAGCACGTGCAGCGCACCGGCCACGGACGCCAAGCACTCGGCTCACTCCTGCTGCGCTCGCTCAAGCAGGCCTACTACTCGCCCAAGAACCTCGGCCACGCCGGCCTGCAGTCGGCCAGCTACTGCCACTTCACCTCGCCCATCCGCCGCTATCCCGACATTGTCTGTCACCGTGCGTTGCTGTCAGCCGTCGGCGGGGGCGAGGCCGCTCCGCGCGCCGGCGAGCTCGTCGAGCTCGGTGTGTGGGCCTCTGAGCGCGAGCGCGACGCCATGATCATCGAGCGCGACGCCGACGACATCGCGCGCTGCTTCGCGCTGGAGCGCCTGCTCTACGAGCTCGGCTCCCAGGAGGTGTTCGCCGGCGAGATCACCGGGCTGATCTCAGCCGGTGCGTTCGTCGCGTTCGACATGGCCGCCGCGAAGCAATACGCGGCGCCACGCTTCGAGGGCATGCTCCCGGTGAGGCTGCTCCGCGCTCCCGCCCCCGTCGGAGCGCCCGCGCGGGCAGGTGTACAGGCCTCCACCGATCGTCATCGCCGAGGCCAGAGGGCCGGACGCGCCGCCCGCGACCGTGGGCGTGAGCGCGACGGTGGGCGCGAGTGGTGGGAGCTGAACGAGGAGGGCACGATCCTGCGCGGCGAAAGGACCGGCGCGACGCTGTGCCTGGGGGACCCCATCGAGGTACGCGTGGCGCGCGTGGACGCGGTCCGCGGCCGCGTCGACTTGACACTCGCACCGTAGAGACACTACAACGCCGCAGCGGAGCCCGGCAGGGCGGAGCCCATCAATCTCGACCGCTAGTCTCGGACGGTGGCAAAGGGCAAGGGCAAGCGCAAGGTGGGGGCGGGCGACGTCGCGTCCAACCGCTACGCGTCCTACCGCTACGAGCTGATCGAGCGGCTGGAGTGCGGCATCGTGCTCGAGGGCACCGAGGTTAAGGCGCTGCGCACCTCCGGCGCCCAGCTGAAGGACGGCTACGCGGCGATCCGCGACGGCGAGCTGTGGCTGCATTCCGTGCACATCCCGCCCTACAGTCCCGCCTCGCGCGAAAACCACGAACCCGAGCGCACGCGTAAGCTGCTGCTACACCGCCGCGAGCTCGATCGCATCGCCGCGCGTGCGGCCGAGCGCGGGCTGACGCTCGTGCCCACGCGTGTGTACTTCTCGGGCGCCCACGCCAAGGTCGAGATCGCGCTCGCCCGCGGCAAGGACCTGTACGACAAGCGCCAGACGCTGCGCGAGCGCGAGACCAAGCGCGACATGGAACGCGGGCTGCGCGAAGCGCAGCGCTGAGCCGCGCGCGGCGAGGCTAGATCGAGCCGAAGCTGTGGCCGCCGCTGCTGAGGATGTGCGTCTCGCTCATCCCGAACACCAGCGCCACAATCAGGCCCACATACACCGCGCCCACAAGCAGCCGGTGATGCGGTGCCACACGGTAGTAAGCCGCCTGCTGCAGCGAGCGCGTTTTGCGTTGCTGCCAGCGATGCCATGTCTGGAACGCGGCGAACAGCACAATGATCAGCAGGATCGGGTTGCCTGGGTTCAGGAACACCAGTGCGACCAGCACGCCAAGCCCGGCGAACCACATCCACGGGCTCATCGCCGCCGCCGCACGACCGCCGTCCAGCGGTATCACCGGCAGCAAGTTGAATAGGTTGATGAAGAAGCCAAAGTACGCCAGCGCAATCAGCAGCGAGCTGCCCGTCAGCTCGCCCACGACAGCCACCGCCGCGGCACCGAGGCTGCCCAGGATCGGGCCCGCCAGGCCCACGCGCGCCTCAGCCAGCGCGTTGTCGCCGAGCGAGCGCGTGAAGATCGCCGCGCCCATAAACGGGATGAACATCGGCGCGCTCGCTTTGATGCCCTCGCGGCGCAGCGCGATCACGTGGCCCATCTCGTGCACGAACAGCAACGCCACAAAGCCCGCCGCGAACCACCAGCCAAAGAACAGGCTGTACGCCGCCACCGACACCAGCGCCGTGCCCGCCGTCACAAACAATTTCAGGTTCGGCAGCGCCACAAACAGAGCCTTCAGCGCCACTCCGAACTTTGCCAGCAACGCGCCGATCGCCGCCAGCGCGCTGCCGATCCGCTTGCGCACGCCCCGCACCGGAGCCGCCTTACGGGGTGGCTCACCGAACGGATTCTCGCCAGCGTGCGGCGGTGCATGGCTCGGGTACGCGCCCGGGGAAACCGGTGCCACAGGTACGGCCGGCGCGGAAAGCGAAAGCTCGTGATTGTCCATCGCTCCATTGTGGCAGCACTTCTAAGCCTTGCCTAACGGCTGCGCGCGTTGTTGCGCGCCCGCGCTCACGTCCGCGATCACCCGCGCGAAGACCCGCGCGAAGCGATTTTTCCGGAAGGTGCGGAATCGCGCGACCGAGCGGGGTTGCAAACGCTCGGCACGCGAGCTACCTTGAATTCAGACGCGGAACCGAGCCGCAAAGAGCGAGGCCACCGAGGTGTGAGGCCGCGCCACCCGCAAGGAAAGGCCCTCGGGCCGGACCCACCGGGTTCCTCAAAGCGGCTTGGGGCCGCGTCTCTTTTTTGTCTAAGCCCCGACAGCCCCACGCGGCTACACTCAAGGGGCAGTACATCCCCGGGGACGACAGGCTTCGACGTGGTCGGCTCGTGGGGGTGGTCGCGAGTCGAGGTCCCGGGCGGCCTCGTAAAACACCCGGGAAAAACATAAGTGCGGACCATCACGAGTTCGCCCTCGCCGCTTAGTCAATAGCTAAGCCGTGAGGTCTCGGGCCCCGCTCGCCTGCGGCGGGGAAGGCCGGGATCAGAAAGCAGGCTCACCCGGTGCGGTCCGCCTCCGCCAATCCGGGAAAACTCTAGGAGGCTGGTCCCCCACAACCCCGCCGGCGAGGCGAGTAGGGGATGAGATCAGAGCGCCGGCTACGCTCGTAGAAGCCATCCGCACGCGATTACGGACGTGGGTTCGATTCCCACCGTCTCCATCGAATCCTCGTTTCCGCTGCAAATAGGCAGTTTTTGCGGCGGGGACGGGGGGAACGATTGCGAATCGGCCGTTTCGTCGTCCTCGTCTGCGGCGAGCACGTCGGCCATCGTGGCGGCCAGTTGGTCGATGTCCCAGTCGGCGTAGATGTCGCCCGTCGTTTGGATGGAGGCGTGGCCGAGCAGCTTCTGGACTGCCTTGAGGTTCCCGGTGGCGTCGAGCACGCGCTGGCCGGCGGTGTGGCGGCTCTTGTGCATCCGCTCGCCGCTGGTTGTGCCGGGCGCGACGATGCCGGCGGTGGCGAGGCAGCGATACCACCAGTCATGCGCGGCGTGGCCGCTCATCGGTTTGTCGGGGTAGCGGCGCACACCGACGCGTGGGATCGTGCGCTGGGTGCAGAGCAGGTAGTGCGAGGGTTGGGCGCTGGTGTCGAGGATGTGGTGTTCGAGGTCGTGCCAGAACGCACGATGGGGGAGGGGTAGCTCGCGCACCTTCTGGCCCTTGGTGAAGATCGTCAGGCGGTGGCGCTGGTGGTCGAAGTGCTTGAACTGGACGGCCATCAGCGCGCCCTTGCGCAGGCCGTAGTCGAGCAGCAGCCGCAGGCACAGCCGGTCGCGCAGGTCGGGTTGCTCGGTGACGATCGCGCGGCGCTGGTCGGCTGAGAAGGTCGTGCGGTAGACCTGCCGGCTGCGGGCGCGCTCGATCAACAGCGTCGGGTCGCCATGCAGACGGCCGCGCATGATCTGGAAGCGGAAGAAGTCTTTGATGATCGAGAGGTTCTTGTTGTACGTGCGCGGCGCCCCATCGCCCCAGAGTGCGTCTAGGAACTCTTCGATGCGCTCGGTGCCCTTGGGTGGCTCGAAGTCCTCGATCTGGAGGTCGAGGAAGTGGCGGGCGAGCTTGTCCAGGCAGCACTCGTAGTCGCGGTAGCTGGAGTCGGTCAGGCGCTTGCGCTTCGCGCGCAGATAGCCGGCAGCGTCAGCCCCGATCGGCGTTAGCTGGTAGCTCTTGTCGCGCACGGCTTCACGGATGAGCCGTGCGGCTTCGGCGAGGGCAGGCGACGCGCCGGGGGTTGGCGCGTCGCCGGGGCTGGGTGGGGACAGGCGCAGTGGTGTCACGGCCTGGGGTGGGCGCGGGACGGTGGTGTGTCCCGCGTCGTGCTGGGGCTACGTGTGTCCGGCGCGCTTTGCGCATGGCTGCTCATCCCGATCAGATCAGAGTCGAGCGGTGATCTCAAGGGCCTGGCAGCAGGACGCGGCGGAGTGCTGGGATGGCAGGACTGCCGCATCGGTGCAGGTGGCCTCATATCGGGCGACCCATGGCTTCCGCCAAGCGTCGCCCGGCGATCTGGTCTGCGGGCTCAGTGACGATCGCAAGCGGTGAGTTGGTGCTGCTCATGCTCCATTCGGCGACGGTGATCGGCGCGCCCGTGTTTGCCACTGCCTCGCGTGCGAGCTTGGCTCGCGTGGCGGTGGGCACGGCGAGGAGGACGAACGCGTCGCGCTCACGGAGCGGGCTCTGCGGGATCTGCTTGGCGTAGATGACGGCCTTCTCGTGCAGCCGGTGCGCTGGCTCGGTCCCGCGGTCGAGCTCGAGCAGCACGTGGATGGACGGACGGTGGGGGAGATCGATGACGCCGTACCCGTCGGGTACCACGGCCTTGAACAACGTGCTCGTGACGCGTTCGCCGTACCACTCGTGCAGCGCGCCGTGTTTGAGCTGGGCTTCGAGCGCGAGCAGCGAGAAGAACTCGTTGATTTCGAGGTGGTGGCGGAGCTTGCTGGACTGCGCGATGCCAACCGCGTCCGAGTGCTGCCAGCGCAGGCGACGACGCTCCTTGTCGAGTTGGGCGGCGACGACGTGCGCGCCGGCCTCGTCGAGTATCCAGTGGTACGGGTTGGAGCCGGTCTCAGGCAGTGGGCGCGGCGGGCGGAAGCGATCGAGCACCCGCAGCTGGTAGAGCTTGCCGAGGCGAAGCGTCGTAGTGCGCAGCCCGCTGAAGTGCAGCCGCATGAGCTGCTCAGTCGTCAGGACGCGGTGGTCGTAGCAGTCGAGTGCGATCTGCCGGTCGCGGTCCGTCAGCCGGGAGCCGAGGCTTGTTAGGTGGGTGGCGGTGATCTTGCCCGGCCGTGTGGCGGTGGTTCGTTCCTTTGTGTTCATTGCGTTCCGTTCCTGTTGGAGGGGTCATTGCAATGGACAAAGGCCGATCTACGGCGCCTGGGGTACACACGCGAGCGCCAAATCGTTGAGCTTCCCGGCTGAGACTGGAAAGTCATCTGACAACGCACCGTTGTCGCCGGCACGCAAGCAGTCGATTTGCAGCGGTTTTCAGGGCGAAACGCTCTCGCCTTTAGCGCGAGAGCAGATCGGAGGCGATGCCCGAGAGCGGAAGGGCGGACGGAACGGCAGCGCGATGCTGAATCTCGCTGGGGGCAGCAAACCACGTCCGGCCAGGCTCCTGGCCTGCCGCAGCAGCGAGGCCCCTACGACTCGATGCCGACGCGGGGCGCCTCTTGGGGCGCCGAGAGGCATCGAGTGCAATCGAGTCGGCCAGCCCATCGCGGGTTGGTTCCGCGCGAGGGCGCTGACGGAGCACTGACACGCTGCTGACACGACACGATCAAGAGCGCGATCCAGCATTGACCGCGCTCTTGCCGTGCGCGGGTCAGACTACGACCCGACTGATTCTGCTGCCACCTCCACGCCGGGCAACTCGTGGCCGGTGTCCATGAACTCGTCGGCGAGCCGAGCAAGCATCTCCGGGCACGCCACCGTGGCTTCGTTGAGGTTGGCAAGGCACTCCTCGGTCAGCTCCTCTGGCGCGTTGTTGAGCCCGGAGACGGCCGACCAGTAGACCCGTTCGATGATCGGCCGAAGCGCCCGTGGCGGCATCGTCAGCTCGAACTGCTCGGCGTCCGGCTCGTGTTCCCAGCCGAGGTCGTCGAGCAGCCGAAGCTCGCCCCGAAAGCGGTGGTGTAGCCGCTTCGCATTCGCCGGTTCGTCGTTGCGCAGGTACGTGAAGATGTCGCCGTGCGCGGTGAGGTCCGTCATCAGGCCGTCGTACAGCGCGTCCCGATATCGACGGTTGATCGTCATGCCCATTTGGGAGACTCCTTTCGGTTCTACACCGAGGAAGGCGCCCCGATCCATGCAAGGCCAGCCAGCCGTAGGAGCTACGGTTAGCCGGCGGCATCGAAGGCCTCTACTTCGGTGCTGTGAGGCCGGGGCGGGTGCTACCAACACCCGTCTCGGCCGCTTGGTTTTGGGTTGCTGCGCGATCAGAGCAGAGCCCGCGGCGGAACTTTCGTGCGCGTTGAGCGCGAGCCTCCGGGCTTGTCGATGACGACACCGCGGGCTGCCTTCATGTGATCGCGTTACGCTCCGGTCGGAGCGTTTGGCTAGATCACATCAGTCCAATCTATCGTGGATCGGGTAAGGGCTATATTTGGCGTGTGTCCGGACAGCCACCGCCGCTCGGCCTCTATGGGCGCGATAAGGAGATTCGGCACCTGTGCTCCAGCGGGGCTCCGCTCACGCTGCTGACCGGGGATTCTGGTGTTGGCAAGAGCAGCATTCTCGGTGCTGCCCAGCAGGCGACTGCTGACGCCATCGCTCCTCCACCACGTTCTGTTCCCTATTCGGGCGGAGTACTGCAGCGGCTCATGCTTGAGATGCTGTCTGCAGTTCTTGCTGAGGATGCTGCGAAACGGGGGTCGCTGAGCGTAGCGGCGCGCGATCTAGGAGAGGCTGTGGAGCGTCTGATCGATGGGGGTGCGCAGGCGCTCCTGCGTGCGATTGGGAGAGAAGCGCTCGCATTCGTGCGGGGACGGCTTGGGGAGGAAGTCGGCGCTGGCATCGCAGAGTACGCGAACGTGTTGAAGCAACCTGTCGAGGATCAGCTTGCTGTGCGTTTGGATAATGCACTCGATCGCGAGGCTGCCGCGATGGTGATTCGGTTGGCTGAGGAGGTGCGGCCCCGTCTCAGCGTTCCGCGAATGGTGATCGCGCTTGATGCTGGGGAGCGCCTGCATGAGGAAGATGCGGATGTGCTCACCGACTTGGCAGGCGAGCTTCCAACCGGGATTCGCCTCCGTTTGGCCGTCGCCACATACGATGCAGCGCATCAGCGGACGGTCGAGCGCTTGCGTAGGGCTGGTAGTGCTGTCTCGGAGGTTGCGGTCGACGGAATCGGCGAGGAAGGCATCGCTGCTTGGCTTAGCCAAGCAGGACTCTCTCCCGATCTAGCCGCGCAGGTGAGGCGTGCGACAGGCGGCTACGCGCTGCATGTTGGAGATCTCATCCGGCACCTACGGGACGGGGGCGAAATCGGGAACCAGCCCCTCAACCAGGCTTTTGCAGAACGGACTGAGGAGTCCTGGCACCAGCTGGATGTCGAGGTCGCGGAGAGTGCGCGGCGGCTCTGCGTACTCATCGATCCACTGCCGACGCGAGCAATAATTGACCTGCTGGAAACGACAGCAGCGCAGTGGGGCGAGACGTATGAGCGGTTGCGCCGCGCGGGGATCTTTTCGGTGGAAGTCAACGGGCTAGGCTGGTTTCACGAGCAGCGCCGTCGCTATCTGAGCGAAATGAAGCTCGGTGAAGTGGAGCGTGCTCAGGCATCGATGGATGCGGTGAGCGCGCTACATGCTCACATTGAAGAGACCGGGGAGACTGCACGGCTGGGCGAGCTGGCGAAGCTCGTGGCCGATGCGCCGCCGCTGCTTGAGGGAAATGAGCAACTGCTGGCGGCGACGAACTTGACCCTCCCTCAGATCGCTGTATGCGCGGCGCTCGTAGAGCTCACTGAGCCAGGGATGGTGCCAGGCCCAGTAGTCGAAGGTGACCAGCTATTGCGGCATGCCCGCAGTGTGTTCGGTGTTGATGCCTTGGTTGATGCCTTTCAGGCACTGGCAGAGGGGCCGCTCGTCAACACTTTCGAGCAAGGGCGCGCGATTGCGGTGATCCCGGCCTTCCACCAGCCGCTCGTTTTGGCAGTGATTATCGGCCGTGCTCAGACGAGCCTTGCGCGCGCACCGGTACCAGGGGCCGCAGGGACTGCATTTGCTGCGCTTGTGCGGCCGCGGCTTGAGCCATTCCTCGCCTGCGGCTATGGAATCGGGACGGCGCCGATGTCGCGCCTGGGGGATGAGTCGATGGCACTGCGTAGGCGGCTCGGCGGTGGAGTCGCTGCTGTCCGCGACCGAGCCGAGCCGAATCTACTTATTTGTGCTGCATACGGTGGTCGCCCCTTTTACGCACATGTGTGTTTCAAGGCTAACGACGAACGGGATGCGGCCGCCGAGCGACTGAACGGGCTGGAGGCCGATGTCTTCGACCAGAGCTTCACAGTCACAGATGTGCTGACACATCCGAGGGCCCCGATACCGGCGGCGCGCTTTCTCCGCGCCGCAAGTCGGCTGCGTGGCGCGGGGTTCAAAGTCAGCCACCAAGGTCTGAGAGTGACACGCCCGCCGGACCCACAGCTCACAACCGATCAGGGCCTCCGTAGGCGAGCTGAGGTGCTGCGGTTGATTCGGAACCTCGCCTCGCAGACTGAGCGCTATGCGATGCGCTTGGAGCAACCCGCCGGCTTCCTCTTTCGCAAGCAGGATGACGCCCGCATTGTCGCAGAAGTTGTCGGTGGTCGCGAGACCGTAGAGCAAGCGGATGAGCTGCTGGATCTGAACTTCCAAGACCCCTTCTGGTCGTACCGAATCGAAGAGAACGCGGAGCTGGGCGAGGGGGAGCGCATTGGGATTGTCAAATACAGCATGGGTCGTGGTCCTGAGCACGATCCTGTTGCCGAAGTGCTCACGGATCTCGCTGGTCACGCGGTGGCCTTTAACAACACACAAGCGTATGTGGGTATGCCGCTCGATTCGAGGCTAGAGACTATGCTCGACGCGGCGCTCAAACGAGAGCTAGCAGACGCTATCGTGTTCTACGAGAGCGGCCTCTTCGGGGACGAACTCGATGAGCCGGACGCATACGAGTGGGTTGTCCGCGTGGCGAAGCCGGATCAAATAGGTGCATTTCCGTTCAGCTTTGCTGCCGAAGTCATCGGTAATCCGGGCGGCGGGTCTGAGGATGTCGTCAAGCTTGAGCTGGTCGATGAATTGCCCGAGATGCCGGATCTACTAGCAGATGACTCGCCGAGCGTTTGGGCTCAAGGAGACGCACAGCACGTACTCGCAGAAGTCCTTGGATACAGGTTGGAGGACACACGTCTGCTCACCGCTGCGGGCTAATGTTTCCGTGCCTTAGCGACGGAGCAGAGTGTCAAGCGACTGTGCAAGAGGCAGGGTCTGGTTCAATCTGTCGTCGCGATGCCGAGTTCGTGACGCAAGCTTCTGATGCCTATCCGTGGGTCTGTGTAGCCAGCGGCGAGGGCCATATATTCGATGGCGTCGGCGACAAGCGCCGTCGCGTTGATTGCGGTGAGTGGGCCGGCGAGCCGCGCGGCAAAACCCATAGTTGGGCCTACAGGGCGGGAGGGCTTCCCGAGCGAGGAGAGGTCTATCCGCTGACCGAGATCGTTGTCGCGGGCCGTTATGTCGCCCATCGTTGTCGGCGCGGCAATATGTAGCTCGGCGAGGGTGACCTCAGCCTCGCCGGGAAGGACATCCTCCAACGCGACGGGGAGCGTCGCTGATGTGAGGATGAGACCATCACGTAGCAAGCGCGCCGTCTCGGCGAGTCGAACCGGTCCCATTAGGGACAGCGCGATATCGAGCGCAATGACGATTGAGCCCGTGTTGGCGCCAACCATCGGCAGTCGAATGGTCGCCAGGGCAGACAGGCCGGCTGCTGCATTCCCGCCCAGGCGGTAAGAGGCATCCTCGCCGGATTGATGGGCATCAGGAGTTAGTTGCCATACTCCGAGGCCTTCGTGGCTTGCCTCGCTGTCTGGTGAGATAGCTGACGCCGGGGTGCTGGAAGACAGAAGGTGCAGTCGGCTTGTGATCTCGGATCTTCCAAGCGCAGCGAGTATGTTGTCACGCTGCTGTGGCCAGATGAGCCCCAATTCTTCGAGTGAAGGCAGGGCGACGGCAGTCGCAGTACGAAGCTGTAGTAGCGGCAGAACCGCCCAGCCTTGCGGAGTGGAGCGCTCGGGGATCAGCCTCAGCATTCTCAACGCTACGGGTCGCTGTTGCCGTTTAGCGCGCTGGTCAAGACGCATGACGCGTTCGGTGAGGTCGTGGAAGAGCTCATCGGCGCCACTGGTTTCGACTACATGTGCTTTTCTGAGAGCGATAAGCTGGCGTGCGTTCTCGGTTAGCTCGCCGTGGAAGGTCGCCCAGAAGGTCGGGTAGCGATGGGACGGGCAGCCCGCGATCTCGTTCGCAAGAGCAGTGTCATACTCGCCGGACCAGCCGACGACAAGCAGGCCGTACTCGTCTAGCGTGCGTTTCACGAGTGCCCGTAGTTCGGCCGGGTACTCGGCGAGCTCATCCGCCGTGTTGCGCATATCCAGCCTCGTGTAGTCGCCGCTCAGCTTCACGACGGTGGCGCTGGCATGTGTCAGTGGCGTCATCCCACGAATGTCTGCAGTATTTGCAATCACCTGGGGAGCTGCGCCAGCGTCCTCGAGCGCTCGCTCAAGGAGACGATCAACATTTGTGGAGAGCACGAGACGCACCCGTCCTGTCGCACAAAGGTTCGCAATTGCACGATGGGCATGCGTGGGCACGATGGGCCCGCCCTCATCGGGGGGCGGATCAAAGTAGTTGCGAAGGATCGCGTGGCGTGCCGCGGCGCTTGGGGCGATTGCCTCAAGCAGAGTGTCGTATCGAGGATCGGCGCGTCCTTGATTGATCCACCAGCGCTCGGGAGCGTCACCAAGCTCCTCCTCTGGCACGCCCTCGGCCAACGCGACTCTCCGCATGAGATCCTGGGTTACTTGCCAGCCGGTGCGTATTCCCGCTGCGCTCGACAGGCCGCTCCCTGCGAGCACCGCGTATATGCCAGGCGACGCCTGCAATGATGTCGCCAGTGCGACGCGGGGGTCTACACCAGCAGTAGGTGTCAATACGGCTGGCGTGCTGTTACCGTCGGCCACGAGGGAGGCGCCTCTCGCTTAATGGTGCGACTGCTGCTTCAGCTGCAAGACATGCCCGCGGTCGAAGTTCCGTGAGATCTGGCGCATCATTTGCTCGATGACCGGCGCAACCCGCGCTTGCTCCTCATGGATGGCTATGCCGAAGATCGCGGCACGGGCACCTGGGACAAGAAGCAACACTGCGGCAACGGTGCCTGCCACAAGTCTCCGGAGCGCTCGAACCCGCCGTCGGCCCAGCATGGCCTCAAGAATGAGCATCAGCATGAATCTCAGCGTAGGGTGCGATGCGGACGGGTTGCGGCAGTTGGAACGTAGCCGCTGGTAACGCTTCGATACGGTGATCTGGAAGCTCGGCAGACTTGTGCGGTACGCTAGTCCCGTGGCTACATCGCTCGACAAGGACAAGCTGCACGATGCGCTGGATGAAGCGGTTATCGTGATCGATGAGGATGACCTGGAGGCCTCGCGACGCGATCCACGTGTGCACGCCCTCTTCGAGCAGGGACGAGCGCTTGTGGCCGAGCTAGAGGCCGAAGGCGCGAATCTCTAGCTTTCGCGCGGGATCGCCGTCCATAGTCGTCGCAGCTGGCGATTGCCGGGTGTCCGCTGCGCGGAAGGACGCAGGCCCCAGTGCTCCTGCCAGTAGGCTTCAGTTGCTTCGTCGAAGGGGTCGACGACCAGCGCCGTCGCGCCGACGTACCACAACGCTTCCTGTGCGGTGCGAGCAGCGTGCGTAAGCATCTCGCCTCCAATCCCCGCCGCTTGAGCGGATCGCGCGATCTGCGCGAGTAGGATCGCAGGCTGAGTTCGGTAGTGCACCCCGCCGAGGTGGGCGCGTTCCTCACTACCAAGCGCCACCTGAGCGGCGCACAGTGCGTACACGCCCGTAACCTGGCCGTGGCTGAGCCGCACGCGGACGGTTGCCTCCTGGGGCTCGTTCAGTGCCCGCTCCGTCAGCCATGTGGCTACGCTCTGCCCGGCCGGGCCGGGAGCTGGCTCGAAGGAGCGGATCGCGTCGCCCAGCTCTGGCAGCGTCGCGATGGCCTGCCGATCGACCCGCAAATACGCTCGTGCGTGTTTGAGGATCTCGCGCGATGGAGGCTCGGGGTTACTCATAGCGGCACGGAAGCGTACCCGTCGCTTGGGCTGCCACGCTCGCGTTGTAGCTGTTGGTCGGTGCTACTCGCTGTGCGCTGCGTGTAGTGCGGCCTTGAAAGACTCGGCATCCTCGTACACGACACCAGGATCGCTCTGCGTCTCGCGGTCGGCTTCAACCTCGCCGAGGAGCCAGTCCGGCGTCCAAAACCACGCCTGAGATACGCATGCGTCGTCGGCCGGGAACATGTGTGGCTCGTTCTCGCGCCAGAACGCCCCCTCCTGATCGGGCGTAGGGTCGAGCAGTCCGGCATGCTTGCGGATCGCCGCGGCGGACGTTCCGGCTCCCGATCGATGAGTGCTGGTCACCCCTCGTCCTCTGGCCGTGGAGCTGGAACCCACCCCAGTTCGCCGAGGGCATCCCGAATGCGTGTCGTAACGACGCCCTCGTTCCCGGAGCAGTAGTAGTCGAGGTAGCACTCTCCTTTGCAGGCGAGTTGGGCGACGACGCCGCCCGCGTGGCGCCAGCTCATCGAGACGGGCTCTGCGTCAACGTCCCGTCGGCGCCAGCGCATGTTGCAAAGCGCGCCGTACAGATCGTGTGCGAAGGCATCATCGGTGCGTACGCGCTCGGACAGCGTGCGGAGCGCCATTTCAAACGCCTCGAAATCGTCCTTTGGCGCGGCGGCTGTGGTCGTCTCGCCGTTGCTCTGGTCGGTTTGCATCGAGACGCAGTGTAGCGTTTTGTCTACAATGCCTCGGGTGCGAGCGACGATCAGGTGCTGCCTAAATGCCTTCCCTACGAGGGGCCAGAATGGCTTGCTCGAATGGCTCCGGTCGTGCCCGGAGCGCGATTGGTTTGTGGAGATCGACTCAGGGTCGACCGTAGGATTCGACGCCGCCTGGCAGGAGACGGCTTACCTGTTCCGCTCGCCGGCGAACGCACGCCGCCTGCTCGATGCCGCCAAGGCGGCATCGCGTGGCGAGACGGCAGGGCGCAATCTCGACCGCAAGTGAGGAGGCTCGTTCTTCACTCCGAAGGGCTGGGAGTCGACCGCCCGCAAGGCGATTGCTCCTCACGCCGGGAACCTTGCGTGGGTTCGATTCCCACCGTCTCCATAGTGTTGTGTCGCAGGACATCGGAGACTGATGTCTCGGGTGATGGTAGACGGCTTAGGGCTGCTGGAGTGGCTGGTAGTCGCGTGTGGGGTCGAGCGTGAGTTCTCGGATTAGCTCGCCGTCGAGGGCGATCACGCGGATGCTCTGGTCGGCGATGAGGAGCTTGACCCGGTGTCCCTTGTGGGCTCTGCCGAGCCCGATGTGGTGGAGCTTGCTCATGTAGCGCAGGCTCACCTTGCCGTGGGTATCGACCTTGTCTTCTCTGACGCGGAAGTGCGTGACGGGCTTCACGGCGGCTGGTTTGGCCTTGATGCGTGTGCTGTAGGCCTGGAGCGGGGTTCGCCCGTCGAGGGCTCTGTGGGGGCGAATGTCGTTGTAGTAGTGCACGAAGCGATCGAGCTGGCCTTGCAGTGCTGGGAGCGTCTGCGCGGGCTCTTGGGCGTCCAGGTAGCGCTTGAGTGTCTGGTGTAGGCGCTCGACCTTGCCGCAGGTCTGTGGGTGGTAGGGGCGTGAGTTCTTGCGGGTGATCCCGAGTTGCTGGAGTTCTGTCTGCAGCAGCACCTTGCCCTTGCGGGGTGTGGCGGTGAACACGGCGCCGTTGTCGGAGAGGAGGCTGGCGGGCAGCCCGTGTAGCTCTGCTGTCTTGTGGAAGACGTCCACGACGTCGCGGGCTTTGACGGTCGAGAAAGCTTGCGAGGCCAGGAACAGCCGGGAGTGATCATCGATCATGTTCAGGATCTCCGCGTGCTGTCCGTCGGCGAGCTGCCAGTGGGTGATGTCGGTCTGCCACATCTCGTTCGGTAGCTCGGCCTGGAAGCGGATCAGTGAGGAGCGTGGTCGCTTCTGCGGCTGCGGGACGATCAGCCCCTCACGGTTGAGGATCCGCCAGATCGTCGAGATCGACGGCACCGGCATCCCGTCCGTCTCTTGGGCGAGGTGGTAGGCGATCGTTGTCGCGCCGGCGTCGTGGCCGTCTGTCTGTAGCTGGCGGCGCAGCGTCACGATCGCCTTGATGATCTCCGCCGGGGTCTCGTGCTTGCACGATAGTGGGCGTCTCGAGCGCGCCGCCAGCGCGTCATAGCCGCCATCGCGGTAGCGGGCCAGGAGCTTGTAGATCCAGCTGCGATGCACGCCGTGCGCAATCGCTAGCTCGCTGACCGAACGTCCCTCCAACACATGCGCCTCGACCAGATACCGCGCCATCTCCACAGAAGACCCCCATCACGTTGGTGTCTCCTATGTCCTGACACACGTGTCGCCTATCAGCTGAAACCACACACCACCGTCTCCATAGACAACTGTCTGCGAGTCGCCGGGCAGCCGACCCATGGACGGGGCCCGGGCCGGCGTGTGCCGATTGTGAGTTCCATCACAGTTGAGGGCTACGGTCGTGTTTATGCCGAAGTAGTCCAAGGACGTGAGGAAGGCGCTCATCGATGCGGGTTGCGTGTCATGCGTCAAGCGGGCTCCCACGAGGTTTGGGCCCATGCCGACCACGAGGCGCGTATCGTCGTTGCGGGCAAGGACAGGGACACAGTGCCTGTCGGCACGCTGGTTAGCATTCGACGAGCAAGCAGTTTGGAGAATCTGCGATGAGCGATTACGTGGTGATCTACGAGCAGGCCGAAGACGGAGCTTGGGGTGCGTATCTCCCCGACCTACCCGGCGTTGTGGCGCTCGGCGCGACGCGTTCGGAGGTTGGCGAGCGCATTGAGGAGGCGCTCGCAGCGTACGCCGACGATCTTCGTAGAAGAGGTGGGTCACTGCCGGCGCCTCATCACACGGCCGGCACCGTCGCAGCGGGTGGCTCGTCTGGGCGCCGGCCGAGGTCGTGGTCCTGAGTCGGTAGCTGTCGCCCTCGAGGGAGAGGATCTCGGCGCGTTGGACGAGCTGAGCGACTCAGACCAAGCGAAGAGACGCCGCGTTGACGACGGTGGGGCTTGCGCAACGTACGGCCCCCCATAAAAGGGCTTGAGTAGCTAGGGCAACCACGCTATTCTGGCTCTGATGGTCGTCGCGACGATTACTGAAGCAAAGAATGGGCTCAGTGCGCTGATAGATCAGGTACGCGCTGGTGAGTCGGTGCTGATCATGGACCGCGGCACGCCGGTCGCGCGGTTGGAGTCTGCGGTCAGTGCTTCTCCCGACGCTGAGGGAAGGATCGCGCGGCTGGAGCGTGCCGGAGCAGTACGGGCGGCTCGCAAGCCGCCCGTGACGGAGTTGCTGAGTACGAGCCCGCCGAGCCTGAAGGCTTCAGCAAGCGCTGTTGCGGCACTGATCGAGGAGAGGCGCACGGGCCGTTGAGGTTCTGGGACAGCTCAGCGATCGTGCCGCTGATTGTCACCGAGGCCAGCACGGAGGGGCTGCTGGCGAGCGCCGCGCAGGACCCGGTTATGTGCGTATGGTGGGCAACTGAAGTCGAGTGCGCGTCGGCCCTGTCCAGGCTGGAGCGGGAAGGAGCGTTGACGGACGGCGCGATCACGGCCGCGCTTGAGCGCCTAGACCGTCTCGCCGAGAGCTGGAACGAGGTGCAGCCGACTGCGGCCCTACGAGGCACCGCACGCCGACTCCTTCGAGTACACCCGCTCCGCGGTGCCGACTCGATGCAGCTTGCCGCTGCCATCATCGCCTCGGAGGGACTGCCGGCCTCGCTGAGCATTGTCACCCTCGACGAGTGGCTTGCCAGCGCCGCGCGACGTGAGGGGTTCACCGTACAAGCCGTCGATCCTGCGAGCTGAGTTCGCCCTGTCAGGGGCCGTGAGCGGCTGGCGTTGGAGCCCGGCGCAGCCACCAGGTTGGGGGACCGTCAGGTAGGACGATCTCTGTCGCCTGCGTGAAGCCCCGGCGTTCATAGAAGCGACGATTTGCCGCGGTTGATGTCTCAAGGCAGCACGCGATGTTGGATCTGTCGGCCTCGTCCAGGATCGGTGCCAGCACGGCCGTCGCGAGGCCTTCACGTTGGCGGTCCGGATGCGTTGCCAATACCCCGAGATACCAGTAGAGCTCGGCCGGAGACGCGGCGGCAACGGCGTGGTTGTAGTGAGTCAGGCGTTCGAACGCCTCCTCGCCGGCAATGACGCGGTAGCGGGCCCAAACGCTTTCGGGATCTTCCGGCGCACCATCACTCTCGCCGGGGGAATCCCACATCGCGACCGCCGCCACGTCGTCGGTGACCCACACATTCTGGGAGGCGACTCTGAGATCGAACAGTGTCGCGACGAAATGAGGTGCTAAACGCCAGTACTCCTCGCCGAGGATGAACGCCCACCCTGGGTCGTCCGCGAAGGCTGCGGCAACCGTCGCTGCTACCACTGATCGCTCGTCCGGCAATGCCTGCCGAACCTCTCGGCCTCCGTCGTCCATAGCGAATCTCTACCGTATTGGGAGTGCTTATCGATGCACGGCAGCTACCAGCTCGCGCTCGTGGCAGCGGTCGCAGTACGCTCGCCCGTATGGTCACTCCCGTCGGCGGTCACTGCACGGCCCTTTCGTGCACGTCAGTCCAGAAGTCGCGCGCCAGCTCGCGTCGTGCCTTCCACTGCTCGCCGCCAGCAACGAAGCTCAGGATGCCGCTGGCCTGATCGGCGTCCTTGACCTGCCAGGCACCGTTGACCGCGCCGGTGAGGCCGGCCGCGAGTGCCTCGAAGCCCTGCGCGGTGTGCAGGTCGGCCTCGGCGCCCTTGTCGATCATGAACTTCAGCTGTCGCACAGCCTGCTGGTTCTTCGACAGTACGACCCGCACAAGCGCGTCAACCTCCTGCTGTAGGCGGTCATCCGCGACGACACGATTCCAAAGGCCCAGCTCGGCAGCGCGGCTCGCGGTATGCAGCGCGCCGAGGAGGTTGATCTCCTTGGCCATCCGGCGTCCGATCAGGCGTGTCATACGCGTCGTGCCGCCCCAGCCCGGGGTGATCCCTACGTCGACCTCGGGCATGCCCCATTTCGCGCGTCGTGTGGCGATCACGAAGTCGCACGCCATCGTGATCTCGAGACCGCCCCCGACTGCGTAGCCGTCGACCGCGCTGACCGTGACCTTGTCGAGGTCTGCAAGCGTGTCGGCCATCCGCTGGTAGCCGCGTACGCGGCGCATGACCTGGTTGGCATCACCCCACAGTCCCATCTCGGCGATGTCATCGCCTGCACAGAACGTGTCACCCGCTCCCTGGATCACAAGCACCTTCGCGCTCTCCGAGCGCTCGACCAGCTCGAAGGCGCTCACCAGCTCGTCTGAGAGCTGCATCGACAGCGCGTTATGTCGCTCCGGCCGGTTCAGCGTGATGCGGACGAGCGGTCCGTCCTGCTCATAGATCAGTTGCTCAAACGCGGGCCGGCCGCTTGCGGTTTCAGCATGAACCGCTGGCGCCGAGATCGCCAAGTCCGCCAAGGTGGGATTGTCGATCACGTACAGCCAGCCGCCGTCGGGCTGGCGCCGCGCAACCTCCGTGCTCGCGCCGTCCACACCCGTCGGCTCGCCGTCGCCCACGCCCAGTGTCATCCGCCAGCGGTTGAATATCAGTGCGACATCTCTCGCCATTGTCACCTGGCCGCCGGTGGGAGTGATCCTGGGCTTCATCGCGATCAGGCCCTCCAAGCGGGCGCGGATGGCATCGCTGCCCGAGGCACTGCCGCCGTCGGGGCCGACGAACGTCGCATCGTCCTCGTACAGCGCGAGCATGCCGTCCAGATCGCCGGCATTGGCGCGCTCCGCGAACAGCCTGCCAAGTTGCTCCGGATCGTCGGTGGGTATCGGTATCTCCTGGCTCATCTCATGCCTCCAGTAGCCCGCGCTATCCGGCCAATTAGTATTGATTCGCTATCCGTAGCGTATCACTATCGATATTTCAGCGCTACCATCACCCCATGTCGGCAGAGCACGACTTCGAAGACTCCGTTGGCGCAGCCGCCAAATTGCTCGGAGACCGCTGGACCTTCCTGATCCTCCGAGAGGCGTTCTTTGGAGCTCGACGCTTCAACGAGTTCGCTGAGAACCTCGGGCTCTCGCGCAACATCCTCAGCAGCCGACTGAAGCTGCTCGTATCGCAGGGGATCTTTGAAGAGCGCCCATACGGCCCGAGCAAGACCCGTAACGAATATCGCCTGGCGCAGGCCGGGCGCGACATCTTCCCGATCGTCGTCGCGCTCCTTCAATGGGGCGACAAGTACCTGGTCGGCGTACGCGGTCCATCGATCGTTCTCAAGCACACTCGCTGCGGCGGCAACGCCGATCCGCTCCTCGTCTGCCGCGCCTGCCATGAGCCAATCGAGCTCGGGGAGATTCTGCCAACACCCGGCCCTGGCGCGAGCGAGTGGGTGCGCCAACATCTATCGCGGCTGGCTGACAGCGCATTCGTAGACGCCGAGGCGAGTTGACAGCCAGCCGCTCGCGCATCAGGACACGACTGCCGCGACGAAACCGCCGATATACACCACCGCGAACAAGCACGGAATCCACTGCTCGAGGTGGGTCAGCGGCCAATACCTGGCCTTGTCGGTGCCTTCGCCGAGAGCCTTCCACTCGGCGCGCCAATAAGGAGACGCGGGGAGTCTGCGCTCGAGCGCACCGATGACTGCGTACTTGCCCGAGTTGAGCTGTCTATACGAGCGGACGAGCCAAAACCATGCCAGGCAAAGTGTGACGAGCACGACAAGCGGAACGATCAGAAGGCCGCGAGCGGCGTGCGGCGGGCTTGTCCACAGAACCCCAATCAACGAAAACACAGCCGTGTTGAGCGTGAGGAAAAAGGTGTTCGCGAGCGAGCGCCGCGCGCTGATCCGGTCCGCCATCTCGACGTACAGCTTGTACTGCTCCAGCACCGCCGTCTGATAGCTCTCGTTGGCCTCAGAGTATGTCTCTCGCCCGACGGCATCGTTCCACAGCTCGCGCTCGACCTCGTCGGGATCCGCCGGCGATCCGGTCCCGAAGTACCTTCTGAAGGTATTGCTCCGCTCAGGCATTCTGCCCGCACCTACTCCAGGTGCCGCTTCACCTGGCGGCTGACAGGCATCGGTGGATCGTCTCTGCCCTCGCGGATGCGCCCAATCGCCTCGATCGCCTCACGGATGGCGGTCTCCTCGCTTTGCGTGGCGTCGATCATGGTGTACCGAAGCAGAAACTGTTCGGGATCACCCCCTCGCAGCCGCACTGGAAAGATCCATGGGTTCGTGAACTGCGCCTCCCTGAACGAGATCTCCTTGCGCACCCAGTTCTGGTCCTCGGGCTTGAGCATCGTGAAGGGAGAGATGAAGGCCAGCAGTGTCAATGAATCCATCAGCGCTTCCTCGATCTTCGATGTGAACCTAACGCCGGGCTGAGGCGTGTCAACATAGACTTGAAGCCCCGCGTTGCTGAGTTGTGCCTGCCACCGCTCCACCGTCTGTTCGTCGCCGTAGTTAAACGACATGAAAGCGTCATAGTGGTAGCTTCGGCCGAGGCAGTGCCTCAGGTCGCGAAGTACACTCTCGTGTGTTCTCGATGGCAGGGCGGCGATCGCCTGTGGCCCGATCTGGAGGATTTTGGCTGATCCACTAGGCACAACATATTGGTGGTCTGGGATCGCGACGCTCGGAAGGTCGACGTACAGCAACGGAAAATCGTCACCGTGTAGAGTCTTCGTCGGATTCGACAGGCTCTCGAGGGTGCCGGCTACCAGGAGGTGGATACCGCCCTCCGTTGCACTCGCTGGGGTGCTTCTCGCCACCGCCTCCAACGACAATGCACTGTCAGACGATGTCCAGGAAAGCGTGCGGCAATCGAAAAGCAGGTCATCGAGCAGACTCTCCCACGGCTCATGGGCAGTTCCAAGCGGTCCCGTACGATCCCGGCCGATGAGGAACGGCACAGCGTGAGCCACATGCTCGAGGACGCGAGAGGTGATGAATCGGGAGACGCCTCCCAGAATCTCTGCTCCTGCGGGCGCGCTCGCAAGCCTCGGAGATAGTTCATCGAAGGCGAAGGCGAGCAGTGCGGTATCGGCGAGGCTGACGAGGTCCGCCGTTCGCTGGCAGTCGAGCGCAAAGGACAGCTCGCCCACGATGTCGCCCTCGCGGAGCACAAAAGCCGGCTCATCCGGTGTCGGGCTCGCGTCTCCGCCGAGATTGTAGACTCCCACCTGCCCCTTCAAAATGATGAACATCGTGTCGCCGTGGTCTCCGTGGCGACAGATCGCCTCGTTGTAGCGCCGCTCAACTAGCTGGCCAAGACGGACGACCTCCCTCAGGGATCGAGCGTCGAGATGTCCGAGGAATGGGTTGATGGCACGACCGGTGGCCTCGCCGGGCTGTTGCAGCCAGTAGTCAATCGGCTTGAGCGTTCGCAGCGCCATATCGACATCGCGATAGATGCTGTTGACCTGCAGGAGACGCTTAGCGTGATACAGGGCGTCCCATGCCGCCCCACGCTCCAGCGCGATCGTCAGCAGTTGACGATCATCGTCGACGTAGTCGCCCCATTCCGAGGGTAAGTCGGGGAGCGACATGAGTAAGAGGTCGCGCTCCTGAGTCTTTGTCTGCAGTGGGCGCGGGTCGTGAAACCGTACACTCTCGTCTCCGAGCTTGTCGACCTCCCGCCGAAACTGTTGCGAAACAACGATCCCATGAGGGGTGCCAACGGCGAGGATCGAACCGCTTTCGTTGATACCGTCACCAACCAGCTGCGTCCTTCCGTCGGCACCGCTGATCGTGCTGACTTCACCGGCGTGTGCGGTGACGCGCAGTGGCACACACTCGCTGATCGCCCAGCGTCGCAACTTGGCAACGAGCTCCAGAGCCGGTCGTTGCCAGTCGCCGTCGAGAAACACGAGGTGACCGCCATCCCCCCCTGACGCCCAAACAGCGCTATCGGGATATTTCGACAATGCCTCGCGGATGAGAGCGTTGATGGACTTAACCCGCGCGACTTGGATCTCGTGGCTCGACACACGAGAGTGTCCGACGATGTCGCAAGAAGCGATTCCTGCCGACAGCCGTGACTGCGATGCACCGGACATTCCTAGCGTCCTCTCAGTTGGATGACGACTCGTGTCCGATGCCGATGAAGACCTTCACGGGGGCAATCTATCGCGGCGTGCAGCGTCACGCTGCCGGCTGGCGAGATGCGCAACAATGGCGCGGCCCGAGTGACCCCTCATTCGCTGAAACCCAACTGACGGAGAGCGATGACGATCGTGACGGGGAGCATCCTCGATGCCTGACGGTCTGACAAGCGCGGGAATCGAACGGCTGCATATGGCGGCCGAGCGGCATGTCGGTGCTACGCGCGTGCCGGGTCTCGTGGCGCTCGTGGCCCGCGGCGCCCACGTTCACGTCGAGGCGCTCGGGAACCTTGCCATCGGCGGCCGGTCCGTCGCTCGCGACTCGATCTTTCGGATCACTTCGACGACCAAGCCGATCACCGCGGCGGCCACGCTTGCGGTTGTGGCCGAGGGGCTGCTTGAGCTCGACGAGCCGGTCGACCGGCTGCTTCCTGAGCTCGCCGCGCGCCGTGTGCTGCGGCGGATGAACGGACCGCTTGAGGACACCATCGCGGCCGTTCGCGCGATCACAGTGCGCGATCTGCTGAGCTTCACATTCGGCTTCGGGATGGTCATGCAGATGTTCACGTCGGCCACGCCGTGGCCGGTTGTGGTGGCCGACGAGGAGTTGAACCTCGCGACGATCGGGCCGCCCAACCCTGACGTGCAACCCGACCCGGACACGTGGATTGCCAATCTCGGCACGCTGCCTTTACTGGCACAGCCTGGCGAGCGCTGGTTATACAACACCGGGTCTTCTGTGCTCGGTGTGCTCCTCGCTCGCGCCACCGGGATGCCGCTCGCAGATGTGCTCAGAACGCGGGTATTCGAGCCGCTGGGCATGCGCGACACGGGCTTCTGGACGGCGCAGACCGACCGCTTGGCCACGGCCTACCGACCTACGCCCGACGGGCTGCTCGTCTCCGACGAGCCCGACGGCACGTGGAGCCGGCCGCCGGCGTTCGCCGACGCCGCGTCCGGCCTGGTTTCGACCGTCGATGATCTGCTGGCGTTTGCGAGGATGCTGCTCGGCGGCGGCGCTCCCGTGCTGTCTAACGACGCGGCATGCGCGATGACGAGCGACCAGCTCACCGATGCGCAGAAGGCATACGGCGGACTGGGCCCCGACTTCTTCGCGGGCCGCTCGTGGGCATTTGGCCAAGCGGTGCTGGACAGCGGCGCCTTCGGCTGGGACGGCGGCTTTGGCACCTCGTGGCTCGTGGACCCCGCTCAGGAGTTGGTCGTGATCGTGTTGACGCAGCGCATGTTCGAGACCCCACAGGCGCCGCAGGTGCACGGCGACATTCAGGCGGCCGCATACACGGCGCTTGCCTGAGGATGTCGATGAGAGCTTTCTCACCTCTTTAGCGCCGCCAAATAAATCGCTGATATTCGTCGCCGACGTGCACCCTGCCCAGCGAGCCATGACCAAGGTTCCGGAGATCACCATCTTCTTCTGGATCACCAAGGTATTGACCACTGCAATGGGCGAGGCAACCTCGGACTTCTTGAACGCAGGCCTCGGGCCGGCGATCGCGGTGCCGATCATGCTCATCGGTCTTGCCGCTGCGCTGAGAATGCAGTTCAAGGCGCCCAGCTATAACGCATGGAGCTACTGGTTGGTCGTTGTGATGGTCAGCGTGTTCGGCACATCGGCCGCCGACGCGTTGCACGTCGGGTTCGGCATCGCCTATCCCGTATCGAGCGCGTTCTATCTGATCGTGCTGGCCGTCATTTTCGTCGCCTGGTACAGGAGCGAGAAGACGCTATCCATCCATAGCATCTACACAGCTCGGCGCGAGAAGTTCTACTGGGCCACCGTCCTGGCCACATTCGCGCTCGGCACCGCCACCGGTGACTTCACCGCGACCAGCCTGCACCTGGGCTACCTATCTTCGGGTGTGCTGTTCGCCAGCCTGATCGCCCTACCAGCCATGGGGTATTGGCGTTTCGGGCTGAACTCGATCCTCGCCTTCTGGTTCGCCTACGTCGTGACCAGACCGCTCGGCGCCTCGTTTGCCGACTGGATGGATAATCCACACCGCTTGGGCGGCCTCGCGCTGGGCACCGGGCCGGTTGCACTCGGCTTGACGCTCATTATTGTCGGCTTCGTCGCCTATCTGGCGCTCACTCGCCTCGACGTCAAAGATGAGCTGGTTGCATCACATCCGGACATCGGAACGGTGCTGGGCGTCGAGCTCGACTAGAGAACGTCATCATGATATTTCTGGCCGGACAAGCAGAGGCATGAGCGGCGCCGAGTTGGGGCTCGCCCTCTCGGTGTTCCTTGCCTGTGCGGTCGAGGCCGTCGAGGCGGTGACGATTGTGCTTGCCGTTGGGGTCACGCGTAGCTGGTCCTCAGCGCTCTCCGGAGCGGGCGTCGCGACGGTGGCGCTCGCCGCGATCGTGCTCGCGCTCGGCCCGACACTCACCTCGCTGCCGATCGGTCTGCTGCGTATGCTCGTTGGCGGCCTGCTGCTGATCTTTGGCCTGCAGTGGCTGCGCAAGGCGATCCTGCGCGCAGCCGGAGTGAAGGCCAGGCACGACGAGCTGCAAATCTACGCATCCGAGACCGAAGCGGCACGCGCCGTCGGCGAGCGCCACGACCGCTTCGACGGTTACTCGTTTGCGATCTCCTTCAAGGGTGTGCTCCTGGAGGGCCTCGAGGTCGCGTTCATCGTGCTCACGTTCGGCGCAAATCAGCATGATGTCGGGCTGGCTGGCGCTGCCGCTGGGCTCGCAGTGCTCCTGGTCGTCGTTGCTGGCATTGCGGCGAGGGCGCCGCTGGCGAAGGTGCCTGAGAATGCGATGAAGTTCGCGGTCGGCGTGATGCTCAGCTCGTTTGGGATGTTCTGGGGCGCCGAGGGCGCGGGCGCGCACTGGCCCGCAGGTGATGGGGCTCTGCTCGCGATCATCCCATCGCTTCTGGTGGCCTCGTTGGGGATAGCGAGTGTGCTGCGCGCGTCCGCGCAGCCGACGTCCGTCGCGCCGCTCACACCCGCCGTGCCCCCGACTCCGATATGTCCCCAGAGCCCGAGGCGGCCGAGAATGCCGGGCAAGTGGTGAGCACATGACGCGAGCAAGCGCGCTGTTCGCTGGCCTGTGGCAGTTCGTCGTGGGTGACGACTGGTGCACGGCGCTCGGCGTGGTGGCGGCGCTGGCTGTCACCGCGGTGCTCGCCGACGCTGGGATCTCGGCCTGGTGGGTGATGCCGCCCAGCGTGCTCGGGCTGCTCTGGCTCTCGATCCGACGCGCAGCTCGAAGGCCCTCGCGTCGAGCATGAAATCAGCCCGGCCTCGCGCACGAGGGGCTCGGACGTCATGGACGCGCCGCCACCTTGCGTTCGTCGTGCTCCTCGCCGCTGGCTTTCTGGGCCTGGGAGTCGCTGAGGCCCGGCGTGACTCGCCGACGTTCGATGAGCCGGTGTACGTCTCCTCCGGGCTTGCCGCGATTCTTCACCACGACCTCGTGCTCAACGACGAGCATCCGCCGCTGATGAAGGTCCTTGCAGCGCTCCCGGTACTGCTCGTCGACCATGTCGTTCCGCCCAATCGATCCTGGTCGAGCAACGACGAGCACGCCTACAGCGCGGCTTTCGTGAGCGCGCAACTGCGCGCCGGCACACTTCGTGCTGTTGATCTCGCCTCGCGCATCGTGCCGCTGCTCGTCGCCGTAGCGCTGGCTTTTGTCCTGTTCGGATTCGCAAACGAGCTCTACGGAGGCTGCGCCGGGCTGCTCTGCGGCGTTCTCTGGCTTGCATCTCCGCTGGTGCTCGGTCTCGGCCATCTCGACGGCGTTGATGTCCCGTTCGCGTTCGCGGTCACCTGGTTCGGCTGGACGCTGCTGCGCTGGGCTCGGCTCAGAAGTCACCGCCGGCTGGTGGTGCTTGGGGTTGCAGGCGGCGTCGCTGCGCTGACGGACGCGTCGGGACTGGCGATCCTTGCGATCGGCGCGCTCACGGTGATCGCGCTCGATCTGCGCACCGCAGCGTTTCGGGCGCTCGTGCACGGCGGTGCGGTCCTCGTCATCGCATTAGCTGTGGTGTGGGCGGTCTATGCACTGCTCGACCCCGGAGTGCTCGCTCACCCGACACTGCTGCTGCTTCCGCGCCCGTATCTCGACGGCATCCGCTATCTCAAAGTCAACGACACCATCCCAGCCGCCAGCTATCTCGATGGGGTTGCGTGGACCGGCGGTCGCTGGTGGTACTGGCCGGTCAGCCTCGCGATCAAGCTGCCGCCGGCGACACTCGCGGTGCTCGCTCTCGGACCGCTGGCATTGCTCAGGGTCGACCGCGTGCGCCGGCGCGAGGCCTTGATCGTTGCGGCGTTGCCGGCGGCGGCACTGTTTGCCTTCAACCTCACACTTCCCCGGGACATCGGCATCCGCTATCTGATGCCCGTCGTGGCGCTGTGGCTGATCCTCGCGAGCGGCGCAGCGAGCACGCCGCGTTCACGTGCCCTCAGCGGGGCGCTGCTTGCGGCCGGCGCGCTCGGCGTTTGGAGCATGTTCGCGTCCTTCCCTAGCTCCCTGGCGTGGACAAGCCCCGTCTTCGCCGCGCCCTACCGTGTAGCGACCAACTCGAGTGTCGACTGGGGGCAGGATCTGTTCCTGCTCCAGCGCTGGAGCCGCACGCATCACGCGCGCGTCGCTTACTTCGGACCACGCGGTGTAACGCTCGAGGACATTCCGCTCGCGCGCCCGCTGCTCGGCATTCCCCCGAGCGCAATCGCCGGTTGGGTCGCGGCGTCAGCCACCGACCTGACGAGCGGCAACAGTCTGGCGTGGCTGCGCGCATACTGCCCGGTTGGGATCCTGGGGAACACGATCCTGCTGTATGACTTCTCGAGACCTCCATCCGCGGCACCCGGACCGGTCGAGCCGGCTCCACCCTGTCGGGGGCCGACAAGCGCACGCGTGCGCTGACGTGCTCCCAGCCGAGATCGCTCCCGGTTTGCTGCGCTGGACCGCGCCACACCCGGACTGGAATCCCCAGGCAGAGCGTGGGAGCTCCGACGACTGGGATCAGCTGGTCGGCTCGGTACTCTACGAACTGCGCGACATCGTTGTGCTCATCGATCCCCTGCTGGCGTCCACGGGGCGTGCACGGTTCTTGGGCTGGCTCGATGAGCGCATCGCGGGACGGCCGGTGAGCATCCTCACGACCATCCGCTGGCACCGCCGTGACCGCGAGGAGCTGGCCGAGCGCTACCGCGCGAACACTTCGCGGGCGTGGAATGTGGTGCCTGCCGGGATCGAGCAGCGGCCGCTGCGCGGTGGCGGTGAGACGCTGTTCTGGTTGCCAGCGGTAGCCACGCTCGTCGCCGGCGACCGGCTTGTCGGGGCCGACGACGGTGGTCTGTGCGTGTGCCCGCAGAGCTGGCTCGAAGGCGTGCGGGCGAACCGTGTCGACCTCGCCGGACTAATGCGCCCGCTGCTCGAGCTGCCGATCGAGCGCGTGCTTGTCTCCCACGGCGAGCCCGTGCTCCGCGATGGGCGCGCCGCGCTCGCGCGGGCCATCGCCGAGGCAGAGGTCGGCTGAGGCACAAGCCGGCTGAAGCCCGGTCGCCACGGCGTCTTTTCGGCTCTCAGCGCTCGATCACGAGCTTCGTCCAACTCCGCTCCAGCAGCGCGTCCGCCGCGTCTGCCCAGTCAACCACGCTTGTCGTCACCAGCTCGGGGTGTAGCGCGCCCGAGGCGGCCAGGTCGAGCACGTGCGGTATCGCCGTACGTGCGTTCGCTCGGCCGGTCTTGAACGTGATGCCCTTGGTGTACATCTCCAGCAGCGGCAGCGACGGCTGCTCGCCGAAGTAGATGGCTGTACTCGTGCAGATGCCATCGGGCGCGGTCGAGCGCAGCGCCAGGGCAAGGCCCTCCGGGTCGGCGCTCGCGTCCACGGTGATCGCGTACGGTCCCACGCGCTTGGGCGTCTCGGCGAGCGTTTGCGCCCCCAGCTTCGCCGCCGTCTCTCGGCGGGAGGCGTCGGCGTCGACGTACAGCACCGACTCCGATCCCAGCGCGACCGCCAGCCCGGCGGCGTACAGGCCGATCGAGCCGGCGCCGGCGCCGCCGACGACGAGCACGTCCGCGCCGGGCTCCTCAGCGAGCGCTGGCGCGACCGTCCGCCAGGCGTCGCTGATGTTGTCCGAGGCGCTCGCCACCGCCGCCGGATCCAGGCCCGCCGGGATTGGCACGAGCATGTGCTCGGCGTAGGGCACGCACACGACGTCCGACAGGAACCCGCCCCACTGCTCCACGGCCGGTCCGAAGCCGTAGCTCGACATGAACGCCACGCCGCTGCAGTTGGACGTTCGCCCCTGCCGGCATGGGCCGCACTCGCCGCAGGAGATCTGGAAGGGGACGCTCACGAGCTGGCCAGTCTCCAGCGATGTGACTGCGTCGCCCACGTCCAACACCTCGGCCACACACTCGTGGCCGAGGGGAAATGGCGGGGGGAAGGGTGAGATGCCCTCGATGATCAGTGCGTCCAGGTCACACGTGGCGACCGCCCGCGGGCGCACGAGCGCGGCGGCGTTCGAGCTCAGCCCGGGCTCGGGGGCTTCGCGCCACTCGAGCGCGCCGGGGGCCGTGTATGTGAGCTGCAGCATGGCACTACTCCTCTCTGCCCAGGAGACCCGGCTCGAGGTCCGAGCGCGGTCAGGCGGGCGCGGTGGCCGACAGGCCGACGAGTTGAGCGCTGCGCTCCCACAGACCCTCGGCGAGCGTTGCGTCCTGGGCCTGGGCGTTGGGTGCAAGCACCTTCTCGTCCTGCACGTACTCTCCAGTGAGGGTCGTGGCCTGCTCGGACAGCGCCAGCCAGACCAGCGAGCGGGCGCCGCGCTGCGGCGAGCGGAAGAAGGGCGCGCCGAGCGTAGTTAGGGCCTTCCAAATCCCGTTTTCGTTCTTGCCGAAGCCGGTGCGCACGACGCCGGGGTGCAAGCAGTTGGCGTGCAGCTCCGGCGCACGCTTTGCGAGCTCGCGCGTAAACAGGATGTTGCACAGCTTCGAGGTGCCGTACACCCGCATCGCCGCGTATCCCTGCTCGGATTGTAGGTCCTGGAGGTCCAGGCGCCCGGACTTGTGGGCGTCGGATGCGGTGGTTACGACACGTCCGCCGCTGAGGCGATCACGCAGCAGGTTGGTCAGCAGGAACGGCGCGAGATGGTTCAGTGCGAACGTCCGCTCGAAGCCCTCGGAGGTCTCTTTGCGCGAGCTGAACAGTGCGCCCGCATTGTTGGCCAGCACGTCGATGTGCTCGTAGCGCCCCCTGACCTCCTCGGCTAGCGCTCGCACCTCGGCCATCAGCATCAGGTCGGCGACGTGCTCATGGATTGGTGCGCCGCCGCCGGTCGCCCTGGCCTGCTGTGCGACGGCCTTGACGCGAGTGGGCTCGCGGCCCACGAGCGCCACCTCGACCCCGCGGCGGGCGATCTCGATGGCTGCGGCTTGACCAATGCCGCGGGTAGCTCCGGTGATCAGGACCAACGTCATGTCGTGAACTCTACAACCGCCTGGCTCACGCCGCGGCCACCGGAGCAGCCCGAGTGTGCTCATCCCGTGACCTGTCTCGCATGAGTGTCGTGTATTCGAATACATGTACGAGTCGTTGCTGAGCAACAGCCACTACTGTACATATGCCTGAATCATCCCATTTATTGGTATATATAGCTAGCTACCTGAACTTCGACTAAGCTGCGCAATCTCATGAGTCGACAGACGGGTGTGAAGATCGCATTGACCGACGGGCAGGTGGCGCGGGTCGTGCGGGAGGCGTCCGGTGGCGCGGGCTTGGCGGGGCTGCTGTCTGGGGTGAGCGACCTCGAGCGGCTGCACAGCGTTGTGCTGCCGCTATTGGATGACCCGCGGTGTTCGCGCTCGACGTTCCGTGCGCTGTTGGTGCTCGGTGCGTTCCCCGCCGATGGCGGCGAGCGCGAGCTGACAGACGTGGCCAAGCGGCTGGGGTTCTCGCCGAGCACCACGCACCGCTACATCGGTACATGGTTGGCTGTGGGTCTGCTCGAGCAGGACCCGCATTCGCGGCGCTACCGCCGAGCACCGGCTGGTACGCAGGTAGCGAGCGCGATCACGATCGCCGCTGGGAGCGGCGACGGCGATCGCGGTGGCGGTGGCGGTGGCGGTGGCGGTGGTGGTGAGCCAGTATGAGCCCGGCGGCCAGACACCCCCGTCCGAAAGCCGTAACCGCCGAGCAACGTCTGCGGGCGGCCAGCGAGCGGATGATGCTGACACGCGCCTTTGGCGAGAAACTGCGAGGTTTGCGCGTGACCGCGGGACTCAACCGTAAGCAGCTCGCCCACAAATGCCGAATCTCGTCCTCCACGATCAGCAAGACCGAACTGGGGCGCAGCGAGCCGAGCCTCTCGTTGATCCTGATCTTCTGCGACGGGCTCGGTGTCTCACCCAATGCGCTCATCGGCGGGCTGCCAGTCCCCCAGGAGCGCAGAACGGCATGACCGAGTGCGGCCGACTGGCCTGCACTCTTGAGGATATAAAGGCGGTCTCCAGCGAGGTACTCGATCGGTCCCGGTGCAGGTCGCACGCGGCGGGTGCTTCTAAGGTCTAAGTCGGTCACTTAAGTCTTACCACGTCGTTCTATCATCATAATCTTGGAGACCGACGGAGTTAAGTGCATACCATCCGTAAGGGCCTCAAAGCGCTGCATTCAAGCCGCAAAAGGCGGTCTTGGTCACTCCTGGCTCTTGACGTGGACGGGCTGGTTTGCTTAGATTACGAAGATGTTCATTACAGGGGAGCTTCGCGAGGTCGGCAGCGGCCGCGCGAGGACGGCGCGGTCCATGTTCTACGGGCGACGGGCTTGTCCGAGTGTCACTGAACGGAATCTCTCTCAGGTGGCGCTCGTAGAGGCTCGGCGGCTCCCTAGGTCCCTCTACGCCGAGTCGCGATGGACGCCGGGGTCAGATGACCCCGGCGTCCATCGTCAACGAGAGGGTCAGCAGCGGGCAGCCTGCGTGCGTCGCTCACGCTGAGCGATGAGCTCGTTGCCGGCAACGTGCCGGGCCTCCTCGTCGAGGTTCAGGAGGAGCTGGTGAGGGACGTCCCAGCGGATGTGGATTGTCTCGGCTATGGCAAAGATCGTGTTCGAGCAGGGTCTGGAGTCGGTGAGCGTCCAGCAGATCGTCGCTCGGGCAGGGGTGACTCGGCGCACGTTCTATGAGCTGTTCGAGAGTCGCGAGGACTGTTTCCGCGCGGTGTTCGAGCAGTCGGTGGCGATCGCCGCTGAGCGGGTGCACCTGCTGGGACGTACCCGCCGCCGTTGATTGCGGAGAGTGTCGTCGGTGGGGTGCTGGCTGTGCTGCAAGCGCGCCTGCTAGAGCCGACTCCGAGGCGGCTGACCGAGCTCTTGAGCTCGCTGATGGGTGTGATAGTGCTGCCCTACCTGGGGCAGGAGGCGGCGCGGCGAGAGCTATCTCGGCCCGTCCCTGCTGCTACGCATGTGCGTACTCCGCCGCAGGGCCTTCGCGATCCACTCCGGGATTTGGATATGCGCCTGACTTACCGCACCCTCAGGGTTCTTGCCGCGATCGCAGTCGCTCCGGGCATCAGCAACCGAGGCGTCGCACAGGCCGCCGAGGTGCGAGATGAGGGGCAGATCTCGAGGTTGCTCGCCCGTCTGGAGCGCCTCGGCCTAGTCTGCAACACCGGCGTGGGTCGCCCCAAGAGCAGGGCCAACGCGTGGACGGTCACACCCAGGGGCGCGGAAGTCGACTCGGCGATCGCGCTCGCGAGGGGACGCGCGTATCGCTGAACGGGTGCGGCGTGCACCTGCCGGTCTCGCCTGCGTCGAGGTCCGGGTGAGCGCTCGAGCGGGGATCGTGAATATGCTGGGCTGGGGTTTGAGATGCCACGGACGTCTTCTAAGCAAGCTGAGTCGCCTCGCGGGGGTTCGGCCAAACGGCGGGATGGCGTGTCGGGTGCGATGGGTAAGTTGAGTCAGCGTGAGCGGTTGCTTGGGGCGATGGCGCGGGTTGTGGAGCGGGAAGGGTATGCGGCTGCGAGTGTGGCGAAGGTGATTGCTGGGGCTGGGGTGGGGCGCGTGACGTTTTATGACGAGTTCGCCGATAAGGAGGATTGTTTTTTGGCGAGCTATGACGGCATGGTGCAGCGGATTTTGGAGCAGATTAAGTGTGCGGCGGGTGGGGGGGAGCGTGGGGCTATGCCGCGTGCGGCGTTGGGTAGTTTGCTTGGGACGCTTGAGGCTGAGCCTGAGGTGGGGTGGGGGATGTTGTTTGAGCCGCTTGGTGGGGGTCCGGAGTTGCGGGCTCGTAGTCGTCATCAGATGGTTGAGGTTTCGGGGGCGCTTGAGCGGTTTTTGGCTGGTGCGCCGTCGGGTGCTTCGCGGTTGGAGATCCCGGCGTTGGCGTTGGTGGGTGGGGTTCGTCAGGTGGTGGCGAGGCGTTTGCGTCGGGTTGAACATGATGTTTTGCCTACGTTGACTGATGATTTGTTGGCGTGGGTGGAGTCTTATGTTGTGCCTGCTGGTGGGCTTGCGCGGGTTGCTTTTCTGGGGGGTGGTTCGTCTTGGCGTTCGGGTGAGCGGGGGTCTTCGGGGGATGGGCGGGCGCGGTCGGCTGTGGCGCGTGCTGGGGCGTCTCAGGCGGCGGCTGCGCAGCGGTTGCCGCGTGGTCGGCGTAAGCATCGTGAGAGTTTTGTTAATCGTCAGTTGCGTGAGCGGATTTTGGGTGCGACTGCGGAGATGGCGATGTTGAAGGGTTATACGGAGATGACGGTGGCTGACATTGTGGCGTGTGCGGGGATTGGTCGTGATGTCTTTTATGTTCATTTTCGTGATAAGCAGGATGCGTTTCTTGCTGTTCAGCAGCATAATTTGCAGGATCATTTGAGTGCGTGTGCGGCTTCGTTCTTTGCTGCGCCGACGTGGCCGGAGCGGATCTGGAGGGGGTTGCAGACGGTGACTGAGATCATCGCGGGGGATCCGGCGTTGGCGCATCTTTGGTTGGTGGAGTCTTTTGCTGCTGGGCCGGCTGCGATTCAGCATGCTGAGGAGATGATGGTGATTTGTACGCTGTATCTGCAGGAGGGTTATCATTACAGTGCGCAGGCTGCGCTTTTGCCGCAGTTGTGTTCGGAGGCTATTGTTGGTGCGATTTATGAGATTGTTTACCACGAGATTGATGAAGGTCGTGGTGCGCGTGTGGGCGAGTTGTTGCCCGAGCTTGCTTATATAGCGATCGCGCCTTTTACCGGTGTGCGGGAGGCTGCGGAGCTGATTGATGGGTATATGCGTGCTTCGTCGTGATCGCTAGGTAGGGAGTTGTTCGGTTATGTGCTGAATTGCTCGAGTAGGTGGATTGCTTCCTGGGGTCCTGTGAATGGGGTGATCGCGATGTAGACGATTTGGGGGAGGTGGCGTGGTAGTTGTGCGGTTTCGCCGTGGGCGACGTTGCGTTGGAGGACCTCGAAGATCGCGCCGGCGATTGCCTCTGAGTACAGGCGTGGTAGTTCGTGGTTTTGTGGTCGGTAACTGTAGCCTTCCTCCAGGAAGAAGGTGAAGGATCTGGTGATCTCCTCGGCGCGGCGGATCGCGGCCGGCCCCGCGGCATAGCACTCCACCAACCGCAAATGCGAGATCGCTGGGTTGGCGACGATTAGTCCGAGTAGGGTTCGTAGGCCGTTCCACACGCGCTCGGGCCAGTCTTTCGCGCGGAAGTAGGCGGTTGCGCACGCGTCGAGGATGAACTGCGTGGGGTACTGCTGGGCTTCCAGGAAAGCATGCTGCTTGCTGGTGAAATGCTCATAGAAGACGTCTCTGGAGACGCCGGCCTGGGCGACGATGTCTGTGACAGTTGCGTTTGCGTATCCCTTCGCGCTCATCACCTCGGCGGTCCCATGCAGCAGCCGTTCACGCTGACTGTGTGCGACCAGTCCGGCCGGCGGACGCGGCGCAGTTGCCAGCAGCGCGTGCGGTCCGGTACTCCAGCGTGCCTGCCCGGCCGGTATCGCGTAGGACTTCACCCAGGCGAGGCCGTCCTCCATCAGTGACGGCAGACGGTCGTCCGCGTGCGTGCGCAGGTGGCTGGAAACAATGTTGCGCAATGCGCCCATCACCGCCGTCGTGGGAATGTCGAGCGTGCTGCCGTCCTTCGGCGAGCTGTTCAGGAACTCTTGCACGTGGCGCTCGAACTCCCCCAGCACGCGCTTGCGCTCCTCGCGCATCCGCTGTCCGCCGGTTAGCCCCTCGACGAACAGCACCTGTCCGGCACTGGGGTCGCTCTGCAACACGCCCAGAGGTCCGCCGAGCGTGATGCGCACGGCGTCTGACCAATCGCTGGCGCCGACTGTCGGGCGGATCTCACCGAACACGCGCTCAGCGACAGCGCGGTAGGCACTCAGCAGGCGGTCTTCGTCGTCCTCGAGCTGCTTCGCGGCCTGACTTCTGGGATGCGTCTGTTTCACCATCTGTCAAATGATCGTGTTGGCAACACGTCTTGTCCAGTCAAGGTATAGAACGTTCTACGGCTTGACTTATGGAAACGACTTGTGGTAAAGTCGTGATACCGGCGTGGCCTTCAGCCACACTATACGGCTATGGGAGCGGGGAGCAGGGAGCGTGAGGGAGTCCCAACCACCGATGCATTCGCCTGTCAACTGGGCGCTCTTGGGCCTCGTGATCGAGCGTCCGAGCTATGCCTACGAGCTGGCGCGGCGCTTCGAACGCGAGTACCGGGGCGCCTTGGCGCTCAGCAGCACCTCGCACGTGTACACCGCGCTCGACGCGCTGCGGCGCAGGTCGCTGATCGAAGAGGTCCCCGGGACGCGGGTGGGACGACAGCCCAAGCCGCGCTACCGTGCCACTGCCGAGGGCGTGGAGGGCTATCTGGAGTGGCTGGTCGGACAGATCCGTGAGGACCGTCGGCGCCAGCGGCTATTCGTGCTGGAGCTGGCGAGCCTGACACACAACCCCGAGATGGCGCTCGGGATCATCGCGCGCTACGAGCGGGCATGCCTGGAGGAGGCGCAGGAGATTCCGATGCCTCCCGACGATGGAGCTCCGGCGGATGTCGGCTCGGACTTCATCGCCCGGCTCCTCTCCGAGGAGAATCGGCTGGCGTTGAAAGCGAAGCTCTCGTGGCTGGAGTATGCGCGGCAGGAGCTGCATGTGATCGCACACGCTCGGGCTCTGCCACGCTGAATTGCTCGAGCATGCGGATCGCCTCCTGGTGCCCGGCAAACGGTACGATTGCGACGTAGACAATCTGGGGCAGCTGGCGCGGGAGCTGTGCGACGTCGCCGTGGGCGACCGCGCGCTGGATAATCTCGAAGGTTGCGCCGACGATCGCTTCTGAATATAGGCGAGGCAGTTCGCGGTTTTGCGGTCGGTAGCCGTAGCCTTCCTCCAAGAAGAAGGTGAAGAATCTCGTTATTTCCTCGGCGCGGCGGATCGCGGCCGGTCCAGCGGCATAGCACTCGACTAGCCGCAGGTGTGCGACCGCTGGGTCGGCGACGATCAGCCCGAGCAGGGCGTCGAGGCATCTCCACAGCCGCTCGGGCCACTCCCGTGCGCTGAAGTATGCGGCTGCGCAGGTGTCGAGTATGTACTGTGTTGGGTGCTGCTGTGCTTCCAGGAAGGCGTGTTGCTTGTCGCTGAAGTGCGCATAAAAGACGTCTCGTGAGACGGCGGCTTGTGAGACGATGTCCGTGATCGTGGCGTTTGCGTATCCCTTGGCCATCATCACCTCGGCGGTCGCATGGAGGATTCTTCCGCGCTGGCTGCGCGCGACCACGCCCGCTGGCAGACGGTGCCGGCCTCGGGGCAGCCGCGCGTGTGTCCGCGCGGGGGCGCCCGGCTCCTGCGCGGGCGCGGCTGGCAGCAGCGCGTTAGGTCCGGTGCTCCAGTGTGGCTCACCCGCCGGAACGGCGTAGGATTCGAGCCAGGCGAGCCCGTCGTCGACCAGCAGCGCCAGACGGTCCTCGACGTGCGTACGCAAATGTCTGGAGACGCTGCTACGTAGTGCTCCCATCACAGCCGTTGCGGGGATGTCGAGCGTGTTGCCGTCCTTCGGCGGGCTGTCCAGGAACTGTTGGACGAGCCGCTCGAACTCTTCCAGAACGTGCTTGCGCTGCTCGCGTATTCGCTGCCCGCCAGCCAGCCCCTCGACAAACAGCACACGTGCTGCATTGGGGTCGCTCTGCAGCGCGCTTAACAGTCGCTCGAGCCCTATCCGCGTCGCGTTTGACCAGTCGCCGCCGCTGTCGCCGGCCATCGAGCGCATCTGGTCGAACACGTTCTCAGCGACGTCCCGGTAGGCGGCCAGCAGGCAGTCTTCCTTGTCCTCGAACAGCTCGTAAAACGTTGCGGTTGAGACCCCCGCGTGCGCAGCGACCTGGGCGACCATGACGCTCTGAAATCCAGTCTGCGCGGAGAGCTCAATCATCGCGCCCATGAGCCGCTGGCGTTGGGTGCGCTGTGGCTCGCGCTGGGGCTGCTCGGACGTGCTCGGCGAGATCCTGCCGCCGGGCTTCGGAGCACGCTCGCGGGGGACGGAGGCAGGTCGGCTGTGACGTCGTGGCATGGCTGTCTCGTCGCAAGCGTATACCACTTGGCATCACTCTCACCGTGGCGTTCTATAACGTAAAGACAAGCCCCAATCGAGTCGAGGATTTTACGTTACGCCATCGGTCGTGAAAACCTCTGATATGCAGCCAAATCTAAGCCTTCTCAGCACGAGTATCGTACCTCCGTCTTGACACGCTCTGGCCGTTATGCTTAGATGACGACGTTGTTCATGCGAGGGCTTGTCGACCGTCGGGCAGGAGTTCGCTCGATGCTGCCGATGTGGTAGATCTCAAAGAAGGAAAGGATGCCGGTTGGGGATGAACAGTCTGCTTGCCAGTCCTCCCGGCAGAAGCGTTGCCGGCACTCGCGACGGCACTGGTGTGCGTAGGCGAGCAGATCGCTCGGGGCGAGAGCATGTGAGCGAGGCTCAGCGGATGCGAATCCTCGCGGCGACGGTTCATCTCGCATCCGAGCACGGTGTGCAGGCCGCGACTGTCTCACACATCGTCGACTTGGCAGGGGTCTCCAGGAAGACGTTTTACGGACTCTTCGAGGATCGCGGCGACTGTCTGCTGGCGGCCATCGAGCAGTCTCTGGCACTCGCGGGCGAGCGGGCGAGCGTCGCCTGTGACGCCCATGACCGATGGGTGGATCGGGTACGTGCGGGCCTGTTTGCGTTGCTGGCGGTCTTCGATGAGGAGCCAAAGCTGGCGCGGCTATGTGTCGTGCAGTGGGCAGCTGCGGGCCCAGCGGCACTCGCTCGTCGCGCGGAGGTGCTCGATATGTTGGCGGGGCTGATCGACGAGGGGCGCGACTCTGCGCGCAGTCAGCCGCTGCCGCTGACCGCAGAGGGCGTGGTCGGCGGGGTGCTCGGCGTGATCCACGCGCGGCTGCTCAAGTCAGACTCGGGAGCGCTCGTCGAGCTCCTGAATCCCCTGATGAGCATGATCGTTCTGCCCTACCTTGGCAGCACCGCAGCGCGCAGGGAGCTCGCCCGCCCTGCCCCCCCTCCGTGCGCCGCGGTCAAGTCCGAGGCCACGCCGAACCTGCTGGACGGCCTGAGCGTGCGTCTAACCTATCGCACGCTGACGGTGCTCGAGGTAGTTGCTGCCGCGCCTGGGCTCAGCAACTGCGAGATCGGCGAACGGGCGGGGGTCACAGACCAGGGCCAGATCTCGAGGCTCCTCGCACGTCTTTCTCGTGTGGGGCTGCTAGAGAACACTGGGGGTGGCCAAGCCAAGGGCACTACAAACGCCTGGCGGCTCGCGCTTAGGGGCGAACACCTCGAGCGGGCATTCAGAGACGCGAGACGGTCAGCACCGGGCGGTAAAGGCAACGGGATCGCCGGCAGCCATGGCCACATCGCCGGGCTTCGGGCCCTGGGACTGCCGCTGGCATCGCCGGGCTTTGCGCCCATGGACTGCCTCTGACGATGCGACGCCGCGACTCGCAGTGAGCGGAGATCCCCCGGCCAAGGACGAGGGTAAAGGGCTACAGGAGAAAGGGCAGGTCGGGGGCCAGGGTGCTCCACTGCCCAAAGGGCTCTGGTCCTGGGCTGCGCCCTCCAACCCCCAGGGGCGTGCCGGCTCAGTTCATGGTCCGTGTTCGTGCGCCAGGTGGCGCGCCGGGCTGCGAGCGAGCGGTGTGTCCTGGCCCTTCCGCACGCCGCGGCGTCCGATGGCCACATCGGCTTGCCATGGGGGTCGCTGTGATAAAGCCGTTTGAGCGGGAGCCGCGCATGTCAATTGCGGAGATCCCTCCGAGCTATCCGAATGCTTGGGGTGGCGCCAGCATTTTCGCGCCCGTATAGCCGTGTCGTCGCAGAAGCGGCGCCGTTTGGCTCAGTCTGGTCGTGGGTTGCCTTGTATGCTGGGCTGGGGTTTGAGATGCCACGGACGTCTTCTAAGCAAGCTGAGTCGCCTCGCGGGGGTTCGGCCAAACGGCGGGATGGCGTGTCGGGTGCGATGGGTAAGTTGAGTCAGCGTGAGCGGTTGCTTGGGGCGATGGCGCGGGTTGTGGAGCGGGAAGGGTATGCGGCTGCGAGTGTGGCGAAGGTGATTGCTGGGGCTGGGGTGGGGCGCGTGACGTTTTATGACGAGTTCGCCGATAAGGAGGATTGTTTTTTGGCGAGCTATGACGGTATGGTGCAGCGGATTTTGGAGCAGATTAAAGTGTGCGGCGGGTGGGGGGGAGCGTGGGGCTATGCCGCGTGCGGCGTTGGGTAGTTTGCTTGGGACGCTTGAGGCTGAGCCTGAGGTGGGGTGGGGGATGTTGTTTGAGCCGCTTGGTGGGGGTCCGGAGTTGCGGGCTCGTAGTCGTCATCAGATGGTTGAGGTTTCGGGGGCGCTTGAGCGGTTTTTGGCTGGTGCGCCGTCGGGTGCTTCGCGGTTGGAGATCCCGGCGTTGGCGTTGGTGGGTGGGGTTCGTCAGGTGGTGGCGAGGCGTTTGCGTCGGGTTGAACATGATGTTTTGCCTACGTTGACTGATGATTTGTTGGCGTGGGTGGAGTCTTATGTTGTGCCTGCTGGTGGGCTTGCGCGGGTTGCTTTTCTGGGGGGTGGTTCGTCTTGGCGTTCGGGTGAGCGGGGGTCTTCGGGGGATGGGCGGGCGCGGTCGGCTGTGGCGCGTGCTGGGGCGTCTCAGGCGGCGGCTGCGCAGCGGTTGCCGCGTGGTCGGCGTAAGCATCGTGAGAGTTTTGTTAATCGTCAGTTGCGTGAGCGGATTTTGGGTGCGACTGCGGAGATGGCGATGTTGAAGGGTTATACGGAGATGACGGTGGCTGACATTGTGGCGTGTGCGGGGATCGGTCGTGATGTCTTTTATGTTCATTTTCGTGATAAGCAGGATGCGTTTCTTGCTGTTCAGCAGCATAATTTGCAGGATCATTTGAGTGCGTGTGCGGCTTCGTTCTTTGCTGCGCCGACGTGGCCGGAGCGGATCTGGAGGGGGTTGCAGACGGTGACTGAGATCATCGCGGGGGATCCGGCGTTGGCGCATCTTTGGTTGGTGGAGTCTTTTGCTGCTGGGCCGGCTGCGATTCAGCATGCTGAGGAGATGATGGTGATTTGTACGCTGTATCTGCAGGAGGGTTATCATTACAGTGCGCAGGCTGCGCTTTTGCCGCAGTTGTGTTCGGAGGCTATTGTTGGTGCGATTTATGAGATTGTTTACCACGAGATTGATGAAGGTCGTGGTGCGCGTGTGGGCGAGTTGTTGCCCGAGCTTGCTTATATAGCGATCGCGCCTTTTACCGGTGTGCGGGAGGCTGCGGAGCTGATTGATGGGTATATGCGTGCTTCGTCGTGATCGCTAGGTAGGGAGTTGTTCGGTTATGTGCTGAATTGCTCGAGTAGGTGGATTGCTTCTTGGGGTCCTGTGAATGGGGTGATCGCGATGTAGACGATTTGGGGGAGGTGGCGTGGTAGTTGTGCGGTTTCGCCGTGGGCGACGTTGCGTTGGAGGACCTCGAAGATCGCGCCGGCGATTGCCTCTGAGTACAGGCGTGGTAGTTCGTGGTTTTGTGGTCGGTAGCTGTAGCCTTCCTCCAGGAAGAAGGTGAAGGATCTGGTGATCTCCTCGGCGCGGCGGATCGCGGCCGGCCCCGCGGCATAGCACTCCACCAACCGCAAATGTGCGACCGCCGGGTCTGAGACGATTAGTCCGAGTAGGGTTCGTAGGCCGTTCCACACGCGCTCGGGCCAGTCTTTCGCGCGGAAGTAGGCGGTTGCGCACGCGTCGAGGATGAACTGCGTGGGGTACTGCTGGGCTTCCAGGAAGGCATGCTGCTTGCTGGTGAAGTACTCATAGAAGACGTCTCTGGAGACGCCGGCCTGGGCGACGATGTCTGTGACAGTTGCGTTTGCGTATCCCTTGGCGCTCATCACCTCGGCGGTCCCATGCAGCAGCCGTTCACGCTGACTGCGTGCGACCACGCCGGCCGGCAGATGGTGGCGACCGCGGGGTAGACGTGCCGGTGCTCGCGCGCGGGCACCACGCTCCCGTGCGGGCGTGGCTGCCAGCAGTGCGTGCGGTCCGGTACTCCAGCGCGCCTGCCCGGCCGGTATCGCATAGGACTTCAGCCAAGCGAGAGCGTCGTCCATCAGCAACGGCAGGCGGTCCTCGGCGTGGGTACGCAGGTGACTGGAGACGATGTTGCGAAGTGCCCCCATCCCCGCCGTTGCAGGAATGTCGAGTGTGTTGCCGCTCTTTGGCGGACTGTCGAGGAACGCTTGCACGTGGCGCTCGAACTTTTCCAGCACGCGTGCAATCTCTTCGCGCACACGCTGCCCGCCGGCCAGACCGTCGACGAACAAAAGCCGCACGACATCGGGATCGCTCTGCAGTATGCCGAGCAGTGGCTGGAGTGCCACGCGCGCGGCGTCCGACCAGTCGCCGTCGCCGGCGGCTGGTCGCATCTGGCCGAACACGCGCTCGGCGACACTCCGGTAGGCGGTCAGCAGGCAGTCTTCCTTGTCCTCGAACTGCTCGTAGAAAGTTGCCGTCGAGACTCCGGCGTGCGACGCGAGTTGCACGATGCTCACGCCTTGATACCCAACCTGCGCGGAAAGCTCGATCATCGCGTCCACGAGCCGCTCGCGCTGAGTTCGCCTCGGTGAGGCCCTTTGGCCGGTCTTTGCGGGGCGCTGGCGGGACAAGGCCGGTCGGCGGGGGGATCGTGGCATGGCAGCGTCGGCGCGAAGGCTATAGCACTTGGCATATCTCCGACTGCACTGTTCCATTGACTCCAGAGCGGTTTCCTCTAGACAGATGTGTTTTGTCCGCAAAAGACCCGTCTAGGCCCAGCTTTTACGGGCTCCACGCCGCCTCGACGCCCCAAACACTTGACAGTTGCTAGCAACTGTGCTTAGATTACGTCGCTGTTCATGTTGAGCGGCTAATCGATGTTTGAGCGGAGGCTCGCCCAGCGTTGCCGGGCGGGATGCTCAGGAGAGGGAAAGGACGCCGATCGGGGATGGATAGGTTGCGTGCACGGGGTTGCAGTGAGAGCGCTGCCTCTCGCTCCCATGGCTGGGCGTCGGGGCGTGGTCTACCTGCGCCTGCCGACTGCAGTCACGGTCGACGTCTTGTCGAGGCAATCAGTGATGGCTTCGCGCCGAGCGCACGGCCACGCAGGAGCGGGCAGGCGGGCGACGGCGACCGCATGATCTTTGGGCTGGTTGGCCCGCGCGGCGAGCAGGTGGAGCGCAGTGATGGGTACGGGTGTGGTGTCGCGCCGTGTGCTCTTTGCGAGCTCGTCGTTTACAAGCGTCCATTGGGGTGGGCATCGTTGGTGTCCGCATCGATGACGAGTGCACATTCGTGCGGGGCCGTTGGTCCCGGTCGGGCGTGCTGTTTGAAACGGGCGGTGTCGGGGCGTCTCTAGGAGGAGAGCTCGGGCGTCGATCGATTATTTCCCGAAAGAAAAAGGAGTGATGGAGACGTGAGACATGTAAGGATACTGGGCCTCTGCCTGGTCGCCGCGTTCGCGGTGAGCGCAGTGGCCGCGATGCCGGCGTTGGCGAAGAAGAGCGAATATAACACTACAACCTGGGATCAATTCAAGGGCTGCCCTTTGACCAACACAGAAATCACGAACTGTTTCGCCGGGATAACCAGCGGCGGCAGCAACGGCGGGTACTTCCAGCTGGGCAGCGTAACGGTGAAGCTCAATAAGCCGATCATCCTTCAAGGGGGGTTGGACGGCGAAGGGCCGGGAGTTAACATCTTTCCGGCGGCCAATGGCTACCAGACCCTGGAAGCGCCTGAACTGAAGGTTCAAGGTGGGCTCGGAGTGATTACCACGCTGGATCAGGAACGAGCGGGATGGCCGGAATCATTGAAGCAGAGCTTCAAGGAAGCCAAGAAGAACAAAGAAACCAGCCTGAACGTCAAAATTGAACTAGCGGGCGGGAATAGACTCTATGAAAACCCCGGATCGCTGAATGTAAATAATCTCATCGAAGAACACGGTGCTGCGTTTACGTTGCCGTTGAAGGTCAGGATGATCAATTCATGGCTCGAAAAACAGGGCGGTGGACCATGCGAGATAGGTTCTGAAACAACCCCGGTGATGCAGTATCTCACCACAGAAGGTGCAGGTCGGGCAGGCAAGTTTTCAGAGGGCGACGGATTCGAGAACATAGAGCTCGCGGAAAGCAGGCTGGACGATCTCGGCTGGTCCGTCGAAGAAGGAGGTTACGCGAACGGCTGTGGCAGCGGAGAAGATGAAGCGTATATCGATGCCGCAGTCAACGCCGCGCTCGAAGGGCCCCACCGACTCGGGATCACCGTTCTTGCGGGTAATCTATACACAGGTCTGGCGGCAGCTGTGCGGGAAGCATCTGAAAGAGGCGAAGTATGAGTAAGTAGGTTCGGTTTGGTAGTTTGGTTCTAGGCCACCTAGGGCCACTCGTGGCGGGACCCCGTTTCTGAGGAGGTGGGGTCTCGCCACGTGAAGCATATCTAGTGGATGGGTGGCGGAAGATGCGTGTAGCTTTGTGAGCTATTGGTGGTTGAGATGGTCGATGGCTAATCTATATCGGACGGGTTGAGAAGGGATTGGGTTGAGATGAAGCGCTTGAGATTTTTGGGTGTATGCCTCGTCGCGGCGTTCGCGGTCGGCGTGGTCGTTGTGGCGAGCGCGTCGGCGCAGGCGCCGGAATATGGTAGGTGTGAAAAGGCTCCTAAGGTCGGTAAAGTTTATAGCGGTGAATTTACGAATTCGGGTTGTACCGCGAAAAGCGAAACTAAAACCGGTAAATATGAATGGCATTCGGGTGTGGTGAAGAAGTTCCAGACGAGTTCTGGTGGTAAAGCGGTCCTTGAAGAAGTCGGTAAATATCAGGTTGGTTGTGAAACTGAGAGCAGCACCGGGGAATATGTCGGCACGAAAGAAGTAGCGAATGTACGTGTTAGGTTCAAGGGGTGCAAAGTTACGCCCTTTGTCTGCACGACGGTTGGTTTGAAAGAAGGCGAATTGGAAACGGTGCCGCTAGAAGGTCGTGTAGTGTGGGAAAAGGAAAAAGAACACAAGGCTGCGCTTGATCTATATCCGAGTGCTGGAATGGAAAAGTTCATCGAATTTGTGTGTGGTTCTACGCTGACGGTGGCCGTGCGTGGCTCGATCCTGGTGAACGTTCCTGTGGATAAAATGAGCGAATCGGTTACGTTGAAGTACAAGGGCAAACATGGCTTCCAGGGGGTCGAATACTTTGAAGAAGGTGGAGTAAAAGTAAAGGACATCCTCGAAGCGGATTTCGCTGGTAAAGGCTACGATCAGGCTGATCAGATCATTACCTCTACCGTGAAAAGTGAAGAAAAGCTGGAGTTGAACGCGTACGTTTAGTGTGTGAAAGCTGTGTGGTGTGCGGGGCCAGGTGGTCCCGCACACCACGTGTCTGGTAGGCAAGCAAGTGAGTGAGTGGGGTGTGAGTGTGTGATGATGAGCAACGGCGTCAGCATCGGCGGTAGGGTGGCTTCTGGGCCTGCGGGGTCACGCGCGAGGACTCGTGCTGCTTTGGTGGGTGTGTGGCGTGTGTTGTTGGTTGTGTTGTGTGTGTTGGTGGGGGTGTTGGTGTTGTGGTGTGGTTCGGCGTTGGGGTTGGTTGTGCGGGGGCATGTGTTTGGGTCGTCGTTTGGTGGGGTGGGTGTTGGTGGTGGGGAGTTTGAGGGTGCCTCAGGGGTAGCTGTTGATGAAGCGACGGGTATGGTGTATGTGGTGGATGCTGGTGGGGAACGAGTCGAGGTGTTTAGGCCTGATGGTGGGGGTTTTGAATATGTGTCGGAGTTTGGTGTGCATTCGCCGGGGGCGATAGCGGTCGATAACTCTGTGAGCTCCTCGGATCCTTCGCGTGGTGATGTGTATGTGGTGGGGGCGGAAGAAAAGGAAGCGGGTGCGGGGGAACGGGATGTTGTGTATGAGTACAGCCCGTCGGTGGGGGCGGTGATCCATAAATGGAAAAAGTTCAAGGTCAAGGAAGAAGAACTTGAATTTGAAGATGTTTCGGGTGTCGCGGTGGACGCGGCTGGGGTGTTGTGGGTGTATTGGGATGAAGAAGGCGTAATCGACGGGTTCAGTAAACAGTCCACGAAAAGCGAAGGCGTACGGCTGGTCTGGGAGCCCGCGCTACGCCGAACCCCCGAAATCGAAGAGAAATTCGAGTGTGCAGCCAAACCCGGGTTCGCGGTCGCCGCCGAAGACGAAGCTTTCTATGTTGGCTATGAACACGCGAATAGCAGCGAAGAATGCCCCGGGCAGAGCGGCGAAACCCCCGACCCGCTGCTGATCGCCGAGCTCAACGGGTCCGCGCCGGAACCCAGGGTCCTGACGGGCGATCTGGAGCACGAAAACACCACCGGGGTAGCAGTCGATGAGGCCAGCAGCGAAGGCTCCCCGTTGGGGAAGGCAGGCAGGGGCGTGGTGTATCTAGATGAGGGGGGTAGCGTCGCGGCGTTCACGCCGGCAGGTATATTGATCCAGCGGTTCGGTGCGGTGCAGTTGACGGGGGGTGCTGGGGTCGCGGTGGACGCCCAGACCGGTGATGTGTTCGTCCCCGAGCTAGCAGCGGGTATGGTCGATGTGTTCGTCCCGGAATCCCAGCCAGCGCCACCGGTCGTGGACGGTGTCTCAGCGGTCAGCTTGAGCGCGACAGCGGAGCGGTTGAGTGCGCAGATCGACCCGCACGGCGCGGAAACCGAATACTACTTCCAGTACGGCACCACAGACTGCACGCTCAGCCCCGCTTCGTGTACGGATGTGGGGGTGGGGAAGCTCCCAGCAGGCTTCGGCGACCAGGATGTGAGCGTCGAAGTCACGGGTCTTCTGCCGGCCACGGCGTATTTCTATCGGGTGTTAGCGAGTAACGCGCTGGGTGGCGTTGAAGGTGTCCCGTTGGTGGATACGTTCACGACGCTCCCCTCAGCGGGTGTGCTGCCGGATGGGCGTGCGTGGGAAATGGTGTCCCCGCCGGATAAGCATGGTGCGGCGGTGGAAATGGTCTCGCGGTCCAAGGGTGCGAGTATCCAGGCCTCCACGGATGGGGATGGGTTGGTGTGGGCGGCCTCGGGGCCGGTTGTGAGCGAACCGTTGGGGAATCGCAGCTTCGAACTAGCGCAGCTGATCTCCAGACGCGGCTCTACCGGCTGGGAAACCGCGAGTCTTGAAACACCGCACGACCGAGGGCGAGGCCTGTTGCTACCGGCTCCCTCGGAGTACCACTATTTCTCCCCCGAACTCGAGGAGAGTCTGGTCGCGCCGACGGAACCCGCGTATGGTGTTGGTGGGGTCGTGGAAGACCCACCACTATCACCTGAAGCGACGGAAAAGACGCTGTATCTACGCAGCGAAAACCCGCCGGCGGCCCCGAGTTATGTGCCGTTGGTGACCGCGGCGAATGATACGGCAGGCACAAAGTTTGGTGGTGGCCTTGAATTCCTGGACGCCACAAGCGACCTGGCGCATGTGATCTTTGAATCGAAGGTCGGTTTGACCGCGGTGGCACCCTCGGCGGCGGGGTTGTATGAGTGGGAAGCTGGGGAGCCGTTGCAGCTGGTGAGTGTCCTGCCGGATGGGTTGCCGGCGCCGGATGAAACAGAGTCGCAGTTCCAGCCGGTGTTGGGGGATGGTGGTGGCCTGAACACCCGGAACGCGATCTCCAGTGATGGTGGCCGGGTGTTTTGGAGTGAGGAAGTGCATCAGGTCCCCGAACGCCTGTATCTGCGGGATACCGGTACGGGGGAAACGGTGCAGGTCAACGCGGCGCAGGGGCAGGGATCCACCGAACCCGGTGAACACGGTGGGGTGCTCCCGGAACCCGGCGAAGGCGAGCAGGAAGTGCATTTCCAGAGCGCTTCCAGCGATGGGTCCAGAGTGTTCTTCACCGACACCGCCAGGCTAACCGAAGAATCAGGGCAGGAATCCGTCGGCGAAGAAGCCCCAGCCGACCTCTACGAGTATGAAGTCACGAGTGGGGCGGGCGAAGCGTTGCGGGGCCGGCTAAGCGATCTAACCCCGGACCCGATCACGGGTAGCGGGGATGTCTTGAACCTGATCCCCGGCACGGGGCAGGACGGCTCACGGGTGTATTTCGTCGCGAATGGGGTGCTCGCGGCGGGTGCGAGGCCGGGGGAATGCGTGCGTGACCCCGAAGCCGAAGCACCCCTCCCCCCGCCGGGCGCGACCTGCAACCTGTATGTCTCAGAACCCGACCCCCAAGACCCGGTGCTACGCCAGACGCGGTTCATCGCGGCGCTCTCTGACGAAGATGCAGCAGACTGGGGCGCGGGGCTGACGTCGAACCTGCCGCCCTCGCAAGGCAACACTGCGGCTGTGACCTCCAGCGTCTCCCCCAACGGCCAGTATCTAGCGTTTATGTCGCAGGAGAGCCTCACAGGCTATGACAACCGTAACGCCATCGGTGGTATGCCTGATGAGGAGGTGTTTTTGTATGATGCGCAGACCGGCCGGCTGGTATGCGCGTCGTGTAACCCGGCCAGCGAAAACGGTGGTTTCAAACGCCCGGAAGGGGTGTTCGATACCGAACTAGCGGGTGAAGGGCTGGGGTTGCTCGTGGATCGCCCGGAAGTCTGGCGGAACCGGTGGCTGGCAGCATCGATCCCTGGGTGGACATTCAACATCTTCTACGGTGCCCCCGCCGCGCTCTACCAACCACGGTACCTCTCAGACACGGGCCGGCTGTTCTTCGATAGCTCTGATGCGCTTGTCCCCACGGATAAGAATGGCAAGGAGGATGTGTATGAGTACGAGCCCGAAGATGTGGGTAGCTGTGGTTTTTCTAGTGGCTGTATCGGCCTGATCTCCTCGGGGACTTCGGGTAAGGAATCAGCGTTCCTGGATGCCAGCGAAAACGGGGATGACGTGTTCTTCCTCACCGCCGCGCAGCTCGTGCCGGCGGACACCGACAACGCCTACGATATTTATGACGCGCGGGTGTGTACTGAAGCTTCCCCGTGTTTGTCCTCGAATAGCTCGGTAGTGCAGGAATGCGAAGCGACGGGTAGCTGCCGGCCCTCCTCGGGTGCAGGCGTGTCGTTGGTGTCGGCGGCTGCGAGTGCGACGTTTTCCGGGCCGGGGAACATCGCGACGGGTGTGCTGCCCTCCAAAACCCTGACGGCACCCAAACCGAAACCGTTGACGCGTAAGCAGAAGCTCGCGAAAGCGCTAAAGGCCTGCAGAAAACTCAAAACCAAACACAGGCGTGTCCTCTGCGAACGGCAGGCCAGGAAGCACTACGCCACCAAGCCGAAGGGCAAAAGCAAGCCTAAAGCCAAAAAGACCCAGACCACCCCGGTGTCGAGCGTGAAGAGGAGCGGGTGAGCATGCGCCCCGAGCGGAGTGTGCGGGTGTTGGTGGTGTTGTTGGGTGTGTTGTTGGGTGTGTTGGTGGGTGCTGCCCCGGCGTTTGCGGGTGCGTGGTGGGGGCTTTCAGCACGGGCCGCGCCGACGTTTTTGGCGCCGGGTGGGGAAGGCGTGATTGATGTCGCCGCGGATGATATGGGCGATACGGGCATCACCGGGGCGGTCAGCGAAGTCACGATCAAGGACGTCCTACCCGCCGGGCTCACGGTAACCGAGGCGGGTGCGGTGAACCCGCACCGGGCGCGGGTCGGGCAAGGCAACGCCCAGGAACGAGCAGCGGACTGGAAATGCTCGGTGATAGGCCAGGAAGTGAGCTGTAGTACGTTGCTCGCGATCCCGCCGTATGAACGCCTGGAAATGGAAATCCCGATCCGTGTGGGGGAGCCTACCGGCACCGTGACCGTGTTGTCGGATCAGGCGAGCGTTACGGGCGGGGAAGCCGAAGGCGGGGGGAGTGTTCCGGGCCAGTCGCTGACCCGGATGGTGCGGGTGAGTGGGGCGGCGGTGCCGTTTGGGGTCGAAGAAGGTGGCTACAGGATCATCCCGGAAGATGAAGGGGGTGGTGTTGATGGGCAGGCGGGTTCGCATCCGTTTCAGTTGACGAGTACGGTTGATTTCAACGAGATCCTCGAAGAAGTCCAGGAGCCCGGGGAACCCCCCGAGCTCGAGCCCGCCTCCCCCGCACAGACGAAGGATCTGAGTTTCAGCCTGCCTCCGGGTTTGTTGGGGAACGTGCAGGCGGTGCAAGAGTGCTCTGCCTCTGATTTCTCGGCGTTTGATGTGGGGAACTTGTGCCCGGAGGGCTCGGCGGTTGGGGTCGCGGTTGTGAGTTTGTTGGAACCGAGTAGGGCGGGGCATATCACGTTGGCTGTCCCGGTGTTTAATCTGGAACCGGCGCAGGGTGAGCCCGCGAGCTTCGGGTTCGTCGCAGACGCCGTCCCAGTGATCCTCGATACCGCGGTGCGCTCCGGCGGAGACTACGGTGTGACGGTCAGCACGAGCAACACGACCGCGGCCGCGCAGATCCTCGCGGCGCAGATCACGTTCTGGGGACAACCCGATAGCCAGAGTCATGACGCCTCGCGTGGCTGGGCGTGTCTGCGGGGCGGTATCGAACGGAACCCGGGGGAAGCCTGCGAAACCCTCAAAGACCGTTCTGGGATCCCGTTTTTGACGCTCCCGACCGCCTGCACTGGCCAGTTGGGCACGAGTATGGAAGGGGATTCGTGGACAGGGGATCAACTGCAGAGCCAGTTCACGCTTGAAAACCAGACGGGGGAACCCTTGGAAACTCTCGAAGGCTGTGGGGCGCTGCCGTTCGCCCCGTCGTTGACGGTGCAGCCGGAACAGCCACCCGAACAGTCCTCCGAAACGGGGCATGCGGGGGAACGGGTGGAGGAGGCGAGTACCCCGACGGGGCTGGGTGTTGTTGTGCGGGTCGCTCAGCAGGGCACTCTCAGCGAAGGCGCGTTGGGAGACGCTGACGTCCGCAGTACGACGGTGACGCTACCCGAAGGGCTGTTGTTGAACCCGTCTGCCGCGAACGGGTTGCAGGCCTGCTCCCAAGCACAGATCGGGTATCTCGGCAACCCGGGGGTGGACCCGTTGGCTCCCGGGGCGCCGCAGCCGCTGCGGTTCTCAACCGAAAAAGCGGAATGTCCGGAAGCGTCGAAGCTCGGGAGCGTGCGGATCAAGACCCCGCTGTTGGGGGAAGAACTGCAGGGCTGGGTGTATCTCGCGACCCCTGCTCCGAATGGCGAACCGGGGGCGAACCCGTTCAACTCGCTGGTCGCGGTGTATGTCGTGGCGGAAAGTTCGCGTTTGGGTGTGCGTGTCAAGCTCGCCGGTGAAGGGCGCCTGAACGAACAGACAGGCCAGCTCACGACGAGTTTTCTGGATACGCCGCAGGTTCCCTTCGAAGAACTAAAGCTGCAGTTCTTTGGTGGCCCCCGCGGGGCGCTGAGTACCCCCCCGGCGTGTGGGAGCTATACCACGACAAGCTCATTCACGGCCTGGACAAACACCACGAGTGACCCCACAAGCGAACCGCCGTTTCAGATCACCACTGGTGTGGGTGGTGGGCCGTGCCCGCCTAGCCCGCTGGTGTTCGCGCCGTCTTTCCTGGCGGGTTCTACGAGTCTGCAAGCCGGAGGGTTCACGTCGTTTACGCTCACGATCAACCGGCCTGATGGCCAACAGCCCCTGAAGAGCCTGGTGATGCATTTGCCTGATGGTGTGGCGGCGGTGTTGGCGGGTTTGACGCCGTGCCCGGAACCCCCCGCAGGCGGGGAATGGGCGTGTGGCCCGGAAAGCCTGGTTGGGCAGTCCACCGCGACCGCCGGGCTGGGTGGAGAACCCGTGACGCTACCAGGCCAGGCGTACCTAACGGTGGGGTATGACGGTGCGCCGTTTGGGCTGCTCGTGATCACCCCCGCGGTCGCGGGACCCTTCAACCTCGGCAACGTCGACGTCCGTTCGAGGATCAACGTGAACCCCGCGACGGCCGCGGTCACGATCGAAAGTGACCCGTTCCCCACGTTCGTGAAGGGTGTCCCCGCCCAGCTCAAACAGGTCAATGTGTTGGTCGATCGGCCGCAGTTCACGTTCAACCCCACCAGCTGCAGTCCGATGAGTGTCACGGGCACCCTCACCGGCGGCCAGGGCACCAGTATCCCGGTGTCCTCGCCGTTCCAGGTCACGAATTGCCAGGGTCTGCCGTTCGCGCCGAAGCTCACAGCCTCAGCCGTGGGGCAGGGCAGTAAAGCCAACGGTACGAACCTGGATATCAAGGTCACCTCGGCCGGGATCGGGCAGGCGAACATCGCGAAGCTCGCGATCCAGATCCCCAAAGCCCTCTCCTCACGGCTCAGTACGCTGCAGAAGGCCTGCACCGAACGGGCATTCAACACGAACCCCGCCTCCTGTGACCCAGCCTCCGTGATCGGCCACGCAATCGTGCATACCCCCGTCCTAAAGAACCCGCTGATCGGCCCGGCCTATCTCGTCTCTCATGGTGGCGCGGAATTCCCCGACCTGGAGTTTGTGCTCCAGGGTGAAGGGATCACGATCGTCGTGGATGCTAAGACGAACATCAAGAACGGGATCACCTACTCGCATCTGGAAACGGTGCCTGACGCATCATTTACGAGTTTTGAAACGGAACTCCCGGCCGGCCCGGACTCTGTGTTTACCCCGAACGTCCCGGAAAAAGAAGACTTCAGTCTCTGCAAAACCAGTCTTCAGCTCCCGGTTAGCATCACCGCCCAAAACGGCGATACGCTCCAGCAAACCACGAACGTCGCTATCACCGGCTGCCATACCCACGCCAGCACCAGGCTCACCAACACACAACGCCTCGCTAAAGCCCTCAAAGCCTGTCGCAAAGACAAGAACAAGCGCAAGCGCCTCGTCTGCGAACATCAAGCCCACAAAAAATACCCCACCAAAAAGACAGCCCACAAGGCCGCCAAGGGCAGGCGATAGCGACGGAAGGCCTCAGGCACAGGGCCCAGTCATAGCGATAGGCTGCGCCTGGTCTGCCGCAGCCACCGCGGCGTTCGCGGGACACCTAAGATCTTGACCAGGTGCGTGCCGGCGGCACATCGGATGCGCTCGGTCTCCGGCCCTCCCAGGCCCGGTTGAATCCACGGTGATTGCGCTCGTTGGCCTCGCCTCAGCTTCAGCCAGCAGCCTGGTTCACGAGGCGGGGCTGACTCGACAGGTCTCTGGAGCCTACGGCCCTTAGGCAGCCGCGATCCGCGCTCGCAATATGATAGTGGGCTGCTCTGTGTCGCCGAGGCCACCATGCTTGGCGCTACGACCTCGATGGCGGTACCGATACTTGGTCCAAAAGGGCCTGTCGGGGCGCTCGCGGAACCCATCCGTGTCGATGCCCGTGGGGAGCGCGTGGGACGGGCGCGACAAAGCGCAGTATCTACGCGGCCGTACGCACGTACCTCGTCCTACCCAGACGGGGGTTACTGCCGTGGGCGAGGGCCTCGACGATCGCCGTGATGAGCCTGGCGCGGAGGGTCTCGGTACGCTCGCTGACGCCTGCGATTGGGTGCTGCGAGCGCGGACGCTGGGTGTCGTGAGAGGACCCCAAGGTCCACCTGATCTGGGTCTTGTCGTCCATGATGCCCGCCTCGCTCCCCTCCATCATCCCCTGCCTCTCGCCCAACCCCTGCTACTTCGTGACAAGCTTTGTGGGAAGGATAAGAACATATCCCAACAAGTTTGTCAAGATGCCCTCGCGTTCAATGATTGAGGATCCAGGGTCCAGGCACCCGTAGCCAGGGTCCAGATGCCCAGAATTCGAGGCCCAGCCGACCATATCCAAAGTCCCAGACGAGGCGCTCGCGATGCCTCGTGCGGTCAATAGTCAAGCGGCGGTGAGCCAGTGACCCCCGTCTGGGTAGGACGGTGGTCGCCTCTGCGGGGGGGATGGAGAGCGTCCTCCATGGAGCTTTCCAGGATGCTGAGGATTGCTTCTTGGCCGCGTTCGAGGAGGGTCTGCACAGGCTCTCTGAGGCGGTGCAGGAGGCGGCTGGGCACGAGGGGTACTGGCTAGAGAGAGTTCGCGCTGGCCTGGTGGCATTGCTCGGGTTTCTCGAGGATGAGCCTGAGTGGGGGCGTCTGCTGGTCTTGCAGGCACCGCTGGACTGTGCGGCTGCGCTTCGCTGTCAGCAGCGTCTGTTCGGCGTGCTGACTGTGCTCGTGACAGACGGGAGTCCTGGGGAGACCGCAGAGAGTGTGCCCGAGTTGGGGCTGATGGCTGAGTTGGTTATCGGCGGTGTCTTTTCGGTCATTCGTACGCGAATGCTCGAGGTGAGTGACGGTTCGTTTGTGGAGTTGGCGCCATCGCTGATGGCGTTTATCGTGGGGCCATATCTCGGTCGGACTGTCGCGGATGCGGAGCTCGCGGGGCGTTCGGATGTCGTCGAGCAGCCGCGTTCACGGGTTGCTGGGTCTGCCGCGGTTCCTCCTCCTGTTCCCTTTCGTCTTCATTATCGCTCGGCGCTAGTACTGCGCGTGATCGCCTGCGCACCGCGATCGAGCAATCGGGAGATAGCTGAGGCGGCAGGACTCACGGACAAGGGGCAGATGTCGCATCTGTTGCGCCGGCTAGCGCGAGATGGATTGATCGAGAAAGTGCCGTCGCGAAGTGGCTCGCGGCGGGAGAACGCATGGCTGCTAACGCCTCACGGGCGGCGTCTAATCAAGCTGCTCGGTGTCGAGGCCGCGGCCGGTCCTCGCGATTCAGCGAGCGTGAGGGTGATGGCGGCGGCGTGATGAACTGGGGGCCGACAGATCTTTCTGGCGAGCAGGTGAAGCACAGCGATGGATACGGGCGTGGTGTCGCGCTCTGTGCTCTTTGCAAGCTCGTCGTTTACAAGCGTCCATTGGGGTTGGCACCGTCGGTGTCCGCGTCAATGACGAGTGCGCATTTGTGCGGGGGCCGTTGGTCTCGGTCGAGCGTGCTGTTTGAAACGGGCGGTGTCGGGGCGTCTCTAGGAGGAGAGCTCGGGCGTCGATCGATTATTTCTCGAAAGAAAAAGGAGTGATGGAGACGTGAGACATGTAAGGATACTGGGCCTCTGCTTGGTCGCCGCGTTCGCGGTGAGCGCAGTGGCTGCGATGCCGGCGCTGGCGAAGAGTGAATATAACATATCAACATTTGGTCAATACAAGGGTTGTCCTATGAATAACCCAGAAGTCTTTTACTGTTATGCTGGTGTTACCTCCGGCGGCAGCAAGGGCGGTTATTTCCAGCTGGGCAACGTGACGGTGAAGCTCAACAAGCCGATCATCCTCCAAGGCGGGTTTTACGGTGATGGTTCAGAAATACACCTCTTCCCGGCGGCCGAAGGTTACCAGACGCTGGAAGCTCCTGAACTGAAGGTTCAGGGTGGATTGAACCTGATCACTCCTCGAATCGAGGAAGCAGCGGGGTGGCCGGCATCTTTGAAGCAGGCCTTCAAGGAAGCCAAAAAGAATAAGGAAACTGGCCTGAATGTCAAAATCGAACTGGCGGGCGGGAATCTGATTTACGAAACACCGGCCGCTCTCGACACCGAAAACCTCCTCTATGAAAACGGTGCTGCGTTCAAGTTGCCGTTGAAGGTCAGGATGATAAACTCGTTCCTTGAAAAACTGGGCGGCGGACCATGCGAGATCGGTTCTGACGCAAACCCGGTATGGCAGTACCTGACGTCGGAATCTCCGGGTCGTGCAGGCAAATTCGCCGAGGCCTATGAATTCTTGACGGTAGGGCTCGAAGAAAGCAGGCTGACCGACATCGGCTGGCCTGTTACAGAAGGAGCGAATGGGTGTGGTAGCGGGGAAGATGAAGCGTATGTCGATGCCGCGTTGAACGATGTGCTCGAACTACCCCGCCAGCACGGGATTACCATCCTACAGGGCGATCTCTTCACGGGCTTGACCAGCTTCGTGAAGGAAAAGTACGAAAATGGTGAAGGTTGATCGATAGCTCCAATGCGGGAATTGGGTTCTAGGGTCGCTTCTTAGGACCGACTCGTGGCGGGATCCCGTGTCTCGGTAGAGCGCGGGATCCCGTCGCCGCAGCGGCACCCAATGTGGCGGCGAGGCGTGTAGCTCAGCAGAACGTTTGGGTGGTCGAAATGGTTGATGGCTAATCTATATCTGAGGGTTTGAGAAGGGAAAGTCTTGAGATGAAATATTTGAGATGTTTGGCCACGTGCCTCGCGGCGATGCTTGTGGCTGGTGCGGTCGCGGCAGTGAGTGCGTCGGCGCAGGCGCCGGAATATGGCAGGTGCGAAAAGGCTCCGAAGGTGGGGAAAGTTTATAGTGGTGAATTCACGAACTCGGGTTGCACCACGAAAAGCGAAACTAAAACCGGTAAATACGAATGGCACCCGGGTGCGGTAAAGAAGTTCCAGACGAGCACGGGCGGCAAAGCCGTGCTGGAAGAAGTCGGTAAATATCAGGTTGGCTGCGAAACTGAGAGCAGCACCGGCGAATACGTCGGCACGAAAGAAGTGGCGAATGTGCGCGTCAGGTTCAAGGGCTGCAAAGTTGTGCCTTTTGTTTGCACGACGGTTGGTCTGAAAGAAGGGGAACTAGAAACTGTGCCGCTTGAAGGCCGTGTGGTGTGGGAAAAGGAAAAAGAACACAAGGCGGCACTGGATCTGTATCCGAGCGACGGGATGGAAAAGTTCATTGAATTCACGTGTGGCGCTACTTTGACGGTGGCGGTGCGTGGTTCAATTCTCGTGAATGTCCCTGTGGATAAAATGAGCGAATCGGTTACGTTGAAGTACAAGGGCAAACACGGCTTCCAGGGGGTTGAATACTTTGAAGAAGGTGGAGTCAAAGTAAAGGATGTCCTCGAAGCGGATTTCGCGGGCAAAGGTTATGATCAGGCTGATCAGATCATTACCTCGACCGTGAAAAGCGAAGAAAAGCTAGAGTTGAACGCGTACGTTTAGTGTGGGCTGTCGTGGCGTGCGGGGCCGGACGGCCCCGCACGCCACGTGTCTGGTAAGCAAGTGGATGAGTGGGTGTGGTGTGTGATGGGTGAGAGCAACAGCGTCAGCGTTAGGGTGGCTTCTGAGCCTGCGGGGTCTCATGTGGGGGCGTGTGCGGGTTTGGGCCGTGTGTGTGGTGTGTGGCGTGTGTTGTGTGTTGTGGTGTGTGCGTTGGTGGGTGTGTTGGTGTTGTGGTGTGGTTCGGCGTTGGGGTTGGGTGTGCGGGGGCATGTGTTTGGGTCTGTGTTTGGTGGGGTGGGTGTTGGTGGTGGGGAGTTTGAGGGTGCTTCGGGGGTAGCGGTTGATGAAGTGTCGGGTGTGGTGTATGTGGTGGATGCTGGTGGGGAACGGGTTGAGGTGTTTAGGCCTGATGGTGGGGGTTTTGAATATGTGTCGGAGTTTGGGGTGCATTCGCCGGGGGCGATAGCGGTCGATAACTCGACGAACCCCGCGGATCCTTCGCGTGGTGATGTGTATGTGGTCGGCGCAGAAGAAAAGGAAGCCGGGCCGGGGGAACGGGATGTTGTGTATGAGTACAGCCCGTCCGCGGAAGCGGTGATCCATAAATGGAAAAAGTTCAAAGTCAAAGAAGAAGAACTCGAATTTGAAGATATCTCGGGTGTCGCGGTGGACGCGGCTGGGGTGTTGTGGGTGTATTGGGATGAAGAAGGCGTAATCGACGGGTTTAGTAAACAGTCCACAAAAAGCGAAGGCGTACGGCTAGTCTGGGAGCCATCGCTGCGGCGTACCCCCGAAATCGAAGAGAAATTCGAGTGTGCAGCCAAACCCGGGTTCGCGGTCGCCGCCGAAGACGAAGCTTTCTATGTTGGCTATGAACACGCGAACAGCAGCGAAGAATGCCCCGGGCAGAGCGGCGAAACACCGGATCCGCTGCTGATCGCGAAGCTGAACGGGTCCGCGCCGGAACCTGGGGTCCCGACGGGCGAGCTGGATCATGAAAACACGACGGGTGTCGCGGTTGATCAGGCCAGCGGGGAAGACTCCCCGCTGGGGAAGGCTGGTAGGGGCGTGGTGTATCTGGATGAGGGGGGTAGCGTCGCGGCGTTCACGCCGGCGGGTGTATTGATCCAGCAGTTCGGTGTGGGGCAGTTGACGGGGGGTGCTGGGGTCGCGGTGGACGCCCAGACCGGTGATGTGTTCGTCCCCGAGCTAGCAGCGGGTATGGTCGACGTGTTCGTCCCGGAATCCCAGCCAGCAGCACCGGTCATCGATGGTGTCTCAGCGGCCAGCTTGACGGCGGCCTCGGAGCGGTTGAGCGCGCAGATCGATCCGCGTGGTGGGGAAACGGAATACTACTTCCAGTACGGCACCACGAATTGTGTGGTCAGTCCGGGGTCGTGTACGGATGTGGGGTTGGGGAAGCTCCCGGCCGGCTTCGGTGACCAGGGTGTGAGCGTCGAAGTGGCGGGTCTTTTGCCGGCGACCGGGTATTTCTACAGGGTGTTGGCGAGCAATGCGGTGGGTGGTGTTGAAGGTGTCCCGGTGGTGGATACGTTCACGACGTTGCCCTCGGCTGGGGTGTTGCCGGATGGGCGGGCGTGGGAAATGGTCTCTCCGCCGGATAAGCATGGTGCGGCGGTGGAAACGGTCTCGCGGTCGCGGGGGGCGAGTATTCAGGCTGCGGCGGGTGGTGATGGGTTGGTGTGGGCGGCCTCGGGGCCGGTCGTGCGCGAACCGTTGGGGAATCGTAGCTTCGAACTAGCGCAGTTGATCTCCAGACGCACCCCCGGGGGCTGGGAAACCACGAGTCTTGAAACACCCCACGACAGAGGCCGAGGCCTGCTGCTACCAGCCCCTTCCGAGTACCACTATTTCTCCCCCGAACTCGGGGAGAGTCTGGTCGCGCCGACAGAACCCGCGTATGGTGTCGGCGGGGTCGTGGAAGACCCACCACTCTCTGCGGAAGCGAGCGAAAAGACGTTGTATCTACGCAGCGAAGACCCGCCGGCGGCCCCGGGATACACGCCGCTGGTGACCGCCGCGAATGATACGGCAGGCACCAGGTTCGGTGGTGGCCTGGAATTCCTGGATGCCACGAGCGATCTCTCGCATGTGATCTTTGAATCGAAGGTCGGTTTGACGGCGGCGGCGCCTTCGGCGGCGGGGTTGTATGAGTGGGAAGCTGGGGAGCCGTTGGGGCTGGTGAGTGTCCTGCCGGATGGGTTGCCCGCACCGGATGAAACGCAGTCGCAGTTCCAGCCGGTGTTGGGGGATGGTGGTGGCCTGAACACCCGGGACGCGATCTCCACGAATGGCAGCCGGGTGTTCTGGAGCGAGGAAGTGCACCAGGTCCCCGAACAGCTGTACCTGCGGGATACTGGTACGGGGGAAACGATCCAGGTCAACGCGGCGCAGGGGCAGGGGTCAACTGAACCTGGGGAACGTGGTGGGGTGCTCCCTGAACCCGGTGAAGGTGAGCAGGAAGTGCATTTCCAGAGCGCCTCAAGCGACGGGTCTAGAGTGTTCTTTACCGATACTGCCCGGTTGAGCGAAGAATCGGGGCAGGAACCCGTCGGCGAAGAAGCCCCAGCCGACCTCTACGAGTATGAAATCACGAGTGGTGCGGGCGAAGCGTTGCGGGGCCGGCTACGCGACCTAACCCCAGACCCCATCACCGGCAGCGGCGATGTCCTGAACTTGATCCCCGGCAGCGGGGAGGATGGCTCACGGGTGTATTTCGTCGCGAATGGGGTCCTCGCTGTGGGTGCCACGCCGGGGGAATGCGTGCGTGACCCCGAAGGCGAAGCACCCCTACCCCCACCAGGCGCGACATGCAGCCTGTATGTCTCTGAACCGGATCCGCAAGACCCGGTGCTGCGTCAGACGCGGTTTATCGCGGCGCTTTCTGAGGAAGACGCAGCAGACTGGGGCGCCGGGCTGACGTCGAACCTGCCACCCTCGCAAGGGAACATCGCGGCCGTGACCTCCAGCGTCTCGGCCAACGGCCGGTATCTCGCGTTCATGTCCCAGGAAAGCCTCACGGGCTATGACAACCGCAACATCGTGGGTGGGGTCTCTGATGAGGAGGTGTTCTTGTATGACGCACAGACCGGCCGGCTCATCTGTGCGTCGTGTAACCCGGCCAGCGAAACCAATGGGGGTTTCAAACGTCCTGAAGGGGTGTTCGACACCGAACTCGCCGGCGAAGGGCTGGGGCTGCTGGTGGATCGCCCGGAAGTCTGGCGTAACCGGTGGCTAGCAGCCTCGATCCCCGGATGGACGTTCAACATTTTCTACGGTGCCCCCGCCGCGCTCTACCAACCACGATACCTCTCCGACACGGGCCGGCTGTTCTTCGATAGCGCGGATGCGCTTGTCCCTGCGGATCAGAACGCCAAGGAGGATGTGTATGAGTACGAGCCCGAAAATGTCGGTAGCTGTCGCTTCTCCAGTGGTTGTATCGGCCTGATCTCTTCGGGCACCTCGGGTAAAGAATCGGCGTTCCTGGATGCCAGCGAAAACGGGGATGACGTGTTCTTCCTGTCCGCGGCGCAGCTCGTGCCCGCGGACACCGACAACGCTTATGACATTTATGACGCCCGGGTGTGTACCGAAGCCTCGCCGTGTCTAGCATCGAATAGCTCGGTGGTGCAGGAATGCGAAGCGACGGGTAGCTGTCGGCCCTCCTCGGGTGCGGCCGCGTCGTTGGTGTCGGCGGCTGCGAGCGCGACGTTCTCAGGGCCGGGGAACATCGCGACGGGTGTGCTGCCCTCCAAAACGCTCACCCCACCCAAACCCAAGCCGCTGACGCGTAAGCAGAAGCTCGCAACCGCGTTGAAGGCCTGCAGAAAACTCAAAACCCGGCACAAGCGCCTACTCTGCGAAACACGCGCGAGAAAGCACTATGGCGCCAAGGCGAAGGGCAAAAGCAAACCTAAAGCCAAAAAGACCCAGGCCACCCCGATGTTGAGCGTGAGGAAGGGCTGGTGAGCATGCGCCCCGAGCGGAGGATCCAGGAGCGTACGAGTCCACGCCGGCGGGTGGAAGCTCGCCGAGCACAGGCGCGGGTGGGAGTTCGCCGTGCGCGGGTTCTGGTGGTGTTTGTGTGTGTGTTGGTGGGTGTGTTGGTGTTTGTGCCGGCGGCGTTTGCGGGTGCGTGGTGGGGGCTCTCGGCGCGTGCGGCGCCGACGTTTTTGGCGCCGGGTGGGGAAGGCGTGATTGATGTCGCCGCGGATGATCTGGGCGACACGGGTATCACGGGCGCGGTGAGCGAAGTCACGATCAAGGACGTGCTACCCACAGGGTTGGCGGTGACCGAGGCGGGGGCGGTGAACCCGCACCGGGCGCGGGTGGGGCAGGGCAACGCGCAGGAACGCGCAGCGGACTGGAAATGCTCGGTGATAGGCCAGGAAGTGAGTTGTAGTACGTTGCTGGCGATCCCGCCGTTTGAACGCCTGGAAATGGAAATCCCGATCCGCGTGGAAGAGCCCACGGGTACCGTGATGGCGCTCTCGGATCAGGCGAGTGTCACGGGCGGGGAAGTCGAAGGCGGCGGGAGCGTTCCGGGCGTGTCGTTGTCGAGGCTTGTGCAGGTTAGTGGGCAGCCGGTGCCGTTCGGGGTCGAAGAAGACGGCTACAAGATCACCCCCGAAAACGAAGGGGGTGGTGTTGATGGGCAGGCGGGTTCGCATCCGTTTCAGCTGACGAGTACGGTTGATTTCAACGAGATCCTCGAAGAAGTCCAGGAGCCTGGGGAACCCGTCGAGCTCGAGCCCGCCTCCCCAGCACAAACCAAGGACCTAAGCTTCAGCCTCCCACCCGGCTTGCTAGGGAACGTCCAAGCCACGGAAGCGTGTTCGGCTTCTGATTTCTCGGCGTTTGATGTGGGGAATTTGTGTCCTGAGGGTTCGGCGGTCGGGGTCGCGGTCGTGAGTTTGTTGGAACCGAGTAGGGCGGGGCATATTACGTTGGCTGTCCCGGTGTTTAATCTGGAACCGGCGCAGGGTGAGCCCGCGAGCTTCGGGTTCGTCGCAGACGCCGTCCCCGTGATCTTGGACACCGCGGTGCGTTCCGGCGGGGATTATGGGGTGACGGTTAGTACGAGCAACACGACCGCGGCCGCACAGATCCTTGCGGCGCAGATCACGTTCTGGGGGCAGCCTGATAGCCCGAGTCATGATGGGTCGCGTGGCTGGGCGTGTTTGCGGGAAGGCATCGAACGGAACCCGGGGGAAACCTGCGAAACCCTCAAACACCGTTCCGGGATCCCGTTTTTGACGCTGCCGACTGCCTGCACTGGCCGGCTGGGCACGAGTATGGAAGGCGATTCGTGGACCGGGGATCAACTGCAGAGCCAGTTCACGTTTGAAAACCAGACAGGGGAACCTCTGGAAACCCTGGAAGGTTGTGGGGCGTTGCCGTTCTCCCCGTCGTTGACGGTACAGCCTGAACAGCCCCCCGAACAGTCCTCTGAAGCAGGGCATGCCGGGGAACGGGTGGAGGAGGCGAGTACCCCGACGGGGCTTGGTGTTGATGTGCGGGTCGCTCAGCAGGGCACCCTCAGCGAAGGTGCGTTGGGGGACGCGGACGTTCGTAGTACGACGGTGACGTTGCCGGAAGGGCTGTTGTTGAATCCGTCTGCTGCGAATGGGCTGCAGGCGTGTTCACAGGCGCAGGTTGGGTATCTCGGTAGTCCGGGGGTGGATCCGTTGGCTCCGGGGGCGCCGCAGCCGTTGCGGTTCTCGAGCGAAAAGGCGGCGTGTCCGGAAGCGTCGAAGCTCGGGTCGGTGCGGATCAAGACGCCGCTGCTTGGGGAAGAACTAACGGGCTGGGTGTATCTAGCGACCCCCGCTCCGAATGGGGAACCGGGGGCGAACCCGTTCAACTCGTTGGTGGCGGTGTATGTCGTGGCGGAAAGTTCGCGGTTGGGGATCCGTGTAAAGCTCGCCGGCGAAGGGCGCCTCAACGAACAAACAGGCCAGCTCACCACGAGTTTTCTGGATACGCCGCAGGTCCCTTTCGAAGAACTGCGGCTGCAGTTCTTTGGTGGCCCTCGCGGGGCGCTGAGTACCCCCCCGGCGTGTGGAAGCTACACCACCGCGACATCGTTCACGGCGTGGTCAAACACCATGAGCAGCCCGACAAGCGAACCGCTGTTTCAGATCACCAGCGGTGCGGGCGGTGGGTCCTGTCCACCTAGCCCGTTGGTGTTTGCGCCGTCTTTCCTGGCGGGTTCTACGAGTCTGCAGGCGGGGGGGTTCACGTCGTTTGCGCTGCAGATCAACCGGCCTGATGGTCAACAGTCCCTGAAGAGTCTGGCGATGCATCTCCCGGATGGTGTCGCGGCGGTGTTGGCGGGTTTGACGCCGTGCCCGGAACCCCCCGCAGGCCAGGAATGGGCATGCGGTCCGGAAAGCCTCGTCGGGCAGTCCACCGCGACCGCCGGGCTGGGCGGGGAACCCGTCACGCTACCCGGCCAGGCGTACTTGACGGTGGGGTATAACGGTGCGCCGTTTGGGCTGCTCGTGATCACCCCCGCGGTCGCGGGCCCCTTCAACCTCGGCAACGTCGACGTCCGCTCGAGGATCAACGTGAACCCCGCGACGGCCGCGGTCACGATCGAAAGTGACCCGTTCCCCACGTTCGTCAAAGGCGTTCCCGCCCAGCTCAAACAGGTCGATGTGCTGGTCGACCGGCCGCAGTTCACGTTCAACCCCACCAGCTGCAGTCCGATGAGTATCACGGGCACCCTCACCGGTAGCCAGGACACCAGTATCCCGGTGTCCTCGCCGTTCCAGGTCACCGGCTGCCAGGGTCTGTCGTTCACGCCGAAGCTCACGGCCTCAGCGGTAGGGCAGGGCAGTAAAGCCAATGGTACGAACTTGAATATCAAGGTCACTTCGGCCGGGATCGGCCAGGCGAACATCGCGAAGCTCGCGATCCAGATCCCCAAAGCCCTGTCCTCACGGCTCAGTACGCTGCAGAAGGCCTGCACCGAACGGGCATTCAACGCGAACCCCGCCTCGTGTGACCCAGCCTCCGTGATCGGCCACGCGATCGTGCATACCCCGGTCCTGAAGAGCCCGCTGATCGGCCCGGCGTATCTCGTCTCTCATGGTGGCGCGGAATTCCCGGACCTGGAGTTCGTGTTGCAGGGTGAAGGGATCACGATCGTCGTGGATGCTAAGACGAACATCAAGAACGGGATCACCTACTCGCATCTAGAATCGGTGCCTGACGCATCATTCACGAGTTTTGAAACGGAACTCCCGGCCGGCCCGGATTCTGTGTTTACCCCGAACGTCCCGGAAAAAGAAGACTTCAGTCTCTGCAAAACTAGTCTTCAGCTCCCGGTTAGCATCACCGCCCAAAACGGCGATACGCTCCAGCAGACCACGAACGTTGCTATCACCGGCTGCCATACCCACGCCAGCACCAGGCTCACCAACACACAACGCCTCGCTAAAGCCCTCAAAGCCTGCCGCAAAGACAAGAACAAGCGCAAGCGCATCGTCTGCGAACATCAAGCCCACAAAAAATACCCCGCCAAAAAAACAGCCCACACAACCACCAAGGCGGAGGAGAGACGATAGAGCCCAGACCAAATGCCACCTCAGGAGAGGGCGAGTTACCACAGACAGTCACTCTCTGTCGCTCGGAGCAAATGCTGCAGGCACCAGCTGAGCGATGGGTCTCCCAGGACGGGCTTCTCAGCTAAACGGGCGTACGCTCACCGCGCCGGTTGTGGCTGGGCTGGCGCGTCGCCAACGGCCACGATCGCGATCGGCTCGCCAGCCCGCAGCCCGGCTCACTGCGGACGCACGACGACCAGACGGGCGACGGGGAGCGACGAGCCCATCTGGTCCGATCTCAGGGCGAAGACGACGCCGTCGTCCGGTCGGCGTCGGCCAGCCGAGTAGGCTCGACACGCGCTATTCCGCTGGGCCAATCGATCTGGGACCCGGTTGACGTATCCTGTGGAGTACGTGGGAAGATCGCGGGAAGGACGCCGCGAGCCCAGTAGCTATGCGGCGATGCGCGTGTGCCCCGACCCGACTAGACGGGGGTTACTGCCCTGGGCGAGGACCTCGACGGTCGCGGCGATGAGCTTGGCGCGGAGGGTCTCGGTTTGCTCGCTAGCGCCCGTGGTTGCGCGTCTTGGGCGTGAGCGCTGGGTGTCATGGGAGGACCCGAGGGTCCACCTGATCTGGGTCTGGCCATCCATGATTCCCACGCTGCTTCCCTCCATCATCCCTTCCCCTCGCCTGCATCCGCAGGTCCGCATGTGGGGAGAATGAGAACATATCCAGACGAATTTGTCAAGACGCCCGTCGGTGTCAGCCCACGATCCGGCGCCCAGGTGCCCAACCACGGCATTTAGACATCCCTCAGGCCTGACTGTCGCACAGCACCGAACGCAGTAACCCCCGTCTAGTCGGGACGGTGGTTGCTGGTGTGGGGGTGTCGGAAAGTGCGTTCTACGCGATTTTCCAGAGTGCTGAGGAGTGTCTCTTGGCGGCGTTTGAGGAGGGTATGGGGCGGCTTTCTGGAGTGGTGTTGGAGGCGGCTGGGCGTGAGGAGTACTGGCTGGGGAAGGCGCGTGCGGGTTTGGTGGCGTTGCTCGGGTTTCTCGAGGACGAGCCGGGCTGGGGTCATCTGCTCGTTGTTGAGGCGTGTGGGGCGCAGATGGCGATGTGCGGGTGTGAGCAGCGTGTGCATGGCGTGTTGGCTGGGCTTCTGAACGATGGGCAGGGGAGGTCTGGTAGGGGGATCGTGGGTGGGAATCTCACATTGTCGACGGCGTTGGTTGGTGAGCTTGTTGTTGGTGGTGTGTTCTCTGTGATTCGTACGCGCATGCTGCAGGAGGGTGGCGGGTCATTGGTGGAGTTGGCGCCGTCGTTGATGTCGTTCATTGTGGTGCCGTATTTGGGGCAGGCTGCGGGGAGTGTGGAGCCGGCGGAGCGGCGTGTGGCTGCAGAGCGGGTGTCGGGGCGGGTTGATGGGTTTGAGGTTGTTTCGCCGGTGCCGTTTACTTATCGTGCGACGCTGGTGTTGCGTGTGGTTGCCTGTGCGCCGCGGTCGAGTAATCGCGAGATTGCCGAGGCGGCGGGGCTTGCGGATGAGGGGCAGACTTCGCATTTGCTGCGTCGGCTCGCGCGGCGGGGTTTGATTGAGAAGGTGACGCCTCGTAATGGTTCGCGGCGGGAGAACGCGTGGGTGTTGACGCAGTGCGGGCGGCGTGTACTCGAATTGCTCGACTCCGGTACAGCTGTGGCCCCTGACGTGCCGGCGCGCGCGAGTGTCAGCGAGGTCGCGTGATGAGCCGGTGGCTGACAGATTTGTGCGGCGAGCAGGTGGAGCGCAGGGGCGGGTACGGGCGTGGTGTTGCGCCGTGTGCTGTCTGTGAGCTCGTCGTCGACAAGCGTTCCTCGGCACGGGCACCGTTGGTGTTCGCGTCGATGACGAGCACGCATTCGCGCGGGGGCCGTTGGTCTCCGCAGAGCGTGCTGTTTGAAACGGTCGGTGTCGGGGCGTCTCTAGGAGGAGAGCTCGGGCGTCGATCGACTATTTCCCGAAAGAAAAAGGAGTGATGGAGACGTGAGACATGTAAGGATACTGGGCCTCTGCTTGGTCGCCGTGTTCGCGGTGAGCGCGGTGGCCGCGATGCCCGCGCTGGCAAATAAAAACGGATATACTGTTAAAACACTCACTCAATACAAAGGCTGTCCCTATAACAATCCAGAAGTCGAAAACTGCTATGCCGGAATCACCGCTGGGGGCAGCAAGGGCGGCTTTTTTCAGCTGGGCCGCGCGATAGTAAAGCTCAATAAGCCGATCGTCCTCCAAGGCGGGACTCACGGTTCGGATGAGGAAATCAGTGCCTTTGCGGCGACCAACGGTTATCAGACGTTGGAAGCTCCCGAACTGAAGGTTCAAGGTGGACTAAACCTAATCACCCCGCGGGTCGAGGAAGAAGCGGGATGGCCGGCATCTTTGACGCAGGCCTTCAAGGAAGCTAAAGAGAACAAAGAAACCGGTCTGAACGTCAAAATTGAACTGGCGGGTGGCAATCTGCTCTATGAAACGCTCGGCGCACTCAGTCCGCAGAACATCCTTGAAGCGAGCGGACCTGGGTTTCAGTTGCCGTTGAAGGTTAGAATGATCAACCCCTTGCTCGAAAGGCTGGGTGGTGGACCGTGCGAGATAGGTTCTGATGCACACCCGATATGGCAATACCTGACCTCGGAACATCCGGGCGCGGTAGGAAAATTCCAAGAGGCATACGAATTCAATGCCGTAGAGCTTCAGGAAAGCAGACTGATTGATCTGGGCTGGCCCGTTGAAGAAGGAGCAAACGGGTGTGGCGGCGGCGAAGACGAAGCGTATGTTGATGACGCCCTCAACCGTGTGCTCGAACTGCCCGGTCAGGTCGGGATCACGGAGCTTCAGGGCAACCTGTACATAGCCACTTCTCAGCTGGTAAAAGAAGGCGAAGAATAATAAGGCCATCGCGAGAGTCGGTTCTTAGAGAAGGTTCCTAAGACCGACGCGTGGCGGGATCCCGCGTCTCGATAGAGCGCGGGGTCCCGTCGTCGCGGGGGCATAGTTTACGGCCAGCGGGCGGGGCGGGTAGCCCAGTGAAATATTTGGCGGTTGAATCGGTTGATGGCTAATCTATATCGAGGGTTGAGAAGGGAAAGCTTTGAGATGAAATATTTGAGATTTTTGGGTATATGTCTGGTGGCGGTGTTTGTGGTTGGTGCAGTCGCAACGGTGAGTGCGTCGGCGCAGGCGCCGGAATATGGCAGATGCGAAAAGGCTCCTAAGGTCGGTAAAGTTTATAGTGGTGAATTCACGAATTCGGGTTGTACGACGAAAAGCGAAACCAAAACCGGTAAATATGAATGGCATCCGGGGGTGGTGAAGAAGTTTCAGACTAGTTCGGGTGGCAAAGCCGTGCTGGAAGAAGTCGGCAAATATCAGGTTGGTTGCGAAACCGAGAGCAGCACCGGCGAATATGTTGGCACGAAAGAAGTAGCTAACGTACGTGTCACATTCAAAGGCTGCAAAGTTGTGCCGTTTATCTGCACGACGGTGGGTTTGAAGGAAGGGGAATTGGAAACGGTGCCACTTGAAGGCCGTGTTGTGTGGGAAAAGGAAAAAGAACACAAGGCAGCGTTGGATCTGTATCCGAGTGGCGGTGCGGAAAAGTTCATTGAATTCACATGTGGCTCCACACTGACGGTAGCGGTGCGTGGCTCTATTCTGGTGAACGTCCCTGTGGATAAAATGAGCGAAACGGTTACGCTGAAGTACAAGGGCAAACACGGTTTCCAGGGACTGGAATACTACGAAGAAAACGGGAAAAAAGTAAAGGATATCCTCGAAGCGGACTTCGCTGGTAAAGGCTACGATCAGGCTGATCAGATCATTACCTCGACTGTGAAAAGCGAAGAAAAGTTGGAGCTGAACGCATACGTTTAGTGCGTCGGTCGTTGTGGCGTGTGGGGCCGGGTTGGCCCCGCACGTCATGTGTTTGGTAAGCAAGCAACGTGAGTGAGTGGATGTGAGTGTGTGATGGGCGACTGCAACAGCGTCAGCAGCAGGGTGGTGGCTTCTAGGCCTGGAGGGTTGCGCTTGGGAGCGTGGGCTGCTTTGGTGGGTGGTTGGCGTGTGTTGTGTGTTGTGGTGTGTGTGTTGGTGGGGGTGTTGGTGTTGTGGTGTGGTTCGGCGTTGGGGTTGGGTGTGCGGGGGCATGTGTTTGGGTCTGTGTTTGGTGGGGTTGGTGTTGGTGGTGGGGAGTTTGAGGGTGCTTCGGGGGTGGCGGTTGACGAAGCGACGGGTGTTGTGTATGTGGTGGATGCTGGTGGGGAACGGGTCGAGATCTTCAAGCCTGATGGGGCTGGGGGTTTTGAATATGTGTCGGAGTTTGGTGTGCATTCGCCGGGGGCGATCGCGGTTGATAACTCGGTGAGCTCGTCAGATCCGTCGCGTGGTGATGTGTACGTGGTGGGCTCAGAAGAAAAGGAAGCTGGGCCGGGGGAACGGGATGTTGTGTATGAGTACAGCCCGTCTGTGGGGGCGGTGATTCATAAATGGAAAAGGTTCAAAGTCAAGGAAGAAGAACTCGAATTTGAAGATGTGTCGGGTGTGGCGGTGGACGCGGCTGGGGTGTTGTGGGTGTATTGGGATGAAGAAGGCGTGATTGATGGGTTTAGTAAACAGTCGACGAAAAGCGAAGGCGTGCGGCTTGTGTGGGAGCCCGCGTTGCGTCGCACCCCGGAAGTCGAAGAGAAATTCTCGTGTGCGGCGAGGCCGGGGTTCGCGGTCGCTGCGGAAGACGAAGCTTTCTATGTTGGCTATGAACACGAGAGTGCTAGCGAAGAATGTCCAGGGCAGGAGGGGGAAACCCCGGATCCGTTGCTGGTCGCGAAGCTGAACGGTACGGCACCGGAACCCAGGGTCCTGGCAGACGAGTTGGATCACGAAAATACGACGGGTGTGGCGGTTGATGAGGCGAGTGGGGAAGGCACGCCGCTGGGGAGGGCGGGTCGGGGTGTGGTGTATTTGGATGAGGGGGGTAGTGTCGCGGCGTTCACGCCGGGGGGTGTGTTGATCCAGCGGTTCGGTATGGGGCAGTTGACGGGTGGTGCTGGGGTTGCAATGGATTCAGCGACGGGGGATGTGTTTGTCCCCGAGCTTGACGCGGATATGGTGGAGGTGTTCATCCCCGAATCGGTGGTGGCGCCGCCGGTGGTGGATGGGGTCTCGGCGGTGGGCGTGAGTGCGAGCTCGGAGCGGTTGAGTGCGCAGATCGATCCGCGGGGTGGGGAAACGGAATACTATTTCCAGTACGGCACCGTCGATTGCACGCTCAGCCCGGCGTCATGTACGGATGTGGGGGTGGGGAAGCTCGCGGCGGGCTTCGGCGACCAGGACGTGAGCGTCGAAGTGACGGGTCTTGCGCCGGCGACTGCGTATTTCTACCGGGTGCTGGCGAGCAACGCGGCGGGTAGCGTTGAAGGTGCGCCGGTGGTGGACACGTTCACGACGTTGCCCTCGGCTGGTGTGTTGCCGGATGGGCGTGCGTGGGAAATGGTTTCTCCGCCGGATAAGCACGGCGCGGCGGTCGAAACGATCTCGCGCTCTAGGGGTGCGAGTATCCAGGCCGCAGCGGGTGGTGATGGGTTGGTGTGGGCGGCTTCGGGGCCGGTTGTGAGCGAACCGTTGGGGAATCGTAGCTTCGAATTGGCGCAGCTGATCTCCAGACGCGGCCCAGAGGGCTGGGAAACCACGAGCCTTGAAACACCCCACGACCGGGGACGGGGTCTGCTGCTACCGGCTCCCTCGGAGTACCACTATTTTTCTCCCGAACTAGGGGAGAGTCTCCTCGCGCCGACGGAACCCGCGTACGGCGTTGGTGGGGTCGTGGAAGACCCACCGCTATCACCTGAAGCTACGGAAAAGACGTTGTATGTGCGTAGCGAAGACCCACCCGCTGCCCCCGACTATGTGCCGTTGGTGACGGCGGGGGATGATACGGCGGGCACCAGGTTCGGTGGCGCCCTGGAATTCTTGGGGGCGACGAGTGATCTGTCGCATGTGATCTTTGAATCGAAGGTCGGTTTGACCGCGGCGGCACCCACGGCGGCGGGGTTGTATGAGTGGGAAGCTGGGGAGCCGTTGCAGCTGGTGAGTGTCCTGCCGGATGGGTTGCCCGCACCGGATGAAACGCTGTCGCAGTCCCAGCCAGCGCTTGGCGATGGCGGGGATCTGAACGCACGCAACGCGATCTCCACTAACGGTAGCCGGGTGTTTTGGAGTGAGGAAGTGCACCAGATCCCCGAACGGCTATACCTCAGGGACACCGGTACGGGGGAAACGGTGCAGGTCAACGCGGCGCAAGGGCAGGGGTCAACCGAACCCGGCGAAGGGGGCGGGGTGCTCCCGGAACCCGGCGAAGGCGAGCAGGAAGTGCATTTCCAGAGCGCTTCCAGCGATGGGTCCAGGGTGTTCTTCACCGACACCGCCCGGCTAACCGAAGAATCAGGGCAGGAACCCGTCGGCGAAGAAGCCCCCGCCGACCTATACGAGTACGAAATCGTTAGTGGGGTGGGCGAAGCGTTGCGGGGCCGGCTAAGCGATCTAACCCCAGACCCGATCACCGGTAGCGGGGATGTCCTGAACTTGATCCCTGGGGCGGGGCAGGACGGCTCACGGGTGTATTTCGTCGCGAATGGGGTCCTCGCTGCGGGTGCGACGCCGGGGGAATGCGTGCGTGACCCCGACGCCGAAGCACCCCTGCCGCCGCCGGGTGCGACGTGCAGCCTGTATGTCTCAGAACCCGACCCCCAAGACCCGGTGCTACGCCAGACGCGGTTTATCGCGGCGCTCTCTGATGAAGATGCAGCGGACTGGGGCGCCGGGTTGACGTCGAACCTGCCGCCCTCGAACGGGAACATCGCGGCGGTGACCTCCAGCGTCTCCCCTAACGGCCGGTATCTGGCGTTCATGTCCCAGGAGAGCCTCACGGGCTATGACAACCGTAACGCCACCGGTGGTGAGCCTGATGAGGAGGTGTTCTTGTATGACGCGCAGAGCGGACGGCTGGTATGCGCGTCGTGTAACCCGGCCAGCGAAACCGATGGGGGTTTCAAACGCCCGGAAGGCGTGTTCGATACCGAACTCGCGGGCGAAGGGCTGGGGTTGCTCGTGGATCGCCCGGAAGTCTGGCGTAACCGGTGGCTAGCAGCATCGATCCCTGGGTGGACGTTCAATATCTTCTACGGCGCCCCCGCTGCGCTCTACCAACCACGATACCTCTCGGACACGGGCCGGCTGTTCTTCGACAGCCCGGATGCGCTTGTCCCCACCGATAAGAACGGCAAGGAGGACGTGTATGAGTACGAGCCCGAAAATGTCGGGAGCTGTGGTTCTTCTAGTGGCTGTATCGGGTTGATCTCCTCGGGGACCTCGGGTAAAGAATCGGCGTTCCTGGACGCCAGCGAAAACGGGAATAACGTGTTCTTCCTGACCGCCGCGCAGCTCGTGCCCGCGGACACCGACAACGCCTATGACATCTACGACGCACGGGTCTGCACGACCGCGTCGCCGTGTCTGTCCTCGAACAGCTCGGTGGTGCAGGAATGCGAAGCGACGGGTAGCTGCCGGCCTTCCTCGGGTGAAGGCGTGTCGTTGGTGTCGGCGGCTGCGAGTGCGACGTTCTCCGGGCCCGGGAACATCGCGACGGGTGTGCTGCCCTCCAAAACCCTCACGGCACCCAAACCCAAACCGTTGACCCGCAGGCAGAAGCTCGCAACCGCGCTAAAGGCCTGCAGAAAACTCAAAACCCGGCACAAGCGAATCGTCTGTGAAGCACGCGCGAGGAAGCGCTATGGCGCCAAGCCGAAGGGCAAAAGCAAACCTAAAGCCAAAAAGACCCAGGCCACCCCGGTGTCGAGCGTGAGGAGGGGCTGGTGAGCATGCGCCCCGAGCGGAGTATCCAAGAGAGAGCGAGTCCGCGCCGGCGGGCGGGGGTTCGCCGGCCGCGGCCACGTACACGGATGCGGGTGTTGGTGGTGTTGGTAGGTGTGCTTGTGAGTGTGTTGGTGTCTGCTGCCCCGGCGTTTGCAGGTGCGTGGTGGGGGCTTTCAGCACGAGCCGCACCGACGTTCCTAGCGCCCGGTGGGGAAGGCGTGATCGATGTCGCCGCGGATGACATGGGCGATACGGGCATCACCGGCGCCGTGAGCGAAGTCACGATCAAGGATGTACTACCCGCAGGACTCGCCGTGACCGAGGCTAGTGCGGTGAATCCGCATCGGGCGCGGGTGGGGCAGGGCAACGCGCAGGAACGAGCAGCGGACTGGAAGTGTTCGGTGGTGGGGCAGGAAGTGAGCTGTAGTACGTTGCTCGCGATCCCGCCGTTTGAACGCCTGGAAATGGAAATCCCGATCCGCGTGGGAGAGCCCACCGGCACCGTCACGGCGCTGTCGGATCGGGCGAGCGTCACAGGCGGGGAAGCCGAAGGCGGCGGGAACGTCCCGGGCCAGTCGCTGACGAGGATGGTGCGGGTCAGTGGGCAGCCGGTGCCGTTCGGGATCGAAGAAGACGGCTACAGGATCGTCCCGGAAGATGAAGGGGGTGGGGTTGATAGCCAGGCGGGTTCGCATCCGTTTCAGCTGACGAGTACGGTCGATTTCAACGAGATCCTCGAAGAAGTCCAGGAGCCCGGGGAACCCGTCGAGCTCGAGCCGGCCTCCCCCGCACAAACCAAGGATCTGAGCTTCAGCCTCCCACCGGGCCTGCTCGGGAACGTCCAAGCCAGCGAAGAGTGCTCAGCCTCAGACTTCTCCGCATTCGACGTCGGGAACCTCTGCCCCGAGGGCTCAGCGATCGGGGTCGCGATCGTGAGCCTTCTAGAACCAAGTAGGGCGGGGCATATCACGCTCGCTGTGCCGGTGTTCAACCTGGAACCGGCGCAGGGTGAGCCCGCGAGCTTCGGGTTCGTCGCAGACGCCGTCCCGGTGATCCTCGATACCGCTGTGCGCTCCGGCGGCGATTATGGCGTGACGGTCAGTACGAGCAACACGACCGCGGCCGCGCAGATCCTCGCGGCGCAGATCACGTTCTGGGGGCAGCCCGATAGCCAGAGTCATGATGCCTCGCGTGGCTGGGCGTGCCTGCGAGAAGGTATCGAACGCAACCCCGGCGAAACATGCGAAACCCTCAAACAGCGTTCCGGGATCCCGTTTTTGACGCTCCCGACCGCTTGCACCGGACGGCTGGCCACCAGTATGGAAGGCGATTCGTGGACCGGGGATCAACTGCAGAGCCAGTTCACGCTTGAAAACCAGACAGGTGAACCCTTGGAAGCCCTCGAAGGCTGTGGGGCGTTGCCGTTCGTGCCGTCGCTGACGGTGGCGCCGGAACAGCCACCCGAAGCAGGCCGTCCGGGGGAACAGGTTGGTGCGGCGAGTACCCCGACGGGGCTTGGTGTTGTTGTGCGGGTCGCTCAGCAGGGCACCCTCAGCGAAGGCGTGTTGGGCGACGCAGACGTCCGCAGCACGACCGTGACGTTGCCCGAAGGGTTGCTGTTGAACCCTTCCGCGGCGAACGGGCTGCAAGCATGCTCACAGGCACAGGTCGGGTATCTCGGTAGCCCGGGGGTAGATCCGTTGGCTCCGGGGGCGCCGCAGCCGCCCCGGTTCTCAAGCGAAAAAGCAGCGTGTCCGGAAGCGTCGAAGCTCGGCAGCGTGCGGATCAAGACGCCGTTACTCAGCGAAGAACTAACAGGCTGGGTGTATCTCGCGACCCCCGCCCCTAACGGCGAACCGGGCCGAAACCCGTTCAACTCGCTGGTAGCGATGTATGTCGTGGCGGAAGATTCGCGGCTGGGGATCCGTGTCAAGCTCGCCGGCGAAGGACACCTGGACGAACAAACAGGCCAGCTCACGACGAGCTTCCTGGATACGCCGCAGGTCCCTTTTGAAGAACTAAAGCTGCAGTTCTTCGGTGGCCCCCGCGGGGCGCTAAGTACCCCCCCAGCGTGTGGAAGCTACACCACCACGACATCATTCACGGCCTGGACAAACACCACCAGCAGCCCCACGAGCGAACCCCCGTTCCAGATCACCACCGGCACGGGTGGCGGCGCCTGCCCACCAAGCCCCCTCGTGTTCGCACCGTCTTTCCTGGCGGGTTCTACGAGTCTGCAGGCCGGAGGGTTCACGCCGTTTACGCTGACGATCAACCGGCCCGACGGCCAACAGCCCCTGAAGTCCCTAACACTGCATCTCCCCGACGGTGTCGCGGCGGTTCTGGCGGGCTTGACGCCGTGCCCGGAACCCCCCGCAGGCCAGGAATGGGCATGCGGTCCGGAAAGCCTCGTTGGGCAGTCCACCGCGACCGCGGGGCTGGGCGGGGAACCCGTGACGCTCCCCGGCGAGGCCTACCTAACGGTCGGGTATGACGGCGCGCCGTTCGGGCTGCTCGTGATCACCCCCGCAGTCGCCGGACCCTTCAACCTAGGCAACGTGGACGTGCGCTCCAAGATCGACGTGAACCCCGCCACAGCCGCGGTCACGATCGAAAGCGACCCATTCCCCACGTTCGTCAAAGGCGTTCCCGCCCAGCTCAAACAGGTCAACGTGCTCATCGACCGGCCGCAGTTCACGTTCAACCCGACGAACTGCAGCCCGATGAGTATCACCGGCACGCTTACCGGCGGCCAGGGGACCAGCACCCCGGCATCCTCCCCGTTCCAGGTCACGGGCTGCCAGAACCTACCCTTCGCGCCGAAGCTCACCGCGTCAGCCGTGGGGCACGGCAGCAAAGCCGATGGTACGAACCTGAATATTAAGGTCACCTCGGCTGGTATCAGCCAGGCGAACATCGCTAAGCTCGCGCTGCAGATCCCGAAAGCCCTGTCCTCGCGGCTCAGTACGCTGCAGAAGGCGTGCACTGAACAAGCTTTCGACGTGAACCCTGCTTCGTGTGACCTGGCTTCGGTGATCGGCCACGCGATTGTGCATACCCCGGTCCTGCAGAGCCCGCTGATCGGCCCGGCGTATCTCGTTTCTCATGGTGGCGCGGAATTCCCGGACCTGGAGTTCGTGCTCCAGGGCGAAGGGATCACGATCGTCGTGGACGCCAAGACGAACATCAAGAACGGGATCACCTATTCGCATCTGGAAACGGTGCCCGATGCGCCGTTTACGAGCTTTGAAACCGAACTCCCGGCCGGCCCAGACTCCGTCTTTACCCCCAACGTCCCCGAAAGAGAAAACTTCAGCCTCTGCAAAACCAGCCTCCAGATCCCGGTTACCATCACCGCCCAAAACGGCAAGACCCTCCAGCAAACCACGAACGTCGCTATCACCGGCTGCCACACAACCCCCAAACCCAAAATCACCAACACACAACGCCTCACAAAAGCCCTCAAAACCTGCCGCAAAGACAAAAACAAACACAAACGCGCAAGCTGTGAACGACTGGCCCGCAAGCGCTACCACACCAAGGCAGTCCACAAGGCGAAGAAGACGGCCAGCCACGGCAACTGAATCAGCGGCTGGCAGTCTTCTGCCGACGTGCAACCCTAAGCCGCGGTGATTTTCCGATCGCCTATGGGGCCTTTCAGTTTGTCTATACCGGTGACCGTAACGACGCCAAACGGGCCGCTGAGAACCGCACCGCCTTCAAATTCGAGGACGCTGTTGCCGACTTTGGGGCTGAGCGTCCCCGTGACCGTCCCGAACACAGTCCCTTTCTTGCATCGGAATTCCAATGCGATGCCTTCAATGGCGTCTCTGATCGTCGCGGGGGGTTCGGATGTCAGATGAGTAAGCCAGGGCAGACCGTGTGCGATGACTTCTATCTTGGTTTTGCAGATGCTCACCGTTCCCTTGGGAACTTTGCAGCCGGAGAGCGTAAATGCGGTCATTTCGTCCGTGCCCGGTGCACCGCTCGGAGGATTTGTGATGGTGTCGCTGTCTTTCACTTTGCACGTGACCGTCACACCGAATTGCGTTAGATCGAACGTGAGGGTGCCGCTGGTTGCAACGGGCACGGCTTGGCCGACGATCAGCTTGCCTTCGCTGTACCAATGCCGCGGGGGTTCAGCCTGCGCTGTCGATGGCATCGCAAACGCGGCGATCATCGCCAGCAGCGGTGCAAGGCTGGCAAGGAGCTGCTTGTGCATTGTGTCCTTCCCTTCTCCCGGAGGTCTGAGTCTGATCCGGCCTGGCGCTGGAACCGCCCATGCGTCGGGTCGCACCACTTGCACCATGTGGACGCTATCGGAACTGCTGCGCGCGCGTGTGTGCGGAAGGCACCGCCACTCAGAACAGATGTCGCAAGCGCCAGCCGAGCGACGGCCCCCCGAGCGAGCGCGTTGCCAGCACGCCGGTTGTGACCGGGCTGGCGCCGCCGACGGCCACGGTCGCGATCGGCTCGCCGGCTCGCAGCCGGGTAACTGCGGGGCGCACGAAAACCTCGACCGGGAGCGCGAGTCCGCCCCAGCCGATCGCCCGTAGGGCGCCGGCGGTCGTGGCGGTGATCCGCCGGCCGTCCGCGTTGCGCGCGCTCAGCACGCTCGTGCCGGCGGGTAACACGGTCTCGATGTGCAGTGCCGCCGCCGCCGCGTCGCCGAGCCGTTGGGCGCTCGTCAGAGCGGCTTCGATCGGTGCGCCTTCGTGCTGACCGAGCACGACGCCGAGCACCGTCAACTGCCGCGCGCCGATCGTGACGTGCTTGGCGAACACGAGGCAGCCGCCGGCCGCGCGGTCTGAGCCCGTCTTGACCCCCACGTAGCCGTCGGTACCAACGAGGCCGTTGTAGTTGGCGACGCGTCCGACGACCGGCAGCTTGGCGGAAGGTTCGTCGACGATCGCCGCGAACGCAGGCGCGCGCATGGCCACGCGCGCGAGCTTCAACTGATCGGCGGCGGTGGATACCGTCTGGGGTTCAAACCCGCTCGGGTCGGTGTATGTGGTCGAGGTCATGCCAAGTCGCTCGGCGGTGGCGTTCATGCGCGCGACGAACGCCGCGAGCGTGCCCGCGTCGTGGACGGCGAGCAGCGCGGCGATGTTGTTTGCCGAGGGCAGCAGCAGCGCCTGCAGCGCCTGGCGCTCGGTGATTCGCTCGCCGCTGCGCACGCTCAGCGTGGACTCGTCGAGGGCGACTCGCTGTTGCTCTTCGGCGACGTCCGCGGGTGTAATCGTCATCACGAAGCCCTGCTCGCCGGGTGCCAGCGGGTGCTGGAGCAGGGTGAGGTAGGCGGTCATCACCTTGGCGACGCTCGCGATCGGCACCGGCGTAGCACTGCCTGAGGTTCCGAGGCTGCCCAATCCTTCAACCTCAACCGCAGCCTGACCTTCGCGCGGCCACGCGAGCACGGGCGCACTCCCGGGGAGATGGACATACGCATCCAGCGTTCGGTGGATGCGCAGTGGCGGTGTGCCTTGTGTTGTGATCCTCCACGCTACGGCGACGGCCAGCAGCACAAGGCTGAGCACGCCGACGGTCTTCCACCGCGCGCGTTGAAGCTTCAAGGCCCTCGACTTGGCGACGGACGCGTGTCCATGGCCGTGGCCGAGCGGGTGCAGACGCGGATCACTTCGGCGACCGCCGCGGGATCGTCGAAGAACGGCACGTGCCCCGCGCCGAGGGTTACGTGCGTGGCCCATGGCAGCATCGTGCGTGCTCGCGGCGCCTGCAGCCGGTAGGGGAGCAGTCGGTCACGCCTGCCCCAGGCGATCGTCACGGGTGTGCTGCGCAGCTGCTGTGGCGCGCCGAAGCAGTACTTGCCGAACGCGTCGAGGGCGCCCGTCAGTGCAGGTGCGGCCCATGCGTTCCTGAGCGTCGCGACCGCCTCCTCGCCCGGCAGTCGCGCCGGATAGCCGAACGTCTGCGAGAACAGCGCCAGGCGCCCGGCACGGGTGCGCGCCAACGCTTCGATGGACGGACGCGCGGCGTCGGGCATCCGCGCTAGCCCACTCAGCGACAGTTGGCAAAAGCGCCGCTCGGCGACCGTCCAGAAGCCCGCCGGGGAGAATGCGCTCACCGACCTCACGGCTCGGCCGCGGGCCAGCTCGAGTGCAATCGCGCCGCCCATCGAGTTGCCCGCAACGTGCGGGCGCTCGAGTCCGAGCTCGGCAAAGAACCACTCGAAGGCGTCCGCGTACGCTGGGATCGTCGGCTCGATGCCCGCTGATAGCTGCGCGGAGCGCCCGAAGCCGGGAGAGTCGCACGCGATCACATCGAAGTCGCGGGCGAGCCGATCGATCACCGGCCCCCAGATCTGCCAGCGGAGTCCGACCCCGTGCAGCAGCACCAGGGGCGGGCCTGCTCCCTCGCGGTGGTAGTTGATCGAGAGGCTCATATCAGGCGCCGGACGAGCTGGAGGCTCACGCGGGTGGACGGGCTCGAATTAAGTCGGCGCCGCGCTCGGCGATCATGATCGTCGGTGCGTTGGTGTTGCCGCCGGTGATCGTGGGCATGATCGACGCGTCGATGACCCGCAGGCCCTGCAGGCCGTGGACGCGCAGCTGGGAGTCGACGACCGCCTGCGGGTGCGTGTCGCTCATCCTCGCGGTGCCCACCGGGTGGTAGATCAGCATCAGGCGCCTGCGCAAGTCTGCCTCGAGCTCCGCGTCCTCGCTGCTCGCCGCTCCGGGCTTGAGCTCCTTGACGACCAGATCCCGCAGCGGCAACTGCGCGGCTATCTGCCGCGCCAGGCGCATCCCCGCGAGCAACGACGCGACGTCATCGGGCTCTGACAGCGTGTTGGTGAGGATCCGCGGCTTAGCCATGGGGTTGGCCGAGCGCAGCCACACCTGACCGCGGGCCTGTGGTGAAACGAGCACCGGCGCGATCACCATGCAGTGACCATCGTAGGTCTCTGCGCCGTGGTCTTCGTAATAGGCGGCGCCCATGTGGAACTGGATGTCGGCCGCCGGCAGGCCGCCGCGCGTGCGTGTGAAGGCGACGACCTCGGCCACCGTCGAGCTGAGCTTGCCCGACCTGCGCAGCAGCCACTCCGCCAGCGCCTTCGGCTTGTCGGCGCCGTACAGCGTCTGCTGGTCGGAGACTTCCCAGATCACCGTCACGAACGGATGGTCCTGCAGGTTGCGACCGACGCCCGGCAGCTCATGGCGGACCTGCACGCCGGCCGCGCGCAGCTCCTCGCCCGCGCCGATCCCCGAGAGCAGCAGCAGCTGCGGCGAGCCGATCGCACCGGCGCACAGCAGCACCTCGCGCTCGGCGCGCGCGAGCTCCACGCCGCCGCGGCCCTTGCGTAGGCGTACACCGACGGCGCGCTCACCGTCGAGCTCGATGCCCAATACTGTGACGTTCGTGCGGACCTCGAGGTTCGGGCGGGTGAGCGCTGGGCGTAGGTAAGCGTCGGCGGCACTGAAACGGCGCCCGTGCTTCTGGGTCACCTGGAACATCGACGCGCCGTCCTGCTCGGGGCCGTTGTAATCGGCGATCCGCGGGATGCCCGCCGCCTCGCTGGCCGCCAGCAGGCGCGTGCTTAGCGGCCGCGGCGAGCGCTGCTCGGCGACGTGCAGTGGACCGCCGACACCGTGGTACGCGGACGCCCCGCGGACGTTGTCCTCCGACTTCTTGAAATAGGGCAGGACGTCCGCGTAGCCCCAACCGGGAGCGCCCTGTGCCTCCCAGCCGTCGTAGTCCAGTGGCCGGCCGCGAACGTAGAGCATCGCGTTCATCGAGCTGCTGCCGCCGAGCGCCTTCCCGCGCGGTATGTACAGCGAGCGGCCGTCCACGTGCGGCTCGGGCTCGGTCGCGAAGTCCCAGTCGAGCTTCGTGTGGAACTGTTCGGGGAACGCCGCCGGGATCTTGATCTTCAGCGAGCGGTCGGAGCCGCCGGCCTCCAGCAGCAATACCCGCACGGACGGGTTCTCCGACAGACGGTTGGCGAGGACACAGCCGGCGGAGCCCGCTCCTACGATTATGTAGTCGTACATAGCGTCGCCACCCCTCCTGGCACCCTAAGCACCCACGACGGCGACTGGCTTTGGCAGCGGAGCAAAGCGGTACTCGGCCGCGTCCAGCCGCCTGGTCTGCTCGAGGTACTCGCGCATGTAGCCGGGCCAGTTGGCCACGATCCGGCCGTTCTGGTCGCGATACCAGGAGTCGCACTGCGTCCACGCGGTGCCAGCGAAGCGCGCCTGCAACGCGCGGTCGCTTGCGGCCTCGACCTCGGCACGCACCTCAATCGCCCCGGCTGCGCGGCCGCGCAGCTGCTGCAGGGCCTGGCGTATGTAGGCGGCCTGTGCCTCCAGGTAGACGATGATCGAGCCGCCCGAGGTGTTCGTGTTGGGCCCGTACATCACGAACATGTTGGGGAAGCTGGGCACACACATGCCGAGGTGCGCGTGCGCGCCGGCAGACCAGCGCTCGCGTAGGTCCACTCCGTTCGTGCCGGTGATCCGCATCGGGAACATGAAGTCGTTCGTCTTGAAGCCGGTCGCCCAGATCAGGCAGTCGAGCTCGTACGTCTTGCCATCAGCGGTGACGATGCTCGTGGGCGTGATGCGCGCGATCGCGTCGGTGACGAGCTCGACATTGGCGCGCGTCAGCGCAGGCAGGTAGTGCGAGCTGAAGAGGATGCGCTTGCAGCCGAACGTGTAGTCCGGCCACGCCTTCATGCGCAGCTCGGGGTCCTTGAGCTGCGAGCGCATAAACGCGGCGGAGCGCGCGCCGGCGAGGCGCCCGACCGTCCCGGGGTGGCGGATCGCGAGCGTCAACGACTCCGTGTACTGGAAAACGAACTTCCGGCGCAGCGCCTGCAGCCCGGGGACACGCTCGATCGCGGCCTTGACCGCGGCGGGGTAACGCCGGTTCTTGCGCGGCAGGAACCAATTGCCGGTGCGCTGGAACACGCTTAGCTGCTTGACCACTGGTGCGACCTCCGGCACGAACTGGACGGCGCTCGCGCCGGTGCCGATGACCGCCACACGCTTGCCCGCGAGCGGGTAGTCGTGATCCCATTCGGCCGAGTGGAAGCTGTGGCCGACGAAGCTGTCGGCGCCCTCGATCCGCGGCCACGCAGGCTGGTGCAGCTGTCCGGTCGCGAGGATCAGTACATCGGCCTCGTGGATGGTGGCGCTGGGTATGTTCACCTCGTCGGTGGCGCCATTGGGCGTGCTCGGCTCGGCGGTGGCGCAGGTGGCGGTCGCGACGCTCCAGCGGCAGCGCGCCGCGTCCCACGAGCAGGACGTGACGGTCGTGTTTGTCTGCACCAGGTGCTCGATCTGGTACATGCGCGCGACCTCGTGCAGATAGGCATGGATCTCGGCTTGCGGGGAGCACAGCCGCGACCAATCGCGCCGCTGGGCAAACGAGAACGAGTACAGGTGGCTCGGCACGTCGCACGCGGCCCCCGGGTAACTGTTGTAGAACCACGTCCCGCCCAGGTCCGGCGCCTGCTCGAGGATCGTGATGTCGCTGATCCCGTGCCGGCGCAGCTCGATCGCCGCCGCGATCCCGCCGACGCCCGCGCCCACGATCAGGACCTCGAGGGTACGGCGCGAGGATGGCTGTGGACGCGCTGCTGCGTCGGACATGCGACTCCTAACCTACTCGGCTGCTCTCGTCAACCTTATGCCCTTTGCTCCAACGTGGCCGCCAGCCACGCGCCAGCCGCCGGGATCTCCCTCGGGTCGATGTGGTGCGCGGCGTCGGACTCGCGATACTCCACTGCCAGGCCGGCGGCGCGCAGGCGCTCGGCGGCGGCACGCGCGAAGCCGACGTCGATGACCTGGTCGTGCCGTCCGTGTGCGATGAAGGCGCGCACGCCGGTGCGGGCGTCGAGGTCCGGCTGCCAGCGCTCGACGGTCGGGATGAAGCCGGAGAACGCGAGTATCCCGGTGGGTACCGGGCGATCTGCGCTGAGGGCCATGACGTAGCTCATCACAGCTCCCATCGAGAAGCCGCCGAGGAAGGTCCGCTCGGCTGGGATGCCCGTTTGCTGCCACAGTTCGTCGTGGAGCTCGCCCAGCTGCCGGCGGGCCGCATGGAAGCTTTCGGGATCGGGATAGCCGACGCTCGGCACCAGATACCAGTGGTGGCCCGGGGAGCCGGGCAGCGTCAGCGGCGCGCGCGGCGTCACCACGTGCAGCCGCTGCGTGGGATCCAGGACGTCGCCGAGCGTCAGCAGATCGTGCTCATCGGCGCCGCGCCCGTGGTGCAGGATCAGCAGCCCCTCCGCCTCGCCCGCGGCCGGCCGCTCGCGGAAGGCGAGCGTGCTCAACCGGCCGCCGCCGGCGGCTCGCGGGGTATCGCTCAACTGGCTGCCGCCGCCGGCTCGCGAGGTATGTACGGCGCCAGCTCGCGCCGCGCGATTGAGAGCTTGTGGACCTCGTCGGGGCCGTCCGCCAGACGCAGCGTGCGCAGATGAGCGTAGGCGGAAGCGAGCGAGAAGTCCTCAGAGACGCCCGCGCCCCCGTGCACCTGGATTGCGCGGTCGAGCACCTTCAGCGCCACATTCGGCGCGGCCACCTTGATCGCGGAGATCTCAATGCGCGCGTGGCGGTTACCAACGGTATCCATCAGCCACGCGGCCTTCAACGTCAGCAGACGCGCCATCTCGATTTCGATGCGTGACTCGGCGATCCAGTCCTGGATGTTGCCGCGCATCGCCAGCGGCTGACCGAACGTTACGCGCGAAACCGCGCGTTTGCACATCGCATCGAGCGCCCGCTCGGCGACGCCGATCGCGCGCATGCAGTGGTGGATGCGTCCGGGGCCCAGGCGCGCCTGGGCGATCATGAAGCCGTCGCCCTCTTTGGCGATCAGGTTCGACGCGGGCACGCGCACGTTCGCAAAGTCCACTTCCGCATGTCCCTCCTGATCCTGGTAGCCGAACACGGACAGGCCACGCATAACCGTCACGCCGGGGGTGTCGATCGGCACGAGGATCTGACTCTGCTGTGTGTAGATGGGGGCCTCCGGCTGAGTCTTGCCCATCACGATCAAGATCCGGCAGTGGGGGTGCAGGGCGTTCGAGGTCCACCACTTGCGGCCGTTGAGCACGTACTCGTCAGCATCGCGCTCGATGCGAAGCGCGACATTAGTCGCGTCTGAGCTCGCTACGTCGGGCTCGGTCATCGCGAACGCCGAACGAATCTCTCCATCGAGCAGCGGTGTCAACCAGCGGTCCTTCTGCTCAGGCGTGCCGAACTGGTGCAGCACCTCCATGTTGCCAGTGTCGGGCGCCGAGCAGTTGCACGCCTCGGGGGCGATGCGCGAGCGCCCAAGGATCTCCGCTAGCGGCGCGTAGTCGCTGTTGGACAGCCCCGCACCGTGATCGGCGTCGGGGAGGAACATGTTCCACAGGCCAGCCTCGCGCGCGTGAACCTTGAGCTCCTCCATGATCTGCGGCTGGTGGTGAGGGTCGCCGGACTCGCGCAGCTGGCGCTCGTAGCGCTCCTCTGCCGGGTAGATGTGCTCGTCCATGAACGCCTCCAGGCGCTCCTTGAACTCAGAACAGCGCTGACTGGGCTCGAAGTCCATCTGTCCTCCCTCCCCCTTCGGGAACGATGCGGTGACGGCAGTGACCTAGGATCATCGCCGATGAGTCATGAGGGTGCGAGCTACCGCGCGGCGGGTGTGGACTACGACGCGCTCGACGCGGGCAAGCGATTGGCGATGGCCAAGGCGCTGTCGACCTCGTCGTTGCTGGCGGCGAAAGGGGGGCGCGCGCTCGACGCCTCGCGCGGCGAGCCGGCCTTCGTGTTCGAGCTCGGGAGCCAGACGTTCGCATTCGTGGTGGAGGGGCTGGGCACGAAGTCGATCGTCGCGCGCCATGTGCTCGAAGGCCAGGGGATCGACCGCTTCGCGGACATCGCCTACGACACGGTCGCGGCGATCGTTAACGACCTCTGCTGCGTTGGCGCGCTGCCGCTGGTCGTGAACGCGTACTTTGCAACCGGCGCCTCGGAGTGGTATCTGCAGCGCGAGCGCGCCGCGTCGCTGCTCGAGGGCTGGCGCAGGGCGTGCACGGACGCGGGCTGCGTGTGGGGTGGGGGAGAGTCGCCGTCGCTGCCGGGATTGCTCGCCGAGCACGACATCGAGCTGGCGGGGGCCGCCGTCGGAGTCGTGCCCGTCGGGCGCTCGGCAATCCTCGGACAGCGCCTGCGCCCGGGCGATGAGATCGTGCTGGTGGCCTCCAACGGGCTGCACGCCAACGGCGCGTCGCTGGCTCGGCTCGTGGCCGGTCGACTGTCCCATGGCTACGCCACCGAGCTGGCCGACGGTACGACGTTGGGGGAGGCGCTGCTGGAGCCGTCGGTCATGTACGTGCCGCTGCTCGCGGCGCTGTTGGAGACAGATCTCGAGTTGACCTACGTCAGTCACGTGACCGGCCACGGTCTGCTTAAGCTGATGCGCCCGTCGCAGCCGCTCACCTATCGCGTCGAGCGCCTGCCAGACGTGCCGCCCGTGCTGAGCTTCCTCGCGGAGCAGGCGGGCATGGATGCGCAGGCGGCGTATTCGACCTTCAACATGGGCTCGGGACTCGCCCTGTACTGCGGTCCCGGAGTCGGCGAGCAGATCGTGGCGATCGCACGGCCCCTAGGTCTCAATGCGCTGGTCGCCGGCCGCGTCGAGGACGGGCCCAGGCAGGTCTTGCTGGAGCCCGTTGGCGTGCGCTTCACAGGAGACCGTCTCGAGCTGTCCGTAGACAAAAGATAAGCCTCAGGTTGAGGCTTACAGTTGGCGTGATGCTAGCGCGATTGCCCAATCAGATACCTATATTTCCGGCGCGATGTTTCCAGCGCGCCGGTGAATGTCGGTATTTTCAGTCGGCTGGCGGTATACCCTTAGCGTGCGTGCGATTGCCCCTAGATCATCCGACGGTTCGCGCATGACCGAACGCAGTCTCCCGTCAGCTCGTCGCGGCCGTGTCAGCTTGAACGCGTCGCGCGAGCCGGATAAGGTCTATTTTAGAAGCAGCAACCGTCCCCCGGCGAGCAGCCGGGGACTCTCGATGTCGCCGGACCGCATGGCTCCGGAGCTACCCGGATCGAGGCGGTCCCGTCCATCAAAAGAGGAGAGAATCTGATGCGTAGAGCATCCACCTGTCTTGCCGTCCTCGGCTTGGCCCTGCTGGCACTGCCGGGCGTTGCCGCGGCCGCACCGAAAGTCACATTCAAAGCCGAAGCCGTTCCGATCCCGGGCTTCCCGCACACCGGCGATATCCTCGGCGCTGGTACGGCTGTGCAGGCTGAATACACGATCTCGGGGACCGAATACCAGGGCTCCCCGCCGCCGATTATCGGCGTGAACTTCTATTTGCCCAGCGGCGCCAAGCTGCATCCGAGTGGTTTCCCGACGTGCTCGAAGCCGACGCTCGAACAGTTTGGGCCGATCAAGTGCCCGAAAGGCTCGGCGGCTGGGCCGATCGGCAAGGCTGAAGGTTTCGTCACGCTCGGCGGCGAACGCGTCGAAGAGACGATCGAAATATCTTCGTTCTATGCGCCGGGTGGTGGCTTTGAGTTCTTCGCCGACGGTCACACGCCGGTGTCCCTCGAAATTCTCTCCAACGGCCATTACGTCAATCTGGGCGGCGGTGGCGGCTACGGCCCAGAGCTTGAGGTCGAAGTGCCGCTCGTCGCGAGTCTGCCGGGAGCGCCGTACGCGTCGGTCAAGACGATCAAGGTCAAGGCCGGTTCGGCGTACAAGTCGCATGGGAAAACGATCTACTACGGCCGGGTCCCGTTGAAGTGCCCGAAGGGTGGCTTCCCGATCAAGACGGAAGTGATCTTCGCGGAAAACGGAGAACTGTCCAAGCCGGTGACCGTGCCCGCGACCTACAAGGCGCCATGTCCCAGGAAGTAGGCGTCTCGTGTCCCAGGAAGTAGGCGTCTGGGGAGGGTTTGCGTCGCCGAGGGCGTAAGCTCGACCAGAAGCAAGTTGGATGGGCGACCTCATCGCCGACGATGGGGTCGCCCGCTCGTTGTAAATACAAGGAAGGATCGGGTTGAGGACGGAGAGCGTGGGGTGGAGGAAATTGGCGGCTGGCCTCGCCAGCTCCGCCTGCGCTGCCGCGCTCGTGGTCGTCGTGCTGCTCGCGACCGCTGCCGGGGGATCCAACGGCGGCTACACCGTGCGTGCAATCTTCGACGACGCCGGCAACCTCATCTCCGGCGAGAACGTCAAGATCGACGGTGTGAAGGTTGGGACCGTGGGGTCGGTCACGCCGACGCCCCACGCCCAGGCGGCGGTCGTAATGAACATCGAAAGCCCGGGCTTCCAGGACTTTCGCGCCGACGCGAGCTGCACGATCCGCCCGCAGGCGCTGATCGGCGAGAAGTACGTGGACTGCACGCCCACCCAGCCGCGCGTGGAAGGTACGCCGCTGCCGCCGCCCCTGCACAAGATTCACAGCGGCCAAGAAGGTGCGGGTGAGTACCTGCTCCCGGTGCAGAACACCCACAGCCCAGTCGACGTCGACCTGCTCGGGGACATTGACCGCGTGCCCGAACGCGAGCGCCTGACGATCATCCTCAACGAACTCGGCGCGGGCCTAGCAGAACGCGGTAGCGACCTCAGCGAAGTGATCCGCCGCGCCAATCCCGCGCTACAGGAACTCGACAGGGTGCTCGCGATCCTCAAGAGCGAGAACCACGTGCTCGCGAAACTTGCCGTCGACGGCGACAAGGCGCTCGCCCCGCTGGCGGCCGTCCGCGGGCGCGTGGCGGACTTCATCGTGCAGGCCAACACGGTCTCACAGGCCGGCGCTGCGACCCGCGGTCCGCTGGCCCGCAATCTTGAATTGCTCCCGCCGTTTCTCGAACAGCTCGGGCCCGGCGTAGAACGCGTCCAGCGCCTCGCCGAACAGATCACGCCGACGTTCACAGACCTCAAAGCCGCTGCGCCCGGGGTCGACAAGGTGTTCACGAGCCTCCCCGGATTCTCGAATAGCACCACCAAGTTCTTCGAAAGCCTCGGCAAGACCGCGAAGGTGACGGGTCCCGCGCTCACCGGCACGCGGGAACTGCTCAAACGCCTGCAGTCCGCTGGCGCCGCCGCGCTGCCACTTTCGAGCAACCTCGCCGAGCTGCTCGAAAACCTGCGCAACACCGGCGGCCTCGAGCGTCTGCTCGACTTCATCTTCCTCGGGACCGGCGCCGCCAACGGCTACGACGCGCTGGGCCACTTCCTGCGGGCCGAGGGTGTCGGCAACCTCTGCGTCACCTACACCATCACACCCTCGTCCGACGCGGGCTGCAGACGTAAACTGTTCAGCAGTTCCAGCTCCGCGGCGACCGCGGCAAGCGCCTCGAGTGCGTCGTCCGTGATCAACCCGAGCACCACGAGCCTGACGATGGCGCGGACGCTCGCGGTCCTCAAAGGCGCCACCCCCGCGCAGGCGCTTGCGAAATACCCGGGCTCGGCGACGAGCGCCGGCGAAGTCTCCGCCGCGGGCCTCGCGGGCGGCGCGGCGGGGACCGCGGAGCCGGTCGGTGGCTCGACCGCCGGCACCACTTATTACACGCCCTCGAGCAGCGCCTCAGAAGCGGGCGGCCTGCTGCTCAACTACCTCCTCGGCAACGAATGACGCGATGATTCAACGACCGCTGTCACTCCACTCGCTGCTCCTCGCGCTCGCTTTGGGAGCGCTGGCGCTGGGCGTCCCCGCGGTGAGCCTCGCCAGCGAACCCACCACCACCACCACCACGAGTTCGCCGACTACGTCCTCGTCGCCCACCGCGCAAGTGCCCGCCACGCAGACGACCACCACGAGCGGGGAAACGCCCGCGCCGGCGAGCTCCGCCCCCTCCCAAGCGGCGCCGGCCGAACCCGTCCCGCCACAGGTGCGGGCCCAGCGTCCGCAGGGCACGAGTCCCGGCCGCGTACGCGCCAGGGGTCGTGCCCACAAGCAGTCGACGCTCGCGCCCGGCGGCGCGGGCGCGGGCAAAGGCTCCGCAGCGACCGGCGTGCGTGCTAAGCAGCGGGCGCCTGCGCCTTCGACGCTCACTCCGTCGCTGCCGCTGGACCTGCGCTCCTCGATCGCGGGCGTGCCGGGCTTCTTCATCGAAAGCTTCCAGATTCCGCCGTTTCTGCTGCCGATCTTCCAAGCGGCGGGCACGGCCTACGGCATCCCCTGGCAGGTGCTCGCGGCGATCAACGAGGTCGAGACCGACTATGGGCGCGACCTGAGCGTCTCCAGCGCCGGCGCTGAGGGCTGGATGCAGTTCCTGCCGTCCGAGTGGGCTCAATACGGGGTCGACGCCAACGGCGACGGCTTCAAGGATCCTTACAACCCGGCCGACGCGATCTTTGCCGCCGCCAGGTACCTGCGCGCGGCCGGAGGCGAGACGAATATCAAGGCGGCCGTCTACGCTTACAACCACTCGCAGGAGTACGTGGAATCGGTCATGCTGCGCGCCCAGTTGCTGGACGGCACGCCCTCGGAACTGCTCGGTGCGATCACCGGCCTGACCGAGGCCCGCTTCCCGGTATACGCGGCCTCGCACTACAACGACGGCTTCCCGACCGTGTCCGCCGAGGGCGGTTCGGGCAGCGGCCAGCCGACGACGCTCGTCGGCACGACGATCTACTCGCAGGCGGGAGCTCCCGTGATCGCGGTCCAGGACGGTGAAATCGTGCAGATCGGCGACTCGCCCTCGCTCGGACACTTCGTTTCGCTGCGCGATGCGTATGGCAACACTTACGTCTATGCCCAGCTCGGCGAAGTCGCGTCGGTGTATCCGGTGCTCGAGCCGCACGTGCACACGGCGGTCAGCAGACGGATCGCACGAGCGGGCGTGATCGGGTCGAAGGTCGAACCGGCGCCCAGCGGTCCGGCAACAGCGGGCATACAGCCGCGCTCGCCGCTATCCGAGGGTGCCACCGTCTCGGGGCTCGCGCTCGGCGCTGCCGCCGCGCTCGAATCGACTCCGAGCTCCTCTTCGCCCCCGATCCCGCCGCCGTCGCGCTCGCCCTCGCCGCCCAGGTCGCCAGCGCAGGTGCGTGTCTTCAGGGACGGCCCCAACGACGTCTACCTGCATTTGCTGGTTCCGGGTGTGCAGGTAATCGCGGGGACAGTCCTCGGCCATCTCGACACTGACGCGAGCTCCCCCGGCGTCGCGGGAGGCGAAGCACCACCCCACATCCTCTTCCAGATCCGCCCCGCCGGGGTGGGCGCGCCGCTGATCGACCCCAAGCCGATCCTCGACGGGTGGGTGGCTCTGGAAGACACCTCGATCTTCAGGGCCAAAGGCGAGAACCCCTTCCTGGCGACCTCGCCGACCGTCGGTCAGGTGCTGCTCGAGTCAAAGCAGCAGCTCGAGCCGCAGGTGCTGCACGCATCGTCCCCGGAGGGGGATGGTGGCATCCGGCTCGGCAGCTGCGCGCGCCAGGATGTGCAGGAGGGCAGGGTCGACAAGCGCGTGCTGGCGATGCTCGAGTACCTGTCCGTCTCGGACCTGAGGCCGACCGTCTCCGGACTGCCGTGCGCTGGCTCCAGACCAGTGGCGCTCGCGGCCAACGCTCCCGCCAGCGCGAGCAGCGAGGCCGTGGAGATCACCGCCGTCAACGGCATCCCGATCGCCGGCCACCAGGGACAGGGCTCGATCACGGACACCACCGTGCGCAAACTGCTGATGCTTCAGGGTCTCTCCAGGCCGCAGCAGATCCTCAGCCTGCTGAGCTACCCGGGTGCCAGCGGGGCGCTTGCCAGCCCGAGCGCTGGCAACGCCATCCGCGTCTCCTTCGCCCCGCCGAGTGGTGCCGTGGGGCACGCGGCGAGCCTGTTCGCCTCGGGGCTCACGCCGAGTGAGTGGATCGCGCTCGTCGATCGGCTGGGCGAGATCCCCGACCCGACAGTCGGCAGTGGGCACTCGAGCGCAGCGATCCCGGACAACGTTGGCGCATCCGGCACAGCGGCGCTGGGGGCGCACCCTGAAGGGCAAGCCCTGCAGGGCGCAGGCGCGCAGGCGAGCGGGGAAGGGCAAACCGGTGGCAACGACTAGCCCCCCCAGCCCACCCGCGGCTCCCCCGCCGCCTCCGCCGCTGAACCCCTCGGGACCGGCCCCACGTGTACGCTCCAGCGCGTCCGGTCCCGTCCGCATCCTCGCCACATGCGCGCTCGGACTCGTCGTCCTGATCGTTGCCTACCTGGTATTCGCCGGCAGCGGCAGCGCGAGCTACAAGCTGGAATTTGCCGAAGCAGACGGGCTCGTAAAGGGGGACCAGGTGCAGGTCGGCGGCGTGCCGGTCGGGAGCGTCACCAATATCGAATTGACCCACAACTTCAAAGCGCTGATCACGATCCAGGTCAACTCCTCGCTCGTGCCGTTGCACCAGGGCACGGTCGCTCAGGTCCGGGTGCCCTCACTCACGACCGTAGCCAACCGCTACATCGCGCTCAGTCCGGGGCCCAACAGCGAACCGGCGCTGCACGCAGGCGCGAAGTTGCCGGCGAGCGCGACCCGCGAAGTCACCGACCTCGATCAGTTGTTCGACACGCTCAACCCAAAGACGCGCAAAGGCTTGCAGGGGTTCATCCAGGGGCTTGGCGAACAGTTTTCCGGACAGAGTCACAACCTCGGCGAAGCAACCGAACTGTTCCCGCCCTTCTTGACCTCAACCGCGCACCTCTTCTCTGAGCTCATCAGCGAACAGCCGACGTTCACGAGCTTCCTCGTGGAAACGGCGAAGGCCGTGACGACGATCGGTGCGCGCAAGGAAGCGCTCGCGGACCTGATCGAAAACCAGAACAAGACATTTCAGGCGGTCGGCTCCGAGCAGAGTGAGCTCGCGCGGGGTCTGAAACAGCTACCGGTGACCCTGCGCCAGGGTAACCGCACATTCGCCGAACTCCCGGCGACCTTCGCTACGCTCAAACAGTTCGTCGAAACGGCTAAGCCGACGACCAAGTCGTTGACGACCTTGCTCGAACGCCTACGCCCGCTGGTGAGGACGGGGACGCCGGTGGTGCAGAACTTCGGCCAGGCGTTCAGCCGTCCCGGAGCTAGCAACGACCTTACCGACCTTGTGCGCGCGCTTCCCGCGCTCGCCAAGTCGCTGTCGACGGCCTCGCCCGCCGCCACCACGGCGCTGCAGGAATCGGTTCCGATCACGGCGTTCTTCGGTCCCTACTCCCCCGACCTGGCGGGCACCCTGCGCACCTTCGGCCAGGCGGCCGCCTACTACGATGCCGACGGCCATTACGTCCACATCACCCCCGTCCTGCCCGACTTCAAGCTCGGCGAAAACAACAACCTCACCCCGGCAAGTCCGCAGCAGGCCCTCGAAGGCCTGAAAACCGGACAGCTGCGCCGCTGTCCGGGCGCGGCGACCGAGCCGGCCGCCGACGGCTCCTCGCCGTTCGTCGACGGCGAACTCTTGAGCTGCGACCCGACGGAGACACCGTGAATCGCCGGCGCAACTCCCTGGCTGCGAGCCCGCTGCTGATCGGTGCGATCACGCTGTTGATTGTCGTGGTGGCCGTGTACATCTCTTACAACGCCAACATCGGCCTGCCGTTCGTTCCGACGTACAGCATCAAGGTCGAATTGCCCGAGGCCTCGGGCCTGCAACCTTCCAACCAGGTGCGTATTGCGGGCACGCGGGTCGGCATCGTCCGCTCGCTCTCGCTCCATGAGAACCCACGCACCGGACATATCGCCGTGATCGCGAACCTCAAGCTCGAAAAGAAAGTCGAGCCGCTGCCAGCCGACACGAAGGCGGTCGTGCAGTCGGTTTCGGCGATCGGCCTGAAGTACCTCGAACTGGAAAAGGGCACCTCGCGAGCGACCCTGAAGGCGGGTCAGACGATCCCAATTGCCCACACTCGCGAACCGGTCGACATCGAGGAACTCTTCAATATGTTCAACAAGCCGACCAGAACCGGGATCAAGATCAACACCAACAACTTCGGCGACGGCGTGGCCGGCCGGGGACCCGGTCTGAACAAGACGATCGCGGAACTGCGCCCGCTCGTGACGAACGCGCTCCCCGTGTTGCACAACCTCGCCCAACCAGCGACGGGGCTGCACGAGCTGTGGATCGCACTCGAGCGGGTCGCCTCACAGACGGCACCGATCGCGAACACGCAGGCCGCCTATTTCAGCGATCTCGACACCTTCTTCACGGCCTTCGCGTCCGTCGCGCCGTCCGTGGAAGCAGCAACCAGGGGCGGTCCAGTGGCGCTGAAGCAGGCGACCTACTCGCTTCCACACGAGGCGCCCCTCTACGACAACTTGACGAAGTTCATGCGCCTGCTGCGTCCCAGCGCGAGCGCGCTGCGCACAGTCGCACCGCAATTGGGACACGCCTTTGCGCAAGGCGCCGTCAACCTGGCCGCCGCCAGCACCCTGAACACGCGCCTGGCCGAAGCCTCGCAGGCACTCGCAGAATTCGCCCACAACCCCGTCGTGTCGCTTGCGTTTGAAGACTTCACGCAGACCGCCGAAGTCGGCAACCCGCTGCTCGCCGGGCTCGCGCCCGAGCAGGCCAACTGCAACTACTGGACACTGGCGTTCCGCAATCTGGCGAGCTTGGAGTCGGCGAACGTCGGCGTGGGAACGCTCGCGCGCGCGGGCTTCCTGCTCGCCCCGACCGGCCCCAACAACGAGGGCTACCCATCCGCGGTCCCCGCCAACGGCCCGTCGATCGAAAGAGCGGCCAAGGGCAGCTCATTGATCGTCGACAACAACCACCTGCACTACAACCCCTACCCGAACGTGACCGCTCCCGGCCAGCCGCAAGTGTGCGAAGCGGGCAACGAGACTTACGTACCCGGACAGGCCGCGATCGGCAACGTGCCCGCCAGCGACGTGCCGGTGGACAACCGCGAAATCACCACCCGCGAACAGAACTTGTTCGGCGAAAAGTACCCGGCCGCGACGCTCAAAGCCCTCGGGCTCGCCAAGCAGCCCAAGACGCAGGTCAAAACCAAAACCAAGGTCAAGGCCAAGGGGAAGCGCAAATGAGCGGCGCGCAAGGCCTAGGGGAGGGGCAGGTGAGGCGCAAGCGCTGGTGGCGTCGCCGGGACCAGGTGCCGGTCATCGACCTGCAGCGGACGAACCCGGTGCGTGCCGGGATCGTGCTCATCGTAATCCTGGCGATCGGGATCTACTTCGGCTTCACCAAGCACATCCCGTTCAAGCACGGTTTCCGCCTGAAGGCCCAGTTCGCAACGGCCCTCGACATCCACTCGAAATCGCCAGTACGCATCGCCGGCGTCAACGTGGGCCACGTCACCGCGATTCAGCGCGAGGGCGACACGGGTCTGGTGAGTATGGAAATCGAAACGCGCGGCCTTCCGATCCACTCCGACGCGACGCTCAAGATCCGCCCGCGGCTGTTCCTGGAAGGCAACTGGTTCATCGAACTGCAGCCCGGCAGCCCCTCTGCGAAGACGATCTCCTCCGGCTACACGATCCCGATCGCCCAGACCTCCGATCCGGTTCAGCTTGACCAGGTGCTGGACACCCTGAACACGGACACGCGCGCCAACCTGCAGAGCTTCCTCATCAACGCCGGCGAAGCGCTGACGCGCAAGCCAGAAGCGCCCGAAAACGCCGAACAGGAACCCGAAGTGCGTGGCTTGAACGCTGCACAGGCGCTCAACCAGAGCTACGAACATGCTCCTCCTGCGCTGCGCGGTGGCGCCGTCATCGACCAGGCGCTCGGGGGTACCGAACCCCACGACCTGTCCAAGCTGATCGCCGGCATCGGCAAGGTGACCGCGGCGCTGAACGTGCACGAGCAGGATCTGAGCGAACTGATCCCCAACTTCAACACGTTCTTCGCCGCGCTCGCGGCGCAGTCCACGAGCCTCACCTCGGTGGTCGCAGAGCTGCCGAGCTCGTTGCTCGGCTTCGACCGTGGTCTGGCCGGCTTGGACGCCTCGTTCCCGCCCACGCGAGCCTTCGCGCACGACATCCTCCCGGGCCTCAGGAACACCAACTCGACGGTCGCGGCGGCACTGCCGTGGATCGAACAGGTACAGGCCTCGTTCGGTCCGAGCGAACTTGGAGGCGTCGCGTCGGGGTTGGCCACGTCGGTGCCCTCGCTTGCACATCTGATCACCGAACAGACTCCCTTCTGGCAGCAGACGGAACTGTTCAACAAGTGCCTGACAAATGTGTTCTATCCGGCGGGCAACACCAAGCTCCAGGACGGAACGAGCACGACAGGCGTCCAGGACTACAAGGAATTCTGGTACAGCCTGGTCGGGTTGAGCAGCATCGGGCAGACCTTCACCGGCAACGGTCCAGCCGTCAAGTTCCTGGTCGGCAACAGCGGGCAGACCCTGAAGTCGCAGCCCGTGTCGATCCTGGGCACCGGACTCCAAGGCCAGAGGCTACTCACGCGTTCGCCCCTGACCCCGCTCGGTACGCGCCCGGCCTACCCGGCCGAAGAGCCGCCCTATGAGCCGAGCGTGCCGTGCTACACGCAGGCGCTGCCGAACTTCAACGGCCCCCTGTCGCAAGGGCCTGCGGACGGAAGTGGTCAAGGATGAATCCCGCCGAGAGCCACGAAGGCGGGCTGAGCGTCCGCGATCAGATCGAGCGTTACCGCTCGGCATTCATCGCGGTGGTCACGATGATCGCGATCGCGGCGGTAGTCGGCGGCTATGTACTCGCGCACGAGAATCTCAAGCTTCCCAGCTGGGTGCCCGTCCTCGGCCACAACTACTACACGTTCAAGGCGGAATTCCAGACCGCCCAGGCGGTCACCCCCGGCCAGGGGCAGGAGGTGACGATTGCCGGCGCGAAGATCGGAGAAATCGCGAGCGTCGACCTGCACGAAGGGGTGGCGACCGTAACGATGAAAGTGGACCCGAAGTACGGTGGGTATCTCTACCGCAACGCGACGCTGCTGCTACGCCCGAAGACCCAGCTGCAGGACATCGCCGTCGAGGTCAGCCCCGGCACCCCCGCCGCCGGCAAGCTGCGCAGCGGCGAAACGCTGCCGCTGTCCCAGACTGCTCCGAACGTCGACTTCGACGAATTCTTGGCCGGACTGGATGCCGAAACGCGCGCCAACCTGCAGGAGTTGCTGGCCGGTCTGGGCATAGGACTCAAAGGCAACGGCAAGGCGCTCTCGGCGGCGCTCAAGCGCTTCGACCCGACGGCTCACCTCGGAGAGGAGATCGCTCAGCAGCTCGAAATCCGCCACGCGAACATCGCACGTGGGATTCACAACTTCAGCTTGCTGGCCACAGCGCTCGGCGGCAAGGACCAGCAGCTCTCGCAGCTCGTCGACGCTGCCAACGCTGTGTTCGCCACTTTCGCCAAGCAGGACGCCAGCTTCCAGAAGACGCTGCACCTGCTGCCGAGTGCACTGCACAAGACCGGAGTCAGCCTCAACAAGCTCGCCACTGCAACCAAAGTGCTCGGTCCGACGCTGGGCGAGCTCGAGCCCTTCGCGCGGGCGCTCGGCCCAGCCAACGAAGCCACGCGGCACCTGGCGGAGAAGACCACGCCGATCGTCAAGAACCAGATCCGCCCGTTCGCGCGCGAAATCGAGCCCGTCGTGGGCGAACTAGGGCCCACCACCCAGAAGTTGAGCCAGGTGCTCCCGAAGCTCGCGTCGAGCTTCTCGGTGCTCGATGAATTCTTCAATGAGCTCGCCTACAATCCCGGGCCGAGCAAGGGCGGCTTCCTGTTCTTCCTCGACTGGGGCAACCACGATCTCAACAGCGCGCTCAGCACCGCCGATGCCCACGGCGCCTTCGGTCGCGGCCTGATCTACTTCAACTGCGAAGTCCTGAAGATTCTGAAAGGCGCTGGGGAAGTCAACCCGACTGTGAACCTGCTGGTGGGCCTGGTCAAGCCCCCGACCAAGGAAGAATGTCAAAGCGAGGGCATCCTGAAAGCCACGGGGACCGCGGCGAGCGAGCACGCGCAAACGAAGGCGCCGGCCGGTGGTCTCTTCTCGAATCTAGATCAGCACCCGTTCGGTGGGAAGGGCTGAGATGCAGAAGCGCGCGCCCACACTCGGCAACATGCTGGTGATCATCCTGTTCGTGCTCAGCTGCTTCGGGCTGCTGATGTTCCTGTGGGAGTCGTTCGGGGGCCCCCTGCCGCTGAAGCCGCAGGGCTACCGCTTCACGGTGGCCTTCCCGCGCACGTTCGCGCTCGCCGAAGAGTCGGATGTGCGCATCAGCGGCGTGGATGTGGGACACATCGTGTCGCTCGGGCTGGGCAAGGAAGGCCGCAGTCAGGCGACGGTTGAAATCGCCAGTCGCTACGCGCCGGTGCGCGCGAACATGCATGCGGTCCTGCGCACGAAGACGCTGCTGGGCCAGACCTATGTGCAGCTGATCCCGGAGGGCCAGAGTGGGCGATTCCTACCCGACGGAGGCGAACTCTCCTACAGCCAGGTCGAACCGTCGGTGACACTCGATGACATCCTCTCCGCGTTCAACGCCAAGACCAGGCGCCGACTTCCAGATATGGCAGCAGGCCGTCGCGGCCGCGATCAACGGCCGTGGAGAAGCCATCAACGCCGGCTTCGCCCAGCTCGAACCGTTCGTCGAAAACGCCAATAAGCCTGGTCACCGTCCTCGCCTCCCAGGAAGGGGCCGTGCGCGAGCTCGTACACAACACAGGCGTGGTCTTCAACGCGCTCGCCAGCCGCGATCACCAGCTCGAAGGGTCGATCGTCAACGGCGAGCGCACCTTTCACGCGGCCGCCGAAGCCAGTAAAGCGTTCGCCGAATCATTCCGCGCGCTGCCCACGTTCGAGCACAACGGGACCTTGGCGTTCAAAGAAGTCGATCGCTTCGCCGCCGTCGCCAACCCGTACCTCGAAGAATTCCAGCCCACCGAGCGCCAGCTTACGGCGCTGCTCACAGCGGCCAAGCCGTTTGCTCCCGGACTCAACCACTTCCTCACGTGCTCGGGCCGCTGACCAAGTCGGCCAAGACGGATCTACCGGACATGAAGAAGGCCCTCAATCTGACCGTCCCGATATTCGAAAACTTCACGCCGGTGCTGCACAACCTCTATCCGTTCCTGCAGTACTCGGGCGAATATGTGCACGAGTTTCAGGCGTTCTTCGCCAACGTCACCGCCGCCTCGGAGGCGGCCGAACCAAACAGCGACATCCCCGGACAGGGACCCAAGCAGCACCTGCTGACGACGATGGCGGTGCTCAGCCCGGAGAGCCTCGCGGTCTACCCCAACCGGATCGGCACCGACCGCGCCGACGCCTACCCGCACCCCGGTGCCTACAGCTCGCTCGCCAGCGGGCTACCGGTGTTCAGTTCCAGCTCGTGTGCAGACTCGGCCCCGTCGGTGAGCGGGCCGACCAACGAAACCGTCTCCGAAGAACTCCTCAAACAGCTCACCCATCCGCCAAACGCAGGAGAATCTCCAGTTGCCAACGAACCGGGGGCGCCCAACCAGGTGGCGGCGCCGTCCTGCGTCCAGCAGGGCCCGTTCACGTTCAACGGCCAGACGAGCCAGTTTGCACACGTCGTGTATCCGACTTCCACCTCATCCAAATGACGTCTGAGGATCGCCATCAGTATCACTCCAGCGACGTCGACCTCACGGGAGATCCGGAGGATGGCAGTTGGTCGATCCGCTGCGTGGACGTGCATAAGCGCCTGGGCGGTGTGTCCGTCCTGGACGGGCTGAACGTCGCCTTTCCCGAGGACAAGATCAGCGTCGTGCTGGGTCCGTCGGGCACCGGCAAGAGCGTGCTCATCAAGCACATCATCGGGCTGATGTTCGCCGACTCGGGCGACGTCGTGGTGAAAGGACAGGCGGTCAAGAGCCTGACGATGCCCGACCTGCTCGCCATGCGCCGCAAGATCGGCGTGCTCTTCCAGGACGGCGCCCTGTTCGGGTCGATGTCGGTGTTCGACAACGTCGCCTTCCCGCTGCGCCAGCACACGGACTTCTCCGAGGCGGTGATTGCCAAGCGCGTTCGCGAGCGGCTGGGCGACGTCGGCCTGGCCGACGCGATGGACGATCTGCCCTCCCAGCTCTCGGGCGGCATGCGCAAGCGCGCGGGGTTCGCACGGGCGCTGGTGATGGAGCCAGACATCGTGATCTTCGACGAGCCCGACTCAGGGCTGGACCCGGTGCGCACAGCGCTGCTGTGCGACCTGATCCAGGAGATGCACACGCTCCACAGTGGCACCTACCTCGTCGTGACCCACAACATTGCTTCGGCGCGGCAGATCGGCGAGTACATCGCGCTGCTGTGGCGGGGACGGATCGTGGAGGCGGGCGACGCGGTGAGGATGTTCTCCTCGGAGAATCCGTTCGTGCACCAGTTCCTCAGCGGATCGGCTGAGGGGCCGTTGACAATGGATTGAGGCTTCGGCGCGCCGTGCGCGGTGAGGCCCCTGCTCGTTGCTCGAGTTTGACGTGGGTGGAGTCGTATGCGAACATATGTTCGCATGGTCGTGTGCGTCCACATCCCCCGTTTCGAGCTGGCCGTGGCGGCTGGTGAGGGCTCGAGGATCGCCCACCAGACGCTGGCGGGGCGCGCGCTGGCGGTGGCGCCGCTCGTCGGTGGCGAACAGCGCGTAGGGGAGGTCTCGGGGGCCGCTGAGGCCCGTGGTGTGGCCCGGGGGATGGTCCTCGGCGAGGCGCTCGCCCGCTGTCCCGACCTCGTGCTTGTGCCTGGCGACCCCGTGCTGGTGGCGGAGGTGTGGGAGACGGCGATGCGCGCCCTGGAAGCGATCGGTGCGGATGTCGAGCCGGCGCGCCCGGGGCTCGCCTACTTCGAGAGTGACGGGCTGCGTGGGATCCACGGTCCGCTGGCAGCGACGATCGCCGCTGCCTCCCATGCCAGCCGATCTGCGATCGGTGCGCCTCCCGTGCGCATCGGCTCCGGGCCGACGCGCTTCTGCGCGCTGGCCGCTGCCCTGGCGGTGCGCTCGCGCCGTCCGCTCGTGCTGGATGGCGGTGAGGCTCGGCGCTGGCTCGCCGGGCGGCCGCTCGCGCTGCTCGGCTTCCGGGAGGACACCGCCGCGCTGATCGAGCCGCTTACGCGCTTGGGCGTGCGCACGCTCGGGGAGCTGGCGCGACTCGGACGCCCGGCGCTCACCGACCGCTTCGGGGCGCCGGGCGCGCTCGCCCACAGGCTGGCCTGCGGCGAGGACAGCCCGTTGCGGGCACGTCGCGTCGAGGAGTGCATCGAGGAGTCGATGGAGGTCGGCGACGCGAGCTCCGGCGAAGCGCTGAAGCGCGTGCTGAGCGTGCTAGTGAATCGGCTGCTGGCCCGATCCGAGCGCCGTGGACGCACGCTGCGCGCCGCCACGCTCTCCGCGCGCCTGGCCGCTGGTGGCGGCTGGCGTGAGCGTGTGGTCTTCCGTCAGGCGCTCTGCGATCCCGAGCGCATCTGGCTGGCGCTGTCGGTGCGGCTGCTGGCGCTCCCCGCCCCAGCCATCGTGCTGAGGCTGGCCGCCGAGTGCTTCGGAGGACCGGCCAGCGAGCAGGCCGTGCTATTCGACGAGGATCGCGCTCGCTCAGCCGCCCGCCAGGCTCGTCCTGGCGCTCATGCCATCCACCCGGTTCGTCCTGGTGCTCGCTCTGGCGCCCGCGCAGCCCGACTGCGCGAGGCCGTCGCCCAGGTGCGCGCGGTGGCGGGACAGGATGCGGCGCTGCGCGCTGTGTACGTGGATCCCGACTCGCGCGTGCCCGAGCGGCGGATGATGTTGGCGCCGATTTCAGAGTGATGGCTCGCGCATGGCCCGCGCTCTGAACCAGCCCCGGCCTGCGCGCGTGCGCTGGGGCGACGGCATGCCGGGGGAGGTGAACGGCGAAGCAATCGAGTCGCTGCGCGAGTCCTGGCTGGTGGAGGACCGCTGGTGGACCGCCGAGCCGCTGCGACGCCGCTACTGGGAGCTCGTGGGGGAGCGAGGGCGCAACGTGGTCGTCTTCCACGATCTGCGCTCGGGCCGCTGGTTTATCCAGGGCGCTTAGGGATGTGAGTGGCGCCGATGTCCACACAGGCGGGCGGGATCCCATACATCGAGCTGCACTGCCATTCGGCATATTCGTTCCTGGATGGCGTCTCGCTGCCGCAGGAGCTGGCGCTGCGCGCGGGCGAGCTGGGTCACGTGGCGCTCGCGCTCACAGACCACAACTCGGTCTCCGGCTCGATGGAGCTTGCCCAGGCGACGGTAGGCGGTGGGGTGAGGGCGATTCACGGCGCCGAGATCGACGTGGAGGACGCTCGTCACATCACGCTGCTCGCGCGCGACGAGCGCGGCTGGAGCAACCTCTGCCGGATCATCACCCTCGCTCACCAGCACACTCGCGACCCCGCGTCCGGGCGTGAGCGCACGGAGCCGTCGGTGGACCTACAGGCGGTGATCGACCACGCTGAGGGTCTCGTCTGCCTGACGGGCTGTGCTGAGCGGTCCGTGATCGGTCGCGGCGTTGAGGACGAGCGCACGGCCCGGCGGTTGCTCGATGCGTTCGGCCCGGATGGCCTGTACGTGGAGCTGCAGCGTCCGTACGCCCGTCACGATCGCGCCCGCAACCGCGCGTTCGTCGCGTCCGCACGGCGGCTGGGGGTCAGGTGCGTGGCCACCGGCGACGTTCGCGCGCACACGCGCGCCAGAGCGGAGCTGCAGGACGCGTTCGTAGCGCTGGCCCACCACGCCGCGCTCGACGCCTGCGAGCCGCTGCGACGCGGCAACCACAGCCACGTGCTGAGCACGCCCCAGGCGATGGCCAGCCGCTTCGCCGACCATCCCGATGCGGTCCGCGAGACGCTCGCGCTAGCCGAGCAGCTGACGTTCGATTTGACCAAGGACCTCGGCTACCGTTACCCGGGGGCCGAGGACGAGAGCTCCTCACGCCGCCTGGCCGAGCTGTGCCGAGCGCGCCTGGACGAGCGCTACGGCTGGGATCCCGTCCAGATCGCCTCCACAGGGATACGCGGAGCCTACGCCGAGGCCCAGGCGCGCCTGGAGGAGGAGTTGCGCGTGATCGAGCAGCTCGGCCTGGCGGGCTTCTTCCTGATCCACCACGACATGCTCGAGCTCGCGCGCGAGGTCGCCCTGGAGATCCGCGGGCCGGACTCGGTGCGCGCGCTGTTGGCGCCCGGACGCGGACGCGGATCCTCGGTCTCCTCGCTCGTGTGCTACCTGACCGGGCTCTCGCACATCGATCCAGTCACGAGCAGGCTGGCGCTGGGGCGCTTCCTGCACGAGGACCTGCAGGGACTGCCCGACATCGACCTGGACTTCCCTCGAGACATCCGCGAGCGGCTGATCCCGCGCGTGCACGAGCGCTATGGGCACGATCGCGCGGCGCTCGTGGCGGCCTTTCCGACCTTCCGTGCGCGCGGGGCAATCCGCGAGCTGGGTAAGGTCCTCGGCCTGCCCGCCGGCGAGATCGAGCGTGCGGCTCGCGGGGCGGCATCGTCCCCGGAGGGGGAGCCATGGGGCAGGAACGCAGGCAGTAGCAAAGCCCACCCATCCAGCGTCGCGCCCGCGGGGGCGGACTCGACGCGCTGGCGTTGGCTGGCCTATCTGGTCGAACAGGCCCACGGGCTGCCCCGGCATCTCTCCCAGCATGCGGGCGGGATGGTGATCGCATCCAGGCCGCTGATCGACTGCTGCCCGGTGGTGCCCGCCGCGATGGAGGGCAGACAGATGGTGCAGTGGGACAAGGACTCGTGTGCGGACGCGGGCTTCTTGAAGATCGACCTGCTGGGTCTGGGGATGCTCTCGGCGGTGGAGCGCTGCGTGGAGGAGATCGCGCGCGTGCGCGGAGAGCGCATCGACATCTCGCGCATCCCGTTCGACGATCCGCGCACCTTTGAGGCGATCCGGGCGGCCGACACGGTCGGTGTCTTCCAGATCGAGAGTCGCGCGCAGATGCAGTCGATCCGCCGTACGCAGCCGCAGAACCTGGATGACCTCGTCATCCAGGTCGCAATCGTGCGGCCCGGGCCGATCCAGGGCGGGGCGATCAACCCGTACATCGAGCGGCGCCGACGTCTGCGCGAGGACCCCGCGTATGAGATCCCGTACGAGCACCCGGCGCTCGAGCCGGTCCTGCGGGAGACGCTCGGCACGGTCATCTTCCAGGATCAGGTGATGCAGGTAGCCGAAGCGTTCGCCGGCTTCAGCCCCGGCGAGGCCGAGGGGCTGCGCCGGGCGATGAGTCGCAAGCGCTCGCACGAGATGATCCAGAGCTATCGCGAGCGCTTCGTCGAGGGGGCGCTGGCGCATGTGGACACTGACAAGCGTACGGCGGAGCGCGTGTGGGGGATGATCGAGGGCTTCGCCGGCTTCGGTTTCCCCAAGGCCCACAGCGCCGCCTTCGGCTTGCTCGCCTACCAGTCGACGTGGTTGCGGGTCCACTACGCCGCGGAGTTTTTGTGCGCGCTGCTGAACGAGCAGCCGATGGGCTTCTATGCCCCCGACAGCCTCGTCCACGAGGCCGAAAATCGGGGGATCCCCATTCCCGTGCTCGGGGTTGACGTGAACGCCTCACAGGTGAACTGCACGGTCGAGGATGGGAGCGTGCGCCTGGGCCTGGGCTACATCAAAGACGTGGTGCGCGCGGAGGTCCAGGGGCTGGTGGCAGAGCGCGAGCAGAACGGACCCTTCACCAGTCTCGGCGGGCTCGCCGGGCGCGCCGGCTGCAGACGCGGGACGCTCGAGCAGCTGGCCTGGTCGGGGGCCTGCGATGGTCTCGCCGGCGCGCATGACAGACGGGTGGCCCTGTGGCAGCTGGGGTTGGCAACGCCGGCTGCGACGGTTGGCGAGGGCCCGGCCACGGACGCCGGAAAGGCGACCCAGCTCGCGCTACCCCTGGAGCTGCCGGCAGCGCCGCAGCTGCGTCCGCTCGGGCGCTGGCAGCGGCTGATCGCCGACTACTCCACCAGCGGGGTGACGATCGGTGAGCATGCGCTGGCGATTCTGCGCGGACGGCTGGTCGTGCCAATGCTTGCCACCAGCGCCCAGCTTCCCCAGCTGCCAACCGGCTCTCAGGTCGCGGTCGCGGGGCTGGTGATCGCCAGGCAGCGGCCGGGGACGGCGAAGGGGACGATGTTCCTGTTGTTCGAGGATGAGTTCGGCACGGTCAACCTGATCGTGGGAAAAGCGGTCTACGAGCGCCACCGCCACCTGGCGCGAGCGGAGCCGCTGCTGCTCGCCAGGGGGGTGCTGGAGCGCGCACAGGGGGTTGTCAACGTGATCGTGCGTGAGCTGGCTCCGCTGGAGCGCTTCCTACCCGACGGTCTCGACGAGACCGACAGCCGTGCCGGTGCCCGCGTGCGTGGCTTACCTGTCCCCGCCTCCGCCCAGCCTGCGGCCGGGGAGGCTCGAGGGAGCGCCGGTGAGGAGGGCGTCGAGGGCGCCGAGGTGGGCTCCAGCATGCGCGCCGTTGCACCGCCGATCCAGAGCTTCGCGATGGGTCGGCGCAGATAGTCGGACGGTACCCTGCTCGTATTGCCCGTCTCGCCGACACCGATCTGGACGTCTTCCCACTATGTCTGGGCGGGAACGTGTTTGGCTGGTCGATCGACGAGCGGCGCTCCTTCGCGGTACTCGACGCCTACTTTCGAGCGGGCGGCAACTTCATCGACACGGCCGACATGTACGGGCGGCGCGGTTCCGGCGGGGCGGGCGAGTCAGAGCGGATCATCGGTCGCTGGATCGCCGCGCGGGGAAACCGCGAGCAGCTCGTGATCGCCACCAAGGTCGGCATGTCGCAGGATCTCCCCGGACTCTCGCGGGAGACGATCAGGCGCGGTATCGAGGACTCGCTCGGCAGGCTGGGCATCGAGCGCGTGGACCTGTACTACGCCCACCGGGACGATCCCGACACGCCGCTGGAGGAGACGCTCGGTGCGTTCGGCGAGCTGATCGGCGAGGGCAAGATCCGTCACGCGGCCGCGTCCAACTACAGCGCCGCTCGCCTGGAGGAGGCCGTACACGTCGGTGCGAGCGCGGGCATGGCCTCGTATGTGGCGCTGCAGCCGCACTACAACCTCCTGGAGCGCGGGGAGTACGAGGGTGAGCTGGCGAGCGTGTGCGAGCGCCACGGGCTCGCATGCATCTCCTACTTCGGCCTCGCGAGGGGTTTTCTGAGCGGTAAGTACCGTCGCGACGGCGCTGAGGTCGAGAGCCCACGGGCGGCGGGCGTACGCGAGAGCTACTTCAACGAGCGCGGCTTCGCGGTGCTCGAAGCGCTCGATCAGATCGCCGCCGCACACCAGACCGCCGTGGCCGCGGTAGCGCTCGCCTGGCTGCTCGCGCAGCCAACGGTGCTCGCGCCGATCGCCAGCGCCACCTCAACGGAGCAGCTAACAGAGCTCCTGGCCTGCACGGAGCTCGAGCTTTCCGATCACGAGCTCAAACGTCTGAGCTCTCAATCAAGCCTCGTCCGCTGAATCTCGGAAGCTCTTGCCGTCGCGCCAGACAAGGTCAACACCGGCGCACTTCAAAAACTCCTGTAGATCCTCCCGTGGCGCTGTCGGGAGTAGCACGGCCAGTCGCGGGGCTGGCTTGAGGAACCGGCTGTAGTCCAGGAGCTGGCCGACAGCCATCCGCAGCGACCCCCGCTCGACTGTTCCCTTTGCCTCAAACAGCGTGTTGGTGGTCCGATCCATCAGGTCTGAGAACAGCGGCTTAGCCTCGCCAGGTGGCACAATCTTCAGTCGACTAACTTCATGACCTTCGTTCAGTAGATGGTCGCGAAATGCCAGCACGAGGGCCTGCTCTCTGCGTTCGGCCTCGTACGCTTTCTGGTTCGGCGCGACAAACGCCTTCTCCGTCCATTGCTCCTCGACGGGCACATCTTCGACCCCTGCTTGACCCACACGATCGAGCGTTGACGAGCTCGGCTTGGGCCGCACGTCCAGTGGCCGCAGTCGAAACACGATGACGCTTCGGATTGGTCCATTACGAGTCTCCGGAGCATCGGTGGTGTAGTAGGGGGTATCGGCGGCAACCTCAAACTCACCCTCATAAACAACTTGACCGCGTGCGCCTCGGAACAGTCGCAGAGCACGACCAGCACCGATGTGGTGCAAAATCGCGGCGTTCCCCGACTTCATCAGCTGATCGCCCCGCTGGCCTTCTCCGGTGTAATGAAAGCACCCGTCTGCGTGCCATCCGTCGATGTATCCGTGCGGCTCACCCGCTACCGGATCTGAGAACACCATCACGTTTGGCGAACTCCTCGAGGGCCCAATCCCCCCTTGCGTGCGCCCGCCGTAGCGCTCATGCAGCGTCTTGCGCTCGATCGCCTCTCCCGGCTCAAGCGCCCAAATCGTGGGGTCGCCGTAGCCCCCGTTTACCGACGCAGGACCGCCCATACTCGCCATGATCGCTTCCACACCGGACGCTCAGCTGTGTAGGAAGCTCAGCAGTTGGTCATCGGGATCGCGCAGCGAGAGGCGTCCATCGCTCTCGCGCGCACCCCCGGAAGGCGAGTCGCCGAGCGCCCCGGCGAGGGTGCGCTGCAGTGCGTCAAGCGCGTCAGCGTCGCTGAGCTCGAACTCGATGCGGCGCAGGCCGGGAGCGCTGTCCGGAGCGGCCTTTGCGCCCTGGCTCTGCCACGAGTTCAGGCCTAGATGGTGGTGGTAGCCGCCGGCCGACAGGAACGCCGCGGAGGGCAGCTGAGCCTGTTCCTCGAGACCGAGCGCGTCCCGGTAGAAGGCTGCCGCACGGGGTACGTCTGCGACCTTCATGTGTACGTGTCCGATGACGGTATCCGGCGGGATGCTCGAGGCGGGCTCGCCGTTGAACTGTGCCAGCAGGTCATCCAGATCGAGTGCCAGCGTGACCATCCGCACTCCGCGCCCGTCGGCGGGGCGCTCCCAACGCTCGCGCGGACGGTCGCTGTAGATCTCGATCCCCAGGCCATCTGGATCGCTCAGATACAGGGCCTCGGAGACGCCGTGGTCGGCGGCACCCTCGAACGGCCAGCGAGCCGCGGCGACGCGCTGCACGGTCTCGGCGAGCGCCGCGCGGCTGGTGTGCAGCCAGGCCACGTGGTAGAGGCCGGTGGCGCCCGGTGCAAGTGGGGTGGGAGTTGCAGTGATGTCGGTGAGCAGGAGCGCCGGGTGCTCGCGATCGGGGCCCAATTGCGCCTCATGCTCCTCGCGGGCGATCAGCGGCAGCCCGAGCACGCGCTCATAGAAGTCCGCGCTGCGCGCCAGGTCGCTGACGGCAAGTGCCACCGAGCGGATACGCAGGGACGGATCGATCGCGGTCATCGCAGGACGGGATCGATGGGCTTCATCGCATTCCAGGGTAGTCTCATCGCAGATGCGGTTGCGCAAGCTCGGTTCGAGCGACATCGAGGTCTCGGAGATCAGTCTCGGCTCCTGGCTGACGTACTCCGGGGGAGTGGAGCGCGAGCAGGCGAAGGCGTGCGTGCGCGCGGCCTTCGACGCGGGCATCAACTTCATCGACACCGCCAACGTCTACGGGCGCGGGGCCGCGGAGACACTGCTGGGCGAGGTGCTCGCCGGGCGCGAGCGCTCCTCCTACGTGCTCGCCACGAAGCTGTACTTCCCGATGTCCGACACCGACCGAGGTCTGTCGGCCGCGCAGATCCACAAGCAGATCGACGCCTCGCTGCGACGACTGAGGACAGACTACGTCGACCTGTACCAGTGTCACCGCTACGACGAGCAGACGCCGCTACAGGAGACGATGGCCGCGCTGAGCGAGGTTGTGCGCGCGGGCAAGGCGCGCCACATCGGCTTCAGCGAGTGGCCGGCCGCGAAGATCGACGAGTCGCTAGCGCTACCCGGCGTCGAGCGTTGGGTCTCCAGCCAGCCGCAGTACTCGATGCTGTGGCGCACACCCGAGGTCGAGGTGATCCCGCTCTGTGAAGCAGAGGGCATCTCCCAGATCGTGTGGTCGCCGCTGGCCCAGGGGGTGCTCACCGGCAAGTACCGTCCGGGCGAGTCGCTGCCAGCGGACTCCCGCGCGGCGAGCGACAGCATGAGCGCCTTCATCGACGGGTTCGTCCAACCGCGCGTGCTGGAGGCGGTTCAGAGGCTCGTGCCGATCGCCGACGCCGCCGGGCTGACGATGGTCCAGCTGGCGCTCGCGTGGGTCCTGCGCCAGCAGAACGTCGCCTCGGCGATCGTCGGCGCGAGCCGTCCCGAGCAGGTTCACGCAAACGTCTGCGCCTCCGGCGTCACGCTCGACGCCGACACGCTCACAGCGATCGACGAGGCGCTCGGCGACGTCGTCGCGCGCTGAGGTGCCGGAGTCATATCCATGAACACCCGAGCCGATTTTCACGCGCCCGGGCCGGATATGCCGAGCGCGGCGCCGTCACAGACTGGGTGCATCTGTGTGAACGGACGCTTCTTCGAGCCGGAGAAGGCCACGGTCTCCGTGCTCGATGCCGGATTTGTGTTGGGGGACGGGCTGTTTGAGTCACTGCGCGTCCTGGAAGGAATTCCCTATCTGCTGGATCGTCACCTGCTGCGACTGCATTCCGCGGCCGCTGAGCTGGAATTTCAGGACATGCCCTCGGCCGCTGCGCTCACAGACTCGGTACGCGAGACAGTCAGCCGTTCGGGTCTGCGAGATGCATATCTGCGGTTAACTGTTACGCGCGGTAGCGGCGTTGTGGGGCTGTCTGCGCCAAGAACTCCGCCCACGGTCGTCATCGCCGCCCTACCCACGCCTACCGGTGTTGGCGTTCGTAAAGACATCGAAGTGACGCTGCTGGAGCAGCACAGCGAGCCTGGTAGGAAGGCTAAGAGCACCAGCTGGCAGCATGCCGTGCTGGCGCGGCGGCGGGTCGCTCAGTGCGGAGCCGACGAGGGCCTGTACGTGTCTCCCGGAGGTCGTCTGCTCGAGGGCGTCACATCCAACGTGTTTGTTCTCGATGGGGAGCAGCTACTGACGCCGCGAACCTGCGACTGCCTGCCTGGTATCACACGCGGGAGGATGCTCGAGCTCGCACGCAGTGGCGGACTCGCCGCGTTTGAGGGACCGCTGGACCGCAGGATGCTGACGGGAGCCGACCTGGTCTTCGTCACCAACGCGGTTCAAGGCCTTCGCAAGGTGCGGTCAGTGTCGGGAACCACAGTTGGCAGCGACGACGGCGACGACGTCTTTAGGCTGCTGTGCCGTCTCTATGAAGATGACCGTCGGGCGTACAGGGCCGTGGCTAGGTGAGCGGACCAGCTGGACACAGGTATCTGCTCTGCGCCGAACTGCTTGGTCGTGTCCTCGGCGCGTAGGTTCTCATCCCCGTGCGCCCTCCCAGGAGAAGCCGCGCACCGCGAAGTACAGCCCGAAGGCGCCCCACAGTGCGATCACCGCGAGCGCGTCGAGGTGGCTGCCGAGGCCCGATCCCGTGACCATCGCTCCGGACAGCCCGTCGATCAGTGGCTTCAACGGCAATGCTTCGGCGATCGTGCGCACGAAGCCGGGAGCGCCGCTGGAGTCGTCGAACACGAAGAACGAGACGAACACCACGGGCAGGAACACCGCGTTGACGTACGCGGCGGTCGACTCGAAGTTGGGGATCGCATGGGCGAAGGCGACACCCAGCGCGGCCAGGCTGACGACGCCCACGAGTACGAACACGATCAGCGCACCCCAATGCGACGGCCACCCGATCCCAAAGATCACCCGCCCGGCAAGCACGATGATCGCGATCTGCAGCGCCGTGTTGGTCACAGCATTGGCGGCCACGCCGCCGAAGTAGGAGATGCTTGGCAGCGGCGTGCCGCGAATGCGCTTGAGCACGCCGCGCTCGCGTAGGAACACAATGTTGTAGGCCAGCGCGGTGAACGTGGTCGACATCACGCTCATGCCCGCGATCGACGGCACGAGCTTGTTCAGATCGTGCTGGTTGCCGCTGAGGATCGCCCCGCCCGCGGCCAGGAACAGCAGCGGTAGCACGAAGTTGAAGAACGCTGCGCTGGGATTGCGCCAGAACATCCTGCGCTCCAGCCGGTACTGGCGCCATGTCAGGGTGAGCGCGTCAGGCATCGGCGTTCCGTCGATCGCGGGTGAGCGCGTTAGGCATCCCGGTCCCCGGACGATGCGGCGGTCAGCTCCAGATACACGTCCTCGAGCGTTGGGCGTCCCACCGATAGCTCCTCCAACCGCCGTCCGCTCGCGAGCGCCTCGCCGGTGAGCTCGTGCAGCAGCACCGTCGGGTCCTCGGTCTCCCGCTCGACCAGCTCACCGCCGGCGGTGCGGTAGGCGATCTTGTATCGAAGCCCACCCACCCGACCTGCCTCGCCGCCTGTGCCCACGCCCAACTCGCGCGGCGGACCGATTGCCAGCACACGTCCGTCCTTGACGATCGCCACACGGTCGGCGAGCGCCTGCGCCTCCTCCAGGTAGTGGGTGGTCAGCAGGATCGTCTTGCCCAGCGCGCGCAGCGAGCGGATCGTCTCCCACGCCGCCCGGCGCGCCTCTGGATCAAAGCCGGTGGTGGGCTCATCGAGGAAGATCAGCTCGGGGTCGCCGACAAGCGCCAGCGCGAAGTCCAGGCGGCGCAGCTGCCCGCCGGAGAGCTTGCGGCTGCGCACGTCCGCCTTCTCATCCAGACCCGCGAGCGCGATCACCTCGTCGATCTCGCGTGGATGGGGATAGAAGCTCGCCCAGTGCCTGAGCGCCTCGCGCGGGGTGACGTGGCTGTAGATGCCGCCTGACTGCAGCACGATCCCGATTCGCCGGCGCAGCTCGATCGAGCGGTTGGCGGGGTCGTGCCCGAGCACTGAGACCTCGCCGCTGGTGCGCGTGCGATAGCCCTCGAGGATCTCCACGGTGGTCGTCTTGCCCGCGCCGTTCGGGCCGAGCAGGCCGAACACCTCTCCCCGGCGTACCACGATGTCGATGCCGCGCACCGCCTCGTAGTCGCCGTAGCGCTTGCACAGGGCGCTCACCTCGATCGCCGGGGGCGTGTCGCTCACCTTCTGATCATCTCAAGACAGCGCCCCACGGGATTGCACCCGGCGACAGCGCACCGGCCTTCTACCAGTGCACACCTCTGGTGAGCGTCGCCATCGCGATCTGCTCGAAGGAGGCGCGCTCCTCGACGTCGGTGTGGCCCTTGGAGGCGGCCGAGTCGGGGAACACGCGGTAGGCGAGATGCAGGAGCCTGTCGACCGCGCTCGGCGAGAGCGTGTACGCGACTTCGCCGAACTTGCCCATCCACGTGCCCATCTCCTTGGGGCGGGCGCGCAGCGCCTCGCAGATCATGTCGGCGGCCTCCTCGGGGCTGATCGCGGGGAACGCGTCGTACATCTTCGTCGGGGCGATCATCGGCGTGCGCACGAGCGGCATGTGGATCGTCGTGAACGTGGCGCCGTCGCCGATCACCTCGGAGGCGACCACGCGCGTGAACGCGTCGAGCGCGGCCTTCGAGGCGACGTATGCGGAGAAGCGCGGCGGGTTGGTCTGCACGCCGATCGAAGAGACGTTGACGATGTGCCCGGAGCCGCGCTCGCGCATGTGTGGCAGCAGGCCGATAATCAGCTTGACCGCGCCGAAGTAGTTGAGCTGCATCGTGCGTTCGAAGTCGTGGAAGCGCTCGTAGCTGAGCGCGATCGAGCGCCGGATCGAGCGCCCGGCGTTGTTGACGAGCATGTCGACGTTGCGGTGGTCGGCGAGCACCCGCTCGAGCAGTCGCTCGATCGACTCGATCTCGGAGATGTCCGCTGCGTACACGTACGCGGTGCCACCTGCGGCGACGATCTCCGCGCGCACCTCCTCGAGTTTCTCGACGTTGCGCGCCACCAGCAGCGGCACGCCACCGGCGGCGGCGACCTTCAGCGCGGTCGAGCGCCCGATCCCCGAGGAGGCGCCGGTGATCAGCACGTGCTTGCCGTCGAGCGCCTGCTTGAGCGTCGCGCCGCGCCGCAGCTGGTTGTCCATGTCGCGCTCCCAGTAGTCCCACAGGCGCGGCAGGTAGTCCTGCATCGCCGGCGGCTGCTCCAGCGGCGAGCCGGCCAGCGCGCGCGCGGCCTCGCGCGTGTCGAAGCGCGGCACGAGCTCCATGTGCGCGAGCACCTCCGGGGGTATGCCCAGCTCGCGCAGCGCCAGCCTGCGCACCTGGCGCAGCGGCGGCAGCGCCAGCGCGAGCGACAGCGGCCACTTCGGCAGCGGGTCGGTCAGGCGTTTGTCGATGCTGAGCGCGAAGCGCGGGGCGTGCGCGGCGCTCGCCAGCTCGTTGATCACCCCCTCGACGCGCTGGGGCCGGGGGTCGGTGAGGTGGAACGCGTGACTGTCGAGGTCCGGCTCGTGGGCGATGTGCTCGAGCGCGCTTGCCACCCAGTCGACGGGGACGATGTTGGTGTAGCCGAGGTCCAATCCGACGAGCGGCACCCACTCGGGGAGTAGCTGGCGCATGCGCTGGATCGCCTTGAAGAAGTAGTACGGGCCGTCGATCTTGTCCATCTCGCCGGTGTGGGACTCACCGACGACGATCCCCGGCCGGTACACCCGCCACGCCACATACGGCTGCTCGCGCACGATCCGCTCGGACTCGTACTTCGTGCGGTGATACGGCGAGGGCAGCCGCTGGCCCTCGTCGAACATGTCCTCACCGAAGACGCCTTTGTAGGTGCCCGCGACGGCGATCGAGGAGACGTGGTGCAGGCACTTGGCGTCGAGCGCGCGCGCGAGTTCGACCGCGTGCGTGGTGCCGCCGACGTTGACCGCCGTGTTGCGCTCCGCGGGAGCGGTCATGTCGTAGACGGCCGCGAGGTGGAAGAAGTGCTCGATATTGCCGCGCAGCTCGGTCACCTGCTCCTTCTCGATCCCCAGCAGCGGCCGGCGCAGGTCGCCGATCACGGGCTTGACGCGCTCGGCTGCCGACGCTCCGGTCATGCTCCAGCGCTCGATCAGGTCGTCCAGGCGGCCGGTCGAGCTGTCGCGCACGAGCACGTACACGTCGCCCTGGCGGTTCGCCAGCAGTTGCTCCACCAGCCGGCGTCCGATGAAGCCGGTCGCTCCTGTGACGAAGTAGGCCATTGCTCAGGCGAGCATACCCTGCGGCGGGAGGTCGTTGGCCATGCGTTTCCGGTCGCCGTGCGCCTCCGCGGGCTCGCACGTTGACAGATCTAACACAAGTGTGCCCAAAACGTGACGACTATGTGCACACATAGCTACAATCGCCGTATGGCTACTGATCCACAAACAGTACATGCGAGGGTACGTGATGGTGAGACGAACGACGATCAACCTGGACTCGGAGCTGGTCGCGCAAGCGCGCGAGGTGCTCAACACGCGAAACACCACAGACACGGTGCACGACGCGCTGCGGGAGGTCATTCGCCGCGAGGATCTGCGCCGGCTGGGGGAATGGGACCTCGGCGGTAAAACGCTGGAGGATCTCAAGGAGCTGCGGCGCTCGCGCATGGAAACGAGGCCGTGGGGCACGCTTGTGGCATAGATGCAGCTTGCGGACACCAGCGCTTGGCAGATCTCGCGTCGCCTGCCGGATCTACAGATCTCCTTCACTGAGAAGACGCTAGAGGGACAGATCGGCGCCTGTGCGATGGTTTCGCTGGAGTTGCTGCAGAGTGTTCGCAACGGTCGGGAGTTCGATGAACGCAGGCGCCAGCTTGGCCGACTTCCCCAATGCCAGATCGCTGCGAGGGAGTGGACGCGCGCGATCGACGTCTACCGCGAGCTCGCCCACCAGGGCGGCGCCCACCAGCGCAGCGTCGGGCACGCTGACCTGCTGATCGCCGCCGCCGCGGAGTCCGCCGGGGTAGAGCTGCTGCATTACGACGAGGACTTCGAGCGCATCGCTGCGATCACGGGCCAGCCCACGCGCTGGATCGTGCCGCGCGGAAGCCTGTAAGCCACTGCGCTTGCCTTGCCGGGGGCGATCAGGCCCCCGCGCCCACTCCTCCGCGGCCCTCGCCAGCAGCGAAGCGCGCCGCGCCGCGCGCGCCGTCCTCGAACACCTCAGGCCCGGCCTGCGCCTCCATTGCAAGCGCCTCGCGCAGTGGCATCCCGAAGCCCTCGATCGCCGCGCGGCGGTCGGCGAGCATTGTCCGCTGTGGGAAGCGCGTGAGCCCCTCCGCGAGCGCGAGCGCGCGTTCGAGGTGCGCTCCGGGCGCCACGACCTCCGTGAGCAGGCCTATCGCCAGCGCCTCCTGAACGTCGATCATGCGTCCGGTGAGGATCAAATCGAGTGCGCGGCCGAGGCCGACGATCCGTGGCAGGCGCTGGGTGCCGCCGTCGATCAGCGGCACGCCCCAGCGGCGCTCGGGGTAGCCGAGCGTGGAGCCCTCGGTGGCGATGCGCAGGTCACACCACAGTGCCAGCTCCAGGCCGCCCGCCAGACAGAAGCCGGAGATCGCGGCGATCGTGGGCTTGGACGGCGTCAGGCGCGTGAAGCCCATCGGCCCCTCCTCGCTCATCAGCCGCGCGACCATCGTCGTGGTCGCCTTCAGGTCGGCGCCTGCGCAGAAGGAGACACCGCCGGCGCCGGTCAGCACGAGCACGCGCGCGTCCTCGTCGGCCTCGAAGCGCAGATACGCCTCGTGCAGCGCCGCCGCCGTGGGACCGTCGACGGCGTTGCGCCGGTGCTGGCGGTCGATCGTGATCAGCGCGGCCGCGCCGCGGCGCTCATATCGAACAGCTGCCTGTCCCGTTGGCTGCGGGTCGGCGTCCGCTACGTCGTGCCCGCTCGGCTCGGGCGTGCTCATCGGTGGACGCGGGCTACCAGCCGCCGCGCAGGTGGCCGTTGCCCATGAGCGCCTTGTGCGCGGCTTTGCGCGCTTCCTTGCGCTTCTCCAGATAGCGCTGGAGCATGCTCATCACGAACACGAACGTCGGGAAGAACAGGACCAGGATGAAGCCGGCGTCGGTCACCACCCTGTCGTTGGTCGCCCCGTAGAAGCCGCGCCCGTCGTTGTAGGCGCTCGCGGTGGGCGCGAGGGCGAGCGACGCGAGCAGCGCGAGCGTTACGAGCGGGAGGAGCGTTGCGAGCAGGCGATTGCGCATCGGTTGTCGCGATCTTACCGGAGCACGCGGAGGGCCGCTTGTGTGTTCTCGGTGCACGTGGGGGACCCAGAGGACCGCTTTGTATGGAGGACCGTTTTATATGTTCTACCGTTTTATATGTTCTCTTTCGCCGTCTGTATAACGATCGTTATACAGAAGTCGCAACGGAGCAACGCCCATCCGCGCGGTCACACTGAGGGCGCAAACTCAACGCCTACCATCAGCAGCCGATGGCCCTTCTGATCGCATCGGACCTGCACAAGGACATGGCCGGGCAGCCGCTGCTGCGCGGGGTGTCGTTCAAGCTCGAGCGCCGCGAACGGATGACGATTGCGGGACGCAACGGCGCGGGCAAGACGACGCTGCTGCGGATGCTCGCCGGCGAGACCTCGATCGACCGGGGCGAGCTGAGCATCGCCAAGGGCGTGCGGATCGCGCTGCACGACCAGCGCCCGCCGCGGGAGCGCGGGATGACGCTGCGGGACTACCTGCTGTCGGGGTGCGCGGAGGAGCTGCGGATCGAGGCCGAGCTGGCCGAGCTGGAGGCGAAGATGGCGGCCGGCGCCAGCGACGAGGCGACGTTCGCGCGCTACGCACGCGCGCAGGCGCTGCTGGAGGCGCGCGGCGGCTACCTGTGGCGCAATCGCGCGACCGCGATGGCGCACGGCCTCGGCTTCCGCGAGCCGGACCTGGATCGGACCCTGGACACATTCTCGGGCGGCCAGCTGACGCGCGCGTCGCTCGCGCGCGCGCTGGCGACGGGAGCTGACGTGCTGCTGCTGGACGAGCCCACAAACCACCTCGACATCGAGTCGCTGGAGTGGCTGGAGCAGACGCTCGTCGATCTCGACGCAGCGGTCGTGCTGGTGGCCCACGATCGCTGGTTCCTGGAGGCTGTCGGCACGGCGGTGCTGGAGCTGGAGGCCGGTCGCTCCCGCTTCTTCGCGGGCACGTGGCACCAGTGGCGGCGCGAGCAGGCCGCGCGCGAGCTGGCGCTCGGCAGGGCGATCGAGGCCCAGCAGGCGGAGATCGAACGCATGGAGCGGTTCATCGAGCGCTTCCGCTACAAGGCGACGAAGGCCAAACAGGCGCAGTCGCGCGTGAAGAAGCTCGCCAAGATCGAGCGCATCGAGCGTGATCCGCGGGACGGCAAGGGCCTGGAGTTCGCGTTCTCGACGCCCGAGCGCTCGGGACGGGTGATCTTCGAGCTGCTCGACGCTCGCATCGAGATCGGCGACGCGAAGGGCGGGCCGCTCGTGCTGCTGGAGCGTGTCGAACTGTGGCTCGAACGTGGCGAGCACGTGTCGTTGGTGGGCCCCAACGGCACGGGTAAGACGACGCTGATCGAGACGCTCGCCGGCCGGCGAGCGCTGGCGGCGGGGAAGTTGAGCACCGGGCACAACGTCAAGGTTGGCTACCTCTCTCAGCACGCCGACGAGCTGGGCGCCGGCGGTCCGGCAGACCAGAGCGTCGTCGACGCCGCGCAGCGAGCGACCGGGTTGAGCCCTGGCAGGGCGCGGGCACTGCTCGGGCGCTTCCTGTTCTCGGGCGAGGACGCTGAGAAGCCACTGAGCGGCCTGTCCGGCGGCGAGCGCCGGCGCCTGTCGCTGTCGGTGCTGGTCCAGTCCGGCGCCAACGTGCTGATCCTGGACGAGCCCACCAATCACCTCGACCTCGAGAGCCGCGAGGCGCTGGAGGATGCACTGCGCTCGTTTGCGGGGGCGATCCTGCTGGTCTCCCACGACCGCGCGCTGCTGGATGCCGTGGGCACGCGCACGATCGCGGTGGAGGACCGCTCGCTGCACAGCTACGTCGGCGGCTGGCCCGAGTACGTGCGCGTACGCGATGAGCGCCGAGCCTCGACGGGCGCTGTGGGTAGGGCGAGCTTCCCTGCCGCGCTTGCTCCCCCGCTGGGTATGGCCAACGGAGCGGGGTCGCAGGCGGACACCGCCAATGGGCGGGCGGGCGCGGAGAACGCTTCGGAGACGGCGAGCAAAAGCAGGTCTAAGCCGGTCGGCAAAGGGCCGTCCAAGAACCGGCTGAGTGCGCAGCGGAAGGCCGAGCGCGCGGTCGAAGAGGCGGAGGCAGCGCTGCGTGCGCTCGAAACGGAGCTGACCGATCCGGCGGCGTGGGCTACGCGCTACGAGTCAGCCAAGTCCGAAGCGCGCCATACGGCCGCCACGCGCGCGGTGGAGGACGCATATGCGCGCCTAGAGGCGCTGGTCGACTGACTCCCCGCAGAGCTAACCTCCTCTGTGTGACTGACAGCGTCAAGACGGCCCGCAACGTGGCGATCGTGCTTGCGCTCGCGGCGGCGGTGTACTTCATCCCGGGCGGCGGCCGCGCGGCGAACACGTTTGAAGCGGCGCTGTGGGTCGCGTTCGGGCTGGGCGTTGGCTATTTCGGGCTGCGCATGTACCGCGAATACCGCATCTCGCTGTTCGGCCTCGGCGATCGCCACCGAGGACTGCTGTACGGCGCGGTTGCGCTCGTCGTGTTCGAGTACATGGCACGCGTGCGCATGTGGCAGACGGGGTTCGGCGAGTTCGCGTGGTTCGTGCTGGCCGGCGTAGTCGTGTACTCGCTGCTGGAGGTGTATCGCCACTCACGCGCCTACTGAGCTGCTCGTCGCGACGCCTATCCTCGGGGAGCGATGGCTGGGACTGGGAAGCTGATGAACACGGAGCTGACGGGCACGGCCGATGTCCGCGCAGGCCTCCTCGACCGAAGCAGGGAGACGCTCGCTTGAGCGAGCATCCCCTTTTCGGCCAGCGCCGCGCGCTGCCGGACCAGCCGGGCGTGTATCTGTTCAGGGACGGGCGCGGCCGCGTGATCTACGTCGGCAAGGCCAAGTCGGTGCGCAAGCGCGTGGCCTCGCACTTCTCCAAGGCGCAGGGCGGGCGGGATACGGGATCTCCCGGGCACGCGGAGATGGTGGCGGCGGTGGAGCACATCGAGTGCGTGGTGGTGGCAACGGAGGCGGAGGCGCTGCTGGCGGAGCAGAGCTTCATCAAGCAGTACCGACCGCGCTTCAACATCCGCCTACGCGACGACAAGTCCTATCCGTTCATCGCGATCTCGCTCGATGAGGACTACCCGCGCGTGTACTTCACGCGCGAGCGCCACCGCCCCAGCCGCGCGTACTTCGGCCCGTATTCCAACGCCAAACGCGTGCGTGCCACGTTGGAGGTGCTGGCGAAGGTCTTCATGTTCCGCTCGTGCACGGGTCCCGAGCCCGGGCGGCGCAGTGGCAGCCCGTGCCTGGACTACTACATCAAGCGCTGCGAGGCGCCGTGCGTGGGGTACGTCTCCAGGGAGGACTACCGCGCGAGCGTCGACCGTGTGATCGACTTCCTCAACGGACGCTTCGCGTCGATCGAGCGCGACCTGGAGGCGCGGATGCTGGCGGCGGCTGCCGAGGAGGAGTTCGAGCAGGCGACACTGGAGCGCAACCGGCTGCACGCTGTCCGCTCGCTGCTGGAGCGCCGCCGTGTGACCAGCGAGTCGGTGGGCACGTTCGACGCGGTCGCGGTGGCGGTCGACGGGCGCGACGCCAACGCCCAGGTCTTCCAGGTGCGCGACGGCGTGCTCTCCGACCGCCAATCCTTCTACCTCGCCAACGAGGCCGAGCGGGACGAGGCGGAGGTGGGGGAGGAGTTCATGCTTCAGTACTACGGCGGATACACCTCGATCCCGGCGCTGCTGGTGGTCCAGAGCGGGCTGGGCCCGCGCCCGGCGCTGGCGGATGCGCTCTCCAGCCGACGCGGCGGGCCGGTGGAGCTGCGGGCGGCGGAGCGCGGCGAGAAGCGCCGGATCCTCGAGCTTGCGGAGCGCAATGCGCTGCTGGCGCTCGACCAGGAGCGGCTGCGCTCTGAGCGCCGGCGCCAGAGCCGGGTGGAGGCGTTGGAGGGTCTGCAGCGGGTGCTCGGGCTCGACGTGCCGCCGATCCGCATCGAGTGCTTCGACATCTCCAATCTCGGTGGCACGCACACGGTGGCTTCGATGGTTGTGTTCGAGGGCGGGGCACCGAAGAAGGCGGACTACCGCCGCTTCACGATCCGCACGACGGAGGGCGCCCCCGACGACTTCGCCTCGATGGCCGAGGTACTCGGCAGGCGCTTCGCCCAGTGGGAGCGCCAGGCGGACATCTCGCCGCACGACAGCGCCTATGACCAGAGCTTTGCTGCCCTACCCAACGTCGTTGTGATTGACGGCGGCAAGGGTCAGCTGGCGGCTGGGCTGGGGCCGCTGCGCGGCTTCCGCGAGCGTGGCGTCGCGGTGGTGTCGCTGGCCAAGCGGATCGAGGAGATCTTCGTTCCCGGGCGCCGCTTGCCGCTGATCCTGGAGCACTCGACTCCCGAGCTGCAACTGCTGCAGCGCGTTCGCGACGAGGCGCATCGCTTCGCGATAACCCACCATCGCGGTCGCCGCGACAAGGCGATGAAGACGTCGCTGCTGGACGAGCTGCCGGGCGTCGGCCCGGCGCGCAAGCGGGCGCTACTCACGCACTTTGGCTCGCCCGAGGCCGTTGTGCAGGCGTCCAGCGAGGAACTGCAGACGGTCCCCGGCCTGCCGGCGAAGCTCGGGCGGGAGCTGTACCAGTATCTGCATCGCGCCGGGTGACGCGCGTGTCCGCCGCGCGCGGCACAATCACGGATGATGGCCGTGATCAGGCCCCTGCGCCCGCTGCGAGCCGCTGGCGGTAAATCCGGCAAGCCGGTGATCGAGTCGCGCCTGGAGGACTTCGTGGTGATCACGGGGTTCTCTGGTGCGGGCAAGTCGACTGCGATGAACGTGTTCGAGGACGCGGGTTACTTCTGCGTGGACAACCTGCCACCGGAGATGATCCGCTCGCTGGTGGAGCTGTTCGTACACAAGGGGTCGAAGGTCGAGCGCGCGGCGGTCGTATCGGATGTCCGCGGGGGCGTCTACTTCGAGGCGCTGCGGGCGGTGGTCGATGATCTTGCTGCGCTTGGCCTCTCCCATCACGTGTTGTTCCTGGAGGCGGCTGAGCAGACGCTGGTCACCCGCTATAAGGAGACTCGTCGTCGCCATCCACTGGCGCCAGAGGGCAGCATCGCGGCTGGGGTCGCCGCCGAGCGCGCGCTGCTCGAGCCGCTGCGCGGCCGCGCCGACCTGGTGATCGACACGACGGGCGTGTCGGCGGCGACGCTGCGCGAGAAGATCGCCGAGGAGTTCCTGCCCCGCCAGGCTGTCGGACGCCTGTCGGTGACATTCATGAGCTTCGGTTTCAAGCACGGTCCACCGCGCGAGGAGGATCTTGCGTTCGACGTGCGCTTCCTGGCGAACCCCCACTACGAGCCCGAGCTGCGCGAGCTGACCGGACTGGACGCGGCGGTGGTCGAGTACATCGGTCGCGACGGGCGCCTGGAGCAGCTGTACGAGCGGCTGCAAGCACTGCTCGACTTCCTGCTTCCGCAGTACGTTGCCGAGGGCAAGGCCCATCTGGTGATTGCGATCGGCTGCACGGGCGGCCGCCATCGGTCGGTGGCGATCGCTGAGCAGCTCGCTGCGCGCTACCGCGATCACGACGACCTCGACGTCGCCGTTGCCCACCGTGACATGGACGAGTCGCCGGCAGGCATGTGAGGTCTGCTCTGTCGCCGCTCGGCGGTGGCGTTGTAACTCGTCGCTAGTACGTGGTCACTGTCACTAGTACGTACGTCCAGTCCCGGGTGTCGACTCTGGAGCACAGTGTGGTCTCTTCTAACGTTGTCTGTGTGTGACGCTATATGACTAGTTCTAAGCGATCGAACATCGTCTAGCAGTAGGGCCTGGGTTACTCGGGCATTGGAGGAGCTGATGAGCTTTTTCTATATCGGTGAGGACACCACGGGTGCGGGTGTGGTGTACAGCGATGACGTTGTCGTCCTGGTAGCGGGTGGCGAGCTCGACTACGCAGCCAGCCCACAGATTAGGGAGCGTCTCGCGGAGCACATCGGCGCGGGTGTGAGGCGTTTGGTGCTCGATCTCTCGATGGTGACGTTTATCGACTCGACGACGGTGGGAGCGCTTGTGGGGGCGGTCATGAGGCTGCATGAGTCCGGCGACGGCACGCTGGCTGTGGTCTGCGCCGAGGAGAACAAGCGTGTGCTGGGAATCTTTGAGATCGCAGGGGTGGACAGCTTGATCGCGCTGCACCGCTCGCGCGAGGAGGCGCTCTCAACCCTCACGGTGGCTGGTTGAGGTGCGCATGCCGGTCGCACAGGATGCCACAGGCCGGGCGATGGGCGAGCTGCGCCTGCCGGCCCAACCGGCGAAGCTGGGCATGGCGCGAGAATACGCGCAGCAGGCGGCGGCGGCGTTCGGTCTCGATCCCGATCACTGCTACGAGTTTGCGTTTGCCGTCAACGAGGCGGTGACCAACGCGATCAGGCACGGCGCCCCCGACGAGCATGGGCATATACATCTCAGCGTTATCCGAGATGGCGACCGTTTGACACTTGCAGTTCGGGACTGCGGCACGTTCGTGGGGTTCGTCCCGGATGGCCTCACGAGCGCCGAGCGCGGCCGAGGCTTTGCCCTGATGGCTCGCTTGATGGACGCGGTTCAGCTGTGTGTCGCCTCGGGAAGCACCACTGTGCGGCTGTCCAAGGCTCGCGTATGAGCACTCCTCGCCGTACCGAGCGCGGTGACTGATGATGGCCGCCAGACGGTGCGGGTGGGCTGGGATCGCGGCGGCTGCATCGCTGATCGGCGTGGGCGCCGGGCTGTTCATCGGCGGCTGCGTCGGCGCCCAGGCAGCCGGCCTGTCAGTCTCGTTGACTTCGGTGGGCGTGTCCTTGCCGAGCATCAACGTGTCGGTGCCGAGTGTCGGGGTGTCCGTTCCGAGCGTCGGCGTGTCGTTGCCTGGCGTCAGCGTCTCGACGCCGAGCGTCGGCGTGTCCACCCCAAGTGTGAGCGTGTCGGTGCCGAGCGCACCCAGCACGGGCTCCACGGAAGCTCCCGTCACAGGCAGCCCGCCGACAAGTCCCCCCGGCGCCGGTGCCCCGGTATCTCCCAGCCCACCGCCCTCGTCCACAGTGCACGACGACGGCCGCTCGGATGCTGCCCCTGCCTCTGACTTTGCCACGGCGCTGAGATCCTCACCCACACGTGCCACCACCACGACTGTCCGCCGGACGTCGGCGGACAGCGCCGGCAGACAGTCGCACCCGACGGCGCCGCGCTCTGCACGGGTGCACGGCCATCGGCGGCATCGCGTCGGCGGCGGGTCGAATGCGCGCACGACTGCCGTCGGCGAGGTCGACCGGCTCCCTGTCCGTTCGAGCGCCCCGCGCGCGGCTCGTACATCACGCGCGGCGAAACATCGCACGAGCAATCCGCTGGACACGATCGGCAGGCATATACCGCTGCCGCTGCCGGTTCCCGACTGGAGCAAGCCGATCATCCTTGGGCTGCTTCTGTTGGCGATTTGGTTCGGTGTGCGTTCGCGTGTGGCCGTACGTCGCGCGCGACGCCTGGAGGGTCAGCGTGCGACGCTGCTGCGGGATGTGGGCGTCATGCAGGCGGCGCTAGTGCCCGAGATTCCCGCCCGTGTCGGTGGGCTGGCGGTCTCGGTTGCCTACCGACCCGCCGAGGGTCCGGCCGCGGGGGGTGACTTCTATGACGTGTTCGTCCCAGCGCGGGGAAAGGTCGCGATCGTGCTCGGCGATGTCGCCGGACATGGGCATCGAGCGCTCGCTCAGGCCGCGCTCACGCGCTACACGCTGCGCGCATATTTGCAAGCTGGGCTGGAGCCGCGTGCCGTGCTCGCGCTCGCCGGCCGCGTTCTTGCCGATCCGACGCTGGAGCACTTTGCGACTGTCGCGGTTGGCGTCTATCACGTGCACGAGGGCCGTCTCACGTATGCGTGTGCTGGTCATCCTCCGCCGATCTTGCATGGCTTGCAGACGCGCGAGCCATTGGCGATCTGTGCTTCTCCGCCGATTGGCTGGACGGTGCCCACGGGTCGTCGCCAAACGACCGTGTCGCTTCCTCCGGGCGCCGTGGCGTGCTTCTTCAGCGATGGTCTGATCGAGGCTCGCTGCAAGAATGAGCTGCTCGGACGCGAACGCGTCGGTGAGCTCCTCGCCTCACTCGGCTCCAGGCCTGATGCCACGAGACTGCTGAGGAGGGTGAGGGCAGTCGCGCCTGCCACCCCGGACGACATGGCCGCGTGCATCGTTGTGCCAGAGATGACGGTCGTCCCCGTCCGCACGCATATCGAGGAGTTGGAGGCGGATGTCCAGGCCCTGGACGCGGGCCAGGTTCGGCGCTTCCTCGAGACGTGCCAGGTCGCTGGCGCGGACATCGAGCGAACGATCGCGCGCGCAAACGACATCGTGGCTACGTTCGGTACGGTCCTGCTGCGCGTGCAGCTCGCGGCGACCACGGCCACAGTCACTGCCGCCGTTCCCAGCTCCGGTCGGCAAGCCACGTCATCCGGTCGCTGGTTGCAGCCTGTGCGCGAGCCCTCCGGCGTGCACTGACCCCGTCAACGGGCCACGCTTTTGGCACGCAGTCTTACCATGGCTATACAGCTATTGCTAAAGGACATCTGGGCCGAGCAGCCGGCGCGCTGATAGCCTGCTCCGGCACGCCGGGCGATGGACTGATCGGCGATCGGAGTGGATCTCCGATCGGCCAATCACTCCTGAGGCCCGGCATCGTTCATTTTCGCTTCAGGGAGGCAATGAATGCCGGTACGCGTGGGAATCAACGGATTCGGCCGGATTGGGCGAAACGTATTCCGCGCCGCGAAGGCTCGGAGAGAGGCACTGAGAGACGAGATCGAGTGGGTTGCGGTAAACGACCTGACCGACTCCGAGACGCTGGCGCACCTGCTCAAGTACGACTCGATCCTGGGTCCCTATCCGGGCGAGGTGCGTGCCAGCGGCGAGGGCGCCCTGGAGGTGGACGGGCGTGAGCTGAAGGTGCTGGCGGAGCGCGACCCGGCGGCGCTGCCGTGGGGGGAGCTTGGGGTCGACGTGGTGATCGAGTCGACGGGCCTGTTCACCGATCGTGACAGTGCGGCTAAGCACTTGGCGCAAGGCGCCAAGAAGGTGATCGTGTCAGCGCCGGCGAGCAATCCGGACGCGACGGTCGTGCTGGGGGTGAACTTTGACGAGGTGTACGACCGCGAGCGCCATGAGGTGATCTCGAACGCGTCGTGCACGACGAACTGTCTGGCGCCGGTGGCGAAGGTGGTCAACGATACGGTTGGAATCGAGCACGGCCTGATGACGACGATCCACGCGTACACGGCCGACCAGCGGCTGCAGGATCTACCGCACAAGGACCTGCGCCGTGCACGCGCGGCGGCGATCAACCTGATCCCGGCGTCAACGGGCGCGGCGAAGGCGATCGGACTGGTGATTCCGGAGCTCCAGGGCAAGCTGGGCGGCTTCGCGGTGCGTGCGCCCGTGCCGACTGGCTCGGTGGTCGACCTGACGGTCGAGTGCTCGCGCGAGACGAGTGTGGGGGAGGTCAACGGGGCGCTGAAGGCGGCGGCGGAGAGCGGCCCGCTGGCGGGGATCATGCGCTACACCGAGGATCCGATCGTCTCCACGGACATCATCTCGTCGCCGTTCTCGGCGATCGTGGACTCGCTGCTGACGGCGGTGATCGACGGCACGATGCTGAAGGTGGTTGCGTGGTATGACAACGAGTGGGGCTACTCCAACCGCGTGGTGGACCTGGCGCTGAGGGTGCTGTGAGCTGATGAGGAGCATTGACGACCTGGATGTGCACGGCAGGCGAGTGCTTGTGCGTGTCGACTTCAACGTGCCGTTGGGCATGGATGCGGATGGCAGGACGACACTGGCGGACGACACGCGGATCGCGGCGGCGCTGGGGAGCATCGAAGAGTTGCGCGGACGGGGGGCGAGGCTGGTTCTGGTGTCACATCTCGGCAGGCCGCAAGGGCAGGTCGTGCAGGATCTGTCGATGGCTCCGGTGGCCGAGCGCCTGCGCGAGCTGACGGGCGCACAGGTCACACTCGCGCCGGGAGTGGTGGGCGAGCAGGTAAGGATGCTGACCGAGCAGCTGGGCGACGGCGAGCTGCTGCTGCTCGAGAACGTGCGCTTCGAGTCGGGCGAGACGAGCAACGACCCGGCGTTCGCGCGTGCGCTGGCGGAGCTGGCGGAGCTGTACGTCAACGATGCGTTCGGCGTGGCCCACCGCGCGCACGCGAGCACAGAGGGCGTGGCGCACCTATTGCCGAGCGCGGCGGGACGGCTGCTGGAACGTGAGGTGAAGACGCTGACGGAGATCCTCGAGTCTCCGCGGCGCCCGCTGACGGTGGTCATCGGCGGGTCCAAGGTGGCGGACAAGATTGGCGTGATTGATCGCTTCCTTGAGGTCGCGGATGTGCTGATGATCGGCGGGGCGATGTGCTTCCCGTTCCTGTGCGCGCAGGGCCACAGGGTGGGCGACTCGCTGTGTGAGGACGAGGACACCGAGCACGCCCGTAATTTGCTGGCGCAGGCGCTCAAGCCGGGGCATGCTTCGGTGATGACGCCGGATGACCTGGTGATCGGCGACCGGCTGGCCGACGATGCGGAGCACCGCGTCCTGCATGGGGTGGAGGTGCCGAAAGGCTGGATGGGCCTGGACATCGGCCCGACGACCAGAGAGCGCTACTGCAGCGAGATCGCGCGTGCGGGGACGGTCTTCTGGAACGGCCCAATGGGCGCGTTCGAGCTCGAGCCGTTTGCGGCGGGAACGCGAGCGGTCGCGGAGGCGGTCGCGGAGGCGAAGGGCCTGACGGTGGTCGGCGGCGGCGATTCGGCGGCGGCGCTGGCGCACTTCGGGCTGGAGCACACGGTCGATCACCTGTCGACCGGCGGGGGCGCGACGCTGGAGCTCGTCGAGGGTCGCGTGCTGCCGGGAGTGCAGGCGCTGCAGGGGGCGGGGGTGTCTTGTTGATGGAGGCTCGCCCACCCCAGTCCCACCCACCGCGCACGCCGCTGATTGCGGGCAACTGGAAGATGCACAAGACGCAGGAGCAGGCGGAGGAGTACATCCAGGCGCTACTGCCGCGCGTGTCGGCGGTGGACGGCGTGGATGTGGCGATCTGCGTGCCGTTCACCGATCTGCGGGCGATGGTGGACAGCGCGCGGGGATCGCGCGTGGAGGTGTATGCACAGAACATGCACCAGGAGCCGGAGGGCGCATATACGGGCGAGGTGTCGGCACCGATGCTGCACGAGCTGGATGTGCGCGGCGTGGTGCTGGGACATTCCGAGCGCAGGGCGCTGTTCGGGGAGACGGACAGGGCGCTGGCGCTGAAGGTGCCGGCGGCACTGGCGGCGGGGCTGGTGCCGATCGTGTGCGTGGGCGAGACGGAGGAGGAGCGCGACAACGACGACACCGATCGCAAGCTGCGCCAGCAGGTCAGGGACGACCTGGCGAACGTGCCGAGCGAGCGGCTGGCCGAGGTGGTGATCGCGTACGAGCCGATCTGGGCGATCGGCACGGGCAGGGTGGCCACGCCTGAGCAGGCGCAGGAGGCGATCGCGTTCATCCGTGCGCTGGTGGGCGACCGCGACAGGCAGGCCGCGGAGGGCGTGAGGGTCCTGTACGGCGGGTCGGTCAAGCCGGAGAACGCGGAGGAGCTGCTGGCGCTGGCGGATGTGGATGGGGCGCTGGTGGGCGGCGCGTCGCTGGAGGCGCAGGCGTTCGCGCAGATCGTGGCAGCGGCCGCGCGATGAGCGTCCGGGCCGGCCCGGGGGCGCTGCCGGTCCCGAGTGCCTGCCTGATCGTGTTGGACGGGTGGGGGCTGGCGGAGCCGGGGCCGGGCAACGCGGTCTCGCTGGCGCGCACGCCGGTGTTCGACGCGTTGTGGAAGTCCTATCCGCACACGACGCTGACGGCGTGCGGGCGCGCGGTGGGGCTGCCGGATGGGCAGATGGGAAATAGCGAGGTCGGGCACTTGAACCTTGGCGCGGGGGCGGTGGTCCGCCAGGATCTGGTGCGGATCGACGACGCGGTGGCAGACGGCTCACTGGCCGAGAACGAGGCTCTGCGGGCGGCGTTTGCGGGCGCCGGGCGGGTGCACCTGCTGGGGCTGGTGTCCGATGGCGGCGTGCATTCCTCGATCGAGCATCTGCGCGCGCTGATCGCGCTGGGGCGCGAATTTGATGCCCACCCACCCAAGGACCTGGTGGTGCACGCCTTCACGGATGGGCGCGACACGCTGCCGCATGCAGGCGTGGGATATCTGCGCGAGCTCGACGGCACGCCGGGTGCGCGGGTGGGCTCGGTGGTGGGGCGCTATTGGGCGATGGATCGCGACCGGCGCTGGGAGCGCACGCAGCGAGCGTACGACATGCTCGTGCATGGTCGCGCGCCCCACCATGCGGGCAGTGGCGAGCAGGCAGTCAAGGACGCATACCACAGGGGCGAGACGGACGAGTTCATCGAGCCGACGCTGGTCGGCGGGGAGGCGGCGATCCGTCCGGGCGACAGCGTGATCGCGTTCAACTTCAGGCCCGACCGGATGCGCGAGCTGACCCGCGCGCTGGCGGAGCCGGGCTTCGGCGAGGTGGACCGCGGCGGCGCTCCGGCGGTCGCGCGCTATACGACACTGACGAGCTACGAGGAGGGCTGGCCGTACCCGGTGGTGTTCTCACCGGAGTATCCGGCGAGCACGCTGTCGGCAGTGCTGGAGCAGGCGGGTGCATCGCAGCTGCACGTGGCGGAGACGGAGAAGTACCCGCATGTGACGTACTTCTTCAACGGCGGTGAGGAGGCACCGCTGCGGGGCGAGCGCCGCGAGCTGGTGCCGTCACCGCGGGACGTGCCTACGTATGACCATAAGCCGCAGATGAGCGCGCGGGAGGCGGCGGCGGCGTTTGTGGGCGCGTGGCGTGAAAACGAGAATGAGGGCGGAACTGGTGGATATCAGTTCGGCATCATCAACTTTGCGAACGCGGACATGGTGGGGCACACGGGCGTGATCGGCGCGGCGGTGCAAGCGATCGAGACGGTGGATGCGTGCTTGGGCGAGGTGGTGACGGCGGTGCACGAGCGCGGCGGCGTGTGCGTAGCGACGGCGGATCACGGCAACGCGGATCACATGCTTGAGCCCGACGGCAGCCCCAACACGGCGCACTCGCTGAACCCGGTGCCACTGATCCTGACGAGCACGGGCGCGTCGCTGCGCCAGCAGGGCGGCATTCTGGCGGACGTGGCGCCGACGGTACTGCAGGCGTTGGGGATCGAGCAGCCGGTGCAGATGACGGGGCACTCGTTGATCGCGGGCCGCTAAGTTTTTCTTGTCTTATCGGGGCAGCCGTGCGGCTGCCGGCGGCGTGCGCGTAGCGGAAAGGGACAGAGATGGATTCACAGGAGCAGGGCAGGGAGCCGCGAGGGAGGTCGCGCAAGCTGCTGGCGGCGTTCTTCATCCAGGCGGGGGTCAACCACTTCGTGATGCCGCGTCCGTATGAACAGATCGTGCCGCCGCGGCTGAAGGGCAACGCGAAACTGCTGGTGCAGGTCAGCGGTGTGGCGGAGGTGGTGGGCGGTGTCGGAGTGCTGCTGCCGTGGACGCGGCGCCTGTCAGGGCTGGGTCTGATCGCGCTGCTGGCGGCGGTGTTCCCGGCGAACGTGTACATGGCGCGCGAGCCCGAGCACTTCCGGCGCATCCCCCGTTGGGCGCTGTATGCGCGGCTGCCGCTGCAGCCGCTGGCGATGCTGTGGGCGTGGCGGGCGACACGGCGATGAGCTCGATGTCCCGAGCGGTGCGTGTTGGCGCTGCTATGTTCGATTGAGTAGGGCCGTTGGACAGGACGTCATGTCGACCGTCACAGCCGTCAAGATCGCCAACTCCGAGCAGGAGACCCTGACATTGGGGGAGCTACGCGCGTGGCGCGGCCTGCTGCGGGCGCACGCGTGCTTGGCCAAGCGGCTGGACGCGGAGCTGGAGCAGGCGCACGGGCTGCCGATGATCTCGTACGAGGTGCTGCACCACTTGGAGGAGGCGAACGGTGGGCGCATGCGCATGTGCGAACTGGCTGAGCAGGCGCAGTTGTCGCGCAGCGGCCTGACGCGGCTGGTCGACCGCCTGGAGCGGGACGGCCTGCTAGAGCGTTGCTCGTGCGCACACGATGCCCGTGGTTCGTACGCGTGCTTGACGCTCGCGGGGCGCGAGCGTCTGGCGGAAGCGCGTGGCACGCATCTGGCGGTCATCAGGGAGCAGTTCTTCTTGCATTTCTCGGAGAGCGAGTTGAGCAGCTTGGCTGACATGTGGGAACGCATCGCTCCCTGCAGCGGCTGTTGAGCGCCGGCGGCTGTTGAGCGCCGGCGACTGTTGAGCGCCGGCAACCCGTCGACTGCAGTGCTACTCCCCGCGTGTGCGGTGTTCGTGGCGGACGTGGCGACGGTGCATGACGAGCACGCCGACGATCGCGAGCAGCACGGCTGCCAGCCCGTACAGGCCGAAGGCTTCGATCGCGCTGCCGGCCGAGTGGCCGAGGAAATACGCGGCCAACCCGATCGCGCTCGCCCAGCAGATCCCGCCGAGCGCGTTCCAGAGTACGAATGAGCGCCAGTGCATGCGCGTGGCGCCGGCCAGCCACGATGCCCAGATGCGCAAGCCGAGCAGGAAGCGGCCGAAGAACACGGCCTTGGGGCCGTGGACTTCAAAGAACGGCTCGCCGACGTGCAGCACCTGTTGGCGCTGGCGCTGGAAGGCGCCGGGTCGCTCGAGCAGCCAGCGTCCGCCCTTGCGCCCGATCACGTAGCCGATGTTGTCGCCGACGATGGCGGCGGCGGCGGCGAGTGGGATGACGAGCTCGATCTGGAGCTTGCCCTGGCTGGCGAGGACGGCGGCGGCGATCAGTGAGGTCTCGCCGGGGATGGGCACCCCGCCGGACTCGCTCATGACAAGCAGGAACAGCAGCGGGTAGCCGAAGTCCTGGACGAGGTGGTTGACGTCGAGGATGGCGGCGAGCATGGGCGGGGATGGGTGGCGGGTTTAGTGGGCCCGCTGTCCTCCCTACTGGGTGTTTTCGGAGACGAGCTGCTTGAGGGCCGAGGACGCCCGCTGGACGTCGGAGTAGACGACGTTGCGCAGCACTACCTTGGTGGACGCGGGCGCGGTGAGGACGACCACAGCGACGACTGCCAGCGCCAGCACGAGCAGGGTGAGCAGGACTACGAGCAGGCGGCTGGCTCCGCCCCGGCGCCGGCTGGCTGCGGGAGTGGAGCCGGGGGGCTGGGCGCTGGTGGCGCTGGCCCTGGTTGGGCCGGGGCGCGGTCGGCGGGCGGCGACGGTGCTGGAAGGAGCGCTCGCGCGCCGAGCGCTCGCGAGTACGCTGGTGGCCTTGGTAGGAGGTTTCCCGCCCACCCTTGTCCTGCCCACTTCTGCCCCGCCCACTCCTGCCCCATTCACCCCTGCCCGACCCACCCCTGCCCTGCCTCGCCGGGCGCTTGGTTGCTCGCCCGGCGGGATGCCGCGGGCGCCGTCGCTGAGCCCGTGGCGCATCTCCAGGGCGGTGTTGTAGCGGTCGCGCGGGTCGAGCGCGAGCGCGACCGCGACCGCGGCGGCGAGCTCGGGGCGGACGGCGGCGACGAGTGTGTCGAGCGTGGGTGGCTGCTCCTGCTGCTGCTTGAGCGCGAGCTCAGTCAGCGAGCTAGCCTCATAGGGCAGACGCCCGGAAATCAGCTGGTAGGTGACGACCCCGAGCGCATACAGGTCGGCGCTCGGACCGGCCTCCTCGCCGCGCGCCTGCTCGGGCGCGAGATAGGCGGCGGTGCCGAGGACGGAGCCGACCTGGGTGATGCTCGACTGCTCGGTGGCCTTGGCGATGCCAAAGTCGGCAAGCTTGACCTCGCCTTCGCGCGCGCGCAGCAGGTTGCCGGGCTTGACATCGCGATGGACAACGCCGTGGCGATGGGCGTAGTGGAGACCGTCGCACGACTGTTCGATGATCGACAGGCCCTCGTCCACCTCGACCCAGCCCTGATCGCGGAGGATCTCCGCGCCGGAGGAGCCTTCGATGTACTCCATGACGATGAAATACTGGCCGGTGCGCGGGTCGCGGCCGGAGTCGAAGACCTGGACGATGTTGGGATGGACCAGGCGCGCGGCCGCCTGCGCCTCGCGCTGGAAACGCGAGACGAAGGCGGGGTCGTCGGCGAGATGCTCGGCCAGCAGCTTGACGGCGACCTGGCGCTCGAGACGCAGGTCGAGCGCCAGGTGCACAGTGGACATCCCACCGAAGCCCAGCCGGCTCTCCAGTCGGTAGCGTCCGCCTATGTCGGGGGCGCTCATTTGGTGTTTTCCTGACCGCCGGCGCCGATTCCGCCGGCGCCCGAGCCGTTTTCGGGGGAGCCGGAGCCGTTCTCCGCGCCGTTTTCACCGGCGCCGGTGCCGCCACCCTGTTCGTCGCTGCCGCCTGGTGTGACTTCCCCGGGGTTGGGCGCGGCGGTGCCACCTCCGGGACTGGTGCTCGTGGGCGTGGTGCTCGGTGTTGTCGTTGTCGGTGTGGTCGTGGGCGTGGTCGTCGTGGTGGTACTGGTACTGGTGGTGTTGGGGATGGTCGTCTTCGGCGTGGTGGTCGTGGGCGTCGTCTGTACTAGCGGCTGGGCGCAGAGCGTGAGCGCGTGAGCGCGCAGGTTGTCGATCCCGTTGCGCAGGGTGTTGCGTAGGCCGGCGTCCACCGAGGCGGGAAGCGCGCTGAAGTCCTGCTCGGTCTTGAAGATGGCGGCTTCGGTCGTCGAGCAGTTACCGTCGCCGGCTTCGGCGTCCTGGGCGACCGTTTCGAAGTCGCTCTGCAGCGGACCGGAATCGGCGACGGGGATCAGCTTGGCGCTGGAGCCGCCGCAGGAGGCGAGCACCGTGGCGGCGATGGTGAGCAGGCTGGTGAGTGCGACACGCGGGACGCGAGTGCGTGGCGTGCCCGGGTCGGGGGTGCGTGGCGTGACCCGGTCGCGCGCGCGCATCGCGGGCGAGCTACGGCACGAGCTCATTGACCGTACTCGAGACGCTCGGCGAGCGAGTCGGGCAGGCGTGCGGCGCGGATCGCGGCGGCGGCGCCGGCGATGTCGTAGTCGGCCCGGTGAAACGAAGCGGCCATGCCGTCGAGGTCGAGCAGCAGCCAGGATGCGCGCGGATCCCCGTCGCGCGGTTGGCCGACGCTGCCGGGGTTGAGCAGCCACTGGCCCTCGGCGACGTCGAGTTGTGCGCGGTCCCTGCGGGGCTCGCCGGTTGCGAGCTCACCGTCGCGGCGCCCGAACGACAGCGCGACGTGCGAGTGGCCGATCAGGCAGATGCGGTGGCGTTGGGCGTCCAGGCATAGCTCTGCGAGCAGCGCTGAGAGCACGTACTCCCAGACGGGGTCGCGTGGGCTGGCGTGGTAGAGGCCGATCGGTCCCTCCTGCCCCTGGGGGTGCAGGCTCTGCAGGAAGGCGAGGTTCTCGGGCGCGATCACCTCTCTGGTCCAGTGCGCGGCGAGGCTGGCCCCCTTGGAGAACTCGTCGAGCGGGATCTCGCCGGTGACGGCGAGGTCGTGGTTACCGGCGAGGCACACGGCGGCGTGCCGGCGCGCGAGCTCGACGCAGGCGTCGGGCTCAGCTCCGTAGCCGACGAGGTCGCCCAGGCACCACAGCTCGGACGCGTCGCTGGCGGCGACCGCGTCGAGCGTGGCCTCGAAGGCGTGCCGGTTGGCGTGAATGTCGGAGATGACCGCGACCTTCATCCTTGCAGGGTACGAACACCACTGTTCGCAGGGTGTTCCACGCTGCAAGAGCGCAGCCAGCATGTGCGCGTGGCGACGCGCACCGCGCGAGCCTAGTCGGCGTCGGAGCTGGGCTCCGTGCCGCCGTACTCGGGCAGGCTCTTGATGCTCTCGCGGGCCCGCCACTTGGAGTAATTGTCCTCCATCGCGTCGATCAGCTCGCGCATGAAGCGCGGGGAGAGGTTGACGCGCGACACGACCACACCGGGTACCTCGTCGGACTCGACCTCGTGGTCGACGCGCGCGAAGGTGACGGTGAACTCGTAGTCGGAGTGGCTGACGTTGGCGAAGTTGGCGTATACGCCCCCCATGATCTCGGGGGACAGATGGATGTTTATGTGGCGCTCGGCGCCTGAGTCTTGGTCGTTCACACAGCTAGTATCGCAACCGCCGCAAACGGACCCATGACTGAGCCTGCAGCCGACGACGACCAAGCCCCGCTGGAGAGCCTCCGCCGAGCTGTGCTCGCGGCTGCCGACGAGCTCTCCGGGAGCGTGTATGCCGAGAGCGGCCGGGCGCCGATTACGCTGGAGCGCCCGCGGCGGGCGCAGTTTGGCGACTACTCCACAAACGCTGCTTTGCTGCTGGCGCCCGGCGTTGGCGTTGCCCCACGCGAGCTTGCTGAGCGTCTGGGGGGTGCCCTGCAGGCGCGGCTGGGGGCAAGCCTCGAGCGCTTCGAGGTGGCAGGCCCGGGTTTCCTGAACCTGTTTGTGTCGGACACGTGGCTGACGCGCGCGCTTGCACAGGCGCTCGCCGCGGGCGATGCGTTTGGCGCGGGAGCTGTCGAGGAGCGCGAACGCATCCTGGTGGAATTCGTGTCGGCCAATCCCACCGGGCCGATGCACGTGGGCCACGCTCGCAACGCCGCGTACGGCGATGCGCTGGCGCGCATGCTGGCGCTGCAGGGTCACGAGGTGGAGCGGGAGTTCTATGTCAACGATGCCGGCTCGCAGGTGCGCAAGCTGGGCGAGTCGATCGGGGCGCTGGCGCGCGGGCAGGCGGTGCCGGAGGACGGCTACAAGGGGGAATACGTGGTCGACCTAGCGGCGAGGCTGGCTGACGCGGCGAGCATGGATCCGGCTGAGGTCGGTCGGGCGGCGGTGACGATGATGGTCGCGAGCATCCAGGTCTCGCTGGCAAGGTTCGGCGTGGAGGGCTTCGATCGCTGGTTCTTCGAGAGCTCGTTGCACGAGGGCGATTCGAGCCCGGTGGCGCACACGTTGGCGATCCTCGAGCAGCAGGGGCACACGTATCGCAGCGAGGGGGCACTGTGGCTGCGCACCACGGACTTCGGCGACGACAAGGACCGGGTGCTGGTGCGCTCGAGCGGCGAGCACACGTACTTTGCGTCGGACATCGCCTACCACCAGGACAAGCGCGAGCGGGGCTTCAAACGGCAGATCGACGTGTGGGGTGCCGATCACCACGGCTATGTGCTGCGCATGAAGGCCGCATACGAGGCCCTCGGTGGGGATCCGGGGGAGCTCGAGCTGCTGATTATGCAGCTGGTGCACCTGATGAGCTCGGGCGAGCGCGCGCAGATGTCCAAGCGCGCGGGCGAGTTCGTGTCACTGGACGAGCTGGTGGCGGAGATCGGCGTGGACGCGGCGCGCTGGTATCTACTGGCGCGCTCGCACGACACGACGGTGGATCTCGATCTGAACCTGGCGAGGGAGCAGTCGAGCGAGAACGACGTGTACTACGTGCAGTACGCGCATGCGCGGATCGCGTCGATGCTGGCGAAGGCCGGCGCCGAGCGCGTGCGGGCGGCGGGCGTTGCGGTGGCGCAGCTCGAGCGCGAGCCGCTGCATGTGACTGAGCGCGCGCTGGTCGAGCAGCTGCTGGCGTTCCCGGCGGAGCTCGCGGAGGCAGCGGAGCGCCGGGCTCCGCATCGGATTGCGGCGTATGTGCTGGCGTTGGCGCAGACGTTCACGGCGTTCTACCGCGACTGTCACGTTGTGGGGGCTGAGCCGGAGGCGGTGGAGTCCTTCCGGCTTGTCCTGTGCGTAGTGAGCAGAAGCACGATCGCGCGTTGCCTGAGCCTGCTCGGCGTGGGCGCGCCCGCGAAGATGTAGCCCCCGCGAAGATGTAGCTCGGTCGCGCGGCCTGGCGTCGCTCGATCACCCAGCGCGACGTGGCTCAGTCGAAACGCGCGAGGTCGGCATCGAGCCTGGCGGTGTCTGTGGCGCTGAGCGTTGTGGCGGCGGTGCTGGCGGCGGCTTGGGCGCGGGCGTGTCGGCGCCAGCGGGGCAGGAGCACGATGAGCGTGGCGATCAGGGCGAGCACGACGGCAAGCGGGACGAGGTAGGCGGCGAGATCGAAGCCGTGCGTGCTCGGTAGCCCGAGCACGGTGGGGCCGTATTGGGCGACGAGCGCGCGCTTGATTTCGGCTTCGTCCTCGCCGTTGTTGATCAGGCCCTGGATGTATGCGCGCTCGAGCTTGGCCTGCGGGGACTGGGCGACGTTCAGAGCGATTTTGCAGGTCACGCACATGACCTGGCGCTCGATGACCGGCAGTGAGGTTCGCGGTGCTGTGCTGGCTACGGCCTGGGAGGTGAGCGGGGCGACCGCTAGGGCGCTTGCCAGCACGGTGGCGGCCAGCGCCGTGAGCAGCGTCCGCCGAGGGCTCACGAGCTTCCTGCGAGCGCGAGCGCGCGGTTGACGAAGGACTGTTCGATCTCGCCCCGAGAGATGGCGACGATCCGGCCTTGGCGGTTGATAATAAAGCTCTCGGGTAGCTGGTCGGTGCCGTAGGAGTGGGCGAAGTCGCCGGTGGCGTCGCGCAGGTTGGGGTAGGTGAGGTGGTAGCGGCGGACGAAGCCTTCGGAGTCGGGCGAGGCGTCGAGATAGGTGACGCCGAGCACGGTGCCGTTGTGCCGTTCCAGGCCGCTCTGGGCGCGCTCGAGCAGCGGCGCCTCCATCTGGCAGGGTTCGCACCAGGAGGCCCAGAAGTTCAACACGACAACCTTGCCCCTGAGCGAAGCTAGCGACCTCTGCCCGCTGGCGCCGAGCACGGGCAGCGAGCGCGTGGCATCGGGCGCGAGCGGATACCGCCCTCGTGCGACGAGCTCGTCGAGCGTGCGATTGGGCGACTGCGCGGACACGCCGTAGATCAGCAGTGCGACCACGCAGGCGCCGACGATACAGGCGAAGATCGGCAGGACGCGGCGTCTCACGACCAAAAAGATTAGAGCGGAGGCGTAATATCTGAGCCGTTGCGGTGGTAGCTCAGTTGGTAGAGCGCAAGCTTCCCAAGCTTGAGGTCGCGGGTTCGACCCCCGTCCGCCGCTTAGTAAAACAGCCTGCAAATGCGCGGATTTTGTACTCAGGCTGCATCGGCGTCGGCGTATTCAATTATCTCGGCTTCGTCCCGTTGGCCACCACTGGCCACAATGCCGCCCTCCACCAGCTCACGCAGCGCGGCCGTCTCGTCCCCGCCGCGACGCATCGCCTGCGCGTACACACGCAGCGCGAGTCCGGGTCCGTGTGACCCATTTCCACCATCACCACGGGCGGCGCCTCTCCGAGCGCGTACAGCAGCGAGCAGAACGTCCGGCGCAGCGAGTGCGGCGTCAGCTTGTCCGGCAGCGGCGACAAGCCTTCCGCTTCGAGCCGTTCGCCTGCGAGCTTCACGGCTGCGCGCAGCACACGAGAACGGAAGTTGTCGGGACTCATTCGACCACCGCTCAGCGTGGCGAACACGTACCCTCCCTGCTGCGCGTCCTGCCGGCGTCCACGCAGCGCTAGAAGCTCGTCACGCAGCGCACCCCGGATCTTGACCCTGCGCCGTCCGGCGTCCGTCTTGGAGGCGCCGACCGTCAACCATCCCTGCGCTAGGTTCACGTCACGCCAGCGCAGCGCGCATAGCTCGCTGATTCGCAGGCCCGCGAACGTGAGTGTGGCGAGCATCGCGCGGCGCTCGACGTGTCGGCGCCCCTCCGGTGCTCGGCGGTCAAGCTCACCACCCGCGGCCAGCAGCGCGACTATCTGCCCGGCGGAGTCCAGGTAGGAGCGCGCAGGCGCCCGTTCGCGCACTCTGCGGCCCTTCCCCTTCGCCGGGTTGCGCACGATCAGCTCGCGCTCCACGGCGCGCTCAAGGATCGCCGCCAGCAACGTCACCTGCATGTTCACTGACCGCGGCGAGAGCGGCGGCCCGTCATCGTCTCCCTTGCGCTTGGCGGCGATGTAGCGCTCAACCGTGTCGAACGTGATCGCGTCCAGACGCAGTTCCCCGAAGTAGGGCAGTAGGTGGACCTGTAGCCGCCAGCCGTAGTCAGCCTGCGTGCCGGCCGTGAGGTCGCCGGCCTTGAGCGTCCACCATTCCTCGGCGAACTCGTGGAACGTCGGGACTGGAGTCGGCTCGGCCGGCGCCTCGATTACCTTCGGTGGCGTCCAGGTGCCGCGTTCCACGTCGGCGATCGTGTGGCGTAGCTTTGTCTCCGCCTCCGCTGCGCTCACCACGCCCAGCGGCACGCGATGGCGCCGGCCTCCCGCCTGAAACCTCAGCGAGCGGTACGTGCGCCCATCCCTACCGACGTGGGGGACAACTTCGCCTTTGATCGGGCGTGCCATCAGTCATCGCCTCCCTCGACGGGCTTGCTTGAGCGCGTCGTTGTACTTGAGTGTCACCTGTTTAGATTCGTCAGAATCCGACCAGCCGAGCCGGTTGAGATGGTCACGAAGTTCATCAAGCGGAGCCAACAGGGCGGCAAGCTCGGTGCTTAGCGTTTGGAGGTCCCCGGACCCATGCTCGTTGTTCAGACGAGCCGCTTCTCGGAACACGACATCGAGCTGGTAGAGAAAATCCTGGCGGTAACTTGGAACGAGGCAGGCTTCAATGGTGACGTCGGTCAGGTCTAGATAGTCCTCGATCTCATCGAGCGCTTTCGTGTCTACGACGACGGCGCCGTCGTCGTCCACGAGTTCGTAGCGACCGTAGTCGCGTGCCCTCGGGTCACGAGTGCGCGACTTGCGGAGCACGAGTTTCTGTCGCTCGGCCCTCGCCCTCAACCGGTTCTCCCGAACCTTTTCGCTCTGCGCTGGCGCCATCTCGATCGCCGCTTGTGCCTTATAGCTTGCCATGCTGGACACCATACCACAACGTGCCCGAAGCAATGCGGGAAGCATCGACCCCTCAGCGAGCCCCAGGCGTTCTAACGCCGCCGTCCCCCGCACGCCCGATCCATCGTCTGCGCCGGGAACGCCGCCCTGCGCCCTGCCAGCGTGTTAGCGCGGCGCTGATTTGCGCTCGGCTTCGACCGCCTTCGCGAGCTCGACGAGCGAGACGCCGAGCGCGTCGATGATCCTGCACACGCTATCCCAGCTCGGCGCCGTCCGGCCGACTTCGATGCGTCCGAGCGTCCCCACGGACAGGCCAGCGTGGAAGGCGAGCGTCTCTTGCGTGACGTCGCGCTCCTCGCGCAACCGTTTGAGCACGGCCGAGAGAGCTTGATCGGGAGCGGGCGAGCGCGGCACCGTGGGAAACATCGCACGGTGCCGCTGTCTAAACCACGCCGTCTGTGCGGCGCCATTGACGACCAAGCATCTAAAGCGGTACGCTGGCCCGACACAAATAGTGCCCCCGCGCCTGTGTTAGAGGCCGGGGGCGTGGCGACGAGAGAACGAACCTCTCCCCGCGCTGGACACCCTACCGAGTGACCTGCTCGCGGAAAGCCCGTCTCCCGGAGCCTCCAACGAACGGAGGACCGAATGAGCACCACCACCATCCCCGCCGAGATCGTGCGAGAGCTACGCGGCGCGCTCTATCACCAGCTCGGCCGCGCCGCTGAGGACATCGCCTCGGCCTACACCGAACCGGGCCGCGGCAACCCCGACGAATGGTCCGAGCCCATCGCCCGCTTCGAGCGCATTCGCGCCCTTCTCGACCGGATCGGCCGCAGCGCACGCGACCCCGAACGAGACATCACGGTCAGCGACCACCACCGGCGAGCGGTCGCCGCCGCGCTGAGCAATGACCTGGAGATCGAGCGCTCGATGATGGAGGAACAGAGCGACGCAGCGGCGGGCCAGCGTGAGAGCGCCCGCGCCCGCACGCTGATGATCGAAGCGTTCGCCGAGAGCATCGGTCTGGACCTCAACGCGGACGGCGAGCACAGGATCGCCATCCCGGATGACTTCATGGACCTACTGCTGGAGTGCATGTTGGGCGCCCTGCACGACGCGGCCGAACAGGTCGAGCAGTGCGGTCTGAACCACGAGATATACGCCGAGCCGCTGAGCGAGTTCGACACGATCCGGGCCGCCCTCGACGCGATCCAATGGGGCGAGCGTGAAGACATCGACGTTGACGCTCACCGGCACGCACTCCAGATAGCGCTCTCCGACCGGCTGGCGACCGAGCGGGACCTCATGGAGGACGGGCGGCAGTCAGCCGCCAAAGGACACGAGCGCGGCGAGGAACAGCGCCAGCAAGCGTACGGCTACGCGCTCCAGATTGAACAGTTCATGGAAGACGCAGGGCTGGAGATCCCGAAGGCAGGTGAGCAGGATGCGTGACGCAAACTCACAGCGGGCGCTCATCACGTTCGGCGCGGCGCTCCGAGCAGTGCGCGAACAGAGGGCAATGACGCGGGCGGATCTGAGCGACGCATCCGGCCTCCATCGGACGTCAATCGCACGGATCGAGCGCGGCGATGCAACCCGAGGTTCGGCACGATCATGGCGCTGCGGCGCGGCCTCGGCTCGCTCGCCGACGTGTTGGCCCTGTGCGAACAGGAGCCCGACGACCAGCTCGCGCAGGGAGCGCGCGGCGTGCGGGAACGCGAAGCGCGCAGGAACGGTGCCGATGCGTAGACGCTGCGCCCGCCTGCACGTCCGCTGTTCAGTCGTCCGCGCCGCTCACGGCCGGGCGGGCGCCTTCCCCGGCGTCCAGCCTGCGTATAGTTGCGAAGGGCCGCTTGCGATCCGTCCTAGCCCGTGTGTTAGCATAATATGACTATGACAACGCTCAAGCTAGAACTAACGGACGAGACCTATAGGCAGCTTGAGAAGGCAGCAAAGGAACAGGGCATTGAGGTCTCCGACCTCATTCGCCGCGCGCTCAATCTTGAGGCCGTAGCACGCGACAGGAAGCTCTACGTCGAGGGCGATGAGCAGGGCCAATTGCGTGAGCTGCAACTAGCGTAGGCCGTTCCTTGTCGGACAAGCCCGAGCAGCCCGAGATTCAGGTTGATCCGGGCAAGCTAGAGGTCGCAGGGCCCCTCGTCCCAGGTTCCGTGATCTCCTCACGGGAGCAGGCCGTGGTGCATCGCTTTTGGGTGCAGACGCAGATCGGCAAGCAGGTCGCTCGTGCTGTATTGCTAGCTCTGTTGCTGGTCGTGGCCCTAGTCTTTGTTCTCGCGCTCGAAGATCGCTCTGTCGGGTACATCAAAGGGGTTGCGGAGAGCCTTCAGCCCTACGTCTTGCCAGCCTTCGGTGTGCTGGTCGGGTATGCGCTTCCCCGCCCTCCGGGCGACTCGTAGTATCGCGCTGGCTAGTATGTCGCAGCGCCGTCCATCGCTCACGGGCAGCCCGAGACAGTCACTGTCGCGCCCGATCCACCATTGGCGCACAATTCAGTGACGTACTGAATGCACGATTTGGAGAATCCACGGTCGGCGATGGCCTCGAAGCTCTCCCAAAACACCTCGTAATCGTTGGTGCTATCCAAAGTAGCGTCTCTCACGACGCCAAGGTCAAGGCGCCCACCGTCGAGGAACTGAATCGCGCCAGCCGGGAAAAGGTTCCAAACCACCTTTGTCGGGAACGCCTTCATGGCTTCGCTTGCACCCTGCACTGCGAACGTCTGCGCGGGGTAGCCCGAGCCTCCAGTCTTTTCCGGCAGACCGTCAAGGGTGAATATCGGCTCGATCCCGTGCGCTTTGAATAGGTCCAATACCTGCTCGTCCGTGATCGCCAGTGAGTTGAAATCGTTGTCCTGCTGATGCGCGGCCTCTCTCGCTAGATCCACTTTGATTAGGTCCATGACCCACGCCGGGAAGACCGCAGTAAGCGCCACGTCGCGCGGGAGGCGGTTAGTGAATCGGAAGTTGGCACAGGCAGCGTTGATTGCGGTAATCAGGTCCCGCGTGGCGCCGACCACCTTCGCCGACGTCACATCTTTCAGACACTTTTCCTGAATTAGTTCGAGCAGGTTTATCTCAGCCTTGCGCGCGGCCTCGGCAATAGCAAGGTCGGTGTTCGCGGCCACAAGCTCAGGCTGAAATCTGCTCTGCATGTTCCCGAATCCGACACGGGTTGCCACGGCTGCGCAGTAAACCTGCACAGTCGCTCCGCAGCTCACGGAGTAGACAGGCTTGGTCGCCGCCAGCGGTTCGGCGTCTGTGGCCTCGGTCCAGATTCCGGTTGCGGCGCCGAGCGTGCCGATCGACGGTGGTTCGACGTAGATCAGACCGCCGCGAGCCGCGTCGAAGGATGGCAGTCCGTCACGCAGCGGTCGATCAGCGGTCGCCCATGTCGGGATTTCATACGAGACGTTCGTCGGTAGGCAGATGCCACCAGACGCCAGCAGCGCGGACAGGCCACACGCTGCGTCGAGCTTACGCGCGTCGAGCGCGGGGTCCCCGGTAAGTGTGCGGTCCTCGGGGTAGTCATAGAAGGCACTGGCGCACAGAACGCGGCCACGCGGCGGGCCTTGGCGGTCCATCCGTCGCAGGGTCTCGCAAACAGCTTCGGCCAGAACATACTTATCCGTCACCGGGTGGTCCTCGATCCAGCTCCCGGCGCCGGACGCCAGTAGGACACGCGGGCCGCCGCTGGCCGTGCTAGCAGCCTCGGGGTTACGAGCGATCGTCCGCCCGCGCGTGCCGGCCTTGACGGTTGCGACGCTACTACCGGGACGCCCGGCCGATGCTGTGACCGTCTGTCCGAGCTCGCCGAGTGCCTTCGCGCTGGTAAACGCCGTCACCTTGCGAGCGAAGCCGGCGAGCCGATGGAGCGCCGCGACAGTGGTAGGCGTGTCCTCGCCCGCTTCGAGCGGAGCGGCGCGCGCGATAATCTCGGAGCTCAGGTCGCTGATCTCGTTCTCACTGAGCTGATCGAGCTTGTCAAGCGTTGTGGCGATATCCATGAGCGGCGCTCCTACGGTCGGCGTGGAAAATTCACCGTGTCACGCTGCCACCGGCTCCCGAGAACTCTCGCGGGCAGGGTGCGAGAGTGCACTGTCCGGCCGTCTACAATGCGCGGCTTTCCGTTCCTCGCGTCGCCGTAGGCGTGCCGCCTCGCGCTCATGCTCAGGCCGGCAATACTTCGCCTGCAACGCCCGGCCGTCCATCGAGCCGCCGCACAACGCGCACCGCCGCTCGACCGGCTCCGCTGCCATGAGCGCCGCCAGCTCGCCGACGGTCACGGCCACCGTGCGCTCCGGGTCGAGCAGTGCCGGCGCGTCGCCATACTCGGGCGGCTCGCCGTCATAGGCACGCCGCCACGCCTCCCGCTGTTCGTCGAACACGCGCGCCCACCATTCACCATCCGCCGAGCGGTTGCACACTTCCGCAACCGACATCGCCCACGCCCGATCAAACGGCACGGGCGGGACACGCCCGTCGTCGCCGCCGCGGCGCCATTCGAGCAGGTCCCGCAGATATTCAGGCTCGCCCGTCACACGATCTCCCCATCGCTCGGCCGCCACGGACGCAACGGCGCGCGCCCGGTGGCGCGGTCGATGCCCTTGCACGCATCCGCGAGTAGGGCGACATGGAAGGGCAGCTCGTACTCGGCATCGAGCCACAGCAAGCCTTGGAAGCTGTCGCCGTCACGGATCGGCCACGCGGGCGGCGTGTACGGCTCGCCGTCTGGACTACACCACGGCACCGGGGGCGTCACCGGGACTCGCTCCAGCATCCACGCCGGTCTCGTGCGCCTGAGATAACCCTCGACCGCCTCGACCTCGGTTCGGGTGAAAATGGAGGCCATCAGCGCCGCCGCCTCCCACGCCGGCAGGCCAGGCTCCAGGTGCCGCACAAGATCGTCGGCGCGCTGGCTCGGCTCGGAAAAGAAGAAGGTCGCCGGCAGTCTGTCCAGCACGATCCCGTCGCGCTCGAAGCCGTGCAGCACGCCCCGCAGTCCGTAGAACGTCGGCGGCAGCGCTGGCCCCGCATTGCGCAGGTTCTCGAACATCGCCGCCGCGTCGTCAGTCACTTCCATGAGCCACCGCCTTTCATTTGCTTTCTCACCATTTCCCGCTGCCATCTCGGCACGCCAGGTCCAAACACGGGCGCCGGGCGCCGCGCAACATTGCCCTTCGGCGTGGCCGTCTCCGTGACGGGCGACAAGCCAGCAGCCGCACGCCGGTCATAGCGCCCCGCAGGGCGATGGATCGTCAGCGGCCCAGCCGCCAAGCCGCCCTGCAAGACCGCGCACGCGATAGCGATTGCCACGGCCTGATCGTCATGCTCTCCAGAATCGTGATCCAGCCGCACCGCGCCCGGTGTCGTCTCACGCAGACGCACGCGGCCGAGCTCCGCGACCAGCCCCGGATCGTTCGGCAGCAAGATCAGCCGGTTTCTAAGCGCCAGGTGAAGCGCGTTCGCCACACGGCCGACGGACTGCGCACTAAAGGTGAACTGCTCAGCCCGCACACCACGAGCTTTCAACCGCTGTAGCATCGCGGTCGCTTGATAAAGGTCAGCGTGCAACGGCGCCCGGTGATATTCCACGCACACCGCATGTAACCAGTCCTCGACCTCCGTCAAGTTCACCGGATTACGCCGCGAGCCGCGCCACACCCTGATTCGGTCAACGATCACACGCACCGCCGCGCCACGCTCCGCACTCACACGCTCGGCATGAGCGACAACGCCCACACACGCATCGTTTGTCACTCCAACATCGAGCGTTGTCACATATTTCACACCCGGAACCGGCTCCTGCGGACCGTCGAGCACACACGCCGCCGCCAAGTCCTCAGCCGAGACGAGACGATCCTCGCTCTGCGTCCACTGGTTCAAGTGAAGGCGCGCAAACTCCGAATCACGCAGCAACGGACGTTGCGCCTCCAACTCCGCTGGATCAACCCACGGCAACGGACCGTCGATCTCTGAGACGCGCCAGCGCTCAGGGTGCCGCCGCGCCGTCTCCAACACCTTGAAGCTGAAATGACCCGGTTCGCCCGCCGATGTGAGGATCACAAGCCGACTACCGGGCACCTTGCCCAGCGCACTCAGCAGCGCTGTCCACAAGCGACGCATGTTGCGCGTCTGCGGCCACTGGGCCAGCTCCTCGACGATCAGCAGGTGGGGCCTCAAGCCGAACGCCGACGCGCCATTAGCCGACAGAACCTCCACGCTCGCGCCCGAACGCGCCGTGACCTTGAGCGCCTGCACGTCCACAGCACCGCTCAGCGCTGGAGTGCGATTGACCAGACCCGACGCCGCGTCCACGTCGAGCGCCGCCTGATCTTCGTCCGTAGCAACGATGTAGGCCCTCGCCCCGGCCGGCGCTTCACTCGCAAGCCACACGAGCGCCACGCCCGCCGCGTCCGTGCTCTTGCTCCCGCCTCGCGGTCGCGTCTGATAGTGCCATCGCGGCCCCGACTGATCGAAGATCGCGCCAGCGTCGGCTAGCTGCCAGTCAGTCGCAACCGACCCCCAGCGCTCGCCATCTTCGAGCACCATTCCGCTCAGCAGGTCGATAGGACTCGGAGCGCTCACGACTCGCCCTCAGCGCTCGCGTCCACGTCGGCAGAGCGGCCAGCAGCAAGCCGTGCGCGCCTGCCCTCGGCGCCGAGCTCCGCGAGCGAAGCCGCCGACTCACTTGCATCGGCGCCAGCACTCAGCGCCCGGATGCGGGCATGGCCGATCGGGTCGAGTCCAAGGTCAGAGCCGAGCTTGGCGGCCAGGCGCGTGGCGGCCGTCGCTTGTTCCCACACGCGCGCAGGCACGGCACCTGCGCCTTTCTCAGCGCACACCTTGGCTATGTGATCGTCAAGCAGCGCCTCGCGGCTCGCGGCGGCCAGGTAGCGCGCGAGCGCCGGCATGAATCGGTCCTCGCCGAGATACGGCGCATAGGTCAGCAGTTCGGCGTGCACGAGCTCGGCACGCTCGGCGATGGCTCGCTCGCTGTAGGCGCCATGCACAAGGTTGGCCGTGTTGCCGTCCTCGAATGGTGGGCGCTCGACGCCGGCAGTCATCGGCTCGCGCTCGCCTTCCGTCGCGGTCGAATCGGCAAGATCGAGCCTGGTTGTGGCCGATGCGCGCGCCGTTGGCCACCACGCCCGCCGGCCGATGGCACAGACTCCGCACCAGCAGTGGGATTCACCGCCTGCGACGGCTTGCTAGACCAGCAGCCGGTTAAGCGCAGGGCGCGGAATGCGTCAGCTGCCAGGCGTCGGGTGGGCGTGGCTGTGATCGTCTTGAAGTATGGCGGGCGACTCTGGAGAGAGCTTGTGCGATGGCCGGCCGAGCCCGAAGCCCTGGCCGCCCTGGATGATCGCGTCGGAGGCGAGTTCGTGCTCTTCGTTGATGGCGCGTAGGAACTGCAGGATGTCCTCGTCCTCGATGCCCTCGGCGATCACGAACGCTCCGGTTTGGCGCGCGAACGTCGCCATCGCCATCAGCACTGCCCGCGCGCTCGGCTCGGTCGCGGCGGCGGTGATGATGCTGCGGTCGAGCTTGACGAACTCGGCGTCGATCTTGCTTAGCATCTCGAGGCCCGAGTTGCCCGTTCCGACGTCATCGACGGCGATCTTGAAGCCTTGCGCTCGCAGGCGCTTCAGACGCTTGATGACCCTTTCGGTGCGTCCCCCGGAACGCTCGGTGACCTCCACCACGACTGTCTGCGGTGTTAGTCCCGCCTGTTCCACGGCGGGAGCGAGCCACGCGTCTGCCTCGGCGTCCAGGTCGAGGGTCAGCGGGGACAGGTTGAGGAACAGCAGCACGCCCGGGTGTAGCTGCGGAGCGAGCCGCAGTGCGTTCTCAACGCAGAGTACGTCGAGTTGATGCACGCGTCCGATCTGCTCGGCAATGTCGAACGCCTCCGCGGGGCCGGACAGTCCGTAGGAGGGGTCGGGGCGGCTCAGCGCCTCGACGCCGAGCAGGGTCTGCGCGTCGAGGTTCCAGATTGGCTGAAACAGCGTCTCCAGGCGACCCTCATCGATAAGCCGCACGACGGCCTCCTTCTTCTCGGAGGTGGTCACGACCACGCGCTCGCGAATGTCCTCGAAGTGCGTCGCGCGGTTGCCTCCCTCGCGCTTGGCCTCATACAGCGCGGCATCGGCCTCGGCGCGCAACGTGTCAGCCTGTTGCCCGGGCCGCAGCGCGCTCACGCCTACGCTGGCCTTGATCCCTGCGTCCTGTAGGTTGCGGCTAAGTCGTCGAGCGACGGCGTGGGCGCCCTCTGCACCGGTGTGCGTCAGTGACAGCGCGAACTCGTCGCCGCCAATCCTGTACGGGCGATCTCCAGGCCTTGCCTCGCGCAGGACCTGCGCCACGCTCTGGAGTATGGCGTCGCCGTGCGGGTGCCCGTGGCGATCGTTGATCAGCTTGAAGTCATCGACGTCCAGCAGCGCCAGCGCGAAGTGATCGTCGTAGCGCGCGGCGGAAGCGACGGCTTGCGGGAGCTCGTCCTGGAAGGCACGCTGGTTGGGAAGATCGGTCAGCCCGTCGCGGGTCGCTCGCTGCAGAACCATCCGATGGTCGCGCATGAGTCGCCGCCCGCCGAGGAGATAGAAGACTGCGCCACCGCCGATCAGGGTGAACAGAGCGATCAGGGCGAGGACCTCCCGCAGTTCAGTCAGCTGCGCGTCGTAGATATGGTGGTCATAGGTCACCTCGTAGGCGTAGCGGCCACTTGGAAGGTTGACTGGGACGATGAACTCGAAGTCACTGCTGTCCTTGCCGCGACCGCCCTCGCGTCCGGCGTATGAGCTGCCGTGCTCCAACGCGGCGTTGATGCGGGCGTCGGCTTCCATCCCGCCCACCAGGGCACCGTTGCCCGCAGCTCTGATCACGTGCTGCTGGTCGATCAGTGAGACTGCCAACGTGCCGGGACGCTGTTCGACACCTTCGAGCAGACGCTCGATATCGCCGATCCCATCGGCTGTGCTCGTCGCCCGGCTGCTCTCACGTTCAAAGGCCCTCGCGTCCGCTCGCTGGCCTTCCGCGTAGTTGCTGATCAGCTGGTGCGCCATGTTCCGTTCGAGCAGGACGTAGCCCGTGATGCCTGTCAGCGCGAACGTGAGCGCGACGGTCGCAAGCAGGCGGATGCCGAAAGCGAACGCCGAGCCGTCCTCGCCGTCGCGACGCAGCGCGAGCAGCCATCGATACGGATGCAGCCTCCGGGCGCTTCCAAGCGGCGAGCGCTCCAGGCGCATGGATGGGGGCATCTTCCGCATAACTCACCAGATCGACACACCAACGGACGAACGTGAGCCCAATGAACGCGACCAGTCGAACATACCGAACTTCTGAGTTGCCGATGGGCCCGAGCGATGCCAGCCGTTCGCGCTGCTCTGTACCGAGTGGGGTGTCGTTCAGGAGCTTGGTCATCCCGATCACGCCGTTGAGCGGCGTCGTATCTCGTGACTCATGCTGGCCGTCTTTGCCGGCCGCCGCCACGGCACGCTCGATCAGCCTCAACTGCTCGAACATTCCCGCCCGGTGTTGCTCCCAGACTCCTCGCAGTCCGTCCTCTTAGGACGCCTGCGGTGCAGACGTCGGGGACCAGGGCGTCAGGGCAGGCGGGCATGGGCTCAGGATGTGCCTTCGACGGCCTGTGGCGCATAGGCGCCCAACTTTGGGATATCTAGACAGATGGCACATATGGGATATACGGGTCGCCAAGTGCGCGGTGAAAAAGCCGCGGCCCACAACCGGGTCTTACGCGCTAGAATCCAGGCAAGCGAATTACTCGGCTGCTCGATAGTGGTCTGATTCTTTGCTGTTGGTTGCTGGACGTGCTCGCAGACACATTGTGGCTGCCTCTCCCACGGACCGCGCCTCGCCGGCAAGCTTTGAGTGCTACGGGAGGTTTCGGTGATGCTGCAGAGCCGTGGTGGATTGGTGGATGAGCCAGATGCTCGTAGTCGCTTGACTCAGTTGATGGGGTGGTCTGGAGGCGCGCGTCAAACGAAGGGCGACGTCGACGCTGGAGATGCACGCTCGACGCCGGATGTCGAGGCGTATCTGCGTAGCGCGTTCGAGGATGCGCCGATTGGCATCGCGCTGATCAGCATCGACCCGGAGAGTGAGGGCCGTTTCCTGCGGGTCAACCAGGCGCTGTGCGAGCTGACGGGATATTCGTCTGAGAAGCTGCAGATGACGGACATCCACGCGCTGCTGCACCCGGACGATCTGTCCACCGATGTGGCGGCGATGAGAAGGCTCACCCAGGGCGAGGTTGACAGCTTCCAGATCGAGCAGCGCCTGCTCCACGCTGAACGTCACGCGGTGTGGGTCACGCTCAGTGCCTCGCTGGTCCGCGACGCGGCCGGCAAGCCGCTGCACTGCATCCGCCAGCTGCAGGACATCGAGGAGCGCAAGCGCTATGAGGGCGAGCTTGGCTACCTCGTGGAGCACGATCCACTCACCGGCCTGCTCAATCGCCGGGGCTTCGTTCGCGAGCTCGCGCACCAGATCGCCTACGCGCGTCGCTACGGCAGCGGGGGTGCCGTGCTGTTCCTGGACCTCGACGACTTTAAGTATGTCAACGACACGCTCGGGCACAGCACCGGCGACGAGGTGATCAGCGACCTCGCGCGCGTGGTGGGCAAGCGATTGCGCGAGACGGATATCTTTGCGCGTCTCGGCGGTGACGAGTTCGCTGTGCTTTTACCCAACGCGGTCGTGGGTGAGGCCGAGACGGTGTCCGCGAGCCTGCTCGAGGCGGTCAGAGACGGGTGCGGCGTATCGCTCGGTGAAGGACGACGCGTGACGATGAGCATCGGAATCGCCGGCTTTCAAGAGCCCGGTAAGGATCTCACCCCCGACGACATATTGGTCGACGCCGACGTGGCGATGTACTCCGCAAAGGAGTCAGGCAAGGATCGCGTCGCGGTCGCGAGCACGGCGACCAAAGAGCGGATGAGATCCAGGGTCACCTGGGCCGAGCGCGTCAGACGCGCGGTCAAGGACGGCTTGTTCGAGCTCTACTGCCAGCCGATCGTTGATCTCGCCAGCGACAGCATCTCCCAGTGGGAGTTGCTGCTGCGGCTGCCAGGTGACGGAGGCGAGTTGATCCTGCCGGCTCAGTTCCTGTACACGGCTGAGCGCTCCGGGCTGATCTTGGACATAGACCGCTGGGTGCTGAGCGAGGCGATGCGGCTGATCTCAGAGCAGCGAGACGCGGGACACGAGGTGCGCCTAGAGGTGAATCTCTCGGGCCGGTCGGTTGGGGACACCAAGCTGCTCAGCTTGATTGAGCAGGAGCTCCAGGAGAGGGCGATCGACCCGGCCAGCCTCGTGCTCGAGGTGACCGAGACCGCCGCGATCGCGAACATGGACCGCGCACGCGGCTTTGCGACCAGGCTGCGCGCCCTTGGCTGCGGATTCGCGCTCGACGACTTCGGCGCTGGATTCGGCTCGTTCTACTACCTCAAGCACATCCCCTTCGACTACGTGAAGATCGACGGCGAGTTCATCCACAACCTGCCGGCCAGCAGCACCGACCAGCTGATCCTCGACTCGATCGTCCAAATGTCAAAGGGACTCGGGAAGCACACGATCGCGGAGTTCGTCGGCGACAGTGAGACGGTAGAGGTACTGAAGGCGCACGGCGTCGACTATGCCCAGGGCTATCACCTCGGCAGGCCTCGGCCGGTGGCGGAGGCGCTTGCATGCTGAGAATGGCCATGATCCAGGCCAGCAGGCGACCCGACCCCGATCTCGAGTTACTCGGGTGCCGTCACCTCGATCGCGCCGAAGCCCTCGAGCGTGCCATCGACGAAGAAGATCTCCATCGTGATGTCGGGCTCGACGTGGGCCTGGCTGAGGAAGGCCACGACGTTGCGCCCGGTGAGCTCCTGGATCGTCTCCTTGTAATGGCTGGCCATGACGCGCTGGAAATCCTCGCGCATGGCGATCACACGGTCGGGCTCGCCGCTGTCCATGATCGTCTGCTCCAGCGCCGTGAAGCCACTCCCGCGCATGACCACCACGATGATGTCGTCGAGCACGTACGTCTTGGCCTTCATCGGACCCCGGCCGTAGTGCTCGCGCAGAATCGCGACGATGCTGGTCGAGATCGCCGCCAGTAGATGACCACCGCTCAGCGGTCCGGTGGTGTCGCTAGGTTGCGCGTCCACTCCTGTCATTGCGTACCCTGTGAGCCTCCTACACCGACGGGGCGGCGAACTTCGAGGACTCGGCATATTCGGTCAGCCGGACAACGAGCGCAGAATAACGCATCCTCACCAGAGTGGTCAACGGGCGTCCCGTCGCGTCCCGCTGGCTAGATGAGAGCCCCTTTGTCTGCATTAGTCGAACCATTGGCATGAAGCGCGGTGAACTACGGTCTCCCTGGCGGCGTCCTGGTCCGATGCGGTGGTATGCCCCAACGGTTGGAGAGAACGCCGGGTCATCTGAGCTCGTGGAGGCGCCGATGCGTAGCGCTGCAAGTCGTAGACGGTGGATGCTCCTCGCCTGCGCGATCCTGCTCGTCGGCTTGGTGGCCTCTCTTGGTAGTGCGTCGCTGTGGCGTTCGAGCGTAAAGGCACACGAAAAGCAGCAGTCCCAGACCAGCTCGACCGACGTGAACGAGACGCTACAGACGCTCCTGCGCCGCGATGCCGACCTCGTAACTACGTTGCGTGGTGTGCTGACGATGCAGCCGCACCTGAGCGCCAGCCGCTTCGATCAGTGGTTCTCCCAGTTGCAGGGCAAGCAGCGGCAGGCGAGTGGACTTGGAACGACGGTCGTGGAAGCGGTGCCGGTGGCTGAGTTGGCCGCCTAGCGCAGCGGTCCCAGCCGTCGGTCTTGGTGCTCCGGTGCCAAAAAGATGTCGAGGCTGGCGTAGCGGTGGTCGGGATCGGTCTCTTCGTTGTACCCGAGCCACGAGCCATCCCGCCGCCAGCCGCACCCTGTCGGGGGTATCGGACGACACCACCCGGCCGCCGGCCTGCCAGTCGCAAAGAGCTGTACAGGCAGTCTCAAACTACACAGCTCAGTCCTCACTCCTCCCGTGAGCCGTGAGCGGCGCGGCGTCGAGGAAGAACAGCTCGCATGCGACGCCGGGCATGGTGGCGGTCGTCGGTCGCGCTGGTAGAAGGTCGTGTACAGCTCGACCATGGCATCGGAGATCGCCCTGTTGAGCGCGGGGGTCTACTTGGCCGGTCGCGCTCACGCTCATACCGTGACTCCCGGTGGGAGGACATGCAGTGCTGGTGCAGGCTCGGTAGGCGCGAGGTCGAAGATCACGACTTGCTTGCTGACTTCCGTCAACGCGAGCACTCGGTCGACCGGGGCAGGTCCGCGCACGATAAGCAGCCGTCCTCCGTACCGCCGGCAGTGGTGGGCGGCGTCGAGGATGACGTGAACGCCTGAGCTGTCGATGAAGCACAGCTCACGCAGGTCGAGCACCACGACACGTGCGGCTCGCTGCGCTTCTCCCAGCGTCTGGCGGAACTGCGGCGAGGTGGCGAGATCCAGTTCCCTCGCCACTTGAACCCAGGCAGCACCCCAGCCGCCTATCTCCCACGAGCAGACCAACGGCGGCGCGGCATACTCACGAGCAATGCTCGGACTTCTAACGGCTGAGGCTTGGGGCATCTCGACCTCCTAGCGGGTTGCACGAGCAAACGCCGGAAGTCAGATTGTGTTGCCGTCCCCTCGGGGGCGACCGCAGTGATGCCCTCCTTCAATAAGTATAGCGCCGCTCGCGCCGGGGTCAAGCTGCGAGCGCGTCGCCCTAGATGGGGATGGCGGGTGTTCCGGTGCCCGGTATCTCGTGGTCGTCAACGAGATCGGTGGGCGCGAGGATGAAGACCTCGCACATCAGGTCTGGGTCCTGCTGGTTGCCGCTCATGAAGCCGATCACCCGCTTGCCTGTGGCGTCTTCGATGACCTTGGCGAACCGCTGGCGCATGACCTCCTGAAACTCCATACGCTGCTGGATCACCGCCTGGCCGCGGCCACCGGCGAGCAGCGTCTGCTCTACGCGCGAGAAGCCTCCTCGCAGTACACACACCACCAGATCGTCCTCGTAGTAGGACTTCGCACGAGTCGGCCCACGCCCGTAGAACTCCTTCAGCAGCGCGACCATCCCGTCGGATATCGCCGTCAGCACATCCCCGTGGCTGCTCGGCTCGCTCTGGAGGATGCGTCGTGGATTCATCGCTTGCGGATTTTAGCTCGCGAGACTGCTCACGGATGCGAATCGCATCACGCTACGCTGGAGGCTGATCGCTCGTCGGGTTCTCGCCCTTCTGCCTCGCGCGCGGACCCCACCGGAGGACGAGAGAGACAGGCCGCATGTCGGCACCCGAACCTCCTCTGGACGGCGATGAGCTGCTCGCAGCCGTCACCGACGCGATGGTCGCGCTACATCACCGCTACTACCACCGCAAGCCGGTGACCGCCAAGACCCGGATGCTCGGCGACGACCTCCTCGCATGTGTGCTCGGCGGCGTATACACAGACGTCGAGAAGACGATGATCGAGCTCCAGCGCGCCCCGACCGTGAGGGACACCCGCAACGCCTTCCAGAACGCGATGCAGCAGAAGTTCATCGAGGCGGTAGAGCACCTCTCCGGCCGCGATGTCACTGCGTTCATCTCCGACAGCCACGTCGGCCCCGACATCGAGATCGAGCTGTTCATGCTCGCCTCATAGCCGAGCATGTTTGACCCTTGCCTCCAGGTGGGTACGATGGTGTAGAGCGCACTGGAAACGGGTTGACGTCAGCAGGTTTCGCGTGCTCCTGCCGCATCAGACTGGGAATGCTCCGTCGGCGTAAAACCGCCTTCTGCGAATAGGTCCTCTGCGCGTTTGCGCTATCCGGCCGAGCTTTTGCTCGAAAGGGATTTAAGACCAACAGGAGGTTCCGCTCATGTCCAGCACGAGGCCCGTAGGATCTGCCTCCGAAGTCGACCCGAATCACAGACCGGTCGAAGGGTCACGCCGGCAGGGCAGGCGTGAAAGGGCCGGGGCCCGCGAGTTCGCGGTGGACGTGGGGAGCTTTCTGGCGCGCGTTGTTGCGCTCGTCCTCAGCATCCTCGTGTTGATCATCGTCGCGGGGATTCTGCTAGTGGTGCTCAAGGCCAATCCGGCTAACAGCATTGTCTCTGAAGTCCACAGTTGGGCGCACTGGCTCGCCGGCCCGTTTGACGGCATGTTCAGCTTCCACAGCGCCAACACTGCCATCGCTGTCAACTGGGGCATCGCCGCGGTCGTCTACCTCATCGTGGGCGGACTGATCGTGCGGCTACTCGGCAGAACCTACCGCGACCGCCCAGGCGGGCGCTCGTCCTATTCAAATAAGGAGATTGCATGACAAACAAGAACATCGACAAAGCAAAAGGTCGCGCGAAGGAGGCCGCCGGTGCGCTGAGCGGAGACAAACGTCTGAAGAACGAAGGACGCGTCGATCAAGCCAAGGGCTCCGCGAAGAAAACCGTGGACAAGGTCGCCGACACCCTTACCGGCCGCAACGTAAACAACAAGCGGGCCTAGCCAATGCCCGAATCGCCTCAACTTAGGGTTGGGAGGTGACCATGCTCCTGATCATCCTCGCAATCGTGCTGCTGAGCGGCGGCGGACTCGGCTACAGACGACGCGGCCGCCGCTGCGTCTAGTCCGAGACGCGCAACGACGCACACGGCTTACTCCACACATCCCTTTACCCACACCACCACGACCGGGAGGTCCCACCGATGTTCGAGAAGCTCAACACGCCCGATAACTGCGGGAGTTTTCGGCTCAAGCAGCGTCGGCATTAACGTTCTTGCGACGCCGATTCGAGCCTCGTCTGCCAATGACTGCCAATTGAGGCCGCAGAGACGAAGCCATAGGATCGTGTCTCCCCGTGTAGGGCCAGCGAGATGGGCTCCTCGCGCGGGAGTCTTGACAGTCGGCGCTCGTACTGCCATTGTTAGTACATGGCGACTGTGAAGGGACAGCGACTGCAGATTCGCGTGGAGCCGGCCGAGAAGGCTATGCTGGAGCGTGCTGCTGCTGCGTCGCACCTGAATGTGTCTGCGTTTGTGCTGCAGGCGGCTGCGTTCAGGGCAGAGGAGATTCTTGCTGAGCGTCAGAGTATTCGGCTGACACCGCAGGCCGCAGAGGCGTTCACCGAGGCGCTGGAGGCGCCGGCGAGTGTCAACGAGCGGCTTGCAAAGGCGCTTGAGCGTCCTCGCAAGTTCACCTGGCTTGACTGAGCTTCGCCGCCCCTCGCTGCTCGACCCCGCGCGGCACGATCGTTCGCGGTTCGCCTCTGGTGATGATGCGCTGGACGAGTGGCTCCGCCGCTATGCCGGGCAGAACCGCCGTCGTGACACGGCAGCCACCTGGGTCATCACTGATGCCGAGGATGTGGTTGTTGCCTACGCGACCATCACGATGAGCGCGATCGACCGCTCGGGCGCTCCTGCGAGCGTTGCTCGCCGGGCTCCAGACCCGGTTCCGGCCTTGCTGATCGGCAGGCTCGCGGTCGATCAGCGCTGCAGTGGCCTTGGTGTTGGCACCGCACTTGTCGCGCACGTGCTGGCGACGGCGGTGGAGCTGAACGCTAAGGCAGCGTGCCGCGCGGTGGTTGTCAACGTGCTGCATACCTCAGCCCGTGGCTGGTGGGAGCATCTGGGCTTCCGTCCGTTCGATCCCTCGGACAAGCAGTCACTGGATCTGTATCTCCTCACGGCTGATGTCCACGCAACGCTCCAGCGCATGCGCTGAGCAGCAGGCTGTAAGCTCGCCAAGTTTGAGGTCGCGGGTTCGACCACCCGTCGCTCTCGCCTTTGTTGCCTCATCGTCCGCGTCGGCTTTTGCAGGCCATATCATTGATATGGTCTTAGCTTCCCAAGCTGGAGGTCGCGGGTTCGACCCCCGTCCGCCGCTTGAAAACCCAAGTGGGGTGTGATTCGCTCCGGGAGCAGGTTGACCCCCCATTGCAGGCTTCGGATGCATCACACTGGATGATCCCGGCAAGGACGCGCTAGGAACTCCACGACAAGGGATGGACAGACATGGCCTCAAGCGGCAAGAAGAAGACCACGATGGCAAAGCTCACCCGTGAAAGCAGGCTCCGCGAGCGTCGCCTGGATAAGCAGGCCAAGAAGGACGCGCGGAAGCAGGCGCCGGCACATCATCCAGACTCGTCCGACGACACGCTGGACCCAACGATCGACGAGTCGGCTGGGCCAAGTGTCGGGCGGCCTGCGCTCGAAACTGTCGGTCAGACGCTCGCGGACGCCTGATCTCACTTCACACAGGAGCGGGCGCGCAGCTCGCTTGCGAAAGGGTCCTAGCATGGCCGATGTGCCAGCAGGGAGACCTAGGATGCGTCTTTACTAGCGACTTTGGAGGCCATGGTGGAGACGAACGAGGTTGAGCGCCAGCGATGGAACGATGAGCGGTGGGCGGCCGTGTGGCCCAAGCGCGAGCGACTCACTGACGCGGTAACTGCGTTTGTGCTCGACGCGGTCGCGTTGCGGCCTGGCGAGCGTGTGCTCGACGTGGGTTGTGGGGGCGGTACGACGTCGCTTGCCGCCGCGCAGACGGTGGGCTCCGAGGGAGCGGTGGTCGGCGCCGATCTCTCGACGCCGCTTAGTGCACTGGCTACTCGGCGGGCCGGGGAGGCCGGCGCTGAGAACGTCACGTTTTGTGTGCTCGACATGCAAACCGACACGGTTGAGGGCGGACCGTTCGACGTAGCGCTGAGCCAGTTCGGTGTGATGTTCTTTGACGAGCCGGTCACGGCATTCGGCAATATCCGCGCGCATCTCAAGTCGGGCGGGCGCATCGCGTTTGCATGCTGGCAGACCGGGGACAAGAATCCGTGGTTCTTTGCCTCAGCGATCGCAGAGTTCCTGCCACCGCCATCTACGTCTACGCTTGCGCCAGGGAAGAGCCTGACGGGGCCGTTTGCGCTCGGGGACGTCGCGCGAACCGCGGGCATTTTACGCTCGGCGGGCTTCCTCGAGGTCCGCTCGACAGCTCACGAGCTCGCCGTCGAGGCGCCGCAGGACTCGATCGTCGACGAGGCCCAACTCGTGTTCATGGGCGTGCCTGCGGACAAGCTAACAATCGCGCAGACGGCGGTCGATGAGTACATGGGGCAGTTCGTGTTGAGTCCAACGCTATCGCGCTTCCCACTCGCATTTCACGTGTTTCAAGCCACAAACCCCTAACAGCGATCGAGTCGCTGATGATTAGTGTGGTGGACTTCCGTCATATGCGCGGCGAGGGTTTCGCCATTGCGCGGGGCAGGGGTTTACGTCGTTGTTCGCGGGTGGTGGGTCGCGATGAATGCTCGGGCGAACGTCACTAGCCGTTCGGGGGTGAAGCGGTCAGGGTCGGTGAGGGTCATACGGATGGCCTGCTCAAAGCAGCCGATTATCACCCGAGTCATGATCTCGGGGTCGACTTCCTCGGCGGCTAGCTGCTTTAGCCCGAACGCGATCAGCGGTTCGATTTGCTCGAGCAGGCGACGGCGGTGGTCGGTGACGTTCTCACGGGCGGCGATGGGCATGCCGTCGGCTGGTAGAACGAATAGACGCCAGGTTTCGGGGTGGCTGTGTGCGGCTTGAAGGATGTTGATGAGCGCCTGGCGCAGCACATCGCCGGGGTTGGTGTGGGGGGGCGTGGGGATCGCCGCGGCAATGTCCTGGAACGCACGGTCGAGCTCGCGGTCTACGAGTGAGCGTAGGAGCTCCTCGCCTGTGCCGAAAGTCGCGTAGATCACGGACTTCGTCAGATCCGCCTCGCGTGCGACCGCCTCGATCGAGAACGCACCGAAGCCGCGTGCGTCGAGCAGTCGCAGGGTGGCATCGAGTAGCTGCTCGCGGCGTTCTTCGCGCGAGCGCCTCGGGGAGTATCTGCGTGTGGTGGCTTCGGGCATGCCCGTCAGCTTGACAGTCGCCGAGTAAAGTGCGGTAACGTATTTTCATTATGGAGGTCGAGCACGAGATCCGCTCCCCGGCGGTGTCCTGATGTATATGGGCGGCGTCGATATGGGCGGCGTTACGTCCTCGCCTGCGGGTCCTGCCGACGCACGGGACGCGCTCTTCTTCCCGCCCGCGGTCACGCTTTCGCGGGTGGTGCAGATCCTGCGTTTCAGCCAGCGCCAGATTCAGTTCGTGTTCCGCGCACGGCGCGAACATGGCGAGGTCTTTCAGATGCAGGCGGGGATCCCGGGAGGAACGGTCATCAGCAGTCATCCCGATCACGCCCGATCGCTGTTTACCGCCAAGCCCGAGCACGTGCCGTCGTTGACGGCTGAGTCTCCGCTGCGCCCGATCGTGGGGTCGGGATCGGTGTTGACCGCCAACGGTCCACGCCATTTGCGCCAGCGCAAGCTGTTGCTCCCACCGTTTCATGGTGATGCGATCGACCGCTACAGGCGGATGATCAGCGAGGCGACCGACCGCGAGCTCGAGCGTTGGCAGGTCGGCCGTCCGTTCGCGCTCGCACCGCGGATGCAGGCGATCACGCTCGACGTGATTATGTCCGGCATCTTCGGTGTCGAGGATCGGCCCGCCCCCGGCACCGCCGAGCACCGTCTGCGCTCCACTATCAAATACCTGACAGCGGCCTCCACGTCGCCGCTCGCAAAGATTGGTGAACTGACGAACATCGGCCGCGAGGAGCCCGTTGGGCTTATGCGTAGTGGCATTGCGTTGCTCGATCGCGCCACCTACCCCATCATCGCCGCGCGCCGCCGCGCCGACGATCTAGCCGAGCGCGGGGACATCCTCTCACTGCTGCTCGCGGCCAGAACCGAGGATGGCGAGCTCCTATCAGACCGGGAACTGCGCGACGAGCTGCTTACACTCGTGCTCGCCGGCTTTGAGACCACCGCGAACTCGCTAGCTTGGACGTGGGAGCGGCTGCTACGCACCCCGGTAGCCTACGAGGCTTTGCGCAACGCGGTGCGTCGTGGTGAGCAGGCGACCGAGCATGTTGAAGCGACGATCATCGAGGGCATGCGCTGTCGTCCGGTCATCCCGATCATCGGCCGCCGCGTAACCGTGCCGTGGCGACTCGGGGAGTACGTCGTGCCCGCGGGCACAGCAGTCAGCATTAGCATCCTGCTCGTCCACCATCGCGAGGATGTCTACCCCGACCCGTTCGCTTTTCGTCCCGAGCGCTGGCTTACCCGCAAGCCCGGAACTTATGAGTGGCTGCCCTTCGGCGGTGGCACTCGCCGCTGCCTCGGCGCTGCGCTCGCGATGGCTGAGCAGCAGATCGTGCTCCACTCCATCGCTCAGCGCTTCGACCTCGAAGCCGGCCGACCCGCGCCCGAGCACGCCCAACACCGCAACGTCACCATGATCCCCGCACACGGCACCCGTGTCGTCGTGCGCGGCCACATGCCCTGAGCTGAGCCCAGGTGGCGTGAGCGATAGTCTGCGGCAGCATGCCTGACCGTGCTCAACCGGGCGCTCGGCGCGAGCGAATCGCGCTTGTGCTCGCCGGCGGCGGGGCACGTGGCGCCTACGAGGCCGGTGCGCTGGCGGCACTGGCGCCGGCTCTTGCTGCGCGTGGCGAGGCTCCGGACGTTCTTGTGGGGACCAGCATCGGCGCGCTCAACGGTGCGTTCTTTGCAGCTCGCGCTGACCAGTCGCTGGAGGCGACGGCCGCGGCCGGCGTCGAGATGTGGCGTGAGCTGTGCTGGCGGGATGCGCTCCGCCCGCTGGTGTCGCCGTCCGAGCTCGGTCGTCTGCTGGGCACAGCCGCGATGCTTGCGGGCTTGCCCGGCGGCGATCTGTCTGGGCTGCTCGATCCCTCGCCGCTGCGCGGCACACTCGAGCGACTCGTCTCCTTCGAGCAGATCGCGCGCAACGTCAAAGACGGCACGCTCACGTCCGCAGCCGTCGTCGCAACGGCTTACGCGACAACAGGCAGCGTGGTCTTCCATCATGGCGGTCCGGCAGTCAAGCCCGACCTGGTGCGCGCGATCGACTACGTCGCAACTGCGCTTGCACCCGAGCACGTACTTGCGTCGGCGGCGATCCCGGGAGCTTTCCCGGCGGTCGAGATCAGTGTACCGCCCGCGGCGGCGGGTTGGTACAGCGACGGCGGCGTGCGTCTAAACGCGCCCCTCAAGCCAGCGCTTGCGTTGGGTGCCAACCGCGTCATCGTGATCGGCTTGAACTCCTCGTTGACCCCTGCCCAGGCATCAGCGCGACCGGACGCGATCGACGGTATCGCGCAGTTGCTGCAGGTGGTGCTCGCCGATCAGCTCGCCGACGACGTCGCGACGCTCGCCACCGTCAATGAGACGCTTGCGTCCGCCAGGTCATCCGCCGGCGGGGAGCACGCCGGTCGCAGGCGTCGGCGAACTATTCCCTACATCTTCATCGCGCCGAGCGATCGCCTCGAGATCGGACGTCTGGCGCGTGAGGTCTACAAGCGTCGCTATGCCGGCATCGGCGGCCTCGTGCGCGACACCGACCTTGCGCTGATCGGGCGGATCGTCAACGCCGAGCGCAGCGCGATCCACGGCGAGCTGCTCAGCTACCTGTTCCTCGCGCGCGAGTTCCTCGACGAGCTGATCGCGCTCGGCCGACGTGACGCCGAGCGCTGGCTTGATGCGCGACACGACGCCGGCCTGTGGCAGATCGGCCAGCTGCCAACCGGCACAGTAGGCTCAGCACGTGCTCGCGGTCGTCCGCGTAGATCTCGTCCAGCTCGCGCTTGAGCTACCGAGCCGCAGCGCGGCGGCTGTTGCGCGTGAGCTCTCCTACGAGCGCCTCGATCGAGCGCTCGAGTTGCTGAATGCTGGCGGCGTCGACGCGCTCGAGCCCCACTGAGCGGTTGACCCAAGCGTTGATCTCGCGGTGGCTGCGACCATCACGGCGATGCAGTTCTGCCACCAGTCGGCTGCGCTCTAGGCGCAGCTCAGCGCGGCGTTCGAATGCCGCGGTCGGGGTCGTGTCAGGTGCGATTGGGGATGGTCGACTGGATGTGGTTGAAGGCGCGAGTTGAGGAGGGCCGAACAGGGTCATCTGTGCAGCGAACTCGGCGCTCAGGGGCACGAACTCGGCGGTCGGGGATGGTTCGCTCGCGCGCCGCTCGGGCGGTTCGTCCCAACCCTCGTCGGTCTCGTTACGATGTAGCGCGTGGCGTAGCTCCGTTTCGATCTCTGAAGCGTGGTTGCGCAGAGTCTGCTCGGCTGGCAGATACAACCAGCTCGGCTCGGCATCCCTGCCGGGGATCGTGCGCACGAACCGCCCGACGATCTGACGGAAGATCAGTGGCGTCTTGGCGGCGGTCGCATATACGCCGACGCGAAGTCGCGGGATGTCGACGCCCTCGGAGACCATGTTCACCGCCACGATCCACGGCTCGCGTGAGCTGCGGAAGCCCTGGAGCTTGCGCGCTGCGTTTGCGTCTGTGTGGAGTACCACCACAGGCGGCCGGCCGGTCACCTCGCCAAGGAGCTTCGCGACCCGACGGGCATGGCCGGCGTCGGCGGCGACCGCGAGGCCGCCCGCATCACGGTGACCCGCGACGCGCAGCGTGCGCAGCTTCGCGTCGGCTTCGCGCAGGATGCGCGGCAGGCCGTCGGGCAGCTCGGTCGAGATTGCAGTGCGATAGCGGCGGCCTGCCTCGCGTGCGCTGAGGACCGTCTCGAACGAAGATTCGATCACGTCTTCGCCGCTACGCCACGACAGCGTTCCGTCGAACGTGACGAACGCCACCGGGCGACACACACCGTCGGCGACCGCCTCCGCGTAGGTGTAAGAGACGTCCGGGACGACCAGGCCCGCGCCGTCATAGCGAACGCCAGGAATCGGCGTGGCGTCAGAGCGAAACGGGGTGCCGGACAGCAACAACCATCGCGGCGCCGATGCAAACGCCTGCAGGAAGCTGGTGCCCCAGGCCAGATCCTCGCCGAGGTGGTGCGCCTCGTCGACCACCACGAGGGTGTCTGGGGAGACCTTTGCCGCCCAGCCGCTCGGATCGCTCGCGACACGCGCGTACGTGACCGCCACGCCGTCAAAGTCCCGCGGGGGGTTCGGGCTGCGGGCATCCGGCTGCAACTGCACGCCCACGATCGCCGCGGCAGCCGCCCATTGGCGTGTGAGGGGTGTCGTGGGGCACAGCACCACTACGCTCCTGGCGATCTGCCTCGAGAGTAGATCTCTGGCGAGCTCGAGCGCAGGGCGCGTCTTGCCGGCGCCCGGCGCTGCCGAGATCAGGAACGGGCCTTCACGCCAGTCGCCGAGGCGGTCGAGTGCGCGGCGTTGCCACGCGCGCAGCGATGTCGAAGAGGAGCGCGTCAAAGAGCCCGGCATCCTGCGACATGGCACGGACGGATCGACAGACGCACCCGCGGTGCCGCCTGGTTGAGCCGATCAGCGGTGCGCAGTGGACGGTGCCGGGAGGCATCGACTAGCACCGGGCTCCCACAACGTCCCTCAAGCCGGTGGCCGCCACGCCGCGCCTGGCGGTAGGGCGGTTGGCGTCGCGTGAGCGTGAGGGCGCCGTGGCCGCGCACGCGCCCTGGCTGGTTAGAGACACAGCGAGCAAAGTACCATTAGCGCTGAGTTGACAGTCTGCCGCTCGGCTGCTACGCCCCGGTTGTTAGTGGCACAGTGCGACTTACCGCCTACTTCCAACTCGCTGAACACGTCTTAGAGTGTCGACATGGGTTCGCGATCTCTAGGCCGTACCGCGGTGCTACATCAGTCAAGACGCGCCGTACGTATCAGCGCCGACCTATGGAGGTGGTCATTTCTTCCTCTTTGCCTGCTCTACATCGTGCTCGTCGGGGTGCACCTAAGCCACATCATTACGAACGTCTATGGCAATGCAGACGCCAGCTCGGCTCCAGTGCTCGGTGAATTCTATGCCAGCAGGGCTGGAAGCAACGTGATAATGGCAAATCTACCGTGGTTTTCAACCCTGATCTTTGAGCTGTCCACGAAGTGGCTACCCGCCCATCGTCAAATTTGGGAGATCGGGCCATATCTCGTCGGGCTCATGTCAATCGTGCTCATGGCCTGGACGGCATGGCGTGTGGCGGGACGCTGGGCGGCTACATTGACCGCGGCCGTACTCCTGTGCGCGGGCCCGCCTGTGCTGGAAATGATGCTTTGGCTCAACGATCACGCCACCACCTGGTACTCGCTGGCCTTGCTGGCAGCGTTTCTGGTACTGATAGCGGAGCGTGGCGCCACAATCCAGTGGCTGCCGTTGACAATTCTGACACTGATCGTCGGCGTAATCGTCGGCATCAACGCTGCGTCTGATAAAGAGCTCCTCATCGCCGGGCTGCTGCCGTTGCTGTTCGCCAGCGTTGCAACCTGGGTACTAAGTCCGAACGCTAGGACAGTGAAGGTGATGTGGCTCAGTCTCGCCCTGGCGGCTGTTATCGGTGTCAGCGCGGTTTCAACGACATCGATCATGCATTCAGCGGGCGTCTTTCTGGCGTACTACGAACTCAAATTTGCAAGCCTTGAATCTGTATCCACAAACATAAAGGCATGGTGGCAGTCTATTGCGCTTATCGGAAACGGAGATTTCTTTAACTCAGCGATAACCCTCACCACGATCCTGAACCTTGCGTGCGCCGCTTTGAGCATTGGGGTGGTTCTTCTTATTCCTCGGTATGCATGGCGGTACATACGTGGTCGACGGTCAAGCGATCAGGTGATTGATGAGCGATTGAGCGTCTACATAATGTTCTGGGCCGTCAGCATAGTCTGCATCTCCGCTGGCTTCATTCTCAGCTCTGCTCCCGCTGGTGTTGAAACCACACGCTATCTGGTGGGAATCGTCTATGCAGTTGCCGCCATGTTGCCACTGCTTGCTCGTGAGGGTGTCGCGGCCCGTGCTGCCGTCGTTGCCGGCACGTTTGTGTTCTTGCTCACGTCGGTGATAGCGCTTGACGATAGTGCTGCGGCGAAGGCGCCACCGGCACAGGGGCCGTCGCCTCAGGTTGCAAAGGCTGTGGCGCAGACGGCGGAACGCCTGGGCATCACACGCGGCTATGCGCTCTACTGGGACGCTGCACCGATCACCTGGCGTGCGAACTTCAGGATTCAGGTTTCCCCGCTGGTGGGCTGCGCTGGCACCCCCACGGGAGTTTGTCCGGGGCCGTTTAACTATCTCGAAAGCTGGTATAGCGCGAGGCCGGAACGGACGTTCCTGCTAACCGACTCCAGTGGTCCCGGCTGGACGCCACCGAAGACTCTCAGACACGCCGCGGCTACGTATCGATTTGGAACTGTGACGATGCACGTCTATAACTACGACATAGTTACCAGCCTATTTTGAAAGCGATGATGCTGGCTGTGAAGGGGGATGTTGCGTACTCCGCGCGAGAATCCATCTTGTCATCGCTCTCTACGTGCTGTCAACCGCTCCACCACAAGTCGTCCTCGTCAGTCACTGCCTGCTCAATCTGCTCGAGGGTCAGATCCGTCCGGCGATCCTCGACCATCGTCTGCAGCGCTTCGCCGATGGTCGGTGCCCAGACTCGCCGCGCCACCACGATCCGCCCTGACTCCTCCTCGAACTGCTTCCATTCCAGCTCGACGAGCGGCACTCGCGAGGGAGGGGCATCGGCGGGTATCGGCGCTCCCCACCCATACAGGGTGATCTGGGCCTGCCAGCCATCCGGACACAGCTCGCCCATCACCGCCAGTGCCTGCCACTGGTCGGTCACCGGCTTGGGGCGCAGGTAGCGCCGGCGTAGATACCTGGCGATCAGGACAGTCGCCACCGCCAACGCGCCGATCGCAAGCACAACCAGGAGCGTTTCGTATGCGGGCGCGTGGGCATCGCCCCCTTGCACGCCGCTGGCCATCACGAAACTGTCCGCGACGCTCATGGCATCAGCATCAATCCGCTCGATACGGCTCGAGGAAGCAGATGCCGCCGCTTGCTCTCATGGTCCTCTCACAGTAGCCGCTCGGCGCGTGCTGCTCAGCACATGTTCGTGACTGAGGCATCGGCACGAGGGAAGGCCAACCGCGCCAAGACGCGCGGGTGGAGCATTCGCGCCGGTCGTATGCGACGGCTGGTGACTTCATCAAGCGCCCGTCGGACGATTGGATCGCGCTTGGCGACACGCAAGAGCCGTCGCTCTAACGCATATAGCGCGCGGCCGCTTGAGAAGTCAGCGATCGAGACATGGTGTACGCCGAGTCGGCGACGGTGGGCGCGGCGGTAGCGGTCCAGGGCCGCGTCGAGGTCTCCGGTGTCGAGTGCCGCCGCTGTCTTTTCGACGAGCCAGTCTGCGCTCTGGAATGCCCATCCGCAACCCACCCCCCAGAGCGGATCGCACGCCATCGCGGCATCACCGATGAACGCAACGCCAGGGCAGGCCGCGGGTCGGATGACGTTGGGCAGTTCGAGCTTACCGAGGAGCTTTGACTCCCGGGTTGCATTGCTGAGATCCGGGGCGTCGGGCAACGAGCGGATCATCCTTAGATAGGAGCCCTCGCGATCCTCACGGAACTCCGCCAGGCGGTCGCGGTGTGGGCCCACGAGCACGACCGTCAGGTCATCCTCGTTCGGGAATGTATACGCAGAGTCGGGCTCCAGCAACCACACGCGCGAGCGTGTCGTTGCCGGGCGCACGCCCCGCCAGTAGGCCCAGTAGAAGAACCGGCCGTGAGCCTTGACGCGGCCCGGCACGCCGGCCCAGCGTGCGAGCTTTGAGTCGCGTCCGTCTGCCGCGACGACCAGGCGCGCGCTCACGCGCCGGCGGGTCCGGGAGCGATCCTCGACTTCCACCCCTGTCGGTCGCCCGTTCCCGATCAGCCCGACAGCAGTTTGGCCTATGAGCAGATCGACGCCCGGGGTACCTGCGGCTAGCTCACGCAGGAGCGGGTCGAGCTTTCGGCGTGTGAGGTTGTAGCCGTGCGGCGCGCCGTCTTCCGCCGAGACCCATCCGCAGTGGCGGGTCCAGTAGTCGGCGCTGTTCAGAACGGCTCCTCGCTGCTCGATCAGTGTTGCGAGGCCGAGCTTTGCGATCGTCGGGGCGGCGCTTGACTGGATGTAGTGCGTGCAGGTCGTCTTATATGCGTCAGGTGCAGGGTTGCGCTCGATCAGCGCAACGCGCGCTCCGCGCTGCGCGTACAAGCGCGCCGCCGTGCACCCGGCAATACTCGCGCCGACGATCGCAACGTCGTAGCGCTCTGCGGAGCTCACCGGCGCTGCATGCGCACCTGCAGCCGCTGAAGGGCGACCGCGACACGCTCCGCGCGGCTGTCGGGCTCAGGCATGAGGCCCAGCTGTCTAGCCATGTCAGCCATGTCGTAAAAGGCGCGGTAGCGGGCGATGCGACCGTCGCGCATCGTCCACAGATCCACTCCGTCGAGCTGCATCGAGCGTCCAGTTGCAGCGAAGCCGGGGGGCTCCACGACGCCCCGCATGGTGCCCCGCATCCTCCACGCCCATCCCACCAAGTCACCCGTGACGGCGAGATGTGGTGGATCGGGCTCGGCAAAACGCAGGTCGGGGAAGCTTCGGAAGCTCACGCGCATGAACTCCTGCACAGCGGGAATACCGCGCGCCGGTTCGGGCAAGGCCGGATCAGCCCACACGATGTCTTCGGTGATCAACTCTGCCATCGCATCTACGTCGCAGCCGTTCCAGGCGGCGAGGTAGCGCGTGGTGAAACCGCGCATATCGACGCTGTGGACGGTTGTCGACTCAATGCTCGCGATACATCAGGACTATATCCGGCGGAGCGCATCCTACGGAGTGAGCCAGGCGCTCTCGAACACGATGGCCCACCCGTAGGATGTATGTGCAGGTAGAGGGGGCTGGGGCTCAAACGGGGGAATGGTGGATGATGTCGAGTCTGGCGGGTTTGGTAAAGGTCGACGGTGGTGTGGTTTCGGTAGCTGCACCATTGCGTGGCAGGGCTATGCAGCGAATGCCATTGGCGCTCGCCATTGCCAGTCTGCTGTCGGCGGCGGTGCTGTTCGGTGCGCTTGGCACTGACGTTCATCAGCGGCCGGCCGGCAGCAGGCTCTCCCTAGCTGAGCACACCAGAGGCGGACATACCGCTGCGGCTCTGCCCGCGTCGCTGCAGACGCTAGCCTCAAGGCTGATCGGTGCCTCTGAGCGCAGCCTGTGGATCTCTCATCATCACGACTTTCTGAGCGCCTCAGGAGGGGGCGTCGCCAGCACATACGGTCGCTCGGGGATCAGCGTACGCGCGGGCTCGGGGTTCCTTGCGCTGAAGCTCCTGGGCATCGGTCATGGCGGCAACCTTTAGTCGGTGGCCAACACTACGCCGGTGGCCGCTCGTAACTCGGTGTTCTATCGGCGCGGACCGGTGCTCGAGTGGTATCGCAATGGCCCCTACGGTCTCGAGCAGGGCTTCACGTTGGCCCACCGGCCTGTCGGCGCTGGCCCACTAACCGTGGCGCTTGCGATCGGGGGTTCGCTGAAGGCACGTCAGTCCGGCTCACAGGTGCTGTTCGCGACGCCGCATGGTGTTGTGGCGCTTCGCTACGGCAACCTCAGTGTCCTCGACGCGGCAGGGCGCGAGCTCCCGGCGCGGCTTGCGATCAGCGGCAAGGTGCTGATGTTACGGATCGACGATCGCGCCGCACGCTACCCACTGAAGATTGACCCGTTCATTCAGCAGGGCTCAAAGATGGTTCCCAGTGACGAGAGCACTCCGGGAGGGGCGTTTGGTGTCAGTGTCGCCATATCCGAAGACGGCGACACAGCGCTGATTGGCGGGCCAGCTGATGGCGAAGGTGTCGGCGCGGCGTGGGTGTTCACATGCTCGGGATCGACCTGGACACAGGAGGGGCCCAAGCTGCTCGCAAGCGACGAGAGTGGCAGGGGAGGGTTCGGAGACGGCGTCGCTCTCTCCGCCGATGGTGGCACCGCCCTGATCGGTGGCCCGTACGACAACGGCAATGTCGGTGCGGCGTGGGTGTTCACGCGTTCGGGGTCGAGCTGGAGCCAGCAGGGGTCCAAGCTCACGGGCGCGGACGCGATCGGAGAAGGCTTTTTCGGCCAGAGCGTTGCCCTGTCCAAAGATGATGGGACCGCCCTGATTGGCGGCCCTGCCGACGACGGCCTCGTTGGTGCGGCGTGGGTGTTCACGCGCTCGGGATCGACTTGGAGGCAGCAGGGGTCCAAGCTGGTTGCGAGCGATGAGAGTGGCAGGGCACAGTTCGGTCTAAGCGTCACTCTCGCCGCAGATGGCAACATCGCTCTGATCGGCGGCCCTGGTGACAGTGAAGGCAACGTCGATGGTGTCGGGGCAGCTTGGGCTTTCACCCGCCTGGGATCCACTTGGGTCCAGCAAGCCAAGCTCACCGGCAATGGCGAGGCCGCACCAGGTCTGTTCGGTTGGAGTGTTGCTCTCTCCGCAAGTGGAGAAACCGCGCTGATCGGCGGTCCGAAAGACGACGGCGATGTCGGCGCCGCGTGGGTGTTCACCCGTTCCGGGTCGACTTGGACGCAGCAGGGGACTAAGCTACTCGCAAGCGGTGAGAGCGGCAAGGGTGAATTCGGCGACAGCGTCGCTCTCTCTGCAGACGGCGACACCGCCCTAATCGGCGGCCCATACGAAGACAGCTTCGTCGGTGCGGCGTGGGTGTTCACGCGTTCGGGGTCGAGCTGGAGCCAGCAGGGCCCGAAGCTCACTGGCACCGGGGAGACCGGGATCGACAACAGCTTTTTCGGCATGAGTGCGGCCATCTCAGCAGATGGCAACACTGCTCTGATCGGCGGTCCTCTAGATAATGAAGGTCACGGTGCGGCGTGGGTGTTCACGCGCTCTGGATCGACCTGGAGCCAGCAAGCGAAGCTCACCGGCACCACCGAAACCGGGCCCAGCGGATTTGGTATCAGCGTCGCTCTATCCGCAGATGGCAGCACCGCCCTGATCGCGGCCCGTACAATGGTGACGGTGTCGGTGCGGCGTGGGTGTTCTCGCGTTCGGGTTCAAGCTGGAGCCAGCAGGGGTCCAAGCTCCTCGCAGGCGGTCTGGATGGCTTTGCTGAATTCGGCTACAGCGTGGCGCTGTCCCACGATGGCGACACCGCTCTGATCGGTGGCCCTGGTCACCAAAACTACATCGGCCAGGTATGGGTGTTCAGGCGCTCGGGAGCGACCTGGAGCCAGCAGGCGAAGCTCACCGCCACCGGCGAATCCGGCCGCAGCGAATTCGGTGAAAGCGTCGCTCTCTCCGCAAACGGCAACACTGCTCTGATCGGCGGTCCTGGCGATAACAGCCTCGTCGGTGCGGCGTGGGTGTTCACCCGCTCCGGATCGACCTGGACGCAGCAGGGATCCAAGCTGCTCGCAAGCGATGAGAGTGGCGAGGGAGGGTTCGGTGACAGCGTCGCCCTCTCAACAAATGGCAACACTGCTCTGATCGGCGGTCCTGGCGACAGCAGCCTTGTCGGTGCGGCGTGGGCGTTCACACGTTCGGGGTCAAGCTGGAGTCAGCAGGGGCCAAAGCTCACCGGCACAGGCGAGAGCGGAGAAGCACTCTTCGGCCAGAGCGTTGTCCTGGCCGGGAATGGCAAGACGGCCCTGATCGGCGGCTGGGGCGATAATGGTCTTGTCGGTGCGGCGTGGGTGTTCTCACGTTCGGGTTCAAGCTGGAGCCAGCAGGGGTCCAAGCTGCTCGCAAGCGATGAGAGTGGGGAGGGGGAGTTTGGTGACAGCGTCGCTCTCTCTGCCAATGGCAACGCTGCTCTGATCGGCGGTCCTGGCGACAACGACAATATCGGAGCCGCTTGGGTTTTTGCACGCACGCACGAATGAGCCGATCAGCAGGTGCGATGGCCCGCAGTGAGGTCGCCTAGGTTCGACGCTGGTTTCGCCCGCTCAGGTTCAAGTCCGCGCGCAAGATGGCCGATCAGCAGTAGGAATGCACGGACCTACAAGCGGGGCGGACGATGTCGCGATGAGCGACGAAGACCTACGGACAGAGATCGGGGCTGGGCTCGACTTTAGTTCGGCGATGGTCCGGGCAGAGTCCGGTCATCTGGACGCGACTCTTCATGCGCTTATCGACAAATTGTCATCGGTTCCGGGCTTGAACGTGGGGGTCTTCTATCGCCATGGGAAGCTCAGGAGATTGATTGGTGACTTGCCGTATATCAACGATCTTCATCGAAGGACCGACCCGATCGACAAGATAGTCGTAGGGGTAGGTCCCTCCTCCTACTGGCTCCATTCGCAGCACGGTTCGATCCAGTGCGGGAGAGAGTCCGCCTCGATCGAGCCAGGACAGATCAAGGAGGACCTGTCATTCTCGGCGTGGGCGACCGCGCTCTTCGACGAGATAGCCGAGCAGAACTTCGTCAACCACGACTCGATGATGGCTCTTCGCCACCTGGTCGAGCGGGACCGGGTGGAGTGACCCGGGCATAAAGGAGGAGCAACGATGCCACTTTTCGAGGGCCATCAGGACAAGGGCCTGCAGCGTCTGTTCATCGAGATGCCGGACAACGCCAAGAGCAAGATCGCCTGGAAGTGGCCGGATCAGCAGATCGTTCAGCACTCTCAATTGAATGTAGATCTCGACTACCAGGCGGTGTTTACCAACCTGGGAAAGGTCATCGGGGTCATGGGGCCGGGCCGCTACCCACTTGACGAAGGTGCCTCGCTTGCACTCGGATGGCTGGTCGATCGTCTCACCGGTGGTGCCTACTACGACGCTGAGGTCTATTTCGTGGCCACCCGAGATAACCCGAATGTCGAGTTCGGTGGTCCCGTGGACAATCTGACCGACGGTCCGACCGGGTTGGTGGTCACTCTGCGGGTCTTTGGAGAGCTCGCGTTTAGGGTGACCGATCCGTCGGTGTTGCTGGCCAAGTTGATCGGCACCGGTGCCGAAGGTGATTTCGACGCCGAGATGTCTACATGGGTGAAGGACCAGACCTTGGCGTCCATCAGGGCGGTCCTGCCCGACATAGTTGCCGAGCACGGCGTACTGGCCATGGGCCAGCTCCAAGACGCGACCTCGCAGGCCGCCCTGTCAAAGGCCAACGAGAAACTCGCTGTGTACGGGCTCTGCGTCACGGCGTTTGGCGAGCTAAATGTGAACATGCCTGACGCCGACGCGCAGCAGTTGAAGCAGTTCGCGGCAACCAAGGCGTACTCGAGTGTGGCCGGCTCGTTCGATAGCGCCGTGCGAGGGCAAGCGGCGCTTGAGATTGCAGAGGGAGTCTCGCGGGGGAACGTGGGCGCTCAGCAGGGGATCATGGCCGGGATGATGATGGGAGTCCCGGTAGCGCCAGCGGCACCCTCCACGGCAGCGCCGATACCCTCGGTACTCCAGCCTTCCGCTGGCGCACCTGCAGCGGCGGCTCCTTCGCTCGTGTCCTCGACGCAGCCCGGCGAGGCAGCCGCACACTTCTGCGGTCAATGCGGCGCGGCGGTTGCGCCCGGTACCCACTTCTGTCCGAACTGTGGTGCAGCCGTAGCGACGCCGCAGTCATGACGGCGACCGAGCAGCTCCAGGTGTCCCCGATCCCTGTGTCTATCGACAACGTCGGGGCCTGGGAAGAGATCGCCAAGCAAATTGCGTCCGAGTCCGGTTTGCCCACGATGATCACCCCTGAATTGATTGTTGGGATGATCGGCAGCGCAGTGCCGCTGCTGTTTGCGGCTGACGCCGCCAAGAATGCGAACCTCTTGCGAGGAATCTTCGCCGATCCGCTGATTGCCCAATGTCAACGCAACGTCGGGGGCCTCTTGGGCGAGCAGCCCATATCGGCGGTCGTCAATCTGGTTGGTGCGCACATGCTGGACGGTCATCCGACGTTGCGAGCTCACGTTGCCGTTCAGGTCCAAGGAGCCGACGGCAACGGCAGCGTTAGCCGCCAGCTTTGGGACCTGCAGCTTGGCGCCGAGGTGACGGTTGGCCAGCCGAAATGTCCGAATTGCGGAGCTCCGATTGCCGAAGGTGCGTTGATATGCGGGCACTGCCGGGCAGACGTGAGGAGCGTTGTGAAGACCCCCATAGTCGTGAGCCGTCTGGAGCTCTACTGAGCACTCGCCCGTCGTATGGCTGCTGATATCAGGTGCCCGTTGAGGGTCGGCTCCTCATACATAGTGCAGGCTTGGCCGCTTGAGCGCGACGGGACGAAAGCTCCGCACCGCCTCCGCGGTCTTTTCGTCCCGCGGAGACCTTTGTGCAGTGGGCCCGCGCAGTCTGGATAGAGCTACCCTCGCCGGGCTGATCTGCGGCACGTTTTCAGACTGTTCGCCGGCTATCTCGGTCTGCCTGTGATGGCAACGGCTCCAGGGTAGTCTTTGCTATCAGCTGGATAGCAACTGATATCATAGTGTCATGGCCGAGGATCGTGTCCCGCTCTTTGTCAGGCTGCCGCGCGAACAGGCGGCTGCGCTGGATCGGCTGGTCGATTCGACAGGTCGTCGCAAGCAGCATCTCGTGAGCGAGCTGCTCGCGGACCAGCTCACGGTCGGACACGTCGAGATCATGGAGAGCACTGGCGCCGAGGAGGTGCTCACGCTGCAGGAGGCCGCAGGATTGCTGCGGCTGCCGGTCGAGACTGTTCGTGCCAGCGCGGTTGCCGGCGATCTGCCCGGTCGAGCATTCGGGGATGAGTGGCGGTTCGCAAGGACGGCGCTGTTGGCCTGGCTCGCGGGCGAGCAGACGGCACGGCGCGGCGGCGGGGCTGGAGCGAAAATCGACAATGAGTAGCCTCGGGCGACCGATCGTGCTCGTTCCCGGGGCGTGCCTTGGCGGCTGGGTCTGGCGGGAGGTGGCCGCCCAGCTTCGCGCCCAAGGGCATGACGTTCACCCGGTGACACTCACAGGGCTGGGTGAGCGTGTGCATCTTGCGCACGCCGGGATCGACCTGGAGACACACGTCGCGGATGTGGTGAACCTCTTGGACTACAACGCGCTCGAGAATGTCGTTCTCGTCGGGCATAGCTATGCCGGGATCGTGGTCACAGCCGTCGCCGACCGTAGACCGCAGCACCTGGACGCAGTCGTCTACCTCGATACCTCCCCGCCTCCGAACGGGATGGCGATTGTCGATGTGCAATCGCCCGAGCAACGCGAGCAGCAGCGTCGCGCTGTAGAGGAGTGCGGAGAGGGCTGGAAGTGGCCGGTCCCCGACAGCGAGACCCTCCTCGCCGGAACGTTTGGGAGCACAAGCGGCCTCCTCGCGGAGCACCTGCAGCTGATTTCCGAACGCGCTACCCCGCAGCCCTACGCAACCATGACCTCACCTCTGCGTCTCGCACACAGCGAGCTTCACGGCGTTCGACGCGCAGCAATCTTCTGCGCCGAGGGCGGAATCGACGTGCAGCGTCTAAGCGAGCTCATCGCGCAAGACGACCCGCGTGCGGCGATCTTCGCCGACACCGACTGGGAGCTTCACGACCTCCCCACCGGCCACTGGCCGATGCTCTCCTTGCCTGGACCACTCGCAGACATCCTCCACTACATCGCCGAGCGCTGACCGACAGCGACCTCGGTTCGGCCGAAGTGCCGACGTGCTATTCGCTTGAGAAACTCGGGCCGCGTTCGGCGGCGCCATGAGCACCTGCGTGTGCCTCAGCGAGCTCAACTCCAGATAGGACACCATTCACCGTTGCCCAGAAGTTCGTACAGTCAAGGAGGTCATCTTTGGGACAGATGAGGGAGTGCTCGATCGCTTGTCGTGCCGCCTCCTCCATGGCGATGCGGTGCCGCAGCTCTTCGGACTTGCGAACGGCAAGTGCGCGCCACGCGACCGGCGAGCGCTTGCGCGAGGCGATGAGACGCTTCGTCTCCGCAAGCGTGAAGCCCACTTCTTGAAGGAACCTAACGACGCCGATTGCGGCGATGGCCTCGACCGAATACCGCCGATGCCCGGAGACCCGCTGGGTGGGCCGCACCAGCCCGAGTTCGTCGTAGTAGCGCAGCGCCGAGGTTGTGACACCCGTTCGTCGGGCGAGTTCGCCGATCGTGAGCAGCGCAGACATCTGGACTTCAAGCATACTTGAAGATGTGGCTCCCACTTGGGTCGGCGGCTTGACTTCAGGTGCGCTTGAAGATGTAGACCACGATCATGAGCATGAGGAAGCAGCTTGGTCGTCGGATCGTCTCTCAGTTCATGCATCCCCGCGGCCTGTCTGGGCGTCTCGTGGGATGGGAGATGGCGCTCCGGCCCTCGAACCGGAAGCGCAACGCCTGGGCGGTGTCGCTCATGGACGTGCAACCCTCAGATCGCGTGCTCGAGATCGGGTTCGGGCCGGGCATCGCGGTCCGCGAGATCGCACGGCGAGCGACTCGTGGCCAGGTCGTCGGCATCGATCGGTCTGCAGTGATGCGCGCCCAGGCTGCGCGTCGCAACGCGGCGGCGATCCGTGCGGGCCGTGTGTCCCTCACGGTTGCCTCGATCGACGACCCACCCGCTTTCGACCGCCCGTTCGACAAGATCCTGGCTGTGAACAACATGGGAATGTGGCCAGAGCCCGCGCTCCGGTTGAAAGAACTCACAGGCCTGCTGCGCGGCGGAGGACTCATCGCGATCGTCTCGCAGCCGCGGTGTCCGGGCGCGACCGCCGAGACTACCGCTGCTGCCGCAGGCCAGATCGTCGAAGCGCTTGAGGTGGCAGGTCTCGTTGCGATTCGTGTCGAGACATTGGACCTCAAGCCTCCCGCCGCGTGCGTCATCGGGACAGGACACAGCGCCGCCTAGCGCCTTCCAACCCCGGACAGTCGCGCTTGGCCTTCGTCTATATCGCTGACCGAGCGTAGATGCACGCAATCAAATCAACCGACCCTCCGCGTACCCGCGGTTCGCATTGAGTGCGGTTCAGTGGAGGCCGACCAGACTCACTGCTTCTTCAGCTCTTCGGCGACTTGGGCAGCCAAGCCGAAACCCGCCAAGCCAGTGATCACCCGCGAACTCACGATGCCCGCCAACAGCTCCAAGAAGACGCTCAAGTTCAAGCTTGCGCTCACCGCCGTGGGTCCCGGCGGAAAGCGCACGGCGAAGACAACTGCCGCCGTCAGCGTCGCCGGCCACGCAAGTGTTGCCGACAAGCTCGATGCCTGGAGGAACTAGACGTGCGACGTTCTGCCCTCAGGTCACATCGAGTGCTGGGGCGAAAGCATCAACGGGCGGTCCTCTCCAGCGGCCACGTCGAGTGCTGGGGCGCGAACTACTACGGCCAGCTCGGGATGGCAGCACCGCCAACTCCCAAACGCCCGTCGAAGTCACGGGCATCACGAGCAGCCAAATTGACTGCTGGGGCTGGAATGTCAATGGGGAATTGGGCGACAAGCGCCTGTATCTGATGGTCCCGACCGAAGTGTTGGGGCTCTCGTGAAAGGAAGCGTCAGCCGCTGCCGCGCCGCAGGCGGGTCTTGCCCGAAACTCCGAGTACCCGGGCCCACACGGCCCAGCCCCGCAGGGACTGGGCCGGTTCGACCTTCCTCAAGATGATGGAGCCAACCCGACTCAATGCGAACCACTGCGCACGACAGCCAGGTGGCCGGATGTTGCTTGACCATGCGTAGGAGCCTTCAGATCTTGAGCCCGAGAGCCTGACGGAGCTGGACACGGCCAGTGGGGGTGGGTGTTACGGCTCGGCTGTGAGCTGTTCGCTCGATCCAGCCGAGCTCTAGAAACCGGCCGGCCAGCGCGGCTCCGGCCGCTCCGGCAAGATGCGGCCGTCGCTCACTCCAGTCGAGGCAAGCGCGTGCGAATGAGCGCCGCGCGGCCCGTAGGGCGGCTATATCGATCCCGAGGTCTGTGATCCACGATATGCCTTGCTCGGTCAGCTCGAACTGATCGTCGGTGAGGGTGAGCAGCCCGGTGGTGGTCATCGCATCTACCAGTTCGATGGCCAGGCGGCCGGCGAGATGGTCGTAGCAGAAGCGAGCGTAGTTGAGAGCGTGTGCTGTGCTTGCGGCTCGCAGTGAGCGGACCGTCTGGCGCGGTGCGATGCGCTGTAGGGACTCGATCGCACGCGCGACCTCGGGGCCGGCCAAGTGATAGCTGCGATGGCGCCCCTGCGCCCGGACCTCGACCAGATTTGCCGCAAGCAACCTGCCGAGATGGAAGCTGGCCGTAGATCGCGAGACGCCCGCCGCCTTCGCCAGCTCGCTCGCACGCCGACCTTCTCCGCCCACCAGCTCGCGCAGGAAGCGAGCGCGCGTGCGATCTCCAATCAGCGCGGCGACCGTGGCGATATCGGCGTCTCCCGCCATCATCGCAGCCTACGACAAGGACGATTCGACGTGCATTGAACTACGGGCCGGTTACTCTCGACGCCAGATGCACGCGACTTTGACGCCAGGCCCGGCAAGGAGGAGCCCTGTGACGCCCAAGACCGACACCAGCGACCACGACGCTCCGAGATCCGAGGATACCGACGGGCACGAGGTGATCTGGCCCCCGATCCTCTACTTCGGCACTCCGATAGCGCTGGTCACGACGCTCAACGCCGATGGGAGCGCGAACATCGGACCGATGTCCTCAGCGTGGGCGCTCGGCTACACGATTGTGATGGGCTGGGAGAACACGGCTCACACGCTCGCCAACCTGGAACGCGAGCGTGAGTGCGTCATCAATCTCCCCGACCGGACGCTCGTCGAGCAAGTCGAGATGCTGGCTCCACTGACAGGCAGCAACCCGCCAGCGGCGCACAAGGCAGACAAGTTCCGCTTCGAGCCGCGCAAGTTCGACGCCGCCGGCTTGACCGAGCAAGCAAGCGAGACCGTCAGACCGCCCCGCATCGCCGAGTGTCCGCTACAACTGGAGGCAAAGGTCACCGCGATTCACGAGCCGGCCACACGCCCCGATGGAGCTTATTTCCGTATCACGGAGGCCCACGTACAGCGAGTACACGCACTCTCGACAGTAATCAAGCCCGGCACCAGCCACGTCGATCCCGACGAGTGGCGACCACTGCTCTACGTGTTCAGACACTACTTCTCCACCGGCCCTGAGCTTGCGCGCAGCTTTCGCGCCGAAGACTGATGAATGCCTGCGGAGCGAAAGCCGGCGGGGGGAAGTGACAGACAACCGTCTGAATGGAGCCAACCTGACCCAATACGAGCCACTGCGCGCGGCTCCCCGGGGCGGGCGGATGCCGCTGGATGGGGCAGTATGAGCGCAAGACCGTTTGCGCGGCTAGCTGACAGTCGTATATCGCCGAAGTCGGCTAACGAGGGTCAAGGATCACGACGGGGATCTTCCGTCCCTTGGCGTTACGCTCATAAAAGTCGTATCCGGGATAGATCGCAGCCATTTTCTTCCAGAGCTGATCGCGCTCCTCATCGCTCGCCAGACGCGCGCGGACCTCGCGAACCTCAGAGCCGATCTGAATTGTGGTGTCCGGGTTTGCCATGAGGTTATGGAACCAGGCAGGGTGCGATGGCTGGCCGCCCTTGGTGCCTGCCACGACGATTGCTTCGCCGTGTTCGTGATACATGAGCGGAGACGTCCGCTTTGTCCCGGTCTTCGCGCCCGCGTGGTCAATCAGGGCTATTCGGGGCTGCGGCCATCCGGGGAGATTGCTACCCATCCTTCCACGAGTTCTCCGATAGATAGCCACGTGTATTTTCGTCGAACGGCGCCCGGCGTACAAGCCGCGCTTGTTGATGAACTCGGAGCTGGCGAGTGTAAATCTTCCGCACAGGGACATAGGGCCTCTCTAATTTCGCTTCATGAGTTGGGGGCTATTACGCTTGTGGCGAGCAGCCCCAGCATCTCGCCGAACAGCGCCTCATCGATTTCTTCTGGATCGATCATCTTTTCAACGGATAGTCCGGTGAAAAGTGCGAAGACTCCCATGACGAGTCGCTCGACCGGAGCCGTCAACTCAATCCCTCTGCGCCTAACCTCGCTCTCGACCAGGCGAACGATGATCTGCTTGCGCGCTCGAAAACAAGCGCGAAACCGTGAGCCGATCTTCTCGTCTCTCGACGCAACCGAGCAGAATTCGTGAAACAGCTTTCCCCACGCTTGCTCCTTGTTCAGGTAGTCGGCGAACATGGAGCCGACGTCGATGGTCTTGCGCTCGGGGGAGGTCTCTTGATCGAGGACCGCTTCGATGCGTTCGATATGGGACTGAAACCGGCGTTCCACTATCTCCAGCAGAAGCTCGCTCTTGCCCGAGAAATTTGAATAGACGGCCTTACGTGTGTAGCCAGCTCGCTCCGCGATCTCCTCCAGCGAGCTCTCGGCGTAGCCGCACGCTTCGAAGACTTCAAGCGCTGAACTCAGCAGCCGCTCGCGGGTTTGCTGACGCTGCTGATCTCGCGTCAGCCGGGGCGGCCGCTGTGTTGAGGATACATCATGCACCTGGGAACAGACTGTATCATGACTGGTGCACCCGGCGCATCGCATCGACATTGAGCATGAAGTCGGCTGGCTCCCGGTATCGAGCTTCTGCGCGAGTCAGATCGGAGGCCAGCACGGAGATTCCAAGTGCCCGAATGGCGCTGGAGCTGGAGAAGAGCACGGACCTACGGCGATGAGCATGTGCAGCGGATAGACGACCGACAGCACGATCAGCAGACAATTGTCTGAATGGAGCTAGTCGGGCTCGAACCGACGACCTTCTGGCTGCCAGCCAGACGCTCTCCCAGCTGAGCTATAGCCCCATTATCAACTCAGGAAGTGTAGCCATCCGGGCTCGGTGCGTCTCGTGTCGGCCGGATGGCGTCCGTTCGATAGGGGCCCGCTTCACCCCCGTGGGATGAACTCCGGCACGTCCAAGTCGTCGTTAGGTCGGTTGGCGGTGATGCGGTTGCGTCGTCCGCGCGCTTGCGGGGCCTCGCCGGGTTCCTGCTCATTGTCCGTGGTGACCTGGTCGAGGCGAGCGGTCATGCCGCCGTGGGTTAGGCGTACGTCGCGGATCAGCCGCTCGGCGTTGTTGCGCAGCGAGGTTGACAGCTCGCGCAGGTTGCGAGAGACCTCCGTCCCCTCGCTGAGAATGTCACGCGCGACTATGTGCGCTTCGCTGGTGATCTCGCGGGCTTCCGCCCGTGCCTTCGCCTTGGTCTCCTTCGCCTGATCCTCGGCCTCCTGGTGCAGGCGTGCAAGCTCCTCACGGCCGGATGCCAGCAGGCTTTCGGTTTGCTCGCGGGCCTCCTGTGCGATCCGCTCGGCCTCGTTGCGTGAGCTCTCCAGCAGTCGCTCGGACTCCTGTTGAGTGCTCGCGCGCAGCTGCTCGGACTCCTCCTTGGCGGACGAGCGCACGCGCTCTGACTCCTGATGGGCGATCGCCCACACCTGCTCGGACTCCCGGCGTGCGTCGTCGAGCAGCCGCTCCGCATGTTCGCGCGCCTGCTCCTGCGTCCGTGTGGCCTCCTCTTGCGTCTGCTCGAGCGTTCGCGCAGCCTCCTCGCGCATCCGGTCGGCCTCGCCGCGGAGCTCGGTGGCGGCTGACTCTGCCTCGCTCCTGGTGGTCTGCGCCTGTAAGCGCGCGGCGCCGAGCAGCTCCTCAGCCTCCTCCTCGGCGGCGTGCACGCGGTTGTCCGCCGCGCGGTCGGCCTCGGCGATTCGCTCGCGTGCGCGCTCCTCGGCCTGTTCGCGCAGCTCCTGCGCCGCGCGTTCGGCGGCTCCGACGATGCTAGCCACGCGACCTGGCGCGGCGCTCAGCGCGTCGGGACCTCCGTCGTCCGCGAGGTGCGTGTCCTGGTGCGCGAACTGCGCCTGTTCGAGCTGAGGCTCCTGGAATTGCGGCTCCTCCACGCCGCCATCGTAAAGCGCGACGCCTGCCCGCGTCCGGACCGCGCCGAAGCGCGCCGCCAGATGGCTGCCCGTATGCTCGGTCGCGAGTCACATCCGTGGCGGAAATTGTGGGAAATATGTCCTTGCAGACAGATCTGCCTTGGAGGATGATCGTGATGTGTCCGCCACTCACGAGCCCCGTCAGGTCGCGATCGTCGCCTATCCGGATGTGCAGAGCCTCGACGTGACGGGCCCGCTCGAGGTGTTCGTCGGTGCCCAGCATCTGATCGAGAGGACGTCTCGCGGTGACCGCGGTTATCAGGTGCGTGTGCTCAGCGTCGACGGCCGCCCGCTGCGCACCTCGAGTGGCCTGCTCGTGACCCCCGACGCCAGCCTGCGCGAGGCGACCGCGCCGATCGACACACTGATTGTCGCTGGAGGAGCGGGGCACGCCGAGGCCGCCGCCGACCGCACGCTCGTTGACTGGATCGCCCAGGCATCAGCAACCGCCCGACGGACGGCCTCCGTGTGCACGGGTGCCTTTCTGCTCGCCCGCGCCGGGCTGCTCGACGGCCGCCGCGCGACCACGCACTGGGCCGCCGCACGCGAGCTGCAACGGCTGCATCCCGAGGTACTCGTCGATCCCGCCCCGATCTTCGTGCGCGACGGGCAGATCTGGACCTCGGCCGGCGTCACCGCTGGCATGGACCTCGCGCTGGCGCTCGTCGAGCAGGACCTCGATCGCGACGCCGCGCTCACAATCGCGCGCCACCTCGTGCTGTTCCTGCGCCGACCGGGCAGTCAGTCTCAGTTCAGCGCCACGCTGGCCGCCCAGCAGGCCGAGCGCGAGCCGTTGCGCGAGATCCAGCGGGCGGTGCTGGAGGATGTCGCGGGCGATCACTGCGTCGAGGCGATGGCCGCGCGCGCCCACATGAGCCCCCGCCACTTCGCCCGGGCCTTTCGCGCCGAGACCGGCGTGACCCCCGCACGCCACGTCGAGCTCGTGCGCCTGGAGGCGGCGCGCAGGCGGTTGGAGGACACGAGCGAGCCGCTCGCGCTGATCGCCGCCGGCTGTGGCTTCGGCACCGCCGAGACCATGCGCAGGGCGTTCCTGCGCACGCTCCACGTTGGCCCCGCCGAGTATCGCCGGCGCTTCCACGCCCCGGCCACGAGCCAGACGTGTACTGGCGAGCCCACACCTCATACCAGCAAGCACGCCCCCACATCAAAGGAGACAGTCACATGAACATCGCGATCGTCCTGTACGACCGGTTCACTGCGCTCGACGCGATCGGGCCATACGAGGTGCTCAGCCGGCTCCCCGGTGCGAGCGTCGCGTTCGTCGCCGCCGAGCAGGGGCCGGTGAGCACCGACAACGGCATGCTCACGCTGCTCGCCGAGCGCTCGCTGGAGCAAGCTGGGCAGCCCGACATCGTGCTTGTACCCGGCGGGCCCGGTGAGGTCGCCGTGCGCGCGGGCGGCGCGGTGCTCGACTGGTTGCGCACGGCCGACCGTACGAGCACGTGGACGACGTCTGTGTGCACCGGATCGCTGATCCTCGCCGCCGCCGGGCTGCTCGATGGCAAGCGTGCGACTAGCCACTGGCTGGCGCTCGAGGAGCTGCGCCGGCTCGGCGCCGAGCCGGTCGACGAGCGCGTGGTGTTCGACGGCAAGCTGGTGACCGCTGCTGGCGTGTCCGCGGGTATCGACATGGCGCTGACGCTCGCTGCGCGCATCGCCGGCGAGACGGTTGCGCAGGCGATCCAACTGGGCATCGAGTACGACCCCCAGCCGCCGTTCGACGCCGGCTCGCCGCACAAGGCGCCAGCAGAGATCGTCGAGCTACTGCGCAGTCGCAGCCGCTTTGAAGCGCAGGAAGATGAGGTTCTCGCCGCGCCCCGGTGATCGCACGGGCGGGCGGCCGTCGCGTTCTGTCCCAGGCCGCCCGCTAACCTGCGACTGCCGATGGCAGAGTACCGCTACGACCCGCATGAGATCGAGCCCCGCTGGCAGGCGGTGTGGGCAGATGAGCACACCTGGGAGGTTTCCAACGAGGCCGCCGCGGACGTGCGCGACGGCCATGGCGCTGGGCCCTCGCCGGGCGCGCAGCCGCGTGGGCGGGCATCTAACTCCTACGTCTTGGAGATGCTTCCGTACCCGAGCGGCGAGCCTCACATCGGCCATCTGAAGTGCTACTCGGTGGGGGACGCGATCGCGCACTTCCACCGGCGTATGGGCGCGCGCGTGCTGCACCCAATGGGCTATGACGCGTTCGGGTTGCCCGCCGAGAACCACGCGATCAAGACGGGCGTGCACCCGCGCGACTCCACGGCGGAGTCGATCGCCTCCTTCCAGCGCCAGTTCCGCTCGTGGGGGATCTCGATCGACTGGTCACGCGAGCTCGCCACCGACGAGCCGTCGTACTACCGCTGGACGCAGTGGATCTTCCTGGCGCTGTTCCGCGCCGGCCTCGCCTACCGCAAGGAGGCGGCGGTCAAGTGGTGTCCCAAAGACCAGACCGTGCTCGCCAACGAGCAGGTGGACGCCGATGGGCATTGTGAGCGCTGTGGCGCGTTGGTCGAGGTCAAGCAGCTCGAGCAGTGGTTCCTGCGCATCACCGACTACGCCGAGCGGCTGCTGAACGACCTCGACGGGATCGAGTGGCCCGAGCACGTCAAGACGATGCAGCGCAACTGGATCGGGCGCAGCGAGGGCGCCGAGGTGACGTTCCGTTGCGAGCAGATCGGGATCGACTATCCCGTGTTCACGACCCGTCCCGACACGCTGTTCGGTGCCACCTTCTTCGTGATGGCGCCTGAGCATCCGGACGTCATGCGGCTCGCGCGCGGTACGCAGTACGAGCAGGCAGTGCACGACTACGTCAACCATGCGCTCAACGAGACCAACGAGGAGCGCGGCAACGCCGAGAAGCCGAAGACCGGCGTGCCGCTGGGGCGCACGGTCACAAACCCCGTCAACGGCGAGCAGATCCCGATGTACGTCGCCGACTACGTGCTGATGGAGTACGGAACCGGGGCGATCATGGCGGTGCCAGGCCACGACGAACGTGACCACGCCTTTGCCTCCGCGTTCGGATTGCCGATCAGGCGCGTGATCGCGACCCCGCCCGACATCGCGGCCGACGCCCAGCAGTCCGGTGCCGACGCGGATGGCTTGCCGTACACCGGCGACGGCGTGCTCGTGAACTCGCATCCGGATTTCGACGGCATGGGCAACCGCGAGGCGCTCGCCGCGATCGTCGCGTGGCTTGACCGCGAGGGCAAGGGTCACGCCTCGGTCAACTACCGCCTGCGCGACTGGCTGGTCTCCAGGCAGCGCTATTGGGGCACGCCGATCCCGATCCTGTACTGCGAGCGCTGCGGGATGGTGCCGGTGCCCGACGATCAGCTCCCGGTGGAGCTCCCGGACATCGAGGACTACACGCCAAAAGGCCGCTCGCCGCTGGCGGGAGCCGAGGACTGGGTCAACACCAAGTGCCCCGAATGTGGTGGCAGCGCGCGCCGGGAGACGGACACGATGGACACGTTCGTGGACTCGTCGTGGTACTTCCTGCGCTACTGCGACGCGCGCAACGATCACGTTGCATGGGATCCGGCGGTGCTGCGCGAATGGATGCCCGTAAACCAGTACATCGGTGGGGTCGAGCACGCGATCCTGCATCTGATGTATGCGCGCTTCTTCACTAAGGCGCTGGCTGACCTCGGGCACCTCGACTTCCAGGAGCCCTTCCAGGCGCTGTTCACGCAGGGCATGGTGACCAAGGACGGCGCGAAGATGAGCAAGTCCAAGGGCAACGTCGTCTCGCCGGCTTCGATCGTCGAGCGCGTCGGCGCGGACACCGCGCGCTGCTACATCCTGTTCGTCGGCCCGCCCGATCAGGACGCCGACTGGGCGGACGAGGGCGTCGAGGGGGTGCACCGCTTCCTGGGCAGGCTGTGGCGGCTCGCAGCGGAGACCGCCGAGCGGGCTGGTCCGCCCCGCGCTGAGCTGGCCGTTGCAGCGGCGGCCGAGGGCGAGGATCTCGCGCTGCTGCGCAAGACACACTGGGCGATCGACAAGGTCAGCGGCGATCTACGCCGGTTCGCGTTCAACACGGCGATCGCTGCGGTCATGGAGTTGCTGAACGACTGCTCGCGACTGCGCGACTCGGTGGCACTCGACACGCTGCGCTTCGCCCTCGCCAGCGCCGCGTCGCTGCTGTTTCCGTTCGCCCCACACGTCAGTGCGGACATCTACGAGCTCCTGACTGGCGAGCGCGTGTGGGAGCAGCCGTGGCCACAGGCCGAGGAGGCGCTGCTCGAGCGCGCGGTCTACGAGCTGGTGTGCCAGGTCAACGGCAAGGTGCGAGACCGTGTGCAGGCGAGCGCCGACGCCAGCCCGGAGACGCTGAAGGACCTGTGCCGCGCCGCGCCCAACGTGCGGGCGCACGTTGACGGCAGGGAGATCGTCAAGGAGGTCGTGGTGCCAGGCAAGCTCGTAAACTTCGTCGTCCGATAGGCGGCGCGAGGCGGCGTCCTCGGTCGCTCGCGTGCAAAGCACGCCACGCTTCCTGCGTCCTGGCCTCGCTTGCCTCTCGAACGACGAGGGCGGGGCCGCGTACACTCGGGCTGTAGATGCCAGAGCTCAAGCCTGCGTACCTGATTCACGGTGACGACCACGGCGCGGTTGCCGAGCGCCGTGCGGGGCTGCGCGCGCTGGCTGAAGGCCATGGGGGGGGCGGGGCGAGCGTCGAGCTGCTCGAGGGTGACGCCGCTAACCCCGCGGGCGTCGCGGATGCGCTTGCGGCGATGACGCTTGCGATCGGACAGCGTGTGATCATCGTCGAAGGGGTTGAGCGCTGGCGCCAGGCCGACGTCGAGAAGCACCTCGCGGCGGCGATCGCGCAGATGCCGCCTGACACCACGCTTGCGCTGTTCGCGCGCGAGGAGGCGCGCGCCAAGGCTCCCGCCGCTCTGCATGATGCGGTCAAGCGCGCTGGTGGGCAGGTGGTGGCGCAGACGACCGTCAAGCCTTGGGAGCTGGCCAGGTGGGCCCGCGAGCAGGCCGCCCGCCTTGGTTTGTCACTCGACGCCGCCGCTGCCAAGGCGCTTGTCGCCCAGGTGGGGGAGCGCCAGCAGCGGCTGCTGCGCGAGCTCGAGAAGCTCGCCCTGGAAGGCGACTGCTCAAATGCGGACGTCGACGACGCTGGCGCTGCGGCGAGGCCCAGGCAGATCGGCGTGCAGGACATCGAGCGTCGCGCTGCTCACTCGACCGAGTGGCGGGCATATGGGCTTGCCGATGCGCTCGTCGGCGCAGACGGCCGGCGGGCGACGCTCTCCTATCTGCGTCTGCGCCAGCAGGGCGAGCGCCTCTCGGGCCTCACCTACCTGATGGCCCAGCGGCTGCGCGACGCGCTCACGGTCGCGCTGCGTCTGCAGGCGGGCGAGTCGGCAGCGGAGATCAAGCGGGGGCTGCGCATGCCTGCGCGCGCCGCCGAGCGGTTCGTGGCGGATGTCGCCCGCAGCGACGCTGAGCGGCTACGTGGGGCGTTGGCGGTCCTCGCCGACCTCGAGCTCGACTCGCGCGGAGGCGCCCCGCTGGCGGGCAGCCGCACGGCACTTGCGGGCTTGGACGAGGACACGCTCGCCCTGCGCGCGATCGAGACGATTACTCGTTAGACGATGCGCCGCCGGTTGTGCCGGCGGTGGCACTCGCGAGCGTGCGGGCCGCACGTGACTTCTTGCGTGCGCCCGTGTTCTTGTGCATGGCACCGCGCTTGACGGCCTTGTCGATGGTGCTCACCAGCTCACGATGGGCGGCGTCCGCGGCGGCGTGGTCGCTGCCCTCGACCAGCGACTCGAGGCTACGGAAGTATGTCTTGATCGTCGACGTGTAGCGACGGTTCTCCAGACGCTCGCGCTCGGAGCGCAGGATGCGCTTCTTCTGTGAGTGGATGTTGGCCATAGCTAGTGCTGTTGGGCGCCGCCCGAAACAGTCCAGGCACGCCGACCCGCCTTCGACGGCGGGCACCGATCTGTGATCGGTCGCCGTACTATAGCGGCCTTGTCCGCCAGCGCAGAAGCCTTCGGCGAGGAGCCAGTAGTTCCCGCGCCGCCGGGTGGCGGCGGCACGGGCGGGGGGATTGCGCGGAACACCGCGATCTTCTCGTTCCTCACGGGCCTCTCGCGGGTCGTGGGGCTGCTGCGCGAAGTTGTGTTCGCGGGCTACTTCGGGACCACAGGCTTCGCGTCCGCGTACGCGATCGCCTACCAGGTCCCGAACTACATTGCCCAGCTGTTCGCCCAATCCGCGCTGTCGGCGGCGTTCGTGCCTGTGTTCACGGACCTGCTCCAGAAGGGACACCGCAAAGAGGCGGTGCGGCTGGCATCGACCCTGTTCTGGATCATGCTGATTGGTCTTGGGGCGATCACGGCGGTGTTTATCCTCGCTGCGGGGGTCGTCATGCCGCTGTTCATCGGCCCGAAGTTCGGCCATGATCTCAACGCCCTGACCGTCGGTCTATCGCGGGTGCTGTTTCCCGTGATCCTGCTGCTTGGCCTGAATGGCCTGCTCGTGGGAGTCCTACAGTCATACGACCATTTCACGATCCCCGCGCTCTCGCCGGCCGTGTGGAACATCGTGATTATCGTGCTGCTCGTCTTGCTTGCGCCGCATTTCCACGGCGAAGACAAGATCTACGCGTTCGCCATCGGCATTCTTGCTGCAACCGTCGTGCAGGTGCTGCTCGCGTTCGCTGCCCTCGGCCGGATCGACTTTCGCCTGCGCGTCCACATCGACTGGCACGACCCGCGCATCAGGCAGGTGTTCGCGTTGATGCTCCCCGTCATGCTCGGCCTCGGGATCGTCAACCTCGACCAGCTGATCAACGCAGCCTTCGGCAGCCTCGTCTCCACGGAAGCCCCGAGCGCGATCAACAATGCGTTCCGCATCTACATGTTGCCGCAGGGAGTGTTCAGCGTCGCGGTGGCAACGGTCCTGTTCCCGACCCTCAGCCGCATGGCTTCTCGGCGAGAGCCCGCTGCAATGCGACGTGCTGTGGGTAACGGCATGCGCCAGATCAATCTCTTGCTGATCCCCGCCGCTGCGTTCATGCTTGTGCTCCCGACGCCGATTGTGCGGCTCGTGTTCCAGCGTGGCGAATTCAACGCCGAGTCCACCCACCTCGTCTCGATCGCGCTGTTCTGGTTCGCCTTCAGCCTTCCATTCGGCGGTTTGAACCTGTTGCTGACGCGCACCTTCTTCGCCGTTCAGCGACCGTGGATTCCCACGAGTCTCGCGGCGATGAATATCGTTGTGGACATAGTTGTCAGCATCGGGCTATACAAGCCGCTGGGTATCGCGGGCTTGATCATCGGCACGATCACCGCCAACATCGTCATGACTGCGTTGCAGTTTCACCGTCTGCGCACCGGTCTGAACGGCCGCCTGGAAGGTGCGCAGACGACGATGATCACGACACGGATTCTCGTTGCGTCCGCGTTGCTTGCGGGCGTCTCGTGGGGCGTGTGGAAGCTGCTCGATGATCTACTGGGGGTCTCTCTGCCCGCGCAGATCATCAGCGTTGGCGGCGCAGCCGCAGCCGGCCTGGTCGTGTACGTGCGCGCAGTGCTGGTCATGCGCATCCCCGAGGCCCACCAAGTGAGCAGCCTCGTCCGCGCGCGGCTCTCGCGCGCGTAATGCGTCGCCGTGCTGTGGCTTGCCGCGCCGTATCTGCCGGGCGGCGCTGTCCCTCAAAGGCGCTGCGCGAAGCCGGCGAGCAGAGGCCGGGTGAGCCGAAGCCCACCCGGCTTGCGCCCGAACATAGATCGCCGCTTACTACATACGTCCCAGGACTGTGTGTTTCGCCTGGGCGGCTTAACACTCTCGACACCTGGACAGGCCGCCACGCTTGCGCGTGGCGCGTTGCCGCGGCTGAATGCATCCTTGTCGAGTTGGCGATCCGCCGGACCATCAACGCTAGCGGGTCTGGCACCAACGCCGCGGCTGCGGGGCTCGCGCTGCGGCGCGCGCCATCTACGCTGTAGCGGCGCATGGACCAATCGCACATACGCAACTTCTCGATCATCGCCCACATCGACCACGGCAAGTCGACGCTGGCGGACCGCATTCTCGAGCTCACGCACACGGTGGCCGCCCGCGAGATGCGCGCGCAGCTGCTCGACTCGATGGACCTCGAGCGCGAGCGCGGCATAACGATCAAGGCGCAGGCGGTGCGCGTGTTCTTCACGGGGCGCGACGGCGAGACCTACCAGCTGCACCTGATCGACACGCCTGGGCACGTGGACTTCACTTACGAGGTCTCGCGCTCGCTGGCCGCGTGCGAGGGCGCGCTGCTGGTTGTCGATGCCTCTCAGGGGGTGGAGGCGCAGACGGTTGCCAACACGTACCTGGCGGTCGAGTCTGGCCTGGAGCTGATCCCGTGCTTGAACAAGATCGACCTGCCGGGCGCGGAGCCCGAGCGGGTGGCGGGCGAAGTGAGCGAGCTGATCGGCGAGTCGCCGGAGTCGATCCTGCAGATCAGTGGCAAGACGGGCGCGGGCGTGGGTGAGGTGCTGGAGGAGCTGATCGCGCGCGTGCCGCCTCCGGCTGGCGACCCGGACGGGCCGCCGCGGGCGCTGATCTTCGACTCTGAGTTCGACCAGTACCGTGGCGTGATCGCCTACATCAGAGTGGTGGATGGCGTGTTCCGCAAGGGCGAGCCGATTCGTGCGATGGCGACGGGCACGCAGGCGGACATCGACGACATCGGCTTCTTCAGCCCGCAGATGATGCCCACCGACCAGCTCGCGGCGGGCGAGGTCGGCTACTTGATCACGGGCCTGAAGGACGTTACGCAGCTGCGCGTTGGAGACACGCTGACCACCCGCGCGAAGGCCGGGGGCGGTGGGGGTGGGGGCCGCAACATCCACCCTGGCGAGGCCACCGAGGCGCTGCCCGGCTACCGGGAGGTCAAGCCGATGGTCTTCTGCGGGCTGTTCCCGATCGACTCCGACGACTACCCCGATCTGCGTGACGCGCTGGAGAAGCTGGTGCTCAACGACGCGGCGCTGTCGTGGGAGCCGGAGACCTCGGATGCGCTCGGGTTTGGCTTTCGCTGCGGCTTCCTGGGGCTGTTGCACATGGACATCGTGCGCGAGCGCCTGGAGCGCGAGTATGACCTGGAGCTGCTGGCGACGATGCCGTCAGTGGAGTTCGACGTGACGCTCACCAACGGCGAGGAGCTGGAGGTGCACAACCCTTCGGACATGCCGGACCCGGGCACGATCGAGGAGATCCGCGAGCCGTTCATAACGGCGTCTGTGATCGCCCCCAAAGAGTTTGTGGGTGCGGTCATGGGTCTCTGCCAGGAACGCCGTGGCGAGCACACGGGCATGCACTACCTGTCGCCGGAGCGGGTGCAGATGACCTACGAGCTGCCGCTGGCGGAAATCGTGCTGGACTTCTTTGACCAGCTGAAGTCGCGCACGCGTGGCTACGCCTCGCTGGACTATGAGGTCAGCGGACTTAAGCCGTCGGACATGGTGAAGCTCGACGTGCTGCTGGCGGGCGACACGGTGGACGCCCTCTCGATGGTTGTCCACCGCGAGAAGGCTTATGAGATGGGGCGCACGCTGACGGAGAAGCTGCGCAAGCGGATTCCTCGCCAGCAGTACGACGTGCCGATCCAGGCTGCGATTGGCGCGCACGTGATCGCGCGCGAGACGGTCAAGGCGTTTCGCAAGGACGTGATCGCGGGCTGCTACGGCGGTGACATCACGCGCAAGAAAAAGCTTTTGGAGAAGCAGAAGGAGGGCAAGAAGCGGATGAAGCAGGTCGGCCGTGTGGAGGTGCCCCAGGAGGCGTTCCTGGCGGTGCTCGAGCTGGGAGAGGAGTAGATGGGCGCCTCCGGCGCCCGCGCGGGCGGGGCGGCGCCCGGGCGGCGGGCGGGCGAGCCTGCGACACGCCTGCTGTTCGTGTGCCTGGGCAACATCTGCCGATCGCCGACCGCCGAGGGTGTGATGCGCGCGCTCGTCAGCCGCGAGGGGCTCGCGGAGCGCATCGAGCTCGAATCCGCCGGCACTGGTGCCTGGCACGTGGGCAGTCCGCCCGACCGACGCGCCAGTGAGGTTGCGCGCGCCCGCGGCGTTGCGCTCGATGGTGCCGCTCGCCAGGTCTGTGCGCAGGATTTTTTTGATTTTGATGTTGTGCTTGCGATGGATCGTGAGAACCTGCGCGAGCTCCGGCGACAGGCACCGGGTGAACGGGAGCGCGCGAAGGTGAGGCTGCTGCGCGAGTTCGATCCCGCGAGCGTTAGCTCCGGCGAGCTGGATGTGCCCGACCCCTACTACGGGGCGGGCGACGGTTTCGAGCGGGTGTTCGAGCTCGTGCACGCCGCCTGCGAGGGGCTGCTCGAGCAGATCTGCGCTGGACGCGTGCCGTGAGCGCGCCGGCGCCGTGACGCTCCCCGCCGGTGCCCGCGACGTCACGCGCGTGGGCGGCGGGGACATCAACGAGGCCTTCCATGTGGTGCTCGCGGACGGCAGCGACGCATTCGTGAAGACCCGTTGGGACGCAGCCCCAGGCGAGTATGCGGCCGAGGCCGCTGGCCTGGCGTGGCTGGCTGAGCCGGGCGCGTTGCGCACGCCCCGTGTCCTGGAGTTCGACGAGCGCTATCTGGCGTTGGAGTGGATCCCGCCCACCCCTCGAGGCCGCTTGGAGGATGCCGGCGCGGAGGAGCTCGGACGGGGGCTGGCCGCGACCCACACGGCGGGCGCGCCGTGCTTCGGCGCCGCAGCCGGCGGTACGGGCGACGGCACTCCCGGCGGCGATCCAGGCGGTGGCGGTCGAGGCGGCGAGCTTGCGCGGTTCGGCTCGTTGCGGCTGTCCAACGAGCCGACGGGCGACTGGCCGGCTTTCTACGCGCAGCGTAGGTTGCGTCCGCTGGCGCAGTTCGCGTACGAGCGCGATGCGCTGTCACGCTCAGGAATCGCGGCGGTCGAGCGTGTGTGCGAACGGCTCGGCGAGCTGTGTGGCCCGCCGGAGCCGCCCGCGCGGCTGCACGGAGATTTGTGGTCGGGCAACGTGCTGGCGGACGCGGGCGGCCGTCCGTGGCTAATCGACCCGTCCGCGTATGGCGGCCATCGCGAGGTTGATCTTGCGATGCTGCGACTGTTCGGAGCGCCGTCCGAGCGGGTGTTTGCCGCGTACGAGGAGCTAGCGCCGCTGGCCGAGGGTTGGCGCGAGCGAGTGGAGCTTTACCAGCTGCTGCCGCTGCTTGTGCACGCGCTGCTGTTCGGCGGCTCCTATCGTACGAGCGCCGAGCGCGTCGCGCTGCGCTATGTGCGTTGATGAGGCCCCGGGTGTGATTGGGGGAGGGCGCGCGGGCGAGACGATGTGCTCGTCTTGCATGACTATCGCTATAGGCTGCATGGGCGACGCTCGTCACGTTCGAGTGATTGGGTCGGAGTGGGGGATGTGCGTCCCGACACCGTCTCGGCCCGCTGGCGGCTGTATCTACTCGCGCGCGTGCTCGTCGCCCGCCACTACCGTCGCGAGCTGACGCTCGCGGTGGTCGCACGCGCCCTGTCTAGTTCGCCACGCCAGTTGCAGCGCGCGTACGCGCAGTTCGGCGAGACGACGTTCCACGAGGATCTGTTCGCGCGGCGTATGGCCGCGGCCGCCCAGCTGCTGGTCGAGCAGCGCTCGATCCCGGTAGCTGACGTGGCGCGCCTGGTCGGCTATCGCCAGGCGCCCCATTTTGCGCATGCCTTTCGCCGTCGCTACGGCCTTTCCCCGGCGCGTTTTCGCCGAGCGGCGCTTCAGGCCGAGGAGCGGTCGTAGATCGGCTCTGGCTGGAGGGCTTCTGCGCCGGGCAGACGCAGGCGCATGAGCGTGCCGCCGCCGAAGGCGGGCTCGGCGGCGACGCTGCCGCCCTGCTGGGCGGCCACTTGGCGCACGATTGCTAGGCCGAGCCCCGAACCGGGCCGCCCGCGCGCCTCGGCGCCGCGATAGAAGCGGTCGAAGATGTATGGCAGATCCTCGGCCGAGATCCCCGGTCCGTGGTCGCGCACGGCCAGCACTCCTCCGTGCAGATGAACCTCCACTGGGTCACCCGGGGGGCTGTACTTGACGGCGTTGTCGATCAGGTTACCGATGGCCCGCTCGAGCCTTGCGGGCACGCCGGTGACGATCGTCGGCTCGAGCTCCACCTGTAGCGGGGTCGCGGGAGCGTGCCTGCGGGCTCGCTCGAGGACCTCGCCCACCAGCAGGTCGAGCCGTACCTCCTCGGTGTCGGCCCGGGGCTCCTCGCCGCGGGCGAGATCGATGAGGTCGTTCATCAGCAGCGTGAGTTCCTCGATCTGCTCGACGACGTCGCTGAGCAACCGGCGACTGTCCTCCGGGTCCATGTCCTGGCCCTGCTGCTGCAGGATCTCGATGTTCGTGCGCAGGCTGGTCACGGGAGTGCGCAGCTCGTGCGAGGCGTCGGCCACGAGCTGGCGCTGCGCGTGCACCGAAGCGTCGAGCGCGCTCATCGAGTGCTCGAGTGCGTCGAGCATGGCGTTGAAGCTGCTAGCCAGCCGCCCGAGCTCGTCTTCCCCGGCAGGCTCTATGCGCCTGCTGAGATCCCTGGTCAGGGCAACGTGCTCGGTGGTTTGGGTCAGATGCTTCAGTGGCTGCACGGCCGCGCCTGCTACGAGGCGCCCGAGCAGGGCTGCGAGTGCGATGCCGCCAACGACCAGCAACACCAGGATCAGGCGCAGCCGGTCGAGCAGACTGTCGACTTCCGTGAGCGGCTGGGCGAACTGGACGGCGCGTCCGGCGCCGAGCGGCTCGGTGAGGATGCGCAGATGAGTGTCGTCGACGTAGGCGTCGCGGAAGAACGACCTGCCACCATTGGCGGCGAGCAGACGGGTGCGGGCATCGACTGGAAGTGATACGCCGCGCGCCGAGCGATCGAGAATTGCCCCGCTTTTGCCTACCACTTGTTGATAGCCGCGCACCTGATCGGGGCCGGGCGGCAGGTTGCCGAAGGGATTGATCGCGGCGCCCTGCCCGCTGGAGGCGTGTCGGGATCTCCCGCTCGCGGGCCTTGTCCCACTCGCGGGCACGGAGCCCAGGGCCAGTCCGAACGGCGCGCCCGGAGTGGCGCGTCCGCGGTGGCGGTCCAGGTACCGCAGTAGGCGTGGCGCCTCACGGCCACGGTTGCGCAGCTGCCCGTCCACCTGCCTGTGGAGCTGATTGGAGGTGAGCGCGTAGATGAGTAGCGAGGCGAGCACGACGGCGACCGCCACGGCTGTGGCTGAGACGAGCGTGATGCGCCGGCGGAAGCTCACGGCGGTGTCCGCAACACGTAGCCGACGCCGCGTACGGTGTGCAGCAGGCGCGGCTCGTCGCCGACCTCGGTCTTGCGGCGCAGATAGCCCATGTAGACGCCCAGCGAGTTGGAGCTCGAGCCGAAGTCATAGCCCCACACGCTCTCGAAGATCGCCGAGCGTGTGAGCACCTGTCGCGGGTGGCGTAGGAACAGCTCCAGCAGCAGGAACTCGGTGCGCGTGAGTGCCAGCATCCGCTCACCCCGCCAGGCCTCGTGGGCGCGGAGGTCGAGTCGCATATCCTCGAAGGCGAGCGTCTCAGCCTTGTCGTCCTCCTCGCCCGCACGGCGAAGCAGCGCGCGGATGCGGGCAAGCAGCTCGCGCAGGGCGAACGGCTTGACCAAATAGTCGTCCGCGCCGGCGTCTAGGCCGGCGACGCGGTTATCGACGTCGCCGCGGGCGGTGAGCATCAGCACGGGGGTGCTGTCGCCTCCTTCGCGCAGGCGCCTGCACACCTCCAGACCGTCCATGCGCGGCATTGCGATGTCGAGGATAATCGCCTCGTATGGCGTCGTCCCCAGCCGCTCGAGCGCCTCGTGCCCGTCGCTGGCCTTGGCTACGTCATAGTGTTCGAGCGTCAACGCACGGTACAGCGCATTCTGCACGGCGGGCTCGTCGTCGACGACCAGTATGCGTGCTTGCTCGGCCATGATCGAAGCGTCTCTGCGTGGGGCGCCCCGCCGCGGATGGCAGGTTGGAGGGAGAGAGCGCAGCTATGAGGCTAGCGTGATGGAGGCTGAACGCCGCCGGCTAAGGAAACGCGAAGAGGATCCTAAGAAATTGACCAGGGAGGGCAGGCATCATCGCTGACCGATCGGAGATAGGCCAGCAGACCGGGCCGGGGGAGGGCGCCGACGTGCTGGCGGCGCAATCGCGCACCCTACGCAACAGCATCATTAGCCTCGCGATCTTCTTCGCACTGGTCGTGGCGCTGCTGCTCGGCGTTCCCGGCCTGGACGCGGCCGGCGATCGCATCTCCCACGCGAACGTGCCGTGGATCCTCGCCGGGCTCGCGCTGGAGGTGCTCTCATGTGCCGGCTATGTCGTGCTGTTCGACCTCGTCTTCGGCCGGCTCGGGCGCAGCCTGAGCTCGCGGCTGTCGCTGGCGGAGCTCGCGGTCAACTCGGTCGTGTCGGTCAGCGGTCTGGCTGGTATCGCGCTGGGAGCGTGGGTACTGCGCAGCAAGGGCTTCTCGGTGGAGCGGATCGCCAAGCGCTCGGTGCTGATCTTCGTGCTCACCAGCGCAGCCAACGTGGGCGCGGTGGTCGTGATCGGGGTACCGATGTGGCTGGGAGTGATTCCCGGCTCCCGCGATGCGCTGCTCACGCTGCTGCCGGCTGCGGCTGCGCTTGTGAGCGTCGCGGGAACGCTTGCGGTGGCGGCGTGGGCGCGACGGGCGGCTGCCACCAGGCGCCTGAAACACGGTCGCGTGGCGGTTGCGCTGATCGCTGTGAGCGGCGGCGTGCAGGACGCTGTGCGGCTGATTGGCGAGCGCGACTGGAGGCTGCTGGGCGCGGTGGGCTACTGGCTGTTCGACAATCTCGTCCTGTACGCGTGTCTTGCCGCGTTCGGCCACGCGCCGTCGTTTTGGGTGGTTGCGATGGCATACCTCGTGGGCATGCTTGCCAACTCGATCCCGGTCCCCGGCGGCTTTTTGGCGGTCGAAGGCGGGCTGGTGGCGATGCTGCTGTTGTTCGACGTGCGCCCGGCGTCGGTGGTGATCGCGGCGGTGATCGTCTACAGGGCGATCTCGCTGTGGGTCCCTGCGGTGATCGGGTCGCTCGCGTTCCTCAGCCTGCGCCGCGAGATCGGCAAGCCGGTGGCTCCAGTCGTTCCAGGGTAATCGCCGTAGCCATAGCCGTAGCCGGCGATCTGGGGGTGGCGCTTCGGATGCTGCGGGTGGCGGCTAGCCGGTGATCTGCTTGATGTAGGCTTCCTCGGCCGCGGCCTGCTGGCAGGCGTGGCGCGGCAGGTTCGCCATCACGCGCGCGAGGTTGTCGGCAACCGGGCCGGATAGGCCTGGGCAGTAGATGGGTGCGGGTAGGTTGCCGGAAGAGGAGCCGGGCGCGTTCAGCGGACGCAGCTCTCTGCTCGCCTGCAGTGCGTGGGCGAATGTGTTTGAGAAGATGTCGATTGCGACCCTGCCGGTGTAGATCTCGATCGAGCGGCCTTCGTCGTACACGGTCGCCGGGACCCCGCGCACGAGCATGTTGCTCTGCGCGCCGAGGGCGGCGTTGGAGTGCAGCGCGTAGATGACGGTCGTGACCTGGAGCGGCAGCAGGCAGCTCCCTCCGCCGAAGATGCCCTTGCCTTGCACGCAGTCCCCGTAGTAGACGCTGTCGCCGACAGTGTCGATGTATCCCTTCAGTCCGTCCGCCGCGGCCAGCGGGTGCCCGTCAAAGCTCGGGCCGACCCAGTAGACCCTGTAGTAAGGGAACGTCTGGGCTTCGGCGAGCTCGCTTGCGGCGACGGGTTGGGGGTGACTGGTGCCGCAGCCGCCGGCGGCTGCGGCTGCGCAAATCGCGGCCACGGTCAATGCCGACCTTGTGGTGCGGCGGAGCCCCTTGCTGGCGTTGGCGGCTGTCATGGCCGTCATTATCTTGGCGTGTCCACGAGAAGCACAGCTACTTCTGCGCCTGTCGACTGTTCAAGCTCGTACAAATCCGCCGCAATCGCGGCGGATGCGCCGGGGTCCGGTGGGGTAGCACACCGGACCCCGGGCGATCTTCCCACCGAGCGTGTACGTGCCGCGCCGGTATCCAGCCTGCCGCTTGGTCTCGCCCTGCTCACGGGGGCGCTGATCGCGGTGTGGCTGGCCGTCGACCCACGCACGCCGGATCTGGCGGCACAGGTCTATCGGATCGGCATCTTCCGCCAGCTGGGGTTCGCGGTGTGGGACGAGCGTTGGTACGCCGGTCACAGCCTTCCGGGTTATAGCCTGCTTTACCCGCCGCTGGCGTCGCTGCTGGGTATGCGGTTGCTGGCGGCGCTGTGTGTGTTTGCGTCGGCTCTGTTGTTCGAGCGGCTGGTGCGGTCGGCGTACGGTGACGTCGCGCGCTGGGGCGCGGCGTGGTTTGCGGTGGCGGCGCTCGGCGACGTGTGGATCGGGCGCCTGACGTTTGCGCTGGGGGTCTCGATTGCGCTGGCTGCAGGCCTAGCGCTCGCGCGCAAGCGCTGGCTGTGGGTGGGTGTGCTGGCGGCGCTGTGCGCAGCTGCGAGTCCGGTGGCTGGAGTGCTGCTGGCGCTGGCGGGCCTGTCGGTGGCGTTGGCACGGCGTTCGCCGCGGGTGCTGCTGACGCTGGCGGGCCCAGTTGCGGCGGTGATCCTGCCGCTGGCGGCGCTGTTCCCAGAAGGCGGCTACGAGCCGTATCCGATCCTGTCGTTCGCAGCGACGTTGCTCGTGGTCGTGGCCTTTGTGTGGGCGCTGCCGAGCAGCGCGCGGATGCTGCGGATCGGGGCGTACGTGTATCTGCTTGCGTGTCTTGCGTGTCTGGCGGTGCACTCGCCGATGGGCAGCAATGTCGAGCGCTACGCGGTGCTGCTGGCCGGTCCGCTGCTGCTGTGCGCCCGGCTGGCTGCGCCCGGCGAGGGTCTGTCTGCACGCGGGCGCGTCGGCCCGGCGGCCGCGGTGGCGCTATGCGTGACGGCGGTGTGGGTGGTGTGGGGACCGGTGCGCGAGACGCTTGCCGTCGCCGGCAGCGATGCGACCAGCGCCGCGTACTACACACCGGTTAAGCGGTTCCTGGCCGAGCACGCGAGTGGCCCGGTGCGTATCGAGGTGCCGCTGACGCGTTCGCATTGGGAGGCGGCGCTGCTTGCGCCGACGGTTTCGTTGGCGCGCGGTTGGGAGAAGCAGCTGGAAACCCGCTTCGACGGCATCCTGCTGGCGCCTGGACTGACGGCGGCGAGCTATGACCGCTGGCTGCACGAACAGGCGGTCGCGTACGTGGCTCTCCCGGACGTACCGCTGGACCCGTCGAGCGCCCAGGAGGGGCGCCTGATTCGGGCTGGAGTGCCGTACCTGCGCGAAGTCTTCGCTAGCGCGCACTGGCGCATCTTCCGGGTACTCGCGCCCACGCCGCTCGCGTCCGGTCCAGGGCGGCTGACGTCACTGGGCCACGACTCGTTCGCGTTGAGTGCGCGTGCGCCTGGCAGGTTCGTTGTGCGTGTGCACTTCACGCGCTACTGGAGTATCACCCGGGGGGTTGGTTGCGTGGCACCAGCGCCCGGGGGTTGGACTTCGGTGAGTGTCCGCACTCCGGGTAGGACTGTCGTGACCGCCAGCTTCTCGCTCGCGCGTGCATTCAACTCGGGCGGGTCGTGCTAGCGGGGTGCGAGCCCGAACAGGCTGCTGTAGCCGGTGAGGTAGATGTTCGTGCCGTCGCTGATAACCGGATCGAACGCGCCGGTGTCGTCTTCGAACAGCACGCGGCCGGTGGAGATGCCCAGGCCGTACGTGCGGTGATGGCCGAGGTCGGCGAAGTACACGGTACGGCCGATGATGGTTGCTGATCCGGAGATGCGCCCGTGGGCGTTGAACTGCCAGCTGATGTGGCCGGAGCGCGCGTTGAGTGCGTAGAAGATGCCGTTGTAGGAGCCGATGTAGATGGTCGGCCCGAGACCGGGGGCGTTGGTCACGGCCGGTGAGGCGTAGACGTAAGCGCCGGTCTGCACCGCCCAGTCGAGCTTGCCGGTGGCGGCGTCGTAGGCGTAGATGCGTCCGTCGGTGTTGCCCAGGAAGACACGTCCGTAGACGAGGGCGGCGGTCGAGTAGAACGTGCCGCTGCCGAGCAGGGCACCTTCGGACTTGCTAACCCACAGCGGTCGACCGGTCTGCTCGGAGATGGCCTGCAGGCGGCCGGAGTAGTCGCCGAAGTACAGGACGCTGTCCGCGAGGGTGGGGCTGGCCTTGACCGAGCCGCGCGCGTGGTAGGTCCAGATAACGCTTCCGTTGCGGTCGTTAAGCGCGTAGACGGTGCCGTTCTGAGAGCCGAAGAACAGGCGTCCGCGGTCGATCAGCGGCGAGGACTCGCTCGGGCTGGGCAGGGCGCGCCACCAGCGGATCGCCCCGTTGGTGCTATTGAGAGCGATCGCGCGACCGGGGTTCTTGGCGTGTCCGCTGGAGAGAATTGTCACGTAGACGGTGTTCGCGGTGACGGCTGGAGAGGAGGCGGAGAGCTGGCCCAGGCGCCGCGACCAGACGACGTGTCCGGTGCGCTTGTCGATCGCGTTCAGCACCGCATTGTCGGCGAGCTGGAGGATGTCTTCGCCGTAGATCACGGGTGGGAACTCCAGCAGCGCGTGGCTGTTGTGCACCCAAAGGCGCTTGAACGGAGCGTGCACGCTCGCGGGAGCGGGAAAGAAGCGAGTGTGATCCTTGCTGTAGCCGTAGAGCGGCCAGGCGAAGCGGCTGGGGCCGCGGGCCGGCAGTTTGGGTATCGGCTGGGGCACGAAGCGCGCGTGCGGGTGGTAGATGCTGCCGGTACGGTGGCGCTCGTAGAGATAGCCGCCGAGCGTGGCTGCCACGAGTAAGACGATGAGCGCCGCGAAGGCCGCGCGGACGCGTCTCGAGCGAGGAAGCGGGCGTCTGCCGCGGTCGCTCACCGGCCCGAAGGGGATCTGCTCAAGCTGCGAGCTTGCGGGAGGACGTGCCGGGCGGCGTGGTCGAGGTGGGAGGTTTGTCTACCGGCCGGCCGCCGGCGGCTGGCCGGTGTTGATGTTCGTCGTCGCGTGCGCGTCGACCTGCACGCGCGACGGGGCGCTTGGTGGAGCGAGCGATGAGGCGAGCGACGCTCAGCGTCAGCAGCCACAGGCAGGCGACGGCGAGGGGGGGCAGGGTAAGTCCGGAGACGAGTGCGAGCACGTCGTGGTTGCCGTTCAGCGACCAGTTCCACAACAGGTAGTCGCCGACGGTGAGTCCGGAAACGAAGACCAGCGGCCTGTGGGACACACACTAACCCTAGACGTGTTGGTGGACGGACGGCGGACGGGACGTTCGCCGTTGCGGAGTCCAGGCATCGGGCGTCGACGCGGTCGTGCGTCCGAAGTCGGTGTAATCGAAGGCATCCAGTATCGAAGCGTCCATACATCGGGCATGCATGCGGGCGCCTATGATCGCTCGCCATGGACGGCGCACGGGAGCAATCGGATGTGTTTGCGCCGGGGCTGCTGGATGGCCGGGTTGCACTGGTGACGGGAGGCGGCACGGGCCTGGGGAAGGCGAGTGCGCGCGAGCTGGCGCGCTGTGGAGCGACGGTGACGATCGTTGGCCGGCGTGCGGAGGTGCTCGAGCGTGCGGCGGGGGAGATCGGCGAGTCTGCAGGCGAGGCCGACTGGGTGGCGGGCGACGTGCGCGAGCGCGGGGAGGCGCGGCGGCTCATCGGGACGGTGCTCGACCGTCATGGTCGGCTGGACCTGCTCGTGAACAACGCGGGCGGCCAGTTCTTCAGCCCGGCTGAGCTGATCGCGGCAAAGGGCTGGCGGGCGGTGTGGCGTCTGAATGTGGAAGGCATGCTGAACATGGCTGAGACGGCGTTCGAGCTGGCGCTGGGACCGGCGGGCACGGGGATGGTCGTGAACGTGACCCTGTCGCCCCATCATGGGATGCCAGGGATGGCGCACTCCGGCTCCGCGCGGGCGACGGTGGAGGCACTCACGCGGGAGCTGGCACAGCGCTGGCAGCGGGCTGGCATCATCGTGACCGCTGTGGCCGCGGGGCACTTCGACACAGAGGTGCTGGCCAAGTATCCGGCGAGCGTGCGCGCGGGCGCATCGCGCACAGTGCCACTGCAGCGGCTGGGCACGGTCGCCGAGCACGCGTGGCTGATCGCGCTGCTGGCATCGCCGCTGGGCCGGGCATTCAACGGCTCGACGATCACATTGGACGGTGCACGCGATAACTGGTGCGGCCCCTGGCCGCCCCCAGGCCTAGCGGACGACTCCGGCGAGGTACCGCGCGAGGAGCGTCGATAGCCGGGCACGTTGCTGGCGGAGGCGCGCCGGTAACATGGGGCAAGGGCTGCGGGCGAAGTGTTGTGGTTGCACAGAAGCCTTCCAAGCTTCTAGGGCGGGTTCGATTCCCGTCGCCCGCTTGATTGCCACGGGGAGTGGCGCAGTCTGGTAGCGCACCCGGCTGGGGGCCGGGCGGTCGCAGGTTCAAATCCTGTCTCCCCGATTAGAAAATACCTGCAAATAGGCATCTTTTGGAATCAGCCCGCGCGGGCGGTGGGCATGGGCGGGGAACAATTTTCGTTACGAGCGTCACGGACCCGGTGGTCGCAGGTTCGGTCGGGTGTTCGCGCATGCGCGCGTTGTGCTGATTGGGCGGTACTCAGGCGTGGATTCTGCGAGCTCGCTGGGTGCTAAGCCCGTTGTGTGTGCGTGGTGAGGTCGTGGGTGCACTGCATGGTCTTACGACCGCGAGTGGGGGAACGGCCAGCCGATTTGGCGAGGTCTTTCTCGACGCCCGGTGAGTCAGGCGTGTCGTCGGGTCTATCTGCTTTTCTTTGCGTTCACAGATAGAAATGGACCAACGCGCCAATCCCTACACACCTGGCTCCGGCGTGAAGCCTCTCAAGCTCGCGGGTCGTGATCCTGATCTTGATGGGTTCCGCGTACTTCTCGACCGCCTGGCCGCTGGTCGCCCTGAGCGAAGCTTGATCTACTCGGGCCTGCGCGGAGTCGGAAAGACGGTGCTGCTTCTTGAGTTCGAGACACTGACCCGGGAGCGGGGCTGGGTCTGCAATGACGTCGAGGAGGTCGGCTCGGGAGATTTCCGCCAGATCTTCGCCGAGATCGCCTATCAGCTCCTGCTGTCGATGAGCCTCCGCGAGCGGATGGAGAAGCGCGCGAAGAAGGCTCTCGGCGTGCTCAAGGCCTTCTCGGTCGGTATCCCTGGGGGATTGAGCGCGAGAATCGATGTCGAGGCGGCAGCGGGAACGGCCGACAGTGGGGATCCAGAGCGGGACCTGGCCGTGCTGCTCGTGGAGGTGGGCCAGGTTGCCAAGAGCGGCGGGACCGGCGTGGTCTTCTTCCTCGACGAGATGCAGAGTCTGAACGAGGCTGCCCTGGCCGCCGTTTGCATAGCGATGAACCGGGTCGGGCAACGAGAACTCCCTGTCGCCCTCGTGGGGGCGGGTCTGCCACCGCTGCCGAGACTGCTGCGCACGGCGAAGCCATACGCAGAGCGCATGTTCGCCTACCACGAGCTCGACCGGCTCTCGGACGCGGAGGCGCGATCAGCACTGGTGGCACCGGCCGGCCAGCACGATGTCGCATATGACCAGGACGCCGTCGAGCTGATCGTTAGCGCCTCGGCTGGCTACCCCCACTTCATCCAGGAGTACGGGCGGGTGCTCTGGAACGAGGTCGAGACCTCGCCGATCAGCGCGAGCGACGTCCAGGGCGCACGGGCGCTGATCGATGACGCGCTCGATCGCCGGTTCTTCAAGGATCGCTTCGAGATGGCGTCTGACGCCGAGCAGCGCTACCTGGCGGCGATGGCCGACGGGGGGAAGGGCCCGGTCCGAACGGCCCAAGTGGCTGCTCGCGCTGGCTACAAAGACAGTGCAGGCGCATCCGTCGTGCGCGACGCATTGTTGCGGAAGGACCTCGTCTACAGCCCCCGCAGGGGGCTTATCGACTTCACGGTCCCGCTGTTCGGCGAGTATCTGCGTAGGCAGTACCCGCTGTCGGGCTTCGACGAGGAGTAAGCCTCTCTAAGGTTCTATCTGCGAACACGGATAATTCAGCGATGTGCGCGCGGCGAGCGCGGGAGCCGTCGACGCATAAGAGCTCTTATCGAGCGTTGCGGTCGCCCGGCTGTCTCGGGACGGCGCGGCACACGGTCGAACTCCAAGCGGGCACGGCCGCCCATGACTATCCTGCGCTGGTGCCCTCCAGACCCCTCCGTACAGCATGAGGATCGACCGTCTTGAGGTGACCGGGGGCTTCCTCGATGGGCTCCGGCTCCCGTTTTCTGAGGGCCTGAATGTTCTGATCGGTGCGCGGGGCGCAGGAAAGACATCAATCCTGGAGCTGATCCGGTTCGCTCTCGGCGTCCCGGCGATGACGACGGACGCGGATGACGCAGCTCGTAAGCAAGCACTTGCGGTGCTCGCGGATGGCTCGGTGTCCGTCTTCGGCACGGTCGGAGATCAACAACTGATCTTTGTGCGTAGTGGGCTGGACGATACGCCGAGAATTTCAGCCACCCGCGCCTACGACCCCCCGCTGATCGTATCCCAGAGCGAGATCGAGGCAATCGGTCTCAGCCCCCCTAGCCGCCGCGAAATGCTGGATCGTCTGATCGACCCCGACCAGTGGCGCCAAGCAACCCTCGTCGACACTCCCGCGGAGACTGCGACCATCCAGCGCCGACTGGACTCGCTTCGTCAAGAGCGTGAGGAGTTCGTTGCGCGCACGGCCTCGGCAGAAGGGTTGGCGAGCCAGCTGGTAGAGGCCGAGAAGGAAGAGGCGGTGAACGCCAAAGCCATTGCCGCAGCAAAGCCGCTGCAGAAGAAGATCGCCGAGCAGTCAGACGCACTCGGGAACCTCCGAGCCGCTGCCGACGCCTACCGGATCGCCGAGGAGGCGATCAACGACTGGCGTACAGAGATTCGAGACGCCAAAGTCGAACGGTCACTACCGAAGCTACCGTCAGCAGCTGTTGAGGCTCAGGTTGCCGCCGGCGTGCAAATGGCTCGAGAGCACCTTGAGACTACCTTCAGGGAGCTCGACGGACTCAAGAAGATCCTGTCCAAGGAGCGGGTAGCTGAGCACAAGAAGCAAGGCGACCTTCAGGCCCAGCTGAAGGAGAGCACCGACCAGCTCGAGCGGGTCCAGGCGGGCGCTGGCGAGCTCGGCCGTCGGGTAAGCAGCTTGCGTCAGCGGATCAAGGAGCACGAGGGCCATATCAACAGGATCGAGCAACTGAACGGCGAGATCGCAGCGCTCATCACCGCGCGCGAACGCGCACTCGATGAAGCCGAAGCGCGCTCTGGGGAGCGTTACCGGTTGCGGTCAGAGGCAGCCTCGAATGTAACCAGGCAGTTTCACGGACGAATCGAGATACGTGTGTCTCGGAGCGGCGAACTCGTCGAATACGAGGGGGCTCTAGTCGGCTTGCTACAAGGCAGCAACCTGCAATACAAGCCTCTCGCTGCAACTCTCGCGCAACGGTTGAGCCCACGTGAGCTGCTCGCGTATGTCGAGGACTCGAACAGCGACGCGATAGCCGAGTCTTCACAGATCACCAAGGACCGAGCGCTGCGGCTCGTCGCACACCTCAAGGCCAGGGAGATCGCGCCGTTGCTATTGGCACCGCTCGAGGACTCCGTGGACTTCGCGCTCCTCGACGGGACTGAATATAAGCCCACACGGCACCTCTCGATGGGCCAACGCTGCACTGTTGTTTTGCCCATGTTGCTGGCCGCTGACCAGGAGTCGATCTTGCTCGACCAGCCCGAGGACCACCTAGACAATGCCTTTATCGTCGAGACGCTTGTGCAAGCGATTCGCGATCGCGCTGATGCTGGCCAAGTGATCGTCGCAACCCATAACGCCAACATTCCGGTACTTGGTGATGCGCAGGAAGTCATCGTTTTGACTTCTGATGGTCGGCACGGATTCGTCACGACGGCTGGTCCTCTCGACCAGCAGGATGTTGTCGATTCAGTTACAACGTTGATGGAGGGCGGAGCCGAGGCGTTCGCGAAGCGTGCTGCCTTCTACAGTCAGCACGCCCATGCATGACGAAGGCGAGGTCGAGCCCTACGAGCTTGACGTCGCACGAGACAAGTTGCGCTCAAGCAGTAGTCCACTTCGGGCCTGGGCGGCGAGGTCAATCCTCGCGATCGATGGCGACCTGCCCGCGGCGGTTGACGTGGAGGTCCGGCAGGCTCTGTCGAAGGAGGAGCTTCCGTGGGTGCGCGGGGTGCTGCTCGAAGTCCTTGAAAAGGGGAGCCCCGGCTTCGGAGAGGGTGTCGTCGTGCCTGCTCCATCCTGGGACCAGGAGCTCGACGATGTCCCTGCCGAGGTTGCGCGACAAAGCCTGAACACCAGCGCCCGACGCGTGCTGCACGAGGTGTCTTCGGTGGCGGGTCGGCTGAACGTCGTGGCGCGGGAGGAGCTCGCCGAGCGCTACGGCGGCTCAGAGACGGCCCGGGAACTCACGTTCCTCACGGCGGTCTGTAAAGGCCTTCGCACGCTCGCAAGCGCAACCGAGGTGCCGACGCACACGGAATTCGACCTTAGTGCGGAGCTTGCGGAGCTGGCCGCGACGGTCACGCGGGAGCTCGTCTGCGATGTACTCGCCGCTGGTCCGGCGCCATTCATGGTCACGTCTGACTGGTCGCTGCTTTCTCTTGCGGTGAACAACATCCTTGTCAACGCGGCGGAGGCGACGCTCCTGACTGGCGGCCCCGTGGGCGAGAGGCCAGTGAGCCTCAACTGGGGCAGCTCGGCGAACGGCGCCCATATCACTGTCATCGATCGCGGCCCGGGCCCGCCGGCCTTCTTGGCAAGGCCGACAAGCGGACGAGTCAGCACGAAGGAAGGGCATCCGGGCTACGGTCTTGCTACGGCAAGCGAGGCGATGCGCTCACTTGACGGGAAGGTGTTGGTGAGGCGCAACGATCTCGGAGGTACCAGCGTGATCCTTTCCTGGCAGGAGCCCCAGGAGTGAAGCCGACAGGTCGCCTACTCCTAATTGAGGACGACCCGACCGAGGCTCGATCGATCGAACAACGTTGTTGTCCCGACCCCGATAGCGCAGCGATCTCCGTAGTGGCCGACGTGAAGGCGGCCGAGGATGCTCTGGCAGACCACGAATATGACCTTGTTATCTGTGATCTTGCCCTCCCCGCAGACGACCGTAACCTCGACCCTGAGGTGCAGGAAGGACTACGCCTGTTCGAGCTGATCCGCGAGCGGGCACCCGGAACACCGCTCGTCATCTTGTCCGGGAACCTCACTCGCCAGATCGTCCAAGGCTTCTTAAAGACCAGTCGGAGCGCGGACATCTATGGCCGCCGCACGGAAGAACCGCTCATCCGTGCCTTCGGCAAGGAGGAACTCCAAGAATGCATAGAACTCGTCCAGACCCACATCGCCAGAACCAAGGCGCTGGACACGCTAGAGCTCGAGGGGGATGTCGGTGAGCTGTCGGTAAGTGACCGACGGGCGCTGCGAATCTACGGGCGGCGTCTTGGCGCTGCTCTCGCAACCGTGGAGGCCCTCTCCGGCGGGCTGTCTGGGAGCAGCACGCTCCGCGTCTCGTACAGAGAGCCTGACCGAAAGGTCATCGGGAGCGTCGTCGTCAAGCTAGGCGCGCTGCGGCGCGTCATCAGCGAGGCTGATCGGTACCACACGCTCGAGGCGAAAATGCCGTTTGGGCTTGGCGCCCACGTTCTGGATGTTGTGCAGGCCGGGGCTGGGCTGCGTGGTGCCCTCATCTACCAGTTGGCCGATGAGTACACCGAGAGTCTCTTCGGGTTGCTTGAGAAGCGCAGCGGCCTCGCGGTAACGGCGACCCACCGCCTCGGAGAGCAGATGAGGACATGGGCCACAGACGCGCCCGTAGTCGTGCAAACGCTCGCCCAGGTTCGCCGACTCCTCATCACGGACGAGGAGGTGCTCGAGACAGGCGTCGAGCTTCCGCCGGACCGGGATGTCGAGGTCCGAGTCCGCAGCACGCGCGCCCACGGGGACCTGCACGGCCTGAACGTTCTTGTAAATGATCGAGGAGAGCCAGCTCTTATCGACTACGGCGAGGCGATGCTGGCGAACGCCGCCCTTGACCCGGTTACGCTGGAGTTGAGTGTGCTCTACCACCCAGCGATGGCGGGTCGTCTCGATGGCTGGCCTAGCCTCGAGCAGGCTCGAAGGTGGGAAGACCTCGATGCGTACTGCGATGGCTGCCCGATCGAAGAGTTCGTTCGTGCCTGCCGAGCTTGGGCGGTTGACGTTAGCGCCGGAGCAGAGGAGCTGCTGGCGAGTGCGTATGCCTACTCGCTGCGCCAGGTGAAATATGGGGACGCTGCTGCAGACCTCGGCCGAGCCGTCGCTGAGGGCTGTTTCGAGGCGATCACGGCTGGCGGGCGCTGAGCTGGCGGTTCGGTCTGCTCGCACGCCAACCCGATCTCCACTACTTGTTCCCTACAACGTTCCCTAGTGTTCGCCATCGCCTGTATTCATCACCCAAGACGTGCGAAAACCGTGGTCTCCAAAACCGCATCGTCTGCGGTGCGTCGTGGATGCCGACGACGTCATCTCGGGGGCTCCCGCCGTGCATCCGGCACGCTTCGGCGGGCAGCTCAAAGCTGGACCGGTGTGGATGCGCGCCCTCCCGTGCCCCGGCGAGCAGGACGTGAGGAGCTCTCAAGGCGCGATCAGACACAAGGTTGCTCCACGCAACCCGGGGAACAATCCGGGGAACAAAGTGAGCGAAACTCGCGGCATCTCACGCACACCCAGAGCCAAGAAAGACGGGCGTGTTTGACCCATAGCTACCAGATCGCTCAGGCTGGGGGCCGGGCGGTCGCAGGTTCAAATCCTGTCTCCCCGATTTTCGGTCATAGGTTCAGAACCTTCGGAAGATCACGAACCAGGGGCAAAAGCCGCAAAAACAAGGGGGATCGCGGAAGGCTGTTCCCGGCTGTTCTCGGCACGCGGGACCGCAGAAGGACCGCAGCGACGGATCGAGAGGACCGCAGGGAGCCGCGCTGCGGTCCCCGGAGTCGAGCAGGCGGCGACGCGCCGGAAGTTCGTCCGTCATGTGAGCCTCAGCGCGGTCACATCCGGCGCGCTCCCCATGATGCCGAGTCCAGAGCGTTCGCGAATCCGCGTATAACGATGACATCGGAAGCCTTGTCGCGGCCCTAGGACCTTACCGTTCGGGCTGCTTGCCGGTCCACGCAGTGCTCAGCTCGCGAACCAGCTCGTCCCGTTCTCTCCGGGACGCCGCGTGGGGTAGCACGATCCCACGGGCCTCTCGCGTGGCCTCCGCTAGCCTCCGGAGTCTCCTGATCTCAGGATCTCGCAGGGGTTCACCCTGGCGAGATCCGGCGACCTCAGCAAGGTGACGGAACGCGGTATCCACGATCACCCATTCGGACGCTCTCATGCTTGCAGCAAGCGCCTCCCGCGATCCCTCCCACGATTCGACAGGGGTCTTCCAATCAACGTGGTTCCAGCCTCCCTTGCGATCAGCGCAGGTGTCGGCCAGCGCCTCAACGATGTAAAGATCGCCGAGGAGGACGCGTGCCGCGACCTTCCGCGAGAGCAACTCGCTCCGGTATTCGCCGTAGAAGCGCACGCCGCCAGTAGCCAGGGCCGCGACAACCGCGCCCAGAACGATGAGTCCAATCTGGTCCATGGCCCATCATCATCGCCTAGGCGCCAGAAACCGGTCGGACATTGTGCCCCGACCCGAGCGAATCTCAGCGCAGCTCATCGGCCGGTAACGCGGTGGTTACGGCCGAGCCGAGCGCCGATGGCGCAGAGCCACCGATCGAGGAGACTCGTTCATCGCTCGCTGTGCGCGGGCGATGGCGCGGCGCTGGCCTAGCTTCATGTAGACGGTGGCGATCAGGCCGCCGTCGGACGATCACGAGTGTTCTCGTCGTGACCTAAGCAGGAGCGCGTAAGCGGTGTTCATGATGGCCATCGCCATCCGCTGCACGGCCAGACGCCGGCCCCCGAGCCTCATGGGCTGGATCGCAGCGATCTGGGCGTGCAACGCACCTGGCCTCTCACGCTGGTCCTCTCCCGGGGGCCGGCCGAATAGTGGATGGTGGCGCAGAGCCACCTCGATCACGCTGAGCAGATGTGCCTGACGGTCTTTCTCGCCGAGGTGCCCGACACGAAAAACCTGGTGGGTCGCGCTCGTGGAGTGGTTGCGTCCGACTAGACAGACCTGCTGGCCGTCCATGGTTTGCGACGCCGTCCAATACCGGGTCGAATCGGGAACGACCGAACGGCCGGTCTTGATGAGGAGGCTCGTTTCGTTGACCTGCTCGAGATCTTCCGGAGTGAACTGGTAGATCGTCGGAGAATCCATGCCGCACACCTGCTCCGCAATCTCGACCGGTTGGATCGCTGCATCGTGGCTCCCGTACTCGGCGGCTTGCGCCACGACATCCCATCCCTGGCGCATGAGCTTCGAGACGAGCGCATCGTCAGCCCCGATGAAGCGGGTCTCCGTGAGCCTTCCTTGCTGGGGCACACGCAGCGAAGTCGCGACGAGCATGTTCGGGAACCCATACGGCAGGAGCTTCTCCAGCTCGACGCCGTGCGCATCCACGTCTGGTGTCGGGACGATCCTCTTTGCCTCGTCGCGCGCCGCGCACTCATCGCTCAGGAACGCCATGACCTCTTGCGAGAGCGATTTCGGAAGGCCGCGCTTCAGTCCCAGTTCCTTAGCGAAGGCGCGCGCGCGTTTGGAGTCGTAGTCGCGATGGGAATGCGAATCTCGTGAGCCCTCGATCAGCTCCCGCATAGCTGCGATCGGTGCGCCCGACGTCTCGACGAGAGCGAGACCGATCACGCCCGGCAGCTGTCCCTTGGTGACCCCCAGGCGACTCGATTCTCCGGGCGGAGGCGGCGTCGGGCGGACGAACAGGTAGCCAAACACGACCTCAAGGGAGGCCCGGTCGGCAACGGCCAGAGCGAGGACGCAGCGCATGACTCTCTGGAACCTGGTCGCAAGAACCCCGTTACCGGCGTGCTTTGAGGCGCTTTCTCTGCGCGAGTCGGAAGCTTTGAGCAGCGAGTCCCAGGTGATGAGCGAGGGCTCTGGCCGGGTGAGCAGGTCGATCGCGTTGGTCGTCATCACGCGAAGTGTCTTACGCGCGTGGTTCGCGGTCGGGCTGTCCTCCACCCCGAGCCCGACCCATGCGACCTCGAGCAGAACCTCCAGCCGGGAGATGGCCGATTCAGCGTCCTTGCTGGTGAAACAAGGGGCTGTGTGGTGGAGGCCTGGGGACGTCGTCTCTGGTGTCATCCACGTGAGCCTCTGGAGCGCTGGTGCTCCGCCAGCGGCGCCGAAGTCTAGCTGCCGAAATCCTAAGTCGGCCCGCGATGCGCCGCCCGGAGCCGACGTACCTCTTGGGACGGTTCCGGTATTTGCGAGGGCAATCCGGCCGTTTTTTGCGCGAACGCCCGAGTCGTGCAAGGGTATTGCAGCGCGTGACCCGCCAAACCGGCGACCCGCCAGGCCGTCCATGCCATCTGAGATGCTCCCCAGACCTTGTCCCGAAGCTCCACGAAGTCGCGGCCCGCGCCGGTGAGCCTTCCCGACGATCTGGCCGTGACACCGTGCCCGTTTGGTGCCGGCGAGGTGCTGTTCGCCCTCGCCGCGTCAGGCGATCGGCGAGGCACCGCACCAACGACGTGCTTTGCCCCGTCGGGCGTGCGAGCCTTCGAGGGCGAGTCGGCCGAGGGTCTCGATTGCTGGCGTCGCGCCATGTGGTGGAATCGCGACGAAGTGTGGTCCGAGCCGCCGGACACGATGCAGAGACTGACCTGGGCGGAGCTGGTCACGCTCTTGCCGGCTGAGCACCATCACTGGGTGCGCCTCTGCGCGCGAGAGCGGTTGAAAGCGATCAGGGCGTTTGGTGTGCCCGCCGACGGCGATCCGCAGCCCGCCTACCGACGGTGCTCCGAGCAGGCGGCCGAGCGTCTGCTCTGCGCTCTGCGGGACGCCTTTCCCGACGAGGAATCCGACCTCCACGCGGAGCTACCGGCCGAGCTCAGCCGTATCGGCGCGTAGAGGTAGCGTTGGCCGGACGGGCTGGGCTACGTGTAGGAATCGAGCTCATCGCGAAGCTCGACAAAGTAGAAGGGAGCCAGTAGTCGCTCGTCGATGTCGGCTGGAAGAGCGCTGGCTAGGTCTTGCAGTGCTGGCACGAGCTCGTCGAGCATCTCATCGCGCTCTGCGATGCGTTGTGGGGCGAGGACCGGCACGTCTCCGTTGACATCCGGCTGACTAATCATCCAAGCAGAGCGCACGATCTCCTCCAAGCGGTCGGCCATCCACGCGGAGTGTTGTGGGCAGCGGGTCACGATCTCTACGAGGGCGCCGCGCACGCCGATGTCGAAAACACTCGCCGGACGGTGCTGGTCCACGAGGGGCGCCTGCCCGTCGACCGCAGAGAAAGTGGCGAGGCGCCAGCCCTCCGAGCACAGCGGCGGATGGGCTCCTGCCTCGGTAGGTATACGCACCCCGGGCGGCGCCAGCACCAGGACATCGGCGTCCTCGTCGATCACGACGCAGAAGCCCCGGCCCTGCGGTGTCGGCCTGATCACAGACCTGGTCGCCGGCGCCCGACGTGGGATGCCTGTGTAGTCGGGCTGTCTGCGGTACAAGGTGGGACCCCGCTCTCGATGTCGGGCCGTCTCGCTCGCCTATATCCTTCGGCGGCGGTCGAGCGTTGCGTGAGTAGACCGGCATACTGTGCCGCCGGCGAGTCGCCCCACAAGGGGTAAACCGATCGATAACGCCCGCAGGCTCCATCGGATCGAGCCGCGCAAGGGTAAACCGAGCGCTCGGCCTGATCCGTCCCGCTTAGCGGCCACGGGAACGGGCTTCGCCGGTTTCGCTTTCTGATGAGCACCCATCAGATAGGACCTCCAGCTCAACCAACCCGGAGGCCCAGTGCTAACCCAAGCGCAGCTCCAAACGTTTTATAGACAGGGTGTGGAGTGTTACGCCGGACGCGCATCTGCGGATCAAGTCCTCAAGAGCGCTCCGACCGATGCTACGCGCACGAAGTACGGGATGCAACGCGTGATCGAGGCCGCGATGACGCTTGGCGCGGTCCTCATCGACCAGCCCGCCGTCAAAAACCTCAAGGAGCTCGCGGGACTCACCGACGAGTCTCCGGCCCTAATAGCGTGCGCTCTGGGCTGCCCGCCGCTGCCGGACGGGACCCCCGGGCCGGTGGCGGCCGGGATGATCGACCGGCTGATCGGAACCTTGTACTGCGACCTCGATGTCCCGGTGTACCCCGAGGCCATCGTCGTCGTCCGCCCGACGACCCTTGTTCCGTGGGCGCAGGCGCGCCGACGCACTGCGTCAGGTCTGACCCGTCGTAAAGAGCAGTCCTTCTACACGGGGTTCGCGCAGTCGGTCTACGGTCCCGATAATCGCCGTGACTATGCGCTTCCCGTCGGAGCTGCCTTGTCTCCCACGGCATATGACATACGGCAACCGGCGGCCGCTCCAGAGCTGGCAGTCGCAATAGCGCGCCCGGCCGAGTATCTCGCCCTGCACTTCGGGCACGTCGCCTCGCGTCTGGACGCGATACGCCACGATCGAGCGACCGATCCTGCTTGGCTCTTCTCAGAGAACAGAATCCAGCGGGAGGACCCTGTCGACAACTCCCGGACGGATGCTCGTAGTGAGACGCTTGCACGTCAGCCCGGCTTCGGCCGGGTGCTCCGTGGAGCGATGGGCGCAGATCGCATCGTCCTGGTGCACGTCGGAGACGGCGAATCCGCCGGCACCGGACTGCATCCTGCCCTGCGCTACAGCCCGCCTGAAAGCGAGCGGCGGCTCAACGGGACGGAACTGCACCGCGCGCTACGCGATCCAAAAGACCCGATGCATGCGGCGCTGAAGCGTGCGGTGTGGGCGTGGGGACCTGATCTGCCCAACGGCGTGCCTACGAAGGTGATGGCCGGCGAGCTGATCGACATCCGCGATGGCGAGCGCTTCGTCCTCGTCGTCGTGAACAACGGGTACTACGACATCTACTTGGCCATCCCGTACATCGGGGGCGAGCGACCGTTCCTGAACACGCTCGACATGCTGCGGATCGCGCTGGCCGTACGCGCCTGGGAGGGTGACTCTCCCTACCTTGGTCGCGCGCGCAGACGGTCCACCGAGTACGTCAAATACGTAAACGTTCCCGCGCTCGATGTGCCGACGCGCGAAGCCGCGTTTCTTGCCGGCGCTTCAGCTCATGCGCGCAGAGTGTTTCGGGAGAAGCTCGACGGTGAGAGCCTGTGAGCAACGCGCGCACGACAGCTTTGCCTACACGGGCGGAAAGAGATTTTTCACGATCCATCCGAATATCGCCGCACCAGCACTGCCCAGCGGCACCAGCGAAAGCGAAGGGCCATGCACGATCGCCGCTGCGGTGCACCCCAGGACATCGAGCGCCGCGACCGCTAGGACGAATGCTCTCATCCGCAGCAGCTGAACTGCTCGCGCCCTCTCAAGCTCTCTATTTGTCTGGCGCCCGCGACGAAGCATCCAGACACATTGTTCGCGCCGCGCGCGAGAGCAACGAGGGAAAACTGCGCGAGGACCAACGTCCGAAATCCCCCTTTCGGGTTCACCCGCTCTCGAGTCACCATGCACAACACAACCAACGAGGACTGTAATGACGCCTAATCCCGGAACGCTAGGTAGCACGAATGCCAACCGTCTCGATGAACGCACCGACACGTTCTCATCGATGCTGGCCACAGAGCTCGATCCCGATGAGGTGGCCAACGGCGTATGGCATGACGACCTGCTGACCCTCGGAGCCCGCCTTCGATCGTGCTTTGGCAACATGGTCACGCTGGACAAGTCACTGCCTGGTTACCTCGTTCACGGTGCTGGGGACCTTCCAGTCACCGTCACGTGCCCTCTCGAAGCAAGGTCGGCCGACAATGTGCGCATGGCTTGCCTAGTGGCGCCGATCGTCACCGATACACCGGGCCTATGGCAGTTCCTCTTGCGAGAGAACGCGCGGCTGAAGTTCGTGCGTCTGTCCTTCGACGACGGGTTCGTCTGGGCCGACTATCAGCTGCCGTTCAGGGCTGCGTGCGGACCGTTTCTCGAGACCGGGATCATGACGATCGCAAACGCTGCCAGATCGCTGAGGTCGGAGCTCTTGAGCATCGAGAAAGCCGAGTGCTAGGCAGGATGATGCTGGACGAGCCAGGCCGGGCATTCCGAGGAGTGGGGGGCTGTACGTCGTAACCCTCTCGTGGTCGCCGGCCAGTGGTGCTCGGCCGTACTACATGGCATACGCGCGGACTCGGGACCGCAAAAAGACCGCAGAAGGCGCGAAAACCGCATACGAAAGCCAACCCGAACCTTACTCCCCGATTTCCATTCAGAACCGCGAATATCAGCGACACGCTGCAAAATCCCCGAAAACACTGGGGCTCGCGGGACGGCCGTTCGCCTCTGTTCGTGGTCGTTCGATGGATTCGGTGGCCGCAGAGTGGCCGCAGCGACGGTGTTGCGGCCGTTTTGCGGTCGGTTTGCTGACCGCAAGGCCGCTGAGCGTTCGTTGCTCGTTGCGGGATGGCTCTGGCTCCTGGCGGTCATATCTGTGCCTCTGGGCAGAGTGCGCCGAGGCTGCCGTTGAGTCCGGGCGCGTGCGCGGTCGAGATCGGGGTCGGTGGGTGGCGTAGTGCGCTGTAGCTCCTCCTCGGTGATCTGGCGGCATCACGAGACGACCTCCTCAGTGATCCGTAGAGCACTCGCGACTACCTCAAGGTCGCCTAGCCACCCCTGCGTGCGCATGGCCAGGAACACGCCGGCAGGTGTACGTCGGCGCGGCTTGAGACTGTGTAGGCGGTGTTCTCCCGTCCCGATCCCCAGAGCTTTACTAAGTTCGCTCTTTCAGCTGGTGTTTTTCTGCTGATCGCTGCATTTGTGGTGCCCGCGCTTGTTCTCCGAGAAACCGGCGTGCTGCGCATCTCGGAGCACGAACTATCGACGCTAACGCCGCTGGCGCGCAAAGAGCTAGAGCGACGTCAGAGCATCGCCCGTGCCGCCGGGGTTGCCGCGCCGTATGTTGGAGGATTGTTCTTCCTTGTCGGCGGCGCTCTGCTCGTTTATGGAGCCCCACGCCTAAAACGCAAAGAGGATGCTGACGAAGAGCGCTTCTCGGCTGAGCTGGCCAAGCTCTGGTCGGAAATCGAGCCGCAAAGCGAGGGCGAGCGTGAAGAGCGCCTTAAAGAGGATGTCGAAGAGGGGCTCAGCGACGAGACGCTAGCGGTGGGACCGAGTGCCGAAGTCGCGCAGACACTGTCGTCTGTCCCATCTCCCCAGCCGACGACAGATTTTCGTGGGCTAATGCAACGAGCAGCCACGGTCGAGCGAGATGTGCTCAGCCATCTAGCTCAGATCGCTCCACCGAACTATGAACTGCAGGCCAACGTCAAGGTCTCGGGCGGCTTGCTGCTCGACGGGCTCCTCGTTAGCAGGGTTGCTCATCTACCCGACATTGTCGTCGAGATCAAGCTGATGCGCGGATCCTTTCGGAAGGCGATCAACAACCGGCTCAACGATGGCCTAGGGATACTGCTTCGTTATCGATCCCGAGTCAAGCGAGCGGCCACTGGATGGCTAATCCTCGTCATTGACAGCCCGATTGATGCGACTGAGCGTGACTTCGTAGTGAAACGCGCAGAGGAGTACGCCGTGGAGCTGTGGGTCTCGGTCATCATCACGGACGAGCTGGCCGGGTTGTCGCTACCGAAAGTTGGCTAACAGGGTGGCGGTTTTGTGCATCCTGCGGCGAGATTTTGGGCTCGGAATTCTCCGGTGCTCGATGATCCTGAGTTACACCCACCCGTCGCCGCCGCCGCCAACCGCAATGACACGCAACACCGCGCAGCTGCGGAGGCGCTCGCGGCGGCTCCATTGCCGTGGCTGGTGCCCCCCCGTGATCGCAGAGGCTGCCTTACCGACTCGCGATGCTATCATTCTGCAAGCAATGACGAACTTGCTTGTGCGCGATCTGCCTGATGATGTTCACCGTGCCCTGCAGCGGAGGGCGAAGTCGCACGGACAATCCCTGCAGCAGTACCTAGCGAGCGAATTGACGAGGATCGCGAAGCGGCCCAGCTTGGCTGAAGTCTTGGACCGCATCGATCGGAGATCTGGAGGAGAAGTGGGGCTCGCGCGCGCTGCGAAGGATCTGGCGGAGGAGCGCGGGCGACGTTGATCGTGGTCGATGCGAGCGTGCTCGCGAACGCCATCGCTGATGACGAGATCGACGGGCGCGTTGCGCGGGAGGCGCTGCGTGTGGGAAAGGATCTCGCGGCACCAGATCTCGTTGATGTCGAGACGGTGTCGGCGCTGCGCAAGCGCTGGCTCGCCGGCACGCTCACCGAGGAGCGATTTGCTGCGGCGGTTGGCGACCTCGAAGATCTTGATCTAGATCGCTACCCCGCTTTGCCGCTGATGCGTCGCGTCTTCGAGCTGCGAGCCAATCTAACCGCCTACGACGCCACTTACGTAGCCCTGGCTGAGACGCTCGGGTGCGAGCTACTTACCGGCGATGGGCGGCTTGCGGGCGCCCCAGGCCTCGATTGCCCCATCAGGGTTCTCTCGTAAGCCGCAGCTGAACTGATCGACGCGGTGTGCCTAGCGGTCCAACAAGGCAGTCGCGCTAAGTTGCGGCGTCACGCCTCTGGCAGGACGCTCGGCTTCTCGACGAGGCGGCGCAGCCCTCGTTCGGAGTCGGGGGAGGGCTGCTCCAGCGCGGAGAGGAATCGCTGTGCTGCGTCGTCGTCGAGGACGTAGCGAGTGCGCCCGGCGAGGGTGCGCTTGGCCTCGCAGCGGGCAGCTCGTCGCACGAACTCGCTCAAGGTCTCGCCGCTGAGGGCTGCGGCGGCCTGCTCGGGGTCATGCTCCTCCTCGATGATCCCGATCTCGATCCTGTGGGTCTTGTCGCTGCAAGTCCCGGGCACGACGTGCTCGATGTCGGCTGCGGTACAGGCATTGTCGCCCGGCAGTTCCAAGCGGTGGCCAAGGAGATTAACCTCCTCGGCGCGCTGCACCCGGCTGCAGGGTGCTCGGGGTCGACGTCGATGCGCGGATGGGCGCGCTGGCGCGCGAGGCGGGGGTGGATGTCGAGGTGGCGACGTTCGAGACCTGGAGCGCTGCCGGCCGGGCCCGACGAACCGATACCGATCGAGACGCGGTGAAGCCTGGGACTATGCGGCCTGGCTACTAGGCGGAGCGCTCGCGGCAGGGAACTTGACCTCCACGCGCAGGCCGCCCGTGGCCTGCGGCTGGACGGCCAACGTCGCCCCGTGGGCGGTTGCGATCGCGTCAACGATCGAGAGGCCCAGGCCGTGACCTTCGCCGTGCCCGGTGCGCTCGGTGCCGCGTCGTTGGAAAGGCCGCGTGAGCGACTCGAGCTCCTCGAGCACAATCACCGGTCCGCTGTTGGAGACGGTCAGGACAGCCCTCCCAGCGTCGACTGCGGTCGCGACCGTCACCCAGCCGTGGGGGCTGTTGTGGTGAATGGCGTTGTCGAGCAGGTTGGCGATCAGCCGCTCGATCAGCCGCCGATCGCCGGCGATGGGGGCACGCTCGAGTTTGCCGTCGAGGCGCAGGCCGCGGCGGGCAGCCTCTCCACGACGTTCCTCCAACACCTCGCCGGTGAGCGTGTTGAGCAGCAGCGGTTCATGGCGCTCGAGACCCCGCTCGCTGCGCGCGAGGGTGAGCAGCGCGTCGATCATGCGCTCCTGCTGCTCGCCGATGGCGAGCACGCGCTCGCAGGCGGCACGCAGGGAAGTGGCGCTGGCGGCTGGGTCGGCGAGCGTGACCTCGAGGATGGCGCGCTCCAGCGTGAGCGGCGTACGCAACTCGTGTGAGGCGTTGGCGACGAACTGGCGCTGGGCTTGGAACGAGGCCTCCAGCCGCCCGAGCAGCTCATCGAACGTGTCTCCCAGCTCTCGCAGCTCGTCGCGGGGTCCGTCGAGCGCGAGGCGCTCGTGCAGGGTCGAGGCCGACAGCTCGCGGGCCGCGGTGGTGATCACCTGCAGTGGGCGCAGCACGCGACCGGCAATCACCCATCCCAACGCCATCGACGCGACCACCATGATCGCCAGGGCGACGATCGACCACATCAACAGCTGATGCAGGTCGTTGTTGTTGATGTTGACCGCCAGCGTGCCGAGCTGATGGGCCCGTGCGTTCGCGCGCGCGATCGCGAGGCTTTCGGGTGTCACCGAAAGCGTGGCTCCGGGCGGCACCACGTGGACGCTGTGCGGTTCCACGAGCCTCGCCACGACGCTCCGCGCGGAGCTGACGCTGCTGTGCGTGGAGGAGCGCACCGTCAGGAAGATGAGCGCGAGCAGCAGTGTTCCCGAGATCATGAAGACGCCGCCGTAGAGGACGGCGAGACGCAGGCGGATCGTGTAGCGGGGAAGGCGCAGCCGCCGCCGATCGAGCAGCCGCCGGGGCGATCGCCGGTCGCCGGTCCTCGCCTGAAGCGTGTCGGGAGCGCTCACGGTGAGACTCAGATCCGGTATCCGCCGCGGGGCACGGTCTCGATCAGCGGCGGCTCGCCGAGCTTCGCGCGCAGGCGCCTGATCGTGACCTTCACGGTGGTGGTGAACGGGTCGACGTTCTCGTCCCACACGTGCTCGAGCAGCTCCTCTGCGGAGACCACGCGGCCGCCGGCGCCGAGCAGGTACTCGAGCACGGCGAGCTCCTTGGGGCTGAGCGACAGGCGCTGCCCGTTGCGGCTGGCGAGGCGGTTGGCGGGATCGACGCGCAGGTCGCCGTGGACGAGCACGGGCGGCAGCTGGCTGCCCGAGCGCCGCGCGAGCGCGCGCACGCGGGCGACGAGCTCGGCGAAGGCGAACGGCTTGGGCAGGTAGTCATCGGCGCCGAGGCTGAGGCCGTCGACCCTGTCTTCGATCGAGCCGGCCGCGGTGAGCATCAGGATGCGCCCGTCGTGGCCTTCGGCCACGAGCGAGCGACAGATCTGATCGCCGTGCACGCCGGGGATGTCGCGGTCGAGCACCAGCACGTCGTAGTCGGTGAGCGCGAGATGCGCGAGCGCGTCGTGGCCGTCGAGCGCGACGTCTACGGCGATGCCCTCGCGGCGCAGACCGATGGCGACCGTGTCGGCCAGCTCGACGTGATCCTCGACCAGCAGTACCCGCATGGACCACCAAGCGTGGCGCATCTGCGGTTACAGCGCGGTTACAGCGTCGCTCACCGTCGTGTAACCGGTCATTGCGTAGAACGGTCTCACACGCAACATCCAGCCATCATGGGGAGACGACGAGATGAAGTCGATACAACTGATCGCAGGGTTCGCAGCGCTCGCGCTGCTTGCCACGGGGTGTGGGGGCGGCGCCAAAACTCCGACGGTGGCGAACCTGGGGACGAGCACCTCCTCCAGCACCTCCTCCAGCGGCTCCTCATCCAGCTCGGGCAGCTCCTCGTCGAGCTCGGGCAGCTCGCAGCGCGGTTCGGCCTCGCCGGGTAGCCGGGCGGTGGCGTTCTCGGCGTGCATGCGCGCGCACGGGGTGACCAACTTCCCCGACCCGAAAATCTCGACCAACGGCAATGAAGTGAAGGTGGCGGTGGCGGTCAACCCGGCGATCACGGGCAATCCCCACTTCAACTCGGCCCAGCAGGCGTGCAAGCACCTGCTGCCTGAAGGCAGCCCGGGCGGGGAAGGCAACCATCAGATCACCCCCCAGGAACAGTCGCAGTACCTGAAGGCCGCGGCGTGCATCCGCGCGCACGGGATTCCGAACTTCCCGGACCCGACGTTCTCCGGCGGGGGCGTGCACGTCTCACAGAAGGGGATCGACCTGCACTCGCCACAGGTGCGCGCGGCAGAGGAAGCGTGCCAGTCGTTGATCCCGGGCGGCCTGCACGGTAATCACTAGTGAGCGCGACTCGCCCGCGCCGAATCGCACTGGCGGCCCTGGGGCTCGTGCTGGTGGCGGTTGCAGTGGCGGTGCTCGTCGTGAGCGATCCGTTTGACGGCTCGGGCAAGTCGAGCGGCGTCTCCGAGAACACGAGCCAGACGTCGCTCGTGACGGTGACCCGACGGTCGCTGTCCTCGCAGACACAGGTGAACGCGACGCTTGGCTATGCGGGCGCAGCGAGCATCCGCATACCGACGGGCACACCACCGTCCGCTGTGCAGCAGGCTGAACAGGCAGTCACGAACAGCGAGCGCATGCTGCAGGGGGCGACGACATCGCTGGCGGTGGACAGCACCACGCTGGCGAACGCGCAGGCAACGGTGTCGGCGGCGCGCGAGAAGCAGGCGGTCGACTGTGCGGGAGACAACGCTGCGGAAAACGCCCCCGGCGTTTCCTCGCCGAGCGGTGAAGCCGCGTCCACGGGCTCGCCGTCGAGTAGCGGCAACGCGAGCGTGTGTGCGAGCGACGTGCAGACGCTGGCAAGCGACGAGCAGAGCTCGAGCGGCGCGGCGATGAAGCTACAGAGCGACCGGGCGTCGCTGTCCTCGGCACAGGCGGCACTCGCGAGCGCCGAGGCGTCCGCTTCTACAGCGCGCTCATCGGCTGCCGACTATGGCCAGAGCTCGACGTTCACGATGCTGCCGGCGGTCGGCCGGGTGATCGCACGGGGGCAGAGTCTGTTCGCGCTGGGTGGCCGCCCCACGATACTGCTATATGGCTCGGTTGTGTCGTCGCGGGCGTTCGTGGCGGGGATGTCGGCGGGCAAGGATGTGGCGGCGCTGAACGCAAACCTGGACGCGCTTGGCTATCACATCGGGCTGAGCGGCGAAGCTTTCAGCCCAGCGACAGAAATGGCCGTGAGGGCGTTTCAATCCGCCCGCGGAATGCCGGTGACGGGCGAATTGCCATTGGGCTCGGTGGTGTTCGAGCGGGGTCCGGTGCGAGTGACGAGCGTGACGCCTGAAGTGGGCGCGAGCGTGACGCCGGGACCGGTGCTGGGGATCACTTCGACACGCCCACAGGTGACGATTGCGTTGAGCGCTGCACAGCAGTCGAGTGTGAAGGTGGGCGATCAGGTCTCTATCACGTTGCCGAACCAGCAGACGACGCCGGGGGTAATCAGCTCGGTGGGGACGGTTGCGAAAGCACCGGCGAACAAAGAAGGTGGTGGTGGCGGCCCTGAAAACGGTGAAGAAGGTGGGCCGACAGTAGAAGTGGGCGTGACACCGAGCGAACCGCAGGCGATAGGTCACCTGGACGAGGCGCCGGTGGCGATTTCGATTACGACAGCGAGCGTTCCCAATGCGCTGGCTGTGCCGGTCGATGCTTTGCTGGCGCTCGCGGGTGGCGGCTATGCGCTCGAGGTGGTGGAAGGCGGCGTGCACCACCTGGAGGCGGTGACGCTGGGACTGTTCGATGACGCTGAAGGTCTCGTTCAGGTCAGTGGGCAAAGCGTGTCTGCGGGTCAGCGCGTGGTGGTGCCCTCGACATGAGCGGTGTGGGCGTTCTGGAGTTGCGAAAGGTGAGCAAGGCATATGGCTCGGAGCCGTCGGTGCTTGCGCTGAGCGATGTGAGCTTCCTCGTGGGCGAGGGTGAGCTGGTGGCGATCGTGGGTCCGTCGGGGTCGGGCAAGACGACGCTGCTGCATGTGATCGGCACGCTGGAGCGCCCGAGCACAGGGGTTGTGTCGATCACTGGCATGGACGTGGCGGAGCTGTCGGACCACGAGCTGGCCAGCCTGCGGGCGCGCAGTATCGGCTTCGTGTTTCAGCAGTTCTTCTTGACGGAGCATTCGACGGCGCTCGAGAACGTGGCTGACGGGTTGTTGTATGCGGGGGCTAGCGTGAGCGAGCGGCGTGAGCGAGCAGCGCTGGTGCTGGCGCTGGTTGGCTTGGCCGATCGTGTGGGCTTTCGCCCGAGCAAGCTCTCGGGTGGCGAGCGCCAGCGGGTGGCGATTGCACGTGCGCTGGTTGGTCGCCCGGCGATCGTACTCGCGGATGAGCCCACGGGCAACCTGGACAGCACTGCGGGGGCGGCGATCGTGGAGCTGCTCGAGGAGCTCAACGGCCAGGGAGCGACGATCGTGGTGATCACCCACGACCGTGAGCTGGCGGCGAGCCTGCCACGCCAGGTGCAGATGCTTGACGGCCGGATCGTTGCGGACACCGGGGGCGTCGAATGTTGATTAGTGGGGTGGCGTGGTTGCGAAACGCGGCGGCTCGGGCGCGACGCTCGCTGGCGGTTAGCACCGGCGTGGGCGTGGCCATTGCGGCACTCGCGTGCTGGGCGCTCCCCGCTGAGGGTGAAACCGGGCCACCGAGCAGTTCAGGTGCAGCGAGCTGTCCGTCGCCGAATCCACCGAACGCGCTGACGCTGACGGCAGGCACACCACAGACCGCCACACTCGGCAGTGCCTTTGCAACCAACCTGCAGGTCGCGTTCACCAATAGCAACGGCTGCCCGGTCACGACGGCCGTCGCGGGTATCCCGGTCACCTTCAGCGCGCCGCCCGCCGGCGCGAGCGGACTCTTCTCGGCCAGTGAATCGAACGCGGTCACGGTCGGTAGCGACGCGTCGGGTATGGCGGCTGCACCGGGGTTTACGGCCAACAATCTCGCAGGCAGCTACACGGTCACCGCAATCTCCGCTTATGGCTCGATCGCTTTCTCCCTGACGAACGTCGAAGGCAGCGATTTGAGCGCGTGCGGGGCTGTCGCGAGCACCACTCCGTCGGCTGGCGACGCGCCCGCGGGCCTCGCAGACAGGCCGACCAAGCTCACTGTGGGAGTTGGCGCTACGCAGTCCACACCCACGGGAACGAACTTCCCGATCCGCCTTGCTGTGACCGTCGCCGACGCTGAGAAGAATCCGGTGCCGGGTGTGTTGGTGACGTTCGCGGCGCCCAACCGCGGCCCGAGCGGATATTTCACAGTCCGCTCGGGCGGCGCTCACATGCTCGTGTCGGGCACGTCTGGCTCGCACACGCACAGCTCGCGCGCATCGCGCTTGCGCCGGGTCGAGGTAAGGACCGACGGTTGCGGCATCGCGCTGGCACCGCCATTCACAGCGAACCACCGCGACGGTGGTTACGTCGTGGTGGCGAGCGTCGAACACGTGAGGGCGGCTTTCGCGTTGGTCAACGAGGGCCGGTGACTGTGCCCGCAAGTGGGCCGAACCTCGCCCCGAGCAGGCTGCGCCCTGCCGATCTGGCACGGGTGGCGAGCGTGGGGTTGCGCACGCGGCGACTGCGGGCGGGCCTATCTGCGCTTGGGATTGCTATCGGCGTGGCGGCGATCGTGGCGGTGCTGGGCCTCTCCGCCTCCAGCCAGGCCGGTCTGCTCAGCCAGATCGACCGGCTGGGGACGAACCTGCTGACGGTCACCGACGGCCAGGGCCTCACAGGCAAGACCGCCGAGCTGCCGCTCCTCGCCCCGGCGATGATCGCGCGCATCGGCCCCGTCACAAGCGTGGCCGAGACGGCGAAGGTGACGGCGAATGTGTACCGCACGCCGCTCATCCCGGTGATCGACACGAACGCCCTGAGCGTGCAGGCGGCGAGCATCGACCTGCTGAGCACCCTCGGGGTGAAGGTAGTCCAGGGGACTTACCTGAACGCAGCCACCGCCACCGAGCCTGTCGCGGTGCTGGGCGCCGTGGCGGCACAGCGCCTGGGGGTCGACCACCTGTACCCGGGTGAGCGGATCTGGGTGGACGATCAGTGGTTCTACCTCGCGGGCGTCCTGGGCCCGGCGGTACTGACGCCTGAAATCGAAGGCTCGGTGCTCGTGGGCTTCCTGGCAGCGGAGAGGTATCTGGGGGCACATGGCCACGCCAACACGGTGTATGTGCGTGCAGAAAACGAACAGGTGGTGGCGGTGCAGTCGGTGCTAGCGCAGACGGCTAACCCGGAAGCGCCCAACGAAGTGGACGTGAGCCAGCCGTCGGACACGTTGGTCGCTCGGGCGGATGCCAAGAGCGCGCTGAACGGGCTGTTCCTTGGGCTGGGCGCGGTGGCGCTGTTGGTGGGCGCGGTGGGAGTGGCGAACATCATGGTCATCTCCGTGTTGGAACGGCGCTCGGAGATCGGCCTGCGCCGCGCGCTCGGCGCGAGGAGGGGCCAGATCCGCACCCAGTTCCTGGCGGAGGCGATCCTGCTGGCGCTCGGCGGCGGAGCGGTGGGGGTGGCGTTGGGTGCGCTGGCGACGGCGGTGTATGCGGCAACGAAGGGTTGGGCAATCGTGATCCCCTCATCCGCATGGGCGGGCGGCTTTGGCGCGGCGCTCTTGATCGGCGCGGTAGCCGGCCTGCTGCCAGCAATTCGCGCCGCGCGGCTTGCACCCGCCGACGCGCTAAGGACTGTGTGACACTTCGTGTCAGCTACATCGCAAGGCGTGGCTCGAGGCCCAGGCGCCTGCGCGCTCGATCCTCAACCTGGCCGCGACGGAGCGAATCCGCCATCGTATGGTGGGCAACCCTGAGGAGGTTGCAGCAAGGGAGGCGCCCGCGTGGCGCTCCGCTCGCGTTTGGTGTTTGTGCCCTGGATGATCAGCGACTGGCCCACGGAGATGTCGCGTCAGTGCAGTGCTTGGCGCGTGGCGGACCGGAGGTCGCAGGTTCTGAGTCGCCCGGCCTGGGTCAAGGCGTGATGCCACATCACGACCGACCCGACGCCGCGCGACCAGCTGCCCTCCCATCTAGTGTCGATCTCAACAAGGACGTCGCCGCCCCGCCAGCGCCATTACCTCACTGTGGAAACCAGCAAAGCGTTGCCAGAGAACCCACTAGCTTCCTCTGAGCGCGCCCTTGGGCAACCTGACTCGGCGTGTGAGGATTTCCAGGCCGAGAATGAGCGTTCGGATCACGCCGAGCTGGCGCAGCAGACTGATCGAGTCGGTGTGCCCTTGATCTTCGAGGATTCTGCCGTCATCAGCGAAGTGGCTGATGGTGATGCCTCGCAGCGTGATCGGGCGCCCGTGGTAAGTGCCGTCCAGGACCCACCTGGACGCGACGCGGTTGCCCTCTGTGATCTGCTCCTCGGCGCCCATCCGTAGATTCTTGAAGATGGTCTTGTAGAAGGCGACCGATTCGCGGCCTCCGTTGTAGCCGTGGAATGTCATGTCGTTTATGTGATCGACGAAGTCGGGGCGGTAGAACTCCTCCATGCGGGCGAGCTCGCCAGCGCAGACGATCTCGATCGCCTGTCGTGCCTGTGCTGCGTAGTCGTGTTCCGTGGTGGTCATGCGGTCGAGCATACACGACATAAATGTAGTAATGTGTGGGTTGTGGCGGGCAGGCCGAAAAAGGCGAGTAGCGGACTCGCGCCGCTTGAGTCCGAGGTGATGGAGGCGGTGTGGTGTGCGGGCGCGCCCGTGTCGGTGAGGCAGGTCCTCGACGCGCTCAACGCGCGGCGATCCGAGCCGCTTGCGTATACGACCGCGATGACCGTGATGAACCGCCTCGTGGTAAAGGACATCCTCGCTCGCCACGGTGAGCGGCGAAGCTACGTGTACGAGGCGACGGCCACGGACGTCGCGGGGATCGCGGTGCGGGATGTGATTCGCACTCACGGGGATGCTGCGGTCGCGCATTTCGTGGATGAGGCGCGCACCGACCCTGGCGTGCTGCGCCGCCTGCGGGCTTTGCTGGCGGAGGATGGATGAGACTGGATCGCGCCAACCGCAGCTTTCTCGCCATCATGGGGGTTGCGCTGCTGCTGGGTGCGTTTCTGCTCTGCGGAGCGGTGGGCGGTGTACTCGCGCCGCTGGTCGTCGCGCGGGTCTCCCACGGCGGTCTCGGCGGGCTACCGCACGGTGACGTGTCGCTTCTGCCGGTGCTCACGTTCGGTGCCTTGATCGCGGTCGCTCTAGGACTCGGTGTCCGTTCACTTACGCAGCAGGTGGTCGCTTCGCATAGGCTCGCGCGTCGTGTGGGTGCTCTGGCAGTGATGGCGCCGGCCAAGCTAACGGGCGCCGTCATGCAATCCAGGCTGGACGGGCGTGTCGTGCTCGTAGACGCATCCGACTCATACTCGTTCGTCTACGGCATTCTGACGCCCCGCGTCGCGGTAAGCCGTGGACTTCTCGAAGGGGCATCGTGTGCGGAGCTGCGCGCGGTGCTTGAGCACGAGCGCTACCACGTATGCAACCTCGACCCGTTGAAGGTCGTGCTGGCGCGGACGCTCGCTTCGGCATTTTTCTTCCTGCCGGCCTTGGACTCGCTGCGTAGCCGCTATGTCGCCGGCCGTGAGCTTGCGGCCGACCGACGCGCGGTTGCCGTGTGCGGACGTCGGCCCCTCGCGGGAGCGCTACTCAAGGTTGTGCACGGCCCCGAATGGAGCGAGCTACGAGTCGCCGCGGCCATAGGCAGCCCGGAACTGCTCGACGTTCGCGTGGTCCAACTCGAAACCGGCATCGAGCCACGGCCCGAAGTGCTCAGTGTCAGGCGCGTTGTGTTCTCGCTCATGGGTATGGCCTTGCTCGCTGCCGTGTTCCTCCTGTCCGTCGCGAGCTTCGGTGGGCCAACGGCGCTGCACCATGCAACCGGCACTGGACTGGTATACGCGACCATGCTCGGCAGCCTTGTGTGCACCGCTCCCTTTGCCGGTATGGGACTCCTGGTGTATTCGCTCATCGCCACGTGTGCAAGCCGACCCCTCCGATGCGGCGGCTTGTGGCAGCCATGCTCCGCGGCAGGATCGTGGATCCGCTCCCGATAGCCCCGAGCTGTGCTCTCGAGGAGGCCGGACTGCGCCGGCAGCTAGAGCGCTACAGACAGGTCGGCCGGGGCGCCAGCGTGGTTGACCGCACGCGACAGAGCCTGGTCGTTGACCTCGATCCTCAGATAGACACGAAGCTCGTTGACGAGACGATCGCCATCGAGCGGGTGTGCTGTCCCTTTTTTGACCTGCACTGGGAGCCGGAGGCTCGACGGCTGGTCATCTTGGTATCGCAGGCAGTGCATGAGCCCGCACTCGACGCCATCGCGTTCGCTCTTGCACTCGACACTCGCGGCGTGGGATCAGACTGAGCCCGTGCTCACGGCTTTCGGGGCCACCGCTGTCACCTTCATGGTTGCTATGTATGCACTCGAGAGCCGCCATCCCCGATTCATCCTCGCGTTCGGCTGCGGCTGTGTACTCTCAAGCGTCTACGGATTCCTCGCGGGCACCTGGCCTTTCGGGGTAGTCGAGGCGATCTGGGCCGTTGTGGCATGGCGTCGCTATCACGCGAATACTCGATAGCGGGCTTCGAGACTCGCTATCGAGCAGGCACGAAGGTAACGGAGGCGAGCCCGCGTCCGCGACGTTCGGCTACGCCGCAGGGCCATCGGCGATGGGAGCAGCTCGCGGCACTGTGCTCGCCGGTCCCGAGCGGCGCCTTCTTGGCGGGGATCGCAATGGGCTGTTTGGCGACACGCAAGCGCCTGTTGGTCAGGCTTGCGGACGCGATCTTCGGTGCTTTCACGGGTGTGACAGTGAGCGGGATCGTCGCGCTCGTCACCGCCAGTGTGTCGCTTGCGCCGGGGCCGCGTGCGAGCGTGTTGATCGTAGTGCCTGCCGGCAGCTCTACCAGGGTCGGCGTCGGATTTGCCCTCGCGGCGCCGTTATTGGTCGCGTTGCCCAACTCCCCGGAATAGTTTTCGCCGAATGCGTACAGTTGGCCCGTCGAGGTCACCGCGAGGCTGTGTTCTGCGCCGGCAGCAGCCTCGGTCACTGAGCCGTTGGCTCCGGCAGTGTCACGAGCGTTGGCGTCGGATTCGCGTTGCCGGTGTCATTGTCAGCGAAGAAGCCCTCGAAGTGCTCGTGCGCCGACGACTTATGGGTGGCCGACGCCGTCCGGCATCCTCATGGTACATCGGCAGTATGCGTTGGCTGACATCAAACGGCGCAGCGGCCGCTGGAGCGACGAGCGCTAGTAGGAGACGCGTTGATGGGGAGCACGGTGTTGCTGGCGAGGAAGCGCGGCCAAAGCCGAGGTCGCCCGCACTGCGCTGCGCCATCCGGGCCAGGCGTCCTGCAACACTGAGCCAATGGCGCGTATCCGTGACATCCTCGGCGGACTGCCGTGTGCGGCGGGGGTCGCGGTGCTCATCGCGATCATGGGCACTGTCAGCGCGCACGGGACTCAGGCGGTGAGAGGAGACGCGGCATCGGAAAGCGCGGCGGCGAATCAGGCCGCCGCGCGCGCGGACGCCGCGGCCCTGCTCGGTGAGGTGTCGTTGCCCGCGGGCGCGACGGAGTCCTCGAGCGAACCCGCGGGCGATGAAGGCTTGCTTGCGCATGCGGGTGCTGGTGGCCCGTACACCCCAAACGTCGTCGAGGCTCATGCGTGGTGGACAGTGCCCGGCCCGCGCGCAGAAGTGATGGCCTACATCCGTGGTCATGCTCCGAGCGGTTCGGCGATGGTCTCTTCGGGCAGCGGCGGCGGTAGTGGGTCCACGACTTTGGAATCTGTGACGTTTGGGTGGCCGGTTGCGGGCGTGCTGAGCACGCGATGGCTCGTCCTCACCGCGGCCCAGCTGTCGCACGGATCGACGGGGCTTCGCGCGGACACGCAGGTCGTGTGGGTCACGCCGCGCCCGGCGTCGGAGCGGATGCCCGCGGGCGGGCGCCGCCTCAGCGTCAGCGTAACCAGCGCGCTGAAGGGCAATCTCACTCCCCAGCGGCCGTTCAGCGTCGTTTCCGCGCAGCGGATCGAAGGGATCGTCGCTCTGCTCAATTCGCTGCCCGCGGCTCAGCCGGGAACCAGGGCCTGTCCGGATGACCCAGGGATCCGCCTTCGACTCGCGTTCTACCAGCCAGACGCGGCGAGCCCCTCGGTGGTCGCGACCGTCGATCCCTACGGTTGCGGGGGCGTTCAGCTCACGATCGGTGGACGACCGCAGGCGCCGCTAGGAGGCGAAGCTCTCCCCGGAACGAGCACGACACGCGAACCCTCGCTGATCCTCCGTATCGACCGTGTGCTGGGCGTCAAGCTGAAGATCAGCCCTCACCATCCGCGGGAGCAGCCCGCGTCGAGCTATTAGTTCGAGGCTGGTTGTGAGCATCCTACGAGGAACAAAAATTGGCCGAAAGTATGTAAAGAGGGATTTTGACTTCTAGCTCAACCAAAGGCGCACGGGCCGTCAGAGGGTGGCTGGTCGGAGTGCTCGGGGCGGTGGGGTACACGCTCGTGTTTGTCTGTGCGGCTCATGCCGCGGGCTGGAGTGCGCCGCAGAAGATCGTCTCATCTAGGGTTTGGCAGTATGAAAGGCCGCAGCTCGCCAGAGACGTGTTCGGGGATGCGGTGGTGGTGTGGCATCGCGCGGAAGAACTGAACGAAAGGCTGTCTGGCGTCGAAGCCGCGACGCGGCGGGCGAACGCGGCGTGGTCTTCACCGGTCACGCTGCATGGGCCGCGACGAGGGGGCGCATACGCCCCAGAGGTGGCGATGGACTCAAGCGGAAACGCAACGGCGGCCTGGCAAAGCCTTTTGGGGGTTGAAGCCGTCAGTCATCCTGTGGGTGGGAGCTGGGGCCGCACGGTCACGGTTTCACGGCGCGGGCGGCGAGCAGAAGCATTCCAGCTGGCTCTCGACGGGCGCGGCGATGCGGCGGCCGTGTTCGAGCAGTATGTGAGTCTCGAACTCGCCACCCGTCGCCGAGGTGGTCCCTGGCGCGCGCCGAGCGCGCTACCGGGTATATCCCGTCTCGGTGTCTATGAACCAAAGGTCGCGATGGACGCACGCGGCGAGATGATCATCGCGTGGGTCCATGACCAGCCAGGCAGACGTGTGCAGGCTCTTGTGCTGGGCGCTAACGGCAAGCCCGAGGGTTCTACACAGACGCTCTCCAGAAAGGGACCCATCACCGAACTGCAGATCGCGGCCAACGCGAACGGTGACGCGGTCGTGGTCTGGCGCGAGGAAGGAAAAAACGCGAGGCCGATAGAAGCCGCGACCCGCCTCGCCGGGCGGCGCTTCGCTAACGCAGTGACGATCTCGCGTCAGAAGGACACCAACCCCACGACCGCGATCGATCCGCGCGGGGATGCGACGATTCTCTTCACCCGCACCGTCAGCGCTCAGCCAGCGACAGAGACGCCGCCCCCCGGTGTGGCGATGGAACGTTCTACGGAAACGACGACGACTGTGGAAGCCGCCACGCGCCCCGCCCACGGACGCTGGAGCGCGACAAAGCCGGTGGCGCCGCCAGGAAGAGGCTCCACCTTTGCCCCACAGGTCACCGCCGGCCCGACCAGCGGTCTGGTTATGGCCGTATGGGGAGCGAGCGTCGCGCCCGCGCCAGCCGTGATCGAAGCCTCGATCCGCAGCCCGAAAGGAACCTGGCAGACACCGGTGGTGATCTCGCCCCCCGCCAGCTTCTCCCCCTCGATCACCCTCAGTGCGAACGGCGCTGCCACAGCAGCTTGGGTACAACAGGGACCGTTGATGAATAATGGCGAGCGGGAACCGTCATTTTACGAGTCGATCGAAACGGCAGACTACGAACCCTGAGCTGCCCCAGGATCTTGGAGGTCGGGGAACCGGGGCTTGTGCCAGGGCATCAGCGCATCGAACTGCACCTAGCAGGGTTAGCCCAGGCATGAGGGCGCACCCCCCCGATGCCAAAGTCGCGAGGGCGGCGCTATGGCATCTAAACACCTTCGACTTCCGCGACGGCCTGTTCACAACTCCCCGACACGGCGCAGCGCAACCTCGCCACGTGCACCGTGTTGGAGATCGTGTGCGCATGATCGGTATAAGTTTCGCCCGCTTGCTGGCCGCGCAGACCCTGATGGTGCTTGCCGTGATGCTGTCGCCAACGGTCTGCGCCGCAGGGGTCGGAACGCTTCGGTCGCGTGCGCAGCCCGCGTCGAGCTATAAGTTCGAGGACCTCGCGATCACACGACAGGTGGCGGCGGATGGCAAGCCGACTTCTGGGTTTACCTCTTATTACCGACTCAACCGAGCGTTGCCGTTTGCTCCGCGCGGAAAGTTCGAAGGAGAAGAAGAAGGCGGGCCGCGACTGTACGCGGCGTATCTCTCGGTAGATGGCGTCCATGAAGAAGGTGGTACTGAAGCTATCGGCGACGAGGGCAACGACGCAGGCCGGCACTGTTACGCAGAAACCATCGAAGTCCACGCGCCTGAGCATCAGCCCCGTATCGGCGAAGTGGTGAATGTATCGCTCGTAGTGAAGGGCCGCAGGCTGCTTACGGTCCGGACACGTGTCAGTAGTCGTAAGTTTGGTCCGACGATGCGAGAGCGTGACAGTTTGCTCGTCACGCGGGAAGCGCTGCCTTACGAAAAGGCCTTCGGCTGCTTAAAGATGTCGTCTGGGCGTCGGTAGGATGCTTTCGTGTTGGCGATGACGGCAGCTATGGTCGCATCGGTGTTGTTTGCTTCGCCCAGCACGATCGGTCCTGTGGTTCATCGAGGTGAAAGCACCGTGGTCGAGCAGCCCGACCTGGTGGAGGGCGCGTGGCTGCAGTTTCCGGGCACGAAGGGCGAGCGGCTCGAGCGGATCGAGGAAGACGGGCGGGTCATCCCGGTGGGGCTCCCGGCGAAGCTGCGCGGGGAACACCTGCGGATCTCGCCACTGCAGGATGGGTGGACGGTCGCCGTTGCCCGGTACGTACCGAAAGAGCCCCCAGGGGAAGAATGCTGCCACGAAATCGAAGAACCGGAAGGGGAAGGCGGATGCTGCTCTGAGTGGGCCTTCGCCCAGCACGGCCCAGAAGGCCGCTGGACCACAGTGCAAGCGCTGCCCCACTCGAAAGGCACACTCACGTGGGTGAGCGAACCGGTCGAGCGCCACGGCAACATCGAGATCGCGTGGGGCGAACGGTACAGCGATGACGTGCGCGTGGCTTCCGTCCCGCTGGGACGCCGTCTAGGACACGTCCATCTCGTCGGGCCTCTGCTGAAAGGCGAGACGGGGGAAGTCGCGGTGTCGGTCGAGGACGGCAGCCTTTACGACGTCGGGCAATACGGTCCCAACGTCACAACATACGAACCGAGCTATATCGCCGAACGGCGTCTGTTCGGCGATGGCCGGCTCGGCCCGGTGCACGTCCTGAAAGGTCCGCTGCTAAAGGAACTCGGCACGTACTTCATTGGCCCAGGCGGATCGGAGCTCTATCTCTACTCAGCCGGCGCGTTCAAGCTACTGGTGGCGCGTCGGGCGCCATTCGCGAGCAGCTTCGAACGACCGCACCTAGTCCTTCCTCGAGTGACCGGTTCTCCCGAAGAACAGGTGGTCCAGTCATTCAACGGTCGCCTACTGCTTCCGGTGGAAGAGGAAGAGGGCTCCGCCGGACACGAACGGATCCAGGCCGTCACGATCTCCCCCTCCGGGATACCCGGGCATCCCCGCACCATCGAAAGCCAGCCAGGCTCGTCGAGCCGCTACTTCGAGGGGGCGGTTGGGGATGCCGGCGAATGGCTGGTGGCGAGTACGTCTTGGGAAGGCGGCCCACTGTGGCTGCACCCCTACACCCCCCGTTGCTCCTATCGAGAGCGCAAGATCCCGCTAACGCCAGCCACCACGTCCCACGAAGACCCTCGCGTGACCCTCGCCGTGGGCCGCGGCGGGGTCTTTCACCTCGCCTGGATCGATGCGAAGAATGAACTGCAAACTACATCGGTAGTCGTGATATGCGGCTAAACATTCAGACAGCCACACCGCATGCTCTGAGGGATCGAGACAACCGATGATGACCGTCTCTGGGCGCCACCTGCGCTGGCTGGCGACGCTTGCCCTTGTCCTCATCATGCTCGGCGCCGTTACGTCCCGGGCGGACGCGTCGCCGCTGCGACAGCTCGCGGGGAGCACGACGAGTTTTGCTACTGATGGGGTGCGCTATGCGGCGTGGCAGGTCAACCCAGCCGCTCCGATGGTGGTGCTGGACACGCTCAACGGGTCGCATCGCGAATTCAAGATGCCGGGGTGTGCCCTTGATAGTGGAGAAGGCGGTTACGCGACCGCCGCAGCCGGACGTTTCCTGCTCAACTGTCCCGACGAAGCCTCTGTACAGGCATTACTCGACGTACACACCGGCAAGACCGTCCTTTTGCCGAAAGACGGCGAAAGCTCTGGCTGGTACCGGGTCGGCACGCGCTATGTGATGGGCGTCAACAAGATCTATGACATCGCCACCGGCGCGACCGCAAGCCTGAAGAAGACCCGCCGATCTCGATGCTCCCGGCGCGTCGCTCAACGCGTTCTGCCCGGCGGTACGCCGCCTGGTCGTCCACAATCCCTGGCGAGGGTTTGGAGAACGCTACGCAGCCGAAGGCGACCTGTTTGTCCAAGTCGCGGCGGAGCACGGGGACGTTCAGATCGATCACTGTCACGGACGCCCGACGGTCCTGACAGACCACGGAGGAACAACATTCGGTCTCGGCGAGCCGGAGGATTTCAATATACGTGGAGGTCTGCTGTCATGGGACACCGGCAGCACAGCAGCCGATTACATGCCCCCTGAAGGGTCGTTTCGCGGCAGCCTCTACGCCTATCAACTAGGGTCGCACAGACGCCACATATGGTTGCTTCCTCGCCTGAACTCAGAAGCGGGAGGACCCACGGGGACCTTCGGATACTCCACGCATACCGCGAACATGGTCTTCTGGATCGCGACACGCACCCTCGCGGATGGCGAGGTGCTTTCCGTCGAAACGTCGTCCGTCTACGCAGCCTCTCTGAAGTAGGCGAAAGTAGCAACCGCCAATCCGACAGCCGAGACTGCCCCAACGGACGAGCAACGAACACTAACGGGCACGCCGACAGACACTTCTACATCGCCGGGCGCAAGCGGGCGTGTGCCAATCGTCAGTAGGTGTTGTCGGACGTCGTCCAACTCGGGTGTCTCGTTGGCTTCGCGGGGCGCGCCTGCTTTTCGCGCTGAGCGGGTCTCTGGCCGGCGGCGACGGAATGCTCGTGGCTTGAGTAAAGAGGGAGCCGTGAGATTCGGTGGTTCGGACTGTCGCCTGTGCTCAGGCATCGGGGAACGTGGGCGGCTGGCCTCCGACACGCGCGGCGAGCAGGGGTAAGACAACTTCCAGGGCGGCGCGGCGCTGCACTGCGCTCTGATGGAGTGGCGAGGTGCGATTTGCCATCGGACTGCCGAACGTCGGCGCCTACGGCGACCCAGGGCTGCTGGTCGAGCTTGGCAGCATGGCCGAGCAGTCGGGCTGGGACGGTGTCTTCATCTGGGACCATGTCGCCTATCGTGAGCTGGGTTGGCCTGTCGCCGACCCGCAGGTGGCTGTGGCCGCGCTTGCCGCAACCACGAAGCATGTTCGCCTCGGCGTGCTGATGCTCGCGCTGCCGCGCCGGCGGCCGTGGAAGGTTGCCCGTGAGCTCGCTTCCCTGGATGTCCTGTCAGCAGGGCGCGCGACCTTCGGTGCTGGGCTCGGATCCCAGGCTCTCCAGGAGTACGAGGCCTTTGGCGAGCAGGGGGATGCCAAGGTCAGGGCCGAACGCCTTGATGAGGCACTTGAGGTCGTTGTCGGTCTCTGGTCAGGTGTGCCATTCACATACCAGGGCAAGTACTACACGGTCACGAACGGCCAGTTTCTGCCGCGCCCGGTGCAGCAACCCAGGATCCCCGTATGGATCGCCGGTCGCTGGCCGGCACGACGACCATTCGCCCGCGCTGCGCGCTGGGATGGCGTATTCCCGACTCATGTTGACGTCGGACCCGCGCAGATGATGAGCCCGGTTCAGCTTGAGGACATCGTGACGTACACAGCGGAATCCTTCGGCCGATCCGTTCGACGTAATCATCGAGGGCCACACGGACGCGGCGGACAGCTCATCAGAGGCTCGCCGAATCGCCGATTACGAGGATGTCGGACTCACCTGGTGGGTCGAGAAGCTCGGATGGTTTCGCGGCTCGGTGGACGATATGCGCCAGCGCGTACAAGCCGGTCCGCCGCGGAGGTGAGGCAGCGACAACGGACCACTCCCTGTGCGACGAGCCACTCGCAGCCGCTATCGGCTGCGAGCAGATGCTTCGCCGGGCTGATTCAGTTCAGTCAGGCCTCGGCAGTTTCCCCGGTCCGGAACGAACGGAGCGGCGCCGACGACGAGGGTCAAGAGTTGCGTCGAATCGGGAAAGCGGGTGTCTGCCCGAAACGGCGGTTGCAACCTGCTTCTCGCCACGAGGAGGGGAGCGCATCGCGCCCGCTCTCGCCCACAAGCGAGCGTCGGTGCCCACGCTCCGCTCACGACCGCCTCAGACGAACATGAGCATCGACGAGCCTCGACGCCGACGCTTCTGCAAGGCAACGCAAGCAAACATCTGGCGATCGTCCGTCGGTGGTGTCGCAGCTCGTCCGAGACAGGCGTACGCGGAGGGTTGATCGAGATGTTCGCTTGCTGCCGCGAAGCGGAAGCCCACCGGATCTCGTTCGAGAGTCAGCCTTTGCGGCGAGACACCTGCGCCTCCTGACCGAGAGCGCAGTCGCCGGCCTTGGTGCTACGACGGACGTGTAGTAGTCTTGGGTTATGCCTGGGAAGTCCGTCAACGGTAGTCACGGGTTTGGTCCGCTTGAGGGCGAAGTGATGGAGGTGGTCTGGAGAGCGGATAAGGCCGTGTCCGTTCGGGAGGTCATGGACGCGCTGAATGCCGGCCGTGCTGAGCCGCTTGCGTACACGACGGTTATGACGGTGATGAACCGGCTGGTGGATAAGCAGGCGCTCGCGCGCAGCCCGGCCGGGCGCAGCTATGTGTATGAGGCGACAGCGCCGGACCCTGCCGGGATCGCGGTCAAGAACGTGATCCGTACCTATGGCGATGAGGCGTTGGCGCATTTCGTTGATGAGGCTCGCGCCGATCCCGAGGTGTGGCGTCGGATGCAGCGGATGATGAGCGAGGACTGATGCGCCTGGACACCGCGAATCGCAGTTTTGCGACGCTGGTGGTCTCCTCTCTGCTGTTGGGCGTGTACGTGTTCTGTTGCGCTGCTGGATGCGTGCTCATACCGTTGATCGCCTCGCGCGTCTCACACCACGGGATCGGCGGCTTGACGGATGGCAGTCACAACCTGCTGGCGGCGGTTCTGTTCGTCGTCCTGGTGAGCGCGGGTGCCGTGCTCGGCGTGCGCTCGCTTTGGCGACAGGTCACAGCCTCACGGGTGCTCGCCCTGCGGGTGGACTCCCTGGCCCTGGCGCTCCCCGCTGAGTTGGAGCAGGCGGCCACCGCGGCGGGGCTCACCGGGCGTGTGGTGCTGGTGGATTGCCCCGAGTCGTTTTCGTTCGCTTACGGTGCGTTGACACCACGGGTAGCGGTGAGCTGGGGACTGTTGGAGGGTGTCTCTGCCGAGGAGCTGCGGGCCGTGCTCGAGCACGAGCGCTACCACGTTCGCAACCTCGACCCGTTGAAGGTGCTGATCGTTCGGGCGCTGCCGGCTACGTTCTTCTTCGTGCCAGCGCTCGGCGCGCTGCGTACCCGGTATATCGCGGGGCGCGAGCTTGCGGCCGACCGGCGCGCGGTGCGTGCGTGTGGCCGCAAGCCGCTCGTCGGGGCGCTGATGAAGGTGGTACGTGGCCCGGCGTGGAGCGAGCTTGAGGTCGCCGCTGCGATCGGCGGCTCAGAACTTCTCGATCTGCGCGTCTCTCAGCTTGAGAGCGGCCAAGAGCCAAGGCTGGAAGGACTCACTCTGGCCGACGGCGCGCTCTCGGTGCTCGGGGGGCTCGCGTTCGTGGGTGTGTTCGTCGCGTCGATCGTGGGCTTCGGTGGATCGTCCGCTGTGTCTCGGGCAACAGGCGCGAGCGTGAGCCTCGGGGAAGTGTTGGACAGCGCTATGTGTGTTGTGCCGTTCGCGCTTGGCGGTTTCGCTGTCTACCGAGGGCTGGCATGGCGGGCACGGGAGCCCTTGACAGACTGCTCGCGGACTACTACGCTGCTGTAGTTGTTACTACAAGTCTGTCGTACAACTTGGCAAAGGAGATAACCGCGATGATGGGCTCATTGGTCTGGATGCTGGCTTGCCCGCTGGGAATGGCTGCGATGGGCGGGGGCGCCTGGGTACTCAGCCGGCTGCCCGGTAGGCAGGCTGAGCGCTTGGCTCGCATCTCGAGCCGTGCGAACTGCATGCCGATGGGCGCGAGGCACCACCCCCCCGAAGTCACGGAGAGCGCGAACGACGAAAGTGCCGAGGAGAAGGTTCCAGCTCATGTCTGAGCAAACAGGCACGACGACGACGCGCGGGCGCGTACACAACCCGATCTTCGCCCGCGTGTATGAGCGGTGGGCTCAGGTCAGTGACCGTCGCGGTGCCACCGAGCACCGCCAGCGGATGCTCGCGGGACTGACCGGCCGTGCGATCGAGGTCGGAGCCGGCAGCGGCCTGAACTTCGCTCTGTACCCGAGCACGGTAACTGAGCTCATCGCGGTCGAGCCCGAGCGGTATCTACGCGAGCGCGCGCAGGCCGCAGCCGCCAAGGCGCCCGTGCCCGTGACAGTCCTCGATGGTGTCGGGGGACAACTCCCCGGCGAGGATGAGAGCTTCGACGCCGGTGTCGCAGCGCTCGTGCTCTGCACCATCCCCGATCCACAGCAGGCGCTCGCCGAGCTGTTCCGTGTGATCCGCCCAGGGGGCGAGCTGCGCTTCTACGAGCACGTCATCGCGCATCGCAAGTGGGAGGCGCGCTTTCAGCGGCTCGCCGACGCCACATTCTGGCCGCGCATCGCGGGCGGCTGCCACATGGCGCGCGACACAAAGACCGCGATCGAGCACGCCGGGTTCGTGATCGAGACGTGCGAGCGCTTCCCATTCAGCCCCGCCCCGCTGTTCCCGCCGGACCCGATCATCCTCGGAGTAGCCCGGCGCCCATAACCTGTTAGCTGTGGCCGTGTGATGGATGTGCTCGAAGTCATCTGGCACGGTCTTCGGGACTCGTTCTTGATGGCCTGGGAGGTTTGGTGGGCGCTCGTGCTCGGCTTCGCCATCAGCGCCATCGTGCAGGCATGGGTGCCAAGGGAGCGCATCGAGCGTGCGCTGTCCGGCGATGGCGCCGGCCCGCTGGCGAGGGCCACCGGCCTCGGCGCGGCTTCCTCCTCGTGCTCCTACGCGGCCATCGCCATCGCCAAGAGCCTTTTCTGGAAGGGCGCATCTGCGTCCTCATCGCTGGCTTTCCAGCTTGCCTCCACGAACCTCGTGTGGGAGTTGGGGCTGGTGCTGTGGGTGCTGATCGGCTGGCAGTTCACACTCGCCGAGTACCTCGGCGGGCTCGTGATGATCGTCCTCATGGCCGTGCTCCTGCGCGTGTTCGTCTCGCCACGACTTGAGCAGCAGGCGCGCGAGCACGCCCAACAGACAGACACCGGCCATCAGCACCACATGGCCGGCGAGCAGATGACCTGGCGCGAGCGGCTGACCTCAGCGTCGGGATGGTCGGATGTCGCGCACAACTTCCGTGGAGACTGGCAAATGCTCTACAAGGAGATAACGGTCGGGTTCCTGCTCGCCGGGTTCATCGCGCAACTCGGAAACGGCTTCTTCAACGGCCTATTCCTCAAGGGCTCCCCGGCGCTCGTGCAAGTCGTGTGGGGCGCGCTCATCGGCCCGGTGATCGCCATGCTGAGCTTCGTCTGCTCAGTCGGCAACGTGCCGCTCGCGGCAGTGCTGTGGTCCGGCGGTATCAGCTTCGCCGGCGTGATGGCGTTCATCTTCGCCGACCTGATCGTCCTGCCGATCATCGCCATCTACCGCAAGTATTACGGCACGAGCTACGCGCTACGGATCGTCGCGCTGATGTTCGTGACGATGGTGCTTGCCGCGCTGATCGTCAACGGAGTATTCAGCGCCGCCGGGCTGATCCCGACCGGCGTGCGGCCATCGCGCGGCGACATCTTCGGCACGATCGTCGTCAACTACAAGCTGTTCCTCAACGTCCTCGGAGTCGCCATCTTCGCGGCCCTGTTCTGGCTCACGCAGCGTCGCAGCGTAACCGACCCCGTGTGCGAGATGAGGGTCGATCGTGTCAACGCGCTGCGCAGCGACTACATGGGCGGCGCCTACTACTTCTGCTCGTCGGGCTGTCTTGAGGCTTTCGAGGCCGAGCCTCACCGCTACCGGAGAGACGGCGCTCGCGAACCGGGGACGACCCATGCCACCTAGCCACGACCGCAAGACAATGCGGACGAGCTGCAGCGCTTGGTCGACGACGCGGACACCGTTACCGCAATGCGCGGGATCCAAGCGTCTCATCTGTGCCCAGCTCACGCCTGGTCCGGACGAGCCGCGAAAGCCGGGATCGCGCTTTGATTGGTCGCTCCTTTCCACCAAGAGGAGAAGCCGGCCCAGCCCTAAGTAAACGGCATTGGGGCTAACTATGCCGACGTTTCTGCCCTCCTCAGATCCGAGAAGCCGGCCTACTCAGGATCGCTGCGACAGTGTCGGCATAGTCGCGGGGTCGGCCTAAGCGCGCTACGCTCAGCTGCTCGCGGCCTGCAGCCAAGCGTCTGCCAGCTAATCGTCTGCCGCTCATTCGTCTGCCACTCGACGTCCTTGCGGCTGGCCCCGTAGTGCGTGTCCGGGCTGCCGTTGCAGGTCGCGAGATTCGTTGGCCGGTCGCGGTCACCACGAGGCTGAAGCCGCTACCTGCAGCAGCTGCGGTCACCGCGCCGGTGGCTCCTGACAGTCTCACGAGCGTCGGCGTTGGATTCGCCTTGTTGGTGACGCTGTTGGTCGCGTTGCCGAGCTCGCCGAACAAGTTTGAGCCGAACGCGTACAGCTGCCCTGCCGCGGTCGGTGTCGCTGGCTGCGATGGCGCTCCTGTCGTGACGAGCAGAGCACACGCGACGAGCGCGACAATAAGCACGACGATCGCACGCCGATGGCGGATGGGGCGCCGTTGGGTATCGAGGAAGTCCATCACCACACTGATCGCGTACACGCTCGCGTCGCTGGGGAACAGCATGCTGTCTGCTGCCGATTGTGAGGCTGAGCTCGAACGGCTGTTCGAGGAACGACTTCGCCACGCCTAACTGATCACCCGCAGTGAAGCCCCGTGCAGCAATGTCTCCCACTTGGGCATACGAACATGCGTTGAGGAGCAAACGGGAACCAGTTCGGGATGTCCTCGACGTTTCGCGTGCGTAGTCCCTGTCCGAGCGCGAGATGCGACCTGAGCACAATCGTTAGGGCGCTCTCATGTGGGCCTTAGCTCGTCCTCAAGGAGACACGGAACTATTCCGATGAGGGTTGACATCAGCGCAAAGTTCAACGAGGGAGATCTTATGGCCAGGATCATCGTGACGACCGATCGAACCGAACAAAGCGACGCCCCAGTGCTGCTCGAAGAGCGCGTCTACCCGGTGCATCTCGCCAGCGACCACGCTGCGGCGCAGCTCATACAGCGGCTGGCCTGGGCGATTGGTGATGCCGAGCACACCGAGCACACCGAGCGACGGGAGCGGGCTCTGCAGCGGTAGCCGACGACCGACCGCCAGACGCCGCCCGCCCGGCCGGGTGGGTACGGTCTGGGGGTGTTGCCGACGTTTGACGGGCACAACGATGCGCTCACGCGCAGCGATCACGACCGCATCCTCGACGGTCGACCGGATGGGCACCTCGATCTGCCGCGGATGCGCATCGGCGGTGTCCGCGGTGGCATCTTTGCGATTTTCACGCCGTCCGCCGGTGCGCGCGAGGAGCCGGTCGCGCGCACGGACGGCGTGCTCGAGTTCGAGCTCGCACCTACCGTCGATCGCGCCGAGGCCGCGGCGCACGCGAGCGCCGTCGCAGGGCGTCTGCTGGGCCTCGAGCGTGCCGGACACGTGCGCGTGGCACGCGAGATCGCAGACATCGACGCTGCATATCGCCGCGACGGACCGCCGGTCGCCGTGCTGCACCTCGAGGGCGCCGAGGCCATCGATCCGGCGCTGGAGGCGCTGGATTTCTGGTACGCAGCCGGCCTGCGGTCGCTCGGCTTGGTGTGGAGTCGACCGAACGCGTTCGCCTGCGGCGTGCCGTTTATCTGGCCCTCCTCGCCCGACATCGGCTCGGGACTCAGCCACGCGGGCGTGGCGCTCGTGTGCCGCTGCGGCGAGCTCGGGGTCCTGGTCGATCTCAGCCATCTCAACGAGGCCGGGTTCTGGGATGTCGCGCGGCTGGACGTCGGGCCGCTGGTCGCGAGCCATTCGGGTGCGCATGCTCTCTGCGGCGCCTCGCGCAACCTCACCGATGCTCAACTCGACGCGGTCGCCGCCTCCGACGGCCTGGTTGGCATCGTGTTCGCCTGCCCATTCCTGCGCGCGGACTTCGCCGATGACCCCGACACGCCTCTGGCGCTGATCGTGGACCACGCACGTTATGTCAGCGACCGGATCGGGGTCGTGCATGTAGCGCTCGGATCTGACTTCGACGGCGCCACGATCCCCACCGAGCTCGGCGACGTCGCCGGCATTCCCAAGCTTCTCGCGGCGTTCGCAGACGCCGGCTTCAGCGCTGATGAGATCGCTGCCATCGCCTGGGGAAACTGGCGACGCGTGCTCGCTGCCTGGTGGTGAGAGGATGCTTCACAGCGATCGAGCGCGCGCCGAGTCATTTGGGGCCGACGCCGAGCGCTACGACAGGGCGCGGCCGAGCTACCCTGACGCGCTCGTCGACGAGCTACTCGGGGGCTCGCTCACCAGCGTGCTCGATGTCGGGTGTGGCACGGGGATAGCGAGTCGGCTCTTCCAAGCCCGAGGGTGTCAGGTCCTAGGCATCGAGCCAGATCACCGGATGGCGCGGTTGGCCCAACAGCGCGGTCTCGCGGTGGAGGTCTCGTCGTTCGAGGATTGGCAAGCCCGCGGGCGTCGCTTCGACCTGCTTGTATCCGGCCAAGCGTGGCATTGGGTTGACCCAGACCTCGGCGCGACGAGGGCAGCCGCCGTCCTGCATCCGGGGGCTCGGCTGGGCCTGTTCTGGAACTTCGGAAGCTTTCCGCTTGATGTGCGCGATGCGCTCGCCGAGGTTTACACACGCTTGGAGCCAGAGCTCGAGCGCTACTCGGTGCTGCTTGGCAACGCAGACCGTCGACTCGACGCCACAGTTGCCGCACTGGAGCGGACAGGTCACTTCACCCCGCCGGAGCTGCTCAGGTGGAACTGGACGCGTCCCTATACAACCGCGCAGTGGCTCGAGCTGCTGCCCACGCACAGCGATCATCGCACGCTGCCAGCAGCTCGTCGCGACCTGCTGATCGACACCGTTAGCCAGACGCTCGATCGACTCGGGGGTACCTTCGAGATGACCTACCAAACCCACATGGTGAGCTCGCGCACACGCTGAGCGACGTCGCTATCGTGCTGTCGGTGCCACGCTCCTCGATGTGCCTGATCGAGTTCCCCGCAGACGACCCCGCGCGAGCACGGCGCTTCTGGGCAGAGCTTCTCGGTATCGAGCTGGACGTCCGCCGGGATTCGGAGGGAGAGGGCTGGCAAACGCACTCAGGAGCCCCGGCCGTCGGAATCCATGCTCGCGGGCGCGGCCCAGGCGACTCCTTCTCGCTGCCCTACTTCGCCGTGGGCGATCTCGCCGAGGCGCTGGAGAGGGTCGAGGCCCTTGGGGGGACAGTCATCCATCCAGGGGAGCAATGGGCGATCTGCAAGGACTCCGAGGCAACCCCATTCGCGCTGACCCAGGAAGCGCCTGCGCGCGGGATCTCGTGAGCCCCGCAGCGGGGCTCACGCGGCACGGCCGCCCGAATCTTGCTCTCGGCGGCCCGCACTGCGCTGGCTCACGCGTGCGCTTGTCGCTGGCTCACGCGCGCGCGCTCGTCTGCGGGTCAAGCCGCGACATCGTCACCGCGGCCGTCAGTTCCGAGTCTGTCTCGCCCATGTATAGCCCCTTGACCGGGGGCACGTCAGCATAGAAACGCCCATGGCCGACCTTCACATGCGTCTCGCCCGCCAGGCGGCGATTGGTGGGATCAGGCGCTCACCCACACCGGCTCGCCGTGGCCGTCGGTGCTGGGCAGCAACGCCTCAAGCCACGCGTGCGTGTCGACCTCAACCGAGTCCGTGCCCTCGTCCTCGGGCGCCGCCCACAGATAGCCGGAGACGTAGCGGGCGGCGATGCCGCGGCGGCGCAGCAGCACCAGCGACAGGTGCACAAAGTCCTGGCACACCCCCGCGCCCGCCTCCAGCAGGTCGCGTACGCTCGATCCCACGTACGTCGCCCCCGGCCGGTATTCGAAGCGATCGGGGATCAGCTCGCACAGCAGCTCGAGCGTCTCCAGCGGGCTGTCGGCCTCGAGCGCGTCATGCAGGCTCTCGAGCCCCGTGAGAGCCGGCTGATCCTGCCACGGCAGCGCGAACTCGCCGGCCGCATCGACGTATGCCGGGCTGAGCAGGCTCTCCCACGACCCGTCAGGGGGATCGGGGGGAGGGGAGGTGACCACCCGCGCCCGCACGTCGATCGTGAGCTGCTCATGGCTGCTCGGTATGCCGAACTCGAGCACCTCGGTGCCGAAGTAATCCAGGTGGCGGCTGACCCGCGCCTCGGGCTCGATGCGGGTGTGAAACTCGTCGCAACGCTGGGTCGACGTTGTCGCCGGGCGCACGCGCAGGGCGTTCAGGTTGTCGGTGACCGCCACGTCGTAGCGGTACTCGGTCAGGAAGCGGATAGCGAAGTGCACGGCGCGCTCACCTCCTCAAGCCGGCCGCGGCGGCGCCCGCGAAGTAGCGCTCGGCCACATCCTGGTCGATGCGCGCGAGCTCCTGTTGTGTCTGTTCGCATATCCCGGTCAGCTCCGCCCCATCGGGAAGGGCCCTGCGCTGAAAGTCTAGGTCGGCCGCCAGTCGGCTGACGCGCAGCACCGGCTTAGAGTTGCGCGGCCCCGCGTCGGCGGTGGTGAAGACCTCGTGCAGAGAGTCCACGCACGCAGCCACACTGTCGGGATACGCCCGCTCGAACAGCAGGAAGCGGGCAACCGGACGCGCGTTTGGGGGTGCCGTGACGGCGCGCAAATAGGCATGGAAGCCGCCCACCGCCTGCAGCAGGATCAGCGCGTGGCCGTCCGCCGGAGCCGAGTCGTGGGCACGGCCACCGGAGGCGGGGGTCGGCAGCGCGATGCGCAGCATGCGCAGCACCATGTCCGAGATCTCAATCAGGCCGCCCGCGTCCAGAAAGCACTTGGCCTCATCGCGCAGCATCGAGCGGTTGGCCACGCCCCAGATCAGGGCGGTGCGCTCCTTGACGTACTGGGAAGCCAGGTACGGACCCGCCGGTGCCGTGGATTGGAATCCCGCCCACCCCTGGCCGCCACCGCGCAGTCCCAGCGCGGTCGTGTTGATCGCCTCCCACATCTCTGCGCTGATCACGTCGCGTACCGTGCGCGCGCCCTCCCGTGCCCGCTCGATGCTCGCCAGCATCGAGCCCGGACGCGCGGCGTCGAGCGTCAGCTGACCGAGCGCCTGACTGCTGCGCGGGTGGGTGGGGTTCTCGTCAACGGCACCGAACATCGCCAGCAGCCCGCCCGAGCCAAAGCTCACGCCCGGTGTGGTCTCGGATGTCCCCTGCAGCTCGGACTGGAAGACGGCCTCGACAGCCCGTGCAGTGAACTCCGCCCGCGCCAGGTTGCGCCCCAGCCAGTAGAGCTCATGCGCGATACGAGCGAGCATCAGCCCGGCGACCCGCGCGGGTGCAGCCTCGGCTGCTGTTGTCGCTGGAGCTGTTCCTGGTGTTCCTGGTGTTGTCGCTGCTGCTGCTGCTGCTGGTGTTCCTGTTGTTGCTGTTGCTGCTGGCCGCTCCAGGCCCCGTAACGCAGGTCGGGCAGCGCCGGCGGCTGCGTGTCCGCGATCGGCGGCCCCGCGCGATCCGCGTCGTCACCGTCCTCGAGCACCCACGTGTCCTTGGAGCCCCCGCCACGGGAAGAGTTGACGATCAACGAGCCGTCCTCCAGTGCCACGCGCGTGAGCCCACCGGGGACGATGTCGATGCGCTCTCCGAACACCGCAAACGGCCGTAGGTCGACGTGGCGCGGCTGCAGCACGGCGTCCGGATCGACCGTCGGCACCGTCGACAGGCGCACCACATCCTGGGCGATCCAGCGTTCGGGGTGGGTGCTGATCACCCGACGCATCCGCTGGAGTTCGACCTCGTCGGCGTGCGGGCCGATCATCACGCCGCGCCCACCAGACTCGCCAGTCGGCTTGATCACAAGCTGGTCGAGGCGGTCGAGCACGTACTCGAGCACGTCCGGATCCGACAGCAAGTACGTCTTGACGTTTTCGAGGATCGGCTCCTCACCCAGGTAGAAGCGGATCATCTCCGGCACGAAGCAGTAGATCGCCTTGTCGTCAGCGACGCCGGTGCCGAACGCGTTGGCGATCGCCACGCTGCCCGCCCGGTAGGCGCGCACCAGACCGGGAACGCCCAGCAGCGAGTCCGGCCGGAACTCGAGCGGGTCTACGAAGTCGTCGTCCAGCCGTCTGTAGACGGCGTGCGCACGCTCCAGGCCACGGGTGGTGCGCATATACAGGACGTCGTCGCGGACAACCAAGTCGGAGGCCTCGACCAGCTCGACTCCCATCTGGCGGGCCAGGAAGGCGTGCTCGAAGTAGGCCGGGTTGGCCGGGCCAGGCGTCCACACGACGACCGTCGCCTCGCTCTCAGCCGACGGCGCCACCGAGCGCAGCGCGCGCAGCAGCAGCTGTGGATAGTGGTCCACGGGGCGCACCCGGTAGGAGGCGAACAGCTCCGGAACCAGGCGCGCCATCGCAGCTCGGTTCTCCAGCACGTAGGAGATGCCCGACGGGATGCGCACGTTGTCCTCGATCACCTTCCACGTCCCGTCGCTGTGGCGCACCAGATCGCAGCCAGCCACGTGTGTGTACACGCCGCCCGGCGGGCGGATGCCGTGGACGGCACGCGCGAAGTGCGGGCACGAGGCCACCAAACGCCACGGCACGAGACCCTCGCGCACAATCTCGCGGGCGTGGTAGACGTCGTCCACGAAGTGGTTGAGCGCCCTGATGCGCTGAGCCAGGCCGCGCTTGATCTCTCGCCATTCCTGTCCGCTGAGTACGCGCGGCACGAGATCCAATGGAAACGGCCGTTCGTGAGAGGACCCGCTCGCCCCGCTGGGCCCGCCTGCAGCGCTGGTCTCGAACGTGATCCCCTGCTGCATGAAGATCGCGTCCCGCCGCCGTCCCGCCTCGATCAGCCCCTCCGGTCCGAGCCGTCTGAGCTCCTCTACCAGCGCACGCGCTGTCGGGCGCGGCGTCCCGTCGCGCTCGAACAGCTCGTCCAGGAACGGCGCCTGCGGGCGATATACGTCGATCGCCGGGGTCTGCACCTCAGAGCTCACCGCGGAATTCTCCCGCGGTGAATGCGACTTCACCTTCGACTGATGGAGAAACCGAGGACGTGCTCGGTGCTCACCTGTCCGAACCCGCTCAACGCGGCCAACGACCGTGCCGGTCGAAGTACTCGCGTGCCGCCTGCTCGACGTTACGCTCGCTGTCCCCGGCCGCGCCGATGCGGAACAGCCAGTTGACGAAGTAGATCGCCAGCCCCGCGCTGACGATGCTGGCGCCGCCCTCGAGATCGCTTTCGCTGCCCACCGCCATGATCGCCAGTCCGGCGATCACCACGACGATCGGCAGCGCATAACGGATGCCGATCAACAGCCACCCCGTGACCCGCTTGCGTCTCATGCGGGCTGCAGCGGCCGCACGGCCGCCTCCTGCTCGAGTTGCTCTGCACAGCGGCGTGCCGTGCGCCGTCCCCAGCTGCCGGTGGAGGCTGCCCCCAGTGCAAGCACGCTGGCGCCGCAGCCGGTGACCAGCCACCACGCCGGGTGGCTCGCGGTGCTCAGGTGGACGCCGATGCCGCTGCCCGCTGCCGTGCCAAGGATCGAGCCCGTGACCGCCACCCCCAGCGCTTGTCCGACCTGCCGGCTGGTGGAGGCAACCGCCGCGGCGACACCCGCCTGGTTGTTGGGCATGCCCGACACTGCCGTGTAGGTAATTGGTGCGTTGACGCTGCCGAAGCCCACGCCAAAGACGGCGTACACGACGAGCAGCAGCATCAGCGGTGTGGAGGCCGTGAGTGTCGTCAGCACGAGCGCGCTCGCCACCATGCAGCTGCCGGCGATGAACAGCGGCAGGCGCGGGCCGCGGCGGCCGACCGCGCGGCCCGACAGCGGGCTGCATGCGAGCGCCGCCACCGCCATCGGTAGCGTACACAGGCCCGCCTGCAGCGCCGAGTAGCCGCGCACGTCCTGGAGGTACAGCGTGTTCACGAACAGGAACCCGCTGAACGCCGCGAACGCGCTGATCGCGATCAGCGTCGCGCCCGAGAACGGAGCGCTGCGGAAAAAGCGCAGCTCGATCAGCGGATCCTCCCGTCGCGGCTCGTAGACCACCAGTCCCACCAGCGCTAGCACCGCGAGCGCGAACATGCCGATGCTCTGTGCCGAGGACCAGCCGGCGCGCGGGCCGTCGATGATCGCGTACGTCAGCGACGCGAGTGTCACGATCACCAGGACCTGGCCGACCGGGTCGATCCGGCGTGGGCGCGGCGCGCGCGACTCCGGTACGAACAGCGCCGTCAGCACCACCGCCGCCAGCCCGATCGGCACGTTGATCCAGAAGATCGCGCGCCAGCCCACCGTCTCGGTCAACGCGCCGCCGACGATCGGGCCGAGCGCCAAGCTGATGCCGACAACCGCGCCCCACGCGCCGATCGCGCGGGCGCGCTCGCGCGGGTCGGTGAACACGTTCGTGATGATCGACATTGCCACCGGGTTGAGCATCGAGCCGCCGACGCCCTGCAGGGCTCGCGCCGCGATCAGCCAGCCGAGCGTGGGGGCGAGGCTGCACAGCAGCGAGCCGGCCACAAACAACAACAGGCCCACCTGAAAGGTGCGCCGACGCCCGAGGCGGTCGGCGGTTGAGCCGGACAGCAGCAGCAGGCTCGCGAGCACAATCACGTACGCGTCGATCGTCCACTGCAGCCCCGACAGCGACGCGTGCAGGTCGCGACGGATCGACGGCAGCGCCACGTTCACGATCGTGTTATCCATCGCCACGATCAGCAGGCTCATGCAGCAGATCGCCAGGATCGCCAGTCGCCGACGATCGCTCAGCTCGAGCTCGCCACCATTCGGTGCGAGCCCACGATCGCTCGCCTCGGGCCGGCGGTCGCTCGGTGTGGGTGTACGGTTCACGCCTGATCGTTTTAGCGCCATGAGCGACCACTACCCGGACTCGACGCGCCAGCGTGCCGGAGAGGAAGGGCGGAGAGGAAAGACTTTGTCCGCACCCACGATCGATGAGCTCACGATCGCCGACGAGCCCGCCCACTGGGCGGCGCTCGGCTTCGACGTCGCGGACGATCGCACTCAGATCGGCAGTGTGTGGCTACGCTTCGCCGGCCCTGTAGAGACACCCCACGCGCCCGGCATCGCGGGCTGGTCACTGCGCGATGCGGCCAGCGCCGAGCTCGACGGGCTGCCCACGACGATCTCCGTCGCTCCCGTGTCTCCACCGGCGTCCCCCCATCCCAACGGCGTGGTCTCGATCGACCATGTCGTCGCGGCCTCACCGGACCTCGATCGCAGTGTCGCGGTGATGCAGGCGGCCGGTCTCGACCTGCGCCGGGTGCGCGAGGAGCCGACTCCGGCCGGCGCGCCCCGCCAGGCGTTCTTCCGCTTGGGTAGCGAGATCCTCGAGCTGATCCAGGAGCCCGAGCAGGTGATCGAGCGCGCCGGCGGCCGCGAACATCCGGCCCGCTTCTGGGGTATGGCGCTCCTCGTCGCCGACCTGGACAGCACCGTCGAACTGCTCGCCGACCACGTTAGCCCTGCGCGTCCAGCGGTTCAGCCGGGCTGGCGGATCGCCACCGTGCGGCGCTCGGCCGGGCTGTCGGTGCCGCTTGCGCTGATGAGCCGGAGCGAACCAGCCGAGGGGCGTCGATGAGCCAAGAGCGGTGGACCGAAGTCGACAGCTACATCGAGGATCTGCTGGTCGAGGCGGACCCCGCGCTGCAGGCCACGCTACGGGCGAGCGCCGTCGCCGGCCTGCCGCCGATCGCGCTCTCGCCCGCCCAAGGCAAGCTGCTGCATCTGCTCGCGCGTATCCACGGCGCGCGCAGCATCCTCGAGCTGGGCACGCTCGGCGGCTACAGCACCATCTGGCTCGCGCGAGCGCTCCCCGACGACGGCCGCCTGATCTCACTGGAGCTCGACCCGGGCTACGCCAAGGTCGCCGCTGCGAACGTCGAGCAGGCCGGCCTCGCCGGCCTCATAGAAATACGGATCGGACGCGCGCTCGAAAGTCTGCGGACGCTGATCGCCGAAGATGCCGGTCCGTTCGACCTGATCTTCATCGACGCCGACAAGCAGGGCACCCCCGACTACTTCGAGCGGGCGCTCGAGCTCTCACGTCCCGGGAGCGTGATCGTCACTGACAACGTCGTGCGCGGCGGCGCGCTCATCGACGCTGGCAGCGAGGACCCCAGGGTCCTGGGCATGCGTCGCTTCCACGAGTTGCTCGCGCGTGAGCCGAGTGTCACTGCCACGACGATCCAAACGGTCGGCAACAAGGGCTACGACGGCTTCACGCTCGCGCTCGTGGGCGTGTAGTCTCGTCGCCATGGCAGGCGAGCTGAAGCTCGGACTGAACACCGGCTACTGGGCCGGTGGGCCGCCACCCGGCGTAACCGACGCCGTCGCCGAGGCCGAGCGGCTGGGGTTCGACTCGATCTGGACCGCCGAGGCGTACGGCTCGGACTGCCTGACCCCGCTCGCCTGGTGGGGAGCCTCGACCGAGCGCATCAAGCTCGGCACCGCAATCGTGCAGATGTCCGCGCGCCAGCCCGCCGCCGCCGCGATGGCGGCGATGACCATGGACCACCTGTCAAACGGTCGTTTCATCCTCGGCCTCGGCGTCTCCGGCCCGCAGGTCGTCGAGGGCTGGTACGGCATGCCGTTCGCCAAGCCGCTCGCACGCACCCGCGAGTACATCGCGATTCTGCGCGACATTTGGGCGCGCAAGGGTCCCGTGCAGGCTCCCGGGCCGCACTACCCGCTGCCGCTGCCTGACGGGACCGGCCTGGCCAAGGCACTGAAGTCCTCGATCCACCCGCTGCGCGAGGACATCCCCATCTACCTCGGCGCCGAGGGGCCCAAGAACATCGCGCTGTGTGCCGAGCTGTGCGACGGCTGGCTGGCGATGCTGTTCTCGCCGGCCGTCTACAACGAGATCTACAAGCCATCGCTAGAGGAGGGCTTCGCGCGGCGGCAGGAGGGTGGGGGTCGATCCCGCCGCAGCGCAGCCGACTTCGAGGTGGCTGCGACCGTGCCGCTGATCGTCACCGACGACATCGACGCCGCAGCCGATGCGCTGCGGCCTTTCTACGCCCTGTATTTCGGTGGCATGGGCGCCAAGGGCGCCAACTTCCACGCCAACGTCCCGATCCGCATGGGCTACGAGCGCGAGGTCGCCGAGATCCAGGACCTGTATCTGAGCGGCAAGAAGGACGAGGCCTGCGCCAAGATCCCGACCGCGCTGATCGAAGCGCTCTCGCTGATCGGCACACGCGAGAAGATCCGCGATGACCTCGCCAAGTGGCGCGAGTCGATTGTCACCACGCTACTCGTCTCCGGCGACGCCGCCACGCTGCGAGCCGCCGCCGAGCTCGTGCTCGGCTGATCTGGCTGCGACGCCCCGCTACGGCGTCCGAGCGCCATGTCCAACGGGGGCAATGCCCGACCGAAGATCAGCTGGTGAGCGTGACCGTCTCCGACTGCCCCAGGGGCGCACCACGAGCATCCAGCGCCCGCACGGCGAAACGAGGCCCAGGCGAGGCCCCGCGCAGCATGCTCTCGAATCCACGTGAGCGCGTGCTCGCTACCGGACGCAGAACGCCCGTTTGGCCAGCAGCGAGCAGCTGCCACCGATGTACCTCGGTCGCGCCGTTCCAGCTCGCATACGCGGTCACGTCGCGGCCGCGGTCGGCCACAGCGATCGCGGGGGTCTCCGCCGGGCGGCCCGTCCACGGCAGGCGAAAGGCCCTGTAGGACTGGTACTGCGCGCCGAGCACAGCGTCGAACAGCATGTGCCCGGAATGATGGAACTCCGACACGCGGGGTATTTCTCCCCAGCCGACGAACACATTGCCATTGGGCAGCAGCTGCACGCTGCCCTGGCTGCCGGCGAGGATTCCCGGGTGCGTGTACTGACGCAGCAGGGCGGCCGTCATCGCCCGCTCGTCGAGATCGAGGATCAGCCCGCGTGAGCGCCGCTCGACCGCCGGCGTGGCGCCGTTGTCGAAGACCGTGAGCGTCCCGTTGAGCTGGCGGCGGGCGTCGTGCTGCCAGGCGAAGGCGCTCCCCGCGCCCATGCTGAAGTCGCTGTGCTTGCCACCGAGGCGCCACACGATCGCGCCGCTGCGGGCGATCTTGTACACAGTGTGCGTGCTGCGCGCGGAGACGAGCAGGTCGCCGTCGTGGTCGAGGTCCACCGAGTTGATGTGGAAGAAGTCCCAATCCGCGCCGACCGGCGCGTAGGACTCCTCCAACGGGATGCGATCGAGACTGTGCCACTCGAGCAGCAGCCTGCCCGTCGCGAGGTCGATCTCCTGGAAGATCGCGTCCTGGATCGTGCCCCCGCGCGCGCCGCCGACCGCGGACAGGTCGGCCTTGCGGACCACGTAGCTCGTGAGCAGCGCGGTGTCGCGCGGCGTGATCACGAACTCGTGCAGATCGCCGCGCAGTCGGTTTGCCGCCTGCACCCGACGCACCGTGCGGTAGCTCGAGTCGGCGATTACGTATTCACCCACGCCATGGCCGAGTTCGATGTCTCCCTCCCACCATGTGAGCACAGGGCTGCCGCGGTAGCGCTGCACCCGGAAGTTGGTGGTCACCTTCCCCGCCAGCGGGTTCTCCCAGACAGGCTCGCCGGTGCCGTCGACGATCACCGCACCCGCCTGGCCATTCGGGGCGTTGTACGGCGCGATGAAGATCGGATCCGTCGAGACGCCCTCCTCGCTGTGGGCGATCGTCAGCGCCGGAATCTGCAGATCTGGCCGGGTGTGCCACCTGGGCAGGGCCGGCGGCCTGGGTGCGGCCGGGGGTTTGCGCCGTGAGGAGGCCAGCGCACCGGAGACGATCTCGCCCACCGCGCCCGTGAGCGTCAGCCCGGCCGCTCCCACTCCTGCGGAGCGAAGCAACTGCCTGCGAGTCATTCTTTGGCTGGCTCTGTCCATCGCGACCCTTTACGAAAGCAGGCGTTGCGTAAGGCTTCCTGAAGAAGCTAGGGTCTGAGCGATGACCGACGCCGAGCCCACCATCACCGACGCCGAGCTCGTATTGCCGGAGCAGGCCTTCGCTAACTTCCAGTACGAGATCTATGCCGGTGGGCTTGCCGGCGAGACCCCGTCGCTGCCGCTGCTAGCGGCGGATTTGCAGGAGCGTGCACGGGAGCTGCTGAGCCCAGAGGCGTTCGGCTATGTCGCCGGCGGTGCCGGCGCCGAGCTGACGGTGCGCGCCAACCTGCACGCGTTCGAGCGCTGGGAGATCGTGCCGCGGATGCTGCGCGATGTCTCCGAGCGCGACCTCAGCACGTCGGTGCTCGGCACCGCGATGCCCGCCCCGGTAATGCTCGCGCCGGTCGGCGTGCAGTCGATCGTCCATCCGGACGCAGAGCTGGCGGTCGGCCGCGCCGCGGCGTCGCGGAGCCTGCCGTTCATCCTCAGCACCGCAGCGTCGCACACGATGGAGGACGTCGCCGCTGCTATAGAGCCCGCCCACCCGGCTGGCCGTTGGTATCAGCTCTACTGGCCCAGGGATCGCGATCTCGCCGCGAGTTTCCTCGCCCGCGCCGCCGACGCCGGCTACAGCGCGATCGTCGTCACACTTGACACCTGGCTGCTCGGCTGGCGCCCGCGCGACCTGCAGCACGGCTATCTGCCGTTCCTCAAAGGCGAGGGCGTGGCCAACTACTTCTGTGACCCCGTCTTCCGCGCCGCGCTGGAGCGGACGCCCGAGGAGGACCCCGGCCCGGCGATCGGTCACTGGGCCTACCAGTTCGCCAACCCGAGCGTCACCTGGGCCGACCTGACGTGGCTGCGCGAGCAGACGGCGCTGCCGATCGTGCTGAAGGGGATCCTGCACGCCGAGGACGCGCGGCTGGCGCTGGAGGCCGGCGTCGACGGGCTGATCGTCTCCAACCACGGCGGGCGCCAGGTCGACGGGTCGATCGCAGCGCTCGATGCGCTGCCAGCCGTACGGGAGGCCGTCGGCAAGGAGTTCCCGGTGCTGTTCGACAGCGGCATCCGCACCGGCGCCGACGTGTTCAAGGCACTTGCCCTCGGGGCAGACGCGGTGTGCCTCGGGCGCCCCTACGTCTGGGGCCTAGCGCTGGGCGGGCAGGCCGGTGTCGAGTACGTGCTGCGCTGCCTGCTCGCCGAGCTCGATCTCACGATGGCGCTCAGCGGCTGCACGGAGATCGCGCACGTGCAGCGCTCCGTGCTGCGACGAGCGGTCTCGAACGGCGACGGCTCGCCGGTCTGACCTACACTCGCGCCGTGGGTCCGGCGCCGACTGACGACCTCGCGAGGACCAAGCGCCTCACGCTGATCGCCTGCATCCTGGGCTCCGGGATCGTGCTGCTGGACGGCACGGTCGTGAACGTCGCGCTGCCAACGATCCAGCGCGCACTCGGCGGCGGTCTGGCCGCGCAGCAGTGGGTCGTCAACGGCTACCTGCTGACACTCGGCTCGCTGATCCTGATCGGAGGATCGCTCGGCGATCTGTTCGGCGAGCGACGCGTGTTCGCGCTCGGCGTGTCGGGGTTCGGGACGGCATCGCTGGCGTGCGCGCTGGCACCCTCAATCGGGGTGCTGGTCGCGGCGCGCGCCGTGCAGGGAGTGGCGGGCGCGCTGCTGGTGCCGAGCTCGCTCGCTGTGATTGTCAACACGTTCCCCGAGACCGAGCGCGGCCAAGCGATCGGCAGCTGGACGGCATGGGGCGCGATCGCGGGCGTGCTGGGCCCGCTGGCAGGGGGTGAGCTGCTGGCGCTCACGTCGTGGCGCTGGATCTTCCTGATGAACATCCCGCTGGTGATCGGCTGCGTGTCGCTGATCCTGCTGGCGATCCCGCGTGGAGCACCCCGCGCAGCGGGGCCACGTCGGATCGACCTCACCGGAGCGGCGCTGTGTGCGGCCGGCCTCGGCGGACCTGTGTTCGCGCTGATCGAGCAGCCGCGGCTCGGCTGGTCCAGCATGGCCGTGCTCGTGCCGTTGATCGCCGGTGTTGGCCTGCTCGCGCTGTTCACGCTGTTCGAGTCCCGTGCGCGCGACCCGATGCTGCCACTCGGGCTGTTCCGCCGGCGCAACTTCGCGGCCGGCAACGTGGAGACGTTCTCGATGTACGCGGGCCTGGCGATCCTGTTCTTCTTCCTGGTGCTGTTCCTGCAGCAGATCGGCGGCTACACGCCGCTAAAGAGCGGCCTGGCGACATTGCCCGTGACGGTGGTCATGTTCGTGCTCTCGCGCCGCTTCGGCGCGCTCGCCGATCGTTACGGCCCCCGCTTCTTCATGGGCGCCGGCCCGCTGGTGGCGGCCGGCGGGTTGCTGCTGTTCCAGCGCGCCGGTGTGAAGCTGGACTATCTCAGCGAAGTGCTGCCGCCGCTGATCCTGTTCGCGCTGGGGCTGTCGATGACCGTCGCGCCGCTGACGGCGGCGGTGCTCGCGGGAGCCGAGCACCAAGCGGGGATTGCCTCGGGGGTCAACAACGCGGTCGCGCGCGTCGCCGGCCTGCTCGGCACGGCTGCCGTCGGCGCGGCGATCTCCTCAGCGTTCGCCACGGCGATGAACAGCCGCCTGGCTGGCAAGACGCTCGGGGCTGAGGCGCGCGCGGCGGTGCGCGCCGCCAAGCGGCTTCCGCTTGGACGCCCGGACGTGAGTCGGCTGCCGGCGGCGCAGGGTCATGCGCTGCGGGTGGCCGCCGAACAGGCATCGCTGCACAGCTTCCACCTGGGCATGGCGATCGCGGCGGCGCTCGTGGCCATCGGCGGCCTGGTGGGCGTGACTGGGATTCGCAACCCACACGCGCTGGTTCGTGCAAGCGAATGCGCGAGCGGGCAGCTGGTCGGGGTCAGCAGCCCCGAGGCTGTGGGCGCGGAGCGGGCGGCCGTCTGAGCCACGTAGACGCGGAGCGACCGTCTGAGCGGAGCGTGCGCGTGCTCCCGGTGCTACTCACACGCCCTCGCGCGAGTACTCGCGCATGGCCTCGATGATCGGACCGAGCTTGCGTCCGCGATCGGTCAGCCGATACTCGACGGTGGGCGGGCTGGAGGGGATGACGGTGCGCTGTACCAGCCCGGCGGCCTCGAGGTCGCGCAGGCGCTCGGAGAGCATGCGCGGTGAGATGCCAGCGACGGCGTCGGCGAACTCGTTGAAGCGCAGCGCGCCGGTGAGGGCGGCGTAGATGATCGACAGCTGCCAGCGCCGCTCGAGGAGGTCCGCGGTCTCGCGGACCTCCACCGGGACGGGCTCACACCTACGAGAGATGCGCGACATCGCGTGCGGGCTCCAACGCGCGGTCGAGGACCTCCTGCACGGTCATCACCGGATGGAAGGTCATCTGCTCACGGACCTCCTCGGGGATCTCGTCGAGGTCGCCACGGTTGCGCTCGGGCAGGATCACGTCGGTCAGGCCAGCGGCGTGGGCGGCGAGCGCCTTCTGCTTGAGCCCGCCGATCGGCAGCACGCGGCCCTGCAGCGTGACCTCGCCGGTCATGCCCACGGTGTGCTTGACCGGTCGCTGGGACAGCAGCGAGGCGAGCGCCGTGACCATCGTCACGCCCGCGCTGGGACCGTCCTTGGGGATCGCACCGGCGGGAACGTGCACATGGAACTCGCGGTTCTCAAAGGCGCCCTCGTCGATGCCCAGCTCCTCCGCGTGTCCGCGCACATAGGAAAGCGCGATCTTGGCGGACTCCTTCATCACATCGCCGAGCTGACCGGTCAGCACCAGGCTGTTGCCGCCGGAGCTGCCGCCCTTCATGGCGGTGGCCTCGACGAACAGCACGTCGCCACCGGCACCGGTCACCGCGAGCCCGGTAGCGACACCCGGCGTGGCGGTGCGCGCGGCGGACTCCTGGAAGAACTTCTGGCGTCCGAGCGCGTCGCGCACGACCTCCAGGTCGATCTTCACAGGCTTCCCGGTAGCCGACTTCGCCTTGGCTGCCTTGGCCCGAGCCTTCTTCACCGGCTTGGCGCCGTTTTCGGACGTGGCGCCGGCGCTCGCGTCAGCCTCGCTGCGGTCGACCGGCTCGACCGGCGTGGCCGGCTCCTCGCTCGCCGCCTGCGTCGAGGCGATCTTGGTTGCGGTCTTGCGTAGCACGGTGCCGAGGTTGCGCTCGAGGTTGCGCACGCCGGCCTCGCGTGTGTACTCGGAGATGATTGTGCGCAGCATGTCGTCCGAGATCTCAACCTCGTTCTCGCGCAGGCCATTGCGGTCGCGCTGGCGCGGCCACAGGTAACCCTTGGCGATCGCGAGCTTCTCCTCGGAGGTGTACCCGTCAAAGCGGATCACCTCCATGCGGTCGAGCAGCGGTCCTGGGATCGTGTCCGCGACGTTGGCGGTCGCGAGGAACATGACCTGGCTGAGGTCGAGCTCGACGTCGAGATAGTGGTCGCGGAACGAGTGGTTCTGCGCGGGGTCCAGGACCTCGAGCAGCGCCGCGGAGGGGTCTCCGCGCCAGTCGGCGCCCACCTTGTCGACCTCGTCGAGCAGGATCACCGGGTTCATCGTGCCGGCGTCGCGCAGCGCCCTGACCAGGCGACCGGGCAACGCACCGATGTAGGTGCGCCGGTGCCCACGGATCTCGGCCTCGTCGCGCACGCCGCCGAGCGACATGCGCACGAACTCGCGTCCTGTAGCGCGGGCGATCGACTCGCCGATCGAGGTCTTGCCGGTGCCGGGGGGCCCGATCAAAGTGAGGATCGCGCCTGACTTGGGGTCGGCCTCGATGCCACGGTCTTGGCGCAGCTTGCGCACGGCCAGGTACTCGGTAACGCGGTCCTTGACGTCCTCCAGGCCGGCGTGATCCGCATCCAGAACAGCCCGCGCGGCGACCGGGTCGAGGTGCTCCTCGGAGCGCTTGCCCCAGGGCACCGCGATCAGCCAGTCGAGGTACGTGCGGATCATGCTCGACTCGCCGGTCTGCTCGCCCATGCGCTCGAGGCGCGCGAGCTCCTTCAGCGCCTGCTCCTTGACGGGCTCGGGCATGTCGGCGTCCTCGATCTTCGTGCGGTACTCATCGGCGACGGACGCGTCGTCCTCGCCCAGCTCCTTGCGGATCGAGTCCATCTGCTTACGCAGGAAGTACTCGCGCTGCTGCTTCTCGGCGCCCTCCTGCACGTCGTCACGGATGCGCCTGCGCACCTGCAGCTCGGCGAGACTCTCGCGCTGCAGCTTGACGGCAAGCTCAAGGCGCTCGGTGACGTCGAGCGTGCGCAGTAGCTCGACCTTCTGCTCGTAGGAGATGTTGGGGGAGTAGCCGGCGGAGTCGGCGAGCGCGCCGGGCTCGGCGATCGCGCGCAGGAACGCGGAGATGCGCCCGTCGTCGCCGCGTAGCTCGAGGATCTCCTCGACGGTCGCGCGGTACTCGCGCTCGAGCTCGCGCGTGCGCTTGTCGGTGGGCACGTCGTCGGGCCGCTCGTCGACCTCCACGCGCAGCTCCCCGCCGGGGCCGGTCTGGGCGGCGCCGATCAGCGCGCGGTGCTCGCCGGAGATGGCGACCGCACGGCCGCCGCCGGGCAGGCGGATCTGCTCGGAGACCTCGGCAATGGTGCCCACCTCGAGGAACTCGTTCTCGTGGCGCGGCACGAGAACGACGCGCTCGTCATCGCCGACGTCGACGGTCAGCGTGATGCCCATGTTGGGGAACACGACCGTGTCGTCGAGCGGGATCAGTCGTAGGTGCGGCTTGGGCTCTCCTTCCGGGGACGGCGCGGAAGGCTGGATTGTGGGTTTCTGCGAGGAAGGTGTCATAGGTAGGCGCTCCATATGAGCTTACGAAAGTTTAGTTAGTATAGCGCGCGATGGTTGCGTGCGCAAGTACATTCGATCGACCGTACGGAACGTCGGAAATCGGCATTGCAGAGCCGTTTGCAGGCACCTACTCGACGGGCTACGGCGAGATCGAGCCGCAGACGCGTCCTATCCGGGTCCGTCGAAGTCGACCTCGACGTTCTGCTCGTGCACGCGCTCCTCGACCTCGGCGGAGGACGTGAGCGCCCGCATATCGGCCTCGAGCAGCGGGTCGGAGAAGAAGCTGCGCGGCCACAGCCGGCGCAGACGCACGACGTTGATCTCAGCGGCGAAGATCGTCAGCTGGGCGCCGAGATACAGCCAGGCGAGCAGGCCGAGCACGAGCGCGAAGACACCGTAGAGCGGCCCGGTGCGCTTGAGCTCGTGATCGACGTAGAAGCCGCCCAGGTGCTGCAGCAGCTGCCAGAAGACGGCGGCGACGATCACTCCGGGTAGCAGATCGCGCCAGGGGACCTCAACGGCGGTGAGCAGTTTGAAGGCGGTCATGAACAGGGCGAGGTTGAATACGAACGCGACCACGATCCCGGCGACGACAGCAGGCGCGGCGTGACTTGCCGAGCCGACGAAGCCGGCGGCGGTGGTCGAGACGATCGAGAGCGTGCCCAGGATCGCCAGCATGCCGAGGCCGCGCAGGCGCGAATGCAGGAAGTCGGGGCGGTTCTTGAAGGGCACGCTCCAGATGCGGTTGAAGGCGTTCTGCGTGGCGCCCGTGATGCCCATGCCGGCGAGCAGCGAGCCGAGCACACCGATCGCCAGCCCGACACCGCTGCCGGTCAGCGACTGCAGCTTGAGCTGGTCGCTGATGAGCGGGAACTGTCCGAGCGCGCCGTCGAGGATCCGCTTCTGCTCGCCGGGGTCGCCCTGGAGCACGAAGCCGAGCACAGTCACGAGCACCAGCAGCAGCGGGAACAGCGAGACGAAGCCGTAGTAGGCGATCAGCGCGGCCAGCTGGCCGGCCTGGTCGTCGCCGAACTTCTTGAGCACCGCCGCTAGGAAGCGAAGTCGGGGGCTCTGCTGCTGGCGGCGGTCGAGGTCGTGGAGGCGCTCGGTGAGGGTCATCGGACTGCTCCGGTCGAGCCGGCTCCGCCATCGATCGCCGCGGCGGCTGCTGGAAATTGGGAGGGGGGTCTGCGGGCTACGTGGCGCGACATATCCATGTGTCTACCCGATCGCAGCCGCAAAGACGAGAGCTGGGTGCTCGCTGGCCCGTCGGTGCACGCGCGATGCGCGGGTTCGATCCGGCGCAGGAGCGCGGGTTCGATCCGGCGCAGGAGGTGGCGCTGGTGGCGCGCGCCAAGCGCGAGCTGTTGCTGCGCGCCCACCGCTACCGGCTGCGTCGGGAGGATCTCGAGGACTGCTACAGCCAGGCGACGCTTGAGCTCATAACGCACGCGCGCAAAGGAGCCAAGTTCTCGAGCCGGCTGCATCTGGCCAACGTCATCGAGCAGCGTTTCCTCTCCCGGATCCACGATCGCCGTAGAGCGCTGTCAGGGCGCAGTCCGATGCAGGCGGCGCTCGAGGCCGCCATGTCGCTTGGCCTCCTGGAGGAAGCTCACATCGAGATCGTCGACATGCGCGCCGACCCCGAGCGGTTGACGATCCTGCGCCAGGAGTTGTGCCGCGTGCAGTCGCTCGCGCGGGAGCTCACCCCGGACCAGCAGATGGTCCTCGCGTGTCAGGTTGGACTGCAGATGAGCCGTAGCGAGTTCTGCCGACGGTACGGCTGGTCCAAGGAGAAGTACCGCAAGGTGGCGCAGCGCGCGCGTGCACGCCTACGGAGTTTGATGGCCGACGAGCTGGATGTCCCAGCTGGGGCGCGGTCGTCGGATGGAGAGACAGGGACGCTCTATGAATTTCTCTCCCCCCACTCATAGAGGCGTTTCCTGGGACACCGGCAGTCGGTTGAATGGACGACAGCACGGTGATCCCCATCCGCGCGCAAGCGGTCGGGATCTGGAGAGCTCCCCGCTCCGGCTTCCGGCCGCCCGCGTGCACGGCTCGGCGGTGGCGCGATGACACTGCTGCGACGAGCGCCCCGCGAGGTCTATCGCGTGTGTGGCGAGGAGGAGTTCTTCGCGTGCGCAGGTCGCGACGGGCGCTTCGAGGTGGCAGCATCCGGAAGCGGGGAGCGGCGGCTACACAGAGTTGCCGGTGCGACGATGCTGTTGGCGGCCATCGGGGCGGTGGGAGGGCCGCTCGCGCTCGCCGGCCTGTCATCGGTCGCTGGCCTGTCTTCGGTCGCAGGCGACGGACGCCGGGTCGGTACGGGCCTGCTCGCGGCCATCGGTTCACCTGCATCCTCACGTGGCGCTCATGCCCACGTCTGGCGGGAGCCTGCAGGGGCAGATGCGTTTCGCCAACGGAGCGTGCGCGACCGGCAGGCGGTTCGACGGAGCGGACGAACCGCGACACCGGCGAGCGTTACGCGCCCGACGGCGAGCGCTGTGGCGAAGCCGCGGCACTCGGGACAGTCAGAGTTCGGATTCGAGCGCTGAGGAGCGCGAGGTGGTTCGCGAGCAGATGCGACCGACCGTGACGATTGCCACGCGTGCGCTGTGGCGGATCCGCCTTGCGCGCGGGCTGCCCCGGTATCTGCTGTACATGCTGTCAGTCGCGGGGCTGGCGGCGAGCGCTCGGTTCGCGATCGTCCCCCCGCGGCCCGTCTTGCCGGCGTCGACTGTGCGCGAGCCAACACCGTCGGATCCGGCGGCTGAAGCGTACGCTGCGCTGTTCGCACGTCGCTACCTGACATGGAACGCGGCCGAACCGCAGGCCAGCGCCCGCGCGCTCGAACAGTTTCTCGGGCCGGGCATCGAAGCGGACGCTGGTCTCGAGCTTCCGGCAAACGGCGAGCAGCGGGTCGAATGGGCGGAAGTGGTCCAGGCGCGCGAACCGGCAGCGGGTGAGCACGTCTACACGGTCGCGGCGCAGACGGACACCGCAGGCCTGCTGTATTTGACGGTGGCCGTCATGCGCACCGCCGAGGACAGTCTGGCGCTGGCCGGTTACCCCGCCTTTGTGGGCGCTCCGGCCACCGGGCCGGCACAGGCTGTCGGGCACCTGCGTGAAGTGGATGATCCGGCGCTCGCGACAGTTGTGGAGCGAGTGCTGCGCAACTACCTGGCCGCGTCCTCCAGCGAGCTGGAAGCTGACCTCACCAGCGGCGCCCGTGTCTCGCTTCCAAGCCTGCCTCTGAGCCTCAAGTCGATGCAACGGCTCGACTGGGCGCCCGAGGGGAGCTCAGTGCTGGCGACGGTGCAGGCGCAGGACGAGCGTGGCGTTCAGTACACGCTCGCCTATGAACTTGACGTGGTTCGCGAGCAGGGCCGCTGGGAGGTTTCGGCTGTGCAGACGGAGCCCGACGTGTAGATCCCAACCCCGAGGAGGCCCGATGAGGATGCGACGTTCCTGTTGGTTGATCGTTGCGCTGCTTGCGTGTGTATGCATCACAGTGGCGCTCACGGCGCCCGCTGTGGCTCGTGCGGCGGTCACAACGACGAGCGCGACGGAAGTGCCGACTACGGCGTCGGAAAGTGGAGGCAGCTCATTGGAAGCAGCCGCCGCCAAGGCAGGGAATACGGGACGGGCGGTCGCGATGAGCTTGATTGGCCTCGCGTTTGCGGTGGCTGCGACGGTGCTGGCGTTTCGCCGAGACTTCAAGGAGGCGGCGGGCGTGTTCGCCGTGGGGATCGTCTCGGTGCTGCTGGCCACTCCTGCGGGTGTGAGCCTGCTGCGCGACACGGTCACATCGCTGTTCGGATCCCAGTGATCGAGATCCGCTCCTATCGCCGGGTCTTCGACCTGGAGCGGCGTATCTACAGCGTCGATCGTCTGCGCCTGAACCCAGGTGGGGTGCCTGTCCGGGGGGTTGTCTATTGCCTCGCGATTCTGTCGGTGGGACTGATTTCGGCAGGCCTGCCGTTGGCGGGATCTCTCGTCAGGGAATTTCCCTGGTATCTGCGCGACATCGCGCTGCCCGGCGCCGGCGCAACGGTGCTGACCGCGATCCGCCTGGAGGGTCGGACCTTCCATCTGGCTGCGCAGGCGCTCGTGCGCTACTGGATCGGGCCTCGCCGGCTGGCCGGTGTGCGGCGATGCACGGCGGTAGGAGGGCGGTGGCGTCCGCCGGAGATCGTGATGCTTCCCGATGGCTCAGACAGTCGTATGCGTCGCCTTCGCTATACGGGGCCCGGTGCCGTGCTCGTCTCCGTTGAGCATGAGCGTCGGGGACGGGCGCTGGAGCAGGGGTCCAGTGCCACGGCGCGGACGGGGCTCCGTCCGGTGTTGGCTCTGCGCCAGCCAGCGGGTGCTCGGGCGCTGCCGGAGGGACGGGTGATCTCGCTTGCGCCCGGGGCGCGGCTACTCGTGCGCTCAGACGCGCCCCGGAGAGGCTGACGCGGTGAGGGCGCCAATCGCGTTTGTCTACGGCAACTGTGTGTTCGCTCAGGGGCTCGACGATGGTTGGGCGGCGTTCGTGGTGCAGACCTCCTCGTATGCGTGGCTGAGTGAGGAAGGCAAGCACGCTCGCTTCCTCGCGCTGATCGGAGCGCTCGAGGCGCTCGAGGCCGATGTGCAAATTCTGCGAGTGTGCCGACGCTGGGAGCTGGAGCGCTACGCGCGTGGCCTGCGCGAGGAGAGCGACTCCGGGCCTGCGTCGTCGCGTGTCCACGTACGTTTGCGCGAGCGCTACATAGAGGAGCACGTTCGCCGGCTGGGCAAGGTCGGGACGGCGCAGCCCGCGGTGTTCCTGCTTGTGAGCCTGCGCGAGCCCGAGCGTGACATCGCCTCCTACGTCTCGCGGGCGGCTGGACAGCATCCACGGGAGTGGTGGGAGGGATTCAGACGAGTGTTGGCGTTGCGCGACAGACGCGTTCTGAAGGTGCCTGAGCTCGAGCGGGCACGGATACGCGCCGACCACGCCCACTCACGGCTGGCGGACTTCCTGCCGGTGCGCCAGGCACGTGGCGTCGAGTTGCAGTGGCTGGTGCGCAGAGCGTTCTGCAGAGGGCTGGCGGAGCCGGTGATCGATGGTCTGCACGAGCCGCGCGCGCTCGTGTTCGAGCGCAACGGGGAGGCCGTGCTGGCCCCGCTGGAGGGTGACGTGATGCGTTGGGCCGATGGCTATGTCGAGCATCAAGGCAGAACACTCAAGATCGAATCCGAGCTCGGTCTGAGTTGGCAGGCGCAGCTGGTGATGGGGGCGCTGCCGGAGCGTACGCAGTTCCCGGATGTCCGGGCAGAGCTGATGTTCGCCCCGGCGGAAAGCCTGCCGTTTGGCATCGACCTGTCGCTGAATGCGCGCTTCCTGCCAAACGAGTTGGCACTGAGAATTGCGCGGCGACGGATCCAGGACGCCGATCAGATCGTGCGGGCGGAGTCCAGCGGGGAGCAAGGGGTCTCTGATTTGGGCTACGAGCGCACGCAGGAGGCGAGGGATCTGCTCGCCTACCTGCAGGCGTCGAGCAGGCCGCCGCTGCTGCGCGCGACGGTCGCGATCGCGGTCGCGGCGGAGGCCGAGCAGGAGCTGGAGGAGCGCGTCGAGATGTGCAGGCGGGCCTTTGGAGAAGTACGCCTGCATCGGCCGCTTGGCGATCAGCTGCAGCTGTTCCTCCAGCATCTGCCGGGTCAGCGGACCAGGTTGGCGGGATACGACGACACGCTGACGGCCGAGCAAGTCGCGGCGATGATGCCGACCGCCACCCACGAGGCTGGATCGAGCCGAGGCTTCTACCTCGGCCACACGCTGTCGGGGTCCCGGCAGCCGGTCACCTTCAACCTGCGAGAGGGCTCTGACAGCAACCGCAACGCCACGATCCTCAGCGTCGGCGCGCTCGGCTCGGGTAAGACGACGCTGGCGCAGAAGCTCAAGTACGAGGGATTTCTGCAGGGTGCGCGGGTGATTGACTGCGACCCCAAGGGCGACCACCGCTTCCACCTGCTGGCGGATGTGACGCCGCATGTGGAGTGTGTGACGCTGCGGCCAGACCCGGCACTGCGCGGCATGCTGGACCCGCTGCGGGTCGCGCCCGCTCATCTGCGCCAGGATGCCACGGTTTCCTTCCTGCGCGATCTTCTGCCGGGCAGGGCGGAACCGGCGTGGGAGACGGCGGTGGTCGGGGCGGTCGACCGCGTCCTCACACGCTCGTCCGATCCGACCTGCCGCGAGGTCATCCGTGCGCTTGCGCAGGGGGACGGCATCGACATACAGGTGGGTAGAGCCCTCGACGTCTACGCTCGCTCCGGACTGACGCAGCTCGGGTTTGCGGACCCAGCCGTGACGCTGCCGCCGGTGGGGCACCGCCAGGTCACGTATCTACCGATCCGCGATCTGCCAGCTCCGCCGCCGGGCATGCCGCGCTCGGAGTATTCCCAGGCCGAGCGGGTGGGCGAGCAGATAGTGCGCCTGATCGCGATGTTCGCAATGCAGCTAATGAGTGCTGAGCGGGGACGCCTGAAGCTGTTCTCCTTCGACGAGGGATGGCGGTTGCTGGGAGATCCGGTCGGCCGCATGCTGCTGGCGTCTCTGCAGCGGATGGGTCGTTCGGAGCTAGCGGTGCCAATCATCAGCACTCAGCTGGTCACTGACACGCTGATCGGGGAGCGGGAGTCGCTCGAAAACCTGATCGGTGCGACGTTCGTCTTCGGGATGCGCTCGCACGCGGAGGCAGCACGTGCGCTCACCCTGCTCGGGCTCGACCCGGAGGACAGGCGCATGTGCCAGACCTTGCTTGAACTGGACGCCGGCAGGTGTCTGTTCCGCGACCACAGCGGGCGAGTGGAGGCGATCCAGGTGGACGTCGTGGTGCCATCACTGCTGCGCGCGTTCTCGACCACACCGCCGAGCTGAGTGAAAGCCCAACCGATCGCGTCGGTGACACTCGTCGCGATCGTGGCGATTGCTGGCGCCGGATGCGTGGCGCCCGCGACGGCGGCTCTCGTAATCGCCGGCAGCGTGCGGCCTGTCCGGGCGACCGATGCTGCGAGTTCGCCAGCACACAAGCCAGCCTCAGAGCACGCCGCGCCGAGCGGCCCTCCGCTCATCTCAGGCGGCACGGGCACGGTGGCCAGCAGCGAAGAAGGCGCGGGAGAAGTACCGCAGGTAGAGACGGATCCACTTGTGAGCAACGGCCTGGGCAGCCCGACGTGCAGAGGAGCACTCACGGGCGAACTGTCTGCGACGAACAGACGCAATTGCGAAACGTCCGGGTTTGTGGCGGCGCCGGCGCCCACAGCGGACTACGGGATCGATGTGCACATAGACACGGGTGTGCTCGGTATCAGTGCCGGTGGGGCGCTCAGCCTCGTGCAGGACCTGATCGTGACGCCTTTGTGGATGGCGCTGGTATGGGCGGTACACGCGCTCGTCGTGATGCTCGAATGGTGCTTCACGATCAACCTGCTGGACGGCGCAGCCGCGACCGGCCTCGGCACGGGTCTACGACAGATGCAGGCGGCCTTCACCGAACCCTGGCTGCCGATCGCGCTGGCATCGGCCTCGCTGCTGGCGCTTTATCACGGGCTCATCCGCCGCAGGGTGGCCGAGACCCTCGGCGAGACGTTGCTGATGGCAGCGATGATGGTCGCAGGGATCTGGGTCATCACCGACCCTACGGGAACGGTCGGGGCGCTCGGCGAATGGGCCAACCGGGCAAGTCTGGGGACGCTCGCGGTCGCCGCCCGAGGTACACCAGCCGGCTCGGGCCAGGCGCTAGGCGCCGGTCTGGACACGATCTTTGCGGCAGCGATCGAAGTGCCGTGGTGCTACCTGGAGTTCGGGGACGTCGGCTGGTGCCGCGAACCCTCTAGGTTGGATCCCAGTCTGCGTGCGGCTGGGTTGCGGATCGCGGCGGCGGAGAGCGCTGCGCTGGAGTGCCAGCCGGGGATGTCTGCGCTTGTGCCCTGTGTTGCCGCTGGAAGCGCGCAGGCGAAGGCGCTCGAACACAGCGCCGAGCTCCTGCGCGACGCGCAGAGCAACGGCGCGATCTTCCTGGCCCTGCCGGCGAACGGGGCCGCACGCAACTCGATCAGCGAACAGGGCTCGCTGCTACGGGTGCTCTGTCAGAGCAGTGAAGCGACGGACTGCCACGGTCCCACCGCAGCACAAGCCGAATTCCGCACCGACGGCGGCACGTGGCCGCGACTGGGAGGTTTGGTGCTGATCGCCGGGGGCTTGCTCGGGATGCTGCTGTTGCTGGGGTTCGTCGCCGTGCGACTGCTCGCCGCGGCGATCAGCAGCCTGCTGTATCTGTTGCTGGCACCCGCGATGGTGCTGACCCCGGCCTTCGGCGAGGGAGGTCGCGCGCTGTTTCGTCGATGGGCTGGGCAGCTGCTGGGAGCGGTCATCGCCAAGCTGGTGTTCTCGTTCCTGCTCGGTGCGTTGCTGGCGGCACTCGCGATCCTGGCCGATCTGCGGGCGCTCGGCTGGTGGACGCAGTGGCTGCTGATGTCTGCGTTCTGGTGGGGGGCCTACACGCACCGCCACCAGGCCTTCGGTGCAGCCGTGGGCGCGTCTGGTGACCGGGGGTCAGCCGGTGAGCATCGCCAGCGGCAATCGATTGTACGCAGGGTGAGCGGGGCGCTCGAGACACCTCGCATGGGGATCGCGGTGGCCCGTTGGGCGAGGAACAGGCTCTCCAGGCAGGCGCCCGAGCAGCAGCAGCGCAAGCTCGCACAGGTTGGGCGCGAGCGAGCAAGAGCCGGGACTGATGAGCAGGCGATGCGTACGCTGGAGGACGATCACCGGGAGGCGAGCGCACGCGCCGAGCGCGCTCTGGAGATCCAGCGCCGCCTGGCAGATAAGCGTGCTCGCCTGGCGCGTCTCGGCCGCGAGCGTGACAACGCGCTCGCAGCCGGCGACACGCGGCGCGCGGCCGAACTGGAGCACCGTGGAGATCGCGTGCGGGGCGAGATCGACCGCGAGCAGGAGGCACTGAACGCCGCGCACCGGGCTGTGCGGGAGGGAGATCAGGTGCAGCGGCGGACGGGCGCGGCGCATACGCGCGAGCGTCAGGACGCGCACGATCGCTCCCTCGACACCCAGGCGGCGTTGCCAGCGAGCGCTCAGGCGCAGCGGACGCAGGATGCCGGCCACAGTCTGCCCTCCAGTGTGATGCGCGATGCACGCGAGGTGGCAGCACGGCGCAAACGTCAGCTCGGCAGGGATCGACCATGACGGCGTGGTCGGCCACGGAGAGAGCCCGCGGGCGGGACACGGGCGCGGGCTTGATCGCCGCCGCGACGAGTGGGCTGTTCGCGGTCACGTTTGTGCTCGTCGCAGCGTTGACCGCACTCGGTGGTGCATCCCTGGGCGCCGGCGGTGCCCCGGTGTCCGAAGATCGCACAGACGAAGTCTCTGCACTAGCTCAGAGAGAAATCCCGCCGGCGTACCTGCGCCTGTATCAACAGGCCGCACAGCGCTACGGCCTCGACTGGGCTGTCCTCGCCGGGATCGGCAAGATCGAGTGCAACCACGGACGCGATCCCGCTCCGTCATGCACGCAGCAGGGTGCGGTCAACTCAGCGGGCGCGGGCGGGCCGATGCAGTTTGTCGCCTCGACGTGGGCGAAGTACGGGGTGGCTGCCGACGGCGATGGCCCGGCCGACCGTTGGGACCCAGCGGATGCGATCTACGGGGCCGCCAACTACCTGCGCGCGGCGGGGGCCCCCGAGGACTACCGGCGCGCGATATTCGCCTACAACCACGCGAACTGGTACGTCGCCGACGTGGACAGCTGGGCGGCGAGATACGGCGGGTCGCCCACCGCAAGGAGTGGACAGCCGTCGCTCGCGCCCGACGGGCCGGGGAACGGCGCGGAAGCCGTTGAAGGCGCGGATCTGCGGCTGGAGGGCGAGAGTCCGACACCGGTCCGCTTCATTGCTGGAGAACGGGCCGAACTGGCACCGGGCGATGGCCATCTGGCACTGATCCCGGCCGGAGCGCCGGCGAGCGTCCAGGCGATGGTGGTCGCGGGCAACGAGTTGCAGGACCTGCCATACGGCCCGGGCGGACATCCGGACCCGCTGGGAGCGCTCGAAGAGGACTGCTCCAGCACCGTCAACTACGTGCTCTACCGCTCCGGTGTGCGCCCGCTCGCCGAAATCATCAAAGACAACCCGCTGGCGCAGAGCTACGTCAACTGGGGCGCGCCCGGTCCGGGGCGGTGGGTGACGATCTATGCGACCGCGAGCCCGACCGCGCACGTTTTCATGGTCATCGCAGGTCTACGCCTGGACACGAGTCACGACGGCACCGACATAGGCCCGAACCGCTATGAAAACGGCCCTCGCTGGCGGATCCTCGACCACATCCCGACCTGGGCGCACTGGTCCGTGCGCCATCCGCCGGGGATGTAAGGTGCCGGCATGGCAGCCCGTAAGGTCGACTACCTGCTGATCGGAGGCGGCCTCGCGTCGGCCAACTGCGCGCGCTGGCTGCGCGAGGAAGGCGCGCAGGGCGAGGTGCTGCTCGTCGGCCGCGAGCCCGACCCGCCATACAACCGTCCGGAGTGCTCCAAGGGCTATCTGCGCGGGCAGGAGACGCGCGAGGAGCCGCTGTTCCGGCCCAACGACTGGTGGGCAGAGCAGGACGTCGAGCTGCTGACGCGCACCAGCGTCACCCGCCTCGATCTGCAGTCGCGCATCGCCACGCTCTCGAGCAAGGACGAGGTCGAGTTCGAGCAGGCGCTGATCGCCACCGGTGCCAACGTGCGCCGCCTGAACGTTGGCGGATGCGAGCTCGAGCAGATCCATTACCTGCGCACGCTCGGCAACGCCGACGCCATCCGCGAGGGGGTGGCGGAGGCCGAGGAGGTGGTGCTGATCGGCGGCTCCTACATCGGCTGCGAGGTCGCCGCATCGCTGACGCTGCTGGGTAAGCGCTGCACGATCGTGATGCAGGAGCAGGCGACGCTCGAACGGGGCTTCGGTGCGCGCGCCGGACGCTTCTTCCAGGAGCTGCTCGAATCGCACGGCATCAGAGTGCACGGCGGCGATGAGCTCGAGCGCTTCGAGGGCGACGGTCGAGTCGCGAAGGTCGTCACCCGCGGTGGTCTGGAGCTGGCCGCTGATGCGGTCGTCGTCGGTGCCGGAGTGGCTCCCGACGTGCAGCTCGCGCAGAAGGCCGGCCTGGAGATCGGCGAGCGGGGAGGGGTGCGCTGCTCATCGCGCCTGGAGAGCTCGGTGCCCGGCGTGTTCGCCGCTGGCGACATCTGCGAGTACGACTCGGTGGTACACGGTGTGCCGCTGCGGATCGAGCACTGGGACGTGGCCTTCAACCACGGCAAGACGGTCGCCCTGAACATGCTCGGCCGGGACATCCCTCACGAGGTCGTCCCGTACTTCTATTCGGTGCTGGGCGACTGGGGCGAGCTCGAGTACGTCGGGCCGGCGCACGACTGGGATGAGGAGATCGTGCGCGGATCGCTGCAGGACGGGTCCTTCACCAACTGGTATCTGAAGGACGGCATCGTCAAGGCCGCGCTCACGTTCGGCCGCTCTGAGGATCTCGATGCTGCGCGGCGGCTGATCGTCGACGGGACCGCGCTGGACACGCGCCAGCGGGGCGCGCTGGCCGACCTCGACTCAGATCTCGCCGCGATCGGACACTGAGCCCGGGCGGGGTCGGGAGATGGTAGCGAGCGTTCCTCAGTTCACCCGCGAAGCCCAGCATCTGCTGCGCGCCCCGGGCCTGTTCGACTGGTCGACGGTCACGCTGCTGGCGCTGGTCGTCTACGTCTACGCGGTTGAGGTCGAGCGCGCGAACTGGAGCGTCGTGCTCGCGGGCCTCGCCTTCTGGCTGATGGATTGGGCGAACGAGATCATCAACGCGCTCGTCCTGCACTTCGACGGCCACGCCGCACTGTGGACGGTCACGGGTCGCAGCAGCTTCGTGATCCTGATTGGCCTCACGGTCGAGATCTCGCTGTTCTTCGCAATCAACGGTGTTGTCTTCGCAAAGCTCCTGCCGGCGGAGCGCTCCGCGCGGATCCTCGGCCTGCCCAACCGCTGGGCGATGGCGATTGTGCTCTCGCTCGTCTCGGTGGGCGTCGAGTTGCTGCTGCACGCCGACGGCGTCTTTCACTGGTACTACTGGTGGTGGAACGTCGCCAGCTTCCCGGTGATCGTGGTGTTCGGTTACCTGACCTTCTACGTGATCGCGTTCACCGTCTATGACATGCCGCGACGGGCGCGCCAGGTGCAGGTGGTGAGCCTGCTGGCCGCTACCGACCTAGTTGCCGGTCTCGTCTTCGGGCCGCTGCTCGGTTGGATCTGAGTCAGCTCGCGGGATTGAGGTGGCCGCCCGCCTCGATGCCGGTCGCCCTACCCGCCATCCTCGCTGTTCCGCGCCACGAAGCCCGTCGCCACGCGCGTGAGCTCGTGCGAGGAGATCACACGGTCGATCAGGCCGTACTCGCGCGCCTGCTCGGCTGTGAAGTAGCGGTCGCGATCCATGTCCGCATCCTCGCTCTCGAGGTGCAGCAGCTGCGCGACCACGAGGTTGGCCATCTGATCATCGACAGGGGTACCGACGAATACGATGCGCTCGTTGAGCAGGCGCGAGTAGATGTCGAACGAGCGCTCGCCACGCGCGCTCTGCTCGACGACCATTGGGATCAGTGGCATCTGGGCTATCCTTTCGACAACTGGACGGTTGTCAAACGCAATAGCAACCATATGGTTGTCATCAGAGGTAATCATGGCGGTGCGACGAGAGATCGATGTCGAGGCGTCCTCCGAGGAGGTCTGGGAGGCGCTCGCCACCGAGCAGGGGCGTGAGCGCTGGCTGGCGGAGCCCGAGCGCGAGATCCACGTCGAGGTACTCGAAGCACCGCACCGGCTGGTGTGGTGGTGGGCGGGGGCGGATGAGTCCACCACGCGCGTCGAGTTCCTGGTCGTGGCGGGGACTGAACCCCACCAGCCCACGCGGGTGGTCGTGACCGAGAGCGTGCCGTCCTTCCCGCTGGCGATGCTGGCCGCGAGCTTCGCGCTGGTGCCCGCTTGAGCGACGGGGTGGGTCACGTGTTCGCGGCCCTGGCCGATCCGACCAGGCGCCTGATGGTCGAGGAGCTGCTGCGCGATGGGACCACGAGCGTGCCCGCGCTGAGCGCCGTGCTGCCGATCACGCGCCAGGCCGTCGCCAAGCATCTGACGACACTCGACCACGCGGGACTCATCGAGCGCGCTCCCGCTCCCGGACGGGAGGTCCGCTATCGCCTACGCGCGGGCGCACTCACCCCCGCCGCGGCGTGGCTGCGTCAGGCGGAGGCCTCCTGGGACGATCGGCTCGCGCGCCTCAAGGAGGCCGTCGAGCGCGGCGAGTTGCGGTGAGGCGACCGCTGGCGCATCCCACGGCTGCGCTGGGCGCCATGCTGGCCGCGCTCACGCTGGCCGGCTGCGGCCTTGGCGCGGGGCCGGTGCCCACGGCCGTCCAGCTGCTGGTCACGCGCGAATTCGGCAGTCGCGTGCTGGTTCGCGCCGGCGCCCCGAAAGTGAGCGCAGGCGAGACCGTGATGAGCCTGCTCATGCGCGATGACATGGTCAGCACCAACTCCGACGGGCACACCGTGCAGAGTATCGACGGGCTTGCTGGCGGCGAAGCAGCCAGCGTTGTCGACTGGTTCTACTACGTCAACGGCGTACAGGCGCCCGAGGGGGCGGCCACGACGAGCGTGCATCCCGGCGATCACATCTGGTGGGACCTGCACGACCGAAGTCAGGCTGAGAGCGCCACCGCCGTCGTCGGCTCGTTCCCAGAGCCGTTCGTGAACGGCATCGAAGGCAAGCGGCTGCCAGTGCGCATCGAATGCGCCTCCGTCTCCGGCTACGCCTGCCGCACGGTCACCGCGAGCCTGCGCGGGTCCGGAGTTCCGGCCGCCATCGCCGCGATCGGCAGCGGCGGCGCCCCGGAAACCCTGCGCGTGCTCGTCGGGCCGTGGCCGCGGCTGGAGGGCGAACTCGCGGGTCAGAGCATCGCGCGCGGGCCACGCGCCAGCGGCGTCTACGCGCGCTTCTCGGCCAACGGGCAGGCGCTCACGCTGCTCGATGAGCAGGGTCGGCCGGTGCAGACGCTGCTCGTGGGCGCTGGGCTCGTCGCCGCCACGCGACCCGCCAAAGAAGCACCCGTGTGGGTTGTCACGGGCACGGACGCCGCTGGCGTGGATCTCGCCGCGCACGCTTTCAATCGGGGCACGCTCGAGGATCGCTTCGCGGTGGCGCTCCGGCCCGGCAGTGCGATTGCGCTGCCGGTGCTCGGCGGGTGAGGCGGAACGCACCCGCGCCTGCTGTCGCCAGCCCGATCGGCGTTCAGGCACGCTTTAGCGAACGTCATACCCTTGTGATGCCGATGTCCGAACACGCATACATGGCTGGGGCGATGCCCCCGAGGCGCGTGGTTCGACGCGTCGAGCACTCCGGCACCGCCGGCCCCCTCAGTGTGGCCGGCCTGTGCATCGTGGCGCTGGCGTTGGTCTGGGTCATCGCCGAGCTGGTGCCGGCCGCGCAGTTGAAGGACGCGGTGGCGCTGCACGACTTCACACTGCTCAGCCGGCCGTATGTGGACGGGCCCGCGCGCTTCCTGCTGCACCTACTGGACCCGCTGCAGTTCGTGCTCTGGGGCACCGCGCTGGTGGCGGTCGCGTTCGCCCGCGAACGCCCGCGGGTCGCGCTGGCAGTCGTGGCGGTGATGGGGCTCGCTCCGCTCACGTCCGAGACGCTCAAGCCCCTGCTTGCCCATCCCCACGTGCAGATCGGCCTGGTCCACGTCGGCGCTGCATCCTGGCCCAGCGGCCACTCGACCGCCGCAGTGGCGTTGGTCCTCTCGGCGCTGCTGGTCGCGCCGCCGCGCCTGCGCACGCTTGTGGCTTACATCGGCGGGTCCTACGTCGTAGCTGTCAGCTGTGCGCTGCTGATCCTCGCCTGGCACATGCCGAGCGACGTCCTCGGCGGCTACCTCGTAGCCGCGTTCTGGACGGCGCTCGCCGTCGCCAGCCTGCGCGCTGCCGATCAGCGCTGGCCGGAGCCGTGCGCGCCGGGGTCCCACAGCGGCTCGGTGCTCTCACCCTCGTTACCGCCCAGCTGAGTATTGGCTGCACGGCTGAGGATGAACAGCAGGTCCGATAGCCGGTTCAGGTAGCGCACGACCTCCGGATTCGCCTCCGCGCCAACCGCGATCGCGCGACGCTCGGCGCGCCGGCAGACGGTACGACAGACGTGCAGGTGTGCAGCCGCCGGGCTTCCTCCCGGGATCACGAACGAGCGCAGTGGCTCGAGCGTCGCGTTGACCTCGTCGCAGGCCTGCTCGAGCCATTGCGTGTAGTCGGACCCCACCCGCAGCCGCTCGCGCGCGGAGTGCTTCGAGCTCGCACCCGAGCTGCCATCGGAACTCCCTGAGCTTGCACCCAGCTCCTCGCCGCCGCCGGGCGCAGGGGCGGGAACCGACAGGTCGGCGCCGACGTCGAGCAGGTCGTTCTGCACCCGGCGCAGCCACTCGGCGAACTTCGCGGGAAGACCCGGCGCCAGCAGCGCCACGCCGATCGTCGCGTTGAGCTCGTCGACGGTGCCGTAGGCCTCGACGCGCGGATGCAGCTTGGAGACACGGCTCATGTCTCCGAGGTGGGTTTCGCCGCCGTCTCCGAGCTTCGTGTAGATGCGGGTCAGGTTGACGGTCATAGCCAGATCCGGCTCCAGCCGGCTCCTTTGATGATATGGGCCGCTGTCTGGGTGGTCTTGCCGGGCTCGAGTCTCGCACACCGCGCCGCGCCTCATGCGTGCAATCGGATACGTTCTCGCACCTCATATGCGGATCGGGGTTCCGAAGGAGACCGCGGCGGGCGAGCACCGGGTGGCACTCGTGCCGGAGGTCGTAAGCAAGCTGCAGGCCAAGGGCATCGAGGTGCTCGTGCAGCGCGAGGCGGGCGCGGACGCGATGCTGACCGACGCAGCGTTTATCGCTGCGGGCGCAGAGATCGCCGACGATGCTGCCGCGGTGTGGCACAGCGACGTGGTCGTCACGATCGCGCCGCCCGACCCGCAGGCGATCCGCGGGCTCGGGTCCGGCTCGATCCTGATCGGCTTCCTGGCGCCTCTGACTAGTCCGCAGACCACCAGCTCGCTCGCTGCAGCCAAGGCGACTGCGTTTGCGATGGAGGCGATCCCCCGCATCTCGCGGGCGCAGGCAATGGACGCGCTGTCCTCGCAGAGCAACGTCGCCGGCTACAGGGCCGCGCTGCTGGGCGCAGAGGAGATGGGCCGCTTCTACCCGATGCTGATGACTGCCGCCGGCACGATCCCGCCGGCCAAGGTGCTGGTTCTGGGTGTCGGCGTCGCCGGGCTGCAGGCGCTCGCGACCGCCAAGCGCTTGGGAGCACGCACGACCGGCTACGACGTTCGCCCCGAGGTGGCAGAGCAGGTCGAATCGCTCGGCGCGCAGTGGCTGGACCTCGGCGTCGAGGCCAGCGGCGAGGGTGGCTACGCACGCGAGCTGACCGAGGAGGAGCGCGCTCAACAGCAGCAGGCGCTGACCGACGCGATCAAGGGCTTCGACGTCGTGATCACGACCGCGCTGGTGCCCGGACGACCGGCGCCGAGGCTCGTGACCGCCGAGGCCGTCGAAGGGATGAAGCCGGGGTCGGTGATCGTCGACCTCGCCGGTGAGGCTGGCGGCAACTGCGAGCTGACGGAGCCCGGGGTTACAGTCGTGCGCCACGACGTCAAGATCGTCTCGCCGCTGAACCTGCCCGCCAGCATGGCCGAGCACGCCTCGCAGCTATTTGCGCGCAACGTGCTCGCGCTGCTCGAGCTGTTCGTGGGTGAGGACGGGACCCTCCATCTTGACTTCGACGACGAGATCGTCAAAGGCGCGTGCATCGTGCGCGACGGCGAGATCGTCCATCCGGGCGCGAAGGCCGCGGTGGAAGCCCAATGATCCTCGCGAGCACGCTCACGACCAACCTCGCGATCCTTGTGCTTGCTGGATTCATCGGCTTCGTGGTCATCTCCAAGGTGCCCAACACGCTGCACACGCCGCTGATGTCGGGCACCAACGCGATCCACGGGATCGTGCTGCTCGGCGGCCTGCTGATCGTCGGCCTGTCCGGCAACGGCACGTTCAACAAGGTGATCCTTGTGATTGCGATCGCCTTCGGCACAATCAATGTGGTCGGCGGCTTTCTTGTCACAGACCGCATGCTCGAGATGTTCAAGTCCCGGCCGAAGCCGGGTGGGGGAGACGTCGGCGGCGGCAAGGGCGATGGCGAGGGCAAGGGGACGGGCTCGTGAGTGGGCTTCCCGTTGCCACCTCGTTCCTGCAGGAACAGAGCTTCCTCGACGTCCTCTACATCCTTGCCTTCGGCCTGTTCATTCAGGGCCTGCGCGGGCTGTCCGGGCCGACGACCGCGGTGCGTGGCAACCGCATCGCTGCCGTCGGCATGGCAATTGCGGTGCTCGCCACGCTGCTCAACCGCAACGAGGGTAACTGGGGCCTGATCGCGCTCGGCATCGCGCTCGGCGCGGCCGTCGGCGTGCCCGCGGCGCGGCAGGTGAAGATGACCGCGATGCCGCAGATGGTCGCGCTGTTCAACGGTGTCGGTGGCGGCGCGGTGTTCCTGATCTCGTGGTCGGAGTTCCGCCTCACCCACGGCTACCAGGGCACGGCCACGTACATCACGATCTTCTCGCTGTTCGCCGCGATCGTCGGCTCGGTGTCCTTCTGGGGATCCAATATCGCCTTCGGCAAGCTCCAGGAAATCATTCCCGGGCGCCCGATCAGTTTCGGCTCCGCCCAGCAGATCGTCAACCTGCTGCTGTTGATCCTGGCGGTCGCCGCCGCCGTGGACATCGCCTCGGGCGCGCACTCCCAGGGGATCTTCATCGGCATGCTGATCTGCGCCGCGCTGCTCGGCAACGCGGTCGTGCTGCCGATCGGCGGCGCTGACATGCCGGTCGTGATCTCGCTACTGAACGCCTTCACCGGACTTTCTGCTGCGGCGACGGGGATCGCGTTGAACAACCCCGCGCTGATCGTCGCTGGCATGATCGTCGGCGCGTCCGGCTCGATCCTTACGAACCTGATGGCGGTTGCCATGAACCGCTCGATCCCCGCGATCATCGCCGGCGGCTTCGGCGGGGGCGGGGCGGTCGAGGGCGCCAGCGGCGCGGGTGAGCACGCGGGCACGGTGCGTTCGACCAGCGCCGCCGACGCAGCCATCCAGCTCGCCTACGCCAACCGCGTGGTGATCGTGCCCGGCTATGGCATGGCGGTCGCCCAGGCCCAGCACGCGGTGCGCGAGCTGACCAAGGAGCTGGAGAAACGCCAGGTCGAGGTCAGCTACGCAATCCACCCCGTCGCCGGGCGCATGCCCGGACACATGAACGTGCTGCTGGCGGAGGCTGACGTGCCGTATGACCAGCTCAAGGAGATGGACGACGCCAACCCCGAGTTCCAGCGTACGGACGTCTCGCTGGTGATCGGCGCCAACGACGTCACCAACCCGGCGGCCAAGAACACGCCGTCCTCGCCGATCTATGGCATGCCGATCCTCGAGGTCTCAGACAGCCACTCGGTGATCGTGATCAAGCGCTCGATGAACCCGGGCTTCGCGGGTATCGAAAACGAGCTCTACTACGACCCCAAGACCGCGATGCTGTTCGGCGACGCCAAGTCCGCGGTCAGCGAGATCACCGCCGAGCTCGCCCAGCTGTAGCTGCGAGACTGCGCTCGTGATCGAGCGCAGCCAGGCTCTGCAGGCCCTCGCGCAGGATGAGTTCGATGTCGTCGTCGTGGGCGGCGGTATCACCGGCGCAGGTGTCGCCCTGGATGCCGCCACCCGTGGCTACAGTGTGGCCCTGCTCGAGCGTGCCGACTACGCCGCTGGGACCTCGAGCCGCTCGAGCAAGCTCGTCCACGGCGGTCTGCGCTACCTGCAGAACTTCGACCTCGGGCTCGTGCGTGAGGCGCTTTTGGAGCGCCAGCTGATGGTGACGCTCGCCCCGCACCTCGTGCGCCCGCTACCGCTGGTCGTGCCCGCCTTCGCGGGCGCACATCCCGACCGGCTGGTCGGCGTCGGCCTGAACCTCTATGACGTCATGTCCGTCGACAGAGACCGGCTGCGCTCGCGACGTGGCAGGCGCGCCCGCAGCGAGCGCACCCCCGTTGACGGCCCGCTTCAGCCCGAGAACGGCGAGTCCTGGAGCCCCGAGCGTCACCGCATGATCTCCGGCGAGGAGGTGCTCGAGCTGCTGCCGGCCCTAGCTGCGCGCGAGCCAACCAGCGGGTATCTGTTCTACGACTGCCAGACCGACGACGTGCGCCTCGTGCTGACGGTGCTCGGCGAGGCCGAGCGCTTCGGCGCTGTCTGCGCCAATCGCCTGGGTGTCACCGGCCTGCTCGAGCAGGCGGGGCGTGCGCATGGCGTGCACGTCCTCGACGCCGAGAGCGGCGAGTGCTTCGACGTGCGCGCTGCCAACGTCGTAAACGCGACCGGCGTGTGGGCCGACGAGCTCAGTCCGCAGGAGCTCCACGACGAGGCCGAGCTGCCACGCATCAGGCCCAGCCGCGGAACGCATGTAACGATCGGGCGTGAGGATCTGCCACTCGTCGGTGGCGCGATCGTGCCAGCCGGCGGCGGGCGCACGATCTTTGCATTGCCGTGGCTGGGACACACGCTCGTGGGTACGACCGACAACGATTATGAGGGGCCACTTGCGCATATCAAGCCCTCCTCCGAGGACGTCGCCTACCTGTTGGAGGCGGTCAACGAGTTCTTCGGCACAGAGCTCGGGTCCGCCGAGCTGACGGGCGCGTTCGCCGGCGTGCGGCCGCTGATCTCCACGGGCGACACTAAGAAGTCGGTCGATATCTCGCGCAAGGCCGAGCTGTACGAGACCTCCTCGGGGATGATCACGATCACCGGCGGCAAGCTCACGACCTGGCGGCGCATGGCCAAGATGACCGTCGATCGCCTCGTCGAGCGCGATGCGCGCGATGCACCCTGTCGCACGCACGAGATCCCGCTCGGGCAGGCGATCGCCGTCGAGGAGCTGCCGCGCGTGGAGGGCGTGGGGCGGGTGGGACCCGATCCTTATCAAGCGCTCGCCTCCCGCTATGGCCACGCCGCGCACGATGTGCTCGCGCTCGCGAGCGATCGCGGAGAGCTCGCCCAGCCGATCGTCGCGGGCCTGCCCGACCTGCTCGCCGAGGTGGCGCTTGCCGCTCGCCGCGAGCAGGCGCGCAGCATCGGCGACGTGCTGCTCAGGCGTACCCGCCTCGGGCTGCTGGCGGCACGCGAGCTGACCGCCGAGGGAGCGAAGCTCAGCCGGGGCGCGCGGACAGATGCCGACGGCGGCACCCCACCGGTGCGACGCGTGGGCGACGTGCTGGCGCGCGAGCTCGGCTGGAGCCCGGAGCGGCTGGAGCTGGAGCTGGCTCGCTTCGCCGAGGAGGCACGCGCCGAGGGGATCATCGCGGGCGTCGAGCCCGCGGACGGCGTTCCTGCGCATGGCTCGCCGGCGCCCGCGTCATCGCCGCCCGCACCGATGCCATGAAGGCGCCCGCACTCACGCTGCGCGCCGGCGAGCTGACGCTGCGGCTGGGCGAGCGCCCGTGGCTGATGGGGATCGTCAACGCCTCGCCGGACTCCTTCAGCGACGGCGGGCGCTATGCGAGCCTCGAGGCGCAGGTCGAGCTGGCACGGGAGCTGCTGGCCGCGGGCGCCGACATCGTGGATGTTGGCGGAGAGTCTGCCTCGACCGGCCGGCCGCCTGTCGATCCCAGTGAGGAGATCGAGCTGGTCGTGCCGCTCGTGCAGCGGGTCGCCGGCGAGCTGGGAGCGCTCGTGTCGGTCGACACGTACAAGCCGGCGGTCGCGCGCGCCGCGGTTGCCGCGGGCGCCCGAATTGTCAACGACGTCAGCGGCCTGCGCGACCCGGCGCTGGCCGACGTGTGTGCGCAGACGGGCGCCGCGCTCGTGATCATGCACACGTGCGCCGCACCCCGCGAACGGCTGCAGGACCCCGATCTCTACGGCGAGATCGCCGGTGAGGTGCTGGCCTTCCTGCGTGAGCGCGCCGCCCTCGCGGTTTCGCACGGGATGGTGTCCGAGCAGCTGCTGCTCGACCCCGGCCCCGACTTCGCTAAGACGCCCGCGCAGACGATCCGGCTGCTGCGGGATCTCGCGCGCCTGCACGAGCTCGGACGGCCGCTGCTGATGGCGATCTCACGCAAGGACTTCATCGGCGCGCTCACCGGACGTTCGCCGCGCGCGCGCCAGGCTGGCACCCTGGCCGCGCTTGCCCACGGCGTGGAGCGGGGCGCGCACGTCTTCCGCGTACACGACGTCGCGGCCGCCGCTGACTTCCTCGCTGTGCGTGCGGCGCTGGCCGGTGATACCGAGCCGAGCAGGGATCTCGGACTTGCCGATGAAATCCGCTACGAGCCGAGCGAGCCGCTAGGCTGACGTCTTCCACGGGTGCCCGCCGCTGTCCAACGCGGCGGGACGCCAACCGCCCAATCCACGACGAAAGAAGGAACATCCAATGGCAGTACTCGAGCGCTCCGAGCTGGAGGCCAGCCCGCTGGCCGATCTGCATGCAGTTGCCAATCAGGTCGGTCTAGAGGGCTTCAGGCGACTGCGCAAGGCCGATCTGATCGACGCGATTCTCGGCGAAACGAGCTCCACAAGGGAGGAGGATCGCGGATCTAGCGACCCCAAAGGGGAGCGCGACCGGTCGGCGGTCTCGGGGCGCACAGCCACCGGTACAAAGTCGGAGTCGGCGGCGGGTGAACGCCCGCGCCGGCGTCGGCCGCTGCGCTCCCGCCGCGCCAGGGACGAAGCTGCGGCTGACATCGAAGCCACCGGCGCTGCTGAGACTGGCGAAGAGGTCGCCTCGTCGGGCGCCGTGGACGCAAACGAACGGGCTGCCTCCTCGGATGCCGACACCGCGGCGCGAGCTCGCCGCGGACGGCGTCAGAGTGCTCGCGTCAGCTCGCCCGGAGAGGCCGCATCCGCTCGGCCGGGCACTCGCGGCGAGGAGGACGTCGCGCAGGACGCCGGGCGCATCGCCGCGGGCGTGGTTGAGGTGCTGGGCAACGGCTCGGCCTTCCTGCGCGTGGATCCTCCAGAGCCCTCAGACGAGGACGTCTACATCTCCGCCGCTCAGGTCCGCCGCTGCGAGCTCGTCTCCGGCGATCGAGTCACCGGGCCGGTGCGCACGCCTCGCCGTTCGGAGCGCTATCCGTCGCTGGTACGTATAGACACGATCAACGGAGCGTCGGCAGACACGGTCTCCGACGGAGTTCGCTACGACGAGTTGCCCGTCGACTGGCCGCGCGAGCGTCTCGCGCTCGGCTCCCAGGACCAGACGCTGGAGGCGATCGAGTGGATGACCCCGCTTGGTCGGGGCTCGCGGGTCGCGATTGTCGGAGCTCGACACGCAGGCAAGACCGAGACACTGCGCCGGCTGCTGGAGACTGTGCAGGGACGCAAGGAGCTCGACATCAGCCTGGTGCTCGTCGGTGCACGTCCCGAGGAGATCGCACAGTGGCGCGAGGGTCCAGTCGCGCCCGTGGCGGCGCTCACGTTCGCCGCCACGGCCGACTCCCAGGATCAGGCGGTCGAGCGCGCGATCGACGCGGCACGGCGCGTAGCAGCGCGCGGCGGCCATGCGCTTGTCGCGATCGACAGCCTCGACGGACTGCACCCCCATGCCGCGCGTAAGGCGCTGGCCGCAGCGCGCAACCTGCGCGACAGCGGCTCGCTGACCGTAATTGCGATCGCCGGGCGCCCGCTCGGGGGCGAGACCACCGTGATCGCACTCGACGCCGCGCTCACATCAACCGGACATCAGCCGATCCTCGATCTCATCAACAGCGGCACACTCAAGCCCGAGCTGCTCGTCGGCGAGGACGGCGCCGAGGCAATCACCAAGGCGCGTGCGGCCGCCGTCGAGGCCAGCTAGCGTCTGTAGGCGACGCGGCCCCAGGAGGGCTCGGGCGCAAGCTCGATCGGCTCGCCGCCGCGGGAGGAATCGCCGTCTCGCCCGCTAGCGGGCTGCACATAGCTAAAGCCGCCGGTCTGCTCGTCGAAGCTCACGCCGAGCTCGCCCTCCTTGACGCGTTGATCCAGCCATGCGCCCCTGAAGACGAGGCGACGCAACCAGTGGACCAGTGAGCGCTCGGCGGGCCCAACGAGCTCCGGCCAGCAGTCGTTGACGTGTTCGCCCAGCCCGGACGCCGGGTCGAGGATCTCGCCGTTGACGGCGAGGTTGACGAGGTCTTCGAGCTCCTCCTCGCCCAGGCGCCCGCCGACGAACCCCAGCTTTAGTGCCGCCTGCTCGCAGCGCTCGGAGAAGTCCGCCTCGTTGAAGGTGAAGCGAAGCTCGCCGTATTCAAGGACGAAGTCCTCGCCTGAGTCGTAGTTTTCGCGTCGCGCCGTTTCCATTTGTCAGTGCCGGGTTTGTCTGAGGGCTCATCCGCCGCCCGGCCCGTCGGAATCATACGTCGCGTTCCTGCATTCGCGGCTGTGGTGCACGGGATTTTGCATGTAAAGGATTGCCCGCCCGCCCGGCGCGCATCTGTACTGTCTCGGACCGATGGCACGCCTTTCAGAGCGCGGATTGCGCAAGTCGGTCGGGGTTTCAGGGATGTTCGCGACCGCCTACGGCAATGTCGGCTCCTCGATCTACTACGCGCTCGGGCTCGTCGCGGCCCACGCGCTCGGGCTCACCCCGCTCGTGTTCGTGTTTGCCGGCGGGCTGTTCGCGCTGACCGCGAAAACCTATGCCGAGGGCGCCTCGATGTTTCCCGAAGCCGGTGGCTCCTCCTCGTTCGCGCGCCACGCCTTCGACGACGTCGTCTCGTTCTTCGCCGGCTGGGCGCTCAGCCTCGACTACATCCTCACGATCGCGATCTCGGCGTTCTTCGTGCCGCACTACCTCAGCGCTTTCCCGGGGCTCGGCGCGCTCAAGCACAACCCGGATGACATCTTCGGCGGGCTGGCCGTCGTCGGCGTGCTCGCTTGGCTGAACATCCGCGGGCTGGGCGAGTCGGCCAAGCTGAACATTGTTCTCGCGCTCCTGGATCTGTCAACCCAGATCATGCTGGCCAGCCTCGGCATCGTGCTGGTCCTGAATCCGGACCTGCTCGTCCATCAGGTGCATTTGGGATCGGTGCCGACTTGGAGAGAACTGATCTTCGCGCTATCGCTGGCGATGCTCGCCTACACGGGCATCGAGACGGTGGCGAACATGGCCGAGGAGTCCAGGGACCCCGGTAAGCAGGTGCCTAAGGCGGTCAACCTCGTGGTGCTCGCGGTCCTCGGTGTGTACGCCGGCATCTCGGTGGTCGCGCTCTCCGCGCTGCCGATTCTGCACCACGGAGTCGGCTACAGCGCCGAGCTCAAACAGTCCTTCTCAAAACCCGGATATGCCACCTCGCTCGGCGGCTTCTTTGAAAACGACCCGATGCTGGGCGTCGTCGAACACCTCGGGCTGCACGGCACGGTGCTGAAACTGGCCAGGTACTACCTCGGGATTCTCGCCGCGACGATCCTGTTCATCGCGACCAACGCGGGCATGATCGGGATCTCGCGCCTGTCGTGGTCGCTCTCCGAGCACCGCCAGCTGCCGCAGCTGTTCTCGCAGCTGCACGCCAAGTACCGCACGCCGTGGTTCACGTTGATCTTCTTCTCGATGCTGGCCAGCACGCTGATCATCTACGGCAACACCGAAGTGCTCGGCAACCTGTACTCGTTCGGCGCGATGCTCTCGTTCACGACCGCGCACGCGGCGATCGTGAAGCTGCGCGTGAGCGATCCGGATCGAGAGCGCCCCTACCGCACGCCGTGGGGGGTGCGCATCAAAGGCTCGGTGATCCCAATGGCCGCGGTGATCGGTGGTATCGGCACTTTTGCCGCGTGGATCGCGGTCACCGTTCTGCACACCGAGGCGAAGATCGTCGGGATCCCGTGGATGGTGATCGGCATGGGCGGCTACTTCTACTACCGCAAGCGCCAGGGTATGGACCCGCGCAAGAGCTACAAGATCGAGCACGCGGAGCGCCCGGCCGACTTCGAGGAGCTCGAGTACAAGACCGCGCTGGTGCCGATCTTCGGCGACGACGTCAGCGCGTCCGCTCTGAGCAGCGCCGCCAGGCTGATCGGTGCAGACGGCGTCGTCTACGCGATCTATGTCTTGCCAGTACCTAGCCAGCTATCACTGGAGGCGGGCTTGGAGGAGGAGGAGGCGCACGGGCGCTCGGTACTCGAGAGCGCTCGCATCCAGGCCCGGCGTGGGGGTATCAAGATTCACACGGGGCTGATCCGCACACGCAACCCCGGGGCGGCGCTGGTCGAGGAAGCCGAACGCGTCGGGTCGGATGTCATCTACTGGTCGGCAATCCACGCGCCAGCCGGCGAGCGGCGCATTGGCCCCACGGCGGTTTACCTGCTCAGCAAGCGACCCTGTCGGGTGATCATCGAGACCGAGAACCCACCGGCGCCGCGGTCCGAGAGCGTTCCCGCCCCCGCCTGAACGCCACTCGCCCGCCGCTTGCGTTGCCATGCCGGCGCCGGTCGCTGCTAATCGGCTGCCAGCACCACGCGCAGCGCCGACTCGAGCTGCGGGTAAGCGAACTCGTAGCCGAGCACTAGCGGCTTGGCGGGCATCACGCGGGCACCGCTCGTCACGATCGTGGCCATCTCGCCGTACAGAGCGCGCAGTGCGAGACTCGGCACGGGCAGCAGCGAGGGACGTCCGAGCACCGTGCCAAGGACCTTCGAGAAATCGCGGTTGGAGACAGGCTTGGGTGCTGTGGCGTTGATCGGCCCACTCCAGCGCTCATCCTCGAGCGCGGCGAGCATCATGCCCACGATGTCTTGCGCGTGGATCCAGGATATGTACTGATACCCGCCCGCCACCGGGCCGCCGACGCCGAGCCGGAACGCGGGCAGCATCTTGGCAAGCGCTCCCCCGGAACGATCGAGCACAACGCCCGTGCGCACCTGTACCACACGGATTCCCAGCTCACGGGCGGCCGCGGCCGCGGTCTCCCATGCGACGCACACTCCCGCCAGGAAGTCGCTGCCGGGCGGGGCGTCCTCGTCAAGCGGCTCCTCGCCGTGGGCTCCGTAGTAGCCCGTCGCCGAGGAGCTGATCAGCGTCCGCGGGCGGGGCTGTGCATGCGTGAGTCCCTCGACGAGGTTGCGGGTCCCGATCGTGCGGCTGTCGCTGATCGCACGCTTGACCCTTGCGCTCCAGCGCTGCGCGACTGGCTCGCCCGCCAGATGTATGACTGCGTCGCGCTCGGCCAGCGCGCCGACAGGCGCTGGCTCGCTGAGCGGCTCCCAGCCAACGACCTCTACCTCGCCGAGCTTGGCTTGTGCGCGGACGGGATCGCGGGTGAGAACTGTCACATGGGCCCCGCGCTCGCGCAACGCGACCACGAGCGACCGACCGACCAGACCCGTCGCTCCGGTGACGGTCACGCGCTGGCCGATCATCGATCGGTCACTCACGCTTTCAGCCTCTCATATGCGTCCGTCGACCACCTGAGTGCCCGCGGAGCCTCCCGTGACGGCGTCGCCATGGGCGAAGCCCACCTCCTGGCCAGCGAGCGCGGTGCCCGCGGCGCGTGCCTGCTCGGCTACCGCCGTGGCTACCGCGGGGGCCACGTCGCGATTGAATACCGACGGGATGATGTAGTCCTCGCGCAGCTCGCGCTCGTCCACGATCGCGGCGATCGCGCGCGCCGCGGCCATCTTCATCTCCTCTGTGATCACCGGCGAACGCACGTCCAGCGCACCGCGGAAGATGCCCGGGAAGCACAGCACGTTGTTGATCTGGTTGGGGTAGTCCGAGCGACCTGTGGCCATGATCCGCACGTACGGCGCCGCCTCCTCGGGCTTGACCTCGGGGTTGGGGTTGGCCATCGCGAACACCATCGCGTCCTTGTTCATTCGCGCCAGCGCCTGCGCCGGCAGCGCGCGTGCGCCGGAGAGTCCGATCAGCAGATCGGCGCCGTCGATCACATCCGCTGGCGTGCCGGCACGGCAGTCGGGGTTGGTGGACTCAGCGAACCAGCGCTTGACCCCGTTCATCGACCCGTCCAGGTAATCCTCGCGTTGCATGTGCAGCACCCCGCGGGAGTCCGCCCCGATGATTTGTCGCACTCCGGCGGCGAGCAGGATCTTGGTGACTGCGATCCCGGCGGCGCCCAGGCCGATGATCAGCACACTCAGGTCCTCCAGGCGCCGGTCGGTGAGCTTCGCGGCGTTCAGCAGTGCAGCCATCACCACCACTGCGGTGCCGTGCTGGTCGTCGTGGAAGACGGGGATGTCGAGCTGCTCCTTGAGCTGCTCCTCGATTTCAAAGCAGCGCGGCGCAGAGATATCCTCCAGGTTGATCCCCCCGAAGCCCGGTGCGATCAGCTTGACTGTGCGCACGATCTCGTCCGGGTCGACCGTATCCAGGCAGATCGGGAAGGCGTCGACGCCCGCAAACTCCTTGAACAGGCAGCACTTTCCCTCCATCACCGGCATCGCCGCCCGCGGTCCGATGTCGCCCAGGCCGAGCACCGCGGTACCGTCGGAGACGACCGCCACGGTGTTGCGCTTGATCGTGTACTGGAACGCCTTGTCAGCGTCGTCGGCGATCGCCAGACACACACGCGCGACCCCCGGCGTATAGACCATCGAGAGGTCGTCGCGGGTCTTCAGCGGGTGCCTGTTGCTCTGCTCGATCTTGCCGCCGACATGCAGCAGGAACGTGCGGTCGGTGGTGTCGATCACCTCGGCGCCGTCGATCGCGTCGATCGCCTCGAGGATGCGCGTCCAGTGATCCCTGCCGGAGGCGTCCACGACGATGTCGCGCAGGCTGTGGCCGCCGTCGACCTCCACCAGGTCCACAGCGCCGACGATCCCTCCAGCCTCGCCGATGGCGCTCGTCACATGCCCGAGGATGCCCTGGGAGTCATCGAGCTTGACGCGGATCGTCAGACGGTACTGCGCGCTTGGGGTTGCGCTCACTGGTGGGGCTCCCTCGGTAGTTTGGCGGCACGGGATGTTAGGAGGTATCCGATCGTGCGGCCCTGCTCGTAGAGTGCTCGGTCGTGACCGCAGAGCGCCGCCTGTTCCTGATCGATGGCCCCAGCCTGGTCTACCGGGCGTTCTTCGCGCTGCCCGAGTCGATCGCAACCTCGACCGGTGTGCCCACCAACGCGATCTTCGGGTTCGCCTCGATGCTCGTGAAGATCGTGACCGAGTACGGCGTGTGCCCGACGGTGGTGGCGTGGGACGCCGGCACCTCCGGGCGCACGGAGATGTTCGCCGAGTACAAGGCCCAGCGCCGCTCGCGCCCAGATCTGCTTAAGCAGCAGTGGCCAGCGATGGAACCGCTGGTGGAGGCCTTCGGCTACAGCAACGTGCGCGTCGAGGGCTACGAGGCCGACGACGTGATCGCCTCGCTAACCGAGCGCGCGCTGCACGCCAGCCCACCGGTGCCGGTGACGATCGTGACGGGCGACCGCGACGTCTTCCAGCTGATCGACGAGCGCGACCTGGTGCGGGTGATGGCGACCGCGCGGGGGATCACCGAGACGAAGATCTATGACCGCCAAGCGGTGGTCGACCGCTACGGCATCGCACCGGAGCTGATCCCCGACTTCTACGGCCTCAAGGGTGACACCTCCGACAACATCCCCGGCATACCGGGCATCGGCGAGAAGACCGCTAGCGAGCTGATTCAGAGCTTCGGCTCGCTCGAGGACGTACTTGCGCGCATCGACGAGGTCAAAGGGGCCAAGCGCAAACAGAACCTGCTCGAATACGCCGAGGACGCGCGCGTGTCTAAGCGCCTGGCGACGGTACAGCGCGACGTGACGGTCGACTTCGACATCGCCGCCGAGGCCACGCGCGAGCCCGATCGCTCGCGTCTGCGCGAGGTCTTCCGCGAATACGAGCTGCGTGACCCACTGCGGCGCTTGGAGGAGGCGCTCGGCGACGCCGAGACCGCGGCGCCGGCGAGTGCGGCGCAGGTGAGCCTTACGGCGCGCGTGCGTGCGGGCGCGCCGGCGGACATCGCGCGCGTGGGCGGAAAGGACAGCGAGCTGTGCGTGACCGTCTGCGCCAACGAGCCCCCTGAGGGCGCGCTGTTCGTCGAGGGCGCCCCCTGGCGGTTCGCGGTTGCCGCCGACGGCGAAGTGCTCGCGGGCGACTGCGGCAGCCCGGATGAGGTCGTGGCGGCGTGCGCCGAGCGCCCGCTGATCGCGCACGACGCCAAGGCGCTCGGTGTCGTGCCGGCAAACCTCGCACACGACACGCTGCTGGGCGCCTATCTGCTCGAGCCGGCGCGGCGCGGCTATCCGCTGGCGGAGCTGTGCGAGGAGCGCGGGCTAGCGAGCGACATCGAGGATCCCGTCGCCTCCGAGGCTGTGCTGCTGGGCGTGCTCGCGGACTGGCAGCGCGAGCAGATCGCCGAGCGCGGCCTGGCGGCGGTGATGGGAGAGATCGAGCTGCCGCTGGTCCCAGTGCTGCGCGAGATGGAGCTGCTGGGGGTGAGGCTCGACCTCGAGCGCCTGGCGGAGATCACCGAGCGTGTGCGCGCGGAGATCGCAGCACTCGAACGTGAGATCTTCGCGCTCGCCGACGAGGAGTTCCTGATCGCTTCACCACAGCAGCTGGGGGAGATTCTGTTCGAGAAGCTCGGGCTCTCGCGCAAGCGCCGCGGCAAGACTGGGTTCTCGACCGACGCGCGTGTCCTGCAGGCGATCCGCTCCGAGCACGAGATCATTCCGAAGATCGAGCGCTGGCGCGAGCTCTCGACGCTGATCAAGACCTATCTGGACGTGCTGCCCGAGCTCGTCGACGAGCACTCGCGCATCCACACCACGTTCCTGCAGGCGGTCGCCCAGACGGGCCGGCTGTCGAGCACCAACCCAAACATGCAGAACGTCCCGATCCGCACGCCGCTCGGGCGGGAGATCCGCGGCTGCTTCGAGGCCGAGCAGGGCAGCGTGCTGATCTCCGCCGACTACTCGCAGATCGAGCTGCGCGTGCTGGCCCACGCCGCCGGCGAGCAGGTGCTGATGGAGATCTTCGAGCGGGGCGAGGACGTGCACACGGCGACCGCCTCACATGTCTTCGGCGTGCAGCCCGACGCGATCGACCAGGGGATGCGCTCGAAGGCGAAGATGATCAACTACGGGATCGTCTACGGCCTATCCGACTTCGGTCTGGCCGACCGTCTGAACATCCCGCGAGCGGAGGCCAAAGAGTTCATCGACGCCTACCTCGAGCGCTTCCCGCGTGTGGCGCAGTTCATGGCCACGACGATCGAGCAGGCAAAGCAGGATGGTCATGTGGTGACGCTGTGGGGGCGCCGGCGGCAGATCCCCGAGCTGCGCGCCCGCAACTACCAGGTGCGCACGCTGGGCGAGCGCCTAGCAGTCAACACCGTCATCCAGGGCACCGCCGCGGACATCATCAAGCTGGCGATGGTTCGCTGCCACCACGCGCTCGCGCAGTCAATGCTGCGCACGCGCCTGCTGCTGACGATCCACGACGAGCTGCTGTTCGAAGGACCTCCCGGGGAGGCGGCGGCTGCGCGCGAGCTGATCGAGCGTGAGATGGTGGGCGTGTGGGAGCGGCGTGAGCCGCCGATGGCGGTCGACATCGGCGAGGGCCGTACCTGGTTGGAGGCCAAGTGATCACTTCGCGCGGGGGCTCGGGATGAGCCGTGGCCTGGCGGTCGCGGTGGGCATTGGCGCTGGCTGCCTGGTCGGGATGCAGGCGCCGATCAACTCGCGTCTGGGCAAAACGGTGGGTAGCCTGCAGGCAGCGACATTCTCGTTCCTCGTCGGCACCGCCGTGTTGCTGTTGATCGCCGCGTTCGTACACGGCGGACTCGGCGGGCTCAGCAAGGTTGGGCGGGCTCCCTGGTGGGCGCTCGTTGGCGGCCTACTCGGCGCGGTGTACGTGACCGTCGCGCTGATCGCCGTGCGCACGCTCGGGGCGAGTGGATTGACCGCCGTGGTCATCACCGGCCAACTGGCGATCTCGGTGGCAGTCGACCGCTTCGGGCTCTTCGGGCTCGCCAAGCAGCACATCGATGCTTCGCGCATCCTTGGGCTGGTGCTGCTGGTGGTTGGGGTGGTGCTGGTGGTGCGCAAGTAGCTAGGGCAGGCGCCGTCCAGCACGTATCGAGAATCCGTTTTGGATGACTCATCCGAGTGCCGTCTGAAAGCCCTCGCGCCAGCTTGCATACTTCGGCTGCCAGCCCAGCTCGCGCTTGATGCGCGCGTTGCTCGCCCCGCGCAGCTCGTTCATCATGTCTACCGCAATCGCTCCGGCGGCGAGCCGTCCGATCCAAGCCGGCACATGCCAGGGTGAAGGCGCGCCGACGGTGCGCGTGTAGAAGGGGATCCACTCACGGATCGGCGCTGGCTCGTCGTCGACGACGTTGTAGGTCGCCGGACCGCGGTGCTCCAGCGCCGCCACGGTGGCGCTCGCGGCGTCATCCACGTGCACAAACGAAAACAAGCCGCTGCCGGCGCCCACGATCGGCAGGCGTCGGCGGCGCAGGCCAGTGGCCCACGACCCATCCTTCGTAAACGAGGTGCCGGGGCCATATAGCTGGCCGTAGCGCAGCACGATTCCGCCGGCGTCCAGTAGCTGGCGCTCTAGCTCCGCGAGCGGCTCGACGACGAATGGCAGCGTCGCGGTGGCGAGCGGCGCGTCCTCGTCCTTCACCAGATCCCCCTTGGACGCGTAGGCAAAGGCGATGCTCTCGCCGACGATTCGCACCACTCCAGCTGCGCGCGCCGCGGCGAGCAGGTTGCGCGTTCCCTCCCGACGCAGGCGCCCGGTGCTCTCGAGCTCACGCTCGAAGCGGCGCATGTTGATCTCCGCGGGCAAGTCGGTCAGCAGATGCACGATCTGATCTGCTCGCGCGTCGGTGACCACGCGGACCAGGCCAGGTGCGTCATAGGCGTCGCACACGAACGTCTCGATCCCCCGCGTCCGCAGCGTGTCGGCCTTCTCGGGAGAGCGGGTCATCGCGATCGGCTCGTGCCCGGCAGCCATCAGCTGCGGCAGCAGGGCGCGGCCGATCGCGCCCGTCGCCCCCGCCACGAACACTCTCATTGCCTCGCCTCCAGCAGGGCAACGCGCCACAGCCACGCGAGCAGCACGGTTGCGGCGGCCAGCGAGAAAAAGTCGAAGTAGCCGTTCCAGACCGGATGGGCCTTGCCGATGTCAATCAGGTGGTTGACGCTGTGCAGCGCGTACTGAACGGTCGTGACCGCCAGCACCGGCACGCGCCAGGAGATGCGGCTGATGGCGAGCAGCAGGCCGATGCCGATCGCGCCGTAGAAGCTGGCGACGTCGCGGATGTAGTGCGCATTGAAGGCCCCGAACGGACCGACCGCGGTGTAGAACTCGTGGGGGCTCACCGCCATGAACAGCGCCAGGCCGAGCTGAATAACGGCAAATGCGGCGAGGCCCACGGTCACGACGGAGGGAGCGGGATCGTGCAGCGTCGCTGTGCCCGCGGGCTGCTCGTAGCCGGTACTCACGCCATGCACGATATGGCGTCGATCCAGCGCTGCCGAGGTCCAGTTACGCGCTGTGCGTCGATGCCACCTCTGCCAGCGCCTCGGCGATCAGGCGCACGCCCTGTTCGATTGCGGGCTCGGACAGGTTGCCGTAGCCGAGCAGCACGCCCGGCACCCCGCCGTGCGTGAAGCGATGCCATGCCAGGCCCTCCATGCCCACACCGTGTGCCGCAGCCGCGGCAATCAACGCAGACTCGTTCACGCCGGCGGGGAGCTCCACAAGCTCGAACAGTCCCGCCGCACCGCCGCTCGGTTGTCCCTGCGGCAGCCACCGTGCGAGCGCCTGCAGGAGCGCCTCGCGTCGAAGCTGGTAGCGCAGGCGCATGCGGCGTACGTGCCGGTCGAGCTCGCCCCGTTCGATGAAGTCGCACAGCGCGAGCTGGCCCACGACCTCCGAGCCGCCGTCCTCGATTGCCTTCGCCGATATCAGCTGCCAGGCAAGCCATGACGGGAGCAGCATCCAGCCGAGGCGCATGGCGGGCGCCAGGCGCTTGCTGGCCGACCCGATGTAGAGCACCCGCTCCGAGGCCAGTCCCTGCAGTGCGCCGAGGGCGACGCGGTCGTAGCTGTACTCCGCGTCGTAGTCGTCCTCGACAATCAGCCGCTCGCCGTCCTCGGCCCATTCGATCAGTGCCGCTCGGCGCTCGCGGCTGAGTACCACGCCGGTCGGGAACTGGTGTGCGGGGGTGACGAGCACCGCGCGTGCGCCGGTATTGGCGAGCGCTCGCACACTCAGGCCCTGCTCGTCGACGGGCACGGGGATCATCTGCAGTCCCGCTTGCTCGGCAATTAGGTGGTGCACGTGCCAACCCGGGTCCTCCATCGCGATCGCCTCCACACCCTGGCCGTGTAGCCACCGACAGAGGATCGAGAAGCCCTGCATGAAGCCCGTGCATACGAGCATGTTCTCGGGGTCCGCGGCCGCACCGCGCACGCGCCCGAGGTAGTCGGCGAGTGTTTCGCGCAGCTTGGGCACGCCGCGTGGGTCGCCGTAGCCGACAGCGTCCAGGGGCGACTCGCCCAGGGCGGCGCGCAGCGAACGCAGCCAGCGGTCACGGGGAAAGCCGGCGAGGTCGGGGAGACCGGGGTGGAAGTGGTACGGGTAGGTCGGCAGCAGCGAGCGTGCCGGCACACGCGGGACGGCGGTGCGTACTGCCTTGGCGACTCGCACGGCGGCGCCCTGGCGGGTCTCCAGATAGCCCTCTGCGCCGAGTTGCCCGTAGGCCTCGGTAACCACGCCACGCGAGACGCCCAGCTCAGCCGCCAGCCCACGTGTGGATGGCAGCCTCGTGCCGGCTGGTAGGCGCCCGCGGCGGATGTCCTCGCGCAGCGAACGCTCCAGCTGCTCGTGCAGCGGGAGCTCACCGGAGCGGTCGAGTTCGACGAGCAGCTCGGGGCCTGTAACTGGTCCTTTTGAGATGAGCATTACTGGAACTGTATATAGGACCAGTACCGGCGTAGGGTGATCGTGTCAGCAACCGCCAGGAGGACCGTTATGAGCCTGCCGAACCGGAATGGAAAGAGCCCGACCAGCCAGATCACGATCGTGGGCGGGGGTCTCGCGGGATTGACCGCGGCGATCACATGCGCCGAGGGCGGTGCGCACGTGTCGTTGTTGGAGGCACACGCCACGCTGGGTGGCCGGGCGCGTAGCAGCGATGGCCCGTACAAGGCTAACTTCGGCCCGCACGCCCTCTACAAGGATGGTCCGCTGTGGCGCTGGATGGTCGAGCGCAAGCTACTTCCTCGCTATGCGGGGCTGCCGCTGGCGGGCGTCAGATTTCGCTGGCAGGGCGAGGTCAGGCGCACTCCGCCGCTGGGGGCAATCCCGTCGGTGTTGAGGTTGCGGGGCCGCGAAGCTCCGACGGAGCTCGACTTTCGTACCTGGGCCGCCCGCCACACCGACGAGCGCACGGCAGCGATGCTCTCGGGGGCAGCCGGCGTGTACAGCTTCCATCACGACCCCGGCGCGCTGTCGGCTGCGTTCTTGTGGCCTCGAACGATTCGTGCGCTGCTCAGTCCGCTGCCGGTCGCGCGCTACCCGCTCGGTGGCTGGAGTGCGGTGGTCAGCTCGTTGGAGGCCCGCGCTCGTGAGCTGGGCGTGGCGATCGAGACCGGCTGCAGCGTCGGCGAGCTGCCGGGACCACCGGTGATCGTAGCCACGGAGCTGGGCGCCGCGCGTGAGCTGCTCGCCGACGACACCCTGGACTGGACGAGCGGACACACGCTGTGCCTTGATCTGGCCCTGCGCCATCGTCGCGGCGATCCCTTCGTGATATCCGACTTGGACGAGGCCGGCTGGATCGAGCGATTCACCGCCTCCGACCCGTCGCTGGCGCCCACAGGTGAGGAGCTTGTGCAGGCGCACATGCCGATCCGCCCCGAAGAGGACCCCGGGCTGGCGGCCGCGCGGCTGGAACGGCTCCTCGATGGTTCCCTACCGGACTGGCGCGAGCGCGAGACCTGGCGCCGGCGCCAGGTCATGGATGCGCGCAGCGGCGCACTCGACATGCCGGGCACGAGCTGGCGCGATCGACCGGCCGTCGATCGCGGCGACGGCGTGTTCCTGGCGGGCGACATGGTCGCCGCGCCGGGCCTGTTGGCGGAGGTCGCCTGGGCCAGCGCGATCGAAGCCGGCCGGCTGGCGCTGGAGGCGATCGGCACGAGCAGGCCGCGACTGCGCAAGGTCGCCTGAGTCGATTAGCGTCAGCGGGCTGCAGCCATCGCTGGGCGCGTGGATCGAGACGAGGCTCTCGACTCCGTCCCGACGAAGGAAGGCGGGGCGATCGCCAGGTAGCGGCCGAACACCCACGATGCCAGCTGGCGGTTCTCGAAGCCGCGGGCGAGCGCGGTGACGGCACGGCTGGGAGTCATCTGGCCGATCGCCCGCTGCACGTTCAGCATCCAGCGGTATTTGCGCTCGTGCGCGTCCGAGAACGCGCCGTAGCGTGCCAGCGCCTGCTCGCGTGTGCGTTGGCCCTCAAGTACCGCACGCAGCTCACGCCCGCACGCCAGCCCGAAGTACAGCGCGGTGCGGATGCCCTCGGCGGTGAGCGGGAGGCAGTGCCCGGCGGAGTCGCCGGCAAAGAACACCCCGTCCTCGACCGCGCTGCGCAGCTGATGGGGGATCCAGTTGCCCTGGTATCCGTGAGGAGGGAGATCGAGATCGCGCGCGAGTCTGACGGTGGGCTCCTTGACGTGGTGGGCGGGCCAGAAGGAGCCAATGCCCACGCGTAGCTCATCGCGTGCGGGAAAGCTCCAGCCGTAGCCGGCGCGGATGTAGCGATGGTCGATCCACAGCTCCATCTCCTCACCGCGCCCCTGTGGGTGAACCTCAAGTCCGCGCGAGAGTCGCGCGTCAGGCGGCTGGATGGTGGTCGCGTTGGAGAGGACGCGCCGCCAGCCGAGCGCGTCGACGATCAGCGGCGCGCGCAGCTCGCCCCGGTCGGTGTGGACGGTGCTCCCGTCGCGGCCCGTCACCGTGGCCGTCTCGAGCTCGAGCTCCGAGCATGCGGCCTGATCCCACAGCAACGTGCACAGCTCGCGGTAGTCGAACGTGGAGAACGACCACGGCAGCGTCCAGCGCGCGGTGCGAAATGGCGTGTGGACGACCATCTCGTCGAAGCTCTGGCGCAGCGAAGGCATCAGGTCGAGTGCCTGCAGCCACCCCGTGGGCATCGCGCACGCGGACGTCTGGCGCTCCCCGAGCTCGTAACGGTCGATCACGAGCACGCTCGCCCCCGAGCCAGCGAGCTCGCGGGCGACGGCCAGCCCGGCGAAGCTAATGCCGCATACGAGCACGTCGCAGTCGCGCTCCAAGCGGGTGCGCTGCTCCCCCCGCTTCGTCGCTCGAACAGGCATATGACCAGCAATGATACGGCTGCGCTACGCTTCGGCCGGTGCAAACAGTGATGGAGAATCCCCAGGCCCGCGTGGTCGACGGGTCGAACGGGCTCTTGCTCGAAGTCGACGGCCAGATTGTGCCCAACTACGACGCCACGTTCCGGGCGATCGAGGAGGGCGAGGTTGTCACCGGCCACGTCGTGCGAATCGACAAGGACGAGGTGCTCGTCGACATCGGCTACAAGTCCGAGGGCGTCATCCCGGCGAACGAGCTGTCGATCCGCAAGGCCGTCGATCCCAACGACGAGGTCCACCTCGGCGAGGAGGTCGACGCGATCGTCATGACCAAGGAGGATCAGGATGGCCGCCTGATCATGTCCAAGAAGCGCGCGCGCTTCGAGAAGGCGTGGCGTCGCATAGAAACTGCCGCTGAGTCCGGTGAGCCCGTGGAGGGCACGGTCATCGAGGTCGTCAAGGGCGGGCTGATCATCGACCTCGGCGTGCGCGGCTTCCTGCCGGCCTCGCTCGTGGACATCCGGCGCGTACCCAACCTCGACGAGTACATGGGCACGAAGATCGAGACCAAGGTGATCGAGCTGAACCGCTCGCGCAACAACGTTGTGCTTTCGCGCCGTGCGGTGCTCGAGGAGGAGCGCAAGGAGGTCCGCCAGCAGATCCTCGACCGCCTGCAGCCGGGACTAGTCGTGGAGGGGCAGATCTCGAACATCGTCGACTTCGGGGCGTTTGTCGACCTCGATGGCATCGACGGCCTGATTCACATCTCTGAGCTGTCGTGGTCGCACGTCAACCACCCGAGCGAGATTCTCGTTATCGGCGACACCGTGAAGGTCAAGGTGCTCGACATTGACCGCGATCGCCAGCGCATCTCGCTGGGCCTCAAGCAGACCCAAGAGGATCCCTGGCAGCGGATCGTCGACACCTACAACGTCGGCGATGAGCTCGCCGGCAAGGTCACCAAGGTTGTCACGTTCGGCGCGTTCGTCGAGATCCTCGACGGTGTCGAGGGTCTCGTGCACATCTCCGAGCTTGCCCCCCACCACGTCGAGAGCCCGCGCGAGATCGTTCACCCGGGCGATGGGATCCGCGTGAAGATCCTCGAGATCGACTCCGAGCGCCGGCGCCTATCGCTGTCGGCCAAGCGGGTCGAGGACCAGATCCTGCCGGTATCCCGCCCGGGTGAGCCCGCGCGGGAGCCGACCGCCGAAACGGAGAATGAGACGCCGCCCACGGAAGGGGAGGCGGTCGTGGAGGCGGCTGAGGCGGAGGCTGCTGAGACGGAGGCTGCTGAGACGGAGGCTGCTGAGGCAGTCGAGACGTCTGAGCCAGTCGCAGCTCCCGAGTCGGTCGAGCAGTCAGAGGCAGCGCCGAGCGATGGGGACCCATCGGCCGAGCAGTCCGCCGCTGCGAACGGCGGGGCGGATGGCGGTACGCTCACGGCCGAGTCCTCGCAGCAGGACTGACGCGACCTGAGCGTCTCGGAGGGGGCGAAGCCGGTGGTGCCCTTCGTGGGGCTGACTGGCGGCATGGGGTCGGGTAAGTCGACCGCGCTGGAGGCGCTGCGGCGGCTCGGTGCCGAGGTTCTCTCAAGCGACGCGGTCGTGCACGAGCTCTACGAAGGCCAGCAGTTGCGCGACGCGGTGATCGCGCGCTTCGGCGCTGAGGTCGCTCCAGATGGCGTGGTGGACCGTGCGGCGCTTGCCCGGCGGGCGTTTGCGTCGGCGGAGGACCGGACTTGGCTGGAGGGTCAGGTGTGGCCGCTGGTGGGCGCCCGTGTGGCGGGATGGCTGGAACACGTGCGCGCCACGCGGCCGGCGCCGCGAGCGGCGGTGGTGGAGGTGCCGCTGCTGTTCGAGGCCGGCCTGGATCAGCTGTATGACGCGACGATCGCGGTGATATCCGAGGAGGCGGTGCGCCGGCAGCGCGCCGACGCGCGCGGCCACGCGCTGGTGGACGAGCGCGCGGCGCGCCAGCTCCCCCAGGAGGAGAAGGCGCGGAGGGCGACCTTTGTCGTGCGTAACGACGGCAGCGAGCAGGACCTGGAGCGCGAGCTGTCGGCGATTCTTGGCAAGCTTGGTGGATGACCCAGCGGATTTTCGGCACGATCGCGGCGATCATCGTGGCGGCGCTGTTTGTGGGGGTGGTCGCTTCGATGTTGCACCAGGCGGCGCGCAACCTCGCGCTGCCGTTGAGCGACACGCGCATCATCCGCGAACAGGCCGCCGCGAAGGGGCTCGATCCGGCGCTGATCGCGGCCGTGATCTACGCCGAGACGAAATTCGATCCGCGCCCGTCTCCGGCAGGGGCGCAGGGGCTGATGCAGATCCTGCCGTCCACCGCTTACTACCTCGCTCATCTGTCCGGGGGCGTCAGCTTCACCGCCAGCGATCTCGCGGACCCGAGCGTCAATGTCGCCTATGGCAGCTACTACCTGCGCTACCTGCTCAATCACTACGACGGCGACGAGATGCTCGCGGTGGCTGCGTACAACGGCGGACTGGGAAACGTCGACAAGTGGGTCGCACGGGCACAGGCCGCCGGTCGGCGGCTGAGCGTCGGCGAAATCCCGTTCCCACAGACGCGGGCCTACGTGCAGCGGGTGCTGGGGGCCGAGCGCGCCTACCGGGCAACGTACGCGCGCCAGTTGGGGATCAGCTGAGCGGCGGGCGACGTCAGTCCCACCTCGCGATCACTGGGAAGTCCGGGCGGATCACTCAAACGGGTGCACGCGTTAGCACATGGTGCAGAACCACGAAAGCGTTCACCATCGACCAGCTGCTCGGCGGCTGCTGGCGAGCGCCGAATTGACCGGCCGTAGAAGCTATCTTCCGGAGCCGGGCAGCGTGGGGACAGAGGGCAGAGACAGTGCGGCGGTCTGTTCGGTGAGCGAGACCGAGAAGGAGCCGTAGGGAGAGCCGGCCGCAGACGGTGCGGCGGTGAGGATCGTGCGTGTGGGGCTGGTTGTTGTTTGGGCTTCGGAGTGGAAGAACGGCGGCTGGGGCGATCGACTCCTGCTCGAGCTCGAGTGTGATGTTGGACCATGCCGGATCTCCCGCCGTCCCGGTGTGGGTCCCAGCTCTGGCTGTCGCGCTGTCGAGTCCATACCCGTCACGCTACTCGTGGTGCTACTCCTCGCTTGCACCTTTTTGCCGGTGTCGAGGTCGAGAAGGGACAGACCTCTTCCGGGACGAGCGCAGGCATTCCGTCTGGTTTTGCCGCCCTGCGCAGTCGTCTGGCGACAGGAGGGACATCGAGCAGCAACTCGACAGGCAGCTCCAGCGCTGGTTTCCCGGGCGCCGGAGGCTTGTCCAGCGCCAGTGCCGGCGATGGTGGTTTCCCCGGCGCCGGCGGCCTCTCGGGCGGCGGCGCCACGACTAGTGAAGTCTCCTTCGCCAGCGGCAACACCCTGTATGTGAACGCAACCCCGACGGCGCGCGCGTCATCGATGGCGGCGTCAACCTCCCCACGCCGAACACGAACGGCAAAGGCCTGTGTTCAACACCAAAGGCATCAAAACCTCAAGCGAAACATTCAAGACGGCGCAGAAAAAGTGCCAAGCGACCTCAAAGGCGCCTTTGGCGCCGGCCGACCACCCGCTGGTGGACAACCACCCGCTAGCGGTGAAGGTGGGCCACCTCCAGGCGGATACGGGTCACCACCCGGTTCAGAAGGAGAAAGCGGTTGATATGGAGCCGGGCCACAGCGAACCCGTGGAACTGTGCCGCATGGAGTATCGACTGAAGCCCTAGGCGCGAATCAGCTCCTCGTACGGGGGATTATGATCCCGCCAACCGTGAGGCTGATCGCGAATCAGAGGCTGGTCGTGACGCTTGCGCTCGTGCTCGCGTGGGCGTGGGTGGGCGTCGGGGCGCAGCCGGCGAGCGCCTCGCTCGGGGAACTGACGTTTCTGGGATGCACCGGAGTCCTGGCGGGGTGTCCGGGGAGCCCTGCTGGCGTGATCGGGCAACCGCGGGGGATCGTCGTCAGTCCGGATGGGGCCGAGGTGTACACAGCCGACGAAGGCGCCAACGCGATCGACGTGTTCGACCGCAACCCGCTCACGGGTGGGCTCACCTGGGCGAGCTGCATCGGCGATAACCCCGGCTGCACTCCCACGACACCGGCTACGGCGGTCGACCAGCCATTCGCGCTCGCGATCAGCCCCGACGGGCACGACGTGTACGCGGTGTCGGTCCAGTCGAACACCGTCGATGAGTTCTCGCGCGAACCGCTCACCGGGGCGCTGACGTACACGGGTTGTGCGGGCCAGCTGACGGAATGCTCGCCCAAGACCACGGCGATCGCCAGCCCGACCTCGATTGCCGTCAGCCCCGACGGGACGAGCGTGTACGTCGTCGACAACGTGGGAGCGGTCGTCGATCTCCAGCGGAACACCGAAACCGGCGCGCTGTCGTTCAACACGTGCATCGGCGAAACCACGGCCTGCCCGGGAATGGAAGGCGAAATCCTGTACGCGGCCGAGGGCCTTGCGATCAGCCCCAACGGGTCGAGCGTGTATGTGGGTGCCGAGGGCGGCACGCTGGACACGTTCTCACGGGAACCGACGACGGGCGATCTCAAATACAACGGGGAATGCATCGGCAGGAACTTCAACTGCACCGAACCGACGCCGAATCGCAACCTCGTGAGCGAGCCGCTATCGCTGGCGATGAGCCCCGATGGCCAGAACCTGTATGCGGGGAACTTCAACACGGGCATAGTCGACGTGTTCGCGCGCAACACGACCACGGGTGCCCTCGCGCTGACGAGCTGCAACGGCAAGTTCACGGGAGAAACGTCGGACTGCACCCTCACCCCCGAACCCAACCCCGAAGGCCCGCTGAATATCGCGATCAGCCCCGACGGCAAGGATCTGTATGTCGCCTCCGACTTCGAGATCGGCGAGTACGCCCGCACGCTGCCCGGCGGCGCGCTTACGTTCGTCGGCTGCGTCGGCGAACGAGAAAAACTGTGCACGACGACGAAACCCTCCGAAGCGATCGAGTTCCCGCTCTCGCTCGCGCTCAGCCCCAACGGCGCGAGCCTCTACAGCGGCGATGAGCTCGCGGAAGTGGTCAACGAGTTCGGCCGCGCGACGCTCCCGGCCTGCGCCAACGTTCAGGTGGCGACCGCTTATCAAACGCCGACGACCGTGACGCTGCCGTGCAGCGACGTCGACGGAAAGGCCGTGTCGATCTCCGTCGCCTCTGGGCCCGCCCACGGGACGCTCGGGCCGGTGGGCGGCACGGGACAGGTCATCTACACGCCCGCTCCCGGCTATAGCGGGCCTGACGGCTTCACGTTCACGGCGACCAACGCCGACGGCACCAGTGCGACGGCGACGGCGTCGCTGTCGGTCGGTGCGCCACCCGCGTCGATCTCCTCGGGGCCCGCGCGCGTCACGCGACCGCCCGGCATCGCCTCCACGTCCCAGCAGATCGAAGAACTGCTCCGTGGCTGCACCAGCGCCCGGCTCGTGCTGAACGATGTGTACGTCAAGGGCAACCGCGTCGCGCTCAGCGGCAGCGCAGCCAAGAGCCTCGTCGGCAAGAAGGTGAAGATCCTGTTCGGCGTCAAGCAGAAGCAGGTCGCCAGTGCCGTCGTCAAAGCTGCCGGCGAGTACGCGACGAGCGCGCCGCTGCCGCCGGTGGCGGCCCGCGAAGCGAACAGCACCCGCTACCAGGCGGTGATCGGGAAAGAACGATCGCTGCGGCTGAAGCTCGCGCGCAGGCTCGAACTCGAACCGCCCACCGCGAAGGGCACGACGGTGACGCTCAGCGGCCGTGTCCAGCCGCCTCTGACCAAGCCGATCGGGCCGGTCGCGATCGAACAGTCGCTCGAGTGCGGCACGACGGCGGTCGTCAAGCGCTTCAAGCCCTCCCCGAGCGGACGCTTCGACGTCACCGTCACCGTCCCGGCGGTCGCTCGCGCGGCGCTCTTTCGATTGACGAGCAAGGTGGCCGCCAACCGCCACACGACCCGTCATGGGTTCGCCACCTTCAGCCTGCCGCTCCCGGTCGCGATCGGCTGATCCGGGCGTAGCACGTTTCGACCAGCGGTTTCCCATACCCTTGTCGTATGGCGCGGGGGCGAACAGCTGTGGTCGCGAGCGTGCTTGCGCTGTTGTGGAGCGGCGTCGCTTCGGCCCAGGCGATGTCGCTGACGGAAACCCCTTCCTGCAGCAGGGTGAAAAGCTGACGAGCCCCGAAGTCAAAGAACTCGCGGAACAGGGCTACAGCGTGGCCCTGTCGGCCAACGGCGACGTCGCGCTGGTCGGAAGCCCCGCCTACAAAGAAACTGGTTCCGAGGAGTTCGCCGGCGCGGCTTGGGTGTACGTGCGCTCCGGATCTACCTGGATGTTGCAGCAAAAGCTGGTGGGCACGGAAGGAAGCGGTGACGCGCAGCAGGGGCACAGCGTCGCGCTGTCGGCAAACGGCATGACGGCGATCATCGGCGGCCCCGAGGACGAGGGCGAACACGAAGACTATTACGGCGCCGCCTGGGTGTTCGATTACAACGGCAGCAAATGGGAACAGGTCGGCAAGAAGCTCGTCGCCGGGGGCCCGAGCGCCACGACGAAAGCGAAACAGGGCTCGAGCGTGGCGCTGTCCGCTGACGGCGAAACGGCGCTGGTCGGCGCGGACACCAACGGCGCGGAAACCGGCGGGGCCTTTGTGTGGGTCTACGAAGACGGCAAATGGAAGCAGCAGGGTGAAGCGCTCATCGGCAAGCCGGAATCCAGAGGTGGCTTGCAAGGCTGGAGCGTCGCGCTCTCGGGCGATGGCAGCACGGCGCTCATCGGTGGTCCCAAAACAGAAGGCGAAAAAGGGGAAAACGAAGCAGGAGCCGTGTGGGTGAGCACACGATCGGGCTCGAGCTGGAGCAAACCAGCGCGGGTCCCCGCCGGCAGTGGGGTTGCCGCGGACACCGGCTGGGGCGAGAGCGTCGCCCTATCGACCAACGCCGACACGGCGCTGATCGGCGGCATCGGCTACGACGAAGATTTCGGGGCAGCGTGGGTCTTCACCCGCTCGGGCGAAACGTGGACTCAGCAGGGCGAACCGCTGCGCGGCAACGACGCGACCAAGCCGGCCCTCGAGGGCGAGAGCGTGTCGCTCTCCGAAGACGGCGACACGGCTCTGATCGGAGGCCCCGACGACGACGTCGACCGCGGCGCTGCGTGGGTATTCGTGCGCTCCGGCTCCAGTTGGAGCGAACAGGAGAAACTCGAAGGATCGGGCGGCGAAGCGCTCGCTGAGCAGGGCTTCGGCGTCGCGATGTCGGGCGACGGGAGAACGGCGCTCGTGGGCGGGACCGCCGACGGTGGGGGGAAGGGCGCGGCGTGGGTGTTCGCTCGTGCCCCGGAACATGAAACCGAAACGGAACACAAAGGCCCGTCGAGCACCGGCAACGAACAGTCGAGCTCCTCGGGCTCACAGACCGCCGTCGGGCCCTACCCAGCGCCGGGTGTCCCGGCCCCCGGTGTCGCCGCAACCCCACAGGCGATCGAAGAACTGCTGCTCGGCTGCAGCAAACGCGCGCTCGTCCTCAACGACGTGCTGATCCGCGGCGGCCGGGTGGCGCTCGAGGGCAGCGCGGAGAAGAGCCTCGTCGGTAAGAAGGTGAGGATCGTCTTCGACGGTGACAAGCGGGTGGCTACGGCGAAGGTCCAGCCGGACGGCGAGTTCACGACCACCGCCCCGCTGCCGCCGGCGAGCTTGCGCGAGAGCAACAGCGCGCGCTACATGGCCGAGTCGGGCGGCGAGCGCTCGCTCGACCTGAAGCTCACCAGGCGGCTCAGCCTCGAACCGCCTGCGGCGCACGGGACGACGGTCACGCTCGTGGGTCAGGTGGTGCCGCCTTTGACCAAGCCGATAGCGCAAATGGCGGTCGAGCAGGAGCTCGAATGCGGCAAGACGACGATCGTCAAGCGCGTCACGCCGTCGGTGAGCGGACGCTTCCGCGTGACGGTAACCGTCCCCGCAGCAGCGAAGGCGGGCCTGTACAGGCTGAGCAGCAGCGTCAGGGAGAACACCCACTCGAGCAAGGGCTTTGCCACCTACAGCCTGCCGCTGCCCGTGGTCCTCGGCTGAGCACCGGGCCGCTGCTGGGCGAGCTACTGTAGGAGCAGCTACACCGTATGCCCGACTTCAAGCTCGACTCCGTCTTCACGCCCACCGCCGACCAGCCGCAGGCGATCGCCGCCCTGGCGGAAGGCGTCGAGCAGGGCGAGCGCTTCCAGACGTTGCTCGGCGCGACCGGCACCGGCAAGACGATGACGATGGCGGGCGTGATCCAGGCGGTGCAGCGCCCGGCGCTGGTGATCGCCCACAACAAGACGCTGGCGGCGCAGTTGTGCAACGAGTTCCGCACGTTCTTCCCGGAGAATGCGGTCGAGTACTTCGTCTCCTACTACGACTACTACCAGCCCGAGGCGTACGTACCCAGCAGGGACCTGTACATCGAGAAGGACTCGGCGATCAACCAGGAGGTCGACCGCCTGCGCCACGCGGCCACGGCGGCGGTGTTCGCGCGCAGGGACGTGATCGTGGTGGCGTCGGTGTCTTGTATCTACGGCCTGGGCTCGCCGGAGACGTACGAGATGAACATGCAGATCCTCAAGCGCGGAGAGATGATCGATCGAGACCAGCTGCTGCGCAAACTGGTCTCGATCCAGTACACTCGCAACGACAGCGTGCTCTCACGCGGCAGCTTCCGCGTGCGCGGCGAGACACTGGAGGTATTCCCGGCGTACGCCGAGTCGGCGTTCCGCGCGACGATGTTCGGCGACGAGGTCGAACGGCTGCAGCAGTTCGACCCGCTGACCGGCGAGCTACTGGCCGACGATCTGGAGCACGTGGCGATCTGGCCGGCGACGCACTACAACGTCAAGGAGGGCACGATCGAGGCGGGCGTGGCGGAGATCGGCCGCGAGCTGAACGCGCGCTGCGAGCAGCTGGAGTCCGAAGGCAAGCAGCTGGAGGCTCATCGCCTGCGCCAGCGCACGCAGTACGACATGGAGATGCTCAGGGAGGTGGGCTTCTGCTCGGGCATCGAGAACTATTCGCGCATCCTCGACGGGCGCAATCCGGGCGACCGGCCGTACTGTCTGATCGACTACTTCCCCAAGGACTTCATCTGCCTGATCGACGAGTCTCATCAGACGGTGCCGCAGATCGGCGGCATGCACGAGGGTGACCGCTCGCGTAAGCAGACGCTCGTCGACTACGGCTTCCGGTTGCCGAGCGCACTGGACAACCGCCCGCAGACGTTCAACGAGTTCCTGTCGATAACCCCGCAGCTGCTGTTCGTGTCGGCGACGCCGGGCGAGTACGAGCGCACGCAGTCCACGCGCGTGGTCGAGCAGATCGTGCGTCCGACCGGGATCGTCGATCCGGCGGTCGAGGTGCGCGAGACCAAGAACCAGATCGACGACCTGATGAACGAGGTCCGCAAACGCGTGGAGCGCAACGAGCGCGTGCTGGTGACGACGCTGACGAAGAAGATGAGCGAGGACCTATCGCAGTACCTGCTGGAGATGGGCTTCAAGACGCGCTACCTGCACTCGGAGATCGACACGCTCGAACGCATCCAGATCATCCGTGACCTGCGCTTGGGCGAGTACGACGTGCTGGTGGGCGTGAACCTGCTGCGCGAGGGTCTGGACCTGCCGGAGGTCTCGCTGGTGGCGATCCTGGACGCCGACAAGGAGGGCTTCCTGCGGGGGGAGACGTCGCTGATCCAGACGATCGGCCGGGCGGCGCGCAACATCGAGGGCACGGTGCTGATGTACGCGGACAAGGAGACGCGGGCGATGCGCGCGGCAATCTCGGAGACCGACCGCCGTCGCGAGATTCAGCTCGCCTACAACGAGCAGCACGGGATCACGGCGGCGACGATCGTCAAGGGCATCTCTGACATCGCCGAGTTCCTGCAGGCGGAGTCGAAGGTTCCGCGCGGACGCAAACGCCGCACCGCTAAGCGGGGGGCGAGCAACGAGATGCCGAGACATGAGCTCGAGCGGATGGTCGTCGAGCTCGAGGAGGAGATGATCGCGGCGGCCGACGATCTGCGGTTCGAGTACGCCGCGCAGCTGCGCGACGAGCTGCGCGAGCTGCGCCGTGACCTGCAGGAGATCCAGTCGGTGGAAGCGCCGGTGGGCGAGATCTTGCCTCGCGAGACTCCGACCGGCGACATGGCTTAGGATGCCCGCCGTGGACTTCGATCGGCAGGCAGTCGAGCGCAGAGACTTCCCGATCGGCCGGCGCGGATACGACCCAGCCGCCGTCGATGCGCACCTGCGGGCACTCGCCGACGAGCTCGAGGAGCTCCAGCGTGCGGCGATCACCGGCGGCGCCGACGTGTCGGTTGCATCGACCGCGGGAACTCAGGTGCACAGCATCCTCCAAGCAGCGGAGACGGCGGCCGCGGAAATCGAGCGCCACGCGCTCGAGAACGCGCGCCAGGTGCGCGAGGACGCCGACCGTGACGCAGACAGGACCCGCGAGGAGGCCGTCGAGCGGGCGCGCCAGCACGTCGCGGCGGTCGCGCAGGTGACCGCAAGACTGCTGGAGCACGTGGGCTCGATGGACGGCGAGGTGGGCGCGCTGGTGGAGAGCCTGCGCGCCGGCGCCGGCCGCCTGGCCGCCGATCTGTCGGCCGTGGAGACGGGCATGAGCGAGCTCTACGACGCCGCCTCCGGCCGAATGGGGACGGCCGTCGAGCCCGAGCCGCCGCGACAGTTCGAGCCGGAGCCGCTGCAGTTCGAGCCCGAGCCGGCACGGCGTTTCGAGTCCGAGCTCGACAGCGCGCTCCAGGACGTGCCGCAGCCGGTGGCGGCGTCGGTCCCGTCTGGGGCACAGGAGGCCGGTGCAGGCGCGGGCGACCTCGACGGCGCCCGTCTGATCGCGCTCAACATGGCACTCAACGGCGAGTCGCGCGCGGACACTGAGCGCTACCTGGCCGAAAACTTCCAGCTCCCCGACCGACTCAAGCTGGTCGACGAGGTTTACTCCGCGATCGAGGGCTAAGCCGGGCGCGCGGACTGCGCGTCGGCTTCAAGCGGCGGCTCCATCAGGCATCCCAAGCCGGCCGTATGGTCGCCTGCCAGAATGAGGCCATGGCGACCCAGCCGACACATAACACCTTCACCGACTCGCCGCTGCCGCTCTACCGGTTGGACGTCGGCACGTACAACCGGCTTGTCGGTGCGGGCGCGCTGGAAGGGGTCGAGGTGGAACTGCTCGACGGTCTGCTCATCAACAAATGGCCCCACCGCAACGATTGCATCCACCGGCTCGACGTGGGGACCTTTGAACGGATGGTCGCGTCGGGCGAGCTGGAGGGCCGACCGATCGAACTGCTGGAAGGGCTGCTGGTCGAGGTGAGCCCGCAGGGGCCAGAGCATGCGTTGGTGATCGCGCGTCTGACGAGCTATCTCGCTTCAGCGCAGGGATATCTAAGCGTGCAACTCCCGATTGAAACGCAATGGGGTTCACTGCCTGAACCGGACCTAATGCTCACGGAGGGCGAGCGGGCACGCGATCGCCATCCCCGCACGGCGCTGCTCGTGGTCGAGGTCGCGGTGAGCTCTCACAATAAGGATCGCGAGACGAAGGCGAACATGTATGCATGGGCACCGGTGCCGAACTACTGGCTCGTAGACGTGCTCGCGGGGACCGTCGAGGTACGCACCGAACCTGGCCCGGCCGGCTACGGCCGCTGCGAGATCTACGGCGCCGGCACCAACGTGCCATCGCCGGCCGAGGGTGTGGCCGACCTCGACGTGACCGCGCTCTTCGCCTGAGCCGGGGCACCGGGCGGGCCAACGAAGGCCAAAACCGCGCAAATTGGGCGCGTATCGGCCACTTGGCAATCGAACGTCTGTTCGCCTAACTATTATGGATGCTAGATGCCGCAGAGCAACCAGATCGTTGTCTCGGGAGCCCGTGAGCACAACCTGAAGGACATCTCGCTGGAGCTGCCGCGGGATGCGCTGGTTGTCATAACGGGCCTGTCGGGCTCGGGTAAGTCGAGCCTGGCGTTCGACACGATCTACGCGGAGGGGCAGCGCCGCTACGTGGAGTCGCTGTCGGCGTACGCGCGGCAGTTCCTCGGCCAGATGGACAAGCCGGACGTGGACTCGATCGAGGGGCTATCGCCGGCGATCTCGATCGACCAGAAGACGACCTCGCGCAATCCGCGCTCGACGGTCGGCACGGTCACCGAGATCTACGACTACCTGCGGCTGCTGTGGTCGCGCGTGGGCAAGCCGCACTGCCCGATCTGCGGTCGCCCGATCGTCGGCCAGTCGGCCGAGCAGATCATCGACCAGGTGATGGAGCTCGCGGAAGGGAGTCGCTTTATGGTGCTCGCGCCGGTCGTGCGTGGACGCAAGGGCGAGTACGGCAAGCTGCTGGAGGAGCTGCGCGCGGACGGCTTCGCGCGCGTGAAGATCGACGATCGCGTGCGCATGCTGGAGGAATCGATCGTGCTCGACAAGCGCTACAAGCACGACATCTCCGTGGTGGTTGACCGCCTGGTGATGCGCCACGACGTGCGCAAGCGCCTCGCGGACTCGATCGAGACGGCCGTGGGGCTGGCCGATGGTCTGGTCGAGGTTGAGATAGTGGGCTCCGGCCGTTCGGCCTCCGCCGACGGGTCGGCCGCGGCGAAACAGGGCGACGCTACCGATCGAAGATCGGCCAGCGCACAGGCTGGATCGCGAACCAACGGCGCGCGGGGCGACGGGGACGCGGCCGGCGGTCCCTCACGTGCGAAGGGTGCGAAGGGCCCGCGGGCGGCGGCCGCGCAGATCGTGCCGGGTGCTGCGCCCGAGCCGGGGACGCTGTTCACGTTCTCCGAGCGCTTTGCGTGCCCCGAGCACGGCCCGTCGCTGGTGGAGCTCGAGCCGCGGATCTTCTCGTTCAACTCGCCACACGGCGCGTGTGAGCGCTGCACGGGGCTGGGCTCGCAGATGGAGATCGACCCGGACCTGGTGGTGCCGGACCCCTCGCTGTCGATCGGCGAAGGCGCGATCGCGCCGTGGGCGAACAGTACTTCCAACTACTACGAGCAGATGACGGAGGCGATCGCGGAGCTGTACGACGTCGACCTGAGCTCGCCCTGGGAGGAGCTGTCGGAAGAGCAGCGCGATGTCTTCTTGAACGGGACCAACGGCGAGCCGGTGCAGGTCACCTACCGCAACCGCTACGGTCGCCGGCGCTCGTATGCGGCCAGGTTTGAGGGGATCGTCAAGAACCTCCAGCGCCGCTACCGCGAGACGGACTCGGAGTGGACGCGGGAGAAGATCGAGGAGTACATGTCGCTGCGCGCGTGCCCGGTGTGCGGCGGGGCGAGACTGCGCGCGGAGTCGCGCGCGGTGCTCGTCGCGGGGACGCGGATCGAGGACTTCTGTGCGCTGTCGGCGCACAGGGCGCTGGAGTGGCTGGATGAGGTGGAGCTGTCGGAGACCGACAGGCATGTGGCGCGCCTGATCCTGCGCGAGATCTCCGAGCGGCTGCGCTTCCTGGAGAACGTCGGAATCGGCTACCTGTCGATGGACCGGGCGGCGGCGACGCTGTCCGGGGGAGAGGCGCAACGCATCCGCCTGGCGACGCAGATTGGCTCCTCGCTGGTCGGCGTGCTGTACATCCTGGATGAGCCCTCGATCGGTCTGCACCAGCGCGATAACTCCAAGCTGATCGCCACGCTCGAGCGGTTGCGCGACCTCGGCAACACGGTGATCGTGGTCGAGCACGACGAGCAGACGATGCGCGCCGCCGACCATCTTGTCGACCTCGGCCCTGGAGCGGGCGAGCACGGCGGGCGGATCGTCGCGCAGGGGACCGCCGCGGAGGTCCAGCGCGTAAAGCAGTCGCTGACGGGGCAGTTCCTCGCGGGCACACGCACGATCGAGCCGCCGCAGCGGCGGCGCATCCCTAGCGGCTACGTGGAGATCCTCGGCGCGAGCGAACACAACCTGCGCGACATCGACGTGTACGTCCCGTTGGGTGTGCTGACGTGCGTCACTGGGGTCTCCGGCTCGGGCAAGTCAACGCTTGTCAACGACGTGCTCTACAAGGCTGTGGCCAACCGTCTGCACCGCGCCCGCAAGCGCCCGGGCGCGCACCGCGCGATTCACGGCCTCGACCAGCTCGACAAGATCATTGCCGTCGACCAGTCGCCGATCGGTCGCACCCCGCGTTCGAACCCGGCCACGTATACGGGCCTGTTCGACGTGATTCGCGACCTGTTCGCCAAGACGCAGGAGGCGCGCGCGCGCGGCTACAAGCCGGGGCGCTTCAGCTTCAATGTGAAGGGCGGGCGCTGCGAGGTGTGCCGCGGCGACGGGCAGATCAAGATCGAGATGCACTTCCTGCCCGATGTGTACGTACCGTGCGAGCAGTGCCACGGCAAGCGCTACAACCGCGAGACGCTCGAGGTGCGCTTCAAGGGCAAGAGCATCGCCGATGTGCTCGCGATGCCGGTCGAGGAGGCGCTGGGATTCTTCGAGCACATCCCCAAGGTTCGCCGGCGCCTGGAGACGCTGGACGCTGTGGGCCTTGGCTATGTGCGCCTGGGACAGCCGGCGACGACGCTCTCCGGCGGCGAGGCACAGCGCGTGAAGCTCGCGACGGAGCTGTCGAAGATCGCGACTGGCATGACGCTGTACATCCTCGACGAGCCCACCACCGGGTTGCACTTCGCCGACGTACAGCGGCTACTGGAGGTGCTGCAGCGGCTGGTCGACGCGGGTAATAGCGTGGTCGTGATCGAGCACAACCTCGACGTCATCAAGAGCGCCGACCGGCTGATCGACATGGGACCGGAGGGTGGGGAGGAGGGCGGCATGGCGATCGCGGTGGGGACCCCCGAGGAGGTCGCCGCCGAGCCGCAGTCGCACACGGGGCAGTTCCTCGCCGAGCTGCTCACGCCGGTGGCCTCGCGCAACGGCGCAAAGCCCGGCAAGCCCCCGTCGCGTAGGCGGCGGGCCAAGGTCGCCGCCTGAGCGCGATGGCCACAGACGATGGCCAGGATCGCCGCCAAGGCGCCGTGGAGGGGCTTGTGCGCGATGGTCGGCTCCACGGTGTCGCGGGTGATCTGGCGCGCGAGCTGCGCCTGTGGGCGCAGAAGTGGCGCTGGTATGAGCGCAACTCGCTGCCGTGGAACCGCGCGCGCATCCACTGGGAGCTGATGCGCCGCGAGGCGTTCGTGCGCTGGCCGGTGCACGGCAACGTGCTCGAGGCGCTGCGCGAGGGACGCTTGCAGATCGGGCCGGGTGTGTTGCTGGAGCCGGGCGTGTGGATCACCGCGCCGGGAGCCGCCAGGGTGCAGGTCGGCGCGGGGACGTTCCTGAACATGGGGGTGATGATTGCCGCCCAGGAGCTGGTGGAGATTGGCGAGCACTGCATGCTCGCCAACGGCTGCTTCGTCTCGGATGCGAGCCACCGCTACGACGACCCGCAGAGGCCGATCACGTGGCAGGGGTTCGAGAGCAAGGGACCGACGCGGATCGGCGCGAACTGCTGGCTCGGGGCGAACGTGGTGGTGACCAGCGGCGTGAGCATCGGCGAGCGTTGCGTGATTGGCGCCAACAGCGTGGTCACGCGCGACATTGAGCCGTTCTCGATCGCCGCTGGAGCGCCGGCGAAGGTGCTCAGGCGGGTCGCATACAAAACGCGCTAGCGTCGGGTCATGGATCTCTCCGAGGCGATGCGCTGTGCCCCCACGAGTCGTCGCTTCAAGCCCGATCTTGTGCCGCGCGAGGCACTCGTGCGCGCGCTCGACAGCGCCCGCTTCGCGCCCAGCGGCGGCAATCGCCAGGGCTGGCGCGTGGTCGTCGTCGAGGACGCCGAGCGGCGGGCGGCCCTGCGCGACCTGTATCTGCCCCGCTGGCGCGCCTACACCGAGCAGACGGGAGCGGCGCGGATGCTGGCTCAGCCGGAGAGCTTCGACTCGGCGCGCGTGCGGATGGTGCGGCGGGCCGACGACTACGCCAACGGCCTGGATCGTGTGCCGGTGCATCTGGTGGTGGGCGTGCGCCTGGACGATCTCGCGGTCACCGACGCCGAGCTTCCGCGCCAGAGCATCGTCGGCGGGGCGTCGGTGTACCCGTTCGTGCAGAACCTGCTGCTCGCGCTGCGTGCTGAGGGGCTTGGCGCCGCCCTCACCACGTTGCTGGTGCCGGCCGAGGCTGAGGTCAGGCGCCTGCTGGAGATCCCCGACGAGGTCGCACTCGCTGCGCACATCGGCGTGGGATATCGCGCGGACCCCTGGCCGCAGCAGCTCGCGCGCAGGCCGGTGTCGGAGTTCGCCTTCCTCGAGCGCTGGGGCCAGTCACTCCCCGGCGCCGAGTGCAGTTGAACGTTCTGCGGCGCCAGCGCATAGCAATCAGCTGTCGAGGTCCGAGCTCAGCCGTACGTGCAGCTCGGCCAGCTCGCCAGGGTCGATCGAGTATGTGTGCTCGGGGCCGGGGTAGCGGCGCGCGCGCACGTCCTCGGCATAGGCGGTGACGCCGTCGTTCATCTCCTGCTGGAGGTTGGCGTAGCGCTTGACGAACCGCGGCCCGAGGCCATCGCGGATACCCAGCAGGTCGTGGAAGACGAGCACCTGACCGTCGGTCGCCGGACCGGCGCCGATGCCGATCACGGGAATCTCCAGCAGCGGCATGAGCTTCTCGGTGACCGCGCTGGGGATCGCCTCGAACACGAGCGCAAAGCAGCCGACGTCCTGCAAGGCGAGCGCCTCGGCGGCGATGCGTGCCGCCGCGCCCGCGGTGCGGCCCTGGGCCTTCCAGCCGCCGAGCGCGGTCGAGGTCTGCGGGGTCAGGCCAACATGACCCATCACGGGGATGCCCGCGCCGATGATCGCGCGGGCGCGGCTCGCGGAGGCCTCGCTGCCTCCCTCCAACTTGACGACGTCGCAGCCGGCCTCCTTGACCATGCGCATCGCGGTCGTAATCGCCTGCTCGTCGGAGACCTCATAAGAGCCGAAAGGCAGGTCGCCGATCAGCAGCGGCGTGGTGAGCCCGCGCCGCGCTGCGCGCGCGAGCATGAGCATGTCCTCGAGCTCGACCGGGGTGGTGGCGTTGTAGCCGAGCACGGTCGTGGCGGCGGAGTCGCCGACGAGCACCAGGTCGACGCCCGCCGCCTCGGCTGCGCGGGCGCTCGGATAGTCATAGGCGGTGACCATCACGATCGGGTCGCCCAGCCGCTTCTTCTCGATCAGCAATGGCAGAGTCATCGGCAGGCGCTGGGCGGGTGGGACGCGATCAAGCGGTGTCTGGATGGTCGGGTGACTGGACATGGCGTTTCCTCTCTGACGGCCGGTTGACGCTCGCTCAGGAGAGCAGGGTCGCCACCTGCTCGTCGATCGTGACGATGCGGTTGGTGTTGGCCTGCACGTGCACCACGCGAGGCTCATATCGCTCCAGGTCGGCCTCGTCATAGGAGCCGTAGGAGATGACGATGATCGTGTCGCCGCGGTGAACCAGGCGAGCGGCGGCGCCGTTGACGCGCATGTCGCCCGAGCCCCGCTCGCCGGGGATCGTGTACGTCTCGAAGCGGGCGCCGTTATCGACGTCCACGACGTGGACCTGCTCGTGCTCGAGGATGTCCGCGGCCTCCAGCAGATCGGGGTCGATCGTGATCGACCCGACGTAGTGCAGGTCGCAGTCGGTGACCGTGGCGCGGTGGATCTTGGACTTCAGCATCACGCGCTGCATGTGGCGATCGCCTTTCCTTCGAGCGGTTGACTGGGGACCTGCGTTGCGGCGGGGGAAAGGATCGCGTTGTCGATCAGGCGGACGTCGCCGACCCGCGCGGCGAGTACCAGCAGCGCCTCGTCCGCGAGCGCGTCGATCGGCTCGAAGCTCTCTGGATCCACGAGCGCCACATATTCGGGCTCCACGCCGAACGGGCGCATCGCCTTGTACGCCGCTTCGAGCAGTGCCTGCGTCGAACGCTCGCCCGCCGCGGCGAGCGCACGCGCGGCCTCCAGCGCGGCGGGCAGGGCGAGCGCGCGGGCGCGCTCGCCGGGTGCGAGCAGCACGTTGCGGCTGGACATCGCCAGGCCGTCCGGCTCGCGCACGATCGGCAGTGCCTCGATCTGCACGGGCAGGTTCAGGTCTTGTGTCAGGCGGCGGATGACGACCACCTGCTGGGCGTCCTTCTGACCGAAGTAGGCAACGTCGGGCAGCACCATGCACAGCAGCTTGGTCACGACCGTGGCAACGCCGCGGAAGTGCGCGGAGCCGCGCGCCTCGCCCTCGAGCCTCTCGGTCACGCCCAGCACCTCAACGGATGTGGCGAACCCGCCCGGGTAGACCTCCTCCACAGATGGTGCGAACAACACGTCTGCGCCCGCGCGCGCTGCCAGCTCCGCGTCTTCGTGCTCACGGCGTGGGTAGCGCTCGAGGTCGGCGTGCTCGTTGAACTGCGCTGGATTGACGAACAGCGATACCACCACCACGTCGCAGTGCCGCCGGGCGTGGCGGATGAGCGACAGATGCCCCTCATGTAGCGCGCCCATCGTCGGTACGAGCCCGATCGTGGACCCGGCACGTCGCTCCGGCGTAAGCGCCGAGCGCAGCTCAGTCACTGAGCGCACGGTGTTCATGCGCAAGCGGAGGTCGGGTGGTGAGAGCTCATCGGCTTCGGTCCAGTTCCCTGCGGATACCGGCGCGACTTCAGAGGTAATGCGGATGCTGCACCGGATCCACCCCGAGCAAGCCCGGTGACGGCCCGATCAAAAAAGCATACCGCCGAAACTGGCCAATGGGAAGGGTCTCGGCGGCTGTGTGCGCATGATCACACCTATACCTCTGGACCTAGTAGGGATTTAGCACGGCTGCCCGTGGCTCTAAAGTCGGGGTATGCCGGATGACGAGCGCGACCAGCAGGACAAGCGCCCTACGCAGCGCACGCCTAAGGGCTTGGAGATCCCGATCCCCACGCGCGGTGAGGTCATGGCGGCGATCCGCAAGGTCAGCGAGCCTGACAAGGCCGAAGACGAGGACGATGAGTCCTCAGGCGCCCGGTAGGTCGTCGAGCAGCTTCCCCGGCTCGCAGTCCAGGCCGCGGGCAAGGCGCAGGATCGTCGTCAATCGGGGCTCTCGGGAGCCACGCTCCAGGCGTCCGATGGCCGTGGGATGCACGTCCGTGGCGCGGGCAAGGTCGTCCTGGGAGACGCCGTGCTCAGTACGAAGCTCACGGAGTCGCTGACCGAAGGCGACGCTCGCAGCGTGCGGGTCCTGATCGAGGAAGTCCATCCGTCCATGCTCGACGGTGGATGCCAGTCGGTCCAGAGCGGACTGGTAGGGAGCGCATTGGTCTGGTAGGGTCCCCGCGCTATGAAAGTTCGGGTGTTGGTCCTTGTAGTGCTCGCGGCGCTTGCCGTCGCAGGCTGTGACGGATCTGCGAAATCGACAAGCTCGCAAGCTCAGACTACGGTCGCCGCTAAACCAACCGCCGCCGAAGAAGCCGCCACGCGACACGCCGAAGAAGTAGCGCACGCGCAGGAAGCTCGGGAAGAAGCCGCCGCGCATAAGAAGGCCGCCTCCGAAGCCAAGCGCAAGGCACAGAAGCAAGCCGCCCAAGCAAAGAAGCTCCATGAATACGAACAGTCGCCCGAATACAAGAAAATCCAGGCCGAAATGCGTCAAGGCGAGGAATACGAACGCGACCACAAAGGCGAAGAGGAAGCCCACGAACACGAATACGAACGGCGAGCACGGGGCGAACTGACGCCAGAAGAACAGAAGGACCAGGAAGCCCGCGAACACGAAGCCAACACCGAAGCCGAAGCGATCCGTGAAGGCGAGCGCCTCAAAGAAGAAGGCAAGTGAGCGCGATCAGATCACGGCTTTGGTTTCCCGTGCTTCTTGATTAGGTCGGCAAGTTCTGTCCAAGTGAGCCAGTAGCCCGCCTTTTGGCTGCGTGCTGGCATCCAGTCCACACCACCCCTGCTGACCTGCAAGCGCCCGAACGCCTTCCCGTCGGTCTTGACCGGGAACTCAACATCGACGTTGCCAATTGGAATCTCGTGATCGATCGAAAGGCCGACAGTGTGCTTCGCCATGCATCCTCCAGGGTTGGATAGTCCGCTATGTGTGGCTTCTGAAACGCCTAGTCGGCTTCGCCTTTGAGCAGCTTGCTGTCATAGACGACCATGTAGCCGCATTTGCCGCAGGTGGGAGCAACGACCAAGACCTCCCCAGGGTCCGCTCCGCCTCCATAGCGTCCGGTCGTGGAACGCCGAATCCGGAGCGCAAGGATTTCATCGAGGGACCCCCACTCTCCCGTCCCGCAGGATGGACACGTACTTGGCAGGTGCCCGCCCCTTGCGGCGAGTAGCTGCTGGAAGTCGTCCGGAGTCATGAGCATGGACCCTACTATGCTGCCAGCACTGAACGTCTAGATGGGAGCCGCGGCGCGCTCTATGAGCGTGTGGAACATGGCTCGGGTGTCGTGTCGGTGGTTGTAGCGCCAGCAGAACTCGTTGAGGTAGCCCTGTAGCCAGCGGTGGCTCACGAGCTTGTAGTTGCCGCGGATGCCGGTCTTGAGGTTGCCGAAGAACCCCTCGATGGTGTTCGTGTGGGTGTCGCCCCGCACGTATTCGCGCGCCCCGTGAGAGATGCGGTTGTGCTCAGCGAAATGCTCGTGCAGTTTGCTGTAGTAGGGCCACTCGTCCGTATAGACGATCGACTCGGAATCGACCCACTCGATGGCCTGCTCGCGGAGCCTTGGCCCGCGACGTGAGGGCAGCACCGTGGCCTTCACGCGCCCGCCACGCTCCACGGCTGCATACACCGTTGCCCGTCGTTGCTCGCGGAGCTTCCCTGCGGCGGAGATGTTCTTGCTCGCTGATCCGCGCGGCAGGCCCTGGAACTTGCGGGGCTTGCCGTCCACCGATGTCTCGTCGATCTCGACCTCACCGGACAGCGGCTCGTCGTCGTCGGTCATGAGCTTGTTGCGGATCAGGTTGAACATGCGCCATGCGGTCTTGTAGGTCACGCCAAGCTCGCGCTCCAGGTGCTTCGCGGATACGCCACAGCGGGTGCTCGTCATCAGATAGATGGCGTAGAACCAGAGCTGCAACGAGGTCGATGATCGGTGGAAGATCGTCCCAGCCAGCGGGTAGATCGCGTGGCCGCACGAGTCGCATGCATAGCAGGGCCGAGCCTTGACGCGATGGAAGCGCCGCTCCCGGCCGCACTTCGAGCATTCGGCCGTATGCCTGTCCGGGGCGTAACGTTCGCGCCAGATGATGTCCAGGCACGCGGCGTCGTCGGGGAAGTCCCGCACGAACTCCATGAGCGAGTATTGGGAGTAGGAGGCGGTGCCTCGCGTGGGGTGGTTTCGATCGGACATTGCGCGGTGGCTGCTAACTATCTAAATGATTTGTGTAAGTGAAATTGAATCAGGTAGGTCGGACGGACTCTTGTGTGATTCCGCACAAGTGATGCCCCTCCTGGTCGAGGGTTCCTCTGGCGAGTTGGGAGGACGGGCGGCGAGTTTGGACCTCGCCGCCCGTCCTTCCCGTTGAGGTTCCTCGCCCTTATCTATTCGTGAGGGGCTCCCAAACTAAAGATGGGAACAGTGGACGAGTCCCGGCCTAATGCTCAAGCCGGCGATGCGGGGGCTTTCCTTTAGCAGTCCGTCAGGCTAAATCCGCCGTATGAGGCTACGTCGTCGTACGAAGGAGGCAAGGCGCTCAGTTGTCTGTAGGGAGACGCGACAACAAGGTGCTATCCAGCCAGGGCCGACTCATAGGCTGCGGGCATGCCCAACGACGACTACACGATGGACGCCGACGAATTGGTACGCCTCAATACGTGGATCAGGGACAAGTGGAAACACGGCCCGTGCTCGATTTGTGGAGCAAATAGCTGGACTACCAACTCGAAGGTTTGTCTCCTGCTCAACCCGGCCTCGTTGGTCAACACCACGTCGTTCCCAGTGGTTCTCATCTACTGCACGAACTGTGGGCACACGCTTGTCGTCAACGCGATCATCGCTGGCGTCGCCAAACCCGAGGGACCACCACTCAAACCGCACGCGGGGAGTGGGAACGCATGACGAGCGAGACTCAGAGCGAGTCCAAGCAGGTCGTCAAGCCGAGTGTTGGGTCATCCGGCTCCGACACCGAAGGACACATCAAGCGTATGGCCGGGAGCCATACGCCAGCGGATGAGACGTTTGTGGATCTCTACGAGCACAACATTCGACTGCGAGCATTGACCCGATGGGATTGGGCTGCCCCGATCTTGGGCGCGGGGACACTGGCGCTCGGCGCTGCTGCTGGCGCTTGGGCTGCAGGTGCTAACCCCGGTGGCACGGGCATAGTCATTTGCCTCGTGGCGGGTGCCATCCTGCTCGCATGCGGCCTGGTCCTAAAGGACGAGCGATCAAAAGATGTGCGCGAGGTCTACGAGGAGTTTGATCGCCGACTCTGCTTGTACGACGACGAGCCTAGGGCCAAGGCGATCAGGGCTCGGCTCGATGAGCGGGCGGCGAAACAAGCAGCTGAACACACCCTGAGCGGAAAAGTAAGGCATCTACGAACGCGGCTCATCGGATGACTCTTGGGCTTATGCGGCTCGGACGCTAAATCCCCGTGTGAGCATCAATGCCCCAGCAGTCGAGTTCGTTGGGCCGTTTCGCGTCCACAAAGTTGTGGTCGGTGGCCGTGAGGTGCCGTTCCTGAAGGCGACGCCGTTGGACGGTGGTCGTGTTGCCCTGAGCCTCGATCACCGCTGGGGATTGGAGCTGACAGTGGCGGAGGCTGAGCGGTTCGTGCCATACCTCGCGCACGCGATCGCTATCGCGCTCGGATACACATGCCATCCGACTGCGCAGGAGGAGCCGCTAGCGCGGCATCCGTTCCCCCGAGTGCACGCCCTCTCGCTGCGACCGCTGCAAGGACTTGGCTAAGTAACCCTGCCTGAGCGCTCTAGATAGCCCCGAGCGCACATCTCCATCTCGCTGAGCAACCACTCGGCATCAACATCGCCCTCTCTCGCCTGCCTGGAAAAGACGATCTCCCACGTTGGGCCATGCATCTCGCCGTATTCGTTGACGGTCCATAGGCGACGTACCTCCGATACGGGCAGCCCGTGCTCTAGGGCGACAGCGACCGCTCGCTGCCCCTCACCGACAGCGCCGTAGAACCGCACGGCCGGCTCCTTGTAGGAGTGCCCCTCGCCGCCCTCACAGGACTCATACGTCTCTATGCCATGCGCATCGAGCACGTTGACGAACGGCGCAATGCCGGGATCGAGCGTCGCCAGCCATCTCTCCCTACTCGACCGTTCGTCCCGATGAGTTCGCCGACGTAGCCTCATACCGCGTATCTAGAGCCGCGGGCTTCGCGTTCCTAGACTCCCCGTATGGAGGATCAAGAGCCCGATCAGGAGCAGGAGCCGACAGAGCGTCTGCCCAAGACCGGCCTTCGGGTGCCGGTGCCCAAGCACGCGGACGTGATGGCCGCCATCGCCAAGGTCAGCCGGCCGGACGAGCCTGAGGACAAGGGCTGTGACGAATCGTCACACGATCGTTCCACATGCTAGGACCGAAATCTTGCGTCGGATAGTCAAGGGAGATGTGTCCATGATCCGGACACATCTGGTGGAGCCAGGGGCGAGAGAGCCAACGTGACTGGAAGCTCTCTCGCCCCGACCTACAGCTATCTGGCGGGAGCGCGGGCGCGGGAGTTTGTCGTGAAGATAGCTCCCGCGCCCGGCCCTTGGATCTGGAGCGGATGTAAGGATCGACTATCCGAGCGTAGAGTCCTCATAGGGTGTACTTGGCCCACGGGTATAGGTGTGCGCATGATCACATACGGTCGAGCGCAACCGGCGATCTTCCGCTGGGTTCGAGCGTTTTCGCGTCAGACAAATACCTTCAGTGCTCTCACCGCACTCACCAGGAGTCGACGTACGCGCGCTTCTTGCCGGGACGTCGCCACCAGGCGCCGGTGTCCTCGTCGAACAGCGTTGCGATCCAGCGGCGCGAGTCTGCCGGGTCGATCACATCGTCGATCTCGCCGTAAGCGGCCATGTTTACCCCCAGGCCGCGCTCGTAGGCGGCGGCGACCGTCTCCTTGAAGATGCGCTCGCGCTCGTCGGGGTTCTCGATCGCGTCGAGCTCGCGGCGCATGCCCAGGCGCACCGCGCCCTCGAGGCCCATGGCGCCGAACTCCGACGTGGGCCAGGCGACGGTGAACAGCGGCGCCTTGAAGCCGCCGCCGGCCATCGCCTGGGCGCCGAGTCCGTAGCCCTTGCGCAGCACGATCGTCCCGATCGGCACGCTCACGTTGGCCCCGCCGAGGAACAATCGTGCGAAGTGGCGGACCGTGGCGGTCCGCTCGGCCGCGGGGCCGACCATGAAGCCGGGCGTGTCGCACAGGAACAGCACGGGCAGATTGAACGCGTCGCACAACTGCAGGAAGCGCGCCGCCTTGTCGGCGCCGTCCGCGTCGATTGCGCCGCCGAGATGCGTTGGGTCGTTGGCGACCACCCCCAGCGGACGACCGTCGACGCGGGCGAGCGCCGTGAGCATCCCCGGCCCGAAGCCGTTGCGCAGCTCGAGCACCGAGCCCGCATCGAATAGCGTCTCGACGATGCGGCGAACTTCGTAGATGCGCTTGCGCTGCTCGGGGATCAGCTCGCGGAGCAGCTGCTGGTCGGGCACAGATGGAGGCCCGCCCACCCGGGCCGGGCCATGGAAGTAGGAGAGGTAGCGCTTGGCCAGCGCGACGGCCTGTGTGTCGTCGGCCGCGCGCAGGTCGACCACGCCGTTTGCATACTGCATGTCGATCGGGCCGACGTCGGCAGGGTTGTGCACGCCGAGGCCGCCGCCCTCGATCATCGCCGGTCCGCCCATGCCGATGCTCGAGTCCTCGGTGGCGATCACCACGTCGCAGCAGCCGAGCAGCGCGGCGTTGCCCGCGAAGCAGTAGCCGGAGGCGATGCCCACGAGCGGCACAAGGCCGCTGAGACGCGCGAACAGCTCGAACGCCCGGCAGTCGAGACCCGCGACGATTGGCATGTCCACATCGCCGGGGCGTCCGCCGCCGCCCTCGGCGAACAGCACCACCGGCAGTCGCCGGCGCTCAGCGAGCTCGAACAGGCGGTCCTTCTTGGCATGGTTGCGCATGCCCTGTGTGCCGGCGAGGACTGTGTAGTCGTAGGACATCGCCACGCACGTGTGCCCCTCGACCTGGCCGATCCCGCCCACCAGTCCGTCGGCTGGCGTGCGCGCAATCAGTTCCTCGCGTGGACGCCGACGCTCCTGGGCGGCGAATAGGAGTGGCCCGTACTCCACGAGCGTGCCCGCGTCAAGCAGATCCGCCAGGTTCTCGCGCGCAGTACGCCGGCCGCGCTCACGGCGCTGGGCGACGGCCGCTGGTCTGGCGGCGTCGAGCCCGGCCTCATGACGCTCGCGCACCGTCCGCAGGTCCGCGCGCTCGTCGCCCGCCCGCGGTTCCTGGGGGCGGGCGGTGTCCCTGCTGGCGCCCGCGCCGGGCTCCCCCTCCGGGGACGATGCCAGCGTCAGCAGCAGCTGCCCCTCCTGCACCGTGTCCCCGACGCCCACCTCCAGGTCACGGACAACTCCGTCGATCTCCGCGAGTACTTCGTGCTCCATCTTCATCGCCTCGAGTACCACCAGCACCATGCCCACACCGACCTGCTCCTCGCGCGCGTGCGTGATCGCGACCACAACACCGGCGAACGGGGCTGTCACAGGGTGCTCGGAGGGTGGGGCCATCGCGGGATCATCGCTCACGAGCAGCTCACCAGTCGGGTCGCGCCTGGCAGGGGATCACGGCGCCTCGTTCATGCGGCCCCTCGCCGTTAGCAATTACCATCCGCCCGGTGTCCTCCGACGAGCGCGAGCGATCGGCAGCCGAGCGGCGCGAGGCCCTGAAGGAGGTCTTCGCGCAGGCGCGCAGCTGTACGCGCTGCCCCGAGCTGGCGGCGACTCGCAAAACGGTTGTGTTCGGCGCTGGCAACGCCGACGCGGATCTGATGTTCGTCGGTGAGGCTCCGGGTGCGAGCGAGGACGAGCAGGGAGTGCCGTTCGTAGGGCGGGCTGGGAAACTGCTCGAGAAGCTGCTCGAGGAGATCGGGCTGGCGCGCTCGGAGGTCTTCATCGCGAACACGCTGAAGTGCAGGCCTCCCGGCAACCGCGACCCGCTGCCGGTCGAGATCGAGAACTGCCAGTCCTACCTGCTGCGCCAGGTCGAGCTGATCCAACCGACGGTGATCTGCACGCTCGGAAACTTCTCGACCAAGCTCCTGCGGGGGGATCCGACAGGGATCACGCGCCTGCACGGTCAGCCTGAGGTGCTCGTGCTGGGGACGCGCGCGGTGCGTCTGTACCCGATCTACCACCCGGCCGCCGCGCTGTACACGCCGCGGATGCTCGAGACACTGCGTGAGGACTTCACGCGGCTGCCGGCGCTGTTAGCTCTTGGGGCGCCCGAGCAGCCGTCGTTGGAGGCGATTCCCGACCTCGTCGAGCCGCTGCCGGCCGAGCCCGCGGCGACGGGGAGCCAGGAGGGATCGCCGGGGGCGGCGCAGGAGCGCTCGGCGGCGGACCAGCTCGGTCTGTTCTAGACGGCGCTGGACGCTGTCCAGTGACAATTTTCCTGCAAAAGAGGGGTTTCTGTAGCAGTAGCAAATATTTAGGTCCAGGCCCTAAAGTCAGTCGGCAAGGTCGCCGATGAAGGTCCTGTCTCCATCCCTCCAGGAGTAACGACCGGCCCGTGAACCATTCTCCCGCGGGCCGGTCTTTTTTTGCGCAGCAGGCAGGCCCTGCAGGGATCGACGCCGAGCAGGCTCTAGAGTTTCGGGGTGGCCGTACGAACCGTCGAAACCGCTGGTCCCGTTGAAACCGAATCGCTGGGCGCCGAGCTGGCAGGAGTTCTCGCCGAGGGCGACTTGGTGCTCGTACGCGGCGAGCTCGGCTCGGGCAAGACGACGCTCGTACGCGGTGCCGCCCGCGCGCTGGGCGTGAGCGATCCCGTGACCAGCCCCACGTTCAGTATCGGCCACCGCTACACGGCGGTCGGTCTGAGCGTCTCACACCTGGATCTATACCGGCTGGCTGGACTCGAGCGCGAGGATCCGGCGCTGCTGGCCGACTACCTCGGGCCGGGACGGATCGCGTTTGTGGAGTGGCCGCAGGACGCGCACGCCGAGCTTGTCGGCGCGCGCATGTGCGTCACTCTCAGCCACCGCGGGGGCGACCGGCGGCGGATCGACGTCGACGAGCTCCCGAGCATGGCGGGCAGTGACGGACCGCGATGATCGTGCTCGGCTTCGACACCGCCACCCCCGCGACTGCAGTCGCGCTGCGCCTGCCCGACGGACGCACGACCGAGGCACGCGATGATCCTCCCGCTGGCGCGCACCCCGGGCACGCGACTCGGCTGCTCGAACTGGCCCGCGATGTGCTCGTGGAAGCCGGCATCGCCTGGAGCGAGATCGATCGGATCGCGGTCGGCGTTGGGCCGGGCACCTTTACCGGCCTACGCATCGGTGTGGCCACCGCGCGTGGCCTGGCGCAGTCGCTGTCCGTGGAGCTGGTCGGAGTCTCGAGCCCGCGTGTGCTCGCCGCCGCTGCATTCGCCGCCGAGGGCTCGCGGGCGGGCCACAGCAGCGCCGTGCTCGCCGTCATCGACGCTCGCCGTGGCGAGGCGTTTGCGGCCGCCTACCGGATCGGCGAGCAGTACGAGCCGTGCGAGCTGGCGAGCCCGCGTGCGCTCCCACCACAGGAGCTCGCAAGCGTCGTCGCTGAGGCCGAGGAGGCGGCGGGCGGCACGCGGCGCAGCTGGCTGGCGGTCGGCGACGGCGCGCTGCGCTTTCGCGAGCATCTTGAGGCGGCCGGGCTGCGCACTGCACCAGACTCCTCGCTGCTGCATCTGGTGAGCGCCGCGGCCGTCTGTGAGTTGGGAGCACGCGCGGCTGCGACGAGCCCCCGAGAGATCGTGCCAGACTACCGCCGCCGCCCGGACGCAGAGCTAGCCTTGGCGAGTGCGGCAGAGGGAGAGGCGTCCTGACATGACCGAGCGAACCGCCGCCCAGCAGCCAGTCGAGCAGCTGCCACCCGCGGAGATTCGAGCGCTGAGCTATCCCGACCTGCCACAGGTGATCGCGATCGAGCGGCGCGTGTTCCCGACGCCGTGGTCGCTGGCGATGTTCGTACTCGAGCTGTCCAAGCAGTCGGGAATATGCCTGGCGGCGACCGTTCGAGGCGTGTCGGGCGAGCAGCAACTCGTCGGGTACCTGATCTGCTCGCGCTATGACACCGTGTGGCATGTGATGAACGTGGCGGTCGACAGCGATCACCAGCGCAGGGGGCTCGCCTCGGCGCTGCTCACGGAGCTGTATGAGCGCGTCGGCGACAGCCGCGCGCGCTTCACCCTCGAGGTGCGCCAGTCCAACGACGTGGCCATCCACTTGTACGAGCGTGAAGGCTTCCGTGCGGCGGGTACGCGTCGCCGCTACTACCAGGACAACGGCGAGGATGCACTGGTGATGTGGCGCACCCCGGCGACACTTGAGGGCTCGCTCGGCGACGTGCCGAACCCCGGTCCGGTATGACGATCCTCGCGCTCGAGACCAGCTGCGACGATACGTGCGCGGCGGTGCTCGACGCGGATGGGCGCATGTGCTCAAACGTCATCTCCTCCCAAGAGGCACACACGCGCTTCGGCGGCGTGGTCCCGGAGATCGCCTCGCGCCACCACCTGGAGCTGGTGAACCTGATCGTCGAGCAGGCCCTAGAGCGGGCGCAGGTGGCGCTCGCGGACATCGAGCTCGTGGCCGCGACGCAGGGCCCAGGGCTCGTGGGAGCCCTGCTGGTCGGCCTGTCCACCGCCAAGGCGCTGGCCGCCGCCAGGGAACTGCCATTTGCTCCGGTCGACCATCTGCAGGGGCACGTTGCCGCGAACTTCCTTCTCGACGCCGGCCCTGATGCCGACATCGGCCGGGACGACGGGCACGACGGCCTAGAGCGGGCGAGAATGGGCGCCGCTGCCGCGCTGCCGTTCGAGCCGCCGTTCGTGTGTCTGATCGCCAGCGGCGGGCACACGCTGCTCGCGCTCGTGACCGAATACGACGGCTTTGAGGTGCTTGGTCGAACGCTAGACGATGCTGCCGGCGAGGCCTTCGACAAGGGGGCAAGGATGTTGGGGCTCGGCTACCCCGGCGGCGCAGCGCTCGAGCGGCTGGCCGCGGACGGAGATCCCGGAGCGTTCTCCTTCCCGGGGTCAGAGCGGATTGGGACCCGCCCACCCAGCGCCCGCCCACCTCGAGTCCGCCGGGCGGGTGGGACGCGCCACAAGGCCTTTGCGGACAGCCTCGACTTCTCCTTTGCGGGCGTTAAGACCGCGCTGCTGTACACCGTCCGTGAGCTGGGAGAGGTCGTGGTGGCGGAGCGGGCGGCGGACCTGGCGGCCTCCTATCAGGCGGCGATTGTCGAGCGCCTGTTCGCCCGCGCCGAGCAGGCGCTGGCGCGGACTGGGATCGAGCGCTTGGCGGTTGGCGGCGGTGTCGCCGCCAACGGGGTGCTGCGCCAGCGCCTGCGCGACCTGGATGCGACGCTGCACGTTCCAGCGCGCTCGTTGTGCACCGACAACGCGGCGATGATCGCGAGCGCCGCCCGCTTCCGCGAGCCGCTCGCATATCCCCACTACCTGGCGCTCGACGCGTACGCTACCGGGGAACGTCCGCGCTGACGGTGGCCAGCGTGTTCTTCGGGCGTGTCGGACGGTCGGGCTGCTCATCCCTGATCGCCAGGGGTCCCAGCGCGACAACGCGGTTGTGCGTCAGCCACTCCTCCAGCTCCCCGATGGCCGTGCCCTGCTCGTGCGTTGGCGTGAGCACGTCGAGGTGCGCGCTGGCCTCGTCTGAGTCGATTACGAATCCATGCTCGGAGTAGTGATTCACGAAATGCCGAGCGCAGTTCTCAGCATCATGACGGGAGGCGCGCGGGAGCAGCAAGCGCACGGCGTAGTCTTCTGCGACCTTGAGGGCTCGTGCCTGCTGGCTGTAGTGCGTGCTGTTCACCTTGGCGAGCAGTGGCGTCATCGTGTCCGAGACGAACTTCGTGACGACCGGAAGTATCGCCTCGACCTGCTGGTCGGTGCGAGCGAGCAGCAGCTGCAGCGTTTGCTCGATCTGGTCGACTGCGGAGGCGCGCAGACGCTCCAAGCCCTGGACCTCGTCCAGCGCGGAAACCATCTCTTCGCGCTCGCGATCCATCAGCTGAGCATCCAGCGGCCCAAGCTCGGCGTCACGACCCATGTAGATCTGATCCGCACCGAGGATCAGCAGCGTCGCGGCGCCCTTTGCGTAGCGCGGCACGACCGCCGTCCAGCCGCTGCAATGGCGTTGAAAGAGCCTCGCCAGCGAGTATGCGGATGGTCCAAGTCCTCCGGGCGAATCCACTATCAACGCTATCCGCTCGGACTCGGCCAGGCGCGAGCGGAGCGCAAAGAAGCCATCCTTGATGTCATCGTCCAGTCGCGCCGCAGGCTGATCGTCCGCGGGTCGCTGCAACAGCAGCCAGACGGGCATGTCGAGCGCCACGCCCAGCGCCTCGGCGCGAACACCCAGCTCGTGTGGAAGGGCGACGTCGTGCCCCGGAAAGAGGCCTGCGTAGTAGACCTTGCCGCTCGGCGTTGGCCGTGCACTAGTCGCGGGTGGTGCGTCGGCTACGCGCTTGAGCAGCGCGTCGACGGCACTCCCGTTGCCCTTGGCGTCACGGACATGTCGCCGCTTGGCCCCGTCCGCCTTCTGACCCGACTTTGCCACAAGAGCCACCACCGTACACGATCGTGGAGCTCCCGCACGAGGCGCTCTGAGTAGGAGACTGTGCCGATGTCTCCGCGCCCTGTCATGGCCACGCTCACGGTCTTTTCCAAGCCCGACTGTCATCTGTGCGCGGATGCGATGGTGGTTCTGCGCCGGCTGCAGGCGGAGCTGGGGTTTGCGCTACAGGAGCTTGATATCACTACCGACGAGGAGCTCCATCGCGCCTATTTCGAGCGCATCCCCGTGATTGCGCTGGATGGGGAGGAGCTATGCGAATACCACGTCTCCGAGACGCTCGTGCGTGAGCGTCTAGAGTCACGGCGATGAGCTACGGCGTCGTCCCCGGAGGGGGAGAACGGACACCAAGTGCGCTGGCGGCTGCGCAAGAGGGCACCGACTCCACCGGCGAGCGACTCTCGTTGGGCGTGGCAGCGCGCCTGTCGCGCTATCTGCAGGTGCTCACACAGGCCAAGAAGATGGGCAAGGAGACGATCTCATCGCAGGAGCTGTCCGACTACACCCACGTCAACTCCACACAGATCCGTCGCGACCTGTCCGGCTTCGGGAAGTTCGGCAAGCGTGGGGTCGGCTACAACGTCGAGGCGCTCGTCTCGCAGATTCGCAAGATTCTGCGCACGGCCGGGCAGCACAACATCGCGCTGATCGGCGCCGGCCATCTCGGCCAGGCGATCGCCTCCTCGGAAATCTTCGCCGATCACGGCTTTCGTGTGGTCGCCATCTTCGACAGCGACGACGCCAAGGTGGGCACTTTGGTGGGCAGTCAGCTCGTTCGCCACATCGCCGGGCTGCGCCAGGTAGTGGAGGACGAGGACATCGTCGTCGGCGTGCTGGCCGTGCCCCAGGAGGCCGCCCAGCGGCTCGCCGACGAGCTCGTCGAGGCAGGGGTGAAGATCATCTTCAACTACTCGGAGTCGCTGCTGGACGTGCCGCCGGAGGTGACCGTCCACACCTCCAGTCCGGCGGTCGATCTGCTCTACGCGCTGTACTTCTACCTGACCTGAGCGCCGGGGGCGGGCATGGATGATTGTGCGTCACACTGGACACCAAGCGCTCTGACCGATACCCACGCAGACGTCAAGCGATGAACAGCCTGGATCTAGACCGAGTCGAAGCGACGTTCGCGGATGCGGCCGATCTCACCGTCGGAGTGGAGGAGGAGTTCTCGATCCTCGATCCGCGGACGCTCGAGCTGGTTCCCCGCTTCGAGCAGCTGCGCGCGGCGGCAGACGGCGATCGGCTACTGCAGGAGGGCATCGCCGGCGAGCTGATCTCATCTGAGATCGAGATCATCTCTGGTGCGGGGTCTGATCTGCACGACGCGCTGGCGCGCCAGCGCGAGCGCCGCCGGCGCCTGTTTGCGCTCGCTCGGGCGCAGGGTGTCGCGCTCGGCGCCACGGGAACCCATCCGTGGGCCGACTACCGCGAGCAGCCGATCATCGACACCGAGCACTACCGTCGCGTCGAGGACGGTCTCAAATATGTCGCCTGGCGCAACAACACGTTCAGCCTGCACGTGCACGTGGGGGTGCGTGACATCGACCGCGCGGTACGCGCGTGCGATCGCTTGCGGCCGGTGCTGCCACTGCTGTTGGCGATCTCCGCCAACTCTCCCTTCCTGGACGGTCGTGACAGTGGGCTGCACTCGGCGCGCACGCAGAGCTTCACCAAGAGCTTCCCTCGCTGTGGCGTCCCTGACGCATTCGGCGGCTGGTCGGCCTACCGCGAGTACATTGACTTCCTGCGGCGGACCAACTCGATCGTCGAGTTCACCCAGGTGTGGTGGTCGGTCAGGCCGCACTTCAGCTTCGGCACGGTGGAGGTGCGCATCTGCGACGCGCAGGCGACCGCGCGGGAGTCCGACGCGCTGGCGAGCCTGATGGTTGCCTGCATCGCACAGGCCGTGCGCGACGCCGATGAGGGCGTGCCATTCGGCGACCCCGCACCGCGGCTGATCGAGGAGAACATGTGGCGCGCAATTCGCTTCGGGCTCGACGGGCGAATGATCGATCTGGAGCGGGGGGAGGAGTATCCGGCGCGCGGGGCGATCGAGCAGCTGCTCGCCTGGACGGCGCCGGTGCGCGCGGAGCTGAGCATCGATCCCGCCTTTCCCGAGCGTAACGGTGCGCAGCGCCAGCGCCAGATGATTGAGGCGGGTGCCGCGCGCGAGGAGGTGTTCACGGCTAGCGTGAGCGAAACTGCAGATAGCTACCCGGAGGAGGTCACGGTTTGAGCACAGAGGGCAATGCAGGCGAGGCAATGGACCCCGGCCGGGGCCCGGACGAGCCGAGCGAGGAGGAGCTCCGAGCCTACGAGGCGGAACTGGCTCGCATCACCGCGACCGACATGATGGCGCAGGCCGCGGTGTCGCTGCTCAACATCGGCGCGCGGCGACTGGCGCCACCGTCCGGCGCTGGCGATGCCCCCGCCGCGGGCGATGGTCAGCGCGACGTCGAGCAGGCACGCGACGCGATCGACGGTGCCAAAGCTCTGCTAGACATCCTCGAGCGCAGGATCCCGTCGCGGGAGCTGGCGCCCCTGCGCGACGCGCTCTCGCGCCTGCAGATGGCCTACGCGCGTGAGATCACGCCCGGCGCCGCGACCACAGGGCAGACGCCGGGCAGCGGCACGGCTGCGGTGCAAGCGCGACCCGCCCAGCCCGCCGAGCGCGAGCGGGGGGCGCGGGAGCCGGGCGAGCGGCCGGAGGGTCCCGGACCGGCCGAGGCGAGCGGTCGCCTGTGGGTACCCGGAAGGTGAGCCGCCAGCGGCCCCCGTCGACACTGGCCGGCACCCGGACGGCCGGCACGATAGACTGCGCCCGCGTTTGCACCGGATAGACGCTCGTGCTGAGCGATCCGGCCGTCAAATGTGCGCGCGATACATCCTCGCGCGGCACGCAAATCAGACCGCGGAGGATTTCTGTTGAGCAGCTTTCTGACGAACCATGGGGTCGTCGTCGCCCTCGTATGCGCCGCCTGTGCCGTGGTCTACGGCCTGGTGACCACGCGATCCCTGCTTGCGCTTTCGCCGGGCAACGAGAAGATGCAGAGCATCTCGCTGGCCGTTCAGCAGGGCGCTCGCGCCTATCTGAACCGGCAGTACACGACGATCGCCGGCGTGGGCGTCGTGCTGTTCGTCGCATTGATCTTCATCCAGAACATCGCGGTCGCGGGCGGCTTTGCGATCGGCGGCCTGCTCTCCGGCTCGACCGGCTATATCGGCATGAACGTGTCGGTACGTGCCAACGCCCGCGTCGCCGAGGCCGCGCAGGGCGGCGTCACCCCGGCCCTGCGCGTTGCCTTCCGTGGCGGCGCGATCACCGGACTGCTCGTGGTTGGCTTGGCGCTGCTCGGCGTCTCGGGCTACTACGGGGCGCTGACGTCATTCTTCAATGACAGCCCGAAGACGGCCGTCGATGCGCTCGTCGGCCTCGGTTTTGGCGGTTCGCTGATCTCCGTGTTCGCCAGGCTCGGCGGCGGGATCTTCACGAAGGCGGCGGACGTCGGCGCAGACCTCGTGGGCAAGGTCGAGGCGGGCATCCCTGAGGACGACCCGCGTAACCCGGCGACGATCGCCGACAACGTCGGCGATAACGTCGGCGACTGCGCCGGTATGGCCGCCGACCTGTTCGAGACCTACGCGGTGACTGCTGTGGCAGTGATCCTGCTCGGCGTACTCACCTTCCATGAGGCCACACGGGTCGCGCTGTACCCGCTCGTGATCGGCGGCGTCGCGATCATCGCCTCGATCATCGGCACGTTTGCGGTGCGCTCGAAGTCCGGCAACGTGGAGCGCGCGCTGCTGCAGGGGCTGGTCGTATCGGGCGTGATCGCGGCGGCGGCATTCGCGCCGATCACCTACTGGCTGATGCGCAACCTCACCTTCAAGGAGGTCGGCAACTCCGTCAACACCCCCGGCTGGGGGCATCTGTACCTGTGCTCGCTGATCGGCATCGTGGTCACGGCGCTGCTATTCGGAATAACCGAATATTACACCTCGACACGCTTCTCCCCCGTGAAGAAGACCGCGAAAGCGTCGATCACCGGCCACGCGACGAACATCATCCAGGGCTTCGGCTCGGGGCTGCAGGCCACGGCGCTGCCGGCGCTTGTGATCGTGCTCGGCATCCTCGGTGCGTGGAAGCTCGCGGGCGGTGGTGTCACCGGCATTTACGGCATCGGCGTTGCCGTCATGGGCCTGCTGTCGCTGACGGGGCTGATCGTCGCGCTCGACGCCTTCGGCCCGATCACCGACAACGCCGGCGGGATCGCCGAGATGGCCGACCTGCCCGAGGAGGTGCGCAAGGTCACCGACCGCCTCGACGCCGTCGGCAACACGACGAAGGCCGTCACCAAGGGCTACGCGATCGGCTCGGCGGTGCTCGCCGCAGTGGTGCTGTTTGCCGGCTTCCAGAAAGAACTCGAAAACAAGCTCAGTCACGCGATCTCCTTCGGCATCAACGAACCGCCCGTGCTGATCGGCCTGCTGCTGGGGGGCCTGATGGTGTGCCTGTTCGCCTCGCTTTCGATCGAGGCCGTCGGGCGCGCCGGCGGCGCGGTCGTCGAGGAGGTGCGCCGGCAGTTCCGCGAGCACCCGGGGATCATGGACTACAGCGAAGAGCCCGACTACGCGACGTGCGTGGACATCGTTACGAAGACCGCCCAGCGCGAGATGATCTTGCCGTCGTTGCTGCCGATCGGGCTGACGCTGATCGTCGGGCTGATCGATCAGCAGGCGCTCGGTGGCCTTTTGATCGGGGTGATCGTCGTGGGCTTCTTCTTCGCCGTGCTGATGACGGCCGGCGGCGGTGCGTGGGACAACGCCAAGAAGCTCATCGAGGACGGCTCGTTCGGCGGTAAGGGCTCGGACGCTCACGCCGCCTCGGTCACCGGCGACACGGTCGGCGATCCCTTCAAGGACACCGCCGGGCCGGCGATCAACCCGATGATCAAGGTGGCCAACATCGTCGCGATCCTGATCATCCCGCTGATCACCTGAGCAGGGTGCAGGCGCGGCGCGCTGGCCGGCCCCCGAGGACCTAAGCTCAGATGAGATGAACGGCCGACAGGCGCATCGCATGGGCACGTTTGTGCTCTCGCTGGCGATGGTGGCGATCGGCCTGGCGCTGATTGTCCAGGCCGTGGGTGGGCACGCGAGCGCGATCTCGCCGCGCCTGCTGCTGGGCGTGCTGTTCATCGCAGCGGGGGTCGGACGTGCATACGTCGAGGTCAGCAAAGGCCGCCGGACGTGAGCGCGGAGGAGCGCGAAGGCGAGCGCGCGGCGTCCGAGCTGGCGGCACGTTCGCGCGTGATCGTCCGTCGCAGCATCGGCTCACCGATCCTGTTCACGATCGTCTACTCCTCGCTGGCGAGCGCGATCTACTTCTCGCTGGGGGTGATAGCGGGCCACGCCCTCGGCCTCACCCCGCTCGTGTTCCTGATCGCTGCGGTGCTGTACACGCTGACCGCGATGACCTACGTCGAGGGCGCGTCCCTGCACCAGGATCGGGGCGGCTCGACGGTGTTCGCCCGCTATGCGTTCAATGAGCTCGTCAGCTTCATTGCCGGCTGGGCGATCCTGCTGGACTACGTGATCCTGATCGCGGTCACGGCCTACTCGGCGACCCAGTACCTGAAGACGTTCTGGAGCCCGCTGGGCAACCGCGACGAGGCGCTGGGGTTGGCGTTTGCATTCATCGCGCTCGTGGTGTTGAGCAACATCCGTGGCTTCAGCGGACGGCGCGCGCGGCGGGTGGGCATCCTGCTGGCGGGCGACCTTGCGCTGCAGGGCTTCATCGTCGTGCTCGGGCTGGCGCTGTTCTTTAACCCGCACACGCTTCTGAACCCGATCCACCTGGGCAGCGCCCCCAGGTGGTCTGACCTGATCTTCGCGCTGACGGTCGCCGTGATCTCTTTCACGAGCCTCGAGTCTGCCTCGGGACTGGCGGGAGAGGTGCGGATCAGTCGCAACGGCCTAAAGCAGCTGGTTGCGAGCACAACCGCGACGGTTGCCTTCCTATACGTGGGCATCGCACTCGTGGCTGTGACGGCGCTGCCCGTGCGTGACGGTCACACCGAGCTTGCAAAGCGCTACCTGGACGCTCCAATGATCGGGATCGCCGAGCAAGTGCATCCGCATTGGCTGGGCCGGACGCTGATGTATGTGGTGGCGGCGCTGGCGGCGTTCACGCTCGTGGCCGCCGCGAACTCCGCGATGCTCGGGCTCTCACGCCTGGCCTACTCGCTGTCCACCAACCGCCAGATCCCCAGCGGTCTGGGACGACTACATCCACTGCGCTCGACTCCGTACGTGCTGATCATCCTGGCCGGTCTGATCGCAGCCGGGCTCGCGGCATCGGAGAACCTCGACTTCCTCGTAGGCATCTACGCGTTCGGCGCGACGCTCGCGTTCACGATCGCCCATCTGTCGATCTGTCGCCTGCGCTACACCGAGCCCGATCGTGACCGCCCCTACCGAGTACCGCTGTCGGTCAAGATTGGCGGCGGCGAACTGCCGCTGCCGGCGGTCTTCGGTGCGCTGGCCTCGGCGGCCGGCTGGGTTGCGCTGATGGTCGTACACGAACGTGCCCGCTACGTGGGTCTCGTATGGATGGCGCTGGGAATCGCTTTGTATGTTGTTTACCGCCGCGCGGATGAGACCTCACTGCTGCGCCGTGTGACGGTTGCGCCGCAGGTGCTACGCGCCGAACAGCCGCGCGAGCGCGACTACGGCTCGGTGCTCGTGCCGCTGTTCGGGAGCGAGCTCGACGACGACATCGTGCAGACGGCCGCCTTGCTGGTCGCTGGCGAGCAGACCGACGCGGCGGCGATCGATGCGGCGACGATCGAGGCCCTGTGGGTGTTCGTGATCCCGATGTCGCTGCCCCTGGACGCGAGCCTGCCCGAGGCGCAGATCAAGCACGCTCGCCAGGTGCTCGCGCGGGCCAAGGCGGTGGGGGAGGAGTACACCGGCGTGCAGGTGGCCACGGCGACCGTGCGCACGCGCCGCGCCGGCTATGCAATCGTCGAGGAGGCGCGCCGTCGCGGCGTGGAGGCGATCGTGCTCGGCGCCGAGGAGCCGTCGTTGATCCGCGGTGGCGCGCGCCTCGGAGGTCGTGGGGGGCCGCTGGAGGCGTACGTGGGGGACATCACCAAGTACGTTGTGACCAAGGCCGAGTGCCGCGTGATCGTGACGGCACCGGGCGCGCGCGACTCGCCGGTCGAGCTCGCTCGCCGGGCGCATCGGGCGAGCGCTCCAATGGTCTAACCTGCGCACCTATGCTCAACTGCTCAGCCGTATGTTCGTCCTGATCGTGGGCGCCGGCCGTGTTGGCTCGGCGGTCGCTAAGTCGACGCTCGCTGCCGGGCACGAAGTATCCGTTCTCGATGAGGACCCACTCTCACATGAGCGACTCGACGCGGGCCAGAGCAGGAGCTGGGAGGAGTCAGGCGGTCAGTTCACGGTCGGCACCGCGCTCGAGACCGACGCTCTGATCCAGGCCGGGATCGAGCGCGCTGACGCGTTCATCGCCTCGACCGCCGGCGATAACACGAATCTCGTGATCGCCCAAGTCGCGCAGAAGCGCTTCGGCGTGGAGAAGGCGATCGTCCGGGTGATGGATCCTGCACGTGCGGATTGGTATCGCGCGCAGGGCCTGCAGACGATATCCCCGACCAAGCATGCGATCGACATGTTCGAGCGCGCGCTTGAGCCCGCATCGTCCCCGCACGGGGAGGTGGCATAGAGATGAGGCAAACGACCACGGGGGCGGCCCGCTAGTCATGTACGCGATCATCGCCGGCGCCGGCAAGGTGGGGCGCAACCTCGCACGGGAGCTGATCGACAAGGATCACGAAGTCACGCTGATCGAGTCTTCGCGTCAGTGCTACCTGGCGAACGAGGACGAGTTCGAGCACGCTGTGCAGTACGGCGATGCGACCGAGCTGTGGGTGCTCGAGCGCGCCGGCATCCAGCGCGCAGACCTGGTGATCGCCGTGACTGGCGATGACGAGGACAACATCCTCGTCTGCCAGGTCGCCAAGGAGAAGTATCTGTGCGATCGAATCATCGCGCGCGTCAACAACCCCCGCAACCACGACCATTTCAGGCTGCTCGGGATCCAGCCGGCGGTCTCCGCCACAGACCTGATCCTGCGGCTGATCGAGCACGAGGTGCCCCGCTATGGCCTCGTGCATCTGCTTGCGCTCGAAGAGGAGCGCCTGGAGATCATCGAGCTCGAGGTCGCCGACGACGCGCCGGCGGTCGGCGAGAAGGTATCCGACATTGCGCTGCCGGAAGGCAGCCTGATCATCTCCGTGCTACGCGGCGGAGCGGGGTTCGTGCCCAAGCACGACACCATGATCGAGGCCGGCGACGAGGTGCTGCTTGTGCTCGACCCGGGCCTCGAGGAGGCGATCACCGCCTATTTCGCCCCGAACGGTCAGCCAGCGGCATTCTGAGCGCAGCCAGCAGGCTCTCGGGCGGGCTGGATCCGCTGGCGAGTTGGCTATTCTCTAGGCCAGACACTGTCCGGGATAGTCCAATTGGCAGTGACGCCCGGTTCTGGTCCGGGAGATTGGGGTTCGAGTCCCTGTCCCGGAGTAGCAGGAAATGGCTTATGCAAGCCAAATACGCCAGCTAGACATCCCGCTCGTGGCGGGACTCGTGGCAGTTTCGATCGACGGGCATCGGGAGGGCGTATGGCGCTTGATGACGCCGGTCGCGGCTCCGCGCCCGAACGCGGCCCTCTAGCCGAGGGCTCCGCGTCCGGCTGGTTCAGCCAAACCAGTACCGCCGTGTCGTCCCAAACGAACCCTTCGTTGCTCGTGAAGGGACTTGCGCTCGACAGCCCGACTGACGAGCCCTGCTGGGCGGCGGTCCGCGGACCTCTTGAGATCCCCCGCTGGTTCCAACGGCCTCGGGGCGGCAGGCCAAACACGATCATCTTGCACGCGGAAGGCATGAGCGCCGAGTGACGAGGGGCTTACCTTAATGGTCCTGGCGCTGGCGCCGTCGCGAGGACACCGAACCCAACAACGCAGATCAGCCGCGCCCTGCGGTTGGGGTAGAAGCTAGCCCGCCACTCCGGGCAGGAGCCCCGAGATGTCGCCTGGGGCTCAGAATGTCTCCTAATTCCATATCTTGACATGACTCGGTTCTCTCGCTAGCGTCGCGTGGCGAACTGTCCGAGGGGTGGTAAGGAGTCAGCGTCGTGGCACGCGGCGTGTCCTAACAGCGTCCCCGGACCTCACCAAGGCGATCACGAATACCTCGATGCTCACAACCAAGACCCAAGCCATTCACCTGGACCGCCGCCATCGACTCCATCCTCGAGAAGATCAACCGCTGTAATTCCGTAATAGAGACACTGCACTAGTGCAAAGGAGATATGTGTTATGACCCGCAAGATCGCAACTGGCCGGCTTGTCCCAGCGGCTGCACTCGGCGTTTTGGCGGCCGTGCCGACGGTAGCCGACGCAGCGCCACAGCCCAAACGGGCTCCGCGAGTCCATATCACGCGGGCTCAGTGGGAAAGCATGCTTCCGGGCCACCCGGACGAAGGTCCGGGCTTGGACCTCTGCGAAACCGGATCGCTCCGCGGGAACTACGCCTGCGGGCATGTGTGGGGAGCCTACTCACACGCAAGCCAGGACGCGTTCAACCACGGCGGCTACACGGAACTCAGCTTTGGCTGCCTCGACGTGGATGCCAAAGCGGGCGCCGGCCAGACGCAGTGGTCCTGTGGCGGTGTTGGCGTTCGTGGCGGCAAAAGGTACAACTGGCACAACAACCTCGATCCGTATGGTGCCACGGAGGCCGGCACGTACTACGACTGAGCCTCCAGGTTCCAGGCTCTCCCCACATGTTTAATCACTTGGGAGCTGGGCCTTCACACGCCAGCGCGACTGCTCGCGGAGCCGCACCAGGCTCCGCGAGCGTGAGCGTGACGACAGTGGCGGACCTGCTCCAACTGTTGCATCGCGCTCAGGAGAAGGCTCGATGCGGTCATCTCGTATACAAGGAATGGCGAAGCACGGCGGCCAACAGGTCGCTTTCTGTCGCCGTAACGAGCGCTGCGATGGCTGGGTCATCCCTTCGATGGTCTGGGCGTGGACCGTTCGCGGCGGCGACCACTCACTGGCGTGAGATGTGGTTCGCTTGGCCCGACCGGATGCGGGTTCAGACGGAGGAGGTCGGCGGCCCGACGCTCGTCGCTGTGCGACGCGGATCGCACTGGTCACTGTGGGAGTCGACGGGAGGTATAACGCACGGTGATGTGGCTTCTGTTCGTGACGTTGTCAACGTGCCCGCCATGTTGAAGCCAATGGTATTCGCGCCGCTCGCCTTCGTCGCCTCCGTGAGTCTGGAGCTCGTCGCAGTCGGCGTTCGGGCCCGACGACCGGTGGTGCAGGTAGTGGCGAGGCAGCAGGGTGCCGCTGGAATGGAGTTTCACGACGCGCTCGAGGTCGACGGCGAGCACGGGATTGTGCTCCGTCGTGCAACGTACGTGAACGAACAATGCGTGCACCTCCTCGAGGCGGTGCACGCCAGTTTCGGGGCGGAGTGCAGTCCCGATGTCTTCATGCTCGACTCACATCAACCGGTCGTGTCATCAGATCGAGGGATAATTGATGACTGATAACCACAATCCAGAGCTCGTGCTCGTCTTGGGTGCCGCTCGATCGGGAACGACGTTGCTCCGGTCGTTGCTCGACGCGCACCCAGACATTGGCTGCCCCGCTGAGGCAGGCGTGCCAAACCTGATCAACCACCTTCACATGGTCTGGGACATCGTCTGCTCGAGTCGCGATCCGGCGCACGCGACAGCACCGCGGGATCCGGTACGGGACGATCAAGAGCAAGCACCTAGTAGCGAGCTACCGGCAGAGGTCCAGGACACTATCCGTGGTCAGGTGATGCGCATTATGCGCTACTACTGCGAGCGGGACGCCAAGGGTATCTATTGCGACAAGTCGCTCGATAACGTGCGGCATGTCGCGGTGGTCGACCAAATGTTTCCCGGCACTAGGTGCATCGTGATGGTGCGGCAGGTCATGGATACAATCGCCTCGGGCTTGGAGGCGTCGCCGTGGGGTTTTGATGCCTTCGGTTATCGGCCGTTTGTTGAGATGACGCCTGAGAACACAGTTCACGCGCTCGCACGGTATTGGGAGAGCCAGATTTCGCAGGCACTGGCCTGGCGCGATGCCCACGGCGAGCGTTGTCACGTGATCCGCTACGAGGACCTCGTGACCGATCCCGAATCTGTACTTGGGAGGCTGTTCGAGTTCTTGGGAGTGGGGGAGGACCTCTCGGTGATCGAGCGGAGCTTCGAGGCCTTCACGAATGCATCGGGCCCGGGCGACTATAAGATTGGCTCCACTCGAGAGTTGAGCGCCGGCTCAGTAGGTCGCGGCAAGCGCGTCCCCGTTGCCCGTATCGCTCCGCCGGTTCTCGAGCGCATCAACGGTTTGCTGGCTAAGCTCGGCTACCCTGAGATAGGCGAGAACTGGAGCGTTGAGCCGAGGAGTGACGCGACCGCGTCGGAGGGAGCGCAGGATGAGCTAGCGCGACTCCTCTCGTCCATCGCCTCTGGCGACTGGGACTTTGCGATCGATAAGGTCGGCATCGTGGCAGACGACGTGGACCTCCGGTGGGTCATCGCGCCGGCGGCGGCGGCGGTGCGGCGAGGCGACGGAGAGGTCGATCTCGTTGTCGCGGGGGCAGCCGAGGATCTGGTTCGTATGATCGAGGGCGGGAATGTGGGTGCGCTGCTGCGCTCCGGGCTGATCCGCTACGTCGTGGCGGATCCGGAACTCGGATCGCGGATAGACGTTTTCGGGCTGCTCGGCACGCTGGCACGACGCCTGGGCGGGAGCGCAGGTTTGGGTACCGGCTGTGGCGCGTGCGAGGACCCGAACGTTTCGTCTGATGGCGTCCCGGAGTTGGCGCGCGCCACGTGACCGAGCGTGATGCGCGAGAGCGGTGTAACGCTTTGGCGCTGAGCGGCCAAGTACAGATATGAGGAAGAGGCACTAGCGACGGGCGCCTTGACCGCGACGCGTTCACTCGGCTCTATCGGGAGAACGTCGAGGGGATCCAGAGGTACTTGGCGCGCCGTGTCGGCGATCCGTTCTTGGCTGCCGACCTCACGGCCGAGGTCTTCTTGGCCGCGATCGAGAGCGCCGCGCGCTTTGATGCGAAGCGCGGAACGCCGCGAGCTTGGCTGTTCGGGATCGCAAAGACCGTGGTGGCTGCCGAAGCTCGTCGCAACCGACGCGACCAGGACGTCGTGCGTCGCATCTCGGGCAGGGCACTCGTCAACGACTGCGACCTCGCGCGTATGCACGAGCGAATTGACGCGGCGCGCCTCTCCGAGACATTGGATCGAGCACTTTGCCGGCTCGCTCCAGCCGAACGCGAGATCTTCGAGCTTGTGGCCTTCGATGAGCTTTCGGTAGCCGAAGCCGCCCGTGTGGCCAAGGTCCGACCAACTGCAGCACGAGTGCGCCTACATCGGGCCCGCAGTCGACTCAAGGGCGAACTCGCCAACACACCGCTAATAGCGACCACGCTAGGGGAATTGCCATGACAACGAACCCGCCAGGCACTGATTTTGAAGACCGCTTGCTCGCCGAACTCCTGACGGCAGTTGACGAGCACAACGCATCGGAGCAGCTAACAGATCAACACCCGACCTGGAGTCGCCGCTTCACCCCACGCGGCGTCGCATTCATCGCGGCCGTGGCGGTGACTTGTGGCGCCGTCGCGGTGGGTAGCACCGAGCTGTCACCTACCAGTGGGCCGGCAATCGCGTCGGCGGCCGTGATCTCCCGCGCCGCAGCCGCGCTCGATCCCGCAAACGTCATCATGTACGACCAAGTGTCGGTTTACGGATGGAACCTCTGCCTCGGCGAGGAGCTACCGACCCGATGCTTCGATAGCCCCGCACCACCGGCCGGCGGTCTCAGCCGGGATCCAAGCGCCGACGCGCTGTCCTATAGCTACCAAGAATGGGCATCTGGCGAGTCGAACCACGCGATCTACAACACGGGCGACGAGACGGCGATAAACGCTCAGACGGAGCAGTCCTACGATCCGATCAACAATACGCTGACAACGGTCGCGCTGCCATCGTCGGACGGCCAGGAATCGGGCGCCGCTGCATTTCCTGACACCGGCGCCCTCACCCCAACTGACATCCAGAACCTCTACGCAGAAGCCCAGAAGGGCAGCGTCCAGGTGCGACTCGGGGCACAGTCCACACTAAACGGCGAACAGGTGTATGAGCTCGAATTTGCCGGCCAGCCCGTGTCGAAGCAGCTGTTCGTGAACGCGCAAACGTTCCTCCCGGTCGAGGCAGTCGTAGACCAGCAAACATCGGCCGGCACCATTGTCAGTCAGGTGGAGACGATCACGGCCGAAGCGCTGCCTGCCACCCAGGCAAATCAGGCACTTCTGAGGATTGGATCCTACGCCAGCGCCGCGCAGGTCAGCCTGACGCAAAGCCAACTCGAGTCGCAACGCGGCACAGGCCCCGTTTCAGTCGCCAATGGATCCGTGGCATCCGCTGCACGCCGCATCACTGGGCGAATAGCTGCTCGGCGAGGTCTTCCTCGCTCTCCCCGAGATAGACATCCAGGCCGTCGATGACTACCGCCGCGACAAGGTCCATCAAGCCCACGGGAGTCCGTGCGCTTTGATGCGGCCAGTGATGTTCGGCCGCGACATACGCGCGTGCGCGATGGCATACGGTTCGCATAAGGTCGGTCGTTCGCCAACCCGTTTAGTCCCCTGATGAAGCTCGTCAGGCAGATAGATCGTGCAGTGAACTCCACAGGCGATCGGGGGCCGGTACAAACCGGCGACGCTGCGCGGCTACCGCGTCGGTCTCGACAAGCGCGTGCTGCCCGCGCTCGGCAACAAGCGGCTCTCCGACGTACGGCGCGCGGACGTGCAGGAGTTGGCCGACCGGCTGACCGCAGAAGGTCTCAGCGCGAGCACGGTGCAGAACACGCTCGACCCGCTGCGCGCGATCTACCGCCGCGCGATCCGCCGCGACGAGGGCGTCAAGATCAACCCGACGAAGGGCCTGGAGCTGCGCCGGCCGGACGGCAAGCGTGAGCGCATCGCCACCCCGGCCGAGTCTGCTGCACTCATCGCCGCCGTCCCCGAGGCTGAGCGGGCGCTGTGGGCGTGCGCGTTCTACGCCGGCCTACGCCGCGGCGAACTGCGCGCGCTGCGCTGGAGCCACGTAGACCTTGAGGCCCGTGTGATCGACGTCCGCCGCGGTTGGGACGCGATCGAGGGCGAGCAGGACACCAAGAGCGCCGCAGGCAAACGGCGTGTGCCGATCCTCGACCCGCTCGCCGCCGAGCTGACCGCGCACAAGACACACACCGGCCGCGACGGCAACGCGCTCGTGTTCGGCCGCACCGGGACAGAGCCATTCAACCCGGAAACGGTGCGCCGCAATGCGCTCGCCGCGTGGGGCTGGAAGGAAGCCGCGAACCCCGAGCCCGGCGGGCTGCCAAAGGTGATCCACGTGAAGGCCAGGGCGGACGCGCTGGAACCTATCACGCTGCACGAGGCGCGGCACACGTGCGCCTCGCTGCTGATCGCCGCCGGGGTCAACGCCAAGGCCCTGTCGGTCATCATGGGGCACTCCACGATCGCCATGACGTTCGACACCTACGGCCACCTGATGCCCGGCGGGCTGGACGAGGCCAGGGCCGCCACGGACGCCTACCTCGCGCAGCTTGCCGACGGTGCGCGGCTGCGGCTGGCGGCGTGAAAACTCGTGGCAAACTCGTGGCAGTCGCCCCCTGAATCAGCCGGATTCAACCGGACCCAGCCGGATGAGCGGATCGGCAAAATCCCCGTGTCAGAGCCAAATGTGGTTCGACCACTGTTGATACAGCGAGGGCCTCACACGGTTCGAGTCCCTGTCCCGGAGTACAGCGGCGCCCCATTGAGCAATAAGGGCGTTTGTCTTCAGGGACAGGTACTCCGTGGCGCTAGATGAAATCGTTCCCCGTGAGGACATATACGAACGGGACGAACGGCACGATCGCGACGATCGCCCAGGTGAGCTTCGCCACGAAGCCGATATCGCTGCGAAATAGCAGGTTGATCCAGATGAGGACCACGGCGATCGGGTGCAGGATGCAGAGAATCAGCTCCAGCAGTTTCTTCATGGCGTCTCCCATGCTCGAGGTGGGCAACGAGCGTACTCCTCGCGCTCCACGCGCACGCGTATCGGTCAGGCGGCGGCCTGCGAGGCCCAGTCTCGATACAGCTCGAAGTAACGACCTCCGGCGGCGATCAGCTCATCGTGCGTGCCCTGCTCGGCGATGCGCCCGTGCTCGAGCACGACGATGCGCCCGGCCTGGCGAATCGTCGACAGGCGATGGGCGATCACGATCGAGGTGCGCCCGGCGAGTAGCCGGCGCATGGCGGCTTCGATGCGACCCTCGGTGTGCAGGTCGACGTTGGAGGTGGCCTCGTCGAGGATCAGGATCCGCGGGTCGGCGATCAGGGCGCGCGCGAAGGCGATCAGCTGGCGCTGGCCGGCAGACAGCTGGGCGCCGCGCTCGCCGACTTCCGTGTCGTAGTCGCGGGGCAGCTCGGAGATGAACTCCTCGGCGCCGACAGCGGCGGCGGCGGCGTGGATCTGCGCGTCCTCGGCGTCGGGGCGTCCGAAGGCGATGTTCTCGCGCACGGTGCCCGAGAACAGGAATGCCTCCTGCGGCACGATGCCCATCTGCGAGCGCAGCGAGTGGCTGGAGATCTCGCGCAGATCGTGATCGTCGACGAGCACCCGTCCGCGGGTGGGGTCGTAGAAACGTGCGGCGAGCTTCGCCATCGTCGACTTGCCCGCGCCGGTGGCGCCGACAAGCGCGATCGTCTGACCTGCCGGCACGCTCAGATCGATGTGCTCCAGCGCGAGCACCTCCTCCGGCTCCTCCACGGTCGGCTCGGCGTCGTTGCCGTCCTGCGTCGGGCGTGAAGCGCCGTTGGCGAGCGGCGCTGAGTGTGTGCCATTGGCGTCCGGGGTTGGCTGCGCTGTCCCGCCCTCGCGTCGCTTGGACCGCGGGCGATAGGCGAAGGACACGTCCTCGAAGCGAATCTCGCCCCGGATCGGCCCGAGTGCGGGTGCGTTCGGAGCGTCTTCGAGGGTGGGGCGGGTGTCGAGCAGCTGGAAGATCTTCTCCAGGGCGGCCATGCCGGACTGGTAGGTGGTGTAGAGCTGGGAGAGCTGCTGGATTGGTTCGAACAGGAACGACAGCGTCGCTACGAACGCGACGACGGTGCCGACCGTGATGTGTCCGTCGATCGCCTGGTAGCCGCCGTAGAGCACGATCAGTGCGAGCGCGACCCCGGAGAGCATTTCGACCCCTGGGAAGTACGCGGCGTTGAGGCGCACTGTCACCATGTTGGCCTCGCGGTTGTCCTCGTTGAGCTCGGCGAAGCGCGCCTCGTGGGCGGGCTCCTGGCCGAAGCTGCGCACCACGCGAATCCCTGACAGGGTCTCCTGCAGGTAGCCGGTGATCGAGCCGATCGTCTCGCGCGTGCGGCGGAACGCGCCGGCGGAGATGAGCCGGAACCAGATGCTCGCGCCGGCGACGAACGGGACGATGCAGAAGGTCAGCAACGCTAGCTTGACGTCGAGGTAGAGCAGCACGCCGATCGCGCCGATCAGGGTGAGTCCCGCCTGGAACAGCGTCACCACCGAGTCGGTCACGAGGCTTTCCAGGGCCTCCACGTCGTTGGTCATGCGCGAGATCAGCACGCCCGCCGGCCGGCTCTCGTAGAAGCCGATCGGCTGGCGCTGCAGGTGCGTAAAGATGCGGATGCGCAGGTCCGCCAGTGCACGCTGGCCGACCCAGCCCACCAGGTAGGTCTGCGCGTAGGTGGCGACCCACACCAGTAGTGCTGAGAGCAGGAACGCGAGTACAACGATCGCCAGCGTGTTGATGTCGTGCTTCTCGATGCCCGAGTCGATCGCGAGCTTGGCCAGCAGCGGTGGCGCCAGCGAGGCGGCGGTGCCGAGCACGAGCGCAACGAGCATTCCGGTCGTGCGCAGGCGATAAGGACGCAGCAGCTCGAGTAGCCCGCGCAGGTTGCGCCCACGGCTGCCACGGCTGGGGCGCTCGCCCGTCCACTGTTGCCCGCCGCGGGCGATACCAGGGCCGAGGCCCGCACGTGCACCACCGCGTCCGCCGCCGGCGCCCATACCGCCCATGCCTGCTGGAGGACTCACAGCCGACCCCCGGCATTGGGCTGCGCAACCGCGTTCGCCGCAAGCAGGTGCTCGGGTGCGATCGCATCCCCACCCGCTGCGGATGACGTGCCCGCCACGATCTCGCGGTACAGCTCGGAGGCGTCGAGCAGCTCCTCGTGACTGCCCTCGGCCACGATCCGGCCGTGGTCGAGGACAACGATCTGATCGGCCAGTTCGATTGTGGAGAGGCGATGGGCGATCACGAAGGTCGTGCGCCCGGCCATCGCCTCGGAGAGCGCGACCTTGATGCTCTGCTCGGTGGAGGCGTCGACCGAGGATGTGGCATCGTCGAGGATCAGCACGCGCGGGTTGGCCACGAGCGCACGCGCGATTGCCAGGCGCTGACGCTGCCCGCCCGAGAGGGTGACGCCGCGCTCGCCCACCTGCGTGTCATAGCCCTGCGGCAGACGCGCAATGAACTCGTGCGCCTGCGAGCGGCGCGCGGCCTGTTCGATCTCGGCGAGCGGCGCCCCAGGTCGGGCATAGGCGATGTTCTCAGCGACGCTCGCCGAGAACAGGAAGGGGTCGTCGCTGACCACCGCCACGGCGGCGCGAACAGAACGCACGGCGACCTCGCGCACGTCCGTGCCGTCGAGCAGTACCGAGCCAGCGACCGGGTCATACAGCCGTGAGATCAGAGCCACGAGGCTGGTCTTGCCCGAACCGGTTGGTCCCACGAGCGCGACCGTGCGCCCGGCAGGAACGTCCAGGTTGATGTCACGTAGCACCGCCCGCCCGCTCTGTGGCGCCGTGTGGACCGTCTCCACGAGCGCGCTTGCGCCAAGCTCATCGTGCGGGTCCTCGTAGCGCAGCGTCACGTCGCGCAACTGCACCTGCCCGTTGCCCACGGGCAGCGCCGGCGCGTGCGGAACATCGGTGAGGTGGGGCTCACGGTCGAGCAGCTGGAAGATGCGAGCGCCCGAGGCGGTGGCACGCTGGGCGAGGTTGAGTGTCACGCCGAGCGAGCGCATCGGCGTGATCAGCATGTTCACGTACAGATAGAACGCGGTGAACTGCCCGAGCGTGAGATGCGCGTGGATTACCGACTCGCCTCCCAGCAACAGCACCGCCGCGAGGCCGAGCTGAGGCAGGAAGCCGATCACCGGGTTGTATGTCGCTTCCAGGCGCGTGGCGACCATTGCCTGGTTGAATACGCGCCCGACGGTGTCTCGAAAGCGCGTCAGCTGCCGACTCTCGCGGGCGAACGCCTTCACGACCCGCACCCCCGAGATGTTCTCCTCGGCGTCGGCGGTCAGCTCAGCAATGCGCTGCTGTGTCTCCTGGATCGCCGGGCGCGCGCGGCGGCCGTAGCGGTAGGAGATCAGCACCACGAACGGCACCGGCACCAGCGCGACCAATCCGAGCCCCGGGTTGATCGCGAGCATGACCGCGCCGGCGAGCGCGATCGTGAGGATCGATTGCAGGATGAACACGAGCCCGTAGCCGAGGAAGAAGCGCACGGCGGCGAGATCGACGGTTGCGCGCGACATCAGCTGTCCGGTCTGCTGGTGGTCGAAGAAGCCGAGCTCGAGGCGCTGCAGTTGCCCGTACATCCGCTCGCGCAGGTCGTATTCGACTGCCAGTGAGACGCGCCCGGCGACGATGCGACGCCAGTACATGAAGCCCCAGCGCGCCAACACGACGGCGAGGATCACCAGCGAGAGCACGAGCAGCGTATGGCGATCGTGGGCGCGCGCACTGGCGGCCTGCCCATGGGCGTGCACAGCCCCCTCCCTGATGGCTTCGACCGCATGCGCGGTCAGCTCGGGTAGCGCGACGGTCATCACCATCGCGAGGCTCGCCAGCGCCCAGGAGATAACCAGCCCGCGCTTGTAGGGGCTGAGGAATCCCAGTAGTCGGTAGAAAGTGCTCATAGTTGTACGGGCAACGATTATCGCATGACGCGCGCCGGGCGGCGTGCGCGCCCGAGCGCGACGCTGCTCCTAAGCTCCGGTCATGTCCACACCGGATACTCCGAGCCGAGCCCCGCAGTCACACGCGGGCCTGTGTGACACCTGCGAGCACCAGCAGCTGGTACGCAACACGCGGGGCTCGACGTTCTCGCTGTGTCGGCGCTCGCGGGATGACCCGGCGTATCCGCGCTACCCGCGTCTCCCCGTCCGCTCATGTCCGGGCTATCAGGCGGGCGGGAGGCCTGATACTCCGGGGGATTGACCGGCCTCCGCTCAACCTGCAACTGCTCTCGCGGGTTCGGCCGCACTCGCATCGGGCCCGGGCGCGGAGGCCACGAAGTCGCGGCTGCGCACGAGCGCGAACGCGAACAACGCGCCCGTAAGTGCGACTCCGGCGGCGATCAGCAGGATGCTCGTGAAAGCGCCGGTGAAGCCGACGCGGTAGGCGTGGCCGAGGGCGGCGCGGGCGCCGGGGGTGAGGTGGCGCGCGATCGCTGAGACTTCGCCGGAGACGAGCGCTCCGGCGAGCTGGCCGTGCGTGTGCGCGAGCACCTGGCGTCCGGGAGCCCCGGAGGCCAGCGCGGCTTTGGTCTTGATCGTGATGTCGTGCTGGAAAACCGCGCCCAGCCCGGCGATCCCGGTGGCGATGCCCACCTGGCGAAAGGTGTTGTTGATACCTGAGGCCATGCCGCTGCGCGAGTAGTGGACGACGCCGACCGCGGTCGAGGCGAGCGGTGGGTTGATCAGGCCGACCCCGACGCCAGCGAGCAGGAAGCCGGGGATCAACGTGGTCCAGCCCGAGGCGGCATCCACGGCAGTCATCGCGAGCAGTCCGCCGCTCACGAGCAGCAGCCCGGCGCCGAGCAGCAGGCGCACGGGAACGCGCACGCTGAGCTTGCCCGAAAATGGAGCGACGACGAAGGTGAGCAGCGTGATCGGCAGGAAGCGCAGCCCGGCCTGCAGCGGGCTGTAGCCGAGCACGTCCTGGATGTAGAGGGTGAGGTAGAGGAACATCGAGAACATCGACGCCGAGACCGCGAAGCCGACAATGCTGGCGCCGGCGAATGCCGGGCGGCGGAACAGTGTCAGGTCGAGCATCGAACGCTGCTGGCGGTGCTCTGCGGTCAGGAACAGCGCGAACAGGACCGCCGAGCTGATCAGATAGGCGAGGATCCGCGTCGAGCCCCAGCCCTTTTCGTTGCCCTGGATGAGCGCGAACACGAGCAGAAACAGCGAGCCCGAGAACGTCACGAGGCCCATCCAATCGACGCCGGTGGCATTCGGATCGCGCGACTCGCTCACCTGGCTGAGCGTGAGGAACACCGCCGCGATGCCGATGGGCACGTTCACGAAGAAGATCCATTCCCAGCCGATGCCGGAGGTGATCACGCCGCCGACCACCGGGCCGATGGCCACGGCCGCGCCGATCACGCCACCGAAGACGCCGAAGGCGATGCCGCGCTCCTTACCGTGGAAGGCCTGCGCGAGCAGCGCGAGCGAGGTCGCGAACATCATCGCCCCGCCGGTCCCCTGCACCGCGCGCGCGAGGTTCAGCATCAGCGGGCTGGAGGACAGGCCGCATGCGGCGGAGGAGATCGTGAACACGATCAGGCCCATGACGAACACGCGCCTGCGCCCGAGCAGGTCCGCCAGGGCGCCGGCGGTCAGCAGGAACGCGGCGAGCGTGAGCGAGTAGGCGTTGACCACCCACTGCAGATCCTGGAAGCTCGAGTGCAGCGAGCGCTGGATGTCGGGCAGCGCGACGTTCACCACCGTGATGTCCAGCAGCAGCATGAAGATCGCCACCGAAACCGCAATCAATGTCCACCATTTACGCTCCAATTGGCTGCTCCTCCTGCCTCGCGTGCGTGCGATCTTCGCCACGCACTATATGAACGAGTGCCTCGTCTTTCGGGTCGCGTGAGCCTGCGCGCGTCGCTAGCTCCCCTGCAGATGTCGCTGCAAGAACTGCACGATTTCACCCCATAGCTGCGCAGCCGGAGCGGGGCGATACGTCGGACGGTAGTCGGCGAAGAAGGCGTGCCCGGCTCCCTCGTAGACGTCGACTTTGACCTCCTGCCCGCTCGCCGCCGCTTGCTCGCGCAGCTGCTCGGCGAGCTCCGGTGAGGGGTTCTGATCCTCGGCGCCGATCGCTGCAAGCAGCGGGCAGCTCAGCTTCGCGGCCAGCTCGAGCGGTGGCGTTGGACGCGCGGGCGTCGAGTGCTCCTCCGGCGTGGCCCTGTCGATGAAGCCGCCCCAGCAGTCAATCGCTGCGCTCAGGCGATCGCTGGCACAGGCGAACAGCAGTGTGTAGCGCCCGCCCATGCAGAAGCCGGCGCAGCCGATCCTGTCGGTCACGTCCTCACGCGCACGTAGGAAGTCCGCTGCGCCCTCTAGGTCCCCGAGCACGGTCTCGTCGGACATCGAGAACAGTCGTTGCATCATCGCCTGAATGTCGCCCATCGGCGGCGGTCCGCCTTCGCGGGTGTAGAGGTCGACGCCCAGCGCCGTGTAGCCGAGGCCAGCGAAGCGGTTGGTTACGTCGCGAATGTGCTCGTTCAGACCCATCGCCTCGTGGATCACGATCATCCCGGGGCGGGGGTCCGAGCCGGCTTCGCCGGCCGGGTTGGAGTCGATGGGCCGTGCGAGGTAGCCGTTCACGCGTGTGCCGCCGGCGCCGGCGAAAGTCAGATTTTCACCGGCGATGCTCGCCGGGTCGCTCACCGCGCCGGGGACGCCCTCGGGGCTAGGCTTGACCTGCGTGTCCGTCATATCGTCTGTGCCTCCATCTCGGTTTGAGGGACTGCCTCTGTCATAGCTTCGGCTGCGTGCGTTCGGCTACGTGTGCGTGGCTGTCACGAGCGTCGAGCTGGATTCCAGCTCGCGGATCTTGCGCCGAACGCGCTTGCGCGTCTCGGACAGCTCGTGCTCGAGCTTGGACAGCTCTGCGGCGCGGTGGCGGACGAGCTCGAGCTGGCGCTCGAGGTGGCCGAGCGCCTCGTCCAGCAGCTCTCGGCGGCGCTGCGGGTCGACGTCGTCGCGTTGCAGCTGCGCGCGTACCTCCGCGCGTGCCTCCTCGGCCGCGAGCAGGGTCCTGAGCTCCTCCAGTGACACACCGAGCAGATCCTTCAGGCGCATCACCTCTCGCAGGCGCTCGACCTCGGCGTTTGTGTAGAGGCGGTGCTGGCCGGAGGGCCGTGCGGGCGCGTCGGGAAGCAGGCCGATCTCCTCGTAGTAGCGGATCGTCCTGGGGGTGGTCCCCACCAGGCGAGCAACGTCGCCGATCCGCAGGCTCACGCCGCCAGCCCCTCAGCGGGCAGCTCGTCGGCGGCGGGCGGCGCGAGCTCATGCTCTCCGTCCGCATTCGCCTGCACGTGATGGGGGCGCAGCAAGCACACGCCCGTACCGACGAGGGAGACCGCCGCCAGCACCCACAGTGCGGTGTGCATGTTGGCGATGAACGGCGCGAGCTTCTGCGCCGACAGCCCCTTGGCCAGGCCAGAGAAGACCGCGAACAGCGTCGCTTTCGGCACGGCCGAGGTGATGATCGCCAGCACGAACGCGATCGACAGCACGGCGCCGGTGTTCTGCAGCAGCGTTCTTGCGCCGGCGGCCACGCCTCGGCGGTTGGCCGGCACGACGCCCATCATGGCTGCGGTGTTGGGGCTGTTGAACATGCCCGACCCGGCGCCCACCATTGCCAGCCACAGCGCGCTCTGCCAGTAAGGGGTGTGGACCTGCAGGGTGGTCATTGCCGCGAGTCCCGCCGCACTCACGAGCATGCCAAGTGCCGCAAGCGTGCGTGAGCCGTGGCGGTCCGCGTAGACGCCTGCGATCGGCGAGGCGATCAGCATGCCGAGTGCGAGCGGAATTAGCTTGATCCCGGCGGCGATCGGCGAGTTGCCCTGCGCCCCCTGGTAGTAGAAGACGAACAGGAACATCAGCGCGAAGCGCGCCAGGCCGTTGATGAAGGCGGCGCCGCTGGCCGCCGCGAACAGGCGGCTGCGAAAGATCTGCAGGTCGAGCATCGGTGCTCTGGAGCGGCGCTCGATCAGCACCCACAGCGGCAATAGCACCGCCGCAGCGATCAGGCCGCCGATCACGATTCCGTCGTTCCAGCCGCTCAGTCCGCCGCGGGAGACGGCGAGCACGAGACCGGTGAGTCCGACCACGAACGTCGCGGTGCCGAGCACGTCATAACCCCGCACGGAGTCCGGTTTGGCCAGCTCGCGCAGAATCAGCGCGCCCCACGCCGCGCCTGCAAGTGCGAGCGGCACATTGAACCAGAACACCCAGTGCCACGAGATCGCCACCAGCGCGCCGCCCAGCACCGGGCCGAGTACCAGCCCGATGGCGGCGACCATCGTGTTCGCACCCATCGCCAGGCCGAGTTCCTCCTTGGGGAACGCGTCGGTGACGAGTGCGGAGGCGTTCGCGAACAGGAAGGCCGAACCAATGCCCTGCAGGATGCGCCACAGGATCAGCACGGTCGCGTCCGCTGAGAATCCGGCACCGAGGGAGGCGAACGCGAACACGAGGAAGCCGCCCACGTACGCGCGCTTGCGCCCGAACAGATCACTCAGACGGCCCGCCATAAGCACGAGTACGGTCGCCGCTATCAGGTAGGCGAGGATCACCCACACGAGCGCGAGCAGGCTCGTGTGCAGCGAGCGCTCGAGATCGGGCAGGGCGATGATCAGCGTCCCGGAGTTGGTCGCCGCCAACAGCATTCCTAGGCTCGTGCAGGACAGCGCCCACCACTTGTAGTTGGCGTGCCCGGCGGCCACTCCGAAGCGCGATCCGGACGTCTGGCGCGAGGCCTTTGGTGTGGGCTCAGTGGTCGTCAAGCGAGCTCGGTTTCAGCCTCCGTCGATGAATCTAACGTGAACGTAAAGATCAGGATAGCAGGCGTCCGGCGGGAGGGCGGTGGCTGCGTCGGCCGGGAGGCGGTGGCTGCTAAAACGTGGGAATGTCTTCGAGTGAGCCCTCAAGCGAGCCCACAGTCGTGAAGTCCGACGAGCAGTGGCGCGAGGAGCTGACGCCCGCGCAGTACGAGGTGCTGCGCAAGGCCGGTACCGAGCCTCCGTTCACAGGCGAGTACGTCTACAACAAGGAGTCTGGCGAGTATCGCTGTGCGGCCTGCTCGGCGATGCTGTTCGCGGCTGACACGAAGTTCGACTCCGGCACCGGCTGGCCCAGCTTCACCGAGCCGGCGGTCGCCGAGGCCATCGAGTTGCGCCCCGACAACGGCCTATTCATGCGTCGCACCGAGGTCCTCTGCCGCACTTGCGGCGGGCACCTGGGGCACGTCTTTGACGATGGGCCCGGGCCGACCGGACAGCGCTACTGCATTAACTCGGCGGCGCTCTCCTTCCAGCCTGCAGAGTAGCCTTCGCGGCGCCATGATCATGTTCGAGCAGTCCCGGAGGCTGTCCGAGCCGTTGCGCTGGGGGCGGCGCGAGCGAACGGTCGTCGCGGCTCTGCTCGTGTGCGTGACGCTGATCGCCGTCGGTCTGGGCGCCTACGCCCTGACAAGCGGCTCGCCTGGACGCAGGGATTGCATCGAAGTCACATTTGCCTCGACGCTGGGTGGCGCTACAGAGCATGCCTGTGGCGGGCGGGCGAGACGGGTGTGCGCCTCGCCTGACGCGTTCAGGCATGTCGCTGCTGAACTGCGGGCCTCCTGCCGCCGGGCTGGCTTTCCCTTCGGCTGACCGCCGGCTCGCCGTCCATGCGGTTGGGCCTCTCCGCACCGCGCTGAGGTGCGTCTAGACAAATGTCGAAACCCCAGGGCCAAGAGTTGGCCAGGATGGCCCTACCAGGGCTCCCGCGTCCCGGATTTCATACCGGGACTGTCATCGGCGAGCGGTGTCCGCGTTGCGTGGACAGGTGCTCAATTGCAAACAACTGTAGGAACGGAGGCACATGACCTGGCTGTCATACCCAAGTTGGTTGAACGCGGGGGACAACGCATGGCAGATGACCGCCGCGACGTTCGTCGGGCTGATGAGCCTGCCGGGCCTGGCGGTCCTCTACGGCGGTGTTATGCAGAAGCGCTGGTCGGTCAACGCCATGATGCTCACGTTTGTGGCGTTCTGCGTGACGCTCATCGTCTGGTGCCTGTGGGCGTTCAAGATGGGCTTTGGTAGTCCGATTGCGCACAGTGGCTCCGGCATCTTCGGGACCAAAGGCTTCCTGGGGACGTTCCTCGGCGAACCTGGCAGCGTGCTCAGCCATACCGGCGAGGAGGCGCAGGCGGTGATCCCGTCGGTCACGGAAGGTCCGCCGTTCCACTTCCCGGAGGCATCGCTCGTCTACTTCCAGTTCGTGTTCGCTGCGATCACGCCGATCCTGGCGCTCGGCTCGGTGCTCGGGCGGGTCAACTTCAAGGCGTGGATCCCGTATGTGGCGCTGTGGATCACGTTCGTGTATGCGGTCAACGCGTTCCTGATCTGGGGCGGCGGCTACTTCGCCGCGCACGGCGCGTTGGATTACTCCGGTGGCTACGTCATTCACCTCTCCGCAGGCGTGTCAGGGTTTGTGTTCGCCGCGGTAATCGGACCGCGATTGCAACGAGATCGCGAGGTCGATGCGCCCAACAACCTGCTGATGCTGGCCGTGGGTGCCGGTCTGCTGTGGCTCGGATGGAACGGCTTCAACGGCGGTGACTCCTACTATGCCGGTGCCGACGCCTCGGCGGCTGTGATCAACACCAACCTGTGCACGGCGGTTGCGATGATGGTGTGGATCGCGTGGGACTACATCTTCCGCGACAAGCCATCGATGATCGGAGCAGTCAACGGCATGATCACGGGCCTGGTCGGTATTACTCCAGCGGCTGGGTTCGTCAACGGCTGGGGCTCGATCATCATCGGTATTGTCGATGCGACGATCGTGTGGATGGCGATCCGCTACCTCAGTCGGGTGCGTCCGTTCAGGAATGTCGACGATACCCTGGGGGTGATCTATACGCACGGTATCGCGGGTCTCGCCGGAGGCCTGCTGGTTGGGCTGCTGGCCGATCCGGCGGTCGTCGAGTACATCGGTGTCGGCGGCGCGAGCAACCTCCCCGGCAAGACCGGGCTGCTGCTCGGCGGTGGCTGGACGCTGCTGCGCTGGCAGGCAGAGACGGCGGTGTGGGTGATCGCGTACACAGCGGTGGCCACGTTCATCATCCTGAAGGTGATCGGCATCTTCATACCGCTGCGGCTCTCCGACGAGGAGCTGGAGATCGGCGATCACGCGATCCACGGCAACGAGGTCTACCCCTCGGACGTACCGACGCTCGGTGGTCCCCATCCACCGGCGTGGCAGCCAGGCGGCACGCTGCCGGCGGGCGCCGGGGCATCGTAGGCGGCCAGGGGGGAAGTTCTCTCCCGGCGCGGGCGCGTCCTCCCCACGGACGCGCCCGCCTCGGGGTTGAGAATGGTCGGCGGCCCCGCTTCGGCGGGGCCGCCGCTCCGTCTAAGGGGCGTTTGTGCTCCCGATGCCGACCGGACATGCGACTCCGGTCCCGCCAAGTCCGCAATAGCCGCCGGGGTTCTTGGCCAGGTACTGCTGGTGGTAGGCCTCGGCGTAGTAGAACGGGTGGAGCTGGTCGACGTCGGCGAGCTCCGTTGTGATGGCTCCGTGGCCGGCGGTCGAGAGCATCTGTTGATAGGCGCTCATCGAGACCTCGGCAGCGGTTCGCTGCGAGTCGTCGTGCAGCCCGATCAGCGAGCGATACTGGGTGCCACGGTCGTTGCCCTGTCGCATTCCCTGGGTAGGGTTATGTCCCTCCCAGAACAGTCTCAACATCTCCTGGTAGCTGGTCTTGGCGGTGTCGAAGGCGACGAGCACGACCTCCGCGTGGCCGGTGCGCCCGCCGCAGACCTCCTCGTATGTGGGGTTGGGCGTGAGCCCCCCGGCATAACCGACCGCGGTCGTGTACACGCCGTCGGCTTCCCAGAAGATTCGCTCGGCTCCCCAGAAGCAGCCCATGCCGAAAATGGCGCTCTGTACACCGTCGGGAAACGGCCCTCGCAGCGGCGTGCCGAGCACCTCGTGGCGGTCGGGCACAGGCATCTCCTGCGTGCGCCCGGACAGGGCGGCGGCGGGCTCGACGATGGCGGCTCGGTTTCCTCCGAACAGTCGCATGACGATTCAGGCTAGCCGATGCTCGGGCCGATCCGGCCTTCTGCTCGGGGGCGCCGGCCGGTTGGTGGGCGGTGCTCCTCAGCGCGGCTCGAGTACGAACACGGCGATCTCGCGTGAGACGGTCTCGCTGTAGTCCTCGAAACCTGCGTATTGCTCGTTCATCTTGCGCCACAGCTCGGCGCGCTCCTCACCGTCGGCGACCCGCGCATGCACCTTCCTGTGCTTGCCACGAATATCCACTTCGGCGTCGGCGTTCGCTTTGAGGTTGTACGACCAAGCGGGCGCGCGGTTGTTGCCGCCGTTGGAGCTAACCACGATCAGGCGCTCGCCGTCGGCGAGATACAACACGGGCGCCGTTCGCGGCTGTCCGGAGTGTCGCCCGATCGAGGTGAGAAGCATGACGGGTGCGCGGCCGATCTTGTTCATCAGTCGGCCGCGTGTGACGCGGTAGATCGGCACGTTCAGCTTGCCGAACGCGCGCAGGGCTCCGGCGGGCATGAGTATCGAGAGCCGCGAGTAGGTGTGATCGCTGGGCACTCGGCGGAGTATGTCACCGGCGGTCGCTGCCGCTGCCGCTGCCGCTGCCGCTGGCGCTGGTCGCGGCGGTAGAGTGCGAGAGCATGAGCGCGAGGCGTGCCAGCCGGCCATCGGCCGCTGTCGGCGGATCGGCGGCGTTCACCGTGAGCGAGTTGGAGGCGTTCACATGAGCGAGCCGCCGGTGGTTCGCTACGAGGTCACAGACCGGGTTGCGCGGATCACGCTCGATCGTCCCGAGCGCGGCAACGGGATCACGCCCCGTCTGATCGGGGAGCTAGCCGCCTGTGTCGAGCGTGCCGATCTGGATCCGGCGGTGCACGTGCTGCTGCTGGCCGGCAACGGACCGGGCTTCTGCGGCGGATATGACCTGGTGGAGAGCGCGGAGGGCGCCGGCTTGACGGCGACGGTGAGCGCGTCGCCGGGCTCACCGCTGGACCCGGCGGTGATCGCCGCTAACCATGACCCCGGTACGACGTGGGATCCGATGGTGGACTACGCGATGATGGGCCGCAACGTTCGAGGGTTCATGAGCCTGTTTCACTGCGCCAAGCCGGTTGTCTGCAGGGTGCACGGCTTCTGCGTCGCGGGCGGCACCGACATGGCTCTGTGCTCGGATCTGCTGGTGATCGCCGAGGACGCCAAGATTGGCTACCCGCCGGCACGGGTGTGGGGCTCTCCGACGACGGCGCTGTGGGCGCAGCGGGTCGGCGCGCAGCGTGCCAAGCGGCTGCTGTTCACGGGCGATTCGCTCTCGGGTAGGGAGGCTGTGGAGTGGGGTCTGGCGATCGAGGCACCTGCGGCGGACCGGTTGGTGGAACGCACTGAGATCCTGCTCGGACGAATCGCGCGTGTGCCTGTCAACCAGTTGACGATGATGAAGCTGCTGGTCAACCAGAGCCTCTACGCACAGGGCCTGCACGGAGCGCAGGTGCTCGGGACGGTCTTCGATGGGATCGCTCGACACACGTCCGAGGGCCACGCTTTCCGGAGCCACGCCGCGGAAGCTGGATTCCGCGAGGCGGTACGCGAGCGCGATGAGCCGTTCGGGGATCTGGGGCGCTCGACCTTCAAGGGCTAGCTGCTATCTGCGATCGTACGCGCGTGGCGATCATCCGCGCCAGCAGACCCCTCAGCCGCGAGCTCCAACGAGTCTTCCCATCCAGGCCGTTCCATGTGCGTTTCTGGGACGGTGGCACGGTCCCGGCGACGGTCGAGCAGGCGCCGACGTTCTTCGTGCGCCGGCCCGTGGCATTGGCACATTTCCTCTCCGCGCCGGGGACGCTGGGTCTCGGTCGCGCCTACGTGGACGGCTCGCTGACGGTCGATGATCTCGACCGCGCGCTGCTCGTGGTCGACGAATTCGAGCCGCCGGCTCTGAGTCTCGCCGATCGCGTGCGTCTGGGCCTGGCTACTGCGGCTGCGGCGGCACCGGGTGGGCTACCGCGGCGCCCTGGCCTGGAGCTAACGCTTCGCGGCCGGCTGCACAGCGCCGAGCGCGACGCCGCGGCCGTTCGCTACCACTACGACGTCGGCAACGACTTCTTCGCGCTGTTCCTGGACGAGTCGATGACCTACAGCTGCGCGATCTTCTCGAAAGGGGCGCAGACGCTGGCGGACGCGCAGCATACGAAGCTCGACCTGGTGGCAGGCAAGCTCGGGCTGCGTCCAGGTATGCGAGTGCTCGACGTCGGCTGTGGCTGGGGCAGCTTCGCGATCCACGCGGCGCGTGAGTACGGCGTGGAGGTCGTGGGCATCACCCTGTCCGAACCGCAGGCCGTGCTCGCGCGTGAGCACGTCGCGCAAGCTGGTGTCGGTGAGCAGGTCGAGATCCGCGTGCAGGACTACCGGCGGCTGCCACCCTCGTCGTTTGACGCGATCGCGAGCATCGGCATGTCAGAGCACGTCGGCGAGAGCCAGATCGACGTGTACGCGCAGTCGCTGTTCTCGCTGCTGCGGCCGGGCGGGGTCTTGCTGAACCACGCGATCGCTGCGCTCGATCCCGCGGCGGACCCGCTCGAGGACCTGTTCTCCACGCGCTACGTGTTTCCCGATGGCGAGCCGCTGCCGCTATCGCGTGTTCAGCTTGCACTCGAGCGTGCGGGCTTTCACACCGATCATGTCGAGGGCTTCCGCGAGGACTACGCGGTGACCCTGCGTCACTGGGCGCAGCGGCTGGACGACCGTCTCGAGGAGGCGCAGGTGCTCGCCGGCGTTGAGCGCACGCGGGTCTGGCGACTGTATCTCCGTGCCGCAGGGCAGGGCTTTGAAGCGGGTCTGACGGCCGTCTACCAGGTGCGAGTGCGGCGACCGGGCTAGAATGACCGAACCCACGCGGATGTAGCTCAGCTGGCTAGAGCGTCGCCTTGCCATGGCGAAGGTCGAGGGTTCGAATCCCTTCATCCGCTTCAGACAAAACCAGGGATTTACGGGGGTTTTGTTGTTGTGGGGAGAGGTCGCTTAGCAGTCGCGGGGCCGTGGGTAGCACTCGTGGGTAGCAAGCCGACCGCAAACCCAGTGGAGCGCGAAGGCTTCGCCCGCTCGTTTTTGGCGATCTCTCGCTGGGCTGGCGCGCGTGATCGCCGGTTCACGCCTGTGGGCGGGCTAGGCTCCGCGGATGGCGTGGGAGGTGGAGTTCTACGACGAAGAGGGCGGGCGATGCCCGGTGCGCGAGTTCCTCGCCGACCTCGAGCCAGAGAAGCGGATGGCAATGATCGCAGCGATTGAGGTCGTCCTGGTGCCACGCGGGCTGGCAGTCTGCGAGACGGAATATGGGCGTCAGTTGGGTGACGGCCTGTTCGAGTTCCGCGTCCGGCACGACGAGCAGACGACTCTTGCCAAGGCAGGGAGGGAGAGCTCTGGTGACCAGGCCCGACGACGTGGGGATGTTCTGCTGCGGCTGTTCTGCCATGCCTACGGCGAGAAAATCGTGCTGTTGCTTGGGGGCTATGACAAGGGGGCGGACCCTTCTGGCAGGCGGCAATCGCGCGAGATAGAGACGGCTCGTAGGCGACTGCGCTCGTTCCGCCTGCGTCGCCAGCGCGAGAAATCAGCGGCGAAACATCGCTCTTGAGCGATGTGGTTTACGCGTGTGGCTAATGGTTGTTTCGCGGCCTCCCGATGATGGTATATATTACATCAAACCCCAAAGGAGTCAGCCATGAGCACGAGCTTCAGAAAATACGTCGAGGAGGTCGAGCGCAACGCCACACCGGACGAGCGCCGCATGCTGGACGAGAGTCGGCGCCGCTTCGCGATCGGAGCCAGGCTGCTCGACCGTCGGCTCGCTGCTGGCATGAGCCAGCGCGATCTGGCCAGCGTCTCCGGGATCGATCAAGCGGAGATCAGTCGCATCGAGCGTGGCCAGGCGAACCCGACCGTCCAGACGCTGCATGCCCTCGGTGCCCCACTCGGCATCGTCCTGGATTTCACGCCAGTGGAGACCGCGGCCTGAGCCGCAGGTGGCCCACGCATGCTTAATCCCGACAACCCCTACAGTCTCGCCCCGGTCGAGAACCCGCGACTGCTTCGCACCCGCCGCGCCGAGATCAGATTGGCGCTCGACACCGTTGCGCCGACTGACGGGAGTTCGGGTCACGCCCTCGTGTGTGGTCCGCGGCGCACTGGTCGTACGAGCACGCTCAAAGAGGTCAGTCGGCGCGCGCAGTCGGAACGGGGCTGTCTGGTGGTAAACCTCAGGTTGTTCGAGGAGGACCTCACCACCACGGGTCTCATGAGGACGTTCCTTAGTGCCGCGATTGAGCAACTCGCTGCGCTGCACGACACCGAACCCGACTGGTATTGGACCTGGTGCAATCGCGTCCTTCTCCGTGACCAGTCGCCGATGGGCATCGGCGCCTGTTCGTCAGCGGGCTCGCGTTCGCTGCCGACCCGCGCGCGACACTGGACCCGGCGGTGTTTGATCGCGACCTGCGGACGCTCCGCCGTCTCGCACGGGAAGCAGGCCGCAGCCGGACGCTGCTCGTGATCGACAACGCCGACGCGCTGTTGGAGGACCCGGCGTTGGTCGAGCGGCTGTTTGACGCGATTGACGGCAACGCCGAGTGGTCCGTTCTCGCTGCCTCGCGTTTCTCAGGTGTCAATAACCTGGCCGAGGCCGTTTCGTCGGTGCTGCGTCGGTGTCGGCTCGTGCCTCTGCGGCCATTCTGGTCGCCCGGCATGATCCGGGCCTGTTTGGTCGGACCGCTTGAGCCAGGCGAAGCGGATCGACTGATGCCGAGTGAGAAGGAGCTCGGCCTCCTGGTCGACCTCCTGCAGCTGTCCATGGGTAACCCGTTCGACATCGCGCTGATCGCCGGGCATCTTTGGGATGCATGCGAAGTGGGCGAGATGTTGCCCGCCTGCTGCACGCGCCCGTCTCGACCATCGAAGACTGGGCACGCCGAGGCATTCTCCCGAGCGTCAAGATCGGCAGGCGTAGGCTCTACATTCGCCAGAACATCGAAATGGCGCTGACGGGCGATATCGGGGAAACTTCCTCCAGGCGAAGCGCTGGAGGGTAGCTGGCGGTTCCCAGCGGCGGCCCGACGTTTTGTGGAGCGCGCTATGTATAGACTTGGTCGTTGAGATGGTTGTTAGCGTCGACTTCCTCAGCCAAGTGCCGCGTATGTTGAGGGAACTAGCAGCGATTGTGAAAGAGCCATCGGATCGCCGTCGGGAGCGACGCAGCGAGTTCTTCGACCGAGAGATTGTTCCGGCTCATGAGGACATGGTGGCGATCAATAAGGACTACACGGCGAGTTTCTCAGAGCTTCGCGATCTGCTGCGCTCAGGAGAAGGGGTGGAGCGGACTATTGAGCTGCTCAGGATGAAACGCTTGGTGTTTCTCGACAGGCGCAAGGACCGTGAGGCGTTTGCGGACGCTCTCGCGGAAGTGAAAAAAAGTGGCTACCTCAAACGGCGAGAGCTCGCCGCTTTCGTTGAGTACTACCAAGGCATCCGCAAGTACCTATTGGGTGCTAGCCCAGGCGACGCGCGCGTTAGTTGGTATACATCGTTTATCGACGGCTTCGAGTCTAGGGTCAGAATGGGAGAGTCTCCTTATGGTCAATTCTTTCAGGAGATTACGACCTCTAAGCCGCCCGTCGAGATGATGTGCGACGCGTACTCAGCTGCGGTCCAGACCGACATTCCTGAGGCATGGAAGCAATATTCGGCTGCGTACCACAAACTACGGCTGGAGCTGAAGCGGTGAAGCGAGTAGGTGAAGGTAGCCTTGGTCCTGTGTCCCTCGTCGTCGATGCGTCTGGCAGTTGGAGATGCGGCAGTGGTAATTAGGCCAGTGTTGTCTCCGCGCCGTCTTTTAGGTTCGGCATAAACGCTGCCGTAAAGATATTGGCCTGCTCCGATGCCGGGCGTGCGTGCAAGTAGCGGCCCGTCGTGCTGAGCGCGCTGTGGCCCATCGCCTTCTGGATCGTCACGACATCCACGCCGCGCGCTGCCAGCAGCGACCCGAACGTGTGCCGCAGGTCATGGAAGCGCAGCGGACGGGCGCTGGCGGCGCCCTGAGCGCGCTTGTAGCGCCGCCGCAGTGCCGAGCCGTCAAGCGGGCGCCCGAACACGTTGCAGAACACGAGGTCGCCGGACGACGTGAAGTGCTCGCGCCGGCTCATCCGATCCAACGCGCCGGCGGCCTGGTCAGCCAGCGGCACACGGCGAACACGCCCGGACTTCGTTGACGACTCGACGCCGGCACTCATCGCACGGGCGATCGTCAAGGCGGACCCGGTGAAATCAACATCGCGCCAGCGCAGCGCCAGCAGCTCGCCCTGCCTCAGCCCGGCGTAGGCGGCAACGCGAACCATCTCGGAGTCCTGCCGGTCCTCCGCCTGCCGTGCCATCCGCTCGCTGTCGTTGACCGCCGGATACGCCGGATCGCGGTGTTGTCCCTCGGCGAGGGCGCGGGCGATCGCCTCGATCTCCTCCGGCGAATAGAACACGAGGGGAGCTTGTGCAGGCTCGCGGCGCTTGTCGGCTCCGTTCACGGGATTCGCTGGCAGCGCGAACGTGGACGGCTTGCAGCCGTGGTTGAACACGGCCGAGGCGGCCGAGCGGTACTTGTTGACGGTGCTCGCCGATGCGCCCGTTGCGCTGATCGCTGCCAGCAGCTCGTCTATCTCCCGTGTGGTGATCTTCGCGGCAGGACGATCGCCGAGAGCAGCCATGACATGTCCGAGCGTCTTGCCTTCGCCGCGCTTGCGCGGCACGCCTGGCTCGCCCAACACGGTCTCCCGGTCGCGCAGCGTGGAGGGCTTCGCCCCCGCGACGTCTGCCAGCCAGCGCATGTGGGAGCGGGCGACCTCGCGGAACGTCACGCCGCGCGTGAGGCGCTCGTGCTCGACGCGCTCCCGATCGGCGGCGTCAGCCACGTACTCGGCCACGAGCCGGGCGGCCTCGACGTGGGCGCCGCGCTCGTCGTAAAACCCGTCAGGGACGCGGCCGCGGTGACGGCCCCATTCGCCGGAGGCGGGATCGCGTTCGAGCCAAGCGGGACCGATCCGGCGCTTGACCTGCTTGCCGTTCAGTCTCCAGAACGCTTCGTAGAAGGGTCTGCCGCGGTGCTCGCGGATGAGGATCGAGGCTTTCGGACCGGGTGCGATCGCCGGAGTCTACACCCGTGGGTAGCGGATGGGTAGCAGATTGACCGTGGGTAGCGGTTTGGGTAGCAAACTAGTCGAAACGTGACTAAATAAGCCATGTTGAGCCGAGCAAATCGCGCCTGGTTGCGTGCCTCGGGGCGCATTTCACGGTTTGCCACGGCGAAGGTCGAGGGTTCGAATCCCTTCATCCGCTTCATGTTGTGTCTCGGGACATGCTGGACGCGTGTCTCGGGAGATGGTGGACAGTTTAGGTTGGTGTGAGGGGTTGGTAGTTGCGGGTGGGGTCGAGTGTGAGTTCGCGGATGAGTTGGCCGTGTTGGTCGATCACGCGGATGTTTTGGTCTGCGATGAGGAGCTTGACTGGGCGGGGGCTGTGGGCTCTGCCGAGGCCGATGTGGTGGAGCTTGCTCATGTAGCGGATGCTGACCTTGCCGTAGGCGTCGACCTTGTCGTTGCGGACGCGGAAGTGGGTGGGGGCCGGAGTGCCGGCGGGTTTGGCCTTGATGCGGGTGCTGTAGGCCTGTAGCGGTGTGCGGCCGTCCAGGGCTCTGTGGGGGCGGATGTCGTTGTAGTAGTGGATGAATGTGTCGAGCTGGCTCTGCAGCTGGCTGATCGTGTTGGCGGGCTTCTGTCTGGCGAGATAGCGCTTGAGCGTTTGGTGTAGCCGCTCGAGCTTGCCGCAGGTCTGCGGGTGGTAGGGACGCGAGTTCTTGGAGGCGATCCCGAGCCGGTGGAGCTCTGACTGCAGCAGCACCTTGCCGCGGCGAGGGCTGGCGGTGAAGACCGCGCCGTTGTCCGTGAGCAGTGATGCTGGTAGGCCGTGCAGGCTGACGGTCTTGTGGAAGCTGTCCACGACGTCCTGGGCTTTGACCGTGGGGTAGGCCTCAGAGGCCAGGAACAGGCGGGAGTGATCGTCGATGAGGTTGAGGATCTCGACGTGCTCGCCGGCGGCGAGTCGCCAGTGGGTGATATCTGTTTGCCATGTCTCGTTTGGTAGGTCTGCTTCGAAGCGGATCAGCGAGGAGCGTGGTCGCTTCTGCGGCTGTGGCGTGATCAGTCCCTGACGCTTGAGGATCCGCCAGATCGTCGCCCTCGACGGAACGCCGTCCATGCGCGCAGCGAGGTGGTAGGCGATCGTCGCGGCGCCGGCATCGTGCCCTTCAGCAGCGAGCTAGCGTCGCAGTCTGACGATCGCCTCGACCATCTCACCCGGGGTTTCGTGCGCGCAAGAGCGCGGTCGTCTCAGGCGTGGCGCCAGCGCGTCGTAGCCACCGGCGCGGTAACGAGCGATCAGCTCATAGATCCAGCTCTTGGAGATGCCGTGAGCGCGGGCGACCTCCCGTGGGCTGCGGCCCTCGAGCAGCACGGCGTCCACCACATAGCGCGCCATCCCCGTCCCGTCCATACCAGCACCCACCTTTCGTAGGCGTCCAGCATGTCCCGAGACATCAGTCCACTATGTCCTGCAACCACACACCTTCATCCGCTTCACGCAAACCCCCCCCCGGGTTTCCGGGGGTTTGTTGTTTTGTGGGATAGATCGTAGGTGCCGGCACCTTCCGTGGGTACCACTCATGGGAACCAAATGGCGCCACTTCACCGAGGCTGGGCGAAGGCTTGCGCAACAGCGACGGCATATCAAACATCCCGACAGACAGCGGCTATCGCCGGCGCTGGAAGACGTGGGAGGGGGCGCTGCTGCACTCCGGGCACATGCCCGAGGAGGGTCGCCCTGCGCCTGGAGGCGCGGAGCCAGGTCTTCAACGGCAACGACGATCCCTATCTGCCCGACGACTTGCCGGTGGCGAGGCTGGCCCGGGGAGTCGGGCCTGGGCTCGCCCCTGAGCCGACAGGAGGAGCAGCGCGTCTCGCGGAGTATTTGGTCGTTCTCGCAATCGCCCGTGGGTTGCGAGAGGATCAGGACTACGAGATGGAGGTTAAGCTCTTTTTCCCCCTCCGAGTATCCGCCGCGAGGTCAAAGCCGAGTGACCATGCTCTTGACGGTGGATGCCGTTTCCTAGAAAGGCGACTTCCTGACTATAGCCCGAGCCGAAACTGATTGACATTTTTTACACGCTCGGTCTTCGTAGGCGATGTACGCAGATCCTATGGAGTATTGATTCAGGGAACGGACTTATACAAGCGGTCACGGTAAAGAGCTACAGGGGCGGGTGTCGATAGCGACCCCGCCCTTTGCTTGCGGACACGTTTGGCAATACGAAGGACGGGCACCCGAAGGAGGCTCTCCTCATCAGCTCGCCCCCCACGACGCCGCTGCTGTCGGTTCCGCTGGCGGTCGTGCGACAATGCCTGCAGCAGCGTCTGAATGTCGAACAAGCAAAGGAGTCGTATGAACACAGGTCTCATTCGGGCATAGGTTGAGATATATGACTTCCATCGTCGCCTCCGGCGCGATGGTTGTCAGTCCTCTACTCGTTGTCTATCTCGTCTTCCGTGCGGTCGCTCGCGGAGTGCACGACGACGAGGACAGTGAGATTGAGGTCAAACTCTTCCCCCCGACTATCCGTCGCAAGACCAAGCGCTCTCACGGGCGCTCACGTAAAGGCGGAGGCCGTCCGGCCAACTAGAGGCGTTTCAAGCAGTGTCCACGAACGGGTCGCAGTCTGAAAGTGCTGCGCCCCGCCTCCCTCGTAGCGATGCGAGCAGACCCCAGGGAGAAACATGCAACCAGAGATACACGAGGACGGCTAACCGAAAATACCGAGGCGAAGGGCGAGCCACGTCACACAAGACTCGCCCTTCGTCGCAATGCACACTGGATCAAACGGGAGGAACCTCGTCCGGCCAAAGCTCATCCCACACCGCGAACACGGGCGCCAAGAACTGGGGAAAGATCAGCAAGCCTTCTTCGTGGCCTCGAACTTGAACTCACCCGACTCGCTTTTGGAGAATGGGACATACCACTGACAGGAGCGCTCGGGACCGCGGGCCGTTATCGCTAGGAAGAGCAGCCCCTCGGTACGCGAGGGGGCTTCGACCGGACGTTCCCCTGGCGGCCTCCTATGGTCCCCACCGTCGTTGCCGTCACGCGCTCGTCGCGTTACGCCGTCTATCGGCGATCTTGTAGACGCTCGGCTTCAAGGCTGCAGGGTGACGTACGCCGAAGGCGAACGCGCGCAGAGCGAGCGGTCGGTTGGGGTGGGCGACCGGAAGCATCACGAGCCCGAAGCGTCCCGTGGGCCACGGCACATAGGTCTTGAGGCATCCAGCGAGGCGGGTGCCGTCGTTGCCTTCCGCTTCGCAGCGCTTCAGCCGGGAGACGGGTATGCCGCCGTCGCGGTCCAGTTCGCGGCGAAGCAGATCGAGCGCGTTGCGTGCGACTGGTAGATGGTGGGCGAGGTCTTCGGCGATTGCGTGCTCATCGAAGACCACCGGGAAGACTGGCCCGGCCGGGGTGTCCGGCACCTTCAGCCCTCGCCGTCGGTCGGCAGCTCCCCGAAGTGCTGCTCGAACTCACCCGGTGTCAGCTCGCGCTCGCCGTGGCGGGAGAGCATCGCTTTCACGCTCAGATCAGGGCGCAAGACGACACGCCCGTCAGGACGACGATCCTCAACCACGTAGTCGCCCGACAGATCCCCGCTGAGCGTCACATGAGCCGGCTCCATCGCTCGTAGTGTCGCACGCCGCCCCGACCGATCCAAGCTAGCCCGTCCTCCATGCCGGCCTTGCTGTCCTCCGCACTTTCCCGACGGCACAGCACAGCACCTCTGTTGCTCCTACGGATGAAAGCAAGAGTCATTTGCTCTCGACGGGTCGGGGTGGGATTCTTGTGGGTGGTGTGGGTGATTCGCGAGCGAAAGGGCAGGTGTTGGGGCTGTTGCCTGCCGGGCGGCTTTGCCCTTCGAGGGCCGTTGAGATGCGCGCCCCGGTGCGGCGCCCGCACCGTCTTTCGCTGGACGTGATGCCTTCCAGTCGGTAACGAGCCGTAGGTAGGCCTGCTCTGCCTGTTGGGTCAGCTGTCGCTCTTGCTCGGCGCGGTCACGAGCCGTCGTTCCGTCCCGGTGTGTGGCTTGGCGGCGAGGTGCGCCGGCGCGGAGCTCGACGCTCCGCAGCTTCTTCTCGACGAGCGACTGGCGCTTGAACGCGTAGTCCTCCTGCTTGGTGAGGAGCTGCCAGCTGAGCACGGCGATCTTGCGGGCGACGGCGACGATCGCGATCTGTGTGCCCCGGCGAGCTCTGATGCGCTGATAGAACGCGCGCAGCGGCCCGGGCGTCTTGATCGCGGCCCACGCGGCCTCCACCAGCACGTGGCGTGCGGCCGGCCGGCGAGGTTGCGCACGAGCACCGCGGTGACCTCGTTCTTGACTCTGGTGCGCTGGCGCACCAGCTGCGCGCGTCTGGAGGTCAACCGGCGCAAACACCTGGTCTGCTCATCCTCGATCCAGACCGTCGGCAGTACGCCGGCCTGGAACAGCTCCGCGAGGGTACGCGCGTCGAAACGATCGCTCTTGACCTTCGCGTGGCTGATCGCCCGAACCTGCATCGGGTTCGCGAGTGCGACCTCGGCCACATGCCCGTCGAGGAGCCGGGCGATTGCGAGCGCGTTACCCGTCGACTCCATCACGACCCGATCACCTCGGTCGAGACTCTCGGCGAACAGCTTGAGCTTCCCGGGCTCCGTCGGCACTCTCCCAGCTGAGCGTGCTCGCTCGCCGGGCAGGCAGATCGCGACCTCACAGAAATCGCGGTGGACATCCAACCCAATGACCGCAACTCGCCTCCTTCATGATTGACGTAGAGGGAGATGAGAGGGGCCGAACGACAGCCACGGATACGGGCTCGCAGCCCAGCCGGGGTCGGTCGCAGAGGCGGCCAGCTATGTCAACGGGCTCACGGCCCAAGGAGCAACACGGCCTGCCCACTCTGCGTTCTCCACGACGCCCCAACGCCCGAGTAAACACGAACCTAAACGCGCCACCGGACGAGAACGCCACAACAGTATTTCATCCCGGTATGTCAAGGGAGCTTCGCTTTTTGTGAGGATTTGGGGGACAGTGATGTGGGGGTACATTCTCAGCCCGCTGCGGGCGATCCGTGGGGTTGGTTGCCTTCACGACGTTGCATATAGGGAGGCGCTCCAGAGCATCGGCCATAACGGTGGTTCCGTCGCTGCGGGCGAGTGCGTCGGCCATCGCGCGGGCCCCCTGTTTGATCGACCGGTCTTCCAGTGCGCCGGCGATCACGCTGCGCAGCTTGCTGGGGGAGCTCTTCTTGCTGACCTTCACGCCGGCGTTCACGAACACAACGCGGGCGGCGTTGTCGGGCTGGTCGCGCGCATCGGGGATGCAGACGAGCGGAACACCGTCGGCGAGCGCCGCGTTGACCGTCTGCCATCCGGCATGCGTGACCATCAGCGACGCGTGCGGGAGCACGGTTCGATGTGGCACGAACGCCACGGTGCGCGCGTTGGCGGGGATGCGGAGGCGGCTGGCGTCGAGCGCGGGGCCCGCCGTCAGCAGCGCCCGAACCGGCAGCCCGGCGACGGCGTCAAGTGCTCGCTGGGCGAGCGCGTCCTGATCCATGTAACTGGTGCTGAAGCTGAGCAGCACGAGCGGATCGGTGTTCTCCTCGGGCCACGGCGACACCCAGTCCTTCTGGAAAGGCTCGAACGCGGGACCCACGTAGTGGACGTTTGCGGGGAGCTGGGCTTTGCTCGAGAAGTCGAGCTCCGGCGCGGTCATCACGTAGATAGCCCGCACACCAAGGACCTGATCTTCCCAGTGCTTCAGCGGCTTGAGCCCGTGCTCGGCACGGACACCGTTGAGCGTAGGCAGCCCGGCCGCCGAGAAGCGCTGGGTCATGCCGTTGAACAGGCGGTCGCGCGCGGCACCCAACGGACCCGCCATCGGCGAGAGGCCACTGAACAGGGGCGGCGCGCCGCGCGCCGGCAGGGGATAGGGGCAGTGAACGAGCGCGACCGCGGGTATGCCTGCGTGCTCGGCAGCGATCGGCGCACCGTTGAAAAGCCAATCGAACACGATCACGTCGGCGCTCCAGTCCTCGAGCACTTGGACGAACTCCCGTGTCGCATCCGCCAGCGGCGCGATCAACCCGTCGCGCATCCGTTTCGCGGCGCCAAGCTGTGTGCGCGCCTCCCAGTCGCGTACCGAATCGGTCTCCCGTCGCGTGATGTCGAGGTCCGGGAGAGCTTGCTTGAACTCGACGAACTCCGCCCCGGTGCTCTCGATCCGCTCGCGCGCGGCGCGGTGGGCGACGACCCGGACCTCGTGACCGCGGTCGACGAGCTCACGTGTGAGCGCGAGCTGTGGTGGGGCATTGCCGCTGAACGCGAGGAGCGTCTGGAAGACTCGCATATACTTCATCTTAGTATGACCAAGATGAAAAAGTCAAGCGCCCCGCGCAAGGAGCGCACCTACCGGATGACCGCCCGCGCCGATGCGGCCGCCGCGACCGGCGAGCGGCTGCTCGCCGCGGCGTGGAAGCACTTCGGCACTCGACCGTATGAGGAGGTCCGCCTGCGCGAGATCGCGGCCGACGCGCTCGTCACCGAACAGACGCTGCTCGCGCGCTTTCACTCCAAGGACGAGTTGCTCACCGAGGCGTACAGGTGGTGGGCGATGAGCGAGAAACCACGCCGCGACGCGGCTCCCGTGGGGCGCTTCCCCGAGGCCGTCGCCAACGTGTTCGACCACTACGAGGCGCATGGAACGGCGATTCTGCGGATGCTCTCCCAGGAGGAGCGCATCCCCGCGGTCCGCCACCTCACCGACAGGGGCAGGGACTACCACCGCGATTGGGTGAGCAGGGTCTTCCAGCCGCTGCTCGCCGGCCTGCGGCGGAGGTCCAGAGAGCGCCGGCTCGCGGCCTTCGTCATCGCCACAGACGTGCTCGTGTGGAAGCTCCTGCGACTCGACATGCAGCTCAGCCGTCCCGAGGCCGAAGGGACTGTCGTTGAGATGATCGAGTGCTACACGAGGCGATCGAGTTGAGAGAGCCCACCGAGGCGGGCCACGAGGCGCCGGTGGGCGCCGAGGCCATGCTCCCAGCGGCGCCCTAAAGACCGCTTGAGGGATCTCAGCGCAGCGTTGCGATTTCGACCCGGAAGTGCTGGCCGACGACGCCTGTTTCCCAGATCGCCGTCGCGCGTTCGGGCCCTCCGGCGACGATCTCCGGCTGGCTGTCGAGTTCGCCGTCGGTGTGCTGTAGCGGGCTGCTGCCGGTGAAGCTGGTCCCGGCGGGGTCGCTGGCGGTGAGGATCGCGCTCCTCGGCGCGCCGGTTTCGGGCGAGTAGGACCTGGTCGCGATCGCTGCGTAGAGATTGCCGGCGGTGTCGTACGCGAGCGCGACCGTGCCTTCGAGTTCGTTGCTGTTGGAGATCGGCTGCGGGTCTTCGTAGGTCCCCGACGGGGTACGTGTCAGCGCGGTGGCGAAGGCGCTCGAGGTGGGGTTGATCATCTCCCCGATACAGGCCACGGTGGCGAGGCCGCTGGGGCTGACCGCGGCGCCGGCTGCGTAGGACCAGCCGTTCATCTTCGCGACGGTCGCCGGCGCACCGAACTGCTTGCCAGGGGCTGCGTAGGCGGCTTCCACCCAGGTCGGTGTGGCGCCACTGATGCATTCGCCTTCTGTCGAGGTCCACGCGAGCTCGGCGTCGCCGGCTTCGTTGATGGCAGCGCTTGAGCCTTCGGCGATGCAGCGCGTCGTTTCGATCTGCTTGGCGTCCTTGAATCGCTTGCCGGCAACTGCAGTGGCGGCGTAGAGCCTGCCGTAGTCTTTCCAGCTGGCGATGGCCGTGCCACTGTGCGAGATCGCGAAGGTGGGGTCGAACAGCGTCGTCCCGTCGGGGTTGCGGATGGCGCGGGGTGCCGAGAAGGTGCTTGCCTGCGGGGCCCTGTTGGCGTAGTGCACCTTGCCGTCAAGGCCCGCCCACAGGACCAGCACTTCGCCGTTTTCGCTGATCCCAATGTGGGGCACCATCGACCCCGTGCCGCCTTCAAGGCGCGAGACCGGCTCCGGCGCGGTGAACGCTGCGCCTCCGATCGAGCCGAACGAGGCCTCGACGACTTCGTCGGTGTCGTAGCGGTTGCGTTTGGTCTCCTGCGTCCAGAGGACCCCCACTTCCCCGTTTGGTCCGACCGCGACCGCGGGGTCGGTGTGCTCACCGCTGACGCCCGAGATCGTCTGGACGCTTGAGAAGGAGCCACCAGCAGCGCGCTCGGTGACCTGGATACTCGCGTCGTAGGGGTCAATGCGATCCACCCACACGACCGCTTCCTCTCCGCCGAGATTGCTCGCGACGGCGGCGCTTTCGGTGTAGATCCCCGCGGGGGAGACCTGCGCCGGGGTGCTCCATTTGGCGCCCGATGCGAGGGCATCCGTGCCGTTCACCGAGAGCAGACAGATCGCCAGGACCCCGATCACTACGAACCTCATCCGCCTCTCCGCCACGGAGACGCTCCTAGGCGCCAGTCGAGCATTCCGTTCGTCGGCCCTCATACCGCGACTGCGATCACATCGGCAAGTCCGCGGTGACTGTGAACGGTGGCAAGCAAGGTCATGCCCTGTTTCCTACCCCAGTCCTCGGTGCCCGAACCACCACACACCTTCATCCGCTTTCTGTCGGCTCACGCGCAAGCAGCGGGTGTCGAGGTACGTAGCGTCCGCCATCGCCGCGGGCGAGCAGACCCATCAGCTCTAGCTCGCTGAGCGCCAAAAGCACGTCCGACGAGTCGGCTCCAGCGCGTGTGAGCTTGTCAGGGGTGTCGTGTCCGGCCCCGACACGCTCGAGTGTGATTCTCAAGCGCGGCTGCAGTCCAGCATGTGGCTCGACGTTGGCAGATGGCGCGGGCGCGGTGTGTCCTTGCGGCGACGGGGCGCCGATCGAAAGCAGCTCCAGTACGTCCTGTGGCCCTCGGATGAGGCTGGCGCCATCCATCAGCAGGGCGTGCGTACCGCGTGAGAGGGGAGAGGTGACGCGGCCGGGGATCGCCGCGACGGTCCGTCCGAGCGCTCGCGCGATCCGTGCCGCCGCGAGGTCTCCGGGTGTCTGGTCGGCCTCGACGAGCACCGTCACCGCGGCCAGTTCGACGACGATCCGCTCGCTGGCGAGCTGCCCCCAGCGCCGTCCGGCGCAATCCGGCGGTAGCTCGGAAACGGCGCAGCCACTGCGCCTGATGCGCTCGTACAGCGAGCGTCTCCGTGGCGGGCACGACGTGTCGAGCCCGCCGCCCATCACGGCGACACTCGCGCCGCTCACATCAAGCGCGCCGGCGTGTACCGCGATTGCGATCCCGTCGGTCAGGCTCGCCGCGACGGTCACCCCACTCACAGTCAGTCCGCGCGCGAGATTCCTGGCCATCTCTATTCCGTAGTCACTAGCCGCTTTGCTCCCGAGGATTGCGACCACCGGCGCTGCTGTGAGCTCCGTCAGGCGAGCAGCTCCGCCGTCCACGTCGAGCATGTGCGGCGCCGCCGCGCCGGACAGGCCGCGCGGGTAGCCGCGACGGTGGCGGCAGATTACGTCAGGATCGCGCCGACGCTCGTCCGCGTTGAAGTGCTCGTATTCCGCTCTCAGCTTGGGCGCGCGCCTGCCCGCCACGGCCTGCAGCAGCTCGTCGTCTGCGAGCGCCAGCAGCTCGATCAGGCGTTCGCGGTCATACGCGCAGTAGTCCAGCGGTCCGCTGAGCGTCGACAGCAACCAGCTCCGGCGCAGGCACTTCCTGCACGCACCGGCTGCCCGAGGTGCGCGGCCGCTGGGGCTCATGCGGCCCTGTTGCCAGCCAAGCATGGCTCCGGGCGCAGCGCAAGCGCGGCGCCGAGGTCGTGCGCGCGCACCCGCTCGCTGGCATCCAGATCGGCGATCGTGCGCGCGACGCGCAGCACGCGATGCTCTCCGCGTGCGCTCAGCAGTCCGCGCTGGCGGGCAGCACGTAGCATCTCCTGGCCGCGCTCGTCGAGGCGCACGTGCCGGCGCAGCATGCGCCCGTCCATGTGTGCGTTGACGGCCACGCCTTCCGGCATCAGCCGCGCGGCCTGGCGCGCACGGGCGTGTGTGACCTGCTCGCGTGCCTGCGCCGAGCTGACCAGCGGGGGCGTGTCCAGCTCGTCGGCGAGGTGGCGCTGAAAGGTGGAGAGCAGGTCGATGCGGTCGAGTAGCGGGCCGCTGAGGCGGCGGCGGTGGCGCGCCATGTCGGCTTCGCTGCAGCGGCAGTGATCGCCCTCGCCGGCAAAGCCACACGGGCACGGGTTGGTGGCGGCCAACAGCATGAAGCGAGCGGGGTACACCGCGGAGTGGCGTGCGCGGACGATTGCCACCCGGCCGTCCTCAAGCGGCTGGCGCAGCGCCTCGAGAGTCGCCCGTGAGAACTCCGAGAGCTCGTCCAGGAACAGCACGCCGTTGTGAGCCAGCACGACCTCCCCGACCGATCCGCGGCTCGCGCCGCCGACGAGGCCCGCGGCGGTGATCGAATGGTGCGGCGCGCGGAACGGCCGGCTGGTGGCAAGCGCGTGCACGCGTGTGCCCATCAGGCTGTGAATGCGCGTCACCTCCACCGCCTCGGCGCTGCTCAGTGGCGGCAGGATCGACGCGATCCGCTGCGCGAGCATCGTCTTGCCGGTGCCGGGCGGGCCGCTCAGCAGCATGTTGTGCGCGCCCGCGGCCGCGATCACGATCGCTTTCACGGCGTGGTGCTGGCCGCGCACCTCACTCAGGTCCGGCTCCGACAGATCGGCGGCCGCGCGGCCGCTCCTTGCTCCCGCCCGCGCGGGAGCCACCGGAGGCTCCTCGCCGGACGCATCGTCCGGGCCGCCGCTCAGCACGCGCGCGGCGCTGCGCAGGTGCGCCATGACGCTCACGCGCAGGCCGTCGATCAGCCGCGCCTCGCTTGCGCATGCGGGGGCGAGCACGAGCGCGCGCATATCGGCACGCTGTGCGGCATGCGCGACGGCCAGCGCGCCGCGGGAGGGCCGCACGGTGCCGTCGAGCGCCAGCTCTCCGAACAGCGCGACGCGCGCGAGTTGCTCGGGCGCCAGTTGGCCGCTCGCTGCGAGCACCGCGCATGCAAGCGCCAGGTCCAGGCCGGGACCCGCCTTGCGCACGTCTCCGGGCGCGAGGTTTGCGGTTATGCGCCTGGCGGGAAACTCGTATCCGGAGTTAAGGATCGCCGTGGTGACGCGCTCGCGCGCCTCGCGCACGGCCGCGTCGGCAAGGCCGACGATCGCAAAGCCGGGCAGTCCAGCGCGGACGTCCAGCTCGACGCTGACGTGTCGCGTTTGCAGTCCGTCGATCGTGAACGCATGCGCTCGCGCCAGCATCGCGTTAGCTCCTCTCGCCGTCGTTGGTGTACCGGGCGGTGCAAGCTAGAGGGCGCTTGAGACGGGACGCTCGATCGCATCGCCGTTCACGCAGTACGCCCCCGCACATGTGCGGGGGCGCCGGCAGGCGCATGCGCCTGCCGGTGGACACGCCGCATGCGGCGTGTCAGCAGGGCCGCATGCGGCCCTGCACGGGGGCGTGCATGCACGCCCCCGAACTGCTAGAGCCCCGCGGGGTGGCGCTCCACGAAGCCGCCGCCGTCATCGCCGGCGGAGTCGGACCAGCGAGATCCGGTTTCTGCCAGCGCGACAGTGTCAAAGCGTTTGCCGTCCACCACCATGTAGGCATGTTCGGCGTTGGCGTAGATCGTGATGTACTTCCCCGGCCCGGGTTCTCCGTATGACTCAAGGCCCGTGGAGTCCTCGGGCGAGCTGAGCAGGCCGCCGCCATGCAGCGCGTAGGAGACCGAGCCCGAGCAGTCGTAGCCGACGGACTCGAACGAGCCGTGCCCACCGCCCCAGACGTAGGGCCGCGTGGCGATTTCATCGCCGGCGGCGATCACCCGTGCGACGATGCTCGCGGCTTCGCCTTCGCCGGCGCCGCTCGTGCTCGGGGACGCAGCGGGGGAGCTCGGGGACACCAACGCGGAGCGCGGCGGGGTGAGCGTCGCCTCGTTGTCCACGCCGATCACGCTCCACGTGGCCGGGCCGACGACGCCGTCTACCGTGAGGCCGTGGCGGGCCTGCAGGCGGCGGACCGCCGCCTCGGTTTCGGGACCGAATTCACCGTCCACTGGGAGATCCAGCGCGGCTTGCAGACGCTGTACCGCGCTGGCGCCGCCGGGGGCAGGCGCTTCGGCGCTACCGGCGGCAGGCACTTCGGTGCTGCCGGGCGTGCCTCCCGAACCGGGGGTCAGCCCGGTGTCGGCCGTGGTCGCCTCCGCCACGGCGGACTGCTGGGCGGCCGGTGGGGCCGGCTGTGGGGTGGGCTTGGGCAGGGCCGAGGGCGGGGGGGTCAGAGTTTGCTGGGCGTGGACACCAACGATGCCCCAGGTGTCCGGGCCGACGACGCCGTCTACCGTGAGGCCGTGGCGGGCCTGCAGGCGGCGGACCGCCGCCTCGGTTTCGGGACCGAATTCGCCGTCCACGCTGACATGCAGCGCGATCTGCAGCTGCTTGACCGCGTCCACGGACGTCTGTTCGGTGCTCGTGTCAGTGGCTGCGCCGGCGGGTGCCTGGGGGGGGCCCGCGCTTGGCGCGCTCGTTGGCGCCTGTGCGACGCTCACGGTCGCATACTTCGCGGAGCTGGGCATCGATGCAGGTGCCTCGGCGCCTCCCGCAGTGCCCTGCTGCAACGACGCGGTCCCGGGCAGCGTGCTGCTGACGTCCGCGATGAACGCGTTGCCGGCAGTCTGGCTGCGTAGTGCGGCGCTCGTGAGGGGCCCGACGACACCGTCCACGGTCAAGCTCCGGCTTGCCTGGAAGCTGCGCACGGCTGCTTCGGTTTCCGGTCCGAACACCCCGTCCACTTTGATGCCGCCGAGAGCCTGCTGGAGCAGCTGCACCTGCCTGCCTTCGCTTCCATAGCTCAGCAGGATGCTGTGTTCGGTGGTGGTCGCCGGTTCCGGGTTCGCTGCCGGATTGGACGTTCCCTGCCCGCTCGCCAGGCTGGCGGTGGGTCCCACCGTGAGCGCGGCGAGGGCGCCGAGCGAGACGCGCTTGGCACGTGAGCTCGTGGGCACGAAGCGCAGCTCGGTTGCGCGCCTGCGTGCGCGTGAGCGGCCCAGCGAGAGCTGCCATGGCTCCGCGTCGGCGAGGTCGCGCGGTTGTCGCACGGTGCCGCCGGTGTCGAGCAGCGCGGACAGCGCGGAGCTGGCATGAGCGCCGCGGCGCGTTCGCCCACGCTCTGCCCGCGCACGGCGGGCACGCGAGCGCTCAAGCGATGTGCTCCAGTGGTCGACAACAGCAAGATCACGCGGGGATCCCGGCATCCGAGGCGTCCTTTCTCCATTCTGTTGCATGGCGCCTACGGGGTTAGCTGACGGGCTCGCGTAAGCGTCTACGCTACGCCACACTCTGTGGCGATTCGCCCCCGCAGCCTCTCGGCTGCACTGGGTCCCCCGCTCCTGGACCCCTTGGGGTCGAGGATTCGGCACGAACGGGCCGCAAGCTAACACATCTCGTTGCAAGATGCATTCCAGAGGGAGGTCTGCAAGCTTTGTTGCCGACGAAGCCGGTCACGCGCGCGGGTCTGCGCTGATAAGTTCGCTGTCCGATGCGCAAGAACGGACTCGACTTCCGTGTGTTCCTCGCTCTCCTGGTGCTGATCCTCGTCGCCGGAGGCGTGGCGCTGTTCGCCAGCGGTGGCTCGGGTCATCCCACGGACACTCACCCGCGCTACGACCAGGTCAAGTTCGACGCCCAGGGAGTGCTCACGCCGGCCGAGCCCGCGCCGCCGCTGGCGCTGCGCAACTACCTGGGTCAGCCCGTGAACATCGCCTCCTACAAGGGCAAGGCCGTGCTCGTGACGTTCCTGTACACGAGCTGCCCGGACATCTGCCCGCTGATCACTTCCAACCTGCGTGTCGCGCTGAACCTGATGGGACCCAAGACGGCCTCCAAAGTGCAGATCCTCGCCGTGTCGGTCGACCCGCGGGGGGACACACCGAAGGCGGTCGCGGCGTTTCTGGCACGCCACGAGATGACCGGCCGGATGCAGTATCTGATCGGCTCGGCTAAGGAACTGGCGCCCGTATGGAAGGCGTGGGGCGTCGGATCTGAACGCGATGTCCAGCAGCCCCAGTTCATCAACCACACTGGGATCATCTATGGGATCACCGGCTCGGGTAAGCGGCTGACGCTCTACGCGCCGAGCTTCGCGCCGTCCGAAATCGCCCACGACGTACCGCTGCTGGCCAATCTCTGAGCGCCCGGCGATGGCACGGAGGCTGCAACTGCTTGGTTCGACGCTAGCGGTTGTCGTGGCGGTTGCGGCGCTGGCGGTGTTCGGGCTGGCATCGCACTCCCCGAGCGGCCGTCGGGCGCCGGCGTTGCCGCGCGAACGGCTCGCCGGACCGCCCGTCACGCTTGCGAGCCTGCTGGCGGGTGCGCGCGGCCGGCCGGCGCTGGTCGTCTTCTGGGCTAGCTGGTGCGGTCCGTGCGCGCAAGAGGCGCTCGCGCTCGAGCGCTTCTCCGAGAGCCCAGCCGGCCGCGGACGGATCGTGGGGATCGACTGGAGTGACGCGCTCTCCGGCGCCCGGTCGTTCATCCGGCGTTACTCGTGGACCTTCCCAAACGTGCGCGACGGCGAAGGGACGGTCGGCAACGCATACCGCCTGACGGGCCTGCCGACGACGTTCGTCATTAATGCCCACGAGCGCATACTCGCGACCCTGCGCGGCCCGCAGAGCGAGAGCTCGCTGCGGACGGCATTGGCGAGGGTCGAACACAGTTGAGCTGGAGCGCGGGCGATCATGCGAACGCATTGCGCTCACGACCCGGGAGGAGCGGGCGCAGCGGGAGGAGTGCGCGGCGGGGGAGCGGGCGCAGCAGGGGCAGCGGGCGGCAAGAGGAGCGCGCTTCGCTATGAGCTCTGCTGATGCACGGGATCGTGTCTATGACGAGATCGGCGTCGGCTACACGGTCACCCGGCAGCCGGACCCCCGGATCGAACAGCAGATCCTCGACGCGCTGGGCGATACGCGGTCGGTCGTGAATGTCGGTGCTGGCAGCGGTGCGTACGAGCCGAGCGACCGTGAGGTGCTGGCGGTGGAGCCCTCGGGGGTGATGCGAGCGCAACGTGCACCCGCAGCTGCACGGTGCGTCGATGCGTGCGCGGAATCGCTGCCGTTGCCCGATGGCTCTTTCGATGCGGCGATGACGCTGATGAGTCTGCATCATTGGAGCGACTGGCGGGCAGGGGTTCGCGAGCTACGGCGTGTTGCGAGCAGGCGTGTCGTGATCTTCACCTACGATCCGTCCTTCGCCGGCTCCTGGTGGCTGAAGCGCGACTATCTGTCCGAGCTGGTGGGGCTGGATGTGCAGCGATTCCCGACAATCGCAGAACAGGCCACCGCCGCCGGTGACGCAACGGCGGTGCACACAGTCCCGATCCCACACGATTGCCGCGATGGGTTTCTCGGGGCATACTGGCGTCGCCCGCACGCCTACCTGGACGCGGACGTCCGCGCAAGGATCTCCACCTTCCATCTTCCCGGCGCTGCCGCTCTGCTCGGCGGGCTGGATCGGCTCGCGAGCGACCTCGAGAGCGGCCTCTGGCAGCAGCGCAACCACGAGCTCCTCGAGCGTACCGAGCTCGACCTTGGCTACCGCCTGTTGATCTCCGACGGCTGAGCGGTCACGAGCGCGAGCGCGAAGCCGTCGTGACCCTTGGCGCCAACGGTTTGGATGACAGTCGTGGTGAGGCAAGGCTCGGCGGCGAGCAGCTCGTAGAAGCGCCGCAGCCCCTGTATGCCCCCGTCGCCGAGCTCGGCGTCGCTGGCTTCGGGATCGAGGATCGCGCCGGCACGCACGACGTTGTCGGCGACGATCACGCTGCCCGCTCGCGATAGCTTCAGCGACCACTGCAGGTAGGCGGGGTTGTTGCGCTTGTCGGCGTCGATGAAGATCAGATCGAACGGCCCCGTCCCCTCGGCGAGCAGCTCGGGCAGTGTTTGCAGGGCGTCGCCACAGCGCACCTGCACAATCTCGGCGAGACCCGCGTGGGCGATGTTCTCACGGGCGACCTGTGCGTAGTGTGCGTTGGCCTCAAGGGTGATGAGGCGTCCATCGACCGGAAGGGCGCGCGCGAGCCAGATCGTGCTGTAGCCGCCGAGGGTTCCGAGCTCGAGGATGTTGTGGGCGCCGCGAATCCGTACGAGCAGCTCGAGCAGCCTGCCCTGATTCGCAGAGATTGCACCAACGGGCAGTCCCGCCGACATACTCGCGGCGAGCGCCGGGTCGTGCGGGATCAGACAATCCACGATGTAGCTGTCGACCGCGCTCCACATCTGGTGGGTCATCGTGTGCTCCCGGCTCGCGGCTGGTTGATACTGAACGGCGAGCCTAGCTGCAGGCCCAATGCGGCGGTCTCCCGGCCGCTGGAGCGGTGCACCACCCAGGCGATCCGCAGATGCTCAACGTGCTCGCGGCCGGAGGCCACATCGCCGAGGCGATCTACAGTCTGTAGGCTCGGCAGCAGAGCTGGGCGACGGGGCTCAGGCGGCTCGAGCGATGGGGCACGTGATGCGGGTAAGCAGGCGCAGAGGTTTGGCGGTGACATTGGTCGCCTGTGCATTGACAGCACGAGCAGGCGGAGCAACAGAGGCTGCCTCCTGGCACGTGATCTCGTCTTTTGGCAGGAAGGGTGTAGCGGGACTGCCGGTCAGAGAGCGCCGTCAGGAACCGCCGAACCAGGGTGCACCTTCGCCCCCGGAACGGTATCGGTCGCTGCTCGTGCCGGGCCCGCAGGGCTCGGTCTTCGTGGGTGGCTACGCGTACAGCAAACGAGGTGCGTTCATCGTCGCGCAGATGTCCGGTTCCGGCGCCCTCGTGAAGAGCTTTGGGCACGGTGGCGTGCTCACCGTCCCTGCGATCCGCTGGTACAGAACGGACCCACCGCGGATGTTGGGGCTCGCCGGCGGCAAGCTGCTGATCGTGGGACTGGGTCGGGCCAACCAGCTTGTGGCGGTCCGCTTGAATGCGCTTGGACAGCCGGATCGTGGCTTCGGCCACGACGGTGTTGCCCAGTACACGCTGGCTCACACCCGCGGCTTTACGATTATCACCGCGGCCGTGGTCGAGCCCAACGGTGACACTCTCGCGGTGTACCAGAAGGAATTGCCACAGCCGTCCGCGTCCTCGCCAAGGGTCCCCGAAGGCCAGGGGAATGGAGCGATCGAGTACGTCCGGCTACTGCCATCGGGCGCACTGGACCGAACCTTCGGTACGACCGGGTTTCTGGCTTCCACAGGGGAAAAAGTTGGACTTATTGAAGGAGAATCGGGTACCGTTGGAGCGTGCGCGGAAACGCTCGCAACGAGTGGGTCGCTGCTGGTTGCCTACGAAAACTTCGCCCTGGAAGCACTGAACCCCGCGGGCGCGGTGATAACAAGCTTCGGCGAGGATCCAACCACGCAGATGCCTGGCTCGTCGCTGCCGCCGTTTGAGACGAAGAACAGCTACCACTTCTGCAATGGGTTGTTCGCGCTGCCGGGTGGCTCTGTCGAGGGCGTCTCCGGCGTGGAAATCGTCCGCCTGACACCCAACGGCATGCCAGAAGCTGTGTTCGGTACAGCCGGGTCCACGAGAATTGACGTCCCGGCGGAAGCCGCCGCGGTCGCCGCGAACGGCGAGACATTCACAGCCGGCAAGTCCGGTGGTGCAGTGGTGCTGACCGGCATTCTGCCGAACGGCCACCCCGACCCGGCGCTCGGCAGCAGCAGGGGCCAGCGGTTCGCGATCGAGGTGCCTCGTGCAGCGGGGTCGGTCCCCGGAAACGAAGAAAGACCAACGTGGGAAGTGCTGCCCGTCGCCAACGGTCTGTACATTCGCATCGGTGAAGAGATCGTACGACTGAGTGGTCAGACATAGCCTCAGCGTTGGGTCCTCGCGCGTGTTGACGCTCCCATCAACGTAAGCGCCCGTGCGTCCGCCTGGACGCCAAGCGCGCGGTGGCTCTTCTGGGTCGGGGTAGGGTGAAGGGGATGGCAACCTGGGATGATGTGCGCCGGATCGCGCAAGCGCTGCCGGAGACCAGCGAACGGATCTCGCGCGACTTGTGTCAGTGGCGGGTGAAAGACAAGCTCTTCGTATGGGAGCGCCCGCTTCGTCGAAAGGAAATTGAGGCTCTTGGCGAGGATGCCCCGGACGGGCCGATTCTGGGTGCCCGGGTGGAGCATCTTGGGGCAAAGCAAGCGCTGCTCGCCGACGACCCGAACATCTTCCTGACTACCCCGCACTTCGATGGCTACCCGGCAATTCTTGTGCGCTTGGATCGCATCGCTATTGCAGACCTCCATGAAGTGGTCGTCGAGGCCTGGCTCGTCCGTGCGCCGAAGTCACTGGCCCAAGCCTATGTCGAAGCGTCCCTGTAGGTACGTCGAACGGCAGCCCATCATGTCGCGCCTGTCCAACAGGACGCCCACAGGTGCTCAGCTGATCGCCTCAAGTAAGAACTGTCCTCAAGGCGACGACCGGAATCGAACCGGTGTAGACGGCTTTGCAGAGCGCCCGAGACTCCTGTGTTTGGCTTATCTAAGCGGCTTTCAGGGGCGCCCAGTGCTCTCAGATGACCTCGTAAAGCACTCCGTCTGGGAGAGTTTTGGGAGAGTGCGCTCTTGGGCCGGGCAGCGATGAAGCAGACGACGAAGGCGATCGTGGCCGCCCAGCTCAATAGCCACACCGGAATCGGCAGATCGGCCTTGCCGACGATCCCATGCATCAGCGCAACCTGGGGGAACGCCGCGCCAACCGCGAGCAACCAGCCGGCAGCAATACCAACCCGTGCCATTATGGGGATGGTCGAGCTACCGCCTGCATCGAGCCGGGCTGGCCGACCGCACATCACACGAGCTATGGAGTTTCGATGAGCGACAACGACCAGCAGACCTACAGCGTCACCGGAATGACCTGCGAGCATTGCGTCGCGGCCGTCAGCACGAAGGTTGGCGAGTTGCCCGGAGTGAGCAGCGTCGATGTCGACCTCGCAAGCGGCGGCGTCGTCGTGCATGGCGGCGTCGATGGCGAGGCTGTCCGGGGCGCCATCGAGGCGGCCGGATACAGCCTCGCCTAGCGCGCCGGAGAGCGCCACGCGATAGCTTGGGCCGTCGTCGTTCAGGCCACTCCGGGCACTCCTGCGCTCGGTATCGCGGCGGGAGTTGGCGCCTCGGCGGGCGCGCGCTCCCTGGAGAGGGACACCTGTGCGACCGGGAACAGACAGACGGCCAGCAGCACGAACAGCGGCCCGGCGTTGACGTCGGTCGCGCCTTCGGACCAGAACGGACCGCCGAGGTCCTGCCCGAAGACCCAGTAGGCGAGCGAGAGCACGATGCCGACTGCCAGCGCCGGCCAGCGCAGCGGCGTCCAGACGCCGATCGCCACGGCCGCCGAGACGATCGCCAGTACGACCGCGATCGTGGTGCCGTGCCCGTGGGTGTGGTTGCCGATCGAGTTCTGGAATTTGGCCAGCCAGTGAGGTGAGGCTTCGGCCATCCCTTTGATCATTTCGTGGGTCGCTTCCCCTGCCCGGTTGACATTGGCGAGCCAGAGGCCCGCCGAGAGCGCCCACAGGCCCGACCAGGCGATCAGCCCGCCCCGGTCCCCGAGCGGGCCGAGCGCGGCGGGTGAGCGTCCCTCTTCCTTGCTCGTGGGGTAGACGAGCAGACCGATGATCGCGTAGAGGATCACCGCTCCCGGGGCGCCCATCAGGGGTGAGGGCATCGTGTTGGAGGTCAGCCCGCCGAACCCCTCGCCGAACCACCAGACGACCAGGGCCCAACCGAAGGACACGACAAGCGCCGGCCTGACGAGGCGCCTGCTGCAGATCAGCGCCAGGCCGATCGCGACCTGGATCTCGCCGGACAGGCTGTTCCAGAGCGTCAGATCGCGCCCGTAGAAGCTGTCAAAGGTTTTCATCGGGCCGCCCACGATCGACCACTGTTTTTCGGCTGCCGGAGCGAACACTTCACTGACGATGTTGTGGGTGAACATGAAGCTCTTGAACTGGAACAGCCCATCGAGCAACCAGACCACGCCGAGGGCGATCTGGACTCCCCGGGTGGTGACGCGGAAACGGCTTGCAGTGGAGTGGCCTGCGGACGGGGCGCTCATGACATCACCAGCTGCATCGCAGCGAACATGTAGGCCATACCGAGCGTCATCGCCGACATCGAGACACGCAGATCCTTGAAGCAGATCAACGGTTCAGCGACCGTGGCCGTCATCGTCCCCTCAGGCGTGACGGCGATGTTTCCGCCGCCCCCGCCGAAGATCGTCCGCTCGTCGAAGCTCCGAATGCGATCCGTCGCCCAGAGCACCGACTGCACCGCGAAGTACGCGACCAGCAGCCACGTGATCGGGGCCTGGAAGCCGCTCGGCGACCACATATAGGCCATCGCGCCGAGGTCGAATGCCATCGTCAGCCACAGCAGGTTCGTCGCGTTGCCGGCGAACATCTGGACCAGCACCCACAACAGGATCGCGATCGCGGCGTTTGCGAAGGCCAGCGACCAGAACCCTGGGGGGATGTTGAACGAGTCGACGGAGCCCGGGGCGAACTGGAACGCCATGCCAATAGCCATGAAGACGTGGCCCGAATGCCATATGCGCTGTTGGCCGGTGCTTTCGAGCACGTGACGGGCGTGGATAACGATGATCGCGAAGAAGACGAGCATCCAGATCACCGTAAGCCAGCTCGGCAGGATGTTCGTCGAGTTTCTCCCGACGCTCATCACGAGGCCGCCCATCGACATGTGTGTGCCGTGCGAGGCAGCGCTCGAGCCCATGTGGGCCATCGACGATCCACCGCTCATCGTCATTGATTCCGCTGAGGCCGAGCCGGCCAGCGCCAACCCGCCGACGAGCAGGCCGCTCGCCAACAGGAGCGCTCGCTGCCCGAACCGTCTGACAGTCCCAGTAATCATGTTGTCCTCCTTGGCTTGTCACGCCCGGCTGAGGGTCGCCGGGTGTGGTGAATGCCCGTTGGAGCACGGGCCGGGGTCTGAGCTGCCTCGGCGGCAGCGGCGCCGATCTGCGGCCCTGGGAGGACGACATCGCACCCGTCTCGAAGGCGGAGCGTCACAGTGGACACTCCGCGTAGCGTTCGGGTCGGAAGCCGGCCAGTCAAGTGGTCGGCAAGCTCGCCGACCGGGCCGTCAGATCAGGGCAGACGCCGGGGGCGCTCGCCCACAGCCCGGAACCGCGAGCGCTGGCAGACGGGCGCCAAGCAAGCGCGGCGCCCGTGGGACAAGCAAGGAGGGGGCGACACGGACGACGGCAGAGCGCCGCCTTAGCCGGTGAATGACGCGCTCGCCGGGATAACGTCCGGCCAGCAGAGTCATCGCCAGCAGGGCTGCCGGCGCCAGCAGCAACGTGGCGGTGACGCCCGCGACCGCGACCAGCAGAACCGCCACGACCGCGCACAGCACCAGCTGTAGCACCAGACGCAGTCGTGTGCTTCGCCGCATCCGCCGGACCATACACAGGCGGATGCCCGCTCGCAACATCGCTTCTGGAGGGCTCGGAAGAGCGGTCAGCTGATCGGGACTGTGAAGGATCCTCCGAGGGCGTAGTGGGCGCCGTCCGCGCCGGAGATCCTGAAGGTCCATTCTCCCTGTTTCAGGTTCACCTGGCCGATGAAGTGGGCAGGGCCCGCACGGAAAAGGCGCACCGCGGCTTTGGCGCCGGTGCTCGAGGTGGCGGTCATGGCGATCGATTGGAGCGTCGGCTGGGTCGAGGAGCCGCTGACGAGGTAGGTGTGCACCTGGACGTTGCCCGGTTGTAGCGGCAGGATGTTCAGATCGAGCAGCTCGCCGTTCGGCTCGGCGATCGTCCGGGCGGCTTCGGACGGGCCGACGAAGGTGCTCGGATCGGCGATCACGAGCGCCCCCAGGATCGCGGCGGGTGCGATCGTGGCGAGCGTCAGGCTCGTGAACCGCTGAGCCCGAGAGCGCACGGGCGTCGGCTTGCCCGGCCGTCCGAAGCTCCGCAGGCGCAGGCTATTTGCGACGACGGTGACGCTGGAAACCCCCATCGCCGCCCCTGCAAGTGTCGGGCTAAGCAGGCCGGTGATCGCAAGTGGCAGCGCGATCAGGTTGTAGCCGAATGCCCAGCCGAGGTTCTGCAGGACGATCATGTACGTCTCGCGCGCCAGACGCAGGGCGCGGGCGACCCCGCGCAGGTCGCCGGAGACGACACTGATGTCGGCCGCCTCGATCGCCGCTCCGACCCCTGTGCCCATCGCGATCCCGAGATCGGCCTGCACGAGCGCCGCGGCGTCATTGACGCCATCGCCGACCATCGCGACTCTCTGGCCGGCCGCCTGGAGCCGGCGCACCTCGGCGACCTTCGCATCGGGGGTGACACCGGCTAGCACGTGGGTGATGCCGACCTGCCGCGCGACCGCGGCGGCGGCGCGCTCGTTATCGCCGGTCAGCATCGCGACGTCGATCCCCATCCGCTGCAGGCCTGCGACGGCGTCGGCGGACTCGGGCTTGATCGTGTCAGCGAGCGACAGCGCGCCGACGGTCCGCCCGTCGCGCATGACCACGACGGCGGTTCGCCCGCTCGCCTCCCACTGATCGAGGATCGCGGCCTCACCGCTCGCACCGCTCCCGTTGGCCTCCGCCTGCTGCGGACGGCCGACCCAGACCTCCGAGTCGTCGACCCGCGCGCGGACGCCTCGCCCCGGCAGGGAGCGGAAGTCGCCGGCCGGCGCGATCTCGAATCCACGCTCGCGGGCCGAATCCACGATCGCCATCGCAACTGGATGCTCGGAGCCCGCCTCGGCCGCTGCCGCGAGCGAGAGGACCGTGTCTCGATGCTCGCCCGGCGCAGCCCAGACGTCGGTGACCGACAGCTCGCCGGTAGTGATCGTCCCCGTCTTGTCCAGCACGATCGTGTCCAGCTCCTGGCTGCGCTCGAGGATCTCGGCGCCGTTTATCAGCAGGCCGAGGCTCGCGCCGCGGCCGGTCCCGACGAGGATCGCAACGGGCGTCGCCAATCCCAGCGCGCAGGGGCAGGCGACGACGAGCACCGCGATTGCCGCGAACAGGCCACGCTCGGACTGCCCTGCGAGCACCCAGCCGAGAGCGGTCGCCGAGGCGAGCGCGAGCACCGCCGGAACAAAGACGCGCGCGATCCGGTCGGCCAGGCGCTGGATCTGAGGCTGGGAGGCCTGGGCGCGCTCGACCAGGTCGACCAGCTTCGCGAGCGCCGTGTCAGCTCCGACCGCCGTCGCGGTGGCCCGGAGCACGCCGTCCACATTCACGGTCGCGCCGGTGATCAGGTCTCCCTGGGCCTTCTCGACGGGCAGGGACTCGCCGGTCAGCATCGACTCGTCGACCGCCGAGGAGCCGGACACGATGATCCCGTCGACGGGGATCTTGTCGCCGGGACGGATCAGGAACAGGTCACCCGGGTGCACGGCCTCGACCGGCACGAGCCGCTCGGCCGCGGACGGGTCGGCGGGGTCGAGCAGCCGTGCCTGCTGCGCCCCGAGCTTCGTCAGCTCGCGGACCGCCTGGCCGGCCCGGTTGCGGGCGGTCGCCTCACACCAGCGTCCGACGCACAGGAAGGCGATGATGACGGCCGAGATGTCGTAGTGCAAGTGGGCGTTGAACTCGCCGCCGGGACCGCCGTGAATGTGGACATTCGGGGCGGTGAGCAGCTCGACGGTCGCGTATGTGAACGCGGTCAGCGTCGCGAGCGCGATCAGCGTGTCCATGTTTGTGGTCCGGGCGCGCGCCCGGATCCAGGCTCCGCGCAGGAATGGAAGGCCGGCCCAGAACTGGATCGGGACGCAGAGCAGAGCGACGATCCAGCGCGCGGTGACGTTGTGCGGCTCGGAGTAGGTGAGGATGACGACGACGGTGGCCAGCGGCACGGCCACCAGAACCCGGCGCAGCCATCCGGCGCGGTCGGTCGCCTCCGCGGCCTCGATCTCGGCCACAGCATCAGCTGGGGACTGGCCGCTCGTGTTGACCGGCTTCGCTCCGTAGCCGATGCGCTCGACGACTTCGATGAGCTGTTGCGCATCGGTCCGAGACCCGACGGTGTCGACTGCCGCGCGGCTCGTGGCGAAGTTGACGGTGGCCTCGGAGACCCCGGGCGCCGAGCCGAGTGCGCTCTGCACGCGCGCCACGCAGGAGCCGCAGGTCATTCCTGTGACGTCAAGCTCGATCAGGTGGTGCTCGTCTGCCGGCGCCTCGCCGGTAGCCGGCTCGACGGTCTGGTTCGTGCTCATTCTCAAGGCTCCAGGTCAGGACGGCTGCGGAATGCGACAGCACCTATTTCAGCACGCCCTCGTCCGGCACACGGCCGTCAGTTCGCGAGCGTGGCGACACGCGGTACGCGGCTGTCGGCTCGCGGTGCCGCTTTCGCTGCGCGCGTATCGCTGCAACAGAGCCAGCCCAACCACACAAGATGCACAGGGGTGCGGGCGCTGTGCGATCGCTGGCTAATTCGTTGGCCGGTTTCGGGCGCTTGGGGTCTGTACACGGTGGATGATGAGTGCTTCGAGCATCGGTGCTGGCAGGGGCGGGGGTTACGCCCGCTATTTGGAGGGCAAGACGGTCGCCCCCGAGCGCGGGGACTACTACCTAACGCCGGGTGGGGAGCTGGCGGAGGCGCCGGGCAGCTGGCTATCGTCCTCTGAGACCATGGCCCGTCTGGGTGTCGACGCCGCTGCGCCGGTGGATGGCGGGGATTTCATCGCGTTGATGGACGGCCGGCACCCCGGAACGGGAGCGTGGCTGCGCCGGGCTGGCGCGGATGGGTCGCGGGGTGGTGGGATCGATGTGACGTTCAGCGCCCCGAAGTCGGTGTCGGTGGTCTGGGCGCTGGGTGATCCGTGGCAGCGTGAGCAGATCGAGGCGGCGCACGCCCGGGCAGTCGAGCGCTCGGTCGGCTACCTGCGTGAGCGGGTGCCCGTCGTTCGCCGGCGCTATGGCGCAGAGGTCATCGAGGAGCCGGCAAAGAACCTGATCGCTGCGGCGTACCGCCACACGACCGCTCGGGGTGTTTCGGGTGCTGAGGCACCGGACCCGCAGCTGCATACGCATGTCGTGATCTCGGGTGCGGTGCGTGAGGACGATCGGATCGTCGCGGTCGCGTCCCGGCCGGTGTTCCGTGGCGCGCGGGAGGTGGGCGCGTTCTATCGCTCCGTGCTCGCAGAGGAGCTCGTGGGGGAGGGGTATGCGATCGAGCAGGGCACCGGCCGCGACGGACGCTACTTCGAGATCGCAGGGGTCCCGAAGCAGCTGCGTGACGCGTTCTCCGGCCGCCATCGTGAGATCGCACAGGCTGCGGAGCGGTTCCGTGCCAAGCACGGACGGGCGCCGGAACGTGGGGAGCTGCGTGACCTGGCGCTTGAGAACCGACGCGCCAAGGAGCTCACGACCCGCGGGGATCTCCAGCGTGTCTGGGCGCGGACGGGTGAGCGTCACGGGTTCGGGGCGGATGAGGCGGTGCATCTGATCGGCTCACCCCTGCACCTGCCGCCTGAGCAGGCGTTGGAGGATCGCATCGAAGCGAAGCTGACCGAGCAAGCGGCCGTCTTCGACGCTGGAGCGCTGCGGACCGTCGCGTTGGAGCAGACAGCAGGGGAGATGAGCCCCGATGAAGCGCTGGCGGTCACACGCGGAATGGTTGCCGACCGCCGTGTGCTCACGTTGGAGGGCGGGCGGATGACGACGCTCGCGGTGCGCGGGCGGGAGGCGGCGATCGAGCGACGCTCCGGGCTGCTCGCCCAACCAGCCGGGCGGGATGTCGGCGAGCACGCCCGGACAACCGCGCGCAGGGAGGTGGCGGAGCGCATCGCCGCGCCGCTGTCCCGCGAGCAGGAGCAGGCCCTGCGCACCGTGACGGGCCCGGAGCGCCTGGGGGTGCTCGTCGGCCCGGCGGGCACCGGGAAGGGTGTCGTGATCGACGCCGCCGCGCGGGCCGAGCAGACCGCCGGACGGGAAACCATCGGGATCGCGGTGTCGGGTTCCACGGCCGAGCGTCTCGGCGCAGACAGCCCGGCGCTCGCGGGGCGCACACTCACCCTCGACGCCCTGACCGCGCGGGCGGACACGGGGAGGGTCCAGATCGGGGCTGGTACGACGGTGATCCTTGATGAGGCCGGGATGGTCGACCACAAGCGCATGGACGCCCTCATAGAGCTGGTAGAGCGCTCGGGGGCGAAGCTGATCGCGGTCGGCGACGGCAAGCAGCTCCCATCGATCGGGCCCGGCGGCATGTTCGACCGGATCGCAAACCGCGCGCCCACCGCGGAGCTGACAGATGTCCGCCGCACGAGCGACCCCGAGGAGCGCAGGGCGTGGGCGGCGCTGCGTACCGGGGAACCAGAGCGTGCGATGGCCCACTACCAGGCCCGCGGACAACTGTTCTTCAACGACACCCGCGATGAGGCCGGTGAGGCCGCGGTCCAGCGCTGGGCCGAACTGACCAAGACACGTGACATCCGTGACGTCGCGTTGATCGCCGACGCGTCGAACGTCGAGATCGACCGGCTCAACGCCCGCGCCCAGCACCTCCGCGCCGAACGCGGCGAACTCGGACAGGCCGAGATTCCGCTGACCCACCAGCACTACGGGCTGCGCGAAGGAGACCTGATCGCGTTCACCAAACAGCACCAACCGCCAGGAGACCCCAGGGTCGAGAACGGCACCCGCGGACAGGTCACCGAGATCCACGACACCCGCGGCGTAACTGTGGCGCTTGACGGGTCGCAGCGCCACGTCAATCTCACCGGCGAGGACCTTGAGTCGCTACGGCTCGGCTACGCCCAGCACGTCTACCGCCAGCAAGGCGCGACCGTAGAGCGCTCCGTGGTCGTCACCGGCGGCTGGCAGACCAGCAAGGAGTCCGCCTACGTCCAGGCCAGCCGCGCCCGCCAAGGCACCGAGTGGTTCCTCGCCCGCGACGAGCTCGGCCTCGAAGGGCAGGACGAGCGGCGAGTCACGAGCCTCGCCAACAAGATGAGAAACAGCCGCGCCCACACACCATCACTCGCGCACCCCGAGCTGCCAGACCCGGACTGGGGGAGAGGCTTCAAGCCGACGCTCGCCCCAAGCCGCAGCCACCTGCCGGGACTTGCGCGCACCATCCACCGCATCATCCAACCCGACCGATCACCAGACCGCGGCCGATGAGGCAGCGCCTTCCTCGCGCGTACCGAACCAGGCGGCGGTCGTGCACCACCGGAGCCCACCGTAGGCTGTGTCGGTGCCACGGATAGCAAGCTTTCAAGGGCTGGTCGTCAAGCTCTATTTCGGCGACCACCCGCCGCCACACGTCCACATCTACGCGGGACGCGTCGGACACCCGGGAGTCCAGGCGGCGCGCTTCTCGATCGATTCAGGCGATTTGATCGACGGCACGCTTCCCGCAGCCAAGCTCGCGGCGGCGACGAGCTGGTGCCGGCGACATCGCGAGGCACTGAGCGCCGACTGGGGGCGTGCGCAGCTCGATCTACATCCGACCGGCCGCTACGATTGATCGTGATGGAGCCCGCCATTGCACCCGAAATGGTTGCCGTGATCGCGCGGCCCGAGCACACTGTCCGCATCGTCTTCGCCGACGGCGAGGTGCGGGACGTCGACATCACTCCGCTGCTCGATACCCCTGCCTTCTCGCCCCTCCGGGACCAGGCAATCTTCAGCCAGGTCAAGGTGGACGAGGACACGGGCACGATCGCGTGGCCGGGCGATGTCGACCTGGACCCCGACGTGATCTACGCCGCGCTGGATCTTGGGCCGAACAAGGCCCGCATCCGGGTGCTCACGCCCAGCGTCGCCGCCTGACCTCAGACATCCTGACGGCACCTCAAGCGAAGTCAGTGGCCGGTTTCGCATGGTTGGGGTCAATACCACCATGAGCACAGAACCAGCGACAGTCCCGAGCACGTTCCCACGGCCCACGGGCGACGCGACGAGGCTGCTCACGGCCGAGGAGGTCGCCTCCCGCCTGGGCGTTCAGACGTCATGGGTCAGCAAAGCCGCGCGTGCGAACCGCATCCCTCACATCTGCGTCGGTCGCTATCGGCGCTTCCGCTGGCCAGATATCGAAGCGTGGCTGGAGGGCCAGCGTCGCGGATCATGACCGCGCCGTCGGCTCCCATAAAATCCTGCGCCTAGATAAGGGCGCGTCCCCGGGGGTGCAACCCCGGGGACGCTCCGAACGACGGTCGAGCGGCGCGAACACGCCCTCGACCCCGGCATCAGGAAAAGAGGTCCCGATGCAAGCCAAGAAAACGCAAGCGCTGGTCAAGGTCGAACTCTCCAAGACGTGCAAGGGCAAACCGCGCCGCAGGCCGGTGTGGGTCATGCGTTACGTCCTTCCGTCCGGGAAGGACTCCCGCAAGGTGCTCGGCCCCGCTTGGACGCGCAAGGGCCGCCCAGCCAACGGATACCTGACCGAAGGCGACGCATTGGTGAAGGCGGAGGCCTTTGCCGCGCAGCACTCGACGGACTTGACGGACTCGCGTCGGACGTTCCGCGTCGCTCTGGACGCGTTCGTGTGCCACTGCAGCGTGGAGAAGGGCCTGCGCGGCTCCACGGTGCACGCGTACCGGAAGATCGGGGAGCGCCTGGCCGAGCGTCCGTGGCGCAGCGACTCGGCCTGGGCCGACCGCGTCCTCGACACGTTCAGCGCGGAGGACCTGCTGGCCGTCCGTCAGGAGCTGACGCAGGCCGAACGCAGCGCCGACACGATCAACCACTACCGCCGCGTCGTCCGCGGCATCTTCGGCACCCATCCGTCGAGCCCGGCGCTCGCCTGGGCGTGGAAGACCCAGAAGGTCGAGAGCGAGGGCAAGCTCCAGTTCTACACGCCCGAGCAGGTCCGCAAGTTGATCGCGGAGGCGTACTCGGTGATGGACGAGGCCATCTACACGCTCGCCACCGAGGCGGGTCCGCGTCTCAGCGAGATTCGCGCGCTGAAGGTCGGCAACGTCGACTTCGGCGCCGGCGTTCTGCGCTTCGAGGACGGCTTCACGACAACTGGCGGCCACGCCGGCAACAAGGGCCGCAGGGTGCGCTCGGTCCCGATGACAAGGAACGTCCGAAAGGCGCTCGCGCCGTTCTGTGACGGCAAGCGCGCTGAGATGCTGGTCTTCGAGCACGACGCCAAGCCCGGCGAGCCGATCTGCGGCTCGGGGCTCTACCGCCGGTTCCTGAACGCCAGCAAACGGGCGGGCCTTCCCGTGCTGCGTCTGCACGACCTGCGCCACACGTTCGGCACGCAGGCGATCCGCGGCTTCAAGATCCATGAGGTCCAGCGGCTGATGGGCCACCGACACATCACGACGACGGAACGCTACCTCCACTACGCACCCGACGCCGACGCTGCAGACAGGCTCTCGGCGCTCTGGGAGACCGCGCTGGTGGAGACCCCTGTGCCAGGGCCCGCCGAGGCGGCCAACGTGGTCCCGCTGCACCGCGCTGCCTGACGCGTCGACGAACGGCAGCGACGACGGGCGAGCTGTGTGGCTCGCCCCTGCCCGGGCGCGCTCTGGGAGAGTTCTGGGAGAGTTTGCGGTTGTCGGCGTCCTGCACACCTGAGCCGGTTGCCTGAACACCGCTCTCTTGCAGGCACTTCTCATAAAGGCGACGACCGGAATCGAACCGGTGTAGACGGCTTTGCAGGCCGCTGCGTAGCCACTCCGCCACGTCGCCGGGAAGGCCCAATAGCGTAGCGGGCCGGTGTCGTCGGCTCGGGTGGCTCCGTTTATGGGCGTCGCCGCGCGACTCATCGCTACGCCGTCGCGGATCGCGCGGGACACGAGAGGTTCGGCGATGGCCCGAACTGCACCCGTGTCGTTATGAACTTCTTCTCGGAACCTTAACGGTGCTTTGGGGCATCGTTAGCGCCCGCATAGCCGGCCGCTGCAGCATGGTTTCCCCGAAGAAACCAGAGGTGATCGTGTGAAACATCTATTTGCACCCATGTTGCTGGCGGCGCTCGTCGGAGGAATCGTGGTGGGGGCGGCTGTGCTGCTCCTCGGTACCGGCGGGCGCAGTCCGTCGTCCAGTGCCGCCACCGTTTCGATCGGCTCAGCGTCGGCAGGGACTCGACGCGACGTCTCCTCGACGGCGCTGTCCGCCACCCAGATATACGAGCGCGACTCCAGAGGAGTCGTCGCGATCAAGGCCGTCACTCCGGAGGGAGAGGATGAGGGCACGGGCATCGTGCTGAACGACAAAGGATTGATCCTCACCAACGACCACGTCATCAAGGGCGCGACCAGCATCACGATCGACGCTGGCGGCTCGTCAAAGAACACCCGCAGCGCGACACTCGTCGGCGAAGAAGCCAACCAAGACATGGCGCTCATCAGCGTCGATCCGTCCGGCCTCAACCTCAGGCCGCTGACGCTCGCAAGCTCAAGTTCCGTTCAGGTCGGCGACGCCGTGTACGCCATCGGCAATCCATACGGCTTGGAAGAGACTCTCACCCGGGGGATAGTGTCGGCTCTCGGCCGCGAAATCGCCGCGCCCGACGGGTCGAAGATCACTGGTGCAATTCAAACCGACGCCGCGCTCAACCCGGGCAACTCCGGAGGACCGCTGCTCGACGAACAAGGCGAGGTCATCGGCGTGAACTCTCAGATCGCAAGCGACGCTTCAACGGCGGGCGGCTCGCAGCCCGGCAGCACGGGTGTGGGCTTTGCGATCTCGTCGAACACCGTCGCCCAGGCAATCAAGACGATCGAGTCCGGCCAAGGCGTTACCTATGCCTCGGCCGGGCGAGGCGTCCTGCCATCTGAACGCGGCTCCGACGAAGCCGAAGCCCCTGGACGTGGTGGTGGAGCCGAGACTGAAGCTAGCTCTGGCTCGGGTGGCGCGGAAGGCGGGGGCAGCATTGGTCCTGCCGGCGGCGAATCCGCTGGCGGCGGTGAAGGCTCGGTTGTGATTGTGCCCTGACTGGGCACAAACTCCCGGCGCTGCTGGGCGCAGGCTCATCCCTGCGCCCAGGTTTCATGCGCTGGTGCCGCGCGCCGACCGATCGATTTGTGGCCGGGCCACATATTGAGCTGTCGCTCGTTGATACCCTTGGCAGCCGATCCCAGGGCGATTAGCTCAGCTGGGAGAGCGCCGCCTCGACAAGGCGGAGGTCACTGGTTCGAGCCCAGTATCGCCCATCGGCCAGAATCCCCGCATTTCCGGGGATTTTGTGTTTTAGGAGCGTCGGCAAGTGAGTGGCGCATAGCTCGTGGGTACCACGTGTGGGTACCAATTGGTGTTCCCTCTGTAGATGCCGCCCGCCGGGTCGTTATGCTCGGTATCCGATGACACCGGACAGAGCGCGTGAAATCCGGGACATCCTTCGACAGCTCAAACGAACGCTCGAACAGCTGACGCAACGCGACCCTGAGCAGGAGGTGACGGGTATCGCTTTGCCTGTGCTTGATGCCGTACTTGAGCAGGCGCGCGATCTGGTTCCTGATAGTCCAGTCGTATCGAGGGTCGGTGATGTGATCTCTCCGGATGCCGTGTTGGCCGGCGAGCCGCTCCGGGCTGCCGACGCCCTTGTTGTCGTGGAGACGCTGTGGGGTGCGCTACGTCGCCCGTCGGGCGTGTTCGCATCGAGAGGTCCTAATTCCCGCCTGTTGCCACGGATCGGCCCGCTGAGCGTGCGACAATTCGGTCATGGCGTCCGTTCCAACGAAGATCACTTTGCGTGAGCCCGGTGTCGCCGGCTCGTATGAGCTTGTTGAGCGACGCGACGATGGCTCGCTCGTGCTGCGTCCAGAGCATGAGCGTCTATCGGACATCCTGCGCGAGACCGAGGGCCAAGTCTTCCGCGACGACGATTTCGTCGCGCATCTGCAGAGGGTCGCAGCCAGCGAAGACGACCTACCAGGCGATCCGCGCGCGTAGCGGTGCCGACCTTCGAGCGGCTTGCCCGCTTCGATCGCGAGTTTCGACGCCTGCCACGCGAGCTGCAGCAGACATTTCTCGCGATGCTGCCCTCGTTCATCGCCGCTCTGAAGCAAGACCCGCCGGTGTTCCCTCCGACGCTGCGCGTCCATCGCGTCCAAGGGGCAGCCGGTGTCTGGGAGATCACGTTTGCCCCGGACGGGCGTGCCACGTTCGAGTACGGCAAGGAGGTCATCGCCGGCGAACCGCACGTGATCTGGCGTCGCGTGGGCACGCACTCGGTGCTCAGCGAGCCATAGCGCGATACCCCTGGCGGATAGCTCTACAACCCGTCATCCAGCCTTGAGCGCGTGCTCAGTGCGCCGGCTCCAAAGCGACGCCCGGCCGCGCGTATCGTATTGCCGCCAGGGCCAACCGGACGGCGAGGCAACGGTGAGGTCGACCGGGCCGTCGTCAAGGTGCTTGCAACGCGAGCGGCATCCGATAGGCGCGTCAGACTAGACCGGCAAGTCATATGGGCACAAATCAGTTCATTGCGTCGTTGGTCAGCTCCTTGGCGTGGCCTGCTGCCGTCGTCTGTATCGCCATCGTGTTCCGCACGCAGCTCAAGACGCTGTTGACGGATCGGCTCAAGCACATCGAGGCCGGACCCTTGAAGGCGGATTTCGACTTCATCGGCTCGAAGGTTCACGCGACGCTTGGTCGAGCCGGAATCCCCGTGCCCGAACACGCTGAGTCCGATGACCTTGCCAGTCTCGCGCAGCAGGCGCCGGACCTCGTGATTTCCGAGGCGTTTGGTCTGATTGAGCAGGAGCTACGCGATGCGTTGAGCGAGACCGGCGAGCCACCGGCTGACGGCACTGATGCGATGGCGCTTGCCCATCTCGCCTTGGAGCGAGGCTTGATCTCATCGCTGACACTCAATGCCATCCAAGGAGTTGCGGTGATGCGCAATCTTGCCGTTCATGGTCCGCGCCGAGAAATCACAAGTGCTCAGGTAGACGAGTACCTGGCGCTCGTTGAAAGCGTGTTGTTTGCAATGCGGCAGAACATCATGCGGTACGACCAGAACGGGTCAGCCGCCGCTGTCGCTGGCTGAGGCCGCGGGGCACCCGGCCCGCGTTGTGGCTTAGGCTGCCTGGCTACCCCGAATCCGCATCACAATCTCAGACTCGATTCGCCGGTGAGCCATCCGGTCGTCGGGGAGCGGCAAGTCGATTCCGTAGTCGTGGGCATCCTCAGTCGGGTGTCTGAGATGGATCGTTCCGAACAGCTCCTGCCGTGATGCTCGGGAGTACGTAATGAGCCATCCGTGGGCACGCGCTTCGCCGATCGCTCGATGGATCGTATTGGGTACGGCGGTGATGAGCGCCAGGTCGATTGCGTCGTCGTGAGCGGCGCGCTGCTCTGCTGCTTCTCGGCGCAGGTCTCGCATCTCTGTCTCCACAGCGGCGAGTCGAGCCAAGAGGCCGTCGTGCGATTTGCGCGAGAACACGGAGCGAGCAACGGTACGCCGCGCATCGGTCGGATTCGGCTCGGTTCGAGCGGGCCTCTCGACCTGGTTGTGCCGTCGCCGCCGTGCATCCGCGCAACCACGGTTTGAGCGCATCGACTTGAGATCGAGACCTGGATAGAGGTCGTCGATGATCGTCTGGTCGCTCAGGTCTCGCGCAGCTCGCCAACCCTTCAAGTGGTAGACCCGCCGGCCGCTCGTAACTGTTGACAGGTAGAGGCGTCGCCCAGCCATGTCAACGCCCGAGACGAAGCCTTTGGCGGTCTTCTCGCCTGATGCTTTTGCGTTCGTCGTGATTAGGCGGCTCTCGCCAGGACGAAAGACAGCGGTCGGAGACGGGTGGCCGTAGACCAACTGGTCGCCCTCGATGACGCAGAATCGGACCTTCCTGGCGGTCCCCCCGTTGTTGGTTATGTGGAGCGTGATCAACCCGGTGCCAAGACCTTGCTGGACCTCAAGATGAAGTTCTGGTCTCGCGGCGGCAAGACGCTCGCGACGGTTTTGCCATACCGAGGCCCACGAGGCGCACGCCGCTACAGCGGCGAATCCTGCCGCGACGATGGTCGGCCATTCCGCTCCCATAGACCGGGAGTATCCGGCCAACGGCGGTCAGTTGTACATCGCAACTTCCCTCGGCAACTTGATCCTCGCCATAGGCAGCGCTGACCCTTGCGGGGAGCAAGCCTCGATTACGCAGCGACTGCTTCGCCGATTGACGGTGTACCGCCACGGTCTGTAGCAGTTGGTGCCTGAGCCACAGCGCCGCGCAGTAGATAGCGCCGTCGCGTCGAACATGCTGTAAGCGATGTCGCCCCCCGATCAGCCAGCGCTCGGCGCCGCCGTGAAGGCGATCCGCAACGAGCGGAAGATCAGCCAAGTCGCGCTCTCCAGAGCGACCGAGTTTCCGCAGAGCTGGCTCAGCGAGATTGAGCACGGCCGGCGTAATCCGAGCTGGCGCAACGTCGTCCGCCTGGCTAGCGGCCTTGGCGTCAGTGTCGCAGAGCTTGCCGCACGAGCCGAAGAACTGTCCCCCTAAAACTTCGCGCGGATCATATAGTACGCTGTAGTCGCTGGCCGACGACAGGCCGGCCGACAAGCCAACAAAAGTGCCCCCGCACCGTGCAACCGGCCGGGGGCGTGGCACCGAAGACCAAGGCTTCGGCACGAGGGCCACGATACCCACACGGGTCTGCGTGGCGCTTCGCCGAAGACGGCGGTCGTGGTGCCTCCGACCAAGGAGGACATTGAAGATGACGGCCACTGTGTTGATCCCCGCTGCGGGGGTTGTGGATGGGCGTGAAGCGCTGTTGTGTCTGCTGCACGAGCCGGTCGAAGCGATCGACCATGTGCTCACGCTCCCTGAGCGTGAGCTGCACCCGGAGTGGTTCGAGGACGGCAGGCGTCAGTTCGAGCAGGTCTGCCAGCTGCTCGACCTGATCGGTTGGGACGTGAGCGCCCCCACAGCCGACGTGCAGGTTCCAGGTGAGCACGCACAGACGCTGCGTGAGGCGATCGAGGGGTATCTGCCGCTGGTCGAGCAATGGCTCCCGGAAGCCAAGGCGCTGCGCACGCGCCGCGAACACCGCGACAGCGTGCAGGCGATGTGCTCGCTCCTGGCCGCGCTGCGCCAGGTCACGCCCGCCGACGAGCAGGAGGCTTCGTGATGGCCCGTGTCAGCGATGCCGTGGAGCTTGGGCGGCTGGCGCGTCGGCGTCGACGCGAACAACGCGAGACACAGCAGAACCTCGCCGATGTCTGTCGCGTAGGCCGCGGTTCGGTCGCCAAGCTGGAGCGCGGCGAGGCAAACATCCAGCTAGGGATCGCGCTCCGCCTGGTGGCGGCGTTGGGGCTGAACGTGGAGGTCGTCCCGCGCGGCACCAGCGTCGCGATGACTGCGGCGGAGGTAGCGGAGATGGTCGAGCACGACCGGGCGTTGACCGCGCTCGGTCAGAGAGTCCGCCGACTGCGCGAGAACCGGAACATGAGCGAGCAGGAGCTTGCTGGCGCGGCTGGGCTGAAAGTGCGGCGCCTTGACTCGATCGAAGCCGGACGATTCGATCTGCGCTACGACGAACTAATAGCGCTGGCTGACGCGCTCGGCGTCAAGTCCACCGAGCTTGTGGGCTGCGACGAAGACGAGACAGAGCGGAGCTGAGCAAGCACCGTCGGCTAGCCGCGCTGCCCACGGGTAGCGCGGCCTCCCGGCTCTCACTCACCGCCCGCCGGTAGGTGGCGGGATGCCGAGCTGCTTGCAAATCTTGCGGGCCAGTGGCCACGCAATCTCGCGGTGACGCGGGATAGCCGTGGAGCGCTCGGGATCAAAGCCCCAATAGCTGTGCCTGCCGCCCTCGCGCAGTGGCCGGGCGCCGTGTTCGCGCAGGTGGTGCTCCAGATCGCGGCGCTTCACGCCGCGATCGTCAGCTCAAGTGGCTCGCTGTCCGACGCCGGCTCGTTGAGGGCGTGCTCGCCAAAGCGCAGCTCCAAGATGCCGTGCAGGGCGTCGATCACGTTCTCGCGCGCCTCTTGGCGGGTGTGGCCCTGGCTGAGCGCGCCCGGAACCTCGGGGATCGACGCCACGATCCACCCATCGCCAGCGTCCTCGTAGACGATCGTCAAACGCAGCGGCTCACTCACACCCGACACAGTAGCCCCTGCAGGCACCGAACACCAAGGGCCGCACGCCGGTCAGCGGCCCACTTGGCACGATCGCGACACCAACGCTCGGCGTCTCCGCCACCGCGTATCGGCGCTCCCCAACGTTCAACCAGACCATATGCAGGACCCTGCGGGTGCCGTGCGACTGCTGTGCCCGCGTGATGGTGTTCGACTCGGCCTGACGCGGGTGCGGGTGCTTGTTGGGCGGTAAGGGCACGCGCGTGTCGCTGGGCGTGGGCGCGCGAGGCCAAGAGTGCGGCTTGGGCGTCGAGGGTCGTCGCGGCCGGGTGGCCGCAGTTAGCTGCGTCGGAGGCGTCGGCTTCGCCTCCTTGTCGCACGGCCCGATCGTGCTGCACGGCCCCTCTGAAACTCGTTGGATGCTTCTATGTTGTCAAGGGTGTGGTGGAGAGTTTGTTGTAGAGGTCGCGGGAGAGGTATCGCTTGAGGGATCTCATGGCCTCTCGCTTGGTCTTGCCTTCGTTGGTTCTGCGTTGGATGTAGGCGCGGCTTGGGGCGTGGTGGACGGAGCGTGAGAGCGCGATCGTGTAGATCGCGGTGTTGATCTGGCGGTCCCCTCCGCGGCTGAGGCGGTGACGGACGGTTTTCCCGGAGGACGCGGGTTGCGGGGCGGTGCCGTTAGCTCGTGCGAACGCTGCCTCGCTGGTGAAGCGCGCTGGGTTGAACGCGATGAGCTTCGCCGCGCAGATCGGCCCGATGCCGGGTTCGTCCATCAGCGCGGGAGCGAGCTCGCGTGTGAGCGTGTCGATCTGGCGGGTGTAGTCCTGGGCTTGCTGGTCGAGAGCGCGTGTGCGGTTGGCGATGTCGCGCAGCACCTGGAGGGTGGTGTTCTCTTGCAGGCTGGCGTTTGGGCGTGTCCGCATCCCGGTGAGCCGCCGCGCGAGGGTGGCGCCGTTGCGCGCGGGCCCGACCCGTTCGCGGAGCGTGGTTGGTGCGGTGACGTGTAGGGCTTGGAGCTGGTTATAGAGGCGTGAGCGCTCGCTGATGACGGAGCGGTAAGCGACGAGCAGCATCTGCAGCGCGACGCGCTTGCCGTGCCCTCTCGGCGTGGAGAGCCCATCATTGGCGAGCACCTTCTTGGCGGCCAGCAGCGCGTCGAGCCGGTCGGACTTGCCGGTGCGTCGCTCGCGGCGCTTGGGCCGTTCGACCTCGAACACGGTGACGCCCTCGCCCTGGAGGTATTCGCACAGGCCCGCGCCGTAGCTGCCGGTGCCCTCGATCCCGACACGAACCTCTCCCTCGAGCCCTGCGATCCAAGTGAGCAGCTCGCGGTAGCCGGCGAGCGTCGCGGTGATCGTGATCTCGCCGAGTAGCTGCCCGAGAGCGTCCACGGCAACGGCAAGGTGCTGGTGCTTATGCGTGTCCACGCCTACTGCGATCATGAATTTCGGTCTCCTTGTCTACTGGTTGGCACTGGTGATGTGGAGGCCGCCAGACAAAGCCATGTCGAGCAAGCAAGCACGCTTCTATGAAGTCATGGCGGCGTCCGTGGCAAGCGACGGGAGACAAATCCAACGGAGGGCACCCACACGGGGCCAGCCGGTCTAATCGAGTCATCCCGTCGCCTGCCACACCCTTGACGGGGCAGCGGACGCCACTGCATCGCCACCGCTCCGCTACGCCCTACGGGCTTCGCTCCGCGGTGGCGAGCCCGCTTTCCACAGGGCCCCAACAGGCCCGAAAGAAATTACATGGCCGGTCGGGGCCACTTGGGGTCTATATCGGGCGTGCAGAGGCGCAGTCTCGCAATTTCCTGGCCGTTTCGCCGGCCTCGCGGTCATTAACAGTGATGATGACCGCATCCAGCATCGGCGCTGCGAAGGGCGGCGGCTATGCCCGGTATCTGGAGGGCAAGACCGTCGCGCCCGAGCGCGGCGACTACTACCTGACGCCGACCGGCGAGCCCACACAGGCCCCCGGCCGCTGGATCGTCTCCCCGGACACGCTCGCCCGTCTTGGGATCGAGGGCAGCACAGTTGACGGCCGGGACTTCATCGCGCTGATGGAGGGCCGCCATCCGCAGTCCGGCCGTTGGCTTCGCCAGGCCGGCGCGGATGGCAGCCGTGGCGGTGGAATCGACGTTACATTCAGCGCCCCGAAGTCGGTGTCCGTGTCGTGGGCGCTCGGCGACGAGAGCGAGCGCCGGGCGATCGAGCAGGCCCACCGCGCGGCTGTCAATCAAGCAATCGGCCACATGACTGAGACGGTGGGGACGGTGCGGCGCAGCTACGCCGGCAAGGTCGTTGAGCAGCCCGCACGCGAGCTGATCGCCGCCGAGTATCTGCACACGACCGCGAGGGGCGTGCTCGACGGCGACGCGCCCGACCCGCAGCTACACAGCCATGTCGTCATCACGAGCGCCGTCCGAGACGACGAGCGAATCGTGGCGGTCGCTTCGCGGCCGATCTTCCGTGCGGCGCGGGAGATGGGCGCGTTCTACCGCTCCGCACTCGCCCACGAGCTGTCCGAGCGCGGATACGAGATCAGCTCAGGGACGGGCAAGGAAGGCCGGTACTTCGAGATCGCCGGCGTGCCTGACGGATTGATCGAGGCGTTCTCGGCACGCAGCCGCGAAGTCGCGGCGGCGGCCGAGCGGTTCCGCGCGAAGTGGGGGAGAGCACCCGAGCGTGGCGAGCTGCGCCGCCTCAAGCTGGAGAACCGCCGGGCGAAGCTCCCGGTTACGCGCGCGGACTTGCAGCGTGTGTGGGATCAGAAGGCCGCGAGGCAGGGGCACTCGCGGGAGCGCCGCGACCAGCCACAACAAGGGCGGTCGCGTTCTCGAGCTGCGCTCGAGGATCGCGTCGAAGACAGGTTGACCGAAAAGGCCGCGACCTTCGAGGCGGGCGAGCTGCGCGCCGTGCTGCTTGAGCAGTCCGCAGGCGAACTTGCGCCAGCTGACGCGCTCGCCAAGGCCACCGGCATGATCGCTGAGCGACGCATCCTGCCGTTGGAGGGCGGGCGGATGACGACGCTCGCGCTCCGCGCCAAAGAGCAAGCGATCGAGCGCCGCGTCGCAAAGCTCGCGCGGCCCGCAGGCCGTGACGTGGGGGAGCGGGCACGCACTACGGCTGCCGGCCGGGTAGCCGAGCGGATCGGCGCCAGGCTCAGCCGCGAGCAGGCCCACGCCCTCCAGATCATCACCGGCCCCGAGCGCACCGGCGTCCTCGTCGGCCCTGCAGGCACCGGCAAGGGCGTGGTCATCGACGCGGCAGCCAGGGCCGAGCAGACGGTCGGATCGCGGACATTTGGGATCGCAGTGTCTGGCTCCACCGCACAGCGCCTCGGCCAAGAAAGCCCCGCGCTCGCCAGGCAGACGTTGACGCTCGACGCGCTCGTCACCAGGGCCGAACACGGCCGCCTCGCCCTCGACACGGACACGACGGTCTTCTTTGACGAGGCAGGGATGGCCGACACCAGCCGCCTCGATCGACTCACAGATGTCATAGAGCGGAACGGGGCGAAGCTCGTGGTGATCGGTGACGGTGCGCAGCTCCCCTCGATCGGCGCCGGCGGCATGTTCGACCGGATCACCAACATCGCCCCAACGGCGGCCCTGTCCGATGTGCGACGCACGCTCGACCCGGCCGAGCAGAAAGCGTGGGCGGACCTGCGCGCCGGACGCTCAGACCGCGCTATGGCCCACTACCTCCGCAGGGGCCGGCTGCACATGGCCGATACTCGCGATCAAGCCATCGAGAACGCGGTAAGCGCATGGGCCGATCTGACGACACAGCTCCCGGTAGAGCAGGTCGCGCTCATCTCCGACGCCTCGAACCTGGAGATCGCGCGGTTGAACGCTCGCGCTCAGCATCACCGGGCGCAGCGCGGTGAACTCGGCGAGATCGAAGTCCACGTCCCCGGCGTCCACTACGGCATCCGTGCGGGCGACCGCGTTGCGATGATCGACCAGCACCACCAGCCCGACGCGCAGCGGATCGAGAACGGCGCCAAAGGTGAAGTGCTGGACATCACCGACGAGGGCGCCGTGCTGATCCAGTTCGACGCCACCCACCAATGGCGCACCCTTACAGGCGACGAACTTGCCAAGGTCCGGCTCGGCTACGCCAGCCACATCCACCGCGCCCAAGGCGCCACCGTCACACGCACCCTCGTCGTCACCGGCGGCTGGCAAACGAGCAAGGAGCACGCCTACGTCCAAGCATCGCGCGCACGCGAAGGCACCGACTGGTACGTCAACCGGCAAGACCTCGGCGAACACTGCCAAGACACCCAAAGGATCAAACGCCTCGCCCGCGATATGAGCCGAAGCCGCACGCAAACACCTTCGCTCGCACACCGCGCGCCGCTTGAGAACACGTGGGAAATCGGCCGCGACGCGATCGACTGCCACGGACCAGGCCGCTACGTCCCACGGCTCCCAGGCATGGTCCGAACCGTCAGCCGCATCCTCAACCCGCCGGCCCCTGAGCGAACACGATGACCACACATCAAATCGCCCAGGACCGCCCGACGACACCACCGCGGCTGAGCGCACGCGACGTAATGCTCGGCCGTGAGGTCGCGGCCCTCCTGCGGATGCCCGTCTCAACAGTGGAAGACCTCGCGCGACGAGGCGAGCTGCCCTCCGTCAAGGTAGGCCGACGCCGCCTCTACATCCGCACACAGATCGAAGCGGTACTAACCGGCAGCAAACAGTGAAACGAAGGCGATCTACAAACACGCAGTCACGTCGCCACGACGCTCACGTCAGGCGCGTCGGTCAAACCGGGAGCCTAGCGCGGCTGACAGTACCTACCCCGGCCAATTGGCTTCGACGTGTTGCTCGAACTTCCGAGTAGGGCCACGCGAAACCCACAGAAGGAACAGCCCGACGAGCAGCTGGAACAGACCGAACAGCCAGCATCTCGTGGAGTAGTGAGTTATCGCCGCGATGGCTCTCGTGGGCGGCGAGGATGTTGCGCTCGGCATCGAGGTGGACCCATGCAATCGGATGGCCGGCGGCCTTGGCGATCTGGCCGAGAAACGCGCGTTGGGTGCGCCCGTTGCCCTCGCGGAAGGGATGGACGGCGTTGATCTCCGCGTAGTAGTGCGTCAGGCGTTCCAAGAACTGCTCGCGGTCCAGGCCGTGGAGGCGGTCCTCGTGAGCGAGGTCCGCGAACAGCGTCGTCAGGTAGGGACCGATGTGCTCAGGCAGTGCGAACAGGTCGCCGTCCTTGGTGATGCGCACGGTGCGCAGCTCGCCGGCCCACGAATAGATGTCGCCGAAGATGTGGCGGTGTGTCGCTTGCAGGTGGGCGAGGTCAAAATCGCCGGGAATAAAACGCCGCTCGAGCTGCGCTACGCGGATGGCGCTGAGTGCTGCCTCGCGCTCGGCAAGCGCGGCCGCGTCGCGCAAGTCCAGAAGGTTCCGCAGCACGTCGGTGCCGGGATAGACGTATGGATCGGCGGTCACCGCCGCAACGTATCGAGAGTTCCGGCGTCGAGACTACGCCCGTGCCGGGACGAGCAGCTCACCGAGCGGCTCGCCAGCGGCTATCAGACGTGCTGCGTCGTCTAGCTGTGCGTCGGTCAGTTCCCCACGCCCCCATCGGCCCAGGAGTGCCTCGGCTACGCCGGGATCGAGACCCTCGGCGCGCACGGACGCCAATGCGTTCTCGGCAGCTTGGGCGCGCGTCGTCATGCCCTTATTCTACCGTCGCGGCTTGCCCCTGGCCTTGGTAGCAATTTTGGTAGCAATTTGAGCGAACCTGAGCTGATCCGAGAGCGCTAAACCCCAATAAAACTCGGCTATCTGACCGTACCTGAGCCCCAGGGGCGAGTTCGAGCCCAGTATCGCCCATTGGAGTGCCGAGTACAGCAAACGCCTGCGACTGTGGGCATTTTGGCGTCTAAGAGGTGAGTCCGGGCCATTATTATCTGCCCCTCAATATTGTGCTTGGCGCACATCTGGCGCACACCTTACCTGCTCGCGAGCGCTGCAGATGACCTCAGCGGCCGGTTTCTGCGGCTGCCCTTCGAGCTCGCGGAGTATCCCGGCGTAGTGCTTGGCGAGCGCTGGCAGGTGGTCGTCCCTGGGCGAGGCGCCATTCTGCGAGATCCTGAGCGAGCGGTGCCAGAAGGTCGACGACGCGATCCCTCTCGGTCTTACCAGCATGAACGTGCAAGGATGCCCTGCCCTAGGTCGTTCCATCGCGCGGCCGTCGCCTCGTCAGGACGCAGGCCCCCGTATGCCAGCAGCGATGTCAGCATGGCGTCGCGCAGCGACATGCCCGCGCGAATCCCCTCGACGGTCAGCGGCGCGAGCGGCTGCGGACGTTTCATCGTCCGTCAAGGTCGTAGCCGTATACGACCGCAACCTGTTTGCGCTCCTCCGTCATCTCAAAGCCGAGCTGTAGGCGCGCTGACTCGCCAGGCCCTATGTGCCCGTTCGGAGGAAGCACCCCATCCACGGCCTGCTCCCCCTCGATCACCGTAAAGGCGACTTTCTTCATCGGGCCGCCGTAGTTCTGGATCGCGAGGAACATCCGGCCTGAGGGCGTCGTTGCGATCACGTCGACGTTGAGCCGCGGAGTCCGAGCATCTGACCACTGGCGGTACATGACGGCCGCGGCGCCCGCCGAGCCGACCGCGGCGATGGCGGCGAACACTGCGCTGAGGGTCGAGGCGAGCATTGATTCTTAGTATTGCCGGCGCTCACGACGGCGAGTGCGACTCTGCATGACGGCTGCGGCCGCAGTCCTGCGATCTGCTGGCTCGGTCGCCGGGCTGCGGCGTTCCAGTGTCCGCGCCGCATGGGTTGCTTGCGCCCGTCTGGTTAGAGCCCCGTGTGCAGCCGCTCGATCACCGCGACCGTCTCATGGTTCAAATACCGTCCAGCTACTACTTCGGCCTAGTAAATAGGCGTCAGGCGGCTTTGGCGTAGCTGACTTGTTTCTCCTCGAAGTAGCTCGCGACGATGCGCGGTGTTCGCTGTCGGGAGCGTAGGTAGCTGCGGGTCTCGCCGATCAGCTCGTCCTGGGTGTGCGGGCGGCGGCGGCCCAGGGCGTTGGTCTTGACGTCCTGGTTGAGTAGCTCGGTCGGGTTGAGCTCTGGTGCATAGCCGGGGAGGAACTGCAGCTCGATCTGCTCGGCGTGCACCTGCACCCACTGTTTCACCTTCTTGGAGCGGTGCACGGGGTGCCCGTCGAGGATCAGGATGAGCTTCTGCCCTTTGCTCTGGCGGATCAGACGGTGCAGGAAGTCGATGAACACGTCGGCGACGAATTTCTCCTTGAACACCCGGAAGGACAGGTGCCCCTTGTTGGAGATCGCGGAGATCACGTTCGTCCCGAAGCGCTGTCCAGTGCCCTCGATCACCGGGGTCTGCCCGACCGGCGACCAGGACCTACCGGCGGTGTGATCGGAGCGCAAACCCATCTCATCCGCCCACAGGATCAGGGCTTTTTCGCGATGGGCGCGCTCTTTGATCGCCGGGTAGCGCTCATCAAGCCACCGCTTGACCATCTCGGGGTTCTGCTCGAACGCCCGTCTGGCCGGCTTCTGTGGGCTGAACCCCCACGCCCGCAGATAGCGCCCCGCGGTCTTCTCCGCGACACGAATCCCATACCGCCGGTCGATCAGCTCGCACACCAACGCCCGGGTCCACAGAAACCCCGGCAACTTGAGCTGATCAGGGTTCTTCTCCTGGATCGCCTTCGCGATCTGCGCCTGCTGGGAGGCCGTGAGTGCCGTCTTCTCACCAGGACGACGGCCGCGCTTGCCCGCCGCGAGCGCCCCATCCCCGCCAAGACGCTGAGCGCGCACCCACTCACTCACCGACTGACGCGAGACATCAAGCAGCCCAGCGACCTCGGTCTGGGAGCGCCCCTCCCCGACCAGCGCCACAGCACGCCGACGCAGCTCCTCCTGAGCCGCCTGCCCCAACCGCCTCGCATCCCGAGTCCTCACACACCAAACCTACCAGCCCCGTCGGACGTTTACTGGGCCGGAGTAGTAAGACGATATGACAGTTGTCTGTGCAATTGCGGGCAGTCCCGCGAGCGGCGCGGGCCCCCGCTGACGGGGTCCCCGTGATGTGAGCCAGTGGCTTTGTGTGTTTGTCATGTCCCTGTGGTGGGATGAGAGGATGGACACGATCATGAAGCGACGTAGGCACACGCCGGAGCAGGCGGTTCGGAAGATCCGTGAGGGCGAACGGCTGTTGAACGAGGGGCAGGGGCTCGCTGAGGTGCTGCGGCATCTTGAGATCACCGAGGCGACGTTCAACCGGTGGCGGGCGCAGTACGGTGGGATGAAGGCCGATGAGGCCAAGCGGCTGAAGAACCTGGAGGTGGAGAACCAGCGGTTGAAGAAGCTCGTGGCGGAGCAGGCGCTGGACATCGACATGCTCAAGGAGTTGGCGGAGGGAAACTTTTGACCCCGGAACGCAGGCGCCGTGCTGTGGGTCGGCTGCAGGCGCGTTTCGGGGTTTCAGAGCGCCGCGCGTGCCGCGTTGCCGGCCAGCACCGCTCCACCCAGCGTAAACCCGTACCGGCTCCTCGCGCGGCGGATAGGCGGCTGGCGTGTCGTTTGCGGGAGATCGCTGGTGAGCACCCGCGGTGGGGATGGAAGACCGCGCATCAGATCCTGCTGCGGGAAGGCTGGACCCTGAACCGCAAGCGGACACGCCGGATCTGGCGCCAGGAGGGCCTGCGGCGCCCCGAGAAAGCAAGGAAGCGTCGCCGGCTACCAGGCGGGCAGAAACAGCGCCTGCGGGCGAGCCGGGCGAATGAGGTGTGGGCTGTTGATTTCCAGTTCGATGAGACCGCTGACCGGCGCAGGATCAAGCTGTGCAACATCGTGGATGAGTACACCCGCGAGGCACTCGCCATCCGCGTTGCGTGCTCCTGCACCGCCGAGGATGTCGTCGAAGTCATCAGCGGGCTGATCGCGCAGCGTGGCGCACCGGCGTATCTGCGCTCGGACAATGGCCCGGAGTTCATCGCGTGGGCGCTGCGGGACTACTGCCGGATGACGCTTATGGCCACGAGCTACATCCAGCCCGGTAGCCCATGGCAGAATCCGTTCGTTGAGTCCTTCAACGGGCGGCTCCGTGACGAGCTGCTGAACATCGAGGAGTTCGGCTCGATCACCGAGGCCAAAGTCCTGATCGAGGACTGGCGACAGGAGTACAACACCTACAGGCCACATTCAGCACTTGGCGGTCTCACACCCAGCCAATACGCAGCCATCGAGACAGAGAACAACCAAAACCAACCAGAACACGCATAGCCTCCTGATCTGGTCCCCGAGTAATGGACCGCTGATCTGGCCCCCGAGTAATGGACCGCGTATATGAGAGGGTAGGCGGCATGATTCCTGAAGGAGAGGTGCATGCCGAAGTCTTATTCGCCGGAGTTTCGTCGTCGTGTGATCGAGTTGTGCTGGGCTGGTGGCCGCAGGCCGCGAGAGGTCGCCCAAGAGCTCGGCGTCGCTGAAGCAACGGTCTACCGGTGGATCGCCCAGGAGGAAGTCGACCTCGGCGAGCGGCCAGGCGTTCGCAGCGGCGAGCGTGCTGAGCTCTCTGAGGCTCGGGCGCGGATCAAGGAGTTGGAAGCCGAACTGGAGTTGACGCGTAAGGCCTCGGCGCTGTTTGAGGAGCAGGAAGGACGGCGGGCAGTGCGCCCAAAAGATGTCATGAGCAGTCTGTCTGACTGGATGTGTAGAGACCTCCTCAGCTCAAGCGCGGAGTGTGTCCGCGCAGGCGTTCAAACCATGGAGCTTGAGGAGGCCCGAATGAGCATCGTAATGGGACTTGACCAGCATCGAGCGCAGATCACGGGCGAGTGGATCGATACCGACACTGGCGAGGTGGCGCGCACCCGGGTAGCGCCGGCTGATCGTGTGGCGGTGCGGAAGTTCCTTCAGCGTTTCCGTGGTCAGGAGCTGGAGGTCGCGTTGGAGGCAACGACGGGCTGGCGGTTCGCGGTCGAGGAGCTGCGTCGGGTCGGTGCGGTGGTGCACTTGGCCGAGCCGGCCGAGACGGCTGGGCTGCGCGGTCCGAAGAAGCGCGCGAAGGGTGATCGCGCTGATGCCAGGCATCTGCGTGAGCTGTTGATGGTTGGTCGGCTGCCGGAGTCGTGGGTTGCGCCCGATCACATCCTCGATCTGCGCGCCCGTGTGCGGTTGCGCCACACGCTCTCAGAGCAGCGCTCGGAGTGCCAGCAGCGGATCCAGGCGACGCTGTATCACCATGGGTGCCCGCAGCGCCGGCAGCTGATGACGGGTGAAGGGCGGGAGTGGCTTGCCTGCCAGCCGCTGCCGGCGACGGCACGCGAGCAGGTCACGGTCGCGATCGCGATGGTCGACTCGCTCGAGCGCCAGATCGCCCCGATTGATCGGGAGCTGCGCGCCTACGCGCGCCGCCAGAAGGGCTGCAAAGCGCTGATGACTCATTACGGAATCGGGGAGCTGACCGCAGTCACGATCCTCTCAGAGCTGGGCGACTGCACCAGGTTCTCCTCATCGCGCCACGCGGTTCGCTATGCCGGGATGGACATCACCGTGCACGAGTCCGACCGCCGCCGCGCGCCCGGGCATCTCTCCCGGCAGGGGCCGCCCGCTTTGCGCTGGGCGCTGTTCGAGGCCGCCCAAGTCGCCCGTCGACCCGGCTCACCGGACCGCGAGTACTACGAGCAGGCCGCCGAGCGACTCGGTGGCAACCGGGCGTGCCTGTCAGTCGCGCGCAGGCTCCTGAAGCGCAGCTACCACACGCTTCGCGAGCTCGGCGAGGAAGCACTCACACCAGCATGAGCTTCCCGGTGCGCGCCAAGCCCTCCATCACACAGATCAGCCGCGGCCGGCTCCCGGCAAGACCCTGCCGCCACGCTCGCGTGGACGGCCTCAAAAGACCGAGCGGCCGCAACGCTTCCCCCAGCGGGATCACCCCATCAAACATCATGTCGCCGGCCCCGCAGCCAACCCGAGGGTCGTGGACCGAAGTAAGGCTGGGCGCCCGCGCGCACAACACCCACACCACCAACCACACGCGCGCGCCACCAGCCCTCAACAACTCAACCCCAATAACCTGGACCCCGCACTTGACACGGGATCCCTGCACAAGTAAGGGTTGCAGTCCGGGAGCCTTGGCTACTGAACCAGACGCTCGAGAGCCAGTTCAAAAATGATCAGCAGTTAGGCACATTGACGTCCACAAATGGCGTGCCGATGAGACTACCGGACGTTTGACCGTTATTGTAAAAGGCGTCTGCGGAAGCGTAATAGGCATTGTTCCACGGGCTGCTCGCGATCTGATACCACCAAGTGTTGCCATCCGCGACTCGGAAGCCTTCGACCTTGCACGATATCTGCACGGTGTCGTTCGAGGGGATAGATGGCCCCTGAGTCCCTCCTGCATCGCTGTAGTCTGTCCAGGTGTGTGTGACACTGCCTGTGGTCTCTGCATATGTCGCAGGCGGTGATGGCACCGGCGTGGACGGAGGCGAGGGTTCGGGGCTTGTCGGGTTCGATTGCCCCGGGCAAAGAGGTACGTTCGGATCGACAAACGGGGTCCCCTGCAGAGGGCCCGATGTCTGGCCATCGTTGTAGAACGCATCAGCGGAGGCATAGTAAGCGCCATTCCACGGGCTCGATGCGATCAGATACCACCAGGTATTCCCATCGGCTACAGCGAATCCCGACACCTTGCAGGTGACGGCCACGGTCTGGTCGGCGGCGATCGACGGGCCTTCCACACCACCTCCGGTCGCATAGTCGCTCCAGGTATGCGTTAGCCCACCCGCGGTCTCCGCGTGCGTTCCGGCGGGAGGACTGGAGGTCGGCGGCGTGGGGGCGGGAGTTGGGGGTGCTGGCGCGGCCTGACCTATCGTGTCGGCCTTAGGGTGAAGGAATCCCTCGACGTAGTACCCGTAGCTCGTGGGCGCGATGTAACCGCTCGCAGAGATCGAATCGACGTCATAACCGCTCGGGGATGCGTTCTGCTCTACGACCGTGAGAGACCCCCCGTTATTGGCGTTGACGACTTGGACATGACCGTATCCACCGTAGCCACCGCCCCAGACCACGATGTCGCCGGGGACCGGCGAATAGCCGCTTCCGTTCGGATGCTTCACAAAGTAGGTACTACTCGCGTTTGGATAGAGCTGATTGGCGTTGCCGTAGATCGAGGGACTCCAGTGAAGCGTGGTAATGAGCCGATTCACGAGCTCAACGCATTGGTAGTAGCCGTCGCCCCCGTCAGCACCATCGGAGTAGACGTTCACGCCGTGCCCGTTGAGCCAGGCGCTACCCGAGATCAGCAGGGTGCCGTAGGGGGGATACGCACCGCCGCCCTTGCCGCTCAGCGGCTGCGCTCCGGAGAGCGGATAGAGAACCTTGATTCGTTCAACGGCCGGGCCGTTATACAGGTCTGCTCGCCTGGGTGCGTAAAGCAAGATGGTCCGGCGTAGCCGACTGGTTGCGCTGGCGATGCGCCGGGCCGAGCGCGCACAAGCAACCGTGGCGCGCCACTGTCCCGCTGCAACGCCATGGGGAACGCGCCAGACGAATTGCGCGAGCGCCGAGCGGGCCCTTCGCCAGCCACTGGAACGCGAGGGTGCGCCAGGTTTCTCCAGCGTTATCTCGCACGACATGCCAACCGGGACTGCCGCCTGTACGAGGATCGTGGAGCCGGGACGCAGTTCGCTGCTCGGCGGGGGCAGCACACTCAGAGAAGAGGCTGCTCCGCTCGCGGATGTGAGCATCAACAAGGCTGTTGCTGCGATGGCTGCCACCCCTATAAGGCGACGAAGCATCCTAGACACTGGCGGTCCCCTGACTCCCGCTGACGTCTCAAGGCGCCGGCAGGCTCTTTATCGCTACGGTCAGGCGCACGCTACTACCGCTTGGGCGCACAATGGTTGTCCGCGAATGCAACGGACCGACTACAACCGTCAAGCCTGCAGACTACAACGTCCGGTGCAGACGCTTGATGGCCTCTATGGCGTCGTGGTTCAAATACCGTCCAGTTAGGGCGATTTTCCGCAGGGTCTTCCTTGAAGAAGGTCGTTTTGGAGGCTCGCGGTACAGGGTCCAAGCGGGAGTGAGCGACTCAGCGCGACGGACTTCTGCTCGTCGTCGAGGCTGTCGCATAATGTCGGGTGAGTTGGCGGGGGTGTTATTCGCTAGTGGCGGTGGCCGGCGGTCGTGTGATCGACGTTTCGGATCGCGGTGGTGTTCACGCGGCCGAGGGTGCTGTCTGGTGGCGGTGGAGCTTGAGGAGGTTGTGGGTGGCGGTGATCAATCGCCATTCTGAGCGGCAGGCGGCTCTGCCGCGGCGTTGGAATCGGTCGGCGCGGCGGTTGTGCTTGATGTGTGCGAAAACGGGCTCGATCATCGCTTGGCGTTGCTTGTAGAGCGCGTGGCCGGCCTCACTTTCAAGGTCTCTGCGCATGAACGCGTAGAGACCCTTGTCGCGTCCAGGCCTGGGCGTCTCGCGCTTGAGTGCCTCGGGGCAGACGAGCATCTGAATGCCGTGGCAAACAAGCTGCTCGATGTGCGCGCCGTTCCAGTAGCCCGCGTCGGCGACAACAACCTCTGGTGGCTTGCTCCCAACCGCGTGCAGCTCCTCGCACGCGGCGGTGATCATCGGCGCGAGATGCGTGGAATCTGAGGAAGTGACTGTCACCTCGGCGGCGACCACGATCTGCTCGGCGGTCGTGACAGCCTGCGCGTTATAGCCCTGCATGTATCCGCGCGGGGTCTTCACCTTGCGCGACCCCGGGTCTGTGCTGTTCGCGATCCCTTGCGGGCTCGCCGGTTGTGGGTAGGGGTTGGGATCGCGTCCGCCGAACCGGCGCCCGTCGGCGCTTATCCCGCGGGCACGCCAGCGCTCATACTCGGCGTTGACACGCTGGTCGAGTTCCCACTCCTGTCGTAGACGACGCTCGCCCTGCTTCAGTCGCGAGACGCGCTCGCGCGGCACCTGCTCAGCTTCGGCTTCGCGCTCATCGTCGAGGAGCCGTCGCGCGGCCGCCAGACGTTTGCGACGATCGCCGCTGACACGCAGCTCGGGCGGTAGCTCATCACCACGCACCTCGCCGAACTGCTCATCCTCGACACGACTATCTCCTCGGCTTGCTCGAGCAGCTCCCGCGCGACCTGCTCATAGGTCAGGTTACAGCGGTCTGAGGCGTTGGCGTGCAGCTTGGTGCCATCGACCGCTATCACCCCAACATTGACCAGACCAGCCTTTGCGCACAACGCCAGCACCTCGGTAAACAAGTCCGCGATCGCGTCCTCGTGATCGCGGCGAAAGCGTGCGATCGTCGCGTGATCGGGCACCTGGTTGGCGGTGATCACACGATAGGAGACATCCTCGCCGCAGCGGCGCTCGATCCCGCGCGAGGAGCGCTCAGCGCGCGCGTAGGCGTAGAGCAACAGCGCGACCAGGTGGATTCAACTGGTTGTCGCAACGCTCAACGTTGAGGAGTTGCGATGGCCAAGAAAAAGCGTGCTACAGATCGTGCCGCTGCAGCAGGGACGCGTTCCGGGGGACGTCCGTCTGCTGGGCGCAGGGAACATCGGGAGCGGTTTTGGGCGGCGATCGCTCGAGGGGCATCGAGCGTCGACGCTGCCACGGAGGCGGGTGTGTTGCCGAGCGTTGGTGTCCGGTGGTTTCGCAAGGGTGGCGGGATGCCGTTTCTCACGCTCGCGCCGGTGTCTGGGCGTTATCTGTCCTTCACCGAGCGGGAGGAGATCGCGGTCCTGCTCGCTCGTGGTTGTGGGGTGCGAGAGATCGCGCGTCAGCTGGGTCGTGCGCCGTCGACGATCTCCAGGGAGCTGCAACGGAACGCTGCGATCCGTACCGGCCGGCCTGAGTATCGGGCCTCGACCGCGCAAACGCATGCCGACCGTCGCGCTCGACGACCGAAGCCGGCGAAGCTCGCTGTCAACCCGGAGTTGCGTCGCTATGTGCAGGATCGGCTCGCCGGGTCTGTGCAGCGGCCCGACGGGAGCGTTGCGGGTCCGCAGGTCGGCTGGGGCGGGCGGCGTCACGGACCGCGAAAGGACCGGCGCTGGGGGAAGTCTTGGAGCCCGGCTCAGATCGCTGGTCGACTACGCGTTGACTTCCCCGATGATGAGTCGATGCGTGTTTCCCATGAGGCGATCTATCAGTCGCTCTATGTGCAGGGCCGCGGAGCGCTGCGCCGGGAGCTGACCGCTTGTCTTCGGACAGGTCGGGCGCTGCGGGTTCCCAGGGCCAGGACGACGAGGGGGAACAGGAGCTTCGTGACTGACGAGCTGTTGATCAGTGAGCGGCCTGCTGAGGTTGATGACCGTGCTGTTCCGGGTCACTGGGAGGGCGATTTGATCCTCGGTTTGGACCGGTCTGTGATCGGCACTCTGGTCGAGCGCTCAAGCCGGTTCACGATGCTGCTGCATCTCCCGCCGATGGAAGGTCATAACAGCCCAAGAGCGAAGAGCAGCCCGGCGCTCACGGGTGCTGGTGCTGCGGCTGTTCGTGACGCGATCGCCGAAACGATCACGACTCTCCCCGAACAACTTCGGCGGTCCTTGACCTGGGACCAGGGAGTCGAGATGGCCCAGCACGTGCAACTACGGCTCGACACCGGTCTGCAGATCTACTTCTGTGATCCACGAAGCCCGTGGCAGCGCGGGTCGAACGAGAACACCAACGGGCTGTTGCGCCAGTATTTCCCGAGAGGCACCAACCTTGCCAGGCACAGCGCCGAGGAGCTCGTCGCTGTCGCGGCGGCGTTGAACGGTCGGCCGCGAAAGACACTCGCGTGGAGGACACCCGCCGAGGTGCTCACCGAGTACTTGAGCGCCGCGGCCTGACCGCCGCCTGCAGCATCCAACGCGCGTCACAACTGCTCGACTGCGGCATCCCAGCCACTGGGGTGTCCGACGGTCGCGCGCGGCTGTCGCCGCTCCGGCCCTCCGGGCGAGCCTCCACGACGACAGCCGCAACACCAGGCAGGCGTCTGTCATCAGCCCTTGCCTTTACAGTCATCCGCCACACCGCGTTGCGACGACCGGTTGAGCCCAAGCCATCATCCCCGGGTCATACGCCGGCCGACCCCACCCATCACGACGATAAGCCGCATAGAACGCCGACAGATCCATCTGCGCTACCGCGTCGAGCACAAACCACACGAGATGACCCTCTGGCAGCCAATCCCGCACATCCGGGGGCAACAAGAACGCCTGCTCACGATCAACAGCAATGAAGCTCTGGGGCATCACCAAATGGTCTTAATAGTGCTTTGTTAGGTTCGTTCATCTTGTCTGGTGAGTGGGAGTGGCAGCCGGGCGAGGTTGATTACCTGTTGGCAGGTTTGGCAGCGGCCGGTCCAGCACTTGAAGATCGGCTGCAATAGCAGCACGGCCTTCGGGAGCGTCAGGCCGGCCGCTGCCGAAAAGGGTTCATCCGCTCGAGCGTTAGGAACCCGTGCGCGGCGCTCACCAGCGCGGTGTGGTGGTGCCACCCGAGCCATGAGCGACCCTCGTAGTGGTCGAGCCCGAGCTCGCCCTTGAGCTGCTTGTAGTCGAGCTCCATCTTCCAGCGCATCCGTGCTAGCCGCACGAGCCGCTCGGGCTCGGTGTCTGCGGGCAGGTTGGAGATCCAGAAGTCGCTCGGCTCCTCATTCCCCTCTGGCCACTCCGCGATCAGCCACTCCTCGCGCGGAGGCACCTCGGCGCCCTCGCGCCACCCGCTCCGTCGCTGATCATCGCGCCAGCCGTGTGCGGCATGAACACGCGCGAAGATGAACCTGGAGGTAACCGGCTCGCCGTCGGTGCCGTCGCGGAAGCTGACCGTCTGCGCGCCCTCTGCTCCGAGCCGGCCAATCAGCTCGCCGATCGCTTCGGGCTCGCGGTCCGGCCGTGGGCGCGTCGGCGCGCGAGTCGCCTTTGACTTCTTGGGCGGCACGGCGAAGGCGGTCCCCTGCGAAAACACCTTCGTTGTCGGCAACACCGACAGTACGTACTCACACCCTGCCTGATCGAGGCGATCGCGCAGCCAGGTGTTCTCCCCGTAGGCCTGATCGCCCAGCACCGGCGCCTTCGGAACATCCCAGCCCGCGGCGCGCTCGATCAGCTCCACCCCGAGCTGCGGCTTGGTCTTGAACTGAACCTCATCCGGGATCTTCGCCTTACGCCGCCGCTGCTCATCCGCGCACCAGTCCTCCGGTAGATACAGCGCCCACCCCAGCGGCACCGTTCCGTGAGCTCCAAGCGCGTGCACGGACACACCGATTTGGCAGTTGCCCGTCTTCCCCAACGTTCCCGAGTACTGGCGCTTGACACCCGGCGATCCCTTGCCGTCCTTCGGAAATCCGGTGTCATCCAACACCCACGCCTCAACATCGATCTGGGACGCGACCCGCTCGGCTACCGCCTTGACCACCAGCGCCGGATCCCACGGACTGTCGGCCACAAACTGCTGCATCGACTGATAGTCAACGTCCCCGCCCAGCCGCTCGACCATCGGCTCAAGCGACTTGCGAGGACCCTGCTCCAAGAGCCCCCGCAGATACAACCCGCCGTTGACCAGCTGAACCGGCCGGTTCATCGCTTCCGCGAGCACTTCGCCCGCGAACGCTTCCAGCCGCCCCTTGATCACTACCGGAGCATCCGCATCCACCGTCATCACAACCATGATGCCCTCCCGCGTCGAGAACCACAGACGCACAAAGGTTCGCCACCACGACAGCGAATCCCTACCACAAACCTAACAAAGCACTATTAAACCCACCGGACGACCCCAGGTTTACGCGACAGCCTCCGTCCAACTCGGGCGTCTGGCTGGCTACACGGGGCGCGCCTGCTTTCCGCGCCATCCGCGTCCCGAAGCGGATGCGCGCGAAGGCGCTTCGCAGCAGAAAGCGGGGCAGCCGCCTCGCGTCCAGGTGGGGTCCTTGAGCGCCCGCGGGGCGGCGCCGACGCTGACGCCGACACGCTCGCCACCGGGCACGAAGCGGTAACCCAGCCGAGCGCCGCCTAGCGCTGCTCCTCCTCGCCCAAAGCAGCGGCGCGACCGAATCTGCCGCACGGTGCCCTGCCGACGTAGCGAGGCGGGTCCGTCCGGTCTGAGCGCGGGCGTTCGGGGTCAGCGACAGGCGAGGGTCGAGAGCGGCGAGAACTCGCCGTGAAGCCCACTCCCGGGCAGTGCTGCGTGTTGGACCGGGCGCGATCGGCTACGGCACGGTCGTCCTGATTCGCGTGAGTCGCAGCGACTCACGCCGGATGGCGCGTCCGAGCAGCATTCGACGCGACTCTTGTGCAGGCGGGACAGCGCGTTGCGTGGCTGCTAGCGGAGGCCACAACCGCTGGCGCCAAGTCGTAGTGCACAGGCGCTTGGCTACGCTTCGGCGCGTGGAGCTGCAGCGGCGCATTGCGGAGGGAACGGGTGAGTTCTTGCTCTTCGCGCTGACCCCACCGCGCCTGACGACCGAACCGGAGCACGCCCGTCAGATCGCCGCGAAGACGCTCGAGCGCCTGCGCCCCGTGGGCATCGATGGCCTCGTGCTCTACGACATTGATGACGAGAGCGACCGCAATCCCGAGGAACGGCCCTTTCCGTTCCTGCCCACGATGGACCCCGCCGACTACCTCGCTCGCGATCTCGTCGGCTTGGAGGTACCCGCAATCGTGTACCGCGCTGTCAGCAAGTACCCAGAGCAACAGCTTCAGTCGTGGCTCAGCGAACAGGCCCCAACCCAGGCGCTGTCGGTGTTCGTCGGTGCGTCGTCCCGTGAAAAGCCGGTCGCGACCTCTCTGCCGCGGGCCTACGAACTACGGAGTGAGGTGCGCCCGGATCTCCTGCTCGGAGGTGTGGCGATCCCAGAGCGCCACGCGCGCGGAGGCACGGAGCACCTCCGTCTGCTTGCGAAGCAGGCTGCAGGTTGCTCGTTCTTTGTCACCCAGATCGTCTATGACGTCAACGCCGCGAAGGACCTGGTCTCCGACTATCACTACGAGTGCGCCGGTCGTGGCCTCAAGCCGGCGCCGATCGTCTTTACGTTCTCGGTCTGCGGGTCGGTGAAGACACTGAAGTTCGTTCAGTGGCTCGGTGTCGATGTGCCGCGCTGGATCGAGAACGAGCTGCGCCACGCGGAGGACACCCTAGAAGCGTCCTACGACCAAGCCGTCGCTACAGCCGTCGAGCTGATCGCATTCTGCCGGCGCGTCGGCGTCCCATTCGGGGTCAGCATCGAGAGCGTCTCAATCCGCCAAGTCGAGATCGACGCTTCCGTCCGCCTCGCAACCCGGCTACAGGCAGAGCTACGTCGCTAATCCGCACCACCCGCATCGCAGGTGAGGCAAGCCACCCGGCCACACCGCGCTGTTCCGCGGCAACGAGGCGCGACGCAGTTCGCAATCCCGCTGCCGCCTCGGAAGACAAGCGGCAGCGACCGGTGGTCCACCGCGGACGACGGCTCATCTGCGAGTGCGAGCGCGCGCAGTCACCGCGCGCCGGCGCTGCTCAGCAGCACGGATGGCAACGCGATGCGCTGGCGTCATGAGCACCCCGCGCGGCTGAAAGCAGGACGCACCCGCCAGTCCACCGCGGGCCTCGCAAATCGCCAATCGCAGGGCCGCGGCGCTTGCTTCCCTTGGCGAGCGGTAGCCAGCGTCGGCGACGATGGCGTCGCTGCTTAGGACGGAGGCTGTCGCGTAAACCTGGGGTCGTCCGGTGGGTTTAATAGTGCTTTGTTAGGTTTGTGGTAGGGATTCGCTGTCGTGGTGGCGAACCTTTGTGCGTCTGTGGTTCTCGACGCGGGAGGGCATCATGGTTGTGATGACGGTGGATGCGGATGCTCCGGTAGTGATCAAGGGGCGGCTGGAAGCGTTCGCGGGCGAAGTGCTCGCGGAAGCGATGAACCGGCCGGCGCAGTTGGTCAACGGCGGGTTGTATCTGCGGGGGCTCTTGGAGCAGGGTCCTCGCAAGTCGCTTGAGCCGATGGTCGACCGGCTGGGCGGTGACGTTGACTATCAGTCGATGCAGCAGTTTGTGGCCGACAGTCCGTGGGATCCGGCGCTGGTCGTCAAGGCGGTAGCCGAGCGGGTCGCGTCCCAGATCGATGTTGAGGCGTGGGTGTTGGATGACACCGGATTTCCGAAGGACGGCAAGGGATCGCCGGGTGTCAAGCGCCAGTACTCGGGGACCTTGGGGAAGACGGGCAACTGCCAAATCGGTGTGTCCGTGCACGCGCTTGGAGCTCACGGAACGGTGCCGCTGGGGTGGGCGCTGTATCTACCGGAGGACTGGTGCGCGGATGAGCAGCGGCGGCGTAAGGCGAAGATCCCGGATGAGGTTCAGTTCAAGACCAAGCCGCAGCTCGGGGTGGAGCTGATCGAGCGCGCCGCGGGCTGGGATGTTCCGAAGGCGCCGGTGCTGGGCGATCAGGCCTACGGGGAGAACACCTGGCTGCGCGATCGCCTCGATCAGGCAGGGTGTGAGTACGTGCTGTCGGTGTTGCCGACAACGAAGGTGTTTTCGCAGGGGACCGCCTTCGCCGTGCCGCCCAAGAAGTCAAAGGCGACTCGCGCGCCGACGCGCCCACGGCCGGACCGCGAGCCCGAAGCGATCGGCGAGCTGATTGGCCGGCTCGGAGCAGAGGGCGCGCAGACGGTCAGCTTCCGCGACGGCACCGACGGCGAGCCGGTTACCTCCAGGTTCATCTTCGCGCGTGTTCATGCCGCACACGGCTGGCGCGATGATCAGCGACGGAGCGGGTGGCGCGAGGGCGCCGAGGTGCCTCCGCGCGAGGAGTGGCTGATCGCGGAGTGGCCAGAGGGGAATGAGGAGCCGAGCGACTTCTGGATCTCCAACCTGCCCGCAGACACCGAGCCCGAGCGGCTCGTGCGGCTAGCACGGATGCGCTGGAAGATGGAGCTCGACTACAAGCAGCTCAAGGGCGAGCTCGGGCTCGACCACTACGAGGGTCGCTCATGGCTCGGGTGGCACCACCACACCGCGCTGGTGAGCGCCGCGCACGGGTTCCTAACGCTCGAGCGGATGAACCCTTTTCGGCAGCGGCCGGCCTGACGCTCCCGAAGGCCGTGCTGCTATTGCAGCCGATCTTCAAGTGCTGGACCGGCCGCTGCCAAACCTGCCAACAGGTAATCAACCTCGCCCGGCTGCCACTCCCACTCACCAGACAAGATGAACGAACCTAACAAAGCACTATTAAGACCATTTGGTGATGCCCCAGAGCTTCATTGCTGTTGATCGTGAGCAGGCGTTCTTGTTGCCCCCGGATGTGCGGGATTGGCTGCCAGAGGGTCATCTCGTGTGGTTTGTGCTCGACGCGGTAGCGCAGATGGATCTGTCGGCGTTCTATGCGGCTTATCGTCGTGGCCCGTTTTCGCACACATCAAGCACAACCGCCGCGCCGACCGATTCCAACGCCGCGGCAGAGCCGCCTGCCGCTCAGAATGGCGATTGATCACCGCCACCCACAACCTCCTCAAGCTCCACCGCCACCAGACAGCACCCTCGGCCGCGTGAACACCACCGCGATCCGAAACGTCGATCACACGACCGCCGGCCACCGCCACTAGCGAATAACACCCCCGCCAACTCACCCGACATTATGCGACAGCCTCGACGACGAGCAGCAGCAACGCCGACGCCTGACGCTGCGCTCGCTCTCCACCCAAGCAGCAGCGCGAAATCGGCTTAGGAAGGCCAACTTGAACCGTTCTCCCCGATTAGGTTCAGGTTCCGCCGCTGTGAACACCACCGCTTGCTCAGACGCCGGCCGCGCGTGTAGGTAGCGGCTGGTCGTGGCGAGCGCGCTGTGTCCCATCGCCTTCTGAATCGTGACGACATCAACCCCGCGCATGGCCAGCAGCGACCCAAGCGCCTGATCACATCACGATCGCCGATGTGCCTCCGGCGACGCTTGCGGGCACCCGTGGCCTGGACACAGGAAATGGTGACTCCCACGTCAGTATCTGAGGGTAGACGAAAGCCATCGACGCGGAGGATGACGACGCCTGACGACCAAGACCGTAGCGGGGGAGAGGCTTGTATCAATCCTAGACGGCGCCCAGGCAGCGCTTGAAAAGCTCTGCGCCACGACAACTGACACGAGCGGTAACGCGCCCGTGTCCGTGACAGTCGAGAGGAAGCGCGGCCGGGACGGTGTGGTGCGACCGGTCGGACGCCCCGTGAGCCCATGCATGGTCACGCGCGTGTTCCGTCGCTTACGCCGACCGCGCGAACCTGCCGGCGAAAGTGCGCCTGCATGACCTCCGGCACACGGCGATCACGAACGCGATTGGACAAGGTGAGGACATTCTGCTCATAGCAGCGTTCGTGGGTCACGCGAAACCTCGACCACCGTGGACCTGGATAGCCACCTGCTGCTGCAGCGGGCACACGAGGCGGCATACATGATGCGCTCGGTGTCCTACGCTGCCCGCGACGCGCTTCAACGACAGGCTCGGACTGCGCGTGTCCGAGCATCTGTCGAAGATCGAGGCGAACCGGGCGGCATGCGATCGACATGCCGATGCGCACTGACTGTCTAGGCCATGTGAACCTGAGTGCACGTCAATTACCTGTTGGCTTGCCCAGTCACCCAGCTGATGATCTTTTCGGTGCGGTCTGGCGTGAGTGCGTGACCGCCGTTGTAGCGGACGTGCTCCAACTTCTCGCGCGCGCCGCGAGCCTCCCAGGCGCTCATGGCCGCCTGCACGACCTCTGGAGCGTCAGCCGAGTAGCGATCCTCGGTTGCAGATAGCAGCAGTAGAGGCCGCGGAGCGATCAGTCCGAGAAGCCCATCGATGTCGGCCAGGTTGAGTATTCCCGGGATCGCCTGCGAGAACTCGATCCCCGTTCGATCGAGCATCCGCCGCATGTAGCTGCAGGCACTGCCGCTGGCGCAAGCGAACCTGACGCGCTCGTCCAGCGCGGCGAGCAGGATCGTCACGTAGCCGCCAAAGGAGTGCCCCACTGCGCCGAGCTTCGAGCCGTCGACCCGTTGGTCCGCCAGCAGCGCCGACAGCCCACAAGCAGCGTCGCTGAGCACCGTGGTAGTCAGCAGCCGGCCGGACACGAGCCGGTATGCCATCTCATTGAAATACTGAAGCCAGTCGTCCTCGCGCTGGTCGATACCAGTGCCGGTGTAGCGGCGGTCCTCGAACCCGACTGCGTCGGGCGCGAGCACGACGAGCCCGGCCCGGGCGAGCGCAGGACCGAACGCTTGAAGCGGCTCGCCCGCCAGCCCGGCGACCTCACTCTTGCCCAAATGCCACTCGCTGTTGTGCTGGTGGTGCGCTAGAACCGCCGGGAACGGCCCGGTGCGGTCGGGCACAAGCAGAAGCGCCGGGACCTCCTCCTCAATGCCGGCATAGCGCACCCGCAGCTCGAGGTATCCGTCCAAACGGCGCTCGGACAACACATCAAAGGAGCTGTCACGTTGCTCGAACGCAACCAGTTGCGCGAAATTCGTTCGCAGTTGAGAGGCAGGATCCACACGCTGGATGATGCACGCACCGTCGGCCACACCGCGGGCCGCCCATCGCAGCCCGGAGCGGCTGGGTCGGCCGATCCGGTCTAGCATCTAGGAGGATCGTGCTACGCGAAGTCGCACTTTGGCTCAGGCCCGCAGGGTGGCCGCTTCTCCCAGATGCGGCGCGCCGCCGGACGTGGCTGCTGGCGTGGGCCGCGATCCTCGCACAGGTCGTGTTCGTCGGCGGGTGGATACTCGCCGGCGCTCTTGAACCTCATTACTCGGCGGTTCGCCAGTACATCAGCGAGCTCGGCCGGCACGGAGCCGCACACCCCTGGATCTTCGTGACCTTCGTCGGGATTTGGGGATTGGGCTTCATCGCACTAGCGGTCGCGCTCGTACCATCGCTGCGTACTCGGCCGTGGCCGCCGGCGATGCCGTTGATGTTTGTGCTCGCCGGGGTGTGCGCGGTTCTCGTCGGACCGCTGCACATGGACTGCTCACCGACGGTGAGCGCCGTGTGCAAGTCCCGTGAAGCCGCGGGACTTCTCTCCTGGCATCACTATGCGCACGAGTGGGTGAGCCTCGGCATCAAGGTCTCGCTGCTGCTGACGGGCTTCGCCTTTGCCCGCTCGGCGTGGCCGAGCCGGCTCGCGCGACTCGTGTTGAGCGGCGCTCTCGTGCTCCTGATCGCGGGGATCGTCACGTTCGTGCTGCACGACTCGTTCGTCGGCTACCAAGGACTCGAAGAGCGCTTGTGGGCTCTCGTCGCCCAGCTCTGGGCGCTGCTGTGTGCGACGGTGCTGATCCTCGAGGCGACGCTCGAACCAGACGCGCTGCGCGGGCACGAAGCTTCCATGCAGCGGCATGCGCTGGGCGAGCCCGCCGCTGTTGGCATCGATCCGGCATAGTCCCCGCGGTCGACCCGCGTTCCGCTCAATGGCATCACCGCTAGCCCTCAGATCGGGTGTTCACTAGCTCGCTCCCTCGACGTCCGAGGCTGGCGCCGATTGGCGTCCTTGGAGCGCTGCAGAGCGTACGTGTCTAACGCCTCACTGCATGGCGAACCGGGCGGTTATAGTCCCCTCCGATGACGTGGAGCCAAACCAGGGGCAGCGTGGTGCTCTTGGCGGTGACGACGATGCTGGCGCTCGGCGGCATGACGGGCGAGGCCGCAGGGTACACGCCCGGCTGCGGCCAAATCCCAATCGTCTACGGGATTCCGCCCTGGGGTTTCCACACCGGCCCTCCGATCGGCGCAATGGGCAGCTACGCTCGCGGCCACGGCGACATCAATCTGGAAGCGAGCACCGTCTCCGGGATCATTTGCCAGGAACGGCACTCCCGGGACCAGTCCACCCAGGCGATCACGATGACTGTCGAGCACCACCTCGTCCACCACTCGCACTACGCGATGATGTGGGGGTACCCGGGAAACATAATGAAGATCGTCGTCCGCGTGCGGGCCAGCAACGATCCGCGCTGCGAAGTCGGAACGGTAGGGCACGCGACCCTGTTCGCAAGCTACAACGGCGTCCGTAGCGACAGCGTCCAATTCTTCTTCCCGGCTGCCTGCAAGGATCAGGATTACCTCTACCACGGAACCCAGGTCAACAATCAGGTTCCGCCGCTGTAGCGTGGGGCTCTACTGCCTGGCAACTACGCCGCGACGAGCGTGTCGTGCGCGCGTGTCCTCACCCGCTCGCGCACTACAGCCTTGCCGCCTTCGGCGGGGACCCACACGATGCCGCGAAATGCCCACGCCTCATCCGGGGCAGCGCCCGGTAGCAGCTCGACGCGTTCGAGCAGCACGCGCAGCACAACGTCCATCTCCATGTGCGCGAACGTCGCACCGATACAACGTCGGACGCCTCCTCCGAAAGGAATCCACGAGTATGTGTCCGGGAGCTTGTCGAGGAAGCGGTCAGGCTCGAAGCGGTCGGGGTTCTCGAACAAATCCGGGTCGTAGTGCGTGAGGCACGCGGCCAGCAGCAGCCTCGTGCCGATCGGCAGTTGAAAGCCGCCGAGCTCGAACGGCTTGCGCACCATGCGGGCCGCGAATGCGATCACCGGACGCGTGCGCTGCACCTCGCGGATCGTCGCCTCCCGCAGCGTCTTGCCGCCCTCGTCGACCTCCTCGACCAGGCGCCGGAGCAGATCGGGGTGCCGGCGGATTCGCTCAATTGCCCAGGCGAGCGTGTGCGAGGTCGTCTCGTGTCCCGCGACTAGCATCGTCACGAGCTCGTCGCGGATCTCCACGCTGCTCATCGGGCTCTCGTCCTCGTGACGTGCTTGCACCAGCAACGCCAGGACGTCCGCGCGCTGCTCGAGCTGCGGATCGGCCTTGGTGGTCGCGATCAGCTCGTCGAGGATCGCATCTATCTGTTTGCGTAGCTTGACGAACTTCGCCCACGGGCTCCACGGGCCGAGGTTGCGTCGCAGCTCTGGCGAGAGCGAAAGCCGCGCACCCAGCACCGTCCAGCGTGGTATCAGCCCTTCGAGTGAGTGCAGCTGCTCTCCCTCGGCGCCGAATACGGCACGCAGGATCGCGCGCAGTGTGATCCGCTGCATCGGGCGAGCGGTGCTCAGCTCGACCTCGCGCGGCCAGCTGTCGATTTCCTCGGCGGCGATCTCCGCGATGATCGTCTCGTAGGCCTTCATGCGCTGACCCTTGAAGGGCGGCAGCAGCAGCTTGCGTTGCTCCATGTGCTGAGCCTCGTCGATGCCCAGCAGCGAGTTCTCGCCGAGTAGCGTCCGCAGTGGGCTTCCGGTGCCTGCGTGCAGGACGGTGGGATCCGCTCGGAAGACCTGCTTGATGAGTGCCGGGTCGGAGATAATCACCGTGTCACCGAGCCCGATGATGCGCATAGTGAACATCGAGCCGTAGCGGCGTCGGGCACGCTCGAGATACGGACGCTGGCGTGTTCGCATCGCGAGTGTCTGTATCGCCATCGGTGCTCGGGGACCGCGCGGCAGCGCCTCACGGGAGTCGATCACGCTGTCGCTCTCCCTATACACCTGCGACCTCGCGGCGAGCAGATGGCTCGATGTTGCTTGCAGGGCTTGAAGTATTGTCGTGGTGCCGGCGCGAGCGATGCTCGTGCCCTGAGAACCTCATGGCGTCCTCGAGCGGACCGCGCTTGAGCAGACGCACATCCTTGACGTAGTTCTGGTGTAGGCGCCACGGCGCAGTCGCCCCCTGGCGCGGGAGCTCGTGCAGCGAGCGCATCACATAGCCGGATTTCAAGTCGATGATCGGCTCGGTCGCCAATGACGCGGCCGGTGGCTGCGGGGTACAGATCGCCGCGCCCGTGGCATCCATGTGATTGAGGGTGCGGCACACGTACTGCGCCACGAGGTCCGCCTTGAGCGTCCATGACGCGTTTGTGTAGCCGAGCGTCAGCGCCATGTTCGGCACGTCACAGAGCATCATGCCCTTGTATGCGACCGTGTTGCCCATTTCGACCGACCGTCCATCGACGCTGAGCTGCACACCACCGAATACCAGCATGTTGAGCCCTGTCGCCGCGACGATCACGTCGGCCTCGAGCTCATCGCCTCCGTCGAGTTGCACGCCGTGCTCGGTGAAGGTCTCGATCTTGGCGGTCGCGATTGAGGCTCGTCCGTCCTTGAGCACTTGAAACAGGTCTCCGTCCGGCACCAGGCAGAGGCGCTGGTCCCACGGGCTGTAGTTGGGATTGAAGTGAGTGTCGACGTCGAAGTCTGCTGGCAGCTGCTTCTGTGTGAGTCGCCGAAACAGCCTGCGCATCAGCTGCGGTGCGCGCCGGCACATGTGGAAGTTGAGCAGCGTCAGCAGGACGTTCTTCCAGCGCACGAGCGAGTAAGCCAGGCGGGCCGGCAGGCGGCGCCGTAGCTGGTCGGCGATCGGGTCGCGGGCGGGGAGCGAGACGATATAGCTGGGCGAGCGCTGCAGCATCGTCACCTGCTGCGCCCCCCGCTGCACGAGTGCCGGCACGAGTGTCACGGCGGTGGCGCCGCTGCCGATCACGACCACTCGCTTGCCCGCGCAGTCGAGATCTTCGGGCCAGTGCTGGGCGTGGACGAAACGGCCGCCGAAGCGCTCGAGACCCTCAAAGTGGGGTGTGTAGCCTGCGTCGTAGCGGTAGTAGCCGGTGCAGGCGTAAAGGAAGCCGCAGCTGAAATGCATCGTCTCACCGGTATCGAAGCGCCGCACCTCCACGGTCCATCGCGCGTCGGCGCTCGACCACTCGGCGCGTAGTGCACGGTGGCCAAAGTGGATCCGCGACTCGATCCCGTGGTCGCGGGCGGTGTCACGGATATAAGCCAGGATCGACTCGCCGTCGGCGATCGCCTTTGCCTCCCGCCAGGGGCGGAACGAGTAGCCGAGCGTGAACATGTCGGAGTCTGAACGGATCCCTGGATAGCGAAACAGGTCCCAGGTCCCGCCGATCGCGTCGCGCGCCTCAAGGATCGCGAACGTCTTGCTTGGACACAGTGTCTGCAGATGGCACGCGGCTCCGACGCCCGACAGGCCCGCGCCGAGGATCAGAACGTCCACATGCTCGGCGGCAACATGCCCATTGCGCTGACTCATCTCGGGCAAGCCTATCAACACAGTGTCGAGAATGCTAGACATAGCGTCGATGATGGCTCGCTCGGATGTATGATCAGATCTATGAGAGCCCCGGAGCAGATCGAGCGCATGCCCCCGAGTCGTGGACGTCGTAGCGCCAGAGCGGCCGGCGACGAACGCGAACGGGCGATCCTGAGCACCGCCGAGCGGCTCCTGCAACAGCGGTCCCTAGCTGAGATCTCAGTCGACGATCTCGCCCAGGGCGCGGGCATCTCGCGATCGGCGTTTTACTTCTACTTCGCTTCAAAGGACGCGGTCGTGCTGACGCTCGTCGACCGCGTGGTGGAGCAGGCCGGCGCGGCCAGGGACCGCGCGCTGGCGCGTCAGGCCAGCGATGCCAGCATCGCCTGGCGCGATGGCATCGAGAGCTTCTATGAGGTCTTCGGCGCGCACCGTCCAGTCATCCGCGCCGTCACTGACCTAAGCGCGACCAATACCGAAGCGCGCGAACTCTGGTCACAGGTCATGGACGGCTGGGTCGCGCAGGTGACGGAGATGATCGAGGCCGAGCGCGAGCGTGACGCCGCGCCACGCGATCTCGCGGCGCGCGATCTAGCGACCGCGCTCGTGCAGATGAACGAGCGAGTGCTGCACGCGATCTTCATCGAAGAGACCCCTGCGGTCCGCGAGCGGCATGTCATCGACACACTTACCCACGTGTGGCGCAGCGCGATCTATGGTGCGTCAGTTGAGCGCTGAGACCGCGTTCTCGTATGCGGGCAGTTCGTCGCGACGCGCCGTCGGTGATGCTCCATGAGCAGATCACGCCGAACGAGCTTCGAGGTCAGCGGGCGAACCGTCTTCGTTACCGGTGCCGCCCGCGGCATCGGTGCGGCCACAGCTGAGCGGCTGCACGCCAAGGGCGCAAACGTCGCGCTGGTGGGCCTTGAGCCGGAACGCCTGGCGGCGCTCTCCGAGCGACTCGGCGAGGCCCGCACGATGTGGATCGAGGCCGATGTGACGGACTTTCACGCTCTGCAGCGGGCGGTAGAGGCAGCCGTCGCGCGTTTCGGTGGGATCGACATAGCGATCGCCAACGCCGGGCTCGCATTCACGGGCACACTCGCCCGCGCCCCCGTCGAGCAGGTCGAGAGGACTCTGGCCGTCAACTTCCTCGGGGTGTGGCGCACGGATCGCGCAGTGATCGACCAGATCAGCACGCGCCGCGGCTATCTCTTGAACATCGCTTCCCTGAGCGCCGTCGCGCATGCTCCGCTGATGGGTCCCTACACGGCGACCAAGGCAGGTGTGGAGGCGCTCACGGATGCACTACGGATGGAGACTGCCCCGAGCGGCGCGCGCGTGGGATGCGCGTATTTCGGGTTTATTGACACCGATCTCGTCAAAGCAAGCTACGCGCAGCCGGCCGCCCAACACGTAAACGAGCGCACGCCCGCCTTCCTGCGTGATCCGCTCCCGATCGCCAGTGCCGTCGACGCTATCGAACGGGGGATCGAACGCCGCTCCGCTCGGATCTGGGCGCCGCGCTGGGTGGGACCGATGATTGCCATGCGCGGCTTGCTGCAGCCTCTGACCGAACGTCGTGCGCTAAAGGACCAGGCCAGCCTGATCGAGAGCATGCACCTGGCCGACGCCTCTAGCCAAGAGCTCCAGCATGACATTCTCCTGGGCGTGGCTGCAGGGGCGCTTGAGCAACAAAGGCCCTCGGCGGGCACGGTTGAAGGTTCGAGGTGATGTCGGTTGCATCCGCTTAGCGTCGTGATCCCGCGTCGACCGAGCGCCATCAACCGCTCACAGCGGCGGGTGAGATGGCCAGCAGGCTGTTCCCGGGGACCGAGAGTGGTATACGGCCGTCCGCGGAGCTCAGGGTTCCGCTCTGCAGTCCGGCGCGCTCGGGGCTGAGCATGGCGGTGTGCACGCTGTAGGCGTGGCGGAGCACAACGGGACGGGCTTCGGTGCGCTCGTTGTCGAGGATCAGCAGGATCCCGCCGTTGGGCTGGCCCACGGCCGTGGCGATCAATCTCCGTATCCCGGGCACGGTCCGCAATGAGGAGCCGAGGGGCAGCCACTGGTTGAGCGCTACGAGAGCGCTCTCGAGAGGTCGCGTCAGGACTTCAGCGCCGCGGACGATAAACGGGTCGTAGGGGTCGCCGCTGAAATGGAATCGCACCTCCCCGAAGCCCGTCTTCAGGGCGGACAGGACAAACCGCATCGCCCAGACCGCAGCCGCCGGGCTGTCCGACACGCCCGCCACGCCCCCGCAGGAGGCGGAATTGGCCTCGGAGATGATCGCCGGGACGCCTGCCGCGCGAGCGTCCGCGACGACCCACGCCAGTCTCGCGGGGCTATCGGCCGCCTCGGCGGAGAGCAGCCCTCCGCGCGTGACCGCCCGCGAGCTGGTGCAGGCGGTGAGCGGGTAGAGGTGGACGCCCAGCGTCTGCTCGTGGAGCTGTTCGACTACACGCGGGAGCTCGTCGCGCCAGTCAGCGGGCCGCGCAAGTTCTGGCCCGATGAGGGGTGAGCTCCCGATCGCCGGTCGCAGATAGGCGGCAAGCTGCAGGTACAGGTTCACCGCGGCGGCTTCTTCGCCGGCCAGCGGCTTGTCGAGCGATGAGTAGTTCGGTAGCCCGTACAGGTCCGGCTCGTTCCCAAGGGAGAAGCTCAGGCCAGCGGTGGCCGCGCCCTGCGCTTCGGCAGCCATCTGCGTGGCCCAGAAGAGGTTCCCCGTTCTGATGTTGAGACCCACAGTGAGAGGATCATTCGTGGCTACCAGTAGGCAGTGCAGCTGACTCCAGAAGGAGGCGGGGAGGGGGTAGAGGGTGGCCGCTTCCCAGGAGGTGGGCGAACCGGAGAGCGTCCCGTCGGGTGCCGTCATGTCCTGGCTTACTCCGGCCAACTCCAACGGAGGGGACCCGAGACGGAGCAGTTCCGCCGCCAGCGCGGAAGGCGGGCAGGCACCGCTGCTGAGATCCTGGGCCATCACGGGGTACTCGATTGACAGGCCCACCGGCGCCATCGTGACGGTCACACCCGGAGCAGCTGTGAGCGTGGGTGTCAGGGTGACCTCTGAGGGTGGAACCTTGACCTTCTTAGCTTTTCGTGTACTTGCGTGCCGCTCGAGGGTCACAGCCAGGGAGCTGGCGGGGCGCCAAGTATCGCCGAGCAGAGACACGCCAAGCGCCAGCGTTAGTGCCAGCAGGATCTGGATGCGTGGTCGGTGCTCCATTGGCTGAACATACCGGCTCCTGTGGTCGCGACCGCTAGGCTCGGCGCGTGACCGTGCTTGCGAGGCGGTGCTCGCCGCAACGGAAGGAGGCAGGTGATGGACGCTGAGAACGAGGACTGGCTGGTGAGGTTCCTATCCGAGTTCGCTTCGATGTCGGAGGAGGAGCGCGACGCCGCGATTGACGCGCTCTCGCCAGAGGGCCAGGGTGCGCTTGTCGCCCTCGCGGAGGCCAGGGCGAGGACCGCTGATACGAACCTGATCGAGGCACTGGACGCCGGTCAGGGCGGGCTCGACAAGCTCTACGAGCTGGTACAGCCGGCCGACCTGTTCACAGTGATCAACCTCGCTGTCAGGGGGCACCCGCAGATCGTCGTCGAGGCCCTGTTCGCCGCCGTGGTCTTACATCGCGGATGGGACGAGGAGGAGCCGGCTGCGATCGTGGCGTTGCGTGAACAGTGGCATTGGCACGTGCACGAGCAGCTTGGCCGTCCGGCGATTTGACAGCGGGCGCGAGTACTTCCTTGGTCGCGCCCGCTGTCTCCTGCAGTCTCCTATTCGACGATCAGGTTCACGCCGGTGGCCACGTAATGCGGGATGTAGTGCAGCGATCCACCTTTGACCGCGTTACCCGTCACGCTGCTGAATTCCCCGGTACTCGAGACGCCCGCGACGATCGCGAACGATTCTTTTGCTTTGGCTGTGAATTTGCTCTGCTTCAGGGACAACTTGCCGCCGACCGCGACCGCTCCGCTCGCCGATACGTGGCCGAAGTTGGTCGACCCCGCAATGGTGAGCTTCATCGTCGCTTTGGAGGTCTGTGAGAACGCGCCTTCGACTCTCAGCGGGTTGGCGTTGTTGGCAATCGTCAGCGTCTTTTCGTTGATCAGGCTGCCCTGGATCGTGCGCGTGCCGCCCTTCGGGAAGAGGACTTCGAACTTGCCCTTGTTGTCGAGCGTGCCCCCCCCGAGTTTGAGCGTCACGTTGTTGCCGTTGTTTTCTGCGTTCGTGAAGATGAGCGTGCCGCTGTTGGTGAAGCTGCCCGCGGCGGTGTCTTCGGCGTGCTCGGAGTTGGAGCTCTCGATCACAAGCGTCTGGCCCTTGTTGATCGTGCCGCTGAGGCTGCTCGCCCCACGCTGGGCGATCTTGCTCGCTCCTTTGTTGGTGTAGTTCAGCGCGACCCGGTCGAGGACAATCGGTTCGCTGGTCTTCGCCGTCGTGGTCTTGCCGAGACCCTCGTTGAAGGTGCCTTCGGTCTGGTCCAGCGCGCCGGTCCCTGTCGTCGTGATCGAACCGGATTCATTGGAGATCGTCTCTTTGGACGGCACTGAAAGCACGAGACCGCTAGCGATGTTGATCGCGCCCTCGTTAATGAGCGTCGTTCCCGTCACGTTGAAAGCGGTGTTCGCGTTGAGCGCGAGCGTCCCCGTATTGGTGATGTTGCCCTCGAGGTTGCGCTGCCCGCCGATCGCTTTTTCGGTCGTGATCGTGCCACTGTTCGTCAGCGTCCCTGAGGAGATCTCCAGCGTCGCGTTGTTGGGGTTGGCTTCGCTGTTCGTCAGCGTGATCGAGCCGGCGTTCGTGAAGCTCGCCGCGGCGGTCGTCCGCTCGTGTTCGCCGTTGGTGGACTCGAGCACCAGTGACTGCCCGGCGGAGATGTTGCCGGAGAGTGTGCTGCCTTCCCCATGTTGGGTGATCTTGCTCGCGCCGGCACCTGTGTAGACCAGCGAGGCGTTCCTGAGGATCACGGGCTTGGTGCCGGTCGTGGTGCCGGTGCCCTCGGTGAACGTGCTGCCCGGTTCGAGGAGCACGTCGGCGCCTTCGCCCGCGACAATTTTGCCGCCCGATCCGTTCGTGACCGAGCCGTCGCCGGAGACGGTGAGCTGCTTGCCGGCCGCGATGTCGATCGTGCCTTCGTTGGTCAGCAGCGCGTTCGACAGGTTGTAGGCGGTGTTCGCGTTGAGCGCGAGCGTCCCTGTGTTGGTGATGTTGCCCTGGAGAGTGCGCTGGCCGCCGATGGCCGCTTCGCTCGTGATCGTGCCGCTGTTGGTGAGGGTCCCGGAGGAGATCTCCAGTGCTGCATTGTTGCCGTTGGTTTCGCTGTTTGTCAGCGTGATCGTGCCGGCGTTTGTGAAGCTGCTCGCGGCGGTCGTCTTCTCGTGTTCGCCATTGGTGGACTCAAGTACCAGCGACTGTCCGGTGGAGATGTTGCCGGCGAGCGTGCTGCCTTCGCCGTGCTGAGTGATCAGGCTTTCTCCCGCACCCGTGTAGGTCAGCGAGGCGTTCCTGAGGATTACCGGCTTAGTGCCGCTGGTCGTGCCGGCGCCCTCGATGAAGAAGGTCCCAGGTTCCATCTGTACGTTGCCGGTGCCCGTCGCCACGATTTTTCCACTCGAACCGTTGGTAACCGTGCTTTCGTTGGTGACGTTCAGCTGGGCGCCGGTCGCGATGTCGATCGCGCCTTCGTTCGTCAGCGCCGTTTTCGTTTCTCTGAAATCCGTGTTGGTGTTGATCGCGAGTGTCCCGGCTTTCGTGTTCGTGATGCTGCCGTTCAGGTCGCGCTGGCCGCCGATCGCTTTTTCGATCGCGATCGTGCCGCTATTGGTGAGCGTTCCCGAGGACAGCGCCAGCGCCGCGTTGTTGCCGTTGGTTTCGCTGTTTGTCAGCGTGATTGAGCCGGCGTTCGTGAAGCTGCCCGCGGCAGTTGTCTTCTCGTGTTCGCCGTTGGTTGACTCGAGCACCAGTGACTGTCCGGCGGAGATGTTGCCGGCGAGCTTGCTGCCTTCGCCATGCTGGGTGATCAAGCTGGCGCCAGAGCCTGTGTATTTCAGCGAGGCGTTCCTGAGGATCACGGGCTTGGTGCCGCTGGTCGTGCCCGCACCCTCGGTGAAGACGGTTTCCGGTTCCATCAGGAGGTTGCCGGTGCCCGCGGCGGCGATTGTCCCGCTCGAGCCGTTGGTGACGGTGCTTTCGTTGGTGACGTTCAGCTGGGCGCCGGTCGCGATGTTGATCGCGCCTTCGTTTGTCAGTGCTGTTTTCGTTTCCTTGAAGTTGGTGTTGGTGTTGATCGCGAGCGTCCCCGTGTTCGTGAGGTTGCCCTGCAGGTTGCGCTGACCGCCGTGAGCCGGTTCGCTCGTGATTGTGCCGGCGTTGCTGATCGGGCCGACGACCGTGACGTTGTTGCCGTTGGTTTCGGCGTTGGTCAGCGTGATCGCTCCATGGGTACCGTTCGTGATGCCCGCGGTCGTCGTGAGGATGGCGTTGAGGCCGTTGGTGCTGGCGACCACCAGCGTCTGGGTGTGTTCGGAGCCGCCGACGGTCAGCGACTTGACGGTCACCGTGCTCGTCTGATCCATTTCGACCGTGTATGACGCAGTGCCGTTTTCGGTGATGCAGACTTCGTCTTCGGAGGTCGGGACGGCTTTCTTGCTCCAGTTGCTGGCGACGAACCAGCTACCGCTGCCTTTTGCGACCCACGAGTTGGTGCAGCCGCTGGCGTGCGCCGCCGAGGGCAACCAGGCCAACGCTGCCATCGCAGCGGCTGCAAGCACGATCATGACCGCACGACGCGCAGTCGTCTGCAAAGCTGTTAACCCAAGCATCCGGACCCTCCGTAGTTGTGATGAGTGGCGTCTCCCAACGCTGTGGTGCGCGCCATTCTCGCGCACCACGCGCCCACCCAACGGCAAGCCGCGCCGCTCGGTCCTGGCGGAGACTACATAATTCTGCCGCGTGAAGTCAACCCCCCCGCGAAGTCAACCCCGGGCTGACCGCAAGGCTTATCGGTTTTGCTCGTCGTGGCGTCGGTAGCCGAGGCGGGCGGAGATGCGGTCGGCGGTGGCGAGGAGGTGGGGGCTGAGTGCGTCGACGAGCTCCTCGAGGGAGATCATGGTGCTGTGTGCTGAGAGGTTGATAGCGGCGACGGTTTCGCGTGCCTCGTTACGTACCGGGGCGGCGATCGCGTAGAGCTCGGGGGTGAGCTCTTGGTCGTTGACGGCAAACCCGGCTGTTTGAATATCTTCGAGCTCCTCGCGGAGAGCTTTCTTATTGGTGATCGTATTGGGGGCGTGTTTGGTGAGCTTGATTTGGGTGATCAAGTCGCGCTGCTCAGGGTCAGGGAGGTGCGCGAGCAGGAGCTTGCCGATGGCGGTGCAGTAGAGGGGTAGGCGGGAGCCGACGTGGAGGTCGAGGTCGATTTTGTTTTGGCCGCGGCGGTAGCTGCGTACGCGGTCGACGTAGAGGATTTCGTTGCCGTCGAGAACACCGAGGCTGGTGGTGTAGGAGCTGCGTTGGCGGAGCTCCTCGAGGTAGGGGTGGGCGTGCTCGCGTAGCCCGGTGGAGTTCAGGGCGGACATGCCGAGGTCGGTGACGCGTAGCCCGAGGCGGTACTTGCGTGAGGCGCCTTGCTCGAGGTAGCCGAGTGCGACGAGGGTGATGACGTAGCGGTGGGTGGTGGAGCGGCTCATGCCGAGCTCATCGGCGATGTCGGCGATCCCGAGGACGGGGCGTTTGGGTGTGAAGCAGCCGAGGATCGCAAGGCCCCGCTCTAGGGATTGGGAGTAGCGCGGCTCACGCAGGCTCGGGATCGACCACGCAGGCTCCCCGTCGTTACGGGCTTTGGCGGTAGCTGAACTGGTTCTGGGCATTGGCATCTAGTCCCTGTGCTATTCCGAACGGGCTTCCACCGTCGTCAAAGTTCCAGGTACGACAATCGGACTATAGTTCCGTATGCCCGAGAAGTTGGCCATGAAAACTCGGGTTTCGACAGTTTCGATGCGATCTCGAGGCGGTTCCGGGAAACCGCCGCATCGCTGTCCTAAGGCAGAATCACGCTGCCAGCAGCTGACACATTGCTCTAGTGTCGTGAGTTATTAGTTCGTCTGCAGTGGGTGTAGGCTTGGTGGATGCCTAGTCCTATAGCGGTTGAGTTGGTTCTCGGTGAGGTGGAGCGTGAGCAGTTGGAGGCGTGGGCGCGTCGTCGCAGTAGTGCTCAGGCGTTGGCGTTGCGGTCGAGGATCGTGTTGGCTGCTGCTGAGGGGTTGAAGAACACCCAGATCGCGGAGCGGTTGGCGATTGGGCGTGACACGGTCGCGAAGTGGCGCTCGCGGTTCGCGGAGTTGCGCCTGGATGGGTTGCTTGACGAGCCGCGTCCGGGGCGCCCGCGGACGGTCAGCGACGCGCAGGTCGAGGAGGTGATCGTCAAGACGCTGGAGTCCGCGCCGAAGGACGCGACACATTGGTCGACGCGGTCGATGGCCGTTGAGGTCGGGCTCTCACAGAGCGCGGTCTCCCGGATCTGGCGGGCGTTTGGGTTGCAGCCGCATCGCACCGAGACGTGGAAGCTCTCCAAAGACCCGCAGTTCGTGGCCAAGGTCCGTGATGTCGTCGGGCTTTATCTCGACCCACCCGAGCGCGCAGTGGTGCTTTGTGTGGATGAGAAGTCCCAGATCCAAGCGCTCGATCGGACCGCCCCGATCCTGCCGATGCTCCCGGGCACGCCTGAGCGAGCGACTCATGACTACAAGCGCTCAGGAACCTCGAGCCTCTATGCCGCACTGGACATCACGACCGGCAAGGTGATCGGGTCGCTGCACTCCCGTCACCGCGCCGTGGAGTTCAAGAAATTCCTGCAGACACTCGACCACGAAGTCCCCGCTGAGCTGGACGTGCATGTGATCCTCGATAACGCCTCTACCCACAAGACCCCAGCGATTCAAAAATGGCTGCTCGCGCACCCCCGCTTCGTTCTGCACTTCACCCCGACATCGAGCTCGTGGCTGAATCTCGTCGAGCGCTGGTTCTCAGAGCTCACCACCAAAAAGCTACGCCGCGGCAGTCACCGCTCGGTGCGCGAGCTCAACAGCGACATCCGCGGCTGGATCGACACCTGGAACGAGAACCCCCGCCCCTACATCTGGACCAAGACCTCAGACCAAATCCTCGACCCCATCGCACGCTACTGCAACCGAATCAATGACTCACGACACTAGAGTATGTGCTCCGGTGGATTACCGCAGCGAGGCTAAGGGGAGCCAACTTCTCTTTTTTCAGCGCCAGCTAGCTTTCGTCGGAGCTTCTTTTGAGAGGGGCTCCTAGTACTGCTTTGTTAGGTTTCTTGTAGGGTTCTTCGTGCTGGCTGCGAACTCCTTCTCGTGTCGGTTCTGTCGAGGCCAGGGGGATGATGATGGCGGTGATCGAGGCAGCGAGGGTGGATTCCGCGGCGGTGGTGAAGGAGCGGCTTGAGCGGTTTGGCCGTGAGGTGCTTGCGGAAGCGATGAACCGGCCGGCGCAGAGGATGAACGGTGGTCTGTATCTGCGTGGGCTGGTCGAGGGCGGCAAGCGTAAGTCGCTTGAGCGGTTGGTCGAGCGGCTGGGTGGGGAGGCGGACTACCAGTCGATGCAGCAGTTCCTCACCGACAGTCCGTGGGATCCGGTGCTGGTGGTCAAGGCGGTGGCCGAGCGGGTGGCTGGTGAGATCGGCGTGGAGGCGTGGGTGCTGGATGACACCGGGTTTCCCAAGCAGGGGAAGCGCTCGCCGGGGGTCAAGCGCCAGTATTCGGGCACGCTGGGCAAGGTCGGCAACTGCCAGATCGGCGTGTCGGTGCACGCGGTGGGCAAGAAGGGGACGGTGCCCTTGGGCTGGGCGTTGTATCTGCCCGAGGAGTGGTGTCAGGACGAGGAGCGCCGGCGCACAGCGAAGATTCCTGAGGAGGTTCTCTTCAAGACCAAGCCCGAGCTCGGCGTGGAACTGATCGAGCGCGCCACGGGCTGGGAGGTACCCGCAGCGCCAGTGCTCGGCGACGCTGCCTACGGCGAAAACACCGAACTGCGCGAGCGTTTGCACGACAGCGAACTGGAGTACGTGCTCTCGGTCTCTGCAGAGACGACCGTGTTCTCTCCCGGAGCCGCCTTCGTGGTCCCCGAGCGCAACGGAGCGACCGGTCGCCCCCGCCGCCGGCTACGCCCAGAGAGCAAGCCGGTAACGATCGGAGAGCTGATCGCCGGCCTTCACCCCGAGCAGTGGCAGACTGTCGCCTTCCGTGACGGGCCTGAGGGCGAGCCGATGACCTCCCGCTTCGCGTTCGTGCGGGTACGCGCCGCGCACCGCTGGCAGTGGGGCTTTGCTACCGAGCCGCGCGAGGAGTGGCTGATCTGCGAGTGGCCCGAGGGAGCAGAGAAGCCAACCAACTACTGGCTCTCAAACCTCCCTGCCGACACCGAGCCCGAGCAGCTCGCTCGCCTGGCCCGGCTGCGCTGGAAGATCGAGCTGGACTACAAGCAGCTCAAGGGTGAACTCGGACTCGACCACTACGAGGGCCGCTCATACCTCGGCTGGTACCACCACACCGCGCTCGTCACCGCCGCACACGGATTCCTCACCCTGGAGCGGCTTCACCCTTTTCGCCAGCGGCCGGCCTGACACTACCCCAAGCAGCGCTCACCCTGCAGCCCGTCTTTCAGTGCTGGACCGGCCGCTGCCAAACCTGCCAGCAACCAGTCAACCTCGACCAGCTCCCCCTACAGCGCCACCGACAACACGAGTAAACCTAACAAAGCAGTACTAGACTGCGGCGGGTGAGCGGGCTCGCGCGTGCAGGGGGACTGGCCTACCGGGAGGCCGGCGGCTCGAGCGACCGCGCGGTCGTACTCGTACACGGCTACCCGGAGTCCTCTTACATGTGGCACCGGGCGCTACCCGCCCTCGCCGACGCGGGCTGGCGTGCGCTCGCGCCCGATCTGCCCGGATACGGCGACTCCGAGCCCGATCCGCCGGGCACGTGGGAGCGCCACGTCGAGGCGCTCGAGCGCTTCGTGCGTGCGCTGGAGCTGGGTCCGGTGGCGCTGGTCACGCACGACTGGGGGGTGCTGATCGGCCTACGCTGGGCGTGTGATCACCCTGGCGCGGCGAGTGCGCTCGTGATCTCCAACGGCGGCTTCTTCGCCGACCGGCGCTGGCACGACCTGGCGAACGTGATGCGGACTCCCGGGGAGGGTGAGAAGCTGGTACGTGCCTACACGCGCGAGGGTTTCAGCGCGGCGATGCGTGCCTTCTCGAGCGGCATGAGTGACGCGGCGATCGAGGAGTACTGGAAGGCGTTCGCTGACGATGCGCGCCGTCTCGCGCAGCTCGAGCTGTACCGCTCGGGCGACTTCGACAAGCTCGGTGCCTACGAGGGACGTCTCGCCGCGCTGGAATTGCCGGCACTGATCGTGTGGGGGGAGGATGACCGCTTCGCGGCGGTGCGGATGGCGCAGCGCTTCCACGAGGAGCTGCCCGGCTCCGAGCTGGCGGTTCTCGACGGTGCCGGGCACTTCGTGTGGGACGATGAGTCCGAGCGTGCCACCGGCGCGCTCGTGGATTTCTTGCACCGGCGCGCCGGCTGAGCGCGAGCTGTCGATCGGCGAGGTGCGGCCTTCATGACCGCGGCTTGCAGCGTTCTACCGCCTCAGCCAAGCCCGCCAGGCTGATCTCGAGGGCCGTGGCGATACGCCTGACGGTCGTCCATGTGGGGTTGGCGTGGCCGCGCTCGATCCGCGCGAACGCAGCCACCGTCAGGCCGGCTCTGTGCGCGAGATCCTCCTGCGTGTCGCCCCGCTCGACGCGCATGCGCCGCACCGTCGCCGCGAGCGCGAGATCTGCCTGCATGGGTGCTGACACATCAGAAACATTGCATTTCGTGAGTAGCAAGATCCAGACAGCCAACTGCTGGTATCGTGCTGCTGTCACGCCATCCCCACAGACGGCGCTGGCAGGGCCGGCAGGGCGCGTCGCACGCGCCCGTGCCGGCCGTTTTTGTTTCTACGTGCCCGGCAGGCGGTACTTGCGTGTCTTCGGGCAACGCTCGAGCAGCCCCAGCTCTACCAGGGTGAATGCATAGCGGTGCGCGGTGCTCGGACTCATGCCGAGATCGCTCGCCATCTCGACGATTCCGCGCGCAGAGCCGTCGGGGCCAAAGCAGGTGAGCAGCGACAGGCCCCGCAGCAGCGACCGCGACAGGCGCGGGTCGACGGTGTCAGCTGCCGGGTATCCACCCGCGGTTAGCACGTCATGGCCGGGCGACGACCGGGACTCGCGCTCGGGGTACTTGTCCGGGTACTCGGGTTGCAGCGGTGCCCGCAATGCATTGGCAATAAGCGCGGAGACACTCGGCGCTCGGCTCTGCGTGGCGGCGCGCACGACCTCGTCGATCTGGGCGGGGGATAGGGTGATGGAGATGGACAGCCATTCGTCGTTTGTCATAGCGCGATACTTGCAGATGCAGCAGACGACTGTCTGCACTCGGGTTGCAGATGCAGCAGACGATTATCTGCATTCAGGGGTTTCTCGGTCGGCGGTCCGAGCCTCGACCAGCGGTCGATTGCTTGCACGTGCAATCATTGCTACGTGAGCAGGATCACGGTCACGCACTTCACCGATCCCGGCTGTCCGTTCGCCTACTCGGCGAGTCCGGCGCTCGCGGTGCTGCACTGGCGCTACGGCGACCAGCTCGACTGGCGCCTGGTCACGATCGGGCTGGCCGAGGATCCGCAGCGCTACGTCGACGCCGGCTATACCCCAACCCGCTCGACGATCGGCCAGCAGAGCTACTTCAAACGCTTCGGGATGCCGCTGTTGATGCAGCCGCGCGCCCGTGTCACCGCCACCGCGCGCGCGTGCCGCGCGATCGTCGCCACGCGCCTGCTCTATCCCGGGCGTGAGGACGAGGTGCTGCGCGCGCTGCAGCTCGCCTGGTTCACGACCACGCTGCTGCTCGACCAGGACGCTGACATCGCGCAGGCGCTCGCGCGCGTTGCGGGCCTCGACGTCGCGCAGGTGGTCGCGGCGATCGACGACGACGCCACGATCGCCGCGTACGAGGACGACAAGCAGCAGACCCGTAGCGCCGAGGGCGGACCGACGGACTTCCAGGGCAAGGCGCGCCAGACCGACGGACCGATCCGCTACTCGGCCCCATCGCTCGTGTTCCACAGCGCCGGCGGGCAGCGTCTGGAGGCCGGTGGCTTTCAGAGCATCGAGGCCTACGACGTGCTGATCGCCAATCTCGACCCGACGCTCGAGCGCCAGGCGCCGCCCGGGGAGGCGATTGACGTGCTGCGCCGCTTCCCCGACGGGCTGGTGACTGCTGAGGTCGCCGCGATCCTTGCTCAGAATAACCAGCTGCCCGACCGCGACAGCGCCGAGCGCGCGCTGATCGAGCTGACTGGCGCGGGCGCCGTGCGTCGCGAGGCGCTCGCCGACGACGCCCTGTGGCAGATCGCCTGAGCACGCCTGCGCACCCGATCCTTCTGGGTCGCGGTGAGCGTGTAGCCAGGGCCATACGCTCCTCGCCGCTACGAACATCGGGCGCTGCCGGGTAGCCTCCAGCGCTGCGATGTCACTCACCGTCACACTCCCCGATGGCAAGGCGCTGGCGCTGGCCGACGGCGCCACCGGCGCCGACGCCGCTGCTGCGATCGGGCCGGGGCTCGCGCGCGCCGCACTCGCGGTCGAGGTCAGCATGGACGCAGACCGGGCGGGTGGGGGCGATGTGGATGGGAGCCCAGACATCGACGGTTCCGAAGTGCGCGATCTCTCGCGCCCACTGCCCGACGGGGCGCACCTCGCGATCCTCACCAATAAAAGTGGGCCGAAGGCCCTGCAGCTAATCCGCCATGACGCCGCACACGTGCTCGCGGCGGCGGTCATGGAGCTATACGAGGGCGTGAAGATCTCGATCGGACCGCCGATCGAGGACGGTTTCTACTACGACTTCGAGTTCCCCGACGGCACCGCCCTGTCCGAGGCCGACTTCCCTGCGATCGAAGCACGGATGCGCGAGCACATCAAGGCGGCCGAGTCCTTCGAGCGTCAGGATTTGCCCGTCGCGCAGGCGCGCGAGCGCTTCCTTGCCGAGCGCCAGGACTACAAGGTTGAGCTGATCGACGACCTCGTCAAGAACGCCGCGCACGACGGTAGTCGATCGTCGCTGGAGACGGTCTCGCTCTACACCAACGGTCCCTTCACCGACCTCTGTCGCGGCCCGCACGCGCCGAGCACCAAGACCATCGGCGCCTTCAAGCTCAACTCGCTCGCCGGCGCCTACTGGCGCGGGGACTCCACCAGGACGATGCTCACACGCATCTACGGGACCGCATTCTTCACCAAAGCAGAGCTGGAGGAGCACCTCGAGCGCATCGAGCAGGCCAAGGCGCGCGACCACCGCAAGCTCGGGCGCGAGCTCGGGCTGTTCACCTTCTCCGAGGTCTCGCCCGGCGCCGCCTTTTGGCTGCCGGCAGGCACGACCATCTGGAACACGCTTGTCGACGTCTCACGCAGGATGGGGGTTGAGCGCGGCTACACCGAGGTTAAGACGCCGCAGATCTTCGACGCGGAGCTATGGAAGACCTCGGGGCACTGGGGGAAGTTCCGCGAGAACATGTTCACGCTGGAGGTTGAGGGGCGCGAGATGGGCGTCAAGCCGATGAACTGTCCCGCCCACCTGCACCTGTTCGGCACCCAGCGCCACTCCTACCGCGACCTGCCCGTGCGCTACTCAGAGCCCGGGCTGCTGCACCGCAATGAGGCCTCCGGGGTATTGCACGGCCTGCTGCGTGTGCGCCATTTCGCTCAGGACGACGCCCACATCTTCTGCACCGAGGAGCAGGTCCAGCAGGAGCTGGCGGGCTGCCTGGAGATGGCGTTCGCGACCTACGCGCTGTTCGACTTCGACGTGAGCCTGGAGCTCTCCACACGCCCGCAGGTGCGCAGCGGCAGCGATCAGATGTGGGACCACGCCGAGCAGCAGCTCGAGCTTGCGCTGCACGCGCGCGGTCTGGAGTACGAGCTGAACCCCGGCGACGGCGCATTCTACGGGCCAAAGATCGACATGCACATGACCGACTCACTGGGACGCTCGTGGCAGCTGGGGACCGTACAGATCGACTACTCGATGCCCGAGCGCTTCGAGCTGAGCTACACCGGCGCTGACAATCAGGAGCACCGTCCAGTGATGATCCACCGCGCGCTGTTCGGCTCCTACGAGCGCTTCATCGGGATCATGCTCGAGCACTACGCCGGCCGGCTGCCGCTGTGGTTGGCGCCCGTGCAGGCGATCGTGCTGCCCGTCTCAGACCGCTTCAACGACTACGGCGCACAGGTCAGAGACGAGCTACAGGGCGAGGAGGTGCGCGTCGAGCTCGATAGTCGCAGCGAGTCGATCGGACGCAAGATCCGCGAGGCCGAGCTGCGCAAAGTCCCATACATGGTGGTCGTCGGCGAGCGCGAGCGCCGGGAAGCGGCCGTGTCGGTGCGCGGACACGGCGGCGCCGAGGAGGGGAGCGTCTCCGCCGCGAAGTTCGTGCAGAGGCTGCGGGGGGAGCTATACTCGTCGGCGTTGAAGCCCGACAAATCCTCACCCAGCCACGCGTAGCGTTCGCTTGACGCGAGGCCACGACAGCTAGTGCCGGTTCCTCGCCGCTTCGACCGGCGCCCGCCCGAGCGGGACACGACGAGGATCAACGAGCGTATCCGCGTGCCCGAGGTGCGTCTGATCGATGACCAGGGCACTCAGATCGGCGTGCTCAAGACTGCCGACGCGCTTGCATTCGCGCAGGAACGCGACCTGGACTTGGTGGAGGTCGCCCCCGAGGCGCGCCCACCCGTGTGTCGGGTGCTCGACTACTCCAAGTACAAGTACGAGCAGGCGCAGAAGGTCAAGCAGGCGCGCAAGCACCAGCAGCAGATCACCGTGCGCGAGATCAAGTTCCGCCCGAAGATCGCCGAGCACGACTACGACACCAAGAAGCACCACGTCGAGCGCTTCCTTAAGCACAAGGACAAGGTCAAGGTCACGATCATGTTCCGCGGGCGCGAGGTCACCCACCCCGAGCGCGGCACCGCGATCCTCGACCGGCTCGCCGAGGAGCTCGCAGACCTTGGTGTCGTCGAGCAGCGCCCGATGCAGGAAGGGCGCAACATGACGATGATGATGGCTCCGTCTAAGGCCGTGCTCGCCGGCAAGGTCGACGCCGCCGAGGCGTCCGTGGATGAGACTCACACGCCCGAGGCACACCACGGCACACACGTGGGGGATGTCGCCTCCGCGGCGATCGAGGCACCCGCGAGCAGTCCAGAGGTCGCCGAGGACGAGCTGTCGGCGCCCGTCGAATCCCAAGCCGCGGACAGTGGAGCCGCGGCCACGGGCACGACCGTGCCATAATCGTCGGCTCGCGATGCCCAAGATGAAGACACACTCCGGCGCCAAGAAGCGCTTCAAAGTCACCGCCACTGGCAAGGTGCGCGGTCGGCATGCCTTCACGAGCCACATCCTCGAGAAGAAGTCGCCCAAACATAAGCGCGACCTCGGCCGCGCGATGATCGTCTCCGACCACGACGCTCCCCGGATCAAGCGGATGCTTGGGGTGGGCAAGTGACGCGCGTCAAGCGCTCGGTCCACGCGCGCAAGAAGCGCCGCGCCGTGCTCGAGCAGACCAAGGGCTTCCGCGGCGAGGCCCACTCCAACTACAGGCGCGCCAAGGAGGCGCTGCTGAAGGCGGACGCCTATGCCTACCGCGACAGGCGCAACCGCAAGCGCGACTTCCGCCGGCTGTGGATCACCCGCATCAACGCGGCAGCGCGCGTCAATGGCATGAGCTACTCGCAGTTCATGCACGGCCTGTCGCTCGCCGGCGTCGAGCTCGACCGCAAGGTGCTCGCCGACATCGCCGTGCGCGACGCCGACGCGTTCCGACGTTTCGCCGAGGTCGCCCGCGAGGCGTCGGCTGCCTGACCCGGATTGGCCGGGACCCGGCACACCGACAGACAGCCTCCCGGGCGTCGCTCCTGAAAAGGACGGCGCCCTTTTTGTTTCTCAAGTAGCAAAGGAAGACCGAGCAGCGAGGAAGAACTCGAAAACGGACATGAGCCAGATCGCATCCCCACAGAATCCCCGCCTGAAGGCCGTGCGCCATCTGCACACCAAGCGCGGGCGCGCGCGCAGTGGCACGTTCATGGCCGAGGGCGAGGACCTGATCGCCGCCGCCGAGCGCGCTGGGCGTCAGCTCGTGGAGGGTTACCGCCTGGCCGGCTCGGGTCTGGGCAACGGCGACTTTCATGATGTCGAGCGCTCCGCGCTCGCGAGCGTGTCCGCGCTCGGCTCCGGCACGCGCGTGATCGGGGTCTACGAGCAGCGTTGGGGGCCCGCAGTGGGGCCCCTGTGCGTGTACCTGCACCGCGTCGGGGATCCCGGGAACATCGGCACGGTGCTCCGCTCCGCCCAGGCGTTCGGCGCCTCGTGCGTTGCGCTCGGCCCCGGCTGCGCCGACCCGCACGGACCGAAGGCCGTGCGCGCGAGTATGGGCGCGATCTTCACCGTCAAGCTCGCGCGCGTCAGCGATCTTCACGAGCTGCCCGGGGAAAGGGTCGCGCTGGCCGCCGACGCCGCCGAGCCTCTGCGCGGGCCGGGCGCCGACGGCGTGACCCGTGCGGGCGCAGACGGGGGGACGGCCGCCGGAGCGGGTACGCGCGGGGTCACGCTGCTCGTCGGCGCCGAGCGCGATGGGCTGCCCGACGAGGTCGTGGATGCATGCGAGCGAACCGCATGCATCCCGATCGCCACGGACTCGCTCAACGCTGCGATGGCCGCGACCGTGGCGCTGTACGAGATGACCCGCCGACCGTATTGGTGTCCCGCCCGCCCCAACGATACGGTCCGGGCGTCATGATCGATCGGATTCAAGCGCTGCAGAGCGAGGCCGAGAGCGCAATCGCGAGCGCGGCCTCAAGCGTTGAGCTCGAGCGGTTGCGCGTGCGCTACCTCGGGCGCAAGGCCGAGCTGCCGCAACTGCTGCGTGGGGTCGCCGCGCTCGAGCCCGCGCAGCGGGGCGCCGTCGGCAAGGCCGCCAATCAGGCGCGCCAGGCGCTCGAGGCGCTGATCCAGGCGCGCGCCGACGAGCTGGCCGTAGGCGAGCTCGAGCAGCAGCTGCTGGCCGACCGCATTGACGTCACGCTGCCCGGCGCCCCGCCGCAGCCGATCGGTCGTCTGCACGTGCTCACCGCCACGCGCAGGGAGCTTGAAGACATCTTCCTCGGCCTCGGCTTCACCGTCATGGAGGGGCCTGAGATCGAGACCGTCCACTACAACTTCGACGCGCTCAACCACAGCCCCACCCACCCCGCGCGGGCACGCACCGACACCTTCTACGTCGGCGCGGAGCTGGTGCTACGCACACACACCTCGCCGATGCAGGTGCGCGCGATGGAGGCGCACCCGCCGCCGCTATACGTGGTCATCCCCGGACGCGTGTACAGGCCTGACTCAGACGCTACGCACACGCCGCAGTTCCACCAGATCGAGGGGCTCGCGGTCGATGAGGACATCACCCTCGCCGACCTCAAGGGCACACTGTTGGAGTTCGCGCGCGCGGTGTTCGGCGGTGAGCGCGACGTCCGCCTGCGCCCGCACTTCTTCCCCTTCACCGAGCCCAGCGTGGAGGTCGACGTGTCGTGCTTTCACTGCAACGGCAAGGGCTTCCTGAAGGACGGCTCGCGCTGCTACCTATGCAAGGGTGAGGGCTGGCTCGAGGTGCTCGGCGCCGGTGAGGTGGACCCGAACGTGTATGCGCACGTTCCCACCAACGAGCGCAACGCACCCGGCTATGACCCAGAGAGGGTCCAGGGGTTCGCGTGGGGGCTTGGAGTTGAGCGGATCGCGATGCTCAAGCACGGCATCCCCGACCTGCGCCTCTACTACGAAAACGATCTCAGGTTCCTGGAGCAATTCTCATGAGAGTGCCACTGCCATGGCTGCGCGAATACTGCAATCCGCCGCTCGACGTGCGCCAGATCGAGGAGCGCCTGACGATGACCGGCACCAAGGTCGAGGCGATCCACCACCACGGCGTGCCCGCAACGGATGGCTTCGTCGTGGGGCGCGTGCTTAGCGCCGAGCAGCATCCTGACGCAGACCGCCTGAAGGTATGCGCCGTCGATCTCGGCGACGGCGAGGAGTCCGCTGCGACGATCGTCTGCGGCGCGCCGAACGTCACGGCTAGTCAGACGGTCGCGGTGGCACGGCCCGGCGCGGTGATGCCCGACGGAACCAAGCTCAAGCAAGCGAAGCTGCGCGGCGTTGTCTCCGAAGGCATGATCCTGTCCGAGTCAGAGCTCGAGATCAGCACAGGCTCGGAGGGGATCCTCGTGCTCGACAGCGAGCTCGCTCCGGGCACCGCGCTCGCGGACGTGCTGGCGATCTCGACGGACGTGCTCGAGCTCGAGATCACGCCCAACCGGCCGGATTGCCTCGGCGTGTACGGCGTGGCGCGCGAGTTGCACGCTGCCACCGGCGCGCCGCTGGCGGTTGCGCCCTGGAGCGAGGACCCCGGCTCGGACGGTCCAGTGTCTGGCGCCGAGGTGATCGTCGAGTGCCCGGAGCTATGCCCGCGCTTCACCGCGCGCGTGTTTGAGGACGTCACGATCGCGCCCTCGCCGCCGTGGCTGAAGGCAAGGCTGACAGCGGCAGGGCAGCGGCCGATCAACAACGTCGTCGACATCACCAACTACGCGATGCTGCTCACCGGACAGCCGCTGCACGCGTTCGATCTCGACCGCGTCGCTGGCGCACGGCTGACGGTACGCCGCGCCCATGAGGGTGAGCGCGTGCAGACGCTCGACGGGCAGACGCGCACGCTCGACACAGAGACGGTCGTGATCGAGGACGCCGACGGGCCCACGTCGATCGCCGGGCTGATGGGCGGCGCGCGCTCGGAGGTCGCGCCCGACACCACGCGCGTGCTGATGGAGGTCGCCACCTGGAACGGCCCGAACATCCACCGCAGCTCGTGGGCGCTCGGACTGCGCAGCGAGGCCTCAGGGCGCTTCGAGAAGGGCCTGCAGCCCGAGCAGTGCACACATGCGCAGGCGATCGCCACCCAGCTGATGACCGAGCTCTGCGGGGCGCGCGTCACGCCCGGCACGATCGACGTCGGCCCCGGGCCGGCGGGACGGGTGGGGTGGATCCAATCCCAAGCAAAGATTCGCCTGCGCGAGGCGCGCGTGCAGGCAATCCTGGGCGTGCCCGTCTCGCGCGAGCGCCAGGCTGAGATCCTGAGCGCGCTCGACTTCGCGACCGAGCCGCGCGAGGACGGCCTCGAGGTGACCGTGCCGGCGCTGCGCCGCGACGACGTCACACGCGAGGTCGACCTGATCGAGGAGGTCGCGCGCATCGACGGCCTCGAGCGGCTGCCGGCGACGCTGCCGGCGCGGCGCGGCGCCGCCGGCAAGCTCACGCACGCCCAGCGTGTGCGGCGTGCCGCCGAGGACGCGCTGGTTGGGCGAGGGCTGCACGAGATCGTCGGCTGGAGCTTCACCGACCCAGTGCTGCTAGAGCGGCTGCTGCTGCCCGTAGATCACGGGCTGCGGCAAGTGGTCACGCTGGAGAACCCGCTGTCGGAGGGACAGTCGATCATGCGTCCGACGCTGCTCGGCTCGCTGCTCGACGCTGCTCGGCACAACGTCTCGCGCAACGGCTCCGATGTGGCGATCTTCGAGTCGGGCACCGTGTATCACGCAGGTGACCGCAAGTCCGGCCACCCGCGGGCGGCCGACGCGGAGCCGGCGCAGGTGCGCGCCGCCGACGAGCACCACAGCCTCGGCGTGCTGCTGAGCGGCGGCCTGGAGCCGCGCTCGTGGCGCGGCGAGCGTCGCGAGGCCGATTTCTTCGCCGCCAAGGCGCTGCTCGGGGCGTTGCTCGAGCGCTTCGGGCTCGACTGGTCGGTGACGCCCGGGGCGTGGCCGTTCCTGCATCCGGGGCGCAGCGCCGCCGTGATCGTCACCGCTGGAGCCCAGTCCGGGACCGTGGGCGGGGCCGCCGCGCCCACGGACGAGCCCGTGCGCCTTGGCTTCATCGGCGAGCTGCACCCACTCGTCGCTGGTGCGTGGGACCTGCAGCGCTCGGCCGCGTTCGCGATCGACCTCGGCAAGCTCGCAGCGCTCGCGCCGCCGCTGGTTGAGTTCACGGCGTTCGGGCCGTTTCCACCGCTGCGCCAAGACCTCGCGGTGACGCTGCCCGAGTCGGTCGCAGCCGCCGAGGCGCTCGCGCGTGTGCGAGCCGCTGCCGGTGAGATGCTCGAGGAGGTGCGCGTGTTCGACGTGTACACGGGCGAGCAGGTGGGGGAGGGGCAACGCTCGCTCGCACTGGCGCTCTCCTTCCGTGCGCTTGAGCGCACGCTCACCGACGAGGACATCGAGCCCGTGCGGGGCAGGATCGTCGCGGCGCTGCAGGAGCTCGGCGGTGAGCTGCGTGGCTAGCCTGTCTGGCTCCCGCGAAGCGAGGTCCCCGCAGGGAGACCTCGCCACTCAGCCCGGCGCCGCCGGCGGGCGGCGGGTGATCGTCGCCGGCGCAACTGGCTTCACCGGCGCGCTCGCTGCGCATCTGCTCTGGCGTCACCCGGACTTCGAGCTCGTGGCCGTCACCGGGCGCTCGGAGCTCGGCAGGCCGTTGCAGGAGGTGTATCCGCGCTATCGCGTGCCGCTGGCAATCGAGCCGCTCGAGGTCGAGCGCCTGCAGGATGTCGTCGCGGCAGTCGTCGCCTACCCCCACGCCGCCGCCGCGCCGACCGTCGGGGCCCTGCGCGCGCAAGGCATCCGCGTGGTCGACCTCAGCGCCGACTTTCGCCTGCGCTCGCTATCCACATACGAACACTGGTATGGCACACATCCGCGCCCGGACCTGCTCGGCGACGCTGTCTACGGGTTGACCGAGCTGCACCGCGAGCGAATCGCCGGCGCGGCGATCGTCGCCAACCCGGGCTGCTACCCGACCGCGTCGCTGCTCGCGCTCGCGCCGCTCGCCCGCGCCGGTCTGATCGCCGACGTAGTGATTGACGCCAAGCAGGGCATCTCCGGCGCTGGGCGCGTGTTCGACGAGACCACGCACCTGTCGATCGCCGGCGAGAACATCGTCCCGTACAAGGTCGCCGCGCACAGGCACACGCCCGAGATCGAGGAGCAGCTGGCACTGCTTAGCGCCTCAGCGGGTTCCGTAGGCGCTCGCGCCGACGTGCCGAGCGATCTCAAGGTTCAGTTCCAGGCCCACCTGGTCCCCCTGGACCAGGGCGAGATGGCCAGCTGCTACGTCACCACCACGCGGCCCGTCGCGGCTGAGGAGCTGCGCGGCCTCTACACCGACGCCTACGCCGAGGAGCCGTTCGTGGAGCTGGTCGAGGACCCGCCGGGCGTGCTGGAGGTGCGCGAGACCAACTACTGCCGCGTGTTCGCCGCCGCCGACGAGCACACCGGCAAGGTGATCGCGTTCGGGGCGATCGACAACCTCTGGAAGGGGACCTCCTCGCAGGCCGTGCAGAACCTCAACCTGATGTTCGATCTACCGGAGACGAGAGGGTTGCTATGAGTGCTGGCAAAGATGTCTGGGGTGACCGGAGGTCCGAGGGGCCGCCACAGCCGTTCTTCCACTCGCGCTGGGTGTCCGCCCCCGAGCACGTGCGCGACATGGGACCCACGGCCGGACTGCCGGCGGGCTTCAGAGCCGCCGGGGCGGCGTGCGGGATCAAGCCCAGCGGCAACTCCGACCTGGCGCTGCTGGTGTGCGACGTCGAGAGCCCGGTCAGCGCCGCGCGCTTCACGGCTACAGGGACGCCGGCCGCGCCGGTACTGCTCAGCCGGGAGCGCTGCCAGCTCGACGGGCTACGGGCGATCCTCGCTAACTCCGGATGCGCGAACGCCGCCACCGGCAAGCGCGGGCTCGAAGACGCCACCAAGACGCAGGGCGCCGCCGCGGCGGCGCTCGGGGTGCAGGCGTCCGCAGTGGCGGTGGCCTCGACCGGTGGCATCAGCGATTACCTGCCGGTGGACGCCATCCTGAAGGGCATCCTCGCTGCGCATAAACAGCTACGTCGCGAGGGCGACGCGGACCTTCAGCAGGCGATCCAGACGACCGACGCGTTCGAGAAGCGCGCGTGTCTGGAGGTGGAGCTGCCCTCCGGCCCTGTACGCCTGACCGCCCAGTGCAAGGGCGCCGGCATGATCTCTCCGCGCTTCGCCACGATGTTCTGCTTCGTGCAGACCGACGCTGCGCTTGCGCCCGAGACCGCCGACCTACTGTTCGGCGTGTGCGTCAAACGCTCGTTCGACCGTGCGTCAGTCGACGGGCAGCTATCGACAAACGACACCGCGATCCTGATGTGCTCTGGGGCTAGCGGCGTCAGCATCGCTCCCGAGAGCGAGGACGAGCTGCGCTTCGGCGAGGCCCTCGATGCGCTGCTGCGTCAGCTCGCGATCATGATGGTCGCCGACGGCGAGGGCGCCGCGCGGATCGCACGCGTGGTCGTGCGTGGCGGCGATCTCGACGGTGCCGAGGCCGCGGCACGCGCCGTTGCCAACTCGCCGCTGGTGAAGGCGGCGCTGCACAGCGGTGATCCCAACTGGGGGCGGATCGTGCAGGCGGTCGGCGGGGTCCTGGGCGGGCGGGCTGGATTCCCAACGCCGCTCGCCGTGGACCTCTCGCTCGAGGGCATCCACGTGTGCTCGGCGGGAGTCGCCATCCCCTACGACGAGGACGCGTTGGCGAGCGCGCTGCAGGCGAAGGAGGTCGAATACGAGATCGGCCTGGGTGGACGGGATTCGACCCACGCTGAGACCGAGGTGTTTTTCTCAGACCTCTCGCACGAGTACGTGACGGTGAACGCGGACTACTCCACATGACCGGACGAGACGAAGGAGCTCGAATGCGTGACGTAGGCACGCTGCTGGAGGCGCTCCCGTACATCAGGGAGTTCCACGGCAGGACGGTTGTGATCAAGTACGGCGGCGCCGCGATGGAGGACCCTGATCTGCGCGAGGAGTTCGCCCGCGATGTGGTGCTACTGAAGTATGTGGGGCTGAACCCGATCGTCGTGCACGGCGGCGGTCCGGAGATCACCTGTTACATGGAGCGCCTGGGTCTGCCGGTGGAGTTCGTCGGTGGCCTGCGGGTTTCCGATGAGAGCACCGTCGAGGTCGCCAAGATGGTGCTCGTGGGGAAGGTCAACAAGGAGATCGTCCTGCGCCTGAACCGTCACGGCCAGCCGGCAGTCGGACTGTGCGGCGACGACGGCTCGTTGTTTCGCGTCGCCCGTCGCGCCGCGCCCGGCGGCGAGGACATCGGCTTCGTCGGGCGCATCGAGCGAGTCAACATCGGCGTGATCCAGCACGTCGCCAGCGATTACATCCCGGTGATCGCCTCCGTCGGTGCCGACCGCGAGGGACACTCCTACAACGTCAACGCGGATGAGGCCGCGGGTGCGGTCGCCGGTGCACTGGGTGCTTACAAGGTGATCTTCCTGACCGACGTCCCCGGCTGGCTGGCCGACCCAGCCGACCCGACGAGCCTGATCGGCCACGCTACCGCCGAGCAGGTACAGAGCGCGCTGCCGGCACTCGGGGGGGGTATGCGTCCGAAGCTGGAGGCCTGCGTGGAGACGATCAAGGACGGGGTCAGCGCTGCGCACATCCTCGACGGGCGGATCGCCCACTCGCTGCTGCTGGAGCTGTTCACAGATGCAGGGATCGGCACCAAGATCGAGGCAGCACCATGAGCCTGGCCGAGCTGCAGGAGTTGGAGCGCACACGTGTGATCGGCACCTACGCACGCCTACCGGCGGAGTTCGTGCGTGGCGAGGGTGTGCGCCTGTGGGACGTCGAGGGCAACGAGTATCTCGATTTCCTCTGTGGGATCGGGGTGACCAGCCTCGGACACTGCCACCCACGCGTGGTGGCGGCGGTGCGCGAGCAGGTCGGGCGGCTGATGCACACCAGCAACCTGTTCTACACCGAGCCGGCGATGCGCCTGGCCGGACGCCTATCCGAGTCGAGCCTCGGCGGCAAGGTGTTCTTCTGCAACTCCGGCGCCGAGGCCAGCGAGGCGGCGATCAAGCTCGCGCGCAAGGCCCGCGCCGGCGGCGACGTAGTGGTCATCCACGGGGCTTTCCACGGTCGCACCTATGGTGCCCTGTCGGCCACACCGCAGGAGGCCAAGCAGGCTCCGTTCGCGCCGCTGGTCCCCGGCTTCCGTGCGGTGGCCGCCGATCCGGACGAGCTGCGCGCGGCGATCGATGGGCGCACCGCAGCGGTGCTGGTCGAGCCGATCCAGGGCGAGAGCGGCGTCAACGTGCTCTCCCCGGAGCTGCTGATGACCGCACGCACGGCGTGCGACGAACACGGCGCCGCGCTCGTGTTCGACGAAGTGCAGTGCGGCATGGGTCGCACGGGCACGCTATGGGCGTACGAACAGACGGGCGTGAGACCGGACGCGATGACGGTCGCCAAGGCGCTTGGCGGGGGCCTGCCGATCGGCGCGCTGATCACCGGCGAGCGGCTCGCCGACGTGTTTGCACCGGGCGATCACGCCTCGACCTTCGCGGGCGGACCCGTGGTCGCGAGCGCCGCGTTGGCGGCGCTGGAGGTGACCGACGATCCGCGACTACTGGGGCGCGTGCGTGAGCTGGGCCAGCGCCTGGCCGGCGGCCTGGAAGCCCTGCCGCACGTCCGCTCCGTGCGCGGGCGTGGGTTGATGCTCGCGTGTGAGCTGGACGTCCCGGCGCCGGCGGTCGTTCGCCGCGCGCTGCTCGAGCAGCGGCTCGTGCTCAACGCCACTGGACCGACGACCCTGCGGCTGCTGCCGCCGCTGGTCGTCACCGAGGCGGACGTGGATGAGGCGCTGACGCGGCTCGCCCGCGCGCTGGGGGTTTGAGCGGATGCGACGGGAGCTCGCGGGTGGCTTCGTGCTCGACGACGATCCGACGCGGATCGACGTGGACGCCGTGCACGCGTTCATTAGCGGCGAGTCCTACTGGGGTCGTGGACGCTCCCGCGAGCGCATCGAGCTCGCGATCGGCGGCTCTCGCAGGGTGGTCGGGCTCTACCGCGGCAGCGAGCTGGTGGGCTTCGCCAGGGCCGTCTCCGACGGCGTGATCATCGCGTATCTAGCTGACGTGTATGTGCTGCCCGCGTACCGCGGCCGCGGGCTCGGGCTGGAGCTGGTCCACGAGATCGTCGATGGCGGCGGGCGGGGTGGGGTCGCAGCGGATATGCGTTGGCTGCTGCACACCGCCGATGCGCAGGGCCTGTACGCGAAGCTCGGCTTTCTCGAGAGCTCCGTCCACCCGCCGAGGCACCCGCTGATGGAACGCGGGCGTGCCCCGGGCTCGAGCGACCGTGCGACCCGCACCCAGCCCGAGTAGCCTTCGCCGACTGTGAGCCGCGAGCATGAGATCCCGACGGTCCGTAGCGCCTCCTATGAGGCCGATCCAGCGCACGTTCACCGTGTCCTGCTCCTGTATTCGGGCGGTCTCGATACGAGCGTCATGCTCAAGTGGATCCAGGACTCCTATGGCGCCGAGGTCGTGTGCCTAACCGTCAACCTCGGCCAGCCGGGGGAGGACTATGCGGTGATCGAAGGCAAGGCCACGCAGCTGGGCGCGCTGGAGTGCCACGTAGTGGACGCCAGGGTGCAGTTCGCGCGCGACTTCGTGCTGCCGGCGATCAAGGCCAACGCGCTTTACGGCGGCGGCTATCCGTTATTCACGGCGCTCGGACGCCCACTGATCGCGAAGTTGGCGGTCGAGTATGCGCGCAGGACCGGCTGCGACACGATCGCGCACGGCTGCACCGGCAAGGGCAACGACCAGGTGCGCATCGAGGCCACGATCGCGACGCTCGCGCCCGAGCTGAAGGTGATCGCGCCGGTGCGCTCCTGGCAGATGGGCCGTGAGGAGGAGATCGCTTACGCGCGCGAGCACGGTATCCCGGTCAAGGGCGGCACGGAGGTCACGCCGTATTCGATTGACGACAACCTCTGGGGGCGCTCCTCGGAGGGACGCTGGATCGAGGATCTCGGGCACGCGCCCGACGACGACGTCTTCCAGCTCGTCACCCGACCCGAGCAGGCGCCGGACGAGCCCGAGCAGATCGAGCTGGCCTTCGAGACGGGTATCCCGGTGGCGCTGAACGGGGAACGTTTGGAGCTCGTCGAGCTGATCGAACGAGTCGCGACGATCGCCGCTCGCCACGGTGTTGGCATCGTCGACCACATCGAGGACCGCATCGTGGGCCTGAAGGTGCGCGATATCTACGAGGTCCCCGCCGCCGCGATTGTGCTGCCCGCCCACCAGGAGCTCGAGCGCCTCGTATGCACGATCCACCAGAACCAGTTCAAGCCAGAGCTCGACCGCCAGTGGGCGTATCTCGTCTATGCGGGGCTGTGGTGGGAGCCGCTGCGCGAGGACTTAGATGCCTATATGGAGCGTGTCAACGAGCGGGTCACAGGGACAATCGGGTTGAAGCTCTACAAGGGCCACGCGCGCGTGGTGACGCGCTCCTCCCCAAACGCGGTCTACGACGCGAGCCTCGCATCGTTCTCCGAGTCTGGGGGGCTGTTCTCGCAGACGGCCTCCCCCGGGTTTATCGAGCTGTGGTCGCTGCAGTCGCGGATGGCGTGGCGCCTGCGTAACGAGTAGCGCCCGCGGGTAGCATGCTGCAGACATGGCGCGCAACGGCAACCGCTACGGGATCCTCGGGTATGTGGTGTGGCAGGGCAGCAAGTGGTATCTGCGCAGGCGCCTGCCATCGAAGCGTAAGCTCGCGCTCAGCGGCGGTGGCGCACTGGTCACGCTTACGGCTGCGGTTGTGCTCGTCAAACGCCTGACCGGCTGAGCGTCGTCCGGCTCCCCCTCTAAGTTGGCCATCAACGTGATGGCCGAGGGAAGCGAGACCCCGAACGGGGGGCACGGTAACGGGCCCGAAGGTCGTACCGATCGACCGAGGTCGGGGCGAGGCGAGGGGGACCTGCTGGCCGAACGCCGCGCGCGTCGCGCGGCCGAGAGTGGCGAGGTCGCGCTCACGCGCCGCGCCGAGGCCGCAGAAGCCACGGTGCAGACGCTCGAACGCCACGTGGCTAGCCTGCAGCAGCGCCTGCGCGAGGCCGAGGACGACCGCCTGCGGATGGACGAACTGCTGGAGGCCGAGCGGGCCGCCGCGCTCGAGCGCGAGCACGAGCTGCGGCGCGTCAAGCAGCGCGAGTACGCCGAGCAGCAGCTGCGAGTCGAGGCCGAGGACCGGCTGACCCAGATCTCCGCCGCCGGTGCCCGCCTAGATCGCGAGAGCCGTACGGAGATCGAGCGGCTGAGCGCCCGCCTGAGCGCGAGCGAGGAGGGCGCGCATGAACTCGCGCGGCGGCTGGAGGGCGTTCAGCGCCAACTCGCTGAGGCCGAGCGGGAGACGGCCGCCGAGCGCGCCGCGGTGCTAGCCGACCCGCGATCGGTCTCCGAGCAGGACCTGCAGGCGCGGCTGAACGATCTCGAGCGTCGCGCGCTGGAGATCCAGCGCGGACTCGACGCCGAGCGAGCAGCGCGCGAGCGCTCCGAGCGGCTGTTGGAGAGCATGCGTGAGGGCCATCGCCGGATGGAGTTGTTGCTCGGCGAGACGAAGGGCATCGTCGCCCGCGTGACGTCCGTGCTGGTCGCTCAGGAGCGGTCGAAGCTCGACCGCTCCACGAATGACCGACCGGAGCTCGGCCAGCGGTCCGTCGCGGCTTCTCCCCCCGACGCTCGAGGCGTCGAGATGGCCGACGCGCTGGCGGCTGCGGTCGGGCGCCTACGCGCCCGTGCCGAGACAGCGGCGCCGGTTGCTAGTGAGGCCGTGCCGGCTTCCGAAGTCGTGTCGAATCCTGGCGAGCCCGTGCCGCGTGCTCCCGAGGCGGCCGCGCTGCGTGCTCCCGAGGCGGCCGGGCTGCGCGCTCGTGCCGAGGTCGCCCAGGACGCTCGCGTCGCGCACCGTACGCCGGCAGCAGAGCATCCGCTGCACAAGCACAGCCTGTCCTGGCTCGCGCGCCAACGGATCAAGCGCAAACAGCGGCGCGGCGGCTGAGCGTCCGCCGCTCGGCCACCTAGCATGCAGTCTCAGTGAGCAGCACCTCCTGCGTCCATCTCCACGTCCACTCCGAGTACTCGCTGCTCGACGGCGCCTGCAAGATCGACGCGCTGGCCGAGCGCGCAGCGGGATTCGACCAGCCGGCGCTGGCGCTGACAGACCATGGCGTGATGAACGGCGCGGTCGAGCTCTACCGAGCGTGCGCCAAACACAACGTCAAGCCGATCGTCGGCTGTGAGATCTATCTAGTTGACGACCACACGGCCACCGGCAAGGTCGAGCGCAACCACCTGACGCTGCTGGCTGCCGACGATGGCGGCTACCGCAACCTCGTCAAGCTCTCCTCGGCCGGCTTCCTGGAAGGCCTACAGCGGGGCAAGCCGACCGTCGATCTCGCCCAGGTCGAGCGCTACTCGCAGGGCGTGATCGCGCTCACGGGCTGCCTGGCCTCGCGCTTCTGCCAGCGGCTGCTTGAGGATCGCGAGCAGGAGGCGCGCGCTCACGCCGACGACCTGTTGCGTGTGTTCGGTGCCGAGAACGTGTACTTCGAGGTCCAGAAGAACGGGCTGGCGCCGCAGGACAAGTGCAACGAGGGCATCGTGCGGATCGCCAAGGAGCTCGGGGGTAGCCTGGTGGGTACCGGCGACGTGCACTATCTGCGCCGGGAGGACTACGACCATCACACGGCGCTGCTGTGCGTGCAGACCAAGAGCACAATCGCGGCGCCGAAGCTGACGTTCGACACCAACGAGTTCTACCTGCGCGACAGCGAGGAAATGTCACGCACGTTTGCCGAGTGGCCGGAGGCGATCGCCAGCACTGTCGAGATCGCCGAGCGCTGCTCGGTCGAGCTCGAGCTCGGCAAGCAGCTAATCCCGAGCTACTCCACGCCCGACGGCAGCGACGAGCGCGAATATCTGCGCGCGCGCGTGCAGGAGGGACTGCGCGCGCGCTACGGCGATCCGCCGCCGGCTGCCGCCGTGGAGCGTATGGAGATGGAGCTCGACGTGATCGACCGCATGGGCTTCAACGCGTACTTCCTGATCGTGTGGGACTTCGTGTCATTCGCCAAGGCGAACGGCATCGCGGTAGGGCCAGGCCGCGGCTCGGCGGCGGGCTCGCTCGTGTCTTACTGCCTGGCGATCACCGACATCGACCCGCTGGAGTACGACCTGCTGTTCGAGCGCTTCCTGAACCCCGAGCGCGTGTCTATGCCAGACATCGACATCGACTTTTCGGTGCGCGGACGCGAGCGCGTGATGAGGTACGTGACCGAGAAGTACGGACGCGAGTCGGTCGCGCAGATCGTCACCTTTGGCAAGATGTTCCCGCGTGCCGCCACGCGCGACGCGGCGCGCGTGCTGGGCTTCGACTACGGCACCGGCGATCGCCTGGCGAAGCTGATCCCCGACCCGATCATGGGCCGTGCGCCGTCCTTCGCGGAGTGTCTGAAAGACGGTCAGCCGCTGCGCAAGGCCTGCGACGAGGACCCGACGGCGAAGCAGATCGTTGATGTCGCGCAGGGCCTGGAGGGGATCGTGCGCAACTCCTCGATCCACGCTGCCGCCGTGGTGATCGCCGACCGCCCGCTGACGGACATCGTCCCGCTGCAGCTAGCCGACGCTGGCACCGATGAGCACGGCGAGCGGGTGTTCCGCACGGTCACGCAGTTCTCGATGAAGCCAATCGAGGAAATCGGCATCCTCAAGATGGACTTCCTCGGGCTGCGCAACCTCGATGTGATCGAGGACGCGCTCGACATCATCGAGCGCTCGACGGGCGCGCGTCCCGACTGGACCGAGGTCCCGCTCGACGATCAGCGCACCTACGAGATGCTCGCACGCGGCGACTCGACGGGGGTCTTCCAGTTCGAGTCCGAGGGCATGCGCGAGGCGCTCAAGAAGGTGCGCCCCGACGAGTTCAACGACCTCGTCGCGCTCAACGCGCTCTACCGACCCGGCGCGATGGACCAGATTCCGGTGTACGCCAAGGGCAAGCACCACCGGGAGGCGATCTCCTACGCGGACGAGCGCCTGCGGGCGATCCTCGAATCCTCCAATGGCGTGATCCTCTACCAGGAGCAGGCGATGCAAATCTCCAAGGAGCTCGCTGGCTTCACGGGGGCGAAGGCCGACGATCTGCGCAAGGCGATCGGCAAGAAGAACCGCGCGGCGATGGCCGCGCTGAAGCCGGAGTTTGTCGAGGGCTGCCGCGCGTCGGGCACAAGCCCCCAGGTAATCGAGTTCCTGTGGCAGACCAACGAGAAGTCGGCCGACTACTCGTTCAACAAGTCCCACGCCGCGTGTTATGCGCTGATCGCCTACCGCACAGCCTGGCTGAAGGCCAACCATCCGGCCGAGTACATGGCTGCGCTGATCTCCTCGGTGATGTCGACCAAGGACAAGGTCCCGTTCTTCGTCGCCCGCTGCGAGGAGATGGGGATTGAGATCCTGCCTCCCGACGTCAACCTCTCCGATCATGAGTTCACGGTCGGGGCGGGCGAGGGGGATCGGCAGGCAGGTGCGATCGGCAATATTCGCTTCGGCCTGGACGCCGTAAAGGGGGTGGGCTACCAGGCAGTCGAGGCGATCAAACGCGCGCGCGAGGAGGGTGGCGAGTTCACCTCGCTATGGGACTTCTGCGAGCGCGTGGACAGCCGCACGGTCAATAAGAAGGCGATTGAGGCGCTCGTCAAGTGCGGGGCGTTCGGGTCGACCGGCGCGAGCCGCAAGGGCATGCTGTCGGTGCTCGAGCGGGCTCAGGCAAGTGGCCAGAAGATCCAACAGGACGCGCTCATCGGGCAGGGATCGATCTTCGATCTCCAGGACGATGTGCCCCACAATGGTGCGGCGGCTGGGTCCCTCCCTGCTGGCGGCGGGGCGATCGCGGGCGCAGGGCTGGCCCGTCCCATCCATCCGCCGATACCCGCCGAGGAGTTCGAGCAGGCCGAGCTGCTGGCCGCGGAGAAGGAAGCGATCGGGCTGTTCGTGTCCGCACACCCACTCAAGCCCCTGCGCGACGCACTGCGTGCGCGGGTCGACTGTCCGATCGCGGCGCTGGAGGACCGCCGCGACAAGGATTGGGTGACTGTCGGCGGGATCGTCACCGAGACCAAGCGCATCCGTACCCGCAATGGCGACCACATGATGTTCGCGACACTCGACGATCTCGAGGGCGCTGTGGAGATGCTCGTGTTCGGCAAGGCGCTGGCCGAGCATGAGGCGGCACTGGTGGTCGACGAGGTGGTGATCGTGAAGGGTCGTGTGGACCACAAGGAAGCTGGCAAGACCTGCCTGGTGGTGCAGACCGTCGAGCGGTTCGCACCCTCGCCAGAGGAGATCGAGCGCGCGCAATCCGAGGCCCGCACGGCCGCTCGCACCGCCACCGCACTCGCCCAGCCGGTGCATCTGCGTGTCGCCGCTGCGGACCTGTCCGCAAGGGCGCTCGACGAGCTCAGGCAGGCGATCGAGGATTTCCCCGGCCCCGCTGAGGTGTTGGTGGACATCGACACCAGCGCCGGTACCCGTCGGATGCGCCTCGGCAAGGACTACCGCGTGCAGCACACCCCGACGCTGCGGGCCGAGCTCGAGCACGCGCTCGCCCCGCTCGCCTCCGCTGCGACCGGCTAGCCCGGAGACTCAACGCCGCGAGGCGATTCCCCGCTCGCGCAGCGTCACCGCCCGCGCCACTTCCTCGGCCGAGGGTCCGCTACGGTTCTGGCCAGGCGTCTCCAGCACGCAGGGAAGCTTTGCGAGGGACGGGGCAGACAGGAACGCCGCGCATCCCTCCTCGCCTAACTCTCCGGCACCGATGTTGGCATGGCGATCGCGGTTGGAGCCGAGTGGGGTCTGCGAGTCGTTGAGGTGCAGGGAGCGGATACGCCCTGGACCGAGCTTGCGTTTCGCCTCGCGCAGCATTACCGCCATGCCCTCAGCGGTGCGGATGTCATACCCGGAGGCGAGCAGATGGCACGAGTCCAGGCAGACGCCGAGCCGCTCCCCCTCCGGGGAGGATGCGTCCGTGCCGGCACTCTCCAATAGCTGCGCCAGCTCGTCGACAGAGCGTCCGAGTGTTCCGCCCGCGCCGGCGGTGTTCTCCAGATGCAACTCGCAGCCCTCGCTCTCCTGCAGGGCGGCGCGAATCGTCTCGCCCGCGCGTGCGATCGCCGCACCGACAGCTCCCGTCTTGGCCGAGCCCGGGTGCAGGACGACCGCGGATGCCCCGATCGCCTGGCCCACCCGCAGCGAGTGGGTCAGCGACGCCAGCGATTTCGCGCGAATGTCCGGGTCATCGCTGGCGCAGTTGAGCAGGTACACGGCGTGGATCAGGACGGCGCCGATCGGGCTCGCGGCCATCGCCTCCCGGAACGCCGCCACGTCCTCGTCGCGGTAGACCGTCGGCTTCCACATCCGCGGCGACTGGTTGAAGATTTGGATCGCCTGGCAGCCGCGCTCCACGCCGCGTTCGATTGCCTTCGGCAGACCGCCCGCGGGCGAGACGTGCGCTCCGATTAGCATGCGAGCGGATTATGAGGGTTCGCTTCGCACCATCGCCCACAGGGGCGCTGCACATCGGCGGTGCCCGCACGGCGCTGTTCAACTGGCTGCTTGCCCGCCACGCCGGCGGAGAGCTGGTGCTGCGCATCGAGGACACCGACCGCGAACGCTCGACACCAGAGAACGTCGAGCAGATCCTCGATGCGCTGCGCTGGCTGGAGCTCGACTGGGACGAAGGGCCGATCCTGCAGACCGCGCGCTCCGAGCGCCACCGCGAGGCGCTTGCGGCGCTGCTCGAGTCCGGGCACGCGTACCGCTCGAGCGCCACCGCCGAGGACGTCAAGGCCTACAAGCAGGCGCATGGCGCCGACCGCGGGTTCCGGGGTGAGGGGCGGGCGGAGAACCAGAAAGACGCGGCGGTGCGCCTGCGCGTGCCCGCCGACGGCGCAACGGTCGTCCACGACATCATCCGCGGTGACACGCGCTTCGAGCACGTTCATCTCGACGATCCGGTGATCGCCCGCGCGGATGGCTCGGTGCTGTACAACTTCGCCGTCGCGATCGATGACCTGGACGCGGGCATCACGCACGTCGTTCGCGGCGAGGATCATCTCTCGAACACCCCCAAGCAGCTGCTTGTGCTGGAGGCCACCAGGGCCGCTGGCTTCGGCCCCGACTCGCCACTGCCGCTGTACGCGCATCTGCCGCTGCTGCACGGACCGGATGGCAAGAAGCTTTCCAAGCGCCACGGCGCCGCCTCCGTGCAGGAGTTGCGCGACGCGGGCTACCTGCCCGAGGCCGTGCGCAACTATCTTGCGCTGCTCGGCTGGGGCGCGGGAGACGATGCGACCGTGCTGTCGACCGAGGAGCTGGTCGAGCGGTTCACGCTCGAGCGGGTCAGCCGCAACCCGGCGCGCTTCGACGAGGTCAAGCTGAGATGGCTGAACGGCCTCTACATCCGCAAGCTGCCGCTCGTCGAGCTCACCCGTCGTCTGGAAAGGTTCACCGGGCGCCAGGGTCTAGGAGGCGCGGCGCGGATCAGCCAGGAGAAGATCACCACGCTCGCCGAATTCTGGCCGCTGGCGGGATCGCTGCTCGATGGCCCCACTGACGATCCCAAGGCGCGTGCGCGCTGGCTGGACGACGATGGTCGCGCTGCGCTTGCCGAGGTGCGCACGGCGTTCGACGCGAGCACGAGCTTCGATGAGGCGTCCGTGCAGGAGGCGCTCACCGCGGTGATCGAGCGCCGAGGCGCCAAGTCGCGCGATGTCTACCAGCCGCTGCGGGTGGCCGTCTCGGGCACAACCGTCTCGCCGGGAATCTTCGAGAGCGTCGCCCTGCTCGGCCGCGAGGAGACACTGCGGCGCATCGCCCTGGCGCTCGCCACCGGCTGACCGCACGTCGGAGATCGCCGCTCAAAGGTTCGCTCGCGGATGCCGATAGGACTCCAACGCTGAAATCCCGGCTCGGACGGCCGGCGGACCCAACGAACCCAAGGAAGGGGTCAAAGACGGCATGCAGGCAACCGCCGCAGCAAAGAAGCTGACCGCAGCAAAGGCACCGACGGCAGCGACACACCCGACAGCAGCAGGCAAGCCGGCCGCGGCCAAGAGGCTGACAGCGGCAAAGAAGTCAACGAACGTGAACGTGCGCCGAGCGCCGGCACCCCAGCGGCGTGCGAACGCCCCGGCGGCGGTCTCCGGCGAGCGCCACCAGAACGAGGGCCATGGCCGGCGCCTGACGATGGCCTTTGAAGCGCTCGAGGCCTTTCCCGCGCTCGCCGAGTCGCGCGACCGCCTGCTCTCGGTGGTCTCCAAGGATCACGTGGCCACCGCCGACGTGGTCGCTGCCGTCGAGTCCGATGTTGCGCTGATCATCGCCGTCCTGCGCCTCGCCAACCGCGCCCAAGAGGGCCGCGCGCGTGTGGACACGGCGGTGGCGGCTGTGGAGATCCTCAGCACGCACACGGTGCAGGCGGTGGCCAACCGCGTGCGCACGTTCGACTTCTTCGAGCGAGCCAGCGTGTGGGACGCAGCGCCGGAGCGCTTCCGGCTGCATGCGCTCGCTACCCAGCATGCCGCCGATCGGATCGCGTCGGAGGTGGGCTATGAGAATCGCGACCGCCTGACCGTCACGAGTCTGCTCCACGACGTCGGCAAGCTGGTGCTGCTCCACGCCTACCCCGGCTATCCCTCCCAGGTCCATCGCGGCGCGAGGACGCCCGAGGAACGCATCCACCAAGAGCGGCGCGAGCTCGGCGTCGACCACGCGCTGGTGGGCGGCGTACTGATCCGCCGCTGGGGGCTTCCCGCTTCGCTGGCGACGCCGATCGAGCGTCACCACAATCCCGACGTGGAAGGCGAGGCTGCCTTCGTGCGCCTCGCCGACATGCTCGCCCATTACGAGCAGGGCGCTCGTGTGTCCCCCACAGAGATGCTCCAGACCGCGCGCAGCATCGGGCTCGGGCCCGACGAGCTCAGACGGGTGATGTACGAACTGCCGAGCCCGATCAGCCAGCGTCAGCGTCACGTCGACCCGTGCCCGCTGTCTGGCAGGGAGCTGGGCGTGTTGCAGCGGCTGGCCGAGGGCAAGGTCTACAAGCAGATCGCGCACGAGCTAACACTGTCGACGAGTACGGTGCGCACGCATCTGCACAACATCTATGGCAAGCTCGGCGCGGTCGATCGTGCGCAGGCCGTCCTCATCGCTACGGAGCGCGGCTGGCTGTAGGCGTTAGCATCGCGCACACGGTGCAAGTGCGATGATCTCGAAGCGCGATGATCTCGATCACAAGCAAGTCCCCGTATGCAGTGCTCGCGCTCGCCGAGCTTGCGCGCAGCTCGGGCTCGCAACCGGTGCCGATCGGCGAGCTGGCACGCAAGCGGGAGGTGCCGGTGCAGTTTTTGGAGCAGCTTTTCGCGGTGCTCCGTCGCGGCGGGATCGTCAGCTCGCAGCGTGGTGTCAAAGGCGGCTACCGTTTCGCGCGGGAGCCCTCGACGATCACCGTGCTCGAGATCGTCGAGCTGCTCGACGGCCCGCTCGGTCGCGATGCGCAGGGCGTATTCGCCGACGCCGCTGAGGCTGCCCGCAAGGCGCTCGGGCAGACGACGATCGCGGATGTCATCGAGCGCGAGATCCGCGACGCGGGCGCCAGCATATATCACATCTAGCAATTCGGCGGACACGTTCGATGCTCACGTGATAGTGTCGAATCTTACTAGTCTTGGTATGTGAATCGTACCGTCTATTTGCATCACGTTACGAGGTTCGTCGTTCGAGTCGCGGGGCCTATCAAGGCGAGTAGGGATCTCAGGGGGCGTGCATTGCTGCGCGCGAATCTAGCGGCGCGACTCGCGCCGGGAGGTGGGGGACGATGATGTTTTCTGCGAAGCATCGATCAATGAGCCATGGCACCGGCGGTACACATCCTCGTGTGCCGGCGCTGGTGTGCGGGGCTGTGATCCTCGCTGCGATCGCGGCAGTCACTGCGCCGGCGGCGGCCGCTCCCACGCTCCCCGCCGGAGGGCTCGCGATTCCGTTGAGCACCCCTGGGCCGCCGACGGTCGAAGGGCTCACTCCCGACAGCGGCCGTACGAAGGGTGGGCGTCATATCCGAATCGTCGGCACGAACCTTTCCGGGGCCACGGCGGTTGCCTTCGGCTCGATGCCGGCGACAGAAGTAAAGGCGCACTCGGCGACGGTGGTGACCGCTGTCGACCCGCCGGGCGTGGGCACGGTCAACGTGACGGTGACCACCCCTGAAGGCACTAGCGCCATCAATCCGGCAGACCAGTTCAGCTACGTGGCCCCTCCGCCCGACGTCCCGAAGATCACGCCGAATGCCGGTCCCGCCGCCGGTGGAACCGTCGTGACGATCTTCGGTCTCAACCTCATGTATGCCACGGCGGTCGAATTCGGCACAGTTGGCGCGACGAGCTTCACCGTCGACTCCAACAAGTTGATCACGGCCGTCTCGCCGGCGGAGTCCGTGGGCGTCGTGGAAGTGACGGTGTCCACCCCATACGGAAACAGCGGATCGACGGGGTGCATCGTTCCTCGCAGACCGTGCGATCTGCGCGATCACTTCAAATACATCGAACCGACGATCACCAACGTCTCTCCCGATACGGGCTCAACAGGCACAACGGTCACGATCACCGGCACCGGCTTCGCGGTCGGGACGACGGGGACGAAGATCAAGTTCGCCGGAACACCTGCGACGTCCGTTGACTGCGCGTCCATCACGACATGCACGGTGGTGGCTCCGGCGCGCGGGCCGGGTCTGGTGGACGTGCGGGCGAGCATTGACAAACGAGTCACCGCGACGAGCCCGGCCGACCATTTCGACTACACGTAGCGCCAGCTGAGCCGGGCTGCGCCGGCACCGCGCGCCTACTATTGTCGTAGGCGATGTCGGGAATCCCGATCAACATTGCCGAGCTTGTCGGCGAGACGCCGCTGGTCGAACTTCCGCGCATGCTCGAGGGGACGCCGGCGGCCGACAACGGCGTCGAGCTGTTCGCCAAGCTCGAGGCGTTCAACCCAGGCGGTAGCGTCAAGGATCGGATCGGCGTGGCGATGATCGAGGCGGCCGAGTCCGAAGGTCGGATCGAGCCGGGACGCACCCTGATCGTGGAGGCCACCAGCGGCAACACGGGGATCGCGCTCGCGTTCGTGTGTGCGGCCAAGGGCTATGAGCTGGTGCTGACGCTGCCGCAGGGGATGAGCCGCGAGCGCGAGAGCCTGCTGCGGCTGTACGGGGCGCGCGTGGACATCACGGAGTCGATGGGGGGGATGGGCGAGGCGGTCGCTGCCGCGCGCGCGATGGCGCGTGACGCGGACGTGTTCCTGCCCGACCAGTTCTCCAACCCGGCCAACCCGGAGGTCCACCGGCGCACGACGGGCCCTGAGATCGAGCGGGCGCTCGAGGGCCGCGTCGATGTGTTCGTGGCAGGCGTCGGGACCGGTGGCACGATCACAGGTGTCGGCGAGTACCTGCGTGAGCACGCCAACCCGAATCTGCGCGTGGTGGCGGTCGAGCCGCGTGGCTCCGCGGTGCTTTCCGGAGGCGCCCCCGGGCCACACCGGATCCAGGGCATCGGTGCGGGATTCGTGCCGCCGGTGCTCAACCGGGAGCTGATCGACGAGGTCATCACCGTGAGCGATGACGACGCGATCCAGACCGCCTGGATCTGCGCCAAACGCCTCGGCCTGCTGGCCGGGATCTCTTGTGGAGCGGCACTGTGGGCGGGCCTGCAGGTCGCCGCCCGCCCGGAATCGAAGGGCCAGCGGATTGTCGTGATGATGCCCGACTCTGGCGAGCGCTACATCTCCCAAGCCTTCTTCGCGCCGTAGATCGTTTTATGGGCGCCCTGCCGGGTGGCGTGCCGATGACGATTCGGTTGCGCGGTCAACATTCGCGAAATTGGCCGCTACGCTGTTGCCATGCCCGGTTTCGACAAAGTCGCACGGGTTGCCAAGGAGGTCCGTCGTGACGTGCTTGCGGCGCGCGACCGCGATCCGGCCGCGCGTGGAGTCTCGCCGGCTGAGATCCTCGCCACGTGGCCGGGCATCCACGCATTGCTGGCCTATCGTGTGGCGCATGCGCTGAAGCTCTGCGGCGTGCCGGTGGCGCCGCGGCTGATCTCGATGCTCACGCGCGCGCTCACCGGCATCGAGATCCACCCCGCGGCGCGTATTGGCCAGGGACTGTTCATCGATCACGGCGCCGGCGTGGTAATCGGTGAGACGGCCGACATCGGCAACGACGTGACGCTCTACCAGGGTGTCACACTCGGGGGCACGGGCTTCGCCACCGGCAAGCGCCATCCGACTGTGCAGGACAACGTGACGATCGGCTCGGGGGCAAAGCTGCTCGGGCCGATCACGATCGGCCACGGCGCGAAGATCGGTGCTAACAGCGTTGTGATCACCGACGTGCCGGCGAACTCGACGGTCGTCGGCAATCCGGGGCATCCGGTGCGTGTGGATGGGCGGCGCGTGGAGGGTCCCGACGCGGATTGGATCCATCTACCCGACCCGATCGCCGAGGCGATCCAGGCCCTCTCAAGCCGGATCGCCACGCTGGAACGGCTGATTGGCGAGCTCTCCGAGGCCGAGCCCGTACCGGGGCTCGCCGCCGAGGTCAGGCCACTGCGGACTGTCAGGGGTCCCAACCCAGCCGGCGGCTGACTTATGCTGGAGCTCGGATGCTGGAGAATCCCCACGCCGAGCATCTCCAGGAGCTGCTGGAGCAGCTGAACGAGCCGCAGCGCGAGGCTGTCACGCACGGCGAGGGGCCGCTGCTGATCCTGGCGGGCGCTGGTAGCGGCAAGACGCGCGTGCTCGCGCACAGGATCGCGTTCCTGATCTACACCGACCAGGCGCAGGCGGGGGAGATCCTGGCGATCACGTTCACCAACAAGGCCGCCAGCGAGATGCGCGAGCGCGTTGAGCGCCTCCTGGGCAGAGGCACGCGAGGCATGTGGTTGCTGACCTTCCACGCCGCCTGCGCGCGCATCCTGCGCGCAGAGGCGGCGCGCCTGGGCTATACGCGCCAGTTCACGATCTACGACCAGGCTGACGCGCGGCGGCTGACCAAGCGCTCGGCTGACGCGGTTGGTGTGGACCCCAAGCGCTTCACCCCGTCCGCGATCCACAATCAGATCTCCGCGGCGAAGAACCGCCTGATCGACGCGGAGGCCTATCGCCAGGCGGTGGGTTCGCCTTATGAGGAGATGATCGCGGAGGTCTATGACATCTACGAGCGCGATCTGCATCGCATGAACGCCATGGACTTCGACGACCTGCTGTTCAGGACCGTCAACCTGCTGGAGCTGTTCGAGGACGTCCGCATGCGCTACGGCGAGGCCTTCCGCCACGTGCTCGTCGACGAGTACCAAGACACCAACCACGCCCAATACCGGCTGCTGCAGCTACTGGTCGGCGGCGGGCGTCCACCACAACGCGGCGGCGCGGAGCCCGGCGATCGCCCGACGTATGCCGGTCCGGTCGGACATCGCAACCTGGCGGTCGTGGGGGATGACGCGCAATCGATCTACAGCTTCAGGCAAGCTGACATCCGCAACATCCTCGATTTCCAGGAGGACTTCCCGGATGCGCGCGTGGTCAAGCTCGAGCAGAACTACCGCTCAACCGAGACGATCCTGGGCGCCGCCAACGCGGTGATCGCCAACAACCGCGGCGGGATCGCTAAGCGGCTGTGGAGCGAACTGGGGCAGGGAGATCAGATCCAACTACGCACGCTCGAAGACGAGCACGCCGAGGCGCGCTTCGTGGTGGGCGAAATCGAGCGACTGGTTGACGAGGGCGCCTCACGTACTGAGATCGCGGTTCTGTATCGCACGAACGCGATGTCGCGGGTAATCGAGGACACGCTCGTGCGCCGCGAGATCGCCTACCAGGTGATCGGCGGGACCAAGTTCTACGAACGTGCGGAGATCAAGGACGCAGTTGCGTACTTGTCGCTGCTTGCCAACCCCTTCGATGTGGTGAGCTTCACGCGCGTGGTTAACTCGCCGCGGCGCGGCATCGGGCAGACCTCGCTCTCGCGCGTGGTCGCCCACGCGGCTAGCGTCGGCGTCTCCGTGTGGGAGCTCGCGCGTGCACCCGAGCAGATCCCGGGTCTGGGCGCGGCCGCAGTGAAGGCCCTGGGACGGTTCATGGACACGATGGAAGATCTGCGCACGGCGGCCGGTTTGCCCGGCGCTGATCGAGGCGCCGGCGAGGACGACGATCGCGTAGCAGGCGAAGACGGCGATCCGCGGGCGAGCGAGAAGATTCCGATCGCTGAGCTGCTCGAGGCGGTGCTGTCGCAGAGCGGCTACGTGGAGGCGTTGGAGGCCGAGCGGACGATCGAGGCGCAGGGGCGGCTCGAGAACCTAGAGCAGCTCGTCGAGGTGGGGCGCGAGTTCGACGCTGGCGCCACGGAGGGCGCGGACACGCTCGACGTGTTCCTGCAGCAGATCGCGCTCGTCGCCGACGCCGATACCCGCAGCGACGACGAGGGACTGGTGACGCTGATGACGCTGCACAACGCCAAGGGCCTGGAGTATCCGATCGTGTTCATCGCCGGCTGCGAGGAGGGCGTGTTCCCGCACTCGCGCGCGCTCGACGAGGGCGGCCTGGAGGAGGAGCGCCGGCTGTTCTACGTGGGCATCACGCGCGCGATGCAGCGGCTGTACCTAACGAGCGCACGCAGACGTGCTGTGTTCGGCGCCCAGACGTACGGCATGCGCAGCCGCTTCCTCGACGAGATTCCATCCGACTTGCTCGACGAGCACCACGAGACTGCGTTTCGACCGGGTGCATCCCTAGGGGCACCCTCCTTCACGAAGGGCACCCTGAAGGGCGCACCCATAGGGGACAGAGTGTCGCTCGCCAACCGATTCCGCCTGGGCGAGGACGTGGTGCACGCGGCCTTCGGCGATGGCGTCGTGACCGGCGTGGAGCCGGGCGGGGTGATCGTCGTACGCTTCGCCGACGACGGCTCGGAGCGAAAGCTGATGGCCGAGTACGCTCCGGTCAACAAGCGCTGACACGCGCGTTCTCCGCACTCGAACACATAGCATCTGCCCATGAGCGCAACGATCATCGACGGCAAGACGATCGCTGCGCGTGTGCGCGCCGGCGTAGCGCGCGACGTCGAGGCCTTCAAGCGAAACGTCGGCCGGGTCCCCGGGCTGGCGACTGTGTTGGTCGGCGAGGACCCGGCGTCCGCCGTCTACGTAGGCGGCAAGCAGCGTGCCTGCCTGGAGGTAGGGATGACGCCGTTCGACCGGCGGCTGCCCGCCGAATCGTCCTTCGACCAGGTAGCCGAGGAGCTCGAGCGCCTGAACTTCGACCGCGCAGTGAACGGGGTACTGCTTCAGCTTCCCCTACCCGAACATCTCGACGGCCCCGCGCTGACGGCGATGATCAGCCCGGACAAGGACGTCGACGGTCTTACGCCAGTCAACGCGGGGCTGCTGTCGCTAGGGCGTCCAGGGCTGCGACCGTGCACCCCGTCCGGTGTGATGGAGCTACTGGCCGACACCGGCGTCGAGCTGGAGGGCGCCGAGGCCGTCGTCGTCGGGCGCTCGAACCTGTTCGGCAAGCCGATGGCGCAGCTGCTACTTGCCGAGAATGCCACCGTGACCGTGTGCCACTCGCGCACGCACGACCTGCGCGAGGTGTGCTCGCGCGCAGAGGTCCTGATCGTCGCGGTCGGCCGTGCGCGCCTGGTGCAGAGGGAGTTCGTGCGTGCGGGGGCGGTGGTGATCGACGTCGGCATGAACCGTCTCACCCCCGAGCAGGCCGGTAACAGGAGCGGTCTGGTGGGCGACGTCGACTTTGCCGCGGCCGTGGAGGTCGCCTCCGCCATCACCCCCGTCCCGGGCGGCGTGGGCCCGATGACGATCGCGCTGCTGCTACGTAACACGCTCCAGGCGGCCCGCTATCACGCCGAGCTCGAGACGCTGCTCGCCGAGGTTGACGGAGATGTCGCATGACACGAGCGCGACGGCGATGCGGATGAGCCTCAAGCGACTTCGCGCGGGTGAGCTGCTGGCGCTAGCGGGCGCGATCTGCGTGATCGTGTCCTTGTTCGTACGGTCATACGAGGCCCCCGCTGGCAACCTCGACGCATGGAACACGTTCGGCCCGGGCGTCGTGCTGCTGCTGGCCGCCGTCTGCGCGGCGCTGGCGATGGTGCTCAGCGCGCTTACCGAGCGTAGCCCGGCGCTGCCCGTGTCCACGGCGGTGTGGTGTGTGCTGCTTGGGTTCCTGGCGGTGATCGCGGCGATCGTCAGAGCGCTCGAGCGCCCCGATCATGCCACCGAGGTCTGCCTGGGCGCGTGGTTGGCGCTCGCGGGCGCCGTCGCCATCCTTGCCGGTGCGTGGCAGGCGCTGCGCGACGAACGCCCGTCGCTGTACGGGCCCACGCGGCCGGAGCGATCGGAGCTCGGTCGGCGCCCCCAGCCGTAGCGGCTGTCGCTCCACCGTCTGCCCAACCATATAACGTGCAGGATCGAGGGAAGAAGTGAGGAATCTTGTAACAACGGATGCATGTTCCGGCCATTGAGGCTGGGGCGGACCAGTCGCATTCACCACCGACTCACGGGGGATCACCGCAATGAACTTCGACTTCAGCCGTCTGCGTCGCTCCGATCGAATCATCAGCTGCAGCGCGATCCTATTTTTCATCTTCCTGTTCTTTTTCAAGTGGCTCGGATACAGCTCGAACGTCCCCACGATCGCGGGAGTGAATATCGGCGGCAGCTCCAGCTACAGCTACAACGGCTGGCACTCCTTTACCAATAGCCGCTGGATCTGGATCATCACGATCATCGTCGCGCTCGGGGCCGTTGCGATTGCGGCGGGTGCGCTGAAGTTTGAGAGCCCGGTGCAGCCCGGCGTGCTCGTGGCCTGCCTTGGCTTCCTCTCGACGCTCGCGATCCTCTACCGAATCATCCATCACCCCTCCGTCAGTGTGAACACCGGTGGCTTCCATGCCTCCTTCGGCATCAAGATCGGGATTTGGCTTGGCCTGATCGCCGCTCTCGGCGTTACCTACGGTGGATATCTCGGCATGCAGGACGAAGGTACGTCGCTCGCCGACGTACGCGAGCAAGCCAGCGGTGCGCTCAGCAACCTGTCGGCAACGACGGGTGGCGGCGCGGCCGCGTCGAGTGGCGGCTCATCCGAGACGCCCGCGCCGCCAATACCCCCACCGGCCGCGCCGCCGACTCCCCCTCCCGCCGCGCCCGAGCCGCCGGACACCACGCCCGCCTGAGCTCCGTGCCTACCTAAGCGGGAGCACAGAGCTCCGCTGGATTGGTACCCACCCGCCCGCCTCGGGCGGCGGGCGGGTACCCGTACAATGCGCCACTGTGATCGGACGCGATGAGGTTCTGCACGTGGCCCGGCTGGCGCGTCTGGCGCTCGCCGAGGAGGAGATCGAGCCGATGGCGCGCGAGCTCTCGGCCGTGCTCGATCACGTCGCCAGGATCGGCGAACTCGATCTGGATGACGTCGCGCCCACCTCCCACGTGGTCGCTGATGCGATGCCCACCCACGCCGCCTTGCGCCCCGACGAGCCGTGTGCGTCGCTGCCGCGCGAGGTCGCACTCGCGCAGGCGCCCGCGGTCGCAGACGACGGCTTTCTGGTCCCGAGCCCGCAGGCATGAGCGCCGCCGACATGCTCAAGCTGTCGGCCGCGCAGGCGGCGGACGCGATCGCCGCGGGGTCGCTGTCGGCGGACGAGCTGTTCAACGTCTACCGCTCGCGCGCCACGTCCGACCGAGCGGCCGGCGATGCTGGGCTGAACTGCTTCACGTGGGTTGCCGCCGAGCGCCCCGAACGGGGCAGGGATGCGCCGGGTGCGGTCGGGTCCGACGCGGCGGTGCGGGCACCGCTCGGCGGCGTGCCGCTGGCCGTCAAGGACCTGTTCTGCACCGAGGGCGTCCCCAGCCAGTCGGGGTCGCGGATCCTCGAGGGCTATCTGCCGCCGTATACGGCCAGCGTCGTGCGGCGCCTGGGCGGCGCCGGCGCGAGCCTGCTGGCGAAGACCAACCAGGACGAGTTCGCGATGGGCTCCTCCAACGAGAACTCGGCGTTCGGCGCGGTGCGCAACCCGTGGGATCGCGAGCGCGTCCCCGGCGGCTCCTCCGGCGGCAGCGCGGCGGCGGTCGCCGCGGGGCTGGCGCCGTGGGCGCTCGGCACCGACACGGGCGGCTCGATCCGCCAGCCGGCCGCGCTGTGCGGGATCGTCGGTCTCAAACCGACCTACGGCGCCGTCTCGCGCTACGGGATGATTGCATTCGCGTCCTCGCTCGATCAGGCCGGGCCGCTGACACGCGACGTGCGCGACGCCGCGCTGCTGCTGCGCCACATGGTCGGCCGCGACCCGTGCGACGCGACCTCGCTGCAGTTCCCGCACGCGATCGAGCTGCCCAGCGCAGAGCGCCTGGATGGCGTGCGGCTGGGCGTGCCGACGGAGCTCACCGGCGAGGGGATCGAGGCGGGCGTGCTCGACGCCTTCCACGCGACGCTCGCGCGTGCACAGGAGCTCGGCGCGCACGTGCGCGGGATCGGCCTGCCGCACGCCCCGCACGCGCTGTCGGCCTACTACGTGATCGCGCCCGCCGAGGCGTCCTCGAACCTCGCGCGCTTCGACGGCGTGCGCTACGGGCCGCGCAAGACCGACCCCGCCCATCCCGGCGACCTGCTCGACATGTACACGCGCACGCGCCACGACGGCTTCGGCGCGGAGGTCAAGCGTCGCATCATGCTCGGTACCTACGTGCTGTCCTCCGGCTACTACGACGCCTACTATGGCCGCGCCCAGCGCGTGCGCACGAAGATCGCCGATGACTTCCGCACGGCCTTCGAGCACGTCGATCTGATCCTCACGCCGACCGCCCCGTCGGTCGCGTTCAAGCTCGGCGAGAAGACCGCCGACCCGCTGGCGATGTACCTGAACGACTTCTGCACAGTGCCGATGTCGCTCGCGGGCATCCCCGCGATCTCGATTCCGTGCGGCCTGTCCGACGGGCTGCCCGTGGGCCTGCAGATCGCCGGCCCGGCGTTCAGCGAGAACCGCGTGCTCGACGCCGCGTACGCGCTCGAGCGGAGCATCGGCTTCGATGGAGCGCCGGCCCGTGTCTGAGTCACTACGAACGCCACCCCAGCCGCCGGCAGGCGGCTCATCAAAAGACGATCGCTACGAGGCGGTCATCGGCCTGGAGATCCACGTCCAGCTCGCGACCGCCACCAAGATGTTCTGCGGCTGTGAACTGTCGTTCGGGGATCCGCCGAACACCCACACCTGCCCCGTCTGCCTGGGGTTGCCCGGCAGCCTACCGGTCGTCAACGCCCGTGCCGTGCACCTCGGGCTGATGATCGGCCTGGCGCTCGGCTGCGAGCTCGCGCCTCGCTCGATCTTCCATCGCAAGAACTACTTCTACCCCGACCTGCCCAAGGGCTACCAGATATCCCAGTACGACGAGCCGCTGTGCCGAGGAGGCAGGTTGGGGAACGTGCGCATCCACCGTGTGCACCTCGAGGAGGACGCCGCGAAGCTGATCCACGTCGGCGCCAGCGGGCGCATCCACGGCTCGGACGCGAGCATCGTCGACTTCAACCGCGGCGGCACGCCGCTCGCGGAGATCGTCACCGAGCCCGACCTGCGCACGCCTGAGCAGGCGAGCGAATGGCTGAAGCTGCTGCGCTCGACGCTGCGCCAGCTGGGCGTCAGCGACGTGAACATGGAGGAGGGCTCGCTGCGCTGCGACGCCAACATCTCACTGCGCCCGGTTGGCACACAGGAGCTGGGAGTCAAGACCGAGCTCAAGAACATGAACTCCTTCCGCTTCATCGAACGCGGGATCAGGGCCGAGCTCGCGCGCCAGGAGAAGATCCTGGGCGACGGCGGCACCGTCGAGCAGGAGACGCTGCACTTCGACCCCGCCTCCGGCGCCATCACCTCACTGCGCTCCAAGGAGGAGGCGCACGACTATCGCTACTTCCCCGAGCCCGACCTCGTGCCGGTGGCGATCGACGAGCAGATGCGCGAGGACGCGCGCGCGGCCATGTCCGAGCTACCCGTCGACCGCGCCGAACGCCTGCTGCGCGACTACGGGTTGAGTGCCGAGAGCACGCAGCTACTCGCCTTTCGCGCCGAGCTCGGCGACTACTTCGAGGCGGCGCTCGACGCCAGCGCGGCATTGTCCTCGGTATCGTCCCCAGAGGGGGAGGGAGAGCCCGCGCCGCCGGCCCAGGCGCTGGCCAACTGGGTGACAGGCGAGCTCCTCTCCCGCCTGGACGACGGCGCAGATCCGGCCGCCTCGCGTGTGCGTCCGCAGGCGCTGGCCGAACTCGTTGGCCTCGTGTCCGCGAAGCGCATCAGCGTCGGCGCCGGCAGACAGGTGCTCGACCGGCTCGTCGCCGACGGCGGGGTGCCGGCCGAGATCGTCGCGCGCGAGGGCCTGGCCGCGATCGACGGCGGCGGCGATGAGCTCGCGGCGATCGTCGCGGCCGCGCTGGACGCCAACGCCGATGCCGCCGCGCGCGTGCGCGAAGGCAACGCCAAGGCGATCGGCCCGATCGTTGGGCACGTGATGCGTGAGACCAAAGGTCGCGCCGACGGGACCGAGGTGGCGCGGCTGATCAATACCCTCCTTGCGGAGGGCACAGGCGAGCAGCTGGGGACGTCCTCGTAGCTTCGCTCACCATTTAGGAGACCGCCGTGCGCCACATTTTGGACTTCGGGCCAAAGGCAACCGCTGCCCGCCGCGCCAATATGCATGCCATGAACCGGTCAGCAGCCAACTCGAACGTCTCATCTCCTCGGCGGTTCATCCTGCTGCCCGAGGAGCCAGTGAATGCCCCGCACCACGGACCGCGTATCCGCCGCTACCAGCTCACGAGCGTGGGGCAGGGTGCGGGTCGGCGACGTACCAGCCTCAGCAACGTCGACATCGCGACGGCAAGGGTCGCCCGCGAGTTCGGTCGGCTGGGTCGCATGTAGTGATCCCTCCGCATCGACGCGCACCGGCCTCCCTCAGCCGGTGCTTTGGCGGCGCGGCCGGGCAGGGGTAGGAGTTCCTGTCCGGCCGCGCTACCATCTGAGTCGATCTACATGAACGCATCATCATCGTCATCGCCATCGCGGTCGAAGTCCATAGGTCGGAGCGTCGTCGCGGGCTTGGTCCTGCTGGTGGCGGCTTGGGTTCTACTGCATGTTCTGTTCCACCTCGTGATCTTCATCGCCACCATCGTGGCCGTCGTGTTCGCGATCGTGGCCGTCGTGTGGGCCCTACGGATCCTGCTGTAGGGACTTCGCCTCGGCGATGGCATACGTGATTATCGCCGTCGGCTTTGGCATCTCCGGTGGGATCATCGGCAAGCTCAAGGGCAGCTCGTTCATGCTGTGGTTCCTGATCTCCGGCGTCATCCCCTTCTTGGGCGTGATCGCCGCGATCGCCTACCGCTTCGAGCGCGACGAGCTACGCCGTGAGTGCCCTGAGTGCGGGCGCGTGACGAAGATCTACGACGCGCTGTGCACGCGCTGCGGGGCTGAGCTCGGGTTCCCTGAGGTGGCGATCGCGCCCGAATCCTGGGAGCGCGTGCCGAGCGCGAGCTCACCGTCGCCCTGAGCAGGGCTGACCGCGGCACGGGCGCCGCGCCGCTCGCAAGGGTTCGGCTGCCCTAAGTCAAATTCGGCTGCCCTAAGCCGATGCTTGCCATAGGCTGTTCGCGGCGATGAGCACACAGGTGAAGACAGCGCCCCAACCGGGTGATTCATTCTTGGCGCGGTGGATCCACCGCGCGGGCTTCACCGACGAGCGCGACTTCGTGCTGCGTGTCGTGCAGCCGGCGCTCGTCGGCATGATCGACGGCACCGTCTCCTCGCTGGCCCCAATCTTCGCGGCGGCGATTGCCTCGAGTTCGCACACGGCGCTACTCGTGGGCTTCTCGACCGCTCTCGGAGCCGGGGTGAGCATGGGCTGGTCTGAGGCGCTGTCGGACACGGGCGAGCAGACCGGTCGCGGCTCGGCGGTCGTGCGCGGCGCGATCACCGGGGGCATGACCACGATCGGCGGCATCTTTCACACGCTGCCATTCCTGATCTCCAACGTCCACAAAGCGCTGCTAGTGGCAGGCTGCGTGGTGGCGTTCGAGCTGTTCGCAATTGCGTGGGTGAGACAGCGCTTCCTGGAGGTCTCGCTGCGCTCCTCGCTGCTCGTGGTGACGGTCGGCGGCGCGATCGTGCTGGCCATCGGCATCGCCATCGGTTCCTCCTGAAGGGGGCTGCAAACCCGCTGGTACACTGGCATTTTTCTTAATTAAAGGAAGGGAGGTCGGCGATGCGCGCGGTTGATGCGTTGATGGAATGTCTGAAGGCGGAGGGCGTGGACGTCGTCTTCGGCTTGCCCGGCGGTGCCAACCTCCCCACCTATGACGCGTTTGTCAACGGCGGCATCCGTCACATCCTCGTCAGGCACGAGGCCGGCGGTGGACACGCCGCTGAGGGCTACGCGAAGGCCACCGGCAAGGTCGGCGTGGCCTTTGCCACGAGTGGGCCGGGTGCGACGAACCTGATCACGCCGATGTGCGACGCGATGATGGACTCGGTCCCCGTTGTCTTCATCACCGGCCAGGTGCGCACCGACCTGCTGGGCACGGACGGCTTTCAGGAGGCGGACACGATCGGCATCACGATGCCAGTGGTCAAGCACTCGTTCATGATCCAGCATCCGCAGGAGCTCCCGCGGGCGATCCACGAGGCATTCCACATCGCGCGCAGCGGACGTCCGGGTCCGGTGCTGGTGGACATACCGCAGGATCTTTCCCGCGCGGAGATCGTCTACGAGCCTGTCTGTGACGTGCGCCTGCCCGGCTACCAGCCGCGAGTGGAGGGAAACCAGAAGCAGGTCCGCCAGGCCGCCAAGGCGTTGGCGGCGGCCCAGCGCCCGGTGATCTACGCCGGGGGCGGCGTGGTCAATGCCAATGCGTCAGAGGAGCTGATCGAGTTCGTCACCGCCGATCGCTTCCCGGTGACGTGCACGCTGATGGGTCTCGGTGCGTTCCCCGCTGGGGTGGGCGGGACACCCAATCCCCAGTGGCTGGGAATGCTGGGCATGCACGGCACTAGGGCGGCCAACTACGCGATGGATGAGGCTGATCTGATCTGCGCGGTGGGAGCGCGCTTCGACGACCGCATCACGGGCAAGCTCTCGGAGTTCGCGCCGCGCGCGAAGTTCATCCACATCGACGTCGATCCGGCGGAGATCTCCAAGAACGTGCCCGCGCACATCCCAATCGTGGGCGATGCCCGCAACGTGCTCGCGAAGCTCGTGATCGAGTATCGCGCGATCGGTGCCGATCCGGCGCGGCTCGAGGCGTGGTGGAGCAGGATCGACGGCTGGAAAGCCAAGTACCCGCTCGCCTACGAGGACACCGCTGATGCGGAGATCAAGCCGCAATACATGATCCGGGCGCTATACGAGGCGACGGGCGGTGAGGCGATCGTCACGAGCGACGTGGGCCAGCACCAGATGTGGGCGGCGCAGTACTACGACTTCCCCGCGCCGCGGCGGTGGATTAACTCGGGCGGCCTGGGCACGATGGGCTTCGGGCTGCCCGCGGCGATGGGCGCGGCCGTCGGCTGCCCCGAGCGGCTGGTGTGCTGCGTGGCGGGCGACGGTTCGGTGCAGATGAATGCGCAGGAGCTGGCGACATGCGCGCAGAACGCGATCCCGATCAAGGTGTTCATCATGAACAACGGCTATCTCGGCATGGTTCGCCAGTGGCAGGAGCTGTTCTGGGATGGCAAATACAGCCACGTGGACATGGGCGAGTTCCCCGATTTCGTCAAGCTCGCCGAGGCCTATGGCGTGACTGGCATGCGCTTTACCGATAAGCACACGCTGGTGGATGACATGAAGCGCGCGATCGCGGTCGAGGGCCCAGTGCTCGTCGACGTGCGCGTGACCCGCGAGGAGAACACTTACCCGATGATCCCCGCCGGACAGGCCGCGCGCGAGATGGTGGGGTGACTGTCATCATGGGTGAACCTGGAACGAAGGAGCCGCTCAGTCTCGAGGAGCTGGAGGCGGCGACGAACATGCGCACGGGCCGCAAGCATGTGCTGTCGATCCTCGTCGAAAACAAGTCGGGCGTGCTGACGCGGATCGCTGGCCTGTTCGCCAGACGCGGCTTCAACATCGACACGCTGACCGTCGGTCCGACCGAGGATGAGCAGGTTTCGCGCGTGACGCTCACGGTCGACGGAGCGCTGCACCCGATCGACCAGGTCACTAAGCAGCTGCACAAGCTCATCAACGTGCTGAAGATCCGCGACCTGGAGCCGGCCGACACGGTCGCGCGGGAGCTGGCCCTGTTCAAGGTCACAGCCGACGGTGCGCAGCGCGGTGAGCTGATGCAGATCGCTGAGATCTTCCGCGGCAAGGTCGTCGACGTGACCAAGCGGGCAGTCATCATCGAGGTGACCGGCACCACGGAGAAGATTGAAGCGTTCGAGACGATGGTCCGTCCGTTCGGCCTGATCGAGATGATGCGCACGGGCGAGATCGCGATCTCGCGGGGGCGCAGCGAGACCTAGCGAGCGTGCGCGGCAACGACGACCTTTTTGGAGGCAGGCTCGCCGCTGCGTCGTACAGCCCAGCCGGCCCTGACCACCACAGCTTCGCGTTGGGCGCAGAGGATCGCGAACGTCTGTCCGCGCGACTCGCGCTAGCGGTCAGGCGCGCGCGGCGCGGTGGCGGGGAGGTGCTGGCGACGATCTCGCTACCGCTGGGAGCCGATGTGGACCCGTCGGCTGTCGTGTGCGCCTCGCGCCGTCTGGGTGAGCGCTGGTTCGTGTTCGAGCAGCCTGACCGAGGCCGCGCCGCGCTCGCGGCGCTGGGGGAGGCGACGCGCCTGCAGGCGGCCGGCAGCGAGCGCTTCGCCACGGTAGCCGACCGCTGGCGGGCGCTGGCGGCCGCCGCTGTGGCCGATCCGGCGGACGAGCCCGCCGGCGGCGGTCCGGTGGCGGTGGGGGGCTTCGCGTTCGCCCCGGACGGCGGCGCGTCGCCGCACTGGCAGGGATTCGAGCCGGCTTCGCTGACCGTGCCCGAGGTGACGCTGACCCGCAGCGAGCGCGGCGGAGCACCAACGGTGCGCCTGACCCTCGCGGCGCTGGCCTGCCCTGATGACATCCCCGAGGAGCTGCTCGCACGCCTGGAGCGCCGCGTGGCCGGCCTGCGCGTCAGCGCGTTGGCGCTGCTCGATCCAGCACCGACCGGGCGCTTCCAGGTCGCCAGTGCGATGCCTCCCGAGCACTACGAACAGGCGGTCGCACGCGCCACTGAGTTGATCGGGGCCGGGCAGCTAGAGAAGATCGTGCTCGCACGGGAGGTGCAGGTTCACGCGCCGCGCGCGTATGACCCGGCGGCCGTGTTCGGTGTGCTGCGCGAGGAGTTCCCGTCCTGCTTCGTGTTCTGCGTCGGGCGTGGCGATGCGACCCTGATCGCGGCGAGCCCCGAGCTGCTCGTGCGGCGCGAGGGCCATCGTGTGAGTACGCTCGCGCTCGCCGGCTCCACCCGCCGCAGCGCCGACCCTGCAGTCGACGCACACCTAGGCGAGCAACTGCTGCGCGACGCGAGCTACCGCGAGGAGCACGCGATCGTCGCGCGGCGGATCGAGCGCATGCTGCGTCCTCACGCGATCTGGGTGACAGCCGCGCCCGAGCCGGAGCTGGTCAGGATCGCCAATATCCAGCACCTGGCCACCCCGATTCGCGCGCAGCTGGCGGCGCCGATGGAGGCGCTCGAGCTGGCGGGGTTGATGCATCCGACGCCGGCAGTGGGCGGCGAGCCGCTGGCGCGCGCCGCGCCCCTGATTCCGGCTCTGGAGGGCCTGGACCGCGGCTGGTACACGGGCCCGGTCGGCTGGACCGACGCGACCGGAGACGGAGAGTTTTGCGTTGCCTTGCGGTGTGCGTTGCTGCGCGACAACGTCGCCCGCTGCTACGCCGGCAACGGGATCGTGCGCGACTCCGACCCAGCGAGCGAGCTGGCCGAGACCGAGGTCAAGCTCCGGGCACTGCTGCCGTTGCTTGCCGGCTGAACCCGCGGCTGTGACGGAGCTCACAGGCTCCTGACGCGCATGTTCGTGTCACTCCTCGCGTAAAGCTCCAGACACGGCGCTCCAGACCCGACGGTGTAGCTCAACGTTGCCGGTGCGGTCGGTCTTCACGTGCACAATCGTCGAGCCCGCTCCCAGTGCCAGCGCCCGCTCCAGCGCTGCGCGAAACGCGGGGATGGTCTGCGCCTGCTCGTGCCCCAGGCCGTAGAGCGCCGCAGCCTGGGAGAAGTCCAGCCCTGTGGGAGTCGCGATGTGGCGTGTGTAGATGTTCTCGCTGCTGCTCGCAGCCACGGAGCTGTCGGCGACCTGCACTCCGGCCGTCCGGGCGTCGGGTACGCGTGCCATCGTCGTGTGCGCGATCGCCAGGAAATCGAAGATGCCGCCGCCGTCGTTGTCGAGCAGCACGATCGTCAGCTTTAGCCCCAGCCGTGTGGCGGCCAGTAGGCCACCGATGTCATGGGCGAGTGCGACGTCGCCGATCAGTAACACCACCGGACCGCGGTCGTCGGCGGCTGCGCCGAAGGCCGAGGACACGGTGCCGTCGATGCCGTTGGCACCGCGGTTGCAAAGCACGCGTGGCGGATCTGGGCGGGCCGGCCAGAACGTCTCGATGTCGCGAACCGGCATCGAGGATGCGACGAACAGCGTCGCCTCCGCGGGCAGCAGCACCCCTAGCTCTGTCGCCACCGCTGGCTCGGAGAGCTCGCCGTCGCCGAGCACCCCGCGGATCGCCTCCGCGGCGCGCTCGTCGGCACTGCGCCAGCCCGCCAGCCAGTCCTTTTCGACAGCAGCACGCGGTGCCGAGGAGCTCGCGCGTGCACGCGCCAACTCCGCCAACGCATCGGCCGGGTCGAGCGCCACCGAGTCTGCGAGCACCGATGCGGGGTCCTGCCACGCGCCCTCCGGGTCGAGCGCCACCTGGCGCACGCCGTCCAGCCCGGCTAGCCACGTTCGCAGCGGCTTGGACACGGGTAGGTCGCCAACCCGCAGGACGAGATCGGGCGCGACCGACGCGGCGAAGGCGTCGTCGCGCAGCAGCGCGTCGTAGTGGGCGATCGCGGCCTCGCTGCGCCGCGCGCCCGAGAGTGGATCGGCCAGCAGTGGCCAGCCAGTGGTCGTCGCGAACGCCGCCGCCGCCTCTCCCAGGCCCGTCCGGCGCTCCTCGCGTCCAGCCACGACCACGCCACGGCGTGAGCGCGACACCAACTCCGCGAGTGGCGCATTGTGGACGCTCGCCGTAGCGGGGGCGCTTCGGCGCACGTACGGCTGGCCGTCGGTGCGTCCGCTCGTCTCCCGCGGCAGCTCCGCCTCGCTCACCAGCGGCTCGCGCAGCGGGAAGTTCAGGTGCACCGCGCCCGGGCTACGCTCTAGCGCCGTCCAGTAGGCGCGGCACGCAAGTGTGCGTATCCAGCGCAGCTGCTGCCGCCCCGCCTCGTGCACGCCGACCTCGAAGAACCACTTGGCGGCGTCGCCGAACAGCTTCAGCTGATCGATCGCTTGCCCGGCGCCGTTCTCGCGCAACTCCGCCGGGCGGTCGGCTGTGAGCAGCAGCAGCGGGACCCTGGCCTCGCGCGCCTCGATTACCGCCGGCAGCAGCTCGGCAGCGGCGGTGCCGGAGGTGCAGGCGACGGCCACCGGCAACCCCGAGGCCTTGGCCAGCCCGAGCGCGAAGAACCCTGCGCAGCGCTCGTCCACATGCGAGAAGCAGCGCAGGCGCGGCTCGCGCGCGAGCGACAACACCAAGGGCGCACAGCGCGAGCCCGGCGAGGTGCATGCGGCCCGCATCCCGCAGCGCGCCAGCTCGTCCACGAACGCCCTCAACAGCGAGTATGTGTCGGTCGTCGGGGTCATAGGATGAGCTGGTGCCGGAGAGCGTTGTCCTGCTTCACGGGTTCAGCGGCACGCGGCGCACGTGGGATGGTGCGATCGCGGTGCTCGACCTTGAACGCTACCGGCCCCTGGCGCTTGACCTGCCTGGGCACGGCGACGCCGCTGACGGCGAGCGCCCGATCAGCTTTGCTGGCTGCGTGGCTCACGTGCTCGCATGCAGCCCCGAGCGCTTCACGCTGTGTGGCTACTCGCTGGGTGGACGCATCGCTCTGCACGTCGCGCTTGCGGCGCCCGAGCGCGTGCGCCGACTTGTGCTCGTGTCGAGTACCGCTGGCATCGAGGACCGCCAGGAGCGCGCCGCGAGGCGCGAGGCAGACTGTGGACTGGCGCGGGAGCTGGAGGAGATCCCGTTCGAGGAGTTCATCGAGCGCTGGCGCGCGCAGCCGCTGTTTGCGGAGGACCCGCCCGAGGTGGGGGCGTTGGCACGCGCGGACCAGCGCCGTAACCGTCCCGATGCGCTCGCGGCCGTGCTGCGGGGGATCGGCACTGGCGAGATGGAGCCGCTATGGGATCGGCTGGGCGAGCTCGAGATGCCGGTGCGCGTCGTCGTTGGCGACCGCGACGCCAAGTTCCAAGTGCTCGGCCGGCGGATGGTGGATCTGCTGCCCGACGCGGAGCTGGCAGTTCTCCCAGGCGGTCACGGCCTGCCGCTCGAGAACCCGCGGGGGGTCGCGAGCCTTGTGGTCGGTTAGAACGGACCGACCCCCAACCCGGCGGCCGTGGGCACCGCGATCTGGCCGTCGCGGGCCGGCAGCGGATTCTCCAGGCCGGCGAACAATCCCAGCGTCGCCAGCCCGCAGTGAGCCAGCGGTCCGCGCGAGGCGAGTGCGGCGGCCGCGTGCACAGCGGCCGCCACTCCCAGGGGGCCGTCGAGCGTCGAGGCGAGGTACACCTCGGCGCCGTGAGCGCGCACGAGTGTGGCGGCTGCCAGCAGCGCGGCGATGCCGCCGCACCTGGAGATCTTTAGGCACACCGCGTCGGCCACCCCGGCGCCGAGCGCGCCCGGCTCGCCCGCGGTCTCGTCGATCGCCACCCGCACCGCAACCCGCTCGCGCACTTCGCGGATCGCCTGCAAGCCATGGGTCGGCTCCTCGACGAGCTCAAGACCCGCGGGAGATAGAGCGTCGATCGCCGTGACTGCCTCCTCAACGCTCCACGCCCCGTTTGCGTCTAGTCGCAACTTCGCCCGCGGTCCCGCGGCGGCGCGCGTCGCGGCCACGCGGCCGGCATCGTCACCTACTCCCACCTTGAGCTTCAGGCACTCAAAGCCCTCCTGCACCGCTCGCGCCGCCTGCTCGGCCGCGCCCGCCCGGTCCAACGCCGAAAGCGTCGCGTTGACCGGCACGCGCGTTGCCGGATCGTCGCTCAGCAGCGCCGCCACCGGCTTGCCCGCCCGGCGTCCGGCGCGATCCCACAGCGCGAGGTCGATCGCCGCGAGCGCAGCCGGCAGGTCCTCGACGCTCCTGCAGGCTTCAATCGCCTGCGCGCCGTTCATATCCGCGGATCGCGCCAAAGCCGGGCGGTAACTCTCCAGTACCCGCCTGACACGCTCGATACTCACGCCGTCATAAACCTCCAGCGGCGCCGCTTCGCCGTAGCCGGTCACCCCGTCGCGATCGGTGAGCGCCACGATCAGCAGCTCGCGCTCGCCGACGGAGCCGTAGGCGCTGTGCAGCGGCCCGCTCAGCTGCAGCGTGCGGTGCTCGAGCTCGAGCTTCACGTGCCGATGCCGCCGCTCGCGAGAATCCCGGCGGCGAACAGCAGGCAGAAGACGAGCTGCAGCATGCCTGTCCTCGCCAGCGCGCCATTGAGCGCCGGTCCGTCCGTACGCGCACGCACGATCCGCACGAGCCGCACCGCCAATGGCACGACGGTCCACGGCAGCAGCAGCCACGCGCTCATCGACCCAAATGCCCACGGAAGCGGCGCCGTCACGAACGCGACCGTGACCATCGTCGAATACAGCGCGCGCGTGCGCGCGCGGCCCAGGCGCACCGCCAGCGTGCGCTTGCCCGCACGTCGGTCGGTCTCGAGGTCGCGCACGTTGTTGACGACGAGGATCGCGCTCGCCAGCAGCCCCACGGGCACCGCACACACGAACGCCTGCCACGGGAGCTGCTGCACCTGTACGAAGTACGAGCCCGTTACGGCCACGATCCCGAAGAACAGGAACACGAACACCTCGCCTAGGCCCTCGTAGCCGTACGGACGCGGACCGCCCGTGTAGAGCACCCCAGCGAGGATCGACGCGGCGCCCACCGCTAGCAGCTCTGGTCCGGCCACCGCGACCAGATAGACCCCGCACGCAACCGCCAGGCCGAACGTCACATACGTCGCCAGTAAGACCTGGCTGGGGGGCACCAGACCGCCGGCAGTAACCCTAACCGGGCCGAGGCGATCCTCGGTGTCGGCGCCCCGGCGTGCATCGGAGTAGTCGTTCGACAGGTTGGTGCCGACCTGGATAAAGACCGCGCCCAGCAGCGCTGCTACAAACGCGAGCGGATGGAAGTGCCCGGCCCCGAGCGCCAGCGAGGTGCCCACGAGCACGGGTGCCACCGCGGCCGGCAGCGTGCGCACGCGGGCCGCCATCACCCAGATGCGGACAGCGCTCACCGGACAGCGCTCACGCTAGGCCCGCTTGGGGAAGCGCGAGAAGTCCGGGGTGCGTTTCTCCCGGTAGGCGTCGCGTCCCTCCCGCGCCTCCTCACTGCCGTAGAACAGGAGGTTCGCGTCGTGGGCGAGCTGCTGGATCCCCGCCAGCCCGTCCTCGGCCGCGTTGAAGCTGGCCTTCAGCAGCCGCAGCGCAAACGGCGAGAGCGCGAGCATCTCCTGGCACCAGGTCACGGTCTCCTCCTCCAAGCGCTCGAGCGGCACGACCGTGTTGACCAGTCCCATCGCGTGGGCCTCCTCGGCTGAATATTGCCGGCACAGAAACCAGATCTCCTTGGCCTTCTTCGGTCCCACGAGGTTCGCCAGCAGGCCCGCGCCGAAGCCGCCGTCGAAAGAGCCCACCTTCGGGCCGACCTGGCCGAAGCGCGCGTTCTCGGCGGCGATCGTCAGGTCGCACACCAGATGCAGCACGTGTCCGCCGCCGATCGCATAGCCGGCGACCATCGCCACCACCGGCTTCGGCAGCCGGCGGATCTGGATGTGCAGGTCGGTCACGTGAAAGCGCCCCACGCCGGAGCCGGCGGGCGTCAAGAGCTCGTCCTCGCTCAGGTAACCGGAGTTGCCGCGCACGCGCTGGTCGCCCCCTGAGCAGAATGCATCGGTGCCCTCGCCGGTGAGGACGATCACGCCGATCTCAGTGTCCTCGCGTGCGTCCTCGAGCGCCTGGGAGATCTCGATCACGGTACGCGGACGAAACGCGTTCCTAACCTCCGGACGGGCGATCGTGATCTTGGCAATTCCCTGATCGGGAGCGGCGGACTTCTCGTAGCGGATGTCTGTGAACTGGCCGCGCGCGGGCGCGGCGGAGGGGATCCAGTTGGTGTTCATCGCGCGAAGGCTAGCCTGTGCGCCATGGAGGTTGAAGCATGGCTGGCCCGCGCCGCGGCGGCGCGGCCCCAGCGCACGGCGCTGGAGACACCCGCGGGGGATTGGTCTTACGCCCGGCTGTACGCTGCCGCGCGCGCCGGGGCGGGGGAGCTACACGCCCGCGGGGCGTCCGCAGGCTCGCGGGTGGCGATCGCGCTGCCAGCGGGCTTGGACTTCGCGCAGGCACTGCACGCGTGCCTGTTGCTCGGGGCGATCGCCGTGCCCGTCGACCTGCGTCTTGCCTCGCGCGAGCAGGAGCGCATCCTCGACGGCGCTGCCGTGCTGGTGGCTGAGCCGCTGGGGGAGGATCCCGAGCCCGCCTCGCTCCCCATTGCTCCTCGCCACGATCTCGACGCGGTCGCCGTCGTGATCCACACCTCCGGAACGACCGCGTCCCCACGGTCCGTGGAGCTCACCTACGCCAACCTGCTGTGGAGTGCGTTGGGCTCGGGGGTGGCGCTGGGAGTGGACCAGGACGAGCGCTGGCTGTGCGCACTGACGCTGGCGCACGTGGGCGGGTTGTCGGTCCTCGTGCGCTCGGCTATCTATGCCACGACGGCGATCGTCCACGAGCGCTTTGAGGTGGACAGGGTGCTACACGACCTCAGCACGCGACGGGCGACGGTGGTCAGCCTCGTTGCAACAACGCTCGCACGCCTGCTCGACGCGGGGCTGCAGCGTCCACGGCATCTGCGCTGCGCGCTCACCGGCGGAGGCCCGGTGCCCGCAGCGCTTATGACACGCGCGCGCCTGGCGGGCGTTCCCGTGGGGCTGACGTATGGGCTCAGTCAGGCGGCATCGCAGGTCACGACTACCCCAGTGACCGAGATCGCGCGCGGGCTCGACGAGCGAGGGTACGCGAGCGCCGGACCGCCCCTATTTTGCACCCACGTGCGGATCGCGCCGGACGACGAGATCCTCGTGCGCGGGCCCACGGTCGCTCCTGGCACGCTCGCCACCGACGGGTGGCTCCACACGGGCGACCTGGGCGGGCTCGACGATCGCGGCCGCCTGCTGGTGACGGGGCGCAAGGTCGACACGATCGTCAGCGGTGGTGAGAACGTCGCGCCCGCGGAGGTCGAGACTGTGCTCGAGGCGCACCCGCAGGTGCTCGAGGCGGCGGTGCTCGCACGTTCGGATCCCCGTTGGGGCGAGGCAGTGACGGCGATTATCGTCGCACGTGCGGGTGTCGTCCCGGAGCCTGAGGCGCTGCGTGCGCACTGTGCCGCCGCGCTGGCGCCGTTCAAGGTCCCCAAGCGCTTCGTGTTCACATCTGAGCCGCTGCCGCGCACCGCCTGGGGCAAGCTGCTGCGGCGAGAGCTGCGATGAGCTTCGACGCCAACGCCCATCGCCAGGCGAGCCTGGAGAGCTGGGAAGCGGCAGCGCCCGGCTGGCTGCGCCGTCAGGAGCTGATGCGCGAGTTCGCGGCCCCGGTGTCTCAGCTGATGATCGACGCGCTCGCCCTGCAGCCAGGCGAGCGCGTACTCGAACTGGCCGCTGGGCTCGGCGAGACGGGCCTGCTCGCCGCCGAACTGGTCGCTCCGCTGGGCGGGGTGGTGATCTCCGATCAAGCCGAGGCGATGCTTGAGGGTGCCCGTAAGCGCGCGCTCGCGCTCGGGCTCGGCAACGTCGAGTTCCAGGTGCTGAATGCCGAATGGATTGACCTTCCGCTCGCTAGTGTCGACGCGGTGCTGTGTCGCTGGGGCTACATGCTGATGGCCGACCCGGCCGCGGCGCTTGCGGAGACGCGGCGTGTGCTGCGCCCCGGCGGGCGCGTCGCGCTCGCGGTCTGGGACGCCCTGGCGGCCAACCCGTGGGCGTTGCTTCCCGCGCAGGAGCTGATCGAGCGCGGGCTGGGGCCGGCGCCTGGCGAGTCCGCCGAGCGGCGGCCCGGACCGTTCGCGCTGGGGAGTGCCGAGCGCGTTCGCGAGCTGCTCGAGCAGGCTGGCTTCGTCGCGGTGGAGATCGAGGCGCTCAAGCTGGTTCGCCACCATTCGAGCTTCGCGGAGCTGTGGGAGACGACGCTCGATCTGTCGCCGAGTTTCCACGACGCCGTGCTCTCGCGCCCTGCACCCGAGATCGCCCAGATCGAGGTGTCACTGGCGGAGCGCTTCGCGCCGTACACCGCCGGCGACGGAACGCTGGAGATACCCGGGCGCACGCTCGTGGCATCCGCGAGCGCCTGACCGACAGGCGCGCCGCCCACGCCCCGCGGGCGCCTGCGGGTGCCCGCATGTCGCCGCCTGAGATAGCCTGCGGCGAATGATCTACGACGACGACGCAGACCTCACGCTCCTCGACGGCAAGACCGTCGCCATCATCGGCTATGGCTCACAGGGCCATGCGCATGCGCTGAACCTCAAGGACTCCGGCGTGGACGTCGTGGTCGGCCTGCGCGCGGACTCCAACTCGGTTGCCAAGGCACGCGAGCAGGGTCTGGAGGTGCTGCCGGTCGTCGAGGCCGCCAGCCGCGGAGACCTCGTGATGATCCTGCTCCCCGATGAGCTGCACCGCCAGGTGTGGGAGGCGGAGATTCGCGACGGCATCGCCGAGGGCAACATGCTGCTGTTCGGCCACGGCTTCTCGATCCACTACGGGGAGATCGCCCCGCCGTCCGGGGTCGACGTGGGGATGGTCGCGCCCAAGGGTCCCGGTCATCTCGTGCGCCGGCAGTTCACCGAAGGCAGCGGCGTGCCCGGGCTGATCGCCGTCGAGCAGGACGCCACCGGCAACGCGCGTGCGCTGGCGCTCGCGTACGCCAAGGGCATCGGCTGCACGCGTGGCGGCGTGATTGAGACGAGCTTCAAGGACGAGACCGAGACCGACCTGTTCGGCGAGCAGGCCGTCCTCTGCGGTGGTGCCTCGGAGCTCGTGCAGGCCGGCTTCGAGACACTCGTGCAGGCCGGCTATGACCCCGAGATGGCCTACTTCGAGTGCCTGCACGAGCTCAAGCTGATCGTCGATCTGATGCATGAGAAGGGCCTGGCGGGAATGCGCTTTTCGATCTCGAACACGGCCGAGTACGGCGACTACACACGCGGCAAGCGCGTCATCACCGAGCAGACGCGCGAGAATATGCGCCAGATCCTCGCGGAGATCCAGTCGGGGGACTTCGCACGCGAGTGGATCGCCGAGAACCGCGCCGGTCAGGAGAACTTCAAGCGCATGCGCGCCGAGCAGGCTGACACCGAGGTCGAGCACGTCGGCGCCGAGTTGCGCTCGCACATGGACTGGATCAAGCCCGCCTTTTAGCGGTCCCTACCCACGCCTCCAGTGATCGCCTACCTCTCCTGGCATCGCCCGGCGCCCACGGTGGACGCGGAGGTCTACGAGCACGCGCTCGAGCGGTTCCATCGCTCGCTGGCCCACCGATCTCCCAGTGGCTTTCGCGGCTCGGCGACGTTCCGCACCGCCGAGCTGCCCTGGCTGACATCGCGGGTGCAGGGGGAGGGGAGCGCGGGCTACGAGGATTGGTATCTGCTCGATGACTGGGCGGCGCTCGGCGTGCTTGAGGAGGCCGCGGTCTCGCACGGACATGTGAGTGCGCACGACCGGGTGGCATCGCTGTCGGGCGTCGCAACGGGCGCTGTCTATCGCTTCCTCGAGGGGCACGCGGGTCTGGATCAGGCGCACGTCGCAGTGTGGGTGGCGCGTTCGAGTGGCCACGAGCATCCCTCGCTGTCTGCGTTGCTCGGCGACGGCATGGACCCCGCCGTGGAGGGGTTGTGGCGTCGCTGCCTCGGCCTCGGCCCCGCGCCCGAGTTCTGCCTGCTCGCCTCCGAGGCTTCGGCGGGCGTCGCGCCGGCCCGCCTGCCGAAGGGCTGGACGGCCACGATTCTCGACCGCGAGGCGCTGTGGCATGGCTGAGGCGGTCGTGGGGAGCGAGCTGGCCGGCCTGCGCTACACTCGCGTTCGTCGTCGCGACTGGCGTTCGGGTGGAGTTCACCACCGGGAAGTGGCGGCTTAGCACCGCCGCGCGCCTGGGCACCCTCACAGCATCGACCATTCTCTCGAGGCCCGACCGAGCGAGGAGCCCACATGACGACGAGCCCCGTTACAGAACAGACGCCACTGGTCATCCCCGACGCGTTGCGGCCCCGCGACGGACGCTTCGGATGCGGCCCCTCGAAGGTGCGCCCGCAGGCGCTCGCGCGCCTGGCGGGCGAGGGCGGCGCGGTGATGGGCACCTCGCACAGGCAGAAGCCGGTGAAGGCGCTTGTCGGCGAGATCCGCGCCGGCCTGCGGGCGCTGTTCGCAGCTCCTGACGGCTATGAGGTAGCACTCGGCAACGGCGGCGCGACCGCGTTCTGGGACGCGGCGGCCTTCGGGCTGGTGCAGCGCCGCTCGGCGCATCTGAGCTTTGGCGAGTTCTCTCAGAAGTTCGCCGCGGTGAGCGCCGGCGCGCCGTTTCTGGAGGACCCGGTGGTCGTCTCCGCCGAGGCCGGGGACGCCCCCGACCCGGCCGCCCTCGGCGCGCCCGCTGCGGACGGCGGCGCGGATGTGCTCGCGTGGGCGCACAACGAGACCTCGACCGGGGTGATGGCGCCGGTCACGCGGGTGGGTGGGGCTCAAGCGGACGGAGCGCTCGTGGCGATCGACGCGACCTCCGGCGCTGGCGGGCTGCCGCTCGATCTCTCGCAGGCGGACGTCTACTACTTCGCGCCGCAGAAGAGCTTCGCGGCGGACGGCGGGCTGTGGGTCGCACTGCTCAGCCCGGCTGCGCAGGAGCGGATCGCGGCGGTGCACGCCTCCGAGCGCTGGATTCCCGAATTCCTCTCGCTGCACACTGCCCTGGAGAACTCGCTCAAGGACCAGACGTACAACACGCCGGCCGTGGCCACACTGTTCCTGCTCGCCGATCAGATCGGATGGATGCTCGACGGCGGCGGCCTCGACTGGTGTGTGGCCCGTACACGGGCGTCCTCGGAGCATCTCTACGGTTGGGCCGAGGCCACCGCCTACACGGTTCCCTTCGTCGCTGATCCGGTCAAGCGCTCGCTGGTCGTGGGCGCGATCGACTTCAACGACGACGTCGACGCGGCGGCGGTCGCGGCCACGCTGCGGGCCAACGGCGTGCTCGACGTCGAGCCCTACCGCAAGCTGGGACGCAACCAGCTGCGGGTGGGGATGTTCCCGGCGGTCGAGACCGCCGACGTGCAGGCGCTGACGGCGTGTATCGACTGGATCGTGGAAAGGATCGGGCGATGAGCGCCACAACGCCGGGCGTTGAGCGTCCGAAGGTCCTCGTCAAGGAGAAGATCGGCGACTCCGGCGTTGCCTTGCTGCGCGAGCACTTCGACGTGGAGCTCGGGATCGACTGGAGCGATGAGGAGCTCGCCGAGCGCATCGGCTCTTACGACGGCATCCTGATCCGCTCGGCCACGAAGATGACCGCCGAGCTGATCGTCCGCGCCGGGCGCCTGCATGTGATCGGGCGCGCGGGGGTGGGCGTCGACAACGTGGACGTGGAGGCGGCGACCAAGCGTGGCATCGTCGTCGCTAACGCGCCCGAGTCGAACGTCGTGACGGCGGCCGAGCACACGATGGCCTTGCTGCTCGCGCTCGCGCGCAACATCCCGCAGGCGTACGTCTCGCTCACCGCGGGCAAGTGGGAGCGCTCGAAGTTCTCCGGCGTGGAGCTGTACGAGAAGACGCTCGGGATTCTCGGCTTCGGGCGCATCGGCCAGCTTGTCGCGCAGCGCGCGCGCGGGTTCGGCATGCGCGTGCTCGCGTTCGACCCGTTCGTCAGCGCCGAGCGCTACCGCGAGTTGGGCGTGGACAAGGCGGCCAGTCCTGACGATCTCTACGCGCAGGCGGACTTCATCACCGTGCACCTGCCGAAGACACCGGAGACAGAAGGCTTTCTCGATGCGCAGGCGTTCGCCAAGATGCGCGACGGGGTGCGCGTCCTGAACGTCGCCCGCGGTGGGCTGATCGACGACGCGGCGCTGAAGGACGCGCTGGACGCCGGCAAGGTCGCGGGCGCCGCGCTGGACGTGTTCGCGAGCGAGCCGATGACCGAACACCCGCTGTTTGGCTATCCCAACGTCGTCGTCACTCCGCACCTCGGCGCCTCCACGGCTGAGGCCACCGACCGCGCCGGCTACCAGAGCGCCGAGCAGGTTGTCGCTGCGCTGACCGACGGCGTTGTCGCCACGGCCGTCAACATCCCCGCGATCGGCGCCGAGGACATGGAGATGCTGGGACCGTTCCTGCCGCTGGCCACACAGCTCGGGCGCCTGGCGATGGAGCTCGCCGAGGGCAGCTCGGTTGAGCGCATCGAGGCCGCGTTCCTCGGCAGGATCGCCGACTTCGACACACGCCTGCTCGGCGTCGCAGTGATCGTCGGCGCGCTGCAGGGCCGCACCGAGGAGCCCGTCAACCTCGTCAACGCCCCGAGCATGGCCCAGCAGCGGGGCATCGTCTTCGAGGAGCGGGCGATATCCGAGGCGCAGGACTTCCACGAGCTGATCCGCGTCACAGTCGTCGCGGGCGATCAGCGGGTTGCCGTCGCCGGCACCGGCGTCGGCCCCAACCGCGTACCCCACCTCGTCGAGGTGCAGGGCCGGCGACTGACGATCGAGTTGGAGCGGTACGTCACCGTCTTCCGCTACGAGGATCTCCCGGGGATGATCGGTCGCGTCGGCACGATCTTCGGTGCTCACGGCATCAACATCTCCTCCGCGGCCGTGGGCCATACCCCGGACCCGGGCTCCGATGGCGAGGACCGCCGGCTGGCGGCGATGGTCGTCACGACCGACGCACCGGTGCCGCGGGATGTCGTACAGGAGATTGTCGTCTCAGGGGGGTTCGTCAACGGCTGGTCGGTGGATCTCGGCTGATCAGCTAGGCTCACCGGGATGAAGGCCGTCGTAATCACCAAGCACGGCGGCCCGAGCGTGCTGCAGGTGCGGGAGCGACCAGACCCGGAGCTCGGCCCGGGGGAGGTGCGGATCGAAGTTGCCGCCGCGGGTGTGAACTTCGCCGACGTGATGGCGCGAATCGGGCTCTACCCGGACTCGCCGGACACGCCTTGTGTCGTCGGCTATGAGGTGGCCGGCACGATCCTGGAGCTCGCCCCGGGCGTAGCGGATGAATACCCATCCCTGGTGCCGGGACAGCGGGTGTTCGCGGGCACGCAGTTCGGCGGATATGCCTCGCAGGTCGTCGCGAGGGCCGGGGACGTGGTGACGTTGCCCGACAGGCTCACGTTCGAGCAGGGGGCCGCGATCCCGGTCAACTACGGCACAGCATGGGCTGCGCTGCTCGGTTACGGCAGCCTGCAGTCCGGCGAGCGTGTCCTGGTCCACTCCGCGGGCGGTGGCGTGGGCATCGCCGCGACGCAGATCGCAAAGCGCCACGGCGCCGAGGTATATGGCACGGCTTCGCCCGGCAAGCACGCGCGGATCGAAGAACTCGGGGTCGAACACGCGCTCGACTACACGAAGCCCGGCTGGGAGCGGGGGCTGCCAAAGTTCGACGTGATCCTCGACGCGGTGGGCGGCAAGAGCTTCCGGCGCGACTACGAGATGCTGCGCGCGGGTGGGCGCCTGATCGCCTTCGGCGCCTCGGCGGTGGTCTCCGGCGAGCGACGCAATCTCGTCACCGCGGTGCGCGCCGCGGTGCGTATGCCGCGCTTCAACATGATCAAACAGATGTCCGAATCGAAGGCTGTGATCGGGCTCAACATGCTCACCCTGTGGAAGGATCGCGGCACCCTCGAGCCGTGGATCACGCCCGTACTAGGGCTGCTCGCCGACGGCACGATCGAGCCGGTGATCGCCGGGAGCTTCAGCTTCGAGGAGACGGGCGCGGCGCACAGCATGATCGTCGAGCGCCGTAACGTCGGCAAGGTTGTGCTGACTCCGTGAGGCGGTAGAGACGATCGCCTGCAGGTGCTACCCTGCGCGTCGGATGTCGTTTTGTATCTCGCTTCTGCAGCTTCTCCTGCTCCCCCCTCGGGGGGAATAGCGCGTGGCGGCCGCGTAGCCGCATACACAGCAGAGAGGAACAGCAAGCGAGATAGAGAAGGAGCACGAACGACATGAGCAATACAGACGCACGCAACGACACTGATCGCGTCAGGATTTTCGACACGACCCTGCGCGACGGGGAGCAGTCGCCGGGGATCTCGTTGAACAAGCAGGAAAAGCTGGAGATCGCCCAGCAGCTGGCACGACTGGGCGTGGACGTGATCGAGGCCGGTTTTCCGATCACCTCACCGGGTGACTTCGAGTCGGTGGAGGCGATCGCACGCGAGGTCGAAGGACCTGTGATCTGTGGGCTGGCGCGCACGAGCAGCCAGGACATAGAGGCCGCGTGGAACGCGGTTAGGGATTCCGAGCGCCCACGCATTCACACGTTCATCGCCACCAGCGATATTCACATCGAACGCAAGTTGCAGACTACGCGCGAGGACGTCAAGGGACAGGTACGAGCGGCTGTGGCGCAGGCACGCGGATACACCGAAGACGTCGAGTTCTCGCCTGAGGATGGCTCGCGCTCGGACATCGAGTACATGGCGGAGGTCATCCAGATCGCGCTCGATGAGGGCGCGAGCACGATCAACGTTCCGGACACCGTCGGCTACACGATGCCGCGCGAGTACGCGGCGATGTTCGAGCAGCTCTACCGACTGGTTCCGGGGCTGCGCGATGTGGTTGTCTCGGTGCACTGTCACGATGACCTGGGGCTGGCGGTCGCCAACTCGTTGGCGGGTCTGGAAGCCGGCGCTCGCCAGGTCGAGTGTGCGATCAACGGCATCGGCGAGCGCGCTGGCAACGCATCGCTAGAGGAGATCGTGATGCTGCTGCGCACACGTGAGCCGAGCCTCGGCTTGTGGACGGGCGCGGACACGACCGAGATCGCGCGCACGAGTCGACTGGTCTCACGGCTGACCGGCTATCAAGTGCAGCCAAATAAGGCGATCGTCGGGCGCAACGCGTTTGCACACGAGGCCGGTATCCACCAGGACGGCGTGCTGAAGGAGCGCACCACGTACGAGATCATGGACGCCACCACCGTGGGCCTGCGCAGCAACTCGATCGTGCTGGGCAAGCACTCCGGCCGCCACGCGTTGAGCAAAGCGTTGGAGGAGATGGGCTTCGAGCTCGACGGCCAGGCGCTGAACATGGCGTTCAAGCGCTTCAAGGAGATCGCCGACCGCAAGAAGCAGGTCACCGCAATGGACCTAGAGGCGCTGGTCACCGACGAGTTGCGCGAGGAGGTGCCGGGCTACGCACTGGAGTCCTTCGAGGTCGACGCCTCATCGCTGCGCCCGCCGCACGCGCGCGTGTCGGTGACGCTGCCCGACGGCTCCTCCGCCACCGGCTCGTTCACAGGTGATGGCCCGATCGACGCGGTCTTTCAGGCGATCAACGCTGCCACCGGGATCGCGCCCAGCCTCAGCGACTTCACGATCGGGGCGGTCACCGAGGGCCAGGACGCGCTCGGTGAGGTGTCGGTGGTGCTCGAGATCGGCGGCTTCACCGGCGCCGGCCAGGGCGTCTCGACGGACATCATTGACGCGGCCGCGCGCGCGTACGTGCGCGCGCTGTCGGTGGCCGTCGCGCGCTCGCACGCCGACGACGCGATCGGCCTGCCGGAGACGACCGCAGGCTGAGCAGAACCGCCGGGGGCTGAGCAGGACCGCCTGCGGGCTGAGCAAGGCCGCCGGGGGCTGAGGTCGTTTTGATGGGGACCCCTTCCGGGGTCCGGCGGGGTCGCGCGTGGCGTCAGTCGCCTGTCAGGCGAAGAAGTCGGCGACCACGACCCGCCAGCCGGGCACGGCGTCGCTGAGGTCGAGCTCTCCGTCCCCCTCCGGGGACGATGCGGTGAAGGCCTGCACGTCGTCGCCCGTGCGATACACGGTCGCGGAGCGCGCACGGGGGTCGAGCACGAGCACGGCGATTGCGCCCGCCTCCAGCCAGCTCTCCGCCTTCTCGCCCAGGTACCTGCGGCTGTTGTCGGGGGAGACGATCTCGATCGCCAGGTCCGGCGCGCCGCCCGGCCAGAAGCCGAAGGTCGTCCCCACCGTATCCGCACGGGCGCTCGACACGAACGCCGCATCCGGGGCGCGCACCGTGTCTGGATCGCGTCCGAGGATGAAGCCAGTCTCCGCGCCCACCACCACGCCGGCGTTCGTTGCGCTCACGTGGTTGCCGAGCAGGCGGGCGGCCGTCGCCGCCACGCGCCCGTGCTCGAAGCCCGCCGCGCACATCACGCGCAGCTTCCCTTCGATGAGCTCGTAGCGCTTGCCCTCGCCCGTGGGCAGTTTGAGCAGCTCCTCTGCGGTCGTGAGGACTGCATGCGTGCTCATGCCGAGAAGGGTAGCGGCGCGCGCCGCGGAGGGTGCGTGCTTTGTCCCGGTAGGCGTGTGGCTGGAATCACACGATCAGAGTGACGCCCGCTTGGGATGGGACGCTCGATCGGAGCAATGTCTGTGATAACGTACACTTGTATGGCGGCAGACGCGACAGCACACGCGGTGGTCCTGGCGGCGCCAACCGACCACGCCTCGGCGCTGTCGCCGGCGACGATCGGCGCGCGCGTGAAGGCGCTGCGCGAGGCCGCCGGGCTGTCGCTGCGCGACCTCACCGAGCGCAGCGGTGTCAGCGCGCCGATGCTCTCACAGGTCGAGCGCGGTGAGACGAGCCCGACGCTGACCGTCGCCGCGCGGATCGCCGCCGGGCTCGAACTGCGCCTCTCCCAGCTCCTGCGCCTCGACGAGGACGGCGCCGTGACGATCGTGCGTGCGAGCGAGCGCACGCGCGGTGGCAACAAGCGGCGCGGGCACGGCTTCGAGGTGCTCACCTCCTCCCAGCCAGGGCAGCGCGCCGAGATCTCCAGGCACACGCTCGCGCCCGGCGGCGCCACCGGCGCGGCCGACGATCCGCCGATGCACGAGCCCGGCAGCCGCGAGACCGCGCTCGTCGAGCGCGGCTCCGTGATCCTCGTGTGCGACGGCCAGCGCTACGTGCTGGACGCCGGCGATTGCGTCACCTTCGACGCCGACCTGCCGCACCACTTCGAGAATCCCAAGGAGCGCGACGCAGACGCCGAGTTTCTCGCGGTCGTCTCCGCGGGATTGAGGCGCAGCTAGATGAGCACCACACGAACGCCATCCCAGACCCCGGCAGGGGTCCTCATAGAAAACGACTCCACCACCACCCCCGAGCACGAGGACCGATGACCATGCCCAAGACGCTGTTCGAGAAGATCTGGGAGGCCCACGAGGTGGCTGACGGCCTCATCTACATCGACCTACACCTCGTGCACGAGGTCACCAGCCCGCAGGCCTTCGACGGGCTGCGCCTGGCTGGACGCACGGTGCGTCGGCCCGACCGCACGCTCGCGACCGCCGACCACAACACGCCCACCGACGGCACGCCCGTGGCCGCGCGCATCAAGGACGAGCTGTCTCGGGTTCAGGTGGAAACGCTCGAGCGCAACTGTCACGAGTTCGGCGTCCCCGTGTACTCACTCGGCTCTGACCGGCAGGGGATCGTGCACGTGATCGGCCCCGAGCTCGGCGTCACGCAGCCGGGCATGACGATCGTGTGCGGCGACTCGCACACCTCCACGCATGGCGCCTTCGGCGCGCTTGCCTTCGGCATCGGCACCTCAGAGGTCGAGCACGTGCTCGCCACGCAGTGCATGGTGCAGAGCAAACCGCGCTCGATGCGCATCCGCTACGAGGGTCAGCTCGGCTTCGGCGTCACCGCCAAGGACCTCATTCTTGGGACCCTCGGGCAGCTCGGCGTCGGCGGTCTCACCGGCTACGCCGTCGAGTACGCCGGCCCCGCGATCGAGGCGCTGTCGATGGAGGGGCGCATGACCGTCTGCAACATGACGATCGAGGGCGGCGGGCGCGCCGGCATGATCGCCCCGGACGAGACAACCTTCGCGTGGTTCCGCGACCTTGGGCGCCCGGGCGCGCCCAAGAGCGCGGAGCTCGACGCCGCGATCGAGCGCTGGAGCGAGCTGCCCACCGAGGACGGCGCGCAGTTCGACACCGACCTCACCATCGACGCCGCCGCCATCTCGCCGCAGGTCACCTGGGGCACCAACCCCGGCATGGTGCGCGCCGTCACCGAGAACGTGCCCGCGCCCGAGGACTTCGACAGCCCGGCCGACCGCGAGGCGACCGAACGCGCGCTGCACTACATGGCGCTCCAGCCGGGAACTCCGATCGAGCAGATCGCCGTCGACCGCGTGTTTATCGGCTCATGCACCAACTCGCGCATCGGCGATCTGCGCGCCGCCGCCGAGGTCGTCGCCGGCAAGAAGGTCGCAGCCAGCGTCAGCGCGATGGTCGTGCCCGGCTCCCAGCAGGTCAAGGCGCAGGCCGAGGCCGAGGGCCTGGATCAGGTCTTCCGCGACGCCGGCTTCGATTGGCGCGTCGCCGGCTGCTCGATGTGCCTGGGCATGAACCCCGACATCCTGCAGCCGGGCGAGCGCTGCGCCTCGACCTCCAACCGCAACTTCGAGGGGCGCCAGGGCCGCGGTGGGCGCACGCATCTCGTCTCGCCGCAGATGGCTGCTGCGGCTGCCATCGAGGGGCGTTTCGTCGACATTCGGGAGTGGCGATGAGCGCGGGTAGGGGGGTCTCGATCACGCCCGGCGCTCACTGGCAGCGCGAGGAGCTAGCCGCGAGCTTCGCCGAGCGCCGGCGCATCCTCGTGCCGTTGCTCGACGTCCAGGAGGACGTGGTCGCACGCGTCTTCAGCAGACACGACCGCGCGATCGAGCGGTTTCTCGACCTTGGCTGCGGCGCCGGCGCCATGAGCGAGCTCATGCTGCGCACCCAGCCCGGATCTGAGGGTGTGCTCGTCGACTTCTCCGAGCCGATGCTCGCCCGCGCCGTCGTCAACCTCGCCGGTTACGCCGGGCGCTGGCAGGCTTTCAGCACAGACCTCAACGACCCCGCATGGCGCGATGCGCTGCCCGCACGCCGCTCTGACGCCGTCGTCTCAGGCCTGGCTATTCACCACCTCCCGCCTGAGCGCAAGCGCACGCTGTTCGCCGAGATCCTCACGCTGCTCGAGCCCGGCGGCATGTTCGTGAACATGGACTACGTCGCCATCGACGGCCCGCTGCGGGGCCTGTTCGACGAGGAGATGCTCGCCAAAGCCGTGCGCGCGGAGCGCGCAAGCGGCGGCACCCGCTGCGAGCACGCATCATCCCCGGAGGGGGAGCTCGACCTCGAGGACGACGACGATCGGCCCGACAGCGTCGAGGACCAGCTGCGCTGGCTGCGCGACGCCGGCTTCGCGCAGGCCGAAGTTCATTTCAAATGGGCTGAAGCAGCTGTCTTCGGCGCCGTCAAGCCTTGACCAGGAGAGAACCGTGGAACCGATAGAGACCATCGCGGGATCAGTAAGCCACCTGGACCGCTCCAACGTAGACACCGACCAGATCATGCCCAAGCAGTTCCTCAAGCGCGTCGAGCGCTCGGGCTTTGGCGAGTTCCTGTTCTACGACTGGGCCAAGGAGCCCGACTGGCAGCTGCCCGCCAACCCGATCCTGGTGGCCGGCGAGAATTTCGGCTGCGGCTCCTCGCGCGAGCACGCCCCGTGGGGACTGCAGGACTACGGCTTCCAGGCGATCGTCGCGCCCAGCTTCGCCGACATCTTCTATTCCAACTGCACCAAGATCGGGTTGCTGCCGATCGCGCTCGCCGAGGAGCACTGCCAAGCGCTCGCGCAGGCAGGGGAGGGACAGGTCGACCTGCATGCCCAGGAGGTCAGGTATCCCGACCCCGCCCGGCCCGGAGAGCTCGTGACAGTCGCGTTCGAGATCGACCCGGAGATCCGCAGGCGGCTGCTCGCCGGCCTGGACGACATCGGCGTGACGCTCGGCGAGGAGGCCGAGATCGCCACCTACGAGCGCGAGCGCGAGCGCAGCGGTCCGGTCACGACCGCGCTATGAGCGCCGCCTGGTAGCGTCGCGCGCCATGACCCACCACATCGTCACCCTCCCCGGCGACGGCATCGGCCCGGAGATCATGACGCCGACGCTCGAGCTGCTGCAAAGGCTCGGCAACTTCGAGTTCGAGGAGCACCTGTTTGGCGGCGCTTCGATCGACGTCCACGGCGTCGCGCTCACCGACGACGTACTCGACGCCTGCCGGCGTGCCGACGCGGTGCTGCTGGCGGCGGTCGGCGGGCCGAAGTGGGACACGACCGACCCGCACAAGCCCCGCCCCGAGCAGGGCCTGCTCGACCTGCGCAAGGGCCTCGGGTTGTACGCCAACCTGCGTCCCGTCAAGCCGCTGCCAGCGCTGTATGACGCCTCGCCGCTGCGACGCGAGCTGATCGAGGGCACCGACCTGCTGGTCGTGCGCGAGCTCACCGGCGGGATCTACTTCGGTGAGAAGACCCGCACCGCCACCTCCGCATCCGACGTCTGCTCCTACACGACCGAGGAGATCGAACGCATCGCCCGCACCGCCTTCGGTGCCGCACGGGCTAAGGTCACGAGTGTCGATAAGGCCAACGTGCTCGAGACATCGCGGCTGTGGCGCGAGGTCGTAAGCGCTTTGCACTCGCGCGAGTTCCCCCACATTCAGCTCGAGCACGTGCTCGTCGACAACGCCGCCATGCAGCTCGTCTCCGCCCCGCGGCACTTCGACACGATCCTCACCGAGAACATGTTTGGAGACATCCTCTCCGACGAGGCCGCCATGCTCACGGGCTCGATCGGCATGCTCCCGAGCGCCTCCCTCAGCGGCGACGGCCCCGGCATGTTCGAGCCCGTCCACGGCTCCGCGCCGGACATCGCCGGGCAGGGCATCGCCAACCCACTGGCGATGTTCCTGTCGGCGGCGATGCTGCTCAGGCACGGCCTCGGCTTGGAAAGCGAGGCCGCGGCTGTAGAATCGGGCGTTGAAGGTGCACTCGCCGGGGGCCTGCGCACGCCCGACCTCGGTGGTGCGGCGGGCACGCAGGAGGCGACCAGGACAGTGCTCGAAAACGTCAAATAGGAGCGCAATGAACGTGGAGCCGACCGACCTCATCTGGATGAACGGAGAATTCGTCGCCTGGGAGGACGCCAAGGTCCACGTCCTGACGCACGGCCTGCACTACGGCACCGGTGTGTTCGAGGGCGTACGCTGCTACGACACGGTGCTCGGTCCAGCGGTGTTCCGCAACGCCGAGCACATCGAGCGCCTGCGCCGCTCCGCCGAGCTGTTCTACATGCCGCTGCCCTTCTCCGACGAGCAGCTGCGAGCGGCGACGCTCGAGCTCGTCGCGCGCAACGGCCTGCGTTCGTGTTACATCCGCCCGCTCGTCAACCGCGGCTACGGCACGATGGGCCTGAACCCCTTGGATGCGCCGGTTGACGTGACGATCGCCTGCTGGGAGTGGGGTACATATCTCGGCGAAGAGGGTATGCGCAACGGCGTGCGCGCGATGACCTCCTCGTGGCGGCGCATCAGCCCCGACTCGCTAATCCCGCACGCGAAGGCCAGCGGTCAGTACCTCAACAACGTGCTCGCCAAGGTCGAGTCGGTGAAGGCCGGCTACGAAGAGGCGATCCTGCTCGACGATCATGGTCATGTGTGCGAGGGCACCGGCGAGAACATCTACATCGTGCGCGACGGTGAGATCGCCACGCCCGGACAGCACAATTCGATCCTCGACGGCATCACCCGCCGCTCGGTCATGCAAATCGCGCAGGACCTCGGCTACAGGGTCGTAGAGCGCAACGTCGCGCGCGCCGAGATGTACCTCGCCGACGAGGTGTTCATGTCGGGCACCGCCGCCGAGCTGGTGCCAGTGCGCGAGGTCGACAACCATCAGGTCGGCACCGGCAGGCCCGGCGAGATCACGCGCGTGTTGCAGGCTGCCTTCGACGACGCCATCCATGGACGCAGCGAGCCCTACCGCGAGTGGCTGGACGTCGTGCACGCGACCGACCTGGAGACTCCCGCGGGCGAGGCTCCGGGGACCACGCAGCAGCTCACGGCGACGGAGCGAGTTACCGGGGCGACCGGCTAGAGCGGTGCGCCGCGGCTCCTCGCAACGCCGAGCCGCTCCGCACACCTCTACGCCGAAAGGACCTCCCCAATGAGCACCACACCCACCCGCATCGAGCTATACGACGCCACCCTGCGCGACGGCATGGGGGGCGGCGGGTTGACGCTCACCGCCGAGGAGAAGCTGCGCGTCGTGCACGCGCTGGACGAGTTGGGTGTGCACATGATCGAGGCCGGCTTCCCCTCCTCGAACCCGAAGGAGCTAGAGCTGTTTGGACTGCTCGCGGGAGAGACGCTGGAGAACGCGGAGATCGTCGCCTTCGGCATGACCCGCCGCCGCGACTCAAGCGCCGCGGACGACGAAGGTCTGCGTGTGCTGGCCCAGTCCTTCGCGCCGGTGTGCACGCTCGTCGGCAAGGCCTCGGTGCTGCACGTCGAGAAGGTCGTGCGCGTCTCGCGCGAGGAGAACCTGGCGATGATCGCCGACTCCGTCGCGTTCCTCGTGGGCGCCGGCAAGCGCGTGCTGCTCGACGCCGAGCACTTCTTCGACGGCTTCGCGCTGGACCCCGCGTATGCGATCGACTGCCTGCGCGTGGCCGCCGGTGCGGGTGCTGAGCGGCTCGTGCTGTGCGACACCAACGGGGGTTCTCTTCCTCCCTTCATAAGGACCGCGTTCGCAGTTGTGAGCGAAGCGCTACCAGGAGTGCCGCTGGGCATCCACACGCACGACGACTCCGGCTGCGCGGTGGCGAATACGCTCACGGCGGTCGAATGCGGCGCCACGCAGGTCCAAGGCACGGTCAACGGCATCGGCGAGCGCACCGGCAACGCGAACCTGATCACGATCATCGCCGACCTGCAGCTGAAGATGGGCGTCGAGCTGCTCGCGCCCGAGCGTCTGGCGCGGCTGACTGAGACCGCCCACTTCGTCGACGAGCTGCTTAACCGTGCACCCAACCCCGCCCAGCCGTACGTGGGCAAGCACGCGTTCGCGCACAAGGCCGGGCTGCATGCCGCCGGTGTGCAGGCAGATTCGCAGACGTTCGAGCACATCGACCCGGCGGTCGTGGGCAACGATCGCGACGTGCTGATCTCCGAGCTATCCGGTCGCGGCACAATCGTCGAGAAGGCCCGCCAGGCAGGTATCACAGCCGACGATGAGCTCGCCCAGCGAGTGGTCGAGCGCGTCAAGGAGCTCGAGCACGAAGGCTTCCAGTTCGAGGCCGCCGACGGCTCCTTCGAGCTACTGCTGCGCAAGCAGGCCGGTGAGTACGAGCCGCTTTTCCGGCTGGAGTCCTGGCGGGTGATCGTCGAGAAGCACGCCGACGGGCGCGCGAGCACCGAGGCGACGATCAAGATCTGGCTGGGCGGCGAGCGCTACGTACGCACCGCCGAGGGCAACGGTCCCGTGCATGCGCTCGACCGTGCGCTGCGCGACGCGATCGGCGAGATCCATCCGCACCTCAAGGACATCGACCTGGTCAACTTCAAGGTGCGGATCCTGGATGAGACAAAGGGCACCGGCGCGGTCACGCGCGTGCTGATCGACGCGTCCGACGGCCACAGCGTGTGGGGCTCGATCGGCGTCGCCGAGAACCTGATCGCCGCCTCATGGGACGCACTGGTGGACTCGCTGGAGTACGGCATGCAGGGCGAGCGCAGGATCACCGCAGAGTCGACGCTCGGCTCGAGCGGCAGGGTCTAGTGGCGGGCAGCGACGGCGTGAGCAGCCTTGACGCCAGGCGGGGCGAGGCGAAGATCCCCCTGGCCCGGCCAATGCTCGGCGTCGAGGAGGAGCAGGCGGTGCTCGAGGTGCTGCGCTCACGGCAACTATCGCTGGGGCCGCGCGTGCCGGAGTTCGAGCGTAGCTTTGCCGCGCGTGTGGGGGCTCAGCTGGCGAGCGCGGTGAGCAGCGGCACGGCCGGACTGCACCTGGCGCTGCGGGCTGTCGGCGTCGGCGAGGGCGATGAGGTCGTGACGAGCCCGTTCTCGTTCGTGGCGTCGGCGAACGCCGCGTTGTATGAGCGCGCGCGTCCGGTGTTCGCTGACATCGACCCAGTGACGCTCAACCTCGACCCGGATGCGGCGAGCGCGGCCGTGAGCGAGCGCACACGAGCGTTGTTGCCTGTGCACATCTTCGGCTACCCAGCGAACATGCGCGCATTTGAGCGCTTGGCAGAGCGACATGACCTGGCGATCGTGGAGGATGCGTGCGAGGCCCTGGGCGCGGCCCACGCCGACGGGATCGCAGTCGGCGGACGTGGGCATCCCGCCGTGTTCGGCTTTTATGCCAACAAGCAGCTGACTACCGGCGAGGGGGGGATGGTGACACTTGGTGATCCGGCGCTTAAGCAGCGGATCGACTCCGAGCGCAACCAGGGCCGTGCGCCGGACATGAGCTGGCTGGACCACGACCGTCTGGGGTTCAACTACCGGCTGTCGGACATTGCATGCGCGCTGGGGATCGCCCAGCTCGTACGGCTTGACGGGATGCTCGCCGAGCGCAACCGCGTCGCCGGGCTCTACCGCGAGATGCTGGCCGGGATCGAGGAGCTCGAGCTACCGTGTGCCGACCGTGACGGCGACCGGCGCGGGTGGTTCGTGTTCGTTGTGCAGGTTCCACGTGGGGTCGACCGCGACGAGACGGTACGCGCGCTCGCTGCCGCCGGCGTGCAGAGCAAGCCCTACCTGCCGGCGATTCACCTGATGAGCTTCTACCGCGAGCGCTTCGGCTACCGCGAGGGGGAGTTTCCCGTGTGCGAGGACGTCGCAGCGCGCTCGCTGGCGCTGCCGTTCTTCCCGGAGATGAGCGAGGGTCAGGTCGCGCGGGTAGCGGAGCGGCTCGGCGCGGTGTTGGATGCGCGACCGGCCAACGTAGACTGAGCGCCCGTGTCACGCTTCCACGAGCCCCAGCACCGCGATTTCCAGCGGCTGAACGCATCGATCGGCTTCGACCAGCGTCTGTGGCCGCAAGACATCGAGCAGTCGCGCGCGCATGCGTGCATGCTCGCCGAGCGCGGGATCATCTCCGCGGAGGACCGCGACGCACTGCTGGCAGGGCTCGAGCAAGTGACACGCGAGCTGCGCCCGCCGGGCGAATTCCGCTTCGACCCCGACGACGAAGACATTCACATGGCGATCGAGCGGCGCTTGACCGAAATCGTCGGGTCAGTGGGGGGACGCCTGCACACCGCGCGCTCGCGCAACGACCAGGTGGTGACGGATCTCGCGATGTACACGCGTGATCGGACCGCCGATGCCCAGAACACGATCACCTTGCTGATGGCCGCGCTACTCGAGCGCGCTGAGGAGCACATCGATTGGCCAATGCCCGGCTACACGCACCTGCAGCGCGCCCAGCCCGTGTATCTCGGCCACCACCTGCTCGCCTACTTCTGGATGCTTCAGCGTGACCGCGAGCGCTTCGCGTTCGCCGAGCGCGAGTCCGGGCAACTGCCGCTCGGCGCGGGCGCGCTCGCGGGCGTCAACTTCGACACCGACCGTGGGTTCTTGGCGCGGGAGCTCGGATTCTCGGGCGTGGCGCCGAACTCGATCGACGCGGTCTCCGGGCGGGACTTTATCCTCGACTACCTGGGTGCGGCTGCGACCTGCTCGACGCATCTGTCCCGTCTGGGGGCCGAGCTCGTGCTGTGGTGCAGCGCTGAGTTCGGCTTCTGCGAGCTGCCCGATGCGTGGAGCTCGGGCTCCTCGATCATGCCTCAGAAGAAGAATCCCGACGCCGCCGAGCTGTTGCGCGCGAAGGCGCCGCGCGTGGTCGGCCACCTGGCCGCCTTCCATGGCGTAATGCACGCACTGCCACTCACCTACAACAAGGACCTGCAGGAGGATAAGGAGCACCTGTTCGACGCCGTCGACACGCTCGAGCTCACGCTCGCGGCGGCCACCGGCATGATCGCCGGTGTGCGCTTCAACCGCGAGCGCCTGCGCGAGGCCGCCGCCGACGAGTTGATCGCGGCGACCGACGTCGCCGACCTGCTGGTGCGCCTGGGGATGCCCTTCCGCGAAGCCCACGGTGTCGTCGCTGGTCTGGTACGCACGGCGCTCGACGCAGGCAAGCCGTTGTCGCAGCTGAGCGCCGACGAGCTGGCCGGCCACAGCCAGACGCTTGTGGCCCACCAGGCCGAGCTCCACGAGGTGCTCGCGCAAAGCTCGTGGCTGGAGTCCAAGGTATCCGAGGGCGGAACCTCGCTGATGCGCGTTCGCGCGCAGATCGCCCTCGCCCGGACGGCGCTTGGTGAAGGCGCTGCCGCCTGATTTCTACGCTCGTCCGGTCGTGCACGTCGCCCGCGAGCTGATCGGCTGCACGGTCGAATACGGCGGTGCGGCCGGCGTGATCGTCGAGACGGAGGCCTACCACGAGAGCGAGCCCGCATGCCATGCCTTTGTCGGACTCACCCCGCGCACGCGCACGCTGTTCGGGCGACCCGGACGCGCGTACGTGTACCGCTCGTACGGGATCCACGCGCTGCTAAACGCCGTCTGTGAGCCGGAGGGGGTGGGCGCGGCCGTGCTGATCAGGGCGCTCGACCCCACTGCTGGGCTCGAGCAGATGCGCGCGCGGCGTGGCGCTCTCGCGCGGCCCGGCGACCAGGACCTATGTTCGGGACCGGGCAAGCTCACCCAGGCGCTCGGCATCTCGCTGGCGGAGAACGGCGGCGACCTGTCGAGCGGGCCCGTGCGCATCGGCCCGCGTTCGGGAGACTGGCTCGAGCCCGCCGTCGTCGAGGGCACGCGCGTGGGGATCACCAAGGCGGTGGATCTACGCTGGCGCTTCTGCGTTGCCGGCAATCGCCACGTCTCTCGGCCGCGGCCGAGTAGCGCAAGACGCTAGCCGCCAGCGCTCACTCCACCCGTCGGCGATGTGGGCGGCGAGGTTGCCGGAGCAGATGGTGCGGGCGACTGCGTGCTCGGAGCTTCCCGAGGTGGCGTCGGTGTGGGCGTCGCGGTGGGGTGTTCCGGGCTCGCGCTGCCCGCCCCGCCGTTCGTCTGGTTGCCGGCGCCCGTCGGCGTGGACGGCCTGTTGGCCCTGCCCGCGCCCGACGGCGGCGGCATCGGGCTGGAGGTCGTGTCCGTGGAGGCCGGCGAGCCCGCTTCCGGGACCGCTGTGCCTGAGACGCCGCTGTTACCCACGGCGGCCTTGCCCGCGGCGGCGTGTTCCGCGCGCTGCTTTTCGATCTGCAACGCCGAGATCATAAAGTCGTGCCAGATCAATGCTGGGAAGGTGCCCCCAAGCACCGGGCCGCCGTCGAAGTCGCTGCTCATGGGGATCAGCTTGTTCGGGAAGCCCACCCACACAGCGACCGTGTACTTGGAGTCCCAGCCCACGAACCACGCGTCGCCGTAGTTGGAGGTGGTGCCGGTCTTGCCGGCGGCGAATTGACCGAGCGCGGCCGCTTTGCCGGTGCCGTACTCGAGCACCGTCTCGAGCATCGAGGTCTCCGTCTGAGCCACCCAAGAAGGGAGCACCTGTTTGGTCAAGACCCTATTCCTGTCGACGCGCGAACCATCGGGTAGTGGTCGGCCTTCGGCTGACACTTCCTGGATGCCCACGGGCTGGTCGGCTTCGACCATCGTGCCGCTGACCCGCTGCCCGCCGTGCGCGATCGTCTCATACGCGTGCGCCATGTCCAGCGGCGTCACGCCGATCGTCAACCCGCCGATCGTCATTGCGGGATTGGTCGATAGCGGCGTGGTGATGCCCATCCGATGCGCCAGCAGGGCAATACGCTTGGTGCCGACCTTGAGGCCGACTTCGGCGAAGATCGAGTTATCGGAGTACGCGATCGCGCCGGTCAGCGTGTTCTCGCCGGTGTAGGCGCCTTCGTCGTTGTGCACGACGAACTTTTCCACACCGCCCGGTCCCGAGACATAGAAGGTCTTTTCCTTGGAGGGCCACACCGATTCGGGGGAGAAGCCGTCCTCCAGGGCGCCCGCAAGGTCGAACGCCTTGAACGACGAGCCGGGCTGGCGCTCGCCCTCGGTGGCGAGGTTGAACGGGCTTTCGTTGTAGTTGCGCCCGCCCACCATCGCGCGCACCTCACCGGTCGAGTTTTCGATCGCCACGAGCGCCGCCGAGGGTCCTTCGGGGTTGGACAGGTAGTTGTTGACCGCCTGTTCGCCTGCGCGCTGCAGTTCCAGGTCGAGCGTCGTCTTGACCTTCAGACCCCCGTCGAAGGCGCGCGGGGCGCCGTAGCGTTCGATCACCTGCTGCTGCACCCAGCTAGTGAAGTAGCCGGCGTCGACGCCTTCGACTGTCTGCTCCTGCGGAGCCTGGATCTCCGCGGGTGCCGGGATGGCCTGCTTGACGCTTTCTTCGTAGATGGCCCTCGTCAGGTAGCCCTGTTCGAGCATCTGGCGCAGGACGACTTCGCGCCGGTCTTTGGCGGCCAGTGGGTGGGTCGCCGGGTCATATTCGGTGGGTGACTGGATGATGCCCGCTAGCAGCGCGGCCTCCCACGGTTTGAGCTGCTGAACGCACAGTTCGTGTTCTGGGGTCCCGCAGCCCAGGTGGTTGACTTCGTGGCCGAAATAGGTCTGCGCGGCGGCCTCGATCCCGTAGGCGCCGTTGCCGAAGTAGATGGTGTTGAGATAAGCAGTGATGATCTTTTCCTTGGACCACTTGTGCGAGAGCTGATAGGCGAGCGCCGCCTCGCGCAGCTTCTCGAAGATCGTGCGGTGAGACTGGGCTTGGAGGGCGTTCTTGACGAACTGCTCCTCGATCGTCGAGGCACCCTGAGCGGCGCCTTTGTGCTCTAGGTCATCGACAAATGCGCGGGCGATCCCGCGGATGTCGACTCCGCTATTGGTCTGAAAGCGCTTGTCCTCGATTGAGATCACCGCATCCTTGGCGATCCTGGGGATCTGTTCGGGCGTGACGATCACCCGGTTCTGCTGGCTGAGCACGCCGATCGGGTGGCCGAGGTCGTCGTACAGAGTCGAGCTCTTCTCGTCCTTGTAAAGCGAGAACCTGGTCAGCGACGGCAGGTCCGAGGCGACCGCCACGAACATGCCAAACACGAACGAGATCAGGCCCAGCACGAGCACCGCAAACAGGATCGCCGCGAACCGAAGCCGCTTCAGACGGGGCTTATATGCAGGCGTTATGTAGGGGCGATCGTCATCGCTCATCGGCGGCTGCGCAGGAGACTGTCCCGGATGCAAGCAGGACGCGATTTCGACGGCACGGCCGCGAAATGCGCGGCACGGCGGGACCCTCCAGGCGGCGAGAGTCTAGCATTGGCCTCCATGCCGAACGCCATCGACGGGGCTGCCGACGCCGCTCGGCTCGCCGCCAAGCTGGCTGGCAACGCCGTCGAGGATCTGCCCGCGGGGGCGCTCGCGGAGAAGCTCCGCATGGCGCGCGTTGAGGGGCGCCCGCTGCGCGTCAAGCTCGGCATCGACCCGACCGCGCCCGACATCCACCTCGGTCATGCGGTCGTCCTGAGCAAGCTGCGCGAGTTTCAGGACGCCGGGCACCGCGTGGTACTGATAGTGGGCGACTACACCGCGCGCGTGGGGGACCCGTCGGGGCGCTCGAGTCTGCGCCCGATGCTCTCCGCGCAGGAGATCGACGCAAACGCGGCGACCTTCCAGCAGCAGGCGCTGAAGATCCTCGACCCCGACCCCGAGCGCCTGGAGGTGCGGCGCAACGGCGAATGGCTCGACATGCCGATGATCGACTTGCTGCGGCTTGTCGCGACGACCACCGCGGCCCAACTGCTCGAGCGCGATGACTTCGCCAAGCGCTGGTCCGCCGGCGAGCCGATCTCGATGCTCGAGCTGATGTACCCGCTGCTGCAAGGCTATGACTCGGTGGCGATTCGCGCGGACGTCGAGCTGGGGGGAACCGACCAGAAGTTCAACCTGCTGCTGGGCCGCGACATCCAACGCGCGTACGGCCGGCCAGAGCAGGCGATCCTGACGATGCCGATCCTCGTGGGCGTCGACGGGCATCTGAAGATGTCGAAGTCGCTGGGCAACCAGATCGGCGTGACCGACCCGCCGCAAGAGATGTACGGCAAGACCATGGCGATCCCGGATGAGGCGCTGAGCGAGTACTACCGGCTGCTGATCGCCCCGCGCTCTCCTGGGTCGGCGCCGGCGATCGGAGCGGAGGCTGGCGAGCTCTCCCCGCGAGACGCAAAGCGCGCCCTAGCGCGCGAGCTCGTCACGTGGCTGTACTCGCAACAGGACGCGGAGGCGGCCGAGCGACACTTCGACGTCGTATTCGTGCAGCGCGGCGTGCCCGACGAGGTCCAGGAGGCGGGCTTCGAGTGCGTCGAAGGCATGCTGCACCTGCCCGCGCTGATCGCACGGGAGCTCGGGATGTCGCGCTCGGAGGCCCGGCGCGTGATCGACCAGGGAGGCGTCATGCTCGGCGAGGACCAGCTACAGGCCGGCCAGCACGACGTGCCGTGCGAGCAGGCCGACGGACGTATCCTGAAGGTCGGCAGGCGTCGCTTCCGCCGCCTGCGCGCCGACTAGCCCAAGCGGCGGGCATCGCGCTATACTCGCTGGTCGGCCCGCAGGCGCCCCTGGGCGTTGGGTCGGATCGGTCTCCTCCAGAAGGAAGCCCTTTCGGTGAGGCTAGGCGGTCTTTGAAAACTCAACAGCATGCGCATCTACGATCTATTTCGTGATCGTGGTGTGCGTCCAGGTTCGACCCGCCAGCGGGAGCGTCGATGACGTTTTCGGGTGGCGGTCAAAGAGTCAAGTAGGAGAAGTACCCCGTCATGGTTCGAGACCACGGTGTATAGGTCTCGTGCTGTGAGTAGTCAGTCGTGCGCTTGCGTATGACCGGCGAAAGCAAACCAATGACAGCTTTTCGTGAAGTTCTTCACGGAGAGTTTGATCCTGGCTCAGGACGAACGCTGGCGGCGTGCTTAACACATGCAAGTGGAGCGACGAACCAGGGCTTGCCCTGGGGCAGAGCCGCGAACGGGTGAGTAACACGTGGGTTACCTGCCTCGATGACCGGGACAACCCGAGGAAACTCGGGCTAATACCGGATGTGCCCGCAAGGGGAAAGGAAGCTTCGGCCTCCGCATCGAGATGGGCCCGCGGCCCATTAGCTTGTTGGTGAGGTAACGGCTCACCAAGGCTTCGATGGGTAGCTGGTCTGAGAGGACGATCAGCCACACTGGGACTGAGACACGGCCCAGACTCCTACGGGAGGCAGCAGTGGGGAATCTTGCGCAATGCGCGAAAGCGTGACGCAGCAACGCCGCGTGGGGGAAGAAGGCTTTCGGGTTGTAAACCCCTTTCAGTTGGGACGAAGCTTCTCCGGTGAATAGCCGGACGGAGTGACGGTACCTTCACAAGAAGCACCGGCTAACTACGTGCCAGCAGCCGCGGTAATACGTAGGGTGCAAGCGTTGTCCGGAATTATTGGGCGTAAAGAGCGTGTAGGCGGCCCGATTAGTCCGCTGTGAAAGTCCAGGGCTCAACCCTGGAATGCCGGTGGATACTGTCGGGCTAGAGTCCGGAAGGGGCGAGTGGAATTCCTGGTGTAGCGGTGAAATGCGCAGATATCAGGAGGAACACCAATGGCGAAGGCAGCTCGCTGGGACGTGACTGACGCTGAGACGCGAAAGCGTGGGGAGCAAACAGGATTAGATACCCTGGTAGTCCACGCTGTAAACGATGGCAACTAGATGTGGGGGGTGTCGACTCCCCCCGTGTCGAAGCTAACGCATTAAGTTGCCCGCCTGGGGAGTACGGCCGCAAGGCTAAAACTCAAAGGAATTGACGGGGGCCCGCACAAGCAGCGGAGCATGTGGTTTAATTCGACGCGACGCGAAGAACCTTACCTGGGCTTGACATGTGAGTGACCGGCGTGGAAACACGTCTTCCCTTCGGGGCACTTTCACAGGTGGTGCATGGCTGTCGTCAGCTCGTGTCGTGAGATGTTGGGTTAAGTCCCGCAACGAGCGCAACCCCCGTCGCATGTTGCCAGCATTCAGTTGGGGACTCATGCGAGACTGCCGGTGACAAACCGGAGGAAGGTGGGGATGACGTCAAGTCCTCATGCCCCTTATGTTCAGGGCTACACACGTGCTACATTGGCGCATACAGAGGGCTGCGATACCGCGAGGTGGAGCGAATCCCTTAAAGTGCGTCTCGGTTCGGATTGCAGGCTGAAATTCGCCTGCATGAAGGCGGAGTTGCTAGTAATCGCGGATCAGCATTGCCGCGGTGAATACGTTCCCGGGCCTTGTACACACCGCCCGTCACACCACGGGAGTGAGCAACACCCGAAGCCGGTGGCCTAACCCGCAAGGGAGGGAGCCGTCGAAGGTGGGGCTCGTGACTGGGGTGAAGTCGTAACAAGGTAGCCGTAGCGGAAGCTGCGGCTGGATCACCTCCTTTCTAGGGAGCACCTAGCGGTGCCCCGATCCTGGGTCTGTCGCAAGGCAGCCCCGCGCGGTCGCCGAGCCCTTAGAGGCACGGCGATGTCTAAGCGGATCGGGCCTAGCATGTCGACCGAACCTGGCTGGATGGCCGCTGAATGTGCGGCTCCTCTACTACTTGGGAGCCGATCTGCAGGTGGCCGCAAACGATCCCAGCATGCTGTTGAGTTTTGAGAGACCGGCGCTCGCCGGTATCGCGTGGATACGTCCGTACGTGGCGTGACCAATAGGCGCGAAATCGGCCGGCGTTATACGCCTCTCCACGGTCCTTGAAAACTGCACAATGCCACATCAGCCGCCATCGATAAGCGGCGGCTGAAAAACGGGTATCACCGGGCCCTACAAGACCTAAGTGCCTCGCAAGGGGTATCGGGTCGAGTTGGGCCAGATCACCGTCAAGATAGTAAGGGCGCATGGTGGATGCCTTGGCACCAAGAGTCGATGAAGGGCGTGAACGGCTGCGATAAGCCACGGTTAGGCGCTGAATAGCCTTTGACCCGTGGATTCCCGAATGGGGAAACCCAACGCTGGTAATGCGGCGTTATCCCCGGTTGAACACATAGACCGGGCGAAGACAAGCGGGGGAAGTGAAACATCTCAGTACCCCGAGGAAAGTAAATCAACAGAGACTCCCTGAGTAGTGGCGAGCGAAAGGGGATCAGCCCAAACCTGGCAGATGTAAGCGGACATGCGTTGTCTGTCAGGGGTTGTAGGGCGTTTGTTCCGAGTCATGTCCGGCTCGGCAGGAGTTACAAAATTGTGTGGTAGTCGAAGCGTGTGGAACCGCGCACCATAGAGGGCAACCGTCCCGTAGACGAAACTGCATGATCTCCTGTCAGACGTTCCTGAGTAAGTCCGCTCCCGTGAAACGCGGACTGAACCTGGGGGGACCACCCTCCAAGGCTAAGTACTCCTTGGTGACCGATAGCGGACAAGTACCGTGAGGGAAAGGTGAAAAGTACCCCGGAAGGGGAGTGAAATAGTACCTGAAACCGCGCGCCTACAAGCGGTGGGAGCAGGCTTGTCCTGTGACCGCGTGCTTTTTGCATAACGAGCCGGCGAGTTACTCGTCTGCGGCAAGGTTAAGCGATGAGCGGAGCCGTAGCGAAAGCGAGTCCTAATAGGGCGACATAGTCGTAGGCGGTAGACCCGAAACTGAGCGAGCTACCCATGGGCAGGCTGAAGCGGGGGTAAGACCTCGTGGAGGGCCGAACCGACCTAGGTTGAAAACTGGGCGGATGACCTGTGGGTCGGAGTGAAAGGCTAATCAAGCTCAGTGATATCTGGTTCTCTCCGAAATATATTTAGGTATAGCCTCGGATAAATTGCGTGTTGGCCGTAGAGCACTGTTTGGATTAGGGGCCCTACCAGGTTACCGACTTCAGGCAAACTCCGAAGACCAATCACGTTTACTCCGGGAGTCAGTTGCTGGGGGATAAACTTCAGCGTCAAAAGGGAAACAGCCCAGACCGCCAGCTAAGGTCCCTAAGTACTAGCTAAGTGGGAAACGATGTTCGAGTGCATAGACAACCAGGAGGTTGGCTTAGAGGCAGCCACCCTTGAAAGAGTGCGTAACAGCTCACTGGTCAAGTGTTCGAGCGCGGACAATGTAACGGGGCTCAAGCTAGTCACCGAAGCTGCGGGTGCGTGAGACCTTCGGGTCGATCGCGCGGTAGGAGAGCGTTCCCACGCCAGCAAAGCGGCGGCGGAAGCCAGCCGTGGAGGCGTGGGAAGTGAGAATGCCGGCATAAGTAACGAAAGAGGGGTGAGAATCCCCTCCACCGATTGCCCAAGGATTCCTGAGTAAAGTTCGTCTGCTCAGGGTTAGTCGGGACCTAAGGCGAGGCCGAAAGGCGTAGTCGATGGCCAACAGGTTGATATTCCTGTACCACGTCGCTTCCGTTATTACCGATGGGGGGACGAGGAAGGCTAGGGGAACCCAGGTGATGGTCATCCTGGGGTAAGCATGTAGGGGTGGCCCTTGTTAAATGCGGGGCCGCATAACCTGAGGTGCGATGCCAGCTGGCGTTAAGCCGGCGAGTCCCTGACGCCATACCTCCAAGAAAATCCTCTAGGGAGGAAGCGCGTGCCCGTACCAAAACCGACACAGGTGGGCAAGTAGAGAATACTAAGGTGATCGAGATAACCCTCGTTAAGGAACTCGGCAAAATCGCCCCGTAACTTCGGGATAAGGGGCGCCCCAGTAGGGTGAAACTCCTCGCGAGTGGAGCCCGAGAGGGCCGCAGTGAATTGGCTGAAGCGACTGTTTACCAAAAACACAGGTCTCTGCTAAGTCGAAAGACGACGTATAGGGGCTGACGCCTGCCCGGTGCCGGAAGGTTACGTGGAGTTGTTAGGGCTTGACCCGAAGCAGCGAAGCTAAGCCCCGGTAAACGGCGGCCGTAACTATAACGGTCCTAAGGTAGCGAAATTCCTTGTCGGGTAAGTTCCGACCTGCACGAATGGCGTAACGACTTCAGCGCTGTCTCAACGAGGAGCTCGGTGAAATTGCAGTCTCGGTGAAGATGCCGAGTACCCGCGGCTAGACGGAAAGACCCCGTGAACCTTTACTACAACCTGGTATTGGATTTCGGTGCATTTCGCTCAGGATAGGTGGGAGGCTTTGAAGCGCTGGTTGCGGCTAGCGTGGAGCCAACCTTGAGATACCACCCTTGGTGTATTGGAGTTCTAACAGCATTCCGTGAATCCGGGTGCTGGACAGTTCCAGGCGGGTAGTTTGACTGGGGCGGTCGCCTCCCAAAATGTAACGGAGGCGCACAAAGGTTCCCTCATCACGGTTGGAAATCGTGTGTAGAGCGTAAAGGTAGTAAGGGAGCTTGACTGCGAGACTGACAAGTCGAGCAGGTGCGAAAGCAGGTCTTAGTGATCCGGCGGTAGCAAGTGGAAGTGCCGTCGCTCAACGGATAAAAGGTACTCCGGGGATAACAGGCTTATCGGGCCCAAGAGTCCACATCGACGGCCCGGTTTGGCACCTCGATGTCGGCTCGTCGCATCCTGGGGGTGGAGTTGCTCCCAAGGGTTGGGCTGTTCGCCCATTAAAGCGGTACGCGAGCTGGGTTCAGAACGTCGTGAGACAGTAAATTCCGTTGCTGTCTATAAATTCGGCTATATGCTGGAAAACCCGTGTATCCCGCACTACGAGTTTCGTCCTAAGTGGGCGGTACCGTGACAATGTGACGGGTGCGGACAATCAGCAGGAAAGGCTGGATAGCTACATCTCGGGCTACGTAGATGGCGAGGGCTGCTTTGCAGTCGCCGTCAACCGTAATTCATCGTGCCGTAGCGGCTTTCAACTTGTTCCAGAGTTCCACGTCAGCCAGAACGCTGACAGGAGTCAGGTGCTCAGGTTGATTCGCGAGAGGCTCGGAGGATGCGGCTACATCAAGCCCAACGGAAGAAAGGATCGTGCCTTGGTCTACGTCGTGAGACGGCGTGAGGACCTTTTGATGCACGTAATCCCATTCTTCGACCGGTCGCCTCTCCTGTCCTCGAAGCAAGAGGATTTCGAGAAGTTTGCGGCGATCGTGAGAGCGATGGCTGGCGGTATCCATCGCACACCTGGAGGATTCTCCAGGCTCTTGGACGAAGCGCTGTCGATGAACGGCGCAGGTCGCTTCAGGAGGGTGCGCTGGACGCAAGTCATCGGTGGCGATCCAGAATCCTCAGAGACTATATGCCGAACACGAGGAGTGATGCCTTCGTGAAGATATAGTCCGAGCTGCATGGCGACATGCAGAGTCAGGCAGAAATGTCCTGGCCCGCGGATGCCGATCGGCATCTGTGAGTAACAAAACTGTCGGTCCCTATCTGCCGTGGGCGTTGGAGAGTTGAGAGGATTTGTCCCTAGTACGAGAGGACCGGGATGAACGCACCTCTGGTGTATCTGTTGTCCTGCCAAGGGCATAGCAGGCTAGCTACGTGTGGATCGGATAACCGCTGAAAGCATCTAAGCGGGAAGCCGGCCTCAAGATGAACTCTCCCATCCCCTAGAGGGAGTAAGACCCCTGGTAGACCACCAGGTTGATAGGCCGGATCTGGAAGGACGGCAACGTCTGCAGGAGACCGGTACTAATGGGTCGAGGGCTTGACGGATTTTCGCCTACCCCGCAGGGGTAGGTGCGCCCGAAGGGCGTGTGATACTCGCTGTGGCGCTGTGCAGTTTTGAGGGACCGTGGGAGGCGTGGTCTTTCGCCTTTTTCCGGTGGCTTTGGCGAGGGGGAAACACCTCTTCCCATTCCGAACAGAGCAGTTAAGCCCCTCAGCGCCGATGGTACTTGGCCCGCAAGGGCCTGGGAGAGTAGGACGCCGCCGGTTTTTTCGCACGCGGGCCGCCTTCGGGCGGCCCGCCGTCGTCAACTCAGCGGTCGCGGGCCGCGCACGAGCCCGCGACCACGCCGGTCTGATCGCGACCATGCCTGCCGGTGCCGGCAGGCCGACTGTGCGTGCGCGGCGGTGTGGGCCCCACGCGCCCTACGGGTGAGAGGCACACCTGCGCAGGCGCCGGCAACTGGCCGGAACGCCTACGCTTGAACCCTCTGCGCAGCGGCGCCCGGTGCGGATGCGGGGCGTGGCGGAGCTCGTCCTGGCCGACCTCCCAGTCGACCTCGTAGTCGTCCTCGAGCAGCAGGAACGAGCGGGCCACGCGCAGAGCACCGAGCGCGCGCTGCGCAAGCTTCGATGGCGGGGCAGAAGGGAACATGTGTTCGTAAGATAGAAGCCGGTTCGGACGGATGCGCTACGAACATGTGTACGCATCGCTGACTCGGCCAGGAAATGGCTCTGCAGAGCGGATCTGACGGTTCCTATCGTGCAACGGGAGTTGCACTGGCGTCTGTTTGTGCCCGGCGGGAGCGTCACGTGCGGACGCAGGCAGGGGCGGAGACGGCGGGCGCGAACTTGAGTGCGGAGATGACTGTTACGCTTGCCAGGCGTTCGACCGGCGGGGCGGGTGGGTCCTCGTTGACCGGCGGGCGGCGCCCAAAGCTCATGGAGAAGTTCGTCATCGAAGGCGGTGTCCCGCTGTCGGGCACGATGGTCCCGGCCGGGAACAAGAACGGGGCACTACCGATCCTCGCCGCCAGCATCCTCACCGAGGACGAGATCGTCGTGGGCAACGTGCCGCGCATCCGCGACGTGGAGGCGATGATTGAGATCCTGGTGGCGATCGGCGTCCATGTGAGCTGGCACGGACCCAACGAGCTCGCCTTGTGCGCCGCCGACGTGCACGCGGTCGAGATCCAGCCGGAGCTCGCCGAGTCAATCAGGGCGTCGTTCCTGCTGGCAGGGCCGCTACTGGCCCGCTTCCGCCGGGCGGTGATGCCGCCGCCCGGCGGCGACGTCATCGGCCGCCGCCGCCTGGACCCCCACCTGGACGCCTTCCGTGCGATGGGCGCGCTCGCCGACTGCGACGGCGAGATCGTCCTGAGCGCCCCGCGCGGCCTGCGACCGACGGATGTGTTCATGGACGAGCCGTCCGTGATGGCCACCGAGAACGCACTGATGGCAGCCGCGCTCACGCCCGGCACGACGGTCATTGGCAATGCCGCGTGCGAGCCGCACGTGCAGGACCTCGCGCGCATGCTCGTGAAGATGGGCGCCGACATCCACGGCATCGGCTCCAACGTAATAACTGTCAACGGCGCCGAGCGCCTCCACGGCTGTGAGCACGACGTCGCTCCCGATCACATCGAGATCGGCAGCTTCATGGCGCTCGCCGGCATCACCGGTGGCGAACTGCGCATCAAGGACACCGTCCCCGGTGACCTGCGCATGATCCGGCTGGTATTTGAACGCGTGGGCCTGCGCTCGGAGTTGCACGGCAACGACGTCGTCGTGCCCGGCGGGCAGAAGCTGGTGGTGCAGGCCGACGTGGGGGAGTACAAGAGCAAGATCCAGGACGGTCCCTGGCCGGCATTCCCGGCCGATCTGACGTCGATCGCGGTCGCGCTGGCGACCCAGGCTGAGGGCTCGATCCTCGTACACGAGTGGATGTTCGAGAATCGCCTGATCTTCACCGACAAGCTGATCCTGATGGGTGCCGACATTGTTATGTGCGACCCCCACCGCGCGATCGTCACCGGTCCGCGACGGCTGCGCGGTGAGCGCGTCGAGTCGCCGGACATCCGCGCCGGCATGGCGATGCTGCTGGCGGCGCTGTGCGCCGACGGGCGCAGCGAGATCGGCAACATCCGCCAGATCGACCGCGGCTACGAGCGCATCGACGAGCGCCTGCGCGATCTCGGCGCGCGCATCGAGCGCGTGGCCACCGAGCCCGTGCACGCGTAATCTCGGGTCCCTGATGATCCACCCGATCCCGAGCGGCACACGCGATGTGCTTCCAGACGAGACGCGCGAGGTGCGCGCGATCACCGACATCCTGCGCGGCGTGTTCGAGCGCCACGGCTACGGCGAGGTATACACGCCTGCGCTCGAGTACGAGGCCGTGCTCGCGCGTGCCGACATGGCCGAAGCGAGACCCGCCTACCGCGTGTTCGACGAGTCCGGCGCCGTGCTCGTGCTGCGCTCGGACATGACCGTGCCGATCGCCCGTGTGGTCGCCACGCGCTATGCCTCGAGCGAGCCGCCTCTGCGCTTCTGCTACTTCGCCCACTGCTACCGCGGCGTGCGCCCGCAGCGCGGGCAGCCGCGCGAGCTGCTGCAGGCCGGCATCGAGCTGGTCGGTGCGCCCGCACCGCAGGGCACCGCCGAGGCACTCACCGTGCTCTGCCATGCGCTGGACGCCACCGGCCTGAAGGACTACCGCATCGGCCTGGGGGATGCCTCACTGTTCCCGGCCCTGATGGCCAGCCTTGACGTTGGCGAGGCGATTCGTCCAGGCCTGCTCGATGCGCTCGTCCTGCGCGATTTCGTCGGACTCGAACGGACGCTCGCCGAGTCGGGGCTGTCCCGCGAGACTGCCGCGCTGCTCATGGACTTGCCCCAGCGCCGCGGTGGCCCGGAGGTGCTCGCCGACACGCCCGCGCAGGCGCAAAAGGCCGTCACTGGTCTGCGCCGCGTGCACGAGCTGCTTGAGCCGGGCGTCGCCGAGCGGGTGATCTTCGACCTTGGGCTCGTGCGCAACATCGGCTACTACACCGGGGCGGTCTTCGACGTCTATGACCCCGCGCTCGGCGCTCCGATTGGCGGTGGTGGCCGCTACGACGAGCTGCTCGGGCGGTTCGGTCGCAGACTACCCGCTGTTGGCTTCGCGCTGGGCGTCGACCGTCTGCACATCGCTCTTGCCGGCGAGGAGCGCGGGACAGGAGCGCTGCTCGCCCACGCCGAGCCCCGATCGGCTGGCGGTGGCCCGATGCACGGGGCGGGCGGGTCCGTGCCATGAGTGCCGTCAACGGCCTCACTATCGCGGTGCCCCGCGGTGCGCTGTTTGATGGGACCGTCGACCTGCTCGCAGCCCTCGGGCTGGACACCGAGGAGCTGCGCTCGAACGACCGCAAGCTGCTGTTCGAGGACATCGGCATCATCACCATGCGTCCCTCTGATGTGCCCACGTACGTGGAGGCCGGCGCTGCCGACCTCGGTGTCACCGGCAAGGACGTGCTGTTAGAGCAGGGTGGGCGGGCGTCTAATGCCGGCGAAGGCGGGCGCGAGGTGTACGAGCTGCTCGACCTCGGCTACGGCCGCTGCACGATGGTGCTGGCCAGCAAGGCCGGACCGGACCCAGCGCACGAGGCGCTGCGCCGCCTGGGTGTGATGCGCGTCGCCACTAAGTACCCGCGCATCGCCGCGCGCCACCTCGAGGAGACCGGCAGGCAGGCCGAGATTGTCGAGGTCAAGGGCTCGGTCGAGCTCGCGCCGCTGACGGGCATGGTCGAGGCGATCGTCGACCTCACCGCCACCGGCACGACGCTGCGTGAGAATAACCTGATCGTGCGCGAGGAGCTCATCGTGTGCACCGCCCGGCTGATCGCCAACCCAGTTGCGCACAAGCTGAAGGCCGCCGCAATCGATGAGCTGCTGGAGCGGTTGCGCGAGCTGCCGGCGCAGGCGCGTGGGCGCGGCGCCCCCGACCCGTCGTGAGCTGCGCAGCGGCTGGCTGACATGCAATTGAGCTATTGACATGCAGATCGAGCGTCTGAACGTCGAGGACGTGCAGCGGCTCGGCGGGCCTGCGGGCGCCGCCGCCCACCTGCACTCGCTCGTCGCCGACGGCGCTTCGGTCGCCGATCAGGTGCGCGAGATCCTGGCCAGGGTGCGCACCGAGGGCGACGCCGCCGTCCTGGACTACACGCGCCGCTTCGACACCGCCGGCAACCAGCCGCGAGCACTGGTCATACCCGTGGAGGAGCTCGACGAGGCGCTCACGCGCCTGCCGCTCGAGCTGATCGCCGGGCTGCAGGTCGCAATCGCCAACGTCGCGCGCGTGGCCGAGGCCAGCGTCGGCCACGACGCGAGCGTCGAGCTGCCCCAAGGCCAGCGCATCGTCCTGCGCGAGCTGCCCGTCGACTCGGCCGCCGTGTACGTGCCCGGCGGGCGCGCCGCGTATCCGAGCACTGTCGTCATGGGCGTCGTCACCGCGCGCTCGGCTGGCGTGATCGACGTCGCCGTGTGCGCCCCGCCGGGCGTCGACGGGCAGATCGACCCGGTGATCCTCGGCACCTGCCGCCTGTGCGGCGTGGAGCGTGTGTATCGCATGGGCGGCGCCCAGGCGATCGCTGCGCTCGCATATGGCACCAACACGGTCGCGCGCGTGGACGTGATCGTTGGCCCGGGCAACCTGTATGTGCAGGAGGCCAAGCACCAGCTCTCCGCGACCGTCGGCATCGACGGCTTCGCCGGCCCCAGCGACCTGCTGGTGGCGCTCGGCGCGGACGCCGGCGAGCGCGAGCTGCGGCTAGCGGCGCTGGACATGCTCGCCCAAGCTGAGCACGGCGAGGGCAGTCTCGTCGCCGCCGTATCGCCCTCGGCGGCGATCTGCGACGAGCTCGCCGCAACACTCGAAGAACTTGTCGTTGAGCGTCCGACGGTGGGCGAGGCGGCGTTCGCGATCGTCGCGCTCGCGCAGGCCCGCGAAGCGGCGGCGCTCGCCAACGCCTTCGCGCCCGAGCACCTACAGCTGATCGGCGTGGAGATCGAGGCACTCGCCCCAGCGATCCGCTCGGCCGGCTGCCTGTTCGTGGGTGCCGACAGCGCGACCGCCTTCGGCGATTACGTCGCCGGCTCCAACCACGTGCTGCCGACCGGCGCCGCCGCGCGCTTCGCCTCGACGCTCTCGCCGCGTCACTTCCGCCGCACGATGGCCGAGGTGCGCATCGGCGCTGCGGCCGCCAAGCTGGCCGCAGCCGGTGTGCCGATCGCCCGCGCCGAGGGCTTTGACGTGCACGCCGAGTCAATGCAGGCGCGCGTGCGCGAGAATCTGCAGTCATGAGCCGCACCGCCACGATCGAGCGCAGGACCGCCGAGACCGACGTGCGTCTGACGCTGACCCTAGAAGGCACCGGCGCCGGCACACGCAGGACGGGCGTGGGCTTCCTCGACCACATGCTCGACCTGCTCGCCCGCCACGGGCGCATGGACCTCAAAGCGACCGTCAGCGGCGACCTGCAGACGGGCGCCCACCACACCGCTGAGGACACCGCGATCGTACTCGGCCAAGCCCTCGATCAGGCGCTCGGCGAGCGCTCCGGCATCGCGCGCTACGGAGCGGCGACCGTGCCGATGGACGAGGCACGGGCGAGTTGCGCGATCGACATCTCCGGACGCCCATTCACGCTGTTCGAAGCGGAGCTGCCCGCCGGCTCCACCGGCGGCTTCGAGCACGAGCTGACCGAGGAGTTCTTCCGGGCGCTGGCCAACGCTGCCAAGCTGACGCTGCACGTGCGCGTTGAAGCCGGCAGCAACGCCCATCACATGATCGAGGCCGCCTTCAAGGCGTTCGCGCGGGCGCTGCGCCAGGCGGTCGCGATCGATCCGAGCGAGACCGGCGTGCCAAGCACGAAGGGCACGCTGACCGCATGAGCGAGCAGACGACTCCGCTGATCGAGCAGCCGGTGGAGATCGCAGTCCTCGACTACGGCATGGGTAACCGTCGCTCGGTGGAGAAGGCACTCGAGCACGTCGGCGCGCGCGCGACCGTCACGCGCGAGCACGCGCAGCTGCGTGCCGCCGCCGGCCTGGTCGTGCCCGGCGTGGGGGCATTCCCGCGCGCGATGGGCAACCTCCGTGAGCTGGGCCTGGACGAGCTGCTGCGCGAGCGCATCGAGGCGGGCACACCCGTGCTGGGTGTCTGCCTAGGCATGCAGCTGGCGTTCGACTCCTCCACCGAGCTCGGCGGCGCGCCGGGCCTCGGGATCGTGCCCGGCGAGGTCCGTGCGCTCGAGGTCGGGGACCTCAAGCTGCCGCACATCGGTTGGAATGAGGTCAGCTTTACCAGGCCCGGATCGCCGCTGGTCGAGGACCTGCCGAGCCGCTGTGCCTTCTACCACGTGCACTCGTTCGCTCCCGTTCCCGCCGTCGACGAGGACATCCTGGGCAGCGCCGACTACGGGGCGCCGTTCGTGAGCGCCGTGCAGCGCGGCTCCTTCTACGGCGTGCAGTTCCATCCCGAGAAGTCCTCCGCGGCGGGCCTGCGGTTGCTGGCCAACTTCGCGCGCATCTGCATCGCCGCCGCTGCCGAGCTCCCATCCGCCGCCCGGTGAGGCTCTATCCGGCGATCGACATCCTCGGTGGCAACGCCGTGCGGCTCGTACGGGGCGACTTCGACGCGAAGAAGGTGTACGACGAGGATCCGCTGTCCGCCGCCCGCGGGTGGATCGCGGCGGGCGCCGACTATCTGCACGTCGTCGATCTGGACGGTGCAAAGCGCGGCGAGCCCGTCAACCTCGAGCAGCTCAGGCGCCTCGCGGGCGAGGCGGGCGTGCCGGTGCAGTACGGCGGTGGCCTGCGCTCGGCAGGCGCCGTCGCCGACGCGCTGCGGGCGGGGGCGACGCGCGTGATCCTCGGCACCGTCGCCTTCACCGATGCGGACCTGCTGCGCGAGATCCTCGACGCGCACGGGCCCGAGCGGATACTCGTCGGCGTCGACGTGCGCGGCGGGCGTGTCGCCACGCACGGTTGGCTACAGAACACCGACACGCCCGCCCGCGACGCATTCGCCGAGCTACACCAGCGCGGCGCACGCCACTTCGTCTTCACGAACATCGACCACGACGGGATGCTCGACGGCGCCAATCGCGACGAGGTCGCCTGGGTGGCTAGGGCGGCGGGGGAGGGGAGCGTGATCTTCTCTGGCGGGATCGGCAGGCGCGAGGACCTCGAGGCCCTGGCGGACCTGCGCAGGGAGCTCGCACTGGACGGCCTGGCCGGAGTGATCGTCGGCACAGCGCTATATGAGCGGCGCTTCACGGTCGCCGAAGCGCAGGCTGCCCTCGCCTGATCGCTACCGTGGACGCGTGCATTTCAAGCGCGTGATCCCCTGCCTAGATGTGGATGACGGACGCGTGGTCAAGGGCGTCGAATTCCTCGACATCCGCGACGCCGGCGATCCTGTCGAGCTGGCCGCGCACTACGATCGCGCGGGCGCCGACGAGGTTGTGTTCCTCGACATCACCGCCACGCACGAGAAGCGCGACACGATCGCCAAGCTCGCGCGCAGCACCGCCGACGAGGTGTTTGTCCCGTTCACGATCGGCGGCGGCATCCGCTCGGTCGCGGATGCGCAGGCGGTGCTCGACGCGGGAGCAGACAAGGTGTCGGTGAACTCCGCCGCGCTGCAGCGTCCGGAGCTGCTCGACGAGCTGGCCGGCGTGTTTGGCGCCCAGTGCGTGGTGCTGGCGATCGACGCGAAGGCCCGGCGCCGGTCGCCTCCGGAGAGTGCGCACGATCATCGTGATACACCATCGCCAAACGGACGAGAGGCCCCCACGGAGACACCGGTGACGTGGGAGGCGTATCTCGCCGGCGGGCGTACCTCCACCGGCCGCGACGTCGTCGCGTGGGCGCGCGAGGCGGTACAGCGAGGCGCGGGGGAGATCCTGCTGACGAGCATGGACCGCGACGGCACCAGCGAGGGCTACGACCTCCCGCTCACGCGCGCGGTCAGCCAGGCGGTGAGCGTGCCGGTGATCGCCTCCGGTGGCGCCGGCGAGCTCGAGCACCTCGCACAGGCGCTCGCGGCCGGCGCTGACGCGGTGCTGTGTGCGTCGATCTTCCACTACGGCCGCTACACCGTCGCCGACGCGAAGGCCCACCTCGCCGCGTCCGGGATCCCAGTGCGGGTGCCGTGAGCGGCTGGAGGTGCAGAGCGTGAACGACACGTACACCGCCGGTTCGGCTCGCACCGGCGGGGACGTGCTCCAGGCGCTGGCGGCGCAGCCGGGGGGACAGCAGCTGCTGGCGCTGGGTCGTGACAGAGAGGATCTCGCGCTCGTGGGTGGCGCCGTGCGGGACCTACTGCTCGGACGCTCGCCGCGGGAGCTCGACATCGTGGTAGCCGGCGATGCGGAGTCGCTGGCCGGCGAGCTCGCCGCGGCGCTCGTTGCCGCGGGCATGGAGCGCCCGATGGCGACCGTGCACGAGCGCTTCGGGACGGCGGTCGTCGAGTGGCAGGACGGACGGATCGACATCGCGGAGCGCCGCGCCGAGTCCTATCCGGCGCCCGGCGCGCTCCCGGACGTCCGTCCAGGGACGCTGGAGGAGGATCTGCACCGCAGGGACTTCACGGTCAACGCGATCGCCGTGCCGCTCGCGGGAGCGCGCAGGGGTGAGCTGGACAGCGTTGAGCACGCGCTCGAGGATCTACGGACCGGCTGCCTACGCGTCCTGCATGAGCGCAGCTTCATCGATGACCCCACACGCGTGCTGCGCCTGGCGCGCTACCGCGCGCGCCTGGGCTTTGCGGTCGAGGCCCGCACTGCTGAGCTGGCCGCCGAGGCGGTGGCCGTGGGTGCGCTGGTGAGCATCTCGGGAGCGCGCGTCGGCGCTGAGCTACGACTGGCGCTGAGCGAAGCGGACGCGACCGCGGCGCTGGAGGTGATGGAGGACCTCGATGCGTTCGCCACGCTGCACCCGCGCCTGCGCTTCGACGGACGATTGGCTCGCGCTGCGCTCGCGCTGCTGTCCGGCGCTGACGCGTGTGAGGGGAAACGCCTGCGCCCCGACCTGCTGCTGCTCGCGGCGCTGCTACAGCCGATGGCGTTCGGGCTCGAGCACGGCGTCGAGATGGACATGTACCTGCTGCTGGACGACCTGGAGTTTCCCGCGCCCGACCGGAACGCGGCGATCCACGACGCGATCTGCGCCGACGCTGTGGCCAGCGACCTCGCTGAGGCGGAAGTGCCCTCGCAGCTGTACAACGCCGCGTCGCACGTATCGCCGGAGGGCGTCGCGCTGGCGGGCGCGTGGGGAGATCTGCACGGGGAGCTCGGCGGGGCGGGCTCGGCGGCCCGTGAATGGCTTGCGGGGCTTTGCAATGTGAGTCTGTTGATCACCGGCGAGGATCTGCTCGCAGCCGGCATCCCCGAGGGACCAGAGATCGGTCGCCGTCTGCAAGTGGCGCTGTTGCTGAAGCTGGAAGGCGGGCTCGTTGGCAACGGGCGCGAAGCCGAGCTGAACGCGGCGCTGCGCGCGGAGCGCATGTGACCATCCCGTCCATGACCGTCTCATCCGAGCTGACGTGCGAGCTGCCCGGCGGTGGGCAGGTGCTGTTTACCGAGCGTGCCCACGGCAACCTCTCGAGCGTCGCCGGCAACGGTGCCGAGCATGGGCAGGATGCGCGCGAGCGCCTGTGCGGGCAGATCGGCGTCCAGTGTCTGGCGCGCGGCCACCAGGAGCACGGCGTGGTCGTGGCGCGCGTGACGGCCCTGGCGCCGCACGAGCGCTCTGACGATGAGCGAGGTTGCGCCGACGGACAGGTAACCGCGCTGCCAGGCGTCGGCGTGATGGTTCTCACCGCAGATTGCCTGCCGGTCGCGCTCGGCTGCGACGGTGCGGTGGCGATCGTGCACGCCGGCTGGCGCGGCCTGGCCGCGGGCGTGCTCGAGCAGGGCGTGCTGGCCATGCGCGAGCTCGGCGGCGAGCCGATCGTTGCGGTTGTCGGTCCGGGTGCGGGTGTCTGCTGTTATGAGGTCGGAGCCGAGGTGCACGACGCGTTCGGCGGCGCCCGTCGCGCCGATCGTCACATCGACCTGCGGGCGATCGCGCACGAGCGGCTGCTGGCCGCCGGTGTCGGCCACGTCCGCGACGTGCGGGCGTGCACGATCTGCGACGAGCGCTTCTTCTCTCACCGGCGCGAACGGTCGCGCGCCGGCCGCCAGGCGGGGGTGGCATGGCTGAGCTGATCTCCGGCCTGCGGGCAGACGTCATCCGGGCGAACCTCGAGTGCCTGCGGACCGAGATCCAAGCCGCGGTGGAGCGGTCGAAGTCGCTGCGGTCGGGACGCGCGCGCCGCGAGGTCGAGATCCTTGCTGCGACCAAGTACGTCGCCCCCGAGGCGCTGCCTGTGCTGGCCGAGGCGGGCGTGCGCCTGGTGGGGGAGAACCGCGCCCAGGATCTCCAGGAGAAGTTCGCGGCCCACGGCGCGCTGTTTGTATGGGACTTCATCGGTCAGCTACAGAGCAGGCGCGTGCGCCTGCTCGTGCCGCACGTACGCCTGATCCACTCGCTGGCCTCCGAGTCCGCGCTGCGCGAGCTGGAGCGCCATCACGAGCTGGCGCGACCGGGTCTGCGCGTCCTACTCGAGGTCAACATCGCCAGCGAGGCCGGCAAGGCTGGTATCGCCCCCGATGAGATCGACGCGTTCATCGCGCGCTCGCCCGTGCCGGTTGCGGGACTGATGACGATGCCACCCGCCTCGTCACGCCCCGAGGACAGCCGCCGCTGGTTTGCTGCACTGCGCGAACTGGCCGACGAGCGCGACCTGGAGCACCTGTCGATGGGCACCTCCCAGGACTACATCGTCGCCGTCGAAGAGGGCGCCACTATCGTGCGGATCGGCACGAGGCTATACCATGAGCGCTCATAGCTGGCTGCCTGCCGCGCCCGCGAATTACTAGCATCAGCAGGGAAACCGGTCCGCCGGGCGAACACGCACCTATACAGATGGCTTTCCGCGACTCCTGGCATAGCGCACTCGTGTACTTCGGCCTCGCCGAGGAGTATCACGACGACTACGACGACGACGAGACAGCGGGGCGGGTGGGCCCCGAGTCAGAGATCGAGGACCGCTACCGCGAGCGGCCCAACGTCCGTAGGCTGCGCCGCCGCCGAGACGAGTTCGACGACATCTTCGCGGACGATGACACGGGCGAGGCTGCAGCTGCCGGCGGACGCGCCGGGCGTGGACGCGCAACGACCGTGCTCAAGCCGGTCGGCAGTCGCGGCAACGGCGACGTACGCGTGCATCTGGTGGTGCCCAAGTCGTTCAACGACGCCCAGCAGATCGCCGACAAGTTCAAGGACTCGATCCCCGTGATCCTCAACCTCCAGAGCTCCGACACCGACCTGTCCAAGCGTCTGATCGACTTCGCTTCGGGCCTCACCTATGCGTTGGACGGCGGCATGCAACGAATCGCCGACAAGGTGTTCATGCTGACCCCCCGCAACGTCGAGATCTCCGCCGAGGAGCGCGCGAGACTGATCGAGAAGGGCTTCTTCAATCAAAGCTGACGGCCGCTAGCCTGAGCGTCTGATGGAGATCGGTCTGATCGGTTGCGGGAACATGGCCCGCGCGCTTGCTCGCGGTTGGGGGCGAGCACTGCTGTGTGCCGACCCGGTTGCCGAGCGCGCGCGCAGCCTGGCGGAGGAGGTTGGGGGTGAGGCGCTCGCCAGCAACGCCGAGGTTGCCGCCCGTGCTGAGGTGCTGGTGCTCTGTCACAAGCCCGCGCAGCTCGCGGCGGTGGCCGCGGAAATCGGTCCGGGGAGCACGCCGGTGGCGTCGATCCTCGCTGTGACGCCGCTGGCGGCGCTGCGCGATGCGTATCCCGGCAGGCCGGTGTACCGCTTCATCCCGTCGCTGCCCGTCGAGGTGCGCCAGGGCGCCGTTGTCCAGGCCGCGGGGCCGGGCGTCTGCGCTGGCGAGAAAGCCGTCGCGCAGGCCACCGGGGGGGCGGGTACGCCCGACGGCGGCCCCAACGGTGGGGGCGCGCTTGACGCGACCGTGGCCGAGCTATTCGCCGAGCTGGGCACACTGGTGGTGCTCGACGACGCGCTCGTCGACGTGGCGATGGGCCTGATGTCGTGCGCCCCCGCATACGTCGCGCTAGTGGCCGAGGCACAGGTTGACGCGGGCGTGCGCCGCGGTATCCCCGCCGCACAGGGAGCCGAACTGGTTGTGCAGACGCTCGCGGGCACGGCAGAGCTGCTGCGCCGTCGCGACTACGACACGATGGCGGTGCGGCGCGAGGTTTCCTCGCCCGGCGGGCTGACCGCACGCGGCGTCGACGCGCTCGAGCGCGCAGGTCTACGCAAGGCTTTCAGCGACGCGCTGGATGCTGTACTGGAACCCACCCACCCCCGGCGATAGAGATGATCCTCGCCAGCGCACGCACACAGGTCGCCGGCTACCTGTCGACGCTGATCTACGTGTACACGCTGATCATCATCGTCTACATCGTCGTCCAGCTGTTGTTTGCAGCCGGCATACGACCGCCGTACTCGCGTACGACCGATCGGCTGCTTGGCTTCCTGCGCGATGTGGTCGAACCGTTCCTGCGCATCTTCCGCCGCATGGCCCCGCAGCTCGGCGGGCTCGACTTCAGCCCGATGCTGGCGATCATCACGCTGTACATCGTCAACATCGTCGTCGTCCAGGGCATCATCAGCTGAGCGCTCGATGCGCTTGACTGGGTCCCCGCCCACCACGCCCGCCCCGGTCACGGGCGGTGCGGATCGAGCGCCTGCCCACGCTGGCCACGGTCGGCTGGGCTTCGTGTGGCTGCGCGCGGCACTGGTGTTCGTGTGCGTGGTAGCGCTTGACCAGCTGAGCAAGCGTGCGATCGAACATTCGATCGTCCCCGGCGAAGAACACAGGTTTCTGCCGGGGGTGCAGCTCGTGGATACACGCAATCGCGGCGTGGCATTCGGCTTCCTGCCGGGCAACCATGTGGCCGTAACGGCTCTCATCTCGCTCGCCCTGCTGGCTCTGCTCGCATACTTCGCCCTGCACGCGACGCGGCCGTGGATGTGGCTGCCCACCGGCATGATCGCCGGCGGTGCGCTCGGGAATATCCTCGACCGCCTGCGTCACGGCTCGGTGACCGACTTCATCAAGCTGCCGCTTGGCTGGCCGCCGTTCAACCTGGCCGACACGTCGATCACGCTCGGAATAGTGGTCCTGTTCGTGCTCATCGATCTCGCCCGCCACGCCGAGCCTTGACAGACGAACCCGCCGACACAGCGCGGATTCCGTTCACGATCGCCTTCCAGGACGAGCACCTGATCGTGGTCGACAAGGCGCCCGGGGTGGTCGTGCACCCTGCACGCGGGCACCGCGAGCACACGCTCGCCCAACTGCTGGCGCCGCTGCTCGCCGGCGAGATCGGCGCCGATGGCGAGCGCCGGGGGATCGTGCATCGCCTGGACCGCGATACCTCGGGGCTGCTGATCGTCGCGCGCACGGATGCGGCCCTTACACGGCTGCAGGCAGCCCTCGCGGAGCGGCGGATCGAGCGCGAGTATCTCGCGCTCGTCGAGGGATGCCCGCCGGCGCGCTCGGGTACGATCGAGGCGCCAATCGGCCGTGACCCGCGTGTGCGCACGCGCATGGCTGTCGGCGGCTCGAGTCCGCGGGAGGCTCGCACCCACTTCACGCTGGAGCACGCGTTCGCCGACACATCGCTGCTGCGCCTGCGCCTGGAGACTGGGCGCACCCACCAGATCCGCGTGCACCTGCAGGCGATCGGCCATGCGGTGTGCGGAGACCCCGAGTACGGAACGGCCGGCCTGCTGGGACTCGAGCGCCAGTTCCTGCACGCGACGCGCCTGGCGTTCGAGCACCCGCTGACTGGGGAGCGTGTCGAGGTCAGCTCGGCGCTGCCCGCCGACCTTCAGGCCGCGCTGGCGCGAGCCGAACGGGTATCCTGAAGCTTAGATCTGAAACTTCGACCCGTGCGGCAACGGATCGCGGCCCTGCCTGGAGCGACGGCGTAAGTGCTCATCAGCTCCGGGTCCGCTCCATCCACGCGGCAACCAAATGCATGGACAACAAGGGAGTAGCTCGTGGCTGACGTAGGCATTGCGGAGCTGCTGGAGGCCGGCGTTCACTTCGGTCATCAGACGCGCCGCTGGAACCCCAAGATGCGCCGCTTCATCTACGGCGAGCGCGGTGGCATCTACATAATCGATTTGCTCAAGACCGCCGCGCTGCTCGCGCAGGCGCAGGAGTTTGCCGACACGCTCGCGCATCGTGGCGGCACTGTCCTGTTTGTAGGAACCAAGAAGCAGGCACGCGACACCATCAAGGAGGTCGCCGAGGCAGCCGACATGCCGTATGTCAACCACCGCTGGCTGGGTGGGCTGCTCACGAACTTCCAGACCATCAACCAGCGCATCCGCCGCCTGCACGACCTCGAACGCTTCGAGACGGAGGGCCAGCTGGCGCTACTGCCCACACGCGAGCGGATGGCCGCGCAAGCCGATCTGGTGAAGCTGCGGGCGAACCTCGGCGGCGTGAAGAACATGCAGCGAGTGCCAGACGCGATGTTCGTGATCGACCTGAAAACCGAGGTGATCGCAGTCAAAGAGGCCCAGCGCCTACGCATCCCGATCATCGGCCTGGTCGACACCAACTGCGATCCGGACGGGATCGACTTCGTTGTGCCGGGCAACGACGACGCGATCCGCTCGTGTGCCCTGATCACCCAGGCGATCGGCCAGGTTGTCTCCGAGGGGCACTCGGTGTTCCGCGCACAAGAGGAGCGCGCGCGCAAGGAAGCCGAGGAGCGTGCACGGCTGGAGGCCGAGGCACGCGCCAAGCGGGAAGCCGAAGAACAGGCCAAGCGCGAGGCGGAGGAGCAGGCCAAGCGCGAAGCAGCCGAGCGCGAGGCAGCGAGTCGTGCCGCCGCTGCGGCGGCACAGGCGGCCTCTGCGCCTGTCCAAACGCCCGCTCCTGCCCAGACGCCCACGCCTGTGCCGGTCGTTGCCCCATCGCCGACTCAGCCCAGCGCGCCCGCGCCGGCGCCTGCGGACGCCGCGCCAGAGGCCGCGCCCGTGGCGGACCCCCAGCCCGCGGTGTCTGAGCCGGAGCGGCCTGCGCCACCGGCCGAGACCCAACCGGTGGAGAGCGAGCCTGAGGCGCAAGCGCAAGCCGTGCCCGACGTCGCAACTCAGCCGGCCACGAGCGAGCCACAGGCACAGTCCGCGTCTGAGGCCCAGCCGGCGGAGGGTGAGCCGCAGGCGCAGGCACAGTCCGCGTCTGAGGCCCAGCCAGCGGAGGGTGAGCCCCAGGCGCAGGCACAGTCCGCGTCTGAGACCCAGCCAGCGGAGGGCGAGCCGCAGGCGCAGGCACAGTCAACGTCTGAGATCCAGCCGACGGAGACCCAGCCGGCCGAGGCCGAGTCGGGGCAGGAGACCGTGGCTGAGCCGGAGGCAGAGACCACGCCAACCGAGCAGGAGACGCCGCCGGCGGCATCCGAGAACAGCGAGGAGACGGAGGCGAGCGCATCGTGAGCCCTGTTGAGATCGGTGCAAAGGATGTGAAGGCCCTGCGCGAGCGTACCGGCGCGGGGATGATGGACTGTAAGAAGGCGCTCACCGAGGCGGAGGGTGACATCGAGCGAGCGATCGAGATCCTGCGGGTCAAGCAGGGCAAGAAGATCCAGGACCTCGGCGAGCGTGCCGCGACGGAGGGCACGGTGCAGGCCTACGTGCACGCCGGCTCGAAGGTCGGCGTGTTGATTGAGGTCGACTGCAACACCGACTTCGTCGCCAAGAACGACGACTTTGTGACGTTCGCCCGCGAGGTTGCCATGCAGATCGCGGCCACACCGACGGTCAAATACGTGAGCCGGGAGGACGTCCCCGCCGACCTGCGCGAGGCTGAGGCGCGTATCTATGAGCAGGAGGCGGCGGACAAGCCGGAGAACGTGCGCGAGCGGATCGTCTCCGGCAAGCTCGACTCGTGGCTGGCGAGCATCGTCCTGCTCGAGCAGGAGATGCACAACCCGAAGTTTGACGGCAAGACCGTCCAGCAGTTGCGCGACGAGCTCACCGCCACCACCGGCGAGAACGTCGTGGTACGCCGCTTCGCACGTTTTGCAATAGGCCAGTAGACCGTGGGCACGGAGCGCGGATAGGCTCTGCCGGCGATGGCCGCTGCCTTCAAACGGATCCTGCTGAAGCTGTCGGGCGAGGCGCTGATGGGCGAGCTCGAGTACGGCACCGACCCCGAGCGCGTGGCGGCTGTTGCGCGGCAGGTGACCGCGGTGCGCGACCAGGGCGTGGAGGTCGCGATCGTGGTCGGCGCCGGGAATATCTATCGCGGCATGAAGGGCGCGGCAGCGGGGATGGACCGCTCGACCGCTGACTACATGGGCATGCTGGCCACCGTGTTGAACGCGCTGCCGCTACAGGACGCACTCGAGAAGATCGGTACGAACACGCGCGTGCAGTCGGCGTTGAGCATCTCAGAGGTGGCCGAGCCCTACATCCGCAGGCGTGCGATGCGACACCTGGAGAAGGGCCGCGTCGTGATCTTCGCGGCCGGCACCGGCAACCCGTTCTTCACGACCGACACTGCGGCCGCGTTGCGTGCCGCCGAGATCCACGCGGAGATCATCCTGATGGCCAAGAACGGCGTCGAGGGCGTCTACAGCGCCGACCCGGCGCTCGATCCGACGGCAGAGTTCATCCCGGAGATCACACACATGGAGGCGCTGGAGCGACGCCTGCGGGTGATGGACTCGACCGCGCTGGCGCTATGCATGGAGAACGGCATGCCGTTGAACGTGTTCAACATGGACGACGAGGCCAGTCTCGCGCAGATAATCTCAGGCGTGCGCGTAGGCACGCTTGTATCGACAGCCGGAGGAGAGGGCGATGGCCACTGAGAACCTGATCGACGAACTGCTCCAGGACGCAGGCGAGCGCATGAGCAAGTCGGTCGAGACAGCCACGCACGAGTTCTCCACGGTGCGTACGGGGCGCGCGAGCCCGTCGCTGCTGGACCGCATCCTCGTCGACTACTACGGGGCGATGACCCCCCTGAATCAACTCTCCACGGTCTCGGCGCCGGAAGCGCGACTGCTGAGCGTGCAGCCCTACGACAAGTCTTCGATCAAGGCGATCGAGAAGGCGATCAACGAGTCCGACGTCGGACTGACACCCTCCAACGACGGCAACATCGTGCGCTTGGTGGTCCCCGAGCTCACCGAAGAGCGTCGCCGCGAGCTGGTCAAGGTCGTGCGCAACCTCGCCGAGGAGGGACGCGTGGCGGTTCGCAACGTACGCCGCGACACGATGCAGCACCTGCGCGAGCTCAAGGCGGAGGGCGAAGCATCCTCCGACGATGAGCACCGCGCCGAGGTGGAGCTGCAAAAGCTGACCGACGGTCGCATCGGCGAGCTCGACGGTGTGCTGAAGGCCAAGGAAGAGGAGATCCTCGCAGTCTGATGGCCGCCGCCGGACAACCCGCGGCGGGTAGGCGGGTTCGATACCTGGCGATCATCACCGACGGCAACGGGCGCTGGGCACGTGCACAGGGTAGGCCGGTCAACGATGGGCATAGCGCGGGCGCGGATACGGTCAAGGCGCGTCTGCGCGATGCAGCCGAGCTCGGGATCGAGGAGTTCACCGTGTACTCGTTCTCAACCGAGAACTGGTCGCGCCCGGTGGAGGAGGTCGAGGGCCTGATGGAGATGTTCTCCCAGCGAATCGCCGGGGAGACACCGGAGCTGCATGAGGAAGGCGTACGCATGCGCTTCATCGGTCGTCGCGAGGGCGTCGCCGAGCGGCTGGCCGAGCAGATGCTGTGGGCGGAAGATCTCACTCACGCCAACAGCCGCATCACCTTGTTCGTGGCGTTTAACTACGGTGGTCGCGCTGAGATCCTCGACGCGGCGCGCCGCTTTGCCGGTCGCACCGAAGCGGAGTTCCGCGCTTGCCTGTACGCGCCAGAGATGCACGACCCTGACTTGATCATCCGCACCAGCGGCGAGCGGCGCCTGTCCAACTACCTGCTGTGGCAGTCGGCATACTCGGAGCTGGTGTTCCGCGACGAGCTGTGGCCCGACTTCACGCGCGAGGCGCTCGAGCAGTCACTGGCCGAGTACGCCGAGCGCCGACGCCGGTTCGGTGGGCGCTGACAGGTTGCTGATGGCCAGCGGACCACATACGCCATCCGGCGCCGGTCGTGTCCGGCGGCCCCGGCCAGCCCCCTCCGCACGTCGGGCGAACGGCGATCGACAAGCCGCTGGCCGGCGCCCATCCGCTCGTAGGCGTCGGAGTAGGAGCAACCCCGGCTCGGAGCTGCGCGCCCGCATGCTGGCCGCCGTTCCTGCGATTGCGGTGGCGCTGTTCCTGGTGATCGAAGGCGGGCTCGTGTTCGCGCTCGGGATGTTCGCGCTCGGGGCGGTGTGCATGCACGAGCTATATGCGATGTACGAGCGTGCGCGGCCAGCGCGGCTGGCCGGCTTCATCGCGCTCGCGGGCCTGCTCGCGGCTGCACTCTACGGCGACCAGTTCCAGATCCTGCTGGTCGCAGTGGCGAGCCTACCGTTGGTGTTCGGCCTGACAGTAGCCCAGCCACGACCGTCGGTCGGAGGGGTCGCCGTGACGCTACTGGGGATCTACTGGATTGGCTTCGCGCTCGCTCACGCGGTGCTGCTGCGGGGACTACCGCACGGCCTCGGCATCGTGATCGATGTGGCCGTCGGCACATTCCTGGGCGACACCGGGGCGTTTCTCGGCGGCCGCACGTTCGGACGACGCCCGCTGGCGCGATCGATCTCGCCGAACAAGACCGTCGAGGGCCTGGCGATCGGCATGCTGTGCGCGGTCGTGGGGGTGTGGATCGCCGGGCGCTATCAGGAATGGCTCCCGGGCACGCACGCGCTCGTGCTCGGCCTAGGGGTCGCGCTGGTGGCACCGTTGGGGGATCTGTTCGAGTCGTTCGTCAAGCGCGAGGCTGGCACAAAGGACTCAGGCGGACTCTTCGGCCCCCACGGCGGCGCGCTGGACCGTCTCGACGCGGTGCTGTTTGCAGCCGTCGTCGGTTACTACATCTGGGCCGCTTATGTCCACGCGTAGGCGCCTGTTGATCCTCGGTTCGACCGGGTCGATCGGAACGCAGGCGCTGGACGTGTGCGCCAGCAGCGACGAGCTCGAGCTCGTGGGCCTGTCCGCCGGAGGCTCCTGGGAGGCGCTGCTCGAGCAGGCGCACGTCCACGGCGTCACGCGGATCGCGCTCGGCGACGAGCATGCCGCCGCGCGGGCATCGGAGGCGTGGACGGACGGCGAAGTGCTCGCCGGCGCCGAGGGACTCGTGCAACTGGTGATCGAGTCGGGCGCCGACCTCGTGCTGAACGCGCTCGTGGGCTCGGTCGGCCTCGGGCCGACGGTGGCGACGCTCGGCGAGGGGATCAACCTGGCGCTCGCCAACAAGGAGTCGCTGGTCGTCGGCGGCGAGCTCGTGACGGCGCTCGCCGAGGCCACCGGTGCGCAGATCGTGCCGGTTGACTCTGAGCACACCGCGCTTCACCAGCTGCTCGCCGGCCAGCCGCCGGGCGCGGTGCAGCGGCTGACGATCACCGCCAGCGGCGGTCCGTTTCGCGGACGCCGGCGCGAGGAGCTCGCCGACGTGACCGTCACCGAGGCGCTCGCACACCCAACGTGGGCGATGGGCGGCAAGATCACGATCGACTCGGCGACGCTCATGAACAAGGGCCTGGAGCTAATGGAGGCTCATCACCTGTTCGGCACGCCCTACGACCAGATCGAGGTCGTCGTGCACCCGCAATCGCTGGTGCACGGACTCGTGCAGCTGGCTGACGGGGCGATGCTCGCCCACCTCGGCCCGCGGGACATGCGCATCGCGATCTCCTATGCCCTGCACGGCGGCGAAAGCGTGCAGCTGGCGGTCGCGCCACTGGACCTCCAGGCGGTCGGCGAGTTGAGCTTCGAGGCGGTCGACCTCGGCGCGTTCCCGTGCCTGCGTCTGGCCGGCGAGGCCGCGCGCGAGGGCGGCACCGCGCCGTGCGTGCTGAACGCCGCCAACGAGATCGCCGTGCACGCCTTCCTAGAGGGCCGCCTGCGCTTCCTGGAGATCCCCGAGGTGATCGAGCGCACGCTCACAGGGCTCGGCAGCGAACCCGTACGCTCGTTCGAGTCGTTGTACGAGGCCGACCGGCGCGCGCGGACCGCTGCGGCGGAGGCGGTCGCCGGGTTGGTGTGAGCGCGAGCACGCCGTCGCCACCGCTGGTTGGTGTGAGTGCGAGCGGGCCGTCGCCACCCAAGCCCGGGCAGCCGGCGGAAGACGTCAGCGCGCCTGCCACACTGGGGCGATGAGTTGGGCTATCGCGCTCGTCGGATTCATGCTCCTGATCGTGCTGCACGAGCTCGGGCACTTCGCCGCCGCAAAGGCCGTGGGCATGCGTGTGGAGCGCTTCTCGCTGTTCTTTCCGCCGACGCTGTTCAGCGTACGTCGAGGGGAGACCGAGTACGGGATCGGCGCGATCCCGCTCGGCGGCTACGTGAAGATCACCGGCATGAGCCCTGAAGAGATCGGCGGATTGGAGCCGGAGGTGGCCCGGCGCGCGTACTACAACCAGGCGCCGTGGAAGCGCGTCGTGGTGATCCTCGCGGGACCATGCGTGAACCTGCTGATCGCGTTTGCGATCTTCTGGGCGATCCTCGCGTCCGGCAGCCTCAACGGCGACTACACGCTGGAAAACCTCAACAGCTCGATCCACACGCTCGTCCCCAGCGCCTCGGTCGCGGCAATCGAGAAGGGCGCACCGGCCGAAGGCGTGCTGCGTCCGGGCGATCGCATTCTGCGCGTCGACGGGCGCCGCGCGAGCGTCAGCTCGACCATCAAAGCGGTTAGCTCACACCGCTGTGCGGGTGCTCTGGTGAACGGCTGCACGGCGGCTACACCGGTGCGCCTGGAGATCCGGCGCGCGGGACGCGATCTTGCGCTGTCGATCCGCCCGCGCTACAGCAAGGCCGAAGGACGCATGCTGATCGGGTTTGGCTTCGGCGCCGTGCCAAAACAGGTGGGTGTGCTCGCCGCCGCAGGGGTCGCTACGCATGAGATGTTGACCACGACGACGAGCATGATCTCGAACCTCGGCAAGGCGTTCACGAGCGCGAAGGTCCGCCATCAGCTGCACAGCGTTGTCGGGATCACCGAGATCGCCCACGAAACGGTCGTCGCGGGAGCCGGCTACGCGCTCGTGTTCGCCGCGTTCGTGTCACTGATCCTGGCCGTGTTCAACCTGTTCCCATTCCTGCCCCTCGACGGCGGGCACATCCTGTGGTCGGTCGCCGAGAAGGTGCGTGGGCGGCGGATCTCGTTGGCGGCGATGTACCGCTTCAGCTCGGTCGGGATCGTCCTGCTCGCATTCCTCGTGATCAACGGCATCAGCAACGACATCAGTCGCCTGGGGGGCTGACGCACACCCAGCTCTTGACCAGCGGTCCGATGCGCTCGGGGCGTGCACGGCCGAACAGCGACTCCACCTCCGCGCGGCTCAGCAGCGAGATCTCTTCCCAGCCGCCGGTCGCGCCCAAGCGCCAGTAGGGCCTGCGCACGCGCCCCGGGATCCAGTGAGCCCCTGGAAGCAGTGAGTGTGGCTCGATCGGGAACGACAGCGCGGGGGTTTGCACGAACCAGCCGCGCCCCACGCGCCGCACCTCCGCGGCGAACGCCGCGCGCCGCGCCGGCGGCACGTGCTCGATCACGCTCGAGCAGTACACGAGGTCGAACTCCCCGTCGGCGAACGGCAACCCGTCGGCCGCGTCGGCGCGCACGAACGCTCCCGGGTAGTGCGGGCGCTCGTCCAGATCCACGCCCGTGATGTCCAGCTCGGGCTCCAACGCGCGCAGGCCGATCTCCCCGCAGCCGACATCCAGCACGCGCGCTCCCGGTGCCAGGCGCGTCAACACAAAGAAGTGCTCATGGCGGCGAGCGCGAGCGCGAGCCGCCAGTGGCGCCGCCACGCGCGCTAGCGGTCCGCGTGCGGTGGCATAGACATTGGGCATCGTAGAATCAGCCTATGGCCTCCAAGCGGCAGATCCATGTGGGAGCGGTACCGGTGGGCGGTGGCGCCCCGGTGGCAGTGCAGACGATGACCAAGACCGAGACCGCCAACCTGACGGCGACGATGGAGCAGATTCGCACAGTCGCCGACGCCGGCGCAGACATCGTGCGTGTGGCCGTGCCCCGCGAGCAGGACGCCGAGGCGCTCAAGAGCATCGTCGCGCAGTCGCCAATCCCTGTGATCGCCGACATCCACTTCAACCACACGCTCGCGCTGAAGGCGATCGACGCGGGTGCCCACTGCGTGCGTCTGAACCCCGGCAACATCGGCGGGCCCGAGAAGGTCGCCGAGGTGATCGTGCTGGCCAAGCTGCGCGGCACGCCGCTGCGCGTCGGCGTGAACTCCGGCTCGCTACCCAAGCACCTGCGCCAGCTCGAGTACGACAACCCTGTGGAGGCGCTGGTAACCGCCGCGCTCGAAACCGTCGAGCTGATGGAGCGCCTGGACTTCAACAACTTCAAGGTGTCAATGAAGTCGACCTCGGTGCCGAACACGATCGCCTCCAATCGCATGCTCTCCGAGCGCATCCCCTACCCGCTGCACCTAGGCGTCACCGAGGCCGGCACCAAGTGGTCGGGCTCGGTGAAGTCCGCCGTCGGCCTCGGCACGCTGCTGGCCGACGGGATCGGCGACACGATCAGGATCTCGCTGTCCACGTTCCACGCCGAGGAGGAGGTCAAGGTCGCTTGGGAGATCCTCAAGGCACTGAAGCTGCGCGAGCGCGGCCCCGACCTGATCGCCTGCCCAACATGCGGGCGCCTGCAGTTCGACATGGACACCGTCGTCGCCGAAGTCGAGCGGCGCCTGGAAGCCTACGAGGACCCGATCGAGGTCTCGGTGCTCGGTTGTGCGGTCAACGGCATCGGTGAGGCCCGCCACGCCGACTTCGGCATCACCGGGGCGAAGGACATGGGCATGATCTACTCCAAGGGGGAGCCGCTGAAGAAGGTGCCCACCGAGCAGCTCGTCGACGAGCTATTCAAAGAGATCGACCGCTACTACGCCGCCGGCAAGACCGTCCAGCGCGACGAGGCCGCCGCCGCCGACGCACGCGCGTGGCTGGCCGCCAACGAGGACGCTACCGCGATGACCCCCGAGCGCATCGCCGCACTGGAAGCTGCTGCGGCGCAGGAGGACGCGAGCGCCGGCGCGGTGCTGGAGTCGATGCTCGTCGGCGAGCCGCGCCGGCCGACCGATGGAACATCGGCCAGCGGCCCGGTCGAGCCGGCAGGCGCCACAGCCGGCGCGGGTGAGTCCGCGGTAGTGCTCGACGAGGCAGTCTCCCCGGTCGCGGGGCGACGGTTCAGCCGCAACTGAGGGAATCGTCTGGCTCGCAGCTTCGGAACGCCCCGCGCGAGGTTGCGTTCACTACGAACGCCTCCCGCGCGAAGCGCGCCTCTAGTCGTTCTAGGAGGCCGCTGAGAAGCGCTCGGCGATCTTGCCCCAGTCGACCACGTTCCACCACGCATCGAGATAGTCCGGGCGGCGGTTCTGATACTTGAGGTAGTAGGCGTGCTCCCACACGTCCACGCCCAGCAGCGGCGTCTTGCCGTCGGAAATCGGGTTGTCCTGGTTGGCGCTGCCCACAACCGCGAGGCCCGACCCATCGTGCACGAGCCACGACCAGCCGGAGCCGAACTGGTTGACGCCGGTTTCCTTGAGCTTCGCCTGGAAGTCCGCGAACGACCCGAACGCCGCGGCGATCGCGCCAGCCAGCTCGCCACCCGGCTCGCCGCCGCCGTCCGGACTCATGCTCTCCCAGAACAGCGTGTGGTTGTAGTGGCCGCCGCCGTTGTTTTTGACGGCCTTGCGCTTATCCTCGGGGACCTGGCCGAGGTCCTTGAGCACGTCCTCGATCGCCGCGTCGGCGAGCGGCGTGCCCGCCAGCGCTGCATTTGCCTTGTCCACGTAGGCCTGGTGGTGCTTGTCGTGATGGAACTCCATCGTCGCCTTGTCGATGTGCGGCTCGAGCGCGTCATAGGCGTAGGGGAGCGGCGGAACGGAATAGGCCATGTTGGGGGCTCCTTGTCGGTGTGCGTCGAAGTTCTGTCGGTCATCGCTGTTCTATCAAAGGCGGCGATCGCCGCTGTGCGGTGTCGAGCAGCCGTGCCACCAGATGCCTTGCAGGCGCGGCGTCGCGGGGCCGTATACGCTCGTGCTTCCACGGTGCACGCCGCATGCCACAGCAGCCGCTAGACGATGACGCGTCTCTCCAAATATCTCCTACCCACCGAGAAGCAGCCGCCCGCTGACGCCGAGGCGGTCTCGCACAAGCTGATGGTGCGCGCCGGGCTGGTGCGCCAGATGGGCGCCGGCATGTGGACATGGCTGCCGGCCGGTTGGCGTGTGCATCAGCGCGTCGTGCAGATCATCCGCGAGGAGATGGACGCGATCGGTGCGCAAGAGATGCTGATGCCGGTGCTGCAGCCCGCGGACCCCTGGCGCAGAACCGGGCGGATTGAGATCGACGAGCTGTTCAAGCTGACCGACCGCAAGGGTTCTGAGCTGGTGCTGGCGATGACCCACGAGGAGGCGGTCACCTTCCACGTCGCACAGATCGTGCGCTCTTACCGCGACCTGCCGCTGATCGTCTACCACTTCCAGGTCAAGGAGCGCGACGAGCCCCGCCCGCGCGCAGGGGTCCTGCGCACGCGCGAGTTCGTGATGAAGGACTCCTACAGCTTCGACCGCGACCAAGCTGGCGTGGAGCAGAGCTACGCGCTGCACGTCGGCGCCTACGAGCGCATCATGGAGCGTACGGGCCTGCACTTTTACAGGGTCGAGGGCGACGTTGGCATGATGGGCGGATCGGGAGCGCACGAGTACATGGCGCCGTGCGCCGCCGGGGAGGACGAGATCGTGCTGACGGAGTCCGGGTATGCGGCTAACGCGGAGGTCGTCCGCGCGCAGTTGGGCAAAGCGGAGCTACTCAGCAGCGACACCGTCGATGGCGAGCAGATCCAGCTAGTGAGGGCGATCGAGGTCGGCAACATCTTCAAGCTCGGCACCCGTTACTCCGAGCCGTTGGGGGCGCGCTACCTCGACGAGACAGGCGCCGAGCTGCCGGTGTGGATGGCCTCCTACGGGATCGGACCGGCGCGCATCGTTGCCGCCGCCGTCGAGCAGTTCGCCGACGAGCACGGCATCTCCTGGCCGCGAACACTGGCTCCCTTTGCCGTGCACCTGATCGCCATCGGCAAGCCCGGCACACCCGAGCGCGACGCCGCCGATGCGCTCTACATGACCCTCGTGGAAGGCGGGGTGGAGGTCCTCTACGACGATCGCGATCTCGGTCCCGGCGAGAAGTTCGCCGACGCCGAGCTGCTCGGCTGCCCACTGCGGCTGACCGTCGGTCGCCGCTCGCTGGAGTCCGGCGAGGTCGAAGTGCAGGTGCGTCGCGGCCGCAAGGAGGCCCCCGGTCTGCCCTTGGGGGGCGAGCCCAAGGCGCTTCTGCGGGCTGTGGACGAGCTGTGGCAGAGCCTCCCCTGACGATCCGCCGGCTGTTCGGGCTTGACCGCTCCGGCCCACCCCCACCGCAGACACAGGCCGGCCAGCCGCTGCGTCCGTGGACGCTTCCCAACGCGATTGGCTTCGTGCGCCTGACGCTGATCCCGGTCTTTCTAATCGTCGCGCTGTCTAGCCGCAGCGGCAGCGGCGCGCCGCAGGCGACGCTGTTTGGGGTGATCGGCTGGGGCGACTACGCCGACGGCATCGCCGCGCGCGTGACGCGCCAGTACAGCCGCCTTGGCGCAATCATGGATCCGATCACCGACCGCCTGCTGGTGATCTCGGGCGCGGTGGTGGCCTGGCGCTTTGAACTACTGCCGCGCTGGGCGCTGGCGGTTCTGGCCGCGCGCGAGCTACTGATGCTCACACTCGGGCGCTACGGACTCGCACATGGCGTCGAGCTGCGGATCAACTGGCCCGGGCGCCTAGCAGTCGCGCCGGTGCTGGGCTCGTTTTTCTTCACGATGGTCGGCCTGCGCGGCGTGGGCGAAGTGATGCTGTTTGTGGGCCTCGCGTTGGCATTGGCGGCGAGCGCGCTGTATGCGCGCACCGGTGTCCGCCAGCTACGCAGCGGGCAGGTGGGCGGTCCATCGGCTCCATAGTCTCAAGCTCAGCCTGACCTTTTGGGCTATACTGGCGCTCGTGGCCGGCGCTGCCGGCGTGCCGCGTCCGACCGACGCTGGCGTGAGTCTGCGAGAGGAGAGAGCCCCGATGGACGAGACGTTCCCCGATCTTGGCTCGTTGACGGATGTCGAACTTAAAGACGTCATCTGCCAGCTAACCGAGGAGGAGACGGAGGTCTCCTACAAGCGGCGCATCCTGCACGGCAAGATCGACATTCTCCGTGCCGAGCTGGTCAACCGCCTGCGTCACAAACACGAGGACGGCGACATCGCGATCACCGGTGACGACGTCCAGAAGCTCACTGACATCCTGGCTGGACGATCTGAGATCGGTAATCAGCAGTAGGCGGGGTCATGGCTCTGCACTGCACCGAGTGCGGCTTCCTCAATGACGAGGGCGCCAACTACTGCCAGCGCTGCGGCGCCCTGCTGGCGCGCGCCGAGAGCACTAGCGAGCCGGTGACGGCGACTTATCGCATCGACGAGACAGGCGAGCTAGTGCCGGTCGAGATCGGCGAGATCAGTGCGCGTGGGCCGGCACTCGTCATTCGCGCGGGCGGAGGGCGCGTGGGGGAGGCCTTCGCGATTGACGGGGAGCGGATGAGCATCGGCCGGCGCCCCGACTGTGAGGTATTTCTCGACGACGTCACCGTCTCGCGCGACCATGCTCTGCTGATCCACCGCGGTGAGTCCTGGTACTTGGACGACTGCGGATCGCTCAACGGCACCTACGTGAACCGCTCGCGGATCGAGTCCCACCGCCTAGAGGAGGGCGACGAGGTGCAGATCGGCAAGTACAAGCTGACCTTCCACGCACGCTAATGGCAACGCACGCGACACCCACCGACGCAGAGCAGATCGACCTCGAGCTGACCGGGCGGGATTCCGGCGAGCTGGCAGCGTCGTCCCCGGCATCGTCACCGGAGGGGGAGGGGGAGCTCGCCAAGCGCCAGAAGTCGCTGACAATCGGCGCGGTGTGCAAGGCACTAGCACAGGAGTTTCCCGACATCTCAATCTCCAAGATCCGCTATCTGGAGGATCAGAAGCTGCTCACGCCGCGTCGCACGCCCGGCGGCTACCGGCTGTACACCCAGGGGGACGTCGCGCGTCTGCGCACGATCCTGCGCATGCAGCGCGACGAGTTCCTGCCGCTGCGCGTGATCCGCCAGGAGCTCGCCGCTGGACGCGGGGGGGCGGGGGGGCGGGCACCGACATGCCGCCGGTACCCGGGCATGTCGGGCGCGACGGCGCGCGCACGTGGCGTCCGAGCGTGAGCGTGCGCCAAGCCACCGGCGCGCTGTATTCGATCGAGGACGTGCTCGAGGAGACCAAGGCCGAGGCCAAGCTCGTGCGCGAGCTCGAAGAGTACGGCGTCGTCAAAGGAGAGCTGCGTGGCGGCATGCGCTACTTCGACGAGACCGAGCGGGAGATCATCGCCGCGGTAGCCGAGCTCGCGCGCTACGGCGTCGGCGGTCGCAACCTCCGGGTCTTTCGCTCATCGGCCGACCGTGAGGCCAACCTGCTCCAGCAGATCCTCGCGCCGGCGCTGCGCTCGCGCAACCCCGAGCGGCGCAAGGAGGCCGTCGACGCGCTCGAGAACCTCGCCGCGGTGGCTACTCACCTCAAGCACCTGCTGTTGATCCGCGATCTGCGCAAGATCGTCCGGTAATCGATGCCCACCCACCCAGCGGATCTGCGCTCGCTGATCCGCGACATTCCAGACTTCCCCAAGCCGGGGATCGGCTTCAAGGACATCACGCCGCTGATGGCTGACGCCGGCGCGCTCGCCGAGGCAGTGGCGCGGCTGGCGGAGTACGCGCGCCCACTGCGAGTCGACTGCGTCGTAGCGGCCGAGGCGCGCGGCTTCTTGCTGGGGCCAGCACTCGCGTTGGAGCTCGGCGCGGGCTTCGCACTCGCGCGCAAGCCCGGCAAGCTTCCGTATGAGACCGTAAGCGCCGAGTACCTGCTCGAGTACGGCGCCGGCGCGCTCGAGCTGCACACCGACGCAGTCGCCAGCGGGCGGCGGGTGCTCGTGCACGACGACCTGCTCGCGACCGGCGGGACCGCGGCGACGCTGTGCGAGCTTGTTGAGCAGCTCGGCGGCGAGATCGTGGGCTGCGGCTTTCTGATCGAGCTGGCGTTCCTGAACGGGCGCGAGCGGCTGGCGGGGCGCGACGTGCATGCCCTGCTCGCCTACGACTCCTGAGAGCCCCGACAGCACAGGTTCTAAGCTTGGCGGTCGTGCCCACCGCGCGTCGCAGCCGCATGATCGCCGCACCGGCGCAGGACCTATGGGATCTGATGCTCGATCCGCATCACCTGCCGCGCTGGTGGCCACGCGTAACGCGTGTGGAGGACGTCGAGGAGGAGGCGTTCACCGAGGTCATGAAGACACGCAAGGGTAAACTTGTGCGTGCCGACTTCAACGTCGTGCGCGATGACGCCAAGCGCACACTCACGTGGATCCAGCGAATCGAGGGCACGCCGTTTGCGACCGTGCTGAAGTCCGCCGAGACGGAGCTACGACTGACACCCGCCGGGGTCGGCGTCACGGATGCGTTCGGGCACGCCGGGCACTCGCCAGCGAGCGCCGCGGCGACCGAGGTGACGATCGAGCTGCGCCAGGAGATGACCAGCGGCTCCGCGCGTCACAGCCCGTTCCTGAGCCTTGCCCCGCGCTTCGGCGGCCCGATGGTGCGCCGCGCTGCAGCCGCCACACTTGAGCAGGCGCTCGACGGCCTCGAGCGGATCAGTGGCTGACCAGCCCACGCCACCGGCGATGCGCTGGTGGGGCTGGGGAGACCCAGCGCACCCGCCGGTGCTGCCGGCCCATGCACTGCGCTTCCTGCGCGAGACAGTGGGGCTCGCCGCGCGTCCGCGGCCCCCGGTCGCGCTCGGGCATGTGCGCCTCGCACCGGCTACGGTGCCGCAGTCGGCGCTGAGCGCCGTGCGCGAGATTGTAGGCGCTGAGCATGTCCGCGACGGGCACTCAGAACGCGTGCAGCACGCGGGCGGCAAGGGCTATCCCGATCTGGTGCGCCTGCGCGCGGGCGAACCCGAGGGGGCGCCCGACGCGGTCGTCTACCCGGCCGGGCACGAGCAGCTGCGCGCACTGCTCGAGCTGTGCGCACGCAGCTCGCTCGCGGTCGTGCCGTTCGGCGGCGGCACGAGCGTAGTGGGCGGCGTAGCGCCGCTGCGGGGTGAGCACAGCGGCGTGCTCGCACTCGACATGAGTCGCATGGCGGGCGTGCTTGAGCTCGACGGCCAATCCTCGACTGTGACCGTGCAGGCCGGCATCAGGGCACCGGCGCTCGAGCGCTACCTCGGCGCGCGCGGGCTGACGCTCGGTCACTTCCCCCAATCCTTCGAGTACGTCTCGCTGGGCGGCTGCGCAGCCACGCGCTCGGCCGGGCAGTCCTCCAGCGGCTACGGCGCGATCGAGAAGATGGTGCTGGGCCTGCGCTTCGCGGCGCCGGCGACCGACATCGAGCTGCCGGCGATGCCCGCCAGCGCCGCCGGACCGGGATTGCGACAGCTACTGGTGGGATCCGAGGGGACGCTCGGGGTGATCAGCGAGCTCGCGCTGCGGGTGCGCCCGGCGCCCCGCGAGCGGATCTATGAGGACTCTTCTTCGAGGACTTCGCCGCCGGTAGGCAGGCGCTGCAGACGCTCGCGCGCGAGCACGCGCTGCCCGACGTCGTGCGCCTGTCCGACGAGCAGGAGACGAACATGTCGCTCGCGCTGGCGGGCACCGGCGGCGTCAAGGGCGGCCTGGGGCGCGTGTACCTGCAGCTACGCGGATATCGCGAGGGCTGCCTTACGATCCTTGGCTTCGAGGGCGCCGCCGAGGAGGTCGCCTTCAGGCGCCGGCGCGCGCTGGCGCTGGCGCGCGACTGTGGGGGCCTAGCGGTCGGACGCTCGCCGGGCGAGGCGTGGCTGAAGGGTCGCTTCGCCGGGCCGTACCTGCGCGATGAGCTGCTCACGCACGGGGTGATGGTCGAGACGCTCGAGACCGCCGCGCAGTGGTCGAGCCTGCCACGGCTGCACCGCTCCGTGGGAGAGGCGATCGCGGGGGCGCTGCACGCGTGCGGGACACCAGGTCTGGTGATGTGCCATGTCTCGCACGTATACGAGACGGGGGCGTCGCTGTACTTCACGCTGATCGCACCACAGCGCGAGGGCGATGAGATCGGGCAGTGGCGCGCTGTCAAGCAGGCCGCCGGTGAGGCGATCGTGGCGGGCGGCGGCACAATCACCCACCACCACGCTGTCGGGCGCGATCACGCGCGCTGGATGCTCAAGGAGGTGGGCAGCGGGGGAGTGGCGGCGCTGCGGGCGCTGAAGTCCGAGCTGGACCCAGCCGGGATCATGAACCCCGGCAAGCTGCTCGAGGTCAGTGGAGGCTGAACGGACCCTGTAGGACGACGTGGCCCGGATGGGGCGGATGCGAGGCGGTCTCCTCGGTCAACAGTATCTCGTGGAATTCGCCGGCGTTGCTGGGTAGCAGCGAGCCACCGGCCAGGCGGTGTGTCGAGCCAACCGCGGGGCTCTTGCTGAGCCCCAGGAAGCTAGTGGACGAGTTGTACAGCCAGATGGCGTAGTAGAAGCCCTTAGACACGGGGATGTGTTGGGCTTCGATGAAGAACGCACGCTTGCCGCCTTCGGCGAGGACGTCGACCACACCGACGCTCGCGCTCTTGGGGTCCGGCGACTTGAGCGTTATCTGATTCTCAACGCTCGGGCCAGTCTTGGTCGAGGTGGTGCCGGAGGTCTTGCTCGCGGTGGCCGTCGGCTTCTTGGAGTGCGAGCCACCACCACCAGTGAGCAGCACGACGGCCACGATCGCGACAGCGGCGAGCACCGCCAGCAGCACGGCGCCGCCCAGCCGCGAGATCCGTTGTGAGCTCGCGGGCAGCGGCGGCGGCGCAGCAGCGGCGGGGGCCGCGGAGGAGAGATCCCCCACGCGCTGGGGCCGCGGTGTGGCGGTGCCCGCGCTGGCAGGGATCTCCGGCAAGCCGGTGCCCGCCAGCGGCGCAAGCTGCGTGGCGACCTCGCCGGCCCACGCCCGCGCAGGCTCGGAGCCGCTCATGTACGTGCGAGTGCGCAGACGCTCGGCGACGCCCGGCTGCTGACCCAGCAGGTAGTCGCCGATCTCCAGCCGGCGCTCAGGTGCCAACTCGCGCGCCCGGCGCGGGGCGAGCACAGCGAGCGCCGCGTGAGCACGATCGTGCACGGCACGCTCGGAGATGCCCAGCAGCGTGGCAACCTCGGCGTAGCTCTTGTGCTGGCGCAGCAGCAGGGAGAGCGCAGCGCGCTGGTCGGGTGGGAGCTCGTCCAATCTGCTCATGGTGTATGACCGTCCGCCATCACAGGTGGAAACCTCGCAACGCCCGCAACGGAGAAGCGTAGGCTATCGTGGCGCCGGGATGGGCACCGTCAACGTCGAGCAGCTCAACGAGGCGATGCAGGGCTTCGACCGCCTCTACGGTCTGGAGTTCCTGTCGTTCTCGGACACGGAGGTTCGCGCCCAGGTCACGGTGCGCGAGGATCTCAAGCAGCTAGCAGGACTCGTTCACGGCGGCGTGTACGCGGCGATGGCCGAGTCGATCGCGTCGTTCGGCACCGCTCTGGCGGTACGCGAGCGAGGGGAGACTGCGATGGGCATGTCCAACAGCACGAGCTTCCTGCGTCCGATCACCGACGGTGTCGTTCACGCGTCCGCCACGCGCGTGCACCGCGGCCGTACCACCTGGGTATGGGACGTGCGCTTCAACGACGATGCCGGCCACACGTGCGCGGTCACACGAATGACGATCGCCGTGCGCTAACCCAGCGGGTGCAGCGGCGCGGGGACCTGCGCGGGCAGCGGCGTTTCGCCAAAGCCCGTATTCGGTAGCGCTGCGGGCAGCGGTGTTTCCGGCGCACCGACCTCGTTGATGGGCGTGAGTGTCCGGACGGCGGCCGCGGCCGTGTGCGCATCGGTCGCGTAGATGTCAACGACCACGCCGGCGGTGGCCAGCATGATCGTCCTACCCCCCTGTGCGAGCACCGCGTTGATCCCCCTGATGCGCGTGGTGCGGCTCGGCGTCGAGCCGCCCGGCAGGAAGCTGTTGTCGGGCGAGGTGATGACCCGCAGCGGCGGGATGCACGTTCCCTGGCCCCCCTGCAAGCAGTTGCCGTACTGCACGCTGTAGGAGCCACTCGGATCGTGCGTAGCTTCGCTGACGGCCATGCCATTGAAGGAGCCACCCAGCCAGTACACGGGGAACGGCGCCGTGATCAGGCCCTCGAGGATGTTGTGGGGGATGGGCCGATCCTGAAGCGTGTCGGCGCAGCCGCACAGCGCGAGCACGCATAGGGCGGGAAGCAACAGGGCGAGGAGACGACGCACGCTGCTAGCCGCGGTAGCGGTTGGTGATGGGCATGCGCCGGTCGCGCCCGAACGCGCGTGGGGTGATCTTGATGCCGGGTGGTGCCTGGCGGCGCTTGTACTCGGCGAGGTCGACCAGGCGGATCGTGTGCTCGACCTCGTGCTCAGGCAGTCCCTGCGCGATCAGCTGCTCGCGACTGCGGTTCAGCTCGACATAGCCCTCAAGAATCCGGTCGAGCAGCTCGTAGGGGGGCAGGGTGTCATCGTCACGCTGATCGTGCCTGAGCTCCGCCGAGGGCGCGCGCTCGAGGATCGAGACGGGGATCGGAGTCGTGACAGCAGCACCGGCTCGCACGCCAGCGACGGTATGCGCCGCAGTGGCGCCGGTGGGAGAGTTACGCCACGCACACAGGCGGTAGACGAGCGTCTTGGGCACGTCCTTAATGACGGCGAAGCCTCCGGCGAGGTCGCCGTACAGGGTGCTGTAGCCGACAGACATCTCCGACTTGTTGCCGGTGGTCAGGACCAGCCAGCCGAACTTATTGGAGAGCGCCATCAGCAGGTTGCCGCGGATGCGCGCCTGGAGGTTCTCCTCGGTCAAGTCGGGCTCACGCCCGGCGAACTCGGATCGCAGGGCGTCCTGGTAGGCGTCCATGACCGACTCGATCGCCAGCTCGTGGGTGCGGAGTCCCAGCGTAGCGGCGAGCGTGCGGGCGTCCGCCTGGGTCGAGGAGGAGGAGTACGGCGAGGGCATGATCGCGGCGCTGACGCACGCGGGCCCAAGAGCGTCAGCCGCCAAACAGGCGACCAGGGCGGAGTCGATTCCCCCAGAGACGCCGAGCACGACGTGCTCGAAGCCGTTCTTGCGTACATAGTCGTGCAGCCCGAGCGCCAGCGCCGAGTAGACCTCGGCCTCCGTCGGTGCGAGCGGCTCGGCGAGCGGGCCGATCGGCGTGGAGGTCTCACGGCCGCGCGAGGATGCCTGTGGCGAGCGCCGGGAGGCACGCAATGGCGGCAGGAGCACAGCCCGGCGCTCGGAGCGCCTCGCGGCGGGGCGCTGGCTGGGGTCGCCCAGGCGCGCCGCGGCTGCCGCCCGCAGGTCGACCTCGCACACGAGCAGCTCCTCCTGGAACTGGGCGGCACGCGCAATCGTGGCGCCGGTGTGGTCGACCACGCAGGAGTGCCCGTCGAAGACGAGCTCGTCCTGACCACCGACGAGCCCGCAGAAGGCGACGCAGGCGAGATTGTCGCGGGCGCGCTGGGCAAACATCCGCTCGCGCTCGGAGCCCTTGCCCGCGTGGTAGGGCGAGGCGGAGATGTTGGCGATCAGCGTCGCACCAGTGAGCGCCTCCTCGCTGGCCGGCGGTCCGGGCTCCCAGATGTCCTCGCACACGGTCAGCCCGATGCGGTGCGCGCCGAGATCGATGACCGCGCCGGCAGGGCCGGCCTGGAAGTAGCGCTGCTCGTCGAACACGCCGTAGTTGGGCAGGTAGACCTTGCGGTAGATCGCGTGCACCGACCCCGCGGCGAGGATCGCGGCGGCGTTGTAGACGTCCTCAGCTCGCTCTGGGAAGCCGACCACAGCGACCACTCCGTGCGTGTCGGCCGCCAACTCTCCCAGCGCCACCGCCGCGTCGGCCAGGAAGTGCTCCTTCAGCAGCAGATCCTCCGGCGGGTAGCCGGTCAGCGCGAGCTCGGGGAACAGCACAAGCTCCGCGCCGGCTTGTTCGGCCGCGCATATGCCCGCGCGTATGCGCTCGGCGTTGCCGGCTATGTCGCCGACTGTGGCGTTCAGCTGGCAGAGGGCCAAGCGCATGTGCGGATCGTATCCGCGGGGTCCGCGTGCACAGCGTTGCGTCGCTCGCGCGCTCGCCGATCCAAGCGCGACGTCCGCTCAGCTGGCGCTGGCGGGCTTAGGTGCCGGACCGCGATCGTTCGCGGAGTGCTCCGCGGAGCCGCGGGCGCTAGCTGCGCGCGGCTTGGGAGCCTTGTGCGCGGAGCGGTTGACTGGCGGGCGCACGCCGGCGGCGCGCGCAAGCGACGCGATTGCCCGGTTCAGGTCGAGTGCGATCTTGTCGAGATCCGACAACGCGTCGTAGTCGCCGAGCAGGCCGAAGCCGAGATGGCCGTCGTAGCTCATGACCGCAATCCCGAGCGCCTGGCGCTGCGCGAGCGGTACCACCGGATAGAGAACCTGCAGGCGCCGGCCGAGCAGATACAGCGGGAACTGCGGTCCGGGCACGTTGGTGACCACGAGGTTGAAGAACGGCTGGCGCGCCTGCAGACGCGCGGCCTGGCTGAGGATCGTGGGCGGAGCGAACCCGGCAAGGTTCGTCAGCACCTGCGCTCCGACCGCCTGACCGCCCTTCTTCAGGTCCTCCATCGCCACGGTGATCTTGTGCAGGCATTCCGCCGGGTTCTCCACGCCGACCGGGAGTGGGGCCCACATCGCCGCCACCTGGTTGCCGAGTGCGCCCCGCTGAGCCTTCGTGCGCACGGACACCGGCACCATCGCCTTCAGCACGAGCTCCTCGGTGTCGTGGCCGTGGTCACGCAGATAGCGACCGAGCGCCATGCTGACCGAGGCCAGGACGACATCGTTGAGCGTTCCCCCGAGCGAGTCCTTGATGGCCTTGAACGTCGCCAGGTCGGCGTCCACGAACGTGTAGCGGCGGTGCGGCCCGATGTCAACGTTGAACGGACTCGGCGGTGCGGGTGCGTTGATCCCGGCGAGGGTTGTCGCGCCGACGCTGGCGAGGCCGTCCTTGACCTGCGCGAGCGCTTTCCTGGGCGCGCGCAGCAGGGCGCGCGCGCCGCGGGCCATCTCGGCGGGGACGGTCGAGCGCTCGATCAGCGCCTCGCCGAGCAGCTTTGCCGCTCCGGGCAGGGGTTTAGCGCTCCACGGCGAGGCCGGCGCGGTGGGGGTGGGCTCGCGCGCGGTGTCGAACAGAACGGTCGTGATGTCCACGCCCGAGATACCGTCGACGAGCGCGTGGTGGGTCTTGGCGACCAGCGCGAAGCGACCGCCGGACATGCTCTGCACCAGCCAGATCTCCCACAGCGGCTTGGAGCGGTCGAGGCGCTGTGAGAAGAGCCGCCCGGCCAGCCGCTTGAGCGCGGCATCGTCCGCCGGCCTGGGTAGCGCGGTGTGGCGAATGTGATAGTAGGGGTTGAAGTGCGGGTCGTCGGTCCAAATCGGCCGGCCCTGTCCAAGCGGGACATAGGCAAGACGCTGGCGGTAGCGCGGCACCAAGTGCAGCCGGCCGAGCACGTGATCGACCAACTCCTGCAGCGCGGGGGCCGTGCCGTCGAACACCATCACCGACGCCACGTGCATGTGGGCGTCCGAATGATCCTCGAGATGCAGGAACGTCGAGTCGAGCGCTGTCAGGCGGTCTGGGTTGGCCATGACCTCGATTGTCGCGGTTGTGGACGCCCGCGTCAACGACAAGTTCAAGCAGGCCCGGTCACGCGATCATAACGAGCTGTTCCCACCTCGTTTACATGTGCGTGTTTGTGGAGCGCGTAGTTTGCCGTGCCGAATCGGGATTCCGGCGAAACCAGCGCCTCACCCCTCGCGGGAGCCTGCTTTTGCGAATACGCCTATCTGCGCACCACTAACGGAAGGGGAGTACCCATGAACGGACGGTCGGTCTGCACGATCCTTGTCGCGATGGTCGCGACGATCGTGTCCGCCGCGAGCGTCGCAACCTCGCTGGCGAGCACAGGACCTGTTTACTCGGCTGGCACGCCGATCCTCGATCGAGTGAGCGGCACCAAGGAAAGCCCCGCACCGTGGACACTTTCGCAGGGCAGCCCGTCGCAGTCGCCGTACAGCCTGTCGGTTCCGACCTTCACCTTTGGCGGCTCCCCTGAAGTCACGTTTAGCGGCGTGACCACCCCCAACCTGTCGGTGTACCCAGGTTCGGCAGAAGAAGACTTCCCAGGATCGACGACCAACCCTGCGCCGTACCTGACCGGCTTCGCAGGTACTCCGGGTCCGCTTGCGGGCTACTGCTCCAGCGGCGCAGCCAATCCAGAGACGGGCGCGGTCGAGCGCCAGCCTGTCGGCAGCATCCTGCCGATGTCGCCCTACTACTTCCCGTTCGTCATGCGCAACCCGAACGACCTGAGCGTGCTCACCGGCTTCTTCGACTACCGACCGAAGGATTCTCAGGAGGCGATCGTCGTCGCCAACTCGTTCGACGGAGGCAACACTTGGCACTACGTCGACGAGAAGCTCGAATTGAACTCGAATGTCTGCCCAGATGGCATCCAGAACGACAACGGCCAGGGCCACCCGTGGGTCACCGAGATCGACGGTACGTACTATCTGTATACGCTTAACCGGGTAAGCGGCGACTCGCTCGGACAGGGCCTGCTCGTATACCAGCTCAACTGGACGCCGTCGAAAGAATTCCCCTGGGGCGATCCGATCAAAGAACTATCGACCTCCGAGCCGGTTGACGGGGGGCCAAACCCCGACAACGCACAGACCGGTGGCGCGGCCCCGGGCTACGCCGACGGAGTCACCGAACCGGGCATCACCATCGTCAGCAAAGCCGTGACCGTGCCGAACTACCAGGAAAACCAGGTCGGCGTGTCGATCGAAGTCGCCAGCACGGCTAGCTTCAGCAACCTCAAGGGCGGCCCCGGCGGACAGGTCTTCGACGTGGGCGGTGAAACTGCCTACAGCAACCTGAAAGACTCGACGCTGCCGGCCATCCACTGCAACGAACACACCAAGGCCAACGAATTCAAAAACTGCGTGGCCGTCGACGCTGCCGGGCAAACGGGCAACCAGTCGGTGGAAGTCAAAGTGGGCGACAATCTCGTCGCGCCGCCGGAGGTCCCGGACAGCGCGAAAGTAACCGACCCCGCGTCCGAGGGCAGCGCAAGCGGAACGGGGCTGCAGGCACCCGATGGCATCATCGGCACGGTTCCCGTGTCGAGCTTGCCGGCGAAACTGCCGAACGGAGTCGCACGCAGCGAAATACCCGGCGGCGCCACAGTCCTCATCTACGGCGAGAAGCTGCTGAACTACTATCAGCCCGCGATCCTGGCCGCCAAGACGACGACCACGATCCCCACCTCCGGCGCCGGCACGAGCATCCCAGTCTCGAGCTTCGGCTACACCGGAACTGGGCCGCAGTCGTTCGCGAGCCTCACCGACAACACTCAGCCAACTACCACCGCGAGCAAATTCCCCGCGCCGGTGACGATCAGCGTGGGCTACACGTCAACCACTCCAAAACAAAAAACGACAGTCGAAGAAGAAGGGATCGCGTCGATCACGTGCACCGGGGCCGTCATCAAATCCGGGGTGGACGAATTGACCGGCTGCACGGCCAGCGACGGCGTGCCGGCTGGTGCAACCAGCGTTGGAGCGAAGAGCGAAAACGATGTAGGAGGCCCCGGCGCATGTGTAACTCCGTCGGCCGTCCTCGCGCTGACCGGCGAGGGGAGCACCAAGCCCAAAACGCTGTTCAAGAACAACGAGGACTACACGGTCGTGCGCGCCGCTTGGACGACCGACGGCCTCACCTTCCACGACCTGGGCGTCGTGAACGGCCTCAACAATCCCGAATACGTCGGGAACGCTGGGGACACCACGCAGATCGGGCAGAGCGGCACCGACCTGCTGCGGTTCGTAGCCTCTCGTGGAACCATCATCTCCACCGCCGAAGGCGAGACGATGTTCATGTCGGGCGCCGACTGCCAGGACGGTGACAGCGACTCGTTCCAGCAGGTCTTCTACTCGAACTCGACAAACGGGATCGAATGGAGCCAGCCGGTACCACTGATCACCACCGACCCGTCCTTCTTGGCCTCGGCCCTGCAGAACGCCCTCGCCGCAGAAGGAGTGGACAGTCCGCTTGAAATATCTGCCTACTACTCCGGTCGCGCGTATGACCCGAACGTAGTCCAGAACTCGAACGGAACTCTGACGATGATCTTCTCGGGCTACCGGACAGCCAAGCCGCTGCCGACGACAGGTACTGCGGCCAAGGCGATCGGCAACAACCCTGACTTCCCGTTCACGCCGACCCAGGACGACCCAGCGCTGTACAGGAACATCCTCACGGTGCCGATCAGCGTCAAGGAACCGGGTCAGGAAGGCAAAGAAGGCAGAGAAGGGTCACAGGGCGCCGAAGGGAAGGAAGGCAAGGAAGGCACACAGGGCAGCGAAGGCAAAGAAGGGAAGCAGGGCTCGCAAGGCGAAAAGGGCGAAAAAGGCGAACAGGGGTTGCAGGGGCCGCAGGGTGAAAAAGGTGAACAGGGTCAAACCGGGCTCACGGGTCCGGTCGGTCCCCAGGGCCCGACCGGACCTCAGGGAGAAAGAGGCGAGCAAGGGCCACAGGGCCCTCCCGGCACCGTTGGCGAACTCACCTGCACGATCATCTCGAGAAAGCGCAAGGTAGTGACCCTCACGTGTCAGCAGTCAGGCTCATCGATGGTGACGCGCACAGCGTTGGCGGCTCGAGCCTCGAGGGTTCGCGTTCGCATCAGCCGTGGCAAGGAGACGCTGGCTAGCGGCACCGGATCGGTGAGTCGAGGAAAGATCTCGGCCGCGCTCTTGGCCAAGCGCGGACTCGGCGGTCACGGGCGCTATGTGGTGACAGTGCGCTTGCCCGACGGGCGTGTCCTCAGCGCCACGGTATCTGGGCTCACGAAGTAGCCCTGTCTCACGGCAGACAGGTCAACGCGGGGTGCTCCGTTTGCGGGCGCCCCGCGTTTTGCTGCCTATGGGGAGATCCCCATAGGCGCGCTTAGGTTGACCCCGCGACTATGCCGGCACTGCGGTGCTCCGACAGGAGGTACGACGATGTGAGCGCGCGGCGGGGATGGTGCCCCGCCGCGCCTAGATGAGTCCGGAGTGCTACGCGTTGTTCAGAGAACGCGACCTCAATCGTACCGACGCCGCGGCCCCGAATTTGACTTCCCATCTGATCGTCGCATTGCCCGAGCCGACTTTCGTCAATTCGACGTCGATCGTGCATGACTGTAACGTCGACAACACTTTGTTGGTGCAACCATTGGGATCATTGACTTTATAGTTGCCCGCTTCTGCGCCTTCCGGAACAAACGCCGTCAAGCTCGCGTTTTCCCGTCCGATATTCCTGTACGTATACCCCTGGATGTCGCCAAGCATGTTGTTGAAGAAGAGTCCTAGAGGACCGGCGACATCTGCCACCAGATTGTCCCGTTGCGCCTGGGCGGCCACGTTCCCACCGCCAGGCTGCTGCATCTGGTTTCCTCCCGTCACAGTACCCTGTTTTCCACTTGCTTTCAGCCCAACTGTCTCTTCTTCGAGTTTGCCTTCTTTTTCTATCCATACCGCGGTGATCGCGGTCGTGGGATAGATGAATTCGTCCGCCGTGGGGGCTTCTTCTGGTTCTTTTTCGACTTCGATCGCTTTTTCGCTGCTAAGGACTTCACTCGCCACGGACCCGGTTATTTCGATGCTTTTTATTTTGCAGCCAGATCCTGAGAAATGCACAGTCGCGAGCAGCGATCCCGAAGCCGGCGCCAGCCACGCCAGGATCTTGCCGGTTCTGCTGCTGTTCGCGAACGCCAGGGTATCGGTGGTGTTCGCGGTAGTGATCTTGCCGCCTTCCACTTCGCATTTTTCGCCGTTGCCGGCTACCGAGCACGAGGAGAATTCAATGGTACCTTCGATACTCTGCGAATTGCCGCTGGCGGATCCGACGATCTCTCCCGATTTGATGGCCTCGGATTTACATTCGATTTTGCTTTCGCCCACTTTGATCACGAAGACTTTGGAGTCTTTGCTCGAGACTTCGATCTTTTCTTCGCTTTCGGCCCTCTCCGAGGACGGAACGAAGAATGGGCCTTCGGCGCTTGCCTGCGCCTCCGTGGCAGTCACACCCGCGATTACGAGTATGACCGCTAAGAGCATCACTACACCTCTTATGAGTTTCACGGGTCTCTGCTCCTTGTTTCGAGGGGCATAGGCGCGCACGGCCCGTGGTGGACTCGCGGCCCAAGTTTGCTGGAAGCGACGATCGACCGAAGCCGATTCGCGGTGCGTCCCTATGTGCCCCCATTGCGCCCTGACCTGGGAAGGTCCGAGCCCTATGGTTAGCGGCTCCGACTAGCTGACGCGTGCCGGACGACCACTCCAACGATGTAGCAAAAGTCCGGCTCGCCCCGCAAGCGCGCACCGGCAACTGGCGCTGGTGTGCGTCATGAGGTGGCAGGCATGTCTCTAAATCCCGCTAAGAAGTGGTCATCCAGGGCGGTTTCGCACACCTACACAACTTCCGGCGCCTGCGGATCCCTAGCAGATCGTCCGACTCACTGGCAGCACGAACCTGGTGACATCACTGTGACGCTCGCCGCATGTAGCCATCTACTGCACAAGTGCGGATACGCACATGATCTGGCAAATGTTCACAGGCACCGAACCAAGGCTGAGCAGCGTCTCACCCTTGCGCGCAACTCAAGCATCTGAAGCCGAACACCGACAGGCGAGAGGGCGTGCGGAAGCCGCCTCAAGATGGTTGCAAATCGGGGGGCGCATGGGACGAGCTGGCGTCTACAGCCCAGCTAGTAGCTTTAGCTACGCTCGGCGGCGTCGATCGCCTCGCCTAGCTCGGCCCATGTGACGCCAAGCGCCTCGACGATCGCGCGGACGCTCGCCCACCGTGGCGTTGCCTGCGCAAGCTCCGTGCGCGCGACCGTGCCGAACGTCAGGCCCGAAGCGTGCGCCAAGGCTTCCTGCGTCAACCCGGCTTTCTGGCGTAGCGTTCGCACTGCCGCACCGAGCGCACGGTCGTGTTGGCCTGGCATCGCCGGCAAGCCTTCCACGCACTATGCCATGGGTCTATGCGTCTTGGCATATGACGCCATTCCATAGTGTTCTATGGCGTAGTACGCTATTCCGTAGTTTGGAAGGCGAACGTGCTGGCGCGGCGCGGGGAGGGCATGACAACAATGAACGATTGTGAGAGGCTAGTCGCCATCGAACTACTCGGGCGTCCACATGGCCGCGAGCGCGACCGCATGTACCACACGCTGCGCGCGCACAGCCGCGAGACGATCGACGCGGCGATCAACTCACTTGAGACGACGGGGGTGCTTCGCGTGGCCGGCGCGCGTGTGGTTGCTTCCGACTCGATGCAGCACCTTGAACGGCTGTCGCTGCTGGCGATATGACGCTAGTGTCCTGATGCATTAATTGGTTAGCATTTGGGTAGGCAGTATGTATGCCTATTCCTGTTGCTGTTTCCATCGAGTTGTCAGAGGGGGAGCGCGCTCAGCTTGAGTCTTGGGCGCGTCGTCATACGAGTGCTCAGGCGCTCGCGCAACGCTCCCGGATCGTGCTGGCTGCGGCCGCGGGGCTGAAGAACACCGAGATCGCTGGGCGCTTGGGTGTGGATCGGAGCAGCGTAACCAAGTGGCGCTCGCGCTTTTCAGAGCATCGTCTCGACGGGCTGCTAGACGAGCCCCGACCGGGGAAACCGCGAACGATCACCGACGAGCAGGTCGAGGAGGTGATCGTAAAGACGCTGGAGTCCACGCCGAAGGATGCGACGCACTGGTCGACGCGCTCGATGGCCAGAGAGGTCGGCCTCACGCAGTCAGCGGTGCTGCGGATTTGGCACGCGTTCGGCCTTCAGCCTCACCGCAGCGAAACCTGGAAGCTCTCCAAGGACCCGCAGTTCGTGGCCAAGGTCCGCGATGTTGTCGGGCTCTACCTGAACCCGCCGGAGCGAGCTGTCGTGCTGTGTGTGGATGAGAAGTCCCAGATCCAGGCACTGGACAGGACAGCACCGATCCTGCCGATGTTGCCCGGAACCCCGCAGCGCGCGACGCACGACTACAAGCGTGCCGGCACCTCGAGCCTCTACGCCGCATTGGACATCACGACGGGAAAGGTGATCGGGTCGCTGCACGCCCGCCACCGCGCGATCGAGTTCAAGAAGTTCCTGCAGACCCTTGATCGCGAGGTCCCCGCCGACTTGGACGTGCATGTGATCCTCGACAACAGCTCCACCCACAAGACGCCCGCCGTCAAGAAATGGCTGCTCGCCCATCCGCGGTTCGTATTGCACTTCACCCCGACCAGCAGCTCGTGGCTGAACCTCGTCGAGCGCTGGTTCTCAGAGCTCACCAGCAAGAAGCTCCGCTGCGGCACGCACCGCTCAGTGCGCGAGCTCAACAGCGACATCCGCACCTGGATAAACGACTGGAACGACGATCCACGCCCCTACATCTGGACCAAGACAGCCGACCAGATCCTCGAATCCATCAGCCGCTACTGCAACCGAACTACCGCATCAGGACACTAGCGCCTCTCGGCCGCATCGAGGGCTTCGCCGAACTCAGTCCAGCTTGCGCCCAGCGCTTCAACGAGCTTGCGGACGGTCGGCCATTCCGGTGCGTTCTGCGCTAGCTCAAGCCGCGCGACCGTACCCAGCGTCACGTCAGCGCGGCCCGCGAGCCGTTCCTGGGTAAGTCCGCGATCCGAACGCAGTTGACGTACAGCAGCTCCCAGCACTCGATCATGGTCCCCAGGCATTGCGCGCGAGCCTGCCAGACCACTACGCTCCGGTCTACGGTGCCTTGGCGTAGTACGTCAAGGCGTACAACGCTGTAACGCACTATGCTCGCGTTCCGCTATGCGAGAAGCAACGCCCGCCGAGCAGGAAGCGTTTGCTCGCCTTGAAGCGGCCGAGCGCGAGCTGGTCGAAGCACGCCTGCACCTTCACGAGGTCATGCGCCGCGAACGGTACCGCGAACACGCCCGGCTAACACTCGTCACGGACAACCCGGAACCGGAGAGCGACCGTAAGCCATCCCGCTTCGGCAGGCTGGGCGCTGGTCTGTAGCCGCTACTTTGTGCGGTTCCGCATTTCTACAGTCGCTACCCATATGTGACGCTCGTCACATATGTACCCTCCCTGTATAAACCCTGATACGCTCGCCCTCCATGACAGGGCAGTATTCAGACGCAGGGACGGGGCGCAAGGCCGGCCGTAGATGCGCGGCCGTGTCTCCCAGGAGCGGCTAGAGGAACTCCTCAAACATGCTCACGACCTTCGCAACGTTCGTATTGATGTCATGGAAATCGCGAAAGCGGATAAGGCCCGTTCGACGGTCGCCGAACGCTATGAACGCGGGGAGATCGCCTTCCACGTACACCTTTGGCTGTCGCGAAAGGGGATTAGTTCGGAAGCGTGCGAGCTTTGCGTCTGCTACCAGGCGACGCCCTCTCTCCAGCAGGGGAACGTACTCGGTGATTTCGACGCCGCGCGGGACGCGGAAGATGTGGCGGAAGTCGATGTCCTCCCCACCGATCCAAGACCCGTGCAGGGCATGGTGCCGGTCGTCTCGTGCCATACGGTTGAGGACCGCCAGAAAGTGTGTCGAGGGGTCAGGAGCGTGGTACGGCTGCAAACTCTCGATGAGTGCACGGGCTCGCTTCGGGACCCCCACGAGCGCGCCGGGGGGCTTCTTCTTTTCTCGGGGTCGATTGGTCGCGGCCATAAAGCTCGCGGTACTTCCCTCGCCCAGCAGCGGGAAGCTGTTGTGATGTCCCGGCTTCTTATGGTTCGCCTTGACCATCGCCCAGACAAGATGCTCCAAGGCGGAACGCGCGTGGTACAGGGACTCGCCGATGAGAACAGCGAAGCTGGGCGGCACGGGCTCAGCCTCGAAGATATACGCGGTGTGCCAGCCGCTCTGAAAATCGACCTCTACGTTCACGCGCAGCGGGTGTCGCTTCGCAAACCGCAGGTATTCGCGATCGAAGGTGTGCACGCTTTCGTTTGCCCTGTCGAGCTTGGCCTTGAAAGGCGCGAGGGGATGGTTCGGCGCAAGCTCAAGGTCAGCCACGCGCTACCCTCGCTGTAGATGGCTGACGATGAGCAGCAAGAGCAGCAGCCTACCCAGCTCACGAAGCCCAAGAAGGGCGAGCCGGTCGAGATTCCCGTCCCGACCGAGGGCGAAGTGATGAGTCTGCTTGAGAAGGTAGCGCACGCACCGGCTGAGGCTGGGGAGAAGCGGCCAGGCTAAGGCTCTCCGGCCTTGCGCTCTGCGAGTGCTATCAGCTCCGAGGTCTTGACGCCGAGGGTAGCCGCAAGCGTTGCCACGGTCGCAAAGGTCGGTCGGCGCTCCCCCCGCTCGATCCCACCGATGTAGTTGCGGTGCACACCTGAGTCTAGGCTGAGGCTCTCCTGGGAGTGGCGGGATTTGGTGCGTAGGTCTCTGATGGCCTCGCCGAGGCCGATGAGGAGTGGATCTGGGGGTGCCATGACCCCGCACGTTGCACGCCCGCTGTGTTAGGTTCTACAGCCCAACCGTGTTGCTCGTTCAGAATCTCCGACTCCGCAGGGCTCTCGCAATCATCATCCTCGCACTCGCTCTATCGGGTGCGGCTGCAGCCTGCGGAGGCCCCAGTGCAGCCCAAGTCAAAGCCGCCGAAGCCCGCGAAGAACAGGCACGAGCCGTCACCCAGAAGCGCGAAGAAGCCGAACAGGCCAAGCAGCAGCGCGAAGCAACCGCCGAAGCAGCCGCCAACCAGAAGCACGAAGCTCAAGAACACCGCGAACAAGCGCAGCGCGAACACGAAGAAGCCCGCCACCAGCACGAAGAACAGGCGCGCGCAACGGCACCGCAGACCGTGCCCAACGAGGCCAACCAGCGGTTGGATGTCGCTGAGGAAGAACTCGAAGCGCACAGCTGGCACTTCAAGGTCGTCGGCGGGGGCCTGTTCGGGGTGGTCGTCAAGAGCGATTGGACCGTTTGCGAAACACGCCCAGCGGGAGGCGTCTCGGTGCCTGCGGACACGACTATCAGGCTCATCGTGGCGAGGGCCTGCCCATGATCCTCGCGAGTGGCGGAGGCAGCTTCTTGGGGGTGCTCGCCATCTTCGGCATCTTCGGAGTGTGGGTGTGGGTAAAGGCTTCGGGCTATACCTCTACGCGCTGCCGGCATTGCGGGCACGACAATGGCCGCTCCGGGGCTCAGGCGCCGGTCTGCCCCTCATGTGGGCGCAACAAGACCATGATTAGTCCTAAGCGGGCGCGCAGGCGGTAGCGCAGGAATACATCCGACGTAGCGAATACTCCCCCCTGCTCGCGGTAAGCTGTCGACGGGGTCTTAGTCTCAAGTGCGAGCAGCCCATCTGCCGATTCCGAGACCGCGATGAGCAACGAGCTTCCCACAGCCACCACCGAGGAGACCGCCGAGGAGGGCTGCGTGCTCGTTCGGGGACCGCACCGCGACTATTCCCTCTCAGACGCGGTTGCGTGGCGCGAAGGATCGACCTACGTCATCCGTAGCACAGAGTTCGACATCCTCGCCGAGGATGAAGATTTTGAGGAGGCCCTCGATCTGTTCATCTGTCGTCTGCTCGATTACACGAGTTTGCTCCACGAGCAGGTGCAAGCAAAGCAGGCCACCCCGGAGGAGAGCAGCATGTTTACCGAGCTGGCAGAACGGTTCTTTCCCCTCGTGCAGGCCATGCAGCCGGGCTGGGAAAGGCCCCGGCTTCGCTGGCCGCCCCGACGTCGAGGATCACGGTCCGGGCATTGGCGACACCGCGGGACTCCAGTAAGCGGCTCTGCGCGGCTGTCAAACGCCTGACGGGCGAGACCCCGAGAAAGGTCACCCATGGCGTGATGTTTCGCGTCAAGGTGGACTCCTCGGACGGGCACCCTATGGCGGTGACGGTGCAGGTGGATACCCATCGCAAGCGGCCTAGTGTCGCCGCGATAAACGACGTCGCCGACCGGCTCCGACTGCCGAGGGGGGAGATCGACTACATCCTCGCTAACTGGACGCCCGCGGACCTTCACCGGCATCTCGGTTCCCTCTGCAAGCGCGAGCTGCTCAATCGCCAACCCCGCTCAGGGAATTCCCCCAACTGAGACACCACCCCGGAACTCGCCTTATGCCGCCGCTCGCTTTAGGAGCTGGTCGAACATCGACTCGGGCCCAAGCCGTGCATTGCGGCGCCACACGAACTCGTTTAGGTAGCCCTGTAGCCACCTGTGCGAGACGCGCCGGTAGGTGCCCTTGATCGATGGCTTCAAGTGGCCGAAGAACCCCTCCACAGTGTTCGTGTGCGTGTCCCCGACCACGTACCAGCCGGCGGAGTGATTGATCCGACTATGCGAGATGAAATGCTGGTCGAGGCCGTTGTAGGCGGGCCACTCGTCCGTTATGACGATGGACTCCGGCTCGACCCACTCGATGACCTGACGCTTGAGCTGAGGACCCCTGCGGGACGGGAGCACCGTCGCCTTGATCCGGCCGCCGCGTTCCACAGCAGCGAACACCGTTGCTCTACTACGCTCGCGCAGTTTCGCGGCCTCGGAGCGCCGTGATGGCCCTACAGCGATCTGCGGATGCTGGCCCTGCTTCTTACGCGGCTTGCCGTCCACGGATGCCTCATCGACCTCCACGTCCCCGGAGAGTGGGCCTGTGTCGTCGGCCATCGCTACGTTGCGGATGCGGTTGAAGATCCTCCACGCGCACTTGTACGTCACGCCAAGCTCGCGCTCCAGCTGCTTGGCGGAGATCCCACAGCGAGTGCTAGCCATCAGATACATCGCGTAGAACCACAGGTGCAGGGACGTCGCGGACCCCTCGAAGATCGTGCCCGCCGTCGGCTGTAGATGCAGCCCACAGCCTGTGCACGTCCATGACTGCCGGCGCTGTGCGGTGGCATAGCGCTTGAACACCCGCTCCTGCGCGCACTTGCGGCAGAACGCGTGTTCGCCATCCTCAGACCAGCGGGTGCGCCACAGCCAGTTCAGGCACGCTTCGTCGTCGGGGAAGCGCTGCATGAACTCCATCAGCGAGTGCGTGGATTCCGAGGACTCAGCCCTGACGGGGTTGTTTCGATCGACTCTCGGCATGGCCGGAGTCTATCACAGTTTATACAGGGAGGGCATATATGTGACGCTCGTCACACAAATCCCCCTCTGACCGGGTATCATGCGAACAGTTGTTCGACTCGCCGAGTCGCTTCCGTGGATGGAGGCGAGCGGGGGACCCACTGCCGGATCGCGCAAGAGCGAACCGGATGGGGCGAATCGGCCGCTGGTGTGGCCGTAACGCCCGACTGGCACGCGTCCGTTCGTGTGCGCAGTCGGCCGTGAGCCCGACAGCTAACCCCGTAGGCGTAAACAAGGAGGTTTTCAACCTATGTACGTACCTGCGACGCCGCTGCCTGCGGCGCCTCTGGTTCCGGTCGGGATTGCCACGACGGCTCCGACCGCCGCAGCTCCTGTGCACACCACGCTGAAGGTCCGCGGCTACCGGCTTAACGTTCTCGCCGACCATCGTGCAACTGTCACCGGCACGCTGCTGGAAGATCGTCGGCCGGGGCTGTCGGGAGAGTTGGTGACGCTCCAGGCTTTCGGCGACCACCGCTGGCGGACGCTCGCCCGCGCCCGCACCGGCGCGCACGGTCGCTTCTGGTTGAGCTATGCGCCCCGCAGGCTCGGCAGCGAGTGGGTGCGCCTGCGCTTCGGCGGCAGCGCCTCCGGGCTTGCTTCCCGTCGACGGCTCGGTTGGCTGAATGTCTACCGCATGGCCGAGGCCTCCTGGTATGGAGGCGGCGGTAATCTCGCGTGCGGGGGGTTGCTCACGAGCACCACCATGGGCGTCGCCAACAAGACCCTTCCCTGTGGCACGCTCGTCACGCTGCGCTACGACGGGCGCACGGTGCGCGTGCCCGTGGTCGACCGCGGACCATATGTCGCCGGGCGCGAATTTGACCTCACCGAAGCAACCAAGGATGCGCTCGGGTTTGGCGGCGTGGGACAGGTGTGGAGCACGAGCTGAAAATCTGCATGTGCTCCTGCAGCGTGGGCGCACTCGTGCAGGGGTTGGATTTCTGCCCTGTGCTTCATTCAATCTCCTGAATGTCCGCTGTGCTGAAGCCGTCGCGCACACAGGTATGGCTCGAGAGCCTGGGCGACTGGAGCTGGCCTGGGCAGGGCGGGGCGGCGGTCGAGTTTCTGCCGCCGCCCTGGGTGCCGGCCTTCCCGCCCCGCCGGGAGCCCGCCGTTGCCGGGTCGGCAGCACCGGCCACGTGGCAGCCTGGGCGCGCCAGGGCCCGCAGGCTCATCATCGGCGCGCTGCTCGGCGCACTCGTCGCGGTCTGCTTCGCGCTCGCCCAAGGTGGTCAGCTGACGCTGGCGGGCCTGATCGGGGTTCACGGCGCGGGCACCATCGAACAGGAAGCCCCCGCGATCAGCTCGGCACCGGCGACACAGACACAGCTACTGCCGACGCTCAACCTCGTCAGCCAGGATGCAGCCGGAAGCTCGATCGACCGGGCGAGCTACCCCTCGGCTGCACTGCACGGAGAAGGCTCATTCCTCACCTACCTGCCTCCCGGATACGACAGCACCACCAGCCATTACCCGGTGCTGTACATGCTCACCGGCGATGACCAGTCGGACACCGCGTTCCTGCAGATCGGCCTGCAGGGCGAGCTCGACCGGCTGATCGCCCAGCACGCGATCCCGCCGCTGATCGCCGTGATGATCCAGGGTGGACCCGGCTCCAACAACTGGCGCAACCAGGGCGCCCTGGGCTACGAAAGTTACATTCTGGAAGTACAAGAACTGATCGATCGGACGCTGCCCACAGTGCCTGCACGCGACGCGCGCGCAGTCGTCGGCGACTCGATGGGCGGCTATGGCGCCATGAACGTCGCACTCGCCAATCCCTACCGCTTTGGGGTCGTCGAGAGCTGGCTCAGTTTCTTCAACGGCCTGGAAGGCGATCTACGCGCCGACCAGCCGATCATCTCGCGGCTCGGCCTGCACGCATTCATCTACGGCGGCGAACAGGATCACATCGCCAACCCCGATGAGGATCTGCCATTCGCCGCGGCGCTGCGGGCCGCCGGCGCGGATGCCACCGGGGCGATCTACCCCGGTGAACACAACTTGGAAACGATCGAAGCCCACCTTGGAAGCATGCTTGTCTTCGCCGGACGCGCTCTACACCAGGCCCAGTCACAAGGCAAGAGCTGAGCGCCGCGATCGTCTGACTGTCGGGGGGCTCGTCGTAGAGCGCAAGCGCCAAACGTAAAGCGTGCTGGCCGGCTGGCCAGTATTATCGGTGGGCGTCCTGCGGCAACGATCACGGAGGTCCCGATGGCGGCGGTTGGCAGCGATCTCGAGAGCGTCGAACTCACGGATCACGAGCTCTGGCTCGACGGCCCGCCCCACGAGCTGTTCAAGCGGATGCGCGCCGAGTGCCCGATCCACTGGACCGAGAGCTTTGAAGAGTTTCCCGACGAGGCAGGCTTCTGGTCGGTGACGACCGCCGAGGACATCCACACGGTCAGCCGCGACTGGCGCACCTACTCCTCAGAACGTGGAGGGATTACAGCGGCCGGTGTCTTTCCGATCGAGCTCATACGTGCGATGTTCATCGGGATGGATCCGCCCAAGCACGATCGCCTGAAGGCTCTGTTCCAGGCGGGGTTTACGCCTAAGCGGATCGTCGATCACGAGGATGCGATCCGCGCGATCGTGGTCCGCGTCCTCGACCGGCTGCAGGATCGCGACGGCTGTGACCTAGTCAACGATGTCGCCCAGCCGGTGGTGGCGCGGGTCATCGGCAGCTTCATGGGGATCGCCGAGGAGGACGACGAGATCTGGGCGCAGCTCATGAACGCGACACTCGGAGCCGGTGACCCCGATGTGAACCCCGCCGGCATAGACGGCGTGGCAGAGAAAGACATTCCCGAGATCTTCGAGCGGTGCGGACGGCTGATCGCCGAGCGCCGCGAGAGTCCGACTGATGACCTGACGAGCGTACTCGTGCACGCCGAGGTGGACGGGCAGAAGCTCGAGGAACACGAGATCGTCATGGGCTTCTTCCTGCTGATGGCCGCCGGGAACGACAGCACCAAGGCGACGTTCTGCTCGGCGATGCGAGCGTTGATGGAAGACCCCGAGCAGCTGCGACTGCTGGTTGACGAGCCGTCTTTGGTGCCCGCCGCAGTCGAGGAGTCGCTGCGGATGTTCCCGGCCTTCGCCCACTTCCGTCGCACCGCCACGTGCGACACCGAGCTTCATGGGCAGAAGATCCGCGAGGGGGAGAAGGTGGTGCTGTGGTACGTCTCCTCCAACCGTGACGAGACACGCTACGAGGACGTCGACCGCTTCGACGTGCGTCGAAACCCCGAGCACCAGGCCTTCGGCGCCGGCGGACGGCACTTCTGTCTCGGTACCGCTCTCGCCCGCCTGGAGCTGAAGGTCATGCTCGAGGAGACCCTCAAGCGCTACCCTCGCATGGAGCTCGCTGGCGCCCCCACGTACGTCGAATCGCCCTTCATTAACCAGCTGAAGTCACTCCCCGTCCGGCTCGCGGCCCAGCCCTAACCGCGGGCCGGAGGGTCCCCTTTGGTGTCCACGCGCCACTTAGGATTGCCGCATGGGCTCAGAGCCACAGCTGAGAACCGAGCGGCTGCTGTTGCGGCGTTGGCGACCGGACGACGTCGCGCCGTTCGCGGCCATGAACGCTGACCCGGCCGTCATGGAGTATCTCCCCGCTCTGCTTTCCCCCGCCCAGAGTGCAGCCATGATCGGGCGCATCGAGCGCTGCATCGACGATCACGGCTACGGCCTGTGGGCCGTCGAGATGCCCGAGCAGGCGGCATTCGTGGGCTTCGTCGGTCTTGTGCCAGTCGAAATCGATGTCACCTTCGCGCCCGCCGTGGAGCTCGGCTGGCGCCTCGCGCGTCCCTTCTGGGGCCGTGGCATCGCCACGGAGGCGGCCCTCGCTGCAACGACCTTCGGCCTGGAGGATCTCCGCCTGTCTAATCTCCTTGCCTACACCGCCGAGGGCAACCTGCGCTCACGCGCGGTGATGGAGCGGCTAGGCATGCGACGCGATCCGGCCGAGGACTTCACGCATCCCGGGCTACCCGCCTCGCATCCGCTCGCCGCCCACGTCCTCTATCGGAGGAGCGTGGGCATATCCTCGCAGCCATGTGCGGGCGCTACACCAACACCGCCGGTCCTGAAGAACTGAACGACCGCTTCGGGGTTCCGATTGCCAGCCAGGCGGGAACGCGGCGCTTCAACATCGCACCCACCGAAGAGGTGCTCGCGATCGTCGCTCCCCGCGGCGAGCCCGAGGCGCGTCTGCTGCGCTGGGGACTGATACCACCGTGGGCACGGGACCTGAAGGGCGCGGCCAGGATGATCAACGCGAGAGTCGAGACCGTCGCCTCCAAGCCCGCCTACCGCAGCCTGATCCCCAAGGCCTCGCGCCGCGCGCTGCAGCTCGCCGACGGATACTTCGAGTGGCTGAAGCCCGAGCAGCGCAGCGGCCGCCCGGCTCCGTCGGCCAGGGCCGTGGCGGGCCAGCGCCAGCCGTTCTTCTTCCAGGTCGATCACGGCGTCCCATTCGCGTTCGCCGCCGTGTGGACGCCCGCGAAGATCGAAGGCCGCTGGATCGAGAGCGTCGCGCTGCTCACATGCGACTCCACGCCCAACCGCATGGCGGCGGCGATCCACGACAGGATGCCGGTGATCCTCGCCGACAGCAACGCGCAACGAGCATGGCTCGATCCCACGCTCGGGGTCGAGGATGCACTCGAGCTGTGCAAAGCGCTGCCCGCCGCACGCCTGTACGTGCAGCCGGCGAACCCCGCTGTCAACAAGGCGGGTGGCGCGATTGAGGGCCCGGAGCTGCTCCTCGCCCCCGCCTGAGAGCGTCCGGCACCTTGGTCGAGCTGGCGTTCGTCGAGCAGGGCGTCCTTGCGAGCTGGCGCAACGCCGTCGATGGCCCTCAGGGGAAATGTTTTGAGGCGATCTGTTCGATCGTGCCCTTCGTGCGGATCGTCATCGAGCCGAGCAGCCGCACGAGCTTGGTCATATCGAGCGCTGAGTCAAGCACGCCTCCGCGCGGCAGCCAGTAGACCTCACGCCCGTCGAACACGAGCCCATCCTGATCACCGGCCAGGGCCAGCGCATCCGCTCGCGCCTGCCGCGACGGCGAGACCGCGAGCAGCGCGACCTGGAGCTTGCCCGCGGAGTTGCGCAAGCGGTCTGCCTCGAACGGCGTCGCCGCGGCAATCGCCTGGACCTCGGCGGCGGTGCGTAGGAACGTCGGCACCGCGTAGCCGAGTGACGACGCAAGCCCTTGCTCGATGTGCTCGCCGATCGCCTCCAGAGCCTTTGCGTCGCACGCGAACACGACGTTGCCGCTCGCGCGGAACGTCGCCACCTCGGCGAAGCCCAGCGCGACGAAGTGCGCGCGCAGCTCATCGTTGGTGAGCCGGTGGCCGCCAACGTTCATGCCGCGCAGAAATGCCACGTACCGGGACACACCGACACGGTATCCCGGCGATCGGCGTAGCTGTTCAGGCTGGGCCACACACTGCCGATATCACATCTGTGTCGGGACCCGGCCATAGGCACGCGGTGCAGCTCCCGTTCTCGGCACGGCCGACGCGCGAGCTCTCTGTGCGCAGAGGCGCGGCGCGAGCGGACGCCGCCACCACGGTGGGCGTGCGCGTCGTGCTCCTCTCGCGTGTGCTCGTGTGGGTCGCCGGGCTGAGCGCGCTCGCGCTGTTTGGCAAGGACACCGCGTACATCGCCGCGTTCGACCCAGTTCACCTGACCGAGCCATTCCACAGTGCTCTGGCCAACGACCTGTTTGCCCCCACGGCGAGATGGGACTCAGTTTGGTACCTGTGGATCTCCAACGTTGGGTACTACTCGCGCGCAGCAACCGCCTTCTTTCCGCTCTACCCGCTGTTGATGCACGGCGGAGCGGCGCTATTTGGATCGGAAATAGTCCTCGGCGCGCTGATCTCGCTGGCGTCGATGCTGCTCGGCGTGGTCGTGCTCTACCGGTTGGTCGCGCTCGACCTGAGCGAGCGCGAGGCGCGTCTCACGGTCACCCTCGTCGCCTTCTTCCCGACCGCCTTCTTCTTCTCGGCCATATACACCGAGTCGCTCTACCTACTGCTGTCGGTGGGTGCGATCTACGCTGCCCGGCTGGATCGCTGGGCGTGGGCGGGAACGCTCGGCGCGCTCGCCACGGCGACCCGCTCTAGCGGCATCCTGATCGTCGTTCCGCTCGCGCTCCTGTACCTCTACGGGCCGCGCGCGGGTACGCCCGCCAACGGCGCCACGAGCTGGTGGCGACCGCGGTATCGCGTCAGGCGCTCGTCGCTGTGGCTCGCGCTCGTGCCCCTAGGGCTCGTCGCCTACATGGTTTACCTGGTACTCGCGCACTATTCTCCGCTCGCGCCGTTTCAGGCCGAGGATCTCTACTGGAGCCGGCAGTTCGCCGGTCCGTTCGGTGCCGTCTGGGACGCGATCAAGGTCTTGCCCGGCGACGTCCGCGGCGTCTGGACGGGAGACTCACCGCACTCGGGTTCGCTCGATCCGCTGACGCCGGCCGACCACGGTGTGATCGACATGGGCTTTCTGCTGTTCGCCGCCGTCGGCCTGGCCGCCTCCTGGCGGCGCGTGCCGTTTGCATACTTCGCCTACACCGTCGCGCTGCTGGCTCAGGGACTGAGTTACCCCACTCACGTTGAACCGCTGGCGTCGTTCCCGCGCTACGTGCTCGTGATGTTCCCAATCTTCATCGGCTGGGGCGCGCTGCTCGCGCGTCGGCGCAGGCTCACGTTCGCTGTCGTCGGCGGCTCGGCGCTGCTGCTCGCCGTATTCAGCGGACTATGGACGATGTGGGCCTGGATCGCGTGAGCGCCCAAGACCTCAGACGGCGGTCGAGGCGGCGCTGCGCTCGGCGAGGATCGCCGCGATGCGCGCGCGATGGCGGCTCGCGCCGCCCAGCAGCGCAGCGTCGAGCTGCGCGCGCTTGAACAGCCAGTGCACGTCCGCCTCCCACGTGAAGCCGATGCCGCCGTGTGCCTGGATCGCACTCGCGGTCACTTCGCGCCCGACGTCTGAGGCGGCAGCCTTGGCCATCGCCGCCGCCTCCGCCAGGCGTTCGGGGTCCGCGTCGGCGGTCCACGCCGCGAACGCCGTCGTCGAGCGCGCCTTCTCGGTGTCGAGCAGCATCTGCGCGCAGCGGTGCGAGACCGCCTGGTAGGCGCCCACCGGGACTCCGAACTGCTTGCGGTCCTTCACGTAAGCCAAGGTCATCTCCAGCGCTCGCTCCGACACGCCCACGAGCTCCGCGCTGACCGCCACGAGCGCGCGCCCCAGCCCTGGGCAGCCGTGCTCGAGCGCCTCGCTGGCGCCCGGATCGGTGGGGTCCAGTTCAACGCGCGCGGCCGAGCGCGTCGGGTCGATCGCCGCGACTTTGCTCACCTCCGTGTCCTGCGGCGTCAGCAGCCGCCCGCTGCCGTCCTCTTCAACCAACACGATCACGTCCGCCTCAGCGCCGCTGACGACCAGCTCCGCCGTGCCGTCGACCGCGCCTGCCAGCGCGCCGATCATCTCGCCCGAGGCCAGGCCTCCAAGCCAGCGCTCGCGCTGCTCCGGTGAACCCGCCTGCTCGATCACGCACGCCGCCATCGCGCTCGCGAGGAACGGCACCGGCGCGACCACGCGCCCCAGCTCCTCGCACAGGATCGACAGCTCGATCGTGCCGAGCCCCTGGCCACCGTACTCCTCGGAGATCGCGATCCCCGGCCAGCCCAGCTCACACAGCTCCTTCCACAGGGCCGCGTCCGTCGTGCCCGCGGGCGGGTGGGATTCGATCATTTCACGCACCCGCGCGAACGTCGCGCGCTCGGCTAGCAGGTCGCGCGCAGTGCGCTGGATGTCGCGCTGATCGTCCGTCAGGCCAAAGTCCACGAGCTACGCGACCCCGCCGGCGAAGCCGACATAAAAATAAAAATCACGGTTCGTCACGCCGCTACCTTTAGGCGCGGCAGCCCGAGCACCCGCTCGGCGACGATGTTCTTGAGCACCTCGGTGGTGCCTCCCTCGATCGTGTTGCCGCGCGCGCGCAGCAGCTCATAACTCCAGCTCGTGCCGCTCGTCAGCGCCTCTGGGCCGACCACGTCCGCAGCAAGCTGGGTCAGGCGCTGGTTCGTGTCTGACCACAGCCACTTCACCAGCGAGCCCTCCGGCCCCGGCTGGTCGTAGCGCTCGGCGTCGGTCAGGCCCTTCCAAGCAAGTAGCCGGATCGACTCGCAGCGCACGTGCAGCTCCGCGATCGCGTCCGCGTACAGCGGGTTCTCCAGCAGGCCCTTCGCGGCGGCCGCCGTGATCACGTCGTCGAGCAGCTGGCGCAAGCGGATCTGCAGCGCGAAGCCCAGGCCCGCGCGCTCGTTCATGAGCGTCGTCAGCGCGACCTTCCAGCCGTTACCGACACCGCCCACCACATTCGCATCGGAGATTCGCGCCTCCTCGATGAACAGCTCGTTGAACTCCGCCTCGCCCGTGATCTGGCGCAGCGGGCGGATCTGCACGGCGTCCTGCTCCATGTCCATCAGGAAGTACGTAAGGCCCTTGTGCTTGGCCACCTCCGAGTCGGTGCGCGCCACGAGCATGCACCACTTGGCGTACTGCGCGCCGCTCGTCCACACCTTCTGGCCGCTCACCACCCACTCGTCTCCGTCCTTTACCGCCCTGGTTTTCAGGGAGGCCAGGTCGGAGCCCGCCTCAGGCTCGGAGAAGCCCTGACACCAGATCTCTTCGGCCGAGAGGATCGGCGGCAGGTAGCGCTCCTTCTGCTCCGGCGTGCCCCACACCATCAGCGTCGGGCCGCCCAGCAGCAGCCCGAGCGTGTTCGCCGCGAACGGCACCCGCGTACGGCCAAGCTCTTCAAAATAGATCGCCGACTCGCTTTGCGAGGCGCCGCGTCCGCCGTACTCCGTCGGCCACGCCGGCGCCGCCCAGCCCGCGTCATACAGACGCCGCTGCCAGTCGCGCCGGTAAGCGAACTGCGCGTCATCGCCCGCGTCCGCCGCCGGTTTGGCCTCGGGCTGGTTGACCGCCAGCCAGCCGCGCAGCTCGTCGCGGAAGGCCGTCTCCTGCTCACTGAAGGTCAGGTCCATGTCTGTGCTCGCAAGCCTACTCCAGGAGCACCCGACGGCCATCAGCGGCGCCCGCCCGACGCGAGCGTCACGTGATTTCGATCGGCGTACCGAGTGCGACCAGCGCCCACAGGCGCGTAATGTCGGCGTTGCGCAAGCGGATGCAGCCGTGCGAGGGCCGGCCGGGAACCAGTTGCGGTTCGTTGGTGCCATGGATCCCTACCACTCCGCCCCCCGGCCATTCGCCCAGCGTGGGCGCGTATGCGCTCGTGCCGAGCGCATACGGGCCGTACGCCGGGTCGTTCAGCGTGACCAGCTTCTCCATCACATAGAAATGGCCGGGCGGAGTGATCGTGCCCGGCTTACCGACCCCGATCGGCGCGTTGAAGATCGCGCGGCCGTCGCGGAACAGCGTGGCCTGCAGAGTAGAGCGGTCGATCAACAGATAGCCGTTTACCGTGTGCAGCGTCTCCAGCGCACTGCTGGGCACCCAGCCGATCTGTCCGTTGGGGCGGGCGGGGAGCTCGATCTGAATCCACGTTTGACCCGAGGGCAGGCGCGCCGAGGCCAGGGCGACGTACAGCTCGGCCTGTTCGTCGCTGGTCAAGAAGCGCAGCTTCCCGATGACGTGCGCCCGCGCCGACGGCGAGGCACGCACGGACGCTTCGGTAGACGGATACGCCCACTGTGAGACGGTGCGCAAATTGGACAGCCGGGTCACGACCGTGCCCACCGGCGCGGCTGTCGCCGGCACCGCCGGCACGGTTGCGCCGGCGGCGAGCGCCACGAGCAGCGCTCGCCGCCACCACACGCCCCCTGCAAGCATGGCTAGCACATCGACAGCGAGACTAGCCTGTGAACTTCGGCGTCACCGCAGCCCCGTGGCAGCGCAGAATCGTAACCGTGCGCTTTGCGACCGTGGCCTTTTTGGACGCGGTCGCCGCCATCGTGATCTTTGCCACCAGTTTGTGCGCACCGACCTTCAGCTTGGCCGGGTTGATCTCGATCGTGAGCAGCCCCTTGTGCGCGTTCTTCGCAGTGAGCGTCTTGAGCTTGTGCCCATCCAGGTAGAAGGTCACGCTCGCCACGCCAGCCGACTTGATGCTCACGTGGAAGCGGCTCCGCACGCAGCCCTGGGGGCCATTGAGCGTCGGCACGCTCGCCTTGAACGCGAGCACGCCCCCCTGAGAGGAGCCGGGCACACCCGACGGCAACCCGCTCGAGGAGCCGTTGCCGTTCGTCGTTTGCGAGTTGTTTGGCGTGGCAGCCGGTACTTCGACGAGAACCGTGTTGGATGCATGGGCAATCGGCGAGCCGTCGCCTGCCGGCGGGGTGCCCGTGACTTCTGCGACGTTCGAGTACGAGCCGGCTTCGGGCAGCGGGCGCGTGCAGCTATAGGCCACCTTGTCGCCCGTCGGCAGCGCGCCGTCGACAGGTCCGCCCGAGAGCGTCCCTGAAGCGCAGTGCGTGTCGATGAAGTCGCTGAGGTTCAGCGGCACATTGCCGGTGTTCGTCACGACGATCTCGTATTCGACCGTCTGGCCGATCGAGGCGCTCAGCTGCGCGGTCGTGTACGACCCGCCACCGCCTGCCACCTTCTGGAGCTTTTCGATCGAGAACGCCGGCAGCACAATCGGAGGCGTCGGCAGCACTTCGACGACCACTATGTTGGATTCTTTGGTGACCGGCGGGCCGTCACCTTCCGGCGGGATGCCCGTGACTTCTGCGATATTTGAATACGAGCCGGCCATCTGATCGGCTTCGTCGAGCAGGTGCGTACACGCGTATGTGGCGTCCGCACCCGCTGCCAGTTCCGTGCCGTCGGGCTCGCCGGTGGTGTGTTCTATGGGTACAAGCGTCCCGGCGTCACAGTGCGGGTCCTCGAAGTTCTCGAGTTTCAGCGGCACGTTGCCCGTGTTGCTCACGACGAGCTTATAGTCGACGGTGTCGCCGACCTGGCCCCCCTTGAGCATTTCAGTCGTGGGTTCTTCACCGCTGTTGGCGATCGCCTGAAGCTTTTCGATTGTGAGCGCGGGTGCGGGCGCGCAGTCCACTCTCGCGTGGATGTCGAAGTGCCCGAACTGTTTTTCGGACCCCGGCGGGTTCTTCCAGCTTCCCTGAGCGTCGATGATGTACGAGCCAGGAGGCGCGGCGAAGGTAGTCGTGTTTTCGCCCGTCGCGCCCGAGAAGGTGAACACAGTGGGTTCCTTTTGCTTGACCCCGTCGATCTTGACGCTCTCGGTGATGGTGGTCGTCCCCTCTTCGGGGAAGTTCGTGTATTCCCATGTCACGCCGGTGCAGCTGATCGCCACTTTGACGTGTTCGGGTTCGCCGTTGTTCTTGCCGCCGCCTGTTTCCTGCGCTGGCTTGGCGCCCGCCGAGCCGGCGGTCTTGGCCTGCCCGGCCGGAGCCAGGAACGCAGCCAGCGCCAGCGCGAGCAGCAGCAACATGGCGCCCGACATCGTCCACGTGCGCCGTCGCCCGCGCGGCCGGCGCGTCGTGCTCGAGGCGCCCCGCACGGATCCCCTGGCCTGTGTTTGTCTGTTATGGCGAATAGACATCGTCTCTCCCGTTCCGTGGGGGTTCGCATTCCGTGCGGGCCACAACAGCCCCTTCATGGTCTCCCGTCCCCGGCCTCCACGGTCCAAGGACAGGACACCCCTCATGCCTGGACAGACATGGTGACGTGCGCGTCTCTGACTGTGATCGCCCTTAGCGGGTGATCTTCGGGTGACCCGCCGGGTGACATGCGGGTCAGAGCTAGCTCACCCGAAATGGGGGATATGTCGATACTATGAGCGAACCCAATGCCCGAGCGCATCGTCGAGAACGTCGCAATCACCGTGGCTGTAGGCCGCTTCGATGACCTGCTCGCGCGGGGGCTGCGCAGCCTGATCGAGGAGGATCCCGACCTCAAGCTCGTGGCCGCCAACATCGCGCCTGCGCAACTCGCGCCGATATTGCGAACACACCGGCCGCGTGTGGCGATCCTCGACGCCGGCTCGCTCGTCAGTCCGGTCGAGGTTCGTGAGCTCACCATCCGGCACCCGACCACCCAGCTGTTGCTGCTGGCGGAGCAGCCGTCAAATGTCGAGTGCGCACAGCTGCTTGCATTCGGTGCCGCCGCCTGCCTCGCAAAGGCCACCCAGGTGCGCGACGTGCTGAACGCGATCCACCTGGCCTCGCGCGGGCTGCAGCTCATACCTCGGGACACCCACGGCACCACCAGCTCCGGACTGCTCACCCCACGAGAGACAGACGTGCTGGCCCAGCTGCAGCGGCGCCGCTCCAACGCACAGATCGCGGCCGAACTGCACATCAGCATCGAGACCGTACGCACGCACGCTCGTCGCATCTACCGCAAGCTCGGGGTTGCCTCGCGGCGCGAACTGCTCGCGCCCATGCCCCATGCCGCGCCGCGCGCCCGCTGAGCATCCACACCCGCCGCACTCAGCACCCGCCGCGCCCGTCGCTACATTCGACGGACCGTGTCCGACGAGCCCCGCCTGCGCGTCGCGCACCTGGATGCCGACGCCTTCTACGTCTCGATCGAGCTGCGCCGCCGTCCCGAGCTGCGCGGCCGGCCGGTGGTTGTGGCGGGCAGCGGCCCGCGCGCGGTTGTAACCACCGCCAGCTACGAGGCGCGCCGCTACGGGGTCGGCTCGGCGATGCCCGCCTCCAGGGCACGGCGACTGTGTCCGGATGCGGTGTTCCTGGTGCCTGACTTCTCGACTTATCGCGAGGTCTCCGCGCGCATGATGGGGATCGTGCGCGCGCATGTCGAGTGCGTCGAGGTGGTCGGGCTCGACGAGGCCTACCTCGATGTAGAGGGCCTGTTCTCGCCGCGTACGGCGATGCGCCGGCTGCTGGCCGAGATCGCCAAGACGCTGCAGCTGACCTGCTCGGTGGGTATCGGTCCGAACAAGCTCGTAGCGAAGGTCGCATCCGACGCGGAGAAGCCCGCCGGCTTCGTCGTGCTTAGCCGTGAGCAGGCCTGTACCCGCTTCGCCGCTGCGCCGCCGGACCTGGTGCCGGGCATCGGCCCGAAGACCGCCGCGCGTCTAGCCGAGCTGGGCCTGACGACGCTCGCCGCCGTCGGTGGAGCCCCGGAGCAGCTACTCGTTGAACGCTTCGGAGAAAACCTCGGGCGCGAGTTGGGTAGGCGTGCGCGATTCGAGCACGACGGGCAGATCGGCGCGCAGCGTAAGGTGGTCTCCGAGTCGCGCGAGCGGACTTTCGACAGCGACGTCAGCGATCCCGCCGAGCTGCGGACGGTGCTGGCGCGGATGGCCGGGGAGCTGTGCGCGAGCCTTGTCGCCCACGGACGCAGTGGGCGCACGATCGGGATCAAGGTTCGCTTGGACGACTGGACGACCGTCACCCGCGCGCACACTGTGTCTGAGCCAACGTGCGACGCCGAGCTGGTGAGCGCGCACGCGCTGAGACTGCTGCAGGAGTACGCACCCGCGCGTCCCGTGCGCTTGCTCGGCGTGCGCGTCGCCGGCCTGAGCTCGTCGATCGACAATCGACAGGGGCACAAGGACGAGGAGGCGGGCGCGCGCGCACCGGACGCCTGCGCTCAACTCGCGCTGCCCGTGTAGCACGTTAGGATCGGCGGATGCCAGTCGTGCGCGTCGGCGAGGTCGAGCTCGACTACGAGCGCAGCGGGTCCGGCCCACCGCTGCTGGCGATCATGGGCATGAGCGGCACAGCCCTGCACTGGGGTGAGCCGTTCCTCACTGCCCTGCGAGACGACTTCGAAGTGATTGTCTACGACCATCGCGGCGTTGGCAGCAGCAGCCGCTTGGACGGGCCGCTCACGATCGCCCAGCTAGCCGAGGACGCGGCCGGGCTGTTGGCGGCGCTCGAGCTCGATACGGCGCACGTGCTCGGCATCTCGATGGGCGGCATGGCTGCGCAAGAGCTTGCGCTCGCATACCCCGAGCGCGTGCGCACGCTCACGCTCGGCTGCACCTACTGCGGCGGGGAGGGCAGCTCGCTCGCCGCCCCGCAGGCGCTGCAGCGACTCACCAAGGCAATGATGTCCGGGGACCGCGAGCGCGCGCTGCGTGCCTCGTGGGAGATCAATGTCTCGCCCGCAATGGCGCACGACGATGACGCCTACGCTCGCTTTCAGGCGATCTCCGCCCGACGGTCGGTGGCCAAACCGGTGATCGTGGCACAGATGCAGGCGTGCGCCGCGCACGACACCAACGCGCGGCTGCCGGGGTTGACGACACCGACGCTCGTGATCCACGGCACCGCCGACGAACTGCTGCCGGTCGCGAACGGTCGTCTGATCGCCGCTCGCATATCCGGCTCACGCCTGGAGATCATCGACGGCGTCGGCCATATGTTCGTCTGGGAGCGCCCCGAGCTCTCAGCCGAGCTGATCCGCACCCACGCGGCGTGCCTGCCGACGCCAGCGCCCTGACCGTCCACGCCGGCGGCGTGACGCTGTCCGGCGAGCAGCGCGGCGCGGGCAGAACGATCGTGCTGCTGCACGGGCTCACCGCCACGCGGCGCTATGTGGTCATGGGCTCGCGCTCACTGGAGCGCTCCGGATACCGGGTGCTGTCCTACGACGCCCGCGGACACGGCCGCTCGACACCAGCTCCCGACCGCGCCTACGGCTACGAGCAGCTCGCGGGCGACCTGCTGGCGGTGCTCGATACGGCCGGGATCGAGCGCGCGGTGCTGGCGGGCGCGTCGATGGGCGCGCACACGTCCGTGCGCTTCGCGCTGGAGCACCGCGAGCGCGTGGCCGCACTGGCGATCGTGACCCCCGCATATGAGCCCTCCGCGCCGCCGGCCGGGGAGGAGCTTGCCCACTGGGACGCGCTCGCACGCGGACTGCGCGAAGGCGGCGTCGACGGGTTTGTAGGAGCCTACGATCTAACTGCCATACCCGAGTCCTGGCGTGCGACGGTCGAGACGGTACTGCGCCAGCGCCTGTCGGCGCACGAGCACCCCGACGCGGTGGCCGACGCGCTCGAAGCGGTGCCGCGCTCGCGCCCGTTCGAGAGCATCGCGGAGCTCGCGGGCATCGAGGTACCGACGGTCGTCGTGGCCAGTCGCGACGAGGCCGACCCCAGTCATCCGCTGGCCGTTGGTGAACGCTACGCCAGCGCGATTTCCGGCGCGAGGCTGGTGGTGGAGGACGCGGGGCCGCCGCCGCGTTCGCCGATCGCGTGGCAGGGCGGGCAGTTGTCGGCGGTACTCGCAGAGCTGGCCGCCCGCGCCGACCGAGGTACGTGATAACGTACAGTCGTATGCCAGTACGCGAATGGGACGGATCCAGCTACGACCGCATCTCTCAGACGATGGAGGCGCTCGGGCTCGAGGTGCTCGCGCGACTGGAGCTGAGCGGCGCCGAGGTCGTGCTCGACGCCGGCTGCGGATCAGGGCGGATCACCCAGGCGCTGATCGCGCGGCTGCCACGCGGGCGCGTGATCGCCGTCGACGAGTCCGCTTCGATGGTGGACGCCGCCCGGCGCCGGCTGGAGGGCGCCGGGGGTCAAGCAGACTCTCGCGTGGAGCTCTGCGTGGCCGACCTGCTCGAGCTCGAACTGGAGCAGCCCGTCGACGCGATCCTCTCGACGGCTACCTTCCATTGGATCGCCGACCACGACCGGCTGTTCCGGCGACTGCACGACACGCTGGTGGCCGGCGGACGCCTCGTGGCCCAGTGTGGGGGAGAGGGCAACATCGACGTGCTGCGCGGGCAGGCGGCCGCGGTGCTTGCCAACGAACCCTACGCCCGGCATTTCACCGACTGGCATGCGCCGTGGAATTACGCCGGAGCGGAGGAGACTCGCGAGCGCCTGCTCGCGGCCGGCTTCAGCACCGCCGAATGCTGGCTGACGCCGGCGCCCCGCCAGCCGCAGGAGCCGCGTGAGTTCCTCTCGACGATCGTGCTCGGACCGCACGTTCAGCAGCTACCGGAGGATCTGCGCGAACCATTCATGGACGACGTGCTGGCGAGACTCGGCGAGCCGGTGATCGTCGACTACGTGCGCTTGAACATCGACGCGACCGCCGGATCTGCACCACCGTCTCCGCCGGTACCGCCGTCGGAGACGGTGGTGAGCGCCGCATAGCGACCGCCTCGCTCCAGCAGCTCCTCGTGCGTGCCGCGCTCGAGGATGCAGCCGCCGTCGAGCACCAAGATCTGATCCGCGTCGCGGATCGTCGAAAGCCTGTGCGCGATCGCGATCGTGGTGCGCCCGCGCGAGAGCTCGTCGAGCGCCTGCTGCACGGCGCGCTCGGTCTCGGTGTCGAGCGCCGAGGTCGCCTCGTCGAGGATCAGCACCGGCGGATTGCGCAGGACAGTGCGCGCGATCGCGATGCGCTGCTTCTCCCCGCCGGAGAAGCGGTAACCGCGCTCGCCAACCGGCGTGTCGTAGCCTTCCGGCAAGCCGGAGATCAGCCCGTGAATCTGCGCGGCTCTGGCCGCTTCTTCGATCTCCTCGTCGCTGGCCTGTGGACACGCGAAGCGCAGGTTCTCACGGATCGAGGCGTGGAACAGATAGGTCTCTTGCGAGACCAGGCCGACCGTCGCAGCCAGCGAGTCGAGCGTCATGTCGCGGATATCCACGCCGTCGATGCTCACGCAGCCACGCTGAGCCTCATACAGTCGCGCGACCAGGTAGGCGAGCGTCGTCTTGCCGGAGCCCGTCTCGCCAACCAGGGCCGTGCGCGTCCCGGCCGGGATCTCCGCGCCGATTTCCGCGAGCGTCCACGGTGCCTCGGGTGCGTAGCGAAACCACACGTCCTCGAGCTCCACGTCCCCGCGCACGTCGCTCAGCGTGCGTGCTCCTGGGCGTTCGACGATATCCACAGGCAGGTCCAGGTACTCGAAAATGCGCCCGAACAGCGCTAGCGAAGTTTGCACTTCAAGGCCGACCGACAGCAGCTGTTGCATCGGGAACAGCAGGCGCGTCTGCAGCGTCGTGAACGCGACCACCGTGCCGATCGAGATCGCGTCGTGCCCGTGGGCGATGTTGTAGCCAGCGAACCAGTACACGGCGGCGGGCATGATCGCGAAGGCCATCTGTACCGAAGCCATGCGCCAGCGTCCCGCCATCCGCGCGCGTACCTCCAGGTCGGCCAGTTCGCTTGACTCGCCGGAGAAGCGACCGACGAGCTCCTGTGAGCGGCCCATCGTCTTACCGAGCAGAATCCCCGACACCGATAGCGACTCCTCGACTAGCGTGGACATGTCTGCCAGACGGCTTTGGCGGACCGACTGGATGCGCCGGCGCTCGTTGCCCACGCGGCGCGTCAACCACACGAAGAACGGCAGCAGGATCAGCGAGAACACCGTCAGGCGCCAGCTCAGCGCGAACATCGCCACGACCGTCGCCGAGACGGTGGCAACGGTCGAGACGGTCGAGGTTGCAGTGCTCGTGACGACGTCGTCAATACCGCCGATGTCATACGCGATGCGCGCCTGCACCTCACCCGAGCGCGTGCGCGTGAAGAACGCCAACGACATGCGCTGCAGGTGCGCGAACACGGCTGCGCGCAAGTCGTGCATCACGCGCTGACCGACCTGGTTGGAGATCCACGTCTGCGCGACGCTGATCACGCCGTTGATGATCGCCAGCGCGATCATGCCCCCGACCAGCCACGAAAGCAGCGTCAAGTCGTGCCTGATGATGCCCTTGTTGATCGCTTCGCGCAGCAGGAACGGCGAGGCGACGCTCAGGATCGAGCCGAGCACGATCAGCCCCAGCAGCAGTCCCAGGCGCACCCGGTAGGGGATGAACAGCCGGCCGATGCGACGCAGCGAGACGTGTCTGTCGGGGATGTCCTCGGGGCGCTGGGCGAGCTTCGACGGGTCTGGCCGTTGGGAGCGGCGACCACCGCCACCGCCGTGTCCCTGAGCGAAGGGCTGATGGCTCACGGAGCTGACTCTAGAACGTAGGCTTAGCTCAGTGTCATCGTCTGGGCAACCGCTGGAACTGTCTGCCGCGGAGACGCGCGTGCTCGGCTGCCTGCTGGAGAAGCAGCGGACCACCCCCGACGCCTATCCGCTCTCGCTCAACGCGCTGAGGTTGGCCTGCAACCAGTCCACCAACCGCGACCCTGTGGTCGACTACGACGACGGGGTTCTCCGCGATGCGCTGCATCGCCTGGAGCGTCGCGGCTTCACCCGCCTGGCCAGTGGCGCCGGCAGCCGGGCCGCCAAGTACAGGCACCTGCTGGCCGAAGCCCTGCCGATGGACGCTGGCGAGCAGGCGATCGTGTGTGTGCTGATGCTGCGCGGACCACAGACGCCCGGCGAGCTCAAGCAGCGCACCGAGCGAATGCACCCGTTCGCTGATCTCGACGCCGTCCAGGAGACGCTGGGCCGCCTGATCGAGCGCGAGCTGATCGCGCGCCTGGAGCGCCGGCCCGGGCACAAGGAGGAGCGCTATGCGCAGCTGCTGCAGGCCGACGGCGAGGAGCAGCCCGCGCGCGAGGCCGCCGCGCAGGTCCCACCATCCGGCGTCTCACAGGAGCTGGCTGGCCTGCGCGAGCGCGTCGCCCAGCTCGAGCGTGAGGTCGCGGACCTACGAGCAGGCCAGCAAGCAGGCCGGCGCACGGAGATGCGCCATCCTGTCTGCGAGCCCGAGCCATGAGCAACCTCTAAATGATCCTCGCTTCCTCAGACACCGCGACCGGTGTAGGCATCCCGCTTGCGCTTGCCGCCGGCCTGGTGTCGTTTCTCTCGCCGTGCGTGCTGCCGCTGGTTCCCGGCTACCTATCGACCGTCATCGGCGTGACGCCCGCCGATCTCAAAGAGGGTGTCGGCGCGCGGCGCGTGCTCGTGCCCAGCCTGTTGTTCATAGCGAGCTTCTCGGCCATCTTCATCCTCCTGGGGATGAGCGCGACCGTGATTGGCTCAACGCTCAACACCCACAAACACGCGCTCGAGCAGGTCGGCGGCGTGCTGATCGTGCTGATGGGAGTCGCCTTCCTGGCCACGCCATTCGTGCGCATGCTTAATCGCGAGTGGCACTCCGAGTCACTGCTGCGCCTGGCCGGCCGCGGCGGGCCGATCGTGGCCGGTGCCGCGTTCGCGATCGCATGGACACCGTGCACGAGTATCACCCTCGGCGCGATCCTCACCCAGGCCGCGATCTCCAGCTCGGCCGCACACGGCGCGCTGCTGCTCGCCTGTTACTCGGCGGGCCTAGCGATCCCGTTTCTGCTGATCGCGCTCGCCTTCGAGCGGATGACCGCGGCGCTGACGGTCGTCAAGCGCCACTTCCCCGCGATCATCGCTGCCGGCGGCGCCGTGATGATCCTGCTGGGGGTGCTGATCCTGACGGGGGAGTTCACGATCCTCAATAGCTGGCTCTCGCAGACGCTGCCCTGGCAGAACTCCGCCTAGTGTCCTGAGGACACTAGTGAACCTGCGGTGCGCCTATCGGTCCGCGGATCGCACCTGCGTTCAGCTCTGCCTGTAGCGCGTCCACGTTCTCCGAAACGAAGCTGTTGCGCAGATCGAGCAGACGTGCCCTGATGCACTGGCAGGTCTCGCGCGACACGGCGGGATCGAGCATCGAGACATCGCCGTCCGCCTCGAAGGAGCGCGAGGAGTCCTGCACGAGACCGAACAGATGCTCGTTGCTCTCCGCCGTGAGCGCCGTGAGCGCCTGCGTGTAGGGCTCCACGCCACCCAGGCTGCCGACGAGTCGTCTCGCCGTCTCGAGCTCCTCACGCGCCCAGTTGAGCTCGTGCGAGAGTCCGCCGCCGTCCAGCCACGCCCGCGCCACGGCATGCAGCCTGCGGTAGTACTCATTGAGGCGGGGATCGAGGAACTCATAGTCAGGGCGCGTGACGCTGCCGCGCAGGCGCCCTTCGGCCTGCAGACGATCCCGGATCGGAGTGCCGCCGTAGGGGAGCATTCGACAGAACGCCGCGCCGGCCGAGCCGTCGCCGACGATCTCGCGGAGAAACACGAGATTCTCACGCACCGAGTCGAACGTGCTCGATGGATCGAACAGCATGAAACCGTATGAGAACAGCACACCAAGCTCCTTGAGAATGCGAACGCCGGCGCGATTCTGCTCCACTGTCATCTGCTTGTGAAGAAGCTCGAGCCCTGCCTCGACCCCTGACTCGATTCCCATGTACACGAGAAACAGGCCCGCGTCGCGCAGCTGCGCGAACAGCTCCGGCTCGACGTACTCCGCGCGGCAGCTGATCTTCCAGATCGCACGATCCGCGAGCTCCGCGTCGCGCAGCCGTGCGATCAACTCGTCGACCCAACGCCGTCCCGCGCGACCCCACAACGGAAAGTCGTCGTCCTGGAACAGGAACACTCTTGCTCCACGCTCGCGGTTCAGCTCGACCATCTCTTGCGTGACCATCTCGGGCTTGCGCACGCGCACGACCTTGCCCGGCGCCGTCCTGTAGAAGGTGTGGATCGAGCAGAACGAGCAACGTCGGGCGCAGCCACGACTCGCGAGTACCGGCAATGTCGGGAAGCCGAGGATCTCTTCCGGTGGGTACGGTCGCTCGGGGAACGGGAGGCTGTCGAGGTCCTGTACGAGCGCGCGCGGTTCGCTCTCGCGCATGACACCGTCCTCCACGTACGCGATCCCGGGCGTGGCATGCCAGTCCTCGCCGGCGCTGATCCGGCCCACGAGGTCGACCAGCGTGAGCTCACCCTCGTAGCGAACGACGCTGTCGAGCTCGGGGAACGCGCGAAGCGCGTCCACGGGACACAGGCTGGGGTAGTGGCCACCGATGGTGAGATGACTGCGAATCCCCGCGCGCCGCAGATGCACGGCGACGCGCCGGAACTGCGGTAGGAAGAACTGGAAGATCAGCGAAAAGCCGACCACCGACGGTCGGACCCTGTGCACTGTGGCTGCGATCTGCCCTGGGCCGTCTCGAATCTCGCATAGCACAACTGTGTAGCCATGTTGGCGCAGACACGAGGCGAGATACCCCATGCCTAGGTTGCCCTGATCCTGATAGCCGACCAGGACGACGTCTGTGGCGTCTGTGTCGCGCGCGCTCACGGTCTGAGGCCGGTGCTCACCGCTGTGTCCGGGCTCTCGCAGCCTCCCTAGCCGCCACCGACGAGCTCCGCGGCTCGCCTGGCCCCCTGCGCGATCGCCTCATGTACCCCGGCGACAGTCTCGAAATGTGTCGCCAGAAGGCGATTTTTGACGCCCGCGTCCAGCTCCGCGTCGCGTAGGGCGTACTCCATATGGATTGGGTCGCCGACATGCCATGGCGCCCACGGGTAAGGCAACTCCGGCTGATTGCCGAACTGGTCAACCATTGCTCTACTCCTTCTTACGGAAGACGTTGGTGTGCTAGCGAGGCAATCGCCCGTGAACCCGTCCACCGACGGACTAAACCCCGATACCCCGACCTTAGTCATGCCGGCACTCGTAAGTCAAGACTTCAGGGAAATTCAACCAGATGATTCGCCGTTGACGACGGCTTGATGCGCGTCAACACGCGTCGCCAGTGCCCGCTCGCGCCGACGCTCCCGGAAGCGCCGTTCCCAGGCTTTCTGGTTGCGCTTAGCGTCGAGCACGAACGGGGAGAGCCCGATGGCCTTGACGATCAGCCGGTTGATCGCCGACTCGGGGAAGGGCAGCGGACGCAGGACGTCGACGAACAGCACGACCCGTGTCTCGTCGGTGTCGTTCCAGACCTCGTGGTTGAAGGTGTCATCGAAGACCATGCTTCTGCCCTGCTCCCAATGGCGGATGTCCTCGCCGACGCGGATTCGGCAGGCCTCGGCGTCCTCGGGCACGACCAGCCCGAGGTGGTAGCGCAGCACGCCCTTATACGGGCCGCGGTGGTCGAGAATGTGCTTGCGCGGCGAGAGGATCGAGAACATCGCCGTGGTCATCCCCGGGATTTGCCGCATCAGCGCGGCGGTGCGTGGGCACATCTCGACGCCGAGCTCGGCCGTGAAGCCGTAGCCATACAGGAAGAATGTCTTCCAGCGGTCGTCGTCGGTGATCTCGATCTGATCCTTGGAGATGTCTTGGAAATTGGGCAGCGCGTCCCGCTCGTCGAGCAGCTGCTCGACCTCTTCACGGATCACCATCCAGTTTTCCTCGATGTGCGCGACCCAGGGAAAGCGCTCAAGCGCGAAGAACGTCGCGTCCCCAACCAGCGAGCGCCGCCCGATGAACCGCTCGACCGGCGCCAGCATCCGTTCGCCGACAGCGATCGTCAGCTCGACGGTGTGCTCCCACAGCGACTTGTCGGACATCCAAGCCTCCTTCCCGGCGGTTTTGCGACCGACGGGAAGGAGCTTAGAACGTCTTACGCCGCCTCTCTGAGCGCCGCTAGCTCCGGCGACTCAGCGAGCTTCTTCAGCGCCCGCTGCTCGAGCTGGGAGGCGCGCTCCGCGGAGAATCCGAGCCGCTTGCCGATCGCGGTGAGCGTCTGGGGCTCCTCACGGCCGGTGCCGAAGCGCAGGGTCAAAACCTTGCGCTCGGTTTCGGGCAGCTGTGAGATCGCGCGGTGCACGATCCGCTCACGCTCGTTCTCCCAGGCCGTCTCCTCGGGCACCTCGGCGTCCGAGGGCAGCAGATCGCCGAGCGCGGTGTCGCCGTCCTCGCCGATCTGCTGATCGAGGCTGACCAGGGCGGCACGCTGGTGGCGCACCTCTTCGACCTGCTCGATCGGCAGCCCAGTCTCCTGAGAGAGCTCCTCGAGCGTGGGCTCGCGCCCGAGCCGTACCGACAGCTCGCGCTCGACGCGCCCGACCTTGCGCGAGCGCTGGGCGACGTGAACAGGCAGGCGGATCGTGCGCCCGGAATTCTCTAGCCCGCGCTGAATTGCCTGGCGGATCCATAGTGTGGCGTAAGTTGAGAAGCGAAAGCCCTTGCGCCAGTCGAACTTCTCGCTGGCGCGGATCAGGCCGAGCATGCCCTCCTGGACGAGGTCGCCGAGGGGCAGGCCCTGGTTCTGGTAGCGCCGGGCGTTGGAGGCGACCAGGCGCAGGTTGGAGTTGACGAGCAGTTCCTTGGCGTACAGGTCACCGCGCTCGATCCGCTTGGCGAGGTCAATCTCCTGGGCGGGGGTGAGCAGGGGGTAGCGACGTGAGTGGGCCAGCAGCTGGTCGACGGACTCGGGGATAAACGTGTCGGGTGTGCTGACGTCGAGGCGCTCGATCGGGCTGTCCAGCCGCGCCGCAGCAGCGACAACGGGCTCAGCGTCCGCGATGAGCTCCTCGGGCTCTGGCTCGAGGGTGAGGGTGGGGCTTGTGGTGGAATCTGACATAAGCGTCCTTCTAATCCGATGCTTGGAGTCGGAATTATACGCCGCGATAGTTGCGTTGTCAACCATTCTTGTTGGAACCGCTCCCACTAGCTCGTTCGACGCCGTGTAGGCGGTTACCTTCCCAGCGGATCACAAGTAGCGTGCCCACTCCAGCGCCGGCTAAAACCCGCGAACGGGCCAAAAAGAGCGATCGGTCGATCTGAGATGGTTATCGGCCGCGCATGGTGGATGGCTGAGTCTGGCCAGATAAGCTCGGCGTATGACCATCAATGATCTCAGTGACCAGGTAGTTGCCGTAACCGGCGCCTCGTCCGGCATCGGCGAGGCCACCGCGCTGGCATGCGCCCGTGCCGGGGCCGCCGTGGCTCTGGCCGCGCGCCGCGCCGATCGCATCGAGGCGCTTGCGCAGCGCATCGTCGCGGAGGGCGGGCGGGCGATCGCCGTGCCGACAGACGTGGGGGACGAGTCACAGGCCCAGGCGTTCGTGGCACGTGCGCACTCCGAGCTCGGCCGGCTGGACGTGCTCGTGAACAACGCCGGCGTGATGCTGCTCGGCCCGATCGAGAACGCGCCCACGGAGGAGTGGCGGCGGATGATCCACGCGAATGTCTTCGGCGTGCTGTATTGCACGCACGCGGCCCTGCCGCTGATGCGCTCCCAGGGCTCGGGGCACATCGTCAACGTCAGCTCGGTCGCGGGGCGGGTTGCGCGCGCGGGATCCGGCGTCTACAACCTGACGAAGTTCGGCGTGGGCGCCTTCTCGGAGTCGCTGCGCCAAGAGGGCGTGGCGATCGGCGTGCGCGTCACCCTGATCGAGCCCGGGGCAGTGGCAACCGAGCTCCCTGGCCACAACCGCCCCGAGGTCCTGGAACAGATGGCCAAGCGCTTCGCCGGGGTCACACCGCTCGCCTCTGAGGACATCGCGGGCGCGATCCTCTACGCGATCGGCCAGCCGCCGAATGTGAGCGTCAACGAGGTGCTCATCCGGCCGCGCGGGCAGGCGGGGTAGCGCCAATACACCGGTGGCCGACGGCTCAATGCCATTGCGTCGTGCGCCAGTTGTCAGTCGGCGACTCGGGAGCGAGCCACGGCGGTAGTGCCAACTCTAGGCGCGCGCCGAGCGCGCTGATGTAGGGCTCATAGGAACCGCGCATCCGTTCCAGACGCATTTTGATGGTGGCGAGATCCGTCGCCGCCTCCACGCCCGCCTCGCTCAACTGGCGCAGCAGCTCCTCGAGATCGCCCTCGGGAAGTCGGTCGACCGCCGGCGCGAGCGGATCCACGCGGAAGCTGTAGCTGAGGTCAACGACCGCGTGGCGCGCGATCGCATAGGTAAACCGCGCCGAGTCGACCGTCCCGGCAGGTGCCGCAGCGATCGTGAAGGCACACGTGTCGAGCACCGTGCACATCGCCGAGAGCCAGTTCTGGTTGACGTGCTGGGAGCGGAAATAGGCGAGCACCGGGTAGGCCAGATGAGTCTCCATCAGCTCCGCCACCCACGTCTCCCAGCCGCTCAGGTAGTGATTGAGTGCGGGCCAGCCATCGCGCTGGGTTGAGCGGATCACCAGGCGCCCAGCGCTCGGCGGCGAACCGGCGCGTGCGTCCAGCTGTGAGACGGTGGCCTCACGACGAGAAAAAGCCTGATAGAGCGAGGGCAGATAGCCGATCACGATCGCCAGCACCGCCAAGCCCGTGCCGGAGTCGATCACCTGGACGATCCGGGCGAAGGTCGTCTGCGCGCTCAGCCCGGCGGGCCCGTCGGTCGTCATCGTCGCTGCGCTGAAATAGAAGTCATCGCCGAAGTCAACGACCGCGCGCATCGGCCCGAGATGCGAGCCGGCAGCCCACTGTAGGCAGGCGTAGCCCAGCATCATCACGCCCACCCACAGCACGAGATTCAGCAGCAGCCCGAACGGGCCGTAGATGCCGAGCATCGTGTCAGCGGCCTGAGGCGACATCGCGCGCGATAACCGCCGCCACGGCAGCCACGCGTAGTTAAACACCGAGCGCACGATCGCCGGGTCGCGCTTGACTCGTCGCGGCAACAGAAAGGAAAAGAAGATCTCGGCGAGCATCATCACAACGAGCCCACCGCCGAGCACCCCGACGAAGATCCGCATCACAGCACGCGCGGCGCGATCTCCAACAGCTCGCTGCCGATGTGATCGACCTGCAGGGTGGTGTGCTCGAGCGCGAAGCGCTCGAGCAGCATCGCCTCGATGTGTCGGCGCGCCGCATGGCAGTCGCTGTCGACGCCGACCAGCACGTGCGCCGACAGCGCGGGAAAGCCGCTCGTGACCTCCCAGACGTGCAGGTCGTGGACCTCGACGACCCCCGGCTGGACGACGAGCGCCTCGCCGATCTTCTGCGGATCCAGGCCCTTGGGCGCGGCCTCCAGGAAGACCCGGCCGGAGTCCCGCACGAGCGACAGGCCCGAGCGCGTCATCAGCCCGGCGATCAGCAGCGAGGCGATCGGGTCGGCCCGCTGGAAGCCGCTCAGCAGGACCACCCCGGCGGCGAGCGCGGTGGCGATGAAGCCATACAGATCGGTGAGGACATGCTGGAAGCTTCCCTCGACGTTCAGGCTGCGGCGGTTGGCCCTGGACAGCATGCGCACCGCGCCAAGGTTGACGAGGATGCCGACAAGCGCAACAACGAGCACCAGGCCGCCGTGCACGTCGGGCGGCGCGAACAGGCGGCGCACAGCCTCGTATGTGATAAACGCCGCGAGGATCAGCAGCGTGACGCCGTTGGCCAGCGCCGAGAGGATCTCGACGCGCCGCAGGCCGAATGTCAGCGCGCCGCTGGGTGGACGCGAGGCCAGCTGCAGCGCGAGCAGGGAAAACCCGATCGCGGCGGCGTCGGTGAGCATATGCCCGGCGTCTGAGAGCAGCGCGAGCGAGTGCGCGACGACGCCCGCGGCCACCTCGACGGCCATGAACGCCACGATCAGGGCGAGCGCGGCCGTCAGCGGGCGGCGGTCGGCACCGGCGCCGATGGCGTGAGCGTGCGCGGCGTGGTTGTGAGCCATCGGCTCACGATACGACGCGCGTCGTACGGTTGCCCGCGCATTTGCTGTCCCGCCGTGGCCGCACCATGGGGCCGCCCGTCCACCGACCGCTCGCCCGTACGCTCGCGCCGCTCGGGGTCCATAGTCTCCAGCGATGGCGCAGAGGAGCGAGAGCGAGCGCGTGCTCACGCGGCGAGCCACAACCCTAGTCTCGATCGCCGCAGCTAGCCTGCTGGTGATCCTCAAGTTGGGCGTTGGCCTGGCGACGGGCAGCCTGGGGTTGATCTCGAGCGGGATCGACTCGAGCGACGACGTGGTCGCGGCGGCGCTGACGTTTTTCGCCGTCAGGCTGGGTGGCAGGCCGGCCGACTTCGAGCACCCCTACGGTCACCGCCGGGCGGAGAACCTCGGCGCCCTGGGGGAGGCGGCGATCCTGCTGGGCGGTGGCGTACTCGTGAGCGTTGAGGCGATCGCGCGCCTGTCGGGCACGACCACGGCCCCCACAATCCACTGGTACGAGTTCGCGGTGATCGCGGCCGCACTGATCCTGGAACTCAGCCGCATGAGCGTCACGCTCGTCGCCGCCCGCCGCTACGACAGCCCCGCGCTGCGCTCCAACGCGTTGCACTTCGCCGCCGACATGGTTGGCTCGCTGGTGGTGCTCGCGGGGCTGCTCGCCGTGCGTGCAGGCATGCGCCAGGGCGACTCTCTCGCCGCGCTGCTCGTCGCGGCGATCATCTTCGCTGCGGCCGTCAGCCTGATTGCCGAGAATGCCAACGCGCTGATGGACCGCGCCCCGGCGCAGGCGCGAGCAGCCGCCGAGCGCGCGATCGCGGCGCTCGGCGCGGACATCGAGCTGGGTCGACTGCGGCTGCGCGAGTCGGCCGGGCGCTACTTCGCCGACGTCGTCGTCAGCGTGCCGCCGGGTCAGGCGGTGGTGGAGGGTCACCGTGCCGCCGATCTGGTCGAGAGCGCGCTCGAGCGGGCGCTGCCGGGCAGCGACGTGGTCGTGCACGTCGAGCCTCGCCGTTTGGGTCTTGACCTGCGCGATCGGGTGCTAGCGGTTGCACTGTCCGAGCCGCTCGTCAAGGAGGCCCACGACATCACGATCTTCGAGCAGGGGGGAGCGAGCAGCGTCTCGTTGCACCTGAAGTTCCCGGCCGATCTCGATCTGCAAAGGGCGCACGAGATCGCCGAGCGCGTCGAGCAGGCGATCCGGGCGCGGCCGGGGGTGACCGACGTGCAGACGCACCTGGAGCCGCTCGAGCGTCCACTCGCCGCCCGCTCGCAGGACCAGGCCGCCGACCTGCAGACCAAGCATGCGATCGAGCAGCTCGTGCGCGAGTGGACCGGGAGCGAGCCGCAGCGGGTGAGGCTGCTCTCCACCGACGCTGGCCATGTCGTGTTCCTGACGCTGGTCGTCGACCCCGCCGAGACCCTGACCGACGCCCACCGCCTGGCCAGCGAGCTCGAGGATGAGCTGCGCCAGCGGATCGGAGGCATCGCCGAGGTGATCGTCCACACCGAGCCCTAGGAGGGGAAGCATTCGGACGGGCTGGAGTCTCTGGTGAAGAAAGAGCTTGGCCCCCGCTGCCCAACCGACAGGAGATGGACCGAATGCCCAGATGCTCGCTTGCCGTATTCGCCGTCGCGGTGCTCGCGCTCGCGGGCTGCGGGAGCTCGAGTAGCTCCAGCACCGCATCGAGCGCAACCGCCACCACGCCGACCGCGACGAGGACAGCCGCGACGACGACCGCGTTCATCGCACCATTCACGACCGTGAGCACGCTCGGCTCGACCGTGCCCGGCAACGGCGACGTCAATCCCTACGGCCTGGTGTTCGTCCCGAGCAGCGTCGGCAAGCTGCAGGCGGGCGATCTGCTCGTGAGCAACTTCAACGACAAGCAGAACAACCAGGGCACGGGCACGACGATTGAGCAGCTCACCACCTCCGGCAAGAGTTCGCTGTTCGCGAGCGTGAGCGCCAAATCGCTCCCGGGTAGCTGCCCCGGAGGCGTGGGCTTGACAACGGCGCTGAACGTGCTACCAGGCGGCTATGTGATCGTGGGCAGTCTGCCGACGACGAACGGCAAGTCAGCGACTGCACAGTACGGCTGCCTGATCGTGCTGGACAGCAGCGGCAAGGCGGTCGAGACGATTGCCGGCAGCCAGATCCAGGGCCCGTGGGATTCGACCGCCGTCAGCCACGGTGCGATGACCACGTTGTTTGTCAGCAACGCGCTCAACGGCGGCGCCAGGAAGGGCGTGCACACGATCGACAACTCGACGGTAGTGCGCATCCGCCTGGAATCCGGCCCCGGACAGTCACCGAAGGTCCTCAGCGAGCAGGTGATCGCGGACCGGATTCCGTGGGTCGACTCACCGGAAGCGCTGGTCGTCGGCCCGACGGGCCTGGCGCTTGCGTCCGATGGAACGCTGTACCTCGCCGACACGCTCGCCAACCGCATCACGGCGATCCCGCAGGCGATGACCCGCACCACGCCCGCGCCCGCCGGCGGCACGATGGTGACCGAAGGCACTCACCTCAAGGAACCGCTCGGGCTGGTGCTCGCGCCCAACGGCGACATCATCACGACCAACGCCGGCGACGGCAACATCATCGAGACCACCACGGGCGGCAAGCAGCTGATCGCCCAGCCAGCCGATCCGAAGGTCGGCGCCGGGTCGCTGTTCGGGCTGGCGGTCGCCCCCGGCGGCAGCGGCGTGTACTTCGTGGACGACGGTGAAAACACGCTGCGCCTGCTGCACCCAGACCCGCCCTCCGCGGTGAGGATCGACTCGGCGTCCAACGCGAAGCTCGGCGAGCGGGTTGTCGTCAACTCGCAGGGCCGGACCCTGTACGCCCTGAGCCCCGAGACCACCGGCCATCTCCTGTGCAAGAGCAACGAATGCTTGAAGTTCTGGCCACCGCTGACGGTGCCCTCACGCAAGAGCAAGCTCGAGGCCGGTAGCGGCATACACGGGAAGCTCGGGATCCTGCGTCGCAGTAATGGCATCCTGCAGGTCACACTCCGCGGCGCGCCGCTGTACCGCTACTCGGGTGACCACGCCAAGGGCGAAGCCAACGGCCAGGGCATCGTGAGCTTCGGTGGAACCTGGCACGCGGTGACGGCGTCGAGCAGCTCGAGCTCAACCCCGTCGGCCCCGAGCACCCCGCCGACCACGACCACTACCCCCGCTTACGAATACTGACCGACGGGAGCGCGACGGACCACCGAGACGCGCTTGTCACGCTGCGGGCGGGGCGGCGCGCTCTTCGCGGTCGATCTGCGCTAGCTGGGCAGGGACGTCGGCTAAGAACCCGCAGACGATGAAGCCGAGCAGGGCGAGGACGCCGACGGCGTGTGCCCAACCCGCTTCAGCGACGGTCAGGAACCCGAATCCGGCGAGCAAACACGCTGCGGCGGCCCGTGCAAGCAGGCCGGGCGTCGAAGCTGCCAGCAGCGAGCCGATAGCCGGTGGCTGGATCGCTGTCGTATCGCCGTGATCGAGCCGGCCGCGCAGGAACAGCCTGAACAGCAGTGCAAGCGAGGGGAACAGGATGACTGCGCCGGCGAGCACGGCGACGATCACAACCACGAGCGTGTCGTGGGGCGCGGCCGCCTGCCGGACGGTCAGGCCTGGCAGCAGCAGCGGGTTCTGCGCGAGCGCCCAGCCGGCGATCACAGCGGCGACGGCAAGCGCGGCTGTGTAGCGCGCGGTCTCAAAGCGCTTGCGGCGGACGAGATCCAGAGTGACCACGCCGGCCAGGATCGAGACGGCCAGAGCCGCGCAGGCGTCGCTGTTGAGAAGCCGGTGGTAGAGCGGGTGAGCGTCGGCATGCAGCACCACCAAGCCGGTGACAGCGACCACGCCCGCGACGATCCCGGTGGCGAGAGCGCGGCGATGAAAACTGGCCTCGAGCTCGCGATCGCGAACGCGGGCGGCGTCCGCGGCCAGGAACACGGCGGCGAGGTAAGCGGAGGTGGTGAGTGCCAGCACACCGACGAGGATCGAAGTGGGGTTCAGCCAGCTAGAGAACAGGTGTCCGGCGGCGTTGCCGACTGGGACACGACGCGAGGCGATCGCGCCAACCATCGTGCCGAGCGCGAACGGGGTGAGGATCGAGGAGGCGGCAAAGACGGCGTCGATCCAGCGCCGCTCGCGCGCGGTCGCGGTTCCCGCCCGCAGCGCGTAGGCAGCGCCGCGCAGGATGATCCCGACGGCAGCGATGAACAGCGGCACCGACAACGTCGAGGCGATCGAGCCAAAAGCCGACGGATAGGCAGTCCAGGTGACTGTCAGCACGAAGATCAGCCACACATGGTTGGCCTCCCACACAGGTGCCATCGACTCGTGGGCGTGCTCGCGCACCCGTGCGCCTGTTACTCCACGGCCGGAGAATAACTGCCAGAAACCAGCGCCGAAGTCGGCGCCGGCCAACACCGCATAGAAGACGAGTCCGATCAGCACGAAGACCAGTGGCAGCTCATACAGGTGCACGCTCACACCACCGGGCTCGGTTTATCTGGGGCCCACTCGCCGGCGCCGGCGCCGGCGCCGTTGCCGGGCGGATCCATCGGCATGCGGGCGAGCCGCCGCAGGATCCACACGACACCGATCCCCACGCCTGCGTAGACCAGCACGAGTGTGGCGTAGCCGATCGGTATGCCGCTGGCGCCGGTGACCGCTTCGTTGGTCAGCATCACTTTGTAGACAACCCACGGCTGACGGCCGACCTCGGTCGTTACCCAGCCCGCGATCAGCGCGACGACGGAGGCCGGTCCAGCGAGCGCGAGTGCACGGTAGAACCACACTGACTCCGGCAGACGCCCCCGTCTGATGCGCACGAACAGGTAGATCGCGCCGAGCGCCGCGAGCAGCGTGCCGATCGCGACCATCAGCTGGAAGGACACCCGCACGACGTTGACCGGCGGCTGGCGATCGACCGGCACGGTATCCAAGCCCTTGACGACGGCATTGGGGTTGTGAAACGCCAGCAGCGATAGCAGTTTGGGTATCGCGATTCCGTACTTGACCTGGCCTTCGGTGTACCAACCGAGTAGATGCTCGGGCGCGCCCCTGGTGGTGCTGTGCAAACCCTCAATTGCGGCGAGCTTGATTGGCTGGGCGGTGGCGACGTCGCGCGCAGCCCAGTCGCCGACCAGGATCTGCACCGGCGAGGCGAGCGCGGCGATCGTCAGCGGGATCGCCAACGCGGTGCGCTCGTAGCGGCTCCAGCGCCCGCGTAGCCGGCAGATCGCGTAGGCGCCGGCGAGCAGGAAGCCGGCGACGATGTAACCGGCGATGTACATGTGCACGAGCTCGGGCCACAGGAAACTGTTGGCGAACAGGGCCGTGAGCGGGTGTACATCGACCGCCTTGCCGCTGAGGAGCCGGAAGCCGGAGGGGTGGTTCATCCAGGCGTTGACGGAGATCACCATCAGCGACCCGGTGACGCCAGCGATCGCGATCGGTATGCCGCTGAGGAAGTGCGCCCGCGGCGAGAGGCGATCCCAACCGTAGATGTAGATGCCGATGAAGATCGCCTCCATGAAGAAGGAGAAGCCCTCGACAGCGAAGCCCAGCCCGAAGACGCTGCCGAAGGTGGCGGTGAAGGCCGGCCACAACAGGCCCATCTCGAAGCTCAGGATCGTGCCGGTAATCACGCCAATCGCGAACAGCGCGGCCATCACGCGCGTCCAGCGGCGCGCGAGAACGAGGTAGAGCCGATCGCCCGAGCGCAGGTATAGCCACTCGACGAACAGGATCATCGCCGGGAACGCGATGCCAAAACAGACGAGCGGGATGTGCACCGAGAACGACAGCGCCTGCATCTGACGGGCCTGCAGCAGATATGCCTGACGCACGGGCCTCATCCCGTACGTTGGTATATAGCTTTCGCGCTGGCGGTGGCGCGCCAAGGCTTTCGCGCGGACGGTGGCGCGCGGCGCCGACTCAACCTTCTGCCGTCAGTTCTCCGCCAGGCGCCGTAGCAACGCGAGGGCCTGCGTCAGTACCTGCTGCTCCTGTGCAGAGAGGTCCTCGGCGAGCGCCTGCGCGAGCCATCCCTCGCGCTGGCGGCGGTCTTGTTCGAGCGTCTGCAGTCCCTGCTCGGTCAGCTCGACGAGCATGCGCCGCCCGTCCGTGGGGTCCGCGCGGCGCGCGATCAGGCCGTCGGCCTCGAGGTCGCTGATTGTCTGGGTCATCGACTGCGGGCGCACGCGCTCGGCGATGGCCAGGTCACCGATCGACTTCGTGCCTTCGCGGTCCAGTCGCCCGAGCACAGCAGCCTGGGAGAGCGAGAAGCGATGCTCGGCACGCAGTCGGCGCACGAGATGGCCGAGCACCATGCGCAGCTCGCTCGCCAGGCGGGTGGTGTCGACGGCCGTACCCACGCCTTCAAGACTATATTCGAGAACGACAGGGAAACTGCTCAGTTTTCCTGTATTAATGATTAGGTGGCGAGCGGCGTGGGCAACCAACGGCAGACGAACGCAAACGCTCGCACCCCTGATCCGGGTACCACGGATCGCTACAAGTGGATCGCGCTGTCGAACGTCACGCTGGGTGTGCTGCTGGCGACGCTGGACGGCTCGATCACGCTGATCGCGATGCCGGACATCTTCAGGGGCATCCACCTCGATCCGCTCGTGCCGGCCAACAGCTTCTACCTGCTGTGGATGATCCTTGGCTTCCTGGTCGTGACGAGCGTCCTAATCGTGAGCCTCGGGCGCCTCGGGGACATGTACGGGCGGGTGAAGATGTACAACCTCGGCTTCGTCGTCTATACGCTCGCATCGCTGGTGTTGACCGTGGACTGGATGAACGGACGCGCGGGCGCCACGTATCTGATCGTGTTTCGTATCGTGCAGGGAGTTGGTGCTGCCTTCCTGCTGGCCAACGCGGCGGCGATCATCACCGATGCGTTCCCCGCGAATCAGCGGGGCATGGCGCTCGGTATCAACAACATCGTCGGCGTCAGCGGCATGTTCGTGGGCCTGGTGCTCGGTGGCCTGTTGGCGCCGATCGACTGGCGACTCGTGTTCTTGATCTCCGTGCCGGTGGGGCTGTTTGGCACGGTGTGGGCGTACCTGAAGCTCGAGGAGCGCAGCACGCCCAAACGCGCGCGGGTGGACTGGTGGGGCAATGTGACGTTCGCGCTGGGGCTGATCCTGATCATGGTGTCGGTCACGTATGGCATCCGGCCCTATGGCAGCCACGCCACTGGCTGGAGCAGCCCGCGGGTGCTCGCGCTGCTGGGCGCCGGGGCGGCGTTCCTGGTCGCGTTTGCGGCGGTCGAGCGGCGGGTCGCCGAGCCGATGTTCCGTCTGCCGCTGTTCCGCATCCGCGCCTTCACGTTCGGGACGCTCTCGACGTTCCTTTCGGCGATCGCACGGGGTGGCCTGATGTTCATGCTGATCATCTGGCTGCAGGGCATCTGGCTACCTCAACACGGTTATGACTTCACCGAAACGCCGCTGTGGGCGGGCATCTACATGCTGCCGCTGACGCTCGGCATGCTGATCGCCGGCCCGACCTCTGGGTATCTGTCCGATCGTTTCGGCGCCCGCTGGTTCGCGACGGGGGGGATGCTCGGCTCCGCCGTGAGCTTCTTCCTGCTGAGCCTGCTGCCGACAAACTTTCCGTTCGCGCCGTTCGCGCTGGTACTCGCGATGATCGGCCTGTCCATGGGCATGTTCGCCTCGCCAAACCGAGCCGCTGTGATGAACAGCCTGCCGCCACAGCACCGCGGCGCTGGTGGCGGCATGAACCAGACCTTCCAGAACTCCGCGCAGGTGCTCTCGATCGGCGTGTTCTTCACGCTGATGATCCTCGGGCTGGCGTCGAACCTGCCGCACACGCTGAGCGCTGGGCTGCAGGCACACGGCGTCTCGGCCGCCGCGGCGAGCGGCGCCGCGCACACCCCGCCGGTATCGGTGCTGTTCGCGGCGTTCCTCGGCTACAACCCGATCGAACACCTCCTCGGCTCGCACGTGCTCGCGTCGCTCCCGGCGGCGAGCCACGCGACGCTCACCGGCCGCTCGTTCTTCCCACAGCTGATCTCGGGGCCGTTTCGCACAGGGCTGCACGAGGCGCTCCTGTTCGCGATTCTCGCGTGCCTGATTGCGGCAGGCGCCTCACTGCTGCGTGGCGGCCAGTATCACTATGCCGAGCAAGCGCCCGTGCAGCCGGCTCTCGACGGTGTGCTGGACGCCGGCGGCGCCGATCTCGGCGCCGAGAGCTTCGATCAGGGCGCGGGCGAGCTCGCGCGAACTACGACAGCAGAGGAGCAGCATGCGCGTTGAGTGGTACGGCCAATCGGCGTTTCACCTAAGTACATCTGAGCAAGCGGTGGCGATCGATCCCTTCGCGGACATGTCGGCGATGGCGGCGAGCCACGGGATGCAGTTCGACTACCCGCCGATTGCCGACGTGCAGGCGGATCTGCTGCTGGTGACACACGAGCACGCCGATCACAACGGCGTCGAGGCGATCATAGGTAGCCCCGTGATCCTGCGCTCCACGGCGGGAACGCTGGAGTCGCCGCTCGGCGAGGTCGTCGCGATCGCCTCCGAGCACGACGAGCAGGCCGGGACTGCGCGCGGGCCGAACACGATTTTCGTGTTCGAGCTCGACGGGCTGCGCGTTTGCCACTTCGGCGACTTCGGCCAGAGCGCGCTGCGCGAGGAGCAGGCGGCGGCGATCGGCGCGGTCGACCTGCTGATCGTGCCCGTTGGCGGCGGTCCGACGATCGGTGCAGAGCAGGCCGCGGCGATCGTCGCGCGCTTGTCCCCGCGCTGGGTCGTGCCGATGCACTACCGCACACCACGCATTGGCTTTCTCGAGACGGCTGAGGAGTTCCTCGAGCGCTCTGCTCACGTGGAGCGGCTCGCGCGGAGCACATTTGAGACGGGTGAGCTGCCGGCGAGCGACGGCCCGCTCGTGGTGGTCCCGGCGGCGCCGTAGGACGAGGCTTGAAAACAAGACGAACGAGAAAGGCTGTGAAATGAAGATCGGACGATTGCTGCTGCGTCTTTCGGTAGGGGGATTCTTTGTTGGGCACGGCACACAGAAGCTGTTCGGCTGGTTCGACGGCAATGGCCTCGACGCGACGGCCAAGGGGTTCGAGGCGCTCGGCCTGCGCCCGGGCCGCCCGAACGCGATCGCGGCCGGCATGGCAGAGGCGGGCGGCGGGGCGCTGCTCGCGGCTGGGCTTGCGACGCCGCTCGCCGCCTCGGTTCTGACCGCGACGATGCTGACCGCGATCGAGACGGTGCACGCAAAGAACGGCCCGTGGCTGAGCAAGGGTGGCTATGAGTACAACGTGGTCCTGATCGCCGCCGCGCTCGCGCTCGTCGAGGTCGGTCCCGGGGGTCTGTCGCTGGACGCCGCGCGCGGACGCGAGCGCTCCGGCTCCGCATGGGCGCTCGCCGCGCTGCTCGTCGGTGCGCTCGGCGCCTTCGGCGCACACGCTGCTGCCGCCGCCGCGCCCGTCCCGCTGGTGGCGGCCGCGATGGACCCGGACGCCGCCGAGCAGGAGGTCGAGAACGGGTAGAGTTGGTGCGCCCGATCGGAAGGATCTGCACCGGGCGGCGTCCTTACGGCCGATGGCCCCAACCGATGGAGGATCTGACTCGTGAGTTTCCAAACGCAGGACCGAGTGGAGATGCGTTCCATGCCCAAGCTCGCGGCGGTGATCCTGGCGGCGGGCCTGCTCGCGCTGGCCGGTTGCGGCAGCTCGTCCAGCGGCACTAACTCCTCGGCCTCCACACCGACCAGCTCGGCCGCGACCCGGACCACATCTTCGACGTCTAGCTCCGCGGCCAGTGGCACGAGCGCGAGCCAGTCACTGACGCTCGCCGCTAACCCCGAAGGTCAGTTGAAATACAACAAGACGTCGTTGACGGCCAACGCCGGCAAAGTTTCGATCGCGTTCACCAATATGTCGCCGTTGGGCCACAACGTGACCGTCGAATCCGCTTCCGGCGCCACGGTCGGGGCTACCCCGACGTTCCAGGGCGGCACGAAGACGTTGGCACTGAACCTCAAGCCCGGCACCTACAAGTTCTTCTGCTCCGTCCCCGGCCACCGCATGGCCGGAATGGAAGGCACGCTCACGGTGAAGTAGGAGAGGGCAGCGGACCAGACGAGCGCCTACGGACTCAGTTGACCTCGACGATATCGCCAATGGCGAGCATCCCGAAGACCGTGTGGGCGGCTTCGATCGGCAGCTCAACACAGCCGTTGGACTGCGGGAAGCCGTACGCTTCGCGCGGGTAACCGTGCACGGCGTCGCCGCCGTTGAAGTAGTTGACCCAGGGGACATCCGGCACCACGTATTTCGTGCCGTCGACGTCTTCGCCACTCATGGTAGTGGACACGTAGCGTGCGTAGATTGGGAAGATGCCCTGCGCGGTTTCCGCGCCCGGCACGCCGGTGTTGACTGGGGTACTGAAGACGACATGATGGCCGCGATGCAGGTCAAGTGTCTCCGGGAGCGACTCGGACACGCTCACCCACGTATACGGCGTGGGGTCGCGCCGGTAGATGCTCTCGTCGTACAGTAGTGACGCCCAGGTGGCGCCGTTCGGTTCGCCAGTCGCTTCCAGCCCGCGGTCTGACTGATAGACGGTGAGCGCGCCACGGGTGGTCTCGTCCAGATGGCCCATTTCCACCGGCGGCGCGTCGAAGGGGTCAGGGGCGAGCCGGCCGCGAGGCGGGCGGAAGGCGTGTTCGGCCGCTTCGCGGCGCGTCTCGGCGCCGGATGCGATGTGCACGATGTAGCGAGGGTGGAGCTTCGCGCCTATGTAGCCGAGGCGCGCGAGCGCCTGCTGCAGGCCGGCGAGCGATGGGCAGGCGACGTGCAGGCCGATGGTGCGTTTGCGCCCGAGGTCAGTGTGACCGGTTGAGCTCGTGCGCACCCACACCGTCAGCGCGTAGCTGGAGCAAGGCTGGAGTGTGGAGACGGGCGTGAACACCTCGGAGTCGCCGACGATGCTCCACGTACCGGCAACCTTGGGAGTCAGGGTCGGTGGCGGCGAGCTCGCGGACACGGGCGCCGATAGGGTGACGGTGAGCGGCTCGGTGCCGTTGACGATCATGCGTTTCGGCAACGCGACAAGCTGAGTTGCGGGCAACGGCGAGGCCGCAGCGGTGTCGCCAGCTGAGTGGGAGCCCAGCAGAGTGCTGACGCTGCGATCGCCGGTACCGAGTGCGACAACCGCAACGGCTGCCACGGCCGAGATCAGCAGCACGACGATCGACCAGCGTTTCATGTCAGATCAAAGGTAACGCATGAACTTGCCGTTACTGCAGTAGAGCTGGCAGGATCCGCGCGACTTTCTTCCCCCGACGGCACTGTTCAGGCCCTGATCCAGGGGGCGGGCGAGCGCGAAAGTAGATGGACGGCGAGTCCTACTGCCAGCACGATCGCACCGGCCGCGGCGATCGCCGCGGCGATCGCGACGTGCAGCACGAGCAGCGCGCCGGTGAAAGCGCCGAGCAGCATCACCACCACGGCGACCACCCGACGTCCGAATTTGGATCCTGGCCCACCCACCAGGCCGGCTTCGGACGCGAGGCCAGTGAGCGTGCGCGTCAGCACCGTGGTGGTCAGCTCGGGCACCGCGAGGCGCTGTGCCGCGGCATTCTGCACGCCCATGGCGAGGGCCATTGGCACGAGCAGCGCATAGCGGGTGCCGCTATGCAGAGGTTCGCCGACAGTGAGCACGATGATTAGTGCGATTGCGATCAGCGCGAGCTGGACGACGCTCGCGGCACGCAGAAGGTGACCGCGATGATCCGCGTTGCGTGCGCCGAGACGGCCACCCACCAAAGCGCCGGCGAGGAACGAGGCGAGCGCGACCAGGGAAGTGACGGCGGACAGGCCTTGTGCGCCCGCGAGCGCGAATCCGAGGAAGACGATGTTGCCGGTCATGTTCGCGACAAACACGTGCCCGAACTTCAGATAGCTGGTGGCATCGACGACGCCGGTGAGGAATGTGAGCGCGATCATCATCGGCATGAGCGGGCCGTGGCGGTCGCCGGATGGTGGTCGCAGCGTCCTTGCGGCTTCGCGCACCGCTGCCGCAGGTGTGGAGAACCTCGCTGACGACACCACCTGAAACTAGCGCGCGGAGGCGTGCGCACACGGCTCAATCCAGGTATGTGACGACTTCGGCGAGCGACGCACGGCGGGGCACGCGCTGCTGCTGCACTGGCGAGCCGAGGTAGAGCAGCCCGACGGGTGTCTCCACCGGGCGCAGGCCGAGGATCTCCCGACCGCGTGGATCGTCCAGCAGCGCCACGGTGCGCCAGTAGCCCGCCAGGCCGCGGGCGTGGGCGCCGAGCAGCACCAGGTAGGCGGCCACCGCCGTGGCGAGCTCGTCCTCGCGGTCTTGGACGGGCTCCCCGGTCCGATGCGCCGTGACGGCGACGAGGGTGGGCGCGCGCTGGAGCTTGACGGCCGACCCGGGCTGCTCGAACTCAGCCAGCACCATCAGCCGCTCGCGCGCGCGGGTGCCGAGAACGCGAAAGCGCCAGGGGTTGGTGAGATGGTGGTTGGGCGCCCAGCGCGCGAGCTCGAACAACTCGTCGAGCACCGCGGCGTCGACCGGCTGGGCAGCGAAAGCCTTGTGCGTGCGGCGGGTGCGGATAGCCTTCTCGACGTCCATGTCGCACAACGGTAGAGCCATGAAGACCTTCAAGAGCTGGGATGACCTGGAGATCGCCTACCAGGAATGGGGCGAGGAACAGACGCTCGTCTTGGTCGCCGACCCCAGCTTCACGAGATCGATCGTCGACTTCGTCGCCTGAGCACTCAAAGGACTTCAGGTCAACATCAGATGAGCATCGGCGAAATCGCGGCAATCGCCGCTGCCGGTCTGGCGGCTGGCGCGATTAACACGCTGGTAGGCAGCGGCACGCTGATCACGTTCCCGGTGCTGCTGGCATTCGGCTACGCGCCGGTGACGGCGAACGTCTCGAACACGATCGGCCTGGTGCCGGGCTCAGTGTCAGGCGCCGTCGGCTACCGACGCGAGCTAGCGGGCCAGCGCGCACGCGTGCTGCGCTTCGGCGCGATGTCGGTGACCGGGGGCATCACGGGGGCGGTGCTGCTGCTGGTGCTGCCCTCGGCGGCGTTCAAGGCGATCGTCCCCGTCTTCATTGCGCTCGCGCTCGCGCTGACCGCGCTACAGCCGCGCCTGGCCCGCTGGCTGCTCAAGCGCGAAGTCGACCTCGAGCGCAGGGGCGCCATGCTAGTGCCGTTCGCGGTCTATCTGACCGGCGTCTACGGTGGCTACTTCGGCGCGGCACAGGGCATCCTGCTACTCGGGATCCTCGGCCTGGCGCTGACGCAGGACCTGCAACGCACCAATGCCTTGAAGAACGTGCTCGCCGGGCTAGTCAATGGCGTCGCCGGGGCGTACTTCGCGTTCGCCGCCCACGTCGAGTGGGCCCCGGCGGCGATCATCGCCTGCGCCTCGATCGGTGGCGCTCAACTCGGCGCGCGCTACGGGCGCCGGCTGCCGCCGCAGGCGCTGCGGGCCGTGATCGTGCTCGTGGGCATCTTCGCGATCGTGCGCCTGCTGATCGACTGAGCAGTGTTCGCTTGTGCGCTCAGTGCAGCTGGTCCACGAACGTGTAGATGACCATCAGGCTGACGAGGACAACGAACACGCGCAACGCCCATAGGCCGGCGATAGCTCGCGAGCTGAGCGTCGCTGGCGGCACGGGCCTGGAGGTTTCGACCACGAACTGATCGCGCTCGAGGTGCATGATCAGCTCGTCCTCGATCAGCTCGTCCTCGGTGTGCTCCTGGGGCGGCAAATCCTGCGCTCGGATGCCGGAGCTCTGTTGTGAGTCGTTGCTGGTGGGCGCGTCCGTGCTCATGAGCCGATCAGATGGATTGCCTGCAGGAAGGAATCGATGCCATACGCGGCTCCACAAACTCCGACGAACGCGATCACGGCGATCCCGATCGCGTTGGTCGAGCGCCGGTTTACCAACGGGCCCATCAGCCCCTTGTCGTTGGCGAGCATGACCATCAAGACGAGGCTGACGGGGAGCAGCACAGTCGCGAGCACGTTGGCGTTGAGCGCGATCGAGAGCAGCGGCGCGCCCGGGATCAGGATCACTACGGCCGCGAGCAGCGCGACCACGATGTTCGCGGCATAAAACACGGCGGCATTGCGTGGCGAGCTGTTGAAGCTGTGGGAGACCCCGACGCATTCTCCGGCGGCGTAGGCGGTGCTGGCGGAGATCGTCAGGATCGCTACCGCTCCGGCCTCGATCAGCCCCAGCGCGAACACGCTGCCGACGGGGCTGCCGGCGATACGCTCGAGCGCGGCTGGGAACCCAGCGCCGGCGAACCCCTGGATGCCCGACCCGTGGTGAGTGAGCAGCGCCGCCCCGGCGATCAGCGCCCCAATCCCGAAGACCGCGGCCAGGATCGCGCCCGCGGCCGTGTCATAGCGGCCGTGACGAACGTCGGTGGGCGTCATGCCCTTGTCGGCCGAGGCGCTCTGCTGGAAGAAGATCATCCACGGCGTCACCGTCGCGCCGATCGTCGAGGCCAGCAGTAGCAACAGGGTGTTGAAGCTGCCTCCCGGGAAGGGGGTGAAGTCAAGGGAGCTCGCCAGGGCTCCGACGTGCGGCTTGACTAGGATCGCCGCCACCACGAACAGGCCGTTGAAGAGGGCCAGGCCGAGCACGATGCGCTCCCAGCGCCAGTAGCGCCCGCCGCTGAGGGTGAACAGCACCAGCGCGAGCCCAAGCGCTACGGCGACGCCGGCGCCGAGGTGGAAGTAGGCGAGGCCGACACGAATCGCGACGAACTCAGCGACGAGCGTGACGAGGTTGGTGAGCGCCAGATCACCCGCACCGAACCAGCCCCAGGCCCTGCCGTAGCGCTGCAGGACGAGCTCGCCGTAGCCGCGGTGGGTGACGGCCCCGACGCGCATGCACATCTCCTGGCAGACGTATGCCATTGCGAACAGAATCGGAATGAACGGTACGAAGAACCCGAGTCCGTACTGCGCGCCGTCGGAGGCGTAGGCGATCATGCTCGGCCCGTCGTTCTCACCGAGCATCGCAAGGATCCCGGGCCCGGCGAGTAGCCACATCAGCTGCCAGCGCCTGCGCCGCTTGCGCGCCTGGTGCACGCGCGAGCGATCGTGGGAGCGCGCGAGGTCCTCGTCTGTGAGCAGCGGCTGGCGCAGTAGGGGGAAGGCGGTGACTTCAGGCGTGCTCAATCTGCCGCACTCCGCTCATCGGCAATTATCGGCTGTTCGGGTGAGCGCTCGACTTCCACGCGCATGGCACCGGCGAGCCCGCCGCCGATCGCGTGCTCGCGCTCGCCGAACAGCACGAATAGGGGACCACCGAATGGTTGGCGCTCGCGCACCGCGAAGCGATCTCCGGGGGAGATGCCGCGGTCGGCTAGGTAGCGCAGCATCTCCGGGTCGGAGTCCGAGACGCGCACGAATAAACCCTCGGCGCCGGGCTGCATGCTCTCCATGCGCTCGGTGGCGCGCTCTTCGAGCTCGAGGTCGGCGGTGGGAATCGGGTCGCCGTGGGGATCGACGGTCGGGTGTCCGAGCTTGGCGGCGATCAGCTCCTCGAGGTCCTCGGAGAGCACGTGCTCGAGCACCTCGGCCTCGGCGTGCACCCGATCCCACGACATGCCCAGCGCCTCGGCCAGATAGCTCTCGAGCAGGCGATGGTGGCGGATCACCTCCAGGGCTATGCGCCGTCCGTCGGCGGTTAGGCGCACACCGCGGTAGGGCACGTGCGTGATCAGGCCAAGCTCGTCCAGCCGCTTGAGCATCGCCGACACCGAGCCGGGCGTGATGCCCAGACGCTCGGCCAGAGCGTTGGTCGACACCGGCTCCTCGCCACGGGATTCCAGCGTGAAGATCGCCTTGGCGTAGTCCTCGATCGCAGGGGTGCGCAGTAGATCCTTGGTTGACATGAAGATAGATTATGGCATGCCAAATAATTATTCAAGGCTGCGTTGCGCGGCACGTGGATCATCGAGCGTCGGGCCGAAGACCTTGAGCGGCATCCGACTTCTGCTGTTCATGTCCGGAACTCGGGTCCTGGGCGCCGAGGCGCAGCAGCGAGGTCGCGGCCTTGTTCCAGCGGTCGAGCTGTTCCGGCGTGAGGAAGGGCTGCGGGAGATGGCGCTCGATGGCCTCACGGAACAGCACGGTGCCGAGGTTGAAGATCACTGAGTGCAGGGCTCCCCACTGAAGGTCAAGGTCCGAACGCAGCCGACCTGCGCCTGCGAGTAGCTCCCACTGCCCTCGGGCAACGGCAACGAAGGCATCGAAGAGATCCAATGCGGCCTCGTCACCTGCGGCGATCGCGCGCGCCGCATACCGCAGCGCATCGGGCCGTTCGCCGACGAGTCTCGTGATGCGATCACCCAGCTCCACGAACGGGTCCGCATCCGGTGCGGCGAGTGAAAGATCCGCAAACGCAGACGCGACCAGTGCGATGACGTACGCATTTACAGCGTCGCGCAGGGCCGCCTTGGTGGGGAAGTGATGCTGGACGAGACCGGGCGACACGCCTGCCGCCTTGGCAATGCTTCGGATCGAGGTCGCCTCGACTCCGCCTCGTGCAAACCCCTCCAGCGCGGCGTTGCGGATACGGGCGTGGCCCGTCAGGTCAGACATGGGGGCGCGTGTGACCATACGTTTGCATTGTATCCCATACGTCTATCTGTGTTTCAATACAGCCGTATGGGTCAGTGGACGGCAGCACCATCGAGGAGCGCAGAGTTGAGCCAATCGGCCCGCCGCGTCTGCGTGATCGGCGCTGGCATGTCTGGGCTTGCGGCGATTCGCGCCCTGGCATGCGCGGGACACGAGGTCACCGCCTTCGAGGCGGGATCGGCGATCGGTGGGATGTGGCGCTACGCCAACGACAATGGCCTCTCCGCAGCGTACGCGTCGCTTTCGACCAACACCTCTCGCAAGCGGATGCAGTATCCGAGCCTGGCGATGTCTGAGTCGGTGCCGGAGTTCCCGCACCGCAGCGACATGCTCGCCTACCTCGAGGCCTATGCGCAGGAGAACGATTTGCAACACCGCATCGCGTGTGACGCTTGGGTCGAGGCCGTCCGACCGCTAGAGGATGGCTGGGAGGTGACAGTCCGGGACCGGCAGCCGCAGCGGTTTGACGCGGTCGTGGTCGCCAGCGGCCACTACTGGGATCCACAGATACCGGAGCTGCCGGGCAAGTTCGACGGCGTCGCGATACACGCTCGCGAGTACCGCTCGCCGGAGCCGTTCGCGGACCAACGCGTCGTTGTCGTCGGCGGCGGCCAATCCGCGCTCGACATCGTCGCCGAGATCTCCACGACGGCGCAGCGGGCGATGCTCGCCTGCGGCCATGTCCACCACCTGATCCCGCGCCGAGTATTCGGCCGACCGCTCGATGACTTCGACACGGCCGCGACGCTGTGGCTCCCGCTGCCGATCGTGCGGTTGGTGATGCGCGCGGTGATCGGGGTCTCAAGGACAGCACCCGACCGCGGCGAGTTGTCTGCGCCGGACCATCGCCTATTCGAGCAGCGTTGGCCCGCGGTCGTCTCCCCGGTGGCGCAGGCAGCGCTCGCCGCGCGGGCGTTTGAAGGACGACCGCGTCTCAGCGCACTCGCCGAGGACGGCGTCCGCTTCAGCGATGGAAGCACAGAGCAGGTCGACGCGATCGTCTTCGCGACCGGCTACAGAATCAACTTCCCGTTTCTGCCCGACCATCTTGGCCGCGGCAAGGGCTGGGAGTTTCCGCTATACCGGCGCATCCTTGCTCCAGACGCTCCCGGCCTGGCCTTCGTCGGCGTACTCGAGCCCGGCCCCGGCCTCTTCGAGATCGTCGAGCGCCAGGCGACCTGGCTCGGCGAGGTCCTCGCAGGACGGCTGAGCGTCCCTGAGCACGAGCGGATGTGGCATGCGATCGATGCCGGCGGTGAGCGCCGCTCCCGCCGTCAATTCGCCGCCACCGGTCCCCACACGATCCTCTGCAGTCGCCACGCATACCTACGACAGCTCGCCCGAGACCTTCGCAGCCGCTCCGCTCGCTGAGCTCTCAGGGTGCTTCCCAGGTCTCACCCGCGCTGACCCGCTCAAAGCCGATCCATAGCGCGTTCATGGCTGTTGCCACAACCCGCGTGCGGGGGACATGCTGGTGCTCGTACCACCACAGCGCGAGCCCCTGCAGGACCCCGCGCATGACCTCCCACGCCATGTCGAGCGCGTCCAGGTCGGCCTGCGCGACGTCATCGACGACGCGCTCGCGCAGCAACAGGGGCATCACCAACGCGCGACTGCGGGCGATCACCTCGTTGTGGATCGCCTGGACCTCGCTGTCGCCGGTCGTGTCGCGAAACAGCATGCGCCACGCGTAGGGGTGCGCTTCCACGTAGGCAAACCATGCGTCGATCGCACGGGCGATGCGTTGCGCCGGCGGATCCTCACCGCGAAGCTGCTCGTGCCAGACCTCACGCAGATCTGCGAAGTGGCTTTCGAGCAACGACCGATGCAGATCCAGCTTGGAGGCGAAGTGGTCGTAGACGACGGGAGCCGTTACCCCCGAGCGCGACGCGATGTCGTCGATCGAGGTCGCCTGATAGCCGCGCTCTGCAAACAGCTCGCTCGCCGCCTGCGCGATGATCGCCCGCCGCTGCGTCGCGGTCAAGCGCCTGCGCGGCAACTGCTCGCTGGTTTCGTTTGACAACCTAACGTGTCCTAGGTAGCTTCCCCGATGTCGCATACCTAACCATCATTAGGCACGCCGCGAGAGGAAGGATAGAGCGCGATGACGAGCAGCGCTGAGGAGCACACTTCGCCCCAACCAATCCAGGAGTCCGTGCCGGGCGATGCGGCGGCGAGCGGCACGCTGGGTCCTCGCTCTGCCGCTCGCTACGACGTGATCGTCGTGGGGGCGCGCTGCGCTGGCTCGCCCTTGGCCACACTGCTCGCTCGCGGCGGCGCCAAGGTCGCGGTGATCGAGCGCGACGAGTTCCCGCGTGAGACGCTTTCGAGCCACCTGTTCGAGACAGACGCGTTGACGTTCCTGAATGGCCTTGGCGTGATCGACCAACTGCACGCCACCGGCGCACCGCTCGTGGGACGCACCGACACCAGAGTCGAGGACGTTCAGCTCTCGATCGATCTGCCGTTGCGCGGCGGAGACATCGGTGGGATGGCGTCGGTCCGGCGCTCGCTGCTCGATCAGATCCTCGCGGGGGCAGCCGCGGAGGCGGGTGCTGAGCTGCACATGGCAGCGACAGTCACCGGCCTACGAGAGGATCGCGGACGAGTGGCAGGCGTGCGCGTTCTCGACGACGGCGAGGAGACGGAGCTGCACGCGCGCCTGGTCGTCGGTGCCGACGGCCGTCATTCGACCGTCGCGAACTTGTGTGGGTCGCGACGCTACAACGTGACCCCCAACCAGCGGCTGCTGTACTGGGCGTACTTTGAAGGTGCCGACATGGGCACCATGCCGACCTTCCTGTCGCACCGCTGGAGCGATCGGTTCGTGCTCGGCATACCCTCCGACAGCGGGCTCTACCAGGTTCTGATGTGGCCGGAAATGGAGGAAATCGACAGATTCCGCGGCGATCTCGACGCGGCCTTCATGGCCCATGCGCGCACATGCGAGCCGATCGCGGACGCGCTGGCAGATGCGCGACGGGTGGGAAAGGTACTCGGGACGGTCCGCTGGGAGGGCTTCTTCCGCGAGGCTTGTGGCCCCGGCTGGGTGCTGTGCGGCGATGCTGGCCACTTCAAGAGCCCCGCGCCGGGCCGTGGAATCGGTGACGCCTTCATGCAGGCCGACAGTCTTGCCACGACGATCCTGAAAGCTCTCGGCGGGTCCGATCGTGCACTCGACCGGGCGCTCGCTCGCTGGGGGCGCTGGCGCGACCGCGAGTTCGCCGAGCACTACTGGCTGGCCTACGACCTCGAACAGCCAGGGTCCGTTCCGGCGGTGTTGATCGAGATCCTGCGCCGCCTGCAAGCCCAAGACAAGGCCGGGTTGTTCTTCGACCTACTCAACCACCGCGTGCGCCCTACCCAGGTTCTGACCCCACCGCGCGCGGTTGGTGCCATCGGTCGCCTGCTCGCCAGAGACGACACCGAACGGCGTGCGTTGCTGCGCGAGATCGGCACGCTGGCCAGCCAGGACGCGCGCCGGCGGTGGCTGAACAGGCGCCCCGCTTATGTGGTCCAGGACGCGACAGCGAAGGCAGCATCCCCGCGGGCCTCAGCCTCATAGACTGCTCGACATGGTGCTGCCGCCTGGACCGCGTGGCCCGGCCGTCGTAAATATGGTGCGCTTCGCGCGCAGGCCACTCGAGGTACTACAACAGTGGCAGGCACGCTACGGCGACGTGTTCACCGTCAGCTTGAGCGGCTTTGGCACAGGCGTATATGTCGTCGATCCTGACGCAATCCGCCAGCTATTCACGGGCGATCAGTCGGATCTTCACGCGGGCGAGGCCAACTCGTTTCTGGAGCCAGTGCTCGGGGCGCACTCGGTGCTTGTCCTCGACGGGCCCGAGCACCTGCGCCAGCGCAGGCTCTTGCTACCGCCGTTTCAAGGCTCCCGGGTGGCCGCGTTTCGCGAGGTCATTCGCGACGTGGCCGAGCGGGAGATCGCCGACTGGCGTCCAGGTAGCCAGCTCGTGCTGCGCGAGCGCATGCGGGCGCTGACATTCGAGGTGATCTGTCGAGCGGTGTTCGGCGTTACCCAGCCCGAGCGGGTGGAGCGCCTGCGCGACAGGATGATCGCGGTCATCGACAGCAGCCCAATCTTCATGATCGCGCCCGCCATCCGTGCCGACCTCGGCCGGCTGAGTCCGGGCGGTCGGTTTGTACGTCGCCTGCGCGCAGCCGACGCCGTGCTGTATGAGGAAATCGAGCGACGCCGGCGCGAGCCCGACCTGCAAGAGCGCTCGGACGTACTCTCGCTGCTGTTGTGCGCACGCGATGAAAACGGTCAGGTAATGACCAATGCGGAGCTGCGCGACGAGCTGTTCACGATGCTTGGCGCGGGACACGAGACGACCGCGACCGGTCTTTCCTTTGCGTTCGAGCTGCTGCTGCGCAACCCGTCCGTGCTCGCTCGTCTGCGCGAGGAGATCGAGGCTGGGGAGGATGCCTATCTCGATGCGGTGGTCAAAGAGACGCTGCGACTGCGGCCTGTGATCGACGCCGCCGAGCGCACGCTCACCGTGCCTCGCATCGTCTCGGGCTGGGAGCTTCCCGTGGGTATGAAGGTGTATCCCGCGATCGCGCTCGTACACCTGCGCGAGGATCTCTACCCGCGCGCACACCAGTTCCGGCCCGAGAGGTTCATCGAGGACGGCGCCGATGCCTACTCGTGGCTGCCATTCGGCGGCGGCATCAGGCGCTGTATCGGCGCCGCGCTTGCGCATGCGGAGATGGCCGAGGTACTACGCGTCGCCATACCGCGGGTCGAGCTTCGACCGCTGCGCGATCGGCCCGACCCGGTCGTCCTGCGCGGCATCACGCTCGCGCCGAAGCACGGAGTGCAGGTGACGGTGCAGCGGCTGCTGCCAGCGACTCGCCGGACGGTCGCAGCGATAGCCGAGTAGCGGCCCATACGCGACCGCGGGCTTCGGTGCGCTCTGCAAGACTGGCTTGTGCATGGATGAGTGGGATCTCAAACGCCTCGTCTGGAGACCGCATCACCCTGAGATCCTCTGCTCGACTGCGCAGGGACGCGCCATCGTGCTCGACCTTCCGGCTGGCGAGATGCTCCAGGACCACCAGGTCCACGAGGGGGCCTGGATAACCGTTATCGACGGTGCGGCAAGGATCACCAGCCACACCGGTCAGACGATCGATGCTCAGTCCGGGATGCTGGTGCAGCTCGCACCCCAAGAGCGCCACGAGGTCAAAGCCCTCACAGATTCGCGCGTTCTCCTCCTGCTTACGCCATGGCCCGGCCCCGGCCATCCGGGAGCGATGACCCTCGAGCAAAAGACCGACGTCCGCGACCGCGCCGCCGAGCGGGCTGGCTGAGTGAACCAGCGCGCACCCGCCGGGCAGGCACCAAACAGCGGTGCCTGCCGCAAGGGCCGTGGAGCGCAAGTGTCGCGAGCGCAGGATCAACGTCGCCGGCGCAAACTCCAGTAGCGACCATGATACCAATGGTATGCTAATACCATTGGTATGATAGTGGGGGAAGGGTCCCAGGATATGGAGCGATTGCGGCTTACACGAGCGCAGGCCAAGCGACAGACGCGGGAGCGTCTGCTGGAGGCGGCTCGCCGGGTGTTCGTCGCGCGCGGCTTCCATGCCACCACGCTCGACCAGGTAGCCGAGGAGGCTGGACACACGAAGGGCGCCGTGTACTCAGCGTTTGAGAGCAAGGCCGACCTGTTCTTGGCGATCCTCGAGGAGCGCATCCGTCGCCGTGCTAGCGAGCTCACGCGGATCGCGACGCGCGTGAGCTCGCTAGCCGAACTCACGCAGGCTGGCGAACGCCTCTGGATCGCAACGCTGCGCAACGAGCGCGACTGGTCGCTGCTGCTGGTCGAGTTCGAGGTCTACGCCGCGCGCGATGCGGTCCTGCGCGAGCGTCTGGCTGGCATCTTGGGCCAGTTCCGATCTGCCATGTGCGAGACGATCGAGGTCGTGGCCGCGGCTTCAGGGGAGCGTCTACCGGTGCCAGCTGAGCAGCTGACCGTTGCGACCCTGGCGCTCAGCAACGGGATCATGCTCGAGGGCTTGACCGGCGCAACCCCGGACACGGCAGAGGCGTTTCGAGCGGCCTTTGCGCTGTTTCTGCGCGGTGCGGCAGCGCCGGGAGACATGTCATGAGTGGGGGATCGATCGTCCGCCGTCTCGGGGATGCCGCGGGGGCGATGCGTCACTACCGGCGCCTGACGTCGGTGGACACACCGCGCGAGGAGTTGTTGGCGCTCCAGCGGCGGCGCTTGGTGGCGGCTATTCGCCACGCGGCGGCAGCCTCTCCGCTTTATCGCGAGCTGTACTCCGGCATCGAGCTCGCAGAGGACCTCGATGTGCGGGCGCTACCGGTCGTGAGCAAGGCGATGCTGATGGACCACTTCGAGGAATGGGTGACCGATCCGCGCCTGCGGCTGTCAGAGGTGGAGGCGCATCTCGAGGAGGTGCACGGCGATGAGCTTTACCTCGGCTGCTATCGCTGCATGCCGACAGGAGGTACGACCGGGCGCAAGGGCGTCTTTGTCTACGACCGCGACGAGTGGCGCCAGTGCCTGACCGCCTTCCTGCGCTGGAGCGAGCTCATGGAACTGCGCCCACGGCTCGGGCGGCGCCTACGGGTAGCCACTGTCGCGGCTACCAGCCCACTCCACATGACGGCGCGCTTCAGCCTGAGCATTGACCTTGGCCTGTACGCGATACGACAGCTCGACGCACGCACGCCACTCTGCGAGCTCGTCGCCGCGCTCAACGAGCACCGCCCGGAGAATCTCGTGGCGTACGCGTCGATCGCCTCACTGCTTGCGGTCGAGCAGCTCGAGGGCCGTCTGCGCATCGCTCCTCGCGTCGTCGCCACCACGAGCGAGGTCCGCACCGAGGAGATGACCGCCAACATCCGCGCTGCGTGGGGGATCGAGCCATTCGACGCGTATGGCACGACGGAGGGCTTCTACGCCGGCGACTGCGAGCACCACCAGGGGATGCACGTGTTCGAGGACCTCGGCCTGATAGAGGTCCTCGACGAGCACGGCGACCCAGTGGCCGACGGGGTCGCCGGGGTTGAGCTGCTCATCACGAGCTTCGTCAAGGTCACTCAGCCACTGCTGCGTTACGAGATCTCTGACATGGTCGCGCTCACGACCGCACCCTGCGCGTGTGGGCGCCCGCTAGCGCGGATGCTATCGCTGGATGGACGCAGCGACGACATCCTACCCATGACAGGAACCGACGGACAGACCATCGCCGTGCATCCGCATACCTTGAAGAGTCCCATGGCCGCGCTCCCTGAGCTACGCCAGTACAAGATCGTCCACAACCAGGACGGCCTGCACGTGCTCGTTGTGCTCCGAGACGCAGTCCCGGTCGACGAGGTCGCCCGACGAATCGACGCGACGCTGCATTCGGAGCTGCTCGCCGCGGGTGTAGCCGACCTCCGGATCGACGTTTCGATCGTGGACGAGCTGCCGCGCGAGCAGGGCCACAGCGCGAAGTTCAAGCTGATCGAGTCGCGCACCAGCCCCGGTGCAGCAGCCCCAGCACCCGCGCCCTGATATCCCGCTGACGTCGCACAGCGCTTCGCCGAATCGTCGTTGGGCTGCGCGCCGGTCTGCTGTGGGTCCGCGATGCTCCCCGACAGCTCAGCGGAGCTCGTTGATGCGGATCAGATTGCCCGCGGGATCGCGGAAGGCGCAGTCGCGAACCCCGTACGGCTGCTCGGTCGGCTCCTGGACGACCTCGGCGCCGCTGGCCTGCAGCCGCGCGAAGGTGCCGTCGAGGTCGGCGGTGGCCAGGATGATGCGGGCGTAGCTGCCCTTGGCCATCATCTCGAGGATGGTGCGGCGCTCGTCGTCGGTGACGCCGGGGTCGGCGGCCGGCGGCTCCAGGACGATGGACGTGCCAGGCTGGTCGGCGGGGCCAACCGTGATCCAGCGCATCCCGCCGTATCCGACGTCGTTGCGGACCTCGAGGCCGAGCGTGTCGCGATAGAAGGCCAGGGATGCGTCCGGGTCCTCATGCGGGAGGAAGGTCGAATGAATGGTGAGGTCCACAGCGATCACCCTAGCTGCGGCTCGTGACCGACGCTTCTCGATTCCTGATCGGTCTGGTCACCTGCTTCGCCACACACGACGGCATCCCCGCCGTCGCACGTGCCGCATGGCGCCGGTAGGTGCTGGGCGGCATACCAACCAGGTCGGTGAAGCGACTGCTGAAGGTGCCCAGCGACGAGCAGCCGACCGCGAAACAGACCTCGGTGACACTGAGGTCGCCACGACGCAGCAGCGCCATCGCGCGCTCGATGCGCCGCGTCATCAGGTAGCCGTACGGTGACTCGCCATAGGCGAGCCGGAACTCGCGGCTGAAGTGCCCGGCCGACATGTGCGCGCCGTGGGCGAGCGCCTCGACGTCTAGCGGCTGCGCGTACTCCCGGTCGATCCGGTCGCGGACGCGGCGCAGCCGCGCGAGGTCGCGCAGGTGCTGCGCCGCGACGGGTCTGCTGGTCACCTGCGAGATCGTGCCACACACGACTGTATGTACGGATGTCCGCGAGGGCCTCGGTCAGGTGCTGACGTAGGCCGCGAGATGCTCGCCGGTCAGGGATGGGATTTCCTCCCACCCGGCGACGAGGTCGGCGGGTGTGCCCTCGAAGACGATCCGGCCGCCGTCGTGGCCGGCGCCGGGGCCGAGGTCGATGATCCAGTCGGCGTGCGCCATGACCGCCTGGTGGTGCGCGATGACGATGACCGACTTGCCGGAGTCAACGAGCCGGTCGAGCACGCCGAGCAGCTGCTCGACGTCGGCGAGGTGCAGGCCGGTGGTCGGCTCGTCGAGGACGAGGATTCCGGCCCGCCCGGACCGTTTTTCCGCCAAGTGGGTGGCCAGCTTGAGCCGCTGGCGCTCGCCGCCAGACAGCGTGGGGAGGGGCTGGCCGAGGCTGAGGTAGCCGAGGCCGACGTCGACGAGCTGGCCGAGGATGGCGTGCGCGGCCGGCGTGTGCGCCTCGCCGGCGTCGAAGAATTCCTCCGCCTCGGTCACCGACATCGCGAGCACCTCGCTGATGTCGCGGCCGCCGAGGTGGTAATCCAGCACCGATGCCTCAAAGCGCTTCCCCTCGCACTCCTCACAGGTGGTGGCGACGCCGGCCATCATCGCCAGGTCGGTGTAGATCACGCCGGCGCCGTTGCAGTTGGGACAGGCGCCCTCGGAGTTGGCGCTGAACAGCCCCGGCTTCACGCCGTTGGCCTTCGCGAACGCCTTGCGGATCGGGTCGAGCAGTCCGGTGTACGTCGCCGGGTTGCTCCGGCGCGAGCCGCCGATCGCGCCCTGGTCGATCGACACCACACCGTCCACGTCCCCGCCCGAGATCGATCCGTTCACGAGCGAGCTCTTGCCGGCGCCGGCGACGCCGGTGACGACGACAAGCACACCAAGCGGGATGTCGACGTCGACGTCGCGCAGGTTGTGCGCCGTCGCGCCGCGGATCTCCAGCGCGCCGGTGGGCTTGCGCACCGTCTCCTTGAGGGCGGCCCGGTCGTCGAGATGCCGGCCGGTGATGGTGTCGCTGGCCCGCAGCCCCTCGACGGTGCCCTCGAAGCAGACTTCACCGCCCGCCGCACCGGCGCCAGGGCCGAGGTCGACGGCGCGGTCGGCGATCGCGATCGCCTCCGGCTTGTGCTCCACGACGAGCACCGTATTGCCCTTGTCCCGCAGCGCCAGCAGCAGGTCGTTCATCCGCTGGATGTCATGGGGGTGCAGGCCCGTGGTGGGCTCGTCGAAGACGTAGGTGACGTCGGTGAGCGAGGCACCGAACTGGCGGATCATCTTGACGCGCTGTGCCTCGCCGCCCGACAGTGTGGCCGTCGGTCGGTCGAGCGAAAGGTAGCCCAGGCCGATCTCTACGAACGACTCGAGGATCTCCTGCACTGCTCCCAGCAGCGGCGCTACTGACGGCTCGTCGAGGCCTCGGACCCATTCGATCAGATCGCTGGTCTGCATGGCGCAGACCTCGCCGATGTGTACGCCCTTGATCTTCGAGGATCGGGCGCCCTCGCTGAGCCGGGTCCCGCCACAATCGGGGCAGGTGGTGAAGGTGACGGCCCGGTCCACGAACGCCCGGACATGCGGTTGCATCGCCTCCTTGTCCTTGGAGAGCATCGACTTCTGGATCCGTGGGATCAGCCCCTCGTAGGTCATGTTGATGCCCGCGATCTTCATCCGGGTCGGCTCGTGGTGGAGGAAGTCGTGCAGCTCCTTCTTTGTGTACTTGCGGATCGGCTTGTCCGGGTCGAAGAAGCCCGACGCGCTGTACAGGCGAGAGTTCCAGCCGCCTCCGGTGTAGCCGGGGACGGTGATCGCGCCCTCGGCGAGCGACTTGCTCTCGTCGAAGAGCTGGGCCAGATCGAGGTCGGTCACGCTGCCCAAGCCCTCGCAACGCGGGCACATGCCGCCGGTGACGCTGAAGGTTCGCTTCACGGTCTTCCTGGAGCCGCGCTCGACGGTGATCGCGCCGGAGGCCCTGACCGAGGGAGTGTTGAAGGAGTACGCCTTGGGCGAGCCGATGTGCGGCTGTCCGAGCCGGCTAAAGACGATTCGCAACATCGCGTTCGCGTCGGTGACGGTGCCGACGGTGGAGCGAGGGTTAGACCCCATGCGTTCCTGGTCGACGATGATCGCCGTGGTCAGCCCCTCCAGCAGGTCGACCTCCGGCCGCGCCAGCGTCGGCATGAAGCCCTGCACGAAGGCGCTGTAGGTCTCGTTGATAAGTCGCTGCGACTCCGCGGCGATCGTGCCGAACACCAGCGAGCTCTTGCCCGAGCCGGAGACCCCGGTGAACACCGTCAGCCGGCGCTTCGGGATCTCGACGCTGACGTCCTTGAGGTTGTTCACGCGCGCGCCCTGCACGCGGATCAGCTCGTGGCTGTCGGCAACGCGCAGCGCCGGCGACTGCGTGTCCGTCCTCGCGGCCATGCTCATCGTGCCTCCGTCAGCGGCGCCTGGCCGTCCCAGTCGAAGGACAGCGGCACCAGGTACGGCGCACCGTCCACCGAGGCACTGGCCATCCAGGCGTCTTTGTTGTAGGTGAGCCGATGCTCGGTGTCGCGACGGCGCTGAGAGCGGGAGCGGGGGTCGGCACTCATCGGTCCTGAAGCAGCCCGAGGACGTTGCCATCGGGGTCGGTGACGGTGGCCACCAGGCGGCCGCCACCAACGTCGTGCGCGGGTTCCTTCACGGTGGCGCCCGCAGCGGTCACCTCGGCCAGCTTCGCCTCGATGTCCGGCACGTGCCAGAAGGCCACCGGCGAGGTCATGCCCTGCGGTCCCCCGCCCGGCACCAGCCCGATGTGCTGGCCCTCGACCTCGAAGCCGACATAGTAGGACGCGTCGTGCTGCGGCGGGATGCCGAGCAGGGCGGTGTACACCGGCTTGGCCTTCGCCAGGTCGGACACGGGATGCAGCACGGTCTTGATTCCCTGGGTGGAAAAGTCGGTCATGGTCACTCCTGGGGTCGTGGGTCACATTGACCTGATGGGATTGTTGAGCGAATGGTGAGGCCATGGCGATCACCCTAGCTGCGGCTCGTGACCGACGCTTCTCGATTCCTGATCGGTCTGCTGCATGCGATAATGAGGCTCAGCTACACCAGTCGCAGGGAGGGAACGGAGATGTCCGAGCGGACCGGAGTCCGAGCCGACGATCCGTACAGCGGGCGGCAACCAACCAGTCACGAGCGGCGAGCGGGTCAGCCGTGGGATGCGTCGTACCTCGATGGCCCGGCGCCCTGGGACATTGGACGACCACAGCCGGCGATACTGCGTCTGGCGGACGAAGGCACGTTCGCCGGCGCAGTCCTCGATGCAGGATGCGGGACAGGCGAGAACGCCCTTCACGGGGCTGCACATTCTGGGAGTCGATGTGGCTGAGACAGCGCTGTCGATCGCGCGGGAGAAGGCGACAGCGATGAGCGGCGAGACTACGTGGCGGGTCTGGCGTCCGTGACGAGTCGTGGGGGGGACCTGTACGTGCTCTGTTTCAGTGATGTCGGGCCTGATACCTGTGGCCCACATCCCGTCAGCCAGGAGAAGTTGAGGGCAGCGTTCAAACGTAGCGACGGCTGGAGCATTGCCTGCGTCAGTCCGGATCGGATCCAGACAAGGTTCGACGCGCAGGGCGCACCGGCCTGGTTGGCGAAGATCGAACGGATCTAGTCGTTCCTCTGGTTCCGTTTCGAGTGATCCGCGGCGTCGAGAACAGGCGTTATGGTCCGCCAGCGTGACCACGCCCAGCAGCGAACGAGCAGGCATACCCACCGCGAGCGTGATGGACGGTGCTCAATTGGCTCGTACGATCGTCAATCGCAGCGCTGAGCAGGCGGCGGCCTTCACGGAGCGGACCGGCAGCAAGCCCTGCCTCGCGACGGTGCTCGTGGGTAAGGACCCTGCATCGGTTACCTACGTCAAGATGAAGCGAAATCGATGCGAGTCAGCAGGCATCGCATCTCGCCACACGCCACTGCCGGAGGGAACAACAACCGCGGAGCTGGTCGAGATTATTGCGGCGCTTTCGTCCGATCCTGGTGTGCACGGGATCCTGCTACAGCATCCGGTGCCCAAGCAGATCGATGAGCGCGCGGCGTTCGAGGCGATCGCGCTGGCGAAGGACGTCGACGGCGTCACTATGCACTCCTTTGCAGCGATGGCTTTCGGTGCGCCGGGATTCGTTTCGTGCACGCCCGGGGGAATTATGCGTTTGCTCGACGCTTACGATGTCGATCTGTGCGGCAAGCATGCCGTCGTCCTGGGACGCAGCCCCATTCTGGGCAAGCCCATCGGGATGCTCCTACTCGTACGCGACGCGACCGTCACGTACTGTCACTCACATACGACAGAACTGGCCTCGATCGTTCGCAGAGGCGACATCGTCATCGCCGCGGTGGGCAAACCTGAGTTCATCCGAGGAGACTGGCTAAAGCCCGGCGCGGTCGTCGTGGACGCTGGATCCAACAAGGGGAACGTAGGTGACGTCGCCTTCGAGGAGACCCTCCAACGAGCAGCGATGATTACACCCGTGCCCGGCGGCGTGGGACCAATGACATCGCAATGCTGCTCGAGCAGACCGTCCAGGCAGCGGACCAACAAAACCCCTAAGCGAGCCAGGCTGTGCGACGTCTCACCGATCTGAGACTGCCGGCGTCTCATCCATGTGAGACGGTGCATTGGGCGTGACTGGGGTGACGCGCGCCGGGACCCTGCAGCGGGACGACGGGCCCACGATTGCCTACGACGTCGCGGGCCACGGCCCTCTGGTCGTGTTCGTGCATGGCCTCACTTCCTTCCGGCAGACCTGGGATCCGGTCACCACACTGCTTGCCGAGGAGTTCACGTGCGTACGGTTGGATCTACGTGGTCACGGGGCTTCCTCCCGCACCGCGGAATACTCGATGGTGTCGCTGGTCGGTGACGTGCGGGCGGTCGTCGAGGAGGTGGCGCTTGGGGAGCCCGCGATCGTCGGTCACTCCCTGGGTGCGAGCATCGCCGCTGTATACGCTGCGGCGCACGGTGCGCGTGCCGTCGTCTGCGTCGACCAGTCGCTGCGGTTCGGCGAATTCGCCGGGCTCGTGCAGGCGCATGCCGAGGACCTGCGCAGCCAGCGCACAATGGAGGCCGTGCTGTCGATCGACCGCGCTCTCAAGCTCAAGCCCTACACGGGGGTCGCGAACATCGAGCGCAGGGTGCTGGCGTTTCCGCGCGAGGTCGTCCTCGGAATCTGGGACGCGCTGCTGACCACCCCTCCAGAGCAACTGACCGCGATCGCCGAGGCGATCCTGCCCCGAATCACAACACCACTCCTATCGCTGCACGGCTCGCCGCCGCCACCGGACTACGCGGCCTGGCTTACGGGCCTCGCGCGCGGCGCACGCGTCGAAATCTGGGAAGGGACCGGCCACATGCTTCACCTCGTCGACCCGGAACAGTTTGCGGCACGCGTGCGGCCGCTACTCGCGGACCCACCCGCGCCCTGAACACTCCTTCTGACTGCTGCGCCAGTCTCATCCATCTGAGACTGAACGACTATGGCCCGCGGTAACGGCTTTCAGCTCATCGAGCGACTCTCGGATGAGTCGCGGCAGGTCTTGCCGGTTGGTCTCCTCGACGTAGCGTTCAAACGCGACCTTGAAGACAGCGATTCCCGCCTCGGCGGTCAGACTCGCGGCCGGGTTGTGGACGCCGCGCCGGCGCAACGCCTCGGCGAGCGCCGTAGCAAGTGATGCGAGCTTGATCAGCTCGCGCTCTCGAAGCTCCGCGCTGGCGGCGATGATGGCTTGGCGCTGCTGTGCGAGTTCCCCTCCGTCCTGGATGAGAGCACCAGCAGCCTCGAGACCGGCGGCTGCTGCGTCGATCGGCGCCAGTGACGCGGGTGCTTTGGCGACCGTGCTAACAAACTGATGGCAGTCACTGTCATCGACCGTCTACCTGGAGGTTTTCATGCGTGTATTCGTCACTGGCGCGTCCGGCTGGATCGGCTCCGCCGTCGTTCCCGAGCTCCTTGGTGCGGGCCATCACGTCACCGGGCTCGCTCGCTCGGATGCCTCGGCCGATTCCTTGACCGCCGCCGGGGCAGAGGTGCACCGCGGCACTCTCGATGATCTCGACGGTCTGCGGAATGCGGCTGGCGCGTCAGATGGCGTGATCCACCTCGCGTTCAAGCACGACATCGCTTTCTCTGGAGACTTTCAGGGCGCTGCCGACGCGGATCGCCGCGCCGTCGAGACTCTCGGCGAGGCCCTGGCGGGCTCTAGCCGCCCGTTCGTCATCGCCTCCGGGACGCTCGGGCTGGCACCGGGACGCGTGGCAACCGAGCAGGATGGACATGGTCCCGCCTCGGCTATGGCCGCTTTTGGTAGCGGGCCGCAGACTCGATGGGGGACCGCCGAGCTGGTGCTCTCCCTCGGCGCTCGCGGCGTCCGCTCGTCCGTCGTGCGCCTTCCGCCCACCAACCATGGTGACGGAGACAACGGCTTCGTCGCGACCCTGATCGGCATCGCCCGCGAGAAGGGCGTCTCCGGCTACATCGGCGACGGGACCAATCGCTGGACCGCCGTGCACCGCCTCGACTCCGCGCGCCTGTTCCGCCTCGCGCTGGAGCACGCACCGTCGGGTTCGACACTGCACGCCGTCGCCGATGGAGGCGTGCCGATCCGCGACATCGCCGAGGTGATCGGCCGGCATTTGAACCTTCCTGTGGTGTCCATCGCTCCCGAGGACGCAAGCGAGCACTTCGCCTGGATGGCCGGCTTCCTCGCGGCCGACAGTCCTGCGTCCAGCGCGCTGACCTGCGAGCTGCTCGGATGGCAGCCGACCCAGCCCGGGCTCATCGCAGACCTCGACCAAGGGCACTATTTCCAGCAGATGGGTGTCGCTGCAGCTTGATCGAGCGGCGACGGCTGTTTGCGCGAGGATTAGGCTACATATTTATGCAGTGGCGCTACACTAATATGCGTGCGTACTACTATTCAGCTCGATGACGAGGTATTCCGTGCCTTCAAGCAGCGCGCTGCGGAGCGGGGAACGTCACTGGCCCACGAGATCGAGGAGGCGCTGCGCGCGGAACTGGCCGCACGTGTCGAGGCGGCGCAATCCGAGCCTTACCAGGTACCGACCTTTCGGGGTGCGGCGCCAGTGCCGGGCGTCGATCTGAACAGCAACGCAGCGCTGGCCGATATCCTCGATGACACTGAGTGATCCTCTTTGACGTCAACGTACTGCTCAACGCCCACCGCGTCGAGCAGCCCAACCATGAGGTCGCACGGGACCTGCTCGAACGCACCGCCAGGGACGTTCGCCCTTTCGCTCTCGCCGAGCTCATCCTCAGCTCGTTCGTGCGCGTGGCCACGCACCGCCGCGCGCTGAACCCGCCGACCCCTCTCGCCGATGCCCTCGACTTCTGCGACGGTCTCCGCACTCGTCCCAACGCACGCATCGTCGCTCCCGGCCGCCGCCACTGGACGCTGTTCGCCGAGCTCTGCCGGCAAGTCGACGCAGTCGGCAATCTGGCGGCCGACGCGTACCTGGCGGCGCTCGCGATCGAGTCTGGCTGCGAGTGGATCAGCTTCGACCGCGACTTCGCGCGCTTCCCCGGACTCAACTGGCGCTCGCCTGCAGACTGAGCCATATACACATGAGGCTTGCGGTAGGTTGATCGCGTGCCGAACGCTCAGCGGATCACCGCAGTGCTCGTGTACGCAGACATCGAGGCTGCCCACGACTTCCTGGTCAAGGCGTTCGGGTTCCAGGCTGGTCGGATTGACCGAGACGGTGACGGTCACGTCGTGCACGGCGAGGTTCTCGCGGGAAGCGAGGTCATCTGGCTACACCGTGTCACCACAGAGCACCACATGGTCTCACCACGCCCTCAGGCGGATACTCACGGTGGCCTAGCTGTGATCGTCGATGACGTCGACGCGCACTATCAGCGAGCGCGTGCTGCCGGGGCCCGGGCCGAGCGCCCACCCGTCGATCAACCCTACGGCCGGCGGGAGTATGCAGCGCGAGATCCCGAGGGCCACTGGTGGTGGTTCGGAACGCCGCTGAGCTAGACCAGGCCGCAGCGATGGTGAAGAAGCGCACCGTTTGGTGCGCTCGCCGTTACCGTCGATTTGAGAGCCGTGAGACTATGAACCAGTGTCGAGCGCCGCGCCGCCGAACCCCACCTCGTTGCCGTCGGGGTCGCGGTAGAGCACCTTAGCTACACCGTTGGAGTACGTCTCGCGCTCGTCGGGCTCGAGCCCGCGAGCAGCGATCGCAGCGACGTAGGCATCTAGATCCTCGAGGAAGATCGTCACCACGGAATGGCCCGCGCCATCGGCGTGCTCCACGACATAGACCGACCGGCTCTCGGCAAGCGTCCACACCGCCTCGGTGGCGTGGGGGAGGAGCGTCGGCTCGCCCAGCAACTGCTCATACCACGGTCGCGCCGCTTGGAAATCCCGCACACGCAGACCCGCGAAGAGGTGCAATGACATCGCCGCGAGTCTAGGTCACTGTGACGATCAGGCCCGGCCAAGACCAACGCGTGCGTTCTCCTATCGCTGATGAGGCGGTCGGCGGCGGGCGAGCCGGTCAGCCAATCTGCTCCGCCAGCTCGATGATGATCCCCTCGGGGCCGCGGACATAGCAGAGTCTGTAGCTGTCCTCGTAACGCCCCAGCTCGCCGACGAGCTCTGCGCCGCGGGCTCGGAGGCGAGCGAGGACGGCGTCGATGTCGTCGACGGCGAACGCGACGTGGCGGATGCCCGAAGCGTTCGCCGGCGCGCGCTGATAGCCGCCGTCGGTCGACGGCGTGTGAAACTCCGTCAGCTCGAGTCGTCCGTACCCGTCTGGAGTCTGCAGCATGACGATCTGCGCCCGGACGCCCTCGAGCCCAACGACGCGGTCCACCCAATCGCCCTCGACCGGCGCCTGGCCCTGCAGCTCGAGTCCGAGCTCAACGAAGAACGCCACCGCGTCCGCGAGGTCGTCGACGACTATGCCCACGTGGTCCATCCGCTGGATTGTCATGTATTCGATGGTAGGCACACGACTGCGCCCATCGGTGAACTGTCCCGGGGATGGACAGGGCGGCTCGAGCGCGACATCCACGTCGCCCGCTCCTGCTTCGGCGCCCAGACGAGCATCTCCGCAGCACACGACAAGCACCATGCTTTACGCGGAAAGGAAGGACCACGCAGAAGCTGCGGCGTCTCATCGATGTGAGACAGCCCAGTCTCATTTATCTGAGACCGCGAGCGTCTCATCCATCTGAGACTGGGCGGCCAACGTAGCCGCGTTGCTGCCTACTGTCCGGGTGGAGAGCCCGCGGTCGAGAGAGGCGCGCCGCGCTGTCACCAGACAGGCGAGGGTGCTCGAGCGAATCGGTCGCCCAAGCCGCTCGTGCAGCGCTCGAGTCTCGCTCTGGAGTGCTGCGCGCTGTGCTAACGAGAGCCGCGGCCAGAACGACATCGTGCCCAGCAGGGAGTTGAGTTCCTCAGTGGCGTGCTCAATTGGCGTGGGCACCGCGGCGATCTGGGCGTCGTCGAACAGACCGGCGGTATAGGCGCGCGCCACGTCGTAGCTGCCAAGCCAGGCCCAGACCTCCGAAATGTTCTCGCGGCGCTCGTAAACGCCTACGAGGGTGGTTTCGAGATCGCGGTAGCTCGGCCAGTTCGCGGCGATCTCCGGCGCGATCGCAGATATCGCACTGAACAGCGCCCGCTGGTCGTCGGCGCTGTGCTGATCGTGCATTCCGAGGTACTGGACGAGTGCAAGTGTCCCGCCGGGCACGAGCACGTCGGCTGCTCGCTGCCAGCTGACGTCGGGATCGACCCAGTGGATCGCCGATGCCGAGAAGACAGCCGGGAAACGCTCGCGGGGGAGTCGTGCGTCCTCCAGCCGGGTGTTCAGGAGCTGAACATCGCCGCTGCCTGCGAGGTTCTGCCGTGCGAGCGCGGCCAGCCGATCTCCCGGCTCGATCGCCGTGACGCGCAGGCCTCGGGCCAGGAGACTGCGGGTCAGCTGTCCGGTCCCGCAGCCGATCTCGAGCACCTCATCGCCGCGCGCGATACCCGCAACCTCGCAGGCGCAATCGATCAGCTCCTCGGGGTATGTGGGGCGGTGGAGATCGTAGCTGGCCGCCACCCGATTGAAGACCGTGCCGTAGCTGCGCTGGAGCGTCCCGTCAGGCATTGCCACAAAGTAGGTGAGGCCCCTGACGGAGCGATCGGATGTCGTCGCGCGAGCCAGGAGATCATCTAGAACCCCCGATGAGCCTCAAAGGCAAAGGCCTGATGGTATTTTGCCTGCAACGGCGCAGGAGGGGCGCCTCGTGCGGTGAGGCGGCGAGGTGTCGCCGTCGCGCTGCCCATACCCGCGGACCCCGGCGATTGTCCGCAGGCGTTGCCGCCCACGTATGGGGCCATATCCGGTTACGGACCAACATAGCCCGGGAACATGGCTCTTTGCCGAGATCGCAAGTGCCGTGTCCGGCTCTGGCGAGAACGAGACCCAGCGCGCTGTTTCGGCGAGTCCTGCGTTAGCGTGGGCACAAGCTCTGACGCGAACACTGTCGATCGCCTTGAGACATACGACCAGGCGCGGCTGCAAACAGCCGGGACGTTTCTGCCGCTTCCCAGCCAAGCTACAACCACCGATGGCTACCTTCACTGACAAAGAGCTCGAGTACCTCAAGAGCCAGCGGCTCGCGCGCCTCGCCACCGCAGACTCAAACAACGCGCCGCACGTGGTCCCGGTCGGATTCCGTCTCGCTGAAGATGGCACCGCGATCAACGTTGGCGGCGGCAACCTCGCCGAGTCGAAGAAGTACCGCGATCTGCAGGCCAACCCAAAGGTCGCAATCGTGATCGACGATCTCGCCAGCATCGATCCGTGGACTCCGCGCGGGATCGAGGTGCGCGGCACCGCCGAGCTCCACGATACGGGTGGCACCGAGGAGTTCGGAGAGGGTTGGGGTAAGGCGTGGATCCGGATCGTGCCCGAACGCGTGATGAGCTGGGGTATCGAGGGGCACGCGTTCTCCTCCCCTGCGGGGCGGCGCAGGACCCGCACCATTCCCCGAAGCTGAGTGCGTCTCCGAGGACACGCTCAAACTGAAGGTGATCATCGGGAGCACCAGCCGTCGTGGGCAGCCGTCCCGCGGACGAGACAAGTGCGGCGTCCCGCCGATCTGAGACAGCCGAATCACATTCATGTGAGACTCTGGACGTCTCACCCATATGAGACTCAGCGCCACTCCAAGAAGGTCTTTCAGATTGCGTGAGAGACCTTCCACGCGCAGGCGTTCCGCGGCGCTATCGCGATCTCAGGTCACGGATCTGGCTGGCTGACCATCCCCGGCCGCGCAGCATGCGTTCTATTGCGCGGTCGTAGTCCTCTGGCTGGGGAGGGCAAGCGTCCTGCCAGTCGAGGATCCATACCTGACTGGAGTGGGGCATCGCGAGACCCGGCAGCGGCAGGGCGTAGGCGATCTGTCCGCCAAACAGCAAGGCGACCGCAGAAATCTTCCTGAGCTCTTGATCGCCGGCGAGGAAGCCGACCATGTGCCGGTCCTCGCCCAGTGCTTGGCGCGCTGGGTGCGCTGGCTCCAGCTCGCCAGGCCATCCCGAGAGGCCGGCTGGCCAGATCGCATTGTCGATCGGTTTGTGCCAGAGAAGGTCGCGCAGAGCACGCGCGAGTGGTTCAGCCAGCCATTCATCGGGGAAAAGCTTTGCGGCGCACCCGAGCGCGACCTTGGCGCTGAACTGCACCCAGAGATCTGCGTCGAAGCTGTAGCGGAGCTCGATGACGTCGTGCACCATCTCGCCGCTCGGACGGCGCACTTCGCGACCACGCGGCGTAAATCGCACGCGGACCTGCTCGCCCGTGGCCGAGATGGTCGCGTCGGTCTCGACCGAGGGCTCCTTGCCCTGGTGCTTGATGCTGCGCACGTCCGTGAGCGCCTTGGGCATCTTGACCATCGGGTAGTCGGCGAACCGGTCGTCGATCTCGCGGGCGGCACGAGCGTTGCAATCCCGGCAGACGCGTCGCGTCTTCAGGCGGCTACCGAGAAACTGGGATGGGACATGCTCCTCAGAAGCCGGCTTGCCTGCGCCGGCGCAGTAGAAACAGCGCATAGGTTCGGAGCGGCCGCATTGCACAACTATGGCGGCGCTCTGACGCACGTGGCCGTTGCCCAGTAGGGATCAGCCCAAGACGATGCTTCGTCCGCCGGCGCTATTGGGGCGGTCTCACAGCGGCCCGCGAGACGACGGTCTCAGCGGTAGACGGGAGGTCTGGCGGCGCTAGCGATGGATTGGCTGGCTGATCGAGCCGTCGGTGCTTGGTCGTCCGCCATCGTGAGGCATCAGGATCTCGGCGGCCTCGGCTGGCGTGACGCCGGGGTAGAGCACCCTGACAGCGAGGATTGCGCACCCTCCACCGAGCAGCTGTGCTGCGATGAACGTCGGCACGGACGCGGGCGCGATGCCAGCAAAGGTGTTAGAGAACATGCGCCCGACGCTGATCGCGGGGTTGGCGAAGCTGGCGGAGCTGGTGAAGAAGTAGGCAGCGCCAATGTAGGCGCCGACGGCCGCCGGGATGGTGCTCGCGCGTTTGCTGCGCGCGAGCGAGAAGATCACGAGCAGCAGGCCGGCGGTCGCGATTACCTCGGAAAACAGGTGCGCAGGCGAAGCGCGGTGATGTGTGGAGATGCTGATGGCGGCCAGAGAGAACATGCTGTTCGCCGCGACGGCGCCGAGCGCGCAGCCGGCTATCTGCGCGGGAATGTAGGCGAGCGCGTCGCGCCAGCTGATCCCGCCGAAGCTCGCATCGGCGAGCGAGACGACCGGGTTGAAGTGCCCGCCGGAGACCGGGCCGAACATGAGGATGATCGTGAACAGCCCCGCCGCTGTGGCGGCGGCGTTCTCGAACAGCTGCAGGCCGGCGTCGTTCGGGGAGAGTGTTTGCGCCGCGATCCCCGAGCCGATCACTAGCGCGGCGAGGAACGCCGAGCCGAGCAGCTCGGCGAGCAGACGGCGGGAGAGCGGCGACGCATCGGTCATGCAGCGACCAGGAGCTTGTCGGCGAACTCGCCCGGCAGTCCGACCTCGCGGACCTCGGCGGCGACCGCATCGGCGTCGTACTCCACGCGCTCGATCGTCACCTCCATGCCGCTCGCGGCGGCTCGGAGGATGGCGAAGGCGCCGCGTGGGTCGCCGTCCTTGGGCTTGCCGACCGAGCCGCAGTTGACGAACAGCACGCCGCCGTACTCGTGTACCCACGGCTTGTGCGTGTGACCGAACACCAGTACCGGATCGCTCTCGGCGGCCGCGAGTCGTTCGTACAGTCTGGCCGGCTTGTCCTCGAACAGGTACTCGTTGACCTTCCGGGGGGAGCCATGGACAAGGTGCACGTCGACGTTGCCGACGGGGAAGTGCAGATCGGAAGGCAGGCCGCGCATGAAGTCCTTGGAGCGCTGGCTCGTGTGCGCCAGCGTCCAGTCGACCGATAGCTGGCCAAGCTCGCGATCGTGCGCGGTGACGTACGCGCAGCCGCAGTCCTCGAGGTCGCGGGCGATCGCGTAGTCGTAGTTGCCGTAGATCGTCGGTATGTTCAGGTCGGTGATCAGTGCGCACACCTCGTTGGGGTGCGGGCCATAGCCGACGAGATCCCCGCCGCAGAACACGCTCTCGATGCCGAGCTCCTCGATCCGTGCGAGGGCAGCTTGCAGCGCCGGCAGGTTGCCGTGAATGTCGGTGATGACGGCGGCCGTTTCAGGTTGGCCGCTCACGAGCCCTCTGGCGTAGCGATCAGGTCGCAGGTGTCGCGGCGTAGGCACTCACGGGTCTGGCGGTGCGCGAGGGTCATTATGTGCGAGCGCACGCGCGCCCCATCGAGCGTGGCGAGGACGGCATCTGCGCCCAGATCTCCTCGGCTGGCTTGATGTCGGCGAACTCGTTGGCGAGCATCGGCAGCAGCCGCGCGAGGCGTAGCTGGTGTGCGGTGCGGTCGCCGCGGATCGCATCGAGACGGACGGCTATCAGCTCGCGGATGTGCGCCTGGATTCCGTCGCGGGTCGCTCGCACATCCTCGATCGGTCTCTCCGCCGGATCGGGTATGGCCCACGCCTCCACGATCGTCGGCACATAGGGGCAGGCATCGCCGCAGCCCATCGTGATCGCCCAATCGGCGTGAAGCTGCATCTCGAGCGTCAGCTTCTTCCGCTTACGCCCAGAGAGGTCGAATCCGATCTCGCGCATCGCCTCCACCAATAGCGGCCAAATCTCACGCGCGGGGTCGGTGCTCGCCGACTCGGCGCGCACGTCCTCGGGGCCATAGCGCTCAAAGAACGCCTGAGCCATCTGCGAGCGCCCGGCGTTGTGGTTGCAGACGAACAGCACGTAGCGGACCGCCTGCTCGCCTCTCCGCTCCTCGATGGAAACATCGCTCGTATTCACGGCGCGGATCATATTACATCGACAGACGTGAGTGTTATTGATATAAGTAGATCGATGCCCGTCGATTTGGAGCTGTCCCCCAAGCACAAGCGTGCCAACGGTGCTCCGTGCTGTGAGCCCGTCGTCTACCCCGACATTCAGCGCGAGGAAGCGCTGCGCATGGCAGAGGTCGCCAAGGCCCTCGGCGACCCAATCCGCCTGCAGCTCGTGGACGTGCTGCGCAAGCACGCCGGCAAGGTCTGCGTCTGCGAGTTGGTGCCGCTGTTCGACATCTCACAGCCCACGCTCTCACACCACCTAAAGAAGCTCCGCGGCGCCGGGATCGTGGACTCAGAGCGCAAGGGCCTATGGGCCTACTACTACGTGATCCCCGACGCCCTCCAGGAGCTGTCCGCATGGCTGAGCTAGAGACCGATTGCTGCGCCCCCACCGCGCAGGCGAGCTGCTGCGAGCCCGAGCAGAAGGCCGAGTGTTGCGGCGAGCACCACGGCGCCGGGTGCGGCTGTCCCGCCGACGCCGATGCGCTTACGACCGGCGATGCGCTGCGGGAGACGGTGCGCGAGAAATACGCGGCTGCCGCCCGTGCCGCGGCGGCTGGGAGCGCGGGATGCTGCAGCCCTGCCGACGAGACCGGGACCTTCGGCGCGTCCTTGTATGGGGAGGAGGCTGACGCTGAGATCCCCGAGGCCGCCGTTGGCACCTCGCTTGGTTGCGTCGTCCCGACCGCCGTCGCCGACCTGCACGAAGGGGAGATTGTGCTCGATCTCGGCTCAGGCGCCGGTGCCGACGTCCTGATCAGCGCCAGACGGGTCGGCCCGACCGGTCGCGCGATCGGGATCGACATGACCGACGAGATGCTCGAGCTCGCCCGTCGCAACGCCGCCGAAGCGGGCATCGAGAACGCCGAGTCCGAAAGGGGTACCTCGAGCAGCTGCCGCTCGGCGACGCGAGCGTCGACGTCGTGATCTCCAACTGCGTGGTCAATCTCTCGGGCGACAAGCCGAAGGTGCTCGCCGAGGCCGCGCGCGTGCTCCGCGCCGGCGGCCGGTTCGCGATCTCCGACGTGATCGTCAACGAGGACATGGACGCGGCCACCCGTGTGGACATGCAGCAATGGACCGGCTGCATCGCCGGCGCGCTTACCCGCCGAGAGTTAGCAGTGGACCACGATGGAGGACCGCACGCTGATCGGCTTCGTACTCGGATCGCTGATGGTCGCCGAGGAGCGGATTACAACCAAGTTCGCGGGACTCGTCGCCGCCGCTGCCAACGAGGAGGAGGCGGCGTTCCTGGCCAGCCAGCAGGTCGACGAGGCCCGTCACATGCAGAGTTCTACGCCCGGTTCCAGGACGAGGTCGTCGCCGAGCCCGCACTGATCGCTGAACACGTCCAGCGGGCGCGCGAGCACGTCTCGCCTGCCTTTCAGACGATCTTCGACGAGAGGCTCGTCGCCGCGCGATTGCCTGATGTTCCGCCGAAGCGAACGAGCGTCACAGCGACGTGATGGACCGGTCGGTTCTCGAGGCTGGGTCACGAACGCTGCGATGCTGCGTTGCGCGTCCGAGCTGCCCGGTTCATCCGGATCACTTGACCGCCCGCCGTGGTTGGAGCAGTTGCTCGCCCGGGGAGTGTGTCCGCCCGAGATGTGAAGCGCTATTAGTCGGCCCACCAATCCCGCTGACCCTCGACGTCTTCTCGCCGATTTTCGCCGAGATTGGGCGCACCGAACACGAGGATCTCGAGGCCCTGCGGCCCAGCCTCGTAGCCTCGCCACGTACCGGGCGGGACGCGCACCGAGTCCCACTCCTTGACCTCGACGATCTCGTCGTCGAGCTTCATCCGCCCGCTCCCGCCCACGACCACGTACACCTCCTCCTGCTCCTTGTGCGTGTGGCCGTACGGGAAGCGATAGTCGGGCGGGATGCGCTGATAGCTGAGGCCGGACTGCTCGAGCTCGAGCGCCTTGCTCGCCATGCGGAACTCCAGGTCCGGCGCGCCGTCGAAGTTGGACCCAAGGTCCTCCAGATCCTCCCTGAGGTTCCTGAGCGTGAACGGCACGGCCGCGATTCTATGGCTCAGGAAGTCGCACCGCCGCCGGTGCAGCGGCGCTGACAGCGACATCGAGTCCACCTTGGACCAACACTCGCCTCGCTGAGCCGCGAGTTATGTCGGGCACTGTCCTCGGGAAGGCCGTTCCGATCAGAGACTGCACGCGACCGCCCGACCCGCGGACGTCGCGCGGCGCGGAGCTCTGCGAACAACTGCGACTCCAGCCGCGCCGCCTCACCGAATACTGGCGGCGGCTCCTGGCCGAAATGAAACCGCTCGGCAGCACATCCACGTAAGCCAGCCCCAGCCCGGCTGTCTCAGATGGGCGGGATTACACCGTCTCAGATGAACGGGATTCCCGTCTCACATCAACGGGACGCCGCACGAGACATGCGACGTCTCACCGATGTGAGACAACCATCTCATCCATGTGAGACCGGGATGTCTCATCGATGTGAGCCTGGCCCGCTGAAGCGGCTGCGTCCGGGAGGAAGCGTCTCTCACGCGGTGTGAGAGACCTCGGCGTGGAGTGTGTGGAAAGCGCTCCACGACCTCCGCGTTAGTCACCGCTCAGCCCCTTCGGCATCATGTCGTGCCGATGCGAGAAAGCGTTCGAGCCGATTAGCGAAGCCCGCAGTCCGCATCACGAAGTGCCCGGCGCCGGATAGGACCAGCCGCTCGCCGCCGAGCTGCAAGGAGGCGGCGTCGCAGATCCGCTCGATCGCTTCGTTGTGACCGCCGGACGCCACGAGAGTAGGGATTTCGGCGTTCCGGATGACGGCGAGGTCAATCCTCGCATCGCCGGGCGGACGGCTGCCGTGGGCGCGGCGGACGCCGCGAGCGACGTGGTCCGGCAGGGGTCCGTCCGTCACGTCGGTCGCGCCCGCGATCCGTAGGAACTCGCGTAGCGTCGCGGAGTCTGTTTCGAGGCCGTGGGTAAGCACATCGTTGCCGATCTGCTCGAACCGCGCGACCAGGGGGTCGCGGGGAACGAGGTTGTGGAGCGCAGGCTCGATCAGCGTCATCGAGCGAACGCTTTCCGGTAGGCGCTCAGCGGCGATCAGCGCTCCAAGCGCTCCGTAGGAGTGCGCCACGAGATGGGGACGGTTTGTGAGGAGCTCGGCGATGTCGTCGGCGTCGACGTCGAAATCATGTCCCTCGCCCTGCTCCGGCGGGCTGGGTGGATACCCTCGCCGATGCATCAGGATCAGTGTCCAGCGGGCCGTGAGCGGAGCTAGTGACCCCCAGGTGGTGCTCGGGCTGGCGCCGCCGTGGACGAGGAGAATCTCGGGGCCGTGACCCGCTGTGATCACTGCTACTGGCGTCGCGCGGCGAGTATGGGTTGCAGGCTGGCGGTCCGTGGCTGTCATTCGTTACCTTCTCGTTGCTGGCGGGCGAGGGGCGCGCGCGACCAAGCCGGAGTAGATCACGGCAAGCGTTTCACCGAGCAACTCAGGGCGGACTGATCCCGGCTCGATCAGCTCGTCGACCGTTAGTCCGGCGATGATGCTCAGCACAACGCGGGCGATGTCCTGCGTCGGCATCGGAAGGTCGGGTGTCCCGAGGTGTCGAGCGCGCGCCTTGAGCGCGCGGCCGAGCACGTCGCGAAGCTCGCTCTGGCGCTCGGCGTAGCGGGCGCGGAGCTCGGGATCGCGGAACGCGATGCTCCAGTACTCGCGGTCAAGCACCAACACGTCGCGTTGGCTGTCGAGCTGGCGCGCGAACGCCCTGGTCGCCTCGAGCGACATGTCGCGCTCGGGCGGGGCGGACTCCAGCAGCGCGACCATCTCGCGCATCGGCGCGTCGATCCGCTCGTCGATCAGGGCCACCAGCAGCTCCTCCTTGCTCGAGAAATGCCAGTAGACGACGCCCTTCGAGTAGCCCGCCTCGGCGGCGATCTCGTCGACTCCTGCCTGGCGGTAGCCGCGGCGGGCGAATACCCGTAGCGCGGCCGCCAGCAGCTCGTCCCGACTCTCGCGCCCCTGCGCTCGCGCGGCGCGAGTGCGCTGATCGATCCGACGGCCCGCTCTACGGCCTCCGCCCGCCAGCCGCTGGTGAACACTCTCAGTCACGGTGGTAGCGTAGCTACTGACCCGTCAGTATGTACGTGCTGTACCTGATCCCGACGCACCCCGGCCGCTCGGCGATGCTGATGCTCGAGCACAAGCAGCTTCCGTACCGACGCGTCGAGCTAGTCAGCTTGCTGCACCCGCTATCGGTGCGACTGCGGGGATTCGACGCCGGCGGGGAGACACGCACCGCCGGCGGCAAGCGCACGCTCGGTATCCGGCTTGGCGACCGGCTCGGAACCGTGCCGGCGCTCGCCGCTCACGGCCGGCGGATCTCGACGAACCACAAGATCGCCCGCTTCCTGGAGGCGCGACATCCAGAACCCACCCTGTTCCCCTCCGACCCTGAGCAGCGGTGCGCCGTCGAGGAGGCCGAGCGGTGGGGCAATGACACCTTTCAGATGGCCGCCCGCCGACTCCTTATCGCGGCCGCTGTACGCGACCCTGCAGGATTCAGTCAAAGCGCCGCAAACGGGCGGATCGGCTACCTGCTGTACGGAAACGCGCTCCTACGACGGCTTTCGATCCGGGCGATCGCATCGGCATTCGCCGTCAACCAGAAAAGTGACCGCGAACTGCTTCCCGAGCTGCCACAGATGCTCGACCGGATCGATGCCTGGATCGCCGACGGGGTCCTCGGCCAGCAGCAGCTGAACGCCGCCGACTTCATGATTGCACCCAGCCTCGCCCTGATCCTCTACCGACCCGACGTGCTGCCCCTGCTCGAAGGTAGGCCATCACTCGCGCTCGTCGACCGGCTGCTACCCGACCCGGACTCGGCGACCCTCAAGACCCAAGCCGTCCCCTGGACCTCTTAGGGCCCGTTGTGCTCCGAATCAACAATCCGGAAGGAGAACCCCCGCGAACGTCGGACGGGCAAAGGGGGGTGCGAATGACGCGGCGGGTGTCTGTACCGACATGCGTTGCGGCGTTGGACCTGTTGGACAGAGTCGATTACGCGGACGCTTTCGAGGTCCAAGCGCCGGACACCCGCTCGCCCGGTGGGTGGACGCCCGGTCAGTGGACGCGCTTCCTGCTCGATACAGCCCCGCCGGCGCTGCTCACCTTTGCGCGAACGGCGCAACAACTGCTTGGGTTCCGGCTCACTGAGGTTGATAGCCAGCACCCGCTGGGATGGGCGATCATCCGCGATGACCGGCAGGTCTTCGTCCTCGCCGCCGAGGGTCCCGCTGGATCCGCGAGGCTGGTTGGATCGACACCCGCCGGCAAGCTATGCGTCACCACCATGCTCCGCCTCGACAGCAGGCGATCGCGTACGGCGTGGCCCATGATCGCGCCGATCCATCGCGCGGTAGCTCGCTACCTCCTCGACCGTTCCGCCAAGGCCGCGGCCACCGTAGAACCTCAGCGGGCAGCCGACGAGCCGCCCGCGGCCGACCAGTAGACCGCCCGCGGGAGCGATGAGATTTCGCGGCCCGATGCCAGTCTCATATGGATGAGACGCCGCAGGGTGCGGCGTCTCACCGATCTGAGACGCCCAATCTCACTCATATGAGACCGCTGGCGTCTCATTCATGTGAGACAGGGAAGCCATTCGGGCCGCGACGCGGACACGGACAGGGGTCGGTCGAAGCGAGCGGGCGTCGCCGATCCGGCCAGCTCTGACGGCGAATAGGCCATATGGCCGATGTAGTCCACCGTACGGCACGGCAGGCTTGGGATGATGCACGAGGAGATCATGATTCCGGTGGGCGGAGCTGACCAGGACGCGGTGGCGATCGTCCCGACTGGGACGGTGACGTTCGTGCTGACCGATGTCGAGCGCTCGACCTTGTTGTGGGAGGAGCGGGGCGAGGTGATGGCGGGGGTGATGGCGCGCTGTCACGACCTGCTCGCCGAGACTATGCAGGCGCGTGGCGGGGTGCTTCCGGAGGAGCAGGGCGAGGGTGACAGTGCGGTCGGCGTGTTCGTGCGAGCGTCGGATGCGGTTGCGTGCGCACTTGATCTGCAGCTGGCGCTAAGAAGCGAGCCGTGGCCTGAGGGCGTGGATCTACGCGTGCGTGTCGCGCTGCACACCGGTGAGGCGGTGCTGCGCGATGCGCGCAACTACACCGGCCCCTCGATCCATCGCTGTGCTCGGCTGCGGGGGATCGGACATGGCGGGCAGACGCTGCTGTCGCGCTCGACGTATGAGCTGGTGGCAGGCGGCCTGCCCGACGGGGTCAGCGTGCGCGACCTCGGTGCGCATCGGCTGCGCGACCTGGCGCGGCCGGAGCAGGTGTACCAGCTGTGCCACGCGGATCTACACGACGACTTCCCGGCGCTGCGCTCGCTGTCAGCCCTCCCGAACAACCTGCCCGTCCAGCTCACCAGTTTCGTCGGCCGCGAGGCCGAGATCGCAGAGGTTCGTGAGCTGCTCGGCCGATCGCGCCTGCTTACTCTGACCGGAGCGGGTGGGAGCGGGAAGACACGGCTGGCCTTGCAGGTGGCCGCCGAGACGCTTGACGATCACCCTGACGGTGTGTGGTGGGTGGATCTGGCGCCAATCAGCGATTCGGCGCTGGTGGCCAGTGAGGTTGCGGGCGCGCTTTCGATTCGCGAGTTCCCGTCGCAGCCGGTGATCGAGACGCTGACGGCGCAGCTCGCCGAGCGCCGGTTGTTGATCGCACTCGACAACTGCGAGCACCTGCTGGGCGCGTGCGCGGAGTTGGCGGCCACGCTGCTCGAGGCGTGTCCCGGTGTTGTGATTCTGGCGACGAGCCGCGAGTCGATCGGCGTCGAGGGAGAGCAGAGCTGGCGGGTTCCCTCGCTGCAGGTTCCGCAAGCCGAGCTGGCACGAGCCGCGCTTGCGGACGTCGAAGCGATCCAGCTGTTCTGCGACCGGGCGCGACAGGTGCGACCAAATTTCCGTTTGGTCGACGCGAACGCGCAGGCTGTGGCGACGATCTGTCGGCGCCTGGACGGAATCCCCCTGGCGATCGAGCTGGCGGCGGCACGCGTGCGGCTGCTGACTCCGCAGGAGATCGCCGACGCGATGCGCGAGCGGTTCGTACTGCTGACGGGGGGCTCACGCACGGCGATGCCGCGGCAGCGCACCCTCGAGGCCTCGGTCGATTGGAGTCACGACCTGCTGAGCGCGGCGGAGCAAACACTGTTCCGGCGCATCTCCGTGTTCGCCGGCGGCTGGACGCTCGATGGGGTCGAGGCGGTTTGCGCCGGCGGTGGCCTCGAGGTCGTTGCGATCCTCGACCTGCTCGGGAGCCTCGTTGACAAGTCGCTCGTGCAGGTGCAGGAGCAGGGCGTCAGGACGCGTTACGCGCTGCTGGAGACGGTCCGTGCGTACGCGCGGCAGAAGCTCAGCGACGCCGCCGAGGCTGCGCTCGTGCGCAACCAGCACCTCGATTACCACCTGGCGCTTGCCGAGTCCGCGGAGCCGGATCTGTACGGGGCGCGCCTTGAGCAGTGGCTCCAGCCGCTCACGACGGAGCTGGACAACTTCCGCGGTGCACTCGGGTGGGCGGTGGACGCGGGGCGCGTCGATGAGGCTCTACGCCTCGCCGCCGCGCTGTGGTTGTTCTTCGAGGCGCGTGGCCATTGGCGCGAGGGCCGGGGGCACCTCGAGTCGGCGCTAGCCGGGGAGGGCGCAAGCGGGCTCGCTCGGGCAAAGGCGCTGGTTGCTGTGGGCCACATCGGGACGATCTCAACCGACTGGGTGGCGACGCGGCGCTTCGCCGAGGAGGCGCTCGCGATCGGCCGTGAGGTGGGTGACGAGCGCACGGTGGGTCGAGCGCTCGATCTGCTCGGGTGGGCGCTGATCTCGCTCGAGCCGGAGGCTGCGATGCCCGTGCTCGAAGAGAGCATCGCCATCACGCGCCCGCTCGGGGACGCCTGGTTTCTGGCCGATGGGCTCTACGGAGCCGGCTTTCTTGCAAATGTTGGTGGGCGGCTGAAGGCTGCGCCGCCGCTGCTCGAAGACGCCCTGGCGGTATCGCGTGCCGCGGGCAACCTGCTCGGTATCCGTGAGTCGCTCAGCTGGCTCGGCTTCAACGCGGCGGTGCAGTGTCGATTCGCGGAGGCGGAGGCGATGCTGGGGGAGGCTCTCGCGCAGTCGCGTTCGCTCGGCGACCCGCTGTTCGCGATGGTCGATCTCGGGGCCCTCGGTTTCGTCAAGACCCGCACCGGGGAGTGGGCGGCCGCGCGAGCGCACATCGAGGAGTCGATCGCGCTGGGCGTGCGTATGGCCCACAACGGCACGCCATTGATGCAGTGGCAGCTGGGACTGCTGGAGTACGCCACCGGCGAGCTCGAGCGTGCGGAGACGATGATGAGTGAGGCGTTGCCGACGGCGCGGGCGAGCAATTACGCCTCTTTCACCGTCCCCGCGCTGCTCATCACGGCGGCCGCCCAGCTGGCGCGCGGAGAGACGGTAACGGCCGTCGCCGCGATCGAAGAAGCGGTGCTCGTCGCGCGCGAGAGCAAGAACCCGCTGGCGATCGGGGCCGCGCTCGAGGCGCAAGCGCAGCTCGCACGCGAGGCCGGCGAGGTCTCCGGAGCTGAGCAGCTGCTCCACGAGGCTCTGCGCGCGTTCCATGAGGCCGGCGACCCGGGTGGCGTCGCGGACGTGCTGGAGTCGCTCGCGGCGCTCGTCTCAGAGCTGCAGAGCGCGGAGCAGGCGGTTCGGTTGCTCGCTGCGGCGGATGGCATTCGCGCCGCGGTGGGCTGCGTGCGCTTCCCGGTGCGTCAGCCGCCCTACGAAGCGGAGCTCGGCGCGCTGCGCGAGGCGCTCGGCCAGGAGGCCTTCGCGGCGGCGTGGTCGGCCGGCGCCTCGGCCTCGCTGGATGATGCGGTCGCCTACGCCGAGCGCGGCCGCGGAGAACGCAAGCGGCCGTTGCGCGGTTGGGAGAGCCTCAGCCCCGCCGAGCTGCGGGTCGTGGAGCTCGTCGCCGAGGGCCTGACCAACCCTCAGATCGGCGAGCGCCTGTTCATCTCGCCGCGCACCGTCCAGGCGCACCTGTCCCACGTGTTCGCCAAGCTCGCCGTCTCATCGCGTGCCGAGCTTGCAGCGCAGGCGGCGCGAAGAGACCTCTAGCTCCGGCGCTCCACGGAGCCGGCAGCACCGGCGCCGAATACGCCACCGCCGCCCGCTCGAATACGCCGTCTGGCCGATGTACCACGCGTTTCCGCCGGTCAGTCTCGGTGACGACGAGGCCAGACCTCGAAGCGAACAGAGAGATCGGAGGACGCATGAGCCAGGTATTCGATGTGATCGTCGTGGGTGCGCGCTGCGCGGGGTCGCCGCTGGCGACGCTGCTCGCACGCCGGGGCCTCAAGGTCGCACTCGTCGAGCAGGCCAGCTTTCCGAGCGACACCCTCTCGACCCACATCTTCGAGGCCCAGGCGCTGGCGTTCCTGGACCGCCTCGGGGTCATCGAAGAGATACGCGCGACCGGCGCGCCATTCCTCGACCGCGTCGACCTGCGTCAGGAGGACCTCGAGTTCGTGACCCCGATTCAGCTGCAGTCAGGCGACGTCGGCGGTACAGCATCGGTGCGCCGGATGCTGCTCGATCCGATCTTGGCTCAGAGCGCCGCGGAGGCGGGCGCCGATCTGCGGATGGCGAGCAAGGTGACAGGACTCCTCGAGGATCAGGGTCGAGTGGCCGGCGTGCGGGTCGCACAGAACGGCTCGGAGACGACGCTCCGGGCGCGGCTGGTTGTCGGCGCGGACGGTCGCAACTCGACGATCGCGAGCCTCGTCGGGGCGCGCAAGTACAACCTCACGCCGAACGAGCGATTCCTCTATTGGTCCTTCTTCGAGGGAGTCGAGCCCGGCCCCGATCCGGCATTCGTGTTCCACCGGTGGGGCAATCGACTGGTGACAGCGACGCACGCCGACAGCGGCCTCTATCAGGTCATCCTGATTCCGGATCTGGCTGATCTCCCTCGCTTTGGGGAGGATCTGGAGGGCAGCTTCATGGAGTACGCATGCAGCTGCAGGCCCGTGGCGCAGGCACTCTCGGGCGCGCGGCGGACCGGGAAGCTGTTCGGCATGCTGCGCTGGGAGGGGTTCTTCCGGGAGGCCTCCGGCCCCGGCTGGGTGCTGGTCGGCGACGCCGGCAACTTCAAGGACCCGACGCCCGGTCAGGGCATACAGGACGCATTCCGGCAGGTCGACGCGCTCGTGCCGGCGATCGCAACCGCGCTTGATGGCTCTGCAGAAGACATTGATCGTGAGATGGTGGCCTGGGGCGACTGGCGAGACAAGGACGCGGCCGAGCACTACTGGCTCGCCACCGATATGGGAAAGGCTGGGTCGACGCCCGCGGTGGTGTCCGAGATTGAGAGGCGACTGCTGGAGCAGGGAAAGATAGGCACGTTCCTGGATCTGTTCTACAGCCACCGCTCGCGGCCCTCGCAGGTCTTCACCCCTCCGCGCCTGTTGGGCGCCACCGCCAGGCTGTTGGCGCGTCGGGGATGCGACCGGCGCGCGCTGCTTGGGGAGGTGGGCACGCTCCTGGCTGAGGACTTCCAGCGAAAACGTCTCAACCGCAAGCCGGTGTACGCTGCGGGCACACCCGGGCCCAGCGACGTGAACGACAGCATTCTGGAGGCCGCGGCGTGAAGGGCTCGATGGCCGACATCACCGTCAAGGCACTCGCACTCGCCGACGCGTAATGCTGCCTGCCCCAGTCTCACATGGATGAGACAAAGCTGTCTTACATGCGATGAGATTGCGGTCTCATCCATGTGAGACTGGCGGCCGCTCCTGAGTGCTACTTGCCGCGGGCGAGTTCTTCCTCGATCGTGACCAGGTGATCCCACTCGCGATCGATCCAGGCCAGGCAACCCTCGAGCAGAGCGAGGCGCCGGTCGTGCGTCTCGTACCGCATCAGGGTCCGGGGCAGATCGCGCAGCTGCTCCAGCCTCTTGGCGGCTTTTCTGATCGCGGACGCCGTACAGGGAAACTCAAACTGATGCGCTACCTTTCTGTGCCTGATAATACATGTTATGTCAACTAGATAAGTCTGAGGCATGCTCGACCTCCGGCGCGACTCAGCCACCAGCTCATCGACAGGGATCGGCTCGAAGACCTCGCGAATGGCGAGAAAGCGCGCCTGGCGGTTACAAATCGGTCACTCTGTGAGGCGGCGCTTTGCCTCATCAACGACGCTACTCCCGACGGCTGGGTCGATGTTGATGTCTAGCGTGGTCATCAGACGTGCAAGCATGTGGTAGCTCCCGATGATAAGCAGCAGCTCGACGATCTGGCGAGGTGGGAAGCGGTCACTGAGGGCGACAAAGGTCACATCGCTAACGCGCGGCAGCGCGAGTACCTCGGAGGCAAAGCAAAGGACGACTCGCGCGTCCGAGTCGAGACACGCCGCTTGAAGGTCGCCGCGCTCCACGGCGGAAATCTGCTCGTCGTGGATGCCCAGTGCCCTGGAGATGCCGACGTGCTGTACCCACTCGTACTCCGCATCGGTGCGTGTGGCGACGAGCAGTATCGCCAGCTCACGCAGCTTGGGGTCGAGTTCCAGCTGTGCAAGCAGGACGCCTGCGAAACCCAGATATGGAACGAAGGCTGAATCGGCGTGGGCGAGCATCCGGAAGATATTGAGTGACGGGAGTGCATCGAGCGCCTCCTGCACTCCTGGCGATGCAGCCTGCGGGTCGACGTAAGGGAGTCGAGCCATGAGCTCAGCGCAGGGCGACCAGCCCACCATCCACGGGGAGCGAGTGCCCGGTGATGTAGCTGGCCTCGTTGGAGAGCAGGAACGCGGCTGCGTAGGCGACCTCCCATGCGGTGCCTTGGCGCCCAAGCGGAACCGGACGCTCCTCACGGCTGGGGTCGGCCTTGCTTGCGAGGCGGCCGAGCGAGGTGTCGATCAGCCCGGGGACGACAAGGTTAACCCGGATGTTCCGCGGAGCGGCGTGCTTGGCCAGCCACATGCCCAAGCCGTCGAGTGCCGCCTTAGAGGAGTGATAGGCGACAACTTCGTTAGCCGGCATGAGCGCGGCGATCGAAGAGGTGAGCACGATCGCGGCGCCGTCCGGCATCACGGCCAGCGCGTACTTACAGATCAGGTAATGGGCGCGGACGTTGATCTGAAAGACACGGTCCCAGTCCTCCGCGCTCGTTTGATCCAGACCCCACCCGCCGACGATGCCTACATTCGCGACGAGTCCGTCGAGGCCGTCCAGTCCCGCTCGAGCCTCGGCCACCATACGCTCGATCTCTGTCGGCTCGCCGACATCGGCAACGATGGTAACCGCGGCCGAGCCCTCCGCATGCATCTGACGGGCCGTCTCCCCCAGCGCGGCGGCGTCGAGATCCGCGACCGCGACGAGCGCTCCCTCACGAGCAAGCAATCGGCTGATCGCGCGGCCATTACCCACCGGAGGGTCCTCGAGGTCATAGTTCTGCTGACCTGCCCCGACGACGAGTATCTTGCGCCCCGCGAGTCGCCCGTGCCCGGCGGCTGCACTGCGCGCCTCAGGCTGCACCGGCTGACGAAGTGTGGACATCTAGAGCCTTTCAGGCCGTGCGCGATAGCTTAGAATTTCGATACCAATAAGTATTGAGTACCGGACAGTATCATGCTTCCGTGCCGTCGAACAAGGAGCAGCCGAAGCAGCGTTCGCGTCCGACGCGCGCCCAGACGCGTGCGCGTCTGCTGCAGGCCGCCAGCGAGGTCTTCGCCGAACGTGGTTATGACCGCGCATCGCTCGATGAGGTTGCCGCGGCCGCGGGTTTGACCAAGGGCGCCGTCTACTCCAGCTTCGCGGGTAAGGATGAGCTTTTTTATGCTCTGATGGCTGAGCGCATCGACGAGCGACTCACGTTAGTCACAGAAGCCGTCGATCGCCAGGGCACGCCTGAGGCAATTGCATCCGATGCTGGCAGCGGGTTGGTGGGGTTGATCTCCAGCCAGGCCGATTGGCACCTGTTGTTCATCGAGTTCTGGGCCCGAGCCGTGCGCGACCCGAGCCTCAGGGAGCAGTTCGCTCGCCATCGACGCGCAGCGCGCGAGGTCATTGCGCGCTTCCTCGAACAGCAGGCCGCCCATGTCGGCGTCGACCTCCCCGCGCCCGCGGACCAACTCGCGGTCGCGGTGCTCGCGCTCTCCAACGGCATCGCGATCGAGCATCTCGCCGACCCAGAGACCGTTGACCCGTTGATCTTCGGCATGATCCTCAGCCTGCTACTCCAAGGTCTGGGAGCGCCAACGGCATCACAAGCCGACGTCGGCGTAGGCCTCGAGATGCGCTCAGTTACCGCCACGCGGTCAGACATGGTTCTTCGCCCGCTGGGCAAGGGTGACGAAGCAGAGCTACTGCGGATCTACGCGACCAGGGAGGTCTCACAATGGTGGGACGTTCCGGCGGACGGCTTCCCGTGGACTGACGACCCCGACGCCACGCGACTGACGATCGAAGTCGAAGGCGCGATCGCGGGCTTGATCCAGTTCTGCGAGCAGCCCGAGCCAAAATATCGGCACGCGTCGATCGACTTGTTCCTGGACCCCGTGCTGCACGGCCGCGGACTGGGCACGGAGGCGCTCAGGCGCATCGTGTGCCATCTGATCCAGGACCGCGGGCATCATCGCGTCACGATCGACCCGGCGGTGTCGAACGTCGCGGCCATCAGGGCCTACGAGAAGGTCGGTTTTAGGCCCGTCGGGATCATGCGGCGCTACGAGCGCGACGTCGGCGGCGAGGGCTGGCACGACGGACTCCTGATGGAGCTACTGGCCGAGGATCTGTAAGCGACCGGCGACGTTCGTGAGGCTTTCCCTGGCCGAGACCAAGGACGAACAAGAAAAGACATCGCTGTATTGCGCGGTCATCGCCATTTCTGCGGAGATTCCGACAAACGGCGATGCACTCCATACCGGGACTCGACATGCTGGCGCCTGCTGAGTTGTCATGCTTCTGAGGCCGCGCCGAGGTCGGGAGAGGACCGTGGATCGGATGACGGATGGTGTGTTGTTGACGGGTGCGACGGGGTTCGTCGGCATGGAGTTGCTGGCGCGCTTTCTGGCGCGCACTGATCGACATGTATATGCGCTTGTGCGGGGGGCGGACGATCGTGAGGTCGTGGCTCGGATGGAGCGTACGCTGGTGTGTCTGTTTGGCCCCGATCATCCGTATGCGGAGCGGGTGGTCGCGGTGCGTGGTGATGTGACACTCCCTGGTTTTGGTCTTTATGGTGGACTGGACGGGCTCGCCGAGCGGGTCAATGAGGTAGTGCATTGCGCGGCGTCGGTATCTTTTGATCTCGGGTTGGAGGCTTCGCGTGTGGCCAATGTGGAGGGCACGTGGCGCGTGCTCGAGTTCGCGGAGCGCTGCCAGGCGCGCGGCGGCCTTCGGCGCTTCTCCCACGTTTCTACGGCATACGTAGCCGGTGAGCACGTCGGGTGCTTCAGCGAGGATGACCTCGATGTGGGCCAGCGCTTCCGCAATCCCTACGAGCAGTCGAAGTTCGAAGCGGAGCGTCTGGTCGCCCGCTGGCGGGAGCAGTTGCCTGTCACGGTGTTGCGCCCGAGCATCATCGTTGGTGAGCGCGACAGTGGCTGGACCGCGTCGTTCAACGTGCTGTACTGGCCGTTGCGCGCGTTTGCACGGGGCGCCTATGCGGCGTTGCCCGCACGCCGTGACGCGCCGGTCGACGTGGTGCCCGTCGACTATGTGGCCGACGCGATCTTCGCACTCAGCCAGACTTCAGAGGCCGAGGGTGCCACCTTTCACCTCACTGCAGGCGCGCACGTGAGTAGCGTCGGTGAGCTCGTGGAGCTCGCGAGCGCGTTCTTCGATCGTTCCGCGCCGCGCCTGATCGAGCCCGCGGTATATCGCCATGTGGTGCATCCGCTGCTCGTTCGTGCGGCTCGCGGTGCGCGCGCTCGGCGCGCTCTGAAGCAGAGCGAGGTGTTTTTCCCCTACTTCGCAATGCGGGTCGTGTATGACGATCGTCGCGCCCGTGTTGCCCTGCGCGGTGCCGGCATCCGCACTACGCCGCTGCACAGCTACTTCGACCGGCTGGTCGAGTTCGCGCTCGCAGCCGACTGGGGGCGCCGGGAGATTCCGCGTGCCAGCGCGGGCGGAGCGGTGGTGCCGTCATCGCGCCAGGTGGCGCCGCCGGCCGGCGCTCAGGCAAGGCTGGCGCTGGTGGAATGACGAGTTTGCGGCTGTCGGCGCTCGATGCGTCGTTCCTGGCGGTGGAGACGCCGACCGCGCACATGCACGTGGGCTGGGTTGCGTTGTTCTCGGCGCCCGCCAATGCTCGACTGCCGAGCTTCACAGAGCTCCGTGATCACATCGCGCGGCGCCTGGCTCACGCGCCGCGCTACCGTCAGAAGCTTGCGTCGGTCCCGCTCGGTCTGCACGCACCGGAGTGGACCGACGATCGGGCGTTCTCGGTCGATCGCCATGTCTACTGGGCACCCGGTCCGCTCGAGGGTCTCGTCGATGAGGTGCTCTCGATCCCGCTGCGCCGTGATCGCCCACTGTGGGAGATGTGGATCTGTGAGGAGACCGCGAAGCAGCGGTTCGCGATCGTCGGCAAGAGTCATCACTGCATGGTCGACGGTCTCGCCGCGGTCGAGCTCGCGCTGCTGCTGCTCGACCCCACGCCCGAGCCCGCCGCCTGCGAGCCCGACGGCTGGCGTGCCGCGCCGGAGCCGGGCGGTGAGCGGCTGCTGGCCCGCGGGCTGCGCGATCTGCTCGCTCAGCAGCTCGACCTGTTGCACTGGTCGGCGCGCGCGGCGGCCGCGCCCGCGCCCGCGGCGCGACAGGCCGCAGCGGGGGCGCTGCGGATGACTCGCGCACTCAGCCATGTCATGCGTGGCGCACCCGCGAGTGTGCTCAATGAACAGCTCTCGCCGCTGCGACGGCTGGCGTGGGCACAGCGGCCACTCGCTGACCTGCGGAGCGTCAAGCGCGCCTATGGCACGACGATCAACGACGTGGTGCTGGCCGCGGTCGCCGGCGGCATACGCAGCTATCTGATTCGCCGCGGCGAGCAGCCGGTCGCGCTAAGGGTGATGGTCCCGGTCAGTGTGCGCAGCGAGGATGACGTCCTGGGTAACCACATCTCCTTCGTGTTCACCGAGCTTCCCTGCGACGAGCCGGACCCCGTCGCTCGCCTCTATCAGGTGCATGCCGCGATGAGCGCCCGCAAGCGTGGCGGTGAGCCCGAGGGAGCCGACCTCGTACTGAAGGCCGCGGCGCGCACCCCTGTAACGGTGCAGCAAGCTCTCTCGCGGCTGATCGCCAGCCCCCGCACCTTCAACCTCGTGGTATCCAACATCCCCGGCCCCACCGTGCCCATGTACATGCTCGGCTGCCAGCTGCAGGCTGCATACCCGGTCGTCCCACTCGCCGAGCACCACGCGGTTTCCGTCGGCATGACCACCGTCCATGACCAAGCCTGTTTCGGCGTTTACGCCGACCGTCAAGCGCTGCCCGACGTGGACACACTCGCCCACGACATCGACGACGCGATCACCGAACTACTCGCCAGCACACAACGAATCACCCACCCCGCCGAGTCGCTCACCGACTGGCCGCAGGTCCCGCATCCGGTCGACCCCTGCGAGCACGCGTCCGCGCAGCCGATCGGTAGTAGCAAGGTCGTTGGTCTAGCACCTGCGCCGGATCCGGACCCTTTAGCATCTGAGCCAACTGAGCAGTTCTAAACCCCGCGAAGGAGAGATAGGCGATGGCCGAGACGCTCTACACAGCCAAGGCGCACGTCACCGGCGGGCGCATGGAGGGACACGGTCAATCGAGCGACGGTGCGCTCGTTGTCGACCTGCGCATTCCACCCGAGATGGGCGGTTCCGGAGGTGGCACTAACCCCGAGCAGCTGTTCGCCGTTGGCTATGCCGCCTGTTTCGAGGGGGCCCTCGGCGTTGTCGCAAGGCGAGCCAAGGCGGAGACTGGAGACGCGGCGATCGATTCCGAAGTGTCGCTCTCTCCCGACGGCCAGGGCGGCTTCTTGCTCTCGGTCGGTCTCGATGTCACGCTACCCTCGATCGCCGACGCCGCCACGGCAGTCGACCTGGTCCGTGCCGCGCATGCCGTCTGCCCATATTCAAACGCCACCCGCGGCAACATCCAGGTGACGCTCACCGCCAACGGCGCGCCCGTCGATTAGCCGCGCGCGTCAGCGTCCGAGCGTGCGCACAAGCTCACGAGCGCGTGTGCTGAGACCCTGCAGCAGTGCGCGTACCTGCTCCAGATCGGCGCGCAGCTCGACGTCTCCGACCTCGACCGGGAGCATCGAGTCCTGGAGTGTTGCCAGCAGGCGATCGGCGTCGCCAACAGCCTGCACCGCGCTGTCAAGGAAACCCTTGACCCCTTTCGCGGGCGCTCCCGCGACGGCGGGCTCAAAGGTGCACCCGGCCAGGCTGTGACGTTCGGCAAACGCGGCGTGCGCGCGTCGCGAGCGCCCGTAGGCCATCTGCACTGGGCGGAACAGCGCCTCCTCGACCGCGTCGGCATTGCGTTCGTCCAGCCGCTCATAGGCCTCGCTCAGAGATGCCAACGCCACGCCGAGCTTCTCGGCCGCCTCGGCGATGGTGTCGAGCAGCTGTTGTCTGGCCTCGGTGGTCGTGTAGGGCATTACGCAAGGTTAGAGCGCGTTGCTTTTGCTCACGCAGATAGCGATACGTCCGCGGGGCGATTGTCCGGAAACCTCAGTTGATCGTGTACAAGAGCGAGACATCTGCTGAGAGCGTGCATACCGTTGCGGCGGCCGTCTTGGCAGATGGATTCTTCTTGCGGTGCTTCGCCGTTGGTTTGCGCTTCGGCGTCGATCTCGGCGCTGCGACGCGCTGATCCACTACCGGTGCGGCGGTCGTCGGCGGCGAGCCGAAGTCAGGCTGTTCGCCTTGATATTCGACGTAGCCAGATTCTTCACCACCTGTGCACCCGATGGAACCGCCGTCTTCGACGATGCTCTGCACCGTGCCGAGCGTCGCACCCACCTTGCTCGCAAGGAATTCCGCCTTACCCTCGCCGTCGGCTACCGCAACAGCCATGCCCTGCCGATAGACCGACGTCGCTGAGGCGAGGTTCGCGTTCTGTGCGATCGGAATGCTCGCAACACCCTCAACGCTCACGGTCCGTACTGGAGTCGCGGTGGGGGCTTCCGCGGCGGCTACGCCGAGCATGTTCGCGACTATGAGCCCCGCTGTTACCGCTACGGTCGCTGCGATCACACTCTTCATCACTGCAACCGATGCTAGCGCGAGACGTCGGCCAGCACCCGCGCACGTTCAAGTACCGCGTCGATCATCGCCTCGGTCAGTCGGCCGGTGAACGTGTTCTGCTGACTCGGGTGGTAGCAGCCGATCAGCGAGTAGCGCTCGCCGGCCAGCTCGGCGCCGTGGCCGAAGCGGGGACGCGGCCGCCGCGGCGCGTCAGGTGGGTCGGCCAAGCGCGCGGTCAAGCGCAGGGCGGCATCCCATGCGAAGGCGCCCAGGCACACGACCACACGCACGTCGCTCAGCAGCGTCATCTCGCTCACGCTCCACGGCAGGCACTGCTCGCGCTCGGCCGGCGTCGGACGGTTGGCCGGTGGCGCGCAGCGGACGGCCGCCGTGATCCACGTGTCGCGGAGCGTCAGACCGTCATCACGACTACGCGAAACCGGCTGGTTGGCAAAGCCGGTCCGCCACAATGCCGCGAACAGGAAGTCCCCTGAGCGGTCACCCGTGAACATCCGCCCCGTGCGGTTCGCGCCGTGTGCGGCCGGCGCGAGGCCCAGCAGCAGCACGCGAGCCGACGGGTCGCCGAAGCCCGGAACGGGACGTCCCCAGTACTTCTCCCCCGCGAACGCCGCGCGCCGATCGCGGGCGACCTGCTCCCGCCAGGCGACCAGTCGCGGGCAGTGCCGGCAGCCGGCGAGGTCCGTCGCGAGTGCGCTCAACGCGGTGGCTCCTTGCGATTTCATACGGCAGTAGTACCATCGCCGGGGAGATGCCGCTGTGGCTCTGGATCCTGTTGTTCGCCACGCTGATCAAGATCCCGCTCGCCGGACTGATGCTGTGGATTCCGTTCCGCTACGACGAGTCGATGAAGGCTCCTGACATCCCGGATTCCTCTGAAGAGGATGGCGGCTCCAAGGCGCTGCCCGGCGGTCCGCTGAATCCCCACCCTCGCGCGCCTCGCCCGCGCAGACCGCGCCGCGGTCCACATGGCTCCCCCTCTCCGCCATCCCCGCCGCGGGTGCGCACGACCGTGCACCCACACCGCACGCGGCCGCTGCGCGCCTGCCACTGACGGACCTCTCAGCCGCGGTTGCGCTTGCGCTGCCTACGCGCGGCCTTCGCCTTTGCACGGCGCTTACGCAGCGCGGCTTCTGAGTGTCGCGGTGTGCTGCCTTCGACGAGCTCGCTGTCGCTCGCTGGCGCCACGCTGCGCGCGTCGCGCATGATCACGACCGCGATCCCCACTAGCAGCAGCACCACGGCCCCGAGCACGATCAGGATCAGGCCGTGGGAGTTGCGCGGTTCCGAGGATGTCGTGGTTGTGGTGGTTGCCGTGGTCGCGGCTTTCGGCGCTAGCGTCAGCTTGCCCACCGTGCCGCCCGAGCTGCTGCCCGCAGCGAACACCGCCGGGGCGGACGCGCCCGCCAACGCCAGTAGAGCGCTCACACACAGCACACACGCACGCGCACACAGACCGATGGATATGGAATGGAAACGGCTCGGCACGTGGCGAGCATATCGTCTGGGCGGTCCCACACGGAGGGCAGGTTCGCATGGATATGGACTCCCGCGCCATGACGCCTCGACACCGTAGAATGGCGGCCTATGGCCCCCAAAGAACGCCAGGTCCGGCTCGAGCAGCGCGGCGCCTTCGAGGCAATCCAAGCACTGGAGCAGCGCTCGGACGAGGAGCTCGAAGCGGAGACCAAATACAAGTCCGCTGCCTTCGCCATCCTTGGCGCGCGAGCGTCCGAGCGCTTCGACGCCGAGACGGCTCGCGGCCATTTTCAGCGTGCGCTCGCCGCCGCACGCCCGCAGGAGCGGATGCAGATCAGGCGCATGGCGGACGCGTCGCTCGCATTGGCCGAACGCCGCGCCGGGGATCTCAAGGACGCGGTCGAGCGACTCGGTCAGACTCCTCCGACTGGACGGCAGCTGTTCGCTCTGCGGGCAATGGGGCTGCTGATTCCCCCCGCATCGGCCGGCGTCCTCGCCCGTGTGCGTGGCGTCCTGCTGATCATCGCACTGCTCGTGCTGCTGCTCGCGATCGGCCTCGGGATCGTAGAGCTGATCTCGCTTCCATTCGGCGGGCTCGGGCTGGCGCCTGGCATCCTGCTCGGGCTGTTCGTTGCGATCGCCGCACTGGCGATCATCGCGGCCATCGGCCGACGACGACGCAATCGTGCCGACGCTGCGCGAGCCGGCTGACCGCCGGCTCCGCCTCACGCTAGGACCGGTCTCCACCCGCCCGCACTACGCTTGCCAGCGTGAGCGCGCCTGTATGTCTGATCGTGAACCCCGCCGCCGGCGGCGGTAAGGCAGGGCGTGTTGCACCCGCGGTCGAGCGGGCGCTGCGCGACCATGGGCTGGCGGTGCGCCGTGTGGACACGCGTGATCTCGATCACGCTCGTGAGCTCGGCCGCGAGGCAGCGCTGGCGGGCGAGATCGTCGCAGCGCTTAGCGGCGACGGCATGCTGGGCGTTCTTGCCGACGCCCTGCGCGAGATTCCGGGCGCGGTTATGGGCGTGCTGCCGGGCGGCCGCGGCAACGATTTGGCACGCGTGCTCGGCATCCCCGAGGACGCTGTGACGGCGTGCGCCACGATCGCACATGGCGTGCCGCGGCCGATCGATCTTGGGGTGGTCAGCGAGGCGCGAGCGGGCGCGAGCGGGCGCGCGTTCGTCGGGATCGCCTCCGCCGGTTTCGACAGCGACGCCAACCGCATCGCCAACGAGGCTCCCGCGTGGCTCGGGGGGCTCGTATACGCGTATGGGGCGCTGCGCGCCCTGCTGACGTGGCGGGCGGCTCGCTTCGAGATCGAGCTCGACCCGCCGGGGGAGCGCCGCGGCTTCACCGTCTACACGATCGGCGCCTGCAACTCAAAGACCTATGGCGGTGGCATGCGCGCAGCGCCGGACGCGATGCTCGACGACGGCCTGCTCGAGGTGGTGGTCCTCGAAAGCGTCAGCAAGCTCAGGTTCCTGACACGGATCTTGCCGAGGGTCTTCAGCGGTACACACGTGCACGAGCCGTGTGTGCGTGTCTTTCGCGCGCACGAGGTCCTCATCAGCGCTGAGCGCCCGTTCACGATGTACGCCGATGGCGACCCGATCGGCGAGCTGCCCGTGCGCGTACGCGCCCTGCGCGGCGCGATCACGATGCTCACACCGGTCGGCGGAGCAGCTGATCCGCCGTTCGCCGGCCCCGCCCCCCTCCCCCCGGCGCACGCGCCACTCGACCTGGGCTCTGCGCAGGCGGCCTCGCCGGACGCGCGTTCGACTGAGAGCTGATGGCGAACACGCTCGCTGCGAAGCTCGTCCTCGCGCGGGCCGTGGGCGCGCTCTCACGTCTGCGCGGCGGGGGCGCGACCAGCGCACCGGGCAAGGTCCTCATACACCTGGCACCTGACGCGATCGGCGTCCTCGGCGCACGCCTGCAACGCGGCAGCGTGCTGATCTCGGCCACCAACGGTAAGACGACGACGGCCACGATGACGGCCGGCATTCTCGAGCGTGCGGGGATACCGCTCGTGCACAACCAGGCCGGTGCCAACATGGCCGGCGGCATCGCCACGACGCTGCTCGCCGCTGCGCGGCCGCGCGGCGCCATCGCCGGCGAGCTCGGCCTGTTTGAGGTCGACGAGCTGTGGTTGGCGGCGCTCGCCTCTCAGCTGCGCCCGCGCGTGATCCTGTTGGGCAACCTGTTTCGCGACCAGCTCGACCGCTACGGTGAGCTCGAGACGATCGCCGAGCGCTGGGAACAGGTGCTGCATGAGTGCAGCACGCGGCTCGTGCTGAACGCAGACGACCCGACGATCGCCGACCTCGGCCGCGAGCACCCGGACGCGCTGTACTTCGGAGTGCAGGACGACTCGCTGGCGCTGCCAGGGATGGCGCACGCCGCAGACGCCAAGCACTGCCGCCGCTGTGGCGCGCCGTACGTCTTTGACGCGATCTACCTCGGTCATCTTGGCCACTACCACTGCCCGAGCTGCGGCCGGTCAAGACCGACGCCGGCAATCACAGCCACTGACGTGCGCCTGGAGGGCGTGCGGGCGGCTCGCTTCACGCTGCGCACGCCCGCGGGCCAGGCCGAGGTGTCGCTCGCACTGCCCGGCCTGTACAACGTTTACAACGCGCTTGCCGCTGCCGCCCTGGCGACGGCGCTGGAGGCGTCGCTGCAGAACATCGTCGCTGGGCTGCATGGCACGAAGGCGGCCTTCGGGCGCGCCGAGACAGTCATGGTGTCGGTCCCCCGCGCTGGCGGGCCGCCGGCGCGGCGGGAGCTGCGCATCCTGCTCGTCAAGAACCCGGCGGGCGCCAATGAGGTGCTGCGCACGCTGGCCCTGGAGCCCGGCGAGCACGACCTGCTGGGCGTACTCAACGACCAGATCGCTGATGGTCGCGACGTGTCGTGGATCTGGGACGCCGACTTCGAGCTGCTCGCGGGGCGCGTCCGCCGGGCTACATGCAGCGGGACGCGCGCGTCGGACCTGGCGGCGCGGCTGAAGTACGCCGGGATCGACCCGGCGCGCATCGACGTACGGGAGGGTCTCGCGGACGCCCTGTGCACGGCCGCGGCAAACCGTCCGGACGCAGCCGAGCGTCCCGATGTCGATGCGCCGCTGTATGCGCTTCCGACATACACAGCGATGCTCGCCCTGCGCGAGCTGCTGGTAGCGCGAGCGGAGGCGAGCAGCGCATGGTCGTGAGCGCCTCCCGGGGGGGCCGCGGCTGGGTCGAGCCGACGGGCGAGCGGATCGCGCGGCGGGCTAGCGCGGTCGTCTGGCACGACCTTGAGTGTGGCTCCTACGCCGCCGACCTGCCCTTGTGGCGCGAGCTGGCTGGCGCCGCGGACACGGGAACACGCGCGCGGCCGGTGCTCGACGTCGGCGCCGGAACGGGCCGGGTGACGCTCGATCTCGCCGGCCGCGGACACAGGGTCACCGCGCTCGATCTCGACGCCGAGCTGCTGGACGCGCTACGCGAGCGTGCCGCGGGGTTGCCCGTCGAGACGGTGTGCGCGGACGCCCGCACGTTCGCGCTTGCCCGGCACGACTTTGCCGTGTGTCTGGCGCCGATGCAGACTGTGCAGATGCTCGAAGGTGCGACTGGGCGCATGGAGTTCCTGCGTCGCGCTCGCGCCCATCTGCTGCCCGGCGGCTTGCTCGCCTGTGCGATCGTCACCGCGGTCGAGCCGTTCGACTGCGCCGCGGGGGACCTCGGGCCCTCACCGGAGATCGCGCGCATCGAGGGGACCCACTACGTCAGCCGCGCCACACGCGTGCATGCGGGCAGGCGCGTGATGCGCATCGAGCGCGAGCGCAGCATCCTCACGACCGGACAGACGGCCAGGTCGGCGCGGGCAGATCGTGAGCGCGACGTGGTGGAGCTGGATCGCGTGGGCGTGGCCCGGCTGCAGCGCGAGGGCCGCGAGGTAGGCCTGACGACGGCTGGCACCCACTTGATACCGGCCACGGAGGAGCACGCGGGCAGCGTGGCGGTGATGTTCCGTGCCTGAATCCACAGCCCCTCCCACCGTCGCACTGCAGCACACCGGTGTGCTGCGCGTGTGCGCGCTGTACCCGGACCTGATGAACATCTATGCCGATCGCGGCAACCTGGTCGTGCTCGAGCGTCGCTGCTGCTGGCGCGGGATCGACTTCGAGCTGGCTTCCAGTGGGCTGGGCGAGCAGCTCGACCCTGATGCTCACGACCTGTTCTACATCGGCGGCGGCCAGGATCGCGACCAGCGGCTGTGCGCGCAGGACCTGATCGAAACCAAGCGCGCCGGGCTGCAAGCCGCCGCGGCCCGCGGCGCGGTCGTGCTCGGCGTATGTGGCGGCTACCAGCTACTCGGGCACTCCTACACGCTCGGCCAGGAGGAGATCCCGGGAGTCGGGCTGCTCGACGTCCGCACCGTCCGCGCGGACGGGCCCCGCCTGATCGGCAACGTCGCGATCGAGCTCTCAGCGGCGGAGCAATCTTTTGAGGGCGCCGCCTCGGAGGGCGGCGCGCGCGTGTTGGCGGGCTTCGAGAACCACGGAGGACGGACCTACCTGGGCGAGAGCCAGCAGCCGCTCGGGCGGGTACTGCGGGGTCACGGAAACGACGGGCGCAGCGGCATGGAGGGGGCCCGCAGCGCCAACACGATTGGAACTTACCTACATGGACCGCTGCTGCCGAAGAACGTGTGGTTTGCCGACTGGCTGATCGCTCGCGCGCTCGGCATCGACGCGCGCGGGCTGGCGCCGCTCGAGGACACGATCGAGCACCAAACCCACCTGAGCGCCCGCCGCGCCGCAGGCGTGTGAGGCACCCGCGGCCAGGATCGCTCGCAAAGTCGGCCTTCGCGCTTCACCGCCGCGCACCGGTGCTCATACGATCGCGGCGATGGAGCTATCCGACTACCAGCGCCTGTCACGCCGTACGGCGGAGTACCCCCGCGAGGCCTGGCTGGCCTATCCCGCGCTGGGTCTCGCTGGCGAGGCGGGCGAGGTGGCCGAGCACGCCAAGAAGGCGATCCGCGATGACGCCGGCACGATCACCGACGAGCGCCGCGCGGCGATGGCCAAGGAGCTGGGCGACGTGCTCTGGTACGTCGCCCAACTGGCGAGCGAGCTTGGGCTGGATCTCGACGAGCTCGCGCAGGTCAATCTCGACAAGCTCCTTTCGCGCCAGCGCCGCGGGGTGTTGTCGGGCAGCGGCGACGAGCGCTGAGGACTCACGAAGCGACTGCGAAACGGGCGAAGCGCCCGGCTAGCCGTGCCGGGACCAGCGCGCGGACGCGGACTCCCTCGGCGGTGTCCTCGCGACTGACCTCACCGGCCAGCTCGTGCAGCTCCGCCAGGCTGCCGCCGTCGGCGTATGGCACGAGCAAGTCCAGCGGTCGCAGCAGGTGTGCCAGCTCGTGCTCAAGTCGATCTCCCAGCTGCTGGAGACCCACGCCGACCATATCGTTCGACTCAGCCCTTCGAGTTGCCTCAGCCCCTCGGGCTAAATCTCCCTCGCATACCCCGGCGCTGGCGCTGACGAACACTGCGTCGGGGTGGCGAAACCGCAGCTCCTCCAGCGCCTGGTCGTCGAGCAGGTCGATCTTGTTGAGGACCAGCACGCGCGGGCGCTCGCCCGCACCGATCTCCTCCAGCGTCTCCTCCACGGAGCGTTTCATGACCTCCTGCTGGGACTCCGACGCGGACGCGTCGAGCACGTGCACTAGCAGCTCTGCGCGGCGCGTCTCCTCGAGCGTCGCCGCGAACGCGTCGACGAGCTGGTGGGGCAGCTTGCTGATGAAGCCAACCGTGTCGGTCAGCAGATGTGGCCTGCCTCCGAGCTTCAGCGTGCGTGTGGTTGGGTCGAGCGTGTGAAACAGGCGATCGCGCACACTCACGTCCGCGCCGGTGAGCGCGTTCAGCAGCGTCGACTTACCCGCGTTGGTGTAGCCGACCAGCGCGATCGTCGGCAGCGCCGCGCGCTCGCGCTCGGCGCGCTGCACCGCGCGCGTGCCCTTGACGTGCTCTAGGCGCCGGCGTAGCGTCGCGATGCGGTCGCGCGCCAACCTTCGATCCGTCTCGATCTGTGTCTCCCCTGGCCCCCTCGTGCCGATACCGCCACCCAGGCGCTCGAGGTGACTCCATAGGCCGCGCATGCGCGCGAGGTTGTATTCGAGCTGGGCGAGCTCGACTTGGAGCTTGCCCTCGGCGCTGCCGGCGTGGGAGGCGAAAATGTCGAGGATCACGGTCGTGCGGTCGACCACTGGCAGGCCCAGGGCCTCCTCGAGGTTGCGCTCCTGGCGCGCGCTCAGCTCGTCGTCGCACGCGATCACGTTCGCGTCGCATGCGCTCGCTTGGGTCTTTGCCTCGGCCACCTTGCCCGGGCCCAGATATGTGTTCGGGTGCGGCAGCTCGCGCCGCTGAACCATTTCCCCCACGACCGCCACGCCCGCGGTGCGCAGCAGCTCGCCCAGCTCGGCTAGCTCGTCCCCGTCGGGTAGGGCCGCGATGCAAAACGCGCGCTGGCGGGCACGCTGGGAGGAGTGGGGCCCGCTGCCCGCCAGCTCGGCGCGTCTCGCGGTCACGTGCTGTGACCGTTGCAGGCCGATTTCCAATCGGTCCTTTCCATCCACGTCCCAGTCTAGGACCTCTTGAGACGCTGACCGGTAACCCATGGCTGCACCGGTGTTCCTGGTTCGCCTCTCTCAAGAATTTGTCAACCCCCGAGCGTGCCCAGCCGCTGTACGGCCTCCAGCAGGCGCTCGTCGGGCGTGGTCAGCGCGATGCGAAACCAACCCTCGCCCGCGGGACCGTAGACGGCGCCGGGCGTGAGCACCACGCCCGTGCGCTCGAGCACGTGCTCGCAGTAGGCCGCGGAGTCGTCAAAGCCCTCCGGCACGGGCGCCCACACGTAGATCGTGCTGTGCGGCCGGCGCACGTCCACACCGATCGCCGACAGCGCGTCGCACACCAGATCGCGCCGGCGCCGGTACAGCTCGCTCATCGATGCCGCCTCCGCGTCCGCGTCGGGCGACAGCGCCGCCACACTCGCGAGCTGCACCGCCTCGAACAGACCCGAGTCGATGTTTGTCTTCAACCGCCAATACGTCTCCAACGCCTGCGCGTTTCCGACCAGCACGCCGCAGCGCCAGCCGGTCATGTTGTAGCCCTTCGACAGCGAGAACACCTCGATGCCCACGTCCTTCGCCCCGGGCGTCTGCAGGAACGACGGCGCGTGGTATCCGTCGAACACGATCTCCGAGTACGCGTTGTCGTGGACGACCAAGATCTCGTATGCACGGGCGAACTCGACCACCCGCTCGAAGAATCCCTCTGGCACCACCGCGCCGGTCGGGTTGTTCGGGTAGTTCAGGAACATCAGCTTGGATCTGCGCGCTACCTCCTCGTCGATCGCACCCAGGTCCGGGGTGAAGCCGTGCTCGGGCGCCAGCGCCATCAGCACTGGCTCCGCGCCCGCCAGCCACGGGCCGGCCGTGTACACGGGATAGCCGGGGTCGGCCGCAAGCGCATAGTCGCCCGGATCGAGGAACGCGAGGTTGAGGTTGAAGATCGCCTCCTTTGCGCCGAGCGCTGGGATGATCTCCCGCTCGGGGTCGAGCTTCACGTCAAAACGACGCTCGTAGAAGTCACGCACCGCACCCCTGAAGTCCTCGCGACCGCGGTTGGTGGGGTAGCGATGCGTCTCCGGCTCGCTCACCGCCTCCTGCATCGCCTCCACGATCAGTGCCGGCGTCGGGCGGTCGGGGTCGCCGATGCCGAGGCTGATCACATCCACCCCCGCTGCGCGCTTCTCGGAGATCTTGCGCTCCAGCTGGGCGAAGGCATACGGCGGAATGCGCTCCAGGCGCTTACTCGGTCTCATGCAGCTCCTTTTCAAGGTCCTGGCTGAGGCGACCCTCGAATACGGGTCGCGCCCAGCCTGTCAGGTTGACGCGCAGATCCTCTCCCACCTCGACCTCCAGCTCGCCGCCGTCGAGCAGCACCGTCACGTGCGTGCCGGCGCCGTCGGGCACGGCCGTCACGTCGGCGCTAGCCCCATGCCCGAGCACGTGGGCGACGGCTGCCCCCGTTGCGCCCGTGCCCGAGGACAGCGTCTCCCCTACGCCGCGCTCGAAGATCCGCGCACGGATGCACGCCCGCGGGCGCAGCGAAGGCGAGGTCTCAGCCGACAGTGAGGCCTCGAGCTCGGTGTACCAGGATACGTTCGTGCGGTTTGGAAACTGCGCGTCACGTTCGATCTCCGGGCCGAGTGCCTGCAGGTCGAGCGCCGCCAGCTGCTCAACCGAGCCAACGTGGATCGCGCACTGAGGGTTGCCGATCGAGACGTGACGAAACACCCATGTTTCGCGCTCTGTCCTAACCTCGCCGATGCCATCCGCAGGCCCATCGGGAAAATCGTCGGAGCTCAGCTTTGCCTTGCCCATGTCCACCGTGCACGTGTCCGATCCGGTGATCGTCGGGCGGATCTCTCCAGCGGCGGTGTGGATCGAGAAGACATCCTTGTCGGTCCATCCGCGCTGGCGCAGATACAGGATCGCCTCGCGCGCGCCATTGCCCGACAGCTCCGCCTCCGAGCCGTCGGGGTTGAAGATGCGCAGGTCGGCCACGTGCGCGGGGTCGGTCGGCGGCGAGAGCAGTAACACGCCGTCGGCGAACACGCCGGTGTGGCCCTCGCACAGCCTGCGCACGCGCGCGGGCGTCAGCTCGAACGGGAGCTCGTTGCGCTCGAGGATCAGGTAATCGTTGCCGAGCGCCTGCCACTTCTCGAATCTCATTGCCGCCATCAGGCGCCGGAGTCTAGGTCAGGCGCGTGGGTCAGGATCTCGCGGGCAAGCGCAGTCGGATCGCGGCCGGTCGCGTCGAGGATCCGCACGCCGGCCAGCTTGCGCATCCACGTGAGCTGGCGCTTTGCATAGTTGCGTGTGCGCCGCTTCATCGCCTCCACGTCCCCCGCCAGCAGCTCCTCGAAGCCGAGCGCCTTGCGTGCTGTCTCCGAAACACCAGCCACATGCGCCCGCAGGACCTCCTCGCGCGCCCCCGCCGCCAGCATCGCCTCCACACGGGCGTCGATCGACGCGTACAGAGCCTCACGCTCCATCGTCAGCCCCGCCAACAGCGTTGGGTGGCGCAGCTCCTCGCTCCACAGCTGCGATGGCCCCTCCAGCGGCTCCAGCTCTCCCAGGTCCGCCAGCTCCAGCGCGCGCACCACCCGCTGGCGATCGTTCGGATCGATCTCTGCCGCCGCCCATGGCGCGCGCTCGCGCAGTCTCGCGTGCAGCGCCGGTGCACCCTCGCGCTCGAGCTCCGCCGTCCAGCGCTCGCGCACACCCGCCGGCGGCGGCGGGCGCAGACGGAGCTCGGTGAGCGCCGCACGCAGATACAAGCCGGTACCGCCGACCACGATCGGGCGCCTGCCCGTGGCGAGCAGGTCATCGATTTCCGCGTGCGCGAGCTGCGCGTACTGCCCGGCGCTGAACGTCGCGTCGAGGGGCAGGAACGACACCAGGCGGTGCTCCAGGCGCGCCCGCTCGGCTGCACTCGCCACACCGGTGAGCACCTCCAGATTCGCGTACACCTGCAGCGCGTCCGCCGACACCGCCACCGGCTTCTCACCGCGCGCACGCAGCAGCTCCGCCAGGGCCACCGCCACGGCGGTCTTGCCCACACCAGTTGGTCCGAACAGCGCGACGATCTGCATGCGGATAGGCTCACAGCTTGTGCAGATCGCCGGCTCCTCCGTGCTGCTCACCGGTGCCACAGGCGGGATCGGTCACGCGATCGCGCGGGGGCTGCGCACCCGTGGCGCCGAGCTGACACTGACGGGACGGCGCACCGATGCGCTCGACCCGCTCGCCGTCGAGCTGGGTGCGCGCGCACTCGCCGCGGACCTCAGCGATCGCGTCAAGCTCGAGCGGCTGCTCGACGATGTGGGCGACATCGACATCCTGCTCGCCAACGCCGCGCTGCCCGCGTCCGGGCGCCTGGAGTCGTTCTCGATCGAGGAGATCGACAGGGCGCTCGAGGTCAACCTGCGCGCGCCGATCGTGCTCGCCCGCGCGCTGTTGCCGGGGATGCTCGAGCGCGGTCGCGGGCACCTGCTGTTCGTCTCCTCGCTCGCGGGCAAGGCACCCGCGCCCGGCGCCTCGATCTACAACGCATCCAAGGCCGGCCTGCGCGGCTTCGCCTCCGCCTTGCGCGCGGACCTGCACGGCAGCGGCGTCGGCGTCTCGGCTGTCTTCCCCGGCTTCATCCGCGACGCCGGCATGTTCGCCGACGCGCACGTCGAGCTGCCGCGCGGCGTCGGCACGCGCACACCCGAGGACGTCGCCCGCGCCGTCGTCACCGCGATCGAGCATGACCGCGGCGAGACCGACGTCGCGCCGCTACCCCTGCGCGCCGGCGCTATGTTCGCCGGCCTCGCGCCCGAGATCGCAACACGCGTCTCCCGGCGCTTGGGGTCCGATGACATCGCTCGCGAGATCGGGGTCGGGCAGCGCGAGAAGCGCTGAGACGAACCAGCGCGCCTCAAACGCCCTCAAAACAGGCTCTCTTGGTGCACCGCCGGCATCGACGTGGAAGCCTCGTCAACCGCCTCCTCGGCCGATGGTCTGCTGCGCCAAAACGCACCCGGCGCGCCGCCGCGACGGACCAGTCGCGCGAGGCGCATGCGTTCCTCGCGCGGTGCATACGCACGATGGCGATAGAGCTCCTCGTAGCGAGGGACGAGATCGGGCCGTTGGGTCCTCAACCAGTCCATGAACACGGTGCGCACCTCGCCGCGCAGGTGCAGCGCGGTCCCACCGATGTTCGTAGCGCCGGCCTGCGCCGCCAGCTCCAGCAGCGGCTCGATCTGATGCGGCGCGTCGTTGATCCCCGGCATCAGCGGCGCAATCAGCACACCCGTCGGGATTCCCGCTCGGTTGAGCTCCGCAACCGCCTCCAGGCGCGCGCGGGGACTGGGCGTGTGCGGCTCGGTCGCCCGCCATGCCTTCTCGTCGAGCGTCGGGATCGACAGACATGCGCTGAAGCTCGCACGCCGTGCGAGCTCGAGCATCAGCGGCAAGTCGCGCAGCAGCAGCGGTGACTTGGTCAGCACGGAGCAAGGGTTACCCAACCCACCCGCCGCGTCGCGAAGCGCTTCCCAGATCCCTTCCATCAGGCGGTAGCGACTCTCCACCCACTGGTAGGGGTCGGTGTTCGTCCCGAGCGCCACATGCTCGCGCCTCCACGACGCTCGCGCCAGCTCAGCGCGCAGCACCTCCGGTGCATTGACCTTCACCACGATCTCCCGCTCGAAGTCGTGGCCTGGGTTGAAATCGAGGTACTTGTGGGTCGGGCGGGCGAAGCAGTAGGAGCAAGCGTGACTGCAACCCCTGTACGGGTTGATTGTCCAGCGGAACGGCATCCGCGACCGCTCGGGAACGTGGTTAAGCACCGACTTGGCGTGCACCTCGTAGAAACGCATGTCGAGCGCCTCGGGCGCCTCGAACCGGCGCACTGCGGCCGGGTCGCGGTAACCCGGTAGCCGCCGCTGCTCCTCGCCGTCGAGCGTGAGGTTGTTCCAACGCACGAACATATGTTCGCATAGCTGTCGGATAGGGCCCGCCTGTGGCGTTTACACAACCCCTACGCACACCTGCGCTGCCGCTTAGCGGTGTCGCCCACGATGACTGACACAACCCCACCAATCGACCCAGGAGGTCCGATCCAATGACCATCTCGAGAATGCTCGGCGCGACAATGGTTGCCGGTGCGCTCGCCACCGCAGGCGCAGCCGCCGGCATCGCCAACGCCTCCGCGTCACCGGCGCAGAGCACTGTGGCGACAAGCGCTGCAAGCACGCAATCGACCACGCCGAGAACCTCAGCGTCGCCGTCGAGCACCACCACGACTCCGGCCCAGAAATCGGGCTCGCCAGGCGGGAAACCCTGCCCGAACATGGGCTCCGACTCGAACGGGAGCTCGAACTCGGGTGCCAGCTACACGGGGGCTCCTGCGGGAGCCAGCGCCCAGTGACCGCCCGCCAGCAAGGCCGGTAGCAAGCTCAACGTGGACGGGGTCGAGCATGGCCCCGTCCACGTCACCCCGCCTCGACGCTAAAGCGGCTGACGCGGCGGCGGCAGCCGGCTCGCGGCCGGCCGCCAAGATCGCTGGATAACCGCTTGAAATTGCGGGTTTCTAGCGGTTATCAACGTACGTCCACGTGCAACTAGAGCGGTAATCGTCTCCGTCGCGGCGGTCGAGCCATTACACGTGAGCTCCGATCGCCCCCTCCATCAGCAGCGCAGGGCAAACAAGTCGTCATGGCTATGCCGTGACGACTTCGATCGGGAACGTATGCTCGACATGGAGGAGCGCGTGCGGCCGGTCAGGCAGAGGACGTTTGTGATCTTGGCCGTTGCGATCGTGTCGGTCGCCCCGTGGCTCGGCTGGTGGCCGCTGCTGTTCCTGATCCCATCGCTCGCGTTCTTCGCTGCCGCCGACCAGTTGATGCCACGCGTCGCCCGCCCGGAGCTCGTGATGTTCACGGCGTGGATCGGCAGCGAGTTGGCGATCGCCGGTGCGGTGGCGCTCGAGGGCGGACCCCACCTGGTGGCCCTATCTTGGATCGCAATCCCGGTCATAACGCTGAGCTCGCGCTTTCCGATGCGCGGCGTTGTCGCGGGCCTGGCGATCGCGAGCGCGCTGGTGCTGGCGGTGGCCTTCGGGGTCGACCCGCACGGCGTGCTGAACAGCCCCATACTCGTGAGCGCGCCGCTCGCGCTCGTTCTGTCGGTGGCAGTCCTCTCGACGCCGCTGATGCGCTCAGACATCCAGCATCGCAGCGACGCGGTCATCGACCAGCTCACCGGCATGCTCAACCGCAAGGCGCTCGACGTGCGCGTGCAGGAGCTCTCCCAGCAGTCGGAGCTCACCGGCAAGCCGATCGGGGTCATAGTCGCCGACCTGGACCATTTCAAGCAGGTCAACGACACCCGTGGACACACGGTCGGTGACATCGTGCTCCAGGAGGTCGCGTACCTGCTGCGCAAGCAGCTGCGTGCATTTGACCTCGCCTACCGTCTTGGCGGCGAGGAGTTCCTGATCCTGGTGCCCGGCTCAGATCTCGAGCGCACCGCAGAGCTGGCCGAGCGTCTGCGCGAGGGCGTCTGCGCCGAGCCCGTGCACGTTGGGCTCACGGTCACGATGAGCCTCGGCGTTGGAGCCTCTGAGCAGAACGAACGTTTCAACTATGCCGCGGTGTTCGCCACGGCGGACGCAGCGCTCTATGAGGCTAAGCGCAGCGGACGCAACCGGGTCTGTTTGGCTGAGCACAACTTACAGCTCGATCACACTACGAATGCCGTCCTGGGCCTCCATCAGCTCGAAGCCGCGGTTGATGTCGGCCAGCGCCAAGCGGTGTGAGATAAACGGATCGACGTCGATCTCGCCGGCGAGATAGCGGTCCACTAGCGCCGGCACATCCTCGCGTCCCTTCAGGCCGCCGAATGAGGAGCCGCATACTCGCCGGCCGGTGATTAGCAGGCGCGGCACGACGTCGAGCGTCTCGCCGCGGCCGGCGACCCCACAGACCGTGCACAGACCCCAGCCCATGCGCGCCGTCTCGACGGCCTGGCGCATGACGGCGACGCTGCCGGTCGCCTCGAACGTGTAGTCGGCGCCGAAACCGTCCGTCATGTCAAGGATCCGCGCCACCGCGTCGTCTCCTCCGATCAGCAGGTCGGTGGCGCCCTGACCGCGCGCGAGCGCCAGCCGCTCGGGCGAGAGATCGACGCACACGATCCGCTGCGCGCCCTGCAGACGGCAGCCCGCGACCGCCCCCAGCCCAACCATGCCGGCGCCGAACACCACGCATGTCGAGCCGGCGCTGACCGACGCGGTCTTGATCGCCGCGCCCAGCCCCGTCGACAGGCCACATGCGAACAGGCACGCGCGGTCGAACGGCGCCTCGGGGTCGATGCGCGCCAGCGCAATCTCGGGCATCACGGTGCACTCGGCAAACGTCGAGGTGCCCATGAAGTGGCGCAGCGGCTCGCCGGCCAGCGAGAGACGTGTGGTGCCGTCTGGCAGATAGCCGCGGTTCTGCTGCTCGCGGATCGCCAGGCACAGGTTCGTCAGCGGGCTGATGCAGTGCACGCACTCGCCGCACTGGGGCGAAAACAGCGTCACCACGTGGTCGCCCTCGCGCACCAGCGAGACGTCCTCGCCGCAGCGCTCGACCACGCCTGCGCCCTCGTGGCCCAGCACCGTCGGGGCATAGCCGGAGGGATCGACGCCGGAGGCCGTGTACATGTCGGTGTGGCAGACGCCGCACGCCCGCAGTCGCACTAGCACCTCGCGCGGGCCAGGCTCGGACAGCTCGACCTCCTGCACGACGAGCGGCTTGGCGAACTCCTCAAGTACAGCGGCGCGGATCTTCATCGGCTCACGGCGCCGTGCGCGCTGGCCGATCTCCGATCGGTAGCCGCTCCTCGCCAGCGAGCGTCTGGCTGGTGGCGGTTTCGATCTCCACATCGGTCAGCTCGCCGGCAGCCGCCAGGCCAGTGAAGTTGACGGCCTTGTTGTGGCGCGTGCGCCCGCGCAGACGCTCGGGGTCTGTGCGCGACGGGCCTTCCACGAGCACCTCCAGCGTGCGCCCGAGGAAGCGCTGAGCGCGCTCACGGGCCTTGCGCTGGACGAGCTCAACCAGCTCCTGCATCCTCTCCACCTTCACCGGATGCGGCACCACACCCTCGGTGATGGCGGCCGCCTCGGTGCCGCGCCGCGGCGAGAAGATGAACGTGAACGCGCTGTCATAGCCGACCTCCTCCACAACCTCGAGCGTCTCACGGAAGTCCTCGTCGGTCTCGCCCGGGAAGCCCACGATGATGTCTGTCGTGAGCGCCGCGTCGGGTACGTGCTCGCGGATCATCGCCACCCGGTCGAGATAGCGTCCGCGATCGTAGGTACGGCGCATTGCCTTCAGAACGCGGCTGGAGCCCGACTGCAGCGGCAGATGAATGTGCTCGCACACGCTCGCCAGCTCCGCGTGCGCGCGAATCACGTCCTCGCGCATGTCCTTCGGATGGGGGCTCGTGTAGCGGATGCGCTCGATGCCCTCAATCCCGTCGAGCAGCTGGAGCAGCCCGGCGAAGCCGATGCGCTGCCCGCGGGAGCCAGCGCCAACCCCCAACGCCAGTGGACCGGCCGGGAGGTCGCGGCCGTAGGAGTTGACGTTCTGCCCGAGCAGCGTCACCTCCTTCACGCCGTCTGCGGCCATCGCCCGCACCTCCGCGACCAACTCCTCCGCAGGGCGGCTGACCTCGCGCCCGCGCGTTGACGGGACGATGCAGTAGGAGCACGCGCAGTTGCACCCGACGCTGATCTGCACCCAGCCCTGGAACCGCCGCTCGCGGTGCGCTGGCAGGTGGCCAGTGAAACCCTCGAACTCGAAGAAGCCCTGCGCCGTCAGCGAGTCGCTCGTCAGGAACTCCGCGAGCTTGTGCACCTGGCCGGGACCGAACGCGACATCCACAAACGGGAAGCGCTCGAACACTTCGTCCTTGACCGACTGCGCCCAGCAGCCGCCGACGCCCACGATCCGTCCGGGCTGTTCGCGCTTCAAGCGCTTGGCCTCGCCCAGGTGCGCGATAAAGCGACTGTCCGCCGACTCGCGGATCGAGCACGTATTGAACAGAATCAGGTCGGCCTCCCCGCGCTCGGGCGCCTCGGCGTAGCCGAGTGACTCGAGCATCCCCTTCATCCGCTCGGAGTCGTGCTCGTTCATCTGGCAACCGAACGTCGTCAGGTGGTAGCGCTTCATGGGGACAGCGTATCCGGCGCGTCGCTTATAACGTCGTCCATGAGCATGCTCGCGACCTTCCATTTCCTTTCCGAACAGGTCTTCGGCGACAGCTACCTAGAACTCCTGACGCTCGCCGTTCTGGTGTCGGCGTTTACGGCGGGCTACAAACACATCGAATGCCACCAGGACCGCTGCCACCGGCTCGGACGGTTCCAGCACGGGCACCTGAAACTGTGCGGTGTCCATCATCCGCTGGTGCCCAATGACGGCAAGATCTCGGCTGAGCAGATCGACGCGGTGACCAAAGCGAAAGACCACTGACAGGGTGCCCGAGAAGCTCGAGCCGCCACACGGCCCCCATACGGTGCCGGTTTCACGGGCCCACCCGGCGCCTGTAGAGCGTCACGTTGCAATCCAGCGACCCGCCGGCGAACCCCTGCGGGCGCCCGCCCTGCGCGTCGAGGTAGGCGAGCTCTCGGGAGATGTCGCCGAGGCCGCGCACGCCGCCCGGCACGTGGTCGATCATCCACGTCCGCAATGCCGCGTCGCTGCCGGCGGTCGCTAGCACGCGCAGGGCGCGCGCCTGTTGCGGATAATCGATCAACGAGGCGGTGCTGATCAGCCAGTAGCCGCCACCGGCGCCCGCCCGCGGCATGATGTGGTTGCGATGCGTGTGGCCTGATATGGCCGCGAGCACGCGCGGGTGGTGGTCGAGCAGTGCGAGCAGTTCAGCACCCCCCCGTCGAGCTGGCGAGCGGCTGGTGTGAGAACACCAATAGCCAGCGGCCGACGGCGGCAGTGAGCTGCTCTGCCAGCCACCTTGACTGACCCGTGTGGACGAGCCCGCCGGAGCCGCCTTCGCGGCGGACGAGGTCGAGCACGATCACGCGCAGCCGCTCGCCGATGTCCAGCGTGTAGTCGAGCAGCGGCCCATCGTCGGTGAGGCCGGCAGCCGTGCGCAGGCTGTCGAGCATCTCGGCACTTGTGAGCTCGCGCCGCCGCCGAGCAGATGAGCAGCATCGACTTGCGGGAGCCCGAGCGGCCGAGAATCGCGACCATTTCGCCGCGGTCGACCGCGAGCCCGAGCCCCTGCAGGATCTGCCGTGCGGCGCGTCCGCGACCGACGCGCTTGCTTACCCCCGCGACCTGTAGGACCGGGGACTCGCTCATGTCAGCGCAAGCACCATCCTGGTCCGTCCTCCAGCGCGCATGCACGACCGTCACCTCCCCACGGTAGCGCCCACCTGCTGGCGCTCGCAGCAGTCGGCCTCGGATGTGCCTGAGCCGGCAAACCGCAACACCGGGCCGCCCGCCGGGTTGGCGTCAATCAGGGACTCCTCCGCGCCGAGCTCCATCGACGTGAGCGAGATAGAGCTAGATGAATGGGTGTGAGCGACATGACCAGACCGCCTGAACGTCCGGAACGCCGCCGCATCGCGCGAGCCCGGCTACGCGTGCTGATTCTCACGCTCGCGTTCGGCACATTGCTCTCGCCGGCAGCGGCCGAGGCCGCCTCGTCGCTCAGCTGGTCGGCGCCGGCATCGTTGGGTTTTGACAGAACTCCGAGTGCCATCTCGTGTGTATCCGAATCACTCTGCGTTGCGGTCGATCGCGAGGGAGAAGCCCTTAGCACCTCTAATCCGACGGCTTCAGATCCGTCGTGGAGCACTACCGCGATCGACACTGGCGAGCCGCCTGATGCGTCTCTGACTGCCGTCTCGTGCGCATCTGAATCACTCTGCGTCGCGGTCGACGGCCGTGGATACGCGTTCGTGAGCCCCGGGCCTGGCGCTTCTACATGGTCTGCGACGTCGATCGACCCCGGCACGGCGTTCACCGGTGTCTCGTGCCCGACGGTGTCACTGTGCGTGGCGGTCGACGGATCGGGCGATGCGTGGACGAGCACGAGCTTGCGAGCTGGTGTCTGGTCGAAAGCGAGCATCGACTCTGGGCACAGCCTGACGGCCGTGTCGTGCTCCTCACAGCAGTTGTGCGTGGCGGTCGACAGCGCGGGCAACGTACTCGCGAGTGTCGACCCTGCCGATGGTGCTGCGACGTGGCATTCGCAGAGAGTTGACTCTGCGGAACTGTTCGCCGTATCCTGTTGGGCGACGGGCACGTGCGTCGCTGTGGACGGGACCGGCGATGCGCTGGTGAGCGCCGACCCAGGTGCTCCGGCGGCGACGTGGAGCCTGACGCCGATCGATGGCGAACACCTCACCGGCGTCTCCTGCGCGTCCTCCGGGCTGTGCGTCGCGGTGGATGGCGGCGGCGAGGCGTTCGCAAGCGACGATCCGACGGCGCCGATCCCAACCTGGAGCGCATCGAGCGCCGACTCGGGACCCCCCGCGGAGCCCCTCACTGGCATCTCCTGCCTGCCTGGCGGCTTCTGTATGGCAGTCGACTCGGCCGGGCGCTCAGTCGCAGCGCGGGTCCCGGCGCCGGTGGCTACGACGCTCACGCCGACGGAAGTGACTGACGTGAGCGCGACCCTGGCGGGTGTTGTCGATCCGAACGACGCGGTACTCGGCGCATGCTCGTTCGAATACGGCACCGGCGGGACGGGCGGGCTCTATGACCAGTCGATCCCCTGCTCGGCGCTGCCGGCGGCGACCGGCGGCGCTCAGGACGTCTCGGCGCAACTATCGGGACTCTCCCCGAACACCACCTATCACTACCGGGTGCTCACCTCGAGCCCGGCGGGAGCGACCGCGGGCGCGCAAGCAACATTCACTACGGCCGTCTCCTCGCAGGTAGCGCTCGTCCACCCAAATCCGTCGATCACGGGTACCCCCGCTGACGGCCAGCTGCTCACGTGTCATGCGGGTACGCCCACGGGCACCTTGGCGCAGTTGAGCTACGTGTGGCTGCGGAACCTGATCCCGATCGCGGGGGCCACCGGGTCGACCTACGCAGTCAAAGGCCAGGACACCGGCCACCACCTCCAGTGCCAGGTAACGGCAACCGATGGCGGCGGTAGCGCAACGGCGAACAGCGCATTCGTGACGATCCCCGCCGGGGGCGTGCCGGCGTCCGCCGGCGAGACTGCCGTCGGCACCGCCTCCTTCAAAAACGGAAAGGTGAGCGTGCCGGTCGCGTGCTCGACGCAGGCGAGCGGCGGCTGCCAGGTCGCGCTGCGCCTCACGGCCGTCGAGACGCTCAGCGGGGGCCGCGTCGTGGCGATCGCTGCGCGCTCGAAGCGCAGCGCCCACAAGAGCACCGCCGCCCAGCGCCACCTGAAGGTCACGCTTGCGAGCGTCCGCGTGCATCTCGCCCAGGGAGCACACAGCATGATCACCGTCGCCCTGGGCGCGACCGGCAGACGCCTGCTTACTTCCAAGCGACACTTCACGTCCTACCTGTACGTGCGCGGAACCGTGATCGGCGTGATCGAAGCGCAGCTCGCCCAGCAGCTCGTCACGCTCACCGCGTCCGCTCACGGCGCATCAACCCATGCTGCCCGCCGCCGTTAGCCGCCGGAGCCTGGCGGCGGTGGGGCTGGTTGTCCTCGCGCTGACGCTCGCGACGGCACGGCCGGCCCCTGCGGCGAGCGTTCTGGCAGCGACCCCTTACATGGGCTGGGACACTTACTTTGCCCTCGGCAGCGACTACAGCGAGGCGACGATCCTGAGGCAGGCGAGCGAGCTCATCTCGCTGGGCTTGCAGCGGCGGGGATACCGCTACGTGTGGCTGGACGTCGGCTGGTGGCACGGGACCCGCAACGCGAACGGCCAGATCACTGTCAGCCCAACCCAGTGGCCCCACGGACTTGCGTGGCTGACGCGCACCTTGCATGCAGCGGGGCTGCTCGTCGGCCTCTACACCGACGCGGGCCCGAACGGCTGCGGGGGTGCCGGGCAGGGTAGCTACGGGCACTATCAGCAGGACGTCAATACGTTCGCGGCTTGGGGCTTTGACGCGGTCAAGGTCGACTTCTGCGGCGGCGCCGAATACCACCTGAACCCGGCGGCCGCTTACTCCGCGTTTCACGCGGCAATCGAGGCGAACTCGAGTCACCGCCCGATGCTGTTGTCGATCTGCAACTACCTGCAGCCGGAACAGTACGGCGAAGGCAGACCTCCGCTGGACGAATCGGCCTTCTCCTCCTACAGCTTCGGTCCGAGTGTGGGCAACAGCTGGCGTACCGACACCGATGTCGGCCTTCCCGGCAACGTGTCCTTCACGAGCGTCCTGCGCAACATCGACGCCGACGCCGCAGCACCGCAGGCGGCTGGGCCGGGGCATTGGAACGACCCCGATTACCTCGCTCCAGACCAGGGGATGTCCTCCCCCCAGTTCCGTACCCAGCTCAGTATGTGGGCGATGCTTGCGGCGCCGCTGATGATCAGTGACAACCTGACGAAGATCGGTCCGGCGAGCCTCGCGGCCGTGCAGAACACCGAAGTAGTTGCGATCGACCAGGACCCCGGCGGGGCTCAGGGCACGCTGCTGTCCTCCGCGGGTAACGGCGAGGTCTGGGTGAAGCCGCTGATCGGCGGCTCGCGCGCGGTCGCACTGCTCAACCGCGGCTCGAGCGCTACGAGGATCGAAACGAGCGCGACCGCCGTCGGCCTTTCGGCCGCCTCACACTACGCGCTGCGCAACGTCTGGACGCACACCACGAGCTCGACCAGCGGCACGATCAGCGCCGAGGTGCCGGGCGACAGTACCGTGCTGCTGCGGGTGTCGGCGCGTTAGGCCGCCGCTACGGTGGGTTCGCTGACGATCGGCGGCGGTTTGGCGTCCTTGTCGCGATCGATCGGCGTCACGAGATCCTTACCCAGGCCCAGTGCCGCGTAAATCTTGTCTTCGATCTCTTTCGCTATCGCCGGGTTCTCGTCGAGATGCGCCTTGGCGTTACCGCGGCCCTGGCCGAGGCGATCATTGCCGTAGGAGAAAAACGAGCCCGACTTGGACACGATGTTGTGCTCCAAACCCAGGTCGATCAGACAGCCCGAGGTCGAAATGCCCTTGCCGAACTCGATGTCGAACTCGGCCTGGCGGAACGGGGCGGCCACCTTGTTCTTCACAACCTTCACGCGTACGCGGTTGCCGACCGCCTCGGTGCCGTCCTTGAGCGTCTCGATGCGCCGGATGTCGAGACGCTGGGAAGCATAGAACTTCAGCGCACGACCGCCCGGCTGGGTCTCGGGCGAGCCGAACATCACGCCAACCTTTTCGCGGATCTGATTGGTGAGGATGCACAGCGTCTGTGTGCGATTGAGGTTGCCGGCGAGCTTGCGCATCGCCTGGGACATCATGCGTGCCTGCGCGCCGACCGTCTGGTCGCCCATCTGCCCCTCCAGCTCGACCTTCGGAGTGAGCGCCGCGACCGAGTCGATCGCCACGACGTCCACGGCGCCCGAGCGTACGAGCATGTCGGCGATCTCCAGGGCCTGCTCGCCGTAGTCGGGCTGGGAGACGAGCAGCTCGTCGATGTCGACGCCGATCTCTTTCGCATAGAGCGGGTCCATCGCGTGCTCGGCATCGATGAACGCGCACACGCCGCCGAGCTTCTGCGCCTCGGCGAGCACGTGGTAGATCATCGTGGTCTTGCCCGAGGACTCCGGGCCGAACACCTCGACGATGCGCCCCCGTGGCACGCCGCCAATTCCGAGCGCCAGGTCGAGTGAGAGCGCTCCGGTTGGAATCGCATCGCATCGCACCTGGGCGCCCTCGTCGCCCATGCGCATGACCGTGCCCTTGCCGAACTCTCGCTCGATCTGTGTGAGCGCGCCCTGAAGGGCGGCGTCGCGCGCCTTGGCGGCCTTCTCCTGGTCGGTCACGGGCATGGTGGTCTGACTCCTCCGGTTCGAGATGGAGAGGAGAAGCTAGACGGCGCTGCGGACGGAACAACCGTTCGCATTCTGGCACTCGCGAGCGCCTCATAGCGAGCCCCCTCGGGTGCCAGCCACGAGCGGTACAGGGCGATCGCCTCCGGCGTGAAGCTCAGCCGCGGCGTGGCGGGCAGCGACTGTTCACGGCCCATGCGATCGGAGGTCGACCGGCGGGTGGCGGTGGCGGCCCGACGTACGCGCGCGAGCGTGATGTGCGGTCTGAAGCGGCGCCGCTCAGGCTCCCAGGTGCTGACGCTCGCGAGCGCCCCGCTGACCCGCCTCTGCAAGCGGACGAGCTCTCCGTCACGATCGTGAATCTCAACCGCGAGCGCGCGCGGTCGCCTCGGTGGCAGCCACAACGGAGCCCCCACCGACAGCTCGTAGGCGTGCTCGCCAGATGGAGCGAGCGTCGCCGCTAGCGCCTCGATCTCCCCCACCGGACGGCTGCCCAGGAAGCACAGCGTCAGGTGCAGCGACTGTGCCTCCAGTGGCCGCAGGGCTCCATTCGGGCTCCCGGCCGACCGCGAGCTCAGCGCCTGCTCGCGAGCCCACTCGGCGAGCTCTTCGCACACCTGCAGGGGCGGGTCGACCGCCACGAACAGCCGCGCTGTGGCACCTCGGGACATCGCAGCAGGCGATGCTAGCGCTCGGCTGAGCACCCATCCGCGGCCGATCAATCGGGTCGCTCGCCCAGTGCACTGTCAGGTCGATCAGGGATCGCTCAACGCCCGCCGCAGGAGGTGCATGGCGACGGTCGTCGCGCGGTCGCGCACATCGGCCCTGCCCCCGGGCAGGTTGACCGAGCGCGTGAGCTGGCCGAGCTCCGATTGGTCGACCCCGGCGAGCGTGACGCTCAGCCACACGAGCCCCACTGGCTTCTGCTCGCTGCCGCCGCCCGGGCCCGCCACGCCCGTGATCCCGACCCCGACGTCCGCGCCCAGAGTCGCCCTTGCCCCGTCGGCGAGCGCCCGTGCGACCTCTGCCGAGACCGCCCCGTGCGTCTCGATCAGCTCGCGCCTCACGCCGACCTGAGCAATCTTGGCGTCGTCGGAGTACGCGACGATCCCGCCGCGGACGTAATCGGAGGCGCCCGCCAGCTCGGTCAGCCGCGCTGCCAGCAGCCCGCCGGTGCATGACTCGGCGGTGGCGATGGTGCGCAGCCGGCGGGATCGAGATGGGCGTGATCGGTCTCCGCGCAGGAGCGCCGCCACCTGCTCGTCGACAGTGCTGCCATCCTGTGAGAACAGCGTGTCGGCATGGCGGGTCCTCACCACCTCCGCGAACGCGTCGTAGGCGTCCTGCGCGCCGGGCTCGTAACGCGTCACGACCTCCACCTCGCCCCGTTTCAGGCACGTCGTGATCTCCAGCCTCTCGAGCTCGACCCCTTCCTGCTCAGCCAACCGCAGCGTCTCGGCGATCTCCGACTCGGGGATCCCGAACAGGCGCAGCGTGTGCTGCACATAAACCGTCGCACCCGCGAGCGCCGCCCGCAGCGCGTCGGTCTTCACCGCCTGTCCCCACATTGGCTGCAGCTCGCGCGGCGGGCCCGGCAGGACGACGATCGTCGGTCCGCCGGGCGCGATGTCGGTCCCTGCTGGCGCGACCACCAGTCCCGGCGCAGTCCCGACCGGCTCGAGCACCGTCGCGCCCTGCGGAATCGTCGCCTGCTTGCGATTGGCTGCGGCGATCGCCTCAGGATCGATGTTCGGCCAGCGTTTCAACAGCGGCGCCACGATCTGCGCGATCCGCTCGGCCAGATCCTCGTCGAGCACCATCGCGCGGCCCTGGAAGTCCCCGACGACCGCAGCCGTCAGGTCGTCCGCAGTAGGCCCGAGCCCGCCGCTGGTGACGACGACATCCACGCTTCGCTCGGCCATGAACGCCAGTGCTGCGCGCATGTCCTGCGGGCGATCGCCGACGATCGTCGTGTACGCGAGGTCGACACCGAGCTCGCGCAGGCGCTCGGCCAGCCACGGTCCGTTGCGATCGCTGACTCTGCCTGTCAGCACCTCGGTGCCGGTCACGACTATGCCGGCGCGCGCACTCATGTGCATGTAGGCAGCTTGCTGGGCGGCAGCGGCTGGCGGCCGGTGGCCTTGGTGATCGAGTATCCGATCGGTTCGCTGGAGGGCGCCACGGTCCGCGCTATGCCGTCCACGATCATCGTCACCGAGTTGTTCCCGAGCGTTATCTCAAAGCGCTTGGCGCGGTAGGTATGCGTGCTTTCGCCAGGTTGCAGCTCAATCCCGGGGATCAGCTTGCGCCCGTCGTCGCCGATCAAGCACACGTACACCACCGCGGTCGCTCTTAGCGACAGCGCCACGACCTCGGAGGGAGAGGCAGCGCGACGGCGAGCGGGAACTCCGCCCGGGCGATACTTGGAGGAGGAACGACCATGCTTCGCGGTGACACCCGGCGTGCCGGTGGTGCTCGCAGGAGGGCTGCCTCCGGCGATGAGCAGCACGATCAGCGCCACAATCACCACGCCGATGGCGCCCACCGCGAACATGTAGCCTCGCGAGGGTCCTTCACCGGACCCAGTCCGCCCCCGCTGGCCGATCGTCGAGCGATGCCTGCTTTGTGGCGTAGAGACGATCGGCTCGAGCATCGCCTCGCTCGGATGCTCATGTTGCAGCCGGTACTCCTCCACGAGCGCCTTGCCGTCGAGGTCGAGCGCCTGGGCATAGGTCCGCAGGAAACTCTTAACGAACGTCGGCCCCGGCAACAGGCCCCACTCTTCGTTCTCCAAGGCGCGCAGATACTTCGCGCGGATCTTGGTCTGGGCCTCGATCTCCGACACGTCGATGCGGGCGCGCATACGCGCCTCGCGTAGCGTTGCTCCGATCTCGGGCATCAGGGCAAGAGGCTAGTCGCTGACGGCCGTCGCAGACCCCGTGGGTGGGGATTCCAATACCGCGAGCACGCGTGGCAGGTCGGCCTCGGTGATCAATACCTGCCTCGGCTTGGATCCCTCGTAGCCGGAGATCACTCCCCGCCGCTCGAGCATGTCGATCATGCGCCCGGCGCGCGTGTAGCCCAAACGCAGGCGGCGCTGGAGCATCGAGGTGGACGCGGTCTGCATTTCGGCGACCAGCCTGATCGCGTCGGTGAGCAGCGGATCCTCGTCCGGGTCAAACTCGTCCGGCCCTTTACCGGTGCCCTCCCCCCCTCCGGCTCGACCTCCTCGAGCAACTCCTCGCGCAGCTCCGGCTCGCCCTGGCGGCGCCACAGGTCGGTCAGCTTGGCGATCTGCGCCTCGTCGATGTAGGCGCCCTGGATACGCTGCAGGCGCGAGCTGCCGACGGGGCTGAACAGCATGTCCCCCTGCCCCAGCAGCGACTCGGCGCCGTTCTGGTCGAGGATTACGCGCGAGTCGGTCTGTGAGGAGACCGCGAAGGCGATCCGCGAGGGCACGTTCGCCTTGATCATCCCCGTGATCACGTCCACGCGCGGACTCTGCGTGGCCAGCACCAGGTGGATGCCGACGGCGCGCGCCTTCTGCGCGAGGCGAATGATCGAGTCCTCGACGTCGGCCGGCGCGACCATCATCAGGTCGGCGAGCTCGTCGATCACGCACAGGATGTAGGGCAGCGGCGCTTCGCTGCGCTTGGCGCGCGCCTTGTTGAGCTCGATCAAGCTGCGCGTGCGCGCCAGCGACATGATCCCGTAGCGTTGCTCCATCTCCTTGACGAGGTTCTGTAGCGCGTTGGCGGCCATCCGCGGGCTTGTGATCACGGGCGTCAGCAGATGCGGGATCGACTCATAATGATTAAGCTCCACCTGCTTGGGGTCGACGAGCACCAATCGCACCTCGTGCGGTGTGGCCCGCAGCAGCACACTCGAGAGCATCGCGTTGATCGCGCCCGACTTACCCGCGCCGGTCGTCCCCGCCACGAGGATGTGCGGCATCTTCGCGAGATCGGCGCCGATCGCCTTGCCGGCGACATCCTTGCCGAGCCATACAGTCAGCGGCGACCAGTCCTTGGGCGGCTCTTGAAAGACGTCGCCGAGCTTGACGATCCGCCGGTGGGCGTTGGGCACCTCGACGCCCACAGCCTGCTTGCCGGGAATCGGCGCGAGGATACGGATGTCTGTCGCCGCGAGCGCGTAGGCGAGGTCGTCCTTCAGTTGGGCCACCTTCGCTACCTTCGTTCCCGGCGCCAGACGCAGCTCGTAGCGCGTGATGTGCGGTCCGGCAACGGTGCCGATGACCTTGGCCTGCACGCCGAAGTGCCCGAGTGCCTCGACCAGGTTGGTGGCAGTGCGCTCCTGTCCGGCGGTGTCGGGCCGTGTCTGCTCGGCGCTGGAGCGAGCCAGCAGCCTGGCGGCGTCGGGTAGTTCCCACACGAAGTCTGGGTCATCGGTCACCGAGCCCCGCAGTCTGCCTTGCGGGGTCAATTGATTGGAACCGACCCCCTCCGGGTCGGCGTGGGCCACCCCGGAGATCTGCTCCTCCTCGCCCGCGTGAGCGTCGACTGCTGAGGACTCCTCGCCGGCGGCGAGCTCCTCGTCCAGGCCGACCCGACCCCCCGAGCCGTGTGCTCCCGCCTGGTCGGGTACATCCTCGGCGAGTTGGTCGATCTCCGCTCGGTCGTCCTCATCGCGCCAATCGCGCGAGGGCGCCTCGACGTGCGTCGCACGCACGATCAGCTCGCGCGCAGAGGGTTCGGGGGGTGTGAAGGGCGAAGCCTCCAGCTCGTCCTCGATGGCGGCTGTGCGCGAAGCACGTCCACGTCCAGGTCGAGGCTCCGGCTCGTGCTCCCGCAGCCTGCGCACCATCCGCGTGGTGTCGAGAACGCCATTGCCGGTCGCGCGGATCACGCTCGCGATCGAAGCGCCGGTCAGCAGGATCACGCCGGTGAGCATCAGGAAGACGACGAGGATGTCCACGCCGACGCTCTGGACCAGCCGGTGGGTGAGCTGGTACAGCGCCTCGCCGGCCACGCCCCCGTGCGTTTGCAGATACGCAGAGGTCCAGTCATGCGCGCCGTTCGCCGGCCCGGAGCTGAGCCCGAACATGCCGGCCGCCAACGCGAGCGTCACCGCTGCGAACACACACAGCGCCCCGGTGCGCAGCGGCCGTAGCGCGGGCAGTACCGGGCGCAGCAGCAGCGTGCTGCCGCCGATGACGAACGCCACCGGCGCGAGCACGCGTGCCCTGCCCAGTGTCCAGCCAAGCGCCACGGCCAGGCCATGCCCCGCGTGCCCGCCATTCCAGCCGCCGTACAGGACGAAGCCCATGAACACGCCGGCCGCCACGAGCGCCAGGCCGAGCACGTCGCGCTGACGCTGGTCCAGTGCCGGCAGTCGCGTCAGCCCGCCCGAGAGCAGCGATCCGAAGATCGGGGACCCACCCCTACGGCGCCGTCGTGCAGGGCGCGTGCGGGCGGGCGTCCGACGCCGACCGATCGAAGATCGGCCAGCCGACGGGCGCGGGGAAGCGCGTTTGCGAGTGCCAGCCATCTCGCGCAACTTCGACACCAGCAGCCCGGAACCTGCCTACGAGCCTTACCATCGCTTTACACCCAGCTACTTACATAAAGACCATGAACGACTTCTCCCGCGCACCACGCGTCCTTGTGGTCGAGGACGACGAGGACATCGCCCAGGCACTCCAGCGCTCGCTGCGCATGGAGGGATATGAGGTGCGGACGGCCGCCGACGGGCACGCGGCACTCGAGCAGGGGCACGCATTCGCGCCCGATCTGGTGATTCTCGACCTCGGGCTACCCAAGCTCGACGGCGTGGAGGTCGCGCGCGAGCTGCGCGCCGCGGAGGACGTCCCGATCCTGATCCTAACGGCGCGCGACGCACTCGAGTCGCGCGTGGAGGGACTCGACGCGGGCGCCGACGACTACCTCGTCAAGCCCTTCGAGCGCCAGGAGCTGCTCGCGCGCATGCGCGCGTTGCTGCGCCGTCGCCCCCCGCGCGGCTCGGCGCCGCTGCGCGTCGGCGACCTGTCGCTGAACGTCGACACGCACGAGGTGCTGCGCGGCGGGCGCACGATCGAGCTCACCCAGCGCGAGTTCGAGCTGCTCGAATACCTGATGCGCAACGAGCGCATCGTCATCTCGCGTCAGCGGCTGCTCGACGAGGTGTGGGGTTATGACCCGTTCTCGACCACGAACACGATCGAGGTGTTCGTCTCCAACCTGCGCCGCAAGCTGGAGGCCGACGGCGAGCCCCGTCTCCTGCACACCATCAGGGGAGCCGGCTACGTCCTTCGCGCTTAGCCTCTCCGATTCCGTGCGACGCGCCGGCGCGCGGGTGTCTGCCAGCTTCGACCGGTTGCCGATCCGCGTGCGCCTGGCGGGCGTGTCGGCGCTGCTGACGTTCGTGATCCTGTGTGGCTTCGCACTCGCGATCGGCTCGCTGACGGTCGAGCGGATACGCGCCGACTTCAACAGCCAGGTCCGTGACACCGCCGACCAGCTGCCCTCGCAGCTGGCGATCACGGTCTTCCCGTTCAAAATCGAACCATCGTTGAGCGACTTCGCCAACCCGGACGACCACGCGGTCATCAGGATCTTTACGCTCGACGGGACTCCGATCGCACAGTCACAAGCGAACGCGCCATCGCTCGGCCCACCGCAGATCGAAGCGAAGACCGTCAACGGCAGGAACATCAACGGCTACCGCGTGGTCAACCGCCCGGCGATCGTGCACCTCAGCGCCAACGGCGAGCGCGACGGCGTAATGATCATCCAGTACGGCCGCCGGGTGTCCGACACGGAGGCCACGGTCAAGCGCGTGGAGCTGTTCCTGGTGCTGGGGGTGCTCGCAGGCAGCCTGCTCGCGTTGGGTGCGGGAATGGCGATCGCGCGCCGGGCGATGGCGCCAATCGCGATGCTCACCTCCACCGCCGCCGAGATCGCGCGCACCCGCGATCCCTCTCGCGGCGTGCCCCAACCACAGGCCGAGGACGAGGTCGCCGAACTCGCACGCACGCTCGAGGGAATGCTCCGCGAGCTGGATGCGGCCCGCAGCGAGACCGAGTCGATGCTCGTCCGCCAGCGCCGGTTCGTGGCCGACGCCTCGCACGAGCTGCGCACGCCACTAACGAGCGTGCTGGCCAACCTCGAGCTGCTGGCGGAGTCCCTGCAGGGCGATCAGGGCGAGGCGGCGCGCTCGGCCCTGCGTTCCTCGCAGCGGATGCGCCGACTGGTCGCCGACCTGCTGCTGCTGGCACGTACCGACGCCGCACGCGTGGTCGCACGCGAGCCTTGCGATCTCGCACAGATCGTCGTCGAGGCAGCCGGCGAGCTGGGACCGGTGAGCTCCGATCACGATATCTCGCTCGATATCAACCCCGCCAAGGTCATGGGCTCGCGCGACGAGCTGCACCGGATGACGATCAACCTGCTCGAGAACGCCCTGCGCCACACGCCGCCAGGCACTTCGATCCATGTCTCGACGCTGACGACGGTCGACGGGAAGGTGCAACTGGTGGTCGAAGACGATGGCCCCGGCGTCCCCCCCACGCTCGCGCCAACCCTGTTCGAGCGCTTCGTTCGTGGCACCGGCGGAGCACCAAGCCGCGACGGCGCGGTCGGCGGCTCGTTCGGTTTGGGCCTCGCGATCGTGCAGGCGGTGGCCGTCACGCACGGCGGCAGCGTCTCGCTTCAGCAGTCAAAGCTCGGCGCGTCCTCGGGGGCGACACCCGGGCGGGCGCAGGCCGGCGCGCGCTTCGTCGTGGCGTTGCCGGGCTGCTCACACCTCGACGACGACCGGCAGCACCATCGGTCGTCGCTTGAGACGGTCATAGACTAGCTTCGCCAGGTCGTCGTGGAGCGCCTGCTGGAGCAGGTCGACCTCCCTAATTTCCTCACTGGCCGCGTGGTGCAGCGACTGCTCGACGGTCAGACGAATCTCCCCGACGAGCTCGTCGGCCTCGTCGAGGAACGGCACCCCGCGGAAGATCACCTCCGGATCGGCGACCGAGCTGCCGTCCTGCTCGGCGATCGTGACGACAACGATGAAGATCCCGTCGGCCGAAAGCATGCGCCGGTCGCGCAGCGCGACATCAGCCATCTCGCCAATCTCCACGCCATCGACGAAGATCATGCCCGCCTGCTCGCGCGAGCCGAAGCGCGCGCCGCGCTCGTTGATCTCCAATGGCAGCCCGTTGTCGCCCTGGAAGATGTCCCGCGGCGCCACACCGACGGCCTCTGCCAGCTGGGCGTGCAGGCGCAGCCGCTTAAAGTCGCCGTGGAACGGCATCACATAGCGCGGCTTGACGAGGTTAAGCATCAGCTTGACCTCCTCGGCATAGCCGTGCCCGGAGGCGTGCACGGGAGCCTCACGAGGGGTGATCACGTCGCAGCCGATGTGATACAGGCGATCGATCGTCTCGTTGACGGCGCGCTCGTTGCCGGGAACGGGCGTGGCCGAGAACACGACCGTATCGCCCGACCTGAGCTCCACCTGAGGATGGTCACGGTAGGCCATCCGGCGTAGCGCCGACAGCGGCTCGCCTTGGGAGCCAGTCGAGATGATCACGACCCGCTCGTCGGGGAAGTCGCCGATCTCGCGCGCGCCCACGAGCATCCCATCTGGAATCTCGATATGACCGAGCGTGCGCCCGATGCCAACGTTCTTACGCATCGAGCGTCCGACGAGCGCGACCTTGCGGTCGAGCGCGTAAGCGGCATCGACCACCTGCTGTACACGATGGATGTTTGAGGCGAAGCTGGTCACGACGATCCGCCCCTCGCAGCGCGCGAACACCTCCTCCAGATGCGGACCGACGACCGACTCCGACGGCGAGAAGCCCTGGCGGTCAACGTTCGTGGAGTCCCCACACAGCAGCAGCACACCCTCGCGTCCGAGCTCGGCCAGGCGCGAGACGTCCGCGGGCGGTCCATCGACGGGCGTCTGGTCGAACTTGTAGTCGCCCGTAATCAGGACCGTGCCAAGATCGGTCCCGAGGGCGACGGCGCTGGAGTCGGGGATCGAGTGTGTCATGTGCACCAGCTCGAGTGAGAACGGTCCCAGCTCGAGTGTCTCGCCTGGATCGACCTCGTTGAGCTCGACGTCACGCAGCTTGTGCTCGTCGAGCTTGGAGCGCGCCATCGCGACGGTCAGCGCGCCCGCGTACACCGGCGGCAGCGCGTGCTGCCCAAGCTCGCGTAGCACCCACGGCAGCGCTCCCAAATGGTCCTCGTGGCCGTGGGTCACCACGATCGCCTCGATGTCACGGGCGCGTTCGCGCAGATAGGCGAAGTCGGGCAGCACCAGGTCGATGCCGACCATCTCGGGCGTCGGGAAGCGCAGGCCGACGTCGACGACGACGATCCGCCCGTCGTACTCGACGACCGTCATGTTCTTGCCGATCTCCCCGAGCCCGCCGAGGGGCAGGACGCGCAGCGCGCTCACGCTACTGTGGACCCGTCCGCGGCGCGGACGGGCGGGGATGGATCGCGGAGCAGGACGCGCAGCGTTGAGCTCACGCGGGCGTGCGGGCGGGTGAGGTCGGCACGAGGCCGTGACGTTCGAGCATTGCACGCACCGCGTCGGTCTCCTCGGGGGTGGCCTCGACGATCGGCAGGCGCACACCGCCGACGTTGTGGCCCAGTAGGTTCAGCGCGGCCTTCGTGCAGGTGGGACTGGACGTGAGGAACAGCGTCTCGTAAACGTCCTGCAGCGAGGCGTCGATCTCGGCGCGGTGCTCTGGCTCGTCGATCATCCGGCGCATCTCGTTGCCGACGATGTGGCTGGCGACCGCGATGCCGCCGGCGCCGCCGATGTCCAGCGTGCGCGCGAACGAGCTGTCATCGCCGGCGTACACGTCGAGTCCGTCGATCAACTGCAGCTCGTCCGCGTTGGCCTGCTTGACCCCCTCGATGCCGTCGATCTGCGCGAGCTCGGCGAGCAGCTCGGGGCCGATGTTGGTTGCGGTGCGGCTGGGGATGTTGTAGAGCAGGACCGGCTTGTCGGTGGCGGCGGCGACGGCTTCATAGTGGCGCTTGAGACCCAGCGGACTCGGCCGGTTGTAGTAGGGCGTGACCGAGATGATCGCGTCGGGGCCGAGCGCGCTCGCGCGTTCAGTCAGCAACACGGCGTGGCGCGTGTCGTTGGTGCCGGCGCCTGCGACGATCGTCTTGCCGGGCGGGCGCTCGGCGACCGCGAGCTCGATCAGTGCGAGCTGCTCCTCGTCAGCGAGCGTCGCGGCCTCGCCGGTGGTCGCAGCCACCACGAACCCATCCGAGCCGTTCTCGGCGAGGTGGGCCATCAGGTCCACGAACGCGTCCTCGTCCACGCGCCCGTCCGCGGCGAAGGGGGTGACGATGGCAGTCAGGATCTGACCCAGGTCGCAGGCAGGCATGCGCGCAGTATCGCACGACAATCAGGAGGCCGTGCCTTGGATCACGGTAGGGCACCACATGCCCGATCCTCAACATTGTGGGTATTTCCTCGTGGGAACAGACGTGATGCATAATGTCACCACTTGCCAGGGACTCCCTGTGGCGGTGGCGCTTCTGGCGGTCACCGCGGTCGGGGAATCAGTAGACACAACGCACAGCTGACACAGTTGACAGCCACGATCATGCAGCCGACAGCCACAGTCCTTCAACCGACAGCCACGTTCCTTCAACCGACAGCCACAGTCGAGCAAATGCTGGCGGGGAGTCTGCCGTCCACTTATGTGGCCGCGTATCTCGCGCGCGAGGACGAGGACATGTTCGGCGAGACCGCCGACAAGGATGTGCGCCGCTCGATCCGCGTCGGTGAGGTGCCGCTGCCAGAGCTGGCGCCCGACGAGGTGCTGGTTGCGGTCATGGCGAGCGCCATCAACTACAACACGGTGTGGTCGGCGACGTTCGAGCCGGTGTCGACGTTTCGTTTCCTCGAGCGGCTTGCCCGCCAGGGTGGTTGGCACGTACGCCACGACCTCCCCCAGCATGTCCTCGGCTCGGACGCCTCCGGGATCGTCGTGGGCATGGGCGCGGGCGTTGAACGCTGGAAGGTGGGGGATCGCGTCGTCGCGGCGACGTTGTGGCTCGATCACGAGGAGCCGATCTCCCAAGCCGACGGGATGCTCGGCAGCAACCAGCGTGCCTGGGGGTTCGAGACGAACTTCGGTGGGCTCGCCCATCTGGCTGTGGTGAAGACGAGCCAGCTACTTCCCAAGCCACGCCACCTGACATGGGAGGAGGCCGCGAGCACGACGCTGTGCGGGGCGACGGCCTACCGGATGCTCGTAAGCCCACGCGGAGCGGCATTCAAGCAGGGGGACATCGTGCTGGTCTGGGGCGCGACCGGCGGGCTCGGCGGCTATGCGATCCAGCTCATCCGCAACGGCGGCGGCATTGCGGTCGGTTGCGTCGGGTCCGAGGCGAAGGCGCAGCTGCTGCAACGACTCGGCTGCGACGTCGTGCTGCGTCGCGACGAGCTTGGCTTGGACGGACTCTCACCAACGGAGAAAGGACGCATTCTGGGCAGTGAGATCCGCCGTCAACTGGGTGAGGATCCGCACATCGTCTTCGAGCATGTCGGGCGCGAGACGTTCGGCACTTCGGTCTATCTCGTCCGTCGGGGTGGCGTCGTTGTTACGTGCGGGTCCTCGACAGGTTACGAGCACGAGTACGACAACCGCCGACTGTGGATGGCACTCAAGCGAATCATCGGCAGCCACGGCGCCAACTGGCAGGAGGCATGGGAGGCCAATCGACTGATCGAGCGGGGGCGCATCCTACCGACGCTGTCCCGCGTATACCCACTGGCTGAAGTGGGCGAGGCGGCCCGCCTGGTCCAGTGCAACCAGCACGTGGGCAAGGTCGGGGTTCTGTGCCTAGCCGAGCGCGAGGGCCTGGGAATCGAAGACCGCGAACTGCGCGAAGCGGTCGGGGAGTCACGGCTGAACCTGTTTCGTGAGTTCGCCTGAGTCCTGAGCGAGTTACTAGTTTTACTACTGCTCGAGTGCGCCGCCTGCATGCTCGCGCACGGTGTGCTCTAGAACGATCACGATCATGGGCATGCCTGAACGATCATGGGCATGCCAGCCCGTGGACTGACCGTCGGTATCTGGCCGAGCTGCAGTTGAAAATCCTCAGGCGGGGAGAAGCTGAAGCGAGACAGCATCAGCGTTGCCACCGTGCGAATCTGCGTTTGGGCGAAGCGTATCCCGATACACGTGCGTCGACCGCCACCAAATGGCACGTAGGCGCTCTTCGGCAGCATGGCCCGCTCCGCGGCGGAGAAACGCTCGGGACGGAACTCGAATGGATCGGCGAACACGTCTGGCAAGTGGTGACTCGCCCAGATCGAGTAGGCAACGTTCGCACGAGCTGGGATGGTGTGGCCAGCGAACTCGAAGGCCGCTCGCGCGCGGCGAGGACCGAGCCATGCCGGCGCATACCTGCGCAGCGTCTCATCGATGACCATGTCCAGGAAGGTGAGCTCGCCCGAGACGAGTTGGGAGGCTGTCGGTCGACCGTCGTGAAGCTGCGCGCCCTGCTCGGCTAGGAGGCTGGCCGCGACTTCGGGATGACGAGCGATCTCGTAGAACATGAGTGCCAACGTGGAGGTGGTCGAGTCCTGACCCGCGAACATCAGCGTTTTTATATGGTCACAAATTTCCAGGTCGCTCAATGTGCGCCCGCCGTCGTCCTGCGCGTCCAGCAGCAGGCTGAGGATGTCGCTGCCACGCTGCCCCGTGGCACGTCGCCGCGTGATCTCAGAAACGATCAGCACATCGAGTTTGCGCATGGCATCTTTGAGGCGCGCCCACGGTGTGAACGGACCGCGGATCAGGCGCAAGAGGAAGGTGCTGAAGTAGATTTCGACTTGATCGAGCAAACGGGCTACCTCGTCTGAGCGAGTGCGATCGTCGTCGGGGTCGATGCCCAGCAGAGCGCGCATCACGATCCGTACCGTGAGACGGCGGCTCCAGACATAGAGGTCGACGGTCGAGCCGAGCGTGAACGCCTCGAGCGCGCGTTCGGTCTCCTCGACGATCACCTCGACTGACGCAGTGATGTGGCTGCGGTTGAACCCGGGGGCCATGATCTCGCGGGCGCGATCGTGCACGTCGTCGTCGGTCAGGAACAGTCCCCCGCCCCCGACCTCACTGAACTCACGCAGCAAAGAGTCGCCCCACGTGAAATTGGACGCATGGGAGACCGTCATGTAGTGGTTGGCTTCCGGACCGAGCATGAAGACCACCTTGTCATTGGCCAACCGCAGCGTGAAAACGGGGCCGAAGCGCTCGTAACACTCGAGCAGCAGGCCGAGGGGATCCAGGACGGCACGCCGAGCTCGCGCCATCGAGAAGCTAGTTTCGCCGGGCGGGAACGACATCGCGGACGAGCGACGATGCCAGCGACTACCGGCGCGGGTTGACGCTGGCGCGGAGTCTGTCGACGCCACGGCTATTGGGCCCTTTCCATTTGCCGCAGTCCGCGGAGCGCCCAGAGTGAGAACAGTGCCACAAGGCCGCACGCCGCCGCGAACGCCGCGGTTACCACCGCTGGCTGTCCGTAGAGGAAACCTCGACCGGCCTCGAGCAGCGCAGTCAGAGGGTTGATCGAAGCCAAGCTGTGAATCCAGCCGGATATCAGGCTGAGCGGCACATATACGGGAGCGAGAAACAGGACCAGAAACATCGTGAGCTGCAGAAGTGGTGCGGCCTGAGCCGATCTGATGCGCATCGCCAGTCCCAAGCCGCCCAGGCTGGCGGCAACGTTTGCGAGCACCACGAGGGCGACCAGCGCCATCAGATCGACTCCGCCGCCATCGACGTGCATTCCGGCGAGCAGCGCGACCACCACAAGCACGGTGCCAGGCACCAACCCGCGTACGATCCCGAAGATGACATAGCCGAGCACGATGCCCATGCGGTTGGGCGCAGCGAGCAGGAGGCGTTTGGTAAAGCCGCTCTGGAGGTCCATTGCGATCGTCACGCCCGTGAAGACACCTCCATAGATGACAGCCTGGAGCAGCACGTACACGAACTGGAATGCTGTGTAGCCGCCGGCGAAATGGAATCCAGGCACGCTGGCGATGCTGGACAGTCCTCCTGCGAAGGCGGCAAAGACGAACAATGGGAAGACCAGCGAGGGAATCAGCAGCGTGGGGTCGTGCAGGTAGTTGTGGATCGAGCGCCAACCGACGGCGCGCGACACGCTGAGCAGGCGGCCGCGCCTCATGTGCGCACCACTCTGATGCGAAGCGCCAAGCCCGCGGCCACCATTGCGACAAGCGCGATCAGCGCCGTGATGCCAAAGCCCAACGCGAGCGCCCGCGTGTCCCAGCCGGTGATGATCAGCGAACGGACGGCCTCAACCAGATAAGAGATGGGGTTATAGGTGGCCACATCCCGGAACCAGCGGGCCCGGATGAGACTGCGCGGTAGGTCCATCGAGGACATGAAGAGCGCCGCGAACAGCAACGGCAGCAACGCCTGCACCACCTCACCGGACCCGGTGCGCAGTGCGAGGAACAGGCCGATCGCGCCAAATGCAAGCCCCATCAGCATCGAGAGCCCAATGATCACGAGCAGACCAGGCATTCCGGCGGCGAAGTGCGCACCGGTCGCCCAACCGACCAGCAGGTAGGTGGCTGCCTCGACCAGCATCATCACGATCGGACCCGCGAGCAGCCCCGTGAGCAGCGCAGGGTTGCGGATGCGTGTGAGTGCAAGACGGTTGATAAAGCCAGATTCGATGTCCCGGGCGAGGTCGGTGCCCGCACTTACCACCGTATACAGCGCGCCCTGGATGAACACGAAGGCGAGCGCGAAGCTCAGATACGAGCGAGTCGGGAAGCCTGGCAGCCGCACGACACGATCGAGGTCGCTGACCGTCACGGCGAGCAGGAACAGGGGGAAGACCAGCGCTGCTACGAGCGGTGCCGGCTCCCTGAGCAGGTGGATAGTCGAGCGGTGTGCGATATGACCCACCTGTGTCACCAGCGGAGCACGATCACGCTCGCTCATGGTTGAGCGCTGCCTGTGACCGCGACCTCTAGCTCAGCCGGAGCGTGTGTGTCCGTGGCCTCAGTCGGCTCGTCGGCACCCTCGAGCGAGCGACCTGTCTTGGCCAGGAAGACGTCATCGAGTGACGGAGCGTGCAGCTGGATCCGCTCGATAGGAATCTGCTCGATGTCCAGGGCACGCAGGATCTCGGGGAGCTCGCCATCGCCGCCGCGCAGACGTACCGCGACGCCACGCGGTGAGCCTGTCGTGCGCTCGCCGAAGCGCTCGAGTACCGACACGACCATTGGCCGGTCGCTCGCAGCTTGGGGAGTGATCTCGACGCTGGGGCGGCCGATAGCGCTCTTGAGTGCCGCCGGCGTACCCTCGGCCACGATTCGGCCTCGATCGATGATTCCCACTCGACTTGCGAGCATGTCTGCCTCCTCGAGGTACTGCGTCGTGAGGAACACGGTGACGCCGTCCTCGGTCGCGAGCCGGCTGACCTCGTCCCATAAAGCCGCGCGACTCTGGACGTCGAGACCTGCGGTCGGCTCGTCCAAAAAGAGAATCCGGGGCCGGTGGACGAGCGCAAGCGCAAGGTCGAGGCGGCGTTTCATGCCGCCGGAATAACCGCCGACCTTGCGATCGGCGGCCTCCGCTAGTCCGAGGCGCTCGAGCAGCTCGGCGCCGCGGCTGATGCGCTCACTCTTTGGAACGCCTTGCAGGGCTGTCTGCAGGCGGACGTGCTCGCGGCCGGTGAGCATGTCGTCCAGCGGGGCCTCCTGCAGCGCCGCACCAATCGCGTTGCGTACGTCGGGACCGCGCTCTACAACGTCGAACCCCGCCACACGCGCTGTGCCGGCGCTCGGCGCCAGCAGCGTTGTGAGCATCAGGACGGTCGTCGACTTGCCAGCCCCATTGGGCCCCAGGAACCCGTAGATCTCGCCCGGGGACACTTGCAAATCGATGCCGTCCACCGCACGTACATCGCCCTTGAAATCCCGCACGAGACCTTCCGCCTCGATCGCGGCGCCATCACCGATGTTCATCGTCTACCTCCTTCCGTCGACCCCCCGGAGCTGGGCAGGTCCTACGGCAGACATTCGCATCACGGTTGCCCCGAAGTCAAATCTCAGGACGTGCCCGCCTGCCGATCTGCTCGTCTCGCCTCGATAGGGTCGGCTGAGCTGCCCTTTCGCGCCTGCGCGCCTCGCTCAGCGACTCACCGGCTCGCGGCGGGCGGGCGGGCCAGCAAGGTATCCCGTGTCGGTGAGGTAGCGCAATGATGCGCGGACGCTTTGAGCAAGAGCCGTATCGTCGGGCAGTGGTGTGTGCCGCAGATCCCTGGCGGCCCCCTCGCACTCATAGCTCACGTGGCCACCGATGCCGTCCGAGCGACGGTCGAGGGCCTCTGGCCCCTCGGCACGGAGACGATCTTGTAGTTCGATCAGCGCAACGGTGGCTTCGACATCGGGATCGTCTGCTCTGTTCGTGAGGGACGTGAGTCGGGAGCGCCATTCGGATGCGGGCAGCTCCTCCAGCGGGTATCCAAAGTCCCGGACCAGCTGGTAGAGGGCTGTGTCATTGAACGGCACCGGGCTGATGAGGTGATAGGCGCGATTCACAGACGCTGGGCTGAGCGCTAGGTCCGCGATCGCCCCGCTCACGAAGTCGACGGGCGCTGCGAACCACTCTCGCACGCCGGCCGGCACGGCTTCAAGCAGAATGCAAACCCTGAGCATCCTCCAGATCGTGTCCTTTATGTTGCAGGCGCCGGTCTCACTATGTCCCAGGATGAACCCTGGCCGGTACACCGTCGTTGTGAGACCACGGCTACGCGCGTTTGTCACCATGCGGTCGGCGACCCACTTGCTCTGCAGATAGCCATTAGCGGGGATATCGGCTGACAGCACGAAGCTTTCCTCGGTTACCTGCACACCCCGGGCCGCCGCACGCGGGGCGAGCGTGCCAAGGGTCGACACATAGTGAAGCGGGATGGGCTGGGCCGCGCACGCAAGCCGCAGGAGGTCGCGAGTCGCGTCCACATTGACACTCTTCAACTGGGCGTACGGGTAGACATGGTTGCCCGTGGCACCAGCGTGGAAGATGGCATCTGTGGTGCTCGCGAGCTGGGCGAACTCCTCTGGTGCGCACCCAAAGAGCGGCTGAGCCAGGTCACCGAGGACCGGAATGATGCGGTCTTCCAGGCCCTCATCCCAGGTCAAGTATGTCTGTTGAGCCGCGCGCAGTCGCGTAAGCGCATCGTCTGTGTCGCTGGCACGCACAAGACACCTGATGGGTCCATCTACGCGCTCCAGAAGCTCGCGCAGCAGATGGGCACCGAGGAAGCCCGTGGCGCCGGTCAGAAGGGGGGCCGCGTGCGCGCGCCGTGCACGTCCGGCTGCCGTCGGCGCCCAGATCTCAGAGTCGGGCAGAGCCTCCGCATCGAGCGCCGGCGCATCGCCGGCATCCAGGACGAGCGCCGTCGAGCGGTCCGCCTCGCGGCCTTCCACGAGCGAACGCAGGTGCTCTGCTACCGCCGAGGGCGTGGGGTAGTCGAAGACGAGCGTCGTGGGCAACTGCAGCCCGGCGGCACGGGTCAGGTGGTTCCTCAGCCTGATCGCGCCCACGGAGTCGAAACCCAGCTCCTTGAACGGCCGGTTTGGTTCGATTGTGTTGGGGGTGTCGTGTCCGAGTACGACGGCGACGTGTTCTTTGACGAGTCCGAGGGTGATGGTGGGCCATTCGGATTCGGGTGTGGCTGCTAGACGTGTGGCGAGTGTGTGTTGTGCTGTTGAGTTGCGCCGCAGGGGTGAGCGGATGAGGCTGCGCATCATCGCTGGCAGCATCCCGGCGCTGGCCTGAGCGCGTAGGGCCGATGCGTCCAGGCGCATCGGCACGAGCGTGGGGCGATCGGCGACACCGGCGATGTCGAACAGCTCCAGTCCCTGCGCGTCGGAGAGCGCCACTACGCCCAGCCGGCCCAAGCGTGAGCGGTCTGACTCGCTGAGCGAGCCGGTCATGCCCGTGGCGTTCTCCCACGCGCCCCACGCCAGCGAGATCGCGGGCAGCCCCTCCGCGCGACGATGATGCGCCAACGCGTCAAGGAACGCGTTCGCCGCGGCATAGTTAGCCTGACCCGGGCCGCCCATCGTGCCAGCAGCCGAAGAGAAGAAAATCAGCCTCACCCCAGCGGCCAGCTCGTGCAGGTTAATCGCCGCATCGACCTTGGGTGCCATGACCCGCGCAAGATGCTCACTGTCGAGCGCCTCGATCACGCCATCCTCGAGCACCCCCGCGGCATGGATCACGCTCGAGAGAGCATGCTCTGCGGGAATCGCAGCGAGCACTCCCGCCAGCTGCTCGCGATCGGCGACATCACACGCCACGATCCTCACCTGGGCACCCAGCTGCCTCAGCTCCTGCTGCAACTCCCCAGCAGGAGCCGCCTCCAGACCACGGCGACTCAGCAACAGCAGATGACGCACACCATGCTCGCTCACCAGATGCCGCGCCACAAGCGCCCCCAACCCCCCGGTAGCACCAGTAATCAAGACCGTACCCTCGCTATCCAGCGCGAATACCCGATCACGATCCTCGAGCTTCACACGAGCAAGCCTCGGCGCATACAGCGACCCCTCACGCAACGCCAGCTCCGGCTCATCGCCACCTGAGAGCAGCAAACGCAGAACAGCAAGCGACGCGAGACCACCATCACTATCGACCAGATAAAAACGCCCGGGATGCTCGGTATGCGCCGAGCGCACCAGACCGACCAACGCAGCCTGCACAAGGTCCGGCGACTCCCCCCCAACAACAGCGACCCCCCTCTCTGTCACAAACACAAGCCGAGCATCCTGCAAAAACTCAGAAGCCAACCATCCCTGCAACAACCCCAGCGCCCCCGCCGTCAGCGCTCGCACCCGCGCCGCCAACCCATCACCCTCAACCCCCGCCAACTCCCCCAGCCGCCCAACGTCCACAAGCACCAACTCAGGCGCGAGCGCACCCCCCGCGATCGCATCCTCCAACGCCCCCAAATCCGCAAAACGCTCGAGCTCGATCCCCTCCGGATAACGCTCCAGTGCAGCTCCCGACTCATCCGTAGCATCACCCAACACCGCCGCACGAACCACAACACCATTAGACGACGAACGCTGAAGCTCGACCCACTCAAGCTCATATAGATCCTCACGCCCACCTCGCGCCACCCCCAGCGCACCCCGGTCGATCGCACGCATCCTCAACTCCTCGATCGATAGCACCGGAACACCACCAGCATCAAGCACAAGCAGGCTCAGCACCCCCACACCCTCCTCAACACCCCGCCCACCACCAACACGCACACACACACGCAACGAACTACCACCACGACCAAGCAACCGCACCCCAGAAAACGAAAACGGGACCAGCAACTCACCAGCCCGCCCAACATCAAGACCCGGCAAAACCAACGCATGCAACGCAGCATCAAAAAGCGCCGGATGAACAGCAAAACCATTCACCTGACCAACCTCAGCCTCATCCAGCGCGACCTCCACAAAAAACTCCTGGCCACACCGCCAAGCAGCACGCACCCCCTGAAACACAGGACCATACTGATAACCAGCCTCAGCCAAACGATCATAAAGAAACTCAACATCCACCAAATCAGCACCCACCGGCGGCCAAACACCACCCACAAAACCCCCCAACGTGGGGGCCAGTGGGTTTGCTCCCGCGTCGATCACGCCGGAGGCGTGCAGCGTCCACTGCTGCTGTGAGATGCCTTCGGATGGGGTCGCGGGACGTGAGTGGATGTCGATTTGGCGGCGTAGTTGATTGTCCCGCTCTGAGATCGTGAGTTGGATCTGTACGGCCTGCTCCTCGTCGAGGAGCAGCGGCGTGTGCAGGGTGAGCTCTGCCACCGTCTCCTCCCCGACCTGCTGGGCGGCGGCAAGCGCGAGCTCGAGCAGAGCGCTGCCCGGCAGGATCACGCTGTCCCAGGCCGCGTGGTCTCCCAGCCACGGGTGCTCCTGCAACGAGAGGCGCCCGGTGAAAAGCCAGCCCTGCCCCTCACCGGCCAGCTGCACGGCGGCACCGAGGAACGGATGTGCTGCTTCGTCGAGCCCGAGCGAGCGTGGGTCGCCCGCGCCCGCGCTGGCGGTGAGCCAGTAGCGCTCGCGCTGGAACGCGTAGGTGGGCAGCTCGACCCGGTGCGCTGCCTGGTCGGCGAAGAACACCGACCAGTCAACCCCGACACCGTGAACGTAGGCCTCTGAGAGCGAGCCGAGCAAGCGCTCGATGCCACCGTCGTTGCGTCTGAGCGAGCCGATCACAGCCACAGCGTCGGGGTTCTTGGCGTGGGTCTCGATCGTTTCCTGCACAGCCATCGTCAACACCGGATGGGGGCCCATCTCGATGAACGTCGTGAAGGCGTCATCGACGAGCGTGCGGGTGGCTCGCTCGAACTGAACTGTGTGGCGCAGGTTGCGATACCAGTATTCGCCGGTGAGCTTTGCGGTGTCGAGCACCGTGCCGGTTGTGGTTGAGCAGAAAGGGATCTCGCAGGGGCGGGGATCGATCGGGGCGAGCTCTTCGAGCAGCCGATCGCGAATCATCTCGATCTGCGCCGAGTGCGAGGCATAGTCGACCGGGATTTGCTTAGCGCGAATGCCGTCTGACGCGCAGAGAGCCAGCAGCTCCTGCAGCGCATCGGGCTCACCGGATACCACCACCGAGGAAGGCCCATTGACCGCGGCCAGCGCCAGCCGTTCGCCGAAGGGCTCAATGAGTGTCTCGATCTGTCTGGCCGAAAGCGAGACGGAGACCATGCCGCCCCGCCCCGCGAGCTCCTCGCCAAGCGCCTTGCTCCGTAGCGCCACGACCCGTGCCGCGTCCTCCAGCGAAAGCGCACCGGCCACGTGGGCCGCCGCGATCTCCCCCTGCGAGTGACCGACGACAGCCGACGGCACCACCCCGAAGGAGCGCCACACCGCCGCGAGCGAGACCATCACCGCGAACAACGCTGGCTGGACCACGTCCACCCGCTCGAGACCCGGGGCTCCCTGCTCGGCGCGCAGCACGTCCTCCAACGACCAGTCACAGTACGCGCCAAGCGCCGTCGCGCACGCCTGCATCTGCTCCGCGAACACCGGCAAGGACTCCCACAACTCGAGCGCCATCCCATCCCACTGACCGCCCTGACCGGAGAACAGGAACGCCACCCTGCCGCCACTACGAGCGACGCCTTCCACCAGACCGTCGACCGGCACACCGCGCTGAAGAGCCAGCAGCGAGCTGGAGAGGTCCTTGTGCTCCCTGGCCACGACAACAGCCCGATGGGGAAGTTGCGCGCGTCCGAGCGCCAACGATGTCGCTACCGCATACGGCTCTAGCTGTGGCCTGCTCCTCAGGTGCGAGTGCAGCAGAGCAGCCTGCGCCCTAAGTGCCCGCTCGGTCGAGCCGGAGATCAGGAACGGCATGAACTCTGGCTTGGAGGAGGATGGCGCGTCCGCCGCGGCCTGCTCGACATCGGCAGTCGGCGCCGCGCGCGGTGCTTCCTCCAAAATCAGGTGCACGTTGGTGCCGCTGATGCCGAAGGAGGACACCCCGGCGCGGCGTACACGCTCAGACACGGGCCAAGGGACCGACTCGCCGAGCAACGAGACCTCTCCCTCAGACCAGTCTATGTGCGGCGAGGGCTCCTCTACATGCAGCGTTCTTGGGAGCATCTGATGCTCCAGGGCCTTCACCATCTTGATCACCCCGGCTACACCGGCGGCGGCCTGCGGATGACCGATGTTGGACTTCAACGAGCCGAGGTGCAGAGGGCCATTCGAGCGTCCCTGACCGTAGGTTGAGATGAGCGCCTGGGCCTCGATCGGGTCACCCAGAGTCGTCCCTGTGCCGTGCGCCTCGACGGCGTCTATATCGCTGGCAGACAGAGCTGCACAGGCCAGCGCCTGGCGGATCACCCGTTCCTGCGAAGGGCCGTTGGGCGCAGTCAATCCATTTGAGGCGCCATCCTGGTTCACCGCCGACCCGCGCACTAGAGCCAGCACTTGATGGCCCTTTACCCGCGCCTCTGAGAGGCGCTCCAGCAGCAGCAGACCCACACCCTCGCCGCAGCCCATGCCATCCGCGCCAGCGCCGAAGGACTTGCAGCGTCCGTCGGGAGAGAAGCCGCGCTGGCGGGAGAAGGAGATCAGCCCAGTCGGCGTGGCGACGACCATCACCCCACCGGCCAGCGCTAGCTCGCACTCTCCCTGCCTGAGCGCCTGACAGGCCAGGTGAATCGCCACAAGCGAAGACGAACATCCCGTATCAACGGAGATCGCCGGGCCCTCGAGGCCAAACGAGTATGAGAGGCGACCCGAAACCACGCTGCCGGCGCCGCCCGTCAGATAGTCTTCGAGCTCGTCCAGGTGGCGAAGGTCGACGCCGTAGTCTGAGGGTATGACCCCCGCGAAGACCCCCGTCTCACTTCCCCTGAGGCTCAGTGGGTCGAGGCCGGCTACCTCGAATGCCTCCCAGGCGCCTTCCAGCAGCAGGCGCTGCTGCGGGTCCATCGCCAGCGCCTCACGGGGAGAGATCGAGAAGTGGGCCGCGTCGAAGTCGCCGGCATCGTGGAGAAAGCCGCCGCCACGGGTATAGATGGTACCCCGATGGTCGGGGTTGGGGTCATAGATGCGCCCGATCTCCCAGCCCCTGTTGGTAGGGAACTCGCCGATCGCATCTTCGCCCGATGCAACCAGGTTCCACAGTTCCTCGGGTGAGCAGACCCCGCCGGGATAGCGGCAGCTCATGCCCACGATCGCGATCGGCTCATCAGCGCGAGCAGGTGAACGTCTGGTGATTGCTTGGGCGCCGTGCTCTTGGCCTTCTATCCGAGAGCGTAGGTGTTCTGCCACTGCCGCAGGCGTCGGGTGATCGAAGACTAGCGTCGCCGGGAGCTTCAACCCCGTTGCCCGGCTCAGGCGGTTCCTGAGCTCGACGGCGCCCAGCGAGTCAAAGCCAAGCTCCTTGAACGACCGGTTGGCGTCGACTGCCTCTGCGGAGGCGTGCCCCATGAGGGAGGCGACGTGCTCTCTAACCAGCTTCACAGCGATGGTGTTGCGGTCGGATTCTGGTGCGGCGGCTAGGCGTCTTGCGAGTGATCCTTCGGTGTCTGCGCGGCGGATGGATGCGCGTATGAGGCCGCTCATGAGTGGGGGTAGGACTCCGGCTCTGGCGCGGGCGCGCAGCGCAGCAATGTCAAGGCGCACGGGTAGCAGCAGGGGCTCATCGATGCTGCTGGCGATGTCGAGCAGCTGGACGCCTTGCTCATCTGAGAGCGGGGAAATACCCGCGCGTGCCCAGCGTGAGCGATCGGTCTCAGTGAACTCACTGGTCATGCCAGTCGTCTTCTCCCACACACCCCAAGCAAGTGAGATACAGGGCAGCCCGCGCGCGCGACGGTAATGAGCCAGCGCATCCAAGAGGGCGTTCGCGGCTGCGTAGTTACCCTGGCCCGGACTGCCCAGGCTCGCCACCGCAGAGGAAAACAGGATGAACGCAGAGAGATCGAGGTGCTCCGTGAGCTCGTGCAAGTTGATCGCCCCATCGACCTTCGGAGCCATCACCCTGGAGAGACGTTCGCTGTCCAAGGAAGTAATCACCCCGTCATCGAGCACACCCGCGGCGTGAATGACAGTCGTGAGCGGATGCTCACTGGGGATAGCCGCGATCACCCGCGCCAGCTGTGAGCGCTCGGCGACGTCGCAGGCCACGATCTGTACCTCGACACCCTGATCTTCCAGCTCCCGGCGCAGCTCAGCGGCACCCTCAGCCCGAAGCCCGCTACGACTCAACAGCAGCAAATGACGAGCACCATGCTCAATGGCGAAATGGCGAGCCACGAGTCCCCCCAGCCCACCGGTGGCACCGGTGATGAGAACCGTGCCATCAGGATCGGGAGGCTGGGGCACCTCCAGCACGATCTTGCCGACATGCCTGGACTCCATCAGGAACCTAAAGGCCTCCGGGCCACGACGCACATCCCACGTCGAGACGGGCAACGGCCGCAGGACCCCGCGCTCGAACAGCCCCAGAATCTCGACCAGCATCTCCTGGATGCGCTCCGCTCCCACCTCGGCCAAGTCAAACGCCCGATAGCTCACACCGGCGTGCTTAGCACTCACCTGATCGGGGTCGCGGATATCAGCCTTTCCCATCTCGATGAACCGACCACCGCGCGGCAACAGCTCGAGTGAGGCATCGACAAACTCACCCGCCAGTGAGTCGAGCACCACATCCACACCGCGATCACCGCTCACGGCCAGGAACTTCTCCTTGAACTGCAGATCCCGCGAAGAGGCAATGTGAGCCGCATCGATCCCGAGCCCTTCGAGCGTCCCCCACTTCTCAGGATGAGCCGTAGCGAAAACCTCAGCACCGATATGAGCCGCCAGCTGCAGCGCCGCCATGCCCACCCCACCAGCCGCACCATGAAGCAACAACGCCTCACCACGCCGCAACCCCGCCAAATCCACCAACCCGTAGTAAGCAGTCAAGAAGACCATCGGCACCGACGCAGCCTCGCGAAAAGACCAGCCCTCCGGAACCTTCACAAGCAACTGCGCATCACTCACCGCAACCGGCCCAAACGCATCCGGGATCAGACCCATGACACGATCACCAACAGCCAGAGCACTCACATCCTCGGCAACCTCCAACACCACGCCCGCGCCCTCACCCCCAAGCGCCGCCACGCCAGGATAGGCCCCAAGCGCGATCAACACATCACGGAAATTCAAGCCCGCAGCGTGCACCGCGATCCGCACCTGCCCCTCACCCAACGGCTCCCCCGCCTGCGAGCTCTCCCGCAACAGGAGACCCTCGAGCGTGCCCGAAGACCCACTGCTCAAATGCCAGCTCCCACTCCCGACCGGCGGAACCAGCGAGCCACACGACCCAAGACCCGCCAGCCGCGGCACGAAAAGCGAGCCCTCCCTGATCGCGAGCTCCGGCTCATCACTCACAAGCGCGGCCTGCAAAGACCCCCAAGACACCTCACTGCCATCAACATCAATCAGCGAGAAACGACCAGGATGCTCACTATGCGCCGAGCGCAAAAGACCCACCAACCCAGCCTGAACCAGATCAGGCGACTCACCATCTGTAACAGCCAACGCCCCCTCCGTCAACAACACAAGCCGGGCCTGCGCAAGAGACTCATTGGCAAGAAACACCTGCAACAGCTCGAGCGTGCGCGCTGTGATCGCGTGGATGCCCGCCGTGAGCTGCCCATCCTCGACATCTGCGGACGCTTGCTCAGTATCCTCCTCCCGCGTCTCCCGCCCGCCATCAGCGGCCAGCGCCCATGTTTCGACGAGCACGAGCTCGGGCGGCGAGCCCCCTGCCTCGATCGTCTCCTGGAGCGACTCGAGGTCGGGATAGCGCTGTAGCTCGATCGGTGTGTTGCGAAGACCCTCGCCGTCGCCAATCAGCGTCACCGCCAGTGCCGAACCGTCAGGGGATTGAGCGGAAAGCTCCCCCCAGAGAAGCCCGTACAGTGTGTCATGTCCCTTGGGAGCGGCAAGCTCGAGCTGGCTCTGATCGATCGGACGCCGTATGAGCGAGTCGATCGAGAGCACCGGCGCGCCCGAGCTATCGAGTGCCAGCAAGCTGGCAGCCCCCCCGGCATCCATCCGCAGGCACACGCGCAGCAACGAAGCCCCGCGGGCATGCAGGCGCACGCCGCTGAGCGAGGAAGCGATCTCGAGCTCGTCCGCCTGCTCGCTCTGCGAGACCCCGAACGCCAGCGTCTGCAGCGCGGCGTCGAGCAGCGCCGGATGCAGACAGAAACCAGGAGCCTCCTGCGCCTCCTCGTCCGCGAGCGCTATCTCGGCATAGAGCTCATCTCCTGTCCTCCAAGCTCTCCGCAATCCCTGGAAGGCCGCACCGTAGTCGTAGCCCGCCTCCGCGAAGCGGTCGTAGAGGAGCTCCACCTCGAGCTCTTCTGCCTCCTCAAACGACCAGCTCCGCTTGGCCAGGCTCGTCAAATCCGAGACGGGTTGATTATCGCTCGGCGCGCCGTCGTCGATCGGGGCGAGCGCACCTGTGGCATGACGTGTCCACGGGCCAAGCTCAAGCTGATCCTTTGCAGAGCTCTCGGCACGAGCGTAGATGGCGATCCGGTGGGCGCGCGACGCATCGGGACTCGAGATCTTCAGTTGCAGCTGGTATGCAGCCTCACCCTCCAAGACCAGCGGCTGCTCGAAGGTCAACTCCTCGATCGCTCCTGCACCGGTGAGCTCTGCGGCGGCCAGCGCGAGCTCGATAAAAGTGCTATCCGGTAGCAGCACTGTGTCGTTGATCGCATGGTCCCCGATCCACGGGTGACTCTGGAGAGCGAGGCGCCCGGTCAGGATCAAGCCGTCATCCTCACCTGCCAGGTGAAGCGTGGCGCCCAACAGTGGATGATCCGTGACGGACTGACCAAGGGTGCGTGCGTCGCCCGTACCACCCGAGGCCGAGAGCCAGTAATGCTCACGCTGAAAAGCGTAGGTGGGAAGCTCAACCGGGTCCTCGCCATCGGCGAACAACGAAGACCAGTCGACCGCGAGGCCGTGTATGTGAGCTTCTGAGAGCGAGTTGAGGAAGCGTGTCATGTTTCCTTCGCCGCGTCTGAGCGAGCCGATGACTGCCAGGGCATCGGCGTCCTCGACCTCGGCGTCGATCGTTTCCTGCACGGCCGTCGTCAGCACCGGATGGGGCCCCACCTCGACAAACGCCGTAAACGAGTCAGCGATGAGGGTATGAATGACCCGCTCGAATTGGACCGTGTGTCGTGCGTTGCGATACCAGTACTCGGCCGTCAACTCGGTCGTGTCCAGATACGCGCCTGTGGTCGTCGAATAGAACGGAATCGCAGAAGCACACGGCCGAATCGGGGAGAGTTCCTCAATCAGCCGATCGCGAATCGTCTCGACCTGCGTGGAGTGACCCGCGCCGTCGGCTGGGAGCGTCTTCGCGCGAATGCCCATGTCCTTGTACAACGCCATCAGCTGCTCGAGTGCCTCGGACTCACCGGTTACCACCACCGCGGAAGGCCCGTTGACCGCGGCCAGCGAGAGTCGCTCGCCGAAGGGTTCCATTTGCTTGGCGACCTGCACGGCGGGAAGCGGCACGAAGGCCATACCGCCATGACCTGAGAGCTCATCGGTCAGCGCCTTGCTTCGCAGCGCCACGATCCGCGCGGCGTCATCCAATGAGAGTGCGCCCGCTACGTGGGCTGCTGTGACCTCCCCCTGGGAGTGACCGACCACAGCCGAGGGCTTTACCCCGAAGGAACGCCACAGCGCGGCGAGCGAGACCATGACCGCAAAAAGCGCGGGCTGGGCCACGTCTACCCGTTCGAGTGAGGGAGCTCCTGCACTGCCACGCAGAACGGCCTCCAATGACCAGTCGCAGTAAGCGCCGAGCGCCTCTGAGCAGGCCCGCATCTGCTCGGCGAACAGCGGCGAGGACTCCCACAGCTCGAGCGCCATCCCGTCCCACTGCCCACCGTTGCCGGAAAACACGAACGCCAGCCGACCGTGACGACGCGCGGCGCCCTGGAGCAGACCTACACCTGGCTCACCCTGCTCGAGCGCGAGGAGCGAGTCGGCAAGGCCATCCCCCGCCGCAGCGATGGCGACCGCTCGGTGCTCGAGGCAGGCGCGGTGCAGTGCGAGCGTCGAGGCGACTCGTGCGGGCGGGATCTCTTGATGAGCGGCAAGGTATGAGCGCAGTCGCTTGGCCTGGGAGCGAAGGGCGTCGGTAGTCTTGGCCGACAGCAGGAATGGCAGGGTCTGCTGCTCGGTGTGCAGCTGACCGGCTGCGCGTGCCGCGTCGGGCGAGAAGTTCTGCTCGAACTCGGGCGAGCGCTCCGGCACGGGTGCCTGCTCCACGATCAGGTGGGCGTTGGTGCCTGAGATGCCGAAGGAGGACACGCCCGCACGTCGAATGCGCTCGGACCGCAGCCAGGGCACCGGCTCGCTGAGCAGCGAGACTCCACCCTCGGACCAGTCGATGTGTGGCGAGGGCTCCTCCGCGTGCAGTGTCCTGGGCAACACGTCGTGCTCTAGGGCCTTCACCATCTTGATCACCCCAGCGACCCCTGCGGCGGCCTGGGTGTGACCGATGTTGGACTTCAACGAGCCGAGCCACAGCGGCTTCCCAGCTCGCTTGTGACCGTAGCTCGCGAGCAGGGCCTGCGCCTCGATCGGGTCGCCCAGGGTGGTGCCGGTGCCGTGCGCCTCGACGGCGTCGATGTCCTCAGGCGAGAGGCCCGCGTTGGCGAGTGCCCGAGCTATCACTCGCTGCTGTGACGGGCCGTTCGGCGCGGTAAGCCCGTTGCTTGCGCCATCCTGGTTTACCGAGCTGCCCGTCACGACGGCCAGCACTCGATGCCCGTTGCGTCGCGCATGAGACAGCCGCTCCAGCACCACGAGGCCGACGCCCTCGGCCCAGCCGATGCCGTCCGCGTTCGCACCAAACGCCTTGCACCGACCATCCGGCGAAAGCACGCGCTGACTAGAGAAGGCAATCAGGACACCCGGGGTGGCGAGCACAGTCACACCTCCCGCCAGCGCAAGCTCACATTCCCCCGCCCGGAGCGCCTGGCAAGCCAGATGGATCGCCACAAGCGAAGATGAGCACGCCGTATCGACGCTGACCGCCGGACCCTCCAGGCCGAATGTGTAGGCCAGCCGACCCGAGGCCACACTGGCCGTGCTGCCAGTCAGGCGAAAGCTCTGAAGGGTCTCGGGCTGGTTCTCGCTAAAGCCGTACTCGGACGAAATCACTCCGGCGAACACGCCAGTCGGCGAACCACGCAGCGATGACGGGTCGATGCCGGCTGCCTCGAATGCCTCCCAGGCACCTTCCAGCAGCAGGCGCTGCTGCGGGTCCATCGCCAGCGCCTCACGGGGAGAGATCGAGAAGAACGCTGGGTCAAACTGCGCAGCGTCGTGGAGAAAACCGCCATTGCGCACGTAGCTCGTACCTGAGCGGTCGGGGTCCGGATCGAACAGGCGCTCGAGGTCCCAGCCGCGATCCTCGGGGAAGGAGCCGATCGCATCCGTGCCCGATGCGACCAGATCCCACAGTTCCTCGGGTGAGCAGACCCCGCCGGGATAGCGGCAGCTCATGCCCACGATCGCGATCGGCTCATCAGCGCGAGCAGGTGAACGGAGCGACACCGGTGAGTCATGCTCTGTGCCTTTCACCTTGGCGCGTAGGTGTTCTGCCACTGCCGCAGGCGTTGGATAGTCGAAGATCAACGATGAGGGCAGCTTTAGCCCAGTCGCCTGACGTAGGCGGTTCCTGAGCTCGACGGCGCCCAGCGAGTCAAAGCCAAGCTCCTTGAAATCCCGAGTCACGTCGATCGCCTCTGCGGAGGCGTGCCCCAGCACGCCCGCGACGTGCTCTGTGACCAACTCCAAGACGATGGTGTTGCGGTCGGATTCTGGTGCGGCGGCTAGGCGTCTTGCGAGTGATCCTTCGGTGTCTGCGCGGCGGATGGATGCGCGTATGAGGCCGCTCATGAGTGGGGGTAGGACTCCGGCTCTGGCGCGGGCGCGCAGCGCAGCAATGTCAAGGCGCACGGGTAGCAGCAGGGGCTCATCGATGCTGCTGGCGATGTCGAGCAGCTGGACGCCTTGCTCATCTGAGAGCGGGGAAATACCCGCGCGTGCCCAGCGTGAGCGATCGGTCTCAGTGAACTCACTGGTCATGCCAGTCGTCTTCTCCCACACACCCCAAGCAAGTGAGATACAGGGCAGCCCGCGCGCGCGACGGTAATGAGCCAGCGCATCCAAGAGGGCGTTCGCGGCTGCGTAGTTACCCTGGCCCGGACTGCCCAGGCTCGCCACCGCAGAGGAAAACAGGATGAACGCAGAGAGATCGAGGTGCTCCGTGAGCTCGTGCAAGTTGATCGCCCCATCGACCTTCGGAGCCATCACCCTGGAGAGACGTTCGCTGTCCAAGGAAGTAATCACCCCGTCATCGAGCACACCCGCGGCGTGAATGACAGTCGTGAGCGGATGCTCACTGGGGATAGCCGCGATCACCCGCGCCAGCTGTGAGCGCTCGGCGACGTCGCAGGCCACGATCTGTACCTCGACACCCTGATCTTCCAGCTCCCGGCGCAGCTCAGCGGCACCCTCAGCCCGAAGCCCGCTACGACTCAACAGCAGCAAATGACGAGCACCATGCTCAATGGCGAAATGGCGAGCCACGAGTCCCCCCAGCCCACCGGTGGCACCGGTGATGAGAACCGTGCCATCAGGATCGGGAGGCTGGGGCACCTCCAGCACGATCTTGCCGACATGCCTGGACTCCATCAGGAACCTAAAGGCCTCCGGGCCACGACGCACATCCCACGTCGAGACGGGCAACGGCCGCAGGACCCCGCGCTCGAACAGCCCCAGAATCTCGACCAGCATCTCCTGGATGCGCTCCGCTCCCACCTCGGCCAAGTCAAACGCCCGATAGCTCACACCGGCGTGCTTAGCACTCACCTGATCGGGGTCGCGGATATCAGCCTTTCCCATCTCGATGAACCGACCACCGCGCGGCAACAGCTCGAGTGAGGCATCGACAAACTCACCCGCCAGTGAGTCGAGCACCACATCCACACCGCGATCACCGCTCACGGCCAGGAACTTCTCCTTGAACTGCAGATCCCGCGAAGAGGCAATGTGAGCCGCATCGATCCCGAGCCCTTCGAGCGTCCCCCACTTCTCAGGATGAGCCGTAGCGAAAACCTCAGCACCGATATGAGCCGCCAGCTGCAGCGCCGCCATGCCCACCCCACCAGCCGCACCATGAAGCAACAACGCCTCACCACGCCGCAACCCCGCCAAATCCACCAACCCGTAGTAAGCAGTCAAGAAGACCATCGGCACCGACGCAGCCTCGCGAAAAGACCAGCCCTCCGGAACCTTCACAAGCAACTGCGCATCACTCACCGCAACCGGCCCAAACGCATCCGGGATCAGACCCATGACACGATCACCAACAGCCAGAGCACTCACATCCTCGGCAACCTCCAACACCACGCCCGCGCCCTCACCCCCAAGCGCCGCCACGCCAGGATAGGCCCCAAGCGCGATCAACACATCACGGAAATTCAAGCCCGCAGCGTGCACCGCGATCCGCACCTGCCCCTCACCCAACGGCTCCCCCGCCTGCGAGCTCTCCCGCAACAGGAGACCCTCGAGCGTGCCCGAAGACCCACTGCTCAAATGCCAGCTCCCACTCCCGACCGGCGGAACCAGCGAGCCACACGACCCAAGACCCGCCAGCCGCGGCACGAAAAGCGAGCCCTCCCTGATCGCGAGCTCCGGCTCATCACTCACAAGCGCGGCCTGCAAAGACCCCCAAGACACCTCACTGCCATCAACATCAATCAGCGAGAAACGACCAGGATGCTCACTATGCGCCGAGCGCAAAAGACCCACCAACCCAGCCTGAACCAGATCAGGCGACTCACCATCTGTAACAGCCAACGCCCCCTCCGTCAACAACACAAGCCGCCCCTCAAAACACTCCAGCGCAATAAAACCCTGCAACAACCCAAGCGCAGCCCCCGTAACCGCATGGACTCGCTGAGTCAGCTGGCCGTTCTCCCGCTGAGCATCAGAGCCCTCGGCCAGGACTCCCGCTCTAACGAGCACGAGCTCGGGCGGGTTAGCTCCCTGAGTAATCGCGTCCTCCAGCGCTCCCAGGTCGGTGAAGCGCTGAAGCTCGATCATTGGGAGATCGATATCGTCGTCCAGTAGCGCCAGCCGCGGGGGTGAGCCGTGTGCAGGCTGAGCAGCAAGCCTCGTCCACTGAAGCTCGTAGAGATCGTCATCGCGACGCGTTGTGGCGGTGAGAGCGCTCGAGTCGATCGGGCGTGTCCTCAGCTCCTGGATCGAGAGCACAGGGGTACCAGAGGGATCGAGTGCGAGCAGACTGAGCGTCTGCACGCCCTGGCTGTCGGCGGTGCATATCCGCACACGCAGCGTGGTAGCGCCATCGCCGTGGAGGCTGACGCCCGAGAGGGAGAAGGGAACCTCCGGCGCGCGGGTCTGTTGAGCATCGAGGCCTCGGAGGATGAGCGTATGCAGCGCGGAATCTGAGAGTGCGGGATGAACATGAAAGCCGCTCGTCTGGCTGGCTTGGGTTTTCTCGAGTGTGACTTCGGCGAAGAGCTCTGCTCCGCGCCGCCAGGCGGCGCGGAGCCCCTGAAATGCCGGCCCGTAGTGATAGCCAGCGTCCGCGAGTCGGCCATAGAGGAGCCCCACGTCGACTGAGTCGGCGCCTGCTGGCGGCCAGGCCTCAGCAGCGAAGCTCTCAAACCCTGCGTCCGGCGGAATCTCCTGCGGGCTGAGCGCGCCTGTGGCGTGCAACGTCCACTGCTCAGATTCAGCAACAGTCTCCAGCGAGCCTTCGGGGCGTGAGTGGATGGTGATTTCACGGCGCTGTCGGTCGTCTGGATCTGAGACGGTCAGCTGGATCTGCACGGCGTGTTGCTCGTCCTGGAGGATCAGCGGTGCGTGCAGCGTGAGCTCCTCAACCGTCTCGGCACCTACCCGCTGGGCGGCAGCCAGCGCGAGCTCGAGGAACGCCGTGCCTGGCAAGAGGACGATGTCCATCAGCCCATGGTCTTTCAGCCAGGGATCCTCCCGCAGCGAGAGGCGCCCCGTGAAAAGCCAGCCCGCGTCCTCGCCAGCCAAGTGCACCACCGCCCCCAAGAATGGATGCTCAGCGGCGGACTGACCGAGTGAACGAGCATCACCGTCCCCCGCGCCAGCGGACAACCAGTAGCGAGTTTGTTGAAATGCGTAGGTAGGCAGCTCCACCGGGCGCCCACCACGATCAGCGAAGAACACCGACCAGTCGACCCCCAGACCATGAGCATGGGCCTCTGCGAGGCAACCCATGAACGCCTCTAGTTCGGGCTTGCGCGCACGCAAGCTGGCCGCGAAGGAAGCTCCCTCTCCCAACTCCTCCTCGAGACATTCAGACGCCAAAGCACCTAACGCCCCATCAGGGCCGATCTCCAAGAAACGAGTAACCCCGGCGTCCTTCAGGAAACGCACGCCGTCAGCGAAGCGCACCGTCTCCCTGACATGACTAACCCAGTACGCCGGAGCAGTCGCCTGATCCACGCTGAGCAACCTGCCCGAGACGTTCGAAACGATCGGCAGTTCAGGCTCAGCAAACTCGAGCTCCTCCGCAACGATCTGCAGCTCAGCGAGCATCGGCTGCATGAGCGCGGAATGAAAAGCGTGAGAGACGCGTAGAGGCGTGCCCTTACGACCCTGATCCTGCCAACGAGCCTGGAGCTCCTCGATCGCGCCGCGCTCCCCAGAGACCACGAGCGCGTTGGGAGCATTGACGGCCGCAATCGAAAGCCGACCGTCAAAGTCCTGCAAACTATCCACGACCTCTTCCTCGTTGCCCCGCAATGCGAGCATCGCGCCACCGTCAGGCAACGCGCCCATCAACCGGCCACGCGCAACGACCAGCCTTGCGGCATCCTCGATACCGAGCACCCCCGCGACGTGCGCAGCAGACAGCTCCCCCACCGAATGACCGATCAGGTAATCCGGCTTGACGCCCATTGACCTCAAAAGCCGATACAGCGCGACCTCCAGCGCAAACAGCGCGGGCTGCGTGAACTCCGTGCGGTCCAGCAGCGCAGCGTCCCGCGAGCCCTTCTCTGCGAACAACAGATCCTTCATCGACCGCCCCACATGAGGATCGAGCTCACCACAAAGCTCGTCCAGCGCGCCTGCGAACACTGGAAATGACCGATACAACTCACGACCCATCCCTGGCCGCTGAGACCCCTGTCCGGAAAACAAGAACGCCACCCCACCCCCACTGCCAGCACCACCCTCGAGCACACCGTCGACGCGCACACCGCCGGCAAGCCCATCAAGACGTTCAACAAGCTGCTCCCGCCCCTGCGCCAACACCACTGCACGATGCGTAAGCGAAGCTCTGTGCAGCGCAAGCGTCAAAGCAATATCACCCAGCTCGAGCTCGGGATGAGCGACCAGATGGGCACGCAGCCGCTCAGCTTGAGAGCGAACGACATCAGAGCTCTTACCCGACACCACAAACGGCCAGATCGATGGTCCAACATTGATCTGCTCGCCCGCGACCGCGACACGCACCGACTCGGGTGCCTGCTCTAAGATCAGGTGCGCGTTGGTGCCCGAAACACCGAAAGAAGACACCCCGACACGACGCACCCGCTCCGCCGCGGGCCAAGATACAGACTCATCGAGCAGCTTCACCTCACCCATCGACCAGTCGACATGCGGTGAGGGCTCCTGCGCATGTAGCGTCCGCGGCAAACAATCGTGCTCAAACGCCTTCACCATCTTGATCACACCAGCAACACCAGCCGCCGCCTGAGCATGACCGATATTCGACTTCACCGACCCCAAGTACAGGGGACCACTCACACGCCCCTGCCCATAGGTGGCCAAGAGCGCCTGCGCCTCGATCGGATCGCCCAACATCGTCCCCGTACCATGCGCCTCCACTGCATCAACATCAGAAAAGGACAGGCCGGCACTTTCGAGTGCCTGCGTTATCACCCGCTCTTGAGAAGGACCATTCGGCGCTGTCAACCCATTCGATGCACCGTCTTGATTCACCGCGCCGCCTCGCACGACGGCCAACACCCGATGACCGTTGCGCTGCGCATCAGACAGACGCTCCAACACCACAAGACCAATACCCTCAGACCAACCCGTACCATCCGCACCAGCACCAAACGACTTACACCGCCCGTCCACAGACATACCACGCTGACGCGAAAACGCGACAAAGAGTTCCGGGGTGGAGAGCACGGTCACACCACCTGCGAGTGCCAGCTCGCATTCGCCTTGCCTGAGCGCTTGGCAGGCCAGATGGATCGCCACCAGCGAGGATGAGCACGCCGTGTCCACGCTGACCGCGGGCCCCTCCAGGCCAAAGGTGTACGCGACACGACCCGAGGCAACACTTGCTGTGCTGCCGGTCAGGTGAAAGCCCTCGAGCTCCTGCGACTGATACGCGCCGGAGCCGTAATTGGACCGTGCGAGCCCCGCGAACACCCCTGTATGACTACCTCGGACAGACAGTGGGTCGATGCCCGCATTCTCCAGAGCCTCCCACGTGCCTTCCAGTAGCAGCCGTTGTTGGGGGTCGGTCGCCAGCGCCTCACGCGGCGAGATTGAGAAGTGCTCCGCATCAAACCCCCCCGCGTCATCGAGAAAGCCGCCGTAGCGTGCATAACTCGTGCCCTGATGGTCTGGATCCGGATCGTAGAGGCGCTCCAGATCCCAGCCACGATCGACAGGAAACTCACTGATTGCGTCCACCCCTCGAGCGACCAGCTGCCACAAGTCTTCCGCCGAGCGAACGCCACCTGGATAGCGGCAGCTCATCCCCACGATCGCAATTGGCTGGGCAGCGCCACGCAAAAGCATGGCGTTTTGCTGGCGTAGGCTTGTCACCTCCCTGGCAGCATTCCGCAGCGCCCTGCGGAGCCTCTCGTCTGGGTCCGGATTCATGACTCCACCTCCTCGAGAAATTGGTCCGCGAGAGCATCGATGTCCATCGTGTCGATGTCCTCTCCGTATACGCTCGCGTCCGTCGATTCTCCCTCTGGTGAGATCGCGAGCTTCAACAACATCTCCAATACCCCGGCGTTGCGAAGCCGGCTGACAGGTATGGAGGCCACCAGCTGCTGCGCTTCTTCGTCGCTGGACTGCGGCCTGGCCAGGTTGGTCCCGGCGAGTTTGGCAAGCAGGAAGCTTGCGACCGTGGCCGGAGTTGGGTAGTCGAAGATGAGGGTCGTGGGTAGCCTGAGCCCACTGGCGTGACCCAGGCGGTTTCTGAGCTCTACCGCTGCCAGCGAGTCAAAGCCAAGCTCCTTGAAGGGACGCTCGGAGTCGATCGCCTCGCCCGGTGCATGCCCAAGCACCGCGGCAACCTCTGTCTGCACCAGTCCCAAGATGATGCCGTCCCACTCGGACTCGGGCACGTTAGCGAGCCGCCGAGCCAGTGCGCCTTGCGCGCGGTCGGATGTCCTCTGTGCAGATGCGCCGACCAGCTTGCGCAGGATCGCCGGCAAGGTCCCCGACCTGGCCTGGGCACGCAGGACAGAGGTATCCAGGCGCACCGGCAGCACTAGCGGCTCGTCGATAGTCCGAGCGTGGTCAAACAGCTCGAGGCCCAGCGCGACGGGGAGCGGAATGATGCCCTGACGTCCAAGGCGCGCATGATCTAACTCGCTGAGGCTGCCGGTCATTGTGGTGGCCATCGCCCATGCGCCCCACGCCAAGGACACCGCGGGCAGCCCGAGCGCCCGGCGCTGGTGAGCCAGCGCATCCAAGACAGCGTTGGCTGCGGCGTAGTTGGCCTGCCCCGGACTGCCCAGACTTGCCGCCGCGGAGGAAAACAGGACGAACTCAACGAGGTCGAGATGCTTGGTGAGCTCATGCAGGTTCAGTGCAGCATCGACCTTTGGAGCCATGACCCTGCTCAGGCGCTCATCGTCGAGCGTCTCGATCACCCCGTCATCGAGCACGCCGGCAGCGTGCACCACCCCGACGAGCGGGTGCGCCTCGGGAATTGATGCCAGCAGCTCTGCCAGCTGCGCTCGATCTGAGACATCGCACGCGGCGAGCTGGACCTCACACCCCAGGCGTTGCAGCTCAGCCTGGAGTGCCGTGGCGCCCTCGGCCTCGCGGCCTGTACGACTCGCCAACAACAAATGCCGCGCGCCGCGCTCGCCGGCCAGATGTGCGGCCACCAGCCCACCCAGCCCTCCGGTACCGCCGGTGATCAACACCGTGCCGTCCGGGGGCGCGGACTGCGGGATGTTCAGGACGATCTTGCCGGTGTGCCTGGACTCTCGCAGCCAGCGGAATGCCTCGGGGCCATGACGCACATCCCACGCGGAGATGGGCAAATGCGCCAGCGCGCCTCGCTGGAACAGATCCACCACGTGATTGAGCATCGCCTGGATGCGCTCGCCGCCTGCTTCAAGTATGTCGAATGCCCGGTAGCTCACCCCCGGATACGTGGCGGCAATCTCGCCAGGGTCACGAATATCGGTCTTGCCCATCTCGATGAAACGCCCGCCACGGGGCAGGAGCGCGAGCGAGGCATCCACGAACTCTCCCGCCAAGGAGTCGAGCACCACATCGACACCCCTGCCGGCGGTTGCGCTGAGAAACTTCTCCCGGAACTCGAGCTCGCGCGAAGAGGAGATATGTGCGTCATCGAGGCCGAGCTCCTTGAGCGTTTCCCACTTGTCCGGATGAGCGGTGGCGAAGACCTCAGCGCCAAGGTGCATGGCCAGCTGGACCGCAGCCATGCCGACACCACCGGCAGCGCCGTGGACGAGCACCGTCTCGCCGTCGGTCAGTCCGGCCAAGTCGAGGAGACCGTAGTAGGCAGTGAGAAACACCGTTGGCACCGACGCCGCCTGCGCGAACGACCACTCGGCGGGCATACGCACGAGCCACTGTGACTCACTCTTTGTCAGCGGGCCGAACGCGTCGGTCATAAGGCCCATCACGCGGTCGCCGACAGTCAGATCGCGGACATCCGGGGCAACCTCGACGACTACTCCAGCGCCCTCGCCACCGAGGGTTGCGTGGCCCGGATATAGCCCGAGCGCGACCAGCACATCACGGAAGTTCAATCCGGCTGCATGCACCGCGACACGAACCTGACCCGGGCCGAGCGGCTCTTTCGCCGTTTGGTTGACGTGGAGCGCGAGGTTCTCGAGCGTCCCCTTGGACTCGATGCTCAAATGCCAGGCTTGCTCGCCGACTGGGGGGACCAGGTATGCGCCGGAGCCGACGCGCGCAAGCCTGGGCGCATAGACCGCCCCGTCCCTGATCGCGAGCTCTGGCTCCTCGCTTGAGAGCGCATCACCAAGCGCGCGCGGCGAGGCCTCGCTCTCGTCGAGATCGATGAGAGCAAAGCGTCCAGGGTGCTCGGAGCCGGCTGACCGAATGAGGCCCACGACCGCCGCCTGCGCGAGGTTGGGCGCCTCATTCGGTCCGGGGGTCAGCGCGCCGTGTGTGATGAGTACGAGCTTCGAGTCGGCTAGGCGCTTGTCTGAGAGCCAATCCTGAAGCAGCTCGAGCGTCCACGCAGTGAGCGCGTGAATTGCCCGTATAGATTCATCGATCGGCTCCCGCGTTACGGTCCCGACCTGATGAGAGCCCGCGCGGACCTCCGTGAACACAACCTCAGGTAGCGGTGATTCTGTATCACTGGCGCTCCCGAGAGCCTTTAGATCCGCATAGCGGTCAAGCTCGATTCCTGCAGCTAGGACACTGTCGCTATCGCCCAGCGTAGCCGCGTGAATGTGCGGGCCATCAACAGCCGCAGCCGGCAGCTGCATCCACTCGAGACGATAGAGCGCGTCGTGGCTCACACGCATAGCGCCCTTCAGCTGGCTGCGATCGAGCGGACGCGTCGTGAGCGAGTCGATCGCGAGCACTGGGACACCCTCGGGGTCGAGTGCCAGCAAACTCAATGCCCCCTCGCCCTTGTTCACGCGTACACGCAGTGACGAAGCGCCCTGCCCAAACAGCCGCACACCCGAGAACGCGAACGGAACCTCCACCTCATCGACATCATCCTGTGCCGATGCGCCGAACGCGAGCACGTGAAGTGCAGCATCCAGCAACGCGGGATGCACGCCGAAGCCGTCGGCCTGGCCCTCCTGCCCCCGATCAAGCGCAACCTCAGCGAAGAGTTCATCGCCTGTGCGCCAGGCCGAACAAAGACCTCGAAAAGCCTGACCGTAGCCATAGCCTGCGTCGGCGAGACGCTCATAGAGGAGCCCGCTGTCGAGCGCCTCACCCGGCGGAGGCCAAGGAGCCCCAGCAAAGCGCCGGAGCTCTTGATGCAAGGGGTCCGCCCCCGCCCCTGCACCAACGACACCCGCGGCATGCAGGATCCATCCCTCACCATTCAGACCGTCCTCGGGCGCGCCCTCCGGGCGCGAGTAGACGTTGACCTGACTGCACCCCTCCGCGTCGATCTCGGAGACCGTCAACTGCAACTGCACGGCATCGCGCTCGTTCAACAGCAGGGGCGCCTGGAGGGTCAACTCCTCGATGGTTGGCAAGCCAACCCTCTCGCCGGCGGCCAACACCAGCTCGACGAAGACCGTTCCCGGCACCAGCGGCGTGTCCATGATGGTGTGATCCGCTAGCCACGGGTGGCTCACAAGCGACAAGCGCCCGGTGAACACCCACGCTCTTGCCTGCTCCGCCAGCTGCAATACAGCTCCCAGCACTGGATGCTCCGCCGGCGACTGACCCAGGGAGCTCGCGTCACCGGATCCTGCGCTGCCCAGAAGCCAGAACCGCTCACGCTGAAACGCGTAGGTCGGAAGTTTTACGCAACGGGCATGTCCCTCGCCGAGCACGGAAGGCCAGTCGACTGTAACCCCGTGTACATGGGCCGCCGCCAAGCAGTCGATAAACGCCTTTGCTTCCGGGTGACGAGCACGCAAACTGCTCACGACCAAGGCACGCGCGGCCTCCTCGTCACTAAGGCAGGCATACACCATCGAGCTCAGCGCACCGCCACGGCCAAGCTCCATGAAGCGGGTCACTCCTTCTCTCTGAAGGGCGCCGACGCCGTCGCGGAAGCGCACCGCCTCACGTACATGCGTAACCCAGTATGCAGGAGTAGCCAGCACGCTATCAGCGAGCTCACCCGAGACATTCGAGACGATCGGAAGCGACGGCTCGGAAAAGACAAGTCCGTCAGCGATCCCTCTCAGCTCGTCGAGTATTGGCTCCATCAACGGCGAGTGGAATGCATGAGACACACGCAGGCGCGTTGTCTTGCGCTGGCGCGCCCGCCAGGCGCTCGCGAGCTGCTCGATCGCCCGCTCATCACCCGAGAGGACCGTTGCCGACGGCCCATTCACAGCCGCCAGCGAGACGCGACCATCCAGGTCGGAGAGACTTTTCAAGACCTCCCGCTCTGAGGCCTCGACCGCGAGCATGGCACCCCCAAAAGGCAACGAGCCCATCAGTCGCCCTCGTGCAGCAACAAGCGTGCACGCATCCGCCAAAGAGAACACGCCTGCCACGTAGGCGGCGGACAGCTCCCCAATCGAGTGGCCGATCAAGAACTCGGGCTGGACACCGACACTTCTCAACAGCCGATACAGCGCTGCCTGCATGGCAAACAGAGCGGGCTGAGTGAACTGGGTCTGGTCGAGCAGCACTGCCGCCGCTGAGTCGCTTTCTGCAAAGAGGAGATCCTTCAAGGGTCGAGCGAGATGACGATCGAGCTCCGCGCATACCGCATCCAGCTCCTTTGCGAAGACCGGGAACGCACGATATAGCCCCTGGCCCATCCCAGCCCACTGGGATCCCTGTCCGGGGAACAAGAAAGCCAGCCTATCCCCGTGACGAGGCACACCGTGGAATACTCCATCGGCTTGCTCGCCACGCTCGAGCGCTTCAAGTCCAGCGACCAGCGCATCATGATCGACCGCCACTATCGCCGCACGCTCTGCCATTTGCGCGCGGGAGCTCATCAGCGAGAACGCCACATCAGCTGAGGCAAGCTCCAGGTTCACCTGCAGATGCTCTCGCAGGCTCCTTGCCTGCGCCCTGAGAGCCTTCCTGCTGGAGCCCGAGAGCAAGAACGGCAAGGCTGGGAGGCTGGGGGTGAGTGAAGCGCCCGCGGTGAGCAGCTCTGCACGTGGGACTTTCTCTACACGCGGCGGCGCTTCTTCCAGGATTAGATGTGCGTTGGTGCCAGAGACGCCGAAGGACGAGACACCAGCGCGTCGTATGCGCTCGGTTACAGGCCAAGGTACTGGCTCGGTGAGCAGGGAAACCTCGCCATCAGACCATTGCACATGCGGTGAGGGCTGCTCGGCGTGCAGCGTGCGTGGCAAGATCCCGTGCTCTAGGGCCTTCACCATCTTAATTACCCCGGCCACGCCGGCAGCGGCCTGGGTGTGGCCGATGTTCGACTTCAGCGAGCCAAGCAGCAGGGGCCCTGCGGAACGCTCTTGCCCATAGGTCGCAATCAGCGCCTGTGCCTCGATTGGATCCCCCAAGCTGGTGCCAGTGCCGTGCGCCTCAACCACGTCGATGTCGGCCGGTGAGAGGCCGGCATCTGTGAGCGCTTGGGAGATCACCGCCTCCTGCGATGGGCCGCTAGGGGCCGTGAGGCCGCTCGAAGCACCATCCTGATTAACCGCACTGCCCTTCACAACGGCGAGCACCTGATGCCCGTTGCGCTGCGCATCGGACAAGCGCTCCAACAGCACGAGGCCCACGCCCTCGGACCAGCCTACGCCGTCAGCGCCCGCGCCGAACGCCTTGCAACGCCCATCGGGCGAGAGGCCGCGCTGGCGCGAGAAGGCGACAAAGACGCCGGGGGTGGCGAGCACAGTCACACCGCCCGCCAACGCAAGCTCGCATTCCCCAGATCTGAGCGCCTGCGAGGCGAGGTGAATCGCCACTAGCGATGAAGAAGCAAGCCGTGTCGATCGATACAGCCGGCCCTTTCAGGCCAAAGAAATACGAGACACGGCCGGATAGAACACCGCCGCCGGCACCTGGGATCAGAAAGCCCTCCGACTCCGCGGGGACCGAGCCAACACCGGTCCCGTAGTCGGCGTACATGACCCCACCAAACACCCCAGTCTTACTCCCCCTGAGGCTTGAAGGGTCGATGCCGGCGTCCTCGATAGCCTCCCAAGCAGCTTCCAGGAGCAGCCTTTGCTGGGGGTCCATCGCCAGCGCTTCGCGTGGCGAAATATGAAAATGCTCGTAGTCGAACGAGCCAGCGTCATAGAGAAAGCCGCCGTGACGAGTGTAGCTCGTGCCCGCATGATTCGGGTCGGGGTCATAGAGGCGGTCCACGTTCCAGCCGCGGTCCTCGGGAAACTCGCCGATCCCGTCGCGCCCTGAGGCGAGGAGCTCCCACAGTTGCGCGGGTGATTGCACGCCGCCTGGATAGCGACAGCTCATGCCGACGATGGCGATCGGCGCAGTGGCCTGGGCGACCAGGCGACGGTTTATCTCTTCCGCACGCTCCAGCCTCGTCATCGCCTTACGCAATGCTTGCTGGAGCTGGTCGCTGCCGGTGACCATCAGAGGCCCCGCTCGCTGTCGGCGTCAGACCCCTCGAGAGCCTTGGCCACAAGACTGTCGATGTCCATGTCCTCAGCGCGCGCAGTGGGGTCACTCGTGTGACTCGCAGGCTGACCATCCGTCTCTACGTCCTCGCTATCGGCAAGATCCAACAGGATGCTCAGCAGCCCACTGCCTTGCAGACGCGAGACGGGGATCGAGGCGATCACTCGTCGAATCTCGACCTCGCGTGGGTCAGGTTTTGCAGCGATGTCACTAAGCGAAAGTTTCCTGAGCAGGTGTTCCGTCACCGCTAATGGCGTGGGATAGTCAAAGATCACGGTGACAGGCAGCTTGAGCCCCGTTGCGTGGCCCAGACGGTTTCTCAGCTCCACAGCGTCGAGCGAGTAGATCCCGAGCTCTGTGAAACCGCGGTTTGGTTCGATTGTGTTGGGGGTGTCGTGTCCGAGTACGACGGCGACGTGTTCTTTGACGAGTCCGAGGGTGATGGTGGGCCATTCGGATTCGGGTGTGGCTGCTAGACGTGTGGCGAGTGTGTGTTGTGCTGTTGAGTTGCGCCGCAGGGGTGAGCGGATGAGGCTGCGCATCATCGCTGGCAGCATCCCGGCGCTGGCCTGAGCGCGTAGGGCCGATGCGTCCAGGCGCATCGGCACGAGCGTGGGGCGATCGGCGACACCGGCGATGTCGAACAGCTCCAGTCCCTGCGCGTCGGAGAGCGCCACTACGCCCAGCCGGCCCAAGCGTGAGCGGTCTGACTCGCTGAGCGAGCCGGTCATGCCCGTGGCGTTCTCCCACGCGCCCCACGCCAGCGAGATCGCGGGCAGCCCCTCCGCGCGACGATGATGCGCCAACGCGTCAAGGAACGCGTTCGCCGCGGCATAGTTAGCCTGACCCGGGCCGCCCATCGTGCCAGCAGCCGAAGAGAAGAAAATCAGCCTCACCCCAGCGGCCAGCTCGTGCAGGTTAATCGCCGCATCGACCTTGGGTGCCATGACCCGCGCAAGATGCTCACTGTCGAGCGCCTCGATCACGCCATCCTCGAGCACCCCCGCGGCATGGATCACGCTCGAGAGAGCATGCTCTGCGGGAATCGCAGCGAGCACTCCCGCCAGCTGCTCGCGATCGGCGACATCACACGCCACGATCCTCACCTGGGCACCCAGCTGCCTCAGCTCCTGCTGCAACTCCCCAGCAGGAGCCGCCTCCAGACCACGGCGACTCAGCAACAGCAGATGACGCACACCATGCTCGCTCACCAGATGCCGCGCCACAAGCGCCCCCAACCCCCCGGTAGCACCAGTAATCAAGACCGTACCCTCGCTATCCAGCGCGAATACCCGATCACGATCCTCGAGCTTCACACGAGCAAGCCTCGGCGCATACAGCGACCCCTCACGCAACGCCAGCTCCGGCTCATCGCCACCTGAGAGCAGCAAACGCAGAACAGCAAGCGACGCGAGACCACCATCACTATCGACCAGATAAAAACGCCCGGGATGCTCGGTATGCGCCGAGCGCACCAGACCGACCAACGCAGCCTGCACAAGGTCCGGCGACTCCCCCCCAACAACAGCGACCCCCCTCTCTGTCACAAACACAAGCCGAGCATCCTGCAAAAACTCAGAAGCCAACCATCCCTGCAACAACCCCAGCGCCCCCGCCGTCAGCGCTCGCACCCGCGCCGCCAACCCATCACCCTCAACCCCCGCCAACTCCCCCAGCCGCCCAACGTCCACAAGCACCAACTCAGGCGCGAGCGCACCCCCCGCGATCGCATCCTCCAACGCCCCCAAATCCGCAAAACGCTCGAGCTCGATCCCCTCCGGATAACGCTCCAGTGCAGCTCCCGACTCATCCGTAGCATCACCCAACACCGCCGCACGAACCACAACACCATTAGACGACGAACGCTGAAGCTCGACCCACTCAAGCTCATATAGATCCTCACGCCCACCTCGCGCCACCCCCAGCGCACCCCGGTCGATCGCACGCATCCTCAACTCCTCGATCGATAGCACCGGAACACCACCAGCATCAAGCACAAGCAGGCTCAGCACCCCCACACCCTCCTCAACACCCCGCCCACCACCAACACGCACACACACACGCAACGAACTACCACCACGACCAAGCAACCGCACCCCAGAAAACGAAAACGGGACCAGCAACTCACCAGCCCGCCCAACATCAAGACCCGGCAAAACCAACGCATGCAACGCAGCATCAAAAAGCGCCGGATGAACAGCAAAACCATTCACCTGACCAACCTCAGCCTCATCCAGCGCGACCTCCACAAAAAACTCCTGGCCACACCGCCAAGCAGCACGCACCCCCTGAAACACAGGACCATACTGATAACCAGCCTCAGCCAAACGATCATAAAGAAACTCAACATCCACCAAATCAGCACCCACCGGCGGCCAAACACCACCCACAAAACCCCCCAACACCGGCGTCGGAAGACTCTGGCCGTCACTCGGTGCATGCTCGCCGGGACCAAGCACACCCGTCGCGTGCGAGATCCATTCCTGGTGTTCTGGCTGGTCCTCGGAACTCTCAGGGCGAGAATAGATGCCAAGCTGACTGCGCCCGCGCTCATCTGGCTCTGAGACCGTGAGCTGTAGTTGTACTGCCGCCTCGTCGTCCAGGACCAGCGGTATCTGCAGGGACAGCTCCTCGACCATACCCGCGCCCGTATGCTCTGCAGCTGCAAGTGCCAGCTCCAGGAGTGCAGTGCCGGGCAGGAGCACTGTGTCCATGACCGCGTGGTCTCTCAGCCACGGCTGCTCCTGCAGCGAGAGGCGCCCGGTGAGCAGCCAGTTCTGTCCACCCCCAGCGACGTGCATGGCGGCGCCCAAGAAAGCGTGTGCGACATCACCGAGTCCGAGTGAGCGTGGGTCACTGGCATCCGCGGCGGAGGCGAGCCAATAACGCTCGCGCTGGAACGCGTAGGTAGGCAGCTGAACATGTTGAGCGTCAGAGCCCTTGAACACTGAGCGCCAATCGACCTCTGCGCCACCGCGGACCCACACCTCAGCCAGCCCATCCAGCACAGCCCGGACCTCACCCCGGCGAGGTCGCAGTATTGGCACCGCCGTCACCGCAGGCCTCTCCTTGACACCAACATTCAGCTCATCAACCGTCCCATCCTCAGCAGCCGTCAGACACTCCAATGTCATCGCGCTGAGCACCCCATCCGGTCCCAGCTCGAGGAAGCACTCGATGCCCTCTCTGCCAAGCCAGCCAACTCCGTCGGCAAAGCGAACCGTCTCGCGCACATGTCGCACCCAATATCCCGAGTCGCACAACTCGCTGGCCGACACCGCCTCACCAGTGAGATTCGATACAACCGGAATAGCGGGCTCGGCAAAGGCCACCCCCTTTACCAAATGCGCAAACTCCTCGAGCATTCCATCCATCCGCGGCGAGTGAAACGCATGACTGACCCGTAGCCGCCGCATTTTTCGACCCTGCTGCGCCCACCGCTCCGCCAGCTCCAGCACTGCGTCCTCATCTCCCGAGAACACCGCCGCGGATGGCCCGTTCACCGCCGCCAGCGCGATACGACCGTCAAAGTCGTGCAACGACCGGAGCGCCTCAGCTTCACCGGCCTGCACCGCGATCATCGCCCCGCCCGCCGGCAATGCTTCCGTTAACCGGCCGCGGGCCGCGACCAATCTGCACCCGTCCTGCAGCGAGAACACGCCGGCCACGCACGCCGCCACGAGCTCGCCCACCGAATGACCCAAAACGAAGTCGGGCTTCACGCCGAGGCTCGCGAGCAGCCTGGCCAGCGCGACCTCGAGCGCGAACAGCCCGCATTGAGTGAACAACGTCCTATCCAACAAGCCCGCGTCGCCGGGATGCTTCTCACCGAACACCACCCCACGCAACGAGCACCCCAGAAGGTCGTCGAGATACCCGCATATCTCGTCAAACGCACTTCTGAACACCGGAAACACCTCGTGCAGCTCTCGGCCCATACCCGTGCGTTGAGCCCCCTGCCCGGTGAACAAGAATGCAATGCGTTCCCTACCCTCGCCAGCCGCTCCCCGAATGACATTTCCCTCATCCTCACCCTGCGCCAGTGCCGCAGCACCCGCCACGAGCTCCTCCCGGCTCGTGCCCAGCACCACGGCGCGATCCCGCAGCACCGGCCGGCCTGCCAGCGACAGACCGACATCTCCGGCGCGGACACCAGAATCTTCCGCGACGAATGCCCCCAGTCGTCCAGCTTGCCCGCGCAGGCCGTTCACACCACGGCCCGAGAGCACCCACGGCACGACGTCCAGAACGCAGCCGGCGTCCTCTGAAGAGCCATCGCTCACACCACCGAAAGCCGGTGAGCGAAGCTCCACCGCGGGCGCTTCCTCGAGGATGATATGAGCGTTGGTACCACTGATTCCGAACGATGAGACCCCGGCGCGCCGCGGTCTCTCGCCCTGCGGCCACAGCTCGGGCTCCGTCAGGAGTTTGATCTTTCCGGCCGACCAGTCCACCTTGTCCGAGGGCTGATCCACGTGCAGCGTCGCCGGCAGCATGCCGTGGCGCAGCGCCATCACCATCTTGATCACCCCGGCCACACCAGCGGCGGCCTGGGTGTGGCCGATGTTCGACTTGACCGACCCCAGCCACAGCGGCCGCTCGCGGTTCTGCCCGTAGGTCGCGATCAGCGCCTGCGCCTCGATCGGATCACCAAGCGTCGTGCCTGTGCCGTGCGCCTCGACCGCGTCTACCTGGTCCAGGGTCAGACCTGCGTTCGCGAGCGCCCGGCGAATGACCCGCTGCTGAGACGGACCATTCGGAGCGGTCAGACCGTTGCTCGCGCCATCCTGGTTCACAGCGCTGCCACGCACCAGCCCCAGCACGCGATGACCATTGCGTCGTGCGTCGGAGAGACGCTCGAGCAACAGCACGCCCACGCCCTCGCTCCAGCCTGTCCCGTCCGCGGCTGCGGCGAAGGACTTGCAGCGGCCATCGGGAGCCAACCCCCGCTGCACGCTGAACTCGACGAACACTCCCGGTGTGGCAAGCACCGTGACGCCGGCCGCCAGCGCCAGCGAGCACTCCCTCGAACGCAATGCCTGGCTGGCCAGATGCAGGGCCACGAGCGAGGACGAGCACGCCGTGTCCACCGTCACCGCTGGGCCCTCGAATCCGTACGTATACGACACTCGGCCGGAGAGTACGCTGCCGCTGACGCCCGTCAAACGGTAGCCCTCGAGGCCCTCGATCGATCCGAGCATGCCGGCGCCGTAGTCTGAGCAGCTGGCCCCGGCGAACACACCGGTCTGGCTGCCGTGCAGGGACGCGGGGTCGATGCCCGCATCCTCGAACGCCTCCCAGGAGACCTCCAACAGCAGCCGCTGCTGGGGGTCCATCGTGAGCGCCTCCCGCGGGCCGATGCCGAAGAAGGACGCGTCGAACTCGCACGCGTCGTGCAGGAAACCGCCCTCCCGCGCGTAGCTCGTCCCGGGGTGACCCGGGTCGGGGTTGTACAGCTCTGCCAGGTTCCAGCCACGGTCGCGCGGGAATCCCTCGATCGCATCGCCGCGCGCGGCGAGCAGACGCCACAGCTCCTCTGGGGAGCGGACGGGTCCGGGATACCTGCAGCTCATGCCCACAATCGCGACCGCCTCGTCAGCCACCGCGACCGCCTCATTGACCACTGCGGCCGTGGCGGCGTCGCCGGCGCGGTGGCCGCCCGTCAGCTCGCGCAGCAGATGCTCCGCGAGCACCCTCGGGGTGGGGTAGTCGAAGGTGAGCGTGGACGGTAGTCGCAGCCCGCTCGCCGACGTCAGCCGGCTGCACAGCTGCACGCCTGCGAGCGAGTCGAACCCGAGATCCTTGAACGGTCGGTGCGCCGGCACGTGCTCGAGTGAGGCATGTCCCAGCACCGCCGCCGCCTCTGTGCGTACAAGCTCCAGCACCGCTGTCGCCTGGTCCGCGGCATCCATCTCAATCAAGGCGCGCGCCAGTGGACCGCGCTCCGTGTGTGGCTCGATCTCGTGTGCGAGCACTCGCTGCACCTCTGGCAGCTCGCCGATCAGGGCGCGCGGGCGCGCCGATACGAACAGCGGCGCGTATAGCTCCCAGTCGAGGTCGGCGAGCACCAGTGAGCCCTCACCTCGATCCAGGGCCTGCTGGAGAGCCGCGAGCGCCGGCTCGACCGCCAGCTCGCGTACCCCCTGCCGGCGCAGCCGCCCGCGTGAGCCCGCGGCCATTCCCGCCCCTGCCCACGCGCCCCAGGCCACCGCGGTGGCGGGCAGGCCCCTGGCGCGGCGATGCTCGGCCAGCGCGTCGAGGTATGCGTTCGCGGCCGCATACCCACCCTGTCCGCCGGCACCCAGCGTGCCCGCGATCGAGGAGCACAGCACGAATGCCGAAAGCGCAAGCTGCTCGGTGAGCTGGTGGAGGTGGAGCGCCGCCAGTGCCTTTGCGCCCAGCGCGTCCCCTAGCTGCTGCGGCGTCAGTGTGTCGATCGCCTGCTCATCGAGCACCCCCGCCGCATGAAACACCGCCGTGAGCGGATGCTCCTCGGGGATCGCCTTCAGCACGTGCTCCAGCTGCGTGCGATCGGCCACGTCGCACGCCGCCACCGTCACCTGCGCACCCAGCTCCCGCAGCTCAGCCTCCAGCTCCGCGGCACCGGGCGCAGCGTCGCCCCGCCGGCTCGCGAGCACTACATGCTCCGCGCCCGCCCGCGCGAGCCACCGCGCCAGATGACCGCCGAGCGCGCCCGTGCCGCCCGTGACCAGCACCGTCCCTGTCGGCCTCCACACCTGCGCGGCCGCATCACCCGCAGCGAGCGGTGCGCGCGCTAGTCGCGGTGCGTGCACCCCCGTGGCGCGCACCGCGACCTGATCCTCATCGTCCGACGCCGCCAGCACTCCGCACAGTCGCTCCAGCGAGCGCTCATCCAGATCAGTCGGCAGGTCGATGAGGCCCCCCCAGCGCCCGGGATCCTCGAGCGCCACCACCCGGCCCAACCCCCACACCATCGCCTGCAGCGGGCTCTCCAGGCGATCTGAGGGACCGGCCAGCACCGCACCTTGGGTCACCGTCCACAACCGCCTCTCCACGCCGGCATCCGCCAACGCCTGCGCCAGTGCCAGCGTCCCCGCCAGGCCACGCGGAACGCCGCGCCACTCGGGATGCGCGCCCTGATCGAGCGCCAGCAGCGAGAGCACGCCACCCGCGCGCGCCTCCTTGCCAGGCGGATTGTTCGACTGCTCGCCAGGCGCGTCGTGTGGCTGCTCGCCAGGCGCGTCGTGTGGCTGCCCAGCAAGCGCAGCGCGCAGCTTCTCGGCCAGCGCCTCGCGCCCGTCGCTCACCAGATCGACCTCGACAGGGAGCACGCGCGCCCCGTGACGCTCCAGCGCCCGCGCGACGGCGACCGCGGACGCCCCGGCCGCCTTGCCGACCGGCACGAGCATCAGCCACGCCTCGGTCAACCTCGCCGGCGCCGCGCTGGCGAGGGGTGTCCAGCGCACCCGATACCGCCAGCCGGCGTCCTGTGCCTGCTCGCGCCCGGCGGGCGCCTGCTGCTCCAGCCAGAAGCGCTGCCGCTGGAAGGCGTACGTGGGTAGCGCAACCCGCCGGGCGCCGGCGCCCTCGAACATCCGACTCCAGTCGACCTCTGCGCCGTGCACCCAGACCTCGCCCAACGCCGTGAGCAACGAACGGTCCTCCGACCATTGGCGACGTAGCAGCGCTGTCGCGGCCACGGGCAACTCGTCCTCGTCGGTCGAGCCCGTCAGGCACTCTCGGCAGAGCGCGCTTAACACCCCCTCGGGGCCGAGCTCCAGGAAGCTCCGCACACCCCGCCCATACAGCCAGCGCACGCCGTCGGCAAACCGCACCGTCGCACGCACGTGGCGCACCCAGTAGTCGGGATCGCACACCTGCTCCGCGGTGATCCCCGCGCCGGTGACATTCGACACCAGCGGGATCGTCGGCTCGCAGAAGCGCACACTCCGCGCGACCTGCGCGAACTGCGCGAGCATCGCATCCATGCGCGGCGAGTGAAATGCGTGGCTCACCTGCAGTCGCCTGGTCTTGCGACCGCGCTCCTGCCATGTCCGCGCGAGGTGCAGGACGGTGTCCTCCTCGCCGGAGAGCACGACCGCGCGCGGGCCGTTCACCGCGGCCAGCGCGACCCGATCCTCGAAGCCAACGAGCGTCGGCACGATCTCTTGCTCGCTGGCCTGCACCGACACCATCGCACCACCCTCCGGCAGCGCCCCCATCAGCCCACCGCGGGCGGCGACGAGCCGGCATGCGTCCTGCAGCGAGAACACGCCCGCCACGTGCGCCGCCGCCAGCTCGCCGATCGAATGACCCGCCACGTAGTGGGGCCTGCACCCGAAGCTCTCGAGCAGCCTGAACAGCGCGACCTCCAACGCGAATAGACCCGCCTGGGTGAACTGCGTTCGGTCCAGCAACCCCGCGCCCGCACGCAGTCCATCAGCAGCGCTCCCGTCGCACCTGCTGCCAGCAGTGTGCGCGCCCGACTCGCCCTCGCCAAGGACGACCCCGCGCAGCGAGCACCCCAGCGCTTGGTCGAGGTGCCCACACACCTGATCGAACGTCTCTTTGAACACCGCGTACGTGCCATAGAGCTGCTGCCCCATCCCCACACGCTGAGCGCCCTGGCCGGTGAACAGGAACGCGAGCCGCTCGCCACCGGCGGCCGCGGTGCCCGTGAGCACCGCCGCCGCCGGCTCGCCCCGCGCCAGCGCATCAAGCGCCTCCAGCAGCTCCTCCCGGCCAGCCCCCACCACCACCGCGCGGTCCTCCAACGCGGACCGCGTGAGCGCCAGCGAGAGCCCCACGTCGATCGCGCGCACGTCGCGATCGGCTTGCACGTGCGAATACAGCCGCCGCGCTTGCGCATGCAGCGCCAGCGTTCCCCTGCCCGACACGATCCAGGGCAGCACCGCCGTCGTGGTCGCGGGCAGCTCTCCCACCACGGCCGCGGGCCGCGTCGCCTGCGCAGGGAGCATCGCATCAGCAAGCGCTGCCTTCACGGCCGGCGCGACCGGGGGTGGCGCCGGCTCGGGCGACGCCTCCTCGACGATCACGTGCGCGTTGGTGCCGCTGATCCCAAACGAGGAGACCCCCGCTCGGCGAGGCCGCCCACTCCGCGGCCACGGCGTATCGTCGGTCAGGAGCGCCACCGCACCGGTCGACCAGTTCACCTCGCCGGACGGCCTGTCGATGTGCAGCGTTCGCGGCAACACCCCGTGGCGGAGCGCCATCACCATCTTAATGACCCCCGCAACGCCGGCGGCAGCTTGGGTGTGGCCGATATTCGACTTGACCGACCCGAGCCACAACGGCATGTCGTGCTCGCGGCCCTGCCCGTAGGTCGCCAGCAGCGCCTGCGCCTCGATCGGGTCACCCAAGGTGGTGCCCGTACCGTGCGCCTCCAACGCATCGACGGCGTCGGCCGAGAGCCCGGCATTCGCGAGCGCTTGGCCGATCAAGCGGCGCTGGGAGAGTCCGTTCGGCGCCGTGAGCCCATTGCTGGCGCCATCCTGGTTGACGGCGCTGCCGCGCACCAGCGCGAGCACGTCATGGCCGTTGCGGTGCGCGTCGGAGAGTCGCTCCAGCACGAGTACGCCCACGCCCTCGCTCCAACCGGTGCCGTCCGCCGCGGCCGCGAACGGCTTGCAACGGCCGTCCCGGGCAAGGCCCCGTTGACGGCTGAACTCGATGAACATCCCAGGACCAGCCATCACCGTCGCACCTCCCGCCAGCGCCAGCGAGCACTCCCGGAGGCGCAACGCCTGGCTCGCGAGGTGCAGCGCGACGAGTGACGACGAGCACGCCGTATCGATCGTCACCGCCGGCCCCTCCAAGCCGAGCGCGTAGGCGACTCTGCCCGAGGCCACGCTGGCGGTGGCGCCGGTCAGCGTGTAGCCGCCATGCTCCGCTCGCGCTTCGTGCAGGCGCGCACCGTACTCCTGCGCCGTGAGGCCCACAAACACACCGGTCCGGCTTGCGCGCAGCGTCGTCGGCGCGATCGCAGCGTGCTCGAATGCCTCCCAGCACACTTCCAGCAACAGCCGCTGCTGGGGGTCCATCGCCAGCGCCTCACGCGGGCCGATGCCGAAAAACGCCGCGTCGAAGTCGCCGGCGTCGTACAGGAACCCGCCCTCGCGCACGTAGCTGGTCCCGGGGCTAGCGGGATCGGGGTCATACAGCGCATCGGGGTCCCAGCCGCGATCGGCGGGAAAGCCGCCGATCGCGTCCTCGCCGCGCGCTACCAGCTCCCAGAGATCCTGCGCGGAGCGCACACCGCCGGGGTAGCGGCAGCCGATTCCCACGATCGCGAGTGGCTCCGCGACGGCGCGCCCACCGGCGCTCACCGTCGTCGCGTCCGCTGGCGCTGGTGAGCGCATCGCACCCGCCTCTGCAATCCGGGCCTGCGACGAGCCGGTGAGCTCGCTCATCAGGCCCGCGGCGAGGGCCGCCGGCGTCGGATGGTCGAACAGCAGCGTCGCCGACAACGTCAGCCCGGTAAGCCCCGCCAACCGGTTGCGCAGCTCCACCGCACCTGAGGAGTCAAGTCCAAGCTCGCTGAAGGCCCGCTCGGGCGCGACCGCGCCGGGCGCGTCCAAGCCGAGCACAATCGCCGCCTGAGCCCGCACGTCCTCGAGCACCATCCACTCACGCTCGGTCTCGGTCGTGCCCGCTGCCACACGAGCTGCCAGCGACCCGTTGCGCGCGGGTTGGCGCGAGGATCGCGCGCGCTCATGCTCGCTCAGCCCAGGGTCGCTCGCTCCCGGCTGGAGGTGAGACGGCGTTGCCTGGACACCGACACACTTGCATGCCGCCTCCCAGTCGAGATGCGCACCGTTGGCACACACTTCTTCCACCGCAGCCAGGAAGCGCTCCGGGTGACCCTGACCGCGGCGCAGCGACCCCACGACGCACGGCGGGCGCTGAGCCTCGCGTGAGGACCGCCACGTAGCCATCCCACCGCGCAGAAGCGCATTGTCCACGGTTTCCTGCGCCGCCACCGTGAGCACCGGATGCGGGCTGACCTCGATGAACATCTCATGTCCCTGCTGCAAGAGGGCGCGCAGCGCCGCCTCGAAGCGCACGGTCTCGCGCTCGGTGCGATACCAGTGCTCGCCGTCCAGCGTGGCGGTGTCCTGCCGCCGCCCAGTGAGGGTCGAGTAGAACGCGATCTCGCCCGTGCGCGGGACGATCGGGGTCAGTGCGTCCACCAGCTCGCCGTGGATCGCCTCCACCTGGGGCGAGTGGGAGGCGTAGTCCATTGGCACCCTCCCCGCGCGAACGCCCTGCGCCTTGCACCACGCGAGCAGCTCAGCCAACGCCTCGCGCTCGCCGGAGACGGCGGTCGCGGTGGGCCCGTTCACGGCCGCGAGCGTCAGGCGCTGGTCCCACCGCTCCAGCAGCGTGGTCATTCGCTCCACACCCAACGAGACCGCGACTACCCCGCCCTTGTGCGAGAGCGCGCTCAGTGCCCGGCTGCGCACCGCCACCACGCGTGCAGCGTCCTGGAGGGACAGGCCGCCCGCCACGTAAGCAGCGGCGATCTCGCCGTGGGAGTGGCCCACGACCGCGTCTGGACACACGCCACAGGCACGCCACAGCTCGGCGAGTGACACGGCGACGGCGAACAGCGCCGGAGCGACCACGTCGACTCGCTCGAGCTTGCGCGCGCGGGGGCGTCCGTGCAGGACGTCGCGCAGCGACCAGCTCACGTGTGGCTCGAGCGCTTCCTCGCACTTTTGCATTTGGCTCGCGAACAGGGACGAGCGTTCGAGCAGCTCAACCGCCATCCCCTTCCACTGACAGCCGTGTCCCGCGAACATAAAAACGACCCCGCCCGTGAGGATTGGTGCCTCGGTCTGTCGGCGGTTGGTGCTCACGGAGTCACCTGCGAGCACACTCTCTCGGAGATCCACATCTCGACAGCTGCCGCGGTCGAGGCAGCGTCCTGCAGCATCATCGTCCAGTGGTCACCGGGAACCTCAACGGTGTCGTGAGGGTGCGGCCAGATTGAGCGCCAGTCACTGTCATCCGGCATGCCGGGCATTGGTTTCATAGGTCGAACCAGGAGCGTGGGCGCGGCGATCGTCATCAGCTCCCAATCCATGAACAGCCGTATGTAACAGGCCATCGCAGTCAACCTGGTTGGGGTGAGATACTGGCGCAGCTCACGGTCTTCGAAGATTTTCCTGAGCAGTGCCTGCGTTTGGCTGGCGTCGGACTTCACCGCCCGGAATGAATATGCGTCGATCAGTACCACTGCTGCGACAGGAGTGCCAAGTGTCTCCAGGTGAGCGGCAATTCCATACGCAAATGTGCCACCGGAGGAATAGCCGGCGAGCACGACCGTGGCACCATCCATGCAGCGCTGAACCGCCTCGGCCTGGACTTCAACCGCGACACGCACATTGGCTGGAAGCCGCTCGCCGCCTATGAACCCGGGGACTTGCAAAGCAAAGAGGCCACGGAGGTCGCGAAAGTGTTTTGCGAACTCGAGATATTGGTGGGGTCCGCAGAGCGCGACCGTCGCGGGAATGCCGACGATGCCGATGCCTGCCCCTTCGGAGAGTCGGACCGATTGGGGGGCCTCGCCGGCGGCCAGTGGTGAGTCGAACGTTGGACGTCTCGCTGGGAGGTTGAGCCGCCGCAGGTAGTCACGAAGCTGATCGTTCACATCGTTGTCAGTCATTCATGAGCTCCCTGTCTCGGCAAAACCGAAGGCCTGCAGCAGTGTGTCCACGGAGTCGGTATCTGTTGCACAGTCGGGGACGGCGGCTTCCTCGACGGCTGGCCGACGGGTGTCGTGCGCTTCGATCAGTCGTAGCAACGGCTCCAGCAGGCCAGACTCGCGCAGGTGTATCGGCGAGATCGAGGCGAGGGCGTGGCTGATCTCAGCGTCGCTGCGATCCGGGATGCCGGCCGTCGCGGGGGTGGAGTCGATCGCATCGAGAATGTAGTCAGCGACTGCCGCGACCGTGGGGTAGTCGATCGCCAAGAGTGGCGGCAGATGCAGCGCAGTCGTGGCGTTCAAGCGGTTGCGCAGCTCGATCGCAGCGAGCGAATCGAGGCCCAGCTCGAGGAAGCTGCGGGTCGACTCGATCGTCTCGGTGGGAGCGTGCCCGAGCACCTCCAGGACGTGCTGGGTGACCAGCTCGTGGACCACGCGCTCGCGCTCGGCCCCGACCACGGCCGCCAGGCGCTTCGCCAGCGAGATGCCCTGCTCGCGCGTGCGCCGGACGGGCGAGCGAACGAGGGAGCGCATGAGTGCGGGGAGCACTCCGGCGCTCGCCTGCGCGCGTAACGCCGAAGGCACCAGCGCGACCGGTAACAGCACGGGTTGGTTCATGGTGCGGGCGGCGTCAATCAGCTCGAGGCCGTGCGCGTCGGAGAGCGCCGCGATGCCGAGCCGCTGAAGGCGTGAGCGGTCTGCGTCACTCAGGGTCCCGGCCATCGCGGTGGCGGTCTCCCAGGCGCCCCACGCGAGCGAGAGCGCTGGCAGTCCTTGTGTATGCCGGTGATGCGCCAGGGCGTCGAGGAAAGCGTTGGCGGCAGCGTAGTTGGCTTGGCCCGCGTTGCCGAGAACACCGGAGATGGAGGAGTAGAGGATGAACTCGGAGAGCTCGAGCTGCGCCGTGAGCTGGTGCAGGTTGATCGCGGCGTCAACCTTTGGCGTCATCACCCGCGCCAAGCGCTCGCTGTCGAGCGATTCGATCACGCCGTCGTCGAGCACCCCCGCCGTGTGGATCACGGCGGTGAGCGGATGCTCGGCGGGGATCGCGGCGATCACCTGCGCCAGCTGCGTCCGGTTGGCAACATCGCACGCGACGATCTGCGTTTCGCAGCCCTGTTCCTGGAGGGCTGCGAGCAGCGCGGCTGCGCCCGCCGCGCGGGGGCCGCTGCGACTCAGCAGGAGCAGATGGCGTGCTCCGTGCTCGCAAGCCAGATGGCGTGCGAGGAGCGCCCCCAGCCCTCCCGTCGCGCCGGTGATCAGGATCGTGCCGTCTGGGTCCAACTTTGGTGCGCCATCGCCCTCGGCCTTCGCGCGCGCCAGTCTCGGTGTGTGCAGCAGACCGCCGCGCAGGGCGAGCTCCGCTTCGTTGCTTGTGAGTGCTGAGCGAAGGGCGGCAAGTGGCACATTGGTGGTGTCGGCGTCTATTAGTGTGAAGCGATTGGGGTGCTCGGTAATGGCTGAGCGCAGAAGACCTACGAGTGCGGCCTGAGCAAGGTTGGGCGACTCATCGTCTGTGACGGCTAGCGCGTGGTTGGTCAGTAGTACGAGTCTTGCCGGCAATAGAGACTCGCTGGCGAGGAACGCCTGTAGTAGCTCGAGCGTGCGTGTCGCGAGGGTGTGGGCTTCTTGTGCGAGTTGCCCGCCCTCATCTTGGGCGATCCCTGAATCGGTAAGCGTGGCCGCGTTCACAAGCACGAGTTCGGGTGTTGGCTCGCCAGTATCAATCGCCTGGGTCAGTGCTGTGAGGTCGGGGTAGCTGCGTGACTGGATTTCGGGGGTGTGGGTGCTCTGGCCGAGGACGGCTACTTGCCCGAACGAGTCGTTGGTTGGCTCGGTTGTGAGCTTGACCCATTGCAGTTCGTAGAGGTTCTCGTCGTGGTGCTTGGCGGTTCTCAGGGCGTGCCGATCAAGCGGGCGTGTCTGGAGCTCCTCGATCGAGAAGACAGGCGCGCCGGTGCGATCGAACGCGAGCAGTCTTGCTGGGCCGTTGGCTTGTGTGGTGATGCGGATGCGTAGTGTGGTGCTGGCGTGGGTGTGGAGGTGGATGCCGGTGAGGGAGAAGGGGATCTGTGGCTGTTGTGGTTGTTGGGTGTCGAGTCCTTGGAGGATGAGTGGGTGTAGCGCGGCGTCTGCGAGCGCGGGGTGTAGGTGGTAGCTGCTGGCTTGGCTGGCTTGGTCTTCTGCGAGGGTTACTTCGGCGAAGAGCTCTCCTTCGCGTTGCCAGGCGGCGTGGAGGCCTTGGAATGCCGGCCCGTAGTGGTAGCCGGCTGCTTCGAGGCGATCGTAGAGTGACTCGCTGTCTAGTGCCTGCGCGCCCGGGGGTGGCCATTGCTCGAGCAAGCTCGCATGCTCAGCCTGCCCCGAAGGTGGCTCTGTATCGAGGACGCCCGTGGCGTGCAACGTCCACTGCTCAGACTCGCCGGGCTGCTCGCTGGAGGTCTCGGGGCGTGAGTGGATGGCAAGCTCAGAACGCTGGCGCTCGTCGGGCTCTGAGACCGTGAGCTGGATCTGTACGGCGTGCTGCTCGTCCCCGAAGATCAGCGGGGCGTGCAGGATGAGCTCCCGCACACACTCAAAGCCAGTCTGCTGCGCACCCGCGAGCGCGAGCTCCAGAAACGCGGTAGCGGGCAGCAGCATCGTGTCCATCACTGCGTGGTCTTTCAGCCACGGGTGCTCCTGCAACGACAGACGCCCCGTGAAAAGCCAGCCCCCCTCCTCGCCGGCCAAGTGCATCGCAGCCCCCAGCAACGGATGCTCAGTAGCGGACTGCCCCAGCGAGCGAGGATCACCCCCACCCCCACCACCAGCCAACCAGTAACGAGAACGCTGAAACGAGTATGTAGGCAGCCCCACCAGCCGCCCACCACGACCAGCGAAAAACGCAGGCCAATCGACCCCCACCCCATGCGCATGAGCCTGCGCAAGAAAACCCACGAAGCTCTCCAGCTCAGGCCTACGCGCACGCAAACTAGCCGCAAACAACCCATCCCGCCCCAACTCATCCTGCAAGCCCTCAGACGCCAGGGCACTCAGCGCCCCATCCGGGCCGAGCTCCAAGAAACGCGTAACCCCCGAGTCCTTCAAGAAACGCACACCATCAGCGAAACGCACCGCCTCCCTGACATGCCTAGCCCAGTAACCCGCAGACCCAGCCTCCCGCGCACTGAGCGGCTCACCCGAGACATTCGAGATGATCGGCAGCTCAGGCGCAGAGAACTCCAGCTCCCGCGCAACAGCTTCCAGCTCCGCGAGCATCGGCTCCATCAACACCGAATGAAAAGCATGAGAAACCCGCAACCGCGTGCACTTAGAACCCGCATCTTGCCAACGAGCCTGCAACTGCTCGATCGCCTCACCCTCACCCGAGACGACAACCGCCCTGCGAGCATTCACCGCAGCGATCGATAGACGACCCTCAAACCCCCGCAAACTCTCCAACACCTCCTCCTCACCAGCCTGCAACGCGAGCATCGCACCACCCCCCGCCAATGCACCCATCAACCGCCCCCGACCCGCAACCAACCGCGCAGCATCCCCCAACCCCAACACCCCCGCGACATGCGCAGCAGCAAGCTCCCCCACCGAATGACCAATCAAATAATCCGGCGTGAAACCCAACGACTCCACAAGCCGAAACAACGCGACCTCCAACGCAAACAACACAGGCTGCGTGAACTCCGTACGACCCAACAACACCGCATCCCCCGAACCCTCCTGCGCAAACAACAAATCCTTCACCGACCGACCCACAAGCGGATCAAGCACTCCACAAGCCTCATCCAACGCCCCCGCGAACACCGGAAACACCTCATACAACTCACGACCCACACCCGGCCGCTGAGAACCCTGACCAGAAAACAAAAACGCCACACCACCCCTACCACCAGCAACACCCTCAACCACACCATCAACCCCCACACCACCAACAAACCCACCAAGACGCCCCAACAACTCCTCCCGAGAACCACCAACAATCGCGACACGATGCTCCAACTGCGCACGAGCGCTCGCAAGCGAAAACGCGACATCCACAGGCAAGCAACCAGGACGCTCCTGCAAATGAGCGTAAAGACGCCCAGCCTGAGCACGCAACGCCCCAGCACTCGACCCCGAGAGCAACCACGGCAAAACCGGCAGCGGCGCAAGCTGGCGAACCTCGAGTGGCTCCCACGCAGGCGCCTCCTCAAGAATGACGTGTGAGTTCGTTCCACTAATCCCGAACGAAGACACCCCGGCACGCCGTACGCGCTCTGAGACCGGCCAAGACACCGCCTCACTGAGCAGCTTCACATCACCCGCTGACCAATCGACATGCGGCGAGGGCTCATCCGCGTGAAGCGTCCTCGGCAGAACCCCGTGGTGCAGAGCTTCAACGATCTTAATAACCCCCGCCACACCAGCCGCGGCCTGCGAATGACCGATATTCGACTTGATCGAGCCCAAATACAACGGAGCACCCTCACGCCCCTGCCCATAAGTAGCCAACAGCGCCTGCGCCTCAATCGGATCCCCCAACGCGGTACCCGTACCATGCGCCTCCACAACATCGACATCAGACGCCGACACACCAGCATTCGCAAGCGCCTGCACAATCACCCGCTCCTGAGAAGGACCATTCGGCGCCGTCAACCCATTCGACGCACCATCCTGATTCACCGCCGACCCCCGCACAACAGCCAACACCCGACGACCATTCCGCCGCGCATCAGACAAACGCTCCAACACCAACAAACCCACACCCTCAGACCAACCCGTACCATCCGCACCAGCCCCAAACGACCGACACCGCCCATCACGCGACAAACCACGCTGACGCGAAAACTCCACGAACAGTCTGGGGTTGGAGAGCACTGTCACCCCGCCCACCAACGCCAACTCGCATTCGCCTTGCCGCAGTGCCTGGCAGGCCAGATGAATCGCCACCAGCGACGACGAGCACGCCGTATCCACGCTGACGGCAGGCCCCTCAAAGCCAAACGTAAAGGCAAGTCGACCGGATACGACGCTGCCCTGGACTCCGGTGACGAAGTAGCCCTCGACGTCTTTTGGGGTGGGACCCGTCATGCCATAGTCGCCGTACATGAAGCCGGTGTACACACCAACCTCGCTGCCGCGCAGCGAGGTTGGATCGATCGCCGCGCGCTCGAGGGCCTCCCAACCGCATTCGAGCAACAGTCGCTGCTGGGGGTCCATCGCCAGCGCCTCACGCGGGCTGATGCCGAAAAACGCCGCGTCGAACTCCCCCGCGTCGTAGAGAAAACCACCGTGACGCGTGTAGCTCTTGCCCGGCTGGCTTGGGTCGGGGTCGTACAGGCGCTCCACCTCCCAGCCACGATCGTCGGGGAACTCACCGATCGCGTCGCGCCCCGAGGCGACCAGTTCCCACAATGCCTCGGGGGAGGACACGCTACCGGGGTAGCGACAGCTCATGCCAACGATCGCGATCGGCTCCTCTGTGTTTGCGCGCCGTCGTGCGACCACGGGCGTGGCGACCTCACCAGCGCCTGCGCGTGAGCGCAAGAGCTCGGCGACCGCCACCGGCGTCGGAAAGTCGAATGCCAGCGTTGACGGCAGTCGCAGCGACGTCGCCTCCTGCAGGCGATTGCGCAACTCCACCGCCGCGAGCGAATCGAGTCCGAGCTCCTTGAAGGTGCGCGATACGTCGATGTCCTTGGCCGACTCGTACCCGAGCACTGCTGCCACATGGTCGCGCACCAGGCCCACTACGACCGTCGCCGATTCGGTCTCGGACAGGCCGGCCACCAATCGTGCAAGCGAACCGCCGCCGTCGCGAGCGCTGCGTCTGGAGATGCGTGCCAGCCCACGCAGCGGTGCTGCCAGCATCCCGATGCGCGCCTGAGCTTGCAGCGCGGCTCGGTCCAGTCGCATCGGTACGAGCAGCGGTGCGCCGCTCGCACAGGCGCGGTCGAACAGCTCCAGGCCAGACACAGTCGACAGCGGCTGCACACCGGAGCGTCGCCAGCGTGCCCACGACGCCTCGTCGAGATCGCCGGCCATACCGCTCCACTCGGCCCACAGTCCCCACGCAAGCGCGACTCCGGGAAGACCGTGCGTGCTGCGCTGCTGAGCGAGAGCATCCATGAACGCGTTCGCCGCCGCGTAGTTGCCCTGTCCGGCACCGCCGAGCAGCGGTGCCGCTGATGAGAACAACACGAACTCGGATAGGTCCAGGTCGCGTGTCAGTTCGTGCAGATGCATTGCACCGTCGACCTTTGGCCGCATGACACGCTCGATCTGCTCGGGGGTGAGCGACTCGACGAGCCCGTCGTCGAGCATCCCGGCGGTATGGACGACCGCCTTCAGCGCGCGCCCGGCGGCGATTGTGTCGATCATGCCGGCAACCTGGCTGCGATCCGCGACATCGCATGCGACGACGGTGGCGGCGCAGCCGAGCTCGGCGAGCTCGGCGATCAGCGCGCTCGCTCCCTCAGCGGCTGGGCCGCGGCGGCTGGCGAGCACGAGCTCGCGCACACCGTGGACCCCGGCCAGGTGCCGCGCGACCAGTCCGCCCAGGCCGCCGGTGCCGCCGGTGATAAGCACCACCCCGTCCCGATCGCGCTCGCTCGCGCGCTCGCCGTCCTGGCGTTCGGCTGGGCTAACAACTAGGCGCGGCACGTAGGCCTTGCCCTTCCGCACTGCGATCTGTGGCTCGTCGGCGGCCAAGAGCACCGGCAACACCTGATCGTCCTCGTCAGTGATGTTGTCAACCAGCAGTAAGCGGTCAGGGTGCTCGGCCTGCGCGCTGCGCAGGAGTCCCCAAAGTGAGGCGGTGACAAGATCAGGGGACTCCTCATCGGCCACGGCAACCGCCCCCCGCGTGAGGAGCACGAGCCGCGCGTCGAGCAGTCGCTCCTCTGCCAGCCACAGCTTGAGCAGGTCAACAGCGTGCTGCACAGCTCCACGCGCCGCATGCGCGTGCCCGCGGTCACCGGCGTAAGGTGCCTGTTCGACGACCACGATGTTGGGTACTGCGGCGCCCGAGTCGATCGCTTCGATCAGCGTGGCAAGATCGGAGTAATGCTGCTCGCTCCCGCCGAGCTGCGGCTCGCCGATGATCGCAAAGCGGTGATCGGTCGGGGCCGGGGCTGGGGTCGGCAGCTGTATCTCTGTCCATTGCAGTTCGTAGAGGTTCTCGTCGTGGTGCTTGGCGGTTCTCAGGGCGTGCCGATCAAGCGGGCGTGTCTGGAGCTCCTCGATCGAGAAGACAGGCGCGCCGGTGCGATCGAACGCGAGCAGTCTTGCTGGGCCGTTGGCTTGTGTGGTGATGCGGATGCGTAGTGTGGTGCTGGCGTGGGTGTGGAGGTGGATGCCGGTGAGGGAGAAGGGGATCTGTGGCTGTTGTGGTTGTTGGGTGTCGAGTCCTTGGAGGATGAGTGGGTGTAGCGCGGCGTCTGCGAGCGCGGGGTGTAGGTGGTAGCTGCTGGCTTGGCTGGCTTGGTCTTCTGCGAGGGTTACTTCGGCGAAGAGCTCTCCTTCGCGTTGCCAGGCGGCGTGGAGGCCTTGGAATGCCGGCCCGTAGTGGTAGCCGGCTGCTTCGAGGCGATCGTAGAGTGACTCGCTGTCTAGTGCCTGCGCGCCCGGGGGTGGCCATTGCTCGAGCAAGCTCGCATGCTCAGCCTGCCCCGAAGGTGGCTCTGTATCGAGGACGCCCGTGGCGTGCAACGTCCACTGCTCAGACTCGCCGGGCTGCTCGCTGGAGGTCTCGGGGCGTGAGTGGATGGCAAGCTCAGAACGCTGGCGCTCGTCGGGCTCTGAGACCGTGAGCTGGATCTGTACGGCGTGCTGCTCGTCCCCGAAGATCAGCGGGGCGTGCAGGATGAGCTCCCGCACACACTCAAAGCCAGTCTGCTGCGCACCCGCGAGCGCGAGCTCCAGAAACGCGGTAGCGGGCAGCAGCATCGTGTCCATCACTGCGTGGTCTTTCAGCCACGGGTGCTCCTGCAACGACAGACGCCCCGTGAAAAGCCAGCCCCCCTCCTCGCCGGCCAAGTGCATCGCAGCCCCCAGCAACGGATGCTCAGTAGCGGACTGCCCCAGCGAGCGAGGATCACCCCCACCCCCACCACCAGCCAACCAGTAACGAGAACGCTGAAACGAGTATGTAGGCAGCCCCACCAGCCGCCCACCACGACCAGCGAAAAACGCAGGCCAATCGACCCCCACCCCATGCGCATGAGCCTGCGCAAGAAAACCCACGAAGCTCTCCAGCTCAGGCCTACGCGCACGCAAACTAGCCGCAAACAACCCATCCCGCCCCAACTCATCCTGCAAGCCCTCAGACGCCAGGGCACTCAGCGCCCCATCCGGGCCGAGCTCCAAGAAACGCGTAACCCCCGAGTCCTTCAAGAAACGCACACCATCAGCGAAACGCACCGCCTCCCTGACATGCCTAGCCCAGTAACCCGCAGACCCAGCCTCCCGCGCACTGAGCGGCTCACCCGAGACATTCGAGATGATCGGCAGCTCAGGCGCAGAGAACTCCAGCTCCCGCGCAACAGCTTCCAGCTCCGCGAGCATCGGCTCCATCAACACCGAATGAAAAGCATGAGAAACCCGCAACCGCGTGCACTTAGAACCCGCATCTTGCCAACGAGCCTGCAACTGCTCGATCGCCTCACCCTCACCCGAGACGACAACCGCCCTGCGAGCATTCACCGCAGCGATCGATAGACGACCCTCAAACCCCCGCAAACTCTCCAACACCTCCTCCTCACCAGCCTGCAACGCGAGCATCGCACCACCCCCCGCCAATGCACCCATCAACCGCCCCCGACCCGCAACCAACCGCGCAGCATCCCCCAACCCCAACACCCCCGCGACATGCGCAGCAGCAAGCTCCCCCACCGAATGACCAATCAAATAATCCGGCGTGAAACCCAACGACTCCACAAGCCGAAACAACGCGACCTCCAACGCAAACAACACAGGCTGCGTGAACTCCGTACGACCCAACAACACCGCATCCCCCGAACCCTCCTGCGCAAACAACAAATCCTTCACCGACCGACCCACAAGCGGATCAAGCACTCCACAAGCCTCATCCAACGCCCCCGCGAACACCGGAAACACCTCATACAACTCACGACCCACACCCGGCCGCTGAGAACCCTGACCAGAAAACAAAAACGCCACACCACCCCTACCACCAGCAACACCCTCAACCACACCATCAACCCCCACACCACCAACAAACCCACCAAGACGCCCCAACAACTCCTCCCGAGAACCACCAACAATCGCGACACGATGCTCCAACTGCGCACGAGCGCTCGCAAGCGAAAACGCGACATCCACAGGCAAGCAACCAGGACGCTCCTGCAAATGAGCGTAAAGACGCCCAGCCTGAGCACGCAACGCCCCAGCACTCGACCCCGAGAGCAACCACGGCAAAACCGGCAGCGGCGCAAGCTGGCGAACCTCGAGTGGCTCCCACGCAGGCGCCTCCTCAAGAATGACGTGTGAGTTCGTTCCACTAATCCCGAACGAAGACACCCCGGCACGCCGTACGCGCTCTGAGACCGGCCAAGACACCGCCTCACTGAGCAGCTTCACATCACCCGCTGACCAATCGACATGCGGCGAGGGCTCATCCGCGTGAAGCGTCCTCGGCAGAACCCCGTGGTGCAGAGCTTCAACGATCTTAATAACCCCCGCCACACCAGCCGCGGCCTGCGAATGACCGATATTCGACTTGATCGAGCCCAAATACAACGGAGCACCCTCACGCCCCTGCCCATAAGTAGCCAACAGCGCCTGCGCCTCAATCGGATCCCCCAACGCGGTACCCGTACCATGCGCCTCCACAACATCGACATCAGACGCCGACACACCAGCATTCGCAAGCGCCTGCACAATCACCCGCTCCTGAGAAGGACCATTCGGCGCCGTCAACCCATTCGACGCACCATCCTGATTCACCGCCGACCCCCGCACAACAGCCAACACCCGACGACCATTCCGCCGCGCATCAGACAAACGCTCCAACACCAACAAACCCACACCCTCAGACCAACCCGTACCATCCGCACCAGCCCCAAACGACCGACACCGCCCATCACGCGACAAACCACGCTGACGCGAAAACGCAACAAACATGCCCGGATTTGCCATCACCGCCACACCACCGCTGAGCATCAGCGAGCACTCGCCTTGCCGCAGTGCCTGGCAGGCCAGATGAATCGCCACCAGCGACGACGAGCACGCCGTATCCACGCTGACGGCAGGCCCCTCTAGCCCCAGCGTGTATGAGAGACGTCCCGAGGCAACACTGATTGTGCTGCCCGTCAGTACATAGCCCTCTGCAGTCGTCTGTGCTTGGTGCAGACGCGGACCATAGTCCTGATTTGTGACACCAACGAACACACCGGTCCGGCTTGCCCGGAGACCCGGGGGGTCGATCCCGGCATCTTCGAAGGCCTCCCACGCGCCTTCTAACAACAACCGCTGCTGGGGGTCCATCGCCAGCGCCTCGCGCGGCGAGATCGAGAAGTGACCTGCGTCGAAGTCCGTGGCGTCATCAAGAAAGCCACCGTGACGGACGTAGCTCGTGCCCGGATGGTCCGGGTCGGGGTCGAAGAGACGCTCGAGGTCCCAGCCTCGGTCGGTTGGGAACTCGGTGATCGCATCTACGTCGGATGCGACCAGCTCCCACAGCTTCTCAGGTGAGAAGGCACCGCCGGGATAGCGGCAGCTCATGCCAACGATCGCGATCGGCTCATCGACAGCCGTCGCCGGCGCGTGGGCTGGCGCTTGAAGATGAACGCCCTCGATCCTGTCTAGCAGGTAGTCGCTCAGAGCGATCGGCGTGGGATGATCGAATAGGAGTGTCGCCGGCAGTCCCAGCTCGGTAAGCGCCGCGAGCCGATTGCGCAGCTCGACGCCGGCCGGCGAGTCGAGGCCAAGCTCCTTGAACGCCAGCTTCGGATCAAGCTCCGCGGGCGAGATGCACCCTAATACGCTTGCCACCTGCGCAAGCACAAGCTCCAGTACCGCGCGCGCGCGCTCGTGGCGCAACGTACCAGCCACGAGCCGCGCCGGCGAGCCACCGCGACCGGATGCATAGACGGGGAGCACCACTCGCTGCACCCTCGCGCCCGCGAACAGAGCGCCCCAATCGACGTCCACGCCACGCACGTGCAGTTGCGCCAGCGAAGTCAAGAAACGCTCTGGCCCACCCTGATTGCGGCGCAGCGAGGCAACTACGGCGACCCGGCTCTCCTCGCCCAGTAGATCATCTGCCGTGTCCTGAACCCCCACCGTCAACACCGGATGTGGGCCGACCTCGAGAAATGTCCGCTGCCCCGCTGCGAGCAACGCCCGTACGGCCGCCTCGAACTGGACCGTTTGACGCTCGCCGCGATACCAGTACTCCGCGTCCAACTGCGTGGGATCGAGCAGCTGGCCAGTCACGGTCGAGTAGAGCGGCACAGCGCCCGTGCGCAGGGCGCTCGGGCACGGAATCTCGAGCAGCCCTCTGCGGACCATCTCGATCTGCGCGGAGTGAGAGGCGTAGTTAGCCTGGATCCTGCGCGCTTGAACGCCTTCGGCCTGGCACTGCTCGAGGAGCTCGCTCAAGGCGTCGAGATCACCCGAGACGGCCACCGAGGCGGGACCGTTCACTGCAGCAAGGGCAAGGCGATCGCCCCACCGCTCCAGGCGCGCAACGAGCTGATCGGCTGTGAGCCCCAACGACGCCATCCCGCCGCGTCCAGCGATGCCGGCGAGCACCTGACTACGCAATGCGATGATGCGAGCCGCGTCCTGCAGCGACAACCAGCCCGCCACGGCCGCGGCGGCGAGCTCGCCATGCGAATGGCCGACCACCACATTCGGGTGTACTCCGCAGGACTGCCACAACCCCGCCAGCGAGACGCTCACGGCGAACAGCGCCGGCTGCACCACGTCTATCTGCTCGAGTTTGGGAGCGTCGGGTGATCCGCGCAATGCGTCGCACACCGACCACTCCACAAAGGGCGCCAGCGCCTCCTCGCACGCCTCCATATACGCAGCGAAAACAGGCGAACGCTCCAGCAGCTCGAGTGCCATCCCCTCCCATTGAGCGCCCTGGCCCGGGAACAAGAACGCCACTCCGTCGCTCGTGTCGCGGGCGACGCCTTCGACGACAGCCGGCGCGGGCTGACCCTCCGCCAGCGCCCCGAGGCCCTCCAGGAGCTGCTCGCGCTCAGCACCCAGCACCACGGCACGGTAGGTACCGGCCGCAGGCGACATCGCCAGCGAATAGCCAACGTCGTCGATCTCCACGTCCGGGTGATCCTGCAGATGCGCATGTAGGCATCGCGCCTGATGGCGCAAAGCGGCTTGTCCGTCAGCCGACAGCACCCATGCCACCACCCCGGTCGCCGGGACACCCGACTGCGCCACGCTTCCCTCGCGGTGCGGGAAAATCTCCGTACTCACGGCGCCGCGATTACCTGGCCACATGTCGGACACAGCACCACGGTCTCGGCCGGCGAGGCGGCCAGAGGCGGCACGCCCTCTGCGTGCACCTCGCGGCGGCGCTGAGCGCGAACCTCCCCGCGCAGGTCGGCAACGCTCATTTTCTCCAAGACCGCGGCGTCCAGCCAAAGATCTTGATCGGCGACCGAGAGGCTCGCCACCGCGGCATGATGACTCCACGTCAATTTGTCACGACGTCGTGACAAATCAAACTCGGATGCCACCCAAGCAAGGTTGCGCAAGGTGGCGGTGTCGTAGCCGGTGATCCGAGCTGCCTCGCGATACTTCTCGCCCCATCTTCGAGACCCATAGCGCACCCAATCGCCGATCCACCAACCTGTCGCGCGGCCGACCTTGCCCAGCTGGTGACCGGTGGCGAGCCACTCCCGGTACTCCAGTGGACGCCTCGGTGTCCACGCGATCTCGAGCGCCCGCGGCTCGCGGCTGCCAGCTTGCGCACTCGGGCTGGCCGCAGCAGGAGATGGTGCCGAGACTGAGGACATTGCGCGGGAGGTCGTACTAGGACACGCGAGCGTCACGCTGCTGATCGGCTACCAACGCGCCGCCAGCCGATCCGGGCAGCGTCACCCGGGCAAGATGCCCCACCAGACATCCACCGAGACATCCTGCCCGCCCAGCGTCCCAACGACATCCCATCCCCCATATCCGTACGACAAGCACAGTCACCGCTCTAAAAGCAAGCCAGCCTGCCTCCCGACTGGCCACTGAATCCCTCGTGCCCGGCCTTCTCCCGAGCCCTTGGTAAACGTTAGCGATGATCTTACTCAGAACCAGCGATGCGCGTCAAGTCGCCCGTCACGCACACTACGTGTCAAGTTGTTTGAAGGCCTTAAACCTAGGGAGATTGATGGTTAAGCCGGTTGTTATAAACGATAGACAAGTCAATACCCTAATCAGGTTTCCGCGACTTGAAAACACTCTAGGTGGAGCTACATTTCGGGGTGTTCCGTGCAGCCCCGTGCAGCATGTCGGGGTGTCCCGTGCAGCCCCGTGCAGCATGTCGGGGTATCCCGTGCAGCATGTCGGGGTGTTCCGTGCAGCCCCGTGCAGCATGTCGGGGTGTCCCGTGCAGCGCACGCGCCGAGTCATCACGCTGCACTTGGGGTGTACGTCCGTAACCAGGCGGCCGACGTCTGCTACGGTGGCGCGCATGGCAGCCATCACATCCGAGCGCAAGCGCGAGCTCGCCGCGAAGTTCGGCTCCGGCGAAAAGGACATGGGCGACACCAAAGTTCAGATCGCGCTGCTGACCGAGCGCATCAACCACCTGACCGAGCACCTGCGCGCCCAGGGCAAAGACCACAGCTCCCGTCGTGGCCTACTGATGCTGGTCGGGCGCAGGCGCCGCTTCCTGGCCTACCTGCAACGGCGTGACCTCGAGGGTTACCGCGCGCTGATCAAAGAGCTCGGGCTGCGCAAGTAGCTTTGGACGGTCGATGATCCTCGGACGGCCGATGATCGTCGACGAGCAGCGTCCTCGATCCTCTCAGGTCGTGTCGTGACCGTCATCGCCGCGGGGACGCCCGCGCCGAGCTTCAGGCTGGCGCGTGCGGACGCAGAGAGCTTCACCGAGCAGGACCTGCGTGGGCGTAGGACTGTGCTCGTGTTCTACCCGTTCGCGTTCAGCCCGGTTTGCACCGACCAACTGCAGCTGTACGAGGCGCCGAGCGGCGAGCTCGCCGCGCGGGGGGACGCGCTGTATGGCGTCTCGTGCGACTCCACTTGGGCGCAGAGCGCGTTCGCCGAGAAGCTCGGCGTGGCCAGCGAGCAGCTGTCGGACTTCGAGCCCAAGGGCGCCGCCTGCGCCGCCTTCGGTGTGCTACACCCGGGCGGCTTTCCCCAACGTGCGATCGTGATCACCGGCGCCGACGGCGTTGTGCGCTGGAGCTTCCAGGCCTCCTCGCCGGGTGAGCTGCCGGGCGTCGAGTTGCTGCGCGAAGGCCTGGCGATCGCTCTCCGCTAAGCTCCGTCCGTTCGGGAAAAGAGAAAAAGAAACGGACCGCCGACCGACGGGCGGAACAGGAAGGCAGTTTAATATGAGTAGCGATGCCGTTACGCGGGTGTCCGTGGAGATCGGTGCACACCGCCAGGATGGTGGGGTCAACGAGATCTCGTTCGAGACCGGGAGGATGGCCAAGCAGGCATCCGGCGCGGTTGTGGTTCGCCAGGGCGACACGATGGTCCTTGCCACGGCCGTCGCTGGCTCACTACGCGACGTCGACTTCCTGCCGCTGACCGTGGACGTCGAGGAGCGCATGTACGCCGCCGGGAAGATCCCCGGCTCGTTCTTTAAGCGTGAGGGTCGCCCCGGCGAGAAGGGCACGCTCACCGCGCGCATGATCGACCGTCCGCTGCGCCCGCTGTTCCCCAAGGACTGGCGCTACGACACCCAGCTCGTGGCGATCCCGCTGTCGATCGACCATATCCATCCTTACGACATCCTCGCCATGAACGGCGCGTCCGCCGCGGTGATGATCTCCGACATCCCATTCCCCACGCCCGTGGGCGCAGTGCGAATCGGCAAGATCGACGGCAACTTCGTCATCAACCCCAGCGAGCAGGACCTGCTCCCAGACACGGAGAGCAGTTCAGACCTCGACCTGATCGTTGCCGGCACCGAGGAGGCCATCCTGATGGTCGAGGCAGGCGCCAATGAGATTCCCGAGGCCGAGATCCTCGATGCGCTCGACATCGCCCACGCGGCAATCAAGAAGCTGTGCGCGCTCCAGCGCGAGCTGGCCGAGCGGGTCGGCAAGGAGAAGAAAGCCTTCGAGACGATCGCTGTCGACGAGCAGGTGCTGGAGACGATTCGCTCCTCGCACGGCGTGGCGCTGGATCAGGCCACTCAGGTGGAGGACAAGCTCGAGCGCCAGGACGCCACCAAGGCGGTCGAGACGGCGATCCTCGACCAGCACGCCCCCGCGGCGCCGGAGGGCGCAAGCGAGGAGCTGCTGCTCGCGGCCAAGGACCGCCGCGCGGCGGTCCAGCTGGCGTTCGACAAGCTCGAGAAGTCCATCATCCGCGAGCGCATCGCGGTGCACAAGAAGCGGCCGGATGGCCGCAGCGAGGACGAGATCCGCGACATCTCGATCGAGGTCGGGGTGACGCCGCGCACGCACGGCTCGGCGTTGTTCACGCGCGGGCAGACCCAGGCGCTGAGCGTCGCCGCGCTGGGCACGCTCAAGGAGGAGATGCGCCTCGACACCCTCGGCCTTGAAACCAAAAAGTACTACTGGCACCACTACAACTTCCCCCCGTTCTCGGTCGGGGAGGCCGGCCGCATGGGCGGGGTCAAGCGCCGCGACATCGGTCACGGCGCGCTCGCCGAGCGCGCGCTCGCGCCGATGGTGCCCTCGATCGAGGACTTCCCGTACACGATCCGCGTAGTCTCGGACATCCTCGAGTCCAACGGCTCCTCCTCGATGGCGTCCGTATGTGGCTCCTCCCTGTCGCTGATGGACGCGGGCGTGCCGATCAAGCGACCCGTCGCCGGTATCGCGATGGGCCTGATCAAGGAGGGCGAGGACTACATCGTCCTGACCGACATCGCCGGCGTCGAGGATCACCTCGGCGACATGGACTTCAAGGTAGCAGGCACCGAACGCGGGATCACGGCGCTGCAGATGGACATCAAGATCACCGGCGTCACCTTCGAGATCCTGCGCGACGCGCTCACCCAGGCGCACAAGGCACGCACGTTCATCCTCGCCAAGATGGCCGACGTGATCGGCGGCCCGCGCGCGCAGCTCAGCCAGTTCGCACCGCGCATCCAGACGATCCAGATCGACCCATCCCAGATCGGCCTGCTGATCGGCAAGGGCGGTGAAACGATCCGGGGACTCTCGGAGGAGTTCGAATCGCAGATCGACGTCAACGACGACGGCCAGGTGCTGATCTACTCCGCCAACGGCGAGCTCGGCGACGCGCTCGTAGAGCGGGTGCGGATGATGATGAAGGAGGTCGAGGTGGGCGACGAGTACGTCGGCAAGGTGGTCAAGACGACAACCTTCGGCGCCTTCATCGAGCTCGCCAAGGGCACCGACGGGCTGCTGCACATCTCCAACGTCTCGCCCGGTCAGCGCGTGGACAGCGTCGAGGACGTGCTCAACAAGGGCGACGAGGTCAACGTGCGCGTGGTCGAGGTGGACCGCGAGCGCGGGCGCATCGGCCTGCGACTGTCGCACGACCCCGACATCGCGGGCAAGTCTGTCGAGGAGCTCGCCGGCGTGGGCAGCGGTGGAGCCGGAGGCAGCCGCGGGCCACGCGAGGGCGGGCGCTCCTCCAGCAACGGGCGGGAGCGCTCCGACCGTGGCCGCCGACGCGAGGGTGGCGAAGGGCTGGGCCGTGGCTCGGAGCGCCCGCGTCACGGGCGCGTCCCCGGAGGCACAGGCGAGCGCGACTAACGCAGGGCCCGCGGGCGTGAGCGCCGAGCACCGCATAACCACGCTCGACTCGGGCGTGAGGATCGTCAGCGAGCGCGTGCCCGGCGTGCGCTCGGTGGCGCTCGGCTTCTGGATCGCAACTGGTTCGGTCGCCGAGCACGAGCGTCAAGCGGGCATCTCACATCTGCTCGAGCACATGCTCTTCCGCGGCACCGAGCGCTACGGCTCGCGGGAGATCGACGAGATCTTCGACGCGATGGGTGCGGAGATCAACGCGGGGACCGACAAGGAAGCGACCTCGCTGTACACGCGCGTGCTCGACCGGCATCTCGAGCACGCCTTCGACGTGATGAGCGACATGGTCTGGCGTCCATGCTTCGGCGAACTGGAGACCGAGCGCGAGGTGGTGCTGGAGGAGATCGCGATGTACGAAGACGATCCCCAGGACCGCGTCTTTGACCTGCTCGGCAAGGCGATCTTCGGCTCGCACCCGCTGGGCCGGGCGGTCATCGGCACGGCCGAGGTCGTCGGCGCCGTCACGCGTGAGCAGCTGGCCGAATTCCATCTGCAGCGCTATCTGCCCGACAGCATCGTGATCGCAGCTGCCGGCTCGGTCGACCACGACGCGCTGGTGGAGATGGCCATACGGAGCGCGCCCGGCGACGTCGCAGCGGCACATGCACACACGAGTGTGCCGGTGACGGCGAACGGCCACTCGCCGACGCCGGATCGTGGGCGAGGGGACGCGGCGGCCGCCGCGACGCCGGATTTTCGCCGCCGCGCGCGCTTCCTGGAGAAAGACACCGAGCAGTATCACGTGTGCTTGGGAGGTGCGGGGCTCGCGCGTGAGGACGAACGCCGCTTTGCGCTGCGCGTGCTCGAAGGCGTGCTCGGCGGGACGTCCTCCTCGCGACTTTTCCAGGAGGTGCGCGAGCGTCGCGGTCTGGCCTACTCGGTCTTCACCTTCTCCAATCTCTACGCCCACACGGGCGAGGTCGGGCTGTATGTGGGCACACGCCCGGACAACGTCAGGGAGGCGCTGGCCGTCGTCGCGGCCGAGCTGGAACGCTGCGTGGAGGACCCCGCCAGTGAGGAGGAGCTCGTGCGCTCGCGCGAGAATCTCAAGGGGCGAGTGGTGCTCGGCATGGAGTCGACCGGCGCACGCATGAGCCGTCTCGGTGCCTCGGTGTTGAACGGACTGCCGATCCTCTCGATCAGCGAGATGATCGAGAGGATCGACTCGGTAGAGATCGCTCAGGTCCGCGCGCTCGCGGCCGAGCTGTTTGCGCCCAGCCGGCTGTCGAGCGCCGGGGTGGGACCCGCCGAGAGGGAGTTCCTGGCGGCAATCGAGCCGCTCGGCGTGGCGCGATGATCGCCGTCGCCGTCGCTGGTGCCGCAGGGCGCATGGGCCAGACGGTCTGCGAGGCAGTGCTGGGCGCCGAGGACATGGAGCTCGTCGGGCGCGCGGACCCACTGCTCGAAACGACCGTTCAGGAGATCCTGCCCAACGCTGAGGTCCTCGTGGACTTCACCACGCCAGACACGGCGTTGGGTAATGCCCTGGCGTGCGTGCGTGCGGGCGTGCACGTCGTGATCGGCACCACCGGCTTCGACCTGGAGCCGCTGCTGGACGAGTTCCGATCGCCAGCTGCCTCCGCGGAGGGTGCTCCGCGCGCGAACGTGCTGATCGCGCCCAACTTCGCGATCGGCGCGGTGCTGATGATGCGCTTCGCCGCGGAGGCCGCCAAGCATATCCCGCGGGCGGAGATCATCGAGCTGCACCACGACGGCAAGCTCGACGCGCCCAGTGGCACGGCCGTGCGCACGGCGGAGCTGATGGCGCAGGCGGGCGGCGCGCTGCCGCCGATTCACTCGGTGCGGCTGCCCGGGCTCGTGGCCCACCAGGCGGTGATTCTCGGCGACCTCGGACAGACGCTCACGATCCGCCATGACACGATCAGCCGGGAGTCGTTCATGCCCGGCGTGCTGCTCGCCGTCCGCCGGGTCGGCGAGCAGCGGGAGTCGCTCGTCGTGGGGCTCGAGCACCTGCTGTTCTGAATGCGTCCAGCTTGGCGTCCACGAGCTCGTTCGCCGCACGCGGGCCGATGAAGGGCGTCAGGGCGAGGTAGGCGGCGTGGTAGGCCAGGCGGGGCATCTGGTTGCCCCCCCTGTTGCGGGCCTGGCTGTATCCGAGCTCGAAGACGGCCGCTGTAATCGCCTCCAACATCACCTGGGACGGCGGCCGGTCGGTGTGCTGGAAGCCCTCGTGGAGGAAGATCGCGAACGCGGCGCGGCTGTCATCGACGCGCTGCACGGCGGGCAAGCCAACGGCATGAGCCTCAACGAAGCCGACATGGGCGAGGATCGGATAGCTCGCCTGAAACTGGGCGGTGGCGTGAATCCCCTCCCAGATACGCTCGGGCCAGGTGGCGCCACTGAAGAACGCGCCGGCGGCGATCGCCATCGTCTGCTGAACCGCGAGCTCGTGGACGACCATGAACGCTTGCTGCTTGTCGCGGAAATGGGTGTAGAACACGCGCCGATCGACGCGAGCGGCCGTGGTTATATCAGCGATCGTCGTCGCAGTGTAGCCCTTGCGGGCGGCCATCTCGGCGGTTGCGTAGAGGATGCGCTCGCGGTGGTTGCGGGCGATCTCGCTGGCGGACAGGTGCGTCCTGCCGGGCGGGATCGGCGGCGGCGGATCCGGTGAGAGCTCGGAGACGTGCGGCGAGAGCGGCAGCGCCGGGCCGAGCACCAATGTCCGCCAGCGGTGCTCGCAGTTGGGTTGCTCGTAGCGCTCGATCCAGTCGACCACCTCATGATGCAACGCCGCCAGATCGTGTTCGCCGCGACGCAGCCGCGGCGCGAGCAGCCACTGGACGGCGCCGAGCAGCACGCGGGTCGGTAGGTCGGGGGAGGTCGCGTCGGCCGGAGCTCTAACCCGTGCCCGGTCGATGATCTGTTCCACCCGGGCGATCGTGCGGTCGCGCTCGTCGAGCGTACGAGGCCCGCCCGCCATCGTCGCGTTCGTCAGGAACCTGGCCTCCTCGGGCTTCGCTTCGGCGAGCTCGATCAGCGCGCGGACGCCCGCCTGAACGGCTCGCTCCGGGGCTTGCGCGGCAACGGCCACTCGCACCCGCTCGAGTAGGTCCGCGGCGATTTCGCGGTGCGCAGCGAGGAAACAGTCGTCCCTGTCGGCGAAGTAGTCGTAGAAAGTGGGTCTCGAGACGCCCGCGTTGGCGATCACCGTGGAGACATTCGCGCTGGCATATCCAACGCGGTTGGCGGCAATGACCATCCCGGCGATGATCCGTTCACGCTGGGTGCTCTTGCGGTCGGTGGCAGCGATGTGCAACTGCGCTCCAACTCCGGCCACGCCGTCTCCTCCTGTCCCCGATTGGCCGGCGCACGCCGAAGCGGCGCCCGACTGTCAGTCCTCCCCGAGTAACTCTAGCTGGCTCTCGAGCAGCGCGACAACCTCGCGCGTGCGCAGCACGTCGCGGTGCATCTGCTCGATCAGGCTCTGCGGGTCCTCGAAGCGCCGCTCGCCGCGTAGGCGGGCGAGGAACTTCAGACGCAGCTCGCTGCCGTACAGGTCCGCGTCGCAGTCGAGCAGGAACGCCTCGATCAGCTCGCCCCGACCGGTCTGGAATGTCGGACGCACGCCGATGCTCACGGCCGCCGGATGGCCCTGCAACGCTTCGACTCGACTCGTCTCTGCGGGCTGTGCGCCCGCCGGGTCCGATTGCGTGCTGTCGATCGATGGACTCTCGGCCAGGCATGCGTACACACCGTGACCGGGGCACACCAGCGCCTCGTCGGGAATCAGGTTGGCGGTCGGAAAGCCGAGCTCGCGCCCGCGTTGATCGCCGTGCACGACCTCCCCGCAAAGCTCGAAGCTCGCCCCCAGCAGCCGGTTGGCCTCGGCTACCTCGCCGGCGAGCACCAGACCGCGAATATGGCTGGAGGAGACGATCTCCCCGTCGACCTCCAGCAGCGGATGCACGTCGGTGACGAAACGCTCGTCGGTGGCGAGCAGCCGCGGGTCGCCCTGCGCCTTGTGACCGAAGCGGAAGTTCTCGCCGATCGATACCCGTCGGGCATCGAGCGCGCCGACGAGCACCTCGTCGATGAACTCGGCGGCCGAGCGTCCGGCGAAGTCCCGGTCGAAGGGAATCACGATCAACTCCTGCACACCGAGCGAGGCGACGAGCTCAGCCTTGCGCCGCAGCGTTGTGAGCAACTTGGGCGTGTGCTGCGGCGCGACCACCGACACCGGATGAGGATCGAACGTGAGCACGCTGTCGGCGCCCCTGATGACCTCGCGATGACCGACGTGCACCCCGTCGAAGGTGCCCACCGCCACGCTGCGCTCTGTTCTGCGCTCCACGTCGGGCAGGCGAGTGACCTTCACGGCCGCACAGCCTATTGCGGGCGGCCCGTGACGGCGTGCCGCCCGGCCATCTCCAGGGCCAGCTCGAGCGCGATCAGCGGCGCCTGCCCCCAGGGAGCTCCAGCCAGCGGGGGCGCGCACCCGTCGCGCACGTCGAACGGACCGATGGCGGTACGCCTGAGCTCCAGGCAGTAGGCATCGTTCAGGTCGGCGATCAGCGAACGCACGTAGGTTCCGGATCCGCATTCGATCTCATAGCCCGCGCGAGCGTCGTGGACGGGAACGTTGGGATCGTGGCGCTCGCGCTCAGTGAGGCTCACATCCTCTCGCCAGAGCTGCTCGAAGCGATAGACGGTGACGAGCCGCTCGGGCATCTGGAAGCGCTCGCCACGGCGAGCGCGTCGGTAGGCACGCTCGCCTTTGATCTTCACCGCCGAGTAGATCGGAGGACGCTGGCGGATCTCGCCGGTCGGCAACTCGGGTGGATCGGCCGGCAACTTGCCGGTGTGGGTGATCTCCCCCTCGGTGTCGCCCGTGCTCGAGACCGCACCGAGCTGTGCCACCGTCCGATAGCGCTTGGGCAACTTCATCAGCGCGCCCTGAGCTTTGGTCGCCTTGCCCACGAGCACCAGCAGCAGGCCGGTGGCAAACGGGTCGAGCGTGCCGGCGTGTCCTGTGCGCACGCCGCCCAGCGAGCGACGCACGGCGACGACCACGTCGTGTGAGCTCATCCCCGCGGGCTTGTCGATCAGTAGAACGCCGTCCACTGAGCGTCCCTCGATCCTCACATCCTCGACGCCGGGACGCTCACGCGAGCGTGGCGGCCGCGTGCCCTTCGGAGGACTGGTGCAGCTGCGCGGCGATCGCTTCGCGCAAGAACGCGATCAGCTCCTGCGGCTCGCGTGTCGTCGCGAAGCCAGCCGCGCGGCGGTGGCCACCACCGCCCTGGGCACGGGCGATGATCGATACGTCCACGTCGTCGTCGGTTGCGCGCAGAGAGACTTTGTGTTGACCCTTGCGCTCGCCGCTGGAGAGCTCGCGCACGAGCGCGGCGACCTTCGTCCCCTGCAGCGCGCGCAACTGGTCGATGATGCCCTCCGAATAGCTCTCCTCGGCGTCGGCGCGGGCGAAGTCCTCGGCGCTGAGCGTCGCAAGCGTGAGCGCACCGGAGTCGAAGCGCTGGAGCTGTGCGAGCGCGAGCGCGAGCAGCGTGAGCTTGCCCAGCGGGACGCCCTCGTAGAGCCTGCGATAGACACCCGGAACGTCGACGCCGACCTCGATCAGCTCGGCGGCCATCAGATGGGCGCGCGGCCCCGTGTTCTCGTACATGAAGCGCCCGGTGTCGGTGATCAGCGCGATGTACAGCGCCTCTGCGACCGCCGGCGTGGGACGCACCTGCAGCCCGTGCATCAGGTCCCACACGATCTCCGCGGTGCACGAGGCGTCGGGCACGACCTGGTTGAGCGTGCCGAAGCGGGTGTTGTCATGGTGGTGATCGATGTTCAGCAGGTGTGCGCCGTCACGCAGGACGCTTGCGGAGTTGCGATCGATGTTGCCGCAATCGAGGAACACAACCGTGCGCTCGGCGATGTCAGCCGGCGGCTCGCGGATCAGTCCGTCGAGCAAGAAGAACCTGTACTCGCGCGGTAGTGGCAGGTCCGCGGGCGAGATGAACATCGCCGAGTCCTTGCCGAGCGCGCGCAGGAGCCCCTGCATTGCAACCAGCGAGCCCAGAGCGTCCCCGTCAGGATTCTCGTGGGCGGCGAGCACGAACCGGTCGTCCTCGCGCAATCGCGCGAGCACCTGCTCGCGCGTCGCCTGACGGGAGAGGACCTCGTTCATCGGTCTTCGATCTCGTCGATCAACGCGTCCACACGCAGCGCCCGGTCGGTCGTGTCGTCGTAGGAGAACTCGAGCGTGGGCGTGCGCTTGAGATGCAGCTCGCCGGCGATGCGCGCCTGCAGGAAGCCGTGCGCGCTGCGCAGACCCTCGAGCGTCGTCTCGCGCTCCGCCGGCTGCGAGGGTCCTCCACCGGTGCCGAGGACGCTCACGTACACGCGCGCATGGCGCAGGTCTGGGCTGGTTCTGACATCGGTCACGGTTACGAATCCCACTCGCGGGTCCTTCAGATCACCTGCCACGGCATCGCCGATCACCTGCCGAATCGCCTCATCGACTCGACGCATCCGTCCTGTCGTCATCCTACCCTCCAATTCCCCGCCGCGGCCCCCGTCCCTGCCGGGCGCTCGAGGACACCGCCGAAGCGCGGTGGTCAGGAGGACAGCTCGCGCTCCACCTGCCGTGTCTCATAGGTCTCGAGCACATCGCCCTCGTGCAGGTCCTGGAAGTTGGCGAGCACGATGCCGCACTCGAAACCGCCTGAGACCTCGCGCACGTCCTCGTTGAAGCGGCGCAGGCTTTCGATCGTCGTGTCGTAGATGACGGTCCCCTCGCGCACGACGCGCACACGCGCGCCGCGCGTGACTTTGCCCTCGGTGACGAACGAGCCGGCGATCGTGCCGATGCGCGAGGCTTTGAATAGCTGGCGTACCTCGGCTTGGCCTAGTGGTGTCTCCACCTCGGCCGGCTCGAGCATTCCCTGCATCGCCGCGCGCAGCTCCTCGATCGCGCGGTAGATGACCGCGTAGGAGCGGATCTCGACACCCTCGCGGTCGGCGATCTGACGTGCGTCCCCGACGGGACGCACGTTGAAGGCAAGGATCACGCCCTCCGAGGCCGCGGCGAGCATCACGTCGGACTCGTTGATGCCGCCGACGCCGCGATGGATGATGTTGACCTTGACCTCCTGCTGGGGCAGCTTGGCGATCTCATCCTCGATCGCCTCCAGCGAGCCGGCGACGTCGGCCTTGACGACCAGTCCGAGCTCCTTTACGGTCCCCTCCTGGGCGAGCTTGAAGACGTCCTCGAGCGAGACCTTGCGTCCCGAGCGCCGGGCCAAGGCCTCGGTCTTCAGGCGGTTGGCGCGTTCGCCGGCGAGCTGGCGCGCGCGCCGCTCGTTCTCGACCACACGCACATGCTCGCCGGCCTCGGGAACACCGTCGAAGCCGAGCACCTCCACCGGCTGGCCGGGCATCCCGCGCTTGAGCTTGCCGCCAGTGAAGTCGTGCATCGCGCGCACGCGCCCAAAGTGCGCGCCTGCGACGAGCGCGTCGCCCACCCGCAGCGTCCCCCGTTGAATCAGGATCGTCACCACGGGCCCACGCCCCGGATCGAGCTTGGACTCGATCACGGTGCCCGACGCCTCGGCCCCGGCATTGGCCTTCAGCTCCTCGAGATCGGTGACGACTTGGATCGTCTCGAGCAGCGTGTCCAGACCGTCGCGGGTCTTGGCGCTAACGTCGACGAACTCGGTGTCGCCGCCCCACTCGGAGGGTTGCAGTCCGTGCTGAGTCATCTCCGTGCGTACGCGCTCGGGCTGCGCGCCCTCCTTGTCGATCTTGTTGACGGCGACGATGATCGGCACTTCCGCCGCCTTGGCGTGGTCGATCGCCTCCTCGGTCTGCGGCTTGACGCCGTCGTCGGCCGCGACCACGATCACCGCCAGGTCGGTCACTTTCGCACCGCGGGCGCGCATCGCCGTGAATGCCTCGTGGCCGGGCGTGTCCAGGAACGTGATCTCCTTGCCGGCGTGGTGCACCTGGTAGGCGCCAATGTGCTGGGTGATGCCCCCCGCCTCGCCAGCGACCACCTCGGTCTCGCGGATGGCGTCCAGCAGCGAGGTCTTGCCGTGGTCGACGTGGCCCATGATCGTGACGACCGGCGGGCGTTCGATCAGATCCTCCTCGGCGTCCTCATACTCCGGCTCGACCTCGACGTCGTCGGCGGCGTGGACGATCTCGATCTGCTTCTCGAACTCGTCCGCTAGTACCTGGATCGCGTCATCGGAGAGCGTCTGGGTGAGCGTCGCCATCTCTCCCAGCGACATCAGCTTCTTGATGATCTCCGGTACGGCCACGCCGAGATACTCGGCAATGTCCTTGACGGTCGAGCCGGAGTTAACACGGATCAGATCGGTGGCCTCCATCGCGGCGGTGTCGATCGGGGCGATCGTCTCGTCGTAGGTGCCGCGCCGGCGGCGTCCACGCCGCGGGCGGCGCTGGGGTTGGTTCGAGGGTCCGCCCTGCTGGCGGCGCGAGGCCTGCGAGTCGATTACTACGCGCCGGCGTCCTCCCGGTCCGATGTCGCCGGGCGTGCGCTCGCCGGTGCGCGAGTCGCGCGTTGGCCGTACCCGCTCCGCGGCCGCGGCCGCCGCCGTCGGAGCCGATTCGCCCGGAGCAGACCCCGCGGCAGCCGGCGCACCGGGGGCCGCCGCGACGGGTCCAGGCGCCGACGCGCTTGCGGTCGGGGCGGCCAGCGAAGGCGTCGAGCTGCCCGACGTGGATGCGGGCGGTGCGGCGCTCGCCGCTGGTGGAGGTGTCGCGGGTGTCGACCCGGTGGGCGCCTTGACGGCGGGAGCGGGCGTCGATGGCGGGGCGGCAGGCGCGCCGTTGGAGCTAGCGGGCGCAGCGGTGGCACTCGCGCCGAGGGCCGTCAATGCGGCGTCCTCCTCGACGGACGACGCGGCCGCCTTGGCCTCGATACCAGCAGCCTTCAGCTTCTCGAGTAGCTCCTTGCTGGAGAGCCCGTGCTCCTTGGCGATTTCGTGGACGCGCTTTTTGCTCATGGGCTCACCGATTCTACGAGCTTGGGGTCGAGCGTTACCGCCGAGCGCAGCGCGCGCGATATCCCGCCACGGCGCATCGCACGCTCCAGACAAGCGGGATCGGCGTGCGCAGATTGGCCCACGCGGCAAAGATAGGCGCCGCGGCCGGGCATCGTGCCGTCGCGATCGGCGATCGCCGTCCTGGATGTAGCGCCGCCACCGCCGGCCGATCTTTGATCGGTCACGGCCACGCGCAGCAGCTCGGGCTTCGGCGCGATCCGTCCGCAGCCGACGCAGCGGCGCCGGGGCACATGACTGTCTATGTCGTCTGCTCCTCTGCGGCGAGGTCGCCGATGTTGTCGCTGGCGATGTTCGCGAGCGCTTGGTGGCTTTCCAGGCCGCAGTAGCGCGAGTTGGGTAGCGACGCGTTGGGGCAGCGCCGTCCGTTGGAGAGGATCGCTGCGCAGCGGCCCTGGACCTCCTCCTCCTCGTAGCCGTGCTCGGCCTCCTCGGCCGCGAACTCGGTCTCCGAGCGGATGTCCACGCGCCAGCCGGTCAGGCGCGCGGCGAGGCGCGCATTCTGGCCCTCGCGGCCGATCGCCAGCGAGAGCTGGTCGTCGGGCACGATCACGGTCGCCTGCTTGGCCTCGTCGTCAACGAGCACCTCGCGCACACGCGCGGGCGAGAGTGCCTTGGCGACGAAGCGCGCGGGCTCGTCGTTGAAGGGGATGATGTCGATCTTCTCGCCGCGCAGCTCGGAGACGACCATGCGCACGCGTGAGCCGCGCGGGCCGACGCAGGCGCCGACGGGGTCGACGCCGTCGGTGTGCGAGATGACGGCGATCTTCGAGCGGTAGCCGGGCTCGCGGGCGACGTTGGCGATCTCGACGAGACCGTCGGCGATCTCCGGGACCTCGAGCTCGAACAGCTTCTTGATCAGCTCGGGGTCGCGCCTGGAGACGATAATCGCCGGTCCCTTGGTCGACGGCGAGACCTCCTTGATGACGGCCTTGATGCGCTGTGAGTGGTCGTAGCGCTCGCCCTCGACCTGCTCGGACTTGGGCAGCAGCGCCTCGACACGTTCGCGCAGCTGCACGAGCGTGTAGCGCGAGTCCGACTGCTGCACGATGCCGGTGATCAGCTCGCCGACGCGGTCGCGGTACTCCTCGTACATCATGTCGCGCTCGGCCTCGCGGATGCGCTGCAGGATCACCTGCTTGGCGGTCTGCGCGGCGATCCGTCCGAAGTCGTCGGGTGTGACATCGCGCTCGTCGATCTGGTCGCGGTATTCGGCAAACTTCTTGGGGTCGATTTCCGGTTCCTCTGGTTCGCGCATCTCCCCGGTCTCGGGGTCGATCGTGGTTTCCTCGTCGATCGTCTCGACGATCAGGTGTGCCTCCAGGCGCTCGGGGATGATCAGTTCGATGACCCTGAAGTCGGCGGTCTCCCGATCCATCTCCACGCGCGCGTACTTGGCGGAGCCGGGCTGCTTCTTGTAGGCGGACAGGAGGGCGTCCTCGAGCGCGATCATCAGCTTCTCGGGCTCGATGCCCTTCTCCCGCGCGAGCGCGTGCATGGCCTCAAGGATTTCGCGTGACATGGGTGGGTGGGCTCCTTAATCCTCGATCAGGTTCGAACGGCGGATCTCCGCGTAGGGGATCGCGATGATGCCCCCGTCGGCGGCGAGCGTGATCTCATTCTCGGAGGCCCCCACCAGCTCCCCTGTGAAGCTCCGCACTGGCCGCGCGCCGGCCGGCCTTTGGCCGTCCATCTGGACGATCGGACGGGGATGGCGCGTGCGCACCCGCGCGCGGTGCCCGACGAAGCGCCGGAAGTGCGCGGGCTTGGTCAGCGGGCGCTCGCGACCGGGCGAGGAAACCTCCAGCGAATAGCGCTCGCGCAGGTCGTTCAGAAGCAGCGTCACGCGTTCGCAGATGGCGAGCGTGACGCCGTCGGGATGGTCGATGAACACACGCAGACAGCGCCCGCCGGAAACCTCGGCGAGCAGCACCTCGACGTCGGGGTCGCTGTCGGCCAGACGCCTTTCTATCTCTGTCTGCAGCATGCTCATGAACTGGCTCCTTACGCAAAAAAAGCGGGCGGGCGCCCACTCTCGGTCCTGCTACCGGCGCCTGCGCGACGGTACGAAAGCTGTCGTGCGAGGATAGCAGTGGGCCGTCGGCGCATACCGGCCTCAGCCGCGCTCGGCGTCCCGACGTGCGCGTTCGCGGTACAGCCTGTAGTCGGCTCGCTCGGGCGCCAGCGAGCACGCGAGCGCCAGCGGCTTGCACGCTTCGCGGTGGCGTCCGAGCAGCTGCATGGAGCGTCCTAGGCAGAACTGCGCGTAGTCATTGGTGGGCGTCCTGGAGGCCACCGCGTCGAACTCCGCGGCGGCACTTTCGTAGCGCTGTGCGTGAAACAGCGCCCGTCCGAGCGCCTCGCGGATGGAGGCCTTGTCCGGCTCGAGATCCCGTGCCTTGCTCAGCGGCACGATCGCGGCCTGGTGGTCACCGTGGTCGAGCAGCTCACTGCCTCGCTGGTAGAGGTCGTAGACGCTCTCCATCCGGATCAGTTTAACGGCTGCCCCGCAGGCTTTCGACAGCATCGAGAATCGCCTCGGCGACCTCGAACTTGCTCGCGCGAGGCACGTGGCACTCCTGGATCTGCTGGCCCTCGCCGCCGTCGAGGGCGCGTGCCGTCGATCGATCGAAGCCCGGCTCGGTGGTGAGGATCGTCACCTCGTTGGCGTCCACGTCGAAGCCGATGTCGGCGCGCGAGATGTCGTTGACGACGAGCGCGTCGAGACCCTTGCCGGTGAGCTTGGCACGGGCGTACGCGAGCGCGTGCTCGCCGTGCTCGGCGGCGAAGCCCACGAGCGTCTGGCCGTTGTGGCGCTGGGCGGCGAGCCCCGCGAGCACGTCGGCGGTCGGCTCGAGCACGAGCTCCAGGCGCGCACGGTCGGACTTCTTGATCTTGCCGTCGGTGGGTACCGCGGGCGTGAAGTCGGCGACGGCGGCGGCCATCAGCAGCACGTCGCAGCCAGGGAACTCCTGCTCGCATGTCTCCTTCAGCTCGGCGGCGGTTACGACCGGCAGGTGGGTCACGCCGGCAGGCGTGGCGAGCGCGACGTTGGCGGCCACAAGCGTCACCTGCGCGCCGCGCTCACGCGCGGCGCGCGCGAGCGCGAAACCCATGCGCCCGGAGGAGCTGTTGCCGACGAACCTGACGCTGTCGATCGGCTCGCGCGTGCCGCCGGCGGTGACGAGCACCTTCAGCCCACGCAGGCTCGCATCCGCACCGAAGCTCTCGCCCGGAGCGTCGGCTGGTGCCCCGTCGGGACCACCGCCACCGTTAGTCCCGTCGATGCCGGTGGCGCGCTCGGCGAGCGCCTGTACGCATGCCGCGAGCACCCGTGCGGGCTCAGCCAGGCGCCCCACGCCCTGCTCTCCCTTGGAGGCCAGCCGTCCGACGTCCGGGTCGACGACGATCGCCCCCCGCGCACGCAGCGTGTTCAGGTTCGCCTGTGTCGCTGAGTGCTCGTACATGTGGTTGTTCATCGCCGGCGCGATCACGAGCGGACAGGTGGCCGCGAGCGCACAACTCGTCAACAGGTTGTCCGCGAGCCCACCGGCGAGCTTGGCGATCGTGTTCGCTGACGCCGGCGCGATCACATACACATCGGCGTTCGCCACCAGCTCGAGATGGCTGAGCGGCTCGTGCTGCGGCTGCAGCTGGTCGGGAAACGCCCCGCGCGCGGGATCGCGCTCGAACTCGCTGACGAGCACCGGTGCGCCGGTGAGCGCCGCGAATGAGGCCCTACCGACAAACCTCTTACTCGCGGGCGTCTGCACGACGCGCACTGCGTGGCCGTCTGCGCTCGCCAGGCGCACGAGCTCGAGCGCCTTGTACGCGGCGATGCCGCCGCTGACGCCGAGCAGTATCCGGGACATGACTACAGGTTGTAGAGCGCCTGGCCGAACCTAGCAAGCCGTGGCCGCACCGTTGCGCACTACCTGTAGTGGTACTTCATCTTTCCGGCGGCTACCTCCTCAAGGGCGATCGTGAGGTAGTTTTTCGAGGCGGTGTCGACCATCGGGGGTGGGAACTCGTCGAAGGTCCCCTCGCCGAGGTTGTGGTAGTAGCTGTTGATCTGGCGCGCGCGCTTGGCGGCGACGATCACGCCGGCGTAATTGGAGTCGACCTGCTCGAGCAGGCGGTCGATGCGGGGGGAGATCACGGTTGCTGTGCCCTTTCCTTGTTGACCTTGCAGTCTAGTGGGCCAGGGCGCCGGAGCGGGTGGGATCTCCTGCGACGGTCAGTCGAGCTGCTCGGCGACGATTGCGGTGAGCGCGTCGAGCGCGTCTTCGAGACGATCGTTAATGACGACGTGGGCAAACTCGGGCTGCGCGTGGAGCTCCTGTTCGGCTACCTGTAGGCGCCGCTCGACCTCCTCGGTGTCGTCGGTGCCACGCCCAACCAGCCGCGTGCGCAGCGCGGACAGCGACGGCGGAGCGATGAATACCTGCACCGCCTCGGGCATCGCCGCGCGAACCTGGCGTGCACCCTGGACCTCGATCTCGAGCACAACGGGCACGCCCGCGTGCACGCGGGACTCGAGCTCGCAGCGCAGCGTCCCGTAGCTGCGCCCGGCGTAGTCGGCGTGCTCCACGAACTCCCCGGCGGCGACCTTCGTGTCGAACTCCTCACGCGTAAGGAAGTGGTAATCGACGCCGTTCTGCTCGCCGGGGCGCGGCGCGCGCGTGGTGGCCGACACCGACAGCTCGAGATTTGCTAGCCGCTCCATCAACCCACGGATGAGCGTTCCCTTGCCGACCCCCGAGGGTCCGGTGATGACGAACACGCGCGCCACGGTGACCGGGACCCTAATGGTGACTTCGGTGGGAACGGGACTCCAAGGGAACGTGACACCACAGTCGGTCGATGGGCAAGCGAGACAAGGACGCAGGAAGCGTGGCGTGCTTCGCACGCGAGCGACCGAGGACGCAGTATCGCGCCGCTCAGCGGCCGACGCTCAGTGATGGAGCAGCGAAATGAGCTCGCTGCGCTGGCGCTCGGAGAGCCCGCCGATCGTCTTGCTCGGGGCGATCCGGCAGTGGGCGAGGATCTTGTTGACCTTGACGCGACCGTACTTGGGGACGGCGAGCAGCATGTCGAAGACCTTGGCGGTCTCGACATACTCGGGCGGGTCGAGCAGGAGCGAGTGGATCGAGCGGCGGCCGGACTTCAGATCGCGCTTGAGCTGGGCGCGCTCGATGCGGATCTGGTTGGCTCTCGCGAGGGCGTCCATCCTCTGGTTGAGAGAACGCTCGGGGGCGGTGGAGGTGTTTGGGGACGTCGTTCCGGTCGCCGGCGCCATGGGCGGCGAGTCTACACACCAGCGGCCGGTGATCAAGCAAAACTCGTTTAATTCACCTGCACCTCAGGTTGAGGTATAGGTACATCGAGGCTGGTGGACGGTGTCGCTGCGCGTTTGCAGGGGTTTTTATGTGCTCGCATATCTTCGAGCAGCCGGGAGGACGTCTCCCCTGTGACGGGTAGCGCGCTCACGGCCCCGCCCCTGCCGAGTGCCCAGATGAACCCTTGGGCGGGTATTGTCTACTGCAGTCCTTGTGCAATTCTCGCCCCTGCGGCGGGGTCACGAAAGCTCTCTGTGCCGACCGCCACGAGCGTCGCCCCCACGTTCAGCAGATCGCGCGCGTGAGCCGAGCTCTGCACGCCACCCATACCGATGACGGGGACGGCCACGCGCGCTGCGACCGCGGCGACTTGGGCCAGCGCGACGGCGCGGATGGCCGGGCCGGACAGTCCGCCGGTACCGCCGCCGAGCCAGGGGCCGCCGCGCGCCTGCGGTGCGAGCGCCATCGCGCGCAGCGTGTTGATCAGGGACACCGCGTCGGCGCCGCTTTGCTCGGCCGCGTGCGCACAGGCGGCCACGTCGGCGGTGTTCGGCGTCAGCTTGACGATCAGCGGCTTGCCCGTACGTCCCCTGACCGTGCGCACGACCTCCTCGAGGGTTCGGGGGTCAGCCCCAATGTCAAGGCCCGTCCTAACGTTGGGGCAGGACACGTTGAGCTCGATCGCGGCGATCTCTGTGCGCGCGTCGCAGACCTCGATCAGATGGGCGAGCTCCTCGGCGCTGGCGCCCATGACGTTCGTTATCAGCGGCACCGGCGCTTGCCCGCCCGCGCTGTCGTGGTGGCCCTCGCCCGCGCTGGCGTCCGCGCCGGCCAGCAGCTCGGTCAGCTTGGGTAGGTCCTCGCGGATGTAGCCGTCGAGTCCCTTGTTGGGCAGGCCAATCGAGTTGATCAGCCCCGCCGGTGCCTCCCACAGGCGCGGCGGCGGGTTGCCGACGCGGGGCTCCAGTGTGATCGTCTTGGAGACGTAGGCTGCGAACGGGAAGGCTTCGAGCAGTGCCTCTCCGAACACCTGCCGCGCGGCGATCGCGTCGAACGTGCCGGAGCCGTTGATGACCGGATGCGCGAGCTGCAGACCGCAGAACTCGACGCTCACGCTGGGGCGCCGATCGCGGGCGCGCAGCCGCTGGCGCCGAGGCCGCGGCCGGGGTGATGCTTGTCGGTGTGGCCGGCGGCGTGATCCTCGACGCACTCGAGCTCGGTGGCGTCGATCACGGGCCCGTCGACGCACACCCGCAGGTAGCCGCCCCCGCGCCGTGGCACGACGCAGCCGTAGCACGCGCCGAAGCCGCACGCCATGCCCGCCTCGAGCGCGAGTTGAGCGGGCGTGGCGCTGTGCGCGCACATGGCTCTGACGCCCTCGAGCATCGCGGGCGGCCCGCATGCGTAGACGACCGCGTGGGGGTCGCGCTGCAGCTCGGCGGCGAGCAGCTCCGTCACCAACCCGTGATGGCCGCTTGAACCGTCGTCAGTTGCCACCTGCGGGTCGCGCAGCAGCGCGGCGCCCTCGGCATGCGCGCTGTCACGGAAGCCGAGCAGCACGGTCACCTCACTCGCACCCGCCCCCTCGCTGGCCGCCGGCGCAGCGCCTGCCGGCTGCACTTCACTGGCGAGCGTGTCCTGGAGGATCGCGAGCGGCGCGATGCCGACGCCGCCGCCGACGAGCAGCGCGCGTCGCCGATCGCCCGGAGCGGTGAAGCCGCGACCGAGCGGACCGAGCGCCCACAGCCGATCGCCGGGGCACAGCTCGGACAGCCGCTGGGTGCCCGGACCGACGTCCTCGAGCAGAAAGTGCGACTCGCCGTCGCGGTGACGGGCCACGGAGAACGCACGCGGGACGTACGGTCGCTGCTCCTCCCCTCCGCCCCAGCGCGCGACTGCGGCGAGCATCGCGAACTGGCCGGGCTCGGCCTGTGCGCCGTGCGGATCGGCGGCGCGTAGGACGCGGTAGGCGCCCAGTTCGTCAACGGCGGTGACCGTCAGCTTGCGTCTGGCGAACGGGGCCTGAGTCACGCCACCCCGGCCCCGTCGGGACTGGCCGCGCCCTTGCCTGCGGGTGCGGCGATGACACGCTCGCTGCCCCGCGTGCGGGTCATGCCGTGCAGCTCCTGCAGACACAGCACGTCAGGCGGGCCACTGCGGTGGGCGCTCGAGATCGCGCGCGCTGCGGAGATGCCGGCGGCGAGCGTGGTCAGGCAGGGGATGCCGTGCGCGACGGCGGCGCGACGGATCTCATAGCCGTCGGTGCGCGCGCCGACGCCGGTGGGCGTGTTGACGACGAGGTGCACGTCGCCGCGCTCGATCCAGTCGAGCACGTGCGGCGAGCCCTCGGCGATCTTGTTAATGGCCTGCGCGGGCACGCCCATGCGTGAGATCGCCTCGGCGGTGCCGCGCGTGGCGACGATCTGAAAGCCACATTCGTGCAGGCTCTGGGCGACGGCGAACGCGCCGGCCTTGTCGGAGTCGGTGACTGTGATGAAGACGGTGCCTCCGCGCGGCAGTGGCACGCCGGCGGCGGCCTGTGCCTTGGCGAACGCGGTGGGGAAGTCGCGCGCGATGCCCATCACCTCGCCGGTGGAGCGCATCTCGGGGCCGAGCAGCGCGTCGGAGCCCTCGAAGCGGTCGAACGGCAGCACGGCCTCCTTGACGGAGACGTGATCGCCGAAACCCATCCCTTGGCGATCCTGCGGGAGCTCGAGCGCGGCGATGCGCTCGCCGAGCATGATCCGGCAGGCGAGCTTGGCGAGCGGCAGCCCGATCGCCTTGGAGACGAACGGGACGGTCCGCGAGGCGCGCGGGTTGGCCTCGATCACGTACAGCTCTCCGCCGGCGACGGCGTACTGCACGTTGAGCAGCCCGACGACGCCGAGCGCGAGCGCGATCTCGCGCGTGGCGGTGCGAATCTGCTCGAGCATGTGCTCGCCGAGCGAATGCGGCGGCAGCACGCAGGCGCTGTCGCCGGAGTGCACGCCGGCCTCCTCGACGTGCTGCATGATCCCGCCGATCCACACGTCGGTGCCGTCGCACAGCGCGTCGACGTCGACCTCCGTGGCGTCCTCTAGAAACCTGTCGAGGAATATTGATGGAGAGCCCTCCGGGCTCTGTGCGTGGGTCGCGTCGTGGCCGGCCGCCGCGCCGAGCACCTCACGGCGCAGGTAGTCGGCGAGACCATCGTGCGCGTAGACGATCTCCATGGCGCGTCCGCCGAGCACGTAGGAGGGGCGCACGATCAGCGGGAAGCCAACGCGATCGGCGCACTTGAGCGCCTCCTGCAGCGAGCCGGCGGTGGCGTACGGCGGCGCCCGGTAGCCGAGGCGGTCGAGCAGCGCGCCGAAGCGCGCGCGGTCCTCGGCGAGGTCGATCGCGTCGACGCTCGTGCCGAGCAGCGGCACGCCAGCTTCGACGAGGCCGGCGGCAAGCTTCAAGGGGGTCTGCCCGCCGAACTGCACGATCACACCATGCGGTTGCTCCACCTCCACCACCGCCAGCACATCCTCCAGCGTGAGCGGCTCGAAGTACAGGCGGTCGGACGTGTCGTAGTCGGTGGAGACGGTCTCGGGGTTACAGTTGATCATCACCGCATCGCGGCCGGACGCGCGCACGGTCATGGCGGCGTGCACACAGCAGTAGTCAAACTCGATGCCCTGGCCGATGCGGTTGGGACCGGAGCCGAGGATCACGACCGACTCGCGCTCACCGCGGCGGATCTCGTTCGCTCTCGTGCGCTCCCAGCCGGAGTAGTAGTAGGGCGTGCGCGCGGGGAACTCGGCGGCGCAGGTGTCGACCGAGCGGAACGAGCGCTCGCCGACGAACGGTGCGTCGGGATCCAGGGCGAGCTCGCGCAGCTCGCGCAGGAACCACCGGTCGATGTGAGTGCACGCGTGCAGCGCCTCGATGCTCGCGCCCCTGCCCAACAGCTCGAGCACCGTCTCGAAGCGATCGGCGGCGGGCGTGTGCAGGCTGTCCAGCAGTTGCTCGTCGGAAATCGCGCCCAGCGACGGCGTCTTGTCGAGCTCGCGCGAGCGCAGCGCCTTGGCGAACGCCTGCTGGAAGGTGCGTCCGATCGCCATTGCCTCGCCTACCGACTTCATGTGGGTGGTGAGGGTGGGATCGGTGCGGGGAAACTTCTCGAAGGCGAAGCGTGGCCACTTGACGACGACGTAGTCGATCGTCGGCTCGAAGCACGCGGGCGTGGCGCCGGTAATGTCGTTGTCGATCTCATCCAGCCGGTAGCCGACCGCCAATCGCGTGGCGATCTTGGCGATTGGGAAGCCGGTCGCCTTGGAGGCAAGCGCGGAGGAGCGCGAGACGCGCGGGTTCATCTCGATCACGAGGATCTCGTCACTGTCGGGGTTGACCGCGAACTGGACGTTGGAACCCCCGGTCTCGACGCCAACGGCGCGGATCACCGCGATCGCCTGGTCGCGCAGCTGCTGGTAGAGATGGTCGGTGAGCGTCTGCTGCGGCGCGACCGTGACGGAATCGCCCGTGTGCACGCCCATCGGGTCGACGTTCTCGATCGAGCACACGATCACGACGTTGTCGGCGCAGTCGCGCATCACCTCCAGCTCGAACTCGCCCCAGCCAATCACCGACTCGTCGATCAGGATCTGGCCGATCGGCGAGGCCTCCAGCCCCTGCGCGGCAATCCGCTCGAACTCCTCCTCGCTGCGCGCGATGCCGCCGCCGCGCCCGCCGAGCGTGAAAGCTGGCCGGACGATGCAGGGCAGGCCGACGTCGTGCATCACCTTGCGTGCGATCTTCATCCCGAGTTCGAGATTCACCTGCCCCCCATCCCAGCCGCTTGCGGTGGCGCTTGCGGGCATCCGCAGTCCTGCCTGGTGCATCGCCTGCTTGAACAGCTCGCGGTCCTCAGCGCACGCGATCGCGTCGTAGTTGGCGCCGATCAGCTCCACGCCAAAGCGCGCGAGCGTGCCGTCATCGTGCAGCGCCTTGGACAGGTTCAGCGCGGTCTGGCCGCCGAGCGTCCCCAGCAGCGCGTCGGGGCGCTCGCGCTCGATCACCTGCGCCACCGGACCCGGCAACAGCGGCTCGATGTACGTCGCGTCGGCGAACTCCGGGTCGGTCATGATCGTCGCGGGGTTGGAGTTGACGAGCACGATCTCATAGCCCTCCTCGCGCAGTACCTTGCACGCCTGCACGCCCGAATAATCGAACTCGGCCGCCTGGCCGATCACGATCGGCCCGGAGCCGAGGATCAGGATCTTGTGGATGTCATCGCGCCTGGGCATCAGGCGGCGCACCATTGGAGCCGCCCGCGACCCCGCCCGGACCCCCTTGAGGGGTCCTCATAGACCTCTAACGCGCGCACTAGTCAACCTCCGCGATGCGCTGCAGAAACCGGTCGAACAGATATAGGCTGTCGTGCGGGCCGGGGCCGGCCTCGGGGTGGTACTGGACGGTGCCGCCGGGCACGTCCAGTAGCTCGAGGCCCTCGACGGTGCGGTCATACAGGTTCACGTGCGAGAGCGCTGCGGCGCCGAAGTCGGTCTCCCAGCGCACGGGCTCGTCGTTGTCGATCGTGCGCGCGCCGCCGGGGCCGAGCGCCGCAAAGCCGTGGTTCTGCGAGGTGATCTCCACGCGCCCGGTCTGCAGATCCCTGACGGGGTGGTTGGCGCCGTGGTGGCCAAAGGGCAGCTTGAACGTCTCCAGGCCGACCGCACGGCACAACAGCTGATGGCCGAGGCAGATGCCCCACACGGGCTTCTTGCCGACGAGTGCCCGAACGGTGTCGACAATGTATGACAACGCGGCGGGGTCGCCGGGGCCGTTAGACAGGAAGACCGCATCGGGGTCCTCGGCGAGCAGCTCCTCGGCACTGCTCGTGCACGGGTGCAGCGACACGCGCGCACCGCGGGCGACGAGCTCGCGCACCATTGACACCTTGATACCGGTATCGATCACGGCGATGCGCGGTCCGTCGCCCGCACCATGACCGTTGCCGCGGGCGTGGCCGGAGTCCTCGCCGTGGCTGTGCCCCGAGCCATAGCCGTGCCCGGGGCCAGAGCCGTCGCCGTAACCGTGGCGGCTGACCCGGTCGGGGCTGACGAGCCGCGCGAGGTCCTGCCCGGCCATCGGCGGCTCAGCGTCGATCAGCTCGCGCGCCTGGGACTCGGGCGTGGACACCGGGAACACGCCCCCACGCATGGCGCCGGCCTCGCGGATGTGCATGACGAGCGTGCGCGTGTCGACGCCGCTGATCGCCTGCACACCACAGTCGCTCAGCCAGTCCAACCACCCACGCTCAGCGGTGGGGGCGTCCTCGCGGTTGCACGCCGCGCGCATGATCGCCGCACGCGCCCACGCGCGCTCTGACTCCATCGCCTGCGAGCTGGCGCCGTAGTTGCCGACGTGCGGGTAGGTGTAGGCGATCAGCTGGCCGGCGAATGAGGGATCGGTCAGCGACTCCTGGTAGCCGGACATGCCGGTCGTGAACACGATCTCGCCGACCGCGTGGCCCTCGGCGCCACACGCTTCGCCGTCGAAGCGCGTGCCGTCCTCCAGCAGGATGTAGGCGGTTGCACTCATTGCGCCCCTGAGAGGGCTGTGAGTCGAGTCAGGCAAGGACGCAGTGAGCGAAGTGTGCTGGCCGAAACGGGGATGCGAGCGGAGCGAGTGTCTCCCGGCTTCGGTACACGAGCGATCGAGGACGCAGCATGGCGAAGGCTCACGGTCATCTCAGAGAATCAGCTTCTGGACGGCCTTAAACTCCGGCGTGCCGGCGCGCTCGAGCAGCTCGAACAGTGCCGCCTCGACCGTGCCGACGACGGCGCCGGCGCACTCCATGCGCTCCAGCCCGCGCTCGTAGTCGAGCTCGTGGCGCGAGCCGACTGCGTCGGCCGGGACGTGCACGTCGATCCCGTGGGCGAGCAGGTCATGGACGGTCTGGCTGACGCACACGTGCGCCTCGATGCCACAAACGATCGCCTGCTCGGCGCCACCAAGGTCGAAGCCCTCGGCGCGCGCTGCCGAGAACACCGTCTTTTCGATCCGCGGCTCGTTCTGCAGCCCAACCTCCGGCGCAGTGTGGCCGAGCCCCTTCGGGTACTGCTCGCTGACGATCGCGGGCAGCTCGAGGATGCGCGCCGCCTGCACGAGCTTCGCGCACGCGGCGGCAACGCCCGCGAAGGACGCGTAGGGGCGAAAGCCCTCTTGGACGTCGACAACGATCAGCGCGGCGCGGTTGCGCTCGAGCAGGCCCATCAGGCACCCACCATCGCCAGCGCCCGGTCGCGATGGACGACCCCGCCGGCGGCGAGCGTCATCAGCACACGACCCTGCAGCCGCCGGCCTGCGAAGCAGCAGTTCTCCGAGCGGCTCTCCCAGCCGTGCTCGCCGGCGATCCACACGGCGTCGAGATCGACGAGCGTCAGGTTCGCCGACTCCCCGACCGCGACCACTGGAGTCGGCAGCTCGAACAGCGCGGCACCGGCGGTCATGCGCTCCACTAGTAGCGCCAGGTCGATGATGCCCGGCAGTACGAGGCCGGTGTGCAGCGCGGCGAACGCGGTCTCGAGGCCCGTGCTGCCCATCGGCGCCTGCTCGAAAGGCACCTCCTTCTCATCGCGCGCGTGCGGCGCGTGGTCGGTGGCGAGGCAGTCGATCGTGCCCACGCGCAGTCCCTCGATCAGCGCCAGACGGTCGGCCTCGGCGGCCAACGGCGGGTACATCTTCATGCGCGTGTCCATCCCGCGCACGTCCTGCTCGGTGAGCAGCAGGTGGTGCGGACAGACCTCGGCGCTGACCCGCCAGCCGCGGGCCTTGGCGTCGGCGACGGCGTCGACGGAGGCGGCGCAGGAGAGGTGCTGGAAGTGCACGCGCGCGTCCTCATAGCCGGCGAGTGCCGCATCGCGCGCGACCATCGTCGACTCAGCGACGCTCGGGATACCGCCGATTCCCAGCGCGGCGCTGACGGCACCCTCGTGCATCGCACCGCCCCGCGAGAGCGTCGGGTCCTCCTCGTGCAGCGACAGCACACCACCGCACAGGCGTTGATACTGCAGCGCCTTGCGCAGCATGCCGGCGCTGCGCACAGGCCGGCCATCGTCGGTGAACCCCAGCGCACCCTCCTGCCTGAGCTCGGCCATCTCGGTTAGCTGCTCGCCTTCGGAGCCGCGAGTGATCGCCGGCAGGAAGCCAACGGGGACGCGCGCCTCGCGCGCGGCAGCGTCGCGCAGCGAGCGCAGCAGCGGCGCGGAGTCGAGCACCGGGTCAGTGTTGGGCATCGCGATCACCGCACCGAAGCCGCCGGCGGCAGCCGCGCGCGTGCCTGTCTCCAGATCCTCCTTGTGCTCCTGCCCGGGCGTGCGCAAATGCACGTGCGGGTCGAAAAACGCGGGCAGCAGCCGCAGGCGGCCCGCGCCATCGACGAGCTCCTCCTCGACCCCCTCCCTACCGGCATCTCCGCCCTGCAGTGTGCCGGGCTCGCCCAGCTCGACGATCAGCCCACCGCACACGCGCACGTCCCGGCGCATGTCGATCCCGACGCGCGGGTCGAGCACGTGCACATCGCGCAGCAGCAGATCGGCGGGCCCATGCGGCCCGCCGATGAGAGGCTCCCCCTTCCCCGTACCGGGACGATGCGGGGACGATGCGGTGGCACTCATGCCAGCTGGCTCCCAGCCATTGATGCAACCGGCCGCGACTCCCTGGCGCCAGCGAGCAGTTCGTACAGCACGGCCATGCGCACCACCACCCCGGCTTGGACCTGTGCGGTGATGACCGCCTGCGGGGAGTCGACCACCTCGCCCGAGAGCTCGACGCCGCGGTTCACCGGCCCCGGATGCATCAGGGTCTGGTGCGGCGAGAGCCGTCGCCCGTTGATCTGATACCACGCGGCGTACTCGCGCATCGAAGGCACCCACGTCTCGCTCATGCGCTCATGTTGCATCCGCAGCGCGTACACGACGTCGGCGGAGTCAAGCTCGTCGAGCGTGTAGCGCACCTCGCAGCCGAGCTGCTCGATGCCGCGCGGGATCAGCGTGGGCGGACCAGCGACCGTGACCCTGGCGCCCATCCGTTGGAAGGCGAGCACGTTTGAGCGCGCCACGCGCGAGTGCGCGACGTCGCCGACGATCCAGATGCAGGCGCCGTCGAGCGCCCCCAGATGCCGACGCAGCGTGTACACATCAAGCAGCGCCTGGGTGGGGTGCTCGTGCTTGCCGTCGCCGGCGTTGACGACTGCAGCGTTACACCATCTGGAGACGAGCTCAGCGGCGCCCGCCCACGGGGTGCGCAGCACAATTGCGTCCGGCTTGTGGGCGCTGAGCGTGAGCACGGTGTCCTTCAACGACTCACCCTTCTCGACGCTCGAGCCGTTGGCGACGAAGTTGACGACGTCGGCCGACAGCCGCTTAGCGGCAAGCTCGAACGAGCCGCGGGTGCGCGTGGATGCCTCGTAGAAGAGGTTCAGCACCATGCGTCCGCGCAGCGTCGGCAGCGTCTTGATCTCGCGGTCTGAGACCTCGGCGAAGCGCTCCGCCTGGCTGACGATCCGCTCGATGTCCCCGCGCTCGAGGTCCTCGATGGAGATGAGGTGGTTCATACGCCGGCCTCCACCGCGGATGGTTCGGCGATGGCGATCTCGTCGATGCCGTCCAGCTCGCGCAGGCGCACGTACACGTGCTCGGCGCTAGAGGTGGGCAGGTTCTTGCCCACGTAGTCGGGGCGGATCGGCAGCTCGCGATGGCCACGGTCGACGAGCACCGACAGTTGCACACGCTGTGGGCGGCCGTAGGCGAACAGCGCCTCGATCGCGGCGCGCACGGTGCGCCCGGTGAACAGCACGTCGTCGACGATCACCACTGTCAGCCCCGTCACGTCGAAGTCGATGTGCGAGGCGTGCAGTACCGGGGCGTCGGGGCGCGTGCCAACGTCGTCGCGGTAGAAGCCGATGTCGAGGTCGCCGAGGGGCACGTCCGTGCCGAACAGCTCCTCGAGCAGTCCGTGCAGTCGGTGCGCGAGAAAGGCACCGCGACGGTGGATCCCGACGAGCGCCGGCGCCGGCCCTGGGGCGTTGCGCTCGAGGATCTCGTGCGCAATACGCGTGAGCGCCCGTCCCACTTCCTCCTCGTGGAGGACCACCTTCTCGTCGGCTGCCATCGTTTCCTTCCTGGCCTCACGGGACCGGGTTAAAGGAGCAGCTGGAATGTATCAGGGGGATGCGACAGGCTCCCCCTGCAGAGACGATGCGGGCGGCGTGTGCTGCGACGACGCGAACCCAGGCGGCGCGTCCTGCGCTCCCGCCTGCGCGCGCTCCCGCGCGACACGCTCGGACCAGCGCACGAGCGCTGCGCCTCCGCGCTCGGGGAACGGCACATCGATCGTGTCGAAGTCACGGGCAGCCTCGGTTGCGGCAAACACAGCGCGCGCCTCGTCACGAAGCTCACCGCCGGCGTAGCGGCTTGAGACGTGCGTGAGCGCAAGCAGTCGAACTTCGGCCTCCAGCGCGAGCTCCGCGGCCTGGCGCGCGGTGCTGTGCAGCGTCTGGCGCGCGCGGTCGGCCTCCTCGTGCAGGAACGTAGCCTCGTGCACGAGCACGTCGGCCTGGTGTGCAGCAATCGCAAGGGCCTCGCAAGGCGCGGTATCGCCAGAGAGCACGACCTTGCGCCCCTCCCTGGTGGGACCCATCACCTGCTCGGGCTTCACGCCGGCGACGGTTTCCCCACGCTGCAGCCGCCCGAAGTCGGGCCCGGGACTGACCCCGAGCTCCTCGGCCAGGCGCGGATCGAGATGGCCCGGTCGCGGCTCCTCAACGAGCACGTAGCCGAACGCCGAGGCGCCCTTGTGACGCACGGGAATCGCCGCGATCAGATAGCCGTCGCGTTGGACGGTCTCGGCGGGCTCGAGCTCGACGATGTCGCACCTATACGGCAAGCGACCAAACACAACGCGCATCTCGACCATCAGTGCCTTCAGTCCGCTCGGCCCGTAGACGGTCAGCGGCTCGCTGCGTTCGCGCAACGCAAACGACTTCAGCATGCCCGGCAAGCCCAGCCAGTGGTCTGCGTGGAAGTGTGTGATGAACACACTGTCCAGGTCGAGCAGCCCGACTGAGCGCAGCAGCTGGCGCTGGGTGCCTTCCCCGCAGTCGAACAGCAGTCGGTCGCCGCCGCGTCGGATGAGAACCGCGGGCAACCCACGCCGCGCACTCGGGACCGAACCGGCGGTGCCCGCAAAGAACAGCGACAGATCCATGATCGCTACGGTAGCGACGGGCGCCTGGCACGGTCCTCGCGGCACGAGCGCGCGGACTGCCGGACAGGCTGAGCGGCGCTAAGCTCCGAGCTCGGGGATGCGTCCGTGGGGACGTCGTCTGCGCCCGTAGCTCAGTGGATAGAGCGCTCGCCTCCGGAGCGAGAGGTCGGCCGTTCGAATCGGCCCGGGCGCGTCGCAGAACTACCTGGAAATAGGCACTTTCTCACTGAGGTGCTCCACCTCGTTCGGGGATAATTTAGGCCCATGGGCCTATTGATTGGCCTAAACCAGGCCTAAACCCGATCGCCGGACCTGCGGAGAGCCGTCGCCGAAGGGCGCGCGGCCTTTGCGGCACCGCGATCCAGCTCGTCGACAGCGTCGAGCTTCTAGTGGAGCTCGTACTCGATCAGATCGTCGCCACGAGCGTCGGTGACGCTGGCGCACGACGAGCCGCTTGTCGCCTGCTGGCTGGTCTCCGATCGGTCGGGGTTATCGTCGTCCCCCGCCAGCTTCCGCTTCGCGCCGAGCGCTATTGCAAAAAGAAGCGCCTCCGAGCCGCCGGCCGCGCTCTCGCAGCTTCGTCCCTTGCCAGCGTGTGCGACGTTGGGATGACGAGCCGACGGTGGCAATCACAGCGGTTCATTGGGGTGTGCGTCGAGGCGAGCATGCTCCACCAGCTCCACGGGGATGACCTCCGTGCGCTCAATGGCTCGTTCGCGAAGCGCGGACAGCGCTTCGCGCTGGGGGTCGCTCATGAACTCAGACAGGGCCTGCTCTGATGCGAACTCGAGGACCTGCACCTCGGTCGGTCCATCCTCGAGCGCTCTAGCCCGGGTTAGCAGCAGCCCTCCATGGTCGGCCAGCAGCCTGAGGACCCGGTCCTCGTAAGCGACCAGTTCCTCCTCTCGTCCAGGGACTGCCCAGAGGATGACGCATAACGTGACCGCCATGCCGGGAACGTTACCCGCGCGCCTAGGACGAGCTGCGAGCGTCTCGCCCAGCAGCGCTCGCGAGACTCCTCCTTCTCCGTGGGGCGTTCCTTCTCGAAATTAACAATCAAGACGATAGAGGTCCCACGCGAGCTGCATCCCATGGCAGGCCTCAGTTCCCGGATCACACCTTTTGAGACCCGTAGCTCCCAGTTCTTGTTCCTCGACGATGGCGCCAAACGCCATCCGCACAAATGCATCGCGCCCTCTCTTCGAGAAAAGAAGGAACGCGATCACCCCAATTACCGCGAGCGGGACGACGGCCGACAGGGCTCCAAAGGTCATCGTCTTACCCCAAAGGAGGCAGAGATGGTTAGCCCATCAATCCGCGACGTTAGCGAGCAGTCCTCCTGCATTGCTAGACGCATCGGCTTCGCAACGCGTGTCCTTGACCACGGCATCATAGACCGTACAGCGTTGGCGGAGAGCGTAGGCAGTCCGCTCCTGAGCCTGCCTGGGCGTGCGGCCTTCCTCCTGGATGCGTAGCCCGCCGCGCCAGAGCACGACTATCAGCGCACGCAGGCGAGCGCCGTGGCGATCGGTGCCGGCCTCGCGCATCACCGCGATGATCTCCTGCACCGCGGGCGGGTCGGCCGGGTAGCGCCGACCCATGTTGCGCGGCGATCGTCCAGCGTAGCCCGGCGTCGTCGCTGGCGAGCGACGACGCCCAACGAAGTCAAGAACAGGCGAGACGGTCATTGGATACCTCCTCCCATCGCACACGGATAAAGCCCAATGGCCATACCAGTCCCGGCCAACAGACGACCGCCTTCTCATCTAACCAAGCATCCAGGAGACGCCGAAACGGGACACCGAGGCCGGTGGTGTTCATCCGCTGCGGCAGCGAGCGCCGCCGGCACCGCGCAGGCGCCGCTCGCTCGTTGGCGTAGCGTATATTTGCTCGGAGCTTAGGCATGGATACCGATACGAGCGCACACAGCGAAGTCTCCGCGATCCTCCACGAGCTCGCACGTGCAATATCAGAGAACGACATCGACGCTGTATTGGCCATGTTCTGGAGCTCGGAGTACGTCACAATGTTCGGCTCGGAGGAGCAGGAGGTCGCATTCGGCCCAGATGCACTCAAGCGGCTCTGGACCCGGGTCCTTTCACGTGGCCATCGATACATATGGCAATGGAGCGACGAAATGGTCGTCGATCTCGGTCCGGTTACTTGCTTATCTGCGACCGCTCGCGTGACGCTCGAAGATTCAGACGGCTCTCGGGAAATTGCATACCGTGCGACTCTTGTATTGGTGCGATCCGAGGAGCGATGGGTGATCGCTCAGTACCACGGCTCCGAGCCGGCAGCCGCGTGGGTAACTCGTCGGGCCGTATGAGCTTTCTGGAGGCGGTATTGACGCGTAGCGGGATCCTTCTCACACTCCGACTGATTCCCTCAGGAGCGCATCGCAATGCCAAGCGCGCCCTCACCGCGACGAACGGTCGAGTATGTACAGGTTCGCGATCACATGGTTGACATGCCAAACGCCGCACCGCTCAACACCAAGGACGCGCCAACCGACCCGTCGCCGCTGTGGATTATTGCGATCTTCTTGGCCCTCAGTCAGGTCATGGCGTGCGCTGCGGCGATCGCGACCGATGGCACGACACGCTTGATCTTCGCAGTCTTTGCGGTGACCTTCCCGGTCTTGGTGCTTATCGCATTCCTCTACTTCTTGCGTTTCCGCGCCCCAAACTTGTATTCCCCGGGACAGTACGAGCACACCAGTATCAGAGAATACGCTGAAGGGCTCAGCCACCAGGGCCGCGATGATAAAGTCGTCATCAAGCAAGCAGTCACCGAGGCCGTGGTAGCTGGAGTAGTTGCCCAACACCCCGCACCCGACGACTTCACCGCTCAACAGAACGTCCGAAAGCTGGTTGCTCAGAAGTTTGCGGATGTCGTGGACCAGAACAGCATAGTGCTGGACAGGTCTCTCCTCTTGGACGGCACGGAGCCGGTGCAGATACCTGTGACGTCGGAGACAACCGTCGACGAGCTCTTGGACTCGGTCTGGTTCAACATCAGTGAGGCCGTGGAGCCGTACACTTACAACAAGTCATGGATCCTCGCCGACAGTGACCTCGTCCCGCTACAAGCCATGGGCACCTCTTGGGCAAACCGTCAGGGGTGGACTGGCGACGAACGACCTTTGCAGGAGGCAGGCATCATTCCGGGCTCGGCGTACTTTGCGCTACCGAGACCCAGGCTACCGGGAGTTCGCGCGCCTAGTTGGACTTGGCGCAATCAACTTCGCAAACTCGTGACGAGATATGAGCGCACCGTCAGGTCGCGCGGTCTCAAGGCTCGTCGCGTCGCGGGCGCTCAGCGTCCGCGACTTGTTGTCAGCGCTGGCGAAACAGACTACGGCCTGTATGTAATGGCAGGTCACGCAGAGGCGACCTGGGTCACACAGGCTGCCGAAGCGTGCAGCGCGCTAGCCGCGGAGGAACGTTCGCAGATCAAACCCGTACTTGCGCTTGAACACCAGCCCGTTGAGCGAGTCCGAGCTGCGGGAGAGGAACGCGCCGTTCGGGTCGTGTGGCTCGACGAGGCCGGCCTACATGACGCTCCGTGGGACATCAAGAAGAGTGACTGAGCTTGGGGCCGCTGAGTATGGGTGTATCGCCGCGGTCGTGCGCCATTGATGAGCAATTGCGGGCGTTGTTGCTTTCGTTCCAACTGGCCGGTGCGGGCAGCGGTACTGGCAAGCCCGGAAGCGGCAAGCTGAGACGAGCAGGCCCGAAAACCGCACGCAGGGATTACTTGCGGACGCGGAACCGGAGGATGGTGACGCTGCGCGACCGCGTGGCGCTGACCGGTTCCAGGTCGATCCGGGGGAGGCCCGGGGGCGAGAAGCGGATGCCGTCGCCGAGCAGCACCGGCAGTACGTACACCAGGATCTCGTCGACAAGGCCCCGCTGCAGGCACTGGGCGGCCACATCGGCGCCGAGGATCTCCAGGCTCTTGCCGCCCGCGGCGCTGCGCGCCGTGGCGACCGCCTCCCCGATGTCACCGGTGAGGTACGTGATGCCCGGATTCGGTGGCTCGGGCGGCCGATGGGTGAGTACGAACATGGGTCCGGAAAAGGGGTAGTCGACGCTGCCCGGCTTCTCGGCCTCCATCCTGTCTCCGACGTCGGATGTCCGCCGGCCGACGAGCATCGCGCCGGTGGCCGCCGCGATCTCGTGGAACTGGTCCGGGCCGACGAAGTCGGCGAGCTGGCGACCAGCGCCCCAGTCCATCACATGGCCGGCAGTGGCGATGAAGCCGTCAAGCGACATACACCTGTTCACGACGACCTTGCTGTGTCCGGTACTCGTATCGTTCATCCCGTTTCCTCACCGCGACAGCTTACGCGGACGCACACGACGGTTATTAGTCGCCACTCTGAGTGGCAGGCGGCTCTGCCGCGGCGTTGGAATCGGTCGGCGCGGTGGTTGTGCTTGATGTGCGCGAAGACTGGCTCGATCATCGCTTGGCGTTGCTTGTAGAGCGCATGGCCGGCCTCGCTTTCCAGGACGCGGCGCATGAACGCGTCGAGGCCTTTGTCACGTCCTGGCCTGGGCGTCTCGCGCTTGAGTGCCTCGGGGCAGAGGAGTGTCTGGATGCCGTGGCTCACGAGCTGCTTCATGTGCGCTCCGTTCCAGTAGCCGGCGTCGGCGACAACGACGTCTGGTGACTTGATCCCGGCGGCGTGCAGCTCCTCGCGATCACCCCAACCGTTGACGAGGCCGGCCTTTGCGCACAACGCCAGCACTGCGGTGAACAAGTCCGCGATCGCGTTCTCATGATCGCGGCGAAAGCGCGCGATCGTCGCGTGATCGGGTACCTGGTTGGCAGCTATCACGCGGTAGGCGACATCCTCACCACAGCGGCGCTCGATCCCGCGCGAGGAGCGCTCCGCGCGCGCATACGAGCACGAACCACGCGAGATGACCCTCTGGCAGTCAATCCCGCACATCCGGGGGCAACAAGAACGCCTGCTCACGATCAACAGCAATGAAGTTCTGAGGCATCACCAAATGGTCTTAATAGTGCTTTGTTAGGTTTGTGGTAGGGATTCGCTGTCGTGGTGGCGAACCTTTGTGCGTCTGTGGTTCTCGACGCGGGAGGGCATCATGGTTGTGATGACGGTGGATGCGGATGCTCCGGTAGTGATCAAGGGGCGGCTGGAAGCGTTCGCGGGCGAAGTGCTCGCGGAAGCGATGAACCGGCCGGCGCAGTTGGTCAACGGCGGGTTGTATCTGCGGGGGCTCTTGGAGCAGGGTCCTCGCAAGTCGCTTGAGCCGATGGTCGAGCGACTGGGCGGGGACGTTGACTATCAGTCGATGCAGCAGTTTGTGGCCGACAGTCCGTGGGATCCGGCGCTGGTGGTCAAGGCGGTAGCCGAGCGAGTCGCGTCCCAGATCGATGTTGAGGCGTGGGTGTTGGATGACACCGGATTTCCGAAGGACGGCAAGGACTCGCCAGGGGTCAAGCGCCAGTACTCGGGGACCTTGGGGAAGACGGGCAACTGCCAAATCGGTGTGTCCGTGCACGCGCTTGGAGCTCACGGAACGGTGCCGCTGGGGTGGGCGCTGTATCTACCGGAGGACTGGTGCGCGGATGAGCAGCGGCGGCGTAAGGCGAAGATCCCGGATGAGGTTCAGTTCAAGACCAAGCCGCAGCTCGGGGTGGAGCTGATCGAGCGCGCCGCGGGCTGGGATGTTCCGAAGGCGCCGGTGCTGGGCGATCAGGCCTACGGGGAGAACACCTGGCTGCGCGATCGCCTCGATCAGGCAGGGTGTGAGTACGTACTGTCGGTGTTGCCGACAACGAAGGTGTTTTCGCAGGGGACCGCCTTCGCCGTGCCGCCCAAGAAGTCAAAGGCGACTCGCGCGCCGACGCGCCCACGGCCGGACCGCGAGCCCGAAGCGATCGGCGAGCTGATTGGCCGGCTCGGAGCAGAGGGCGCGCAGACGGTCAGCTTCCGCGACGGCACCGACGGCGAGCCGGTTACCTCCAGGTTCATCTTCGCGCGTGTTCATGCCGCACACGGCTGGCGCGATGATCAGCGACGGAGCGGGTGGCGCGAGGGCGCCGAGGTGCCTCCGCGCGAGGAGTGGCTGATCGCGGAGTGGCCAGAGGAGAACGAGGAGCCGAGCGACTTCTGGATCTCCAACCTGCCCGCAGACACCGAGCCCGAGCGGCTCGTGCGGCTAGCACGGATGCGCTGGAAGATGGAGCTCGACTACAAGCAGCTCAAGGGCGAGCTCGGGCTCGACCACTACGAGGGTCGCTCATGGCTCGGGTGGCACCACCACACCGCGCTGGTGAGCGCCGCGCACGGGTTCCTAACGCTCGAGCGGATGAACCCTTTTCGGCAGCGGCCGGCCTGACGCTCCCGAAGGCCGTGCTGCTATTGCAGCCGATCTTCAAGTGCTGGACCGGCCGCTGCCAAACCTGCCAACAGGTAATCAACCTCGCCCGGCTGCCACTCCCACTCACCAGACAAGATGAACGAACCTAACAAAGCACTATTAAACCCACCGGACGACCCCAGGTTTACGCGACAGCCTCCGTCCCGAGCGGGCGTCTGGAGCGAAGGTCGCCGGACGTTCGCTAATCGCGCGGAGCGACACTCTGCGTGAACCTGCGTAGCGGGATTGCCCAAGGGCCGAGCAAGACTTTCATCCTCCGAGGCGCTTGCGGTCTCTGGGCGTTTGATGCGCCGCGAGATCCGTTCGCTCACGCTCGATCTGACTTGGCACGAGGGGCCTTGTCCTCAGGGCGGGCACGGCGGATAATCGTGGCATGCCGGCGGTCATGCCCGAGACGCGCCACGCCAAGGCGCCTGACGGTGTTCACATCGGCTATCAGGTGGTCGGGTCGGGCCCACTCGATCTGATCTTCGCGAACTCCTGGTGCTCGCACATCGAGTTCTCGTGGAGTAGGCCGGCGATCGTGCGTTTCTACGAGCATCTGTAGTCGTTCTGCAGGCTGATCCTGTTCGACAAGCGCGGGACGGGTCTTTCCGATCCAGTACCTGGGGTGCCGACGATGGAGGATCGACTCGGCGACATGCGGGCGGTCCTGGACGCGATCGGCTCACAGCGCACCGCCCTGCTAGGAACCTCGGAGGGGGCCTGCGCGTGCATCATGTTTGCCGCGACCTATCCGGAGCGCACCACAGCGTCGGTCCTGTTCAGCCCCTTCGTGGTCGGAATGGCCGACGAGGACTGTCCATGGGCCTGGACCTCGGAGTTCTGGGATCTGCTCCGTGCCTCCATGGAGAACAGTTGGGGGACTCCCGATGGCAGCGGAGTGGAGTTCTGCACACCCAGCCTGATCGGCGACGAGACGGCTCGGGAGTGGTACGCGCACTACTGGCGATCAGCGGCCAGCCCCGGTGCTGCCGTCGCCCAACTTGAGGTCAACACTCAGATCGACATACGCCCCGTGCTGCCCACCGTGCGGGTACCGACGTTGGTGCTGCACCGAACCGACGAGCAGTGGGTCAACGTCAACTATGGTCGCTACACCGCAGCCCATATCCCCGGCGCGACCCTTGTTGAGCTGCCGGGCACCGACCACTACCCGTGGGAGCAGAACGCCGACGAGGTGGTCGGCCAGATCGAGGAGTTCCTGACCGGTGCTCGCCGCGAGCGGGACGACGACCGGGTTCTAGCCACGGTGCTGTTCACGGACATCGTCCAGTCGACCGAGCAGGCCAGCGAGGTAGGCGATCGAAGGTGGCGCGAGCTCCTAGACGCCCACGACGATATGGTCAGAAGGCAGCTCGAGCGGTTCTCTGGAAACGAAGTCAAGAGCACGGGGGACGGCTTCCTCGCCACGTTCGACGGTCCGGCCCGCGGCATCCGCTGTGCCATGGCCATTAGCGACGGTGCACGACGGCTGGGGATCGGCGTGCGCGCCGGTCTACATACGGGCGAGCTAGAGCGCCGCGGCGAGGACGTGGGCGGGATCGCCGTGCACATTGGAAGCCGAGTCGCCGCCCAGGCGCAAGCCGACGAGGTGCTCGTTTCCTCGACGGTCAAGGATCTGGTTGCCGGCTCGCGCATCGAGTTCGCCGATAGAGGCGAACATACGCTCAAGGGCGTGCCAGACACATGGCACCTGTTCGCCGCCGTTGCCTGACGACGCACCTGCCCCGCGACCCTCAGCCTCCCACGAGCGGAGCGCACACCAGCTCCTCTCGCTAGAGGCCAGCACCCAGAATGTCGCTTCAACGCGATTGCGAGCGTCGGCGCTGTCGAACGTCGTCCAACTCGACAGTCTCTGACTTGAGGACCGAGGCGCCCGCTTTCAACCGAAATGAGCGCTCCCGCTTGCTCTCATTCGTCCAAGGTGCGGTCGCGAGGCGAGTGGCGCTCATGACGTGCCAATCTGCGCATGTGCCAGACATCCGACGAGTGGCCACACCGCGCGAGAAGCAGCTGACCCTGCTCGCAGCCGTGCTCGGTACGAGCGTGGTGTTCCTCGACGCGACCGTAACCAGTGTCGCGTTGCCCGCGATTCGAGGCGACCTCGGTGGCGGTCTGGCGGGGCAGCAGTGGGTGACGAACGCGTACCTGCTGACGCTCGCGTCGCTGTTGTTGATCGGCGGCTCGCTTGGAGATGTATTGGGTCAGAAGCGCGTGTTCGTGGTTGGCGTTGCCGGGTTCGGCCTCACGTCGGCTCTCTGCGCGGTCGCATCGTCGATCCCGGAGCTATGCGTGTTTCGTTCGATGCAGGGGGCGTGCGCGGCGCTGGTGACACCTACCGCATTGGCGGTGATCATCCACGTGTTTCCCGAAGACGAGCGGGCCAGGGCGATCGGGACATGGACCGCGCTCAGCTCGATCGTCGGGATTATCGGGCCGTTCATCGGGGGAGTGTTGATCGCTGCCGGCTCGTGGCGCCTGATCTTTGTGCTCAATGCGCCGCTCGTGCTCGTGACCGTGACGCTGATTGCTCGTGGCGTGCCTGGGGGCGCGAGCGCTGGCACCGCCGGGCGCCTGGACTTCCCCGGCGCCCTCTTGGCGGCGCTCGCGCTCTCGGGTTCGGTATTCGCTGTGACCGAGGAGCCTGCGCACGGATGGAGCACCCTGGTGATCGGCTCGCTCGCGGCAGGGATTCTGGGAGCCATGACGTTTATTGCGCACGAGGCGCGAGCCCGGACACCGATGCTCCCACTGAGCCTGTTTCGCGTGCGCAACTTCACGATCGGAAACGTGGCGACATTGACCGCCTACCTTGGGCTAGGGGGTGTGATCTTTCTGCTGCCTGTGTTTCTGCAGGAGGTCAGCGGCTACAGCCCCGTTCAGGCAGGGCTCGCCCTTCTGCCGGTCACCTCGCTGATGATCCTGCTCTCCCGCCGCTTCGGCGCACTCGCCGACCGCATCGGGTCGCGGGTGCTGATAAGCCTCGGGGCGCTGGTTGCTGGCTGCGGCCTCTTGCTCTTGGTGCGTGTCGATCAGCGCGCCGATTACATCAGCGAGGTTCTGCCGGCGCTGCTCGTGTTCGGGTTGGGACTCGCGATGCTTGTCGCGCCGTTGACCGCCACGGTCCTTGGGGCAGTGGAGGAGGATCACGCAGGCGTCGCCGCCGCGGTGAATACGACGCTCTCACGCGTGGCGCAGCTTTTCGCGGTCGCTGTGCTGGGAGCCGTCGTCTCTCTAGCTTTTGCTAGTCGGGTCGACGCGACGCTACGACGATCCGCGATCGATCCCGCTGGCCGCGCGGCGATCAGCCGCGCCAAGCGACAGCCTCTCGGCTCGCCCAGCCTAATTGGAGTTCCTCCCGGCGAGCGGGTTGTCCTACGAGCGACCTTCGAGGACGCGTCCGTGCATGCCTTCCGTGTTGCGGACACGATCGCAGCCGTGCTCGTCGCCAGCGGAGGTCTGATTGCGCTCGCCGGGATCCGTAATCCCCGCCGCAGGGTGGCCGCCGAGCTGTGTCCAGCTGGGGCGCTCTGCGGAGCCAGCCAAGAACTCGTCAGTACTGGCCCGTCTCGAATCTCGGACCGGGGTTTCGTCGACCACACGGTTGAAAGCCCATCACCGCAGGTGGCCCCGTAAGCGAGAAATCCTCCATCATCCGCCGCGACTTGCATCGCTCCATCGCCGCTCGCTCTGCCGGTCCGCGTTCAGGGAGCGTCACGAGGACCACGCCTCCAGCGATGTTGCGAGCGTGCGGCGAACCGGGCGTGGCGCTGTCGCTCAGGACGACGTGCACTCGTGCAAGTCTCGGGAGGCGTCTGCTGCGTGCCCGACGAGACGCTCGCAGCTCGTCGGTTAGCGGGCGTGATGCTGGGCAGGCGCGACACTTGGACCTCGCGCAATCCGGCAGTGCGCTCGCGTCCAGACCGAAAAGGTTAGCTAGCCGAGAACGCTGGCATGACCTCCTGCGCGAACCGTCGCAGCTGCTCTTTGCCGCCAAACACCGTGAGCAGGACATAGTGCGCGCCGGCATCATTCAATGCCGCCAGCTTGGCGCAGATTTCCTCGGGCGTTCCATAGAGCGCGTGCTCCTCAGTGGCGCCGCTCTGGCCTGCATAGGCGAGCACATGCGAGCCGCCCTTACGTCCGGGCGAGCGGGACACGCTCACCGTGCGCTGGGTGTACTTGGCTTGACGAGCAAGAGCGGCTTCGCCGTCCGCCCGATCCTTTGCCACGTACAGTTGGCGCGCTACCGCGACCCCCATCGGATCGAACGGTCGCCCGTGCACTTCACGTTCGGCGCGGTACAGCGCCATGCGCTCGCTGATCTGCTCGGGGGACGCGTACTGGTCGAGCATGAGGTTGAAGCCGCGCTCGGCCGCTCTGCGGATCGATGCCGGGCTCCCAGCGGCCATCCAGAACGGCGGGTGCGGTCGTTGCGCGGGCGGTGGCTCGACCACGATGTCCTCGAAATGCCAGAAGCGGCCGCGATGCGAGAAACGGGAACGCTCAAGCCAGGATCGTGTAATGACCTCAACGGCCTCGTCAAACCGTGCGTCTGCCTCCTCCGGCGGAACTTGGAAGCCGTTGAACTCGCTGTGCCGATAGCCCTTCCCGATACCGAAGTCGAGCCGACCGCCGGAGACAAGATCGAGCGTCGCCGCCTCCTCTGCCAAGAGGACCGGGTTGTGCCATGGCAGCACGATCACCGCTGAGCCGAGACGCAATTTGGTGGTGCGCATCGCAAGGGAAGTGAGCAGCATCAGCGTGGCAGAGACCTGATTCCAACCGGTGAAGTGATGCTCGACTAGTACTGCTTTGTTAGGTTTCTTGTAGGGTTCTTCGTGCTGGCTGCGAACTCCTTCTCGTGTCGGTTCTGTCGAGGCCAGGGGGATGATGATGGCGGTGATCGAGGCAGCGAGGGTGGATTCCGCGGCGGTGGTGAAGGAGCGGCTTGAGCGGTTTGGCCGTGAGGTGCTTGCGGAAGCGATGAACCGGCCGGCGCAGAGGATGAACGGTGGTCTGTATCTGCGTGGGCTGGTTGAGGGCGGCAAGCGTAAGTCGCTTGAGCGGTTGGTCGAGCGGCTGGGTGGGGAGGCGGACTACCAGTCGATGCAGCAGTTCCTCACCGACAGTCCGTGGGATCCGGTGCTGGTGGTCAAGGCGGTGGCCGAGCGGGTGGCTGGTGAGATCGGCGTGGAGGCGTGGGTGCTGGATGACACCGGGTTTCCCAAGCAGGGGAAGCGCTCGCCGGGGGTCAAGCGCCAGTATTCGGGCACGCTGGGCAAGGTCGGCAACTGCCAGATCGGCGTGTCGGTGCACGCGGTGGGCAAGAAGGGGACGGTGCCCTTGGGCTGGGCGTTGTATCTGCCCGAGGAGTGGTGTCAGGACGAGGAGCGCCGGCGCACAGCGAAGATTCCTGAGGAGGTTCTCTTCAAGACCAAGCCCGAGCTCGGCGTGGAACTGATCGAGCGCGCCACGGGCTGGGAGGTACCCGCAGCGCCAGTGCTCGGCGACGCTGCCTACGGCGAAAACACCGAACTGCGCGAGCGTTTGCACGACAGCGAACTGGAGTACGTGCTCTCGGTCTCTGCAGAGACGACCGTGTTCTCTCCCGGAGCCGCCTTCGTGGTCCCCGAGCGCAACGGAGCGACCGGTCGCCCCCGCCGCCGGCTACGCCCAGAGAGCAAGCCGGTAACGATCGGAGAGCTGATCGCCGGCCTTCACCCCGAGCAGTGGCAGACTGTCGCCTTCCGTGACGGGCCTGAGGGCGAGCCGATGACCTCCCGCTTCGCGTTCGTGCGGGTACGCGCCGCGCACCGCTGGCAGTGGGGCTTTGCTACCGAGCCGCGCGAGGAGTGGCTGATCTGCGAGTGGCCCGAGGGAGCAGAGAAGCCAACCAACTACTGGCTCTCAAACCTCCCTGCCGACACCGAGCCCGAGCAGCTCGCTCGCCTGGCCCGGCTGCGCTGGAAGATCGAGCTGGACTACAAGCAGCTCAAGGGTGAACTCGGACTCGACCACTACGAGGGCCGCTCATACCTCGGCTGGTACCACCACACCGCGCTCGTCACCGCCGCACACGGATTCCTCACCCTGGAGCGGCTTCACCCTTTTCGCCAGCGGCCGGCCTGACACTACCCCAAGCAGCGCTCACCCTGCAGCCCGTCTTTCAGTGCTGGACCGGCCGCTGCCAAACCTGCCAGCAACCAGTCAACCTCGACCAGCTCCCCCTACAGCGCCACCGACAACACGAGTAAACCTAACAAAGCAGTACTAGGAAGCTCGAATGAAATCCGAGGGCCTCGGCCTCGACGTTGAAGTCGAGATAGTCGCGGAAGCCTTGGCCCGTCTCGGGAGGAAGATCATCGCCGCTGGCTTGAGCCGAGCAGAAGAGGCCGAATCTCATCGGCTAAGGCCGCGTCAGATCTGACAACGGCGCTCCGTAAGACTGCGGCGGTCGAAGACCGAAAGCGCCCGGCTGACACGCCAGCTCACGCAACGACGCCCTTAGCTTCGCCAGGCGCCAACGACGAGTCTTATCTGGCGCCTGTGCCTCCATAACGACATGATCCTACCCTGCGGCGCTCGACGCTACCGAGAGTTCTCCGTTCCGACGATTAGCGAGCGTCAGCTCAGACTGGCTCCAGAAGCGCGTTCTGCACAAGCTTCGGTAGTCCTCCCCACCTCCAGGCTCGAAGTGTGCTGCGCGCGCTCACGTACGATCCAGATCACCGACGGCGTCGAGTTGCTGGGCAGGCATTAATCGACGCCTATGGGGCTCGGGTGGCTAGTGCGTGGGTAGGAAGCGATGCGTGTGCTCGCCTACCGTCAGCGGGTTATGCGAGACGTAGTCGTAGTCGACGGCGCGCTGCATGAGCTGGCTTAGCAGGGTGAGAATCTCGTTGATTGATGCGTTCGATAGCGGCTGCTCGGTGCGCTTGCGTGGTCGCCCTCGCTGGGGTGTGACGCTCCCCGTCGGCGGTTTGTCGGCTGTGGCGTCACGGAGGAGCTTCGAGCGTTTTGCGAGATCGTCACGGAACTCATCAACGCGAGCGACATCTATCTCGATCAGCTCAAGCCGCCGAAGTGCTCGACCAGGTAACAAGCCGCCAAGACCAGCAATCGCGTCAGCGTCAAGGTCGTTGTACTTCTCTATGTCGAGGACGTGACGAGCGAAGGAGCTGAAGAGCTGGCGACCGTCAGGGCGCGCAGCCGGCGCCCGCTTGACTGAGGTCCTTCTTGTGGGCGGCATCCAGATACCAGCATCAACCTCCTGCAGTATGCGCTCCACCTCGATCTCGGCGCGCGTGCGGTTCCATCCCTGGCGGTTGGTGCCAAAGACCAACCGGTGGCGACGACCATGGGCGCCAACCCGAGCGCCGTAGGTGATCGTCCGGCCGTCCTTCCACAGCCACTCGGTGACCTTACCGGTGTTGAGCCGAGCCAACTACTTACCCGGTGCCTACAGCCGCTTCTCGCCGACTGGCATGAGGCTGACCGCGCCGAGCGTCTACGCGAGCAGACCACGCTCAGCTAGCGCCGGGCGCTGTTGCGGCTCGTGATGGCCACGCCTTACTCTCCCGGCACGGCTGTTCCGCCGCGCCGCCGGCCCAGGCGGCTGAGCCGCTGGACGATAGCGACCGCGAGGCGCAGGACTGCCGCAATCACGAGCCAAATGACCACCCCGCCGACGACCTCGGCTGAGACCGACTGACTGTGATGGTGGGATTCGAGCACAATGGCAAGCACACCTGCGCCGCTCACGGACAAGCAGACGAGCCCAGGCGACGGCACCCAGCGCCGTGTGCACTCCTCCCTACGCCCTCCGCCTAGGACACCCACGTACGCGCGCATCGAGGGCGTGACCAGCAACCCGAGGAATATAAGCTCGATCGCGTCGGTGACCGGGTGAAAACGAGCGCCCCAGACTGGCGAGCACAGGTATGCGAACTCGCTCAGCAAGCAGAGCCATCACGCCCACCCCTGACGCAAGACCACAATCGCAGCCAGGCCACCGAGAGCCAGCGCAAACCAAAAGGCATTCCACAGCGGGTCCTTGCTCAAGCGCGGGAAGTACACCACCCAGTCCAAAGCATCGAGGACAAGCGCCAGCATGGTGAACACGATCACCGTCACCGGCACACCCTTCACGGCAGCAGGCAGGCGTGGACGCATTTGGGTCGCCTATCGGCGCTCTCGACCACGGCGGTTAGCACCGGGTGTCATACGCGGACACTAGCCTCAAACCGGCGGTCACGCCACGCCTCAACGAGCCGATCCGGCGCCGCTTTCGAGTTCCGGATAAACGCAGACACCAAGACGCTTGGGGGGGGGTCAACGACCGCGCGAATCAAGCCCGGCTACGCGCCTGCGCACCGCCCGAATCTCCTGCACGGCTAAACGGCGACAAGCGCGGGAGCGAGTTGCTCCGCAGTTGTCTCCACGGTGCCTGGAACTGTGATCGCAAGGCGCCCATCTCGCTCCAAGACATGTCGCGCGCCGAGCACTGTCAACCCGACGATGCGGCTGGTTCCGGGCGCATAGCGGACGACGTGGCCCTCTGGCGTCTCCTCGCCCTCGGCTGGCTGGGGCGCGCCCGGATGGGATGCCAGCGCCGTCAGGCAATTGTGAACTTGTGGCTGGCGGGCGTCTTGTCGGTGGCGCCTGGTCCGATCGTGCGGACGTAGAACACGTAACTGCCGGCAGCAAGCCTGGTGTAGCTCTTTGGTGCACTGCACGCCACATAGCGGGGTACGGGGACGCTCTTGTGCCGGCCGTCGGCCGCAACGCGCACGAGCGCGCAAAGGAACCCGCTCGCGTCACCCTCGGCCCTGAAGCTGAACTTCGCGCTGTGCTGTGCGGAGCTGATCGTCTCTTTCGTCAGGACCGCTAGCGATGAAACCGAGCCGAGCACCATCGCCTGGATGCTGCCGGTGGTGTCCGTGTACTGGCCGACGGTGACACATTGCGCTGGGCTCGTACACGCGACTGACTCGAACTCGGCGCGCTGGCCGTCTTTGGCTGTGCTCGCACCGGCGGGCAGCTTGAGCTCGCTCGCCCGACCCCACACGCCATTCGTCGATGTGGCGAACATCGCCTGCACGCTGCCGCTGGTGTCGGTGTAGGCGCCAACGGTGACACAGCTGCCCGGACTGGTACACGTCACCCCTCCGAGAGCAGCGCCCTGATCGGCTGCGACGGTGGTCGCTCCGGGGGGCAGCATGAGCTTGCTCGCCCGAGCCCACACTCCACCCGTCTCGGTTGCGACCATCGCCTCGGTGACCCCCGTGGCGCCTTCGCCTGCGTTGTCGTCGGCTGGAGCGTAATAGCCGGCGGCGACACAATTTCCGGGGCTGGTGCAGGTCACCGCCTCGAGACTGGCCGTCTGCTCCTGTGAGTCCGCGGACGTGTTCGCGTCGGGCGGCAGCGTGAGCTTGCTCGCCCGAGCCCACACACCGCCGGTCTCGCTGGCGAGCATCGCCTGCTGGTTGTCATTGGTGTCGGTGTAGTAGCCGACGGCGACACAGTTTCCTGGGCTCGTGCAGGTCACCGCCTCGAGACCGGCGCTCTGGCTGGTTGCCGTCGCCTGCGCGCTGGAGGGCTGCGTGAGCTTGCTCGCCTGGCCCCACACACCGCTCGTCTCGGTCGTGACCATTGCTTGTCGGGCGGTATTGACGTCGTCGTAGTGGCCCACGGCGACACAGCTCCCCGGGCTGGTGCACGTCACCGACTCGAGGTCTGCGGTCTGCCCGGTACTGCAGTTGGAGGTGGATTCGCACGTCGCTGGTGTGAGCGCACCGGCGGGTAGCGCGAGCTCGCTCGCCCGACCCCAGACGCCGCTCGTCTCGGTTACGATCATCGCCTGAAAGTCCTCGGATCCGCTGGTGTCGGTAGTGGCGTTGGCGTCGGTGTAGGAGCCAACGGCGACACAATTCCCCGAGCTCGTGCACGCTACCGACTCGAGGACCGCATTTTGCTCACCAGCGCTCGTGTTCGCGCCGGCGGGCAGCATCACCTTGCTCGCTCGCCCCCACACGCCGCTCGTCTCGGTCGCGACCATCGCCTGGTTGTCGCCGCGGCCGTGGGTGTCGGTGTAGCGACCAACGGCGACACAGTTCCCCGGGCTGGTGCACATCACCACATCGAGACGCACGTTCTGCCCGCCCCTGGCTGTGTTCGCGCCGGGCGGCAGCTCGAGCTTGCTCGCGACTGGCCAAACGGGCGCGCCGCTCACAGCCCAAGCTGGGGTCACGACCAGTGCGCTGACCACAACAGCCAGACCTGCGATGGCCGTGAACAAGGGCAACCAACGGCACCCGATCACCGATCCGAGCGGGCGAGGTTTGTCATTCGCGCGAGCGATCTCGCGCGAGTCGGCACGGTGCGGGGCAGTGCATGAAGCCCAAGCTGGAGTCCGATGACCGGTCACTAGACCCACCTGCACCAGACGCACCCTACATCCCCCGCTTAGTCACCGTGTGGCGGCTGGAACCGGGGTCACGGACGGTGGTGATGTTGTCGGTGTAGGCGGCCTCGCGCCGGTACGTGGGCGGCGCATCAGCGTGGCGCCCGCAACCACCGCACCGGCGTAGAGCCAACCGACAAAGATGTCAAAGACGTAGTGCTCCCCGGAGTAGACGAGCGTGAACGCCATCGCAAGCACATAGATCGCCAGCACGGCGCGTGCCCACGGGCGCGCACGTGGCCAGAAGAACAGGCAGACGAGCATCGTGGTACCGGCATGCAGCGACGGGACGGCCGCCGTCGGGTTGAGAAAGGCAGACCCGCGCTCGACGACCGCGCCCGCCGTGTGCAGGCCAACGTGGTTCCAGACCTCATAGATGGTCCGGTAGATCGCTGGCAGCTTGTGCAGCTGCTGGCTTACGAGCCACGGTGGATCCGCCGGGTAGAGCGCGTACGTTACACACCCGAGCGCGGTCAGCACAACGAACTGTGCGCGAAACTCGCGGAAGCGTGGATAGGCGAAGCGCCACAACGCACCGGCGACGACGAGCGCCAGGAAGAAGTACGTCAGGTAGACACCAAACAGCGCGTACTCCCAGGTGCGCACAGCTCGGGTCTGATGCAACCAGTGCTGGAGCTGAACCGTCAGCAGTGGCTTACCGAAAAGCAACTCATCGAAGCGGATCTGCAGCAACGCGTGCGTGCGCGTACCGAGCAGTTCGGAGAGCCCGCGCGAATAATGAAAGCAGACGAGCAGCAGGCCGAACGGCAGCCAATCCCAGAGCAGCTGCAGCCCGACCCGGCGCAGATCACTGAGCGACAGCGCGACGAGTGCCGCAAGCACCCACAGGAACACCGCGTCGCTCGAAATGAACAGACCGTCGCGCGCGACAACGAACACCGAACCAACGATGAACGCCCCAACCCCGAGGATCGACACCCACGGCCGGCGACGGGCCGATAGCTCGTCACTCGCGCTCCCGGGCGGTCTCGCCAACGTCTAGCGGCGAGCAAGCACCACGACCGGGATCTCCCGATCGGTCTTGGCTTGGTAGTCATCGTATGCTGGCCATACCTCGGCCATCAGCGACCACAGGCGGGCGCGCTCCTCACCGTCGGCCGTGCTCGCGCGCACGGGCACCGTGTCGCCGCGCACCTCGATCGTGGCCTCAGGATTGGCCCGCAGATTCTCGTACCAGCTCGGATTCGCCGGCGCGCCACCCTTTGACGCCACGATTACCCAGCGGTCACCGTCGGTGCGGTGGATCAGCGGCGTCGTCCGCGACTCGCCGGAGTTCCGACCCTCCGTGGTGAGCAGCAGGATCGTCGTTCCGCGCCAGTGATAGCCACGCTCGCCGGCCGTCTCGCGATAGACCCGGACATGCTCGCCACCAAACAGATCGTCGTCGGACTCGGCCATCGGTTTGCGAGTCTAGCGTCGTAGCTCGACGCGCGGGCTGGCGCATGCTGCTACTGATCTGCCCGTGACGCAAGACGTGCGGGCCGCGTGCCCGGAGTTTGAGCGAACCCAGCGACGATGATCTACATGCCCACCGGATTTCTACCGAGCCCAACGAGCAATGGTTTCTACCTGGGACCGCTGTTCGTCCACTTCTACGGCCTGGCCTATGTCGTCGCCGTACTCGCGGCCGTCACGATCACCGCGCGCCGCTGGCAGACGCTGGGCGGAGACCGCGAGCTCGTCTACGATGTGGCGCTGTGGGGCTTCCCCGCCGGGGTGATCGGCGGACGGCTGTACTTCCTGGCCACGAGCTGGAACGAAATCCCGCCGCACTGGTGGGGAGCGTTCGCGATCTGGAAGGGTGGTCTGGGGATCTGGGGTGGCATCGCCCTCGGCACGCTCGTCGGAATATGGGTGCTGCGCCGCCGTGGCGCGAACGTCCCCCTATTCATGGACGCCGCCGCCCCGGGGCTGCTCGTCGCGCAGGCGATCGGGCGGATCGGCAACTACTTCAACCAGGAGCTCTTTGGGAAGCCGAGCACCCTGCCCTGGGCGCTTGAAATCTCGCCGGCGCACCGCCCTGTCGGCTATGCGCAGTTCGCGACGTTCCAGCCCACGTTCCTATATGAGCTGATCTGGAACCTGCTGCTGGCAGGCGCGCTCGTGTGGCTCGGCCAGCGCCGGAGCATCAAGCCGCCGGGCCTGTTCGCGCTCTACATAGCGGGCTACTCGTTCGCACGCATCGGCGAGGAGCTGCTGCGCGTGGATCCCGCCCACCATATCTTCGGATTGCGGCTGAACTTCTATGTCGCGAGCATCCTGTGCCTGGCAGGGCTCGCATGGTTCGCGCGCATCCAACGCGGCGCGAAGATCGGCGCGACGGGAACCCGGCCACGGGACGGCGCCCGACCGGAGGCCGGCGGCCAGCGCGATGTTTCTCGACGATCTGGGTAGCCAGCGCCGTCATGGCCGACACAAGCACGATCGCCTCGCTTGCCACGGCCGGCGGCACCCTTGTGCTCGCGATCGCCACGTTCTCATCGACCCGCTCGGCTAATCGCGCAGCGCGCGTGTCCGAGCAGGCGCTGAAGGTCGGACTGCGCCCGGTGTTGTTCAATGCGCGTCCGCACGATCCGCCTCAGAAGGTTGGATTCATCGATGACCACTGGCTCGTGCTGCGCGACGGGCTCGCCGCGGTGCAGGAGTCCGCGGGCAAGCTCTATCTCGCGATACCGCTGCGCAACGTGGCCTCGGGGATGGCGGTGCTGCACGGCTGGCACCTGTGGACGCGGCAGGCCGCCGCGGAGACGCCTCCGCCAGTGTCGCCGTCGATCGACGACTTTCGCCGGCTGCAGCGCGACCTGTACGTGCCCGCAGGCGACATCAGCTTCTGGCAGGCGGCCGTGCGCGATCCCGAGGACCCGCTGTACGGGCCACTGCAGGGGGCGATCCGAGCCCGCACGGCGATTGGCGTGGACATCCTCTACGGCGACCACGAGGGCGGACAGCGAACGATCACACGCTTCTTCCTCACCCCGCGCTCCCACCCCGGCGAGGAGGAGCCGTGGCTGTGGGTCTGCGCGACATCGCGTCACTGGAACCTGGATCGCGCCGACCCGCGCTAGCGCCAGGGCCGGGGTCCGCACACTCCCTCCGCCGACACCGCCGGCAGCGACGGCTGCGCCGCCTGCACAACGGCGTCCCGAGCGTGGTTACAGCCGCGCCTATTCTTCGTGCCCCGTGAATTCGATTACCTGTTGATAGGTCGAGCGGTTGGTCCAACTCATGGTGAAACCCGGAAGCAGCCCGGGCGGGAAGTCGATCCGAACTTCCGGAGCCCGCCACGCGCTCGGTTCCGGACCCTGGGCGGCTTCCAGCCCTTCGGCCGCTTTCTGGATCGCCGCCCACAGCGACGCTCGGCACGCTTCCAAGCTTCCGTTGCCACAGTAATGGCGACTGAAAGGCCCTTCGACAGGCAGCCCCAGCTCGCTGCGCAGGTCCTTGTACACGTAGCCGTACCAGCCGCTGTCGAAGGACGATCCGGTGGGGTTTGGTGGGTTGTCGGTCCCGTTGAGCGACTCGAATTCTGGCATCAGTTCCCCGAGGACCGGCCCGAGAACGGCTTCTGCGATCGGCGTCCAGACGGAATCCATGACCGCCGCGCCTGGATTTTCGGGCCGGTTCTTGCCGTATAGGCTGGCGCCTTCTCCCACCCACGTCGTGACGAGGTTCGCGGCCTGTTCGGCCAGCTTGCTGGGTGCCGGGCCACCGGCCAGTACCTGCTCGATCGTCGGCCAGACCTTGACAGCGCGTAGATCCTGCGTCGCCGCTCGGTTCATGATCCGAACGTCGCCCGCCTCGTTCATACCTTTCTTCCTGAAGCCGGTGTACAGCTGGACGCGTTGGACGGCACCGTAGGAGTAGTTATCAGAGGCCGCCCCCCATTCGGGCGCCGGCTTAGTGTTCCAGTTCAGGAACAGGCCGCTCGCCGGCGCAACTTCGTGGGGATGCTGTGCCAGTGAGAGGAAGCCTCGCCAGTCATATTCCCCGGTGCCCAATGTGGGCAGGCTTGGGTCGGTGCCCGGCGCAAGGATCGGCAGGCGCCCAGTTGAGAAGTAGGCGATGTTCTTGCTGTCGATGTACGCCATATTGAACGTCGTCTCGAGTTCGTTGGCGGCTTCAAAGAACTGTTCTGGTGAGTGCACCCGGTCTGAGTCCAGATCGCTGAAGGCGAGCTCTCCCGCCGGCTCGCGTCCGCGGTCCGCGCGGTCGTTGGCGATCGCATACGGCTGGCCATCCACCGTGACCGTACCGCTGACCGGGCCGTGCACGGTTTCTTTGAAGTAGACCTCGTGTGCGGGTTCGCTGCCGCTGGCGCCCAGTTCGCCGGCGTCAAATGTCGTCATCCGAACGCATTTGCCCTTGTATTCGTAGTATTCGGATTCGCGTGTGACCGCTCCGTGTTCGGGATTGCAGAGCTTCTCCAGGAACTGCTGGACATTCTCGCTATCGGCGCTCGTGAGACTCCAGGCGAAATCGCTTCCCCGGCCGATGAACACGTACGGCGAGATCGGAGCAACGACCCCCTCGGCATCGATGCCCGGACCCTCCAGCTGAGCCTCCATCACGATCTCGGGGTAGAAGTAGCCGAGCTGCGGACCCATCACCGCGAGCGGATGACCGTCCTTGGTGTGGCTGGCTCCGACAACCAAGAAGTTGGAGGCCTTGCGCCGCGACGCACGCGTGGCGGCGAGAGCGCTCACTGCCGATGGGCTCATCGACCCCGGGTCGACCACCATCGCTCCGGGCGTCGGCCCGGTCGGCACCTGGTCATACGGAAACGGGGTGGCGGCGGTCGTGGGCGCTTCCGGATCGTTGACCTCGCGGAGATCGCGAAAGACCTTCAGGCCTTCTGTCGGCCCAAGCTTTTTCTCGAGTCGAGCCAGGAATTCCGAGTTCGCCACTTCGGTACCGCCGCCGTCGCCGAAGATCGAGCCGATGAACGCGAAGCCGGCGATGGCGTCGGCGAGCGTCACGGTGGGCAGGCGTTCGGCCGGGGGCAATGTCTGCTCGTAGGCGTTCACCCCTTCCGCCCATTCTTCGAGGTCTTCGAGAACCTGTTCACCTTCAGCTCCCTTTTCGAGCAGCACCTTCTTCTGTTTGCTGACGAAGTTGATCGCCTGTGCGCTGGGCTTGAAAGAGCGCGCAGTGAGAAGCAGTTCGAATGCGCTGATCCCAGGGATGCTCAGCGCCGCCGCATAGGCCGGTCCCAACCCGAGTCTCAGGAGCAAACCCCGATCCTGGGCGGCGACCCAGCCGGAGCCGAACATCACATCGCCACGCGTCGCCCCGAATATGTGGGGAATGTCATCCTTGTCGACCCAGATTTCCAAGCCGGCCCTGCTGGTGAACTCCTCCGTGTCTCCTTCCTGGTGGGGTTCGTGAAACTTCTCGGACACGAAGTCCTTTTCGAGATCGTGCGTGATGACCTTGCCCTGCAGGTGGGTGAGCGAGTTGTAGAGTTCGCCCTGATCGGTCGAGAATGCGTTCGGCGGCAACCCCCCTTCCTCACCGGGGGCGAGGATCTGGTAGGCGCCGCCCGACAGGTCGAGAGCCGCGGCGCCCGAGGGCGCGGCGCCGAGCACGAGCAGCGCGCAGCCCGCGATCGCTCCCACAACGAGCCGCCGGAGCGTCCGGGCTCCGCACACCGGGACGACCACCGTCCGAGAACCCCCACGCAGCTGCATCTCCGCCTCCTAGCTGCCCGTCGAGCAGACCGGGCGATCGCCTCCACCCTCGGTTTGATCCTAGCACCAGATGTCAAGCCTCTTGCGAGCTCGCCGGGCAGTGAATCAGGGCCGGCGCTGCAGGTCGCGCAGAAAGTACGCGATCGCCCGGTTGAGCAGCTCAGCGCGCTCCCACTGCAGGAAGTGCCCCGCCCGCTGCACGACGAACGGTCCGATCAGCTCGGCGAAGGCAACTTCGCACATCTGCGGGAACTGCTTCCAGATGACATGGTCCTCAGCTCCGTAGAGTGCGAGCGTCGGCACCGCACTGACCTCGAAGAACCGCGGCGGCTCTGAGGAGGGCCGCGCACCGAGCGCACTCTCGTAATTTCCCCACCCGGCGCGCAGCCGTTGCGGGTCGACAAACGGCTCGCTCATGAAGTCCACCTGCTCGCGCGAGAACGTGCCCGGGGCGGCCCAGAAGCGGTGGCCGTAGAACTCGCCCACGTAGCGGCGACGGCGCTCTGGACTGTCGAGCTCCGCGGCCAGCTCCTGCGCTTCGCGCCCCTGACGCACGAAGTAGTCACTCGCCATCCGCAGCTCGGGCGGCGGTGCGGCGGAGATGCCGGCGGCCTCGTAGGCGTCTCCCAGCAGCGGCAGCACGCTGTTGAACAGCACCTGGCGCTCGACGAAGCCCGCGAAGCGCAGCCCGAGATCCTGGATCACGCCGCCGCCCAGGTCACCGCCCGCGGCGCAGCAGCGCTCGTGACCGAGCACGTCGCTCACCAGCGCGTGCATGTCGCGCGCGTGTGCCGCAAGGTCGTAGAAGCCGTCGGGAGCCAGTCCCGAGTCGCCGAAGCCACGCAGATCCGGGGCGATCACCTCGAAGCCGGCTTGCGCCAGCGGCGCAATGTTGCGCCACCAGATGCGCTTGGTCTCCGGCCAGCCGTGCACGAGCAGCAGCGGATATCCCCCCTTGCCCACCCGCACATAGGCGATGTCCACGCCGGAGCGCACCTCGGCGTGCTCGATCGGGAATGCGTCGGGGCGCACGGAGGTGTGCATCTTGGCGCAAGATACACCCGGTCACATCGCGCGGGTGCCGGCGCACCTGCGCGGGGCGCCTACACGTCAAGAAAGCGCAGCACGACCCGGCCGAGCACGATCACGTCGCCGTCGCGCAGGTCAGCCTGCTGGATGCGCCGACCGTTGACGAATGTGCCGTTGGAGCTGCGATCGTCGAGGATCCGCGCACCCGAGGGGCGCGGGACGAGGATCGCGTGGCGTCGCGAGACGGAGCTCTCGTCGAGATGCAGCCCAGCGGCGAGGCCACGCCCGATGTGTATCGTCTCGCCGGACAGCGGGATCAGCAGCGTTCGATCCGCCCCCTGAACCTCGATGTAGCGGCCAGGCTCAAGGGGGCCTACGGGCGCGGCCTGATGGCGGACGCGCTCGTCTAGGCAGGCGATCGGGTCGAATCTCTCGGTGATCCCATCGGCGGCGGGGCGGATGAGTGTCTGTGAGGTCATGCGGGTAGCAAACCGCATGCTACTCACGCCAACCTCAACCCTCGTGAAGAAATGACGAAGTGCCGCAGCCCGCGGCCGTCCGACTAGGCCGCTGTTGGGGGGCCGCCGCGCCCGACACCTGCCTTGCGGCGCGCCATCCGCTTGGAGCTCAGCCAGCCCCAGCCACCGACCCCGACCACCGGGACGACGTACATCATCGAGATGTACCAATGCATCAGACAGGCCAGCGGCACCATTCCGAGGAAATCTAGCACGCTCTCACCACGCGTCTTTCAACGTGGCACGGGCGCCGTCAGCCCCGGCCGTGCCGCCCTCGCCGGCGAGGGCGGCATGTGCACGGCGCCGGCGCACAAATAGCACGAACAGGAGACCCACCACAACAATCGCGACGCCCACGACGATCGCCGCCAGCGGCGCCTTGGAGTCCTCGGGTGTCCAGAACAGCTGCCCGTCGATTGCGCCCTTGGCGGTGCCCACCGCGATCGGGACCTTCCAGTCGAAGATGAGTGTTCGCTTGCTCCTGTCCTTCACCTGTGGGGGCACTACCGGCGACATCCAGTGGATGCGGTGGTCATGCCATTCGAACTGGCCTGTACGATCGATCACTTCCCACTTCGGAGGTGCGTTTGGGTTGGCTATGGGCGGGACCGTAACGTCGCCGTAGAAGTTGGTGTTCAAGTAGGTCGCCGGCGAGCGCACGTTCTGCTCGGCAGTACCGTTGGCGAGCACACGAGCATATGGCTCGCCTTCATAGCCGTAGATGGTCACCGTCTTGCCCGTGTGGTTCGTCATCAGAATGCGGTCGGCGAACTCGAGCACCTGAAAGCTCAGTCCGGGAACGCTCGGTGTGACGGCAGTTATGTTGGAGCGGTACTCGTAGCTGCTGCCCTGGTCGTTGATCGGGTTCTCGCTCTCGGACGTGAACGAACTCGCGGCGAGCGACGGACTCACGAGCAGTGGCTGCACCAGGAAGGCGGCACTCAGCAGGGTAAGGATTAGGCGGCGGGTCATGCCTGCAGAACCGTAGCGCGGGCGTACGCCGCTCATGTCCCGACCGCGGACAGCAGCCACAGCCCGAAGCTCGTGAACGCCACCATCACCGCGAGCATCCAGTACTGGCTACGCACCGCCTCTTCCGGGTCCTTGTACAGCACCAGCGCACGATCGTGCGCGAGCGCCAGGCCGCCCACGTGGCCGCTGAGGAGCGCGGCGACCTGTACGTACCAGATCGCCGCGTAGGAGATTAGGTGGTAGTCGATTTGAAAGCCGCTAGTCCCAAACAGGTTCGCGCCGTTGCCGAGCGGGTCGGAGGCGAGGTACACCATCGCCTGGCTCTGCCACAAGAGCAGCGAGAAGTAGTGCGCCAACACATACGCGAAGGCGATCGGCACGAGCGTGTGCACAAACGTGCGCGTGAGCATGTCTCGGTCGTAGCGTTCGCTGACCTTTCCCACCCCCAAGATCCCCACCCGGTAGACGGCGACGATCAACAGGATGCAGAACACAAGGCCGACCGAGTAGGCCAGCTCCTGCGCCGGTGTGGGGCTGAAGTCGAGCCCTTCAAACAGACTCTGCAGACTCGGCTCGTTGGTGCGCCAGACACCCCCGTTGCTGAACCCGTCGAACGTCGTGGTGCCGATCTGCGTGCAGATCAGCGCAACCGTGCCCGCACGGATCTGAAGGTCGGTGACGCCGCTGAGCGGCCGCCTGAGATAGACCGCGCCATCTTCCCGGCGTACGAGCGCGGAGAGCTTGGAGAGCAGGTTGAAGTACACGCCGAATCCGTCCGCCGCTCCGCTCCACTCCTCCACGCCGAACAGCGCCATCCCGGCGAGCATCACCAGGAAGTACCCGAGCGACAGCGCCGCCAGCGTCGACGGCCGGTCTTTTTCGACGTAGATCAGCTCCAGCCACGCGAAGCCGACGATCCCCGCGATCGCCGGCCACATCCCCAGCCACGCCGGATAGCTCAGTGGTGCGTTGGCCGTGCGGCCTCTACGCAGCCGACGCACGAGCGCCACGAGCACGCGCGCGCACGTCCTCCATGGGCTCAGCGCACGAAAAACATCGCCGAACAGCACGCTCGCCACAGGCGTGCCGACCCAGAAGATGACGTAGATGAACGTCACCGAGAAGTTCGCCTGTGTGACCTGCGCACCGGCGAAGCCGCTATAGAGCACCACCGCAAACAGCGCCACGCCGACGAGGCCCGCCAGCCATTCCACAACCCGTGGCAGCCGAAATAGCCGGCGTAGGCGCGGCTGCTGTAGCTGTGGGCGCGTCCACATGGTTGACAGCGCGACGAACGACACCACGAGCACGATCGCCGCCGTCCAACTGAACAGCCATACGGGGATCGGCAGGTCGGCCTTGCCCACGATTCCGTGTGCCTCGGCGCTCGCCGGGAGCACCAGCGCCACGACGCCCAAGCCACCGAGCAGTAGTGCCAGCGTGCGGCGGGACGGGGCGCTCATGCCAGCGGCAGTCTATGCAAGCGCATGGCTTGGCTTCGCCGATTGCTTCGCGCTCGCGTACCCTGACGCGGGATGCTCACCGTGCCGCTCGCCGTCTCCACCGACACGTCCGCCGCCTTCCAGCTCGGGCCGCTGGCGATTCTCGGTCTGCTCTACGCCCAGCGTGCGCGCACACTCGCCGCAGACGACCACCCGGTGCCCGGCTGGCGACAGGCCTGCTTTTACAGCGGATTCGTGGTGATCGGGGTCGCGCTCACCTCGCTCGGGCGCGTTAGCCAGGATCTGCTGTTCGTGCACATGATCGAGCACCTGCTACTCGGCGACATCGCGGCACTCTTGATCGTGCTCGGTCTCACCGGACCGCTGCTCGCCCCGGTCCTGCTGGCCGAAGTCTTCTCGGTGCGGATCTTCGATCGCCTGCGCGCGCTCTCGCACCCAGCCGTGGCCTTCCCATTGTGGGCCATCGACCTGTACACGTGGCACCTGCCCGTGCTCTACGAAGCAGCGCTGCGACACTCGGGCGTCCACGCCCTCGAGCACGCGATGTTCCTCGGCTTCGGGATCAACATGTGGATGTGCCTGTTCGGCCCGCTGCCGACCCCGACCTGGTTCGGAAACCTCGGCAAGCTCATCTACATAGTCGCCGTGCGCCTTACCGGCACAGTTCTGGGCAACGTCTTCCTATGGTCGGGCACCGTCTTCTACCCCTACTACCTGAAAGGCGAGGCGCACTTCCACATCTCCCCACTCGCCGACCAGAGCATCGCCGGGGCGATCATGATGATCGAGGAGTCGATCCTCACGCTCGGCCTGTTCTGCTGGCTGTTCCTGCGTGCCGCCCGCGAGGGCGAGGAGCGCCAGAATCTGCTGGACTTCGCCAGCTCGCACGGCCTGGAGCTCAGCGAGTCCCGCGCCGCGCGCGCGGTCGCTGCCGGTCGTGGCGCGGAGCTGCGTCGGCGTCTGGAGGCACGCTCCTCCGATGCACCCGAGCAGCTGGAGACACGCTCGGGTGCATAGTCCTACTCCAGGGCCACCCCTAGCCGCCGGCTACCGCTGGGAGAATTGTCAGCTCGGCACCGTCGGCTACCGGCGTCGCGAGCCCGTCCAGGAAGCGGATGTCTTCCCCGGCGAGGTACACGTTAACGAACCGCCGCAGCGACCCGTCGTCATCGGAGATCCGTACGCGCAGCTCCTCATGGCGCGCGAACAGACCGTTCAGCACCTCCTGCACGGTCGCGCCATCGATCTGCGCCTCGGCCTCGCCGCCGGCGGCAGATCGAAGCTGCGTGGGGATCTTCACGACGACGCTCATCAGACGCCACCCAAGACGGCCGAGGTTTCAGCAGGGGTAGGACGCAGAGAGTGAGGTGTGCTCGGCACCGGAGCGATCGAGGAAGCAGCCCTGCGAAGGTCGTCGGCCGTCTCGAACGCTTCTACCGTCGGCTCGATCGTGCAAGTCTCAAACGTGCCGCGCACAGCGTCCAGTGTCTTCAGGCCCTCGCCGGTGATCACCAGCACGACGCGCTCGTCGGGGTCGATGTCGCCGCGCGCGGCCAGCTTCGCCAGCACGGCGGTCGTGACGCCTCCAGCGGTCTCCGTGAAGATCCCGGTGCTCTGCGCCAGCAGCGCGATCCCGGCACGGATCTCCTCGTCGCTGACGGCATCCACGGAGCCACCCGTGCGTCGCGCCAGATCGAGTGCGTACGGGCCGTCGGCGGGGTTTCCGATCGCAAGCGACTTGGCGATCGTATCCGGCTTCACCGGCCGGCACACGTCGTGGCCTGCGGCAAACGCGCTCGCCACCGGCGAGCAGCCCTCTGCCTGGGCGCCGTTCATCCGCGGCAGCTCGCCGTCCAGCAACCCGAGCTCGGTCCACTCCTCAAAACCCCTGGCGATCTTCGTGAACAGCGAGCCCGAGGCCACCGGCACGATGCAGCGGTCGGGCAACTCCCAACCCAGCTGCTCGGCGATCTCGAACGCCAGCGTCTTTGACCCCTCGGCGTAGTAGGGGCGCAGGTTAATGTTCACGAACGCCCAGTCGCGCTCGGCGCACAGCTCCGTGCACAGGCGGTTGACGTCGTCGTAGCTGCCCTGAACCCCAACCAGTCTCGTACCGTAGACGCCCGTGGCAAGCACCTTCTGCTCCTCGAGGTCAGCGGGTATAAACACATAGGACTCCAGGCCCAGCGCCGCCCCGTGGGCGGCCACCGAGTTGGCGAGGTTGCCCGTCGAGGCGCACGCAATCGTCTGAAAACCCAGCTCGCGCGCGCGTGTGACGGCGACCGACACGACGCGATCCTTGAACGAGTGGGTCGGGTTGGCAGCATCGTTCTTGACCCACACCTCGCGCAGGCCCAGACGCGCGGCCAGCCTGTCGGCGCGGATCAGCGGCGTGCATCCCGCCGGCAGGCCTACGCGTGAAGCCAATCTGCCCGAGGGGCCGGGCGGCCCACCTGCGAGTGGCAGGAAGTCCGCGTAGCGCCAGATGTTCTGCGGCCCTCCTTGGATGCGCCGGCGCAGCTCGCCTACGTCGCCACTGGAACGGCTGTGGTCGTAGGCGACCTCAAGCGGTCCGAAACAGCGCTCGCACACATACAGCGCCTCCAGCGCGTACTCGGCCTTGCACTCCTTGCACTGAAGATGACTCACAGCCATTTGGGCTCCTTCGCTCTGACCTTCGCCTTGTCACGTGTGGCGAAGAGCGCGAAGCCCGGCCACACATCACCTGGAATTGGCACCGTTCCCGCCTGTGACTTGGCGGTGGTTGCCGGGGTTTCGCAGGGCCAGGCCCTCCACCCCTCTCGATGTGTACATCTGTAGTTCGGCAGTCTAGCAACCATATCGGCGAACACAAGTCGCGCCATGAACGGGACTGGACGCTTCGACGGGTAACACTCGCAGGCGCTCGGTGTACGCCCTGGCGTGAGCAGCCCCACGCGCGCACACGACGAGCTTACCGGCAAGGCGAGCGAGCCCTTCCGCTTCGCCTCCCCCGGGAGTAAGCGGCGCATGCTGATCATCGTCAACCCGTATGCCACGACCGTCTCCGACCGTCTGCGCCACCTGGTGGTCTACGCGCTCCAGGGCCGCTTCGAGGTCGATGCCGTCGACACCGAGGCGCGTGGGCACGCTACCGAGCTCTGCCGCGAGGCCGCGCACGAGGGTTACGACGTGGTTGTGGCCTTCGGTGGCGACGGTACGGTCAACGAAGCCGCCAACGGGCTGCTCGGCTCCTCCACACCGCTCTGCTGCCTGCCCGGCGGTTCGGCCAACGTGTTCGGCAAGATGCTTGGCATCCCGGGCGACGTCGTCGACGCGACTGAGCACCTGCTGGCGATGGCCGACGACTGGCAGCCTCGCAAGGTCGACCTAGGCGTCGTCAACGGCCGCTGTTTCACCTTCGCTTCAGGCCTCGGCCTCGACGCCAGCGTGGTCGAGCGCGTCGACGCCAATCCGAAGATGAAGGCACGCCTCGGCCCCTACTTCTTCACGTGGGTCGCCGTGGGCACGTTCCTGCGCCGTTACCTCGTCAGCCCGCCCCAGCTGGAGGTACAGGCACGCGGAGAGACCCTCGGGGGTATCACGGCGATCGTCCAGAACGGTTCGCCCTTCACCTACTTCCAGAACCGTCCGATCGAGATCGCCGACGGTGCAGCGCTGGACTCGGGGGCACTCGCCGGCGGCGTCCTGCACCGCGCGACGCTGCTGTCGATGCCGTCGATCGCCTGGCGCGCATTTTCGCCGCGGGCGCACGTGGCTGGGCATCGCCAGGTCAGTCCCCTGCGCGGCCTGCAGGAGCTGACCGTGCGCAGCGTGGACGAGCGTCCGCTGCCGCTGCAGGTTGATGGCGACTATCTCGGCGAGGTCACCGAGGCGCGCTACTCAGTCATGCCAATGGCGCTCAACGTCGTCGCCTGAGACCGCGCCGCCGGTGAGCAGCGTCGCCTAAGGCCTACGCGGCCGCGGCGCCCGGCGTCACCCGGTAGGCATCGAACACCGACTCGGTGTTACGCAGGCGGCTGATGGCGCCCTTCAGCGTATGGGTGTCTGCGACCTCGATCACGAACCGGTTCTTGACCATCGGCGGCATCGACAGGCAGCGCGCTTCCAGGATGTTGGCGCCGGACTCCGAGAACGCCCGCGAGAGATCCTCCAGCAGCCGGTGGCGGTCCCACGCGTCGATCTGGATCTCGACGACGAAGCCGGTCGACTGGTCGCCTTCCCAGGCAACGTTGGCGAAGCGCTCGGGGCTCTTGCGCAGGAGCGCCGCGTTGGGGCAGTCCTCACGGTGGATGGTGATGCCACGGCCGAGGGAGATGTAGCCGACTATCTCATCGCCGGGGACGGGTCGGCAGCACTTGGCCAGGCGCAGCATCACGTCCTCGACGCCTTCCACCCTGATTCCGTACTGGCCCGAGGACTTGGTTGGGCGCCGCCGCGCGCGTCCCACGCGCAGCAGGTCGGCCGCGCTGTCCTCGCCGTCGGCGGCCTCGCCCTGCTTCAGACGCTGCATCACCTTGCTCACGACGAGCTTCGGCGAGACCTTGGCCGCCCCCAGAGCAATGTAGAAGTCGTCGGCCTTGCGGTAGCCGACCTCGCGGATCACGTCCGCCAGCAGCGCCGAGCCGGTGATCTTCTGGGCGGGCAGTCCCTGTTTGCGCAGGTGCTCCTGCAACAGCTCGCGCCCGGTGTGCTCGGTGTCCTGGCGAGACTCGGCCTTGAACCATGCCTTGATCTTGTTGCGCGCGCGGGTCGTCTTGACCATCGCCAGCCAGTCGCGCGAAGGTCCGCGCTCGCGCTTGGCGGTGAGGATCTCGACGATGTCGCCTGAGCGCAACTCGTAGTGGAGCGGCACGATTTTGCCGTTGACGCGCGCACCCACGCAACGGTGGCCGATCTCTGTGTGCACCTCGTAGGCGAAGTCCAGCGGCGTGGCACCGGCGGCCAACGACTTGACTTCGCCCTTGGGCGTGAAGACGTATACCTCCTCCTCGAATAGGTCGGTGCGCAGCGTCTCCATGAACTCGCGCGGGTCCGAGAGCTCCTTCTGCCAGTCGAGCATCGAACGTAGCCACGTGAGCTTGGCGTCCTCGCCCGCGGCCGGCCAGCCGGAGCGCTGATCGCCGGGGGCTCCGTGAGGCTGCTTGTAGACCCAGTGGGCGGCCACCCCGAACTCGGCCATCTCGTGCATCTCGTGGGTGCGGATCTGGATCTCCAGCGGACGGCCCTCGGGCCCGATGATCGTCGTGTGCAGCGACTGGTACATGTTGAACTTGGGCATCGCAATGAAGTCCTTGAAGCGTCCGGGCAGCGGCTTCCACAGCGAGTGGATCACGCCGACCGCCCCGTAGCAGTCCTTCACCGACTCGACGATCACGCGCATCGCGGTGAGGTCGTAGATCTCGTTGAACTCGCGGCCCTTCTTGGTCATCTTCGAGTAGATCGAGTAGAAATGCTTCGCGCGACCGGCGATCTGCGCCTGGATGCCTACCTCGGCCAGCTCGCCACGCAGGTACTCGCCCGCCTCGCTGACGTAGCGCTCACGCTCCTCGCGCTGCTGGGCGACCAGGCCCTTGATCTCCTGGTACTTGCGGGGGTGCAGCGTGGCGAACGCCAGGTCCTCGAGCTCCCACTTGATCGCGTGGATTCCCAGGCGGTGCGCGAGCGGCGCGTAGATCTCCAGTGTCTCCCGCGCCTTCTCCATCTGCTTCTGCTTGGGCATCGCCTCGATCGTGCGCATGTTGTGTAGGCGATCGGCGAGCTTAATCAGGATGACCCGCACATCGGTGGCCATCGCCACCATCATCTTGCGGTAGTTGTTTGCCTGCGCCTCGTCGCGCGACTGGAATGTGATGCCGGTCAGCTTCGTGACGCCGTCGACCACGGCTGCGATCTCATCGCCGAAGCGCTCACGCACCTCCTCGATCGACGCCGAGGTGTCCTCGACGGTGTCGTGCAGCAGCGCCGCACACAGCGTCTCGGTGTCGAGGCGCATGCCTGCACAGATGCGCGCCACGCCGACCGGGTGCACGATGAAGTCCTCGCCGGACTTGCGCCGCTGGGCCGCATGGTGCTCGCACGCGAACACAAACGCATCCTGGACGCGCGCGCGGTCGATCTCCACCGCGGAGTCCGCCGCGTGCTCGGAGACGATCGCGAACAGGTCACTCAGCAGTCGCCGCTCTGATGCGCTCAGATCCAGAGGCGGATGGAGCTCGTCACCCTGGGGAGCCTTCGCCTCCGCCACCGGCGCGGACTGCTCGTGCAGGAGCACCGTAGCGTCGGCCACGTCCCCAGCCGCTATGTCGTCGGCGACCGCGGTGACCTGTGAGCGGCTGGGATCTTCGGCGATGGCCATCATCTAAGGGTAGGGGACCGTCAGGGCAGATTGAAGGCGCCGGCCACTCAAAGCGCGAACAACACAAGCTCCTGCGTCTCGGCCTCGGCGGGGATCTCAGCCCCGACCGGGGTCTCAGCCTCGGCGGGGGTCCCAGCGCGACCCTCCTCAGTGCAACTCGCCTCAGCGCGACCACTGCCCTCCGGTGCCTCGGCGTGCTGGGCCCGGCGGAGCACCAGCCGGGGCTCGCTCATGCCGTTCCATTCGTTGACCTCCAGCGTGAACGTCGCCTGGATGGCGCTCACCCGCCCATCGACGGGACCGTCGCCTGCGACCGGTAGCCGCCCACCCGTCCCGAACGCTACGGCGCGCGCGCGCGCGCCGCGGGACTCGACCGTGAAGCGTGCATGCTTGCCTTCGCCCATCGATCTGACGTCCGTGAACGTGGCGTCGGCGACCATCAGGCTGACGGGCGGGTTGCCGCGACCGAACGGCGCCACAGAGTGCAGCTCCTCCGCTAGCGCCATGCCGAGCTCCTCGCCACCCACGACCGCGTCCACGCGCTCCACCACCACGAGGTCCTCCGGCTCCAGCACGCACTCGACGTGCGCGGATAGCGCGGTCGCGAAGTCCGCCACCCGCCCCCGCTCGATCTCGAGGCCGGCGGCCGCGCGGTGCCCGCCGTAACGGAGCAGGTGCTCCTGGCACGCGGTCAGCCCCGCGAGCAGGTCGAACGCCTCGACGCTGCGTCCCGATGCCTTCCCGGTATCTCCCTCCAGCGCGATCAGGACGACGGGGCGACCGCTGCGCTCGACAAGACGCGACGCGACGATCCCGATCACCCCGGGGTGCCAGCCCTCTTGCGCCAGCACATACGCTGGGCGCTCCCCGAGCTCAGCCATCTGTGCTTCCGCTTGAAAGCGGATGCCCGCCTCCACCTGTCTGCGCTCACGATTGGCGGAGTCGAGCTCCTGTGCGATCTGCACCGCCCGCGCTGGCTCCTCAGTGAGGATCAGCTCCAAGCCCGCGTCGGCACGATAGAGGCGCCCGGCGGCATTCAACCGCGGCGCTAGCGCGAACGCCACCGAGCGCTCATCGACCTTGGATGGATCGACTCCCGCGACCGCCATCAGCGCGCGCAGGCCAGGCTTGGATGTGCTCGCCAGGGCGCGCAGCCCGCGACGTACGAGCGTCCGATTCTCGCCCACGAGCGGCACGACGTCGGCGATCGTCGCCAGCGCGACCAGATCGAGGTCTCCTTCGAGGGCGCGCCGCGCCCGCATGCCGCGAGCATCCTCGGCACACCGCGTGCCGGCGTCCCCGCGCGCTGCCGCTTGAAGGAGGGCCTGGGCAAGCTTGTATGCGACGGCCGTGGCGCACAATTCGCGGCAGGGATAGCCGCAAAGCATCGGGTGCACGATCGGCGCACGCGGCAGCGTCCCGTCGGCGCGCGGCGCATGGTGGTCGGTAACCACCACCTCCATGCCGAGCTCCTTCGCGATCGCCACCTCCCCCACGGCTGTGACTGCACAGTCGACGGTCACCAGCAGCCGCGTTCCGCGCGCCGCGAGACGCCGCACCGTCGCTGCGTTCAGCCCATATCCATCGCCAGCACGATCGGGCAGATAGGAGTCCACGTCCGCCCCCAACCCCCGCAGCGCGCGCACCAGCACTGCAGTCGAGCAGATGCCGTCGACGTCGTAGTCGCCGTGAATCGTGATCCGCGTACCCAGCGCAACGTGGCGGAGGACCACCTCGACCGCCTCGCCGATGCCGGCGAACGCCTCCGGCGGGTGTTCTTCGCGGCCCGCCAGGAACGCACGCGCGCGCGCCGGCTCGGCCATGCCCCTGCGCACGAGCACCTGCGCGAGCGCACCGCTCACACCCAACTCGCGCCGCAGCCCCAGCACGTCAGCCGGCGGACACTTGGCGATCTCGAAGCGGCAGGGGCGCATGCTGGCGAGACTACGGCCAGCACGAGACGGAACCGCGCGGGGAGAGGCGCGATCAGCGCCTCTCCCCTTGCCCGCTTCAGATCTGAGAACCTTACGGCGTCAGAGCACCACCGTGAACGTCGTGCTTTCGTCTTCCACGACTGTGGCGTTGCTGGACAGCGCGCTGTTGGTGATTTTGAAGCTGCCGGCATGGTCGCCCGGCGCTTTGTCCGACTGCACCTTCACGGCAGCATCAGTCATGCCTTCGACTTCGTCGCTCGAAGCACTCGACGTCGGGGCGTAGGCCTGTTGTGCGTACTGGACCAACTCAATCCCCACGTTGGCGGGACCCGTAATGGCGTCGTCCTTCACTGACGCATCGCCCTGGTCGAGGAAAACTCCCTCATAGCGGTCCTTACTGAGCACGTCTTTGCTGATCGTCACTTCCGGCGAGGTCGGCTGCGTCGGGCTGGCCGAGACGAAGTAGACCCCGATGTCGTTTTCCTTCAGCGTGGTGCTCGTCACCGCCGACCCAGAGGCAGCCCCATAAAACAGCACCCCGGTGGCCTGATAGTTTTCAAACCCATTCGGACCACAACTAGCGACGTCGCACTCGTTGCCTGAGATGTTCGAGGAACTGATCGTGCCCTTTGCGCCGTTGCTCACCTGAATGCCGTTTTGGGCGGTTTCGGGCGTGGCGCCAGCACCGATCACAGTCGTGTCGCTGATCTTTGCAGTCGATCCCTGACCGTCGACGGTAATCCCGTTCTTCTGGTATTCGGTGACTGTGTCCTCAGTCAGCTTCGCGTGCCCGGGTTCGACCGGGGAAGCCCAGGCCATGCCGACCTGGATGGAGATGCCGCCCTGGCATCCGTTGATCGGGCTGGCACCGCCACCGTCGACTGTCATGTTGGTGGCCTTCAGCGTCCCGCCCCCGCCAACCAGAATCCCGTACAGGCTGTCGTAGCAGATCGGCGGCCACTTCGGTTCAAACGTAAGCCCGGTGATGGTGACCGTCCCCGATGTGCAGATTGAGACGGCGTCCTGGTCCGGCTGGGCGTCGCTTTCTGGGTTTCCTTCTTCAACCTCGATTTTCTTCAGCCCTTTCAGCGACGCTTCGTCACAGGGCGTCGTTGAGACGGCGGGTGCAGCTGGCAGCACCACCTTCGCCGTACCCGCGCCATTCGCAGCGTTGAGCTTGACCACCTTCGTGATGGTGAGCTGTTCGGTGTAGTTACCGGTGCAGACCTGAACGGTTGCCCCGGGGCCAGCAGCGGTGATAGCCGACTGGATCGTGTTGTAGCCCGGGTGAGCGCAGCTGTTGTGGGGGCTGGACACGGGCGAGCTCGACACCCACAGGTTTGACGCCGAGGCGCTCGCAACCGGAATGGCCAGAGCCGACACCGCGGCGCAGGCTCCGATGAGCGCACGGCTAAGTGCTCGTTTGGACAAGGTTCCCTCCTTAGTGCTTCGTTGGACGGCTCACACTACGCGAACCGACCGACCGACCACGCGCTCGCACGGTTGGTGCTGCTAGCCGGGCGGCGTCTCGCGCGCCAGGCGTTCGCGGCGCATGCCCTCCAGGTAGATCAGGGCGATCCCGATCAACGCACCGGGAACCGCGTACAGCACGACGGCGATGTCCGTCGCCTTTTCGCCGGGGATGCGCAGCGCGGAGACCTTCACGCCGTAGATGATCAGCCCGACGAGCATCGAACCGATCAGCGAGCCCACGAACGCACCCACGATCCCACCCCAGAAGCGGTCAGGGAGGAAGATCGTGAAGTGCCAGATCGCAAGGCCCATGATCACCCACGCGAGCATTCCCATCAGCGCGACCTCCCGTGCCGGCGGTTGCGTGCGCGCCGCGGCTTCGGGCGCTGCTTCGACTCTTCCTTGAGCACCAGATCCTCGGGTGTAAGGTCGGCCGTAGGGTCACGCTCCCCCTTCGGGGACGACGCGGGCGCGGAGGCCGGCGCCGCGGCCGTGGCGCCGGCCTCCGCCGCATGCGCACGCCGACCGCGGCCGCCTGCCGGTGCACCGTTTGGCTTGGCCTCCACGTCCAGGTCGGCGACTAGTTCCTGAAACTCATCCCGCGAGAGCTGCTGGCCGGGCTCCTCCGGCGCGATCAGGCTTCCGCGCCGCGTACGCCTGCGCGTCTGTACTGGTTCAACATCCTCGGGCGCCCCGGTGGCGGTCTTTGCGTACGCGGGCACCGCGCCCAGTTCGCGCACGATGCGCGTGCGGCGCGCACGGTAGCCGGGCTCGCGCTCCTTCCAGTGGGTCAGCACGGGCGAGGCGATGAAGATCGAGGAGTAAGCGCCGGAGGCAATCCCGACCATCAACGCGAACGCGAAGTCCTTGAGCGTTTCACCGCCGAACAGCAGCAGCGAGACCACCGGCAGCAGTGTGCAGAAGCTCGTCGCCAGCGACCTGGTTACGACCTCGGACATGGAGCGGTTGACGATCTGCGAGAACGCCGCGCGCGGCATGCGTGGGACGTTCTCGCGTATTCGGTCGAACACGATGATCGTGTCGTAGAGCGAATAGCCGAGGATCGTTAGCAGTGCCGCGACCGTCGCGGTCGTGACTTCTCGGCCGGTCAGCGAATACACGCCAGCCGTGATCAGCAGGTCGTGCATCAGCGCGATCAGCACCGGCACCGCGTACTTCCACTCGAAGCGCAACGCAATGTACGCGGAGATCACCAGCAGCGAGGCGATGATCGCGATGACCGCGGCATTGGCGACCGTTTTTCCGAACGTTGGCCCGATCGAGGTCGAGGAGAAATCCTTGGTGCCCGGCGCGCTCGGGCCGTTGCCGAACTTCGTGTCGAGCGCCGCCTGGATGTCCTTGACCTTTTCCGGACCGAGCGTCTTGGTCGATATCTGATAGCCGTTGCCGCCGATGCTCGCGTTCGTGAATTTCTGCACCTCGGCGTTCCGATAGCCGGCCTTTGTCATCACCGCCGCCACTTCGCTCTCAGAGGCCGACCTGATGAACGCCGTCTGGATGCGCGTCCCGGACTTGAAGTCGATGCCGAAGTTCAGTCCCCGCCCGCCGATCGCCAGGGCGCCGACCAGCAGGATCGTGCCCGACATCGAGAAGAACCACTTCGAGGCGCCCATGAAGTCGAACGTCCAGCCCTCGCCGCGCCGTGCCGCACCGAGCGCCGCCGGGTGGCTGACCAGCCGCGAGCGGCTCATCGCGCCGAGCGCCGCCTGCGTGGCGAGCACTGCGGTGAACAGCGACACCAGCGTACCGATGCCCAGCATGAACGCGAACCCCTTGACTTCCGCGGTGGCTAGCGCAAACAGGATGAACGCCGTCATGAACGTCACCACGTTCGCGTCGACGATGGCGGCGAAGCCGTGCTTATAGCCTGTGGCGATCCCCGAGATGATCGATCTGCCGCCGCGGATCTCCTCCTTGACGCGCTCGAAGATCACGATATTCGCGTCCGCGCATACGCCGATCGTGAGGATCAGGCCGGCGATCCCGGGCAGCGTCAGGGTGACCGGAATCAGCTTGACCAGCGCGAAGAAGTAGGCCCCGTAGATGACCAGGCCACCCACGGCGATCATGCCGAGGATGCGATAGAAGAGCAGCAGGAACAGGCACACCACGGCGAAGCCCGCGAGCCCTGCGAGCAGGCCCTGGCTCAACGCCTGTTTACCGAGCGTCGCCGAGACCTGCGAGCGTGAGATCAGTGCCAGCTTGATCGGCAGCGCGCCCGACTGCAGCTCGTTGGCGAGGTTCTGCGCGGAGGTGATCGTGAACCCACCGGAGATCTCAGAGCCCGTGGAAGCGTCGATCCCTTCCGGGTACTTCGTGTAGTCGATCGAGGGGACGGTGATCAGCTGGCCGTCGAGTACGACCGCGAAGTGCTGCAGCGCCGCTTCCTTGGAGACCCCCGGGAGCTGGGCTTCCTGGCCGCGATGGGCGATTTCCTTGGTGACCCGTTCAAAGACCCCCTTGCCGTAGGAGGTGAAGCCGAAGGTCACGTCGGGCTGCCCGGTCGCTTCGTCGTTGCTCTGCGTCGGGTTGGTGATGTCGGAACCTTTCAGCACCGGATCGTCGTTGAGCACATACCAGCTATTGGGCGACGGGTTGATGACCTTGCCGGTTTTTTCGTCTTCGGTTGCGCGCGCCTGCACCAGCACGGTCCCGGGGTTTACGCGCACCGCCTTGAGCTTGGCGCCTGGCAGCTGCTTGGGGAGGTCCGAGTACAGGTTGTGTTCGGTTTCTTCGGGGCCCCGCACGACCTTTTCGTGGGCGGTGTCGAGCAGGTACCAGCTGCCGTAGATGCAGTCTTCCACCTGCTGTGGCGTGCAGCCGGAACTCCAGGTCGTGTCACTCGTGCGCAGGATCGCCGCCCGTTTGGCAGCGCGTAGGACGGCCTGGTACTCGAGCAGCCCCGCGATCGCCCCGCCGGGCCCGCCGCTGGTCGCATCACCGGTGACCGTGCCTTCGGTCGGAGCCGGCTGACCGTTGGCGCCGATCACGTTCGGCTCCCAGTCGTAGAACTGCAGCTGCGCGGTCTTGCCAACCTCTTCCTGAGCGCGCGTCGCGTTGCTGACGTCCGGCAGCGCGACATCGATTTCGGTGGGGCCCGAACGCTGTATTTCCGGCTGAGCCACCCCTAGTTGGTCGACACGCGTACGCATGATGTCGATCGCGCGTTCGAGCGATTCGGGGTCCACCTTGGATTGGGCGGTCGGCCTGCCCTGGTAGACGAGCTCCACACCACCCTTCAGTTCAAGCCCGAGGCGCGTCTTCTTGGTGGCGATCAGCGCGAGCGACGCGGTGACGAGACCTGCGACGATCAGGAGGATCAGGGCGTTGCGGCGGCGGTCGGTCATGGTCTTCAGAGACTACTTGTCGGGGGTCAGCACCAGCAACAGCCCACCATCATCATCGTAGGCTGGGAACATGTCAGCTTTGGCGCTGGCCGCAACGTCGCGTTCGCCGCTGACCCGCACCGGCACCTCCAGCGCGCGTACGCCCCACTCCAGGACGGTCTTCACCGGATCGTCGCCGTTGGCGAACTTCAAGCCGAGCACCTGCTCGACGCGCTGGCCGATCACGTCTTCCTCCTCCAAGCCCGTAAAGGCAAACGAGTTCTTCCCGCACCCCACCACGCGGCCCTCGCCGTCGCACACGAAGAACGCCGCATCGGGCGCCGGGTAGTAGTCGTCGAGCAGTTCGAACAGGAACGCGAAGCCGCACTTGGCGCAGCCCTTGGGCTGGCGGGTGAAGCCGATGTTGCGATCCAGCTCGCTGGTGCGGTGACCGCAGTTGGGACAGATGAATGGATGGGTCATGGTGTCTGCACACAGACTACGCAAGCCGAGCCACGGAGGCGCCCGGCCGCCGATCTTCGGATGTCTGCGCCCGCGCTTGTGCTGAAGCTCAGAACAGCGACGCTCCCACCGGCGCCGGCGGCTCGAGTCCGAGATGCTCGTACGCGGCGGGCGTGGCCGTCCTGCCTCGTGGGGTGCGCTTGATCAGCCCCTCCTGCAGCAGATATGGCTCGTACACGTCCTCGATCGTGTCCTGCTCCTCTCCCACCGCTACTGCGAGCGTGGACAGGCCGACGGGACCGCCGGCGAACTTGGCGCAGATCGCGTTCAGGATCTCCCGGTCCAGGCGGTCCAGCCCCCGCTCGTCGACCTCCAGCATCTCCAGCGCCGCGTGCGCCGCCTGCGCTGTCACCACGCCGGCCATGCGTACCTCGGCGTAGTCGCGCACGCGCTTGAGCAGCCTGTTGGCAATCCGCGGTGTCCCCCTACTGCGCGCGGCGATCGCGATTGCGCCGTCGTCCTCCAGCTCGATCTCGAGGATGCCCGCCGAGCGACGCACGATGATCGCCAACTCCGTGATCGCGTAGGGCTCCAGGCGCGCTTGGATGCCGAAGCGATCGCGCAACGGTGTCGTCAAGAGGCCTGTGCGCGTGGTGGCGCCCACGAGCGTGAACGGTGGCAGCTCGAGTGTCACCACACGCGCGCCCGCGCCCTGCCCGACCGTGATCGGCAGCCGCTGGTCCTCCATCGCCGGGTAGAACGTCTCCTCCAGCGTGCGCGCGAGCCGGTGGATCTCGTCGACGAAGAACACGCTGCGCGGCTCCAGCGCGGTCAGAAACGCCGCGATGTCTCCCTTGCGCTCGAGTGCCGGCCCGGCGGTCTGCACGAACGGGACCTCCAGCTCGGCCGCCACGATCTGTGCGAGCGAGGTCTTGCCAAGCCCGGGGGGCCCGGCGAGCAGGAGGTGGTCGAGCGCCTCCCCACGGGCACTGCACGCCTCGATCGCCACCGTCAGCTGCTCGCGCAGCGTCTCCTGGCCGACAAACTCTCTCAGGCGCCGTGGGCGCAGCGAGCGGTCGAGCTCGTCCTCGGCGACGAGATACGGCGTCTGGATGCGGGCTGCGATCTCGGTCATGGAATCTTCACGAGGACGAGCGCGCCAGGCGCAGGGCGCCTCCGATCAGCTCCTCGGCGGTCTCGCCCTCGGCGCCGGCGAGGAGCTCCTCAGCCTCGAGCGGTGCGTAGCCGAGCTCGAGCAGGCCATCGCGCGCCAGCAGCCGCGGATCCTGTGGATCTCCGCGCCGGACGAGGATCGGCGTGCGCGCCGATGTCGCGGCATCGCCGCCCACACCCACCTTCTCGCGCAGCTCGACGATGATCCGCTCGGCGGTGCGCTTGCCGATGCCAGGGACCGCCTGGAAGCGGGCGGCATCGCCCGCGGCGAGTGCCCCGATCAGCTCCCGCGGCGCGCCCGCCGAGAGCACTGCTAGCGCGACCTTCGGGCCGACCGCCTGGACGGACAGGAGCATCAGGAACAGGTCACGCTCCTGCTCGGAGGCGAAGCCGTAGAGAGCAAGCGCGTCGTCGCGCACGATCAGGTGGGTGTGCAGCGTCACCTGCTCGCCCACCGCCGGCACGTGCGCCAGTGTCTGCGCGGATACCGCCGCGCGATAGCCCACACCGCCGCTGAGGATGACCACGTGATCGGTGCGGCGCACGGCGACCTCTCCCCGCAGCAGCGCGATCATCCGACCGCCCCCGCACCCGCCAGCGCCAGTGCCAGCGGCGCGCAGTTGGCGTGGCAGACCGCCACTGCCAGCGCGTCGGTGGCGTGATCGGGTCGCGGCTGCACCGGCAGATCGAGCAGCACCTGGACCATGCGCGCCACCTGATCCTTTTGAGCGCGCCCGTTGCCACAGACCGCGCCCTTGACCTTCTGGGGGGTGTAGCCGGTGCACGGCAGCCCGTGCTGGCCGGCCGCGAGCAGCACCACGCCGCGTGCCTGTCCGACGGCAAAGGCCGTGCGTACGTTCTGCCCGAAATACAGCTCCTCCAAAGCCACCGCATCCGGTTCGTGCTCGTCCAGCAAGGCGTCCACGGCGGCGTGGATCTCAGTCAAGCGCCGCTCCAGCGTGAGCTCCGCGCGTGTGCTGATGACCCCGCCGTCCAACGCCAACAGCCGGCCGCCGCGGCGGGCCACGACGCCGTAGCCGGTGTTGGCCAGCCCGGGATCTATGCCGAGGACGATCACGGTCTGTGATTCTGCGCCCGCCATCGGACGCCTGCCTACCTGCCTGCGCGCTGCGGGGTGGCCTACGCTGCCCGGTGATGAACGCCGAGCACATCGACTTCGCCGCCGAGGGCCTGCTCGACGGGCTGGAGGGCGAGGCGCGCGCCGAGCGCCTCGCGCTGCTCGAACAGCTGGCCGACGAAGGTGTGCCGCTGTCGGAGCTACGCCGCACGACAGCCAGCGGCACGATCATCTTCCTGCCGGCCGACCGCGTGATCGTTGGCAGCAAGCGCTACACCGCAGCGGAAGTGGCTGAGCTCAGCGGCGTCGAGCTGGATTTCCTCGTGGCCGCTCGCCGCGCGATGGGGCTGCCGATCCCCGAGCACGATGAGGCGGTCTACACGGAGGCCGAGCTCGAGTCCGCCGCACGAACTCTGCTGGCGCGCGAAGCGGGGATCTCCGACGAGGACATCCTCGACCTGCTGCGCGTGCTCGGCCGCGGCCTCTCCCAGGCCGCCGAAAGCCTGCGGGCGCTCCCGCTGAAACTGGTGCTCGAGCCCGGCATCAGCGAGCGCGACCTCGCCGGTCGCTACGCGCAGGCGGCCGCCCAGCTCTACCCGCTGGTCGACCCGATGCTCAGCAACGTACTCGCGCTGCACCTGCGCGACGCCACCCAGAGCGAGGTGGTCAGCGCGCTCGAGCGCAGCGGCGGACGCCTGCCCGGCTCGCGTGAGGTGGCCGTGTGCTTCGCTGACCTGGTCGGCTTCACGCGCCTCGGCGAGGAAGTCCCGCCCGACGAGCTCGGGCGCCTGGCGGTGCGTCTGGAAGCGCTCGCGACCGAGGCCGCCGAGCCGCCCGTCAGGCTGGTGAAGACGATCGGTGATGCCGCGATGCTCGCCGCGCCCGAGCCCGAGCCGTTGCTGGAGGCAGCGCTGAGGCTGATCGACGCGGCCGACGCCGAGGGCGAGGACTTCCCGCAGCTGCGCGCCGGTGCGGCCCTCGGGCGTGCCGTGCCACGCGCGGGAGACTGGTTCGGGAGGCCGGTCAACCTCGCCAGCCGCATCACCGCGATCGCCCGCCCCGGCAGCGTGCTCGCCGAGCGCGAGGTGCGCGAATCCGCCGGAGACGCCTACGGCTGGTCCTATGCCGGCGAGCGGCGCCTGCGCGGCATCCGCGAGCCGGTGCCGCTGTTTCGCGCTCGCCGCCGGTCGGCCTGATCGGCCTCCGTCTCCTCCTCCCACAGCCGCCACGGCGCCGCGCCGGAGGACCACAGGTCGTTTAGAGCGACCGCGTCCTTGTAAGTGTCCATGCACTCCCAGAAGCCCTCGTGCCGATATGCGCGTAGCTCACCCGCTGCGGCTAGCCGTTCCAGGGGGGCGCGCTCGAGCACGCTGTCGCCGTCCAGATAGTCGAGCACGGCTCCCCCGAAGCAGAAGAACCCGCCGTTGATCCAGTGCTCGGACGTGGGCTTCTCGCGGAAGCCCGTCACGCGGCCGTCGTCGTCCAGCTCGGTCACCCCGAACTGCAGCTGGGGTCTGACCACGGTCATGCTCGCCAGCGCGCCGTGCCCTGCGTGGCACGTGAGTAACTCATCCAGATCGATGTCGGCGACCCCGTCTGCGTAGGTCGCGCAGAACAGTCGCTCGCCCGCCAGGTGCGACTCCAGCAGCTTGATCCGTCCGCCCGTCTGGGTACCCAGACCCGTGTCCACGCATTCCACGCTCACGCCCGGCGGCCACTCATGCGTGGCGACGAACCGCTCGATCAGCTCGCCGCGGTACCCGGTCGCCAGCAGAAAGCGGCTAAAGCCCTGCACGGCATACAGCTGGATCACGTGCCAGACGATCGGCATCCCCCCGATCTCCACGAGCGGCTTGGGGATCGCCTGCGTGTGCTCCTGCAGGCGAGTGCCGCGTCCGCCGCACAGGATCACCACCGACGGCCGCGCTGCGGCGGGTCGGTGCAGGTCCAGATCCGAGTCCGGGCCGCTAGCCGGCGACACGCTCGAGCACGTCGGCGGACACGTCGAAGTTGGCGTGCACCGCGCTGACGTCGTCGTTCTCTTCCAGCGCCTCGATCAGCCTCATCAGGGTGCCCGCGCGGGCCTCGTCGAGCGGCACCAGGCTCGACGGCCGAAACGCCATCTCGGCGCTGTCCATCTCCACGCCTGCATCCTCCAGGGCCTGGCGCACGCGCGCGAAGTCCGCCGGCTCAGTGATCACCTCGAAGACGTCCTCGTCAGTAACGATGTCCTCGGCGCCGGCCTCCACCGCGATCATCAGCTCGTCTTCGGAGTAGCGCTCGGCGTCGATCACGATCGTGCCCTTCTTGTCGAACAGGTAGGCAACCGAGCCGGGCTCGCCGAGGTTGCCGCCGTTCTTGGAGAAAGCATGCCTGACGTCGGCGCCGGTGCGGTTGCGGTTCTCGGTCAGCGCCTCGACGAGCACGGCGACGCCGCCGGGGCCGTAGCCCTCGTACAGCACGCTCTCGATCGCGTCCGCCTCGCCGCCCTCACCGGTGCCCTTGGCGATCGCGCGTTCGATGTTGTCCTTCGGCATCGACGCTTCCTTGGCCTTGCGGATCGCCAGATCCAACGCCGGGTTGCCGACGGGATCGCCGCCTCCGTCGCGCGCGGCAACCGTGATCGCGCGCGTGAGCTTGGAGAACTGCGCGCCCCGCCGCGAATCGACGATCGCCTTCTTATGCTTGATGCTCGCCCACTTGGAGTGTCCGGACATGCCGACAGTCTATGAACACGACCACGCGGAGTTGCCTCTGCGCCCCTGCCCGTGGTAATTTCGACGTGGTTCCGGCCGGAACATCGCAGGTGCTACGCACGACTCCGCGGCTTCCGGCGACTTATTTGAGACGGGGGTGGCAAGGATGACGCTGCGAGCGACGTGCTCAATTCATGGATGGAAGCGGCACGCGATGCTCGTGCTGGTGGTGGCGGCTGTGTACGCGATCGCGCTGGTGTATGCCGGCGCAGCGCTGGCGAACCCGCTGGGTGAAGTCACCGAGTTCAGGGCCGGGATCGACGAAGGCGAAACGATCGGCATCACGACCGGCGCCGAAGGCGACCTGTGGTTCACCCAGGATCACGTGCAGACCGCGAGTGGACAGCTCGGGCGGATCACCCCGCAGGGCGAAGTGACCGAGTTCGACGCAGGGCTCACGGGTTTTCCCAGCGAGGCCGGGATCACGACGGGACAGGAAGGCGACCTGTGGTTTGCCAATCTCAGCGGGCAGGGCATCGGGCAGCTGGAACCGCCGACGGGCGAAACGACCGCGTTCCCGATCGAGGGCGGCGAACCCGAGTTCGTCGGGATCACGACGGGCAGCGAAGGCGACCTCTGGTTCACCCAGGACAACGTCGGACAGATGTGGCGGATGTCACCGAGCGGCGCGGCGACACGGATCGGAACCGGCACCGCGTGGACCACGCCCGACTACGACACCCAGGGCATCACCACGGGCGCCGAAGGCGACATCTGGTTCACCGAGTTCAGCGCCGATGCGATCGGGCGGGCCACCCCGAGCGGCACCGTTACGCAGTTCAAGACCGGGATTCCCGCAGGGGCCGAGCCGACAGCGATCGCGCTCGGACACGAAGGCGACCTCTGGTTCACGCTGGACGACAGCGGATCGGAGATCGGCAGCGGATCGACGATCGGGCGGATCACGCCGCAGGGCAAAGTGACGCTGTTCGGCAGCGGAAGCCTCTCGGGCCTGCCCGACGGGATCGCGGCGGGGCCCGAAGGCGATATGTGGTTCACCGAACTCGAAAGCAGCAAGATCGGCAGGATCACACCGAGCGGCGAAATGGAAGAGTTTCGGGTCGGGGAGCTCGGGGGCGAGACGCCGCTCGCGATCACGGCCGGGGCCGAAGGCAACATGTGGTTCACCCAGGGCGAAAGCAACGAGATCGGGCGGATCGGGACGGGCAGCGGTGCTTCGCGCCCGACCGTGACGAAGCTCACGCCCACGAGCGGCTCCGCGGAAGGCGGCACGGAAGTGACGATCAGCGGCCTCAACCTCGAACACGCGTCGGCGGTAGACTTCGGCACGACGGCGGCGCTCGAAGTCAAACCAGTATCGGCGAGCACGCTGATCGCGATCGCGCCACCGGGCACCGCCGGGAAGACGGTCAACGTGACCGTGAGCACCACTGACGGCACCAGCGCGATCAGTCGCGCGGATCGCTTCAAGTATCTCGCCAACCCGCTCAAGCTCGAGCCGAAATCGCTCAAGCTGGCGACCGCCGGGGTCCCCTACACGGACACTCTCCGCGGCAGCGGCGGCAGCGAACCATATACCTTCAAACTGGTCTCCGGCACGCTCCCCGCGGGCATCGAACTGACCGCGGGCGGCGAACTGTTGGGCACGCCGGAAGCGGCCGGGACGAGCACGTTCGTGGTGAAGGTGACCGACTCCTCAGACCCGGCGCTGACCGCCACGCGGGAATACACGTTGGAAACCCAGCTCGACATCACCCCCACATCGCTCGGCCGGATGACCGCCGGCAGCCCCGTGTCGAAGACTCTCAGCGTCACGGGCGGCACGGCGCCGTACACCCTGTCGCTGCTCGGACTCGACACGATCGGGCTCGAATTCTCGTTTGACGCCGTCACCGGTCAGGGACTACTCAGCGGCGTGCCGACAACCGCGGGCACGTACACGCTCACCGCGCAGGCGAGCGACTCATCCAGCCCGCAGGGTAGCGGCACGCGTACGTTCAAAGTCAAGATCGGTCTCGGCCTGCTGCCGGCGGCGCTCGCCGACGGTGACGTCGGCGCGCCGTACGAATCGGAGATCGAAGTGATCGGCGGCTCGGGCTCCTACAGCTACGAGCTCAGCGAAGGAACGCTGCCGAAAGAACTCGAACTGAACCCCGCGACCGGCGAGATCGCCGGCACCCCAACGGAACCGGGCAAAACCAAGTTCACGGTGACCGTCACGGATCTGATCACAGAGCTCAGCGCATCGATCAACTACCACCTCACGGTGAGCACATAAGGAGCCTCGGCGGCCCGGGTGGGCCAGCGGCCACGTAGCGCGGCGACGTAGGATGCCCGGGCGATGAGCACCACGGGCACACCCGACATCTTCAAGGCCTACGACATCCGCGGCCTGTACGGCGAGCAGATCGACGGCGACGTCGCCGAGCGGATCGGCCGCGCCTTTGCGCATGTGCTCGGCGCCCTCGCACACAAGCCCGTCGACGCGTTGCGCGTGGGCCTCGGACGCGACATGCGCCTGAGCGCGCCGGAGCTGTCGGCGCGCTACCGCGAGGGCCTCCTGGCGGAGGGCGCGAACGTGATCGACGCGGGCCAGGTCGGCAGCGAGATGCTGTACTTCCTCGTCGGCTCGCGCGAGCTCGACGGCGGGCTGATGTGCACCGCTTCGCACAACCCGAAGGCATACACGGGGGCAAAGCTCGTGCGCGAGGGGGCGATCGCCCTGTCCGGCGACTCCGGCATCCAGGACATCCGCCGCGCGATCGAGGCCGCGTCGGCGCCCGGCGCCGACGGACAGGCGCCGGCAGGCGGGCGGGACTCCGCCACGCGGGGCACGCTGGCGGAGGTCGATCTCTATGAGGAGTTCCAGGCGGCGGCGCTGCGCTTCATCGACGCCGACGCCGTGCGGGCGGCGCCACAGCGCCTACGGGTGGTCGTGGACGGCGGCAACGGTATGGCGGGCCCGATGGTCGGCCCGGTGCTCGCCAGCTTGAACCTCGAGCTGATCGAGACCTGCTGGACCCCGGACGGCAACTTCCCCGACCACGAGCCCAACCCGCTGCTGCCGGAGAACCGGCGGCTGATCATGGAGCAGGTCCGCGACAGCGGCGCCGACCTCGGCATCGCCTGGGACGGCGACGCCGATCGCTGCTTCTTCATCGACGACAACGGCGCGTTCGTCGACGGCGACTTCCTCACGGCGCTGCTCGCGCAGTCGCTGCTGGAGAAAAGCGCGGATCCCGCCCGCCCCGAGGCGGTCCTGTACGACGTGCGCGCCTCGCGCGCGGTCCCCGACACGGTCACGCAGGCGGGCGGCATCCCGTACATTAACCGCGTCGGGCACGCGTTCTTCAAGACGCGCATGCGCAAGGAGGGCTCGCTGTTCGGGGGCGAGGTCTCCGGGCACTACTACTTCCGCGACTTCTACTGCGCCGATTCCGGCACGATTCCCGCGCTGCTCGTGCTCGAGCTGCTGTGCACGCGGGGCAAGCGTATGTCCGAGCTGTTGGCGCCCTACCACGCGCGTTACTTCATCTCCGGCGAGGTCAACTCCGAGGTCGCCGACCCGGTGGGCAAGATGGAGGAGATCGCGGCGCACTACGCCGACGCCCGCCAGCAGCGCCTGGACGGGATCTCGATCGACTATGAGGACTGGCACTTCAACGTGCGGCCCTCCAACACCGAGCCGCTGCTGCGCCTGTGCCTGGAGTCGCTGGTCTCGCCCGCGGACATGGAGCGCAGGCGCGACGAGGTTCTGGCACTGATCCGCTCTCCCTCCCCCTCCGGGGACGATGCCCGGCACGACGCGGCCGCGCCGACCGGGTCGTGAGCCCGGAACGGGAGTCTGAGGAGGATCAGGAGCGCGAGGCACGAGCGCGCGCGGCCGACGAAGCGCTCGCGCGCGCGGCCGAGGTTGGCATCCACCGCCTGGCGATCCCCACGCCGTTCATGGTCGGGCGCGTGAATGCGTACCTGATCGAGGATTCGCCGCTGACGCTCGTGGACTCGGGCCCGAACTCGGCAAAGGCACTCGACGAGCTCGAGCAGGCCCTGGCGGCGCGCGGGCATGCGGTCGAGGACATCGAGCTGCTGGTGATCACCCACCAGCACATGGATCATTTCGGGCTGGCCTCGATCCTGGCGCGCCGCTCGGGCGCCGAGGTCGCGGCACTCGAGGGCCTGGCACCGCTACTCGCCGACTACGGCCGCCACACCGACCTCGAAGACCGGTTTGCCGAGCGCCTGATGCTACGCCACGGCATCCCACCCGAAATCGTGACCGCGCTGCGCGCCGTCTCGGCGGGCTTTCGCGCGTGGGGCTCAGCCGTCGAGGTAACCCGTCCGCTGGCCGACGGCGCCGCGCTGGAGCTGCGCGACCGCACGCTGCGCGTGTTGCACCGCCCCGGCCACAGTCCATCGGACACCGTGTTTCTGGATGACCGATCGGAGCTCGGCCAGCCCTCGATCCTGCTTGCCGCCGACCATCTGATCGCGCACATCTCCTCCAACCCGCTGTTATCACGGCCGCTGGACGCCCCGGAGGAGTACGACGGACCTCGCCCGCAAGCGCTGATCACCTACATAGCCTCGCTGGAAAAGACACGCGCGATGGAGCTCGCGATCGTGCTCCCAGGGCACGGACGGCCGATCACAGACCATGTCTCGCTGATCGACGAGCGTTTCCGTCTACATCAGCGACGCGCCAAGAAGATGCTGCGCCTAATCGCATCGCAGCCGCGAACCGCCCATGAGATTGCCCAGGAGCTGTGGGGCAACGTCGCGGTGACACAGGCGTTCCTCACGCTCTCAGAGGTGCTTGGGCACGTCGACCTGCTGCTGCGTGACGGCCTGATCGTCGAGGAGGAGCACGACGGCGTGATCAGCTTCCGTACGACCTGAGCCGAGCTCAGGCGGGCGGCCAAGGGACGGGCGGCCTGCCGATCTCCCAGTGATGTCCGAACGGGTCTTCGATCCTCCCCATACGCCACCCGTGTTCGTCGGCGACTACCCGCACCTCGGCGGCACCGGCCGCAACCGCCCTCGCGACCGCGGCATCCGGGTCGGCGACCACGAGCAGCATCCGCACTGTGCCGCCGCCCAGCGACTCGGGGCTGAAGTTGAGGTGCTCGGGAGACTCGTCTGCAACCCAGAACGAGGTCACTCCCACGGTCAGCTGGGAGACGACCGCCTCGTGCTCGTCGGTGCCGCCCACGCGGTAGACCTCCATGGCCCCGAGGGCCTGCTTGTAGAACTCCACCGCGGCGCGGCCGTGTCTGACAGATAGCTGCGCCAGCACGCCCGCCTGCGTCGCCGGCCCAAGCTCGCGCAGATGCTCGACGTTCGCACGGTCGTCGGGCTCAGCACTCGGTATAGCCGTGAACCACGCGTCGAGGATCTCCCCCAGCTCGGCCTCCGAGGTCGCCCGCAGGCTCAGCGCGAGTACGTTGGCGTCGTTCCACCTGCGCGCGCCTTCAGCCGTTACCGCGTCCGCGCACAGTGCAGCGCGCACCCCGGCGAGCTTGTTGGCGGCGATCGACGCGCCGGTGCCCGTCCAGCAGCACACGATCCCCTGCTCGGCGTGCCCGTGCGCCACGTCGTGTGCGACCGCCTCCGAGGCCCACGCCCAGTCCTCACGCTCGCCGTCCGCGAGTACTCCATGCACAACCGTCTCGTGCCCGCGGCGCTCGAGCTCGCCCACGAGTACGCCCGCGATCCCAGTTAGCTCGTCGGCCGAAACCGAGATGCGCATCAGCAGCCCTCCCCCGCTGCGCCCCCCGGCACTCCCAACCTCGCCGGCGTCGGCGCTGCCTGCCCCGCCGGCGTCGGCGCTGCCTGCCCAACCAAGCTCAGGAACAGGCGATGTAGGCGGTCGTCAGCGCCTAGCTCGGCATGGAAAGAAACCACGAGCATCTGGCCCTGGCGCGCGGCCACCGGATGGCCTTCCAGCTCGCCAAGGATCTCCACCCCGGGCCCGTGCTCGGCGATCCACGGCGCGCGGATGAAGATCCCCCTGAGCGGCGGACCCTGCACGCCGCGAACCGCCACGTCCGCCTCGAAGCTCCTGATCTGGCGGCCGAACGCGTTGCGGGACGCGCGCATGTCCATCACATTCAGATGGTCGCGATCGAGCATGATCAGCCCTGCACACGACCCAAGGATCGGCGTGCCCCGTGCCGCCAGCTCGCGTAGCGGCTCGGCTAGACCCTCGCGCGCGATCCCCAGGGTCATCGTCGTCGACTCGCCGCCGGGCACCACCAGCCCGTCCAGGCCGTCGAGGTCGCCCGGCACGCGCACCTCGCGCGTACGCGCACCCAGCCCGGACAGCATCCGCGCGTGGGCCTCGAAGCCACCCTGCAACGCGAGCACGCCGATCACGGGGGGGGCACTACGCGGACAGGACGGTCGAGGGTCGAGCGCGGCAAGGACGCAGCGAGCGTGGCGTGCTACGCACGCGAGCGAACGAGGACGCCGCCGCGCGAAGCGCCATCGGCCGTCCTGTCACCAACCGCGTTGAGCCAGGAGTTGCTCGCCGTCGAGCTTAGAGCTCTCCAGGCTGACCATCGCAGGGCCGAGACCGCGCGAGGCCTCGGCGACGCGCTCGGCGTTCTGCCAGTGGGTGGTGGCCTCAACGATCGCCCGCGCGCGCGTCGGCGGGTCCTCGGACTTGAAGATCCCCGAGCCGACGAACACACCTTCGGCGCCGAGCGCCATCATCAGCGCGGCGTCAGCCGGCGTGGCGATGCCGCCGGCGCAGAACAGCACGACCGGTAGGCGTCCGGCGAGCGCCACCTCACGCACGAGATCCAGCGGCGCTGCGAGCGCCTTGGCAGCAGAGGCGATCTCGTCAGCGCCGAGCGTCGCCAGGCGGCGGATTTCGCCGGTGATCTGGCGCATGTGGCGCACCGCCTCGACGATGTCGCCGGTGCCGGCCTCGCCCTTGGAACGGATCATCGCGGCGCCCTCGCCGAGACGGCGCAGCGCCTCGCCGAGGTTGGTCGCGCCGCACACGAACGGCACCTTGAAGTCCCACTTGTCGATGTGGTTGGCCTCGTCGGCGGGCGTGAGCACCTCGGACTCGTCCACGTAGTCGACCTCCAGCGCCTCCAGCACGCGCGCCTCCATGAAATGCCCGATGCGCGCCTTGGCCATCACGGGGATGCTGACCGCCTGCTGGATGCCGGCGATCATCTCTGGGTCTGACATGCGCGCGACGCCGCCATCGCGGCGGATGTCCGCGGGCACGCGCTCGAGCGCCATCACCGCGGCCGCACCAGCGTCCTCGGCGACCTTCGCCTGCTCGGGTGTGACCACGTCCATGATCACGCCGCCCTTGAGCATCTCCGCTAGGCCGGTCTTGACCCGAAATGTCGCCTCGTCGCGCATCCACCTAGTTTGACAGGCGCCCGCCGTGCTTGACGGTGGCGCGCACCAACGCTACCGCGCCAACGTTACTTAAGTCGAAACGCCTTGATGCGATCGTCGTACTGGGCGGTGTCCTGGGCGTAGACGCCGTAGGCGAGCGCCTGAATCACACTGAGCAGCGCCGTATGCGAGCGTACGTAAGCGGGGCTGTTGGATGAGTAGTACAGCTTGATCTGTGCGAGCTTGGCGACCTCTGAGAGGGTCGCGTCGGTGATCGCGGCGGTACGGGCCTGGCGGTGGCGGGCGAGCTTCATGGCGCGCACCACCAGCGGGTGCGGGCGTCCGGCGGAGAGCCCGATCACGAGCGTGTTGGGGTCGATCCGCCCGAGGCGGCTGAGCGCCTCCTGCGAGGGGCTGGCGACGACGTCGACGCGTAGGTCAAGCAGCATCAGCAGGTGGCGCAGGTAGCTGGCGAAAAACGCCATCTGGTCGGTGCCCGCGACGAGCACCTTCTCAGCGCCGACGATCGCGGCAATCAGAGCGTCGACCGAACTGCGCGAGACCTTGCGGGCGGTGTCCTCGATGTTGAGGTGGTCGGCGGCGAGCGCCGTCTCGAACTCGTTCTGGTCGAGCGAGAACAGCGGCGTGGATGATGAGGACCCACCCGCCCCACCTACCCCACCGTCCTTGGCGGCCTTGGCGTTGACGCGCCGGTATTCCTCGCGGGCGGCGGCCTGTAGCTCGGGGAAGCCCTCGAAGCCGAGCGCCTGGGAGAAGCGCACGACGGTCGAGCTGGAGGTGTTGGCGCGACGCGCGAGCTCCTCGGCGGTCTGGAAGGCGGCCTCGTCGAGATGGTCGACGATGTACTGGGCGACGTCCTTCTGCGAGCGCGAGCACTCATCGAAGCGCGCCTGGATGTACTTGGACAGGCTCTGGTGCTCGCTGGTCCCGTTCGCCGGCGGACGCTCGGCGGTCTTTGTCGCTACACGCTTCATCGGCGCTTCTGTTCGACGTCCCCCGCTCGCACTCCTTCTGGGTAGATAGGGTCCTGATGATGAGGCGCGATCTGTTCGAGGATGTCCACGAAGACTTCCGCGCGAGCTTTCGCACGTTCCTGGAGCGCGAGGTGCTCGGCGGGCAGGGCCGCTACGGCGAGTGGGAGCGTGCGGGGATCGTCCCCAGAGAGGTGTTTGCGCTGGCCGGCCGCGGCGGCTTTCTGGCAATGGCGGTGCCCGAGGCCTACGGAGGGGCGGGCGCAGATGACTTCCGCCTGAACCTGGTGGTGGGCGAAGAGGTCCAGCGCGCGGGCGTCGGCAGCTTCGGCCTGGGGATCACGCTGCACAACGACATCTGCCTGCCGTACTTCCTGACTTATTGCGACGAACCCCAGCGCGAGCGTTGGCTGGGAGGGATCGCCTCGGGCGAGCTGATCACAGCACTGGCGATGACCGAGCCGGGGATCGGCTCGGACCTGGCGGCGATGTCCACGAGCGCGCGGTGCGAGGGCGATCACTATGTGGTCAACGGCACCAAGACGTTCATCACCAACGGCATCAACGCTGACCTGGTGATCGTGGCCGTGAAGACGGACCCGAACGAGCGCCACCGTGGCATCAGTCTGGTGGTGGTGGAACGCGGCATGGCGGGCTTCGAGCGCGGGCGCAACCTCGAGAAGATCGGCCAGCACGCGCAGGACACCGCGGAGCTGTCGTTCGCGGACGTGCGCGTGCCCGTCGAGAACCTGCTCGGGCAGGAGGGCGAGGGCTTTCGTTACCTCGTCTCCAACCTGCCCCAGGAGCGCCTGTCGATCGCGGCCTCGGCGGTCGCCGCAGCGGAGGCGGCGATCGGCTGGACGCTCGAGTATGTGCGCGAGCGCCAGGCCTTCGGCCAGCCGATCGGCTCCTTCCAGAGCTCGCGTTTTACGCTCGCGGAGCTCCACGGCGAAGCGCAGATCGCGCGCGCGTTCATCGACCGGTGCGCGCGGGCGCTAAACGACGGCGAGCTGACCGCGGAGGACGCGGCGACGGCCAAGTGGTGGTGCACCGACCTGCAGGGCCGCGTCGTCGACCGCTGCCTGCAGCTGTACGGCGGATACGGATATATGCTCGAGTACCCGATCGCGCGCGCGTTCGTCGACGCGCGTGTGACGCGCATCTACGGCGGCACGAACGAGATCATGAAGGAGATCGTCGGGCGCTCACTCGGGCTGTAGTCGGGTCGACCACGGTCGTCCCGCCTTCGGCGCCATCCGTCTCGGGCCAAGTCCGCTCTGGCGGCCGGACAGTTCGTTCGCCGAGCGACTGCCGACGGGCTAAGGCACGTCACTCACCGCACGGTCAGCGAGGCACAGTCCATTGGCCATTAGCCAATGGACGTCGCCCGCCTCGTCGTCGGGGATGGCGCGTGCGAGCCCAAGCATCGCGTACGCGGTCTCTCCTGCTGCCAGCCTGCTGTTCACGTCATCGACGACATCGCGCCTGATGGTCACCTGGTCAGTTTCATAGAAACGTACATCGGTCACCCTGATTTGTGCGGCGGTGTTCGGCGTATCCAACATTAGGTAGAGCTTCCCAAAATTAATCTGCAACTCGGCGTCGACGACGGGCACGACCGCCAGCGAACGAGTTCCGCGCCCGGCGGGAACGGCAAGCTTGCGCCGCCGAATTGTCACAAGATCGGCGCCAAACGCAGCCTGAACGTCGACATCGCTGACCTGGTTAAGGAGCTCAAGGTACACGTCGTCGCTGAGGTCTTCGATGTGTTTCGTCTGTACGGTGACGAACTGGTGATCCTCGATCTCCGGCGGGGTGGGACAGGCCACAACGTTGCCGAGGTCAACAAGGGCGCCCGGCCCGAAGGGTCCGCCATTCTCGCGTAAGAGTGTGCGGGTGATGAGGTCGGTTGATGGCGTAACTGGGCGTATGTGTTGCGACGTCGCTGCATCGATTCCAGCGACGCAGATCCGAGACCTGCCCTTCATACGCGTAACGTGATTGACGATGATCTGCACTGATTCAGAGGTGCACGATCTCGAGGTCGGACCATTGCTTGGCGAGAAACTCAGCCACGAGCCGGCGGTGACAGTACTCAGGACTGGCCTCACTGCACAACAAGGCCGTCCGCCGCCCGAAGGAAGCGGGCGACAGCACCTCGTGGATGCGGCGGCGCTCCATAAGCGTCCGGAACTCGACCTCGTATACCTCCCACTCGCCTTTGCGCTTCTTGTAGGCGTCGAGGATGTCTTGAGTGGGGGCGAGGAGTGGTTGATGCTCGTAAGTGGCACCCACAAGCTCGCGCGCGAAGTAAGGAAGATCCTGCGCCTTGGCGAAACCGGCGAGCTGCGAGGTGTTGTTGAGCCGCACATCGAGCAGGCGCTCGATGTGCGCATCGGCTAGCCGCGTGAAGAAATGCTCAGCCGTCGTCTGCGTGAAACCGATCGTGTAGATCTCCATGACTGTTCATCATGCCCGAACAGCGTGTCCGGGGTGCTCAGCGTCACCGATCTCTCCTGCAGCACAGTCCCATCCAGAAGGATGTGGCGCAGTTCGGCACCCCGGTCGCACAGGACCTTGCCCACCAAGAGCCTGCGATGGCATGTGCTCGGCTGCCCGCAGCTGCACAGCACCGCGAGGCGATGCTTGGATGCGCCGCGCAGGAGCTGGTCGATCGCCTCTGTAAAGGCCGGCTCTTCAGCCATCTTGTTGTACAGGGCGTGGCCTTGAGCGTCGAGCTGGTCATCGCGCAGCGGCCGGCCGCCGAGCGCCAGGCCGAGGAACACGTAGTGGACGCCGCGTGCCTCCACCGTGGCCTGCAGCTCCTCGCGGTTGAAGTGCGGCACGAAACGGGAGTATGGATAGGACCGCACATCGACCAGGTAGGCGATCTGATGGCGCTGCACGAGGGCAACGAACGCCTCGATGTCGTGATTGGAGTGGCCCATGGTCCACACAGTCGGTGGCAGCGACATTACAACCTCATGCTACGGGTATCGCCCGACGCTGCCGCTCCGATGATGGCCTAGGCGCGGTAAGAGCAATCCGATCCGCGCCCATAGCCGCCCGCGCGAATCGAGCCTGCTCATCTCCCTATTGCATCGGACGCCGAAGTACCGGCGGCCTCAACCCCCAGCTCGCCCGCCAGCTCGATGAAGTAGTCAAGCGAGCGGGGGTTGGCGAGCGACTCAACGCTCGCCGCCTGCTCTGGCGCAGTGCCCATCAGGATGCGCTTGACCGGAACCTCGAGCACCTTGCCCGACAGCGTGCGCGGGACCTGCTCGATCTGGCGGATCTCGTTGGGGACGTGCCGCGGCGAGCAGTCCTCGCGGATGCGCCGCTTGATCTGCGCCGCGAGCTCGTCGTCGAGCGTGACGCCCTCGCGTAGCACCACGAACATCGCCATCCACAGCTCGCTCTGGGCCTCGCCGTCGGTCCCCGGCTTGGGGATGTCGACGACGAGCGCGTCGAGTACGTCGGGCACGGCGCTCGCCGCACGATAGATCTCGCTGGTGCCCATGCGCACGCCCTGGCGGTTGATCGTCGAGTCCGAACGCCCGTAGATGACCGCGCCGCCGCGCGGGGTGATGCGGATCCAGTCACCGTGGCGCCACACACCGGGATACATCGAGAAGTAGCTCTCGCGCAGCCGCGGGCCAGGCTGGACCGGCTGGGTAGCATCGCCGGTAGCTGCGTCGGCGAGCGACTCGGTGGCAGCATCGCAGGTGACTGCGTCGGCGGTTGGCTCGGCGGCTGGGTCAGCGGGCAGGTCGGCGGGCGGATCTCCCCAAAAGAACAGCGGCATCGAGGGCATCGGCTCAGTAATCACCAGCTCGCCGACCTCGTCCACCACGCTGTGGCCCTGTTCATCCCACGCCTCGACGGCGCAGCCCAGCGCGCGGCACTGCAGTTCGCCCTCGTACACGGGCAGCAGCGGGCAGCCGGCGACGAACGCCGTGCACACATCCGTGCCGCCGCTGGTGGAGAACAGCCACACGTCGTCCTTGACGTGCTCGTACACCCAACGAAAGCTCTCGGGCGCCAGCGGCGAGCCGGTCGAGCCGAGCGCGCGCAGCGCGCGCAGGTCGTGGTCGCGACCCGGCTCGATCCCCGCCTTCTCACAGCTCGCCAGCAGGCCCGCGCTGACGCCCATGCACGTGATCCCCGCGCGCTCGGCCAGGCCCCACAGGACGTTCAGGTCGGGGTGCGCGGGGCTGCCGTCGTACAGCACGATCGCCGCGTCTGAGATCAGGCAGCCGACGAGGAAGTTCCACATCATCCAACCGGTCGTCGTGAACCAGAACATGCGGTCGCCCGCGCGCAGGTCGAGGTGCAGGCGCTTCTTGACCTGCTCCAACAGGATGCCGCCGTGGCCGTGCACGATCGCCTTCGGCAGACCCGTGGTGCCCGACGAGTACAGCACCCACAGCGGGTGGTCGAACGGCACCTGCTCGAAGCTGAGGACGGAGCCGCGGCCGCGGGAGAGCAGCTCATCCCAAGTGAGCACACCACGAACGCCTCCCCCGCCGGAGGCGGGCTCATCAACAGCCTCATCCGCCAGGTAGGACAGCGTGACGACGTGCTCGACAGTGGGCAGCTCCTCGAGGATGCGCTCGAGGACGGCCGTGCGGTCGAAGTCCTTGCCGCCGTGGCGGTAGCCGTCCACCGCGAGCAGCACCTTCGGCTCGATCTGCGCGAAGCGGTCGATCACGCTGCGCGCGCCGAACTCCGGTGCCGCGCTCGACCAGATCGCGCCGATGCTCGCGACCGCCAGCAGCGCAATCAGCGTCTCGGGGATGTTGGGCATGTACGCGACCACACGGTCGCCGCGCTGCACGCCCAGCGCACGCAGGCCGCCCGCCGCGGCCGCCACGCGCGCGTTCAGCTCGCCCCAGGTGAGCTCGCCAAGCTCGCGTAGCTCCGAGCAATGCAGCACCGCCACCTCCCGCGGTCGCTGCTCGCCGCGCGCCAGCAGGTTCTCGGCGTAGTTGAGCTGCGCGCCCTCGAACCAACGCGTGCCGGGCATCTCGTGCGAGGCGAGCACACGCTCGTAGGGCTTTGACGCGCGCACGCCGCAGAACTCCCACACGCTCGCCCAGAAGTCCTCCAGGTGTTCCGTCGACCAGCGCCACAGCTCGTCATAGTCGGCGAACGCGCGCCCACGAGCCTCGCCCGCCCACTCCATGAAGCGCCCCATCTCCACGTTCTGGAGCTGCTCGGGCGGAGGCTCCCACAGAGGCTGCTGCCGGTCGGCGCTGGACATGCGGGTATTCTCGCGAACTGTGAGCCTGCCGGGGTTGCGCGACGAGTTTCCCGTTCTGAGCGCCCTCGCGTACCTGAACGCCGGCACCGACGGGCCGTTGCCAGCGTGCGCGATGCACGCGTCCGCGCGCGAGCTCGCGCGCGAGTGCAGCGACGGCCGCTCGACGGCGCACTTCGAGCGCCGCTCCGAGCTGAACAAGGATCTGCGCGCCGCCTACGCCGCCGCGCTCGGCGCCGACGCGGCCGACGTCGCGCTCACCACCTGCACCACCGAGGGTATGGCTCAGGTGATCGGCGGCCTGGAGCTGGGGCGTGGCGATGAGATCGTCACCAGCGACGAGGAGCATCCCGGGCTGCTGGGCGCACTGTCGGCCGCGCGCGAGCTGCGCGGTGTGGACGTGCGCGAAGTCCCCCTGGGCGAAGTTGCCGCCGCGGCCGGCCCGCGCACACGCCTGGTCGCCTGCTCGCACGTCGGCTGGGTCAGCGGCTCGCTCGCACCCGTCGAGCTCGCCGAGCTGGACATCCCCGTCCTGCTCGACGGCGCTCAGGGCGTCGGCGCGGTGCCAGTGGATGTGCATGCGCTCGGCTGCGACGCATACGCGGGCGCCGGGCAGAAGTGGCTGTGCGGCCCCGACGGCACCGGCATGCTCTACGTCAGCCCCACGCTACGCGAGCGCCTCACGGTTTCCAGGCGCGGCTACGGGAACCTCGCCGATCCCAACACTGGGCTCGACGCACAGCTGCACGAGGACGCACGGCGCTTCGACACGCTGTCGTTGAGCGCCGAGACGACCGCGTGCGCACTGGCGGCAATCCGCGTGCTCGAGTCCGCCGGCTGGGTGGCCGTGTTCGCGCACGCGCGCACGCTCGCCGCACGCCTCGCCGAGCTGCTGGCCGCCCGCGGACGACAGCCGGCACCGCGCGCGGCAACGACGCTCGTGTCCTTCCCGAGCCCCGACCCCGAGGCCGAGCGCACGCTACTGGCCGAACACGGGGTGATCGTGCGCAACATCCCCGACCGGCCGTGGCTACGGGCATCGGTCGGGGCGTGGAACGACGAGCATGACCTGCAGCGACTCGTGGAGACACTCCCCGCGTGAGCACAGCCGCGTCCGAGCGGGCGGACGTCGAGCGGCAGCGCGGGACACTCGCACGGTGGCAGGAGCGCCTGCTCGGCTCCCCAACGCCGCTGCGCCACACCGGGCTGCCCGTCGTGGTGACGCTGTCGGCGGTGCTGAACATCCATCGGCTCGCGCAAAACGGCTACGCGAATATCTTCTACTCGGCTGGCGTCAAGTCGATGCTGCGCTCGCTGCACAACTTCCTGTTCGTGTCGTTCGATCCCGGCGGGTTGGTCACCGTCGACAAGCCGCCACTGGCGTTGTGGGTGCAGGTCGCAAGCACCAAGCTGTTCGGTTTCTCCCCGCTCAGCCTGCTGCTACCCGAGGCGATCGCCGGGGTGCTCGCCGTCGCGCTGATGTACGTCGTACTCGCTAGGCGACTGGGCGCAACAGCGGCGTTCGCGGGGTCGCTCGCGCTGGCGGTGTTCCCATCGTTCGTGGCCGTCTCGCGCGACAACGGCGTCGACCCCGTCCTGATCCTGCTGCTGCTGCTCGCCTGCAGCCTAGGGCTGCGCGCGTGCGAAACGGGACGCTGGCGCACGCTGATCGGATGCGCCGTTACCGTCGGGCTGGCCTTCAACACCAAGACGCTCGCCGCCTATCTGGTCGTCCCCGGCATCGCGCTCGGCTACCTCGTCTGCGCGCCCGGCTCGCCGCGACGGCGCATCGTCCACCTGCTGCTCGCGGGCGTGGTGATGCTGGCGGTGTCCTTCGCGTGGATCGCCTTCGTCGAACTCACGCCCGCCTCCAAGCGCCCATATGTGGGCAGCTCGACGAACAACACCGAGCTTGGCCTGACCTTTGAATACAACGGCCTCGGCCGCGTCGAAGGGCAGGCCGGCGGCCCCAACAGCGTCGTCGTGCGCCCCGGTGCCTATGTGCCCGCCGCGCGCCAGCGCGCCGTCGACGCCGCCGCACGCGCCCACCCCTCGTCGTCGGCTGGGCGAGCAGGCGGCGAAACACCGCCCGTGCGACTGACTCCCGCAACCAAGCCAGTACCCGCACGGACGGTCACGGGCAGGGAAAAAGACCCGATCCCCTTCGGCGAATCGCCCAAGCTGCTGCGCCTGTTCGGCAAGGGCCTCGGCGACCAGGCCGGCTGGATGCTGCCGTTCGCGCTGTTCGGGCTACTCGGCCTGGCGCTGCTCGTGCTCGACAAAGGAAGGCCCGACCGGCGAGATCCGCGCCTGGCAACCCTGCTAGTGCTGGGTGGCTGGTTCATAGTCGAGGCCGCCGTGCTGAGCCTGTCCAAGGGGATTGTCCATCCCTACTACGTTTCCGCACTGGCGCCCGGCACGGGAGCGATGGCCGGCGCGGGAGCGATCGCCTTCGTCAAGCTCGCGCGGCAGCGCCGGATCTGGGGCCTGGCGTTGGCGGCGTGCGCACTTGCCACGACCGCGCTCGCACAAGTGGTGCTGATGCATCGCGAGCATTACATGACCTCACTTGTGCCGGTGCTCAGCATCGGCACCGCCGCAGGGTTCGTCGCGCTGGTCGCTATGCGCCGGCTCGCCACACCGGCGATCGCGCTCACATTCCTGCTGCTGCTGGTCATACCGACTGCATACGCGACCACCACGTGGCTCGCGCCGGTCGAGGGAACATTCCCGGTCGCCGGGCCGAAAGCGTTCGCGGGCACCGGCGGATATGGAGTCAACGCTCACGACCTGGCGATCGATCGCGCGCTGCTGAACTACGTCAGCACGCATCGCCCCGGCTCGCGCTGGGCGCTGCTGACCGTCGCCTCGGACACCGGCTCCCCGCTCATGCTCATGGGCCTGGACGTGGGCGCGCTGGGCGGCTACAGCGGCACCGACCCCGCCGTCAATGGGCCCCAGCTCGCGCAGATGGTGACCAGCGGTCAGGCGCGCTACGTGCTGCTCGGCGGTGAGTACTCATTGCGCGGCGGCAACCGCGCGACGCAGGCGGTCCTACGCGCGTGCAAGGAGCTCGCGCCCTCGCAATGGCACAGCCCGGTCGGCTACCCGTACGGCCTCGTGCTGTTCGACTGCGCCGGCGACGAACGGGCGCTCGCCGCGGCGGGCTGAGACCCGAGGACCGTCAGGCCGCCACGGAAAGGTCGCGCTGGAAAGCGCGGGCAAACAGCTCCCGCTCGCGGCCAGCGGCCCAGCGCGGGACGGCGGACTCGCCGTCGGCGATCAGCTGCAGCTCGACTCTGTCGCCGTGGAGTGTGAGGCTGGTGGCACGCACGAGCTGATCGCGTGCGCGCTCGAGGTCCTCGGCGAGACGCAGCAGGGCGGCGCAGCGGTTCAGACGGGCGGCGTCGCCGTCGCCGAACAGCACCGCCATCGGTCCTGGCACAGGCATACCCTTACGGTGATAGCGGGCCGCCTGGGCGATGATCGCCGTCTCGACTGGCGTGAATCCGGGCAGGGCACCGTTGAGGATCAGGTAGCGGGAGTGCTTGTGGTGGTCGTCGTAGTCGATCGACATGCCGATGTCGTGCAGCATGCACGACGCCCACAGCAACTCGCGCTCGCGCGCGTCACCGTCGTGCAGCCCGAGCTGGGCGAGCTCGTCGAACATGCCAAGCGCGAGCGCGGCCACGTGCTCGGTGTGCGCGATATCGACGTGGTACTGCGCGGCCATGTTCAGCACGCTCGCCCGGCGCACATCCTCGAACAGCGGCTGCTGCTGCCCTGCGGCATCGCCGGCGAAACCGGCGATCAGGCGCTCAAAGAACACCCCCTCGCGCAGGCCCGCCTCGGTCGTCTCCAGCGCATCGAAGCCGCCGGCCCTCAGCACGCCCTGCACGACCACCGCGCCAGCGAGGATCAGATCGGCACGCGCCGGCTTGATGCCGGGGACGCTGGCGCGCTCGCCGGCGGGTAGTGACGCAAGCCGGGCGACGAGGTCATCGAGCGCATCGCGCTCGATGACCATGCCCTGGACTCCGTTGGACGGTAGGCCCGCGGCGCGCTGTGCGGCGGCGGCAAGGTTGCGCACAGTTCCCCCAATGCCCACCAGGCGCCTCCCGCGATGCTCGTCGGCGTCTCGCGCAAGCCACGGGGCCTCGGCGAGCTGTCCAGCGACGTATTCACACAGCTCCTCTAGCTGCTTGCGCTTGGCGGGGCCGTTCGGTGGCAGGAAGCGCTCGCTCATGCGCACTGTGCCGATCTGCCATGAGCCAGACGCACGGATCAGCCGGTCGAGAACGCGGACGAGCTGCAACGAGCCGCCGCCGAGGTCGAGCACGCTGCCGTCGCGCAGCGTCGTCGAGTTGACGGCCGCGAGGTAGCCGTAGCGGGCCTCCTGCTCGCGGCTGAGCACGCGGATCGGCAGTCCGAAGCGCGTGCGCGCCCGAGTAAGGAAGTCCTCGGCATTGTCCGCGTCGCGGATGGCGCTCGTGGCAACAGCGTCGACCGCATCCTCCCTCAGCCCACTGGCACGGCAGAAGTGGGCGAACACGTCGAGCGTGGCGAGCGCCCGCTCTATCGGCTGCACCCCAAGCTTGCCGCTAGCCATCAGTCCTTCGCCAATACGCACCGGCTCGTAGATCTCATCGGTGCGCCTCCACCAGCCGGCGCCGGCCATGAACACGACCAGCCGAAAGGAGTTCGATCCGAGGTCGATGACCGCAAGCCGCTCGTTTGGCCGCATGCGGTGAGCGTATTCACCGCACCGGAGGTCGCCGTAGAGCGTCTCAGCTTGCCGCGCCGGCCCCGGCGCGCTTGGCGGAGCGCATCGCGCTGTCGGCCTGCAAGAGCGCCTGCTCGGCACTGTCGGTGTGTTCGTCCACGAGCGTGAAACCGATGCTCGCGGACGGGTGCAGCACGTCATCTCCGATGTCAACGCCGCAGGCCGCGACAACGCGAACTAGTCCCTCTGCTACGACTGCGAGCCCCTCTTCGTCGATGTGGGGCAAGAGCACAGCGAACTGGTCGGCGCCCAGGCGCGCGACGAGATCCGTCTCCCTGAGCCGGCGCGTGAACGCCCTCGCGATCGCCTCCAGCGCTTCGTCGCCCGCCCGCTCGCCATGGCGATCGTTGACCCGGCGGAAGGCGTCCACGTCGATGACCATTAGGCCTGCGACCTCGCCGTAGCGCCGGGAGCGAGCGACCTGGAGTTTGAGGTCGTGGCCGAACAGCCGACGGTTGCGCACGCCGGTCAACGGATCGTGATCGCCGAGACCACGCAGGTTCTCCTCGAGCCGCTTGCGCTCAGAGACATCATGCAACTGGGCTATGTAGTGCAGGGGCGTCCCGTCGCGCTCGCGCACGAGCGACATCGACAGGATCGCCGAGCCGGTCTCTCCGGCGGCATCGAAATAGCGCTTCTCAACTCGGAAAGCGGGAATCTCCCCGGCGAGCAGGCGCCGGCGCTGCTCGCTGTCGTTGCGGACGTCGTCCGGGTGCACGATCCCGTCGAAGCGCTTGCCGATCAGCTCGTCGGCGGTGTAGCCGGTGATGTCGCACAGCGCGCGGTTGACAAGTAGCCAGCGGCCGTCGCCGTCGAGCAACCCAGTGCCGATCGGTGTCTGCGCGAAGCGCTCGAATTCCCCGTCGAAATCAAGGTGAGGACGCCGCTCCAGCAATTCAGCCTGCCTGCGCATGGTGATGTCAAGTACGACCGCGATACCCGCGACGCCAGCCGCGATGCCGTGGTCATCGGCGGCGACTAAGCCGCGTGGGCGCAGCGGCCCCACGTCGACCATCACACAGTGTCGCTGTCCGGCCGTCCAGATCTCGCGTGAGCGCGTCTCGCCCGCGAGCGCGGAGCGCAGTAGCGGCTCGATCGACCGCCACAGATCCGCGGGAAGAGCGTCGGCAAGCAGCTTGCCCTCGCGGCAACTATCGGGATCGCCGAGACGCTCGACCGCCTGACCGGCGGTGCGGATGAACCGCAGCTCAGCGTCGAAGACGAGGATCAGCGCCTCGGGCAGCTCTCGCAGCGCGGCCGTCGCCGCGCGGTCGGCGCTCGCCCGCAGCGGATCCGCCCTCGGCTCTCGCGCGAATGACACGGACACGCTCTAGTCATCGGCCGATCTCGCCGGTTACGTGAGCGTAGGCCCCGACGGTTACTTCACGGCGTGTCCCGCGGCGTTGATCGCGTACCACCTGCCACCGAATGCGTCCACGCCGACGTAGGACGTCGAACCGCGGCGATCCTCGCTGAAGGTGTACAGCGCATGACCGGCATAGGTGACCTGTGTGGCGCCACCGGATATGCGGACGGCGGACAGCAGCGACGCTTTGACGCCCGCACCCGCGGTCGGCTGGCCGCCGGTCGCGAGCGCCGGCCACGCCTGCGAGCACCCGCGGATCTTGACGCAACTGTCTTCGTCTCCGCGGTCGCGCGTGAACTCGTACAACGTGAACCCAGACGAGGTGGTGAGGATCGTTCCAAGACTGGTGTGGCGCAGCACAACCTCGGCGGCTCGACTGGCGTGCGCGGCCGACACGCCACCCTGCGCGCTTGCAACGTTCGAGCAGCTTGCGGCGGTGACGAGGACGCCAGCCAAGAGGATGTATGTTTGCTTCATGGGTTGCCTCGCAATGTCGGGGGACTGTGATCCGGGAGCAGGCTAATGCTCGACCACCTAGACGCCGCATGCCGCGCAACCTTCCCGGCACAGGCGAGTTCCCCGGCACAGGCGAGAAAACTCCACGGAGCTTGCGGCTTTCCCCTGCTCGCATGTGCCTGACCCGGTGGACTTTCCCTTGCCGGTCGAGTTAAGCTTCAAGGGCCGTATCTCTCGTCCATCCCTCGAGGGGCCGTGCCACCGGGCGCGGCCCCTTTTTCGCGTCCATGGGCCAGTCCGGCGGGGCGGATCTGGCGGGGGCGAGCCTAGCGGGGTGAGCTAACCGGCCGGCGATGTCGCAGTGCCGCGCGCCCGTCGGACCTTGTACTGCTTGCAGTCCACGACGATGTAGCCGGGGCGGCATTCGGTTTTCGCCAGCCACTTCCTTTTAAAGTTCTTGACGAACTGGGTGAAGGCAGCCTGCTGTTGCGCGTGCGTGACGTGGCCTTTGTTCTTGACGACCCGCTGCTCGATTTTCTGCTGGAGTAGGCGCAGCTTGACGCTCAGGAGCAGATCCGAGACAGTCTCGCCCGAGCTTCGTAGGAACGCCTGGAATTTCGCGACTTCGGGAAATTCGGCGACCTTCTCCTTCACGAACTGCTTCTTGACTTCCGCATCGCTGAGCTTAACGCCGAGCGAGACGCCTTCGCCGATCACCCAGTCCGCTGAGATCAGGTACGCGAGCACCCTGGTCTCGAGCGATTTGTATCGCTGCTCGCAGGCGGACTTCAGGTGGGCTGCGCTCGGAGTCTTCTTGCCTCTGGCGGGCTTGGCCAAGGCGCCCTCCAGCTGTGAGATACACGCTGTGTAGTCGGGTGGTACGGGAACCACGGCCCTGCTCGTCGCACTCGTGCCGGTCGAGGCGGCGGCGACATCCATCCAGTGGTCGAACGTAGCCTTGGCGATGGGGCTGCCGTCGACCTGCGCGACAGCGTCGCCCGGGACACCGCCACCGCACGCGGAGAGACCGATGACAGCAAGCAAAACGACGCTGAGCGCCGCACTGAGACGATACCTACTCACACTCACTGTGGTGTCCGGATACCCCCCACGCATTACACACATAGTCTGCGACCTGTGCGAGCACCTTCCCCCGTAGAAGAGGATCAGCCAGCCTGGTCACGACCGGCGCTGATCGCGGTCGCAGTGCTGGCAGCCGGGCTGATGCTGATCGACGTGACGCGCAGCGGCTATGGCAACACCTACTACGCCGCCGGGGCCTTTGCCGCTAGCCACAGCTGGAGCGCACTATTTACCAACGCCGCCGACCTCGGTGGCTACGTCAGTCTTGATAAGGGCCCTCTACCGGATTGGCTGATGGGTCTCTCCGGCCGCCTGTTTGGGTTCGGCAGCTTTAGCGTGATGGTCCCCAACGCGTTGTACGGGATCGCGACGGTGGTCGTGCTGCACGACGCAGTGCGGCGCGCGCTCGGTCGTCAGATCGCGATCGTCGCCGCGCTGATCATGGCGCTCACGCCGGTGACTGTGCTTGTGGCTCGCTACAACGCGCCCGATGCGCTCCTGCTGCTGCTAGTCGTGTGCGCAGCATGGAGTTTGACGGTGGCCGTCCAGTCGGGGCGCAGGCGAGAGCTTCTGCTGTGTGCGGTGTTCGTGGGCTTGGCCTTCAACACGAAGATGCTCGAGGCATATTTGGTGGCACCGGCGCTCGTCATGGCCTTCCTGGTCTCAGGGCGTCGGTCGACGCTCCGGCGGCTGGGCGAGCTGACGGTCGCCGCTGGCCTAGCGCTGCTTGTCAGCTTGGTCTGGTTTGGGGGCATGATGCTCGTGCCGGCGAGCGACCGTCCCTACGTGGGCGATTCAACCGATAACTCATGGTTTCAGCTGATCCTCGATGGCAACGGCATCCAGCGCGTCGCCGGCAGCGCTGGCGCATTCGGCCGCCATCTTGAAAGCAACCTGCTCTACCTCTTCAGTCGTCACCTGGTCGGTCAGATCGTGTGGCTGCTTCCGCTTGCCCTGGTCGGCCTCGTCGTCGGCTTGCTCACAACCTGGCGTTCGCGGCACACAACATTTGCATTCGGTACGTATGTGCTGTGGAGCATCTGGATGGTCGTGGGCTGTGCGGTGCTCAGCTTCTCGGCGGGCACACGCCACGCCTATTACACATCTGTGCTGGCGCCAGCCGTGGCGACGCTCGCCGCGGCGGCACTCGTGACACTGTGGCACTCGGCCCGCGGTTCAGTAATCGCAGCGATCGGTCTGGGGCTCGCTATTGTCGGTACATCAGGGATCAGCTTCATTCTGCTCGCAGACTCTCCTGATTTCCTGCCCTGGCTGAGATGGGTGGTGCTCGCGTGCGGCGCTGGAGCGGGCGTGGCGATCCTCGCGCGGCATGCGCACGCGCCACTCCACAGGCCTGCGACGATGACATTGACGGTGAGCGCCGCGGCGATCGCGCTGCTCGCCGGTCCCGCCGCCTACTCCCTCGCGACCGCCGCTCGCGACCACACCGGCTATGACCCAACCGCGGGACCGGCGCTCAGCGAAGGCGGGCCTGGCATCGCCGTCGCCAACCTCAATGCTCCGACGCCGGTGAGAACGTCGGAGTTTGCGAGGAGCCTGGCGTTGCTGACCTCATACCTGCGGACGCATCGCGACCACACTCGGTTCCTGGTCGCTGCCACCGATGCCAAAACCGCCGACCCGATCGCGCTTGCCACCGAGCAGCCGGTGATAACCATCGGCGGCTTCAGCGGCTCCGATCCCACGCCCACAACCATTCAAGTCAGGCAGCTGATCAGCTCCGGCCAGCTGCGTTACGTGCTGCTCGACGCCTCACGTGTAATGCCCGTATCAATGGTGATGAGAGCCAGCTCAGTACCCACATGGGTGGAACGCCACTGCTCGCGCGTACCGGACGCTTCGATCGTCTCGTCCGCAACCAACGGCCCCACTCGGCCCGCAACGCGGATCACGTCGAAGCTGACCCTGTTCGCATGCGGCTCGGCGGTGGCGGCACCTCCTACAGACCACGGTAGGTCTCTGCGATGAAATTGTCGTGGCACTCCGGACCCAGAGGTACTCTGCGAGCCGCGTGATCAGGCGTAGGTGAAGTGGTCAGCAGGCGTCTTTTTGCTCGTCTTGCCCCCCGCCTTCGCCAGGATGTCGACCGTCCCGGCTTTGGTGGCGCCGGGGGCGTGCATCGTGCACAAATTTGTCGAGATGCAGTCGACTTCGGTCGCTGCGCCTTTGCCGAACTTGAAGGTCGTCGCGCTTCCCAACGCGAACCCTGTGCCTTCGACCGTGACTTCATATCCGCCGGCGGCGGAGCCACTGTTCGGACTCACATCGGTCACAATGGGCGCTTCGAACGCGAAGTGGTCCTTGGAGGTGGGCGCACTTTCACCGTTCGGGGTCGTGACCGTCACATTGACCGTCCCCGTCGTTCCCGGCGGTGAGACGGCCGCGATCGACGTCGGTGAGGTCACCGTGTAGCTCGCCGCCGCGCTCGCACCGAACTTGACTGACGTGACACCCGCAAAGCCTGTGCCGGTGATCGTCACCGGCGTGCCGCCACGTGCCGGGCCCTTCTTGGACGAGAGTTTGGTGATGGTCGGCGCGGGCCCCGGCGCGACATACGTGAAGTCGTCGGCCGAGCTCGACGCACTTTCGCCGCCGCCGGTTTCAACTGTCACGTTGACGGTTTCTGGGCCGGCCGCCGCAGGCGAGACGGCCGTGATCGAAGTGGCCGTGTCGGCCGTGACGTGGGCTTCCTTTGAACCGAACCTGACCTCCCTGGCCCCTTCCAGTCCGGTGCCGGTGATCGTCACCGTAGCTCCCCCCGCGGTCAGCCCCGCATCGGGACTCACGCCGCTGAGAACCGGAGGACTGGACGGGATAAACACCGCGGTCGCGTACGATTCCGGACCCGTCCCGAACGTGGCGAGGGGACCCGCCAGCGTGATCAGCGTCGGCGTGGGCTGAGGGACACTGTGATCGGTGTTGCCGAGCTGTCCAACGCCGTTTTCGCCAAAGCCGTACAGCTGGCCGGTGGAGGTGGCCGCAAGCGTGTAGCGGTAGCCGGCGGCGACCGCTGTGATCGGACCGGTCCCGCCCACCAGCCCGGAGGGAGCCACGATCGTCGGCGTCGGATTCGGTTTGCTGGTCTCGTAGTTCGTCATGTTGCCGAGCTGCCCCCATTCGTTTGAACCCCACGCGAACAGCTGATTGGTCGAGGTCAGAGCGAGGCCAAATTCGGCACCCGCGGCGATCTGGGCCACCACACCGGTGGCCCCCGGCAGCGTCACTTCGGTCGGCGTCGGGTTGGCTTTGCCCGTGCCGGAGTTCGTCGCGTTCCCCAGCTGCCCGTAGTTGTTTGCGCCAAACGAGTACAGCTGGCCACTCGCGGTCAACGCGTAGACCGAATAGCTACCGGCGGCGACCTGCGTGACTCCGCCGCTGGCCCCCGGCAGCGTGACCTGCGTGGGCGTCGGGTTGATTTCGCCGCCTTCCCTGCCCAGCTGGCCGTAATAGTCATTGCCGAACGCATACAGCTGGCCTGACGAGGTCACCGCGTAGCTCGCCGTCTGACCCGCCGCGACGTCAGTGACGGTGCCGGACTGCCCCGGCAGCGTCACCTGCTCCGGCGTGGGGTTCGCGATGTCCGACCGTTGTTAACCGTTGTGCCGAGCTGGCCGAAGTCATTCGCGCCGAACGCGTACAGCTGCCCGGTCGACGTCACGATCAGGCTTTGGAAGTAGCCGGTCGCGATCTTCGTCACGCTCCCGGTGGCTCCCGGCAGCGTGATCACACCGACCGTCCCCCCGCTGGACCGTCACAGGCTGTAGATCACGTGAGATTCGGGAGACGCAGCGTGCCCTCGCCGTGACAGACTGAGCACCCCAACCTCTAACGAATGACCAACGAACGAATCGACGTAGTCATGAACCATGAACCGAACAAGCCTAGGCCGCCGGGAGCTGACGTGACCGACACGGGGGCAGTCCCTGTCGCGGTCGAACGGGCCACGTTTCAAGCCGAGCTCGATGCCCTCCGGGTCCGAGAGAAGGCGCACACCCGCGAGGGCGATGCGATCGCCGCGGCACGTCGCCGGCTCCCGATGGTCGAGGTGGACCCAACTCTCCCGCTGATCGGTCCGCGCGGTCCGGTGACCCTGCTGGACGCGTTCGAGGGGCGTCGACAGCTAATCGCCTACTACTTCATGTGGTACCCCGGGCGACCTGCAGCCGAGCAGTGCGAGGGCTGCACCTTTTTCACGACGCAGGTCGGCGAGCTCTCCCATCTGCATTCGCGTGGCGTCACCTACGCCACGTTCTGCCAGGGCCCCTACGAGGAGAGTGTCCGCTACCGCGACTTCATGGGCTGGGAGATGCCCTGGTATTCGGCCGAAGACTCCCTCGACGCTCTGCTGACCGGACGCCGCGTCGGCAAAATGCACCTGGTGTGCTACCTGCGCGACGGCGACAGAGTCTTCGAGACCTACTGGACTACCCTCCGCGGCGTCGAGGCGATGGACTACAGCTATGCATTGTTGGACATGACCGTCTATGGGCGGCACGAGACGTGGGAGGACTCGCCCCCCGGCTGGCCGCAAACGCCGGTGATGTCCCACCTCCGCACCGACGGACGTCCCACCGCCCAGTGGTCCCGCTTGGAAGCCGGGCGCTCGGACGATCTCGCCGATGGAGCGTTCGGTGGGCCACAGGCGCGTTCAACGAAGATGGCCGGCGGGGACTCCCTACTGGCCCGCGACGGCGACACCTATGACGCGGCTAGCGGGAAACGAGCGCCCGGGAGCAGGATATTGCGCGACGACTCGCACCAAGCCTGATCGCGAAGCGACGTGGCGCATGCGAATGCGCAATCCGACAAGAGTGCTCGCGCGTGTAGCGTCGGCGGGTGAAAAGCCAACCAGGTTAGGGATCTCACCACGGTCCACCAGGAACGAGGGGTAACTCGGGGAGCCGCGTTCCCCATCTAGCGATCTCCCGGCGAGCGGCCGCGCCAGAGCCACGCTCAGCGTTTCAACTCTCGCGACCGCGGGGCAGATCCCTTCAGTCGCTTCCTCCCGCACAGCGATTCGGATGCTCAACTCGCCTTCGGAGACCGCCGTGCGCAGATGACCGCATGGGCCGTCCGCGACGAGAACACGAACCGACCGTTCACCCGCGCCGACGGCAACCACATCCCACTGCACTGGCACAGCGCGTGTGACCGCGGCTGATGGTGCGCTCGCACCAGCGTCGCACGCTGAGAAGCCCGCCGTTGTGCCGAGGCCAGCGAGTGCGACCACCAAGACCCCGATCAGACGTCGCGACCCTGAGGCGAAACTCTTCACTGACCAACGATAGCGCGGCGCCACGTTGCCCCCACGCCACCGAGCATCCGACATGTCTCTCTGAAGCAAGAGCCCGGCGCGACCGGCGCCGGGGTGCGCTGCACCCCGGCGCCGTGCCGTGCGGTCAATCCCTACATGCTCAGCATTCGGACGTTTTCCCAAGACAGTGGATTTCGTACCACAGATTGTTGTAGTACGGGGAGTATTTGGTCAACGGGGCGCTCCCGAAAACCCAGTCGGTGTGACCGTTGATGTAACCCCCGGTGGAGCTCCAGTCGATGTACCAGGAGCCCCCACTCGATCCACCGGTGAAGGGACTGCCGGTGCAAACCTGATCGCCTTCGCTACAGGGCGCCGAGGCGGCGATGTTCTCTTCCAGCGTGGTGCCGTTATATGGGGGTTCGCCCGGATATCCGAGCTCGACGTACTGCTCATTGTCGGAGTAGTTGTAGGCCCAGCCGGACGTTCCGACCTCGCTGCTCAGTTCCTTTTTTTTCTTGCTTCGACCTAGCAACATCGAGCCGAAGTCGTCGTCGAAGTTCCGGTTGTTGATCCATTCGTTCGCCGTGTAGAAATAGGTAGCCGGATACGTGCCGTACGGTTCGATTTCTTTGGTCGTTTTGCCGTTGCCATTGTAGGCGGGGATGAACTCGGCAGATTCGTCGAATCCGGTAACGCCCTCGGTACTGGCGACACAGTGGCCGGCAGTATCGATCTCATTGGCGAAATGTCCATTTTGGATCGACGTGCCGGAGCATTTGTAGCCCGCGCCACCATTCGTGAAGAAGATCGTACCGTTGAGGTCATATGGGTAGGTCTTGTAAAGCGATGTCGGCACGCCAAAAGCGTCGTATGGATATGGGTAGCTCCACGGCTGGCTTGCCAGGACTGGCTGTTCCACCGCTGTAGCCGCGGAGACGCCACTCGGTAGCGTTCCGACATGAGCCGTCGGCGGCCCGTCCGGGCCGCCAGTCGACTGTGAGTTGGGCGTCGTAGCACCGGCGGCGAGGCCAACGCTCTTCGCTTCCTCCCTTCGGGCAGGTGTCCAATAGGCAAGCACCTTTGCCTGCTCACTGGCGCTGACGGCACCGAGATGACTAGCTACCGGGCTGCTCGCGCCGAACGCGCTGGTGCTGCCCAGTGCAAGAACCCCGAGCACCGGCACGGAGATAGCGAGTAGTCTCGACCGCTTGCGGGTTGACTGCAGCATTGCGTAATACCCCCTAATAGTCGCTGCCGTTGAGGCGGCCACACATGATTGTCATGGGCGCCGCAGCGACGCCCATCGAGGGCCTCTCATATACGAGGCGGCCTAAGATTGACGTTACCGGGTAGACCGCAGTAGAAGGACATCAAAAAGTCGCAAACAACGGTGTTTTCTACGCTCATTGGCTTGCCGAAATGAGCCGCGCGACCCCAGGCGCGATCGAGCTACTCGAGCGCACCGGACAAGCGCCCGCGTCGTCACCGGCGACGCGCACGGCGCCCTCCAAGCTGCCCAGCAAAGGCTAGCGCTCGACAACTGCAGCGAGGGACGATAGACGCGGGTAAGAAACAAAGGCGCCATCTCAGCAATCGCCAAGCGATCGCGATCCCGCTTGAGTAGGCCATCTTTTCTCCGTGTCAAGGACGAAGTAGTGGACGACTTGACGCAAAGCGCTGGCAGTTGAAGACTAGATGAGCAAAAGAACCCAATATGTAGCCATGCACATGTAAGGAGATAGGACGGAGGGTTGATCGATGCACCAATACGGATCGCTTCCACGAGCACGTCAAGATGGTCTCCTTGTAGAGACGGTTGGCGAGGAGCTCCTCCTCTACGATCAAAACAGCCACACCGCTCATTGCTTGAGCCCGATCGCAGCCTGCGTCTGGCGGTATTGCGACGGCGAGCGCGACATGACTGAACTTGCCGAACTCGCCGGGGCAAGCGAGAACCTGGTCGCCGACGCGCTTTACGAGCTGCGCGAGAAGGATCTGGTGGACGCCGAGCCGCAACTCATGCAGAGCACCGTCCCCGGTATCTCTCGCCGGGAAGCGATCGGCCGGGTCGTGGGTATCGGTGCCGCCGCCGCCGTCACGCCACTGATCGTCTCCGCAACCGCCGCGACGCCAGCAATGGCCAGCTCGGGCGAAAAAATAGACTGCACAAAAGAAAATCGCTGCGTTGCCGCAGAAGAGGCAATCTGCTGTTGCTGCAATAATGGTGAGGCGATCACCGCCACCGGCAGCCAGACTTGTAAAGAACGGTGCAAAGAAAAGGAAGGCCTGTTTAATACTGCTTTGTTAGGTTTACTCGTGTTGTCGGTGGCGCTGTAGGGGGAGCTGGTCGAGGTTGACTGGTTGCTGGCAGGTTTGGCAGCGGCCGGTCCAGCACTGAAAGACGGGCTGCAGGGTGAGCGCTGCTTGGGGTAGTGTCAGGCCGGCCGCTGGCGAAAAGGGTGAAGCCGCTCCAGGGTGAGGAATCCGTGTGCGGCGGTGACGAGCGCGGTGTGGTGGTACCAGCCGAGGTATGAGCGGCCCTCGTAGTGGTCGAGTCCGAGTTCACCCTTGAGCTGCTTGTAGTCCAGCTCGATCTTCCAGCGCAGCCGGGCCAGGCGAGCGAGCTGCTCGGGCTCGGTGTCGGCAGGGAGGTTTGAGAGCCAGTAGTTGGTTGGCTTCTCTGCTCCCTCGGGCCACTCGCAGATCAGCCACTCCTCGCGCGGCTCGGTAGCAAAGCCCCACTGCCAGCGGTGCGCGGCGCGTACCCGCACGAACGCGAAGCGGGAGGTCATCGGCTCGCCCTCAGGCCCGTCACGGAAGGCGACAGTCTGCCACTGCTCGGGGTGAAGGCCGGCGATCAGCTCTCCGATCGTTACCGGCTTGCTCTCTGGGCGTAGCCGGCGGCGGGGGCGACCGGTCGCTCCGTTGCGCTCGGGGACCACGAAGGCGGCTCCGGGAGAGAACACGGTCGTCTCTGCAGAGACCGAGAGCACGTACTCCAGTTCGCTGTCGTGCAAACGCTCGCGCAGTTCGGTGTTTTCGCCGTAGGCAGCGTCGCCGAGCACTGGCGCTGCGGGTACCTCCCAGCCCGTGGCGCGCTCGATCAGTTCCACGCCGAGCTCGGGCTTGGTCTTGAAGAGAACCTCCTCAGGAATCTTCGCTGTGCGCCGGCGCTCCTCGTCCTGACACCACTCCTCGGGCAGATACAACGCCCAGCCCAAGGGCACCGTCCCCTTCTTGCCCACCGCGTGCACCGACACGCCGATCTGGCAGTTGCCGACCTTGCCCAGCGTGCCCGAATACTGGCGCTTGACCCCCGGCGAGCGCTTCCCCTGCTTGGGAAACCCGGTGTCATCCAGCACCCACGCCTCCACGCCGATCTCACCAGCCACCCGCTCGGCCACCGCCTTGACCACCAGCACCGGATCCCACGGACTGTCGGTGAGGAACTGCTGCATCGACTGGTAGTCCGCCTCCCCACCCAGCCGCTCGACCAACCGCTCAAGCGACTTACGCTTGCCGCCCTCGACCAGCCCACGCAGATACAGACCACCGTTCATCCTCTGCGCCGGCCGGTTCATCGCTTCCGCAAGCACCTCACGGCCAAACCGCTCAAGCCGCTCCTTCACCACCGCCGCGGAATCCACCCTCGCTGCCTCGATCACCGCCATCTCATCCCCCTGGCCTCGACAGAACCGACACGAGAAGGAGTTCGCAGCCAGCACGAAGAACCCTACAAGAAACCTAACAAAGCAGTATTAAAGAAACGGCAGATAAGAGGGGTCTCGATGGATGAACGCGGAATGTCTCGACCGTTATTCCCAACTGGCGCGCAACTTCGCGCTCACGGCCGAGGTCGATGCGCTCACGGTCGAGGTCGCGGGTGCGTTCGGCCGTGAGGGAATCGAGACGCTGGTGCTCAAGGGCCCGGTGCTCGCCAAGTGGCTGTATCCAGGCGAGGTGCGTTCCTACGTTGACTCTGATCTGATGGTGGCGCCCGAGAACCGGGCACGCGCTGTCGGCGTGCTCGAGCGGCTGGGCTTCGTGGAGTATCGCCCGTGGATGCCAACGCCGCTATCGCTGGATATAGGGCGCACGACGTTTAACCGCGGCGGCGGCGGGATGGTGGACCTTCACTGTCAGCTGCCAGGGCTCGACGGCGACCCGGATGCGATCTGGCGTTGCCTCGCCGCGAGCGCCAACCGGCAGGTGATCGGTGGGGTCGAGTTGCGCGTGCCCGATCGCGACGCCGTGCTGCTGCACGTGGCCCTGCACGCCGCGCAGCACGCGAACCTGGTGGACAGCAAGCCACTGGAGGATCTGCGGCGAGCGCTCGCTCGCGTCGAGGAGTCGAAGTGGTCGAGCGCGCTGGTGCTCGCGCGCGCGTATCGGGGCGTCCCGGCGTTCGCAGCCGGCCTGCGGCTCCTGCCCGAGGGCAGGGATCTGGCCCGCAGACTCGATCTCGGTGACGTGCGATCGCTCAAGTACGCGCTCCTACGCGAGGACGTGATCGCCGAGGAGCTCTACGCGCTGCTCTCCGCCAACGCGGGGATCAGGCAGAAGCTGACGATCGCTGCAAGCCGTAGCTTTCCAGGACCCGACTACATGCGGTGGTGGTCACCGCTGGCCCGGCGCGGCAAGCGCGGGCTGGCTGGCGCCTACCTCTGGCGCGCGATCTGGGTGATCGGCCAAGCGCCCGGCGCGATCCACACACTGTGGCGCATCCAGCGAGCGAACAGCGGGGCGTAGAACTACGGCGGTGGACGGGCGCGGCGACGTCGGCAGCGGCGCTAGTCGGAAACATCCCGTGTAGGGCGGGCCCCAGTCAGCCGGTGTTCGCGATCTCGCTGCGCGCAAGCGGTGTGCCGAGCTGACGCTTTGTCAACTTGCTGTTTGCCGTGACAACAGTGCGCTGGTCACCGCTCCGCGAGCCGACGCACTGGATGAGCTCGAGCCGCTAGTACATGAGCGTCCGATCAGGAAGTCGTTTACTGAAGTACCCGGGCGGACTGTGCCGGGTCGTCGCAGACATCGCGCCGGGTTCGTTATGGAGAGTCGGGCCGGGACACCTTAATCGAGTGCCCGTCGTCAGGAGGTTCTCGTGATGCCCGTCAGGCCAGCCGCATAGAGGGCTGCCAGGACCGCCGCTGCCGCGCGTACGAACCAGCCGCCGATCACCCACCCTTCAGCGCCCGTCGCCGCCGTGCACTGCTCGCCGCTGGCAGCGCTGTTGAGGTTGATCAGCGGAAAGGACAGTTCGAGGGCGTAGCCGACGCGGGCCGTCACCGGGCACCGTTCCGGCGTGGCCGGCTTGACGGGTTGCGCGGCCGTCGTCGGTTTGGTCGTTTCACTGACCGTGGAGGCGGCCAGTTCGGTTGTCGAAGGCGCTTTCACGACGAGCCCGTTCGCGGCAGACGCGATCGCCGCAGTGACGAGAAACAGCCCCACCAGCCACCAGAGGGCGCGTATCGAGTAGTAGCCGTACCCGATCAGGTACTTCAGCAGGAATTGCCCGACCTGATTCAGCGGGCCCAGTTTTCCCCGTTTGCGCAGGTCGTCGCGCTGGGCGACGTAGATGAGGCGGGCATCCGCGTCATCGCCGGCCGCCACAAAGGTGGCGGCCAGCTGCTCGTACGGCTGCGCGGCGTACCGCGGCGTGGCCTGCTCGAACCACGAGATCCAGCGCTGCACGTCGCTGGATCGCTTGTCCTGGCGCCACAGCCTTCGCCACGATCGCCGAGGCCGCGCGTCAGAGGACTCCGGCGTGAGCTTTGGCTGGCCCGAATATGTGAGGCCATCGAGTTCCATCTTGCGGTGGCACGAGATCGAATCCCTGCCGAGGCTGAGCGTGGCGACGCTCGTGCGCGCGAGGTTCAGCACGGGTCGGCTCTCGGTTGCGTTCAAGACCTCGCCATCGAAGAAGAACCCCTTGGTGAGGCTCGCATCCGTCAAGCAGATCGTCCCATCCTTGCCGCCTCCGCGGGCGCGGAACGCATCACCGGCCTCGCCGTGGCGTTTCAGCTGAACATCGCCTTGAACGCTCACGCCGAACGCCAGCAGCGCCGAGCCCGAGCCTTCGTTGCGGAGCTCCGCGCCGCGTAGCGAGAGCACGCCGCTGATCTTGGCGCACGGAATGCACACGACGCCCCGCTCGCTCCTGCCGTGCGCCACGAACCCGTCTTCGAGGAACATCCCCTGTCCAACGGTGATGAAGTCGGCGGCCAGCGCCGGACCCGCGTCGTTGGTCAACCTCGCCCCGATCAGCGATAGCTGCTCGGAGATGTTCGCCCCGGCGAGGCGCACCGCCTCACTGCTGGCGGACTCGCCCGCCTTTGCACCGTCGTCGCGCCGTTCAAACACGGCCCCCTGGTCGCGTCGCTCGCACATGAAGACGTTGCCCTTGACCGTCAGACCCTCCGCGAGCAACGCAGGACCGCAGCTGGCGAACACCCACGCATTGCGCATCACGAGGTCCCCGCCGATCGTCGCGCGCGACAGGCATATCGCGCCTTCGGGCGCCCACTCGCCACGCGCGCACACGCGCTCCAGGAAAGCGCTGCCATCCACGGTCAGACCGGCGACCATCAGCGCCGGTCCGAGCTGGTTGACCAAGCGCGTGCCGCTCAGCTTCAGTTCCTTCGCCACGTGCGCGCCGGTCAGTCGCACGATCCCCTCCCTGCATTGCCCCGTGATCTCGCAGTCCGTGAGCTCCAACGCGTCGATCTTCGCCCTTTCCGCCGCGAAGCTCGACAGCTTGCAGTGATCGAGCCGCACCCACGTAACGCTCGCATCGCGCAACGTCACCGCGCCGTTGAAAAAGCACTTGGTCAGCGTCAGGCCGATCTTCGTCTCCACGCCGTCGAGGTTGAGTTCGCCGATCACCCTCATCGGCCCCACAAGGCGGATGCCGCGAGGGTCCGCCTTCTTGGCGAGATCGGGGTCCTTGAACAGAGCGCGGATGGCCTCCGCTTTTACCTCCTCGATGCCCTGCACCTCGTCGCCCTGTTCCAGCGCCTCATGCAGGCGATGCCAGATATCCGAATCAGAACACTTATCGGGCATGGCCAGACAATACCGGACGGCCCGGCAAGCGACCGTAAGACCCCACGGATTGCCTGATCGCTGGTCGTCCGTGGCAGCTATCTGCTCGGCGCCAACAGAGCTCGGCGCGATATCGTCGCCGAATGTCCGCAACGATTGGATGCATCCGCGCGCGTCCTGGCCAACTTCGCTGAGCGACTCGCCCTGTAAGCATGGTGCTGCCTGACGTGATTCAGCCCGGCCTGCGGGTCGTCTTCTGCGGGACCGCCGTCGGCGGGAGGTCAGCCCGACTCGGCGCATACTACGCCGGCCCTGGCAACCAGTTCTGGCCGATCCTGAACAGGATCGGGCTGACCCCCACGCAGCTCGCGCCGGCCGAATACCCCCGCCTGCTCGACTACGGCATCGGGCTCACAGACGTGTGCAAGACAAGCTCCGGGTCGGATCGTAGCGTCGGCACCGGCGGCTTTGACGTGCCTCGCCTGACGGCGCTGCTGGAGAGCCACAGACCGTGCCTTCTCGCATTCAACGGGAAGGCGGCAGCGAAGGCGGTACTGGGCCGCCCCGTCGACTACGGCCTGCAGCCCGAGCGGGTCGCCGGCGCTCGTGTGTTCGTGCTGCCCTCGACGTCTGGCGCAGCAAGAGGGGCGTGGGACGAAGGCCGCTGGCGCGAACTCGCCGCAGCCTGTGGCCGCCTGACTGTGACAGTGCGACCAGTCACTGCAAGGCAACGCCGCGATCCGGCGTCCGGCAGCCCTCGGAAGGTCGCGGCGGGCCTTCCAGAGGCCGTCGACGCGGCTCCGAGCCTTCGCCGGTGAAACGAGCCTCACGGGGACGATCGCCTCGATTCAGACACAACTGCACGAGAAGACGCGACGTCAGGTCTCGAACTTCCTGGCGCGTCAGGCGATCACGGACAATCTGCTTACCAGTGCGTTGCTCGTCAAGGACATCGCTGGTCAGATCGACGTAACCCTTCATGCCGTGGGGATTCTGCTCTCGCTCCCGCACATTCTCGATTCTGGCGAGCGGGTCGAGTCGCTCTCCCTCGGAGCGGGCAACACCCCCGGCGGCCACGACCTAGTGTCCTGATGCGGTAGTTCGGTTGCAGTAGCGGCTGATGGATTCGAGGATCTGGTCGGCTGTCTTGGTCCAGATGTAGGGGCGTGGATCGTCGTTCCAGTCGTTTATCCAGGTGCGGATGTCGCTGTTGAGCTCGCGCACTGAGCGGTGCGTGCCGCGGCGGAGCTTCTTGCTGGTGAGCTCTGAGAACCAGCGCTCGACGAGGTTCAGCCACGAGCTGCTGGTCGGGGTGAAGTGCAATACGAACCGCGGATGGGCGAGCAGCCATTTCTTGACGGCGGGCGTCTTGTGGGTGGAGCTGTTGTCGAGGATCACATGCACGTCCAAGTCGGCGGGGACCTCGCGATCAAGGGTCTGCAGGAACTTCTTGAACTCGATCGCGCGGTGGCGGGCGTGCAGCGACCCGATCACCTTTCCCGTCGTGATGTCCAATGCGGCGTAGAGGCTCGAGGTGCCGGCACGCTTGTAGTCGTGCGTCGCGCGCTGCGGGGTTCCGGGCAACATCGGCAGGATCGGTGCTGTCCTGTCCAGTGCCTGGATCTGGGACTTCTCATCCACACACAGCACGACAGCTCGCTCCGGCGGGTTCAGGTAGAGCCCGACAACATCGCGGACCTTGGCCACGAACTGCGGGTCCTTGGAGAGCTTCCAGGTTTCGCTGCGGTGAGGCTGAAGGCCGAACGCGTGCCAAATCCGCAGCACCGCTGACTGCGTGAGGCCGACCTCTCTGGCCATCGAGCGCGTCGACCAGTGCGTCGCATCCTTCGGCGTGGACTCCAGCGTCTTTACGATCACCTCCTCGACCTGCTCGTCGGTGATCGTTCGCGGTTTCCCCGGTCGGGGCTCGTCTAGCAGCCCGTCGAGACGATACTCTGAAAAGCGCGAGCGCCACTTGGTTACGCTGCTCCGATCCACACCCAAGCGCCCAGCGATCTCGGTGTTCTTCAGCCCCGCGGCCGCAGCCAGCACGATCCGGGAGCGTTGCGCGAGCGCCTGAGCACTCGTATGACGACGCGCCCAAGACTCAAGCTGAGCGCGCTCCCCCTCTGACAACTCGATGGAAACAGCAACAGGAATAGGCATACATACTGCCTACCCAAATGCTGACCAATTAATGCATCAGGACACTAGTCACCGACCAGAGGATCGCGGAGTTCAAGTTCACACGCTGGAGGGGACATGACGCTGCGCGCCAGAGCCACCTCTTCGTCGACCTCTTCAACCTCGCCAGTGCCGACACCGACAAGTTCCGTTGTATGTACGTGGCGGGGATCGAGGCGCCGCTGTATTTCCTCAAAGGTCGTCGCTCGCTAAACAGCGTGCTGGGGAAATACGCCGCAGTCACGCGCTTTCGTGAACTACACGGCGACAAGTACGCGACAGTCGGCGACTACTACAAGTCGGTCGCGGACCGTGTTGCGATCATCGACCTCGTCAAGATCCTCCCCGCCCTCGCCGGACGCGACCGCCTGGCATGAGTGCGCATATTTGGACGACGACACACTCGCTCGTTTGCAATAGCAGGCGCAAACTTTCCGTATACGCGGACGCCCCGTATTCGTCCATTGCGCAAGCCCGGCGCCGAGGTTGGCTCGCGCTCGGATTGCTCCGCGAGCAGGCGTCAACCATACAGAACCGTTGGGTTGTATACGCCGCCACTGGCCGATCCGAGGCTGATTACGGCTCGATTACGAACGGTCAGGCCAAGGGCCGCCTTGAAGACCAAGGGCCGTCGTGACATGCCGGGTGGTGGCCCATGCCGTGACGCACAGGCCACCACGATCCGGTCGATTAGAGTTCGGCGACTTCCGTTTCCCTGTACCCTTTTTTGCACGGAGGCAGCTTGATCGACCCGCCTGCCTTTTCCTGCACGCAGATCTTCAGGCCTTTGCCCGACACTTTGCCTTCTTTGCCTTCGGGTCCTTGTTTCCCTTCGGGTCCTTGTTTGCCAGGTTCGCCCTTTTCGCCCTTTTCGCCCTTGGCTTCGGCTGCGGCGTTTTTGTTGCACCCGAGCTGACCTTCTTCGGTGACCTGCACGAAGCACCCCGTAAGGTGAGTGTTGAAAATCCCGGCTACGAAGGTCCTCGCCTGGGATCTTTCGCTACCGATGCGGATCGTTTCTGACTCGCCCGCCACGCCTCCACTTCCGATGTCGATGTTGTACGACCCGGTCGTCAGGTCTTCTCCCGCCTCGGTGCCCAATGCGACGTTGTCGATGCCGGTGGTGTTGTCGTAGAGCGCACGGTAGCCGCTCGCGACGTTGCTGATGCCGGTGGTGTTGGAGAAGAGCGCGTCCCAGCCGAACGCAGCGTTGTAGTCGCCTTTGGTGTTGAAGACGAGCGCCTTGTACCCGTTCGCGACGTTGTCTTCGCCGGTGGTGTTGTAGTAGAGCGCGGTGTAGCCGTTCGCGACGTTTTCTTTGCCAGTGGTGTTGTGGTAGAGCGCCCTGACGCCGCTCGCGACGTTGGAGCCGCCGCTGGTGTTTTCGTAGAGCGCTTCGCTGCCGAACGCAGCGTTTTCGCTGGCGGTGGTGTTGTCGTAGAGTGCCTTGAAGCCGCTCGCGACGTTGTAGCCACCGGTGGTGTTGGAGTAGAGCGCCTCGACGCCGAACGCGGCGTTGTCGTTGCCGGTAGTGTTGTCGTAGAGCACAGACGCACCGCTGGCCGTGTTTTCGCTGCCTTTAGTGTTGCTGTCAAGTGCGTCGTGCCCGTTGGCGACATTGTTGGCGCCTTCGGTATTGTTGTAGAGGGCATTCTTCCCGCTGGCCGTGTTTTCGCTGCCTATGGTGTTGTTATGGAGCGCGTCAGGACCGCTTGCGACGTTGTTGGCGCCGCTCGTGTTGTGGTAGAGCGCGTCAGGACCACTCGCGACGTTGTTGGCGCCGGTGGTGTTTTCCCAGAGCGCGAGGTCACCGCTTGCGACGTTGCTTTCGCCCGTCGTGTTGTTACCGAGCGCGTCGGTGCCGAACGCGACGTTCTCGCCGCCGGTAGTGTTGAGAAAGAGCGCCGCCATGCCAAACGCGTCGTTTTCAGCGCCGCTGGTGTCGGAGTCGAGCGCGTCATAGCCACATGCGACGTTGGATTCGCCTGTGGCTTTTTCGAGCGATTTGGTTTTTTCGCAGGTGAAGCTACCGGCGCCTGTGGCCTCGGCGCCAGATGCCAGTATCAAGGACAGCGCCATCATGGCCACCATCGCCGCCAGCCCGAACGTCCTCATCAGCCCATGCTCTTTGATCCTCATGTCCGTCTCCTTGTGCCCGCGAAGTGCTGGCCCATGCACTGAAGCGCCGACCAGCGCCGCGCTCGCTTGCGCCTTTACCATTCTCATTACGCTGTCTCCATTCTTGAGTGTGTGCGAACGGAGCTTGAGCGTCGTCCGCGCCTGTAGAGCCATTCCCTTGGCTTGCTTGCGAACGGTACATGGTGACCGCCGGATGGACGCGCCACGAGACAGTCATGGTCGCCCGTACCGATGGGGGCACACCACAGCCTCGCGCTAGCGCCTTGCTGCCCGAGCGAGCGTCCGAGCAAGGCTCTCGCTCACGCTCGCCTTGGACGACACTGGTGATGCGTTCAGGTGGAGCGGGTGCTTCTGCGTTGGTCAGCGCGACCGGTCGCGCGTCGAGCTCACCGGTCGCTCGGCGCGACCCACTGCATCGGGGCCGCCTTGAGGCTGGGTGATACTGCGCTGGTGGTTTCGGCTGTGATTCTCATCGGCGCCCCAGGAGCGGGCAAGTCTTCGGTGCTTGAGGAGCTGGCGACGCTGCACGACATCGAAGACATCGAGCATGGCGCGATCGAGGCCGAGTCTCTTTCGCTCGGGCGGCCGCTGCTGCCCGCCAGCAGCTGGGTCACGCAGCTTGACGCGGTCCTCGCGCTCCAACGGCAGGCGGGCCGGCAGAGATTCCTAATCACAGCGACATGCGCGACCGCCGAGGAACTCGCCGGCGTGAAGGCCACGACCGCGGCTGAGCTGCTGCTCGTCGTGTGCCTGAGCGCATCGCCTGAGACGGTTGCAGCGCGTCTGGAAGCCCGCGAGCCGGACCGCTGGCCCGGCAAGGCACCCCTCATCGAGCGCGCCCGGCGTTTCGCGCTCACAACTCCCGGTCTTCCGGGTATCGACCTCGTCATCAGTACCGAGCAGCGCGCCGAGCAGGACGTGGCAGCCGAGATCCTCGACGCGGCGAGGCGCAGGGGGATGCTCTGATCGCTGCTGCCGCTGGGCACGCCTGGTATCGCAGATGGCACTATCTATCTGCGAATGGGAGGAGAAACCCATGACTGGCTCTGCTGTTCTTGACTCTGCTGGGCGTCACCGCTCGCCGGCGACGATGCCCGGCTACCACGCCGGGCGAGCACCGCGGAATAAGGGGATGAGCTACCCAGCGGACCCGCCCGCCGCGCAGGAGATCATCGCGGTGATGCGCCAAGCCGGCGAAGGTCAGCACGGCGCCCGTATGCGAGCATTGATCGTGACGCTATGGCGCGGCGGCCTACGCATCCAAGAGGCCCTCAACCTCCACGAAAGCGACCTCGACCCACAACGCGGGTCCCTGCTGGTCCGTCACGGCAAGGGCGGACGACGCCGCGAGACCGGGATGGACGCCTGGGGGTGGGAGCAGCTACGGCCCTGGCTCATCACCCGCATCGAGCTCCCGATGGGCCCAATGTTCTGCGTTATCGACGGGCCGACACGCGGCCGGCCGTGGTCAAGCGCCGCGGTACGCACAGAGCTACGCCGCCTCGCCCTCAACGCCGGGGTCCGGCGCAGGTTCGCGCCGCACCAGCTACGCCACGCGCACGCGGTCGAACTCGCAAGGGAAGGAGTGCCGCTGAACATCATCCAGCGCCAGCTCGGGCACGTGAACCTCGGCACCACCTCGATTTACCTGCAAGGCATCGACACCGAAGAGATCATCCTCGCCGTCAACTCCAGACGAGCACCCGTCATGCCCGCCAGCGCTGGACTACAACTCTGAAACGCCAAACGAAGCCAAGCGGGAGCCGACCCCTGCGCTCCCGCTTCGCCCCACCAAACAGCAACCTTCGGAAGATCACCGAGACCACCGGGGATCGTCCATTGGGGAGCCTGCGGAGGGCTGATCGAGACGCCTGATTTGCTCTCGCGAAGCAGCAGTGTGGACTTATCCGACGCGTGCGTATGACCGTCGCGGTCGGGCCGGTGCCTGGCCAAACTGAACGCCTCCGAGGAAGCCGGGGCGATTCAGCCTGTCAGGTCGAGTTGCCAGAGCACGCTCTCTCCCGGCAGCCCTCCGAACACGGCCTGTGCGAACTGTTGTTGAGGGGTTCCCGACGGCACGTAGAGGTCTTCTTGGCACTGGTGGCTGACGCGACGTGCTCGGCCTCGTCCACGGCTACCAGATCGCAGCAAGACCGGGTTTTCGGCACTCTCATGAGCCCAAGACGCAGCGCCCGATCCTCGAGCACGCGCTGCGGCTGTTCCGCCGCGAGCCGCTCGCCGGCTCGGACTACGTCTGGGTCAAAGGAAGACATTCGCTCAACCGGCATCGAGCTACTCGAGCGCACCGGACACGCCCGCGTCGTCACCGACGCGGATAAGAAACAAAGGCGCCGTCTCGCCAGCCGGCACGAGACAGCGATCTCGCTTGAACACCCCATCTTCCTCCGTATCAATGACGAAGTATGTGGCGAACTAGACACAGAGCCCTAGCCGTCGAAGACTAGATGAGCGAAGGACCCATATCTAGCCATGCACATGTAAGGAGATAGGACGGAGGGCTGATCGATGCACGAACACGGATCGCTACCACGAGCACGTCAAGACGGTCTCCTTGTAGAGACGGTCGGTGAGGAGCTCCTCCTCTATGATCGAGACAGTCACACTGCACATTGCTTGAGCCCGATCGCTGCCTGCGTCTGGCGGCATTGCGACGGCGAGCACGACATGAGTGAACTTGCCGAACTCGCCGGGGTAAGCGAGAGCCTGGTCGCCGACGCGCTCCACGAGCTGAGCGAGAAGGATCTGCTCGCCGCCGAGCCCGTACTCATACGGAGCACCATCCCCGGTATCTCTCGCCGGGAAGCGATCGGCCGGGTCGTGGGTATCGGTGCCGCCGCCACGCCGCTCATCGTTTCCGCGACCGCCGCGACGCCAGCGATGGCCAGCTCGGAGGAAAAAGGCAACTGCCAGGGCTGCAAGGCGAAGGGATCCGGCACCGCCCTCTGCTGCATCTGCGAAGACGGAGGCTGTGCGGCAGTGAATGGCGTAAAAGAATGCAACAAGTATTGTGAAGAAGAACGAAACCCGCCGTCGAAAAGGAAATGCACTGAAGAAGACTCGGCATGCGAACATTAAGATGGCGGCTGGATCGTGCGGCGGGCCTTGGTCGGACGGATTGTGCTCGGGCGGAAGCCGCGCTGGGCGTGTGGGCTGCACATTGGTGCCGCTTGTGCTTTTCCGGCCGAGCAGGCGCGTGAGCATCGGACGGTCGCGTCTCAGAAGTGCTGTAAATAGCTTTGGGTGCTGTCGAGGTGACGGCGTAGGTTCCCTCTTGTCCTGCAAAGACGAAGAAGGAGGCCTACGCCGTGAGACGTACCGTACCGCCGTCGGCGGAGATTGAAGAGCGGATTGACCGGTTGCTTGCTGTGGGGGTTGGTGAGAACCCGCGGGAGTCGTTGTCGGGGCTCGCGAAGCTGGGTGCGAGGTTGATCATCCAGCGGGCTGTTGAGGATGAGTTCGACGCTTGGTTGGGCAGGGCGCGCTATGAGCGCCGGCCTGAGTATCAGCGCGGGCTGCGTAACTATGAGAGCGGGCTGCGAAACGGTTTTCGCCCGCGCAGGGTGCAGACCGGTGAGGGCGAGCTGCAGGTGGGGATCCCGCAGGTCAGAGCGGCCGCCGAGCCGTTCGTGTCCAAGCTGTTCCCGAGGGGGACCAAGTTGTTGCGTACCGAGCCGCTGAAGGCGATGGTGATCGGCGCGTTCGTCAGGGGCCTATCGATGCGCGACGTCGAGTCGCTGTGCGAGCAGGCCGGGCTCGGGAAGCTCTCGAAGTCGACCGCATCACGGATCTGCTCAGAGCTGCGCGAGCGCTTTGAGCAGTTCAAGCGCCGCGACCTCTACGACATCCACCTGGCTGCGCTGTTCCTTGACGCGGTCTTTCTGTCTGTCCGCCCGGATGGGCCCAAGGAGGGCGTGCTGGTCGCCTGGGGGTTTACCGAGGAGGGCGAGCGGGTGCTGCTGGGCGTGATGCTCGGGATGCGCGAGTCCCACGAGGACTGGCTGGCGCTGGGGCGCGATCTGATCGCCCGCGGGCTCGGAGCGCCGATGCTGATCGTCGCCGACGGCGCGCCGGGGCTGATCAAGGCCGTCGAGCAGTGCTGGCCCGCGTCAGACCGCCAGCACTGCGCTGTTCACCGTGTGCGCAACCTGCTCGCGAAGCTGCCCGAGCGAGAGCGCGAGCGCGTGCGAGGCGCGTACTGGCAGGCGCTGGACGAGGCCACAGGCGAGCGCGACGGCAAGCAACGACTCAAGGCCCTGGTCGAGGAACTCGACCAGGCCGGCTACACCGCTGCCGCCAGGTGCCTGGCCGACGATCTCCACGCGCTCGTCGTGCACCTGCGCTACCCACTACGCCACCGCCGCAGGTGGCGATCAACCAACTTGCTCGAGCGATCCCTTGGCGAGGTCAAGCGCCGTACCAAGGTGATCGGCAGGTTCCCCGGCGAGACCAGCTGCCTCACCCTTGTCTGGGCCGTGCTCGACCTCTACATCGGCCACGCCACCAACGGCATCAAGTTCACACAGCTCGAGCGCCAACGCTTCAAGCAGATCAGATACGACGGCAGTCAACCGACGATCCCCCAGGAGGTGAGCGCCGCGTAAACTAACAACCACCGGGAACCTGAACCACGACGAATTTACAGCAGCTCAGGGACGCGACCCATCGGACACGCCCACTGCCGCTCCGGACGGTGGCTGTTGCAAAAAGGGGTGCTGTCCGGCGGGTTTAATAGTGCTTTGTTAGGTTTGTGGTAGGGATTCGCTGTCGTGGTGGCGAACCTTTGTGCGTCTGTGGTTCTCGACGCGGGAGGGCATCATGGTTGTGATGACGGTGGATGCGGATGCTCCGGTAGTGATCAAGGGGCGGCTGGAAGCGTTCGCGGGCGAAGTGCTCGCGGAAGCGATGAACCGGCCGGTTCAGCTGGTCAACGGCGGGTTGTATCTGCGGGGGCTCTTGGAGCAGGGTCCTCGCAAGTCGCTTGAGCCGATGGTCGAGCGGCTGGGCGGGGACGTTGACTATCAGTCGATGCAGCAGTTTGTGGCCGACAGTCCGTGGGATCCGGCGCTGGTGGTCAAGGCGGTAGCCGAGCGGGTCGCGTCCCAGATCGATGTTGAGGCGTGGGTGTTGGATGACACCGGATTTCCGAAGGACGGCAAGGGATCGCCGGGTGTCAAGCGCCAGTACTCGGGAACGTTGGGGAAGACGGGCAACTGCCAAATCGGTGTGTCCGTGCACGCGCTTGGAGCTCACGGAACGGTGCCGCTGGGGTGGGCGCTGTATCTACCGGAGGACTGGTGCGCGGATGAGCAGCGGCGGCGTAAGGCGAAGATCCCGGATGAGGTTCAGTTCAAGACCAAGCCGCAGCTCGGGGTGGAGCTGATCGAGCGCGCCGCGGGCTGGGATGTTCCGAAGGCGCCGGTGCTGGGCGATCAGGCCTACGGGGAGAACACCTGGCTGCGCGATCGCCTCGATCAGGCAGGGTGTGAGTACGTACTGTCGGTGTTGCCGACAACGAAGGTGTTTTCGCAGGGGACCGCCTTCGCCGTGCCGCCCAAGAAGTCAAAGGCGACTCGCGCGCCGACGCGCCCACGGCCGGACCGCGAGCCCGAAGCGATCGGCGAGCTGATTGGCCGGCTCGGAGCAGAGGGCGCGCAGACGGTCAGCTTCCGCGACGGCACCGACGGCGAGCCGGTTACCTCCAGGTTCATCTTCGCGCGTGTTCATGCCGCACACGGCTGGCGCGATGATCAGCGACGGAGCGGGTGGCGCGAGGGCGCCGAGGTGCCTCCGCGCGAGGAGTGGCTGATCGCGGAGTGGCCAGAGGGGAATGAGGAGCCGAGCGACTTCTGGATCTCCAACCTGCCCGCAGACACCGAGCCCGAGCGGCTCGTGCGGCTAGCACGGATGCGCTGGAAGATGGAGCTCGACTACAAGCAGCTCAAGGGCGAGCTCGGGCTCGACCACTACGAGGGTCGCTCATGGCTCGGGTGGCACCACCACACCGCGCTGGTGAGCGCCGCGCACGGGTTCCTAACGCTCGAGCGGATGAACCCTTTTCGGCAGCGGCCGGCCTGACGCTCCCGAAGGCCGTGCTGCTATTGCAGCCGATCTTCAAGTGCTGGACCGGCCGCTGCCAAACCTGCCAACAGGTAATCAACCTCGCCCGGCTGCCACTCCCACTCACCAGACAAGATGAACGAACCTAACAAAGCACTATTAAGACTATGCCCGTATGCCCCAGAACTTCATTGCTTGTGACCGGGATCAGGAGCTGTTGCTGCTGCCGAGCCTGAGGGAGTGGCTGCTGGAGGATTACCTCGCGTGGTTCGTCTTGGCGGCCGTTGAAGAGATGGACGTCTCGGTGTTTCTCGGTGCTTATCGTGCCGATGGCCATGGGCGCCCGGCGCGTGATCCGGCGATGATGTTGGCGCTCTTGCTTTATGCCTACTGCAGGGGTCAGCGCTCCTCGCGGGGGATCGAGCGCGCGTGCGTGGAGGATGTCGCCTACCGCGTGATCGCAGCCAACCAGCGGCCCGACCACACCACGATCGCGAGTTCCGTCAACGGCACGAGACGGCGCTGGCCGGCGTGTTCGGTCAGTGCTGGAGCTGTGCGCAGAGGCGGACCTGGTGCAGGTCGGGGTGATCGCGATCGATGGCACGAAGGTCCACGCGAACGCCTCCCAGCACGCAGCTCGTGACTACGAGCAGATTGCCAAAGAGATCCTCGAGGACGCCGCGGAGACCGATCGGCTTGAGGACGAGCGATATGGGGAGAAGCGCGGCGATGAGCTACCGCCGGTGCTTTCCACCGAGCAGGGCCGGCGCGGTTGGCTGCGCGAGGCTAAGCGTCGCCTGGATGAGAAGCGCGCCGCAGAGGCCGAGCCAATCGGGCGTTCGCGCCCTGAGCGCCTGCGGCAGTCAAAGCGCCGGCTGGAGGAGGATCTCGCCGTCGAGTGTGCAGCGAACGCTGCCTACGAGGCTTACCGCGCGCGCGGGGTGATGAAGGATGGCCGGCGCTTCGGCCCTGCGCCGAAGCCTTACACGCCGCCGGACACGCCGGCGGGAAAGGTCAACGTGAGCGACCCCGACTCGCGCAATGTGAAGACGCCGCGTGGATACATGCAGGGCTATAACGCGCAGGCCGTCGCGACCGAGCAGCAGATCGTGATCGCCGCCGAGGTGAACGTCGACTCCTCCGATTTCGGGCACCTTGCAGGAATGGTCAACGCCGCTGAGAGCGAGCTTGAGCAGGCAGGCGTGAGCGACACCCCGGCAGTGGTCGTCGCGGACGCCGGCTACTGGCATCAGAAGCAGATAGAGAGTGTGATCAACAAGGCGATCCAGATCCTGATTCCGCCCGATGCCGGCAAACCCCGAGGCACCAGACCCGGGTGGGACGGCGGCGCTTATGCGCACATGAGGCGAGTGCTCGAGACTGACCTCGGCGGCGCGCTCTACCGAAAACGCAAAGCGATGATCGAGCCGGTGTTCGCCAACACCAAGTTCAACCGCGGGATCGATCGCTTCCATCGCCGAGGAAGATCCACCGCGCGCTCGGAATGACGGCTGATCACCGCCACCCACAACCTTCTGAAGCTCCACAAGCACCAAATAGCCGCTGCAACAACCCGACGGCGGCTCACGCCACCCGCAAGCGAGGAGCAACTCATCCCTCGCCAACCCAATCGCCAGCAACGACAGCCACGAGGGCCACAACTCCGCATTTACGCAACAGCCACCACGAGGAGCAGCTCTGAGACGCGGTGAGACGAGTACGCCGCTACGCCTAGCGCAAGCAGGCATGTGCCGATCGTCAGTCGGCGTTGTCGAACGTCGTCCGGAGCGCAAGCGGCGTGTTCCTGTGCAGAGATGCCTCCTCCAACGCGGATGCGAGCGCATCGGCGGAGGAGCTTCGTTAGGTCGGCAGCCGCGCGTTTCGTTTCGCGCTTGTCGCTGCGATGACGGCCGAAGAACATGAAAACCTCATGATCGACGGAGCCCACGTAGATGCATGCGATCAGATCGCGCCGCCCTTCAATCGTGGTCGGGAGATACGCGTGAGCGGAAACTACCGCGGCCCTTCCAGGTGGGCGCTCGTGGCCAGCGCCGTCGCGGCGCTCGGCGAGCGTTCTCGATACCTTGAGCATATGGATACTTCGGATATCGCAATGGACCACGAGGTCGTCGTGATCGGTGCCGGCTTCTCGGGCATCGGGGCGGCGATCAAGCTCGACCAGGCCGGCTTCCGCGACTTCGTCGTGCTCGAGGCCGGGGACGGTGTCGGGGGCGCCTGGCACTGGAACACCTACCCGGGGATAGCGGTCGACATCCCGTCCTTCAGCTACCAGTTCTCCTTCGAGAAGCGCAGCGACTGGTCGCGCGTGTACGCGCCGGGGACGGAGCTCAAGGCCTACGCGGAGCACTGCGTGGACAAGTACGGGGTGCGCGATCGCATCCAGCTGAACACCAAGGTGGTCGGGGCGAGGTTCGACGAGGACGCGCACGCGTGGCACATCCAGACCGCGAACGGCGAGCAGATCACCGCGCGATACGTGGTCGGCGCGACAGGCGTGTTCAGCCAGCCCAAACCGCCCGAGATCGAGGGCCTCGACTCCTTCGCCGGCACGACCATGCACACGGCGCGCTGGGATCACTCGGTCGACCTGCGCGGCAAGCGCGTCGGGGTGATCGGCACGGGTGCCTCGGCGATCCAGCTCATCCCCGCGATCGCCCCTGAAGTCGAGCAGGTCACCGTCTTCCAGCGCACTCCCATTTGGTGCCTACCCAAGCTCGACGCCCCGATGAGCCCGCGCGTGCGCCGGGCACTGCGCTCGGTGCCCGGCGCCGAGCTCGCCACACGCTGGGCCAGTCAGGCCTTCGTGGAGGTCACCTTCGTGCTCGCCGCCCACTTCGCCGGCCAGTTCCCGAGCCTCACCGCCCGCGGCGAAGCCACCGCTCGCAAAATGCTCCGCGAGGTCAAGGATCCCGTCGTGCGCGAGAAGCTCACGCCTAAGTACTCCCTCGGGTGCAAGCGCCCGAGCTTCTCCAATGAGTACATCCCCGTCTTCAACCGGGAGAACGTGCTGCTCGAAACCACCTCCATTGAGGCGATCGCCGAGACGGGCGTTCGCACGAGCGACGGGGTCGAGCATCCTCTCGACGTGCTCGTCCTTGCAACCGGGTTCAAGGTGTTCGACTCCGGGAACCTGCCGGCATTCGAGACGCTGGGCGCGGGTGGTGTTGACCTCGAGGAGTGGTGGGATGCCAACCGGCTGCAGGCCTATGAGGGCGTGAGCGTCCCCGGCTTTCCGAACTCCTTCTCGATCCTCGGTCCCTACGGGTTCAACGGCCAGTCCTACTTCGGTCTGATCGAGACCCAGATGCGCCACATCGTGCGCTGCCTGAAGCGGGCGCACAGCGAAGGCGCCACGCGCGTGGAGATCACGCCCGAGGCCAACCGTCGCTACTTCGAGTCGATGCTCGGGCGCCGCCACAACCAGGTCTTCTTCCGGGGCGCCTGCTCGAACGCTAACAGCTACTACTTCGACAAGCACGGCGACGCGCCGTTCCGGCCCAGCCTCTCGCTCGAGGCGGCCTGGCGCAGCGCCCGCTTCGACCTCGACGACTACGCGTTCTCACGATGACCCGTCTAACGCGTGCAGAGTCCCAGGCGCGAACCCGAGCGCTGATCGTCGACGCGGCCACCCGCCTGTTTCTGCGCGACGGCTTCCAGGTCACCTCCCTCGAGCAGATCGGCGAGGACGCAGGGTTCACCCGCGGCGCGGTCTACTCCAACTTCCCCAGCAAGACCGCGATGGGGATCGCCGTGATCGATGAGCTGTACGAGCGCATGGCGCGCGATCTCAGACATTCACTTGAGGAGACAGACAGCCTCGATGAGTGGTTTGACGCGCTCGCCGCGTGGGCGGAGGCCACCATCGGCGAACCGCAGTGGACGCGCTTTGAGATAGAGCTCGCGGCATTCAGCGCTCACGACGACACCTACAAGGCCGCCACCGCCGCTCGCCATGCGCGCCTTCGCGCGGGCTGGGCCGAAGTGATCGCTGCGCGGCTCGGCGAGGACTTCCCGATCGACCCCGAGGCGCTGAGCACCATCATCCTCGCGCTCGGACTCGGCACCGGGGTGCAGCGTGCCGTCGAGCCCGACCTTCCCGGGTCGGGCTGGGTCGAGCTCTTGCGCGTGCTCGCCGGATCGATCGTCGCGGGTGCCCGATGAAGGCCGTGAACTGTAAAGAAGGCCAGTTGACGGTCGTCGATCTGCCGACGCCGGTCCCCGAAAGGGGGCAGGTATTGATCGATGTCCTTCGCTGTGGCATCTGCGGATCAGACCTTCATGCTCGCCATCACTGCAACGAGATGGCAGACGTGGCTCTGGAGACCGGCTATGCGGACTTCATGCGCTCCGACCAGGACGTCGTCATGGGGCACGAGTTCTGCGGTGAGATCGTCGAACATGGCCCCTCCTGTCGGCGGTCGGTGCCGACGGGGACGACGGTGGTCTCGTTGCCTCTGCTGCGTGTCGGGAAGGACATTCACGCCACCGGCCTGTCGGTGGCGGCTCCCGGTGCCTATGCAGAGCAGATGCTCGTGCAGGAGTCTCTCACCGTTCCCGTACCCAATGGCCTCGCGCCCGGAGTCGCCGTGCTGACCGAGCCGATGGCTGTCGGCTGGCACGCTGTGCGCCGAGGCGAGGTCAAGAAGCGCACCGTCGCGGTCGTCATCGGCTGCGGGCCGATCGGCCTGTCGGTGATCTGCATGCTCAAGGCACACGGCGTGCGCACCGTCATCGCGAGCGACTTCTCCGCGGGGCGTCGCGCGTTGGCGAGGGCAAGCGGCGCTGACGTCGTCGTCGACCCAGCACACGAATCGCCCCACGCCTCAGCCGAGAAGCACGGGCACCTCACCGCGGTTCCCGCCGCCCTCGACCTCGCAGTTGACGGTATGGGCAAAATGCAGCGGCTGCCGATTCCCTGGCATCACACCTGGCGCGCGGCCGAAGCGCTCGGCCTGGCCAAGCCCAAGAGCCCCGTGATCTTCGAATGCGTGGGCGTGCCCGGGGTGCTCGACCAGGTGATCGCGAGCGCGCCTCTGTTCTCCCGCGTGGTCGTCGTCGGCGTGTGTATGGGTACGGACAAGATCAGGCCGGCGATGGCGATCAACAAGGAAATCGACCTGCGCTTCGTCCTCGGTTACACCCCCGTCGAGTTCCGCGACACGCTTCACATGCTCGCCGAGGGAAAGGTGAACCCCGGTCCTCTTGTCACCGGCACCGTGGGACTCGACGGCGTCGACGGGGCCTTCGAGGCGCTCGGAGATCCCGAGACCCACGCGAAGATCCTGGTCGACCCGAAGAGCACCGCCGCCGCGCCTTAGCGCAAAAGCGAGCGCGTCAATCGACCACTCCGACACTCGTGCAACGGACGAGCCGCGAGCGTGGAGGACGGCATGCCTGGGGCGTGCGTACTCAGCACAGACAACATCACCGTTGTACGCAAGTCACTTCTAACCAGGCGGATCACTAAGCCCGGCCCCGAGAAGCTGGCTGAGGTATGCAAGGCCTTTGACAAGGCCACCGATTGCTAAGGGGTTTGGTCAGTAACGATCTGCCGCGCTTCCACGCTAGCCATGCGTTGGTCGCTGATAGCGTCCAGGCGTATTGCGGCGTGGGGGCGCTGGTCTGTCGGTGCGGCGGGCTGCCTCGTTCAGCTGACGTCCCGGCGCGCGACCAGCGGCAGGCCTATCAGCGCAAGCACGACCACCCATGCAACCAGCACAAGCCCGCCGGCGGCAGCCGAAAGCAGGTGTTCGGTCTTCAGCCCGATCAGCGCGTCCTGTGCGCGCGTCGGCATGAAGCGACCGACCGACGGGACCAGGCCGAACAGCAGGTTGTCAACGATGAAGCCCCAAGCGAGCAGGCCGATCACCGCGCCGACCTGGTTGCGCACGATCGCGCCGAAGCCCACGCCAAGCGCTGCCCACAGGGCGGTTGCAGCGAGCGTCCCCAGCAGCAGCAGCGCGACTTCGCCGCCGCTCAACACAAACGTGATGCCGCGCGCGTCGATGATCAGATAGCCGATCGCAAAGCCCACGCCCTCGCCGACAACGCCGAACACGAGGCCCGCAAGCAGGCCCGCGATCAGCTTCGCGCCGAGCACACGCGAGCGCACAGGCGTGAACAGGAACGTCGGGCGGATCGTGCCAAAGCGAAACTCGCTGGTCACCAGCAGCACGCCCGCAAGCGCCGAGAAGATCCCCGCAAGGCTGCCCAAGCTGAGCGTCGTGCGCTGGTCTTCGGTCGTGGACAGGCCGCTGATTTTGCTCAGCAGCCCCGTCAGCAACGCAAACAGCAGGATCAGCGCGACCATCCCCAGCACCAAGCCAAGCGTGGTGCGCGTCGAGCGCACCTTCAAGAGCTCTGCTTTGACCTGTGCGATCACGGCTTCGCCTCGGGGGGGACGGCGGCGCTCGGGGTCGCACCGCTGACAGCGCTGCCGTCTCCACCGGTCAGCTCGAGGAAGATCTGCTCCAGCGAGGAGCCTTCGGTGACGAGCTGATGCACCGGCACCCCTGCAGCGAGCGCGACGTCGCCGACGTGCTCGCTGGTGGTGCCGTGCACGAGCAGCACATGCTCGTTGCTTGCCGTCGTCTGCAGCTGCTCGCGCTCGAGCGCTTGGCGCAGCTGCTCGACGCCCGGCGTGCGCACGCGCACCGCGCCGCCGACCTGCGCTGTCAGCTGCTCCAGCGAGGACTCCACAACGAGCCGCCCGCGGTTGATGATCAGCACCTGGTCGACCGTCTGTGCGACCTCTGCCAGCACATGGCTCGAGATCAGCACCGTACGCCCACCAGAGGCAAACGCGCGCAGGAAGTCACGCAGCCAGCGCACGCCCTCGGGGTCAAGGCCGTTGGCAGGCTCGTCCAGCACCAGCAGCTCGGGATCGCCAAGCAGCGCCGCTGCAAGCCCCAGCCGCTGGCGCATGCCCAGCGAGTAGCCCTTCACGCGGCGTTTGGCAGCGTCCTTCAGTTCCACCAGCGCCAGCACCTCGTCGGTGCGCGAGTCGGGCAGGCCGGCAGCAAGGCCGAGTGTGCGCAGATGGTCGCGGCCCGAGCGGCCAGGGTGGAAGTCAGTGGCCTCGAGCACCGCGCCGATCCGCAGCGCTGGCTGTTGCAGCTGCGCATAGAGCTGGTCGAACACGAGCGCGCGGCCACTCGTCGGCACCGCCAAGCCGAGCAGCATCCGCAGCGTCGTCGTCTTGCCTGCGCCGTTGGGGCCCAGAAAGCCCGTGATCGTGCCCGCGGCGAGCTCGAACGACAGGTCCTCGACTGCTGTCAGCCTGCCAAAGCGCTTCGACAGCGACTCTGCGCGAACGATTGCCGTCACGCGCTCATCGCTTCGTCGGGCGCCAGCTCACGCGCGGATCGCCTTGCCCCACGCCAGCCACGCGCAAATCGCTTCGCCCACAGGCAGCAATCGTTCACGCTGGCAGAGTAGTTCACGCTGGCAGAGTAGTTCACGCATCGGCATCGTCAGCACGATCGCGATCCGCCAGGCGCGCTCTGGCAGCGCCACGCTCGACGCCGAGCGCGGCCAGCAGCTCGACCGCGGGGTCCGGCGCCGGCAGCTCGAGGATCCCCGCGAGCACATGCTGCGGGCCTGGATGCGAGTGCCCGCCGCGCATCGACCTGGAGGACTCGCTGAGCACTTTCTTCGCGCAAGGCGTGAGCCGCAGGTGTTTGCGCAGCACCATCCTGATCGTCGGCCGCGCAGGCACAGCGCTTGGATCGAGTGCCGGCAGCTGCGGCACGGCGGGCGGCGGGTCCATGCCGATCGCGACCAGCGCTTGGTTGTCCATCGCCTCGAGCACCGCGCGCGCATGCTCTGCATCTGTGCCCAGTGCGTCGGCGACCAACGGCTCGTTCAGCAGCGCCACCAATACGAGCTCTGTGCCGATCCTGCGATCGCCACGGCGTCGCGCTTCTTCACGCGCGACGACATAGGTCGACCACGGGTGGTACTCGTCGCCGGCTCGGCGCGAGCCCTTGCCGGCCGCGCCCGCGCCTGCGGCCTTGCGCCGTTTCGATGTTCCGCTCATCTGCGTCTCAGAGCTCCTTTCCGTGCTTGGTGTGTACTGACTGGCGCGTCACGCCGAGCGCGTCGCCGATCTGCTGCCACGACCAGCCCTGGCGCCGTGCAACAGCAACCTGGTTGGCCTCGACGCGCTCTGCCAAGCGGCGCAGCGCAAGGGCGGCGCGCAAGCCCACTGCTGGGTTCTCGGAGGTGGCCGCCGCGGCCAGGTCGTCTATACGTGAGGGATGGCCCCCTCTACGGAGGGGCGGTTGAGGTGTAGTATCAGCCGATGATGCAACAGCAGGGCGCGGGTGCGGTGGCGGTCGCCAACGAGGAAGCGGTGCGTGCATGGAACACCGTCCTGTATGAGCGGTGGAAGTCGAACCGCAAGGTGTTCGTGGGCGCGCTGACAGAGGTCACCGAGGAGGTCTTCGAGCTCTTTCCGCCGCCCGAGCGTGGGTGCTGCATCGACATCGGGTGCGGCTTCGGCGAGACGACTCAGCGGCTGGCTGAGCTCGTCGGGCCGGGAGGCTTCGCGCTCGGCACCGATTCCTCGCCGAGGTTCATAGAGGACGCCCGTCGCGAGGCCGTCGAGTCGGGGGTCGAGAACATCGCGTTCGAGACCGCCGATGCGCAGACGGCCGAGTGGGACCCGATCTACGACTACGCCTTCTCTCGCATGGGCACGCAGTTCTTCGCCGCACCGGTTCCGGCTATGCGCGCGATCCGTGGCGCGCTGAAGCCCGGCGGTACGCTCGCGAAGGTCTGCTGGCGCCGCAAGGCCGAAAGCCCACTCTGGGCGGAGACCGAGCAGGTCGTTGAGCGGTTCCTCTCGCGCCCTGACGAGTACGTGGCTGATACCTGCGGGCCTGGGCCATTCTCGCTCGGTAACCCCGAGACCACCCGCGGGATTCTCGAGGCCGCCGGGTTCGACGAGATCGAGTTGCATCAGCGCGACTTCGACTACTTCATGGGCGCGGACATCAACGAAGCGATCGACTCCCTGCTCGCGATCGGACCCGGCGCCGAGCTGATCCGCCTGAACGGCGAGTACGGGGAGAGCCGCAGGGGCGAGATCGCCGAGGCCCTGAGGGACCACTACGCCGCCTGGCAGAAGCCCGACGGCTCCATAGTCAGCCGCGGAGCCGTCTGGATCGTCACGGCCACGAACCCCGGCTAGCACGAGCTACCCACGTCAAGGGACAGTGCCTATCGTGCCGGTGCGCGCGGCGAGGAGACGGTGCGCTGGTGCGCGCTGACTCAATCGAGCAGATCTGCTAGCAGGAACTGGGCCTGGGCCCACGGGCGCGGCCCACCACCGGCGCTTGTGCTTCTCCGGCTGAGTGGCCCCATCGGTGGATTGCCACCCCGTTGCCGCGCAACCGCGTCGTCATGCCCGCGTACCAACCGTGAGTAGATACTCCATCTCAAAGTGCGCGCTATCGGGTGTGCCACGGTTCCACTCGTCGCAGAACTCGTTCAGTGCCGCGTCGAGCTCTGCCTCGCGTCCGGTCAGGCGCGCATTTGCTTGGGCGGCGATCGTCGGGCCATACCGTGCCTTGAAGTGCTCACCAAACTCGCGAGGTTTCTCGAAGGCCGTAACCTCCAGCATATCCCGCTTCAGCGTGCGAGAGTCAACGCGAGTGCCGAACAGCTCACTCAGATGCTCCTCGCTGCCCCACAGCGGGGGCGGTTGAACACCCGGTGGAGGCGCGGGAACGAATGGCCCCATCGTCCTAAACAACGCGCCGACCATACCCTCAGGTGTCCAGCTCAGCAGCCCGATCGTGCCACCCGGACGGCACACACGAACCAACTCATCAGCGACATCCTGGTGGTGAGGCGCGAACATCGCACCGATCGAGGAGATCACGACGTCGAAGGACTCGTCCTCGAACGGCAGGTGCTCGGCGTCGGCCTGCACCCAGTCGAGAACCAACCCTTCGCTCTCCGCGCGAGCGCGGCCTGCTTCGAGCAACTCAGGCGTCAGGTCGCTGGCAGTGACCCGCGCACCAGCCTTCACCGCCGGTATCGAGGCGTTGCCCGTCCCGGCTGCCACGTCCAAGACGACGTTGCCGGCGCCGATACCGCATGCCTCGACAAGGCGCGGCCCGAGCGGGAGCAGGAACGTCTCGACCATATCCGGGTAATCACCCGACGCCCACATCGCGCGATGACGCGCCTTCAGCTCGGAATCCGACACAGTGGACGACAAAACGACCCCCTTCGTTGACAGGCCGATCGTACCGCGCCGCGGGCACAAACTGCAACCAACTTTGCGGATCCCAGCGGCTCGCTCCAGTCCGCGCAGGCGAAACGAACCTCAAAATCCAACGAGGCTACGCCCTCGCTGTACTCGTATGCACCCATGGCGCCCAACGCCGCTCCGGCGGGCCGACCCTCGCCGAGCCAGTGTGCCATCGAGCGTTCAGGACCTTGCGACTTGACTCGCGCGGGCGACCGCTTCGCCAATGTTGCGAGCGCGTGGATAGCCGGCGTGCTGCTATCGCGTCGGACGACGACCGGGTCTAAGGTCCGGCGACGCGCGCGTATCCGCTTTGCCCGGCGCAAGCGGGCGTGTGCCGATCGTCAGTCGGCGTTGTCGAACGTCGTCCAACTCGGGCGTGTCGCTGGCTACGCGGGGCGCGCCTGCTTTCCGCGCGTTGCATGGCAGTCGGCATCACGCCCGACATGCCTGTCGCGGATCAGGGCGGGGCTCGTGCCCGATCCGATCGCGGTTTGAGAGCAACGGTCGGCACTGCCGGATCACACCTCTACTAGCGGCCACCTATGCGCAGCGGCCCCTTCGCATGGGGGCAGCAGCGCAGGGACCCAGGACGTGGAGCCTCCGAGCTCGCAGTGACGCTTGCGTGGACCCGAGGGGAGCGCTCGTCGCTCAGCGGTCTGAGAAGATGCGCTGGTCCGTGTGTACGTGCATCAGACAAGCGGTGTGCCCCGACGACCGTTGGGCGTTGATTGCCTCCTGATGGCACGGGGTTATGACCCCGCAGCGTGGCAGGCGTTCTGCCAGGCACTCGTAGGTGCCGCGGCGGCACTCACCGGGCTGCTGTTCGTAGCGGTGTCGATCAACCTGGAGCGCATTCTCAAGAGCCCGAATTTCCTGCCGGCCAGGGCCGCGGAGACGCTCGCGGCCGTCTTCGTGGTGCTGATGAGCTGCGCGCTCACCCTCGTCCCCCAGAACACACGACTGTTGGGTAGCGAGCTGCTCGTGATCGCGCTCACGCTGCTCGCGGTCACCCCCCGGCAGCTCGCCACCCGACGCGAGCAGCCCGAGGACCCTGCCGCGTGGCACCGTTCCCGGATCGCCACCACGGCCGCACCAGCCATCCCGACGGCGATCACCGGCATCTCGCTCATCGTTCATTGGGGAGGTGGCCTGTACTGGCTCGCGCCCGCCGCCCTCCTCGGCATAGCGGCGGCCGTCTACAGCGGCTGGGTACTGCTCGTGGAGATCGTCCGCTGAGCAGTGGCCATCTTGACGGCCTGCGCCGGAACAGGCCGGTGTGTCGATCGCTGCCAAACCGTGGCCCCGGATCGGCCGACATAACAGCTCACGTCGCCGCTCTGAGGGCTCTCGCTCACCAACCGCTCGCCGACAACGAACATACAGTAGCTTCCGCACGTAAGGACTCACGGGGCGGGGAGGGGTTGCCCGGGCGAGCTCAGGTGCAGCGCCACTCGGGCCTGCTGGAGCAGCGGGGCACGAGTATCGGCTCGGTCCAGCGAGGGGTGGTCTCGGAGAAGCGGACCGGTGGGGCGAGTTGTACGAGCTCGCCGAGACAGGTCTCATCGGTAACGCAGTCGGGCTCTAGTGGCCAGTGCTGTTCGCTGCTGCCCGCGAGCGCTGGATCGACGGTCCCGAGTGAGGTCGCGAACATGGCGGTGCGGACGAGGCTTACCTTGACATGGTAGCTGCCGCCTTCGGTTGCGCGGCGGATCAGTGCGGCGATCGCCCCGGCCGCGCCGAGGTAGCCGGTGATGTAGTCGTTGAGCATCCCGGTCGGCGGGAGTCGCGGTTCGTCGGAGTCGCCTTCCAGGGCCATGACGCCCGAGGCGGCGGATCCGTTCATGTCAAAGCCGGCACGGTCCTTCCACGGGCCGTCGTGCCCGTAACAGCTCACCGACACGCTGACGATGCCGGGGTGGCGCAGCGCGAGGTCCGCCGGGCTCAGACCGAAGCGGGCGATCTTGCCGGGGCGGTGATTATCGATCACGACGTCGGCGTCTGCGAGCAGCTCCTCGACGCGCTGGCGCTGGGCGTCGATTCGCAGGTCGAGGTTGGCGCTGCGGCTGCCGACGTTCGCCTCGTTGTAGACGAAGTCGTGCTCGAAGTGGTTGGGGAACGTCGCGTTGAGAACGTCGGCGCCGTGCTCGGCCAGCGTGCGCCCGACCGTCGGCCCGGCGACCGCGTGCGTGAACGACAGCGCCCGGATTCCCGACAGCGGCTGCGCGCCGGCCCCGAACGGCCGCGGCTCGCCGTCGGCGACCTTCTCGATCTCGATCACCGGCGTGCGGGCCAGCAGCCCGCCTTGGGGATGGGACAGCCACTCCTGCGGGGTGCGGGCGATCGTGCACGCCAGCCCGTGGGCGTTGGCGGCTTCCTCCAGCTCGGCCGAGTCCCAGCGGGCGAACGCGGCGACGATGCTGTCCCACTCAGGCGGGCTCCCGAGGAACCGCAGCCAGTTGGCCGCCATCTGCGGGTAGACACCGGAGGCCATCACGGTCCGGCCGTCCCTCGTCTTGTAGGGCGCCAGCAGGAAGAAGTTGTCAAACAGAGACGCGGTCGCATGGGGCATGCCGTTGAGCGTCGGCTGCCAGGCGTAATGGGCAACGATCCCGTGGATCGCCTGACGGAGGTCGAGATGCAGGTCCTGGCCGCGGCCGGTTCGCAGCCTCCAGATCGCCGCGGCGGCGACGGCGCCGGCCATCACCGGGATCCCGAACGCGGCCCCGAGCCGCAGCCGGCTCTCAAAGATCGGATCGGCGCCCGCGAACGTCACCGACCCGCCGCTGTCGGCGCTGGACAGCCCGACCGATGCCAGCAGCGACTCCAGCACGACGCCGCAGTCGAGCTCGTCTGACGCCGCAGGGGCGCCTGTGGGGTTGGTGGCTTGCGTCGTCATGCTCGTGCGGGTTGGTCAGAGCCCGGATCGAGTCGATCATCACCCGAGCGGGCGATACGCGCAATCGAGATTACGCACCGCTGCATAGAGCGCGTCTATGGACGCTTGGCAGCCGGGGAGCCAGCGGCTCGCGACGCGGCGCCGCGCAGCTCCTGCAGCAGCTCGCGTATCGGTGGCGGCTGAACGTCATGAACCGTGACCGCGAACAGCCGCCGCGACACCGGCGGGCGCAGGGCGATTCCTACCACGCCCGGGACGGCCATCCCGGCGATCCGGGGCACCAGTCCGACCGCCACCCCGGCAGCGACCAGCTCCGCCGCCGCGATGTCATCGGTCGATTCCAGAACGCCGTCGGGCACCACCCCGGCGCCGGCGAGCAACGCCTCGATCTCGGCCCGGAAGTCCGGAAATCGCGCTGGCGAGGGTAGCAACCAGTGCTCGCCACGCAGGGACTCCAACCGCACCCACTGACGCCGCGCCAGGCGATGATCCTCAGACACCGCCAGCAGCATCGGCTGCTCCAACAACAGATGCGACGCGAACACACCGGGATCGGGCAATGCGGCACCCTGCGTCACGACGACGATCCCGACGTCCAGCCCGCCGCTGCGCAACCGTCCCAGCACCTCGGTCGGCTGAGCCTCCTCGAGCATCAGCTCGAGCTTGGGGAAGCGGCGCCGAAACGCCCGCACGGCCGGCGGCACCACGGTCCGTAGACCGCTCACCACCGATCCCAGCGCCACCCGGCCCGACTGCCCATCCTTCAACTCCCGCAACTCCAGCTCGGCCCGACTGAACTCAGCAACCGCGACCCCGGCCGCCGCATACAGCACCTCACCCGCCTGCGTCAACGACAACGGCCGCGTCCCCCGATTGATCAACCGCTGGCCCAGCTCCCGCTCCAGCGCCGAGACATGATGCGACACCGAAGGCTGCGTGTAGTCAAGCGCCGCAGCCGCCGCCGAAAACGACCGCCGATCAGCGACCTCAAAGAACACCCGCACCCGCCGAAGGTCGAGCATCAACCGATCCTATCTGTCCGCGAGCATCATCGACCCAGCAAATACTGCCAACGCCAGCGCCATGCATGGCGAGCACCTCAAAAATGTCGACCAGCGACACACCGTCGTTCCCGGCCGCCGTCCCCTTCGCATGGGAGGCAGCAGCGCAGGGACCGCCGCACCAGCTATTCCGACGGCGATCACCGGCATCTCGCTCATCGTTCATTGGGGAGGTGGCCTGTACTGGCTCGCGCCCGCCGCCCTCCTCGGCATAGCGGCGGCCGTCTACAGCGGCTGGGTACTGCTCGTGGAGATCGTCCGCTGAGCAGTGGCCATCTTGACGGCCTGCGCCGGAACAGGCCGGTGTGTCGATCGCTGCCAAACCGTGGCCAGATGACCTCATCGAGCCGCGCTGTCCCTGAGACGACGCCGAGTGACGTCGGCCGGGCGCGACTGGCTGCTGCTCCCGGACATAGGGAGCCACGCGAACGCCGTGGGCGGCAAATGCCTGCGCCAGTACGACGGCAGGGCTCGCGGCGGGCGAGCCAAGAGACCCCGTATTCGCCAAAAGCAGGCACGTCGTCCGCCCGAGACGAGGCGCATGCTTGGGACGAGTGCCGGCTCTGTAGCCGGGCGTGGCAAGCGCTCTCGCGTTCGCGACGCGACGGACGCACGTCGATCTGCGGTCGACGCGCTCGGAGGTCTACGCGCCTCGACGGCTGGGCCCGCTCCGATGGCTGCGTCGCTATCGCGAGGCGGGGGCTACAAGCGGTGACCGCGCGAGAGGGCATGGAGCGCATCGCGTGGCCGGTCGCCACGGATGAGTGGCATCTGTTTGCCGGCCAGCGAGGGGTGCGGTGCGAGAATAGTCTGATCCGAAGTTTGGGCAAGTCCCGAAAAGAGCAGCAATGACCTTGCAGGCAGGATTCCGAGTGTTGCTCGCAGCGCTCGTCGCCACTGCGTCCGCGAGCACGCTCGTGGCCGCAGCTCAAGCGCGACCCGCATCCATTGCTTCTCGGCGGTCGAGCTCCTCGGGGCAGGTCAGCCCGGAACTCGTGAGCGTCGCCGCCGAAGGTGGCCCTGCGGGCGGCGTAATCGACGAAGTTGGGATGTCGGCGAACGGCCGGTACGTCGTGTTCGCGTCGACGTCGCCAAGGCTGGTCGCTGGAGATACCAACGAATCGAGCGACATCTTCGTCCGCGACCGCAAGCTGCACACGACGACGCGGGTGAGCGTGACGAGCACCGGCGAACAGACCAAAGCCGTGTTCGCGCCACTGCCGGACGAAAGCTTTTGGCCGCGGATCAGCGCGAACGGCCAGTCGGTCGTGTTTGAGTCGTGGGCCGGGAACCTGTACCAGTGGCCCACCGGGACAGGGCCGCACTGCGAACCCTGGTGTCCGGGCGAGATCGGCGTCCACTACTACCTGCACTCGATGAGCAGCGCGACCACTGAGATGATCGACACAAGCCAAAGCGGTGCGCCAGCGAACAACAGTGCCGTGCCGCAGGCGGCCGGGATAGTCCTCTCCGCAAGCGGGCGCTACGCGGCGTTCGGGAGCAACGCGACGAACCTGGTGCCGACCGAACCCGGGATCGAAGGAGCACAGGTGTTCGTGAAGGACCTCATGACTGGCGCGACCGAAAGGATCAGCGAGACCTCCAGCGGCGAAACACCAAAAGGCGACGCTGGGCTCGGCGCGCCACTGGCGATCAGCGCGAACGGCAACATCATCGTGTTTCAGTCGAGCCTGACGCTCGACCCAGCAAACCCGATCGATTCGATATTCGTCCGTAACAGGGCCAGACACACGACCACCGGGCTCACGAGCGCGTTCGAGCTGACGACGAACCCAGGCCAGCTCTCGGCGGACGGCCGCATCTACGCCGCGCTCGAACAAGCCGCCGGCTACGCAATCGTCTGGGAACTCGAACACCTACCACAAGGTGCGACGCCGATCCACGCGATCGGCAGCGTTCCGCTGCTAAGCAGCGACGGCAGCACCATGTACTTCACGTCAGAATCGGAACCCCTCAAAGACGGGCTCGGCGGCGGAGTCTTCTCGTACGCCCGCACCACCGAAGGAATAGAACGAGACACGGCCTCGCCCGGCTTCACGCTCCAGGCAACCAACAAGACAGGAACCATCTTCGCGGGCCAGGCATGTGCAACACCATCAGAACAGTGCCGGCATGAAGGATCTAACGTGTTCGTCGAGAAACGCTCGAGGTGAACCGCGACGGCCTTGAACGGCGAAAACGCTAGCGACGAACATGAACGCCTCCGCGCTTTCTAGAGTGCGATCGTGAGCAGGTCTTCTTGATGCCCCCTGACCCGCGTGATTGGCTACCGGAGGGGTCATCTTGTGTGGTTCCTTCTGGCGTCGGTGGAAGGTGCACGCGCATGCCTCGCATCACTCAAACCTTGACTACGAGCAGCTCGCGCGGGAGATCATCAAACAGGCCGGCGAGATCGACGCGGCCGCGAGATTACTCGCGAGGACTCGCAGGCGCCGATCGTCGTCCAGCACGGCCGCGAGTCCACGCCCCACCAGTCCGCCAAAGCGAGCCAGTACGACCGTAACCACATCGCCAGACACGTCTCGGCTACGTGCCCTGTGCCCCGTAGAACGCGACCCAGCCGACAGCGAGTTCGATAAGCCGGCGGTCCTGGTCTTCGGTCCAGCGGATCGGCTCGCCGATCGTCTTCATGGTGCTTGGGTGGCCGCATCCGGGTCGTCGGGTGGCTTGTCCATGTGCGCCCTGAGACGTTCGGTAAGCGCAGCCGGTGGGACTCCAAGCGCGCTGGCATGGGATTCGATCAGTGACAGGCTCGGTTCAGTCGGCTGCGTTCTGCAAGGTTCTCCTGCGAAAGCCCTGCAACGTTGCGCAGTTTCTGGAGGCGCTCGCCGAACGCGCGCATCAACCAGTCCCGGCGACCGCCGGACGACCGCTAGGGAAATCTGTGGGGAAATCTGCCCGGCCGTCCGCAAGCCATGCTAGCGTTGTTTCTGTTGGATTTGCAGGTGTTTTGCAGATGGGCCCGGCAGGACTCGAACCTGCGACCTACCGATTATGAGTCGGCAGCTCTAACCAGCTGAGCTACGGGCCCGCCGCGCGCCCGGGTTCGTGACCGTGCGCGCTCGCGCAGACGCTATCAGCGGGATGCGCGCACGAGATGTGGGATGCTCCGCGCGCGCCGCCTCGCCAAGAGGGCGGGTGCGTCGATTCGGAACACATCAAGGGGGAGAACCGCAGATGTCAGCAGAGCGCGCAGCGATCGTCACCGGAGCATCCAGCGGCATCGGCCTCGCTATCGCCAGAGTGCTCGGCGAGGAGGACTACGCCATTACCATGGCCGCCAGGCGGCCCGACAAGCTCGACGCCGCCGTCGCCGGTCTCGCCGCCGAGGGGTTCGACGTGCACGCCGTCGCCGCAAACGTCTCCCACGAGGCCGACATCCAGAAGGTCGTCGCCGCCCACCGCGAGCGCTACGGCCGGCTCGACGTGCTCGTCAACAACGCCGGCCTCGGCGTCGCCGCCCCGGCCGACCAGACCGACACCAAGCGCCTGGATATGCAGCTCGACATCAACCTCCGCTCGATCATCCTCTTCTACCGCGAATGCACACCCCTACTCACCGAGGCAGCCGGCGAGCACCACAATGCGCTCGTCGTCAACACCGCGTCGATCGCCGGCAAGCGCGGCATCGCTGGAAACGCCGTTTACTCCGCCACCAAGTTCGGCGTCGTCGGCTGGACCGACTCAATGAACCGCGAGCTCAACCACCTCGGCATTAAGTCCACCGCCCTGTGCCCCGCGTTCGTCGATACGCCCATGACCGACTGGGTCAAGGGACACGTGCCCGCCGCCGACATGATCCGCCCCCAGGACATCGCCGAGGCCGTCCGCTACCTGCTCAAGACCTCCCCCGCCTGTGTCATACCCGAGATGATGTTCGTCCGACCCGGCGACGCCGTATAACGACTTGCGGCGCGGGAACCCCCGGCCGCGCGTCGGCTCGATCAGCCCCGCGCTGAGACCGGCGACAGCGACCGTCGATCGGTCGCCGGCGCGAAATTGTCTCCCAAAAAACGCCTTACCGACGGCCTGCGCAGGCGCCTCGCCCGTATCTCGCCCGACGGGTCCGCCGCATCCGGAAGTCGGCGCCGGCTGCGCGCGCGACGGCTCACCAGCGCGCGGTGCTCGGAGATTGCCACGTCCAGATCCAGGCCGTTCGCGCTCATCACACTATCCTCCAGCTGCGTCGTCAGGATGCGCAGCTCGCGCTCCGTCGCTGCCCGCGAGCCGCCGCCCGTGCGCGTGAAACGATCCCACGAGCGCGCGAACGACAGCAGATCTGTGCGCCCGCCCGCGCGGTGCGCCGCCAGCATCGGGCACACGCCGCCCTCGCCGTCCACGTACGCGCCCGCGATGATCCGCTCGTTCGCGTGCAACCCAGCGAGCATCGCTTCGCGTGTTCTCACCGGCAGGCAGTCGATCGCCAAGCGCAGGCGCTCGACAGGGCTGCTGTTCTGGTGGCGGCGGTTTCGCATAGGCTGTGCACCGCCGCAGGCACGCTTCGCCTGCGGCCGGATTGCGCGGCCAAGCGTATGACACGTCTTCTCAACCGGCAACCAATTCCCTCCCGCTGAAAGGAAACTTGCACATGAAGCTCGGCGTGCACATTGGCTACTGGGGCATGGGCCTCACCTCCCAGGATCAGCTCACCATCGTCCAGGAGGCCGAGCGGCTGGGCTATGACTCCGTCTGGGCAGCGGAGGCCTACGGCTCCGACACCGCCACCGTGCTCGGCTGGCTCGCCGGGCAGACAACCAAGATCCGCCTCGGCGCCGGCATCTTCCAGATGCCCGGACGCTCGCCCGCCATGACCGCCATGACTGCCGCCACCATCGACCAGCTGTCCAACGGACGGATGGTCCTCGGCATTGGCTCCTCCGGTCCGCAGGTCGCCGAGGGCTGGCACGGGCAGCGCTTCGCCAAGCAGCTGCAGCGCACGCGCGAGTATGTCGCCGTCGTGCGTATGGCGCTCGCGCGTGAACGCGTCGAGTTTCACGGCGACACGCTCGAGCTGCCGCTCCCCGACGGGCCCGGCAAGGCGCTCAAGCTCACCATCTCCCCCGTCCAGGAGCGCATCCCCATCTACCTCGCCGCCATCGGCCCCAAGAACACCGCCCTCGCCGGCGAGATCGCCGACGGCTGGATCCCCACGCTGTTCTCGCCCGAGCACGTCTCCGAGCTGCGCCCGCTGCTGCAGGAAGGCGCCGATCGCTCGGGCAAATCGCTTGAGGATTTCGACATCGCCCCCACCGTCAGCCTCTGCATCACCGACGATGTCGAGAGCGCCCGCAACAGCATGCGGCCGTTCATCGCGCTCTACGTCGGCGGCATGGGCTCGCGCAAGCAGAACTTCTACAACCAGCTCATCCAGCGCTACGGCTACGAGGCCGAGGCCAATGTCATCCAGGACCTCTACCTCGAAGGCAAGCGTGACGAGGCGATGGCCGCAATCCCCGATGCGCTGATCGACACCGTCTCGCTCTGCGGTCCCGTCGACGTCGTGCGCGAGCGCCTCGCCATCTACCGCGACGCTGGCGTCGGCACGCTCGGCGTCACCCCCACCGCCTTTACCGCGCCAGAGCGCCTGCAGCAGCTGCGGCTGCTCGCCGAGCTCGCCGCCTGAGCCGCAGCCCGGACCATGGAAGGCACCGGTGCTCCTCCGGGCGCAGGCGCGGGCCCCCCTTGGCGGGTGCTGCTCGGCGCCTTTGGCGACCCTGGGCACGCCTTTCCCATGATCGCCCTCGGGCGCGCACTCGCCGCCCGCGGACACCACGTAACGCTGCAGACCTGGCGTCGCTGGCAAGAGCATGTCGAGGCCGAGGGGATCGATTTCGCCCCCGCCCCCGAGTACCAAGTCTTCCCTTCCGGAGGGGCGGACTCTCCCGACCTCGACTTCTACGAGGCAGTCGTGCACGCCACTCGCGACACCCTGCCGCTCGTGCGCGAGCTACAGCCCCATGTCGTCGTCGCCGACATCCTCACGCTCGCCCCCGCACTCGCCGCCGAGCTCGACGGCTGCCCCCGTGCCACGCTCATCCCCCACGTCCACCCCCACGGGGCGCCCGATTTCCCGATCTATTCGCTCGGCGCGCGCCTGCCACGCACCGCCGCCGGGCGGGCGCTCTGGCGCCAAGCGCAGCGCGCCGTCAACGCGGGTCTCGAGCGTGGCCGCCTCGAGCTGAATGAGACCCGCACGCAGCTTGGACTCCTGCCACTCGACCACGTCCACGGGGGGATCAGCCGTGAGCTGGCGCTCGTCGCCACCTTCCCCCAGCTCGAGTACCCGCGCACCTGGCCTGCGCACGCCCACGTCGTCGGGCCGCTCATGTGGGAGCCACCCGCGCGCGACGTCCAGCTACCGAGCGGCGGTGCCGGCGGGGTCTCGCCCGATGCCCCGCTCGTGCTGATCGCACCCTCTACCGCCCAGGACTCCCAGCACACGCTCCTGCGCGCCGCACTGCGCGGCCTCGCCCATGCGCCGGTGCGCGTGCTCGCTACGTACAACCGACGTCTGCCCCCGCGTCCGCTGACCGTGCCTGCCAACGCCCACGTCGTCGACTGGGTCTCCTACTCCCGCACCATGCCCGACTGCGACCTCGTCGTCTGCCACGCCGGGCACGGCACACTCGTGCGCGCGCTCTCCTCGGGCTGCGCCGTTGTTGCCTGTCCGGCAGTCGGCGACATGAACGAGAACGCCGCACGTGTTGACTGGGCCGGGGCCGGGGTGCGCGTGCCGCGGCGGTTCGTCACGCCGCGCGTGCTGCGACTCGCCGTGGAGCGGGCGCTCGGGGATGTAGCGATTCGGGCGCGCGCGCAGGAGCTCGCCGTGTGGGCCGGTAAACACGATGCGGGGACCGTCGCCGCGCGGCTTGTGGAGGGGCTGGCGGCGAGGACACGGTCGCCTGATAACAGCTCCGGGGGGGTCCGGCTCGCGCCACTACACAACCTCACACACGACTCTTTGCCCTGAGCGCGTGAGTCCCCCAGCGTACCGCCGAAGCGTTGAAGCGACGGCCTCATCCGCCGGTCTTCGTCGCGGTGGGCGCCTGCACCCATGTCACGTCCATGCGCACGCGCACCCTGGCGAGTACCTGCGCTAGCTCAGGGGCGAACGCGAGTCCGAAGAGGAAGCTCGCGACGACGCCCGTTACGTCGTACGGCAGCGCCTGACCGGCAACCGCTAGGAACGCGGCCGGCGTGTGGGCCGCGCCAAGCGTCCACGTGTAGAGGTCCATGATCTCCTCCGCGACCAACGCAGCCAGTGCGCAGGCCAGAGCAAGGGGCACGCGGCCGACACGCCGGCGGCTCAGTCGTGCGAGCGCCGCGCCGCCGAGGCCGACCATGCCCCATGCGGCCATCTGCCAGGGTGTATACGGACCCTGGCCGAGCACGAAGTTGGAGACGAGCATCCCGAGCGCACCGACGGTGAAGCCGGGCAGCGGGCCGAGCGCGTAGCCGACCACGAATGTCATGGCGGTGATCGGCTTGACGTCGGGCAGCGCCACGAAGGCGTCGCGTCCGAGCGCAGCGAGAGCCGACATGACCGCTACGACGGCTGCCATTCGCGCCGATGGATGCCTGCGCTCATACGCGAGCCAGCCGACACCCAGCACGAGGCCGACGACCAGAAAGGATGCGACCGGCCAGCTCATCACGCGACTCCCGGGACGATGGCGTGTGCATCCCGCTGGTCGTCGATCGGTGTCTCGGCGCCGGCCTGGCGGGTGCGCAGAAGCTCTGCGCCCTGCTCGGGCAGCAGCGCACCGGCGGCGCCCGAGAGGATGCGCGCGGTCTCGGTGGCGAAGTACCAGCCGCCGGCGAGCAACCCGGCGGCCGTGCCGTCGGCGATCACGCGCCCGTCAGCCATCAGGACCGCACGGTCGGCGCAGGCCGCCGCGAACTCGGGGTCGTGCGTGGCGACGATCACTGCCTGTCCCCGCTCTGAGCGACGCCGCAGCTCCTGTGCCAGTTCGCGCTTGGCTTCGCGGTCCATGCCGCGGGTGGGCTCATCGAGCGCGAGCACCGCCGGCTCATCACCCGAGCCGGTGACGATCGCCAGTGCCAGGCGCTGGCGCTCTCCGCCAGAGAGGTCGCGCGGGTTGCGTTGTGCCATCTCCGCCAAGCCGACCGCCGCCAGCGCCTGCGCAGGAGCCTCTTCGGCGACGCGCTCATGCACGAAGTAGTCGCCGGGATTCTGCAGTAGCAGGGCTACCCTTCCGGCACGCTCGATGCGGCCTCTAGTGGGTTCGAGCAGGCCGGCTGCGTGGCGCAGCAGGGTCGACTTACCAGCACCATTGCGGCCCATCAAGGCGACACTCTCACCTGCCTGGACGCGCAGCGTGACACCGCGCAGGATCGCCGGCCCATTGCGCAACTCGTGCCACACGCCGTCGTACTCGAGCGCGGCGGCCAGCTTGGTCGCGCGACGCAACTTCGCTTTCTGACGCGCTCGGGTGGGCTGTGGCTGGGCGGTCTGCGATGGCTCCTCGTCGGGAAGCAGCCGATGCGCGCGGAGCGTCGCGCGGGCCTGTCGCACACCCGCCGGGGCGGGTCGCAGCCCCGCGAGCGCAAACAGCTTGGCGGCCGGTGTCTGCAGCGCCGGCGAGCTCTGTGCGGCCCACGCGAGGAACGCCTGCGGGTCGCTGTCACAGCTGAGGCGCCCGCCCTCCAGAGCAATCACGCGATCGACGGACGACAGACAGCGCTCCAGGCGATGCTCGGCCAGTACGATCGTCGTCTCCCACTCCTGGTTGAGCCGGCGCAGCAGGCCGATCAGCTCGTCTCCGGCGACCGGATCGAGCTGCGAGGTGGGCTCATCGAGCAACACCAGCCGCGGTCGGCCCGCGAGCGCAGCGCCGAGCGCCACGCGCTGCTTCTCACCGCCTGACAGCTCATGCGTGGAGCGATCCAGCAGGGAGTCGATGCCGAGCGCGAGCGCCACCTCCTCCACGCCACGCGCGACAGCGGCGGCACCGTGGCCACGGTTCTCCAGCGCGAGCGCCAGCTCCGCACGCACGCTGCTCATCACGAGCTGGGTCTCAGGGTCTTGGAACAGCACCCCGGCGAAGGCCCCGAGACGCGCAGGCCCGTGCTCGCGCGTGTCCAAACCCGCGAGCGTCACGCGGCCCGCGAAATGACCGCCGTGAAAGTGCGGCACGAGACCGCAAGCTGCGTGCAGCAGCGTCGACTTGCCGTGACCCGAGAGCCCCGCGAGCAAGCAGAACTCACCCGGCTCGATCTCAAGGCTGACATCGCTCAGTGCGGGCGCCTCGATACCGGGGTAGCTGTATGTGACGCGATCGAAAGACAGCAGCGGCGCGGTCATAAGTCGATCCCTCGACGATCCGCGAAAGGCAGGAGCACGGCTGCCAGGAGTCCGATGCACAGCACGATCGTGCCCGTGCTGATGGGAGCGTGAAGTTCCGGGTAGGCATTGAAGCTCGCCGCCGCGGTGAGCCTGCCGAGGATGGCCAGCGCAAAAACGGCCACAGCGGAGACGAGGAAAGCGACGTCGTGACGCGACCAGGGGCGCGCCACGCGCGGCGCACGGCGCGCCATCGCAAAGCCACGGACCTCGAGCGTGGCGGCCACATCCATGGCGCGATCCAGGGAACCTCCGACCACGGCGCGCAGCAGCGCGACCCGCCCGCGGGCGCCACGTGGCGGACCATCCGGACGCGTCCGCTGCGCCTCGGCGAGTCGCTGGGCGTCAGCGCCTAGCACGGGGATCATGCGCATCGCGAGCGATGCCGTGAGCGCCGAGCGAAACGACAGGCGACGCACGATCCTCAGCAGCTCGTCGGGGTCTACCGTGAGGCTCACCAGCGTGGTGATGAGCATCAGCAACATCACCTTCAGGGCGATCACCGCGCCGTAGACGAGCGCCTCGACCGTGAGGTTTCCCTGGCCGAAGGGACCGAGGTCGCCGAGTCGTGCGAACACCGTGACGCCTTCGTGATAGACGAGCACGTTGACCGCCATTATCGGCAACCAGACGATTGCGCCCGTTCGCATCGAGCGCGCGAGCAGGCGCCCGACGCCGGCCCCGACACCAGCGCAGAGAACGGCCGCCAGCAGCGCGAGCAGCACCAGGGGATGGAATAGAACGAGCGTTGCCACCAACAACGCCGCTGCCCAAAGCGCCCCCACGCCGGCGCGCGCCGTGTGCAAAGGGCTCGGCAGACGGCGGTAGAAGAACGACATCGCCTTCATCGGCGCGGCATCCCATCCGGCAGCGCAACCGCGCCGTCCGATCCGAGCGCGACCGCGAAGCGGTCCTGCAGCGTGCCTTGGTCAAATGCGCGCGCTGCGAGTTCCACACCCCGAGCGTCTGTGCCGGTGATGAGCCACACCGGCGGGTCTTCCTGCTGGCGCGTCGCGGCGATCAGTCCCGCGCTAGTGCGCAGGGTTTCGACCGGCCCTCCGTTCTGGTCGAGCAGCGTCAGCGCCTGTCCGCTCGTGGAGAAGCGGGCATAGACGCCGCTCGCGCGCGGCCCTTGCTTGAGGCCCGCGGCACCGGGGTCGGTTGCGATGTTCACCCACGGCGCGACGAGCACACGCAGTGATTCCGGCCTGCCTTTGCTCCCGATCTGCGCGCTAGCCACAGGAATGTTGAGCGCGCGCAGGCGACCTGTGACGGTGCGACAGGCATAGCCGGCGACAGACGCGCATTCGACGCGTACGGACAGCCGCTTGCCTTCGATCCCATTCAGGAACGGCTCGGGGAACGACCCGACCACGGCTGGGACTCCCTCGGCCTGGCTCCAGTCGTGCCTATCCCACCAGATGTGATCGCCCGAGCGGACGTTCGTCGCGGCCGCTCCCTTGGTCGCTTCGACGCCGTTGACGTAGAAGAACCAGTCGACCGGCGCCCCCGCTTCCTGGCCGCCGGAGAGCCCGTCGACGCTGTCCACAAAGCCTCCTGCTTCGCGGGTGGCGACCCGGTAGTTCCGCGTGAGCAGGCTCATCACCGTCACCTGCCCATTTACCTTCAGCGGACCGGTGGCTGGCAGCATCCGCGTGCCGAAATCGCTAGTGACAACGAGCTTCACAGCATTCGGCGTGGGTCCAGCGCCGAGGCCACAGCCCGCGAGCACGACGGCGCCGAGCACACTCGCAAACACTGTCGCAGCGAGCTTCATGGCTGCTTTTGGACGTACACGAGTTGCCCGTCGCTCAGGCGGTAGACCATGCCAACGGGTTGGCCGTGGCCGCTCGCGACCGGTGCGCTGGTTGGCGAGGGCAGCGTCTGGGTGTGCTGAGTCGGCGTGCGCTGCTGCAGGCTGTGCGTGGATTGGTTGAGCGTCAGGCCGAGCCCCGCGATCAGGAACGCAACGGCGAGGACGATGCCGATGTCGAACAGGTTCACCAGGCCGTCGAGCGGATCCCCGGCGGCGTCGCTTATCCCGCTGTGCCGGCCGAGTCCGGTACGCCGTGTCATCTGCCGGTCTCCGGGAGCGGTGGCGTGGCGCGCTCCAGCGCTGTGAGGTCTTCTGTGTACATACGCGTGCGTGTGAGCGTCAGCGCAAAGGCGACCGTGCCGACCAGCAGCCCGATCGTGGTGGCCGCGAACGCGGTCCGTAGGTCCGTCGCCAGCGTTGCCACGTCGCCATGGCCGAGCGCGGCGAGCCCCGGCGCCAGCGGGATCAGAGTGCCCATCAGGCCAAGGGCGGGCCCGGCGCGGACAAGGATGCGAGTGCGCTCCAGGCGCCGCTGGACGGCCAGCTCGTAGTCGGCGAGCGCGTGCTCTATACCCGCATTTTCGCCGGCGAGGATGGCACGTGCGATCTGCACAAGCGCTTCTCCCGCGAACGAAGTCGGGGCGCGAGGAGACAGCGCGGCAGCCTGGCCGGGGTCGGCGATCATCTGGCGGATCAGGGTGCGCAGCGCGCCGCGACCTGCGCGTGTGCGGGACCACAGCTCGGTGGCGAAGCGCCCGGTCTCCACCGCGCAGATGAGCAGCACCAGCAGCGCTAGGACGAGGACCGGGGTGCGCAGCGCGGAGGCGATTCGCGCCAGCGCTTCAGCGATACTGCCAACCGCAGCGAGCGTGCTCACAGGATCACCTGCGGGCGCCTGCGCTCGAGCTGTGAGCCTGCGAGGATCAGCAGCAAGATCATTCCACCGATAGCGATGGCTAGCCACGGCGTCTGGCTGGCGCCGGCGCTGGCGCCGCGCAGACCCGGAGCTCCGGGTTCCAGCGGACCCTGCGTGTCGCTGATCAGGAAGCCTTTGATCTCTTGTCCGCCGGCACCTGAGCCTCCGCCGCCCTTTCCACTGCCCGAGGATCCCGCACCGATCCCTTTGTGCCGGGAGCCGCTGGATTTGATAACAGGTACGGGCGTCTTGCGGGCCGGGCCGGGGTTGCGCCGGCGCTTGGTCGCGTGCTTCTTGGTTGAGCTCTTCTGAGCGGCCTTCGCGCGCTTGCTGGTGAGCAGTCGCACGCCGCCGGGCGTGTGGCCCTTGCTGGCGGGTTGGGGGCGACTGAATAGGGGGGCACCCGCGCCTCCGCCACCGGCGATCACGCCGCTGCCAGGCTTGGAGGATTCGCCGCCCTGGCCGTCGCCCGGTTCGGTCGAGGAGCCCGCGGAGGGAGCGCCGCTGGACACTTCGGACGGTGCCGGCGGGAGTTCTTCATAGGGCACTTCGGGGATCGGATACGGGTCGCCGGCCATCGCCGCGCCGACGTAGGCGGTCATCCAGACCCCGTTCCATTCCCGGCTCTCCTCCCATCTGATGTGGCCGTCTTCCTGCTGCAGCGATGCCATGTAGCCGAGCGGTTCTTCGCTTGCGAGGCCCGAGCGCGTGACCCAGGTTTCGGGATTGATCCCGGCCGACCACATCGCCTGCACCACCCACGCGGTCGAAGCGACGTTCGGTTCCTCATCACCGGGCTCCTCCGGGAAGCCGCCGTTTGGGTCCTGCGCCGTCTTCAGGTATTCAAAGGCGTGCCGCTCGACTTCCTTGGCCGCGCCCTGTCGTCCGGCGGCGTTCAGCGCCTCGATTGCCGCGCCGGTCATGTCGACTTCGCTTCCCGGTTCCCCCGCCAGCTCGCCCCCACCCGCTGGGCATCGTCCACCGGTCCGGTAACCGGTGGAGGGCCAGCCGTGGTCGCAGTCTTGCTCCCTTTCCACCCATTCCGCGGCGGCCTGCACGGCGGCTTGGACCCGCGGTTCGTGGATCGGGTTGAGCGCGAGGATCGCGAAGATCGTGTCATTCATCTCCGGTTCACCTGAGCCCGCTTCGTGTACGAAGGCCCCTGCGTCGGGGCCCGGCTGAGTCAGCTGGCGCTGCAGGATCCGTTCGAGGAGGTTCACACCGCCGAAATCGGCCGGGGAGGCGCCCGCGGCGTCCACGACGAGCAGGTCGCGCTCGAAGTCGGTGCTCGCCGACAGTTCACCGGCGTGTTCGGTCAGATACGCGTACACACTCTTGCCGCCCTGGTAGTGCTGGCCGGCGGGGGTCTGGTCGCGCGGGTTGATCCCCGCCGCGGCAAGCGCCAGCGCAACCCACGCGCTGGCATCGTTGTTGGAGCTTTCTCCCGGTTCGCGTCCGAACCCGCCATCGGAGTTCTGGTCGTTCTGCAGATAGCGCACCATGCTGTCGAGGCTTCCCTGGTAGCGCGCCTGCGCCGCGAGCGCCGAGCCCGCCTCACACCCCACGAGCAGGAGGCCTAGGACGAAGCTCAGCGCCCACCAGCGAACGACACGTCGCGGGGTTCTAACCTTCGACGGCCACGCCATCGAGATCGACCGCTCCCTTCAGCACCAGCAGGCTGACCGTCCCCGCCGTCGAGCGCTCCATCGCCGCGATCTGGCGCAAGACACCGGCAGGACCCTTGGCGATCGCGAACACCTGACGGCGGGAGCCCGCACGCACTTCGACCTGCGCCGCTCCAGTGGTGCCGCGCAGCATGAACACAGGCTTTCCTGCGCCGAGCCGCATCGAGACCTGGGCGCCGCCGGTGCCGCGGCTGACCGTATCGAGCCACGCGCCCGGCTGCTCGAGCCGATGCCAGGAGCCCTGGTAGCGCAGGCCGCTCCAGCGATCGTCGTGGGGCACGAGCACCTTGCCGATCTGCGTGGTCGAGCTGCCCCCCAGCAGATCGGTGAAGGTGATCCGAAGCTCGTAGGCGGCTCCCGCGGGGAGCTTCAGGAGCGCTGCAGTCGCACTCGCGCCCCCTGTCGCTCTGATCACATAGCCGGCGCCCGCGACGCCGAGCGTCTGCGAGGAGATCGTCCATGATGCAAGATCGTCCGCGCCTTCCAGCACCTGCCAGCTCACACCCACGAGCCCATGGCCTGCGCCGAGGCCGTCCAGGCGCGGCGTCTGCATGCGCGGGAGGCTCGCGATCCGGCTGTCCAACACCCCTTGGGAGGGTGTGCCCGTGGTCCCTGTCTGGGCGGGGCCTTCCGAGCCGCCCTTCTGTCCGGGGTTCGTTGGTTCGGGTTCGCTTGCGGGAGTGCCGGTACCCGTGAGCGGCAGCTCGATCGCCTGAGCGCTGCCCTGCAGCGCCACCTGGAGCAGCGCTTCGCGCAGGCCAGCGGCGGTCGGATCGAAGCTCGCCGAGAGTTCGCAGCCTTCCCCCGGTGCGAGCGTCTTGCCGGTGCAGCTGCCGCCGCCGGCACGGAAATCGCCGGCGTCGCCGCCCACGACGCTGACCCCGGCGATCATCAAGGGCCGCACGTCGTGGTTGCTCAGCGTGGCCGCCAGAGGTCGGCTCTGTGAGCCAATCATCTGATTTTCAAAGAACAGCGATTTCTGGTCGAACGTGGCGTCGTAGGGGCCATAGGGGCCGGCGGTCACGAGCGCGAGCAACGCGTCGATCGTCGGTAGCTGAGCTTCAGCGTACGGGCCATAGCGGTTATCGGAGCCGACGCCGAAGGCGAGCGCGTTACGCAACGCTGCTTCGCTCGGCAAAAACGCGCCGATCACGTCTTCCGCCGGGGTGTGTTCGCCGGTTTCCGGGTTGCCGATACCGGCGTATTCGGCGGTCACCTGGTAGCGCGAGACCCATTGCGAGGCCCGTTCGGCCGCCGCCTGGCGGCTGCTCAGCGCTAGCCCGACCGCGCCGAGCGCGGTCGATTCGACGTTGGGGTTGAACACGGGACTGCTGCTTTCCTGGCGACGAACGCCGCCTTCGGGTTCCTGGATACTTTCCAGATAGCCGCCCACTTTGGCCAAGGCTGCCTGGATCTCTTCGAGCCGGCTCTGCCCGAGCACGCTCACGCCCTGTTCGCGCGCGGCGACGAGCGCCTCGATCGCTTCGACGTTCGCGGCTGTGGTCGCTTCCAAGCTGCCCGTGTTCGCGTCCTGCTGGGCGAGGATCAGATCGACTGTTTTCAGCGCCTCTTCGGGCAGCGCGCCGGTGCGAGCGAGCGCCAGCACGGTCGGCGCGGTGACTTCGATGCCGTCGCTGGGTTCGCCTTCGCTTTCGACTTCGCCGGTGGTCTTCTTGATCATGCCTTCGAGCGCGCCGCGCAGGTCCATCCCGGCAAAGCTGGAGGGGTTCAGCCCGAGCGCCTGAAGGCCGAGCACCGCGAGCGCGAAGTGTTCGGCTTTGCGTTGTTCGCGCGGGGCATCCGGGTTGGCGAGTTCGCGCAGTGGACAGCCTTCTACCGTCACGTGTCTTTCTTCGCAATCGCGCGCCAGCCAGTCGGCGATCGGCTTCATCCTGGCGGGCTCAAGGCCGGCGCGGGCGAGCGCCACGGCCCCCAACAGCGGTCCTTCGGCTTCGGGATGTTCTGAGATTTTCTTGGTTTCGAGTTCTTCTGCCAGGACAGCGGTTTGATCCAGGACCGGCGCGAGCCATTCGCGCGCCAGCAAAGCCGGGATCACCGAGGATTCCTGGGGAGCTGGCAGGCGAAACGACGATGGGCCGCTGCCGTCCATCGGTTCGATCCGCGGGGCGCCACCGCCCCCGAACGACCAGCCTTCGACCGAGTTGACCGGCGAGCGGCTCTGCGGGCTCTTGGCACTCACGCCGCTGTAGCCCCAGCGGCCACCCGGTTTCCCGCGCCAGTAGGACCAGTATGCGCCGGCACCCGGCGTCGTCGTGCACGACTCTTCCGCCGGTGTCGGCTCGCCGTCGATGCGGCAGATGAACGCCAGCCCATAGTCCGTCGTGCCTTCCAGCGCGAAGCCGGCATTTTCCAGCGCTTGCACACCGGTCGCCTGTTCCCCGAGCGCACAGCCGACATAGATCATGCCGTAGCCGATCTTTTGGTCATCGACGATCACCGTGACCCCGGTGTTCGGTTCGCACGGTTCCCAGCGCACAATCAGCCCAGGGTCGGGGTTCGCCACGTTTTCCGCCGCCGCCCTGGTGGCCTGCGCCGCGCCGGCGAGCAGCACAGAGCAGACCAGCAGGGAGACCAGGGCGAGAGGTTTCCACCACATATATGCCTACGGCAGCCCCACCAGATGCGGGTAGCTCGTTGCGAACAGCCCGATGATGCCCTGCGCTGTGGCAGACACTTCGGACGGACCAGCTGCAGTGCACGCCGGCAGGCCACGTTCGCCCACGGGCTGTGCTTCGACGATGCCTTCCAGCCATTTCTGCGCTTTGCCGAAGGAGACTCCTCCCTCGACATCGGCCATCATCGCGAGCGCCGTGCTGTTGACGCTCGGGAAGATCACCGAGGATTCTTCGAAGCTGCAGTAGTTCTCCCAGTATCTCGATTTCTTGCGCTGTTTTTTGAGCCAGCTCAGGGCAGCGTCCGCCGCTGATTTCGATTCCGCGGTCCCATCTGCCAACAGCGCCTGGACGGCGGCGCCAGTCGAGTCCACTTCGACCGCGTTTTCGTTTTCGCTTTCGTTTTCAAACGGCGGCTCGTTGTTGCATGTGTCGGCTGCGAGGCCCATCGTCGAGCGAAACGCGCCGTTGAGCGATTTGGGTTTGCTTCCCGCGCACTGCTGTCCGTGCAGGTACCCAGCGCCCGCTTCGATCGACGCCTTCAGGTTCGGTTTGCTCGCGCAGTTCACTTCGCACGCCTTCAGCGCGATGATCGCCAGCGACTGGTCGAACACGTTGGAGAAGTTGGTCTGGTTCTTGTCGCTGAACCTGCCGGCTTCCGTCCCGGAGCCCACTTGTAGACACTTGAGGTCGGCGATCAGGTTGCGCCCTTCGACGCTTTCGGGGTTGCCATTCTCGGCCTCCACCGCGAGTGCGAGCTTCGCGACCGCGCCGGCAGAAAGCGGCTTGGTCGTCGTTTCGCACGAAACGCTACCGACATATTTGCTCTTGTTTGCGAGAACCCATTTATATGTCGCTTCACGCTGCGCCGTGAAGCTGGACCCGGCGGCCTTGAACGCGAGCCCGCATTCGATCGTCTCGCCCACAGATTCTTCGCCGAACAGTTCGCAGTAGGAGCCATCGCTCGTCGATTTCAGCTGCGAAGCGAGCCATTCTGCCGCTTCGGGCGCGGGTGAAGCGCGATGCCGTTGCTTGGAGGAGCTGGCCAGCGCCGGCGAGCTCGGCAACAGGCAGTAGGCGAGCACAGCGACGGGCGCAAGCCGACAGAGCATCAGTTTCATTGGTGGAGCCTCCTTGAGATCTGGACGGGGCAACTCCGGCCAAGCTCCACTGAGAGCAAGAGGCGTAACAACCAACCGTCCGTTCGCGAGAACAGGGTCCCTATGTCTTGGGCCACCGGCAGGTACTCGGACTCGGGAAGCGAATCGCCAGTCGATCCGCTGCCCATACCGTTGCGCGTCAGTCCCGGAGTCTCACCGGGTTCCCCCGACCGCGTGGCAGCAAGCACGATAACGGATGGCACGCGATCGCGCCCGCGAGCATGTCTGGGCGATGAGTTCTTCTCGCCTTCGCCGAGCCCGCGTGGGCGATCAGGGCCTGGACGGTGCGCGTGGTCCTGGTGCTCTGTTCGCTGAGCGCGACCGTCACCGTGATCGTGGCGGTGTGCCCGGCGAGCGCGGCGTAGGCCTTCCGCGACAGTCGCACCGCTAGCGTCGCTTTCTGCCCGGCACTTAGCTCGCGCGGCGCGAGCACCGTCGCCCAGTAGCTTCTGCCGGCGATCCGTACGCGCACCCTGCGCGGAGCATCGACCGTGCAACGTGGACCCTGTGCACAGCGCAGGATGGCGATCGTGGCGATCCTGGCCCTCTCGACCGTCCGCGTGCTCTTGAACGCGGCGACCGAGACGGCGGGCACCGCCTGGTGAGCGCTTTCGCCCGCAGGCTGGGGCTCGGGCCCAGGCGGCATCGGCTGCTGTTCGGCGTGGTGTTCCGGTTCGCTTCGGTGTTCGGGTTCGGTGTGGTGTTCGGGTTCGCTGCCGGGTGGTGGTTCTGTGGCGGCAACGCCGGTTCCGGTGAGCGGCAGGTCGATCGTCTGGCTGGTGCCCTGCACCGTGACGTGTACCAGTGCTTCGCGCTCGCCGGTCGTGGTCGGATCGAAGCTGACCGAGGTTTCGCAGCTTTCGCCCGGTGTCAACGTCCTGCCGGCGCAGGTGCCGCCACGGATGCTGAAGTCGCCGGCCTGCGCGCCGGTGAGGCTGACTTCGGCGATCGTGATCTGACGCACGTCGTCATTGGTCAGTGTCGCGGTCAACGCCCCGCTTGGCGAGCCGACCGTGCGATTTTCAAAGAACAGCGACTGCTGATCGAAGCTCGCGTCATAAGGGCCGTATGGCCCGGCGGTGCTCAGCGCGCGCAGCGCGCCGATCGTCGGGGCCTGCGCTTCGCCGTAGACCCCGTAGACATCTTCGGAGCCGATTCCGTAGGCGAGCGCTTGGCGCAACGCAGCTTCGCCTTCCGTGAATGCACCGATCACGGCTTCCGCCGGGGTGTGTTCCCCGGTTTCAGTGTTGCCGGTGCCGGCGTATTCCGCGGTCACCTGGTAGGGCGAGACCCACTTCGCGGCGCGTTCAGCTGCCGCGCTATGCCCGGCCAGCGCCAGGCCGACGGCGCCCAGCGCGGTCGATTCGACGGTGGGTTCGGCTTCTTCGTGGCCACGAACGGCACGGACACCACCGTCTGGTTCCTGGAGGCTTTCCAGATTATCGCCTGCTTTCGCCAGTGCCGCTTCGATCGCTTCCAGGCGGCTCTGCCCCAGCACGGCCACGCCCTTTTCGCGGGCGGCGACGAGCGCTTCGATCGCTTCGACGTTGGCGCTAGTTTCGAGTTCGAAGCTGCCGTTGCGCGCATTTTGGTCCGCCAGGAGCAGATCGATCGTCTTGGAGGCCTTCGCCGGTAGCGGGCCGGTACGGGCGAGCGCCAGCACCGTCGGTGCGAGGTATATGACGGCCTTGCTCGGTTGCCCACCGTCTTCGACCTTGCCGTTCGCTTCCTCGATCATGCCTTCGAGCGTCCCGCGCAGGTCTTCCCCGTCGAAGCTGGACGGGTTCTCTCCGAGTGCCTGCAGGCCGAGGATCGCGACTGCAAAACGGGCCGGGTACTGGTTTTCTCTCGGGGCCCGTGGCTCGGCGAATCCGCGCAGCACGCAGCTGCCAACCGAGGTGCCTGCTTCTTCGCAGGTGCGCGAGAGCCAGTGGGCGATCGGCGCGAGCTCGGCGGTCTCGACCCCCGCTTGGGCGAGCGCGACGGCTCCCCGAAGAACCGTCTTCAGGCCGGAAAATTCTTCTCCTTTTTTGTCGATTTCATCTTCTTCGGTCTGCACGGCGGTCTGGTCCAGCACCGGCGCGAGCCATTCGCGCGCCAGCCGAGCCGGGATCACTGATGATTCCTGCTCAGGCGGAAGCGTGAACGACGAGGGGCCCCGGCCATCCATCGGTTCGATCCGAGGGCCACCGGCAAACCCCCAGCCTTCGACGGTGCCGAGCGCCGGCTTATAGGCGTAAGCGCCGACACCGCTGTAGTCCCAGCGGCCGCCTGGTTTGCCATGCCAGTAGGACCAGTACGCGCCGGCACCGGGGGTCTGTTCGCAGGTCTGTTCGGCAAACGTAGGCTCGCCGTCGATGCGGCAGATGAACGCGAGGCCGTAATCGGCGGTGCCTTCCAGGGCGAACCCCGCGTTCTCCAATGCTTCCACCCCGTTTGCCTGTTCCCCAAGCGCGCAGCCGACATAGATCTTGCCTTCGCCGAGCGCCCGATCATCGACGATCACCGTCACCCCTGTGTTCGGTTCGCACGGTTCCCAGCGAGCGATCAACCCAGGGTCAGGGTTGGACACGTTCGCCGCGAGCGCCTCGCGGGGACATATCACAGCGACAAGCAACCCACTCAGCACGAGCAAGCAGAGGAGCGTGAGGCGGTTGGATTCGGGCCTGGTGGTGGTCTGGTTCATGTCTGTCGCTCCTGACGGTTCGGGGCGACGGACACGAACCCCACGGGATCGGACGGGGATCGGCCAGCCGCCTGTCTCGCGAGACGGTCAACTCCTCACGACAGGGGCAAGCACGATGCTCGCCCCTCGCAAGCGCACCTCGGGGGCTACGGTAGCCCCACCAGATGCGGGTAGGTCATTGCGTAGAGGCCGAGGATGCCCTGTGCTGTCGCCAGCACGTCAGGTGCGCCGGTCTTGGTGCACGCCGGCAGGCCGCGTTCGCTCGCGGGCTGGGCTTCGACGCTTTCTTCGAGCCATGTCACCGCTTTGCCGAATGAGACTTTGCCCTCGACGTCGGCCATAATTCCCAGTGCCGTGCTGTTGGCGCTCTTGAAGAGCGTCGTAAATTTGCTTTCGCTGCAGTAGCTTTCCCAGGCTCCAGCTTCAGTCTGGTTGTGGTTGAGCCATGTGAGGGCGGATTCGGCAGCCGCTTTCGATCCGCTCGTTTCCGCGGCCAGCAATGCCTGGACGGCCGCACCGGTCGAATCGACTTCTACTGAGTTCGGGTTTTCTACTTCTTTTTTATTGAACGGCGGTTTGGTGTTGCATTTGGTCGTCGCCAGACCCATCGCCGAGCGAAATGCGCCAGCTAGTTCTACGGGTTTTGTGCACTGCTGTTCACGCAGATACGTAGCACCGGCTTCGATCACCGATTTGAGGTTCGGTTTGCTAGTGCAGAATTTTTCTTGACATGCCTTCAGCGCGATGATCGCAAGCGACTGGCCGAATACGTTGGAGTAGTCGGTCGCACCCTTATCCTTGAACCGGCCTGTTTCACCGCCTGATTTGACCTGCAGGCACTCCAGGTCTTTGATCAGGTTGCGTCCTTCGACTTCTTCTGGGTTGCCTGCCTGTGCCTCCACTGCGAGAGCGTACTTGGCGACGGCACCCGCTGACAGTTCGCTCGCCGTTTCACACGGTTCACTCCCCACATATTTGCTTTTGTTCTTGAGCACCCACTCGTATGTCGCTTCACGATCGGTTTTGAATTTGGAGCTTTCGGTGGCCTTGAACGCGAGCATACATTCGATCGTCTCACCGACAGATTTTTCGCCAAATAGTTCGCAGTACGAGCCTTCGGTCGGCGTCGATATCAGCTGTTTGGCGAGCCATTCGGTCGCTTCCACCTTCGGCTGCGCGCTTGCCACCGCGGGCGCCGTGAACGTGACCGCGAGCGCGAGTACGCCGGCCAGCATCCCAGCTCGCTTGAGCCACTTCGGATGACCTGACATGATTTGTTTCTAACCTCCTGGTGTTTGCCGCGACGACAGCCAGAGGTCCGAAAGAGCCCTGAAACAAAACAGTCCCCGTACACCAAACGTGCACGAGGACAGAAACGGACCGGGACTCGATCCGGCTCCGCCCGCAGACCACGACGGGATTGATAGAGCTTCTACCCGCGGATGAGGTATCCCGGCTTGCCGCGCACCCAAAGTGGTGGTGCGGCCTACGGTTGCGGGTCAGCGCCGGACTTCGACCGGCTTCCCCTCGCCCACGAGCGATATTCAGTTGTGGTTGATGAGACTAAACCTCCCAGCGGCGGAAAGCAACCACGACAGCTCGATTGCCCTCAGTCGGCCAGCCAAGGCAGCAAATTCTCGATCGATGCTCATTTCGCTTCCCAACGGTCAACCGCTGGGCATCGCCCTTCCCGTTGCATACGAGGGAGCTGGTGTGAGCAGCTTTGACTACTGTCCCGTGCCCCACGGCGAGAAAGCGCCCGCCCCGGAAAACCACGTACAGGTATCCCCGATCTTCTTGCGCGACTGACAGACGATATGTCGTCTCCCCCATCTGCTCCCGACCGACCAGCTGCAGGCGGTCCACTGGCGCTCTCCTGGAGCGGCGGCAAGGACTCGGCGCTAACGCTCTGGACCCTGCGCGGGAAAGGGATGGAGCCGGACGCCCTGATCACCACCGTCACCGACGAGTACGACCGTATCAGCATGCACGGCGTTCGCCGCGAGCTTCTCCGCAGGCAAGCCGAAGCAGCAGACATCCCACTCGTGGAGGTTCGCATCCCGCCGGCCTGCGTCAACGAAGTCTATGAGGCGCGCATGGCCCAGGCCTTCGCCTTGCCGCCCCTTTCCTTGGTCGAGACGGTCGCCTTTGGCGACCTCTTCCTCGAGGACGTCCGCTCTTACCGCGAGGCGCGACTCACAACAGCCGGCAAGCACGGCCTGTTCCCGCTGTGGGGACGCGACACCGGCGTCCTCGCGCGGGAGTTCATCGCCGCTGGCTTCCAGGCGACGATCGTCTGCCTAGATCCCCGAGCACTCGACGCCTCGTTCGCGGGTAGGCGCTATGACGATCAATTCTTGGCCGATCTGCCCGCGAACGTCGATCCCTGCGGCGAGAACGGGGAGTTCCATACGTTCGTTCATGCGGGGCCGATCTTCGCCGAGCCGATCGCCTGCGCGACCGGCGCAGTCGTCGAACGCGACGGCTTCGTGTTCTGCGATATGACCTCAGCATGAGATGAACACTGCGGTGCCAGACAACGGTCTCTTCACATCACGCCCGATACCGACCGAGCCTAGTGGCGTTCAGATACGGTCCGTGCGTGCTGGGGTTCTCCCAACAGACGCGCGCCTGTCTGTTCGACCTCGATGGGGTGCTAACGCAGACAGCCAGGGTGCACGCAGCCGCCTGGAAGGAGATGTTCGACGAGTTCCTGCGACGCCGGGCCGGCGAGCGAGACGAGAGCTTCGTGCCGTTCGACGCGGTCAAGGACTACGAGGAGTACGTGGATGGCAGGCCGCGCTACGAGGGCGTCGCGTCGTTTCTCGCCTCGCGAGACATACGGCTCGGGGACGGGTCGCCGGCGGACCCGCCCGAGGCCGAAACCGTGCACGGGCTCGGCAACCGCAAGAACGAGATCGTGCTTGCGATGATTCGGCGCGACGGCGTCGAGGCTTATCGCGGCTCGGTGGAGTATGTGCGCGCCGTGCGCGCGGCGGCATTGCGCACCGCCGTGGTCTCGTCCAGCAGCAACTGCCGCGACGTGCTGGCGGCCGCCGGCATCGAGAAGCTGTTCGAAGTGGTGATCGACGGGGCGCTCGCCGAGCGTGAGCACCTGCGCGGCAAGCCCGCGCCGGACACGTATCTTGCCGCGGCGCGCGAGCTTGGCGTCGAGCCCGGCGCGGCGGCGGTGTTCGAGGATGCCCTCGCCGGCGTGGAGGCCGGTCGGGCGGGGCATTTCGGCACGGTCGTGGGGGTCGATCGGCTCGGCCAGGCCGACGCGCTGCGTGCCCACGGCGCCAGCGTCGTCGTGGGCGATCTCACGGAGTTGCTGCGCGAGCGATGATCCAGCACCCGGCGTTTTCCGTGGAGTCGTGGAAGGTGCGCGAGACCTCTCTCGACCTCGAGTGTCTCGCGCAGACCGAGTCGCTGTTCGCACTCGCCAACGGCCATCTCGGCCTGCGCGGCAATCTCGATGAGGGCGAGCCGTTCGGGATCCCTGGCACCTATCTCGCCGGCTTCTACGAGCAGCGCGAGCTGCCGTATGCGGAGGCCGGCTACGGCTACCCGGAGGCCGGCGAGACGATCGTGAACGTCACCAACGGAAAGATCCTGCGCCTGCTGGTGGAGGACGAGCCGTTCGATGTCCGCTACGGGACGCTCATCGCGCACGAGCGGGTGCTCGATTTGCGTGCCGGTGTGCTGCGGCGCAGCGCCGAATGGGCCTCGCCGACGGGGCGGCGGATCCGCGTCGTATCCACCCGGCTGGTGGCGTTCACGCGACGGGCGATCGCGGCCATCCACTACGAAGTAGAGCCGCTGGACGGGGCCCTTCCCGTGGTCGTCCAGTCGGAGCTCGTGGCGAACGAGGCGCTGCCAGTCGAGCGCGACGATCCGCGGGCACCCTCACAACCGGCCTCGCCGCTGCAGTCGCAGAGCTCCATGTCGAACGAAGAGCGTGCAGTACTCGTCCATTCGACCGGCACGAGCGCGCTGATGGTCGGCGCGGCAATGGCCCACGCCGTGCACGGCCCGGCGGCGAGTTGCAACAGGCTGTCCGCTTCGCGCTCTTTCACATCCTGCAGGCGGGCGCGCGCGGAGAGCAGCGACCAATCGCCGCCAAGGGCCTCACCGGGCCCGGCTACGACGGGCACACCTTCTGGGACACCGAGACGTTCGTGCTGCCCGTGCTCACCTACACCGCGCCCCGCGCCGCGGGCGACGCGCTCGGCTGGCGCCATCGCACGCTCGAGCTGGCGCGTGCGCGAGCGAAGCTGCTGCAGCTGGAGGGCGCGAGCTTTCCCTGGCGCACGATCGCCGGCTCGGAGTGCTCGAGCTACTGGCCGGCTGGCACCGCCGCCTTCCACGTGAACGCCGACATCGCCGACGTCGTCCTGCGCTACCTGGCCGCAACGGAAGACGAGGAGTTCGCGCGCTCCGCCGGCACGGAGTTGCTGGTCGAGACCGCGAGACTGTGGCGCTCGCTCGGCCACCTCGACGTGTCGGGGAGCTTCCGCATCGACGGTGTCACCGGCCCGGACGAGTACAGCGCGATAGCGGACAACAACGTGTACACGAACCTGATGGCCCAGCGCAACCTGCTGGCGGCCGCCAACGCTACCGAGCGCTATCCGGAGCAGGCCGCCGCGCTGGGCGTGGACACCGAGGAGCGAAGCGCATGGCGGCGTCTGGCGGCGGCCGTACACATCCCCTACGACGAGACACTGCAGGTCCACCAGCAGTCGGACGGCTACACCGCGCACGAGCCGTGGGACTTCGAGCGCACCGAGCCCGCCCAATACCCTCTGCTGCTGCACTTCCCGTACTTCGACCTGTATCGCAAGCGGGTCGTCAAGCAGGCCGACCTGGTGCTTGCAATGCACCTGCGCGGCGATGCCTTCAGCGAAGATCAGAAGGCGCGAAACTTCGCCTACTACGAGCGACTCACCGTGCGCGACTCCTCACTATCGGCATGCACGCAGGCGGTAATCGCCTGCGAGCTCGGACACCTCGAGCTGGCATACGCATACCTGCGCGAGGCGGCGCTGATCGATCTCGAGGACCTCGAGCACAACACCCGCGACGGCCTGCACATCGCCTCCCTAGCCGGCGCCTGGCTCGGCGCGGTCGCGGGTCTCGGCGGCATGCGCGACCACGACGGAAGGCTCAGCTTCGCGCCGCGCCTTCCGCCCGCGCTCGAGCGCGTTGCCTTCCGCCTCGTGTTTCGCGGACGGCGGCTGCTCGTGGAGGTAACGGCCGAGCAGGCGCGCTAAACCCTGCTCGGCGGCGAGCCGCTCGAGCTGATCCACCACGGAGAGCCCTTCACCGTGACCGCGCACTCCCCGCTCGCACGTCACATGCCGCCGCCGCCACAGCGCGAGGCTCCGAGCCAGCCGAAGGGCCGCGAGCCGGGTACCTAAGCCGTCCCGCGCGCGCGATGATCCGTTGAGCCACTCGCCCGCCGGCTGACTACGCGTGCAGGTCAGGCAGAGTGCTCCTCCGCGGTGAACCTGCGAAACACCGTGTACGCGCCGGGGTCCGGCCGGGCGATCCCCCTGATCGTGCGCAGCGTCCTGCGCACCTCGCTGTCTATGAACGCCGCGTCGCGCTCGCTAGCCGAGCGCATTCGTGCGTAGGTCACAAAGTGCGTGGGATCGACGCCGCGGAGGATTTCTCCATCGATGAAGCCGTCGAGCTCGCGCAGGCGAGAGAAGAGCACGACGAGCGTGTCGATGAACTCCTCTTGATCGCCGTCGGCGATACGCCACGCGTCCACGACGATCGAAAGCTGCTCGACGTCAGGCATGTCCACGCTCCGATATTAGGGCACGCCCGGTCGAGGCGACGATCGCGCGACGAGATGCCTGTATGGAGGTTGTCGCAATGGTGGTAGTGAGATACGAATACAACGTCGATGCCGTACTCGATCCGCGAGGTGCGGTGTAAGGCGCAACTATGGAGTCAATTCCAACAACGGAGGTCAGCATGAGCACCATCGACCAGGAGATGGTCTTGGCCCATTTCATCGTTTCAGATGATGTCGAGCGTTCCCGCCGCTTCTACACCGACGTACTTGGCGGCAGGACCGTCATCTCAGGGGAGGCGAATGACGAGGTGACGTACGTAGCGCTAGCCAACAGCTGGATCATTATTAACATCGGAGGAGGTCCGACCGACGACAAGCCGACCGTCACGCTGAACACGCCGCCCGACCCAGACCGGGTGAGCAGCTTCCTCAACATCCGGGTTGCGGACATCCAAGCTGTGTACGCTGAGTGGAGCGCGCGGGGCGCCCAATTCCTAACACCGCCGAAGCAGCACGAGACCGAGATGCGCTGCTACATCCGCGATCCCGACGGCTACCTGATCGAGGTGGGCCAAACGACCCTGGACAGAGGTTGGCGTCCACCATCTTGATCACATCACCCGTCTGGGCACAGGGAAGGCCGAGAAGGCGACCGCAGATCAGCGCTACGCTGACCGAGACGGTCGCCCGCTGCTCAATCACGGCACGGTGCGCAATGCTGGCGGCGATCAGCGGCTGCTGGACCGGCCGCTTCTAGCGCTGCGAGGGGCGTCAGACGCCCCTCGCCACATCCAAAGTATCACTGTCCGGGGGGCTTGTTTCAAGCCCCGGGTGTGCTCCATACTCGCTCGCCGTAAACGACGAAGGGAGCAACGCGATGGGCACGGATGAGCATGCGGCGGTGATCGCTGGAGGCGATCCGACGGGTATCTACACCTTCCAGCCCGACTGCTATGTGTTGGGTTTCCAAGAGATCGACAAGACGCAGGTCGCGGTCGTTGGCGGCAAGGGTGCGCACCTTGGGGAGCTTTCGCAAATCGAAGGCATCCGCGTGCCGCGTGGCTTCTGTGTGACGACGAACGCCTTCCGGCGGATCATGGCGGAAGCCCCTTCGATCGACGATCTGCTCGATCGGCTGTCGCGCCTGAACCCGGGCGACCGGAACGCGATCCGCAAGCTCAGCGCGGCGATCCGCCGGACCCTCGAAGGGATCGCCATCCCCGACGATGTGGCGGCGGCGATCACCCTCGCGCTCGCCCGTCTCGGCGAGCAAGCCGCCTATGCCGTCCGATCGAGTGCGACGGCAGAGGACTTGCCGACGGCCTCCTTCGCAGGTCAGCACGACACGTACCTGAATATCGTGGGGCCGGCCGCGATCCTCCAGCACGTCAGCCGAGGCTGGGTCTCGCTGTTCACCGAGCAAGCCGTGACCTACCGCCTGCGCAACGGCTTCGACCACCGCAAGGTTCACATGGCCGTCGTCGTGCAGCAAATGGTCTTCCCGCATGCGGCCGGCATCCTCTTCACGGCAGACCCCGTCACGTCCAACCGGAAGGTCGCCTCAGTGGAGGCCAGCTTCGGGCTCGGCGAGGCCCTGGTCTCCGGTCTGGTGAACGCCGACGTCTACAAGGTGCGGGACGGCGAAGTCGTCGCCAAGGCGCTCGCCACCAAGCGGCTTGCCGTTCACGCCTCGCCGGCAGGCGGGACGCAGGAACAGACGATCGAGGCGGGGCGGCAGGAGCAGCCAGCGCTGACGGATGCACAGGTCGTGCGGCTCGCGCAGCTGGGCCGGCGTGTCGAAGCGCACTTCAGCCGCCCTCAGGACATCGAGTGGTGCCTGGTGGACGATGGCTTCGAGATCGTCCAGAGCCGGCCGATCACCACACTGTTCCCCATCCCCGAGGCCGGCGACCGAGAGAACCACGTCTACGTCTCCGTCGGTCACCAGCAGATGATGACCGACCCGATGAAGCCCCTGGGGCTCTCCCTGTTCCAGCTGACAGCCCTCCGGCCGATGTACGAGGCCGGCGGGAGGCTGTTCGTCGATGTCACCCAGGGTCTGGCTTCGCCAACAAGCCGCGCAGGGCTCCTGAAGGCGCTGGGGAGATCCGATCCGCTGATCGGGGACGCGCTTCACACCATCCTCGAACGGGATGGCTTCATCCCGACGCTCGCGGACGAGGGTCCGGGCGGGCCGCCGGCCGGTGGCGCGCCAGCCCCGATCGAGACCGATCCGGCGATCGTCGCCGAGCTGATCGAGCGCAGCGAGACCTCCATCGCCACGTTGAAGGACGACATCCGGACGAAGTCCGGATCGGCGCTGCTCGACTTCATCCTGGCCGACATCCAAGAGCTGAAGCGGATCTTGTCTGATCCACAAAGCCTCCAGGTGATCATGGCGGCGATGGAGGCCACGTGGTGGCTCAACGAGCAGCTGCAGGCGTGGCTGAGCGAGAAGAACGCGGCCGACATGCTCACGCAGTCCGTCCCCCACAACGTCACGTCGGAAATGGGGCTGGTGCTCCTGGACGTCGCGGACGTGATCCGCCCGCATCCGGACGTGATGGCTTTTCTGCAACACGTCGAGGACGAGGACTTCCTGGCCGAGCTGGCGGAGCTCGCTGGCGGGCGGGAAGCGCGAGACGCCATCCGGGCCTTTCTCGACAAGTACGGCATGCGCTGCGTCGGCGAGATCGACATCACGAGGTCGCGCTGGAGCGAACGCCCCTCCACGCTCGTGCCCATGCTCCTCGGCAACATCAAGAACTTCGAGCCGGGCGCCGGTGAGCGGCGCTTCGAGCAAGGGCGGCAGGAGGCGTGGGAAAAGGAGCAGGAGCTGCTGGAGCGCTTGCGGGCCTTGCCGGACGGAGAGCGGAAGGCCGACGAGGCCAAGCGGATGATCGACCGCGTCCGGACCTTCATCGGGTACCGGGAGTATCCGAAGTACGGCATCGCCAGCCGCTACTTCGTTTACAAGCAGGCCTTGCTGGAAGAAGCCGAGCGCCTCGTCCAGGCCGACGTGCTTCGTGAGAAGGAGGACATCTACTACCTCACGTTCCAGGAGCTCGACAACGTCGTACGCACGAGCGAAGTGGATGACCAGCTCATCTCCCAGCGCAAGCACGCGTTCAGGTCGTATCAAGCGCTCACACCGCCCCGGGTGCTCACGTCGGAGGGCGAGGTCATCGCCGGGGCGTACAGACGCGACGACTTGCCGACCGGCGCGCTGATCGGCCTACCGGTTTCCGCCGGGACCATCGAGGGGCGGGCCCGCGTCATCCTGGACATGGCCGAGGCCGATCTCGAAGCGGGCGACATCCTGGTCACCGCCTATACCGACCCCAGCTGGACGCCCCTGTTCGTCGCGATCAAGGGCCTGGTGACGGAGGTGGGGGGCCTGATGACCCACGGCGCAGTAATCGCACGGGAGTACGGCTTGCCGGCCGTCGTGGGGGTGGAGCACGCCACCCGGCTGATCCGGGATGGCCAGCGGATCCGCGTGCATGGAACGGACGGGTTCGTCGAGATCCTGCCCTAACGGCTCCAGCCGAGAATCCGCACCTCGCCGTCACACGAGTTTGAGTCGATTTCTGCTCGACCTCGCGCGTCTGCGAGTCACAGCAACTGCGCGAAGTCCGGGGAGCGCTTGGCCGTGCCGGCTCGATCGCGTGGAGGCCAGCTAGGGATATGCCCCGCACAGCGTCGGCGTCTGGGACGCGTGGGCGGTACTAGACGCCCACCTGCGTTGCTGGGGCGTCTACTCCGGGGAACCGACTCGCACAAACCCACAACTGTGCGCCAGAACTACTACCTCGGGTAACGTCACCGCTTTGCTAAACCATTTTCCCGGCTTCTGCGGCCATTTTGCGGTCGTCCAGACCACCTTGAAACCACTGCTATCGGTCGTACGCCCTGCCCCGCGGCGTCACAACTCCTTCTCGGCTGTGCGCGTGAAGCGCAGCCCACGCTCGCCGCTCACTCTGCTTCGAGACCCTGCTTGGCATCCGCAAGGGAGATCGTTCGTCCAGCGGCGATATCTGCATCGCTGGCGGCCAGCGCCGCCTACTCCTCAGGGCTCAACGGCTCGTCACCATCGGGACGAGAGTCCAACCAATCACTGAAGTTCTGACCTCGCGAGGTGATGAACTCAAGCGTCGCCTCGGCTTCCCGCTCAGACAAGTCCTCAATCCGCGCTCGTAGCTTTTCCTTCGCCGTCACGTACCAAATGCTAGCCGGCACCCGACACCGCGGACACCGGCCCGGCAGACGTAGATATCGATAGAACGGACGTTCCTGGCCGGCCTGGATCGTAGCACCGTCTTCGAGGCTGCGGATCATGAGTAGGAGACAAAGGCATTGCCTAGTGACGGCTGTCAGAGCCAAGTCGACATCTCGACCTCCGCTGATTGACCTGCACGTGCTACTGGTTCGGCCGAGCGTCTTTCCTGGGGAATCGCAAGACCCTTCTGCTGAGGCTGTGCCTCGGGCAAGTGCGCCCGGAGATCTACTCACAGTGCATGTTTGATAGGAGAAACTGATGTTAGGACTCAAGACAGTTGGATGTACCTCGCTGATGCTTCTTACGCTCGCGAGCGCATTTGCGGCGGCAGCACAAGCATCGGAAGGGCCGTTCTATCGCGTTGAAAATGTTCCCCTAGGTAACAACGCCACTGAAGAAATCAAGGCTAATGCAGTGGGCAGCCAGTCGTTCGCAACCGCGAAAGGCGCCATAACCTGCAGAAAACTCAAACTGAAACTCAAAGAAGGGGCCACCCCAGGAGCACGTATCATTGGGACCATGGGGGGAAACTTCGAGAAAAGTGAAATAGTGGTTGAATACACAGGCTGCTCAGTTACCGGGAACGGCGAAAAATGTGCCGTAGAAGGTGAAAAATTCAAAACTGAAGTGCTCTCAGGGGCGCTCGCCTTTGGCGAAAAAGTACTGTCTGAAGGCACGCCTATCTACATCATCTTCAGTCCGAAGGTGGGCACCGTCATAGCTAAACCAAAATTCGCCCCAGAAGCAGGAGGTGCTTGCACCGTCGGAGAAACTAATATTGCAGGTTCTGTAGGTGCCGAAGCCTTCGGCGAAGGTAAACCAGTAAGGGTTAAAGAGGAACCAAAAGAAGCGGTTACAAACGAAATCAATTTCCCCAAAGAAAGGATCAAAAAATATTTCCTCGAAACGAACGGCGCGATAGGGGCCGAAGAAAAACCGTCTCTCACCGCTTTTGGCGAAGCGGCGACAGTTGAAGGCAAGCTCGAAGTTGAGCTTGTATCGGAAAAGAAATGGAGAGTGTCGAGCTAGAGGACTAGTTGCCATCTGGCTCCAACCAAACCTCGGGGCCCAGCGCATGACGCTGGGCCCCCGGTGCCTCCTGTCGCTCTCCGCTGCGAGAAGCGGGAACGTTGCGGGATCGCGTAGGACCGGGCAGCCGCGCGACTGAGGACGGAACCGCGCCCGATGTCGCTCGCCTTGTCGTTGACGACGCCACCAAACGCGACTGTCACGAGCCCTTGCTTCAGCTGCGCGTAGGAGACGGTACGATCGGCCGCGATGTCCGCGCCGCTGGCAGCGAGCGCTGCGTGCTCCTCGGCACTGAACGGCTCGTCGTCCTCGGGACGCGACTCCAGCCAGTCGGGCGCTGTTCGACACCTTTGACCTGCGCTTCGTCTACGACAAGGCCAGCGACCGGCTCTCGATCAGCGCCACGCTGACCGAGACGCCATGGACTGGACTGCCGTCTACGCTGACCACACGGGTTTTGCGTCTCAAGCCCCTACTGCAGCCGACTGTGACGGCACATCTGCTGGGGCGTCAGGGCTGGGCCCAAGGTTCCCCTCGACCTGCTCGACGATCAGTTTCGTCACGAGCTTGGCGTTGTCCCATACTGGCACGTGACCGCAGTCGGCGAGCGTGATCGCCTTGACGCCCGGTATCTCCCGAAGGTAGCGAGGGGCGTGGCGAGGACCCGGCAGTACGCGGTCGAACTGCGGGGTGGCCAGCAGCACCGGGCAGGTGATCCGATCGAGATCGCTGATGGTGAGCCCAGCATTGTCGGCGAGCAGCTCTCGGATCGCTCGCTGGCTGATAGAGCAGCCGAGCGCTGCCTGCGATATCTCGGCTGCATCCGCCGGAGATACGAGTTCGCCATGGCGCATGATTTCCCTGAACGCCAGGCGGCGAGTTCCGGGACGTCTCATGATCCGCTCGCTCCAGGCGTGAGTTCGTCTGAGCATCTTGATCTGCCTCGCGAAGAAGTTCCCGATGCGCGGGCCCTCACCGTCGCCCGGACTCCAGCCACCGGCGGGCGCCAGCGCGACGACCGAACGCGCACGGCCACGCTTGGCCAACTCGAGTGCGATGCCGCCGCCCATGGAGTTGCCGACGAAGTGCGCCGTGCCGATACCCATCTCGTCCAGCAATCCTTCGACCGCGTCGGTGGAATGCTCGAAGGTGATCGGCCGATCGGCGGGATAGGAGGGACCGCCGTGGTGACCCGGCAGCGTCGGCGCGATCACCTCGTAGTGAGCAACGAGGTCGGCCAGGATCGGATGCCAGATCCTCCACGCTGCGGTGAAGCCATGCAGCAGCACCACCGGCTCACCGGACCCAGCCCTATACGTCGCGGCCGAGATTTCCGACATGCCCCGAGTCTAACGGTGCATCTGACCGCAGGTGAGCACCGCCGCAGCGGCGATGTCCACGGCCGGCAGGAGCTGAGTACGATCTACACAAGGCCGACGACCGAACTCAAGGCCTCATGCGGGAAAGCTCCGGGGGGATCGCACTGAGCGGCGCAGCCGCGACGATCATCGCCGCCGCGATCCTTGCGAGCATGGCGGCCGTAACAACCAACAAAAGACAAACGAAGGCGCTCAAAGATGCAGACGAGCGGCAGGAGCGCGAACTGAGGGCGGACGCCGAGCGGCAGCAGCGAGAACTCAATGCCAGGGCTGAGGAGCAGGAGCGGCAACTTGACCACGCCCGAAAGCTCGCCGATCTGGCGGACCTGCGTCAGCTACTTGACGAGGCCGCAGCGGCGCTCAACGACGCTGTCGATGCAAGCCATCGCCTACACGTGGCCGCCGGCGAACATGGCTCATCACTTGCGCGCAACGCTGGCGACGAGGTCGCCGATCACGGACGGCGACTCGTGACCCTCAACGCTCGTCTGCAAGTGCGTCTTGGGAAGGACGATCCCGTCGCCGTGCACTTCGATGAGGGCTGCAACGCCATGTGGGAGTCATGGCGTCACGCCAGCCCGAACCCCGAGGAGACGTCCACCGAACTGATCGAGCGACGAAAACAGATGCGTGACGCTTGGCAAGCGCTCAACACCTCGTTGGATGCGTTCCTCGCAGCAGCGGTAACGCGGGCCGGGACCGTCCCGGTGCACGACGGTTGACGGCGCTCTCCCCCACTCGGCGACGCCGCGCGGCAAGGCCAGAAGGTCAGTCGCGTTGCGGACCTGATCCACGTCGCTGATCCCGGTCCCATCTGCGGTTCTGATGCCGCGTCTATACCGGGCTTCGCGGTCGATGGCGGACAAGCTCTCGCCCTCTACGAGGCCCCTCTTGAGATCGGGCGCGCGTTCTGCTCTGCTGGTCCGACAGACCCAAGACAACGAGGTGGCCGGGCGAGTGCAGCAACACCCGCCCGGCCTGTAGCACCGAGTGCGACACGAGGTCGCATGTTGACGAGAGGACGATGCGGATTGGAGGGTCGGCTGATGTCGAGCGCATAGTTCCAGGCCCGTGCTCTGTGGCCTGTCCCTGCCCCTGACGTGCGTCGCCGGTAACGGCGGGGTGCGAAGCTCGGGGGAAAGCCCAAGGGCACCCGACTCATCCGGGTGCGGTGGGCGAGGGGAAGACCGGACGGGTGAATTGCTTGAAGCTCCGTTGATGCCTCGTCATAAGGAGCCCTGCGTGGATGGGAGTTGCAGCGGGGTGGTAGGGACTGGCCGCTGGAAGGGGCGGCGGGTGCCGGCTGGTGATCGGTGTCCGGTCGGGTGAGCACCACCTGGTCTTCGGGGTATAGGAGCCACCCTCCCCGGTCGCAGCTCGTGCGTGCGGAACGTGATAACCCCGTCTGGGTCCGGGCAGCTTGCCCGGTAAGCCGACCGTAAGGGACGCCCAATCCCTCGGCGGGAATCGGATGACCGAGAAGCGAACGCCGGCGGCCGAAAGGCAGCGGGCAACCAAGGCATGATGGTTGGCGCCTCCAGCTCGCCGTCTTGGATAACCGGCCGGATACCCGGGCGTGTGCCCGGGCTCGAAAGGGTGCTGACGCGGTCAGGTGAGCCTGTGGAGAAGAAGAGGACGATGACACCAGAACCGAAGGACAAGTTGGGCGCCGCAGGGGAGCCTGCGGCGAACGGACCGGAGGGCGCGAGCCTTGGCTGGGACGCTGTTGATTGGCGTGCCTGCGAGGCGAGCGTACGGCGTCTGCGTCAACGGATCTTCACGGCGTCGCAGGCGGGGGACCTGAAAAGGGTCCGCAACCTGCAGAAGTTGATGCTCCGCTCGCGCGCGAACACGCTCTTGAGCGTGCGGCGGGTGAGCGAGCGCAATGCCGGCCGCGAGACCGCGGGCATCGACGGCGAGGTCGCGCTGACCCCCAAGGCCAAGATGAACCTGGCCGAACGGGTGCACCGCGACCGCGAGCCGTCTCTCGCTCGTCCGGTCAAGCGGGTGTACATCCCGAAGAAGCACGGCAGCGCGAAGCAGCGTCCGCTCGGTATCCCCGTGATCGTCGATCGCGTGCATCAAGCGCGCGTCGTCAACGCGCTGGAGCCCGAGTGGGAGGCGCGGTTTGAGCCGAGGTCCTACGGGTTTCGGCCTGGCCGTGGCTGCCATGACGCGATCGAGGCCATCTACCATGTCGCCAACGGCAAAAACCCGAAGCGGCGATGGGTGCTCGACGCAGACTTGGCGGCAGCGTTCGACCGGATCGACCATTCCCACATCCTCCGCCAGCTCGGCTCGTTCCCCGCTCGGGGGATGGTCAAGCAATGGTTGAGGGCAGGGGTGGTCGAGCACGGGAGGTTTACCCCGACCAGGGAGGGAACTCCCCAGGGCGGTGTGGCCAGCCCGTTGTTGTTGAACGTCGCGCTGCACGGGATGGAAAAGGCCGCCGGGGTCCGCTACTACACGGCCGGTGTTGAAGCCGGTAAGACGGTGCGCGACTCCCCGGTTTTGATTAGGTACGCAGATGATCTGATCGCCCTGTGCCATTCACAGGAGCAGGCGCTTCAGGTCAAGGCACGGCTCGCCGAGTGGCTGGCGCCGAGGGGCCTGGCGTTCAACGAGGACAAGACGCGGATCGTCACCCTCGATGAGGGCTTTGACTTCCTCGGGATAAACGCCCGCCGCTATCACGGCAAGCTCCTAATCAAACCGAGCAAGGCGGCCGTGAGACGAATCCGGGAACGGTTGCGCACCGAGATGCAAGCCCTGCGTGGAGCTAACGCAGCAGCGGTGCTCAAACGCCTCGCCCCGATCATCAGGGGCTGGGCCGCCTACTACCGGAGCGTGGTCTCCAGTGAGACGTTCAAGGCGCTGGATGACTACATGTGGAGACTCACCTACAAGTGGGCCATCTACAGCCACGCGAACAAGCCGAAACGCTGGGTCATCACCCGGTACTTCAGCATGTTCAACCCCTCCAGACGTGATCGATGGGTGTTCGGCGACCGTGACAGTGGCCGCTACCTACCGAAGTTCGCCTGGATGAGGATCGTCCGACACCAGATGGTCACGGGTGGCGCGTCCCCGGACGACCCCGCCCTCACCGACTACTGGGCCGAACGGCGAGCAAAGACGCCACCCCCAACGATCGGCAGAGCCGGCTGGCGCCTCTACGAGGCCCAACACGGACGCTGCCCGCTCTGCGGGGACTGGCTCCTGCCCGTCGAGGACATGCCACAAACCCCGCGCGAGTGGGAGCAGTGGCAGGCCACCACCCGCAAGACGATCACTCAAATCGCCACGCGGAAGGACGGCACGCCAGACGAACCCAAACCCCGTCTCCTACACACCGACTGCCATCGCCAGCACACCGGCGACCGCAGCCACCCGGCACTTCTGCCCGCACGCGACCCCACCGGGCTTGCTTGAGCCGGATGCGGTGAAAGCCGCTCGTCCGGTTCTGAGGGGGGCCGAGCGCAGCAATGCGCTCGGCCTACCCGACAGAAGATGCCTTCGATGCCGACAGAAACCGTGGCCCCCTTCGGCTACGAGACGCTGCTTCACGCTCGATCAGCGACCCCTGCCCGGTGCTCCCCCAAACCCTTGAAGGGAGCAAGCGTTGAACTCGATCGTGACAGTCCCCGTCACCATAACCAGCAGCTACGCAGGGGCCTACACAACACCCTCGGACAAGCCGCCCTCGACGTCTCACAAGTCGCCACCCGAGCCGATCGCGAGCGCAATCCCGCGCAATACACGCCCCCACTCGGCCGACTCAAACGGACATGCCGACTCCTCGACGTGATCGGCTGGGGCGGTCCACCTCACGCAACTGCAACACAGATCGATCTGCAAGACCACAGCGACGCACTAACCGACGGCTTGGAGATGACGCTCCGTACGGCCGAAGGCGAAGTCGAAGAAATCGAGGAAATCGACGCCGCGCGTACAGCTAAACATCAGCCGCCAGTACGCGAGACGATAATCCGGCGATCACTCGAACTGCATCAATACGCCGACACCGTCAAAGACGCTATAGAAGCCATCCAATAACGGGCCGGTGGCAAGCGCGGGCCTGGTAGGGCACCTCCGCACGAGTGCTTCGGCGCAGTAACACCAGGGGACCACGCGCCGACTTACGAAAATGCCACCTGCCGGCCCCCACCGCGAACTAAACTAGCTCGACGCTGCCATTCAGCCGAAAACGCCGCAAGCCTTGCCGGGCAAGCTGTTCGAGCGCGTCAAGCACCATCCCTAAGCGTCCTCCGGGGGAGACGCATCGAGACGGCAGAGGCCGATCGCTCTTGCGCTTCCACTTGCGCTTTATGGCTGAGGCCGGTGCGCGCTGCGATCGCGCGCTTCACGGGCGCGTTGCCAACCTTGTAGCTGCTCTCGTTGCACGGGTGGAGCTCCAAGCGGATCGTTTGCGTCGGTGACGTCGTGCTGGAAGCAGTAGCGCGCGGCCTGGCGCACTCCCTGCTCCCGGCCGAGGACCTGCCCGCGGCCAGTGGATTGTCGTGACCCAAGAGCAGACCACCGGCAACGGACCCTACAGCGGCCTGCCCCCAACGCTGCATGTAACCCTCGCCACCAGAAAGCACATCGACCACGGCTGGGTCATATCTGTCTAACAATCCTTAGAGTAAGTCGTTTGGCATGTCCGTCACTTGTTCAATGCGTTGTTTGGCGCTCGCGAGTGGCCCCGTCGCTCTGTTGAGAGTTTCGGCGAGAGCATTTAGGTGGCGGGTGAGGGCCTTGTCACTTGCGTCTTCGTAGCGTGCAAGCAGGCGATTGACCAGGTCGTTGGGAGTCCGGCGCAGTAGTTTCTGGTGCGCTTCGCGGCGATGCACGAGTTCTTCGGTGCCGAGACCAAGTCTCGTGTAGCCGCTGTGTACCCATGTCTGCATATCGGTGCATAGGATCGGAACGCTGCCGGTAAAGGAGGCCGCGTAGTGCAAGGTGTTCTGGTGCAAGACGGCGGTCAGGGTGCGGCTGGTCCACCGCATCCTCGCCACGGCCTTGGCGAGGATGGTTAGAGCGTTGCGGTCGGGCTGCGCCCAGGCCGCCAACACTGTAGCCGTCAGCTTCTTCTTTGAGGTCCAGCAGTTGCTTGGTTGTCCTCGTGGGGCTGTTGGGCGGCGGGGCATGGGCTAGAACACCGGGACAATCGGATTCAACTTCGCTTACGGCCGCATTGACTGCCACAGTCGATGCAGGTAGGTCTGCCTTCGCCGTCTTCTCAAACGTATACCAAGCCTCCAGATAGCTACGTGTCGCCCTAGTATCTGATGACGAGGAGAAGCCGGTCGCAGGTGCTACTCCCGTCGCCGCCAGAGCGCCGCTGACGAGCATCACGCAGACGCCACACGCCTGTATATGTCGAACTACTCTGCAGCTGCGCTGGGGTCGGCCAAGCGCTACCGCAATCGCGCGCTCGCGACACGACCCGGCGGCCGACTCCGAGCACGCTGGCCGCGCGCGTGCGGAGGACGGTGATAGTGGCGAACTCGGGGCACAAGTCAAAGTCACCCACCCAGGATACTGGTATCGCCCAAGTCTGCCCAGCTCCCGTGACTCGCTCACATGATTTGCCTCGGCCGAACATCCCTACGCCTGCGTTCTTTGTCGTTAGTCTCACATGCATCCTCGGCCGATACACCATTCGCATGGCCGAGGTGATGTGCCTCGCCAACCCACATCAGTCCGCTGAGCCACCCAGCCTCGTGAACTCGCAGTCTTCGCCCGACACCGAGCAGGGTGTGCCGGATCAGTGTTGAGCCGCCAATTTTTGACTCCTCCAGGCCGGACGGTTCAGTCTGCAACACATTGTTGGCAGATGCTAGACCGACGGAGCGCTTCGGCTGCCGCGACCGCGTCGCAGCCACCGGCCGATTCCCAATCGATGACCAACCCACACCGTGGCGGCGAGGACAACGAGGTCGACTATGCTCACAATCACGAGTGCGCCTATCGCCGCCTGGTGACGATAGCGCTCGAACGGCGCGATGCCGTGGTCGAAGACCAGTCTCCACAGTTCGTACACGGCATGCGCATCTGCCAGTACGAGAACCACAAACAGCACAGATAGCCCCTTTGACCGCATGCTCCAATAATACCAAGATCCAACCGCGGACTCAGGCTTCACATCACCACTCTGCCGCAGCCACTGGAGGGTGAGCAAGACACGGGGCAAGAGTGTGCACCGTAAAGACCCGGAGTCCCGGCCGAGCCAAGAAGATGCGAACCGGGCGCCGACCCTGGGCGCCTGGGCTGGCGACTCGCACGTTGACTGTGAACACACTGCTCGGAGTCGTGTCGACGCATATGCCGGTTGATGAACAGGGCTTACATACAAAATAGGTGCGATGGCAGGGATGCCCAACTCAGGGGGCGAACTTCCCGTTTTTAGCAGAGCCGCCGTATTCCGCGCCCTCAATCCCGGTCGAACATCCAACGAGATCAAAAGTAGCGGTGAACACAGGGTACTCCGACCATTGCTCGCTGTCCAACGCGTTAGTGAGTTCTTCGGCTCCCGAATAGCACGCAAACGCGTCTTCAAACAACCCCGATTGCAGTCCATCCCAGAATTTACGTCCGTCCTCCTCGACTTGCTGCACCGCACCGTTGAAAGTGTTGGAAACCACGTGCTCGACTGAGCGGTAGGCTTCATTGAGGCGACTCCACAGGCTCTTTGTCCTTGCGGCGTAAGCCCCATCGCCTCCCCCGCCGAGCGTGATCGTAAACACGTACGCTGCGTCCCACGGTGGGTGTGCGGCGAATTCTGTCTCGGCTTGGATGTCGGCTGGTGGTGGTTTGATGGCACCAGGGGCTCCGTATGCTTCTGGGAGCCCTCCTGCAGCCGATCCGGTTTCGGCGGCTCCGTAGTTGTAGGTCGCTTCGCCGCTGGGGTCGGATTCGTTGACAGGGTCGTCGTCGGTGTAGGCGTATGCGTTGACGGAGCCGCCTGGTTGGGGGTCAGTTTGCTCGAAGCGGCCTAGTTGGGGGATGTAGGTTCTGGCGCCCATGTTGATGATGCCGGTTGGCAGTTCGGTGGGGCGCCGGCCGGCGCCGAGCCAGGAGTATTTGGCGGTGATGCTCGTGCGTGGTACGCCGTACTCGCTGGTTTCGTTGGCTGGGATTAGTTTGGATTCCGTTTCGCTTGTGGACGCCGTGGCGATTATATCGCCGTGGAGATCGGCTAGCTGCAGCATGGGTGTCGCGCCGTTGGTTTGGATAGCGGCGAGCGCGCCGTTGATGCCGGTGATGTTGCGTGTCCAGCTGCCGGTGCTGGTGATGGTCGACGCAGGGGAACTTTCTGGGCCTTGGTAGTGCGAGGTCACGGTCGAGCTGGTCGTGCCGCTGGAGATCGTTTCGAGGATGCGCCCGGCAGGGTCGAGGTTGTAGCCGATCTTCTCGCCGTTTTGTTCCTGGCTGGCAAGCATGTTATCGACGTAGTAGGTGCTGGTGAGTGTCGATCCGCCGGCGTCTGCGGCGGGTAGGCTTGTGATGTTGCCGAATGTTTCATAGCTGACGCCAGTTTCGTCGAGCCGGTCGCCAGTGTCGTAGGCGTAGTTCTGGCTGGTGCCGCCTTCGGTGGCACATGTTTCGCTGCTGGATGCGCGGGTGGTTAGGCTGGTACGGTTGCCGTCTTCGTCGTAGGCGTAGAGCCGCGCGGTACAGTCTTTGCCGGTGGGGATTTCCTGTGCTTCAGTGAGTCGCCCTATTTGGTCATAGGTGTAGTTCTCTTTGGAGAAGCTACTGATTTGGGAGAGCCACTGTCCATGGATAGAAGGGGTTACGCCGTCGGTATACCAGTTGCAGTTGCTCGTGCAGTGCGTGGTCTTGATGTATTCCAGCGAGATGAGTTCGTCGACCGGGTTGTAGGTGTAATTGGCGTTCATGCCGTTGGGGTAGCCCTCGGTGGTCAGGCTCCCTTCGACGTCGTAGCTGGCCGTGAATGTACCCGCCGCGGAGTCTTTTAGCGACGTGAGCTCGCCGGTCGTGGTGTTATAGCCGTAGGTCTGGGTACTGGCAGCCGGGGTGCCTTCGCCGTCGATGACGTGTAGGAGCCGGTATTCTTTTTCGTTTTCGTATTCGTATTTGGTGTTGTTCCCGCTCGCGTCGGTGTAGGACGTCAGTTGTCCAAGCTTATTGAATTCGCTCATAATCACCGATTTGCTCGGATTGCCTGATTTGCTTGCGGTTTGTTTGATTAGCGCTCCCGTTTCGGGACTGTATTCGTCGGTGAAGGTTGGTAGCGCCTTGTCCACGCTCGAGTTGATGGTGTTCGTTAGCGGTCTTCCAGCGGCGTCGTAGGTGAGGGTGGTGGTGCGTGTGGTCGACCCGACGGTGTCGGTCGTCGTCAGCGGCTCATCCCAGATGCTATAGGTATAGGTCGTCACCGGAAGGTTGGGCAGTCCGCTTTCTGGCTGCGCGGCGTGCTGACCCTGGCAGGGCAGGCTCGCCCATTCGGGGTGTTTGCCGCATGCTGGATAGGTCGAGTTTGCGGCTGCGGTGTAGTAGATCGTCTGGGTGATGTGGGCTCCCTTGTTGCCCGTCGGCGGGGTAGGCGCGAGCGACCCGGTGGGTGTCCGTGTTTCGCTGACCTCGCCTGTGCTTGATTCATAGCTCGTCGTTGTGGTGAGGTTTTCATATCCGTCACTGGTTTCCGTCGAGGTGGGTGCGCGGAGCTTCCAGCCGAGATTTTCCTGGCCGCTATAGCTGGTCTTGACTGTCCGCACTTCATATTCTTCGCCGTCTTTTAGCTCCGCGGATTCGACGGTCTTAGTGACCAAGTTGTAGGTCGCGCCACCGGGGGACCCTTCGTCGTAGAAGTACTGTGTGTGCTTACGAGCGGACACTTCGCTACCGTTTGCGAGCTTGACCATGTGCGCGGGCCCGTGCGATTCCGTGAGCTCGGTGCCTGCGCTGTTGTAGACGTTGGAGGTCGAGAGAACTCTTGCTTCTTCAGCTGAATTGCCGCCGGCTTTGAGCGCGAGTTCGCGGTTATCCGGACTGAGGGTCCGTGTTACGTTGTTCGCGAGCCCGTATTCTGTCGTGGAAATGCCGTCGCTTGGAGAAGCGATGTTGACGGTACGGTTGGCGCTGTCGATGTAGAAGATGGTCGCTTGTTTGTATCCGCTGGCAGGCCATCCCTGGGGTTCGCCCGCGGGAAAGATCGCTGTCGTTTCTGCCGGCAGGTCGGTCTGCCCCCATTGCGCGACTTCACCCGGGGTCAGCGACAGTACCCCGGCGCCCGACACCTGGTAGTCGATCGTGATGCCGGGGCCGGGTGATATCGCTTCAGCTTCCGTCACGCTGGGATTGAACTCGCCGACCTTTTTGGTGCCAGAGTCGGTGTACCAGAGGTTTCCGTTCGGACCAGCAGCGATCCCATCCGGTCTGCTGCCCGCCGGTAATACGAATTCGCTGATGGCGCCACTCGTAGTGATCTTCCCGATCTCATTCGATAGATAGTCCGCGAACCACAGGTTTTTATCCGATCCGACCGCTATCCCTCTCGGATGACTCTCGTTCGGCAGTTTGTATTCGGTGATCGTGCCGCTCGGCGTGATCTTCCCGATATAGCTCGAAAGAGAAGCCGTGAACCAGAGATTTCCATCGGGGCCCGCAACGATCCCGTATGGTTCGCTTTCAGCCGAAAGTTTGTATTCGGTAATCGTGCCGCTCGTGGTGATCTTCCCAATGTGGCCCGTGCCACGGTCCGTGAACCACAACGCATTTTCTTTTTCAGGACCCGCGGTGATACCCATCGGCTCGCTTCCAGACGGCAGTTTATATTCGGTGATCGTGCCGCTCGGCGTGATCTTCCCGATCGCGCCGGCGCTTTCCATGTCGAACCAAAGATTCCCGTCTGGTCCCACAGTGATGCCTTGCAGGATCCCTCCGGAAGGCACGTTGTACGCCGTGACGCTACCTGATGTCGTGATCCGCCCAATCTCGTGGGTGCAGTCGGTGAACCACAACGCATTTTCTTTTTCAGGACCCGCAGTGATGTAATCGGGGCAGTGGAATGGGCTTTCCAATGTGAAGGGTGTGCCTTCGCCGGCCGTCGTGAGCTTGCTGATCATGTTCGCAGTCCCGTCTGCCGCCCACAGATTCCCATCGGGGCCGCTCGCGATACCAAGCGGTTCGCCTTTGTTCGGCATCGGATATTCTCCAACGACAACTGAGCTTGCTTTACTGGCCGCGGTAACTGATCCCTCACCGTTGATAGCGGTGACCTGTGCCACGAGGGTGTGACCTACGTCGCTAGCCGCCGGCGTGTAGTTCGGGTTATCCGCGCCCAAGATCGGCGTGCATTCTGCGCCCGAGCTGTTGCAGTCCTCCCAACGGTAGCTGTAGGCGACCGGGTTGCCCGACCAGGCTCCCTTGGAGACGCCCATACGCACTCCCGTTTGAGGCGAGCCCGATAGGATCGGCGCTTCGCTGCTCGCCGGGGTTTCGCCTGCCCAAAGCGGCGCTGAGGCGGGGGCCTCGGTCACCTTGAGCAGCCGCCCGGGATTCGAGTCCGCTGCGATGGTGCCATACGTAAACGCCCACGTCTCATGTCCTGGTGGCGTGAGTGCCGTCACATGTCCTTCAGAGTCATAGCCGTATGTCGTCTTCAGGGGCGTGGAGAGGCGTGGGTCCCACTCCGCCCGCAGGCGACCCTGCTTGTCATAGGCGTACTGCGCGACTGCGGTGGTGGTCATTTCGCTTTTCGTGGGTTCCCACGATGTGAACGAGACCTTCGACAAGCGTCCTTTGTATTCGCCCCATTCGCTCGGGCCTTCGCCTTCGGCGCTGGTGCTTGTCGCGTAGCTGAATGTCAACGCACGACAACCCTGCACCAGTTTGGCGGTGCACGCTCCTTCGGAGGGTTCGGGTGCTAGGACCTCCGTTGGCTCGGTGATACCTTCTTTCGTCGTGAATTTGTAGATGACTTTGTTCAGGCCAGCCGGCGTCGCCGAGGCGGCCTGCGCCACGATACTCGGCAGGAACGACGCGCCGCTTTCGGACTGCGTAAACCTCGTGTAGTTACCCTGCGCATCGGTGATCTCGTATTCCGCGGGGCTGGAGGAGGGCTCGCTCAACGTGTCGGTCTGATACCCCGCCGGCGAGTTATAGCCGCTGCCTTCTTTGGCGAAGACGATCTCGTTGCCGTGCGCGCCGTATACTGCGACGCTGCCGTTAGTCAGCGGGCTCAAGCTCTGCCACTCGCCGTCCGCCGCGGTATCGGGCAGGCTCAACATCCACTGCGAGCCAAGCGGACCCGTCGCCCCCTGCGAAAGCTCACGCGAGTCATAGCTGCGACTGACCGACAGGCTCGCATCCCCGCCGGCGATCGACACGTCAGTTGGATTCAGCTTGAAGTCGCCGCTCTGGAGGTTCACCGCACCCGGCCCGAGCGGCTGATACGCGGCTTCGTTGACCGTCACCACGAACGACTTTGAGGATTCGTTGCCCACCCAGTCCTTCGCCACGACGATGACGGTGTGTGTGCCCGCACCATAGCTCTGCCCGTTCATCGTCCAGCTACCACTCAGATCAAAGCAGCCTTCTGCCGGTATCCTAATCGGTTCTGAGCACGCTGAGGTGACCGTGTCCACGAGCTTCCCGTCAACCTTGACTTCCAGCGTGCGCACGCCCGACTGAGGGCTGCTATGCGACCCGTCTTCGGCACTGAAATTCAGCGTGTAGCTCCCGCCGCCGACCACACCATTCGCGGCCTGTCCCAGAGACCCCGTGAATTCGCCGATCACCGGCGGTTCTTTATCGAGATAGAGATCCACGTGCGATGCTGACGGGCGCGCGGCGAAGCCACCAGCCCCGATCGCGACCGGCGCCAGTTCATACACGCCAGCCTTTTCAAGCGGAGCCAGATTGATCGGGGCTGAAGTAGCGACACTCGGGCATCCCGCAAAGCCGTTCTGGGTGTCGCAGCTACCGACATCTTCGCTGAACACCGCACCATGCCCGGCGGGCGCTTCCAGCTGAAACTCACCCACGCCAAGCCCTTCGGATTCAGCTTCGATTGTGAAGTCCGTAGGACCTGTTTTCAGCCACCGCCCCTCATAGCCCGGATGGTTAAGGACCACCCTGTTCGGTGGCGCCGGTTCACGGTAGGTCACCGTCGCCCCTTCCACCCGCGCATAGTTGAATTCCGTCTGCGACGCGCCGGTCAGTCGATCAGCGAACAAGAAATACTTACCCTGGTTGAGTTCCTCATCACACAGCGGTGGATACCCGCCGTCGTGGCCACCGCCCTCCTGAGCGCAAAACGCGATCGGCCGTTCAGTGAGATTCCCGGCTTCCACCAGCGGCGAATAGCCCGACGCTCCTTCATACCCATCCCAGCTATAGATCGGGTGTTCGCCGTTGCTTTCGCCGATTTCCCCGATGAATTCCGACTGGCCCGCGCCCCTGTGCGTCACCCCGGTCAGGTCAACGCGCGTGATACCAGCCGAGCCCGCTTTGCCTTGAGGGCCGGGAGCACGTATATACCACTCGCCATAAGCACCGGCTGACCCAGAAGGATTCATCCCAGTTTGAATCAAGTTGCTATATTCTTCTCCACAAAATTCCGCATAGTTATTACAGGATTCCGGTTTACACCGTCCTGCACTGTTACACTCCCGCCAGTTAGACCACACGTGCGCAGAGTTCGCGGTGCCGTAGAAACCAGGGAATGTATACACTTCGATTTCAGGATCTACCAGCACAGGGAAATCGACGGTCCCGCTCAAGTCGACGCGCGTCGTAAGAACATTCCCGCTGATCGAATAAGACACCGGTACCGATACCCCATCCGCGCTTTCCGTCGCTGCAGGCCGCACACGCAACTGTGTCTTGCCTTCGACGAGCACTTCGACAGCACCCGGCAGCGAGGAGCTGCGTTGCAACACCGCCCCCGCCGGCAGACGAAACGCTAGCCCCTCATCGCTCGGACTATCCTGAGAGCGCAGCTGCCACGAAATTGCCGCGCCACTCGGCCGCGGTTCCTCTAGGAGATCGCTATCCCGCGCCGCGTTAGCAAAGAGCACCCGGTTACCAACCACCACGGGGGCTTCTGTGCCAGCCGCCGGCACGGCAGCCACACTCAGACCATCCGCAAACGCAATCCCATCCGCGGCGTGCGTTGAGATCGCAACCGAGGCAAGCGGATTCGCCGGGACATACGCTTCGCCATCATCACGCAACGTCAACGACACCGGCGCCAGCCCTGACCCATCGTTGACACGCAATGGGATCGTCGAGCTGAGCAGCGCGTGCCCCCCACCAGGCAACTTCTCAGCGACACTGTCTTCTCCGATGTACCGTTCAAGCTTGGCCCCCGCCTCCTGTGAGCCGGGCGACGTCCACGCCGGCTCACTGACACGGAAGTCGCGCTTCGCCAACGACACCGCAGCTTCTCGGCGAAGCCCCTCAAACGCGGTACGTGACACTACATCCGCGCGCACCTGCTCAGGGGTAAGAACGGCAGCCTTCGGAAACGGAGAACCCAGCGACATCGACAGTTCCGAGCCCGCGAGCAGACCTCCGGCCGGACCCATGCCGGACCCACCGAGCATAGAAGATGCTTCCGACGCGGCCGCCGACCAGCATCCCAGCCCGACACAGCACAGCAAGCACAGCACGAGTTGTCGCACAGCAAGCCGCATGTTCGCCCCCCAGTGAGAGAGAATGCCCAGGCCTTCGGCCGAGCCGGTTCACAGAACAATCGACCCAGACGCTAACTCGCAACGGCTGGTTTGTATATCCCCTTAAAAGGCTGAACTGCAGCGGATGAAAATAAGAACCCCACAGTGGGATACCCGTGTCCAGGCCCTAGCAAGAGCCGCCGCTTTCCTGGAGAGCATTATGTACGTTTTTGCGGCCTCTAGCAGATCGCTAGCGCCTTGTCTATACACCAAAAAGGATTACTGGAGGGATGAGAGCAAGAAGCCAGAGAGGTTAAATGCTGTCTAAGCTGTTTGGCTTCCACGCGGCGCTGGGATCTGGATATCGATCAGCTCATGCTTGTGCTTGACGCCCAGCTTGCGTCGAATTCGTTCGGAGTGCGTCTTGATGGTCGCCTCACCGCGCTGCATCTTGAGCGCTATCTGGGCATTGGACAGGCCACGACTTAGATGCTTAAGGGTGTCGATCTCGCTCGCAGTCAAGCTCTCAAGCTCGCGTTGCGTCAGCACACGTGTCTTGCCGGGGGTGCTTTGCTCGAGTCCTTGTCCGTTCTCCGACGAGGACCTACGTCTACCGTGCGCGGCGAGCCGTACCGCCGTTATGAGCTCCTCGGTTGACGCGCTACGGGCAAGGCACGTCGCGCCCGCGGCGAGCAACATAGACCGACAAAGGACGGATGGGTCGTGCGTGAAAACGAGCACAGCAATCCCCGGTTGACGCGATTTCAGCCGCATCAGCTGGGAATGATCAACTGCCTCGCCCACGATCGCGACCCGCGGTGCGTGACGCGCGACGGCACGCTCAAGCGCCGCGCACTCCAGATCGCTATCAAGAATCTCAAGTCGGCGATCCTCGCGCAGGACGTGTGCCAGACCACGCCCCGTCACAGAATCAAAACCACCGATCACGACCGTGACGGCGTCGCTCTCAGACACACACCCACCAATCTCCACGTCGCCCAATCACCCCACAAGCAACAACCACACCTGTGACTCTCACCACACCGATCATCGTTCCTCGTTCCTCGCCAACGCTCGGCTCCTTCTTCCACCCCCGCTGCCAGCCGATTGGCTCCGGGGCTATCTCTCCAACGGATGCCAGACAGCGAACGATCTGGGCGACATACCATGACGGGAGTCCCAGCGACTGTGCGAGTGCGTTCGTGCTGATCCCGGGCTGCCGCGCGATCACAGCAAGTGTCTGCTCCCTTCCGGCCTGGCGAGTCGGTGCGGCCAGGCCGTCGGTTGGCTCCCCCGCCGATATGCCCATCGCGTGCGCGAGCATCAGTAGCACGGTGAGGCTCGCTGTCCTGCGGCCACACTCAAGACCGGAGATGTGATCCTTGGGCAGAAAGCAGCGTGCCGCCAACTGGCTCTGAGAGAAGCCAGCCGCGGCACGCACCGCCTTCAGGCGCTGACCAAACACCAGCAGAATGCAGTCCCACTCGGGCTTATCGGGACCGAGTGGGACCAGCCGGGTCTGTCGTGCATGAGTGTCGTGGGCTCGCATTTACCTGACCCCGGCTACTAAGCAGCACGAACTCGCAGGCTGTGCGTTTGCGCTCATGTTCTGCGCTGCTGGGGTGCGGGTAGCCCGCCGATCAGCGTGTCGGGTGTGACGCCGAGTGCGGCGCCTAGGATCAGGATTAGCGAGAGGCTCGGCTCGCTGCGCCCTAGCTCGGCTTTGCTGATCGTGGACTGCGAGATACAGCCTTTGCGGGCGAGCTGGCGGCGGGTCAGCCCGGCCGCGAGGCGTAGCTCACGCAACCTCTGACCGAAGGCGCGCATCAGTGTCATCCGCTCGCTCGCTGCACGCAGACGACTCTCAGCCGTCACCACTTCGGGACGCGTCCGTCTCGCCGCGAGGCTCATAGGGCCTCCAGCTCACCCTGATCGCGGGCCTCGGCGAACCCGCCCGTCTTCACCACCACGGCTGGCTTGCTCATCGTACGATCTCGTCGTCGCGTCGGTAGCCGAGGCGGGCAGAGATGCCCTCGGCGGTAGCGAGGAGGTGGGGGCTAAGTGCGTCGACGAGCTCCTCGAGCGAGATCATGGTGCTGTGTGCTGAGAGGTTGATAGCGGCGACGGTTTCGCGTGCCTCGTTACGTACCGGGGCGGCGATCGCGTAGAGCTCGGGGGTGAGCTCTTGGTCGTTGACGGCGAACCCAGCTGTTTGAATATCTTCGAGCTCTTCGCGGAGAGCTTTCTTATTGGTGATCGTATTGGGGGCGTGTTTGGTGAGCTTGATTTGGGTGATCAAGTCGCGCTGCTCAGGGTCAGGGAGGTAGGCGAGGAGGAGCTTGCCGATGGCGGTGCAGTAGAGGGGTAGGCGGGAGCCGACGTGGAGGTCGAGGTCGATTTTGTTTTGGCCGCGGCGGTAGCTGCGTACGCGGTCGACGTAGAGGATTTCGTTGCCGTCGAGAACACCGAGGCTGGTGGTGTAGGAGCTGCGTTGGCGGAGCTCCTCGAGGTAGGGGTGGGCGTGCTCGCGTAGCCCGGTGGAGTTCAGGGCGGACATGCCGAGGTCGGTGACGCGTAGCCCGAGGCGGTACTTGCGTGAGGCGCCTTGCTCGAGGTAGCCGAGTGCGACGAGGGTGATGACGTAGCGGTGGGTGGTGGAGCGGCTCATGCCGAGCTCATCGGCGATGTCGGCGATCCCGAGGACGGGGCGTTTGGGTGTGAAGCAGCCAAGGATCGCCAGGCCCCGCTCCAGGGATTGGGAGTAGCGCGGCTCACGCAGACTAGGAATCGACCACGCAGGCGGCCCATTGCTTGTACCCACAGCCGCTTTTCTAGGGCTCATTTCGTTTCGGGCTCGTGGTCGCCCACAACTGGTGAGCTGAACTGTCCGGTAGCAACTTTCAGCGCGTGCTCGGCTGCCTCAGCGCGCGTGAGCGTTTCGTGGCACTCGATCTTCATGCTGCGGTTCTGCTCACGCGCCTGCGCGAGCTCGTGCTCGGCAAGCGTCCGTAGCTCATCGAGCAGCTTGAGCTCCCGGCGCACAATGGGATGACTGAGGTGGAACTGGCGTGTGAACTCGTCGAGCATGGCGCGCTCGGACTCATCAGCGAGATACAGCACTAGTGGATGCTCACCAGGGTCACTGTCAGCCGCGAGCCCCGGCCACCAGATCCGGGCGCCACCGGCCGCCAGCGCCAGCCCCCGACCGAGCATCTGCTGAAACGGACGCAGCAGGTGGTCCCGCTGGATGAGGTAGATCCGTGGCCCTGCTCCCACGATCCCCCGGACTTGCGCATACGTGAGTACCGGCGCATCCGTACTCAACGCCTGCGTCAGTGCCACCACCGGCTGGCAGCGCTCCCCCGAGAGCAGATACGCGGCCATGCTCCGCAAATCCCCATCCTCACGCACCACAACCAGCCCGCCCTCGCCGTGACCTACCGTCAACGCACCCTCACCAGTCGCGCTTCCTCCCCCAGACGCAAGGTCAGAGCAGGCGCCCAGCAGCGATCCATGCCCGTGCTCAGCCCGCATCTGCCAGCCTGTATAGGCGTGTGCGCGGGTCCTGCTGCACCAGCCCGACCGCCACGAGCGTCGAGAAATAACGGTACGCGGTGCTTGGGTTCATGCCGAGCATCCGCGCGAACTCCGTAACGCGCACCTGACTCCCGCCCTCTGACAGGGACGCCAGTATCAGCAAGCCACACAGCAGCGAGCGTGACAGCCGGTCGTTCTCCAACAGCTCCCCCCCAGCCGCAAACATCGCCCGCAGATCTCCAAGCCCGGACAGCAGCACCGACATGCGGCCGCCATCCGAGGCCGCACGCGCCACCTGCTCAACCTGCGCCGCCGACAGCACGATGCGCACCGGCTCCTCGCCCGACCTGTGTCGGCTGACCGCTGCTGGGCGCCCCGCAGGACGCCCAGCGTCGGGATCTATTACTGGCTCAGACATCGTGACCGCCACACGCCGACGTCATCACTACATCACCACAGCTACCGCGACCATCGCGGCTGCCTCTCGAAAGCAGGCGACGCGGGGATATTCTCGGCGTGCTCGTCACGACGCAGCGATGATGGCGGCTGCCTATGCGCTTGAATAGTCACGCCGTACGGGTTGTCATTTACTAGACAGGAACGATTCACTCTTACCAGCCGAGAGTCGCTGACGGGCCGTTCGCAATGCCGAATCACGTTCAATAGAGCCAGAGATGGGATGTCTAGACGAGCTGGTCTTTCCGCGAGGCAGCGGATAGGTCATTTGTAGAATCCGGCTAGTCCGAATCACAACCAGTCGAAATCATCTGCCAGTCAACAAAGAGGGGGTATTTGGCATATGGTTGCGCTGGCGAGATCGGATGAGATGAGGAGCGATGTCCCGGGCGAGTACCGGCGAGGAGCAGTTGAGTGCGTCACCCCTGCGGAGGGTGTTGCTCGTGCTGCTGCTGGAGCATGGGCAGCCGCTTCACGGCTACAAGCTGACCACTCTCGCTGAGCGTCGGCTGGGGCAAGCGTGGGGTGTCACGCGCCAAAGTGTTTACAGGGCACTCAAAAGCCTCGAACAGGAAAAGCTCGTCTCCTGCACGCAGAAGACGACGGTCGGCGGGCAAGGGCACGCTCAGAGGGTTTATGCCGCAACCGGCCGGGCTGAGGCCGCTCGTGCCGCGTGGATGGGGAGTCCTGTCTTCAGGGAGCCTGTGCGGGTCGAGCTTCAGGCGAGGATCGCGATGTCGCGTGCCCAAGATGCGCCGCAGCTGCTGCAGGCGTTGGATGAGTATGAGCGAGGGTGCTTTGCGATGCTCCGAGCGACCGGTGAAGCGGGGGTGCTGATGGGCTCGTGGGCGGGTTTGACGCTGAATCTGGGACGGATCGCGGTTGATGAGGGCCTGCGGGCGGACCTGCGGTGGATCGCGACGGCCCGCTCGTGGATCGAGGAGTTCCTGGCCGAGACATCGAGCGAGCCTGTCTGATGGGTCTTCTTTCGCTTGAGTGTGTGTGCAAGCGCTACCCGGACGGTCGGCGTGAGATCACTGTCCTTGATTGCGTGTCGTTTGAGGTGGAGGAGGGTGATTTTGTCGGTATTTGGGGTATGCGGCGTTCTGGCAAGAGCACGCTGCTACAGGTCGCCGCGGGGAGAGAGCTTCCGCAGGAGGGCAGCGTCTTCTTCGATGGCGATGAGCTCACGCGGATGTCGCCTGATCGCCGAGCGAGGTTGCATCGCCACGGCGGGATCAGTCTGCTGGGCGCGGATTGGTGTCCTGCGCGTAACAGGCCGGTCGTTGAGCATGTGGCGTTGGCGTTGCTGAGCGATGGCATGAGTCTGCGGGAGGCTAGGGAGCCAGCGTGGCGTGCGCTTGAGCGGGTGGGCGTCGCGGGCTGCGCTTACATGGCGGCGGACAGGCTCTCCCATGGGGAGCGGATACGGGTGGCACTTGCGCAGGCGCTGGTGCATGAGCCGCGGGTGCTGCTCGTCGATGAGCCTGCGGGGCTGCTCAGGCCGAGCGAGGGGGTCGAGCTTTATGAGCTGTTGCGTTCGCTTGGCCGCGATTCGCGGATGGCGATCGTGATCGCCTCAGAAGACATCGCGCCGATTCGCACAGCGCGCCGGATGTTCTCGCTCGATGGCGGGAGACTGCGCGCGATGGACCAGCCGGGGACACTCGTTGCATTTCCAGAGCGCGCGCAGGGAAGGCAGCGCCCGCGGCCGTGAGCGCACTACAGTTGCGCAACGTCGTCAGGCATTACCGAAGCGTCGGGGATACCGTGCGCGCTGTAGACGGTGTTTCGCTGAGCGTCTCGCCGGGCGAGCTGGTCGCATTGTACGGGCCGAGCGGATCTGGCAAGACGACGCTGCTGCAACTCGCTGCGGGGTTGTTGTTACCGGATGAGGGAAGCGTACTATTTGACGGGCGGGACATCGCGCGGCTGTCCGCGAGTGAGAGCGTGGCTTACCGGTTGCGTGATGTCGGCTTGGTCTTTCAGTCGTTTCATCTGATCGGGGGGGCCTCGGCGTTGGAGAACGCGGCTCTCAAGCTGCTTGCTGACGGGTTCAGTTTGCGTGATGCCAAGCAGCGTGCGCGTCCCTGGCTTGAGCGTGTTGGCCTGGGTGCGCGCATCGAGCACACCCCCGCGCGGATGTCGATGGGGGAGCGTCAGCGGGTCGCGATCGCGCGGGCGCTGGTCAACGAGCCGCGGCTGCTGCTTGCCGACGAGCCGACGGGCAATCTCGACTCCAAGCGCAGCCGGGAGATCTTCGAGCTACTGCGAGACATCTGTCGTGAGCGCCAGATCGCTGGGCTGCTCGTCACCCACGATCCCCAGGCCGGGGCGTTCGTCGCGAGCGTCCACACACTTCGTGACGGGCTGCTGCGCGAGGGTCTTGACGCGGAGCTCGCCATCGCGCGAACACCATGAACAGCGGTGGCTTGCCGAGGCCGACGATCGCGGGCTTGCGCGTCTCTGCGCTTATCGATCTGTATCGCTGGCGTCTGAGCAACCACAAGGCCCAAGAGCTGCTGGCTGGGATGGGGATCGCAATCGGAGTGGCGTTGTTCTTCGGTGTGCTCGTCGCGAACACGAGCCTCATCGGGTCGGCCAGCCAGCTCATTCGCGCGGTCGATGGCTCGGCTCGCTTCGAACTCGCGGCGCGATCTTCTGAAGGGTTCAACGAAGGGCTAGCCAGTCGAGTCGGCGGGCTGGCGGGGGTGAGGGTCGCGGCACCGCTACTGCGGGAGAACGCCGTGATCGTCGGCCCGACAGGGCGCGAGTCGATCCAGCTGGTGGGGGTAACGGCCAGCCAGGTAGCACTGGAAGGCGCGGCTACCCGGGATCTCGGCGCGGGTGCGCTGTTGCTCGCGGGTGGACTCGGGCTTCCCTCCGGGGTCGCCGGCGAGATTGGCGCCCGTGCGGGTCGGCCGGTGACACTTTTGACGGACGGTTCAGCCCGTTCGCTTCAGGTCCGTGTGATCCTTGGCAGCCAGACGGTGGGGCCGGTAGCGAACAGTCCGATCGTGGTCGCGCTGTTGACCCTCGCCCAGCAGGTCACCGGCAAGGTCGGGCGGATCACGCAAGTGCTCGTCGAGCCTAAGCCTGGCGCGGCGCGGCTAGTCGAAGGAGAGCTGCGGCATCTAGCGGCGGGCCGCTTGGATGTTGAGTCGGCCACCAGCGAACTATCTGTGCTGGAAGCGACCGCGAAGCCGACGAGCCAGTCGACGAGCTTGTTCGCGGCGATCAGCGCGATGGTCGGGTTTCTACTGGCGCTGAACGCGATGTTGCTGACGGTGCCAGAGCGTCGGCGCTTTACAGCGGAGTTGCGCCAGCAGGGCTTCGGTCCGCGACAAGTGCTGCTGGTGCTTGTCTCCCAGGCAGTGATGCTCGGTCTAGCGGCCTCGCTGGTAGGCGTGGCCCTCGGCGACGTCTTGTCTCGCTCGCTCTTTCATGAGGTGCCGAGCTATCTGACGCTCGCGTTCCCGATCGGCACGCATCCAGTGATCCCCGTCACCACGGTGCTGCTGGCGCTTGGCTGTGGCGTGCTGGCGACGGTGCTGGCTTCGCTGCTGCCGGTCCTTGATTTGCGCCGCGGCCGGGCGCCTGACGCTGTCTTGCACGAGGTCGGGGAGGCCGGGCAGAGCATCAGCAAACGCGCGATCATGGTCTCCGGCGTGACCGGGGCGCTCCTGATCTTCGCGGTCACTGCTTTCGTGTTGCTGGTGCCGAGTCTCAGCGTCGTGGGAGGGGTCGTGTTGGCGCTCGCGGTGTTCTGCCTGATCCTGCCGATCTTTGTGCTTGTCGTGAGGAGCATCAAGCCGTTCAGCGAACGCGTCAAGGGCAGCATGCTCGCGCTGGCAGTGGTCGAATTGGACGCGACGGCTACTCGCTCGGTCGCGCTGGCCGGTGTAGCGGCGCTCGCGGTCTACGGGCTCGTCGCGATTCAGGGCGCGCGGCATGATCTCGTCAGCGGCCTCGACGCAGCCCTCGTGCAGTATCTCGATACCGCCGATGTGTGGGTCACGACCGACAACAACTTTCTGACGATCGACAGTTTCCAAGCCCACGGCGCTGCGGCTGCGATCGCCAGCAGTCCGGGTGTAGCCTCGGTTCGCGAGTATCAAGGCGTGCTGCTCGATGTCGGCACCCGCAGGCTGTGGATACGCGCCCGGCCCGTGGGCGATAGCTCATTGATTCAGGCTAGCCAGCTCTTGCACGGCGATCTCGCCGAAGCCACCCGGCTTATCCGCCGCGGGGGCTGGGCCGCGATCTCCAATGGCTTCGCCGAAGAACGCCACCTCGCAGTCGGAGGTAGCTTCACGCTGCCGACACCGTCAGGCGCGGCGCGCTTCGGCGTGGCGGCGATCACCACCAACGTCGGATGGCCACCAGGTGCGATCACGCTCAACGACAGCGACTACCAGCGCTACTGGCAGAGCACCAACCCCACTGCGCTGGAGGTCAATCTCAAGCCCGGCGTCACGCCCGAGGCCGGCAGGCGTGCGGTGCAACGCGCACTTGGCTATCGACCGGGATTGCTCGTCCAGACGCTGGGCGAACGTGAGGCGCGATACGAAGCGAGCGCCCGCCAGGGCATCAAGAGCCTCAGCCAGATCTCAACGCTGCTACTCATCGCGACGTCGCTAGCGATCGCCTCCGCGCTCAGCGCCGCGATCTGGCAGCGCCGCGCGCGCATGGCCTCACTGAAGTCCCACGGCTTTGACAGCAGACAGCTATGGCGCTCGCTGCTATTAGAGAGCACGATCCTGGTGGGTATCGGCTGTCTGGACGGTGCGATCCTCGGCATCTACGGGCACACGCTCGCGAGCCGATGGCTGCAGCTATCCGTCGGTTTCCCGGCGCCCTTCTCGCTCGGAATCGGCGTGGTGTTCCTCACCGTCGCAATCATCACCGGTACTGCTCTCGCCGTGATTGCGCTCCCCGGCCTGATCGCCGCGCGGGTACCGGTACGAGCGAGCTTCCAGGAATCTCTATGACGATCTGTGCGCTGGCGCGATGCTGTCCCGGTGACAACACAAGTACCCGCCGGTCGAAAAGCGCTGGCAACCGCCTTCCTGAACGCCGCGAGACGCTACTGGCTCAGCGTTTTTCCTCGCATCTACCGTGAGGGTCGCCACTGGCGAGAGCGCGCTGAGGAGATCCCCGACCGGGGACTTCGCCGGCTCGCGCTTGACGCCCAACGCATCAAGCGAGGCAACGTCGAGGGCTCTGCGGCATTCGCCGTGTTCGCACCAGCGGCGTATCGTGGCCAAGCAGTGCGCGCCCAGGTCGCGTTCCAGTCTGCCTATGACTACGTCGACATCCTCGCTGAGCAACCGAACAACGAGCCCGTCGCTAATGCCCGCCAGCTCCACCAAGCGCTCTTGGTCGCGGTTAGCCAGGATCTTGGGCACCCCGACTACTATGCGCGCTTCGCGCGCTGCCGCGATGGCGGCTACCTAGCGGAGATCGTCGACGTCTGCCGTTCGGCGCTGGATGCGCTGCCCGCACGCGCCTCGATCGCAGAGCCAGTCCATAGGCTCACTGAGCGGATCGTGGCTTACCAAAGCCTCAACCTCAGCGAGCCCAACGGTGGCCACCGGCACCTCGAACAATGGGCTCTAAGGGAAACGCCACACGGTACGGGCTTGCGATGGTGGGAGACGGCCGCCTCCGCGGGCTCCTCGCTCGGCCTCTTCGCGCTGATCGCAGCCGCTGCGCACCCCACCCTCCAGCCCGCCGAAGCCGCTGCAATCGAGGACGCCTACTGGCCGTGGATTGGTGCTCTGCACTCACTGCTCGACAGCCTCATCGACGAGTCAGAAGACGCGGCCGTCTCGCAGCGCAGCCTCCTGGACTACTACAGCACCCCTCAGGAAACCGCCGTTCGCCTGCAAATGCTCGCCCGTGAAGCACGACGCGCTATCAGATCGTTGCCCAACGCCCACGAGCACCTTCTGATTCTCGCTGGCATGGTCAGCTTCTATCTCAGCGCCCCCGAGGCATCATCACCCACAGCGCAGCTCGTATCCCGCAGGATCATCGAGACAGTCGGGCCCATCACCAAGCCCAGCATGGTCATCCTCGGCGCTCGACGCGCCGCAAACCACGTCCCCCACGTGCTTATCACGAGCACCACGCGCTCGTAGTCGGAGCACCGTCAAAGAGAAACACTGCTGGGGCCGCTCAAAGCCGCGGAATATTCTCGTCAGATCGTGCCGAGGAATCGAACTTGCCGCATACGCTCCTGTCGTCGCCGCGGAGATGCGCATTGATGCTCAAACACACAACCACACGCCCGTGGCGACGGTGGGCATTACTCACGTCGGCGCTCCCGGTGATCTTGGTGGTCACCGTCGGGGCCGGTGGGACGCGCGGCAGCGTTTGGCGCGCGCCTGCAGAAGCTGACGTCGCTCGTGCGGTGCAAGCGGGGATTGTCTCAGTGAAGGACGCTGCGAAGCTGCACCTTGCTGGTGCGAATGGTAATACGCTCGTCGAGGAAGGCAAGGCTTCCGGGACACTGCCAGGCAGTGCGCGGGTCACTCTGAATGTCGGCACGACCACCGCGACGTCAAGCTTCAAGCTGCAACTCTCCGGCGGCTCGATCACTGGCTACGGTACCGTGCGGCTGCACTCAGGCAAAAGTGGTCAGTACGACAGCTTCGACGGGTCGGTAGCGATCAGCCACGGCAGCGGCCGCTACGCGCACGCCTCAGGCTCGGGGAACCTGTACGGGGTGATCGACCGCGCCAACGACAACCCTCTCTGCCAATGTCGTGTGAGACGCTCATGATCAAGGAATTACTGAACCTTGAGGGTGAGAATGGAGCACGACAGGATGTTGGGTATGAACGAGTATGGTGCCGGCGGTCGTGGAGTGGAGCGGGCCGTAGGCGAGCGCAACGGAGCGACTGCCGGGCGTGACATGTCGGCGGGGGTCCCTGACCCCGAGCTGGTCCAGGGCGTGAAGCGCAGGCGCTTCACGGCTGAGTACAAGCTGGCGGTTCTGCGCGAGGCTGATGGGTGCACCCAGCCGGGTGAGATCGGCGCGTTGTTGCGGCGTGAGGGGTTGTATAGGTCGCATCTAGCGACGTGGCGTGAGCAGCGCGACACGGGGTCGCTAGCCGGGCTCTCACGGCCGCGGGGGCGGCCGAAACCGAACCCGTTGGAGGCTGAGAACGCTCGGCTGCGTCGTCGCGCGGAGCGCGCCGAGGCCGAGCTAGAGAAGGCACGCAAGGTGATCGGTTTCCAGGGAAACGTCTCGGCGCTCTTGGGCGAGTTGCTCGAGCCCAAGGGCGCGGCCGAGAGCACCGAGCGATGATCGAGCAGACTGTGGAAGACCTCACCCCAATCGTGGGTACCAGGCCGGCGTGCCGGGCGCTCGGCGCGTCACCGGCGACGATCTACCGCCGCCGTCGCCCACCCGCACCCAGGCCCACGCGGCCACGGCCAGCGCCTACCAGAGCACTCACGGACATCGAGCGTGAGACGGTGCTCGATGTGCTGCACTCGGAGCGGTTCGTGGACTGCTCCCCAGCGCAGGTGTGGGCGACCTTGCTGGACGAGGGCCGCTATCTCGCGTCTGAGCGCACGTTCTACCGGCTGCTCGCGGCCCAGCATGGCGGGGTGCGTGAGCGACGCGACCAGCGCACACACCCGGCCTATTCCAAGCCGGAACTGCTCGCCGAGCACCCGAACGAGGTCTGGTCTTGGGACATATCGAAGCTGAAGGGCCCGGCGAAGTGGACGTACTACTACCTCTACGTGATCTTGGACGTGTTCAGCCGCTACGCGGTCGGCTGGACCGTCCAGCACCGCGAGAGCGCACAGCTCGCCAAGGCACTGATCGCCCAAGCCGCAGGGCAGCAGAACATCACGCAAGGGCAGCTGACCGTGCACGCCGACCGCGGCAGCTCGATGACCTCAAAGCCAGTCGCGTTTCTCCTCGCCGACCTCGGCATCCTGCGCTCGCACAACCGTCCCTACACCTCGACCGATAACCCCTACTCCGAGGCGCACTTCAAGACGCTGAAGTACCGGCCCGAGTTCCCCCGGCGCTTCGAGAACATCGAGGGAGCCCGCGCGTTCTGCCGCACATTCTTTCACTGGTACAACCACCAGCACCGCCACTCCGGGATCGGCCTGATGACCCCCGCCGCGGTCCACTACGGGCGCGCCCAAGAGCTCCACGCCGACCGCCAGCGCGTCCTCTCGGCCGCCTACGCTCAGACACCCGAGCGGTTCGTCCGCCGGCCACCCAGGCCACCCGCGCTACCAACAGCCGCCTGGATCAACAAACCGACAACAGAGGAGCCCGCACACTAAATCCGACGACCAAGCGTCTCAAACGACTTGACAGGCTCCGCAACGCGGAAGTGCAAATCATCGGCCAACTGCGCCTTTACTACTCCGGCCCAGTAAACGTCCGACGGGGCTGGTAGGTTTGGTGTGTGAGGACTCGGGATGCGAGGCGGTTGGGGCAGGCGGCTCAGGAGGAGCTGCGTCGGCGTGCTGTGGCGCTGGTCGGGGAGGGGCGCTCCCAGACCGAGGTCGCTGGGCTGCTTGATGTCTCGCGTCAGTCGGTGAGTGAGTGGGTGCGCGCTCAGCGTCTTGGCGGGGATGGGGCGCTCGCGGCGGGCAAGCGCGGCCGTCGTCCTGGTGAGAAGACGGCACTCACGGCCTCCCAGCAGGCGCAGATCGCGAAGGCGATCCAGGAGAAGAACCCTGATCAGCTCAAGTTGCCGGGGTTTCTGTGGACCCGGGCGTTGGTGTGCGAGCTGATCGACCGGCGGTATGGGATTCGTGTCGCGGAGAAGACCGCGGGGCGCTATCTGCGGGCGTGGGGGTTCAGCCCACAGAAGCCGGCCAGACGGGCGTTCGAGCAGAACCCCGAGATGGTCAAGCGGTGGCTTGATGAGCGCTACCCGGCGATCAAAGAGCGCGCCCATCGCGAAAAAGCCCTGATCCTGTGGGTGGATGAGATGGGTTTGCGCTCCGATCACACCGCCGGTAGGTCCTGGTCGCCGGTCGGGCAGACCCCGGTGATCGAGGGCACTGGACAGCGCTTCGGGACGAACGTGATCTCCGCGATCTCCAACAAGGGGCACCTGTCCTTCCGGGTGTTCAAGGAGAAATTCGTCGCCGACGTGTTCATCGACTTCCTGCACCGTCTGATCCGCCAGAGCAAAGGGCAGAAGCTCATCCTGATCCTCGACGGGCACCCCGTGCACCGCTCCAAGAAGGTGAAACAGTGGGTGCAGGTGCACGCCGAGCAGATCGAGCTGCAGTTCCTCCCCGGCTATGCACCAGAGCTCAACCCGACCGAGCTACTCAACCAGGACGTCAAGACCAACGCCCTGGGCCGCCGCCGCCCGCACACCCAGGACGAGCTGATCGGCGAGACCCGCAGCTACCTACGCTCCCGACAGCGAACACCGCGCATCGTCGCGAGCTACTTCGAGGAGAAACAAGTCAGCTACGCCAAAGCCGCCTGACGCCTATTTACTAGGCCGAAGTAGTAGGTACCCCTGGCGGCTGCGGGAAGCCCGATGAAGTTGCGAGCCTCACTGCCACGCTACTGCTATGTGCCGTGACGCCGTGGGTGGCCCAAGCATCACGGACGGTCAGGTCAAGTACGAGCTTTGACCCCGACCGGCTCGGCGGGTGACCGGCATCGACCTGCGTCTGCCGGCAGGCATGGACCTGGTCACCTCGACGCTGGGCCTGGCGAGCTGCGAATGCTCCGTGCTACTCGCGAGCGGTCCGGGAGCCTGTACCGCGAACGCGCGTGTGGGCTATGGAAGCGCGCTCGTGCAGATCGAGCGCTAGTGCAGGTCACCTGATCTACTTACAGGCGGTCCCGCATCGAGGTACGACCCGGCGCCCGCGCGGGGGATTCCCGTTCGCTGCCGACTTCGCTTTCGCCGACGGCGAACACACCACAGCTAACAGCATCGTGCCCTGCCCACACCCCCACTACCGCCGATGAGCAGCCGCCACGCGGTAGGCAAAGCCGCTGTGCCTTTGCGTCGCCGCGCACAAGGCCCTTCAGGTGCTCGCGCGCCGTCGAGCTGGCAGTCACTGTGCTACCTGCGCGACCCCGAGCGATTCTTTACCGCCGCCAACCAACGCTACGGCGACACCTTCTCGATCAGCATCCTCGGCGAGCGATGGATCGTGCTCGCTCACCCAGACACCGTTGAGGAAGTCTTCTCCCACGGACCAACAGACCTGAACTCCGGAGAGCCCAACCACGTCCTCAGACCCGTGATCGGCACCCGCAACCTGCTGCTGATGGACGGCGATGAGCATCTCCACCGCCGACGGATGCTGCTCCCCCCCTTCCACGGGGAGCGAATGCGCGCATACGAAACAATCATCCGCGAAGCCGTCCGCAACGAGATAACAAGCTGGCCTCTAGAAGTGCCCGCCGCCACCCTTCCACGTATGGAGTCGCTGGCGTTCACGAGCATCCTGCGCTGCGTCCTCGGCCTGGACCACAACGCACAACCCGACAGCCTCGCCAGCGCGCTGCTCGCGATGTTCCGATGGATCACCGAACCCCGCCGCCTGCTCGTGTTCTTCCTACTCGGACCCGAGCGACTTATGAGCCTCCCAGGATTCCGACGCCAGATGCAGCAGATCGACCGGGAGATCTATACAGAGATCACTCGCCGCCGCTCCAGCGAAGACCTCCAAGAACGCCCAGACATCCTCTCGCTGCTAATCCAAGCACGCGACGAAGACGGGCGGCAACTCACCGACGCAGAGTTGCGCGACGAACTCATAACTCTGCTACTCGCTGGCCACCAGAACACCGCCACCACACTCGCATGGGCAACCCACGAACTCGCCCGCGACCAGGAAAGCCAGGAACGCCTCGCGACAGAACCAGCCACCTTCGCAGACGCCGTCATCAAAGAGACACTACGCCTAAGACCCCCCATCCCACTCGTCGTACGACGGCTGCGCAGACCACTCACGATCGCCGGGCACACACTACCCACCGGCACGAATATCTGCCCGTGCGCGCTACTCGTACACCGCCGCGCAGACCTCTACCCCCAGCCACTCACCTTCCAGCCCCAACGCTGGCTTAACCAACGCCCCGCCACAAACGAATGGTTCCCCTTCGGGGGAGCCGTCCGCCGCTGCATCGGCGCCAGCTTCGCCCAACTCGAGACACGCATCGCCCTCGAAGAGATCACCCACACGCTACAACTGACATCCGAGCAACCACAATCAGAGAGAACCAAACCCCGAGCGATCGTTCTCGTCCCCGCACACGGAGCACGCGTCATCGCATCCAAACGCCAGCGCCACGAACAGCCAGAAAGGCTGCCCGGCCCGTCATGACCTACAGCAGCGGACAAGCGCCACCGAGGAGCAGCGGACGGCCGCTCGACTGCAAGCGCAGATAGCCGAGGCCGATCGTGCCATTGCCCTCCAAGTGAGGGCTCTTGAGGCAGGCGTCGAGCCTGAGCTAGTCCGAGCCCGGGTCGAGGAGCTAAAGGCCGAAAAGGCGGCTGCACAAGCGTCCCTGCCAAGGCTCGGACTGGCGCCCGAGCGCCAAGACCCGGCGACGGTGCTCGATCAGGTCCCTGACCTCTCCGAGCTGCTGCGCGGCGCCGACAACGCGACCAAACGGGCGCTGTTCGACGCCTTCGATCTGCGCGTCATCTACAACAAGGCGAGCGACCGGCTCTCGATCAGCGCGACGCTGACCGAGGCCGTCGCCAAGATGCTCAGCAGCGGCCTAGAGCCGCTGCGGTTGTCGAAGGAATCACTCCGGGGGTGGGACTCGAACCCACAACCAATCGGTTAACAGCCGACTACTCTGCCATTGAGCTACCCCGGATCGGGCTACCCGGAATGTCCGGGAGCGTTCAGAGCATTCTAAGCAGAGAGCGCGTTCGGTACGACCGCGAGCCCCCCTGCCTTGACCTGCTAACCGTCTCTCTCCCCCGTCTGCTCAAGCACGCCGCCGTATGCCCGGTCGAATTGGCGTTTGATCTCCGCGCGGCGCTTAGCCATAGCGCTCACATCTGATCCATCCCGTCCACGCGCCTGCTGGATTTGGCGGTCCACCCGGGCGAGCTCCAGCTGCAGGCGCTGCACCTCGAGCATCGCCGGGTTGGCCTGCTCGCGACCCGCTTCCACGATCAGCTCAACCAGTAGGCGCTTCAGCTCCGGATCTCTGTCGACGCTTTCCCCTTGCCCAGGGCACTCGGCCATCGGCTCGCTCAGATTGCCCTCACGCAGATACCTGGCTACGCGACGCAGAAGCTCGCTGGAGAAGTGCTCATCCACATCAAGGCCCTCCAGCGCGTCCGCGCCCTCCGCAGGGGAGGCAATGCACAGGGCCAGGAACGCTCGCTCGGTCTCCTCCCTCCCTGACAAACCACCGACGCGTACACCCGAGCCGTTGGCCTGCTTCTGCTCGCCGCCGCCCACTCCGCTCCGACCGCCGCTGCGGGAGGACACACGAGGAGGCCCACTGGACGCCAGCAGTTGCTCCACCAGGTTTTCCTTGAGCGCCAGCCGACTAGACACCATCTGCATCAGCTCCATCCGTACGGCGCCGCCTCCGAGGTCATCGAACAATGGCTTCAACTCGTCGATCATGCGCTGCTTGCCTTCGGAGCTCGCGTGATCGCCGCTAGCCAGCACACGCTCCACTCGAAAGCGCTCAAATGGGACCGCCGCCTGCAATGCTGCGCTCATCGCTTCCGGTCCGTCACGCTGAATTAGCTCAGCCGGATCCCGGCCCTCGGGAAGCGGGACGACTCGAAGTCTCGTATCCCGTTTTCGTGCCAGGCTCGAAGCCTTCAGCATCGCCTCCTGGCCCGCCGCGTCAGCATCTAGTGCGAGCAACGCCGTACGCGCCATCCCGGCTAGGACTGAGATCTGCTCGGCCGTCAGAGCCGTACCCATCAGCCCGACCGCATTTCTCATGCCCGCTTGGTGCAGCGCGATGGTGTCGGTGTAGCCCTCGCAGAGGATCACCTCATTCGCCTTCGTCGCGTGCGCACGCGCCAGATCCGCGCCGTATAGCTGCAGCCCCTTGTGATAGATGTCATTGTCGGACGTGTTCAGGTACTTCGGGCGCTGTTCCTCGCGCATCGCGCGCGCGCCGAAGCCCAGCACCCGCCCGCGCACGTCGGCCAGCGGGAACATGATCCGCGAGCGGAAGCGGTCGTACGGGCGCCCGTTCTCCTTCGAGCGCTGCGCAAGTCCCGTGGCATACAGCTCCTGCTCGGAGAACCCGCCCCGGCGCGAGGCGCTCAGCACGCGGTCCCACGCGCTCGGCGCGTAGCCGACGCGGAACTCCCTCAGGGTCTCCTCGCCTAGGCCCCTGCCCAGCAGGTACTCGCGCGCCCGCACCGCCTCCTCAGACTCCCACAGGTAGCGCTCGTAGTAGGCCGCAGTGCGCTTCAGCAGCTCCAGCAGCCGCTCCCTGCGCCTGCGCCGCTCCGCCTCGCGCGGGTCCTCCTCCGCGCGCTCCAACTCCACTCCGTAACGTTCAGCCAGCAGCTCCAGCGCACCCTTGAAGTCCACGCCCTCGGTCTCCTGCACGAACGTGAACACGTCGCCCGAAGCCTGACAGCCGAAGCAGTAGTACACCTTCTGTGCCGGGTCGATTCCAAATGACGGCGTGCGCTCGTCGTGGAACGGGCATAGGCCCTCGTAGCGGGCCGGGCCCGCACGGCGTAGCTCGGTGCGCGCGGAAACCAGCTCAAGGAAGTCGACCGCATCGCGCACGCGGTCCTTGGACTCGTTGGTGTAAAGCGCCATTGAGGGCTACGCTAGCGGGCGAAAGCCCGCGGCACCTGTAGCTCCGTGTACTCCCTGATGCAGTACCTGTCGGTCATGCCCGCGAGGTAGTCCGTCACCCGTTCGGCCAGCTCCGGATCGTCGCTCGGGCGCTCGCCGCCTGTGCCCTGCGGCAGCAGCTCGGGGTGCTCGACGTAATGGTTGAACAGCCGTCTGAGCACCGCCGCGATCTTCGCGTGCTCGGCGCGCACCGCAGGCCCTAGGTACACGTGCTCGAACATGAACTCGCGCAGCTCGCTCATCGCCGGTCCCGCCAGTGGACCCTGCACGATGTCGCCGGTGCGCTCGGATTGCTCGACCATGTCGTGTACCAGCGCGTCGATCCGCGCCGAGCCGCTCGCGCCGAGCACCGCGATCGGCTCGCCCGGCAGCTCCTGCTCGCGCAGTAGCCCCGCGCGCACAGCGTCGTCGATGTCGTGGTTGATGTACGCCACGCGGTCGATCACGCGCACGATCCGCCCCTCAAGCGTCTGCGGCGACAGCGTGCGGCTGGAGTGGCGCGCGATCCCGTCGCGCACCTGCTCAGTCAAATTGAGTCCCACACCGTCGCGCTCCAGGCACTCGACGATGCGCAGCGAGTGCTCGTAGTGGTGGAAGTCACGCCCGAAGCGGTCTTTCAAACAGCCGTCGAGCACCTCCTCGCCGATGTGGCCGAACGGCGGGTGCCCAAGATCGTGGCCGAGGCCGATCGCCTCCACCAGATCCTCATTCAGGCGCAGCGCGCGCGCCACCGTGCGCGAGATCGTGGTCACCTCCAGCGTGTGCGTCAGCCGCGTGCGGTAGTGGTCGCCGCGGGGCGCCACGAACACCTGCGTCTTGTGCGTCAGCCGACGAAACGCCTTGCTGTGGACGATTCTGTCGCGGTCGCGCTGGAACGGCGTGCGCAGCGCGCAGTCCTCCTCCCCGCGCGCCCGCAGCGCCGGGTAGGAGCGTGCCGCCAGCGGCGACAGCAGCTGCTCCTCCAGCTCCGCCCAGCGCTCCGCGAAGCCGCTCGCGACCGTGTCCTCTTCAGTGGCGATGCCCATCGCTCGATTGTGCCACCGGCTACGGCCGGCGCCCGGATCGGCGAGCAAGAGGCGCCGCTCAGCGCTCGCGTTTCCAGTCGCCGCGCCCGGCCGCCTTGTGCACCCAGTGATGCCAGCCCTTCATCTCGCCGGGGTCCTCGTCGAATACCGGCGCCCCGCCGCCCGGCTGGGGCAGATTCTGGGCCGCCGCCGAGTCGATCCGCAGATCCACGCCGAACTCGTGCAGCGAGGCCACATCCGCCGCCTCCACGAAGCGCAGGCCGCGCTCAGTGGTCGAGATCACCAGGCCGTGGAAGATGTCCTTCTCGGGCGCCGACACCACATGGTGCACGGTGCCGATCCGCTCACCGTCCGACGCCAGCACCGCGACGCCCTCCTCCAGCACCTGATACGCGATCGGAAGGCCCTCGTCCACGGCGCACCACGATACCGGGATGACGCGACGATTCATTCTGCAGTTCCGGGCGGCACATGTGCCGCCCGGCCTGCCGCACATGTGCGGCAGGGACCATGCCGCATGCGGCATGGTCTTCGATATTCAATCTAAGACGATCAGCCCGCGTGCCCGACCGCCGGCATCAGGCGCACGTGCGCGTGATGCTCGAGCGTCGCCGCGATCGCCCGCTCGACCTGGCCGAGTGCCGGCGCAGCCGCCTGCGGAACCTCCGTCAGAGCGCGGCCGAGCGCCTGCGCCATGAAGCGGTGCGCCTCTTCCTGCAGCGGGAACGATCCGGCCTCGCACGCCGCGCACACCACGCCGCCAGCAGCACCAGAGAAGCCCACGAGATGCTCGCGCTCGCCGCAGCTAGTGCACGCGCCCAGCTGCGGCGCAAGCCCCGCGGCCAACAGCAGCTTCAGGCGAAACGCCAGCGCCCCCGCGCGAGCATCCGTCGAGCCGCGCTCGGCCGAGGCCGCGACCGCGGGCGCGTCGGCAAGCGCTCCGCACGCGCCGGCTAGCTGGTCGAGCAGCGCGAGCTGGCGACACAGCAGATTGAACACGCCCGGATGGGGCTCTGAGGTCTCGAACAGCCGCCCCACCGCGTCGCACGCCCGCGCGGCGGCGTCCAGCGCACGTGCGTCCGCGCGCAGCCGCGCATGACCGTCGATCGTCTGCGCGCCCGTGACCGTCAGCAGCTCGCCGCGTCCCTCGTGCAGCTCGATGTGCAGGCGGAAGAACGGCTCCAGCCGTCCGCCGAAGCGGCTGCGCGCGCGCCGCACGCCCTTCGCGATCGCACCCACGCGCCCGCGATGCGGCGTGTACAGGTGCAGGATGCGGTCGGCCTCGCCGTAGCGCATCGAGCGCAGCACCACCGCCTCCGTCTTCACCGCTCGACTTTTCACGCCACCCATGGTGATCGATGCGCCCGACGTTCACTGCGTCTGAGCGGATGTCAAGCGAGCTCTGGTACGTTCGCCGCTGGATATGCACCCCGGCATACGCCGCGAGCGCCTCGGTCGCACCCACGCGGCGCCTCGACAGAGCCTGGCGCGTCGCTGGCACTCACAGGATCGCGCCACCAGGGTGGCGCTCGTGGGACTCATGCTCCTCACCGCCGGCGCGATCGCGGTGAGGGTTTGGCTCATGGTCGGCTATCGCCCGGCGTTCCTGGGATTCCCCGACTCCCACGCGTACCTGTCGGCGGCGACGCTGAACATCTTCCGCGACGCCCAGCACCCCGCCGGCTACCCGCTGTTCCTGCGCCTCGTGCACCATCTCAGCGACCGGCTGTCGTTCACGATCCTCGTGCAGCACGCGCTCGGCGTGGCCACCGGCCTGCTGCTGTACGCCTCCGTGCGACGCACCGGCGCACCTCCGTGGCTTGGGCTCGCTCCCGCGGCGGTCGTGTTCTTCGGAGGCACAGGGCTATTGCTCGAGCACGCGCTGCTATCCGACTCTCTGTTCACGTTCCTGCAGGCGGTCGGTGTCTACGCGGCCGTGCGTGCGCTGTACGAGCCCGAGCTGCGCTGGCCGTTGCTGGCGGGCGCGGCGATCGGGATCGCATTCTGGGTCAGGACGGTGGCGATCTCGAGTGCACTGCTCGTGCCACCACTGCTTCTGTTCGCCGCCGCCGGCGGCCGCCGCCGCCGACTGCTCAGCGCCGCGACCGCCGCCCTCACGGTGATCGCCCTAGCCTTGACATACGTCGCCGCGCAGGCGTACCTCACTGGCTACGTCGGCTACGAGCGTCAGAGCGCGTGGAACCTGTACGGGCGAGTCGCCACGTTCGTCGACTGCTCGCGCTTCACACCGCCCAACGGCACCCGCTTTCTGTGCCCCACCGAACCGCCGGGGCACCGTGTCTCCCAGGCCTACTTCCAGTATGGCCCCGCCTCGCCCGCCGTGAAGCGTTTCGGGGGACCGAGCCGCGCCCCCCAGTATGCGAACTCGCTGCTGCAGAAGTTCAGCGTCGCCGCGATCGAGCACGAGCCGATCGCCTACGTGAGTGCGATCGTGCACGGGCTGAGCTTCTACATCTTTCCGCGAGCGGGTGAAGGCTATACGCCCGAATCGATACGCCAGGCGCTGCTGGACCCAGCCGAAGCAAAGCAGGCCGAGCCTGCGGTCGCGCGCTTCTATCGCCACAGCCTCGGCTTCCATCGCCCCGCCAGCGCGATTCGTGCGCTCTCCTTCTATGAGCGCCACACCCGTATCCAAGGGCCTTTGCTGATCCTGCTGCTGCTGGCCGCCATCTGTGGCCTGCCGTTCCTTGCGCCGCGCCTGCGCTCAGCGGCGACGCTGTTCACGCTCACCGCCAGCTTCTCGATCGTCTTCGCCGTGGCCGCCACCAGCTACGACGCGCGCTACGCCTACCCCACGTTTGGACCGCTCGCCGCGGGTGCCGCGCTGGGCACGTGGGGCATCGCGACCCGCCTCAAACGAGCGCGTCCCGAGCGTTCGCCGCGGCGCAGGCGCGCACGCACGATCGGGCCGGAGATCCTCTAACTTGCCACACGGTGGAGGAGCTCAGCGAAAAGCAGTACGAGAAGGAGCTGCTGCGCCTGCAGACCGAGCTCGTGTACCTGCAGGAGTGGATCGTCGCCGGCGGCCGACGCCTGGTGGTGCTGTTCGAGGGCCGCGACACCGCCGGCAAGGACGGCGCGATCAAGCGCATCATCGCCTATCTGAATCCGCGCACCTGTCGCGTCGTGGCGGTCCCCACGCCGAGCGAGCGCGAACGCACGCAGTGGTTCTTCCAGCGCTACGTCGCGCATCTGCCCGCCGCCGGCGAGATGGTGCTGTTCAATCGCAGCTGGTACAACCGCGCTGGCGTCGAGCACGTGATGGGCTACTGCACCGACGACGAGTACGAAGAGTTCCTGCGCTTCTGTCCCCTGTTCGAGCAGGCTCTGCAGAACGACGGGATCGTGCTCGTGAAGTACTGGCTGTCGGTCAGCGACGAGGAGCAGGAGCGCCGTTTCGAGAAACGGCTGTCCGATCCGCGCAAGCGCTGGAAGTTCAGCCCCACCGATCTCCAGGCTCGCGCGCGCTGGGTCGACTACGCCGAGGCCAAGGACCGCATGTTCGCCTACACCGACACCGACGACAGCCCCTGGTATGTGGTGGAGGCCGACGACAAGCGCACCGCGCGCCTGAACCTGATCAGCCACCTGCTGTCGGTCATCGCCTACGAGCACGTGCACGAGGACAAGCCGCCAAAGCTGCCGCCGCGCCAGCAGCGCAAGTATCTGCGCCCGCCGAAGCGCACCGAGCGCGTCGTGCCCGAGCGCTACGTCGTGCGCTCACACTGACCACGCTATACTTTATGAAGTAATGAGACAGGTGACCGTGTACACGACAGAGCCATGCTCGTTCTGCGCCCGCGTCAAGGGCCTGCTCCATGCACGTGGGATCGAGTTCGCGGAGATCAATCTCGCCAAGGACCCCGACGGCCGCGCGCAGCTGGCGCGCAACACGGGGATGCTCAGCTTCCCCCAGGTGATCGTCGCAGGCAAGTTGCTGGGCGGCTTCACCGAGGTCCAGGCCGCCGCCGAGAGCGGCCGCTTGGACGAGCTACTGATTGAAGATCAGCCAGCCGCGTGAGCAGCCGGGGATCGACCCCGCGGCCGCGGCTGACAGGTCTCGCACACGTACGTCCCGCGCCCGGCGACGACCAGCTTCACGATCGTGCTCCCACATACGCCGCACGGCTCGCCGGCGCGCAGATGCACGAGGAACTGATCCTGGAAGGAGCCGCGCACTCCGTCGACGTGACGGAAGTCGTCGATGCTCGCCCCGCGGGCGTCGATGCCCGCGCTCAGCGCCGCGATCACACTCTCGCGCAGACGCGCGTACTGTTCGCGCGAGAGCCCTCCGGCGGGTCGGCGGGGATGGACGCCCGCCCGGAACAACGCCTCGTCGGCGTAGATATTGCCCACTCCGGCGATTCTGCGTTGGTCAAGCAGGAACGCCTTGATCGGCGCAGTCCTACCCCTTGCCAGGCCACGCAGATGCTCTGCGGTGAAGCGCTCGTCGAACGGCTCCAGGCCGAGCCGAGCCGCGAAGAACGCCTCCAACGCGTCGCCGCCGAGCAGCAGCTCCCCCGTCCCAAAGCGGCGTGGGTCCACGATCACCAGAGCACGCCGGCCACGCGTCGAACGCGCTCGCTCCCCGGAGCTCCCGTCCGGCTCGGAGCCCGCGCGCGCCGCGCGGCCGAGCTCCAGGCGAACACGCACGTGCGCCTGGTCAGGGTCGGGCGCGGCGAGCACCGCGCCGGTCATGCGCAGATGCTGGGCCAGGTGGACGTCGCCGTCGAAGCTCCACACCAGGTACTTGCCCCGACGACCCAAACGTTCAATGCGTCTACCGACCAACGCCTGCGCAAGCTCCTCCGGCGCGAGCGGGCGCGACCAACGCGCGTCGAGGATCTCGATCCGCACCAGCCTGCGGCCCTCCACCAGCGGCGCGAGCTGGCGTCTGATCGTCTCGACCTCCGGCAGCTCGGGCATCGCGCCCTAGCTTATGAACGCTTGCCCGGGGAGGTCGCGAGCCTCGCGCCCGGTCAGCCACCAAAGGACGCTCGCGCCGACGTCCGCCAACGGGCCATCGTGGCGGATACCGCCGAGGCGCCCGCCACTGACCCGGCGCGCGAGCATCTCGCCGGTCACGGCTAGCAGCGGCGCGTACTCGCGCGTGTGATCGGTGCCCGGCTGGGCCAGATCGACGCCGTGGTCGGCGGTCACGATCAGCAGGTCCCCCTCGCGCAGGCGCTCGAGCATGCCGCCCAGGTACGTGTCGATCTCGCGCAGGGCACCCTCGAAACCACTGGCGTCCTTACGATGGCCGTACACCTGATCGGTCTCGATCAGGTTCGCGAACACCAGCGCGCGCCCCGATCGCATCAGCAGCTCAGCGACGACGTGCAGCGCCCGCGCGTTCGTGGCGCCGTCGTGGGACACGCTGACTCCGACCCCAGCGAACAGGTCGTGGATCTTGCCGACCCCGTGCACCTCCACGCCGGCAGCCTGCAGCTCCTGCAGGTAGCTGCGCTCCAGGGGGGTCAACGCGAAGTCACGCCTGCCGTGCGTGCGCGTGAAAGCCCCTGCCGCACCGGTGAACGGCCGCGCGATTACCCGCCCGACGGCGTGCTCGCCGCTCATCGCCGCTCGCGCCGCCGCGCACGCACGATAGAGCTCCTCGACCGGGACCTTCTCGATGTGCGCGGCGAGCTGGAGAACCGAGTCCTGGGAGGTGTACAGGATCAGCGCACCCGTGCGCAGGTGCTCGGAGCCGAACTCCTCGATCGCCGTAATCCCGTTGTCCGAGCGGTTGCAGATCACCTCGTGGCCTGTTGCATGCACCAGTAGGGAGACGATCTGCGGCGGAAAGCCGGCCGGGTAAGTCGGCAGCGATCGCTCGTGCACGACACCCATCAGCTCGCGATGGCCGCTGATCGAGTCCTTGCCCGGACCCAGCGGATGCAAGCGACCGTGAATCGCGGGGTCCTCGCTCGGTGGCACACCCCGCAGCGGCAGGACCGCGCCGAGGCCGAGCGCCTGCAGCGTGGGCAGCCGTAAACCACCGAGCGCATCGGCGAGGTGCCCGAGCGTGTTCGTCCCCTCATCGCCGTACGCGGCGGCATCCGGTAGCGCCCCCACGCCGCATGCGTCGATCACCAGTACGAACGCCCGCCGAGAAGCGGGGGCAGGCGGGGAGACGGTCGGAGACACCATCTTTTTCATCGCCGGATATCTACCGTGTGCCGAACATCCGCGGGTCTACCCTCGAGGCGACGCCGCGCGCCTACCGGGTGCTTGTTGCGCGCGGGTGCGCACTGAAGTAAGCGTCCTTTAGCCGCTCGGCCGATAGGTGAGTGTAGACCTGGGTGGTCGCGAGGTCGGCGTGGCCCAGCATCTCCTGCAGTGAGCGCAGGTCGCAGCCTCCGGCGAGCAGGTGCGTAGCGAAGCTATGGCGCAGCGTGTGCGGGCTCATTCGCTCCTGCAGACCCGCGTGGCGCGCGTGGCCCTGGACGATCTTGTACAGGCCCTGGCGCGTGAGGCCCGAGCCCCTGCTGTTGAGGAACAGCCGCACCTGTGCTCCGGGCGAGGAGGCTCGCAGCAAAGCCGGACGGCCACTGCGGCAATATGCGAGCAGCGCCGCGACCGCCTGGCGGCCGATTGGCACGATCCGCTCCTTTGAGCCCTTTCCGCGGGCGCACAGCAATCCCTCCTCCAAGTCGATGTCCGCGAGCTCAAGCCCGACCGCCTCGGACGCACGCAGGCCGCACGCGTACATCACCTCGAGCAGCGCGCGGTCGCGCAACGCGAGCGGCTCCGTGCCCCGTGGCTGGCCGAGCAGCCGCGCGACCTGCTCACGCGTGAGCACGCGCGGCAGGCGCTGCGGCTTGCGCGGTCCGCGCAGCTCGGCCGTCGGGTCATGCTCAATCACGCCCTCACGGCGCAGATGGCGGTAGAAGGAGCGTAGGCAGGCGATCTTGCGAGCGCGTGTGCTCGCCGCAACCGCCAGCTCAGACAAGAACGCCGCGATCTCGCCATGGGTGGCCCGCACTGCGACCAGCCGGCGTCGATCGAGGAACGCGCCGAACTGAAGCAGGTCGGAGCGGTAGGCGTCGAGTGTGTTGCGCGAGAGCCCCCGCTCGAGCTCGAGGTAGGCAAGGAAGTCGAGGATCAGCGGCTCGATCCCATCCGCGATGGGCGGCTTGGCCGTCTCTGTGAGCATCCCCCTTCACGTTCGCCGAGGACGCGGACGCTCCTGCACGGCGAGCTCCGCGAGCGCACTCCCGCCCGCCAGCGCGGCACCGAAGAACAGCGGGTCCGCTACCAGCCCGCGGCCCATCGTCTCGGCGGGAAGGCCGCTGGTCGCATAGCCCGGCAGGTCGACCGTCGCGCGACGCCAGTCGTGGCGGGCGATGCGCGCCGGCCGATCTACCGTCGGTCGCTCGACGTCGAGGGTCGGCGCCGGCCGATCGGCGATCGGCCGTCCGGACGTCGACCCGCCGAAGTCCGCACCGAGGCCGACCGATCGAAGACCGGCCAGCAGGTCGGCGCCGACGGGAGAGCGGATCCCCGCTGGCAGCGCCACCGTGACCGGCTCGAGCAGCAGATCGAGGACGGTGAGGGTGTGGTGGGAGATGCCACGATGGCGCGTGCGCCCGTCGCTGGAGGACAGCCGCGCCACGAGCAGCGTCGGGCAGCCGAGCGCCAGGGCCACGTGAGCTGAGTCCAGCGCGGTCATCCCTCCGTGTCCGAGCGAGGAGCTCGAGCCGACGATCCCCGGGCCAGGTCCGCACACCGCCGCATCCCAGCCGAGGGTGTGAAGCCCGTAATGCAATGCCCCGGCGGTCGTGATCGCCTCCCGCTCTCCGCCGAAGGCCGCCCCCGCCGTCAGATGGCCGGCCAGCAGCCCGCGCTCGCGCAGCATGCGCACCGTGCGTGAGTGCCCGCCCGGGAGCGCGCCGCCCTCGGTCTGCACATAGCCGAGCTTCGCGCCCGGAGCCCCCTGGGCAAAGGCCCAGGCGAGGCCGGCCAGCTGGCCGTGCAGGGCAAGCACAGCCGCCGGACGATCCACAGGAAGGACTAGAGACCCACCCTCCCCGTCCTCGACCGGCGCGACGGCATGCTGCAGGCTCGTGTAGTTGAGCTTCATCACGTGCGGGCGGGTGGGACTCGAATTCCCGTCCCCGTCCAGGCCGCGCGTGAGGTTGACGTGAACGACGTCGAAGCCGCCCGAGCCCAGCCCGAGATCCAGCGCCTGCACGTTGACGATCACTTCGTCGCCTACCTCCGCGCGCCCCACCAGACCGACGTCGGCGATCGCGGCGCGGCGCTTGCCGGTGGCGCCGTCGGCGGCGAGCTCGACCGCGAGCCACTGCTCAGCGCCCGTGCCGGAACGCTCGCCCGCAGACGTGTCAACACCTGCGATGCGGTCGGTCTCCCCCTCCGGGGACGATGCGACGACGATGGCGGGGCGCAGCTTCAGCATCGGCGCTGCAAGCTACAGTGCCGCGGCCTGCGGAAGCTTCGCTGCCTCGTCCACTAGGGCGAGCGCGACATCGAGCATCTCCTCGAGCGCAAGCACGCTCACGCGCTCCTGCGGCTCGTGGTTGCGCTCGGTTCCGTTCGCCAGGTTGACCGTCTGAAAGCCGTGAGCCAGCAGCGCGTTGGCGTCTGAGCCGCCGCCGCTGGAGATCCGAACCGGCTCGTGTCCACAGGCGCGCAGAGCCAGCTCAGCCACACGCACGGGAGGACTGCTCATGGACAGGTGATAGCCGGAGAAGGACCGCTGCACACTCACGTCCACGTCGCAGTCGCAGTCCGGAAGGTTGGCCGCCTCGTGTAGACGATCAACGATCTGCGCGACGGTTTGCTGCGCACGCTCGTCGTCAAGCGCTCGCACCTCCAGCAGGAGCGAGCAGTGTTCCGCGACGACGTTCATGGCCGTGCCGCCCGCAATCGTTCCCACGTTGACGGTGGTCCGCTCGTCCACGCGCCCTAGCTGCATCGAGGCGAGGGCACGCGCAGCCGCGAGGATCGCGCTGCGACCATCCTCGGGGCGAATGCCCGCGTGCGCGGCCGCGCCTCGAAATGACGCCTCCACGCGGAAGTGCGTCGGCGAATCGACCACAACCTCGCCGATCGGCGAGGCGTGGTCAAAGACGAACCCGAAGTCGCTGCGCAGCCGCGAGACATCGAGCGCGCGTGCTCCCGCCAGCGCCGCCTCCTCGCCGACGGTGAACAGCAGCTCCACGTCCACCGGCGCACCCTCCCGGCAGATGTGGCGCGCGAGCGCGAGCAGCACCGCCACAGCGGCCTTGTTGTCAGCGCCGAGAATCCCCGCGTTGGCGTTCTCCCAGCCGCCGTCGAGCAGCACCGGCTCGACGGGCGCCTGCAACGGGACCGTGTCCAGGTGGGCGCATAGCAGCAGCGAGCGTCTGGCGCCCTCTCGATACGGTGGGTCGGCGGGCGGATCGGCGGCGGGAATGCGAGCCAGCAGGTTGCCGCAGTCCGAGCCCGCGGGTGCACCCGCGTTGTCTTCGTGGACCTTCACTCCCAGCGCGCGCAGCTCGGCGATCACACGTTCGGCACACTTGCGCTCCCGCCCTGACGGGCTCTCGATCCGGCACAGCTCGACGAACGTGCCATTCAGGTAGCGCCGCTCGAGCTCCCCGACTCTTGACGCCGGCGCGGGGACCGTCACGACAGGCCGGCGCGCTGCGCCGGCGAGACATCCGAGAAGTCCTCGCGCGCGCTGGCCGCCCGCTTCCCGTCCCGGGACGATGCGAGCGCGGCCACGATGAAGTCGCGGAACAGGGGCGCCGGGCGCTCGGGACGGGACTTGAACTCTGGATGGAACTGGGAGGCAACGAAGAACGGGTGCTCGTCGAGCTCGATCGTCTCCACCAGGCGCTCGTCGGGCGAGGTGCCAGACACGCGCAGACCGGCGCTCTGCAGGCGCTTGCGCAGGCGGTTGTTGACCTCATAGCGGTGGCGGTGGCGCTCGTAGATGACCGCTTCGCCATACATCTCGAGCACGCGGCTGCCCGCGTGGAGCTTGATCGGGTCCGCGCCCAGGCGCATCGTGCCGCCGAGGTCGGCCACCTCCTTCTGCTCGGGCAACAGGTCAATCACCGGGAACGGCGTCTCGATGTCAAACTCGGTTGAATTCGCCCCCTCCATGCCGGCGACATGGCGCGCAAACTCGGCGACCGCGACCTGCATCCCCAGGCAGATGCCCAGATAGGGGATCTGCTGCTCGCGCGCAAAGCGCGCGGCGGCGATCTTGCCCTCGATGCCCCGCCCGCCAAAGCCGCCAGGGATCAGGATGCCGTCGGCGCCGCCGAGCCGCTTGAAGACCTCCTGATCCTCGCCGCCCTCGAGACTCTCGGAGTCGATCCACTCGATCTCGACTCTGCCGTCCTGCAGCGATGCGGCATGGCGCAGCGCTTCAGAGACCGACAGGTAGGCGTCCTCGAGCTGCACGTACTTGCCCACAAGCGCAATCCGCACGGTGCGCGTGGCCTGCGCGGCGCGCTCGATCGGCTCCGTCCACTTGGACAGATCCGGCGGTGATGCCTCCAGACCGAAGTGCTCGAGCACGAAGTCGTCGACGCCCTGCTCGCGGAAGGTGAGCGGGACCTTGTAAATGTTGTCGACGTCGCACGCCGAGACGATCGCCTCGACCGGCAAGCTCGCGAACAGGGCGATCTTCTTGCGGATATCGTGAGACAGCGAACCCTCGGAGCGGCACATGAGCATGTCCGGCGCGATGCCGATGCGCCGCAGCTCGTTGACCGAGTGCTGCGTTGGCTTGGTCTTGAGCTCGCCGGCGTGACCGATGTAGGGGACGAGCGTCAGGTGGATGAACATGCAGCGCCGGCGCCCGACGTCGACGGGGAACTGACGGATCGCCTCCAGGAACGGCAGCGACTCGATGTCGCCGACAGTGCCGCCGATCTCGGTGATTACGAAGTCAACGTCGCTGGACTCCGCGATCAGCGCGATCCGCTGCTTGATCTCGTCGGTGATGTGCGGCACCACCTGCACGGTCCCCCCGAGGTAGTCGCCGCGGCGCTCACGGCGGATGACCGTGTCATAGATGCCGCCTGCGGTGACGTTGGAGGCGTGGCTGGTGTTGGCGTCTGTGAAGCGCTCATAGTGGCCGAGGTCCAGGTCAGTCTCGGCGCCATCCTCGGTGACGAACACCTCGCCATGCTGGTAGGGCGACATCGTGCCGGGGTCGACGTTGATGTAGGGGTCGAACTTCTGCAGACCGACCGTGAGCCCGCGCGAGACGAGCAGCCGCCCGAGTGAGGCCGCCGCAATGCCCTTGCCGAGCGATGACACCACGCCACCGGTTATGAAGATGAACCGGGTCTTGCTGGGAGCCTGGGCGTGGCGGTCGGAGTAGTGCATGCTCATCGGCGGGGTCCACGCCAGAGTAGCTGACGACCTGGATGCGACCGTAGCTCTCGCACAAACCCCTAAGGCCTGCCCCAAGAGTCTAGTTGGCGCAACCCCGGCGTCCGTTCGATCAGCGCGGAGATCGATCGCAGCTCCCCGTACAGCGTGATCGCGGCAAGCAGCGCGAGCGCCACGAGCTGGCCGGTGCCCGACAGCGTCAGCACCAGCCACAGGCCCGCGAGCGCTCCCAGCAGGTTCGCGCCGGTGTCGCCGAGCATCGCCCGTTCGCGCAGGTCGTACACGCCCGCCACGAGCGCCGGCGCAGCGAACAGGCCGAGCGCCCACAGCGGACGCAGGTCAGCCGAGCCGATCGCCAGGCCGACGCCGAGCAGCACGAACGCCTTGGTTGCGCGCCCCGGGCGCAGGTCGAGGAGGTTGAACACGTTGGTCGCCAGCACGAGCACACCGGCCGCGAGCAGCCAGCGCCCGTTGGAGAGGCCCAGGCCGCGGTAGCTCATCGCGAGCAGCGCCAGACCGAGCGAGCCGACGGCCTTGAGCGCACCCGTGGACAGTTCGCCCCGCAATGCCGCCGCGCCGTGACCGCGCCACCCGCGCTGGACGGGGCGAGCGTCGCCGTCGGGACTCTCGCGGGCGAGCGTGTCGTCGAGCAGCCCCAGGGCGAGGACGCCGAGCGCATACACCGCGATCGGGAGCAGCTCGGGCGCAAATATGTGGGCCGACGCGAGCCGCTGCAGCACCACCAGCGGGATCAGCGCGAGCAGCGCCGCGGCGAGCGTGAGCACGCCGAAGGGAAACGGAAGCGCGCGGTCGCGGTAGTTGGCCCTCGTGTGGCCCCCGTCGCTGAGCGCGCGTAACAGCGCCGGAGCCAGCACCGCGGCGCTCACCAGCGCAATCAAGAACGGCACGGCGTGCATGTGCGGACGCTAGCGACGAGGGCGGACGCGCTCGGGTGCGGACGGACGCGCTCAGCTCCGTTGAACAGGGCGCTCAGGGCTGGGCCACACTCGTGATGACGGTCGGCAGCAGCGAGTCGGCGCTCGACTTGATGCCGAACGTGCCGCGGTCGCCGGCGAGCGCGTAGTCGAGCGCCGCCTGACCGGCCAGGTTGTCCAGGTCGTCGACGCTCGAGATGCTCTTGCCCTGGTACCACGGGATCTGTGACGGTTCGGTGTTCGTTAGCTCCACGCCGACCGCCGGCACGCCAACCGCCGCGACGCCGGCGAGCAAGCCCGACTCGAACGCCGCGCTGGCTTCGCTCTGCGCCGCGCTCATCCCGGTCGGTTCGGCGCGCATCACGACCAGCCCTTCCAGGCGCGTGAGCTGCCCGTCGAAGGCACTCAGCAGGCTGGCGCGCACGCGGCTGATCAGCTCGCGCTCGACCAGCGGGCCGCCGCTGACGAGCTGGCGGCCGACCAGATCGCCGAAGCTCTCCACGAGCGCGCTGGAGGTCGCCAGCGGCGCGTAGTGAGTTCCCGCCGCCTCGTGCGCGATCCCTTCAACATCGAGCGGCTCGCGCACCGCCACGACCGTCGTGACATCGCCGCCGGCCTGGGCGACAGCCGTGCGTATGAGCGCGTCGACCGTGTCGGAGGAACCACCGAGGAACACCACCCCAACGGTGCGCCCGGCCAGCAGTTCGTGCACAGCGAGCGGGTACAGGCCGTTGGCGAACGCTTCCTCGTTGGTGAGACGGTCCTGGAGCTGGCTCGCCTGCCGGCGTACCTGGCTGACTTCGGAATTCAGGTTGGCGACGATGCCGTTCTTGGCCGAGGAGACCAGGTTCGAGTCGCCGATCGCTACGCCCAGGAGCACACCGAGCGCTAGCGCGAACAGGACGGCCGCGAGGGACAGCGCGTGGTAGCGATAGTCGAACATGGGCGCTCGCCCGGGCTTGGATTAGCCGGCACCAACGGATGGAACATCGACCGATCGCACATCGGCCAGCACCTTGAATTTCAGCCACAGCAGTTCTGCCACATCGCGCAGCGCAGGTGTCATCCACACGACGGCTATCACCGCGATCAGCCCAGCGGCGATCACGACCAGCAGCGGTGTAAGGCCTGGACGGGGTCGGTAGAGACGGCTGACCCCCTTGGCATCGACGAGGATCTCGCCGATGCGCAGGCGCGTGAGGAACGTCGAGGACATGCCTTTACGGTTGCGATCCAGGAACTCGACGAGGTTGAACTGCGAGCCGACGGAGACGATCAGGCGGGCGCCCTTCTCCGCGGCCAGTAGCATCGCCACGTCCTGGCTGGTGCCGGGCGCGGGGACGAGCTTGAACGGCAGGCCGTGCTCCTCCAGGCGATGGCGACCCGGCGCGCGCCCGTCCGGGTAGGAGTGCACGACGAGCTCCGCGCCACAGCGTAGTGCCGCCTCGCTGGCCGAGTCCATGTCTCCGACGATCATGCTCGGCGTCAGTCCAGCCTCCAGCAGCGCGTCGGCGCCGCCGTCGACCGCGACAATCACCGGGCGCATGTCGCGGATGAACGGCCGCAAGGCGCGCAGGTCGCGCTGGTGGCCAACGCCGCGGACGACCACGAGCGTCGAGCGGTCACGGAAGTCGGTGGCGAAGCGGGGTAGCTGGATCCTGCCGGCCAGCAGCTCGCGCTCCTCACGCATGTGGTCGATCGTGTTGTGAGCGAAGCGCTCGAGCGCCTCCCCGATCTCCCGCCGGCGAACCTCCGTTTCGGCACAGACGCGCTCCAGATCGAGCACCTCGCCTCGCGCTAGCAGCTCCCCCTTGCACAGCACCTCCGCGCGGGCTGACTGAGCGGGCTTCTCGCATAGCTCCCCGGCGGGAGGGAGAGCTCGGATCACGACCGGATCCCCGTCTGAGAGCCCCTCAAACAGCGCGTCGTCGGGCAGGTCGACCAGCACGATGCCCGCCTCCACCAGCAGCTGCGGCCCCAGATTCGGATAGGAGCCGCCCGAGGACGCGCTGCAGTTGAGCACCGCGACCGCACCCGCGGCGATCAGCTCCTCGGCGGAGACGCGATCGATGTCCAGGTGGTCGATGAGTGCGATGTCGCCGCGCACCAGATGCCTGACGAGCAGCTTTGTGCGCCTGCCCGGGCGCACCGGGCCGACGACCGTCCATGCGGGCGTGGGCTCGATCTCGGCGAGCGCCCCGCTCGCCGGCCGCGGATAGTCCGACCCTGCTGCCGGGGACCCAACCGTCTTGACTGGGCCCTCGTGCCCGATGAACCGTGTAGCGGCCACAGCTGCGAGAGTAACGCCCGCGCGCCGCAAGCGCGGCGCGTGCGGGCCGCTCAGGCCGCGCGGCGTAGGTCGCGCGCGTGGCGGCGCGCGACCGTGTCATCGGTCTCGGCACCGAGCATACGCACCAGCTCGGCGACGATATCGCCCTCGCCGAGCTGGACGACAGTTGCGCGGGTGGGCTCGGCGCTGGTGTCCTTGACGATCGAGAAGTGGCGGGCACCGAGCGAGGCGATCTGCGGCAGGTGGGTGATGCACAGCACCTGTCTGCGCTCGCCCAGCTCGCGCAGCCGTGCGCCGACGATCCGCGCGGTGTGACCGCCGATGCCCGCGTCGACCTCGTCGAAGACCAGCGTCGCGTCCGCCGGGGAAGCGCCTGCGACGCTCATGATCGCGAGCATCACGCGCGAGAGCTCCCCACCGGAGGCGATCTCCCGCAATGGGCCTGCCGGCACCCCGGGGTTGGGCGCGATCATGAACTCGACCGAGTCCCCACCGGAGGGCCCCGGCTCACGCTCAGCGAGAATCACCTCAAAGCTCGCCTCGCCCATCGCCAGTGCGCGGAGCTGCTCGCATACCGCCGCTGCGAAGCTCCGTGCGGTGGCCGCGCGCGTCCGACGCACGGACAGGATGTGGCCCTCGAGCGACGTGTGCGCGTCGCTTAATTGTTCGGTGACCTGCGCCAGCTCCACCTCCGCGCCCGCCAGCTGCTCGTGGCGTGCACGGGCGCGGAGTGCGTAGTCGAGCACCGCCCGTACGCTGCCGCCGTGCTTGCGCACGAGTCGCTCGATCGCCGCCAGGCGCTCTTCGAGTGCATCCAGGGACGTGTCCGCAACGTCGAGGGCGTCGGCGGCCGTCCGCTCGCAGTACGCACGCAGCTCGCCGGCGAGATCCTCGGACTCGATGCTCAGGGCGCGCATCCGCTCGGCGAGCGAGTCGAGCACGGGCTCGACACCGGCAACGGCGTCGAGCCCATCCGCGGCCGAGGCCACGAGCTGCGCGGCCCCGTCGGCCTCGCCCAACTCCGGCGAGAGCGCCTCCGCGCCCACGCCCGCCGCCGCACGCAGCGCGTCGAGCCTGCGCAGGCGCTCACGCGCGCCCAGCAGCTGCTCGTGCTCGCTCTCATCGGGGGCCAGCGCATCGATCTCGGCCAGCTCGTACTCGAGCAGGTCGAGCTCGCGCTCGCGTTGGGAGGAGAGCTCGCGCAGGGTCCGCAGCCGCTCTTCCAGCAACCGCGTATGCGCGAACGCCTGCGTACACGCATGCAGACGCGCGGCGTGATCTCCCGGACAGAGGCTGTCGAGGATCTGCAGCTGCGCGGTGGACAGTGTGAGCTTGCGGTGCTCGTGCTGTCCGTAGAACGTCAGCAGCATGCCACCGATGTCGCGCAGCTCGCCGACGGTGGCCGAGCGACCATTGAGGTACGCGCGGGTGCGCCCGTCGGCGCCGACACGGCGGGCGAGCGCGATCTCCTCGGCATCGGCGTTCAAGCGCTCGCCGAGCTCCTCGCGCACGCACTCGGGGAGATCGAAGATCCCCTCAACGTACGCCTCGTCGGCGCCCGGGCGCACAATCCCCGGCCGGGCGCGCCCGCCGAGAAGCAGATCGAGTGCATGTGCCAGCACGGTCTTGCCGGCGCCCGTCTCGCCGGTGAGCACATTCAACCCAGGCGCCAGCCGCAGCTGGGCCTGCTCGATCAGCAGAAGATTCTCGACGCGAAGCTCTTGCAGCACCTCACGTGGTCTACCAGCGCATGGGGACGGATCGCTGGGCGCAAAACCCCCAGCGAGCGCTTGCATCGGGATCGCTCCGCCGCGAATCTGCATGACTTGCCCAGGCTGGTTTGCTCAGGCTGGTTTGCCCAGGCTGGTTTGCCCAGGCTGGTCATGGGCGGGACACAATCTGCCGGAGCGGTCTAGAGGTAACCACCACACGGTCGTACACTCATCCGCTACAGGCATGGCTGCCAGCGACCCCCATCCGCGCTCCGATCGACCCCCACAGGGAGGGTTCGACTGCCTGACGCCGGCCGCACTGCACGAGCGCTTGGATGAGGAGCTCGACCGCGCCGAACGCCATGGGTTGCAGCTGAGCTGCCTGCTGGTCAAGATCGACAACCTCGACGAGATGGCGCGCGAGCACGGCGGTGAGCTGCGCGAGCAGACGCTCGCCTACGTCGCCGACGCGCTGCGACGCGAACTGCGCCGCTTCGACCGGGTCGGTCGGGCCTCAGATCACGACCTGCTGATCATCCTGCCCGGCACCGACGGCCCACGGGGAGAGATCGTCGCCCGGCGTGCGCTCGAGCGGTTGCGCACGATCAAGATCGAAGCTGGGGCCGCACGCCAGCCGCTGCACATCTCGGTAGGGCTAGCGGCATGGCGAGAGGGCCTCAGCGCGGAGGCCCTACTGGCACACGCCCGCGCTGCGGTACGCAGCGTGGGCGGCGATCAGGCCCCCACCGAGAACCCGGCAGCCTCTGACAGCGCCACCGCGTCGGCCCACCAGCCGACGGCGCCCGCGACCGCGAGCGCCCGTGCTGGCGCCCCTCCCGCGCTCGGACGCGCGGGAGGTCCATAATCTCCGTCCGTGCTTTCTGGATCAGAGTTGTGGCTGCTGCGCCTAATGGCCGATCGTGGGCTGGCGCTGCTTGACGCCAGCACGCTGCTGGTGGTAATCGAGGAGCGCGGCGAGCTGCGCGTCGCGGCCAGCAGCGGCAGCGCGTCGGTGCGCCTGCGGATCACGCCCGTGCAGGGCAGCGCGCTGGGGGCGCTGTATGTCGAAGGCAAGTCGGTGTCGCTGGATCGTCCCCGTGGCCAGGAGGCGGCATGGCTGCACGAACTGGGCGTGGAGACGCGCGCGGTGCTGGTCGAGCCGCTGAGCATGGAGAGCCATGGTGGCGGCCTGGTGATCGCGCTGCGCGAGAACGGGAGCTTCCGCGATCCCGACCGCCAGGCGCTGAGCGCATTCGCGTCGAGCGTCTCGCAGCGACTTGCGGCCGAGCGCTCGGTCGAGATCGAACGCCTGCGCTACGGCATGGAGGCACGTGAGCGAGAGCGTACGCGCTGGGCGCGCGAGATTCACGACGAGAGCATCCAGGGCATCGGCGCGCTGCGCCTGCAGCTAGCTAATGCCCGCGACCTGGACGACCGGCAGGCGCTGAGCGAGGCCGTGGATGCTGCGCTCGAGGGGCTGGGTACGGAGATCGACGGCCTGCGCCACCTGATCACCGAGCTGCGGCCGGCGGCACTCGACGATCTGGGGCTGGCGGCGGCGCTGGAGGCACTGGCGAGACGCGCGCAGGCGATCGACGGGCTGGAGGTCAAGACCGAGATAGACCTTGGCCGGGGAGCAGACACGGAGGAGGACGCGAGCGCGGCATCGTCCCCGGCGGGGGAAAACGGCGGCAGGCGCTTGGATGCGGAGCTCGAGAGCACGATCTACCGTGTGGTGCAGGAGGCACTGACGAACGTCAGCCGCCACGCGCAGGCGACAAAAGCGGTGATCAGCGTGAGCGAGCGCGAAGGCGTGCTGAGCGCGTCGGTGACTGACGATGGGCGCGGACTGCCAGACGCGACACGCCTGGGTCCCCGTGGGGACGGTCTGGAGGGGGGCTTCGGAATGTCGGGAATGCGCGAGCGCGCGGAGCTGGTTGGAGGCGAGCTCGAATGGGCCCGCGCGCCGGAACGCGGGACGATCATGCGTTTGACGGTGCCGCTCGCGGGGCGTCCGGCAAGCTCCGGCGGTCCGTCAGCGTCCTACCAGTAGCTAGGACCCCTCCGTCTGCTCCCCGTCGTCGTGGCGGTCAGCGTCGCCGTCCTCGTCGCCGTCGCCATCCCGCCGCAGCCAGCCGGCGAGCTGCTTGCCGACGGAGTTGATCGACTCGCCGGCGTCGCGGAAGCCGTCGCGGATACGTTCGGCGTAGAAGGAAACCGCCTCGCTGCTGTCGGCGCGGGCGTCGACGGGGTCGCCACGGCGCGGATACTCGCCGGCGCCGATGATGCGATCGAACTCGCCTGAGCGAACCCATGCCATCAGCTCGTGCGTGCGCTTGACCGGCAACGGATGCGTGACCCCTAGGTCGAGCATCAGCCTGGTCAGGCGCTCGAGGCCGCTGCCCTTTTCCTGGTAGTCCATTCCCTGGCGCATGAACAGGTCGAGGTCGAGCTGGTCGACCATCGCGCCGGCAGCGAGCGACATCAGCGTGCGACACACCACGAGCGGGTCGCGCGTGACCAGCGCGGCGGCGCGGTCGGCGCTTAGCTCGGTCGCCCGGCCCCACTCCATCAGCGCGGAGCGCACCGGCGCGAGCGGCAGCGGCAACCGCGAGCTGCGGGTGAGCAGCACGAGGATCGCCAGCGCAGTGCGGTAAAGCTGGTGGTCAGAAAGTATGTGTGCGGCCTCGTGCGCGAATACGGCGCGCCGCTGAGGGGCGTCGAGCAGGTGCACGAGCTCGGACTGGACGACGACAATCGGCCGGCGGGCGCCGATCGCGAGCGCGTTGGGCGCGGGGTACTGGGTCAGGTATAGATCTGGTACGTCGGCCATGTCAAGCGTCGCGTAGGCGATCGCGTGCTCGCGCCAGACGTCGCCGAGCTGATCTTCGGAGAGGCGCACGGAGGATCCGAGGTAGCTCTGACGCAGCGCGCGCTCGTAGCCGAGCTCGATGAGCTTGCGCACGACTGTGTCGAGATACGGAATCGAGCCGAGCGCGGCGGTGGCAGCACGGTCGGCTGGGTGCTGGAAGGCCCGCGGCGATATGTCGGTCAGCCGGTGACCCTCGGCAGGAACGCTCGATACCGAAGAAGCCATGGGTGCAGCGTACCGACTGCCGGACCCACCCCCGCCCGCGCGACCCTAATCAGCGAGGCCGGTACGCCGTACGTACGCGGTGATCTCCGCGCGCGAGGAGAAGCCGAGCTTCTCGATCGCGCGCGCCCGATAGGTCTTGACCGTGCGCTCGGCAACGTTGAGCTGCTCGGCGATCTCGGGGTTGGTGTAACCGTTGGCGATCAGTCGCACCACCTCCCGCTCGCGCTCGCTCAACACGACGCCATCACTGACGCCGTCCTCGCCGGTGGCCATCAGCGCGCCGAGCCGAGGGTGCAGATAGTTGCCACCGGCCACGGCCAGGCGGAACGCCTGCAGCAGCTCCGCGGGCTCGGCCTCCTTGAGCACGTAGCTGCGCGCCCCTGCCCTGAGCGCCTGGCGAGCGTACTCGGGGTCCTCGCGCATCGTGAGGATCGCGACCGCGAGCGTAGGATGGGAGATGAAGCACGACGGCAGCGCACCCAGGCTCGAGCCTCCCGGCATCGTCAAATCGAGCGTCAGCAGGTCCGGCTTGTGCTCGCGCACTTCACGGATCATCGACGGGATGTCGGCGGCTTCTGCTACGACGCGAAACTCGCCCCCCTCACGCAGCAGGACCGCGCGGATGCCATCGCGGACGACGGCATGATCGTCAGCGATGATCACGTCGATCGGTCGCGTCACCCCTGGCGTGCCAGCGTCCACGACATGGACGGTAGCGGCTCGACAGGATCGATCCAACGCCCGGTCCCGTCGCGATGAGCTCGCGTGTGGTGATCGACCTCCAAGCCTTGGAGGCCAGCAGGCGCTAGCGTGGCGCCAGTGACATCCCCGCTCTCCTCACCGCAACTGCGTAGGATCATTACCGCCTACACGATCAACCGGCTGGGGACATGGTTCGGCTTGCTCGCGTTGGTGATTGCCGTGTTCGACCACACACACAGCGCGCTCGCGGTCGCGGCGCTGCTGTTCGCGGGACAGGCGCTTCCCGCATTCGCGGTGCCTGCGATCGTCGCCCGCGCGGAGGCGTCGCAGGCCCGCAGCGAGCTCACCGGTCTGTACGCCTTCGAGGCCGTCGTGACCACGGCGCTGGCGGTCCTGATGTGGCACTTCTCGCTGCCGGCGGTGCTAGTGCTGGTGCTGCTAGACGGGACGGCCGCGCTTGCGGCCAGTGCACTTCTACGCGCCGAGGTCGCGCGCGCCGCGGCGGACAGCACCACTGCCGAGGACAGTCGTCACGAGGCCGAGCGCAAGGCCAACGCGGCGCTGAACGTCGCCTTTTCGACTACCTTCGTGCTCGGGCCGATCCTCGGCAGTGCGATGGTCGCCGCAGCAGGTGCTCCCACGGCGCTGTTCATCGATGTGGGCTCGTTCCTCGTATGCGGGTTGCTCGTCCTCGACCTGCACCCACATGTCGAGGAGACCGGCGATGACTCCGTACGCGCTCGCCTGCAGGCCGCCTGGCGGCATATCAACGAGGCTCCCTCGCTGCGCGCGCTGCTGCTGGCGGAGGCCGTCGCCCTGATCTTCATCGAGACCTGTGCGCCGATCGAGGTCCCATTCGTGAAGGCCACGCTACACGCCGGCGACCGTGGTCTGGGCCTGGTTCTGACGATGTGGGGCGCAGGCGCGGTGTTGGGGAGCGTTGTGTTCGCGCGCCTGATCAAACGTCCCCTGGGAGAGATGCTGAGTGCCGGCACACTCTTGATCGGAGGCGCTTACATCGGCTTGGCCGCTGCACAGTCACTCGAATTGGCATGTGTCGCGGTGCTCGTGGGTGGTATCGGCAACGGCCTGCAATGGCCATCGCTTATCAGCATCGTCCAGAAGGCAAGCCCTGAGCATCTACATGGGCGCATGATGGGCGCAGTCGAATCCCTTGGCGCTGTATGTCTCGCAATTGGACTGTCGCTGGGAGGTCTGCTGGTCGCGCTCAGCTCGCCGCGCGCGGCGTTCCTGGTGGTCGGGTTCGGCGCAATCATGACGGCCGGCCCGTTACTGCGCCTGTCAAATCTGTCAGTGGGCAAAGCCGTCCAGACAAACGCCGAGGAGCTCCCCGTTGCAGCGGAGAGCGCAACGGCGGCCATGCCCGAGTCTTAGCGGTCGCAGCGCCGGCCGAGTTGGTCGAGTCGGGGATATCTGACAGCGCCGCCCCATCCTCGGCGACGATGACGCTCGCCCCCCTTTAGTCATACACGCCGTTGGCCGTTAAGTACGACAGGACCAACGATGCTCTCACCCAAGTACAAGAGGCGTATTTTCTGGGCCGCGGAGCTCCTGCTGCTGGTGGTGACGGTCATGGCGGGCATGGCGCTCGCGCGCACAGGCGAATGGCACCCTGTCTCGCTCGTCGTACTGCTGGTGGCGCTGGCCTTCATGGGACAATGGTTCAGCGTCGATATCCGCGGTGGGCAGCTGAACCCTTTCCTGATCGCGATCGTGTTGGCGATGGGGCTGCTCGGGCCGGTACCGGCAGCGGCATGCGGGATCGCGCCGATGATCTTGAAATCGGCGATACGGCGCCTGTCACCGGCGGGATGGCTGAACAATCTCTCGACTTACGCGGCCATCCCCTTCGCGGGAGGGTTGATCGTGCGCGCAGTGGTCCACGCGATCCCCAGCCTCACGAACCACGACCTCGCGCAGAGCATCACCTTCGGGCTGCTCCTGTTTGCGGTCTTCCTGATCGCCACCGCGCTCTCCTTCGTCCTGTTCGCGCTCGATGGGAGCACCAAGGATGCCGTTCCGGTCCGCCGCGAGATGCGGGAACTGGTTCCACTGCTCCCTGGAGAGCTCGCGGCAGGCGCACTCGCGACGACCCTCGCCCTTGCCTACCGAGGTGTGGGCCCGTCGGCGCTGTTCGCCGGGATTGTGGTGCTGCTGATCTTCCAGCGCCTGACGGTCGCGCTGCTGCGCTCAGAGGACCGCGCCGAGCAGCTGTTTGCGCGCTCCAGACAACTCGTCGGTCTACAGTTGGGGGTGCTGCGCACACTCGTGAGAGCACTCGGGATGCGCGACCAGCGGACCGCTCGGCACGCCGCGGCGGTTGCCTTCTACGCCAAGACCCTGGCGGCCGAGCTAGGCTGCAGTACCGACCAGCAGGACATGATCCACACCGCCGGCCTGCTCCACGACATCGGCAAGTTCACATGGCCGGACCGGATTCTGAACGCCGACGTAGTCCCGGCCGAGGATCTGCCGACCGTCCAGCGCCACCCGCAGGAGGGCGCAATACTCGTGGGGACACTCGACGGTTATGGCGAGGTGGCAGACGCGATCCTCTACCACCACGAGCGCATCGACGGCCGCGGCTACCCGGCAGGCCTGATCGGCACGGAGATCCCGCTGGGGTCGCGCATCCTCGCGATCTGTTCCAACTACGACGCGATGACCGCCAGCGACAGCTACCGCCCGCCGATGCCACCGGATGAAGCGATGGCGGAGCTTCGCAGCGCCGCCAAGAACGGCCAACTCGACTCCGAGTTGGTCGAAGTCTTCCTAGGGGTGCTCGACCGCGAGGGCGCAACCTTCGCCCAGGAGTCGGACTTCGAGACGGAGCTCGAATTCGAGCGGCGGGTGCGCAAGCTCGCCGAGCCAGGCTCGTCAGAGCCTGCGTCGCAGACAACCGACACCGGTGGCGCTCGGGCGCGTGATCGGCTCCCGAACATCCCGATGCTCACGCAGCGTGCGCATAACAAAGACTGAGGGCGTACCACGCATCTGCGGCACGCCCCCAGGCCCTAAATCTTGTCTACCAGCTTTATTTCGTCGGCCAAGCAGTCATCTTGTCTCCTTCTCTCCAGTGCCTATTGCCAAGGTTGACCCGAAGATCACTTTGAGTAGGTTTGATGCCCATCGTACAGTAATGACGTGAGTGTGTCCAGTTTGCAGAGGAATGCGCAGGATTCCTTGCAGTACCAGGCGCGCGGAATCATGCAAACGTCCACAAACCTGATCGGTGCTCAAGTTCTCCGCCCCTTTGGACGAAACGTTCAACATGCCAGCGCCTCTCCGCCCAGCCCAACCACGCAACGAGCGCCAGCTCGTCTTTACTAGCTCCCAGGCGGCCCGCTACGTGGGCGTCTCACTTGCCACCGTCCGGCGCTGGACCGACGCTGGCCACATCAGCTGCTACAGGACCCCGGGAGGTCAGAGGCGCTTCTCCCGGGCTCAGCTCGACGAGTTCATCGCATCGATGCAGCGAACCGGCCCCGGCGCCGAAGCAGCCGTCGTCGAGCACTCCAGCGCACGTGTAGCCTGAGCGTCGTTTGTCGATGGCAGAGCGAATAGCTGCGTTGCACGAGCGGCCTGGGCAAGCGGCCAGTCAGCTGGCCAGGCGCCCGAACTTCTCTCGCAGCCGGCGGTAGAACGATGAGCCCGGTAGCTGGGCGATCGTCCCGATGTCGTTGACGAATCGAGCCTCAATCTGTCCTGTCGGAGGGATCTCCCCGACGGGACGCCCGTCCACCGCAACGTCGAGCGGCTCGCGCGAGCGGTTGTAGATCGTCAGCCGGTCATCCGGTGCGACTACCAGCGCGCGCGCGCTGATCGAGTGGGGCGCGATGAACGACACCACGAACCCCTCCACCCCCCACGCCATCACCGGCCCGCCATTGGCCAAGTTGTAGCCAGTGGACCCCGCCGGTGTGGCGACGACCAGGCCATCGCAGCGGACTCTTCCGGCCTCCTCGCCGTCAAGAGCGTATGCGAGCTCCGCGACGCGCTCGCCCACCTTGCGGTGGATCGCCACATCGTTGATCGCCGCCTGCTGGATACCCTCGGAGCGGCCGATCGAAGCTCGAGCACCGGGAAGGTCGAGCACGATCGCCGGCAGGCGCAACAGCTCGAAGTCTCCGCACAGCGCGCGGCGGACCCCGTCCTCGATGTCTTGCGGCTCGACCGTCGCCAGGAAACCGATCTCGCCGAAGTTGATCGCGAACACCGGCACGCCGGTGCCCGCGTAACGCTGCAGCGCGCGTAGGATCGTCCCGTCGCCGCCGAGCACGATGCACAGCTCGACGTCGTCCTTCGCGGCGGCGTTCGTCGCCATGCCGGGACAGGCGGTCAAGCTGTGCTTGCGCGTCTCCTCCTCATCCAAGCGCAGGGTCACGCCAGCCTCGGCGGCGCGCGCCGCGAGCAGTACGAGCGCCGTCACGGTGTCATCGGGGCGGCGGTGCGTGAACACCGTCATCTCCCTCACGGCTCGACCTCGCGCGCCATCCGCTCGAGCTGCGCCGACTCCCGCGAGCCAACTCCACTCGCCGTGTCGGTCAGCCACAGGAACGTCTCGCGGTTGCCCTTCGGCCCGGGCAGCCCCGAAAAGTGGTAGGCGACGACCGCCGCGCCCAGTGCCAGCGCCGTCTCGCCGGCGCCGATCAGCGCCTCGCGCCGATCCTCGGCGGCGCGGACCACTCCCCCCTTGCCGACCCGCCCGCGCCCGAGCTCGAACTGCGGCTTGACCAACGCGAGGACATCGTAACGAGCGTCCAGGCAGCCAAGCACCGCCTCCAGCACCTTCCCGAGCGATATGAACGACACGTCGACGGTCGCGAGATCGGGCATCGAGTCGACCCCCGGCCGCCCCTCGAGCCGCGCCGCGGGCAGCATCTCGGGCGTGAGCGTGCGAGCGTTGGTGCGCTCTAGCACCGACACGCGCGGGTCGCTGCGCAGGCGGTAGTCGAGGATCCCGTAGCCGACGTCCACAGCGATCACTTCCCGCACGCCACGTTGCAATAGGCAGTCGGTGAAACCACCCGTCGAGGCGCCCACGTCCAGCGCGCGCCTGCCACGCACGTCCAGCCCGCAGGCAACGAGGGCGTTGGCGAGCTTGATGCCACCGCGGGAGACGAACGCCGGACGCTCTAGGACTCTGACTTGCGTCTCGACGTCGACCAGTTCACCGGGCTTGGCCGCACGGCGCTCGTCCGAGTGGGCTGTGATGGGCGCCAAGAACACCTCTCCGGCCATCACCGATGCGGCCGCACGGCTGCGCGAGGGGAACAGCCCACGCTCGGCCAGCAGGGTGTCGAGACGGCGCTTGCCCATCGGGGGGACACCCTTACACACAAGCGAGCCCCATGCACGAGGCACACGCTAGAAAGCCGCCGGGAGGACTCTGGGGCGATCCTCGATCCATGCTTCTAGCCGGTTCGCTTGGCCTAATGTGATCGATATCACACACGTGCCTTACCGGGCCGGGCATCATAGTTATCGATCGAGAGCGCAGCATCGACTCTCCTGAATCCCTCCTCCCGAAACGGCCCGCTCTCCCCGGCGGGTCGTTTCATTTAAGGGACCCGAGCGACCTGCTCAAGACCCCCCCCGCACTCGGTCACCTGCTCAGGACCAGCACTCGGTTAAGCGCCCACGATCGCTGACCCGGGCCCGCGCGGCCCTCCTCCCTGCACCGTGCGGCCACGGCTGCGATCAGAGATGGCCGCGGCCACACGCTCGGCGATGCGCTCCCCCGTGAAGCCGACCTCCTCGTGCAGTAGCGCGGGCTTGCCATGCGTCACGTACCGATCGGGAAGTCCCACCCTGAGAATGCGGGGCGTTACACCGGCGTCGTTGAGCGTCTCCCATACAGCTGAGCCGAACCCGCCGGCCAGCACGCCCTCCTCGACGGTCACCAGCAGGTCGTGCTCGGCCGCCAGCTGCGCCATCAGGCCAGCGTCTATCGGCTTGGCAAAACGCGCATCCACGACTGTCACCGCGATCTCCCGGTGCCGCAGCTCCGCGGCGGCAGCCAGGGCCTTGCCGACGCCACTCCCGTATCCGATCAGCGCCACGCGCCGCCCGCTGCGCGCGGATGCCGGCGTGAGCTCGGCCTCGCACAGGATCTCGCCCGTGCCGACCGCGATCGCCTGCGGCGTGCTCGGCAGCGGCACTCCGATTCCCTCGCCGCGGGGATAGCGCAGCGCGATCGGGCCGTCGTCGTACTCGAGGGCGGTGCGGAGCATGGTCACGAGCATCGCCTCGTCGCGCGGAGCCATCAACACGATGTTCGGTAGGCAGCGCAGGTAGGCGATGTCGAATGCCCCGTGATGGGTCGGCCCGTCGTCACCGACGAGCCCCGCGCGGTCCATCGCGAACACCACGTTCAGGTTCTGCAGGCACACGTCGTGGACGATCTGATCGTAGGCTCGCTGCAGGAACGTGGAGTAGATCGCCGCCACCGGCTTGACGCCCTCGAGCGCGAGGCCAGCGGCGAACAGGATCGCCTGCTGCTCGGCAATACCCACGTCGAAGTAGCGCTCGGGCATTGCCTTCTGCAGGATGCTCAGGCCCGTCCCCGAGTTCATCGCCGCGGTGATGCCCACGACGCGCTCGTCGCGTTCGCATTCGCGCACGAGCGCCTCGCCGAAGACTTGCGTGTATTGGGGCCCGCCCGCGCTCGCCGAGCCCTTGCCGGAGGCGCTCACCGGTGATGGGCGCGTGGGAGAGCCGTTGAGGATCGACTTCGGCTTGGCCGCGTGCCACTTCTCCATCCCCTCCAGGCCGCCGTCCTCGGCGGGGGCGAAGCCCTTGCCCTTGACCGTCGCGATGTGCACCACCACCGGCCGCTGCGCCGCGAGCGCCTCGCGCAGTGCCTCACGCAGCGCGCGCACGTCGTGGCCGTCGACCACGCCCATGTACGCCCAGTCGAGCTCCTCCCACCACAGGCCGGGGGCCCAGAACGCCTTGATCGACTCCTTCAGGTGGGGTCCAAGCCGCTCGAACGCTGCGCCGATCCCGCCCGGCAGACGCGTCAGGCCCCCCTCCACGCCCGCGCGCGCGCGCCACAGCTTGGGATTGAGCCGCACGCGGTTGAAGTACCGCGACAGCGCGCCCACGTTAGGGGCGATCGACATGCCGTTGTCGTTCAGGACGACCACAATCGGCGTGCCGAGCCCGCCCGCCTGGCCGATCGCCTCGAACGCCACACCACCGGTCATCGCGCCGTCGCCGATCACCGCGACGACCTTCTCGTCTGTATTGGACCCACCCCCCTCCCCCGCCAGGTGGCGCATGCCCTCCTTGATTCCCACCGCATAGCCGATCGAGGTCGAGGCGTGACCGGCGCCCATGATGTCGTGCGGGGACTCGGCAATCGAGCAGAACGGCGCCAGCCCGCGGTATTGACGGATCGTGCTCAGCCGCTCACGCCTGCCCGTGAGCACCTTGTGCGGGTAGGCCTGGTGGCCGACGTCCCACAGGATCTTGTCGCGCGGGGACTCGAGTACCGAGTGCAGTGCCACCGCAAGCTCGCAGGTGCCGAGGTTGGCGCCAAAATGGCCTCCGATCTCGCCGACGGTGTCGATAATGTGCTCGCGCACCTCCTGCGCGAGCTGCGTTAGTTCCTGCTCGGAGAGCCCGCGCAGGTCCTCGGGGCCGTCGATGTTCTCCAGGAGACTCATGAGGTGCGGGTGAAGATGAAGTCGGCGATCCCCGCGAGCTCCGCCGTGGCATCCTCGGCGAAGGATCTGCCGGCGAGGTCGGTGAGCGCCTCCCTCGCCATCCGATGCGACTCGGCCGCCAGCTCCCTGGCGCGGTCGATTCCAAACTCGCTCACGTACGTGCGCTTCCCGTGACGCTCATCGCTACCTCGTGGCTTTCCCAGTGCATCGTCGGTCCCGGTCACATCAAGTATGTCGTCCACAATCTGGAACAGCACACCCAGCTCGGCGGCAAACTGGCGGAACGGGACCGTCTCAGGTCCATCATCGATCCCCGTCAACAGTAGTACGCAGAGCACCGACGCACCGATCAGACGCCCGGTCTTGAGCTCGTGCAGCCGTCGCAGCGCGGCGGGACCGGACGGGGTGCCGGGGTTCACGTCCGCGTACTGCCCACCAACCATGCCGTTGACGCCGGTGGCGGCAGCCAACTCCGCGGCGGCTGCCAGCACACGCTCGGGTGGCGAGCGCTGGTTGCACAGCAGATGGCGGAAGGCCTCGGCGTACAGGCCGTCCCCCGCCAGGATCGCGACATCCTCACCGAACTTCACGTGGCAGGTGGGCGCTCCGCGGCGCAACTCGTCGTCATCCATCGCCGGTAGGTCGTCGTGGATCAGCGAGTAGGTGTGGATCAGCTCGATCGCGCCCGCCAGCGGCAGCACCTCCCGCTGCTCCAGCCCAACGGTGCGCGCGGTCGCCAGCGCGAGCACCGGGCGGATGCGCTTGCCGCCGGCCAGCAGCGAGTAGCGCATCGCCTCGTCCAGCCCCTGCGTGATCGGCTCCTCAGCGAAGCTCATTTCCGCCAGGTAGCGCTCGATCTCCTCGCGCAGGTGGTCCGGGTAGCCGGCGATCACAGTGTCAGCGGGCCGACAGCCGGACAGATTGGCGGGGCAGGCGGGCGGCGGGCACCTATAGAAGGGTGTCCTGACCGGGTGCCGGAGTGGAGACCTCGGCGCGTGTGAGCTGCTCCAGCTCCGCGGCCGCCTGGGTTGCCAACGAGGCGCAGTCCTCGACCATCGTGGCAGCGGCATCCGGCGAGAGCTCGCCCGAGCGCAGCTGCTCGCCCGCACGCTCCAGGCGTGCGATCAACTCGTCAAGACGCTCCACGCTGCTCATCGGATTTGCGCATTCTCTCGCACCTCGCGCAACACTGCAGCCAGCACCCCGTTGACGAAGCCGGGCGCCTCCGAGCCACAGAACGTCTTGGCGCTCTCCACCGCCTCCTCGATTGCCCCCTCTGGCGGTATCGGCTCATCGGCTGGGACGGCGTCGGGATGGAGGATCTCGATCAGCGCCACGCGCATGATGCTGCGCTCCAGCGGCTGGATCCGCTGCACCGACCACCCATAGGCGTGACGGTCGATCACCTCATCGAGCTCCTCGGCGCGGTCGGCTGCGGCGTGCGCGAGCGCCCGCGCAAACAGCGAGGACTCCGGATTCAGCGTCTGCGCCAGCGGACGGCTGGTCAGATCGTGCTGGTAGAGCGCAACCACGGCAGCGCGGCGCTGATCGGAGCGGCGCATTCAGGCGCGCGCGACGTAGTCGCCTGAGCGCGTGTCCACGCGGATGCGCTGCCCGGGCTCGACGAACAGCGGCACCTGGATGACCGCACCGGTCTCCAGCGTCGCCGGCTTGGTGCCGCCGCCGGACACAGAGTCGCCGCGCAGCCCCGGATCGGTCTGGGAGACCTCCAGGTCGACCGCGCTCGGCAGCTGAATGTCGCCCGGCTCGTCGTCGATGAACAGCACGTCAACCTCGCTGCTCGGCGTGATCCAGCGCAGCGCATCCTGCACAGTGCGCTCGGCGATCGCGATCTGCTCGAAGGACTCCGTGTCCATGAAGTGCGCGTCGGAGCCATCGGCATAGAGGAACTGCATGGTCCGCGACTCGGTGTGCACTGGGCGGAACTTCTCGCCGGCGCGGAACGTCCGGTCGATCACGTTGCCGTCGGATGCTCTGCGCAGCTTAGTCCGTACGAACGCCCCGCCCTTGCCAGGCTTGACGTGCTGAAACTCGAGGATCTTAAAGACGGTGCCATCGACCTCGATGTGATTTCCGTTTTTGAATTGGTTGGTGGAGATAGCCATAGCTGTTTTTTAGAGCCAAGCTCGGTGGGGATTTGGCGTCGCCCTGCCGACCACGCCAGCGTGACCACGATAGCTGCCCCGACGATCGACGGACTCCGTCGCAATCGCCGAGTAGCGTGCCGACCGATGTCTGCTGCCACGCCTCCGCCTACGATTGCTCGGGCTGCGCTTGATGCCCCAGTCTTCCGAGTCATCGATCGAGGCACGCACGGCACCGTGTGCGACGTCGCGTTCCCGCTCACGCTGAACGCACGCACGGCCACGGTGACCACCTCATGGCACTACCCAGCCGCAGGTGACGCGCCACGCCTGGTCACCGCCTACCCGACCCTCTAGCATGGACCCGATGCCAGCCCTACGAGACATCGCCACTTCTGATCTGGTCGAGTTGACCACGCCCGTCGAAGGCATACCGGCCGGTGCCCGTGGCGGAGTACTCGAGCTGCGCGGCGACAACACAGCGATGATCGAGATCACGTCGCTTCCACTCGACTCCGTCGAGCGGATCATCTTCGTGCCGCTCCCCCAGCTCCGCCGCATCGGCTGACCCTGGCCGACTCAGCCTATTTCGGACCTCCCGCTCGCTGCATGGCGCAACGTCCGGCGTAATACAAATAGTCGGACAAATCTCAACCTCGGCTCCTCGCTCACCGATATGCGCGGCGTGGGCCTTCTGATCAGCTACATCTTGGGTGCGGCAAGTGCTGCAGCCCTGATAATCGTGGTGCTGCGCCGCCACGCTGGCGGTGATCCCAGCGTAGCTGACTCGCTCGGCGAGTTGCGTGGACTGCTGGACGGGGTCAGCCATCAGCAGGATCGCCTGGTGACCGGAGGCAACGCAGTGGAACCAGCTGCTCGGCCACGCGGGTCTGGATACCGAGGAGCTGCGTGTTCGAGAGGAGCCGCTTGACAAGCACGCGCGCAACGTCCGGTCGTGCGTGCAGACGCTCGCGCAAAAGGCGTACTGGTCTCAGTTTGCCCGCGCGTCTGAGATGGTAGTGCTGTTCATCCCCTCGGAGGCCGTGTTTGCTGCCGCGGCGGCACGCGATCCGGAGCTGCTCGCATATGCCATCCGGCAGTGGTGATCACGACGCCAAGCACGCTGTTCGCTCTGCTGCAGGTGGTGGCCGTCAGATGGCATCAGTCCGAGCTGTCCGAGCGAAGTCCACACGAACAGCGTCGAGTCGGCATGGAGCGGCTTGGCTGCGGAAACGAGTTTAGGATGCCCGGAGCATTCGTACATGCCGATCCTTTCCCAAGGAGATTCAAGATGGCGCTAGACAGAGCAGTTCTTGGAAATCTTGCATCCGAGCAGATGGCAGCCCTCGACGCTGATTTCGGTGATGAGGACGGTGTCGAGATGGGCGGCGTGATGACCATTGTCGAGGTACTCAGGCCCCAAGGACCCCCGACTGAGCAGGGCGAGGTCCGTGTGGAATCCACCCTCCGGATTCGCCACAACGTCGGCGACCCGTATCGAGTCATCGGGCTACTTCAGCAGGTCATTCACAATCTTCTTGCATCCAGCGGGACCGAGTGAAGTTCTAGCTCGGTGTTGCCTCATCCTCTGACAGGGGGCGAACGATCGTTTGCCCCTTCCCGCTCCTTCAAAAATCTCCCCGCAAATCGGTGGCTTTGATCATCGGTTTTGGCTGCGGCAGTCACCCGTCAGGCGAGGGGCTCGGCTATCCACAGCATGTGCACACCGAGCAGCTCGCCGAGACGCTCGAAATGATGATCGTAGTGCAGCACGTGCAACCCAGAGGTCTGTGCCGCCACGGCGACCGTGAGGTCGGTCAAAGGTAGGCGGTGGGCTCCGTGAGAACCCCCGTCCGCGAGCTCGCGCATCGCCGCGAGCACGCCTCGCTGAACAGCACGATCGACCACGATCTCGCGCAAGCCCGCGAGCGTGCGGTCAACTGCGGCAATTCTCTCCGGGCTGGGCGCATCGAACGTCAGCTCGTAGCGCACCGGCCAGCACCAGGCGATGTCGCCACGCTCAGCGGCGGCAACCAATAGGTCGCGCGCCCGGGGAATTCGCCGCGCGAGCATCCACGCAGAGGTGTCCGCGAGCACCGCGCCCCGGCCATCCCATAGCTCGACGCTCACACGCTGCTCGGAGGCGAATTGAGCCGATCGATCTCCTCCAGGTTCAGATCAAACCCGTCCCTGTCAATCGCGGCGAACAGCGCCTCGATCGCTTCACGGCGCCCCCGTCCAGCCTGCAACTCGATCTCAGCCCCCTCAACCGCGAGCCTCCGCACCAGCGACGCGTCGGCCTCCTGCGTGCCAGTAGCCGCACGCACACGCTCAAGCGCGTCTCCCAGCTCTGGGTCGGCCGTCACAGCGATTCTTGGGTGCTTGCTCGGCATCGCACTCGACAGTGTAGCTCGTAGGGGTTACTCTGCCGCTCCATGCTCGAAGACTGGTTGGCCGAGCAGGCGAATCGACGATAACGGTCGGTGCGACACCTTATAAATCGGTGCTACACTGACTGGATGCCGACGACTCGTCCGCGCTACACGATCACGGACACTGGCTCCATCAGCGCCCTGCTCGACGATGCCCAGCGTCGATGGCCGGGGGTAAGAGGTCGCAAGGAGTTGCTCTTGCGTTTGGCACAGGCAGGCCACGATTCGCTGCACCTGGATCAAGCCGAAGCCGAGGAGAGCGATCGTCGGGAGCGACAACGCGTAGCGCTCGCGAATCTGCAACGCACGGTTGATTGGGGTGCAATCAGGGACGACCAGGCATGGACCTAGGCGGGCTGCTGCTCGCCGACAAGTCGGCATTGGAGCGAGCCACCCCGGAAACACTCAAACTCGGAGAGATCTGCGTCTGTGCCGTCGTGCGTCTTGAGATGCTCTACAGCGCCCGGAGCCCGCACGACTACACAAAAATCGAAGACAGCCTCTCGGTGTTTCGCGATCTGAGCGTGAACACCGAGACGATCCTCACCGCCATCACAGCACAGCGAGAACTCGGACATAAAGGCCGCCACCGCGTTCCCATCCCCGATCTCCTCATTGCGGCCTGCGCTCAGCAACACCAAGCCGCGGTGCTCCACATCGACCGCCACTACGACGTGCTAGCCGAAGTGCTGACCTTCGAGCCCGTACGACTCGAGGCCTAACGCCAGCGCAGCCTGACTGACTGACGCCTCAAAGAGGCACCAGGCGTCTCTCCTTCGCCGCCGCCTTCGCGAGCCCCTTGTCGAGCGTGACCAGACCTACGTCCAGTCGTCGCGCAAGCGCCAGGTAAGCGGCGTCATACGCGGTCAGCTGAGAACGCAGATCCCATATCGCCTCAGCAAGCTCGATCACGGGATACCTAACCGCGCGCAGATCGACGAGCGCTGCCAGGGCCTCCGCAGCCCGACGCTCGCTCAGCTCTCGATGAATCGCATACCGACGCAACACCGACAACACCTCGACGTGAAAGTGCTCCGGTACGTGCAACTCGGGATGCGGTGACAGAGCCGCACGGATCCTGGCGGCCGCCGGTCGTGCAAGCAACAGCTCAGCGGTTGCGCCCGCGTCCGCGACGATCACGCCGCGCTACGGTCACGCTCAGCCTCGAGCGCAGCCACGGGCGATTCGCCGATCTCGACCGGCTCCCACGCCTCGCTGCGTGCAAGCCACTCTTGCATCGTCGGCCGGACCGCCAAAGCGCGAAGCTCGGCAAGCAGATAGTCGGAGAGCGTCATGCCAGTGCGCGCGGCACGCACCTTCAGCTCACGATGTAGCTCGTCGGGAACGTTGCGGATTTGAATCATCGATGACATGCTTTTCTGATGATAGCATGTTCATAGCATGGCATTGCACCGCCGCTGGCGGTCAACGCCCCTGCGATATGATGATTTCATATGTCTCGCCTCCTCTCGGTATCCGTCCCCGATGAGCTCGCCGCCGAGGCGGAAGCGCTTGCCCGCGCGACCGGCAAGACAAAGAGCGAGGTCGTACGCGATGCGCTGCGTCGTCACGTACAGCACGAGCATTTCGCCGACCTCCAGCGGTACGGACGCGGCCGAGCCGAGACCCTGGGACTCGCACCCGAAGATGTCGAGAGGCTGGTTGACGATCTGCGTGCAACGCGCGCGTGACTCGGCGCGTACTCTGCGACACGAACGTACTCGTATCAGCATTCATCGCTGGCGGTCCACCGAGCCGGGTTATCGAAGCATCGATGGACGGTCGCATAGAGCTGATCCTGGCCGATCCCGTCATCGACGAGCTCGAGCGCGTGCTGACCCTCAAGCTCGGCTTCGAGCCCGAGCGAGTACGCGACATAACGGCACTCCTGATCGATATTTCAGTTGCGCGAATTGACGCACCGACACAGCCAGCCGAAGCAATCACGGGCGACCCTGACGACGACATGGTTCTCGCCTGCGGCGTGAATGCAGGTGTGCAGATCATCGTGTCGGGTGATCGGCGGCACATGCTCCCGGTCTGCGAGCACCGCGGCATACGCATCCTCAGCCCGCAGACACTGCTTGCAGAGCTGGCCGGCGAGCAGTGACGCACGGCGACAATACGCCGCACGGCGGCACATCACCTACCGGGCAAGACCCTACGCGGCTGCCGCCGCCAGGCTCTCCATATCGATTCCGATGACCTTCAGGCGACGTTGCAGCGCATTGAAGGCGAACGTGTTGGTTTCCTCCATCGAGTAGTCCAGGATCGTGTAGTTCTCGGGATCTTCGCCCGTCGGGACGAGCACCGCGGAGGCCAGTGGGAGCAGTTCGGCGACGCGCTCGGTGATGCGCTGCCTGAGCGCCGAGTCGGCGGCCTTCTCGCGCAGGAACCACGTGCCGTAGGCGACGTGGCGATGCTCGTCCTGGGAGATCAGCTTGAAGCCCTCAACCCAGCCGGGGAGGATCTCCTTGCGCTCCATGAAATCCGTCAGGAACCACTGGCCGGTCAGCGCAAGCGTGCCCTCGATGATCATGTGGTAGAGCGTCACGAAGTCGACCTTGGCCTCGAGGTCGCGCGGGTTCTCTACCAGGCGCTGGCCCCAGTCGACGAGCACGCCGTCGAACATCTCGATAAACGCCGGGTTGAGGTCTTCGCGGGCCCGGCGCATGCGATCCTCGAACGTGCCGTCGATACCGAGAACCTGCTCGTAGAAGCGGTTGAAATGCTGTGCGTGACGAGCCTCGTCGACCTGCTGCGTAGTCAGGAATGCCTCCTCGCTCTGGCTCTCGTATGCCATGACCAGGCCCGAGAACTGCGTGGTGACGCGCTCCTCGCCGATGAAGAACGAGGACAGGTTCCACGCCAGCCGCTGACGAAGATCGTCATCCATCTCCTCCCAGTCGCGCCGGTCCTGCGTCAGATCGATCGTGTGCGACTGCCAGTTCTGGCGCTCCCACAACTCGTACAGCTGCTGAGGCGTCATCAGTGTGACCGACGACAGCTTCGACGCGTCGGAGATGGTGCCTACATCTCCCTGGCTGGTCAGATCTAGAAGCGAGGGCATGACGGACCGAGACCTCCTATGCGTCGGGACGATGGGCGTTGGCGAACGTGCCTGTAGGAGCCGAAGATACTCCCTTTCGACGGCCTCAAGCCCATCTGCCGGAACGCCGATGCAAACCTATGCGGCGAGGCCTGCGCGAGAATGCCGTGTGCGTAGCGATCGCGGGCGCCGGCTGCGCGGCGATGGCGTGGCTGGGCCTGTATGGCTTCGCCTGGAACGACTACGACAACGAAGTGCGTCCTGCGTACGAAGCGCTCGCGCACGGCCACGTCCTGCGCTTCCTGCAAATCGCGCCCGCGTACGGCGGCTCGCTGATCGAGCGTGCCCCGTTCGCGCTCCTACCGGGGTTGTGGGGCGGCGGCGCGCTTGCGGTCTACCGCATGGTCGCGCTGCCCTGCCTGCTCGCCACGGCCGTGCTCGGCATTTGGCTGGTCGCCCGGATGCGCGCACAGGGACGCTCGAAGCTCGCTCGCGCGGTCACGCTCGGGCTGTGCGTGGCCAACCCGATCACGCTCGGCGCGCTGGAATTGGGTCACCCGGAGGAGCTCCTGGGTGCCTGCCTGTGTGTGGCCGCCGTGCTCCTTGCTGCCCGCTCATCGACCGGTCGCGATTACTCGCTGCTGGCGGGAGCTCTGCTCGGGCTGGCGGTCGCCAACAAGGAGTGGGCGCTGCTGGGCGCCGGACCGGTGCTGCTCGCTGTGGCGCCGGGGCGCAGGATGCGCTGCCTGGCGAGCGCCTGCGTGTCGGGCGCCGTGGTGATCGCACCGCTGGCACTCGTCGCATCGGGCGGCTTCCTGGCGAGCACCCGCGCAGTGGCGGCGCCGGCGGCGAGCGCGATCTTCCAGCCTTGGCAGGTGTGGTGGTTCTTCGGTCACCACGGCGCCCTCGTGCACGGGCTGTTCGGGACACCCAAGCCCGGCTACCGGATTGGGCCGGCGTGGACGGGCACGGTCAGCCACCCGCTGATCCTCGCCACAGGAGCAGCGATCGCCGCCGCCCTATGGCGGCGTAGCCGCAGGTCGGCGCTGCCCCAGCAGGACGCGTTGCTAGCCCTGGCGCTGGTACTCCTGCTCCGCTGTCTGCTCGACACCTGGGACGCCGTCTACTACCCGTTGCCGTTCGTGCTCGCCCTACTCGTCTGGGAGGTTGGCATGGATACTCCGCGTCCGCCGGTGCTCGCGCTCTCCAGCAGCGTGCTCGTGTGGATTAGCTTTCAGTGGCTGCCGCTGCACGCATCCGCGGACGCTCAGGCGGCCATCTTCCTCGCCTGGTCGCTGCCGCTGGCGGCGTGGCTCTGCCTGCGTCTGTTTTCGCCTGCCCGGCCCGCGCTCGCTCCGCATCTCGGACCGGACGGCCCCGCCCGCGCCCCAGTAACAACGGCGAGCGCCTTGGGCAGGCGCGTCAGGACCTCCTGAGAATCCGCAGATCAGACGATGCGATTTGTCTCTGCATTGACCGGACCGGCCCCCGCAATTGGGAGCTTCAGCGTGGGCTTGGCGAGGCGGCTGAGCTATGTGGCGCTGCTGATCGCTGCGCCGCTGTTGCCCCAGCTCGGCAACTCCTTTTGGACATATCCGGCGGTGTCGCATTTCTGGGTGTTCCTGCCGTTTTGCGCCCTCTTCCTGCTGCCGTTCGTCGACATCCGGCGGCTGCGCCGGACGTTCCATCTCGATCTGCTTGTACTGCTCTCGTTCGGGGTCGCGCTCGGCTGCTGGGGCCAATCGAGTTTCCTGTCGTTGCTGTTCATCTATGGGCCGCTGGCATACCTGTGCGTGCGCATGGTGGTCATCGCCCGCGTGGGTCGGGCGCATGTGACCGACGCCCCCGCGACGCCCCCACAGACCTGGCTGCCTAGCTCGTGGCTGCTCGTCGGGATCGTCGTGCTCGCCGCCGTGCATATCAACTGGACGCTCGGCGGTCGTGTGAACACAGACGTGGGACCCGCCAGCGTCCACGGTGCGCTCGAGCTGGTACACGGTCGGCCCCTCTACGGAATCAACCGGGCGACGCTAACCAACTTCGGCTACGACCCGCACGAAGATGCCTACGGCCCAGTCCTCTACGAGTCCTACATCCCCTTTGCCAGCGTCGCCGGCACAACCGCCGCCGCACGCTTGGCCGCACTCTTCTTCGACCTGCTGACCGCCCTGCTTCTGTTCGCCCTCGGGCGCCAGGTGCGGGGACCGACCGTCGGCGTGACGCTCGCCTATGCCTGGCTTGCGTTTCCGTTCACGCTCTACGCCGGTGGCCTGGCAGCCAACGACTCGCTCGTGGCCGCGACATTGGTGGGCACGCTGCTGGCGGCCCGATCTCCCGGTCGGCGAGGGGCTATGGCGGCGGTCGCAGCGTGGACCAAGCTGAGCCCGCTCGCGCTTGTGCCCGTGATGCTCAGCCACGCGCCAGCGGCCCGTCCTCGCCGACCAGCGATGCTCACCTTCGCCGCCGCATTCGCGTTGACCACCGCAGTTGTCTTCGCCCCCACCCTCCTGCACAGCAGCGTGAGCACGTTCGTGACGCGCACCTTTGGCTACCAGTTCAGTCGGCCCCCCGTCTACTCGCTCTGGGAACTCCTGAGCGACGGCAGCCGCACCGCCGCCGGCTGGATCAAGCCCGCCTCGCAGGTGGCTCACGGTCTACTGATCGCGCTCACCGGGGGCTTTGCGCTCGCGCTGCTGCGGGCGCCCAGGCGCCAGGACGCCGTCGGGCTGGCCGGCGCTTGCGCAGCCGTGCTGATCGCCCTACAGATCTGCGATGGTTACTACTCCTTCACCTACATCCTGTGGTTCGCGCCGCTCGTGCTCGTGGCGCTGCTCCTCGGCCGTGACGAGCGCTTCACCGCGCCCTCCAGCGCCAACGACGACGCCACTACCACCGCGGCCACCGAACGAGGCCGCAGCCGTGGCGACTGTCAGGAGACGACGGTGAGCGCCTTGGGCAAATTCGTGAGGACTTCCTGAGAGTCATCGCCGACGACCACCAGGTCCTCGATCCGCACCCCGAGCACGCCCGGCAGGTACACGCCGGGCTCGACCGTGACGACGTTCCCCGCCACCAGTGGATCCTCGCCCGCCGTCCGCGACAGCCGCGGGGCCTCGTGGATGTCCATACCCACGCCGTGGCCGAGGCCGTGGCCGAAGTGCTCGCCGTGGCCGGCCGCCTCGATCACCTCACGCGCGACCGCGTCCACCTCCCGGCCGCTGGGCCCGGCCCTGACGGCGGCGAGCCCCCGTTCCTGGGCGCTCAACACCAGCTCGTAGATCTCGCGTGCCTGCGCGGAGATCCGCTCTCCGGTGGCGCACGTGCGCGTGCAATCCGAGCAGTAGCCCTCATGCAGCGCACCCCAGTCGATCGTCACCAGCACGTCACGTGGAATTCGCTCCTCGCGCGGCTCGGCGTGCGGCAGCGCGCCATGCGCGCCCGCGGCGACGATCGTCGGAAAGCTGGGGGCCTGGGCGCCCAGGCGGCGCATACGTAGCTCGAGCTCGATCGCGATCTCGCGCTCGGTACGGCCCACCAGTCCATCCGCCAGGATCGTCCGCAGCGCCTCATCAGCGAGCTCGCTGGCAGCGCGGATACGGGCGATCTCCCCGGCGTCCTTGACGGCGCGCAGCCGCTCCACGGCACCTGAGCAGGGCACGAGCTCCCAGCCCTGCCCGAGCAGCTCGGTCAGCTGCCGGTGCCCCTTGACCGTCAGGCTCGCCTCCTCAAAGCCAAGCCTCCCGGTCTGACGCGCGAACGCGGCGGCGAAGGCCTCGAGCAGCTCGCCGGTGACGATCTCGCGCGCGAAGGCAGCGGGCACCTGCTTGGCGGCCTGCGCGGCGTAGCGGAAGTCGCTGAAGAAGCGATGGCGGCCGAGCTTCGCGCCGGCCGCGCCGCCCACCGCGAGCACCAGCGCGTTGCTGCCGGTGAAGCCGGTCAGGTAGCGCACGTCTACCAGCGCGTCCACCAGCAGCGCGTCGAGCTCCAGCTCGTCCAGCTCGCCGGCCAGCCGCGCCACGCGCGCGGTACCCGCATCCCGCCCGTCGACAGCGCTCACGCCCCGCCCTGCCTGCCTGCGCCCGACGGGGTGTGCCCGTCAGGGTGCTCGAGCTCGTCGCGCAGACGCACGAGGGCGTCGCGGTAGCCGTCCGGGCCGCGTCCGGAGATGCTCGCGAAGCACAGATCGCCGATCACCGACACGCGCCGCCACGGCTCACGCTGCTGTATGTCGGACAGGTGGATCTCGAGCGCCGGCAGGCCGGCGATCTCCAGAGCGTCGCGGATCGCCCACGCGTAGTGAGTCCACGCACCGGGGTTCAGCAGGATCGCGTCGGCGTCTGTCCGCAGCGAGTGCAGGTGCTCGACGAACTCCCCCTCGTGGTTGCTGTGAAAGCAGCGCGTCACCAGACCCAGCGCGCGCGCATCGTCCTCGATCCGGCGCTCGAGCTCCGCAAGCGTGAGCGTGCCATAAAGCAGCGGATCACGACGTCCGAGCTGATCGAGGTTGACGCCGTGCATGACCTCTATGCGATGTGCCGGGACTGTCATCGTGCAAGCTCCGTCACGGCCGCCCGGACCTCCTCAGGGGCAAGCGCACAGCCGAACTCAACCTCGCCTGGTGCCCGCACCAGCACGAACGGGACATCGGCTCCCACGCGCTTCTTGTCGCGGGCGATCGCCTCTATTACTCCATCCAGCGAAACATCAATATCAAGCCTCACCGGCAGGCCACGCGCGAGCATCAGCCTTCGTACCTGCTCGCGCAGCTCCTCCTGCTCGGAGAGTGTCAGCGCGGCCAGCAGCCCCAGGCCCACCGCTTCGCCGTGGCGGTAGCTGGTGTAGCCGGTGGCGGTCTCGATCGCGTGGCCGACCGTGTGCCCGAGGTTGAGCACCTGACGGCGTCCGGCGTCACGCTCGTCCGCCGCCACCACCGCCAGCTTGGTACGCGCACACGCGAGGATCACGTCCTCATCGACCTCTGCGCCGTTTGCCACGGCCTCCCATAGCGTCCCGCCGGCGATCAGCGCGGTCTTGAGCACCTCCACCCAGCCCGCGGCGAGCTCCGCCGGTGGGAGCGTCGCGAGCGTGTTGGGGTCGGCGAGCACGCCCGCCGGCTGGTGGTAGGCGCCAACGTAGTTCTTGGCCTGCGGCAGATCCACGCCGGTCTTGCCGCCGTAGGCGGAGTCGACCTGGGCGACGAGCGTGGTGGGCACGTGCACGACCGGCACGCCACGCTGATAGGTGGCCGCGCAGAAGCCCGCCAGGTCGCCGACCACGCCGCCGCCGAGCGCCACCACGTGATCGGCGCGGGTCATGCCGGCGCCGATCAGCTCCCGCCACACACGCTCGGCGCTGGCGAGCGTCTTGTGACCCTCGCCCGGTGGGATCGCGCTCGAGGTCGCCAGCTTCCCCAGACGCCCGCCGTACAGCGCCAGGACGGTCTCGTCGCTGACGCAGAACGAGCGCGAACGCGAGCGATCCAGCGGCCAGATCTCCCCTAGCTGCGCCGCATCGCTCGCGTCGTCCAGCAGGCCACGACCGACCAGCACCGGGTACTCACCGGACGCGGAGCTCGCCCACAGCAGGCGGGTGCCGCTCGGTGCCGCCGAGAGCGAGCGCAGGGCGCCCAGCACGCGCGGCGCCTGGTTCTGAGCGAGCGCCGGCAGGAACGCGTCGGCCAGCTGCTCATACAGCCCTTGACGGCTTGCGTGGAGGGCAAAGAACTCTGCGCGGTCGCGGGCGAGCGGCCGGTCGGTCCCGTCCTGCTGCGCACGCACGCGCTCCCAGGCGGTCCTCGGGTCGATGTCGAGCAGCACCGTCACGTGGCCCACGAGCGCACTCTGCACCCGCTCGGAGCAGATGCTGCCGCCGCCCAGCGCGATCACCGTCTTTCCCGCCGGCTCGGCGGCGGTAAGCAGCTCGCACACGAGCTGCTCCTCAACAGCGCGGAACGCCGCCTCGCCGTGGAGCTCGAACTCGTGCGCGAGCGGATGACCGAAGCGCTCCGCCAGCAGCGCGTCGCTGTCGAGCGCCTCGCCCCCGAGCGCTGCGGCAAGCTCGCCGGCGATCGTCGACTTGCCGGCGCCCATGAAGCCAATCAGGACGAATGCCATCCGATCCGGTCTGTGTAGGCGTCGACGGCCTGCAGCACGTCGTCGACGTGGTCGCCGCCGAACTTGCGCCGGTAGGCGTCGGCGAGCACGAGCGCCACCATCGCCTCCCCGACCACGCCGGCAGCGGGCACCGTGCAGGAGTCGGTGCGCTCACGCAGCGCTTGAGCCGGCTCGTGGGTCTCGGTGTCGACCGAGCGCAGTGGCTTGGTGAGCGTCGGCAACGGCTTCATCGCACCGCGCACAATCAGCGGCGAGCCGGTTGTCATCCCGCCCTCGAGCCCGCCGGCGTGGTTGCTCTCGCGGTAGTAGCCACGCTGCTCGGAGTAGAAGATCTCGTCGTGGGCCCGCGAGCCGGGCAGCCCGGCCACCGAGAACGCGTCACCGACGGATGCCCCCTTGATCGCCTGGATCGAGCAGATCGCCATCGCCAGGCGCCCATCCAGGCGCTCCTCCCAGGAGATGTGCGAGCCGAGGCCGGGAACCAGCCCGAACGCCTGCACCTCGAAGACGCCTCCGAGCGACTCGTTGGCCCGGCGCAACTCATCGATCTCGCGCACCATCGCCTTCGACGCATCGGCGTCCAGGCAGCGCACGGGCGAGCTGTCGACCTCAGCGAAGTCCGCCGGCGTGAGCGGACGCTCGTGCGCGGGTGCGTGAACGGACGCGATCTGAATTACGTGCGAGTGGACGCTCACGCCGAGCGTGCGCAGGAATGCCTTGCACAGCCCCCCGCCGGCCACACGCGCGGCGGTCTCCCGTGCCGAGGCCCGCTCGAGGATGTTGCGCACGTCTGAGTGCTTGTACTTCTGCGTGCCCACAAGATCGGCGTGCCCGGGACGCGGCAGGTGCACCTCGGCAACCGGGTGGGCGGGATCCGATACCGGCCAGGGATTCATCCGCTCCTCCCAGTTGGCGTAGTCGCGGTTGGCCACCTGCAGCACGATCGGCCCCCCCAGCGTGCGCCCGTGACGCACCCCGCCGGTGACCTCAGCGCCATCGCGCTCGATCTTCATGCGCCCGCCGCGGCCGTGGCCGAGCTGGCGCCGGGCCATGTCCCGGTTGAGATCCTCGGGGGAGAGCTCCAAGCCCGCGGGCAGTCCCTCGACGATGCACGTCAGGCCCGGGCCGTGCGACTCGCCGGCGGTTATCAGACGGAGCTCCATCGCTCCTAGCTTATTTGCTGGCGACTCAGCGTCTGTGGCGCCGGCGCTGGGCGACATGGGCGCTGGCGGCGAAAGCAGGATGCCCGGCGAACACAAGCACGCCCACCTGGGAGGAGTCGCGCAGGTCCGGGATCGCCATCAGCCCCGCGCGGCGGAGCAGTTCGCGCCCGGCCTTGGACTCGCCCCGCAGCACGTTCTTGACGGCGGCGCCGGAGGCCTTACCGGAGGCGATGCTCACAACTTTCAGTTCATAGGTGATCGTCTGACCTCCCGGCGGCAGGTATTCGAGCTGCTCGGACTGCCCGGCCCGCAGGTCGAGCGCTTCGCACTGCGAAGCGCTGGGCAGGCAGACTGCATCGCCGTGCAGGATCGCTTCGCCGACGAGCGTGAAGGTGGCGCTCTTGCCGCCGGCCGTAACGCCCCTGAAGACGATCAGCGGCTGGCTGGCGGACGGCAGCGGGGTGAGCAGCTTAAGATTCTCGTACGGCGTCAGCTGCGCGCTCTGCCCCGTGGTGGCGGCTGGGAGCAGACCGAACAGCACCGCCACGTGGTAGACGGTCTTCGTCTTGGACGGCTTTGATGGCGTCGACGGCGTGGCCGGGGTCGTTGGGGTGGTTCCACCGGAGCTCGGCGAGCTGGAGCTGGAACTCGAGGAGCCGGCGCTCGTCGTGGAGCTGGCTGCGCCGGCGCTCGTCGTGGACGCCGCCGTCTTCGCCTCGGCTTGCGGAAGCGGCGTGAACGGGTTGCGCGCCGTTCCCCGATGCTGATCAGAGGCTCCGCCGGTCGTCTCGGCGACCGCCGTTTCATGGGTATCCTGGCTTGTCGCCAGACCCGCGGGGGCGACGACGGGAGCACTCGAGACTGCGGCGGTCGGCGTGGCGGCGCTCGAGCCTCCGCCGAGCACCGCGTAGGCAACGGCAGCCACCAGCGCAAGGGTTACAAGGACCACCAGTGGCAGCAACCGCCGGTCGAGCAGGTCCGCCTTCAGAGAGCTTCAGGAAGCCGGTCATGGGTTCACCTTCACGAGCGCGGGCGCGGTCGGGGAGCTCGCTGCTCCGGTGGTCGAGGACGAGGCGGGCGTGGTGGCGCCCGTGGGGGAGGTGGAGGTCGCCGTGGCTGTGAGCCCTTGGCTGGCGGGCAGCACATAGGCGGTCGCCGTGATCGTGCCCGTCAGGTTGCTCACGCCGCTCTTACCCTGCGCGGAGCCGGAGCTGTCCTGCGGGGAGAGTTTGACGCTCTCGATGCTCAACAGGCGGCCGCTGACCTGCAGCTGTCCGGCGGGAGTGAGCGTCGCGAAGTCGGTGAGCTGGCGGAAGAGGTGTTCGAGATCGAAGAAGCTGCCTTCGAAGACGAACGTAAAGGGCTGCTCGCTGAGGCCGGCTGACGCTGTGCTGGCGGCGGACGCGCTCGCCGAGGCGGCGGAGCCACCGCTGGAGCTGGCCGTGATCGAAGAGAACTCGACGCTCTTCTGGTTAGACGCACGCGTGAGCTGGTCGATCAGCGCCGGCACTTCCGGGGTGGGCGGCACGGCTTTGCCGATGTTCACCAACGCGGCGTAGGCCGCCGAGTACTGTCCCTGTGCGGTCCGTGCACTCGCCAGCTTGCCTTCCGCGCTCGACAGCAACGCCTGGTTGGCGGCGACCTGGGCGTTGAGCTTGCTCGCCCGTTCGCGCTCGGGTGAGACGATCATCAACCACGCCGCTCCCAGGACCACCAGGACGACGACGCCGATGAGGACGATGCGATCGCGACCGGTCATCGTGCGTTCACCCCCGTGCTTGCTGGTGCGGCCGTCCCGGAGTGGGCGGGTGGCACATCTGAGACGGTCTTGGTCTTTGTCGCGGCAGCAACCGCAGCGGTGCTTGGCAGCGGGTCGAACGTGACCGTTGCCGCGAAGGTGGCGTCGTGTGCCGGGCATCCACCCGCGCCGCCGGCGCCTGAGGAGCCCGCGGTGGAGCTCTGAAGCGTGACTTCGCTGACGCCGTCGATCAGTCGCAGGCGCTCGAGTGTCAGCGCCACAGCCGGCTGGCTGGTGGAGCAGCCGTCGAGCGTGAACGTGGGGACGCTGCCGGGTGGCGTCGCCGAGGACACTGCGGTGCCGGCTGCCGCACTCGAGCTCGTGGAAGTAGCGGTCGAGCTCGAAGGAGCGGCAGCGCTCGCGGTCGCCGACCCGATCGTGCCGGTCAGCGAGGAGATCGACGTCTGCGACGGGAGCACGCGGCCGAACTCATGGAACACGTGGGCCCAGTCGAAGCGGGAGTCGACGAGCGTGTCGACCGCCTGCGAGCGCTGTTCGCGCAGGGCGACGAAGCTCGTGTAGGGCGCAAGCTGTTCGGCCTCCGCCTGGGCCTGCTGCGCGCGAGCGGCGATCGAGGCGACCTGCGCGCTGCGACTCGCAATCTGGTGGTGGGCGGAGCCGTAGAGCACGGCGAGCACTGCCAGCCCAGCGGCCAGGACGAGCACTGCGTATGCACCGCCTTGCGAGCGCCCGACACCGACCGACGCGCCACTTCGCTGCTCGGAGGGGATCAGGTTTACGGCTCTCATTGCGGAGCCTCCGCGGCGGCTAGTCCCGTTGCGATGGCCAGCCGGTGCGGGGAGACGGTTTGGATGAGGCTCTGGTCGAGCAGACCCACCTCCTGACAGCGCACCTCGACGCCCAGCGAGGCCTGCAGCGCCTCGGCGAAGCCGGGGATGTCCTGGGCGCTGCCGCTCATCACGACGTGTGAAACCTCGCCGCCACCATCCTGGGAGCGGTGGAAGTCGAGCGAGTTGCGAACCTCCCCGGAGATGTCGCGTATGCCGTTCTCGAGCACCGTCCACAGATCCGCGTCCGATTGCGGGGTCTGCTCCTCGGGAACGCTGTCGACGGCCGCCAGCTCCTCGTAGCTCATCGCGCGCTCGCTCTCCTGCGCGTCCTCGGGGCTCTGGGGCTGCTCGCCCTCGCCTGGTGCCTGCTCGAGCGTGTCCGCGACAGGGGACTCGACCGCGGGCGTAGACTGTTCAGCCGGGCTGCCGTTCGGCTCGACGGGGGCGGAAGCGTTGAGATCGACCGCTGCCAGCAGCGCGCGCGCCTCCGTCAGGGCGATGCTGCGACGCTCGGCGAGCTCGCTGGCCATGCCCTCCAGGCCGCTGCCCACAACGCGGGTGAAGCGGCAGACGGTGCCCTCGGCGATCGCGAGGTTGGTCAACCCGTCGACGTTCAGGTAGAGCACGCGACCGGTCTGCTCGGGGTCGCGTCGGTAGAGCGAGCGAATCAGCGCGAAGGCCGACAGGTCGACCCCTTCGGGGCTCAGACCGGCGCGGCGTACGGCGCCGAGCAGCCGTTCAATCATGTCGCGCTGGGCGGCCACGAGCACGACGCGCTGGCGGGGGCCGGCGGGTGTGTCGACGATGCCGAGCGGGTGGAAGTCCATGACGGCGTTGCTGAGCGGCATCGGCACCTGGTCCTGGGCCTGGAAGTTGACGGCGGCCGCGAGTTCCTTGTGGTCGGTGACGGGGGGCAGCTCAAGCGTGCGCAGCACCGTGCGCTGGTTGGCCACGCCAACGCGGACGCGCTTGCTCAACCCGCTCTGGCCGAACAGCTCGCGCAGGGCCTCACTGAGCGCGTTCTCGTCGATCACTTCGCCGTCGCGAACCGAGTCAGCCGGCAGCGGCGTGGTCGCGGCTCGCTCGGCAAGGATCGAGCCGTTGACGCGCGCTTGTACCGCCGCCACGAAGCCCGGCTGGATGTCCAGCCCGACGAGGTTCTCGCCCGAGCGGCGGCCGAGATTGAGGGGAAGCCTCATGTGGAGCGAGGGGATTCGTGAAGGGAGTTGCATCTCGAATGGGGCGCTGCAAACGACGGCGGGGCGCTTCGGACGGCGGGCCGGATCGCCCGCACGGGGGGTATCGGCGCCAAGCCCGCAGCGCTTTAGTGGAGGAAGTGATTGACGTAGACATCGACGAGCTGCGGCCCGGCGAATACGGCGAACAGCGCTCCGAGCGCGAGGAACGGCCCGAACGGGACGGCGGTCTTGCGTCCCTCGCGGGCGCCCTTGCGGGCGATCACGACCGCGCCGAGCGCCACCCCCGCGACTAGCGCGATCAGCAGCGCGGGCGCGACGGCCGCCCCGAGGAACAGCCCCATCATGCCGGCGAGCTTGACATCTCCCATGCCCATACCTCCCGGATACGCCAGCGCGGCCACCAGCAGGAAGCCGCCGGCGCCGGCGCCGGCGATCAGCCGTTCGGACTCGCCGGCTGGGTCCAGCGCAAGGCCCAGCACGAGCGCGAGCACCGCGCCGAGGGCCGTGATCCGGTTGGGGATGATCCGGTGCTCGAGGTCGATCAGAGCGGCCGGCACGACCAGCAGGATCAGCACGACGCTCAGCGCGACCGCGGCCACGGAATGATGCGCGAGCACGGCGCCAACGCAGAGCGCGCCGGTGAGCGCCTCGACCAGCGGATAGCGGGGCGAGATCGAGCCACCGCAGCTGCGGCAGTGGCCGCGCAGCGCCAGCCACGAGAGGATCGGAATGTTGTCGTAGGGCTTGACCGGCGTGCCGCAGCGGGTGCAGTGCGAGGCCGGGGTGATAACCGACTCGTGGCGGGGTAGGCGGTAGGCGACGACATTCAGGAACGAGCCGAACGCAGCACCGAGGACTCCCGCGAAGGCTGCAACCACCATGCTCAGCTAATCGACAGGCGCGGCGGCGCACTTGAACCCCGGCCCACAGGCGCGGCGCCTACGGCCAGCCGCGCAGCTGCTGGCGCCTGCAGGCTCACCACGTGCCGGTCTCACACCCGGCTTTCGCTTCTGCATTGGCGGCTTTGCACGTACGTTCGACTTCTCCGTTGCTCTTGTGCGTGATCGTGAACGTGTCTTTCGTGCTCGTGGCGGTCGCCGTCACCTCGAATTCACTCGCCGACGGGGCTTTGGTGGGCCCAATTTCGAGAGACGCTCCACCGTTGGCCGCGGCCGCGCTCGTAGGTATCGTCGGCTCGTATTCGTGCAGGACCTTCAGTCCGGCTTCACCGGTGGGCAGGCTGGCGTATTCGCCGTTGTGGTCGGTCGAGTACGTTTCCACCGTAGTGAACGCCGAACGCGCGAGTTCCTTCGCCGCAGAGTCATACGCCTTGCCCTTCTGGCTCAGCAGGGACGGGATCGCGATCGCGGCAAGGATGCCGATGATCAGGATAACGACCAGGATTTCTATCAGCGTGAAGCCGTGATCGGCTCGCGGCGATTCCCGGAAACGATGCGTCACCCGAATGACATCGACCCGAGGGGCATGCGGCTTTAGCCGGCGGCCGGGCCACAGCTCGGACCGGCCACGGCCGAGGAGTGGGGCGTACCATGCAGAAGGGGGCGACCCACGGGCCGCCCCCTTGCCAACCTCGTATCCAGAGCTCGAAGCCCTGGATGGCGCAGCTACCAGGTGCCGTTTGGACAGCCACCCTTGTTGCTGTTGGTCGCATTCACTTTGCAGGTACGTTCGACTTCTCCGTTGGATTTCCTGGTGATCGTGAATTCGTCACCAGTGCCGGCCGCGAACGCGGTGACCGAGAATTCTTCGGTCCCGGTGATCGTCGGTTCTTTCAGGTAGGCGCCGCCTTTTGCCGCCGCCTGGGTTGTCGGGATCGTTTTCTCGTATTCGTACAGCTTCGCCAGGTTACCGCCCGTGTAGGCGCCGTTGTTGTCCGTGGCGTACGTTTCCTCGGTGGTGAACGCCGTGCGGGCGAGTTCCTTCGCGGCGGAGTCATACGCCTTGTTCTTCTGGCTCAGCAACGACGGGATGGCGATCGCGGCGAGGATGCCGATGATCAGGATAACGACCAGAAGTTCGATCAGCGTAAAACCACCCTGATCGGCCGAACGCTGGCGCAGTCGATACAACATTTGATCCTCCTAGGATCCGGTTTGGGCGCCAGCCCTCGGTAATCGCCTCAAGCGGCGATGCGTCCCCCTCGCGAGGGCCGCCGGCTTTGCTACGCACCTCAAGGATGCTCTGCCTTGGCACCTCGGCACTGGCTCTGTTGGCCGCTGCATCGACTCACGTGCGCGTGACCTTTACAGGTGCACGAGCGCGTGGACGGATGACCTTTTTGCACGGCGCACCCGCGGGTCAGCCGCGATGCTCTGCGCTCCCCTTCAGTGGGTGGTCAGCTCGCCGGCTCGGCAACCGAGCCAGCCGACGCGTCGTCCGCCTCCTGCTCCAGCCACCGAGCCTGGGCGTCGATGCTGGGCACGCGCACGCCGCCGCCGCTGCACCAGGGGCAGGTGAGATTGCTGGGCGTGCCGCCGAGGCTGGAGATCACCTGACCGCTACCGCGGCAGGCCATACACTCCCGCGGCCCATGAGACGCCGGTATCTGCTCCTCGCTCTCGCCACTGTCGCTTGCCACGAGTCGATCACACTAGCGTTCCGCGCGTGAGAAGACCGGGACGTGGAGCGGAGTGGGCCGTCGTTGCACTGATCACGGCCGGTGCGGCGGTGCTGCGCCTGGTGCACATCGGCCAGGTCCCCCCCGATCCCTTCTATGACGCAGCCGTGCGCAGCATGACGATGTCCTGGCACAACTTCTTCTTCGGCGCGTTCGAGCCCGGCGGCAGCGTGTCGATCGACAAGCCGCCGATCGACCTGTGGCTGCAAGTCATCAGCGTGAAGCTGCTCGGGTTCAGCTCCACGACGCTGAAGCTGCCCGAGGCGTTCGCGGGGATCGCCTCCGTGCCGCTGCTGTATGTGACCGTGCGCCGGATGTGGAGCGCACCGGCGGGCATCGCCGCGGCGGTGGCGATGGCGGTGCTGCCGATCGAGGTGATCACCGCGCGCAGCGACACGATGGACGCCGTGATGATGCTCGCGCTCGTGCTCGCGTTGCTGGCGCTGGTGCGTGCGGTCGAGACGGGGCGCGGCGCCTGGCTGATCGCAGGGGCGGTCGCGCTCGGGGTGGCGTTCAACGTCAAGCTGCTGGAGTCGCTGGTGGCGCTGCCCGGGATCGCCGCGTTCGCCTACCTCGGACTGCCCGGTTCACGCCCGCGGCGCCTGCTGCGCGTGGGAGCAGCCGCAGTCGTGTACGTGGCCGTGGCACTGTCGTGGCTAACGGCCACGCTGCTGTTCCCGGCTCACGACCGCCCTTACGCGATCGGCTCGACCAACGGCAGTGCATGGAACGCCGCGTTTGTTTTCAACGGGACCGACCGCCTCGGTGGAAAATCGCCGGAACCAGGCGCCTCGGTGTTTGAAGCCAACCAGCACTACCCGGTGACCACCCAGGAGCAGCGCGACCACATCCCGATCGTGCCGCCCTCCCCCACGCGGCTGCTGGCGCGGGTGGGACCGCTGTCCGGCGAGCGTCTCGGCCTCGAGATCCTGGTCGGCCTGCTGCTCGGGATACCGGCGCTGCTGTGGGGTCTGGGCGGCGGCGAAGCACCCGCGCGCAACGAGCTCCGGGAGGATACGCCCGAGCACGCGGAGGCCCAAGCGGACATCCGCCGGCGGATGCGCCGCGGTGCGGCGGGGGGATTGGGGCTGTGGATGCTCGCGGGAATTGTGCTGTTCAGCCACATGATCCGCCTGCACCCGCGCTACGTGGAAGGCTTCACGCCGGCTGTCGCGGCGATGCTCGGGATCGGCCTCGCGTGGGTGGCCTCAACGTCGAGCACCGATCCTGGAGCGTCCGAGAACGTGTCGGCTGGCCGATCGGCGCACCTGCGGTTCGCGCTGCTGGTGATGACGCTCGCGATCACCGTCTATTACAGCGAGCGTTTGCTGTACGGACGGCCTACGGAGTGGTGGGTAGCGCTCGTCGGGGCGCTCGGCGCGATTGCCTTGGCGCTGCTCGCACGCCGGCGCACGATCCCCGCGAGAGCGCGCTCGCTACTGGCGCCCGCGGGCGTGATGGCGCTAGCACTGGTAGCGGTGCTGGCGATTCCGCTGAAGGCCGATTTCACAGCGATCGCCGACCGCGTGAGCGACGCGGGCCTCGTCGGCGAGCTGCCAGGTGCGCAACAGCACCCGTTGAGCGCCTACCTGCGCGCCCACCAGGATGGCGCGTTCTATGAGGTAGCAGCGGAGTCGGCCACCGCGGTCGGCTCGCTGATCGTGCAGGACGGGCGTCCGGTGCTCGTCCTGACCACCTACGATGCGCGCGTCTTCACTTCGGTGTCAAAGCTGAAGCGGCTGATCGCCGCGGGACGGGTGCACTATGCATTCCTGAACACGTTCTGCGCGGGCGAAGCCCAGTCCGTGAATCCGGCCTGCTCGGCACCCGTGCGGTGGGTGCGCGCGCACGGAACCGATGTCTCCCGTAAGGCGGGCCTGTCTCAGGGGGGACTGCTGTACCTGCTGCCCGGGGCGAAGCCGTGAGCGCGAGCTCCGATCGCGACCGGCTGCGGGCGCTGGCTGACGGCGCGCGGGCGTCGGGCAGGTTGGCACTCGACACGGAGTTCATGGGCGAGGGGCGCTACCGCACGCTTCTGTGCCTCGTACAGCTCGCGATCCCCGCAAGCGAGGACGCGACCGAGCACATCCTCGTCGTCGACCCGCTGCCAGAGAACTTCGACGGGTCTGCGCTTGCAGAGGTCCTCGCCGACCCTGAGATCCAGGTCGTCGTACACGCCGGGCGCCAGGACATCGCGCTCGTGCGCAGGCGCTTTGACACCGAAGTGACGGGCGTGTTCGACACGCAGGTGGCGGCCGGCTTCGCCGGGATGGGAGCACAGAGCTCATATGACTCGCTGCTCGCCGAGATCCTCGGCCTGCGCGTGGCCAAGACCGCGAGCTTCACCCGCTGGGACGCCCGCCCACTCTCACCCGAGCAGTTGGCCTACGCGCGCGAGGATGTCGTGCATCTGCTCGAGCTGGCCGCGAAGCTGGAGCACCGGCTGACCGAGCTCGGCCGGCTGGAGTGGGCGCGCGAGGAGTGTCAGCCGCTCGCTCGCTCGAGCGACGAGCGCGACCCGGAGGCGATCTTCGCGCGCCTGCCGCGCGTCGGTACGCTGAACGCGTCCGCGCGGCCGATCGCGCGCGAGCTGGTGCAGTGGCGCGAGCAGACCGCCGCCCGCCAGAATCGCCCCGTGCAGAGCGTGCTTGGCGACGCCACGCTGATGGAGATCGCCAAGCGCAAGCCGTCGTCGCGCAGCGAGCTCGAGAAGATCCGCGGCGTGGGCGCGAGCGGCGCAGGCCGTCGCGCAGAAGGGGTGCTGGAGACGGTTCGGATCGGGCGGGAGCGCCCGCCCGATCCACCATCCGAGGTGCCGCGCCCACCGATGCCCAAGCCCGACGACGCCCCGCTCGTGGCGCTAGGCGAGGCGCTGCTGCGAGCCCGTGCCCGCGAGGCGGGGCTCGCCTATGAGCTGCTGGCCGCGCGCGCCGACCTGCAGGCGATCGTCGCCGCCGCACGCACGGGCGGGGCGGAGGCCGACGTGCGCACACTGCGGGGATGGCGGCGTGAGCTGGTTGGGGCCGAGCTGCTGGAACTGCTCGACGGAGGCGTGTCGCTGTCGGTCAGCTCCGCGAAAATACGCGTCTCGCGTGGTTGACGTCGCCGCGCATAGGCGTGGCTGCCCGGACCTCGGCACGCATCTTGCGCAGGGCGCTCTCTCAGATGGTCGAAACTCGCGCAAAATGCGGCGAGACGCAAATCCCGCCAGTCGGCGCTGTGTCATAAGTCAGAGCGTAGATACCTGGCCGAGCACGATCGGCTAGGTTTCATGCTGCAGACAATTGTCTGAGCAAACGAAAGGGCGTGAGATGCTGGTGAGCGGGCGTTGGCGTGGGTCTGGCGACGGTCGAGCAATGAGGCTTGCACGGCCGCCCTTCGGCGATCGGGCGTCCTGTGGGACGGGCTGGGTGGCTGAAAAACACGGCGGTGCCTGCTTCGCGCTGGGTGGCCTCGCGATGGCGCTCGTGCTCGCGCTCGCGATCTCCACGCCCGCTTCGGCGCGTGAACTTGCGCCACCGCCCGTGGGAGGCGGGCTCGTTGAAAACCCGGATGGCACGTGGTCGATGTACGCACGGCAGGGGCTGATGCCGATGCGCGTGTACAGCAGCGCTGAACATGAACTAATGGGGAAGCTGGGCGCTGCGCTCGAGTTCGACACCGGAGCGACCGGCCAGAACGGTAGCGATGTGCCTGGGCTCGATGCCGAAGGCGTGGCGCTCGCGGCACATATGACGGAATTGCTCAAGACTGGCAAGCCCTATGTGATTCTTGGTGAAGCTGAAGTTGGTGATGGGCTCGTCAGCGCCGACGAAGCTGCTGGCACGCTCTCGCCATGGGAAGCGGTACTCGTGGCGCTCGACGGCACCGAAGTCGCCGGCACAGAATATTCCGGCGAATACCTGGCGGGCGTCAAGACCTCTGGCGGCGCTCCGATCGAGCTGGTGCGGCTACCTTCCACCGATATTACAGGGGGAGGTGAATCCGCTCAAAACCACACAGGTGTAGAAGACTACCGCGAAACCGTTTCCTATTCGGACCGATACAAATTGTATACGCACGAAGGCGGTTCGAGCAGCACGCAGACTTGTCAGGCCTTTGGCGAACACTACAGCTGGGCGTCTGCTGCGATAGCCACGGCCACGGCACGTACTGACGATTGTGCGCTGCTCGAGGTGAGCGACGAAGTTCATCAGGAATGGATCTATGACCACGAACATGAGTCCTCCGGTCCGACGTTGGAACTTCTGGGTGACGAATACCCCACTAGCGAGGAAATACCCGGCGTCGGTGACGTTCGTCCGCTGCCGGCTTGTCCCTCTGCGGGATGGTACGGTTGTGCGACGAAGACGATCAAAGGCGAATCTGGTGAAACGCACTCCTTGAGCCTCGTCTACGGCGATCTCAAGCAGGCCACGTTGGCAGCGTTCCCTGCCGCGGGCCTGAACGCATATGAAACCGTCGTCAGTCCTCCTTCGAGCGTGACTGCTCCCGGGAAAAAAGAACCGGCGCCGAATGGTGTGCTCCCGCTGAGGGCAACCGAATGGTTGCTCTACGAGGGAGCGGCTTTGCTGCCTGGTATCGAAGGACCCGGAGTGCCGGACCCGTACGATTCGCAGTCGCCGCGGGAATCCGAAATTTGGGGTCTGGGCGGCTCTGCTGCGCCGGATCGACGCGGTTGCCATATCGGAGGGCCGGTCAACTGTGCCACGGGGAATGAGGTGGCGAGCGAGACGGATCTATCGGTCGGTGGGCGCGGGCCGGCGCTGAGCTTGGCGCTGACATATAACTCGGGCCTCGCGGTCCACCAGACGCAGCCGGGTGCAGCCGCTCCGGGGTCGTTTGGCTATGGCTGGACTGGTTCCTACAGCGATCATCTCGAACTGGGCTTTGAATCTCGTGAAGCGACCGTTGACCAGGCCGACGGGAGCACTGTCTCCTTCGTGCGATCGGGGGAAGGCTGGGCGGCGACTGGTGTCGGCGTGGAGGCGACACTCGCTAGCGAAAGCAGTGGGTATGTCTACACATTGCCCGATCAGACGACGCTGCATTTCAATAGTGTGGGGCAACTCACCAGCGAAGTAGACCGCAACGGCAACGCGTTGACGATGAGCCGCAACTCCGAAGGGCGCTTGGAAGCGATCAAAGATGCCGCCGGGCGGGAGATCACGCTCAAATACAACTCTGAAGGCCAGGTGGAAAGCGCGAGCGACCCGATGGGACATACCGTGAAATACACCTACGAAGATGGGAACCTCGCGAGCGTGACGCTGCCCGGTGAAACGAGCCCTCGCTGGCAGTATAAATATAACTCCTCGCATGAGCTGACATCGGAAACCGACGGGCGCGGCTACGCCACCACCACCGAATACAATGCGATGGGGCAGGTCGTCTCTCAGACCGACCCTCTGAGCCGCAAACGTCAATGGAAATACCTCGCGACAACCACGGGCACGGAGACGACGATCATTGAGCCCAACGGGGCCACGACCCTCGAGATGTTCAACGAATATGGCTCGCCGACGAGTGTCACCCATGCTGCGGGCACCTCGCTTGCGACGACCACGACCGATAGCTATAACAGCGCGGATGAGCTTACGGCTAGCACCAACCCCGATGGGGAGACGACTGAATACGGCTATGACGCCGCTGGGGATCTCACGAGCGAAAAGAACCCCGACGGGGATGAAACGAAATGGGAATACGACTCCACCCACGATGTGACGGGCATCACGACGCCGCTGGGTGAGAAGACGACGATCGAACGTGACAGCCACGGTAACGCGATCAAGGTGTCCCGCCCTGCGCCCGGCGAAACCATCCAGACCACGAAATACAAATATGACTCGCACGGCGACGTGGAAAGCATGACCGACCCCCTCGGCCACGAATGGAAATATGAATACGACGGCTACGGCGACAGGGCCGCTGAAATCGACCCGGAAGGCGATAAGCGCACCTGGGGCTATAACGAAGACTCGCAGGAAACCTCGACGGTCAGCCCGAGGGGCCACGCCAGCGGCGCGAAAGAAAGCAGCTTCACGACGACGATCGAACGCGATGCCCAGGGTCGGCCTACCGCGGTCATCAACCCCCTGAAAGATAAGACTGAATACACCTACAACGCCGATAGCGACATCGCGACCGAGACCGACCCTGAAGGCAACAAAACCACCTACACCTACGATGAGGATGACGAGCCGACTAAGGTCGAAGCGCCAAGCAAAGCGACCGCGGAAACCGAATACAACTCCGAAGGCCAGGTCACCGCTCAGACCGACGGCGACAAACACACCACCAAATACGAACGCAACCCGCTCGGCGAGGTGAGCGAAGAAATCAACCCACTCACGCAGAAGACCACCAAGGAATACGACAAAGCCGGCAACCTCACCAGCGTCACAGACGCAGAGAAACGCAAGACTACCTACAAGTACGACCCTGCCGGCCGGCTGATCGAAGTGACATATTCGGACGGTAAAACCCCGACCGTGAAATACGAATACAATGCTGACGGGACTCGCACGAAGATGACCGATGGCACCGGCGAAAGCGTCTACACCTACGATCAGCTTCAGCGGCTGATCGAAAGCAAAGACGGGCACGGCGACACCGTCAAATACGAATACAATCTCGCCAACAACCCCACCAAGATCACCTATCCCAACGGCAAATCGATCACCCGCGCGTACGACAACGATGAGCGCCTGAAGAGCGTCACCGACTGGCTCGAACACACCACCAAATTCAGCTACAGCCCCGACTCCGAGCTCTCGACGACCACATTCCCCACGGGCACGAGCGACGAAGACATCTACGCCTACGATGACTCGGACGCGATGAGCGAAGTCACGACGAAGAAAGGCTCGGAAACACTCGCGTCGCTCGTCTACACCCGCGACAAAGACGGCGGGGTCACGAAAGCCACCAGCAAAGGCCTGCCCGGCGAAGAAAAACCCGCCTTCAGCTACGACGAAAACAGCCGGCTGACCAAAGGCACGGGGACGAAATACGCCTACGACGGCGCCAACAACCCAACCACGATCGGCGAAGACACCTACTCGTACAGCAGCGCCGACGAGCTGGAAAAAAGCACCCTCAAAAAAGCCACCGTCGAGACCTACACCTACAACGAAGTAGGCCAACGCACCAAAGCCACCCCGGCCAGCGGCCCCGCAACCAGCTACGGCTACGACCAAGCCGGCAACCTGACGACCGTCACCCGCGCCAAAGAAGGCGAAACCCCAGCCATCGAAGACACCTACGCCTACAACGGCGAAGGACTACGCGCCTCTCAGACCATTTCGGGGACCACCAGCTACCTCACGTGGGACATCGCCGAAGCACTCCCGCTGATCCTCAACGACGGAAGCTACAGCTACATCTACGGGCCAGACAACCTGCCGATCGAGCAAATCAATAACAGCACCGGCACCGTGTCGTATCTGCACCACGACCAGGCTGGCTCCACACGCCTTCTTACCGGCTCGACCGGGACCGTCACCGGGAAATGCACGTACGGCGCCTACGGAGCCCCGACCTGCGAAGGCACCACAACGACCCCCCTCGGATACGACGGCCAATACACCAGCTCGGACACCGGGCTCATCTACCTACGCAACCGCGTCTACGACCCCAGCACAGCGCAGTTCCTGTCCGTTGACCCGCTCGTGAAACTGACCGGGGCGCCCTACAATTACGCAGGCGACAACCCCGTCAACGAGGGCGACCCGACCGGCTTGCTCGGCTGGTCAGAAATTGGCCAAGCTGTAGGAGTTGGACTTGTTTGCGTCGCCACCGATGGTGCTGGTTGTGTGGCGGCTGGCCTCGCAGATCTAGATGCGAATGTCGTCAGCAACGACTACGAGGCGGTAGCGGAATCTTGTCGAGCAGGGGAAGAGGAGAGCAGCAGTCTGACCGATCTCGCCGGATTCGCGCTTGGGGCTGGCGTCGGTGGGCTGGCGGATGGATCGCTCAGTGAGGAGGCAAAGAAGGCTCTCGAAAGCACTTCGGCGGGACAGGTGGCCCTCAAACAACTCGTGGGTCTCGGGGCTGGGTCCTCAGCGCTGACGACACTCGCCTATGCGCAAGGGCACGAAAGCTCTGGCTCGAGCTGTTCGTGCGGGGGATAATGGAGTCCGAGAGTTCAGGTGCTCGTATGTCGCCGACCGTCTCGAGGCGTAGTGTTGTCAGAGGCGGCGAGTGTGTTCGCGTCTACCGTCGTCCCGAGGAACGGCGGATGCTCCTTGCTGGTATCGCACTGGTTACAGTTAGCGTTGGGCTACCTCTCGCGACGTCGGCGCTCAAAGGTCCCGTGCCAATCGCAGGATTCTTCTTTCTCGGGCTGTTTCTTTGTATCCCAGCAGCCTTGCTCTGGTGGTGCCAACGGCTTGGTGTCTACGTGTCGAGAAGTGGTGTCAAGAACGTCGGTATCAGCCGAACCAGCTTTACGACGTGGTCAGATATTGCTCGATTTGTTGTGGATGCCTACACGCCGCTTAGTGCCTGCGTGCAGGCGGAACACCCTGACGGGTCGAGGACACCACTAACCGCGCTATCGAGATGGGTTCGATGGAAGGATGTACTTTTTCCGTATTGCGATGCGCTCAACGGTGAGCTGGCTGCGGCGGGCGTTGAACAGCGATCCACTGCGACACGTACGAAGGAGCCACGGCCAAGTGACTAGCGTGAGAGGCCATATCTTCATCTACGGCCCCGCCGGACTCCCAATCGAGCAAATCAACAGCGAAGGCAAAGCGCTCTACCTGCACCACGACCAGCAAGGCTCCACGCGGCTCATCACCGGCGAAACCGGCAAAACCGAAGCCGCCTACACCTACAACCCCTACGGCGTGCCGGAACACACCGGCACCGCCACCACCCCACTCGGCTACGACGCCCAATACACCAACGCCGACACCGGGCTCATCTACATGCGGGCGCGTACCTACGACCCCGCCACGGCACAATTCCTTAGCGTCGACCCACTGGCGGCTATCACGCGGGCGCCCTACAACTACACCGATGACGACCCGGTGAACGAGAGCGACCCAAGCGGCGAGGGAGGTTTCTGGGAAACCTTTGAGCACGTTGTACTCGGAGGGGCGGGAATCGGCGATACTTTGGCCACAGGGATCACCACCGTGATCGCCACGCCAATTTGTTTTGCCGGCGTTAGTGCCGCTCCTGTGATTGGTCAAGTCGCTGGCTATCCAGCTTGTGCGACATTTGCGGTGGGAGGCGCCGCTTTCACCGCGTATGAGGCCTATGAGACTTATTGGGAGTTCGAGCAGGCCCTCAAGGGATCGGAAAGCGGGCCGACGAAGTCACCCAAAGAAGCGACGGACACATGTCAGCCGCCCGAACAGCTAGTCAGTCCCCTGTGATGGGCAAAAGTCCGGCGACACCCACGCGAGCTTGGTGGATGCTCTTTCCGTGCATCGTCGGGGCTGTATCCTTCGCTCTAGGTGGCATCGGTCCGGGTGTGTTTGCCTTCGTGCTCGCTGGAATATGTTCTGTGGTAGCAGCACGGTTCGACAGGAGATCGAGAATACAGGTGGGTGATCGAATCAGAGCTCAAAGCCGCGAAGGGACATCTGAGCGATTTCGCCGCTGGTGGCTGGTATCTGTGATGGCAGTAGCCGTAGGCGTGTCGCTAGTCTACGTAGGCGTAGGCCTGCGGGACGGGACAGTTACTCTCGTTTGTGGGATCCCTTTTGTCGCTGGCGGAACCGTGGCGCTCGCAACCATGAGGGATCGTGGAGTTTAAGCAAAGGCTCCTCGGCGAAGAAACCCGCCTACGACCAACAGGGTGGCGTTGCTGCGCGCACGTGCAAGCGCCCGGACTGGCAGCGAGATTCTCCTTGCCCTATCCCACGCCAGCCCCCTGGCCCAGTCGCCGATTCCCCGCTCTACAGAGCCACGTAGCTATTCGATGTGATTGTAAACTTCAAACAGCGGCAGGTACATTGAGATCACGATGAAGCCGACGATGCCGCCAATCAGGATGATCATGATCGGCTCGAGGATCGAGGTCAGAGTCTTGACCGACGCCTCGACCTGTTCCTCGTAGAACTCGGCCACCCTGTCGAGCATCGCGTCGAGCGCACCGGTTTCCTCCCCCACGCCGACCATGTGCGTGACCATCGAGGGGAAGATCGGCGCCTGTGCCAGTGGCGCGGCGATCGTTCCGCCGCGCTTGACCGAGGAGATCACGCCATCCATCGCTTCTTCCACGGCTGTGTTGCCGCCCGTGCGGCCGGTGATCTCGAGCGCTTGCAGCAGCGGCACGCCGGCGGCGGTCAGCGACGCCAGCGTGCGCGACCAGCGCGCGACGGCGATCTGCTGCACGATCGTGCCGATCCGCATCGGTATGTGCAGGCGGAAGTGGTCCCACTGGCGCCGTCCCCAGGAGGTTTTCTTCCACTTGATGAACGTCACGATGAACAGCGCCGTCCCACCGAAGATCGCCCACCAGTAGCCGGTGACGATCTTGGACATCAGCACCGACACCCTGGTCATGGCGGGAAGTTGGCCGCCGAATTCCTTGAAGACGCCCTCGAACACTGGCACGAGGAATGCGACAAGCGCCATCATCACGCCAACCGCGAAGAAGATCACGAGCGCGGGGTAGATCATCGCCGATTTGACCTGTTTGCGCAGCGCGGCGTCCTTCTGCAGCTGATCGGCGACGCGCACGAGCGCGTCCTCGAGCACGCCGCCCATCTCGCCGGCCTGCGTCATCGCGACGAACAGGGGGTTGAAGATCTTCGGGTGGCGCGCCATCGAGTCGCTCAGCGACAGGCCGGCCTCGACGTCCTTGCGCACCGCCACGATCGTTTCCGTCAGGTATTTGCTCTCCGTTTGCTCCTCCAGCACATACAGTGCGCGCAGGATGCTCATGCCCGAGGAGATCATCGTCGAGAGCTGCCGTGCGAAGATCGACAGCTCAGTGGGCTTGACGCGCTTCATGAACGCGAGCTCGATCTCGCGCGAAGCGTGCTTGTCGGCGATGTCCAGGACGATCAGCCCGCGCTGCTTGAGCTGATCGGAGACCGCCTGCTTGGAGTCGGCCTCGACCTCGCCACGGGCCTTGGCGCCGGCGAGGTCGATGGCCTTAAAGACGTACGTGCTCATGCCGATGCCTAGGCGGCCGCCAACGAAGGTGCCCCCAGCAGACGCCTGAGCTCTTCAGGGGTCGACGAGCGCGCTTCGGCGAGCTTCTGCGTGATCTTGTTCTGGCGTACGAGCGTGGCCAGCGCGGCATCCATTGTCTGCATGCCGGCCGCCGAGCTGGTCTGCAGCACCGAGTAGATCTGGTGAGTCTTGCCCTCGCGGATCAGGTTGCGGATCGCCGGGTTTGGTACCAGCACCTCGCACGCGACCACACGTCCGGAGCCGTCGGCGTTGGGCAGTAGCTGCTGGGTCATGATCCCCTGCAGCGCAACCGATAGCTGCACCCGCACCTGTCCCTGCTGGTGGGATGGGAAGACGTCGATCACACGGTCAATCGTCTGTGCGGCATCCTGGGTGTGGAGCGTCGCGAACACGAGGTGGCCGGTCTCGGCCGCGGTCAGCGCCGTGGAGATCGTCTCCAGGTCGCGCATCTCCCCCACCAGGATCACGTCGGGGTCCTGGCGCAAGGCGGCGGTCAGAGCTAGCGAGAAGCTCTGCGCATCGGAGCCCAGCTCGCGCTGGTTGACGATGCAGCGCTTGTGACCGTGCAGGAACTCGATCGGGTCCTCGATCGTCATGATGTGCTCGTCGCGCGTCGCGTTGATCTCGTCGATCATCGCCGCCAGCGAAGTCGACTTGCCCGAGCCGGTCGGGCCGGTCACGAGCACGAAGCCGCGTGGGCGGCGCGTGAACTCGTGCACGGCGGCGGGCAGCCCGAGCTCGTCGATCGAGGTCAGGCTGAAGGGGATCAGACGGAAGGCGGCGCCGATCGCGCCGCGCTGGTAGTAAGCGTTGACACGGAAACGCGCGTGACCCGGGATCGAGTAGGCGAAGTCCAGCTGCCAGTTGGTCTCAAGACGCTGGCGCTGATCGCCGGTGAGGATCGAGTAGACGATCTCGCGCGTGTCCGTCGGCGAGAGCTTCGGGTATTCCTCCAGCGGCGTCAGTTTCCCGCGGACGCGGACGGTCGGGTGCGCGCCCGAGCTGAGGTGCAGATCGGATGCCCGTCGGTGTACGACCTCCATCAGCAGGTCTGCGAAATCGATGTCCATTGGAGCGCATATCGACGGATGCGGGCTCGATCATTAGCGCCGGTGTCCTCTGCGGCGGCGAGTGGACGAAGATACGAAGCCCAGGTCGAACACGATCGCCGACGTCTCTTGGCGTCGGACACGGCGAGCGAACACGTCCGTACCGGGGCTCAGTTGGTGCCGATCACGCGAGCGATCTCGGCCATCGAGGTGCGGCCCTGCCTGACCTTCTGCAGTCCGTCGTCGCGCAGACGCGTCATTCCCTGTCTGACGGCCACGTCGCGAATCGCCTCTGAGGGACTGCGCTCGAGCGCCAGCGACTGGATCTCCGGGGACATCTTCATGACCTCATACAGACCCAGGCGTCCGCGGTAGCCGCTGCCGCCACAGCGCCGGCAGCCGACCGGCTCGTAGGCCTCGAGCTCCATGCGCGCCCGGTAGCCGTTCTCGCGCAGCACCTTCGCGGAGATGATCGTGCGCCGCTTGCAACTCGGGCACAGCATCCGCGCGAGGCGCTGGGCGACGACACAGTCGAGCGCGGAGGCGACCAGGAACGGCTCGATCCCCATCTCGGTCAGCCGGGTAATGGCCGAGGGCGCGTCGTTGGTATGGAGCGTGGAGAGCACCAGGTGCCCGGTGAGCGCCGACTCCACGGCGATCTGGGCAGTCTCGCGGTCGCGGATCTCACCGACCATGATCACGTCGGGGTCGGCGCGCACCATCGAGCGCAGGCCCGCCGCGAACGTCAGGCCGACCTTCGCCGAAACCTGGACCTGTGTGAGACCGGTCATTTCGTACTCCACGGGATCCTCGACGGTGATGATGTTCTTCTCGGGCGTGTTAAGCAACTGCAGGGCTGCGTACAGCGTCGTGGACTTGCCCGAGCCGGTGGGACCGGTGACGAGCACCGCGCCGTGCGTCTCGCGACAGGCGCCTTCGAAACGCTCACGCTCGGCGTCGGCCATGCCCAGCTTGTCCAGCTCGACTACCACCGACGCCTTGTCCAGGACGCGCATCACCACGCCCTCGCCGTGGACGCTTGGCAGTGTCACCACGCGCAGATCGACATGCCGGCCGTCAACGACCAAGCCCACGCGCCCGTCCTGCGGCAGGCGCTTCTCGGCGATGTTCAGCTCGGCCATGATCTTGATGCGCGAGATCACCCCCGCGGCCATCCGCCGCTGAACGGTCGTGATGTCCGCGAGCACGCCGTCGACCCTGAAGCGCACCCGCAGCTCGCGTCCGTCGGGAGCCAGGTGGATGTCGGATGCGCCCCGCTCGACGGCCTGAGCGACGATCTGGTTGACGAGCTTGATGACGGGTGCGTCTTCGGAGGTCTCGTGCAGGGCGACGACCTCCGCCCCGTCCTCGGTCTCTTCGAGCACGTCCGCCGACTCGCCGACTACGTCTTCGAGCCTGTCCAGGCGCGAGATCAGGGTCGCGATGTCATCCGGCGGGGCGACCGCGACGCGGATCTCGTAGCCGGTCATGATCGCGATGTCGTCGACCGCGAGCACGTTCGAGGGGTCGGCCATCGCAACCAGCAGCGTGCGCTTGTCAGCGAACGCCACCGGAACGGTCTGATAGCGCTTGGCGACGGTCGTGCTGACGAGGTTGGCGGCGGCCATGTCCACGGTGAAGACGCCGAGGTCAAGGTGGTCGAGCCCGTAGCGCTCGGCCAGCGCGCGCGCCAGCGCGTCCTGCGTGAGCGATCCGTTGTCGAGCAGCACACGCTCGGGTGTGGTACCCGATATGCGCGAGCTCTCCAGCGCGTCCTCGACCTGCCCGCGCGAGGCCAGACCCATGTCGACGATCACGTCGGTGAGGAAGCGCTGCGAGGAGCCTCGGCGCGAGGGCTTGGTGATGCCCGAGTACCCCTCGCCGCGCTCCGCCTGCTCTACTGCTTCGGCCTGCTCGGGCTCGGCTTCGATCGGTTCGGCATATGCCGAGGGGTCCACCTCGACGTTGGGGTCGGTGCCCGCGATCCGGTCGCTGCCTGCGATCCGCTCACCGCCCACGATCCGGTCGCTGCCCACGATCGCATCGAGCTCGAGGCTCTCGCTTGTCGCTGTGCGCGGATCGAGCTCGACTCCCCCGACCGCCAGGTCGGGCCGTTCAACCGTGATGTCCGCTCCGAAGATCGCGTGCAGGTCGGGCCCAGCCGGCTGCGGGCGCTCGCTCATCGCGCGCGCTCCTGCTCGCGGGCCCTACCCGGTGCCGCCTTCCCCGGTGCCGCCTTCCCCGGTGCCGCCTTCCCCGGTGCCACCTTCCCCGGTGCCACCTTCCCCACGTGCGGCGAGCCGCATGACATCCAGCGACGGGCGCCTGCCGGTCCACAGCTCGAAGCTGAGGGCCCCTTGGGCGATGAGGATCTCAAGTCCATCCAGGGTGCGTACGCCGTGGGCTGTGGCGGCGGCAAGCAACGCGGTGGATCCGGAGTGGTAGGCCAAGTCGACGACATACGAGTACTCACCGACTTGATCGAACGTCAATCCGAGTTGGTTGAGCGCCTCACCCTCAGTGGCCGAGCGTTCTATCGCTCCGCCAGCCTGGAGACCAACCGAGGTGCAGTTGACCAGCAGATCGGCTCCACAAGCCACTGTCACCGCCCGCACTCCCAGCTCCCGCGCTAGCGTCTCGGCGCGCTCGGGGGTGCGGTTCCAGACGGATACCTCGCTCGCGCCCGCTTCACGCAGCGCCCACACCACCGCGCGCGCGCTGCCGCCCGCGCCGAGTACGAGCGCGCGCGGGCGGGCGGGCAAATCAGTCAACTGGCCGAGCGCGGCGATCAGCCCGGGGGCGTCGGTGTTCTCGGCCGTGATCGTGCCGTCGGCTGCGAACGTGAGCGTGTTGGCCGCACCGATCTCGCGCGCCGCCGGCGAGGCGTCCGCGGCGAGCGCGAGCGCCGCCTGCTTGTGGGGAATCGTCACATTCGCGCCGCGGAAGCCCGAGCATCCGAGCGCACGGGCGGTCTCGGCGAACAACTGCGGCGGGACCGGCAGGCGCTGATAGTGCCAGCCGTCCATCCCCAGTGCGGCGAGCGCCGCGTTGTGGATCGCCGGCGAGCGGCTGTGCGCGACCGGCCAGCCGAGGACGCCCAGGCGAGGCATCACTTGTGCTTGCAGGTCGGCGGGTGCCCGCCGCTGCGAGCGACCGCCGCCTTGTAGGCGGCGGCATTGGCTTCGAATTCGGCGAGCGTGTTGGAGAACACCTGCTCGCCGCAGCCGTCGGCTCCGGCGACGTAGTACAGGTAGGAGACGTGGGCGGGGTGGGCAGCAGCCTGGATCGAGGCCACGCCGGGGTTAGAGATCGGGGTCGGCGGCAGGCCGACGTGGGTGCGGGTGTTATACGGGGAGTCGATGTGCAGTTGCGCTTCTGAGAGTTCGTGTGTGTATGTGGCGATCCCGCTCGCCATCTCGACCGCGTAGTAGATGCTCGCGTCGATCCCCAGTGGCATGCCCGCCGCCAGGCGGTTGTAGATGACGGCGGCGATCTTCGCCCGGTCGCCCGGGATCTGCGCCTCGCGCTCGACCATCGAGGCCACGATCAGTAGCTGGTACGGCGTCTCGTGCAGCGCGCGAGCGCGCGCTATCTCATTCGCGCCGAAGTTTTCGCGGAAGGCGATCAGTTGCTCTTCCACGAGCCGGCTGACCGGCGCACCCGGGTTCATGTCGTAGGTCGCCGGGAACAGGAAGCCTTCGAGATCCGGCGTGCCGTGCGGGGCTCCGTAAGTGGCGGGGTTCAGCAGCGGTGAGCGTCGGGAGGCCACGCGATAGCTGCCCTTCAGTCCGTCGGCGGCGGCAATCTGCGCGATCTGCGCACGAGTCTTGCCCTCCGAGATCAGCACCTTGACGACCGGGGGTGGCGCGAGAACGTGTTTGGAGTCCTGCGAGTGCAACAGCAGGAACACGGCCGCGACGACAGCCGCGAGCGCAAGCATCGCGAACAGCCGCGCGACCAGTGAGCGCTTGCGCTTCGCCTGCGGGGAGACCGCGGTCGGGCGGTCGACTTCACCCGGCGGCGGTACGGGCGGTGGCAGCGGCGGCGCGGGTGGCAGCGCAGATGAAGGTAGCGCCGGCGGCTCGGCAGGCGGCGGGGATGAAGGTAGCGCCGGCGGCGGCTCAGCGGTGGGCGGCGCGGACGACAGCTCGGCGTGCGGCGGCGCCGATGCAGTCCGCTCCGCCGGCGGTGCCTCATGCGGCTGTTCGAGCGCACGTCGCCTCGCGCGCTCCTGGCGATCGCGCTCACGCTCCTCTGCGGTGCGTTCGCGCCCTGGTCGTGATCGATCGCCGCGAGACACCGAACGGGAACCTTAACGCGATCTGGAGGCGAGCCAGCTCTCCAGCAGATGAGCGGCGGCCCGCGAGTCCTCGCTTGTCTTGAAGCTCCGCCCTGTCCCGGCCGCCCCTGCCATCCGTTGGGCGATGCGTGTGGTGAAGCGCTCGTCGTGCATCTCCACCGGAACGCCGTCGCCGAGATGCAGCGAGAGCTCGCGCGCGAAGGTCCGCGTCTCGCGCGTCTGGTCGGTGTCGGTGCCATCGAGCGAGAGCGGGAGCCCGACGATCACGCGCTCCACCTCCCACTCCCGTACGAGCTCGCGCAGCCGCGCGAGCCCGCGCTTGGTTGCGGGCCGGGCGACAATCTCGACCGGCGTGACGATCGTGCCGGTGGGATCGCTGAGCGCGCAGCCGCAGCGCGCGCTGCCGTAGTCAAGCGCAAGCACCCGCATGCGCGGCTCAGCCGTGCGCGTCTCGCGCGTGGGACGGCCGAGGGGTTCTCGACGGTGCGTGCATCAGCCTGCAAGTGCCGTCTCGATCGCCGCCCGCGCTGCGTCTACAGCCTCCCCCAGCCGCTCGGGGTCGCGCCCGCCGGCCTGGGCCATCGTGTCGCGCCCTCCTCCCCCGCCGCCAACGAGGCGGGCGGCCGCCTTCACCACGGCGCCCGCCTTGACACCGCGCTCGACGAGCTCGGGGGCGACGCTGGCCACCAGGTGAACCCGGCCCTCGGCGGCTGTGCCGAGCAGGATGGCGGCGCCCTCGAGCTGACCCTTGACACGGTCGAGCACGTCGAGCAACACCTTCGCGTCGGGGACCTCAACGCTCGCTGTCAGCACCTTCGCACCGGCGATCTCCTGCGCGCTCGCGGCCAAAGCCTCGACGTCCACGCCAGCGCTACCGCTGGTGCTTGCTCCCCCCTCCTTGAGTGCCCGCTCGAGCCGCTTGCGCTCCAGAGCGAGTTTGCGTACCGCCTCAGGGGCCTCGTCAGGACGGGTGCGTAGCTCAGCGCCTACCTCGTCGAGCAGCCGGTCGTGCTCGCGCAGCAGATCGACGGCAGCGGGGCCGGTGACCGCCTCGATGCGCCTGACGTTGGCGGAGCTGGAGGTCTCGTGGAGGATCCGCAAGACGCCGATCTCGGCCGTCGAGCGCACGTGTGTGCCACCGCAGAGCTCCCGTGAATACTCCCCTTCGCCGATCTGCACCATCCGCACCACGTCGCCGTACTTCTCCCCGAACAGGGCCATCGCTCCGAGGTGCTTGGCCTCCGTGAGCGTGGTGGTGATCGGGCGCACGGGATCGTTGCGCGCGATCCACTCGTTTACCTGGTCCTCGACGTCACGGAGCTCCTGCGCGCTCAGCCCCTGGCCATGGCTGAAGTCGAAGCGCAGCTTGTCGGGTCCCACGTAGGAGCCAGCCTGGCGGACGTGGGCGCCCAGGCGCTCACGCAGCGCGGCCTGGAGCAGATGGGTGGCGGTGTGGTTGGCCTCGGTGGCATGCCGGGCGAGGCGATCTACCTCTGCCACAACCTGCTCGCCCTGGCGCAGCGACCCCCGATCGACCTCGACCACCAGCACCTGGTCTTCCCCGAGCCGGAATACGCTCTTTACCTGGGCGCGACAGTCTCCCTGCGCGCACTCGATCGTTCCGACGTCGGCGACCTGGCCCCCGCCAGGGGCATAGAAGGGAGACTCGGCGAGCTTGACGAGGTAGCTCCCGTTGACCTGCTCGACAGCACCCACGGTTGTCGCTTGCCGCTGAGTTTCATAGCCGGTGAATCGCGTCTGGAAGTCGGTCCGCGAAGCGAACTCGCGGGCGTGCTCACCGCCCGAGGACCCCGATACCGACGTCGACTGCGATCCTGAGCGCGATCCCGCTACTAACGTCGAGCGCGATCCCGAGCGGCTACGAGATCGCTGCTCCTCCATCAGATCCTCGAACTCCCCGTCGATCGAGAGGTCAGCCTCGGCGAGCAGCTCGCGTGTCATCTCGTGAGGAAAGCCGTAGGTGTCGTGGAGGCGAAAGACCTTCTCGGCGGACACCGCCGAGTTTCCCGCCGAGCGCGCCTCGGCGATGTCGGCCTGGAGAATCTCCATCCCCTGGGCGAGCGTCCGCCCGAAGCCATCCTCCTCAGCGGAGAGCCACATATCGACCGAGCTGGCCTGCTCGATGAGCTCGGGGTAGGCGCCGCCCATGAGCTCCCGCACACGTTCGGCGTAGCGGACGAGGAAACCCGGTCCCAGCTCGAGCGCCAACCCCTGCTGGATCGCGCGGCGCATCACCCTACGCAGCACGTACCCGCGATCCTCGTTGGAGGGAACCACCCCGTCGGCGGTCAGGAAAGTAATCGCACGCGCGTGATCGGCGAGGATCCGCAGCGCGCGGTCGCTGTTGAAATCGACCCCGTAGCGTCTGCCGGAGAGCTGCTCGCCGAGCTGGATTAGCGGCAAGAATTGATCAGTCTCGAACACCGACTCCTTGCTCTGGAGGATCGCCGCCATGCGGTTGAGGCCGAGGCCGGTGTCGATGTTGTTGGCGGGCAGCGGTGCCAGTATCGAGCTGGCACCGTTCGCCCCGCTCCCGCCTACCCGTTGGTCGTACTGCATGAACACGAGGTTCCAGTACTCCAGGAAGCGCTCGTTCTCGCCACCGGGCAGATCCTCAGCTGAGCCATACTCGATCCCGCGGTCGATGTAGAGCTCCGAACACGGACCGCAGGGACCGGACGGGCCGGCCTGCCAGAAGTTCTCCGAGCGGGGACATTCAACGATCTGCTCGCGCGTCACGCCCAGCTCGAGCCAGCAGTCGATCGCCTCGCTATCCGCGCCGAGCCCGAGGGCCTCGTCGCCCGCGAAGACGGTCACCCAGATGTCCTGCTCGTTGAAGCCGAAGACCTCCCGCGAGAGCTCCCACGCGAACGCGATCGCCTCGCGCTTGAAGTAGTCGCCGAAGGAGAAGTTGCCGAGCATCTCAAAGAACGTGAGATGACGGGCGGTGTTGCCGACGTTGTCGATATCGACCGTGCGAAAGACCTTCTGGCAGCTGGTCAGGCGCGGCGCAGGCGGCGTCTCCTGGCCGAGGAAGTAGGGCTTCAGCGGGTGCATTCCGGCCACGGTCAGCAGCGCGGAGGGATCGTGCGCGGACGGCACTAGCGAGGCCGAAGGCACGCGTCGATGCCCGCGCTCCTCGAAGAAGCTCAGATAGCGCTCGCGGATTTCGTCAGAGGTCATCCCGCGACGGATCTTAGGGGCAGGGTGGGTTGCGATCGGCGGCTACGCCGCGATTGTGCCGTGGCCGACGACCAGATCCCCCGCGTACAGGCACGCGAGTTGACCGGGAGCGGTGCGCTCGGCGGGCTCGTCCAGCTCGATTGCCACGCGCGCGTGGCGCCCCGCTCGGAGATCTGCGGGCAGACGGCAGGCAAACCGTCGTCCGTGTGCGCGCACGCGCACGCCATCCACGCAGCACCCGTCGCGATGCAGCGTTGCCTCGCGCACGCTCACCTCGCGCGCGAGCAGCGCACCACGGGGCCCGACGGTGACGGTGTTCGAGCGCGTGTCGGTGGCGAGCACGTACAGCGGCTCGGACGCGGATACACCGAGGCCGTGGCGCTGACCGACGGTGTAGATGTGCGCCCCGGCGTGCTCGCCGAGGATCGCTCCTTCGACGTCGACGATCGCACCGGCGCGCCTGCCGAGCCCTCCGTGACGCTCCAAGAAGTCGCCGTGGCGGGTTCCCGCCAGGAAGCACAGGTCCTGCGACTCGCGCTTGCGTGCGACCGCTAGCCCGGCGCGCTCGGCGAGCTCGCGCACCTGCTGCTTGTGCAGATCTCCAAGCGGGAAGCGCAGCCGCGCGAGCGACTCGGGCGCGAGCGCCGAGAGCACATAGCTCTGATCCTTGCGCTCGTCGGCGGCAGTCCTTAGCAGTGGCACGGGCGGGCCTTGAGCGGACGGGCCGGAGGCGGGCGGACGTTCGGTGGTTCGCGCGTAGTGGCCGGTCGCGAGCGTCTCCGAGCCCAGCCGGCCGGCAAGCTCGAGCATTGCGTCCAAGCGGACACTGCCGTTGCAGCGAACGCACGGGTTCGGTGTGAGACCGTCGGCGTGATCGGTGAGCCAGCCGTCGACCACGCCCGCACGGAACTCCGCGCGTAGGTCGATCGAGAGGTGGGGCATGCCGAGCTCATGCGCGAGCGCGCGCGCGCTACGGACCGCCTGCGCCGAGCAGCAGCTGAGATCGCCGTCGTTCTCGGCATCCGACCACAGTTCGAGCGTCACGCCCACCGCCTGGCGTCCGGCCCGCTCGACGAGCAGTGCCGCCACGGCGCTGTCGACCCCACCGCTCATGGCGACGAGCGTGCGGCCCGAGCAGGGCGCCAGCGCGGCACGCTCGCGGGCGGCGCCACCCAACGCGCGGTGCAATGCATCGGCTGCCAGCTCGGCCGCGTGGAGCTTAGCTGCGCTGAGGCCGCCCAGCTCGTGTGCGATCTGCGGCGCACCGATCTGTGCGACCGCCAGCAGAGATACACCGCGCACTAGGCCCACGGCGGCACTGCCGGCCGCTAGCGTGGCGCCACAGCCACTCGCGTCGAAGCCGGCGTCGGCGATCCGTCCGTCAGGGCTGTCGCGGTCGATCGCGATGGACACGCGGATCAGATCGCCGCACGCCGCCCCGCCGGCGGCACCGGTGAATGCGTCCTGCGGGGTGTGCCCGCGCCCTAGCGGGCATTCGAGATGGCTGCTCAGCTGCTCGGCGGCGGTACTCACCCGAGCGAGTGTAAGGCTATGAGCTACGCGCTTCCGCGATTGCCTGTTCGACCGAGAAGGCGTCCTGGACACCGGTCAGCACGGTGGTCTGTCCGCGCTTGTTGATGACCAAGATCGTGGGCGTCGCAAAGACCTGCACCCCCCGAGTGATCGAACCGAACGACGCGACCTGACTGGCCAGCGCGTCCTGCACGGCGATCTTGCGATTGTGCGCGTTCGACAGTGGCTGCAGCGCACTGTGCACGTCGACGTCCTCAGCGCCCGCAGGGTTCCAGAACAGCAGCACGACCACATCCCCTCTAGCGAGATCGGCTTCTACGGCTCGCTGGCCGCTGGGCACGGTCGCACCGGACTTTGCCCTAGATACACCGGCACTCCTGTGGTTGGGGCTGGCAAGCGCCTTCGTCGACGTCTTGACGGACTTCGCAGTAGCGGTCTTGGTGGGCGCCGTGGCTGTAGCCGAGGCACCCGGCGCGCGTGTTGCTGCGCTGGAGGTCTGGGCCGACGCTGCTTCGTTGGATGCCTGCGCGGACTTTTCGGCGACCTGATTGGCGTTCTGCTGCGAGATCGCGGCGGCGTGGTGGGCTCGGTTGATAGCACGTGAGAGCCCGCCAAGGCTGGATCCCGAGCCATGGCTGACGTGGGTCGATGCCGCAGCGGGCTTACTCGACGCGGAGCCTTGTACCTTGGTTGTGCCGGCGGGCGCAGAGGTCGAGGGCGCGTTGGCGGACACGACCGGCGATGAGCCAGAGCCGCTGGTGCTGGACGGGTGTCCCTGCAGGGCGAACAGCCATACGCCCGCGAGCACGGCGACGGCCACGAGGGCGATCTGAAAAGGACGGGAGAGCTGCGCCATCCCAACCAACTTCGGCATCTCGGAGAGAGAAGTTGAACGGCGAATGAAGCCTTGGACGGTCGATCCTCCGGACCACCCGAGCGATAGGACGCCCCTGGGCGACGCCTCGCTTGTCCTCAGAGGGCGTGATGGCCGCGCAGTACGGCGTGCACGACCGCGTTTATGGCCAACGGCTCTTGTACGCCTGCCTGCATGTCCTTCAGCATGGTCTGCCCGTCTGCGAGGATCGCCACGTAGCGGGCGCCGAGCGCGTCGGCGTGCCCGAGCTGGCCCTTCAGCGAGCGCCCGCCGAGATCCATCCGCGCGGACAGCCCAGCCGAGCGCGCCTCGCTCAGCAGTCCGAAAGCCGCTGTGCGCAGATCCTGATGCGAACCGTCGAGCGCGATGAACAGCTCCGGCGGGGCCGGCTGAGCGCCACCGGCGGCGATACCCCCGAGCTCCCCGGCGAGCATGATCCGCTCGATCCCCGCCGCCCAGCCCATGCCCGGTGTTGGTGGCCCGCCGAGCTGCTCGATCAGACCGTCGTAGCGCCCGCCACCTCCTACACCACTCTGCGCGCCGAGTGCGTCGGAGGTGAACTCGAAGACGGTTCGCGTGTAGTAGTCGAGACCGCGCACCAGCGTTGGGTCAACCTCGTAGAGGACGCCCGCTGCGTCCAGCAGCTCGCGCACGTTTGCGAAGTGCTCGGCGTCCGCCATGCTCAGGTGCTCGAGCAGCCGTGGCGCACCCGTCATGACGCGCTTGGTGCCTGGGTCCTCGGAGTCGAACGCCCTCAGGGGGTTGAGCGCGATCCTGCCCCTGACCTCCTCCGACAGGCTCGCCTCGTTCGCGCGCAAGTACGCCTGCAGCCGCTCGCGGTACTCGCTTCTGCTCTGCAGGCTGCCGAGGCTGGCAAGGCGCAGCCTGAGACCCCGCACCCCCATGTCCGCAAGCAGGGCCGCCAGCAGCGAGATCGACTCGGCGTCCACGGCCGGGTCCTCGGCGCCGATCGCCTCGGCACCCACCTGCCAGAACTGCCGATAGCGACCGGCCTGCGCGCGCTCGTGGCGGAAGAAGCTCGACAGGTACCACAGCTTCACGGGTTGGCGGCGCTTATGCATGCCGTGCTCGACATACGCTCTACACACGGGGGCGGTGCCCTCGGGTCGTAGCGTGAGCGAGCGCCCCGCCTGGTCCTCGAACGTGAACATCTCCTTGCGCACGATGTCCGTCGACTCGCCCACCCCGCGGGCGAACAGCTCGGTCGCCTCGAACGCCGGCGTCTCGATCCGCTCGTACCCAGCAGCCTCCAGGATCAAACGGGCACGAGCCTCTAGTGCGGTGCGGTTCGACGCGTCCTCACCGAGCACGTCGAAAGTGCCGCGCGGCGCTTTGAGCTTCGCTGCGCTCAACTTCAGACTGCCGGCGAGTCCGCGGATGCGGCGCGCGGCACGCGCACGCGCAGCTCGCTGAGGAACGGGTTGGTATCGCGCTCTCGCCCCAGCGTCGTCACGCCCATGTGCCCCGGATAGACCACCGTCTCGGCTGGATGTGCCTTCAGCAGGCTTTCAATCGAGCGCTCGAGCGTGGCCCAGTCCCCGCCCGGCAAATCGACGCGACCGACCGAACCCTGGAAGAGCACGTCTCCCGACAGCAGCGCTCCGGACACCGCGTAGGTGACGTGGCCGGGGCTGTGCCCCGGGGTGAAGATCACCTCGAGTTCGAGGCCCGCCAGGCTCAGGCGCTCGCCGCCGGCGAGCATGTGCTCGGGCTCGTAGCCCTCGAACGGTCCGAACCCGGTTGGCACCCAGCTCATGATGTCCGCCAGCAAAGGCCGCTCGATCTCCGGACAGTAGACCGGCGCGCCCGTCGCGCGCGCAACCGGCGCGACCGCCCCGATGTGGTCGAAGTGGCAGTGGGTGATGAGGATCGCCTCGATCTGCACCCCTAGCGCGTCGATCGCCTGCAGCAGACGCTCGGCCTCGTCTCCGGGGTCGACGATCACCGCGCGCGTCGCATCGGCGCCGGCGCGCACGATGTAGGAGTTCTCTTGCACGGGACCAACGGTGAACGCCCGCACGTCCAACGCGCTCATCGCAAAGGCGCCCGTCCGCCGCCGCCCTGCTTGGCCTTTTTGCGCTGGCGGCGATCGTAGATCCACTTGTCGGTGTAGTAGCTGATCACGGTGTACAGCGCGAGCACGACCGGGAAGAGACCGATCGCCTGGTTGGACTGCTTGAGCACGAGGATCACGACCAGCAGCAGCACGATCGCGGCGAACATCGCCTTGGTGAATGCCCCGCGCCAGGTGGGCGCCTGGTCGCGCTTGTCCAGTTGTTTCTCCTTCTCCCGCGCCAGCGTGCGCGCGTCGCCACTCTTCTCCCCCGGCGTCGGCTTGCGCCCGGTGCGCCCGCGGGACTCGACCACTCCGGCCGCGTTGCCCCGATGCTTGGTCTGACGCTTGCGCTTGGTCTGAGCCACGACCTAGCAGCCTAGTGCGTTCTCGATCAGGTGGCGAGCGGGATCGAAGCCCGGGATCGGCACGTCTTCAGGGAAGCCCTCGAACGCGGCCGCGGGCGCAAGCCCAACCAGCTCGGCGCTCGCCACCTCGGCACGAGGACGGACGGCGGCGAGGATCCTCGCCAGTGGCAGCTCGAACGGACGCTCGACGTTGATCGACACCTGCGCCACCCCACTGCTCAGCGCAAGGCCGAGCGCGCGCACACCCGGCAGCCCGCACCGGCCTCCTTCGCGGATCAGCGCGGCGATGGCGCGCGCGTCGTCCACACTCGCCGGCGGCGCGAGCCGCAGGTTGAACGCCACCAGCGGCGGCCTGGCGGCGAGGAGTGTGGCGCCAGCACGCGGATGCATCCGCGGCGGGCCGAAATCGGGCGTAAGCTCGCCGCCCGCCATCCGCGCAGCCAGTCCAGCCACGCCTCCACGCCGCAACTGTGCACGAGATCTTGCGGAGCTAGGGTCGGTTCCCGACAGCTCGCCGTATAGGAAGACCGGCACCTCCAGCTCCGCGCCGATCCTCTCGCCGGCCACCAGCGCCTGCGCGCAGGCCGCGCCTCTGTCGCGGGGGTCGAGGTACACGAACGGCGCGACGTCGATGGCGCCGACGTGCGGATGCTGGCCAACCTCTGCCGCACCGCGCCGGGTCATCACGTCGATCCGCTCCACCGCCACGCGGGCGCCTCTCAGCAGAGCGTCTGCCAGCTCACCGGGGTGCGCGGCGATCGTGAACACCGAGCGATGATGGTCATGATCGGCGTGGACGTCCAGTATGCGCGCGCTGCACGAGCCCCCATCCGCGAACGCGGCACCGATGGCGGCGATCGTTCGCTCGTCGCGCCCCTCCGAGAGATTCGGCACTGCGAGCAGGATTGACGGCACCATCGCGCCACGAGGCTAGCGTGGAAGAATCCTTTTCGCGGTGGCAGACCTCTTATCTACGCCTCGATACTTCATCAATCAGGAGGGGACACCATCATGAGCGTCGTCATATATCTAGTTGCAGCTGCGGTCGTTGTCTGCGGCTGCGTGTTCGTTATGAGGTCCCGCTCCCGTGGCTGACATGCACACCCAGCAAGGGCTCCAGGCCGTCGTGGGCGGCGTCCATGAACCCCACCGCCGCGACCGGGCCGGCGCTTGGTGGTTGGGCGAGGGGTACCGATGATGAATCGGGTCGCTTCATCTTGGCCGACCGACCAGGTTGTTAGCGCGGCCCAACAGGGCGATCCACGGGCGATTGCGACACTCCTCGACGGCTCGCATGCACACGTGCAGCGTTTCGCCCGCACGCTCTGCTCGACGCCCGAGGATGCAGAGGACGCAGCGCAAGAGGCGCTGATCGTCCTGTACCGAAAGATCGGCACGCTGCGCGCCACCGCAGCACTTGGATCGTGGATGTTCTCAATCGTACGCAGCGAGTGCATCCGCAGAGCTCGGCTGGCCTTTCGCAAGCCGAGCTTCCCCGCCGCGGACGAGCCCTCCGCCGAAGACGCCGCCCTGGCCCGCCTGGAGATCGAGCGGATCGTCGACTCGATCGCAGTGCTTCCCCCCGAGCAGCGTGCGGTCCTCGTTCTTCGTGATATCCAGGGCCTATCGGGGGCAGCGGCAGCTGAGGCGCTGGGGCTCAGCCGTGCCGCAATGAAGTCACGTCTGCATCGCGGACGCGAGACGCTCCGCTCACGACTCAGAACACCAAACAACACCACTGACCATGGAGGTGTCGAGCACGATGTCTGAACCAAGGACAACCTCTGCACATGATCGAGGCGCTCTCGCCAGCACTTCCGTCGCTCGCCATCTCACGCGCGGCGCGATCGGCTTCGGGCTGATCGGCTCGGCGATCGCGCTGACTCCGAGCGCCGGGCCGGCTGCGCTGCTGCTCGCGCCCCCCGGCCTGGTCGCGCTCCGGGGCTGCCCGACATGCTGGATTGCCGGGCTGATCGAGACCATCTCCGCCGGGCGACTGCAGCGCACCTGCACCGATAACAGCTGCACGCTGCACCCGTCCACCACCCTCGCACAGGAGCAAGCGCTAACGCATGCAGGGGATTGAATGTGAGGACCTGCGCAAGGCGTATGGCGAGGTCCAAGCTCTCGACGGAGTGTCGTTCGCGGTCGAGCCTGGCGAGATACTCGCGTTATTGGGCCCAAACGGCTCGGGCAAGACGACCACGGTTCGTATCCTCACGACCCTATCCGCCCCGGATTCGGGCTCGGCGCGCGTCGCCGGCAAGGATGTCGTTCGCGAAGCAGCGCACGTCCGAGCGGCGATCGGGTTGACTGCCCAAGAGACGATTCTCGACAGCTTCCTGACCGGCGGAGAGTATCTAGACATCGTCGGACGTCTGCGCCATATCCCTCGCGTGCGCCGCAAACAGGAAATTGCGACGCTCGTGAGTGAGTTCGAGCTGGAGGAGATAGCACGAGCCCCGATAGGCGGCTATTCGGGCGGCATGCGTCGGCGCTTGGACGTCGCGACGAGCCTCATCGGAAGCCCCGCCGTGCTTTTTCTAGACGAGCCCTCCACCGGTCTGGATCCGCACAGTCGCGAGCGCATGTGGGACGCGATCCTCCGGCGTGCACACGACGGTGCGACCGTGCTGCTGACCACCCAGCATATGCAGGAGGCCGACGCGCTCGCCAGGTCGATCATTGTTCTTGTAAAGGGGCACGTGCTCGAGCGTGGTACCCCCGACGAGCTCAAGGACAGCACCGGCAGCAGTGTCCTGGAGCTAACCCTGGCAGACCCAGGTCAGAGAGATCAGGCGATGGCGTGTCTTGCCGGATTGGGCGATCCGTCGCCTCCAAGAGAGACGCCGGAGGTCCTTAGCTTCGTCCTGCTGAAGTCCAGCCCTCCGCTGCTCACCATCCTGCAGCGCTTGGATACAGACGGCGTCGCAGTGAGCGATGTGATCGTGAGCCGTCCGACGCTCGACGAGGCGTTTCTGCACCTCACCCGCAAAGCCAACGACACGCCCGATCCCGAGCCTGAACCTGAGCCCGCGATACAGGCACAATGAGTATGTCTGAGTATCGATGGCAAACGACCGCGGACGTACTCACGTTGATGCGGCGCAGTCTCATCCGCTATCAGCGCAGGCCCGATGTGATCGTATTTATACTCGTCCAGCCATTCCTGCTGCTGTTGTTGTTTCGCTATGTCATCGGCGGCGCGATACGAATCCCGCGAGTAAATTACGTCGAGTATCTAACGCCGGCCGTGATCGTGCTAGCCATCATCAACGCGTCGTCAGCTCTTGGCGGGGGCCTTACTGAGGATCTCCTGTCGGGCGCCGTGGACCGCCTACGTGTACTGCCGATCGCGCGTTCAGCGTACCTAACCTCTCGAGTCCTGTATGACATCATCAGGAATGTGTTCGTCATCCCGCTGATCGGGCTACTCGGACTGGCAGTTGGCTTTCACTTCAGCGGGACGGCCCCAAACATCATCCTTGGATGTGGGCTGGTGCTCGCACTCGGAGTAGCGTTTGCCTGGATCTCGATCTTGATCGGGTTATGGAGCCGATCCGTTGAGGCAACACAGGGTATTTTGGTTCTCATCTTTGTACTAGCCGGCTTCCTCTCCTCTGGCTTTGTCCCGGTCGCCACGATGCCATCCTGGCTTCGGAGCGTAGCCAACGCAAGCCCGGTGACCCACGTGGACAACGCGCTACGCATTCTTACGACGAGCGCCAGGGGTCCCGTAACACACGAAGTCCTCGTGGCGCTCGCCTGGATTGCCGCCATTATCCTCATCACGGTCCCGCTCTCCATCAGGCGCTACTCCCACTACACAAAATAGGCCATTCTGTAGGAGCTGCATGACTCGGGCAGGAGGATCGACATCAGCATGATCGACAAAAGGGTTGCCATCATCGGTGCTGGCTGCTCGGGAGTCGCAGCGTGCCAGGTATTGGAGGAGCGGGGCATCCCATTTGACTGCTTTGAGAAGGGGTCAGACATCGGGGGCCTATGGCGATACGAAAACGACAACGCTTTGGCGTCTGCATATCATTGTCTACATACCAACACCTCTCGCGAAACCACACGTTACGCGAGCTACCCAATGCCGGAAGACTACCCCGACTTTCCACATCACACTCAGATTCTCGCGTACCTTGAAGACTACGTCGAGCACTTCGGATTCCGGGAGAAGATCCGCTTTCGTACTCAGGTAACGAGAGTCGAGCCCGTCGACGGCGCCTGGGAGCTCGAATGGCGAGACGCTTCCGGCGAGCTACGCAGTCAGCTTTACACAGCGGTGCTCGTCGCCAGCGGGCATCATTGGGACCCCCGCTGGCCAAATCCCACCCTCCCGGGGACGTTCGCAGGCGAAGAGATCCACTCCCACTTCTACCGCACTGCCGATAACTGTGAGGATAAGAATGTGCTCGTGGTCGGCATCGGCGACTCGGCGATGGATATCGCCTGCGATACCTCCCGGGTTTCGAGAATGACGTTCCTGACCGCACGACGCGGCGCTTGGATCGTCCCTAAATACCTCGGGGGCGTCCCGTTTGACCAGCTCGGCATAAAGCTCCAGTCTCGCTCACCGATCGCTCGGGAGGTGTTGAGCGGTGCGCTGTTCACCGTAGGGAGCTCTGTGTTTGCACGGAGAATCAACTCGCTCCAGGGACGACCCGAGGACCACGGCCTGCCAAAGCCCGACCACAAGTTCGGCACGGGCATTTTGACCGGCTCCTCTGAGATCCTGACGCGCGTTGGGTATGGCCGCGTGAAGCCAAAGCCCTGGATTTCACGCCTCGATGGAAGCCAAGTGCACTTCGAGGACGGCTCGGTCGAGGACATGGACATGATCATTTACTGCACCGGCTATAGGATCACTTTGCCCTTTCTTCCGGAGGAGGTTATCGACCCCAAAGACAACGAACTGCCTCTTTACAAGCGGGTCGTGCACCCCGATCGACCAGGTCTGTACTTCATCGGGCTGATAGACGTGGCTGGTCCGGCGAACCCCCTCTCAGAGCTGCAGACGGAGTGGGTAGCCGACCTCCTCGAGGGCAGGGTTGAACTGCCGTCATGCTCGGAGATGAAGCAGGCTATTGCCCGGGAAGACGGCAGACGGCGAAAGCGCTTCGGTGCGCCCAAGAGGAATGCCATCCACGTCGATTTCGTCCCCTACCTCAATGCGCTCCGGCGAGAGCGCAAGCGCGGCCGCCGCGGCAGACGTATTGCGCCCGTCGTGCGGCGCTCGGAGGACGTGCGCCTCTCAACTTAGGCATCCCGACCGCTGCCAGAGCTTCGACAGCGGTCGCGGAGTGCCTCCACGCTGATCCTTCCAGTCATACCTCCCAGCGAAATCCCGCGGCGGCGGGAGCGGGTGACAGCGGACTGGCGGGCAGCCCGTCGGCCGGCACCGTATCGTTGTAGCCGGCGGGGGCGATATCGTTCGGTGCCGTTGGGTGAAAGAGGGAGGCAAGGTACTGTGCCTGACCACGACCTGGGCCCAGCTCGAACATTCCGCCGGCGTAGACGCCGATGCCCTGCTCGGCACAAAAGTCATAGGCCGCGCACAGCGCTTGCAGCGAGCCAAAGCGAGATGGCTTGATGTTGATCATCTGGGGCGCAAATGCCAGCGCCTGGATGTCCGCGATCGAGCGACTCGGCGTGTCCCAGGTGATGCGGTCACGGTACGGTGCAAGCGCGGCGTCAGCCTCCGGTGTAGCCAGGTTGGGGTCCTCTAGCCAGACGTGCGGGAGGGCCTCGGCCACCCGCCGATAGAGGGAAGGGTCGGCGGGACACGCATCACCCAGATCTGGGGTGAAGCTCTTGAAATCGATCGTGTCGACTGCATTTAGCTCGGCGAGCTCGTTGAGCAGCCGATCCTCCCAGGAGGCTGACGCGTCGAGCTTGAGGCGCAGGTCTGGATAGCGGCCCAGCAGCTCGCGCAGCCCGTCGGTCGAGGCAGGCTCGCCCAGACCCGTCGAGAGAACGAACGTCATCGGTTGCGGCTCCAGCCCTAACACTGCGTGCAGGGCACGGCCGGCCTGGCGCAGCGCGAGGTCAAGCGCCGCCGAGTGAAACGCCCAACGCCGCCAGGCGCGGTAGGCGCCGAATAGGGGCTGCTCTGTGAACAGGTCCAGCCCGTCAACGTGGGTGCCGAACTCGGCCAGCGTCCAGGACCCCGCCAGGTCCGGGGCTCCGGTGCGCTGGAAGGCAAGCTGGTCATTGGGGTAGGAGACGACATCCTCGCCGACGCCTTCCTCACCGTCGCCATGCAGGCACACGACAGTTGCCAGCCTCTCAAAGCCCATAGAGATGTCCTTTGCAAGTCCCTGCAGGCTGCAGGACTCAATCTCGAGGGGTAGGTCGGCGAGCTTGGCGAAAGTGGATGACATGTGGCTCCTTGTCGTTGAGGATAAATCGTGCAGTACGTGTCTTGTCAGAATTGACCAACGGGATCAGCGTCTTCTGCGCCGACTTGAGCTGAAAGCCAGTAGCGGTTCCGCTGGAAGGCATAAGTGGGAAGCGCCGTGTACTCGTAGCTCCCCACAGGAAAGAGCGCACTCCAGTCGAGCGCCACTCCATGAACATGAGCCTGAGCCAGGAGGCGTAGAAGCTCCCTCACCTGCGGACAACGCGCGCGCATGCTCGGTGCCAGCAGAACCTCAGCCGGCCCCCCGTCCAGGCACTGAGTCGCGATCGTGTGCAAGGCCCTGTCGGGGCCCAACTCGATAAACCGGGTGACACCCGCGCCGTTGAGGAAACGCACCCCATCTGCGAAGCGTCCAGCCTGATGCGCCTGATACGCCCAGTAGGCGGGTGAGGTGACCTCCTCTCCAGAGAGCAGTTGACCGGTCACATTGGAGACGATCGGAATCCCGGGCTCCGAGAATGAAAGGTCCTTTGCGACGGCTTCCAGCTCGGCCAGCATCTGCTCTGAGCCCGTGAGGCGCCCACGCGCAGCCACCAGGAGACAAGCATCCTGTAGGCACAGCACGCCGGCTACGTGGGCAGCGGTGAGCTCCCCGACCGCGTGCCCGATCAGATAGTCCGGCGTGATCCCGAAGCTCGAGATGAGCCTGTAGAGGGCAACCTCCAACGCGAACAGCGCAACCTGTATGAACTGTGCATCTTCAAGCAGCGCGGCCTGTGCTGAGCCCTCGGCCGCGAAGATGATCTGCTTAAGGACCTCTCCAGATGTGGATCGAGGGCATTGCAAAGTTCGTCGAGCGTCTCCGAAAAGGCCGGGAAGGTCTCGTACAGCTCCCGGCCCATGCCTGCCCACTGATTTCCTTGACCTGAGAACATGAACGCGAGCTTGCCTTCACGCGCGGCCACTGCTTGAATGAGGTTCGCCGCCGGCCCGCCATCCGCCAGCGCCTGGAGGCCTACAAGCAACTCCTCGCGGTCGGCAGCGAGAATCGCGGCGCGCTCGGAGAAATGTGCGCGGTGCAGCGCAAGCGTTGCGGCGAGGTCGAGCGGCTCGAGCTCCGTGTGCGCTGTCAGGTGCAGGCAAAGGCGTTGCACTTGGGCGATGAGCGCCTCTTGGCTCTTGGCGGAGACTACGAATGGCAGGACCGAGAGCTCATGCGTCTCGTCGGGCGCCCGACTACCCTCGGATCCCTGTGTCTGGGGAGCTTCCTCCAAGATCGCGTGCGCATTGGTGCCGCTGATGCCGAATGAGGAGATACCCGCGCGACGTGGACGATCGCCCGCGGGCCAGCTCACCGGTGAGCTGAGCAGCGCCACCTCGCCCTCCAGCCAATCTACGTGCGAGGAGGGCTCGTCCGCGTGGAGGGTCTTTGGCAGAAGCTCATGCTTCATCGACATCACCATCTTGATCACTCCGGCCATCCCGGAGGCGGTCTGGGTGTGGCCGATATTGGACTTGATCGTGCCGAGCTGCAACGCGCCGTTAGTACGCCTTTGTCCGTAAGTGGCAATGACCGCCTGCGCCTCGATCGGATCGCCCAAGCTGGTGCCGGTGCTGTGGGCCTCGACCACGTCTATGTCCGCAGGCGAGAGACCGGCCTTCGTGAGCGCCTGGCGGATGACTCGCTCCTGAGCGGGGCCGCTATGTGCCGTGAGTCCGTTTGAGGCACCGTCCTGATTGATCGCCGAGCCGCGTAGCAGCGCGTGCACTCTGTGGTTGTGCGCGCGAGCGTCTGAGAGGCGCTCCAAGAGCAGAAGGCCCACGCCCTCAGCAAAGCCCGCGCCGTCTGCGCCTGCGCCAAAGGACTTACAGCGCCCATCCGGTGCGAGGCCACGCTGACGGGACATGGCAACGAACAAGGTGGGTGTTGCAAGCACCGTCGCTCCGCAAGCCAGCGCAAGTGAGCACTCCCCTGCGCGCAGCGCCTGGCTTGCGAGATGAGTCGCCACAAGCGATGAGGAGCAGGCGGTATCGACACTGACCGCCGGTCCCTCCAGGCCAAAGGTGTAGGCGATGCGCCCGGAGATGATGCTCGTCAGGCTGCCCGTCAGACGAAGCGGCTCGAGCTCCGGTGAGTTAACGCCCAGGCCGTAGTCTGAGAAGGCGACCCCAGCAAAGACCCCTGTCTGGCTGCCTATCAGCGACTCCGGATCGATCCCGGCGTCCTCAAAGGCCTCCCAAGCGCATTCCAGTAGCAGTCGCTGCTGAGGGTCCATCGCTAACGCCTCGGGTGGGCTGATCCCGAAGAAGGAAGCATCGAACCCCCCGACGTCATCGAGGAACCCTCCATCACACGCATAGCTCGTGCCCGGATGATCGGGATCGGGATCAAAGACGCGCTCGAGCTCCCAGCCACGGTCGACGGGAAAGGGACCTATCGCATCCCCACCTGATGCAACCAGATCCCACAGCTCCTCAGGCGATGAGACCCCACCGGGGTAGCGACAGCTCATGCCCACAATCGCAATCGGCTCGCTATCGCGTCGCTCAAACCCCCGCAGCTGAGCGCGAGTCTCCTGCAATTCAACCATGACACGCTTCAGGTGTGGGAGAAGCTTGTCTTCGTCAGACATGCTGATCAGCCTTCGTGAGGTCCATCTGGAGTAGCTCCACGAGCTCATCGGCTGAGGCCGACTGGATCATCTCGACCGTGACAGTGTCGTCAGACGCCTGCCCATCATCGGCCAGCTTTGCCAACAGCGAGCGCAAGCGTCCACTTATCCGCGCGCGCTCACCGCTATCCCCGACGGCCGAGACGAGCAGCTTCTCGAGGTTGTCGATTTCCTCGTCGATCACTGGGCGCCCCGCTCCGTTATCAGCTACCTTGGAGCGTAGGAATTCCGCTACCGCCGCGGGGGTGGGGTGATCGAAGACAAGCGTGGAAGGTAACTTGAGCCCACTCGCCTGGCTCAAGCGATTTCTGAGCTCCACGGCAGCGAGCGAGTCAAAGCCCGCCTCCTTGAAGGGACGCCGCAGATCGACCGCCTCGGGCGAGGCATGACCCAGCACACCTGCGACGTGGCCTCTGACGAGCTCTGCGACGATGGCATTCCACTCCGATTCGGGCGACTCTGCAAGCCTTCTTGCCAGCGTGCCCTGAGCGTCAGAGGTGCGACGGGTGGAGCTACGGATCAGTCCGCGCCAAACCGCCGGCAACGCCCCCGCCTTGGCCTGGATGCTCAGGGCAGCCGTATTCAGGCGCATCGGCAGAAGTACGGGATCACCGATACCGCGAGCGACATTGAACAGCTCGAGCGCCTGCTCATCAGCGAGGGGCAATATCCACTGGCGCTCAAAGCGTGCACGATCGGCCGCGCTCAGCTCTCCGCTGATGTTCCCAGCCCAATCCCACCCACCCCAAGCCAGCGACATTCCTGGCAGACCATGCGCACGACGGCTGCAGGCAAGCGCGTCCAAAAACGAGTTAGCAGCCGCATAGTTACCCTGCCCCGGGCTACCCACCGCTGCGGCGGCGGAGGAGAACAGGATGAGCTCCGCCTGCCCGGCCAGCTCGCTCAGGTTGATAGCCGCATCGACCTTTGGGGCCATCGCCCGAAAGAGACGCTCGCCGTCCAACGATTCGATCACTCCATTGTCGAGCACAGCGGCGGTGTGAACCACCATACTCAGAGGATGCTCCGCCGGGATCGAAGCTAGCAACTCCTCCAGCTGCGCCTTCTGTGACACGTCGCAGGCAGCTATCCGCACATCGCAACCGAGCTCTTGCAGCTGCGCCTCGAGCTCCCTTGCCCCATCCGCCTCCGGGCCACTAGGACTCACAAGCAACACGCGCCGAGCACCACGATCGAGGACCAGATGGCGCGCCAGAAGCGCCCCCAACCCACCTGCCCCGTCGGTGATCAGCACTGTGCCCTGAGAGTCGAGCGGGGCCGGCGGTTCGCGGTCCCCAGCCTTCAGGCGAGCAAGTCGCGGCGCATACAGCGCGCCCTCACGCAGCGCGAGCTCGGGCTCGTCGCTCACCAGGGCACCATAGAGCGAGCCCATGGAAGCCTCACTTCGATCGAGGTCGACTATGCCAAACCGCCCAGGATGCTCGGACTGGGCTGAGCGCATGAGACCTACGAGCGCAGCCTGAGCCAGGTTGGGCGCATCGGTCCTCGTAACAGCGACCGCGTCTTGTGTCACCAACAGCAGCCTCGCCTCCGACAGAGGCTTCGAGGCGATCCACGCCTGCAATAGCGCAAGCGTACGCGCCGTCACTTGATGAACACTTTCGGCAAGCTCGCCGGCAGTGACATTTCTGTCCTGGGACGCTGTATGCGCGGCTATTGTCTCAGCCGTTATCAGCACAAGCTCCGGTGCAGCAGCGCCCTCCTCGACCGCATTCTCGAGCGCTTGCAGATCCGCTTGGTGCTCCAGCTCGAAGCCCGTCGCCCGGATATCCTCGCCCTCACCGAGCACCACCACCCGCAGCTGTGAGCCATTGCCGGACGCGCTCTGGAGCGCCATCCACCGAAGCTCATAGAGAGAGTTGTGACTCGCGCGCCCAGCCACCTTTAGCTGGCTTTGATCGATGGCCCGCATCTTCAGTGCCTGAACCGATAGCACCGGAGCGCCACGCTCATCGAAAGCCGCCAAGCTCAGCGCACCCTCGCTTGCATTCCCACCAATACGCACACGCAGCGCATTCACACCATGCTCAAACAGATGCACCTCGGAGAAAGCAAACGGCACCTCGAGCTCACTGTGCTGCTCATCATCCAGCGCACCCAAGTACGCGGCGTGCAGCATCGAATCAAGCAGAGCTGGATGCACACCAAACCCATCTGTGTCTGAGGTCTGCTCAGACGTGAGCTCTACCTCGGCATAAAGCTCATCCCCCACCTGCCATGCAGAGCGAAGGCCCTGGAACACCGGCCCATAGTCATAGCCCAGGTCCGCCAAACGCTCATAGAGGAATTCCGTATCGAGCTCCTGCGCACCATCGGGCGGCCACGCGGCACCGGCCAATCCTGCGAACCCTTCCTCGCCGAGCACGCTTTGACCGTCCACCAGCGAACCAGTACCGGCCCCACCAAGCACACCCGAGGCGTGACGAACCCATTCCTCGACCCCCGACTCTTCTCCCGTAGCGCCCTCCGGGCGAGAGTAAATGCCAATCGAGCACCGACCTTCGTCGTCAGGCTCAGCAACCGATAGCTGAAGCTGCACGGCACTCTCCTCGTCGAGCAGCAGCGAACGCTCCAACGTGAGCTGCTCAACGACCCTGGAGCCAACCCTCTCCCCAGCCGCCAATGCCAGCTCCACAAAACCGGCACCAGGCATGAGCGTGTGGCCCGCCACTGCATAATCCTTCAGCCACGGATGAGACTCCAGCGAAAGGCGAGCCGTGAACAGCCATCCGCGACCGTCGGCCAACGCGACCGTGGCGCCAAATAGCGGGTGATCGGGCGAGGCCTGGCCCATCGAGCTGGCATTCCCTGAGCCAGGTGCGGCAAACAGCCAGTAGTGCTCACGCTGGAACGCATAGGTTGGCAGGGGAACCCTTTGAGCCCCTGAGCCTTTGAACACCTCTGCCCAGTCCACGCCGGTTCCGTGCACCCATGCTTCAGCCAACGACGTCAAGAAACGCTCGGGGCTTCCATGCTCGCGACGCAGCGATCCAACCACCAGAGCATCGTCGTGGTCGCTGATGGACTCGTCGATGCTCTCCTGGACCCCGATCGTCAACACCGGGTGCGGACTGACCTCGATGAACGTACGCTGCCCATTCTCAAGCAGCACACGGGTGACCTGCTCGAGCTTGACGGTCTCACGGACGTTGCGATACCAGTATTCACCGTCCAGCTCCGATGTGTCTAGCAGCTCGCCTGTCACCGTGGAGAAGAACGGGACATTCCCCTGACGAGGTGCGATCGCAGAGCATGCGTCCAGCAGCTCCTCACGCACAGTTTCAGCTTGTGGAGAATGTGTAGCGACGGTTGCGGGTACCGCTCGCGCTCTCACGCCATCGACCTTGAGTTCCTCGAGTAGCTCCGCGAGCACCTCCAAATCACCCGCGACTCCCACCGAAGACGGACCGTTCACTGCCGAAATCGTGATCCGATCGCCCCACTTCGTCAGACGCAGGCGCAGCTCCTGCGGTCCAAGCGCAACCGACGCGATCGCACCTCGCCCGACAAGACCCACCAGCGCGCGGCTGCGCAGCGCCACCACTCGCGCCGCATCCTCCAGGGAGAGTCCACCCGCCACATACGCGGCGGCGATCTCACCCTGGGAATGACCCACCACTGCCGTCGGGCGCACTCCGAGTGAGCGCCATAGACCCGCCAGTGACACCACCACCGCGAACAGGACAGGCTGAAGGACATCGATCCGATCGAGCCCCGGGGCGCTCGGCGCACCCCGCAGCACATCCTCGAGGGACCAGTCGACGTGCTCTGAAAGTGCCTTGCCGCAGGCTCGCATCTGCTCAGCGAACACAGGCGAGCAGTCCAACAGCCCTAGCGCCATGCCCTCCCACTGCGAGCCTTGACCAGGGAACAAGAACACGGCCCCAGCCCCGCCGGCACCCGGAGCGATGCCCTGCACCACCCCTGTCGCCGGCTCCCCCGTGGCGAGGGCGGCAAGACCATCGAGCAGCTCCTCGCGCTCGCCAGCCAACAGCACCGCCCGATGCCCAAAGACAGATCGGGTGGCCAAGGAATAGCCCACGTCTGCGATCCGGAGCTCGGGGTCACGATCCAGACGCTCGCGCAAACGCACAGCCTGAGCACGCAAAGCCTCCTCGCTCTTTCCCGAAAGCAGGAAGGGCAGCACGCCCGTCCCAAAAGCACCGCCCTCAAGGACAACGCCAGCCTCGTCCCCGCCGGCAATGGCAGCGCCGTTGGATCTTGCAATCATCGAAACCAGCTCGAGCGCCGGAGCCTCCTCGAGGATCGCGTGCGCATTGGTGCCGCTAACCCCGAAGGAGGAGACCCCCGCCCGGCGAGGCTCGCCGCTGCTATCCCACGGTAGCTGTTCTGTCAAAAGTGATACTTCACCAGCCGACCAGTCCACGTTGGTCGAGGGCTCATCGACATGCAACGTCCTCGGCAACACGCCATGACGCAGCGCCTGCACCATCTTGATCACTCCAGCTACACCAGCCGCTGCCTGAGTGTGACCAATGTTTGACTTGACAGAGCCAAGCCACAGTGGACGCTTTCGATCCTGCCCGTAGCTCGCCAGCAGCGCCTGGGCCTCGATTGGATCGCCGAGCGTCGTACCCGTGCCGTGGCCCTCAACCACATCCACCTGGCCGGCCGAGAGACGTGCGTTGGCGAGCGCGTGAGCTATCACCCGTTGCTGGGAGGGACCATTGGGGGCAGTCAGTCCGTTTGAGGCGCCATCCTGGTTAACGGCACTGCCCCTCACCAGCGCCAGCACCTGGTGACCGTTACGTTGTGCATCGGAGAGACGCTCCAGTAGAAGCATTCCCACGCCCTCAGACCAGCTCACACCGTCTGCTGCGTCGGCATAGGACTTGCAGCGACCATCGGGCGACAGCACGCGCTGACGGGAAAAGCCCACGAATGCCATCGGCGAGGCCATCACCGTCACACCGCCGGCCAACGCCAGCGAACACTCACCTGCGCGCAGTGCCTGGCTCGCCAAATGCAGCGTCACGAGCGAGGACGAGCACGCAGTATCAATCGTGACTGCTGGGCCCTCAAAGCCGAAGGTGTAGGCCACACGACCCGACGCAACGCTGCCGGAGGTACCCGTACCCATGTAGCCCTCGAGGCCCTCGGGCATCGGCCCGCCGGCCAGACTCGAGCCATAATCGTGATACATGACGCCAGCGAACACCCCGGCCTGACTACCCCTCAGGGAAGCCGGATCAATGCCTGCATCTTCAAACACCTCCCAGGCGCCCTCCAGCAAGAGTCGTTGCTGCGGATCCATTGCCAGACACTCCCTGGGGCCGATCGCAAAGAACTCGGGGTCGAAGTCTCCGGCATCGTGGAGGAAGCCGCCCTCGCGCGCATAGCTCGTGCCGGGATGATCGGGGTCGGGGTGATACAGGCCTTCCAAGTCCCAGCCACGGTCGGTGGGAAAGAGCGAGATCCCATCTGTTCCCGAGGCGACCATTTCCCACAGCCCCTCCGGTGAGGACACGCCACCCGGGTAGCGGCAGCTCATCCCCACAATCGCGATTGGCTCATAACCCCGCCCTTCTACCTCCAGCAGACGCCGACGAACTTTGCGCAGGTCTACTGTGACCCGCTTCAGGTAATCACGAAGCTTGTCGTTCTCCGCCATTAGATCGACTCCTTCGTGAAAAACAAAAGTCTCATGTCAAGCAACTCAAAGTCCTCCAAGCTCTCTATCTATAAGGTCAAACATCTCATCGTCAGTCGCCGAGTCGAGGTCACCATCGTCGGCAGCGCCAGCATGCTCGTCGGTGCTTGGCTCGCTCAATCCAAACAGCAGCGCTTGGAGACGGACTGTGATTTTTGTGCGCTCAGAGTCATCCGAAGCCATCGAGGAAAGCATGAGCTCGAGCCTGTCGAGCTCTGCCTCCACAGGATGCCCTTTGACCAGTTGAGTTTGGGCGAGTGCACCCAGTAGATACTTCGCGACAGCCGCCGGCGTTGGATAGTCGAACACCAGTGTGGCCGGCAATCGCAGCCCGGTTACCACGTTCAGTTGGTTGCGCAGCTCAACAGCAGCCAGCGAGTCAAAGCCGAGATCCTGGAAGGCCTGCTGCTCGGATATAGCCTGTGCTGAGGCATGTCCCAGCACGGCGGCGACCTGACCACGGACGATCTCGAGGACGAGGCTCTCGCGCTCGGCCTCGGGGGTGCCGGCCAGACGTCTTACCAATGATCCGCTCCGCTCGCCCGCGCGACGGATGGGCACACGCACCAGGCCGCTGAGCAGTGCGGGGAGCACGCCCGTCCGGGCTTGGGCACGCAGTGTCGCGAGATCCAGAGGAGCGGCGAGGGTGAGCGCATCGCCCATAGCCAGAGCGCGGTCAAAGAGCCCCAGCCCCTGCTCCACAGAGAGCGCACCCATACCCGAGCGTGCCACACGTAAGCGGTCGGCCTCGCTCAGGCCCCCGGCCATGCCGTCGGATCCTTCCCAAAGACCCCACGCGATCGAGGTGCCTGTCAGACCTTTTGCTCGGCGATAGGCAGCCAATCCGTCTAGGAATGCGTTCGCTGCCGCATAGTTCCCCTGGCCCGGGCTGCCGATCGCGCCTGCTATCGAGGAGAAGAGCACAAACGCTCCCAGCTCAGAATGCTCGGTGAGCTCGTGCAGATGCCATGCCGCATCAGCCTTGGGACTCAGCACCTTATCCACGCGCTCCGCTGTCAAGGAGCCGATCACGCCGTCGTCGAGCACACCGGCGGTGTGCACCACCGCGGTGAGCGGGTGCTCACTCTCGACGGACTGCAGTAGTTCAGCCAGGGCGTCGCGTTCGGAAACATCACATGCGGCGATCCTCACCTGGGCGCCCAGGGACTCGAGCTCGGATTCCAGTTGCGATGCACCTTCGGCAGCGGGTCCCCTACGGCTGGCCAGCAGCAGGTGGGCCACCCCGCGGCGGCTCACCAGATGGCGTGCCAGGAGAGCACCCAGGCCACCCGTGCCGCCGGTGATCAGAACCGTACCCTCGGGATCGAGCACCGGTGAGTCCTGCCGGGCTGAGTCTCGCCCGGCTGCCCCGTCCTGCTCTGCGCTGCTCTGCTCCTCGCGCAGCCCAGATGAGCCCTCAAAAGTCACAGAGGCCGCGCGCTTGAGCCGTGGGATGTATACCGCGCCCTCACGCAGCGCCAGCTGTGGTTCATCAGAGGCCAAGGCGCTGCTCAGCGCGGCGCTTGACGCGTCGTGCTCATCGACATCGATGAGCACGAACCGCTCCGGGTTCTCTGCTTGTGCCGAGCGCACCAGTCCCCACACGGCGGCCTGGGAGAGACCCGAGAGATCCTCTGCAGAGCCAGCGGCCACCGCACCACGAGTGATCAGCACCAGTCGCGCATCGGAGAAACGCTCATTCGCGAGCCACTTCTGCATCAACTCGAGTATCCGGCTGACACTGTGATGCACCACATCCACAAAAGCTGCAGTGCCGACAGGCGTGCAGTCCGCGAGCACCAATCCAGGGACAACGCCATCGGGCTCAGCCTCAGCTCCATCTACGAACTCGCACAGGGACCTCAGATCGGCATACATCGCAACCGCGTGCCCTGCCGCGATCAGGGATTTGCTAAGCGTCGAGTCCTTGGCGCCCAGCAAGACCAGATCCGCGGGCGACACCTGCGCGGAGTCGGGCAGCACGGTCCAGTCGATACTGAACAACGAATCACCATCGACGCCACGAGCGTTACCTAGCTGCTCGGCGGAGAGTGCACGCGAAACCAGCGAGTCAACCGAGACGACCAGTCCACTGGATTCATCGGCTGCCAGCAAGGACATTTCATTGGCGCCTGCTGCAGCAAGGCACACACGTAACGACGAGGCGCCACTCGCGTAGAGCTCAACGCCTGACCAAGAGAATGGCAGGCGCACCGCGCCTTGCTCGCCATTGCTATCGGCAGTGCTGGCGAGCAGACCCAACCCACCCACCTGCAGGGCGGCATCGAGCAACGCCGGGTGCAGCCCAAAGGATCCGGCCTGCGCCAGCTGATCGCCCGGTAGAGATACCTCGGCGAACAGCTCCTCGTCGTGCTTCCATACCCGCCGCAGCCCTTGGAAGACAGGTCCGTACTCAAAGCCGATCTCAGCCAGAGCGTCATGGAGGCCATCGACCTCTATGACCTCTGCATCCTGCGGAGGCCAGGGCCCCTCGGTCAGGGCGCTAACGCGCTCCCGTGTCATCATTACGTGCTCGTCGCTCGTCGCTCGTCGCTCGCTGAGCGCATCGCTGGAAGTGAGCGCACCGCTGGCGTGGGATGTCCACTGCTCCTCAGTGAGCCTGCCGTCACTCGAGAGACCCTCCAAGCGCGAGTGGATAGACAGCGATCGCGCTCCAGACTCATCCAGCTCACCGACGGAGAGCTGCAGTGCCAGAGCGCCATGCTCAGGCAACACCAATGGAGCCTTCAAAGTGAGCTCTGAGACCACGGGGCATCCGAGCTCCCTGCCGGCATGCAGTGCGAGCTCCAAGAACGCCGTACCCGGTAAGAGCACTGTGCCCATCACCGCGTGGTCTGCAAGCCACGGATGGGATTCGAGGGAGATGCGCCCAGTGAAGATCCAGCCCCGATCATCGGCCAGGGCAACGACGGCGCTCAGCAAGGGATGATCTGCCGAGGCCTGACCGACGGAGGCCATGTCCCCTGCGCCCAAGGCTCCTGTCGAGAGCCAATAGCGCTCGCGCTGGAAAGCGTAGGTGGGCAGGGGCACCCGCTTGGCAGCTGAACCTTTGAACAGCGCCGCCCAATCCATACTAGCTCCGTTCACCCATATTTCAGCTAGGGCGCTGAGCAACGCCTGGGCTTCTGGGCGCTCACCGCGCAAGAGTGGGACTGCTACGAGAGGACCGGCGCTGGTGGTACTACCGGCATCAGCGTCAAGGTTGCTGACACCATCAGTGTCGGCGGCAGCTTCTTGCTCATCCAGGCACTGCTGACTCATGGCGCTGAGCACGCCATCGGGACCGAGCTCCAAGAAGCTCCTGACCTCATGAGCCTCCAACCAACGTATCCCGTCGGCGAAGCGCACCGGCTCGCGTACGTGCTCCACCCAGTACTCAGCCGTGCAGATGCGCTCAGCCGCCACAGGCTCGCCGGTAAGGTTCGAGATGATCGGAATTTGCGGTGCGCTGAAAGAGATGCCCTGGGCCACCTCTGTGAAGTCATCGAGCATCGAGTCCATGCGCTGCGAGTGAAATGCGTGTGAGACCTGCAGGCGCTTAGTCTTTTGACCCTGCTCCTGGTAGATGCCAGCTATATCCAGGACGGCCTCTTCGTCGCCTGAGATCACAACCGAGGTAGGTCCATTGACCGCTGCAAGACAAACGCGACCCTCATAGTCCAGGAGCGTCCTCTGTATCTCTGCCTCTGAGACTCGCAGGGAAACCATCGCGCCACCGGGAGGCAGCTCGCCCATCAGCCGGCCACGAGCCGCTACCAATGTACATGCGTCCTCGATGGAGAAGACGCCGGCCAGATGTGCGGCAGTCAGCTCGCCGATGGAATGTCCCATTAGGTAATCAGGACGTACGCCTTGGCTCTCGATGAGCCTGAACAGCGCTACCTCCAAAGCGAACAGGGAGGCCTGGGTGTAGAGGGTCTGGTCTAGTAGCCCAATGTCAAGGGAAGCCTCGGGAGACGCCTCGGAGGAAGACTCGGGAGGGGAGGGCTCAGGCTGCACATCTGCGAAGAGCACCTCGCACAATGGATGCTCCAGGTGCTGATCCAGCTCGGCGCACAGCTCATCCAAAGCCTTCTTGAAGACTGGAAATGTGTCGTAGAGTTCGCGGCCCATGCCCAGACGCTGTGCACCCTGGCCGGTGAACAGGAACGCGAGACCAGCGGCAGGCACACGAGTCATACCCTGCACCATGCCCGGTGAAAGCTCACCCCGAGCCAGCGCCGAAAGACCCTCCAATATTTCCCCCCGGTCACTTCCCAACACGACCGCACGATGCTCAAACATCGAACGCCCAGCCAACGAGACCCCGACATCCTGCAACTCCAGGCCGGCGTCACCATCGACATGCTCCAGCAAGCGCCGCGCTTGTTCGTGCAATGCCGGCTCGTCCTTTGCCGAGACCACCCAGGATACGACGCCAGCCTCGATGGCGTCGTGGTTGTCTGTCTGGTTGCCTGTGGTTGGTGTGGTGGGTGGTGCTTCTTCGAGGATTACGTGTGCGTTGGTGCCGCTGATGCCGAAGGAGGAGACTCCTGCTCGGCGGGGTTGGTCATTGCTTTCCCATGGTCTTTCTTTGGTTAGTAGTGAAACCTCGCCTGCTGACCAGTCCACGTTGGTTGAGGGTTCATCGATGTGTAGTGTTCTGGGCATCGTGCCGTGACGTATTGCTTGGACCATCTTGATCACGCCGGCTACGCCAGCGGCTGCCTCGGTGTGGCCGATGTTTGACTTGATCGAGCCGAGCCAGAGCGGACGGTCTTGTGGGCGATCCTGTCCGTATGTGGCGATCAGCGCTTGGGCCTCAATGGGGTCGCCGAGCATGGTGCCCGTGCCGTGCGCCTCGACTATGTCTATTTGCTCGGCTGAGAGGTGTGCGTTGGCGAGTGCTTGGGCGATCACACGCTGCTGGGAAGGCCCGTTGGGGGCGGTCAGCCCGTTGGATGCACCATCCTGGTTGACAGCACTACCCCGCACAAGCGCGAGCACATGATGACCATTACGCTGAGCATCCGAGAGACGCTCAAGTACGAGCATTCCTACACCCTCTGCAAAACCAGTACCGTCGGCTGCTGCGGAGAAGGCCTTGCAGCGGCCGTCACGGGCGAGGCCGCGCTGGCGGGCAAACTCTATGAATCCTCCCGGCGTGGCTAGCACGGTTACCCCCCCGGTCAGCGCTAGCGAGCACTCACCCGAACGCAACGCCTGGCACGCTAGATGCAACGCCACGAGCGAGGAGGAGCACGCCGTATCTACCGAAACGGCCGGACCCTCCAAACCGAAGGTATAGGCGATCCGTCCGGAGGCAACGCTGCTGGTGGCTCCCGTCAACCGGTAGCCCTCAAGCTCCTCAGCGGCCGCCCCAGAAGCACCATAGCCTGAAGAGATTATTCCTGCGAATACGCCGGTTTGGCTGCTTTTTAGGGATGTGGGGTTGATGCCTGCGTCTTCGATGGCTTCCCAGGCGCCTTCTAGGAGTAGTCGTTGTTGGGGGTCCATTGCTAGTGCCTCTCGGGGGCTGATGGCGAAGAAGTGGGCGTCGAATCTGTCGGCGTCGTAGATGAAGCCGCCCTCGCGGGTGTAGCTGGTGCCGGGATGATCGGGGTCGGGGTCATATAGTCCCTCTAGATCCCAGCCACGATCGGTCGGGAATCCACCGATCCCGTCGGTGCCTGATGCGACGAGCTGCCATAGCTCCTGTGGCGAGGACACACCACCCGGATAACGACAACTCATACCAACAATCGCCAGGGGTTCGTCGTGTGTTTTGGTTGAGGGGGAGGGTTTGGCGAGGCTTTGTTGGGTGCCTGTGAGTTCTGTGAGGAGGTGTTGGGTGACGAGGGTGCTGGTGGGGTAGTCGAAGATGAGGGTGGCGGGTAGGAGTAGGCCGGTTGTGGTGTTTAGGCGGTTGCGTAGCTCGACGGCGGTGAGTGAGTCAAAGCCGAGTTCCTTGAAGGTTTGTTGTGTGTTGATTGTTTCGGGGGAGGTGTGTCCTAGGACGGTGGCTACTTGGGTTCTGACGAGTTCGAGGAGGATGTTTTCGCGTTCGTTCTCGGGGGTTTCGGCTAGGCGTCTGGCGAGGGTTCTGCTTTCTTGGCTGGAGCGGCGTGGGGGGATGCGTATGAGGTCGCTGAAGAGTGTTGGGAGGATTCCTATCCGGGCTTGGGTGCGCATCGCTCGAAGGTCAAGACGGACGGGGAGGATCATCGCCTCGCCTGTTTTTAGGGCGTTATCGAAGAGTTCGAGGCCGTGTTCGGAGGAGAGGGCTGCTACGCCTGAGCGAGTCATGCGTGAGATATCGATCTCGCTCAAGTCTCCGGTCAGCCCGCTGGCTTGTTCCCAGTAGCCCCATGCCATTGAGCAGCCAGGCAGGCCTCGCACACGGCGATAGCAGGCCAGGGCATCAAGGAACGCGTTAGCGGCTGCGTAGTTTCCCTGGCCCGGGCTACCAAACGCGCCCGCTGCTGAGGAGAACAACACAAATAATGATAGATCCATGTGTTCTGTCAGTTCATGCAAATACCAGGCAGCGTCTGCCTTTGCCGTTAAGACTCCTTCAACGCGCTCTGCTGTCAACGAGTCGATCACGCCATCATCGAGTACGCCCGCGGCGTGCACTATCCCTGTCAGCGGATACTCAACCGAGACTGAGTCCAGCAGACTCTTTAGCGCCTGGCGTTGGGATGCATCACAAGCCTCGATCCTCACGCTGGCACCCAAGCCTTCGAGCTCTGCCTGCAGCTCGCTCGCGCCTTTAGCCTGTATTCCTTGGCGGCTGACTAGCAGCAGATGCCCGACGTCGTGCTGTGTGACTAGATGCCGCGCGAGCAAAGCACCCAGCGTGCCCGTGCCACCAGTAACCAGGACCGTGCCCTCCGGGTCTATAGCACGGGGTAGGCTCAGCACGATCTTCCCGATATGACGCGCTTGGCTCATAAACCGTAGAGCTTGGGGCGCATGACGGATATCCCACGCGGTAACGGGTAGCGGCTCAAGGACACCCGACGCGAACAACTCCAGCAACTCGCCGAGGATCTCTTGCATTCGTTGCGGGCCAGCCTCGATCAAGTCAAACGCCCGATAAGACACCCCTGGATGACTCTCAGCCAACACACCAGCATCACGAATATCAGTCTTACCCATCTCAATAAAACGGCCACCCTCAGCCAACAAATCAAGCGAGGCATCCACGAACTCTCCAGCCAAAGAATCCAAGACCACATCCATACCCCGCCCACCAGTCTGCTCAAGGAAACGCTCCTTGAACTCAAGCGTACGCGAAGAAGCGATATGCGCCTCATCAAACCCCAACGAGCGAAGCGTCTGCCACTTACCAGGACTCGCAGTCACGAACACCTCAGCACCCAAATACCGAGCCAACTGCACAGCAGCCATACCAACCCCACCCGCCGCCGAGTGCACCAACACCCGCTCACCCCGCCGCAAACCAGCCAAATCCACCAACCCATAAAACGCCGTCGAAAACACAATCGGCACCGACGCAGCCCCCACAAAAGACCACCCATCAGGCACCCTGAGAATCAAATCACGCTCAGCAACCGCGACCGGTCCCAGCCCCGAGAACAAACCCATCACCCGATCCCCGACAGCCAACCCCTCCACCCCCGGACCAAGCTCCAAAACAACCCCAGCACCCTCACCACCAACAGTAACCCCACCATTGGAAGCAGGATCAACAGACACCAGACCCAGAGTCACCATCACGTCACGGAAGTTCAGGCCCCCAGCACGCACACCGATACGGACCTGTCCCGCCTGCAGCGGCTGCCCCGCCTCAGGGCTAGCCACGAGCGAGAGATCCTCAAACGTTCCCCCCGCACCCGCGTCCAAACACCACTGCCTAACACCAGCCGGGGCTACCAGCCCACCACCCGAACCAGCCCGTGCTAGCCGCGGAGCGAGGACCATACCCTCGCGTAACGCGAGCTGCGGCTCACCACACGCCAACGCCCCCGCAAACACACCCCAACAACCCTCACCCGCATCAACATCAACCAAACAAAACCGCTCAGGATTCTCCGACTGCGCTGAACGTACCAACCCCCACACCGGCGCCTGCACCAAACCCCCAACACCCTCACCAGCCCCCACACCCACAGCACCCCTCGTAACCAACACCAAACGAGCATCCACAAACCGCTCATCCGCAAGCCAACCCTGCAACACCCCAAGCACCCGCCGAACACCACCACGCACCAAACCCAACCCACCACCAACCCCACTGGCCTCGTCAACCCCGTCAACCCCACCGGCCTCGTCAACCCCGTCAACCCCACCGGCCTCGCTGGCCTCGTCAACCCCGCTGGCCTTGCTGGCCTCGCTGGCCGTGTTGGTGGTGCAGTCATAGAGCACTGCTGTGGGTAGCAGGGCTCCTTTATCCAATGCTCGCGTCAGGGTCTTGAGATCCGTATACACCTCGACCGTATGCCCAGCCTCACCCAGAGACCTAGCCAGCAACGAGTCACTCGCCCCTAACACCACCAGCTGCTGCGCAGCGGCTTCTCCAGTAACCGAGAGCTCTGACCAATCGATCCTGAACAACGAATCCCCACGCACATCACGCGCAGCACCCAACTGCCCCGCTGAGACCTCACGCACGACCAACGAATCAACCGATGCGACCAGCCCCCCAACCTCATCACCGACCACCAAAGAAATCGCGTCCTCGCCTACCCCAAGGAGCGAGACCCGCAACGAAGCAGCACCCGAGGCATACAACTCCACACCACTAAAAGAAAACGGCAAACGCGCGCCCTGACGAGAACCCTCACCCCCCGCATCCAACTCACCACCAGCCAAAACATGAAACGCCGAATCCAAAAGCGCCGGATGCACACCAAAAGCAGAAGCCTGATCACGCTGCTGCTCAGCTAACTCAACCTCCGCGAAAAACTCATCCCCACTACGCCAAGCAGCCCGCAACCCCTGAAAAGCCGGCCCATACTCAAACCCCCGCTCAGCCAAAACATCATACAAACCATCAAGATCAACCGGCTGCGCACCCACCGGAGGCCAAACACCATCCCCCAACCGCGCCGCCCGCTCTCGCATACCCCCAGCCCGACCATTCAAAACGACCCCCACCCCAGCCAACACACCACTCGCATGACGCGTCCACTGCTCAGACCCACCCCCAACCTCACCCTCCAGCCGAGAATGAATACCCAACAAACGACACCCCGACTCATCAAGCTCACCAACCGAAAGCTGCAACAGAACCCCAACATCCCCCGCAAACACCAACGGAGCCTCCAACGTCAACTCCCGCACAACACCACACCCAACCCGCTCACCAACACACAAAGCCAAATCAAGAAACACAGTCCCCGGCAACAACACACTACCCAACACCGCATGATCCGAAAGCCACGAATGACTCTGCAGCGACACACGCCCAGTAAACAACCACTGCCCACCATCAGCCAACTCAACCATCGCACCCAACAACGGATGACCAGCCGCAGACAAACCAGCAGAAGCCACATCACCCACACCCAACCCAGCATCCAACCAAAACCGCTCCCGCTGAAAAGCATAAGTAGGCAACCCCACACGCCTCGCACCAGAACCCCTAAACAACACACCCCAATCAACCTCAACACCACGCGTCCACACCTCAGCCAAAGAACCCAAAAAACGCTCCGGCCCACCCTCCCCACGACGCAACGAACCCACCACCACCCCATCCCCCGGAACCTCAAGCACCCCATCCATACTCTCCTGCACACCCACCGTCAACACCGGATGCGGACTAACCTCAACAAACGCCCGATACCCATCCCCAAGCAACACACGAATAACCCGCTCAAACTGAACCGTCTCACGCAAATTGCGATACCAATACTCACCATCCAACTCCGACATATCAACCAACCCACCCGTCACCGTCGAGAAAAACGGAACATCACCCCGACGCGGCACAATCCCAGCACACCCCTCCAACAACTCCCCCCGAATCCCCTCAACCGCAACCGAATGCGCCGCATAATCAACCGGAATCTCCCGCGCCCTCAAACCCTCCAACTCACACTCCCTAAGAAACTCCCCCAACGCCCCACGATCACCAGAAACCACCACCGAAGAAGGCCCATTCACCGCCGCAACCCCAAGACGATCACCCCAACGCCCCCCAGCACCCCAACGCTCAAAACACTCCTCAAGCACCCCCAACGACACACCAACCGAAACCATCCCACCCAACCCAGCCAAACCCACCAACGCACGACTACGCAACGCCACCACCCGCGCCGCATCCCCAAGCGAAAGCCCACCCGCCACACACGCAGCAGCAATCTCACCCTGAGAATGACCCACCACCACCCCCGGACGCACACCACACGCACGCCACAACCCCGCCAACGACACCATCACCGCAAACAACACCGGCTGAACCACATCCACCCGATCAAGCCCCGGAGCACCACCCACACCCCGCAACACATCCTCCAACGACCAACCAACAAACTCACCCAACGCCTCACCACAAACCCGCATCCCCTCAGCAAACACAGGCGAACAATCCAACAACCCCAACGCCATACCCACCCACTGCGAACCCTGACCCGGAAACAAAAACACAACACCCCCACCACCCCCACCACCCGACACCACACCCCCCGACACCACACCCTCCACAACACCCACACCCAACTCCCCCGACACCAACCCAGACAAACCACCAACCAAACCCCCAACCCCAGCACCCAAAACCACCGCACGATGCTCAAACACCGAACGACCAGCCAACGACAACCCCACATCCCCAACCCCCAACCCACCACCAACACCCCCCACAAACTCACACAAACGCCCAGCATACCCACGCAACGCACCCACACCCCGACCCGACAACACCCACGGCACCACACCAACACCAACGGACCACCCTCACCAAATACACCCACACTACCACCGAACACCACCCACACCCTCAACACGCCATCACCCACATCCGGTACCCCCGTCGGGCTCTGTGCGGTGGTGCCTCCTCCAGGATCACGTGCGCATTCGTGCCACTAATGCCAAACGAAGAAACCCCTGCCCGACGAGGCTCACCATTGCCCTCCCATGACCTCTCCTCGGCCAGCAGCGCAACCTCACCTGCTGACCAATCCACGTTGGTTGAAGGCTCATCAACATGCAACGTCCTGGGCAACACACCATGACGTATCGCCATCGACCATCTTAATAACACCCGCCACACCAGCCGCCGCCTGCGTATGACCAATATTCGACTTGATTGATCCGACCCACAACGGACGCTCCCCCGAACGATCACGCCCATATGTCGCCAATCAACGCCTGAGCCTCAATCGGATCACCAAGCATCGTACCCGTACCATGCGCCTCAACCATATCCATCTGCCCCGGCGAAAGCCGCGCGTTAGCCAGTGCCTGAACAATTACCCGCTGCTGAGAAGGACCATTCGGCGCCGTCAACCCATTACTCGCCCCATCCTGATTCACAGCACTACCCCGCACCAACCCCAACACATGACGACCATTACGCAGAGCATCCGAAAGACGCTCAAGCAACACCACACCCATACCCTCAGCAAAGCCCATACCATCCGCCGCCGCAGAAAAAGCCTTACAACGACCATCACGAGCAAGACCACGCTGACGAGCAAAATCCACGAATCCCCCCCGGCGAAGTCATCACCGTCACCCCACCCGCCAACGCCATCGAACACTCACCCGAACGCAACGCCTGACACGCCAAATGCAACGCCACAAGCGAGGACGAACACGCCGTATCTACCGAAACCGCAGGACCCTCCAAACCGAAGGTATAGGCGATCCGCCCGGAGGCAACGCTGCTGGTGGCTCCCGTCAACCGGTAACCCTCAAGCTCCTCAGCAGCCGACCCAGACAGCACCATAGCCTGAAGAGATTATTCCTGCGAATACGCCGGTTTGGCTGCTTTTTAGGGATGTGGGGTTGATGCCTGCGTCTTCGATGGCTTCCCAGGCGCCTTCTAGGAGTAGTCGTTGTTGGGGGTCCATTGCTAGTGCCTCTCGGGGGCTGATGGCGAAGAAGTGGGCGTCGAATCTGTCGGCGTCGTAGATGAAGCCGCCCTCGCGGGTGTAGCTGGTGCCGGGATGATCGGGGTCGGGGTCATATAGTCCCTCTAGATCCCAGCCACGATCGGTCGGGAATCCACCGATCCCGTCGGTGCCTGATGCGACGAGCTGCCATAGCTCCTGTGGCGAGGACACACCACCCGGATAACGACAACTCATACCAACAATCGCCAGGGGTTCGTCGTGTGTTTTGGTTGAGGGGGAGGGTTTGGCGAGGCTTTGTTGGGTGCCTGTGAGTTCTGTGAGGAGGTGTTGGGTGACGAGGGTGCTGGTGGGGTAGTCGAAGATGAGGGTGGCGGGTAGGAGTAGGCCGGTTGTGGTGTTTAGGCGGTTGCGTAGCTCGACGGCGGTGAGTGAGTCAAAGCCGAGTTCCTTGAAGGTTTGTTGTGTGTTGATTGTTTCGGGGGAGGTGTGTCCTAGGACGGTGGCTACTTGGGTTCTGACGAGTTCGAGGAGGATGTTTTCGCGTTCGTTCTCGGGGGTTTCGGCTAGGCGTCTGGCGAGGGTTCTGCTTTCTTGGCTGGAGCGGCGTGGGGGGATGCGTATGAGGTCGCTGAAGAGTGTTGGGAGGATTCCTATCCGGGCTTGGGTGCGCATCGCTCGAAGGTCAAGACGGACGGGGAGGATCATCGCCTCGCCTGTTTTTAGGGCGTTATCGAAGAGTTCGAGGCCGTGTTCGGAGGAGAGGGCTGCTACGCCTGAGCGAGTCATGCGTGAGATATCGATCTCGCTCAAGTCTCCGGTCAGCCCGCTGGCTTGTTCCCAGTAGCCCCATGCCATTGAGCAGCCAGGCAGGCCTCGCACACGGCGATAGCAGGCCAGGGCATCAAGGAACGCGTTAGCGGCTGCGTAGTTTCCCTGGCCCGGGCTACCAAACGCGCCCGCTGCTGAGGAGAACAACACAAATAATGATAGATCCATGTGTTCTGTCAGTTCATGCAAATACCAGGCAGCGTCTGCCTTTGCCGTTAAGACTCCTTCAACGCGCTCTGCTGTCAACGAGTCGATCACGCCATCATCGAGTACGCCCGCGGCGTGCACTATCCCTGTCAGCGGATACTCAACCGAGACTGAGTCCAGCAGACTCTTTAGCGCCTGGCGTTGGGATGCATCACAAGCCTCGATCCTCACGCTGGCACCCAAGCCTTCGAGCTCTGCCTGCAGCTCGCTCGCGCCTTTAGCCTGTATTCCTTGGCGGCTGACTAGCAGCAGATGCCCGACGTCGTGCTGTGTGACTAGATGCCGCGCGAGCAAAGCACCCAGCGTGCCCGTGCCACCAGTAACCAGGACCGTGCCCTCCGGGTCTATAGCACGGGGTAGGCTCAGCACGATCTTCCCGATATGACGCGCTTGGCTCATAAACCGTAGAGCTTGGGGCGCATGACGGATATCCCACGCGGTAACGGGTAGCGGCTCAAGGACACCCGACGCGAACAACTCCAGCAACTCGCCGAGGATCTCTTGCATTCGTTGCGGGCCAGCCTCGATCAAGTCAAACGCCCGATAAGACACCCCTGGATGACTCTCAGCCAACACACCAGCATCACGAATATCAGTCTTACCCATCTCAATAAAACGGCCACCCTCAGCCAACAAATCAAGCGAGGCATCCACGAACTCTCCAGCCAAAGAATCCAAGACCACATCCATACCCCGCCCACCAGTCTGCTCAAGGAAACGCTCCTTGAACTCAAGCGTACGCGAAGAAGCGATATGCGCCTCATCAAACCCCAACGAGCGAAGCGTCTGCCACTTACCAGGACTCGCAGTCACGAACACCTCAGCACCCAAATACCGAGCCAACTGCACAGCAGCCATACCAACCCCACCCGCCGCCGAGTGCACCAACACCCGCTCACCCCGCCGCAAACCAGCCAAATCCACCAACCCATAAAACGCCGTCGAAAACACAATCGGCACCGACGCAGCCCCCACAAAAGACCACCCATCAGGCACCCTGAGAATCAAATCACGCTCAGCAACCGCGACCGGTCCCAGCCCCGAGAACAAACCCATCACCCGATCCCCGACAGCCAACCCCTCCACCCCCGGACCAAGCTCCAAAACAACCCCAGCACCCTCACCACCAACAGTAACCCCACCATTGGAAGCAGGATCAACAGACACCAGACCCAGAGTCACCATCACGTCACGGAAGTTCAGGCCCCCAGCACGCACACCGATACGGACCTGTCCCGCCTGCAGCGGCTGCCCCGCCTCAGGGCTAGCCACGAGCGAGAGATCCTCAAACGTTCCCCCCGCACCCGCGTCCAAACACCACTGCCTAACACCAGCCGGGGCTACCAGCCCACCACCCGAACCAGCCCGTGCTAGCCGCGGAGCGAGGACCATACCCTCGCGTAACGCGAGCTGCGGCTCACCACACGCCAACGCCCCCGCAAACACACCCCAACAACCCTCACCCGCATCAATATCAACCAAACAAAACCGCTCAGGATTCTCCGACTGCGCTGAACGTACCAACCCCCACACCGGCGCCTGCACCAAACCCCCAACACCCTCACCAGCCCCCACACCCACAGCACCCCTCGTAACCAACACCAAACGAGCATCCACAAACCGCTCATCCGCAAGCCAACCCTGCAACACCCCAAGCACCCGCCGAACACCACCACGCACCAAACCCAACCCACCACCAACCCCACTGGCCTCGTCAACCCCGTCAACCCCACCGGCCTCGTCAACCCCGTCAACCCCACCGGCCTCGCTGGCCTCGTCAACCCCGCTGGCCTTGCTGGCCTCGCTGGCCGTGTTGGTGGTGCAGTCATAGAGCACTGCTGTGGGTAGCAGGGCTCCTTTATCCAATGCTCGCGTCAGGGTCTTGAGATCCGTATACACCTCGACCGTATGCCCAGCCTCACCCAGAGACCTAGCCAGCAACGAGTCACTCGCCCCTAACACCACCAGCTGCTGCGCAGCGGCTTCTCCAGTAACCGAGAGCTCTGACCAATCGATCCTGAACAACGAATCCCCACGCACATCACGCGCAGCACCCAACTGCCCCGCTGAGACCTCACGCACGACCAACGAATCAACCGATGCGACCAGCCCCCCAACCTCATCACCGACCACCAAAGAAATCGCGTCCTCGCCTACCCCAAGGAGCGAGACCCGCAACGAAGCAGCACCCGAGGCATACAACTCCACACCACTAAAAGAAAACGGCAAACGCGCGCCCTGACGAGAACCCTCACCCCCCGCATCCAACTCACCACCAGCCAAAACATGAAACGCCGAATCCAAAAGCGCCGGATGCACACCAAAAGCAGAAGCCTGATCACGCTGCTGCTCAGCTAACTCAACCTCCGCGAAAAACTCATCCCCACTACGCCAAGCAGCCCGCAACCCCTGAAAAGCCGGCCCATACTCAAACCCCCGCTCAGCCAAAACATCATACAAACCATCAAGATCAACCGGCTGCGCACCCACCGGAGGCCAAACACCATCCCCCAACCGCGCCGCCCGCTCTCGCATACCCCCAGCCCGACCATTCAAAACGACCCCCACCCCAGCCAACACACCACTCGCATGACGCGTCCACTGCTCAGACCCACCCCCAACCTCACCCTCCAGCCGAGAATGAATACCCAACAAACGACACCCCGACTCATCAAGCTCACCAACCGAAAGCTGCAACAGAACCCCAACATCCCCCGCAAACACCAACGGAGCCTCCAACGTCAACTCCCGCACAACACCACACCCAACCCGCTCACCAACACACAAAGCCAAATCAAGAAACACAGTCCCCGGCAACAACACACTACCCAACACCGCATGATCCGAAAGCCACGAATGACTCTGCAGCGACACACGCCCAGTAAACAACCACTGCCCACCATCAGCCAACTCAACCATCGCACCCAACAACGGATGACCAGCCGCAGACAAACCAGCAGAAGCCACATCACCCACACCCAACCCAGCATCCAACCAAAACCGCTCCCGCTGAAAAGCATAAGTAGGCAACCCCACACGCCTCGCACCAGAACCCCTAAACAACACACCCCAATCAACCTCAACACCACGCGTCCACACCTCAGCCAAAGAACCCAAAAAACGCTCCGGCCCACCCTCCCCACGACGCAACGAACCCACCACCACCCCATCCCCCGGAACCTCAAGCACCCCATCCATACTCTCCTGCACACCCACCGTCAACACCGGATGCGGACTAACCTCAACAAACGCCCGATACCCATCCCCAAGCAACACACGAATAACCCGCTCAAACTGAACCGTCTCACGCAAATTGCGATACCAATACTCACCATCCAACTCCGACATATCAACCAACCCACCCGTCACCGTCGAGAAAAACGGAACATCACCCCGACGCGGCACAATCCCAGCACACCCCTCCAACAACTCCCCCCGAATCCCCTCAACCGCAACCGAATGCGCCGCATAATCAACCGGAATCTCCCGCGCCCTCAAACCCTCCAACTCACACTCCCTAAGAAACTCCCCCAACGCCCCACGATCACCAGAAACCACCACCGAAGAAGGCCCATTCACCGCCGCAACCCCAAGACGATCACCCCAACGCCCCCCAGCACCCCAACGCTCAAAACACTCCTCAAGCACCCCCAACGACACACCAACCGAAACCATCCCACCCAACCCAGCCAAACCCACCAACGCACGACTACGCAACGCCACCACCCGCGCCGCATCCCCAAGCGAAAGCCCACCCGCCACACACGCAGCAGCAATCTCACCCTGAGAATGACCCACCACCACCCCCGGACGCACACCACACGCACGCCACAACCCCGCCAACGACACCATCACCGCAAACAACACCGGCTGAACCACATCCACCCGATCAAGCCCCGGAGCACCACCCACACCCCGCAACACATCCTCCAACGACCAACCAACAAACTCACCCAACGCCTCACCACAAACCCGCATCCCCTCAGCAAACACAGGCGAACAATCCAACAACCCCAACGCCATACCCACCCACTGCGAACCCTGACCCGGAAACAAAAACACAACACCCCCACCACCCCCACCACCCGACACCACACCCCCCGACACCACACCCTCCACAACACCCACACCCAACTCCCCCGACACCAACCCAGACAAACCACCAACCAAACCCCCAACCCCAGCACCCAAAACCACCGCACGATGCTCAAACACCGAACGACCAGCCAACGACAACCCCACATCCCCAACCCCCAACCCACCACCAACACCCCCCACAAACTCACACAAACGCCCAGCATACCCACGCAACGCACCCACACCCCGACCCGACAACACCCACGGCACCACACCAACACCAACAACACCACCCTCACCAAACACACCCACACCACCACCAACACCACCCACACCCTCAACACCCACACCCACACCACCCACACCATCCCCACCAACACCACCCACACCAGCACCAACATCGTTCGATCCCCTACCCCCCGAAACCGAATCGAACACCGGAGCCTCCTCCAGGATCACATGCGCATTCGTACCACTAATCCCAAACGAAGAAACCCCAGCCCGACGAGGCTCACCATTGCCCTCCCACGACCTCTCCTCGACCAGCAGCGCAACCTCACCTGCTGACCAATCCACATGCGAAGAAGGCTCATCAACATGCAACGTCCTGGGCAACACACCATGACGCATCGCCATCACCATCTTAATAACACCCGCCACACCAGCCGCCGCCTGCGTATGACCAATATTCGACTTGATTGATCCAACCCACAACGGACGCTCCCCCGAACGATCACGCCCATAAGTCGCCAACAACGCCTGAGCCTCAATCGGATCACCAAGCGTCGTACCCGTACCATGCGCCTCAACCACATCCACCTGCCCCGGCGAAAGCCGCGCGTTAGCCAGTGCCTGAACAATTACCCGCTGCTGAGAAGGACCATTCGGCGCCGTCAACCCATTACTCGCCCCATCCTGATTCACAGCACTACCCCGCACCAACCCCAACACCTGACGACCATTACGCAGAGCATCCGAAAGACGCTCAAGCAACACCACACCCACACCCTCAGCAAAGCCCATACCATCCGCCGCCGCAGAAAAAGCCTTACAACGACCATCACGAGCAAGACCACGCTGACGAGCGAAATCCACAATCCCCCCCGGCGAAGTCATCACCGTCACCCCACCCGCCAACGCCATCGAACACTCACCCGAACGCAACGCCTGACACGCCAAATGCAACGCCACAAGCGAGGACGAACACGCCGTATCTACCGAAACCGCAGGACCCTCCAAACCAAACGTATAAGCCACACGACCCGACGCAACACTGCTCGTAGCTCCCGTCAACCGATAACCCTCAAGCTCCTCAGCAACCGACCCAGCCACACCATAGCCCGAAGAGATAATTCCTGCGAATACTCCAGTCTGGCTGCCCTTCAGCGTCACAGGATCAATGCCCGCATCTTCAAACGCCTCCCACGCACCCTCCAGCAACAATCGTTGTTGGGGGTCCATTGCTAGTGCCTCTCGGGGGCTGATGGCGAAGAAGTGGGCGTCGAATCTGTCGGCGTCGTAGATGAAGCCGCCCTCGCGGGTGTAGCTGGTGCCGGGATGATCGGGGTCGGGGTCATATAGTCCCTCTAGATCCCAGCCACGATCGGTCGGGAATCCACCGATCCCGTCGGTGCCTGATGCGACGAGCTGCCATAGCTCCTGTGGCGAGGACACACCACCCGGATAACGACAACTCATACCAACAATCGCCAGGGGCTCGTCGTGTGTTTTGGTTGAGGGGGAGGGTTTGGCGAGGCTTTGTTGGGTGCCTGTGAGTTCTGTGAGGAGGTGTTGGGTGACGAGGGTGCTGGTGGGGTAGTCGAAGATGAGGGTGGCGGGTAGGAGTAGGCCGGTTGTGGTGTTTAGGCGGTTGCGTAGCTCGACGGCGGTGAGTGAGTCAAAGCCGAGTTCCTTGAAGGTTTGTTGTGTGTTGATTGTTTCGGGGGAGGTGTGTCCTAGGACGGTGGCTACTTGGGTTCTGACGAGTTCGAGGAGGATGTTTTCGCGTTCGTTCTCGGGGGTTTCGGCTAGGCGTCTGGCGAGGGTTCTGCTTTCTTGGCTGGAGCGGCGTGGGGGGATGCGTATGAGGTCGCTGAAGAGTGTTGGGAGGATTCCTATCCGGGCTTGGGTGCGCATCGCTCGAAGGTCAAGACGGACGGGGAGGATCATCGCCTCGCCTGTTTTTAGGGCGTTATCGAAGAGTTCGAGGCCGTGTTCGGAGGAGAGGGCTGCTACGCCTGAGCGAGTCATGCGTGAGATATCGATCTCGCTCAAGTCTCCGGTCAGCCCGCTGGCTTGTTCCCAGTAGCCCCATGCCATTGAGCAGCCAGGCAGGCCTCGCACACGGCGATAGCAGGCCAGGGCATCAAGGAACGCGTTAGCGGCTGCGTAGTTTCCCTGGCCCGGGCTACCAAACGCGCCCGCTGCTGAGGAGAACAACACAAATAATGATAGATCCATGTGTTCTGTCAGTTCATGCAAATACCAGGCAGCGTCTGCCTTTGCCGTTAAGACTCGTTCAACGCGCTCTGCTGTCAACGAGTCGATCACGCCATCATCGAGTACGCCCGCGGCGTGCACTATCCCTGTCAGCGGATACTCAACCGAGACTGAGTCCAGCAGACTCTTTAGCGCCTGGCGTTGGGATGCATCACAAGCCTCGATCCTCACGCTGGCACCCAAGCCTTCGAGCTCTGCCTGCAGCTCGCTCGCGCCTTTAGCCTGTATTCCTTGGCGGCTGACTAGCAGCAGATGCCCGACGTCGTGCTGTGTGACTAGATGCCGCGCGAGCAAAGCACCCAGCGTGCCCGTGCCACCAGTAACCAGGACCGTGCCCTCCGGGTCTATAGCACGGGGTAGGCTCAGCACGATCTTCCCGATATGACGCGCTTGGCTCATAAACCGTAGAGCTTGGGGCGCATGACGGATATCCCACGCGGTAACGGGTAGCGGCTCAAGGACACCCGACGCGAACAACTCCAGCAACTCGCCGAGGATCTCTTGCATTCGTTGCGGGCCAGCCTCGATCAAGTCAAACGCCCGATAAGACACCCCTGGATGACTCTCAGCCAACACACCAGCATCACGAATATCAGTCTTACCCATCTCAATAAAACGGCCACCCTCAGCCAACAAATCAAGCGAGGCATCCACGAACTCTCCAGCCAAAGAATCCAAGACCACATCCATACCCCGCCCACCAGTCTGCTCAAGGAAACGCTCCTTGAACTCAAGCGTACGCGAAGAAGCGATATGCGCCTCATCAAACCCCAACGAGCGAAGCGTCTGCCACTTACCAGGACTCGCAGTCACGAACACCTCAGCACCCAAATACCGAGCCAACTGCACAGCAGCCATACCAACCCCACCCGCCGCCGAGTGCACCAACACCCGCTCACCCCGCCGCAAACCAGCCAAATCCACCAACCCATAAAACGCCGTCGAAAACACAATCGGCACCGACGCAGCCCCCACAAAAGACCACCCATCAGGCACCCGAGCAAGCAAATCGACGTCAGTGACCATGACCGGTCCCAGCCCCGAGAACAAACCCATCACCCGATCCCCGACAGCCAACCCCTCCACCCCCGGACCAAGCTCCAAAACAACCCCAGCACCCTCACCACCAACATAACCCCACCATTGGAATCCGGATCAACAGACCCAGCCCGATCAATCACGTCACGGAAGTTCAGGCCCCCAGCACGCACACCGATACGGACCTGTCCCGCCTGCAGCGGCTGCCCCGCCTCAGGGCTAGCCACGAGCGAGAGATCCTCAAACGTTCCCCCCGCACCCGCGTCCAAACACCACTGCCTAACACCAGCCGGGGCTACCAGCCCACCACCCGAACCAGCCCGTGCTAGCCGCGGAGCGAGGACCATACCCTCGCGTAACGCGAGCTGCGGCTCACCACACGCCAACGCCCCCGCAAACACACCCCAACAACCCTCACCCGCATCAATATCAACCAAACAAAACCGCTCAGGATTCTCCGACTGCGCTGAACGTACCAACCCCCACACCGGCGCCTGCACCAAACCCCCAACACCCTCACCAGCCCCCACACCCACAGCACCCCTCGTAACCAACACCAAACGAGCATCCACAAACCGCTCATCCGCAAGCCAACCCTGCAACACCCCAAGCACCCGCCGAACACCACCACGCACCAAACCCAACCCACCACCAACCCCACTGGCCTCGTCAACCCCGTCAACCCCGCTGGCCCCGTCAACCCCGTCAACCCCACCGGCCTCGCTGTCCCCGTCAACCCCGCTGGCCTCTGGCCTCGCTGGCCGTGTTGGTGGTGCAGTCATAGAGCACTGCTGTGGGTAGCAGGGCTCCTTTATCCAATGCTTGCGTCAGGGTCTTGAGATCCGTATACACCTCGACCGTATGCCCGGCCTCACCCAGAGACCTAGCCAGCAACGAGTCACTCGCCCCTAACACCACCAGCTGCTGCGCAGCGGCTTCTCCAGTAACCGAGAGCTCTGACCAATCGATCCTGAACAACGAATCCCCACGCACATCACGCGCAGCACCCAACTGCCCCGCTGAGACCTCACGCACGACCAACGAATCAACCGATGCGACCAGCCCCCCAACCTCATCACCGACCACCAAAGAAATCGCGTCCTCGCCTACCCCAAGGAGCGAGACCCGCAACGAAGCAGCACCCGAGGCATACAACTCCACACCACTAAAAGAAAACGGCAAACGCGCGCCCTGACGAGAACCCTCACCCCCCGCATCCAACTCACCACCAGCCAAAACATGAAACGCCGAATCCAAAAGCGCCGGATGCACACCAAAAGCAGAAGCCTGATCACGCTGCTGCTCAGCTAACTCAACCTCCGCGAAAAACTCATCCCCACTACGCCAAGCAGCCCGCAACCCCTGAAAAGCCGGCCCATACTCAAACCCCCGCTCAGCCAAAACATCATACAAACCATCAAGATCAACCGGCTGCGCACCCACCGGAGGCCAAACACCATCCCCCAACCGCGCCGCCCGCTCTCGCATACCCCCAGCCCGACCATT